>CAWJSU010000001.1:0-795738 GCA_963845595.1 uncultured Actinomycetota bacterium
ACCCCAGCCGTAGATGACCTTGAAGATTGTCGCGTCGCGATAGGCAGCGAGGGCGCCTTTGCGTTTCGCCCGCACAGCGCGCTCGACCTGCTCGTCGGCGTAGTCGAGGAACCGCTGGATCTCCGCACGCGTGAACGCGCGGGCCTCCGGGCGGCCCTCGTAATCGTTCAGGTGCGCGATCGTATTCCACTCGTGGCAGATCGGCACAGGATGATTCCCCGGTCCGAACTGCTTCTCACACAATGCAACCCAGCCGTAACGGGCGTCGCACAGATACTCGCTAAACAACCGCAGCTCGGTCTGGTAGCCGCGGATCGTCGACGGCGCCAGATGCGCCTCGGCTGTTAACGATTGGGTCCACTCGTCCACATGGCCGGGCAGCCAGTGCCACGGATACTCATTGGTGAACTCGACGAACCGGCGCACCAACCGCTCGCGTGGCATGACGGTCTCTTCCTGCAGCCCGCGCGCGGTCTGCAGGGCCCGCCAACCACGCAACATCGCCTCCACCGTGGCGTCCTCCGGGCGAAGTTGCACCACCCCGGAAACCAGCTCCAAATGCGCCGCACCGGCCAGATCCGCTCGTCCCATACCCGCCTCCAACCCCGAATCGATGCGACCCTTTGAAGCAAGGATCATGCATCTAACGGGTTAGCGATTCAAGCAGCGCTGGTGATGCGGCGTGTCGAGCTGGCGGCGTGGCACCATTCCCGAACCCTGCTTAGCTGGCGACCTGCGGAAACGCGCCCATCTGATGCAATTCCCGAGCCTTTCATGTACACGTCCTGCGTCATGCTGACCTTGGAGTGCCCAAGGTGATCGGCCCCAACGCGTGCAGACAGCCCACCCTCGTCGATGAGGGTCGCGAGCGTCTTCCGGAAGCTGTGCGTGGTCACCTCCGGCACACCCAGGTCCTTGCGGACGGTGCGCCACTCTCTGCCAAAGTTGTTCGGGTCGCGCCATGTTGCCGCCGTGGACGGGAACATGATCACCGGATGCTTGCCGAGGTAAGGCAGTGAGCGTCGTTGCCGCAGTACGTCGATGGCGAAGCTGGGAAGGGCAATCGTGCGGCGACCGGCTGCGGTCTTGGTTTCGTCCACCCGCATCAGCCCCTTGCCCGTGATCCGCACCACTTTGCCGGTGACCGCCAGCGTTCCCGCTGTTTCCTCTGAAGTCACCCCATCTCAGGCCCAGCAGTTCGCAGCGCCTCAACCCGGTCGCGACCAGGATCGTGAACGGGTCGGCAAGGCCATGCTCTCGGCAGTATTCGGAGGCTCGCAACCTCACCAACAGATCGCGCAACTGCTCGGCTGTGAGTGACGGGGCGCCCTTCGGTGGCCGCTTGGACTTGATTTGTTGCACGTCACGAACTGGGTTGGTGCCCAGGACATTCGCCAGCACCGCAAGCTGCAGGCCGCCGCGCAAGATGGTCTTAGCCTGACGAGCCATCACCGGCCCATGAGTGTGGCTCATTGACCGCAACGCAGTGTCGATGCGGGCAGGTGCGGCTTCCCCGACTCGCACCCCGCCAAGCTTGGCTCGCAGCTTCCCCGCCACGACGCGGTATGTCGCCTGGGTGGCCGGTGCGCGTCCGTCATCTGCCAGCCGAGCAAGGTGGGCCTCCACCAACGTCATCACGGGCGTGTCGAGGCCGATCTGATCCGGTCCACCTGATGGTGGACGCCGTTGCGCCAGGGCCTCCATGAGCGCATCCTTGGCGAGCTTGCCGTGTCGGTCGTATTCGTCTGGCGGGCCGACGCGCCGCACCCTACAGGTCACGCCGTCTGTGTCGCAGACGCGGCACTGGGTCTCCCTTACCCCATCGCCGAGGTACTTGCGGTTGATCTTGCCGTGCTGCCCTATCCGGAGCGTGGTCTACCGGCCATCTGACGGTCATCCTCACGCGACGACACTCACCTTGGTCATGATCGCTGAATCATATTCAGGCAGAACTGCGTTTGTCCTTGGCGAATCGCCGGCTTTTCCAGTCGATTACGTCGCTCAACCGGTAGCGGACCTATTTGCCGAACTTTGCATAGCGGGGACCCGTCCCTTTCGATGCCCACTCGGCCGGCGTCTTGGCAGGGACGCAATAACGGTCAGCAAGTTCCTGACGGCTCAGCCACCTATCCTCAGCGTTCGCGTCCAAAGCGGTCACTTTCCTTCGGTCCCGCGTGTACTAAATGACACCACTGTAAGGCCGTGTATGGTGCTTGGTTTGCACTATTTTCCGCCGACCGGTTCCTAGGAATGTGGCCGCCGCCGCACCTAGCCCCCCATGCGGTCGAGGGCGCACCCAATCGTTGGACGGAGCGGACTTACAGTCCGCAGGACGGGTGTTCACGAGATTTCGACAGATGTAGTGCAGTCCACTGACCTGCCGTAAGGGTGTCAGGGCATGTCACCGGGTGCCCGCGTGGTGCCGCCGAGTGACACTGCCGTGACAAGGTGCGAATTTCCTAGACCCACGCAAGTTGAACCTTTTGCCAGCCATTCAGCAGCGCAGTCGGGTTGCGCTCCAACCCTCCGGCTATCTCGAGCCGTTTGAGGTACGGAAGTAACCCCCCAATTGCGGCGCGCACCTCCTGACCGGCGAGGTGAGCGCCCAGACAGAAGTGGATGCCGTGCCCGAATGCCAGGTTCTTGCCCGGTGGCCGGTTGATAAGGAAGCGGTCGGGGTCATCGAAGCGGCGCGGATCGCGGTTGGCCGCGGCCATGTGCAACGCGATGATGGCGCCCTTGGAGATTGGCGTGCCGGCGATCTCGTTGTCTTCGGTCGCCTCGCGAAATGCAAATTGGATCGGGCAGGTCAATCGATTGGCTTCGTCAACCGCGTTGGGCAGCAGTCCAGGATCGTCGAGCAACAGCTTGATCTGGTCGGGGTTGGCCAGCAGTTCGACCACGGTGTTACCGATGAGATTCGTCGTCGTCTCGTTGCCGGCGACCATGATGGTGATGGCCACCATCAACGTTTCGACGTTGCTGAGCGACTCGTTGTCGATGGCCGCGACCATCGCACTGACCAGGTCACTTCTCGGCTCAACGCGCCGGGCCTCGATCAACGGCACGAAGTAGGTGCTGAACTCTTTAATGGTGCTCAACATCAACTCGTTTCGCTCAGCGGGGCTGCTGAACACCCCACCCGCGGCCGCAGCGAACGCGTCCGACCAACGCTTCGCCTGGCTGTAGTGGCTGCGGTCGATGCCGAGGATGTGGCAGATCATTTCGACGGGCAACGGGACGGCGAGGCGCTCCACCACGTCGAAGGCGGGCCGGTCTTCGATGCCGGCCAAACAGCGTTCGACGATCTCCTCGATTGCGGTCGCCATCTCCTTGATCCGCGGCGGTGTGAATCCCCTGCTGACGATGCGGCGCATCCGAGTGTGCTGGGGCGGGTCGGCTGCGGCGATGGTCTTCGCGGAAGCCATTTCGGCCATGTCCACCGGGATGCCTGCGGCCAGCGCCATCAGTCGCTCGAGTACTTCCGGTTTCATTTCGTCATCGGGCGGGGCGGCTCCCTCGTAGGGGTTGGGCCGCGAGGAAAACTGCTGCGGGTTCGACTGCACAGCCTTGACATCGTCGAACCGCGACACCACCCAGATGTCAGACTCGGTGCGGTAGACCGGAAATCGCTCCCGCAGTTCTGCGAGAACCTGCGGCAGCTGGTCGCGTGGTCCAGGCTTGAACGGGTCGAAGATCATGCCTCAGTCCCAAAACCGGTATAGCGTGCGGGCATTGAGCTCGACGATCTTTCGGGCCTCGTCGTCCGGCACATCGACGAGGTGCTCGGCGAGCAACTTGCGGGTGTGTGGCCAGTTGGAATCCGAATGCGGATAGTCGCTTTCGAACATGATGTTGTCGATCCCGATGCGGTGCCGTTGCTCGATGCCCGACTGGTCGGAGATGAAACAGCCGTAGATGTGCTCCCGGAAGAGCTCGGAGGGGAGCTTGTCGGCGTTGATGTTGCACCAGTACTTGTGCCGGCCCCAGGAGTAGTCGATGCGTTCCAGCAGATACGGCATCCAGCCGATGCCGCCCTCGGAAAGCGCGACCTTGAGGCCGGGGAACTTATAGAACACGTCGGACATCAACAGGTCGACGGTCGCCATCATCGAGTTCAGCCCGAAAAGCGCGATGCTGATGAACATGTCGCCGTCCGGCGCGAGCCCCTGCGGCATGCCACCGGAGCCGAAGTGCATCGACAGGGGGAGTCCAGCTTCCTCGCAGATGCGCAGGATCGGATCCCAATGCTCGGTGTGGAACGACGGCAGACCTAGCTTGTGCGGCGCCTCGATGAACGACACGGACTTCGCGCCCTTGGCGACGGTGCGTTCAATCTCGGCCACCGACGCGTCGATGTCCCAGAACGGCACCATGATCAACGGGATCTGCCGCTCGGGGGCGTAGGCACACCACTCGTCGAGGATGAAGTCGTTGTAGGCGCTGATGCACAGCTTCGCGAAGTCCTTGTCCTCGGCCGCGTAAAACGTGCTGCCGGCGAAGCCGCCGAAGTTCGGGAAGCACAGCTGGGCCCAGGTGCCCTCGATGTCCATGTCTTTGATGCGGTCCTCGATATCGTGGCAGCCGGGCAGCATGTCGTCGTAGCTGCGCGGGTCCATGCCGAAGTCGCGCGGATGCTTACCGGCGACCGCATTAAGAGCAAAGTTGCCCGACTGCCGCCCTTCGTAAAGCCAGGTGTCGTTGCCGTCGGGCAGCTTCACGATGCGCGGCGCGACTTCCGCGTACTTCGAGGGCAGCCGGTCAAGCCAAACCCGGGGATGTTCGATGACGTGGTCGTCAACGGAGATGATTCTTGCGTCTTCGGGAAGCATGTGATCTCTTTCTGAGAGGCATCGCATCTCAAGAGTAGAACCATATATGCGTCAGATGCAATGATCATACTATGGTTACGCGCAGCCAATTAACTACTATCGGGAGGCGCTGACATGGCCGACAACGACGTGCTGGTGATTACCGGCGGCGCCGGTGGAATGGGTCTTGCTTGCGCGTGCGCTCTCGCGGATCGGGGCCAATTGCTGCTTGTCGACGTTGACGAAGGGCAACTCGAAAAAGCGCGGTCCATGCTCAGCGCACGAGGAGCGAGCGTGGAGACACTGCTATGCGATGTGACGTCACCCGCCGACGTTGCCGCTGCCGCCGATCGAGTAAGCGCCTCGGGACGTTTTCGATGTCTCGTGCACACAGTGGGGGTCTCGCCCGAGATGGCCGACGCCCGGACGGTAATCGAGGTGGACCTCGTCGGCAGCGTGCGCGTCACTGACGCGGTGTTCCCTTTGGTGGAGCCCGGCAGTTCGGCAATCCTGTTCGGCTCGATCGCCGCCTACAGCGACGTGGACCCGGCCATCGAGAAGTTGCTCTGTGATCCGCTGGCCGACGGACTATTCAACACACTTGAGCAGGCCCTGGGCCAACCCATGGACAGCGCAACGGCTTACGTGCTGGCCAAGCGGGGGGTGATGCGCCTGACGGAGGGGCTGGCCACACCCTGGGGCGCGAAAGGTGGGCGCGTCGTCACGATCTCGCCGGGGCTGATCGACACTGCGATGGGCCGGATGGAACTCGAGCGACAGCCGATCATTCCGCAGATGATCGAGCTGACGCCCGTGAAACGCCCTGAACGCCCGCTGCCCGGCTACACCGACGAGATCGCCGCACTCGTCGCCTTCCTCGAATCCGATGGCGCGGCGTTCATCTCCGGATGCGACATCCGCGTCGACGGTGGCCTCGTCGGAGCGGCCAGGCACATGCTGGGAGGCGCTTGATGGCCATGTTCGGCCGAGAAGCACTCGACCCCGAAATCCGCGAAGCCGTCCGCGACCTGCCCGACTTCGTGTTCTCGGACGAGACCGTCCCGATGATGCGGCAGAACGCGGTGTTCGCGCCCGTCGCGGCGCCCGACATCGATCACACCGAGCTGTCGACCGAACCGGACGGCGCAGTCTCTATGACCATGCTCCGCCCGCGCGATGCGGTCGGCGACCTACCCGTTCTGTACTGGATGCACGGCGGCGGCACGGTGATCGGCAACCGCTTCATGGACGATGCCCGGCTACGCGCATGGTGCCGCTCGCTCTCGTGCGTCTGCATCAGCGTCGAGTACCGATTGGCCCCCGAAGCGCCCTACCCCGCGGCGATCGAGGATTGCGACCAAGGGTTGCGCTACATCGTTGATCACGCGGCCGAGCTGCGGCTCGATCCGCACCGCATCGGCGTCGGGGGGCGTAGCGCCGGTGGTGGACTGGCCGCAGCTTTGGCGCTGCGTTGGCGCGACAGGACCGACAACCCACCGACATTCCAATACCTGGAATACCCGATGCTCGATGACCGCATGAATACGCCCTCCAGCAAGCTGGCCGGACTCCCACTCTGGAGTCGCGAATCCAACGCTTTCGGCTGGCGCGCCTACCTGGGCGACCGCTGCGGAACCGACCATGTGCCACCGGACGCGGCGCCGGCCCGGGCGGTCGAGTTGGCTGGACTACCACCAACATTCATCACCGTGGGCACCGCCGACTGCCTGCGCGACGAGGCGATCGACTTCGCCGCAAGGCTGTGCCGAGCCGATGTCTTGACCGAGCTTCATGTCTACGCCGGGGCGGTGCACGGCTTCGATATGTTCGCCGACTGTGCGGTAGTCAGTTGTGCCGCGCGTGACAGCGCCGATTGGCTGGCCCGCCAGTTCCGCTGATACAAAGCACGTTAACGCCGTGGACGACTGCGCGGCAGGCCAAGCCGATTCTCGACGATCAGGCTGCGGAGCACTTCGCTGGAACCGCCATAGATCGTCGTCGCGACCGCGCTGCGATAATGCGCGTCCATGCTGCCGTCGACGGGAGCCTCAGGGTCCGTCCAGTCGAGCAGTCCCGACATTCCTGCGATGTCGATCGCGGCGGCCGAGGCACGGACATAACTTTCCGGGCCGAACAAAGCCGACACCGGCCCCGGTTTCTCGCCCTCGGCATCCAAGAACGCGACACGCAGCCCGAGCAGGTCAGCGACCTCGGCTTCCATCGCCATTCGCGCCAGGCGCTCCCGGACGAGGTGGTCGCTGATCAAGGGGGCGCCGTCTGGCCCGGGTTGCGTGCGGGCGAACTCGAGCGCATCTGCTGCGATCGACCTTGTTCGCGCGCTCGGTGCGATGTTCTGCTCTGCTTCGAGGGCGGCTCGCATCACCGAAAAGCCCTGGTATGCCTCACCGATTCGGTTGGTGTCCGCGACCCGTACGTCGTTGTAGAACACGACGTTCGTGCGTTCGTAGCCCATGGTGTGCACCGCCCGGATCTCGATGCCGGGTGTATCCAGCGGTACCAGCAGCATGGTCAGACCACGGGTGCCCGCCGAAGCTGGCTGCGACCGAGTAAGCAGGAAGCAGTAGTCAGCAACGTGGGCAAAGGTAGTGAAGATCTTCTGTCCGTTGACAATCCACTCGTCGCCGTTGCGCTCAGCGCGCGTCGCGCAGGCGAAGACATCTGATCCGCCGGCCGGTTCGGTGTAGCCCAGGCAGATCAGAGTCTCACCGGCGGCGACGCCCGGCAGGATCCTGGCCTTGAGTTCTTCGGAGCCCGTGGCCTTGATCGCGTTCGCCGGCAGCATCGTCGTGCCGGGTCCGATCGTCGGGACGCCGCCCTTGCGCAGGGTGTCCAACAGCACTGACGCCTCGAAGTGGTCGAGGCCGGCGCCGCCTTCCTCGACCGGCCAGGTCGGCGCGACCCAACCGCGCGCACCGAGCTCGCGCGTCAGCGTCCGGTCGACGCCGTCTCCGGTTCGACGCTCGTTCTCGATCACCTCGCGGGTGACGTGCTCAGCGATGAATGCCTCGGCATCGCTTCGGATGCGGCTCCAGTTCGCGGGTTCGGTGAAATCCATTCGCTCAGCGACCTCCCGGGAGAGCGGGACCGAAGCGTCTATCGGCGAGGACGAGAAGCTCACGCCTGGGATCAGCGAACGCCACCGTCCAAGCCTTGGCCCGTCGGTAATAGAGCTGAATGTCGTACTCCTCGGTGAAGCCGTATCCGCCGTGCACGTGGAGGCTGTGCTGACTGGCCTGATACGCCGTTTCGGCGGCAAAGACAAAGGCCATCGAGGCAAGCGCGGGCCCGTCGTCATGTTCGCTGTCCAACGCCCAACACGCCTTCTGGACCAAAAGTTGTGCGCCGTCAAGGGCGCCCAGGATGTCCGCGAAAGGATGCGCAACGGCCTGATACATCCCGATCGGTTGGCCGAACGCCATCCGCACTTTGGCGTACTCGGACCCGATCTGCACAGCTTCCTCGGCCAGCCCGATCAGCGCGGCCGCGCGAAGCACACGGACGTCGTCAAGGGCCCTCGCGAACTCGGCCCGCGCAGGCTCGCCTTCGGCGAGCGAACGGCCGGTGGCTTCAGCGTCAGCGTCCCATCGCGCCAGAGGCAGGCCACCGAGGTTGCGGTGCGGGATCGTCGGCTGCCCGTCCGGTCGGGTCACGTAACGCACAGATTCACCGTCGAATGCCAGCACAGCGTCGGCGATCGCTCCGTCGACGAGAAGTTGGTCGCGCACGGGTCGCCTGCCCGCTACCAGCGACACGATGTTCGATCCGGTCAACACGGGACCCAACAGCTCTTTTTCGCCGAGGCGACCAAGCAGCCGGGCCGCGGCCGCGGTCTCGGCAACCGGAATCGGAGCCAAACGACGGCCTGCCTCCTTAGCGATCAGCGCCAATTCCAACAAGCCGCCGTCCGCGCCGCCGTGCTCTGACGGGATGCCGATCCCCAACGCCTCAACCTGGGCGTAGCTCTGCCACAAGGCCCTATCCAGGCCGGTCGACTCGGCCATCCGAACTCGCTGCGGTGTCGACTCCTTGCGGAACAGGGCAGCAAACGTCTCGCGAACCGCCCGCTGCTCATCACTCAGACGCAGATCCAACTCGGGCTCCTCTCACGTCTCGCGCCGTAGCGAGAACATTACTCCGGTGAAGTTAATACATGCATAAAAGTAACAGCATGTTCTCTTCATACGCACTCAATGTTAGAGTCTGACGCATACGACTGGGGACACGCCGAGGAGGGGTTCTATGACACCGAAGCTGGGATTTCCCGTCTTCGACGGTGACAACCACATGTACGAAACACGGGATGCGCTGACCAAGTTCCTGCCGCCGGAGTATCACGGCGCGATCCGCTATGTCGAGGTGGACGGCCGCACCAAGATCGCCACCCTGGGACAGATCAGCGAGTACATCCCGAACCCGACCTTCGATAAGGTCGCCGCGCCGGGCGCCCAAGAGGACTACTTCCACAACGGCAACCCGGAAGGCAAATCGCATCGCGAGATCCTGGGCAAGGCGATCGAGGCAACGCCCGCGATGCGTGAACCGGCGCCCCGGCTGGCGCTGATGGACGAACAAGGCATCGACAAGTCGATGATGTACCCGACGCTGGCGAGCCTGGTGGAGGAACGTTTCCGTGAGCACCCCGAGGCGACCCACACGATCATTCACGGCCTGAACCAGTGGTTACACGAGACCTGGAGTTTCGACTACAAGGGCCGAATCTTCACCACACCCATCATCACCTTGCCCATCGTGGAGAGGGCGATCGACGAGCTGAACTGGGTGGTCGAGCGCGGCGCGCGCGCCATTCTCATCCGGCCGGCGCCGGTACCCGGGCTCCACGGACCGCGGTCATTCGCGCTGCCCGAATTCGACCCGTTCTGGAAACGCGTCGTCGAAACCGGCGTGCTGGTCATCATGCACGCCTCCGACAGCGGGTATTCCCGGTACGCCAACGAGTGGGAGGGTTCCGGCGAGTTTCGGCCGTTCCAGCCTTCGCCGTTCCGCTCGTACTATTCCCTGGCCCGCAACCCGGCCGAGGACGCGGTCGCCGCGCTGGCCTGCCACGGACTGTTGACGCGATTTCCCGAACTTCGAATCGGCATGGTGGAGAACGGAACGACCTGGCTTCCCCGGCTGCTGGAAAACCTCAGCGACACCCGCAAGAAGATGCCGCAGCTCTACAGCGAGAATCCACTGGAAGCCATCCATCGGTGCGTCTACTTCAATCCCTTCTGGGAGGAGAACGTGGCTGAGCTCGCGAAGCTGGTGCCGATCGATCACCTGTTCTTCGGCTCCGACTATCCCCATCCGGAAGGTCTGGCGGATCCGCTCACTTACGCCGAGCGTCACCCAGAGCTGAGCGACGACGAAGTCGCCATGGTGATGGGCGGAACGCTGTCGAGCATGATGCGGGTCGACGCCTGAGATGTCGACCGATCACGCTGCGCCCGCCGCTACGAAAGCGCGAGAAGGCGGCGCCCCTGCAGAGTTCAACCCGTACTCGGATGTGTTCTTCGACGATCCCTATGAGACCTACCGGTGGATGCGGGACGAGGCGCCCGTCTACTACAGCGAACGGTGGGACTTCTACGCCCTGACCCGCCACGAGGATGTTGTTGCTGCGCATCGGGATTGGGAGACTTTCAGCAGCGCTTACGGGGTGACCTTGGACGGGCTGTCGATGCGACAACGGTTGAACACCAACATGTTGATCATCATGGACCCCCCGGAGCACGAGCGGCTGCGCAAGTTGGTCCGGCAAGTGTTCACCAAGGCGGCGATCGCCAATTTGGAGCCGCTCGTGGTGGAGGTAGTGACCTCCTACATCGACGCGCTGAAGGATAGGCAGAACTTCGATATCGTGGCCGAATTCGCCGCCCTGTTCCCCGTGGAGATCATCTCTTCGATGCTCGGTGTTCCAGCCGGGGAACGACAGCAGATCCGTTTGTGGACTGACGGATTCCTGCACCGGGAGGAGAACAACCCGTTCGCCACCGAAAGTGGCGTGGCCGATTCGATGGCGATGGGCAAGTATTTCCTGGAACTGGCCCGCGAGAAGCGCAGTCACCCCGACGACCTGATCATTAGCCGACTGGTCACGGCGACCTATGAGGATGACGCGGGGGTGACGCACCGGCTCAGTGACGACGACATCGCCACGTTCTCAGTGCTTCTGGCCGCGGCGGGAAGTGAGACCGTCACCAAGCTGGTGGGCAACGGTGTGATGGCCTTTCACCACAATCCCGAGCAATGGGAATTTGTCCTCGCCGATCCCGCACTGATTCCTGGCGCAATCGAGGAGATGCTGCGGCTTAACCCGCCATCGCAGTATCAGGGGCGTTTCGCCACCCGCGACGTCACGCTGCACGGCAGGACGATTCCCGCGGGCTCCCCCGCGCTGTTGGTGACGGGCGCCGCGACCCGTGATCCGCGGGCCTACGACCAGCCCGACGCGTTCGACATCCGGCGAGGCGGGACAACCACGCTGGCGTTCGGGTACGGCTCGCACAGTTGCCTGGGCTCCTGGCTCGCCCGACTCGAGACCCGGGTCGCCTTCCAACACCTCCGTCGACGCTGGCCGCGATTTGATGTTGACACCGACGGCCTGCGCCGGGTCACCATGTCCAACGTCGCCGGCTACTCGCAAATACCCGTCCACGTGGGCTGATGGCCAGCGCCCTTGCGGCGGCGCACGATTCGACGCCGACCGGCACGCCTACCAGCATCCCCGAGCTCCTCCAATCGAGGCGCGCCGAACCATACGGCGAGTTCCTCGTCACCGACAACGAACGACTGACTTTCGCCGAGGCAGACACCGCGTCGCTGCAGTTGGCCGACGCCCTGCTGGCCTCCGGCGTCGGCAAAGGGACCCGGGTCGGCATTCTGTTCCCGAACTGCGCCCAGTGGCTCATCTCGTGGCTGGCAGCCGCACGCATCGGCGCACTCACCGTTCCCCTGTCAACCTTCGCACCTAGCGAGGAACTCGTGCGGCTGTTGCGGCACACCGATGTGCAGTTCGTGCTCATGGGCCGGTCGATCGCCGGCCACGACCTCGTCGAGCGCATCCAGGACGCACTGCCAGGCCTCAGCGACGGTGGAACCACCATCGCCGCGCCGGCTGCGCCCTACCTGCGGCGGATACACGTCTGGCCGGACTGCGATCGCTCCTGGGCGGCGCCGTGGCCGCGGGCGGAATCGGTTGTGTCGCTGGCATCTTCGGCTCAAGGCGAGGTGCGGCCCGCAGATGACCTCGTGGTGGTCACCACATCCGGTACGACGGCCCAGCCGAAGTCCGTGGTGCACACGCACGGCAGCCTGGTCCGCCACGCCTACATTCTGGCCCGCCATCGCGGTATCACCTCGACCGACCGCATCTATTCGCCGATGCCGTTCTTCTGGGTGGGCGGCCTGACGATGGTTGTGCTGCAAGCACTCTCGACGGGGGCAACCATCCTCGCGCAAGACGTATTCGAGGCGGGCAGCACGCTGGCGCTGCTGGAACGGGAACGGGCGACGTTCATCTCATGCTGGGCCCAGGCAAGCCAGGCCATGGCCGACCATCCCGACTTCGCCAAGCGCGACCTGTCGAGTGTACGAGGCGGCACCATGCTCGAGGCGTTGCCGCCCGACCGGCGGCCACGCGAGCCCGACCTCGCACCCAACCTGCTGGGCATGACTGAGACCGGCGGCCCACACACGATGGTCGAGGTGCCCGACACCCCGCTACCACCGGAACTGCGTGGCTCTTTCGGGATTCCGCTACCTGGGGTGGTGCAGCACCGGATCGTCGACCCCGCCTCCGGCGCCGAGGCACCCGACGGCCAAGAGGGCGAAATACACGTTCGCGGCCCCATCGTGATGAACGGTATCTACAAGCAGGAACGCCACCAGGTGTTCGGCCCCGACGGCTGGTATGCCACCGGTGACCGGGGGTGGTTCGACGAGGCCGGCCATCTGCACTTCACCGGCCGCGCAAGCACCCTCATCAAGACCGCGGGATCCAACGTGTCGCCGGCGGAGGTCGAGTCCGTGTTGGATTCGATGCCCGAAGTCCTGCACAGCTTCGTGGTCGCCTTGCCACACCCGATCCGCGGACAGGTGGTTGGGGCCGCCGTCGTGCCCGCGACCGGGGCGCGGTTGTCGGTCGAGACCATCGTTGCCCACGCTCGGCGCAACCTGTCGACGTTCAAGGTTCCCATGGTCATTCGCCTTGTCGCCGAGGACGATCTGCCCATGCTTCCCACTGGCAAAGTCGACCGCCAAGGACTCGTGCGGGTCCTGACCGGCGACTGACCCGTTGGCGATCTGATCGGGGCCCGGCGCACGAATTCCACACGTAAGGCTCATGAATCAGAGCGGCCGGCGGATTTCATCCGGTCTAAGTCCGCCATCACGACGGTCCTGCCGGCGGTGGCCGCGAGCGCACGCGCATGGCCGAGGTGGTGCATATCAAAACACGATTCGATCGCGTTGGAGAAGCCCATCGTGTCGAGTGTGTGATTGACCGCTCGCTTGGCCATGCGCAACGCCCATGGGTCGGTCCGCGCGATCCGCTGCGCGAGCCGCAGGGCGAATTCGCGAAGCTCTTCCGCCGGCACCACATGGTTTACCATCCCGGTCCGCAATGCCTCCTGGGCGCTCACCGAATCCTGGGTAAATAGCATCTCCTTGGCCTTGCGGGGGCCGAGTTCCCAAGTGTGAGCATGATATTCGACGCCCATGATGCCCATCAGCGCGACCGGGTCGGAGAATTGAGCATTGTCGGCTGCCACGATGAGGTCACACGGCCAGCACAACATTAGCCCCGCGGCGATGCACTTGCCCTGCACGGCCGCGATCGTGGGTTTCGGGATGTCACGCCAGCGCCTGGCGTATTCCAGGTAGCCCCGGGTCTCCCAGTCGTAGTAATCCTCGGCTACCAGCTTTCCATCGTCGGCACGTTTGGGACGAAGGCTGCGGCCGTTGGCAGATGGATCGCTGCCAGACATGTCGTGGCCGGCCGAGAAATGTTTACCGGTCGTGGTGAACACGATCACCCGCACATCCGGGTCTTCGTCGGCGCGCCGCCAGGCGTCGTCGAGGTCTTTGAGAATGCCCGGCGTCTGCGCGTTTGCGGCCTGCGGCCGGTCCAGGGTAATCACCGCCACCGGCCCGTCCGTCTCGTACCGAACGAAGTGTTCTCCTGCCATTGGTTTCTCCTTTTACGCGAAGGGTCTGATCACGCTCTCCTGAGCGAACGACGCAACGAGCGATCCGCCCCGGGTATGGACCGCGCCGGTGCCGAATCCGCGGCCGCGGTGGCGGCCAGCTCGAATTTCTTGACCTTGCCAGATGGTGTCATCGGCAGGGAATCCACGAAATGCCATGCGGTCGGGTACTTCTGGCGGGCCAGGCCGGCAGCGTGCAGGTGTGCGGCCAGTTCGCTGACCGAGGACTGCCGGCCGCCGTGGAGCACGACGAAGGCGACCGGCACCTCACCGAACCTTGCGTCGGGGCCGGCGACAACGGCGGCCTGGCGCACTGACGGGTGCGCCACGAGGAGGTCCTCGATGTCTCGCGCGGAGAATTTCTCACCACCGCGATTGATGACGTCTTTGATTCGGCCGGTGATCGTGAGGAATCCGGCGCCGTCGAGGACGCCGACATCGCCGGTCCGAAACCAGCCGTCGTCGTCGAGTGCGGCCCGATTGGCCGCGGGCTCCAGATAGCCGACCATCCGCTCAGGTCCCCGCACCGCAAGCTCGCCCGCCAAACCCGTTGGCAGCGATCGACCGTCGTCGCCGAGGACTCGCACCTCGACCCCGGGTGCCACGGCGCCATCGGTCGTCGCGCGCAGATCAAAAGGGTCCACACCGTTCATGATCGTCACGGTCGGCAGCTCGGTCATGCCGTATACCCGTGCCGCGGGGATACCCTGCTCCTCGCTGCGCTCCATCACCGCGCGCGGCACCGAGGCTCCCCCACAGGCAAACATCCTCAGCGGCAACCGGATCCGAGCATCTCTGGCGGCGTCGGCCAGCTCCTGCAGGAACACCGTCGCACCGGCCGAGTAGGTCACCTGATGGGCCATCATGTCCTGGACCGCCTGGCCAGGTTCCCACCGCTCGGCGAGCACCGCGCAGGCCCCCACCAGCAATGGAATCGTCATTGCGTTGAGCAGTCCAGTGATGTGTTGCAGCGGGGCGGCCATGTAGGCGACATCGTCCCAGCGCAGCCCCCACGCATCAGCGAGCTGCCGGGTTTCGGCCAACAAGGTGCGCGACGAGTGCACGGCGGCCTTGGCGCGCGACGTGGTGCCGGAGGTGAACAGCACCAGACAAGGCTCGTCCGCTCCGACTTTGGCAGACGGTAAGCGTCGAGGGTGCCACACCACGTCACCGAACGGCGTCCAGCCGCAACGCGATCCACGCAGCAGGATCCGCGGAATCGCGCCCAGGCCGTTCTCGGCGAGCATGTCCTCGAAGGCCTCCGCGTGCTTGAAACCGCGGAACGACTCGGCCGAAATGACGGCCGCCGGCCGCACCTCCTCGATCACCTGACGCAACTCATGCTCCCGGTAGAACGGAGCGATCGGGGCGCTCACCGCGCCAACGTGCCAGACGGCCAGCCCGAGCAGATGGGCCTCCCACCAGTTCGGTGTCTGCCAACATACGACGTCGCCCGGTCGAATTCCGACCCCACTCAGCCACGCCGCGGCGCGCTCGACGAGCCCCAGCAGCTCGCGGTGCGTCATCTGCACGCCTGCCTCGGCCACCGCCGGGCGGGAGCCCCATAACCGGGCGGCACGTTCGACCGACGAGCTCATGGTCATATCGCTGACGTAGCCCAGCCTCCGGTACTCGTCCCGCCGGTCCTCCGGTACACCGGGGGCGAGGATGCGCGCGGCCGTCAACGGCGTCGGGGTCATCCGCCCATGCTCATTCCGCCGTCCACGGTCAGGACCGCCCCGGTGACGTAGGAGGCCAGGTCGTCGAGCAGGAAACTGACCGCGTGCGCAAGTTCTTCGGGCCGCCCCCAGCGGCCGAGCGGGATCATCGACGTCACGACGTCGCGGGACGTAACGGCCAGTCCCTGCGACAGATCGGTGTCGAAGCTGCCCGGAATCACGCAGTTGACCGTTATTCCTTTTCGTGCGACGACACGTGCTGTCGACCGCGTCAACCCGATGAGCCCCGATTTGGCCGCGGCATACGGGATCTGCACTGGGCTTCCCATCGTGGCGGACACCGAGCCGATGTTGACGATGCGCCCGAAGCGGCGCTCAATCATGGTGCCCATAGCCGCCTGCGACAGGAAGAACGCGGCCGAGAGGTTGACCGCCAGGTGCCGCTGCCAGTCGTCAGTCGTAATGTCGCCGTAGCGCTGCTCGGTGACCGTGCCGGCATTGTTGACGAGGTAGTCGAGGTGCCCATGCTGGTCCAAGACCTCGTCAACCAGGCGCCGACAGGAATCCGGGTCGCCCACGTCCACCCGGTGCAGGGTCACCCGGGCACCGCCCTTCTCGCATCGGTCCCGGACCGATTGTGCTGCAACGCAATCAGTGGTATATCCGGCGGCCACATCGACCCCGGAATCGGTCAGCCTCTCGGTAACGGCGCGCCCGATCCCGCGGGTGCCTCCGGTGACCAGCGCGACACGGTTACGTGCGACCACTAGGACTCCCTTGGGGGTCTCGCGGCAAGTTGCATGCTCAACCGGTCAAGCGCGGCACGGTGCTCGTGCGTCTCGAAGCATTCGCTCTCAGCCCGTCCGCACTCGGACAGCACCGGGGCCGCCCGCTCGATGTGCGAGTTCAGCAAGCGCCGCGCTTCCCGCACCGCGCGCTGCGGTAGGGCCGCCAGCCGGTGGGCCAGGTCGAGGGCCGCTGCCACGGTTTCTCCGGTGGGAACGACGCGGTTGGCCAGGCCGAGCCGGTGGGCTTCGGCGCTCGGAACCCGATCGCCGAGCAAGAGGTGCTCCTTTGCCGAAGAGAGACTGGTCAGCAACGGCCACAACACAATTCCGCCCGCGCCGTCGAGCAGGCCGAGTGCGACGCGCGGGTCGGACAGAAAAGCGTCTTGTGCCATGACAACCAGGTCGCACAGCAGCGCGATGGTGACACCTGCCCCGACTGCGGCGCCGTTGACCGCCGCGACGCTCGCGAACGGCAGCCTGTTCATGGCCCAGAACAGCTCCTGGTGCGCGTCGAGGAGCGCGTCGCGAACTTCCCTGTCCGCGGCCATCTCTCGGATTGTTTGGATGTCGCCGCCAGCGCTGAACGCCGTACCGTCGCCGGTGAGCACCATTGCGCGTACGTCGCCGCTCTGGGCGAGCGACCGCACGGCGTCCAGTAGTGCGTAGGTGACCTCGCCATCCATCGCGTTGGACTTCGCCGCCCGGGCAAGCATCACCAACGCCACCGGCCCGTCGCGCGTCACACGCACAGCGGGATCGGCGAGCGCTGCGGAACGCTCGTCGTTGCTCACAGCTCAACCAGCCGTGGGATGGTCCACCCAGCGCGGAAATCGTGCACCTGCACGGCAACGCTCCGTTTCTCAGGACTTGACGAACCCGGACGCGGCATAGGCGTTTCGAATCGGGCCCTTGAGCTCGTCGGGGAACGCGGTCTGCGGTGGCCGTGAATGTGGGTAGTCGCCCACCGGCAGGCCGAGCAGGCTGGCACCGAACTTGAACCCCGCGCCCCAGTGCGTGAACACGCCCGGCCGTGCCGGGTGCGCCTGGTAGCGGCGGCTGGCGGCCTTCATATCCGCCAGTCCGGTCTCGGCGGCGAACTTCTCGGCCCGTTCGAAGTCCCCGGCCACCAGAAGAGCACGCCACTCAGAAAACAGCCTGAGTCCGGGCTTTTCGTACAGATACAGCGCCGAACCCAGCGCCCCGGGATGGGGTATGCCCAGCCGGATGCCGGCCTCGTCGTCCGCCTCCCACAGCACCATCTCCGGCGCCAGCTTGTGGACCTCTAGGCTGTGCTGGGCGTCCAGCAGCCCGTTCTTCAGCCCACACAACGCCGGGATCTCGTGGTACAACTCGGCACACTCTGCCGGGGTCAACACCAGGCCGGTGGAATGGGAGTTGAAGAACCCCAACGGCATGTCGGTGCGGTCGGCGACATAGCGCAGATACTCCAGCACTCCGGGCTTGCCGGAGCACTCGAAGTAGGGCGTGAGGATGTAGCAGATGTCGACGCCGAGGTCCTGGGCGTGCAGGGTCAGCTCAACGCACTGCTTAGCGGTGTCCGTGCTCGACATCACCTGCACGAGAGCCTGGGGCTTGACCGTGCGCGCCTCCTCGACGGCCACCCGTACGACCTCTTTGAGCTCGTCGGTGGTCAGCGACCAGAACTCGCCGATGCCGCCGGTCAGCCAAATCCCGTCCTGATCCAGATCCAGCAGGCAATGACGCACCAGCGCGCGTAGGGCTGCGTAGTCGATGTCATCGCCATCCAAACCGGAGAAAGGCGTGTAGAGCGAGCTGCAGTTGCCCCATAAGTGCTCGACCGCCCACTCCTTGGCCTCCTTGCCCGTGACACGTGTGGGCACAACGGACTCCCTCCGAATAATCGCCCGCACGCTGTCCCGGGCCCGATTATGATTATCATATGCGCGTCATGGTAGAACCGCATGTGCGTATCAAGCAATATAGCAGAGCACCAGCGCGGCAGTCTGTGGGCGCATTTCGTCATCTCGGAGTATGAGGAATCGAGGCTGGCAATGTCGCGCAGCATGGACGGCAAGGTCGTTGTGGTATCCGGAGCCTCGATGGGCGTCGGAAGGGCGACTGCTCAGCGGTTCGCGCAGGAGGGCGCCACCGTCGTGCTACTGGCACGTCGGAAGCTGCTGCTCGACGAGATCGCCGCCACCATCGGCGCCAATGCGGTACCAATCGTCACCGACGTCACGTGCAGCACCGAGGTCTGCGCCGCTTTCGAGCAGGTGGCGGTGCAATTCGGGCGTGTCGACGTCTTGGTCAACTCGGCCGGCGCGAGCCGGATCCGACTCATCGAGGAGGCCAGCGACGAGGACATCGCTGTCACCGTGAACACCAACCTCGTCGCACCGATCTACACAACGCGCGCAGCGATTCCGCTGCTGCGGGCGGCCGGCGGCGGCGACATCATGAACATCTCCTCCGAGATCACCCTTGATTACCTGCCGATGATGACTCTCTACGCCGCAACCAAGCGCGGGCTGAATGGCTTCACCGAGGCGATGAACCATGAACTCCGGCGCGACTCGATCCGGGTGACCCTTGTCATCCTGGGTGCCGTCGGCGATACCGGTATCCACGAGAACTTCGGGCCAGGCGACCTGGAGCGGGCCTGGCCCGTCTGGGAAGCCGACGGGTACCTGACCCGGATGAGCGGAACGCACCTGCTGACCTCGGCGCGTGTCGCCGAGGTTCTCTACGACGTGCTGACCCGGCCGCGCGACCTGATGCTGGACGTGATCCACGTTCGCCCGGCAAGTAGCTGACCGCGAAAACGCGTCGGCGCCAATCGAACCGAATCAGAAGAGGAGACCGTTGTGATCCGACCGATGCAAGGCGTGCGCGTGCTGGAGGTGGCTCAGTTCACATTTGTCCCGGCGGCCGGCGCGGTCCTGGCGGATTGGGGTGCCGACGTGATCAAAGTCGAGCACGCGGAGAGGGGCGACGCCCAACGGGGCCTCAGCGCGGTGATGAGCATGCCGGTCGGCAGCGGCTCCTTCGCGCCCCTGATGGAGCATCCCAACCGCGGGAAACGCAGCATCGGCCTGGCGCTGGAGCAGCCGGAGGCGTTGGACGTCCTGCGAGAGCTGATCCGAACGAGCGATGTTTTCCTGACGAACTTCCTGCCCGCGGCGCGCAGAAGGCTCGGCATCGAGCTCGACGACGTACGCAAGATCAATCCCGACATCATCTATGTGCGCGGTTCGGGCTTCGGCAGCAACGGCCCCGACAGTGAGAAAGGCGGTTATGACAGCACCGCCTTCTGGGCCCGGGGCGGCTCCGCGCTCGGAACCACCCCGGCGCAGTTCGACGGCCTGTGCAAGATGCCCGCCGGCGCGTACGGTGACTCGCTCGGCGGGATGACGATCGCTGGAGGCATCGCCGCAGCTCTTTTGGCGCGCGAGCGGACCGGCGAGACGTCGGTGGTCGACGTTTCCCTGCTAGGCGTGGGCGCCTGGGCGAACGCCCTTGCGGTCGGCTTCGCGCTGCTGACCGGCGGGCCGCCGGATCGGGAGCCCACCACCAGGTCGGCTCGGACGAATCCCCTGGCGGGCAACTACCGGACCGCCGACAATCGATGGATTGTGCTGGCGATGCTGCAACCGGGACGCTACTGGCCTGAGTTCTGCCGGCGCATCGGCCGCGAGGACCTGATCACGGACGGGCGGTTCGCTACCGTCGAGGCACTCATGGGCAACACGGCCGAGGCGGCCGAGATTCTGCAGCGCGAAATTGGCGGCCGGACGCTGTCGGAGTGGACGTCGCAGTTCGCCGGCATGGAGGGGCAATGGGGCGTCGCGCAGGATCCATGGGAGGTGGGGCAAGACCCTGCGCTGCGCGCCAACGGAATGATCGCCGAAGTTCTCGACGTCGACGGCGCGCGACGCGAACTGGTCGCCAACCCCGTGCAATTCGACGAGACGCCAGCCGGCCTTACCCGTGCACCGCAGTTCGCCGAACACACTGACGAAATCCTGCGCGGACTCGGAAAATCAGACGACGAGCTAATTAGCCTCAAGATCGCCGGTGCCGTGACCTGAGCCAAGTGGTGCGACGCAGCGCGGGCGGTCAGTCCTCGCGCCGCAATATCGCGGCCGAACAGAACGCCCAGAGATCGTCGACGCTGGTCTGGCTACCCCCCGTCAACACCCGGGAGTGCGTCGAGGCAAGCAGCAATTCCTGAAGCAGAGCCGCTTGCGTGTGCAGCCGGAGGTCCTCGCGTAGCCGGCCCGAATTAGCCACCGCAGTCAGCAGTTCGACGATGAAGGCGTGCAGCGGCTGCAGTGCGCCGGCGAGGTCGTTTGGCCGCGTCTCGGCAAGCCGCAGGTGAAGAACACTCAACCCCCGTGCCAACCGCGCCGGCATCTCGGTTATCTCGGACAGCGCGTCCAACAGTGCCCGAAGCCGCAGCACCGGATCGTCAATGCCCTCGCAGCGCTCCCGCAACATCGGCATCGCGGTCTTGCGCAGAATCGTCTCGTACACGGCCAGCATCAGGCTGTCTTTGCTGTCGAAGAAGGTGTAGAACGTGCGCTGCGACTGATTGGACCGATCCACCACGTCCTGAATCGAGAAGTCACTCTCGTCGCGTTCGGACAGTAGTTCAACGGCAGCCTCAACGAAGCGGTCACTGCGCTTGCGTGCGCGTTCGATCGCATTGCGCAGCGATCGGTCGACACTGTCTTGCTGCCAACTCGGCACGTACTCCTCTGCCGGCTCCTCAACGGCCGGTTTGCGCTCAGCTGTCCTCTGTCGCGCCATGGCTCCCCGCTCTCTCATCGTCGACTTTAGCCAGGAAGGCACTGATGACCTGTGCAAACCTATCGGGGCACTTGTGGTGCACGGCGTGTGCCGCGCCGTCCAGTTCTAGGTAGCGCGCCAAAGCATTGACCTCGGCGAACCGCCGTCCCTGGGCCCGCCGGGCCGACTCGTCGTGGGCGCCCGCCACCAGCAATATCGGACAGCCGACACTGCCCAGTGCTTCCTCTGAGAGTTCGGACCGGCCGACGCTGTCCACATGCAGCGCAGTCACCAGCTGACGCCAGTGCTCTGGTCCGTGGTGCGTCTCGTGCAGGCGGCGCAACGCGAACGGCCAGGTGCGGTACAGGTGCTCGAGGCGCGGAGCCCGGTAGTCGCTGGGGCGGCCAGTGCCCGGACTTACCAATACGAGAGATCGTGCGGTGCCTGGTGTCGATAGTTCAAGCATGAGCGAGATCTCGGCACCGTAAGAGAACCCCACGATGTGGGGACGGTCGAGGCCCAGGTGCTTGATGAGATGTCGCAGATCCTCGCAGATGGCCTGCCCCATGTCGACTGACTCGCGGAATTCTGATCGGCCGTGACCCCGCAAATCCGGCAGGACGGATCGATATTCGGACGCCAGCCTGGTCGCGAGCCGACCCCACTCGAACTCCCCGGTGGCCGTCGCGCCATGCACGAACAGGATAGGTTGACCGTCGCCCACCACGGTGTACCCCAACGTCAGGCCATCACGCTCGTAGGTGCGTGGGCGGCTTTCGCCGACCAGATCAGTCATCACTTCCTTGGCGCTCACGTCGTTCTCTTTCTCACGGCCAACACCAGAGCTTCAACCCGCTGTCTCACATACCCCATTCCAACAACGCCTACCGAGGTCTATCTAGCTGACTATTGGGTTCTACTATAAAGATAGCGATCCGTGCTATCGGTGAGATTAGCACGCTAAAGTGATGCGGCCCCCCGAAATCAGAGACAAACAGGCCGTTGTCGGCCGTGTTGCGCCACGATGAGCACGGCACTCCAGGTATTCGCATTTATTGCCTCACCGCACTTTTTTGAGGTGGGTGGCCCGTTGTCGGCCTTCTCACCGCGTCGCGATCGGACCTCCGCCTGGGGTGTCGACGTTGTGGGTGGCCGCGTGGTCGATGGCCGACAATCTCACCGACGACATCTGATCTGCCCGGCCCGGGGCGACGGAGCCGACGGCGCGCTCCCCGGTCGGGGGACCTAAGGCATCCGGGCTGCTACGAAGACGCTCTGCGGTGTGGCGTCATCCAGATCATGCGGCACGACACGGCCATTTCGCGCCATCAGATCCGTCGCGGTCACGGCGCTGACATCCCAGCCGTGCGCGCTCAGCCAGTCGACCACCTCAGTGCGTTCCTCCTCATAGAGCAAATTGCCGGACTCGGTGGGATCGGCGCGCCCCAGCTTGACCGCGGCGGACCGATAGCGCTCCATCTGTTGCTCGCGGCGCGCAAAGCTCTCGGCGCTGAAGAAGTCGTTGGTGAACGCCTCCACCGCGACGTGGCTGCCCGGAGCGCTGAGCGCCTGGATACGGTCGAGCAGCAGATCTTGGGCTTGCGCGGTGAGATACGGCAACAATCCCTCTGCTGACCACGCGGTGGGGACGTCGGGATCAAACCCCGCGTCGCGCAGCGCCGCCGGCCAATCATGACGCAAATCGATCGGGACGCCGACACGGGTCGCGATCGGCGCCACACCGTGGGCTTCCAGCGTCGAGGCCTTAAACGCCAACACTTTCGGCTGATCGATCTCATACACCACGGACCCGGTCGGCCAGCTCAGCCGCCAGGCGCGGGCATCCAGACCGGCCGCCAAAATCACGGCCTGCCTTATCCCGTCGGTAGCCGCAGCCACAAAGAATTCGTCGAAAAACAGAGTGCGCGACGCGGTATAGCCCATCATCGCGTCCATCCGTTCTTTGAACCGGGGATCGACGTCCACCAGCTCGGCGGGCAGATCCTCCCGCAGATACACACTCCAGATGCCGTCACCCGCCGCGTCAAGAAACAGCTTCGCGTAGGGGTCGCTGATCAGGGGATGTGCACTATTGGTCTCCGCTGCCCGGCCGGCGGCAACCCCAAGCGCGGTCGCCCCGACGCTCTCGGTGATATCCCACGAGTCGTCATCACTTCGGGCCATTGAGGTTTCCTTCCCCCGGCGTCGGGCGGACGACTTCCGCCAGCAACTCGAAACTTAATTATATCAGCTAACCATATCGTGGGTATTGCGGCATGCGGACGGAGCGTGCTCATGCGGCTGCGGGCAACGCACTACCCGCGCCACCACAGTCGCCCACGTCGATTGCCGTTCCCAGTACACCCGCTGCCGCCGCTGCGACCCGGCCCGAGACACGGTGAATCTGGCGAGCGCAGCCGGCGCAGGCAGTTCACCAAGGGAGAGCTATTGCGAATCAACTTCTCGATCGTGCACAACCCGACCCGACTCAACAAGCAAGGCCTCGATGTCGGAACCCAGTACCGGTCGGCCATCTTCCCGCAATCCAGACACTGCCCGGTCCACTCCCCTGATGTGCTCGAAGATGCCCTACACACCCACACCATCGGGACTTCGTGAATCCGAACCCCGACCTATCCGTGCATCGTCATCAACGACATGGACATACAACACACCGAGCGCCAAGACCCAGTCCGAAACCGCTGCTGCTCGAGCCGAACCCGCCCGCCGCTCACCAATCAACTCACTGACGCCTCCTAACTCGAAGCTAACCATCTGCGCCGGGCTCGATTCTTACGAAAAAATGGCGTCTCAATCGCAGCTCACCTCCGCGACCCTCACGGACTATGACGAAAAGCGCTCGCCGGTGACCGGCCAGCGTGCGCCACGTTAGAGTGATTGCATCGGATTCCCCTGACAGCTCTAGGTACTTCTACCTGAAAAACCCTTGACGTTGCGTTGAGGGGTTGGTGGTCGGTGGTCGGCTGTCGCGCGGGGTTTCCCGTGTCGGGTTTTCATGGCGCGAGGGCGCCGATCTTGACGAGGTTGTGGGCGAAGACGCCGTGTCCGCACCAGGTTCGGGCTCCTCGGATGGTGGTGAGTTCGGTGCGGTTCCAGCCGTAGCTACGTTTGATGTGGTTGATTCGTCCTTCGGATCCGGTGCGCCATTTGACCTTGTCGCGGAAGGCTCGCCGGTGTTCGAAGTCGCGGCGCGCCGCGGTGGGTTTGCTCTTGCGGGGGATCGCCACACTGCGCACACCCAACTGGTGCAAGTCATGTTCAACAGATGCCTCGCCGTAGCCGCGGTCGGCGGTGACCGCGCGCGGTGTGTGGCCGGTGCGGCGGGTGATCCGCTCGATCGCCGGGGCCAGCTGGGGGGCGTCGGGCGGGTTCCCGATCTCAACATTGTGGTCGAGGATGACCCCGTCGGCGTTGTCCACGATCTCGGCTTTATAACCGAACTCGACGGGTTTGCCCAGACGTCCCTTGCGGATCGGGCGGGCATCGACATCGTGCAGGCTGACCAGCCGGGTGGCCGATTCGGGCATCACCCCGGCCAGCCGGGAACGGGTCTGCGCGACAACACGTTCGGTGCGTTCAACGATGGTGTTCAGGGCGTTGATCGCTCGGTGCAGCCGGCCTTTGCGCTGCCCGGTGGCCGTGCGCAGCGCGCGTTTGGCGTTGCGGATCACCGAATTGGCCTCGCCCATCGCCTGCTCGGCGATCCCGGCCAGTTCACCGGTGATCCGACGTACCGCGGTCTGGGCCTGATCACGTTGTTGCTCACCACGCAGCTTGAGCTTGGATGCGATCGAGCGGGCCCGCCGGCCCGCCGAGCGGCGCCGATCGCGCGCCCGGGTGCCGGTGGCGCCACCGGCGGCCTTGATCCGCGCCACGGTGCGCGCCATCGTGCCAATCGCCTTGGCCAACAGACCCGAATCAGTCGGATAAGCCACGGCGGCCGCCACCACGGTGGTGTCGGCGCGGACCTTGTCGGTGCGCAGCAGCTTCGCCTGGCTGGCCTTGACCAAAAGTGCCTCATTCAATCCGGCGACCGCCTCATCCCCGCAGCGGCTGGTGATCTTCATCAACGTGGTCGGGTGCGGCACCCGGGTACCGAACGGAATCCGGCAAAACCGCTGCCAGGAAATCGAATCGCCCACCTCTCGACACAACGACTCGTAGCCCAGCCGGTACCGGAACTTCAGAAACATCAACCGCAGATAGGTCTCCATCGGGATCGACGGCCGGCCGATCCGGGCGTCGAAGTACACCGCGAACGGGGCGAAGAACACCGGATCATCCAACAGCCCATCCACCCGACCCAACTCGACGGGCAACACCAACAACTCGGGCGGCAGGATCGAATCCCACAACGTCGGCTGATCGTTTACAGTACGAAACATGATGGCCTCGAATCCTTCTCACCAAGGGTTCGAGGCCATCATCCCAAGTCAGTGCCCCCAAGTACCCGCGACACGCCCCGACTTTTTCAGGTCGAAGTAGGTAGTAATGCCATGGACGTGACGAGACGGCGGTTCCTCATCACCGCGAGTGTGACCGCGCTGTCGGTGGGCACGATAAGCACCTGTGTCGAGGGTGCGACGTCGGCATCGGCCGATGTCCAGTTCGCCGTGACCCACACCGACGCTGAGTGGCGAAAACTCCTGACCGCAGCCCAATACGACGTGCTGCGCAACGCAGGCACCGAGGCCCCGTACAGCAGCCCGCTCAACGACGAACACCGTCGCGGCGTGTTCAGCTGCGCGGGCTGCGCGCTGCACCTCTTCTCCTCGGACACCAAGTTCGACAGCGGCACCGGATGGCCGAGTTTCTGGAAGGCCTTGGACAACTCGGTGCTCGAACGCCCAGATACCAGCCTGGGCATGACACGCACCGAAGTCCTGTGCAGCCAATGCGGAGGCCACCTCGGCCACGTGTTCAACGACGGACCACCGCCGACCGGTCTGCGGTACTGCATGAATGGCGTCGCGATGACCTTCGAGGCGCTCTGAGCCCGCCGCGGCGAACCCGGGCGACGACAGAGGCTGGATCAGCTGATAGAGCGGATTAAACCGCTATTGCAACAGCTCCATGCCACGGGTCATTACGTGGCGGTTCCCTGGGGGAACATTGAAACCACCTCCTCGCCGGCTGAGCGGAGAGGCGACGCCCCGGTTTCCGCGAAACCGATTGTCGTCGGCGTAGAGCCCAGAAGATGTTGCATCCAGTGCAACGAAGTTGCGGGCAGCAGCCCCGATATTGAACCGCCTGCCGAAGCCCCGGGCGTTCAGGCAATCGTGCGTGCGTTGACGTCGGGCAACTCGCCGAACCGCGCGTGCCGGTCAGTGGTGAGGATGGTGCGACCGGTGGCGCGGCCGGTGGCGGCAACGATGAGGTCATGTGCTCCTCGGCGCTGGCCTTGTCGGGCGGTGTAGGCCAGCAGGGCTGCATGGTGCTCGGCCACAGACCTGTCGTATGCGTGGACCGGTATGACGGCGAGGACCTCGTCGAGGAATGCTCGTTGAGCTGCCTGCCGTCCAGCGTCCTGATCGAGGTGCACCCCGGCAAGATATTCGGCGATGACAATTGCCGGGATGGCGACGTCGGCATCATCTGGAACGGTGGCTCGTCCTCTCACGGCAGCCACGAGCACGCCGGTGTCGAGGATCAAGCGGTCCACGGGTCGCGGTCGCCCTCGGTTGATGCAGCGGCCCGCGCGGTACCGATGGACTCGGCGAAGTCGTCGTCAAGAGCCGCGGCACCGCGCCATCGTGTCAGCACCGCATTCAGTGTCGCACCGGTCGCCGCAGGCGCTGGTGCGATTGACGCAACGCGGCGACCTGCGCGCGTCACCACGATGGTCTCGCCCCGCTCGACGGAATCGAGCACCGCTGAGAAGTTCCTCGACGCCTCTGACGCTGTGACTTCGCGCATGAAATCAGAATATCACAATCTGAATTTCAGATTCCCCACTATCACAGCTCTTCGGATTAGCCTGGACCGTGCTCCACGTCTCGGTCGGCGCGTACTGCCCGCAATACAGCGCCCTTCTCGGCTAAGTCCCGCGCGACGCGGCAGCAAATTCGCCATCGCGAATAAGGTCAGGTGACGCTTATGCGGCGCAAATGACCCGACTTTTATCAAACTAGTGCGCATCACCGGCGCGGATTTTGGTGAGGGCTTCAGCGAGGTCGTCGGGTAGGGGTACTGCGGCGGTGAGTGTTTGTCGTCCGGCTTGGATCGTCACGGTGCGGCAGCGGCATGTGGTGCGCACGAATTTCTTGATGCTCCAGCCGGTTTGGTGTTCGATCCAGTGGCTGACGGCTAGCAGCCGCCACAGTCCCGGCGCCGCACGCGGAGTCCGGGAGGCGCGCTGCGAACTGGTTCCCTCGCTTTGTATGGAGGCGGTGGCGCGGTTTTGAGCGGCGGGTGTTTAGTTCCAGCCGCCGTCGGCTTCGATGGTGGTGCCGGTGACATACGACGCGTCGGGTGAGAGCAGGAACGCGACCACGGCGGCGATTTCGTCTGGTTGACCCAACCGACCAAGGGCGCTCATGGAACGGATGAGCGCGTCGAAGGGGACGTCGGCCAGTGCCCGGTGGGTGTAGTTCGCGGCGTAGCGGGTGGCCATCCGGGTGGCGGTGGCGCCCGGCGCGATGGCGTTGATGGCGATGTTTCGCTCGGCGAGTTCGGGAGCCAGATTGCGCACCATGGCCGAGATGGCGGCCTTGCTTGCCGCATACAGGGCGTGGTGATGGACCGCCAGGCGCACACTGACCGAGGAGCTGAGCACGATCCGGCCGCCGTCGGTCATCGCGGCCACCGCGGCCTGGGTGACGAACAGTTGTCCGGCCACGTTGGTCTGAAAGAGGAGATCGAAGTCGGCCTGGGTGATGGTCTCCAGCGCTCCGAAGTGCTCGACGCCGGCGTTGCTGACCAACAGGTCCAAGCCGCCGAACTCCGATACCACCGCGCCGACCAACTCGTGGGTCTGCGCCGCGTCGCTGACGTCACCGGGGAAGGCCGACGCGGCCCACCCCTGGTCGGTCAGTTCGCCGACGAGTGCGTCGGCGGCGGCTCGATCGGATCGATAGTTGACCGCGACGGTGGCTCCCTGGGAGGCCAGGCGCCGTACGATCGCGGCGCCGATTCCGCGGCTGCCTCCGGTGACCAGGGCCCGCTTGCCCGCCAGGGTTGGTGTCGATGTCATGGTGCTCCCTCTGTTTCTCGCTGTCTGTGTCGTCGCGCTGGATGTGCGGCGGTCGTGGATTCCCACTTAGTCAGCTATTCTGACTACTGTAGTCATAGAATGGCGCTAATGGCAACAGGTCCGACGTCACTGACGGGCACGGCGGATGCCGGCTGGGCCGCAGTAGGCGCAGCGCTGCGGAGACGGCCTGGCGGTCGTGTCGGCGGTGATGTGGTGCGGCGGTGGTGACGTAGGGTGTGTTCCTCATGAGGCGGGTGAGCGATGGAGCCGAGAACGGTATGGACGACGCGCAGCGGGTGGATCTAGGGGTGGCCTTGTTCATCCCGTACCGGTACATGGAGGACCGGATCTTCCGGGCCATCCAGCAGGCCGGGTTCGATGACTGGACCCTGGCTCAGGTCCGGGTGTTTCAACGCATCGCCCCGGACGGTTCGCGTCTCACGGACCTCGCTGATCAGGCGCAAGTGAGTAAGCAGAGCGCTGGGGTGCTGGTCGATCAACTGGAACGTTTGGGCTATGTCCGCCGGGTCCCCGACCCAACCGATGGGCGCGCCCGGTTGATCGTGATCGAGGAACGTGGCCGCCGAGCCGCCGAGGTGGCCATCGCGACATCGGCCGAGATCCTCGCGGAGTGGACGGCCTACCTGGGCACCCGCAACTTCACCTTGTTGCACCAGATCCTGGATCAACTCCGCGAGATCACCGACCCCTACGCGCACAAACCCTAGCCGCCCGCGCCGTCGCCCCCTCTCCCCGTGCGCTGGCGACCCACTCGGGTCGGCCGGCGTCCGACGGGCGTCGACTCCCACTTGACATAGTCAGTTCTATTGACTAATTTCGTCAGTGATTCTGACGTTGTTCCGACGATGGACGGGGGTGCCACGATGCGCGGTGCCCCGTCGAACCGGACCCGTCGCCGCACGGCCCGCCGGCAGACCCGCGGCCCGGTGACGGCGGATCTGCGCGTCGCACGGGTGGCCGCGGTGATCGCGCGTGTGCACCACTCACGTGGGTGGATGGGCGTCTGCGACGAAAGAGCGGTCTGTTTCACCGATCAGGGCGCCGCGCGATGGTGCGGGGCCCGGCACATGCTTCTCGGCGCATTCGGCGTCGAGGGTCCGACATCCCGCACCATCCACTAGAAGGAGCATCGCCATGAGTATCAGCCTGACCTGCGCTCCGTCCGGCGCTGTCATCACCGGGGAAACCGAAGAGGAGCTGGTGAGCAACGTGCAGGCCCACGCCCGTGCACACGAGAACACCGAACTGTCCCGCGAGCGCATCCTCGCCCAGATCCGCGGTAGGGACCCCCAGCGGGCCATCGACGGGGCGGCCTGGGCCGCCATGACCGCGCCGCGCGCCGCGCAAAAGCTGTGCGACACCAGCGACATGGTGATCGTGCACCGCATGTTTCGCCGCGAATGCGCCCGGCTGCCCCAACTCGTCGCCGCAGTAGCTGGCGGCGACCTCGCCCGGGCCCGCACCGTGGCCGGACATGCCCGCGAAGTACTCGACATGCTGCACCACCACCACGTGGGCGAGGACGAACTGCTCTGGCCCAGGCTGTCGGCGCGGACCCGGTTCCACGCCGATCTGCTCGCCCGCATGGACAGCCAGCATCAGGGCCTCGCGGTGCTGCTCGAGCACGCCGCGACATCGTTCACCGCGTGGCAGAACGCGCCCACCGCGCCCACCAGCACGGCACTCAGCGCGCTGCTGGAACAGCTCTCGGCGGGACTCAACGAGCACTTCGACGAGGAAGAAGCGGCGGTCCTGCCGATCGTGGAACGCGTCATCACCGCCGCCGAATACCAGGAGGTAGGCCAACGGGGACTGGTGTCGATACCCCTGACACGGCGCCTGGTCGTGCTGGGCTACCTCCTCGAAGGTGCCACCCCCCAGGAACGAACCGACTTCCTGGCCGCCATCCCCGCACCCGCCCGACTGGCCTACCGCCTCATCGGAGCACGCCAACACCGCCACGAGACCACCCGCCTGCGCGGTCCGCTCCACCCCTGAACAGACCACGGTCCCGGATCAACGGCCCGGTGGGAACCGGCCCGTCCGACCGGCTCCGCGACCGCTGACCGTCAACCAATGAGAAAACGAGAGTAGAGAGTAGAAGGAGAGAGTTGATGAGCTTTGACACCCCCCACGGCACCCGCGGTGCCCGCCAGCCCGGCGGGAAGCTGATGGCCTGGATGAACACCTGGAACATGAACCGGATCCGCGGCAACGCCACCAAGGTGATGGGCATGCAGGCGCTGGTCCTGACCACCGTCGGCGCCAAGAGCGGCACCCCACGCCACACCCCGATCGCCTACTTCCCCGACGGCGCCGACAGCTGGCTGATCGTCGCGTCCGCGAACGGGGCCGCCAAGAACCCCGCCTGGTACTACAACCTGGCCGCGCACCCCGACACCGTGCAGATCCAGATCGCCGGGCGGACCATCGCGGTCAGCGCCGAGCAGCTGCACGGCAACGCCCGCCAGCAAGCGTGGCGCCACATCACCAGCACCGCAGACCGTTTCGCGAAATACGAGCAGAAAACCGACCGCGAACTGCCCGTCATCCGCCTGCGCACCCAACCCAACCCCAAGCCCTAGGTCCAGCACGCCCAATACCGCAGCACGTCCCCAGTTCGTTCGCAACGACTAACCCCAGCATGGACACGTCGTAGAGCACCAAGGACGCCAGTCCGAGGGCGGCATGTTCAGCGCAGGCTTTCGAAAGTGCCTTCCGGAAAGCAGCTTTGGCGAACACCGGCAATCGCCTGTTGAGCGTCGGATGGGACGGGCCGGCCACGCCGGTCTCGTCGAGCACGCGCAACGAACCTTGCTTGCTGGTCGGTTCGATGATCCGCGCGCACACCAGTTGGCGAAACACTTCGTCCCCGCCGGTGGCCTGGTCGAAGCCGAGCACGTCGTATGCGCGACACAGGGCGTGCCACAGATGCGCTGCCCGCGTAGAGGTAATCGGCAACGGCTCCGACCCAGATCGTCCGGCCGCGCGGCGGGCGCGCGAGGCTGCAGGGCCAGTCGGAGTAAGGCGCGCTATTGCCGGATATGCCGCCGACGAATTTTGCAACATGATGCGTGAATCGAGCGGCGTCCTCGTGGTGTGTGCGGTCGAACAGCATCAGCGGCGGTGATCTGCGTGGCATCGGCCCACGACAGCCCCTCGTAGCCCGCAGCGTGCAGAACGGCTGCGCCCGACTAATCCGCGAGGGGTTCGAGAGCGGCATCCCCGGCGAGAAGCTTGCCGAGGCGGCCGGGCTGTCTGTACCGCGCGTCTATCAGATCCGCGACGGGCGACGCGAGCGGGTCCTTCGCGGCCCATCGTTTATTCAGCGAATATGCCGGTGATTCTCTGTTATCTGACGTGACCTGAATGTGGCTCGGTGATAGATGTTCCGTTGCACCACACCACAATCCGTAATCTGGCGTGAGCTGGATAATGTGCTGTTATCCCCCGGCTCTTAATCAGCGGGTCCGGGGTTCGAAACCCTGACGGCGCACTTAGGAAAACTGCAGGCAGAGAGGTACTTTCGACCGCCGACCGGCTGCCCGCAAGTCACAATTGTCACAATTGTCACACACCAGGCCTCCACGCTGCGGGAAGGCTGTCGCCGCAGCAAAAGGGAGTCCCCGATATGCGCGGCCGCTTCCATATCGAACTGCGTTTGGTCCGTCTCGAGGCGCTCAGCTGGGACCTGGAGCCTGGCGGCGTGGCGCGGCCGCCACTGCTTGAGCGCAGGCATGGCTTTATCGATCGTCTCGGCGACGTATCGGACGACGCGCCCTTGGCGCCGTTTGGCGACAAGCGCGAGAACGCGCGGGCGATTCTGCGTGACTACCGGCGGCACGGCAACGAGCCCCCATAATGGTCTGCACGGCCAGAGGAAGGCTTGGAGGATGCCGCTAGCTGAGGATGAAGTCTTCGCGGGATACACGATCCTGCGTTTGTTGGGCGCGGGCGGTATGGGTGAGGTGTACCTGGTCGAACACCCGCGGTTGCCGCGACGCGAAGCTCTCAAGGTGCTGCCAGCGGAGCTGACCAGCGACCACGAGTACCGGGAGCGCTTCGATCGGGAAGCCGCAATGGGTGCGACCCTCTGGCACCCGAATATCGTCGCACTGCATGATCGTGGCGAGTTCGATAGTCAACTGTGGATCTCCATGGATTACGTGGACGGCACGGATGCCGCGCGCCGCCTCCAGGACTACGTCAATGGCTTGGCGCCCGACGAAGTCGTACGGATTGTCACCGGGGTCGCTGACGCACTGGACTACGCGCACGACCACCAGATGTTGCACCGGGACGTCAAGCCCGCCAATATCCTTATTGCACAATCGAATACCGGATCGCGTGCGCTTCTGGCCGACTTCGGCATCGCCCGCCGCCTGGACGACCCCGGCACGCTGACCTCCACCAACATGACGGTAGGGACCGTGCTATACGCGGCGCCGGAGCAGCTCCTGGGGGATCCGCTCGACGGCCGGGCCGACCAATACGCGCTGGCGGCCACGGCTTTTCATTTGTTGACCGGGTCACCAATTTTTCAGCATTCCAACCCCAGCGTCATCATCAGCAGTCACCTGACCAAGCCGCCGCCGTCCATCGAGGATCGCTTGCCAGAGCTGTCTGTGCTCGGACCGGTGTTCGCCAAGGCACTCGCCAAACCTCGCGAAGAGCGCTTCGACAGCTGCCTTGAATTCGCCCGCGCACTCGAACATGAGCTCGACGCCCTCGCCCGGGAGGTTGGAGCAGTGGAGCAAACGGTGTCGTCGGAGGTGGCCAAGCCCCCGAAGCCACCAAAACGGAAAGTGCGGTGGCCCATCGTTGCGCCCGCGATACTGGCCGTGGTGATCATCGCCATTGCGGCTGTCGTGATCACCGGCACGTTGCACCATCGGCAGTCCTCCATGGCCGCGCCAACGGAATCCGTCGCGTCAATCGCGGCGACCGTGCCCGCAGACATCAGGGCGACAGGCCATCTAGTGATCGGCGTGTCTTTGCCCTTCACACCAAACGAATTCAAGAATTCGGACGGCCAGATCGTCGGCTTCGACGTCGACCTCATGAATGCGATAGCAAAGACCCTCAGCCTGGTCCCCGACTACCGCGAGACGCCGTTCGAAAGCGTCATTCCGGCGCTGCAGGCACGGCAACTCAACCTCGGGATAGCGTCGATGACCGACACCAAAGCTCGCGAGTCGATGGTCGACTTCGTCACCTACTCCAATAAGGGCACGCTGTGGGCGCAGCGCCCCGGGCCGCCGATCGATCCCAACGCCGCCTGCGGCCGCAAAGTCTCAACGATGGCGGGTTCCGTGCACGACACCGCCGAGATACCCGCCAAGAGCGCGGTGTGTGTGGCCGCGGGCCTGCCGCCGATCGACAAGGTGCTCTTTGACCGCGAAGATGACGTCACCGCGGCATTGATCGCCGGCAAGGTCGATGCCATGTCGGCGGATTCCCCGACTACCGGGTTTGCGATCAAGCTCAGCGGCGGTGCACTCGTGGCCGCGGGCGAGGTGTTCGACATCGAACCGTATGGCTGGCCGGTGCCCAAAGGTTCTGGACTGGCGGAATCGCTTCGGCAGGCGATGGTGCACCTGATCCAAACCGGCGAATACCGGACCATTGCCACCAAGTGGGGAGTGGAAAAGGGCATGATCGACACGACGAAAATCAACGGCGCGATTAGTTGATCCTGTGATCAGTGCATTTCTTCCAGTAGCGCATAGGCCGAAGAGAGCGATGTATTCAGCAGCTCCGCGCTGAGATCCCACAAACGGCGGCACAATGATACTTCTGGGGTAGTGGGCGTTTTAGGTGATTGGGAACCAATGCCCGACCATGCGGGCGATCTCGATGTAGAGCGGAATCCCGATCGTGACGTTGTAGGAAAACGTCAAACCCAGTGATGCGGCCAAAGGCAGGGTCGGGCTGGCCTCGGGGATCGCCAGCCGCTGCACCGCCGGGACGGCGATGTAGGAGGCCGCCGCGCACAGTACCGCGAACAGCACATAGGTTCCCGGCTTGAACGCAGCGTGGGTGAGATAGGCGTAGCCGTGGGCGACGAGGATCCCCAGCGGCGCAAAGATATTCGGCGCAAGCAAACCGAAAAAGATGAAACCGCGACCCGTCGACCTCAGGTCTTTTAACTTGCGGGAGGCCGTCATGCCCATCTCGAGCAAAAACAGGCACAGCACGCCCTGGAATGCCAACACGAAGAATTTGTCATCGGCTGCAACGACCTTCTGTCCTTGCAGCCCACTGATGAGGCCGATGAGGATGCCGCCGAAGAGGAGAACAAGCCCGGGGTTGAGGAAGACCTCCTGCAGGAGCTCGAGAGAGAACATGGGTACCCTCGTGCCCTTCGTGCGGGGTGGGCACGGGCCGGGCTCCCAGTCCGAATGGTCCAGCTTTTCCATCGAGAGCTCCAGCTCCTGCTCGACACCGCGTTCGTGCTGGGTCTCGAGGCTCCGGCTATGCGGGGGTCGCGCGGCGGTGCCGGGACCGACCGCGACCTTGGCCGGTGGGGTATAGCCGGGCTCTCCCGGCATATACCCCTCTTCGTTCAGACCTCGGTGCCGCAGCCGCGCGACCAGGTACAGCGCCACCAGGCAGCCCGGAATCTCCATCACAGCCAGCATTACGGGCATGTACGCGTCGAAGGCGATGCCAACGGCGGTGAGGACGGCCACGCAGGTGGCAAAGGTTCCTGCCGAGTCCGATCCGTAGTAACCGGCGACCGTCGCCTTGTCAACGCGCCGCATGAACGTCATATGGCTCAGCAGGAAATAAGCGAAGGTGCCGATCACGAAGTTCAAGACCAAGCCCACGACCATAAACCCGATGATGCTGCCGACGCTGGACGCCTTGACTCCGGCGAGCTCTTCACCCCCATGCCAGCCGATGGCCAGCAGCAGGTACATGGTCAGGCCCTGATAGATCACATACGGAAACTCAAACCGCACCCTCAGGATCGAGATCAGGAACCCGAAGTAAAAGAATAGCAACAGCGGCTTGAACAGATTGTGGGTGAAGTTATGCCAAAACTCATACAGCATTGTTTTCTCCTGTTGGTATGGCAGTAAGAGACGCGCGCCGACCATTAACGGGGCGACCAGGAACATCAAGCAGAGCGCAGAGCAACCGAACGCCGGCGCGGCTGCCACAGCGACAGCCCGGCCGCGTAGTCACCGAGTTGTGCGCCAACCACTAGCTGCTTTGACTTAGCTCTTGGAGAGCTCGTTGGGGCAGTAGAATCTCGCTGAAATCAGGGCGAAATCGGATGCGGTCTCCATATCGAACCCGGGATTGTGGGTTTTCACGTCGTGGACTAGCTCCAGGCCCGACTCGCCGTGATTCAAGCAGGTGCAAACCGCTCTACCTGCGGTGATGGCTTTATCCGGGCTCGCATAGCTGATGCCAGCTTGGTGCAGCGCTGCGAGGAAGCCTGGGTCGTCACCGTTAAAAGGAGGAGGGGGAGGATCGCTATATGCGGGCGCGGCGAGGCCTATCATGGTAAATATGTCGAGTAGCGCTAGTAGTAGTAGTCTCATAAACTCGTCAGCCTTCCCTGCCGAGGCAATTTTGCAGCTTTCCCATGGGGCCAAATCCGCTTCGCAGGTATCGCAGGAGCGCAGCAAACATACTAATCACAGCTGTGCGCGGCAGCCATCCAACAACAGACTCGAAACGAATCCAGGATCTGCAGTTTGGCAGAACGCCATCACAAATCGGCACCCCACCGGCGATCCTGTTTAACCGTGATTGAAGCTATTTATCACCCGCGCCGAACGCGAACTCTATGACTCCCTCCTGCGCTATTGGACTATTGTCGAACAATTGGAATTCTACATATGCTGCACCGTCGCGCAGGCACCGGAACGTAACGAGTTTCCGAGCCCGCCACGCATATACACCAAACACTGGCCAGCATTGACGCAAAATACCTCTGCCGCATGCCCAGCTGAAGCAAATTGCGGGACGCTGTAGAACTGATACTCAATTATCATGCCGCGCTGCCTTAAATTTCACTAAGGGTACCCACCTATAGCTCTTCACCAAGACTAAGGGTAGGCATGCGCAGCTGGTACGGGGCTGATTAGCTGCTGAGTATTTCCTGGGGGAACTGTTTCTGCTGTTCATAGTGTCCGGTGTTGTGGGCCTCGCCGTTATGGCGCCGGTCGTGGCGTCATTGGTGCTTGCCTTCGTCGGCTGATGCGCCACGGGTTGTTCTGCACATTCATAATTCGAGTCCGTATCCCCGGTCCACGCCGCGGCCGCGTTCGCGCACGACAATCGACCCTCTGGTGGCGGCGGTGAAGCGTTGGTAGGCGGCGTTGCGGGCGCGGGTTTGGGTGCTGTGCCAGCGCCAGTCCTGCGCACAGTCGGCGCGACGTTGGTTGTTGCGGTCCAGTACGGCCGCGACTCTGGCGGGCAACAGTTCGCGGTCGGTGCGTGCGGCGACGGTGTGCATCGTGCGGGCCCGGTCGTCGTTGGCCAGGATCATCCGCAAGTAGTGAGCGGCGATCGTTCCACTCCGCCCCGATGGCCTCATGCAGCTCAGGCGAACGCGCCAGCATCCAGCCCGGTCAGCTCACCCGCCGCCACGGTATTCCCAGCCATCACCGAGGTCGGCACCCGAGTGTCGCTTTCGGAGTAGTACTCCCCCAGTCCCCCGCCGGCAGCCTGGCGATCCATCGCCGCGGCCTGGGCCTGATTCGCGGTGTCGTTGTAGTAGTTGATGCTCCACCGCGATAGCCGCGAAATCGTCAACACCGGCGACCACCTCGCGACCCGGAAGAGCGAAACCGACTGTAGTGGCTTGGATTTGGGGCGCGTCCAGCGCGCCCCAAATCAGTATCGCACCAGTGGTGCCAATTTGCCAGCAGTATTTAGGGGTTTCGTTGACGTAATTATATGCGGTGGAGGCGATTCAGTAGCGGTCGCGAAGAGCGGAGCGTAGCGGAGCTGGTGTCGGGATGGTTTGGGAATTGCGTTGCGAAGTGTTGGAGGACAGGATGTTTGGTGGACTACTGATTGTCTTCAGTTGCCGTGCAAGGCAGCAACTACGCGAGCCCACGCTTCGCGAACGACCGCCAGGTCCTCGGCGGCGTCGACGCTGAGCCGGGTTTGGCCGGCCAGTTGAGTCTGCCATTCGGCGTCGGATGGCGGTTCGAACACGTAGCGGCCCGGAGGCCGATTGGTCGGACCGAATCGTCGATACAGCTCTAGAGCACCGGCATCGATAGCCCCAATTCTGTTGAGCGCCGATAGGTCCCAGAGGTGTCGGGGTGCGCGACGGTCCGCCCACGTCGCGGTCTTGGATGCGGCGAACGCGGGCAGAGTGGGGACGGTAAGTTCGGCTACCGGCGCATCGCGATAGCGCTGCTCGACGGGGCGGCGCTCAGTGGGCCACAGCACTCTGTCGCGGGCCGAGAGCAGCTGGATTCTGACCACGATGCCGGCGGTGGATCGCAGCTGATCATTAAAGATCACTCAGACGCAACGGGTGGAGGATGCCTCGCCCCCTTATTGCCGCATCGGTCGGCCCGCTTCACCGGGGCTGCCGGTCGCCGTGGGGTTGCCGGTGTCGATGGCCGTGCTGTCGACGTCATGTTGGCGGATGGCGGGGACGAGGATGTTGATCCGGTCTCCTGTGGTGAGCCGGGCGGTGGGGTCGGCTTCTACGAGCTGCCGGTCGTGGAGGATCGACACGGGGAGATGACCGGCTGGCCAGTCGAGTTCACCGAGGGTCCGACCGACGGCAGCCGAGTCGGCTCCGAGTGTGCGTTCGACGATGTGGTATCCGGCGAGCTGGCTACGCAGGTCGTGTTCGGCAGTCCCCGCATGCGGGTCGGCCCATTTGGCGGCGGTACGGTTGGCGGCCATGTCGGGTACGGCGTCGGCGAGGTGGGTAGCAACCGCGCGCAGCACGTTCTGGTTGGTCAGCCAGCCCTGGACGCGACGCGCGTCGGTGTCGATGACCGGGAGTCCATCACGGCCATAGAGAACGAGCTGTTGCAGGGATTGGGCAAGGTTGTCGTTGGCGAACAATGCCTGGGGTTCGCGAACCCGGCTGATGGGGCCGAGCAGGGCCGTCCAGTCCTGGTGCGCGTCGCCTGCCCGGCGGGTGATATCCAGCGGCACGGTAAACCGATGCATGGCGTCGGCGGCGGTAAGGGCGGCGAACGCTTGGGTAGGGGCGGGGCGGTCGATGTCGGTACCCCGGCGCAGCAGTTTGGTGGTGTAGATGGTGCCGTAGGACAGCGCGCGGGACACGGTCGTGGCGACGGCGACGGCCAACATGACCGGCAGGGTGAGTGTGTAGTCGCCGGTCATCTCCACGGTGCTGGCGAGCGCGGTAAGCGGGGCGCGAGCGGCGGAGGCGAAAACCGCGCCCATGCCGACGATTGCGTAGAGCGCGGGTTGCGCCGCGGCCACGCCGAACAGGTGGTTGGTAATCAGCCCAAACGCCATGCCGGAAGTGGCCCCGATGAACAGCGAGGGTGCGAACACACCGCCTGAGCCGCCGATGCCGATGGTGAGGCTGCAGGCCAGCATCTTGCCCGCGGCGAGAATCACTAAGAACCACAGCGCATAGTGGCCGGCGAAGGCGGCATACATCACGGGGTAGCCCACCCCGTACAGTTGGGGCACCGCGAGCAGCAGCAGGCCGAACACGATGCCGCCAACTGCCGGTCGTGCCCATTCCGGGCGGCGACGCCACACCCGGTCGCACAGATCCTCGGTCTTGTAGAGGACCTTCGTGAACAAAATCCCGATCAACCCGGCGATCGCTGCCAGGAGGGCCACCAAAAGGTAGTCGGCGATGTGGTCCAGCCCGATGCCGGCGGGGATCTGGGTGAGGAAGGGGGCTGAGCCGAAGAATACCCGGGAGATCACGTCGGCGAGCATCGCCGAGATCATTATGGTGAAGATGGCCTCGACGGAGAGCTCTCGCAGGATCAACTCCACCCCGAAGAACACCCCGGTGATGGGGGCGTTGAAGGTGGCCGAGATACCGCCGGCCGCCCCGCAGGCCACCAACACCCGCAGCCGGTTCTCCGGCATACGTACCCACTGTCCGAGGCTGGACGCCAGCGCCGCGCCGATCTGGACGATCGGGCCTTCGCGGCCCACTGAGCCGCCTGAGCCGATGCATAGTGCCGAGGCGAGTGCCTTCACCACTGTTACCTGGGGACGGATGCGACCACCGTTTTCCGCCACCGCGATCATCACTTCCGGCACCCCGTGGCCGCGGGCTTCGCGGGCGAACCGGGAGATCAACGGCCCGTACAACAATCCGCCGATGACTGGGATGACCACAAAGAACCCGACTCCCAGCCAGGGCAGGTGGTCGCTGCCCACCCAGCCCTGCTGGCCGAACTCGGTGTGTCCGGTGGCCAGCCAGGTGAACCCAAAGATCAGGTAGCGAAACGCTACCGCACCAAGTCCGGCACTGACTCCCACCACGATCGCCACGCAGAACAGTCCGAGGCGATTTGCGCGCAACCACCCGGCCACCCGGCGCACCGCGTCGGACAGCGATCGCGACGCCCGCGTCGGATCAGTAGCAGCCATTTTCTGCTCCAATCGCCGTCACGCTTTCAGTGGCACCGCTATCTCCTTCGGCTTCGGTACGGCGATTCGGCTCTTGTCCTGCCTGCGGAACTTGGTGAGCCGAGGAGACTCGCAAGCACCGATCGTCTCCCGATGCGCGAAAGCGGTTCGAGGCCATGCTTATTACCGTCACCTGTTCGCTACGTCGTCGCAACGGTCCTGGCGGCATAGCGGTCTGACCTTAAACTTCTGCCCGGGGGACGAACCGGACGAAGGGCAAGTGTTGTCCGACGGCGCGGAAGTCTGCGTCTGATCCGTCGACGGAGAGTCCGAGTACGCGGGGAAGCACGTACATGGTCGCGGTGCGATGCCGTGACCCGTACCGGGCAAAGACTTGTGCTCCCTCGTCCTTGTCGAGCGGTATGGCCGTCACGGGTATCGTTCGCGTCCCCACCTGGATGGTGACGTCGGGGGCGTGCACAATGTTGCGGTACCACGCAGCACTAGGTCCCCACCCCGAGGCGACGACATAGCTGTCGCCATCGTGCTCGGCGACCTCGAGGATGGTCTGTCGGGGCTTGCCGGAGACGCGGCCGATGTGGTTGAGCAGTAGAAGGCGGCTCCCGAACAGCCACCCGAGCCTGAGCCGATAAAGGTGGATAGGAATTCGAAACAGGAACCGGGTTAATCCGGCCGGTGGCTGAACGTTCTTGACGATCTTCACGATTGGTTACCTCCTTTTCGTCGCCGGGCGGGCGGCCCGGTCAGCGGCTGAACTGAAACGTCGGCCGGGTGCGTTGGTCATCGGGCAATAGCTGTCCTCTAGGGGTGTGCGCGGCCGGTGCTGCGGAGGCGGTCTGGGTGGGTGAGACCACTTCCGGCCTGAGTCCGGGCAACAGAACCCGGGGCACTCCCGGAGTGCCCAGCCGTCCGGCCAGCCAGGGCAATGCGTCGGCGAACCCTTGGGCCGCAAATGGCCAGTCGTGCCTGCCCGGTTGTGTCACGACGGCGCATCGGATGCCGTGTGCGCTGCCGACGGTGCACAGCGAGTTGGCGGCGAAGTCTTGGCCTTCAGGATTGGCGGCTGGGTCGTGGGCGCCGACCGCAACCGCGCCGATACCGGCCGCCGTGATGTAGCGATGCTGCGCGTGGGGAGCGCCCGGAACGTCGAACCAGCCGTATACACCGTTATAGTGCCCGCGCCTGATGATTACGGTGGTCGGGTCGAACGCGGCGTAGGCGTTGGCGTTGCCACCGAATAGCGTGGCGATGGTCTGTGACCGGGTTCCCATGTTGGGGCCCGCGTCGCCGGCAATGTCGACAAAGGCGCTGAACAGGTCTGGATGCATCACCGTGAGGTCGACGGCGCAGGTGCCGCCCATCGAGAAGCCGACGATGCCCCAGTTGGCTCTGTCAGCGCTGACCCCGAAGTTGGAGATCATGTATGGCACAACGTCTTTGGTCAGATGGTCGGCGGCGTTGCCGCGGGGGCCGTTGACGCATTCAGTGTCGTTGCTAAATGCCCCGGTGGCGTCGACAAACACCAGCAGCGGCGCGTAGCCGTGGTGCGCGGCGGCGAAGTCGTCGATGGTGTGTATTGCGTGGCCGGCGCGCAGCCAGTCGGCGGGGGTGTTGAAGTCAGCGCCGATCATCATCACAGTCGGCAGCCGAGGAGGCGGCGTCGTGGCGAACCAGGCCGGAGGCAGGTACACCAGTTCGCGGCGGTGGGCGAACTTCGACGCATCGGCCGGGATGTCGTCCTCCAGGACAACCCCGTTGGTTAGCCGCGCACCCGTCAGCTGCCGCCTGGTCACTGCGGCCCGATCCGCTTGGTCCGGCAGCGCGCCGGCGATGAGCTGATTCCAGGCAGTGTCCACGGTGGGGAGATAGCCAACCCACGTGTTGACGGTGAGCGAAACGCAGAGGACACACAACACCACTGCAACCAACGCCGTGCCGCGCCGCCACCACAGCGCGCCGCGCCAACCCAGCACCACCACACCTGCCGCGAGACCGGCCGCGGCGATCCAGGCCCATAACAGCGGCGGCGCCGGATCGCCGGCCACCCCCAAAGAGCCGAGGTACCAGTGCGCCCATACCGCCAACACCGTCCCGCAGGAGACCATTATGGGCAGCCATAGTGCCCGCCAGCGCGGTGATCGCCAGCCGATCGCGCACACCAGCAGCGCCGCGGTGATCACCTGCACCGTCACCGGCAGCCACCCGTGGATCAACGACAGCCGCGAAATGTAGGCGTACACGAGTGGACCTATAAGCCCGCGTCGAAGTGGGCGGCGCGCTCACCGCCGGCGGCGGTAAACGCGGTCACGGCGCGATTTAGCCCGTAGCGCTCCGGCGGCGACATTTTTCCCACGATCGACGCTATTTCGGCACGCCGGTGTGCGGTGACCTGCCGGACGACCTCTCGCCCCCGTTGGGTCAACGCGGCCAGCAACTCCCGGCGCGAGGTCGGCTGCGGCAGCCGGTCAATGAAGCCGGCGCCGACGAGCCGATCAACCATCCGCCCTGCGGCGGACGGTTTGACTCCCAGTAAACCAGCCAGGGTGGCCAAGTTGACGGGACCTCGATTCGACAAGATCACCAGCGTCCGAAATTGCGGGATCGTGATGTCCTCGTCGACCGTAGCGATTGAGTGTGCGGAGACGGCCACCAGTAACCGGGACGCGATCAGCAACGCATCCGTGATCGCATCCGGTGAGTTGTCAATTGATATGACATTCTCCGTCGGCGGCATCGCGGCCCCCTTTCCCGAGCGCTCATCTCCGTTCGCGCAGCCCACAGGAGATGGTCAGGAAGGTCTAACAGACCTTCAATGTTGTAGACCTACATTATTGACTATACGAATTATAGCCGGGGGCATCATTGCTGTATGCGGGTCGAACTTCTCCGACCCACCGACGACGAAGCCGAAGCGCGCAGCCCATCCCTTTTCCTCAGGAGGTCTGATTGACCATCGACACGCCTATTCACCAGGACCAAGCGCTTGCGGCCACGCATCGTGCGGTGTGGGCACTGGGCGACTACGCCCTCATGGCAGAGGAGGTAATGGCCCCACTCGGCCCGATCCTGGTAGCCGCCACCGGCATGGGCGTGGGTCATCGTGTGCTCGATGTCGCTGCCGGCTCAGGCAACATCTCGCTTCCTGCGGCCACCACGGGTGCCACGGTTGTCTCCACTGACCTCACGCCCGAACTGCTGCGGCGGTCCCAGACGAGGGCCGCGCAACTGGGTCTGACCCTCGAGTGGCAAGAAGCCAACGCCCACGCCCTGCCGTTCCCCGACGACGAATTCGACATCGTAATGTCGGCGATCGGCGTGATGTTCGCGCCAGATCAACGATGCGCGGCCCGCGAGATGATCCGGGTGTGCCGCACCCGCGGAACGATCGCCGTGATCAGCTGGACCCCCCATGGATTCTTCGGTCGAATGCTGGCCACCATCAGGCCCTTTCGGCCCGTTCTCTCGGCGACCGTGCCACCGGCCGCGTTGTGGGGCCGCGAGGACTACGCCGTCGGGCTCTTCGGAGATCGGGTCACCAACATCAGCACGCGGCGGGACGTTTTGCTGGTGGATCGGTTTCAAACTGCCGAGGACGTCCACTACTACTTCAAGAATCACTACGGCCCGACGATCGAGGCCTTCGCGAACATCGGGGACGACGGCGTGCTGGCCGCCGCACTGGATGCCCAACTCATCGAACTCGCGCAGGAATACCTGGTGGACGGCGTCATGGATTGGGAGTACCTGCTGCTCACCGCCGAAATGAAATGAGGCTGGCCTCCCCGGCGTGATGCGGCTTTCCCGGACTAGGTCCTTCGTGGGCCTCTGTTGCACTAACACCCCGACGGAGAGGTGATAATCGATGGCCCGGTCGCATCGCATCTCGGACTGGAATCCCGAAGACATCGGTACGTGGGAAGCTCGGGACAAGATAATCGCAAGGGGCAATTTGCTTTGGATTGTCGCGTGCGATCACATCGCGTTCGGGGTTTGGACGCTCTGGCCGGTCATGGTGCTGTTCATGCCCCAGAACGTCTACGGCTTTTCCGCCGCCGACAAGTTCCTGCTCGGCGCCGTAGCCACCCTGGTCGCGGCATGCTTGCGCATCCCCTACTCCTTGGGCATCGCAACCTTCGGCGGCCGTAACTGGACGGTGTTCTCTATCGCCGTACTGCTGATCCCCACCGCCGCCACGATCCTGCTACTAGCCAACCCCGGCCTACCGCTATGGCCATACGTCCTATGCGCAGCGGTAACGGGATGCGGCGGGGCGAACTACGCGGCATCAATGACCAACACCAACGCCTTCTACCCACACCGGATCAAGGGCTCAGCGCTGGGCTTCAACGCCGGGGCCGGCAATCTCGGAGTCCCGATGATCCAGTTAGTAGGGCTTCTGGTACTTGCGGTCGCCGGTGAGCGTCAACCGTATTGGGTGTGTGGGCTTTACCTTGCGCTGCTGACGGTTGTCGCGATCGGGGCGGCACGCTTCATGGACAATCTCGAGCACCCCACCGAGGTGAGCCACCTGCGCTCGATCCTCTCCGAGCGTGACACCTGGGTGCTCGCGCTGCTCTACCTGGGCACCTTCGGCTCGTGGATCGGGTTCTCGTTCGCTTTCGGCCTGGTACTGCAGGTCAACTTCGTTGCTGCTGGGCAGAGCCATGGGCAGGCGGCGTTGCACGCCGCCGAGTTCGCGTTCATCGGGCCGGCGCTGGGGTCGCTGGCCCGGATCTATGGTGGTAGGCTCGCCGACCGCCTCGGCGGCAGCCGCGTCGCCCTGGCGGTATTCGTTGCCATGGGGCTGACCACCGGGCTGCTGGTCGCCGTGAGCACCCTCGACGATCACCGCTCCGCCTCCACCACTACCACGATGGTCGGTTACATCGGCGGCTTTATGACCCTGTTCATTTTGTCCGGGATCGGCAATGGCTCCGTGTACAAGATGATCCCCTCGATCTTCGAGGCGCGCAGCCATCGGCTCAAGGCCGGCGAAGCAGACCGCCGTCACTGGTCGCAAGCAATGTCGGGCGCGGTGATCGGGTTCGTCGCCGCGTTCGGCGCACTCGGTGGCGTGGGAATCAACCTGGCCTTACGCCAGTCTTACCTGAGCACGGGCACAGATACCCCGGCCTACTGGATCTTCTTGGCGTTCTACGTCATCGCCGCGATTCTCACCTGGAAGAGGTACGTACGCCGGCCGGGCTCAACGAGTTTCAAGCAGGAGAAAGCGGCCACCCAGAAACGGACGTCACCGCCCTCCCCGGATGCACGTCTTTATTCCCTCACAGCGACTCGCACGCACGCCCAGTCTCGTCCGGAATCACGCCGAAGAACATAGGACGCGAGTCCGTTCTCCTTGCGACACCGCGGGAATTTGCCGTGGGTAGAACGACGCAGCCACCGCCCACAAATGTTGCGATAAAGGACGTTTGGATGTTACGGGGCCCGAAGAAATCGATCATATAGCCCAGCCAGCGCAGCACGATACGTCCACCCCAACTCGACCCTGATAAGCGAATTGTTCACCGCCACAAACTAACCCGGAGGGCTCCGATGATGACACTCTTGCGACGACCCGGCCGCAGACGATCTGCCCTAGTATCAGTGCGTTTACCGGCTGGCCTATCGCCTCGGCCCATTCTCCGCGGCATGTGCCAAAACCGGCAGCAGGAATCCGATGCGTGTGTCGAGTTCGGTTGCCACCACGCGGAATTGCGCATAGGTGGCCATTGCGACCGAGGGGTCGGGCAGGCTCCAGTGCGTCTCGGTCTCGCAGTGGTGCTCGCGGGGAAATTCGCGAGCCTTGTCGCATAACGTGACGACGTAATCGAAACGCTGTCCCGCAACCGCCGTCAGGGATTTGGGTCGGCGGCGGCCGAGATCGATGCCATATTCCTCGCGCATCACCCGGATCGCGTTGGGGTGCAAACGCGGTTTGGGGTGGCTGCCCGCGCTTGCCACGCGGATACGGCCGTGGCAGTGGCGCCGCAGCAGTGCTTCTGCCATGGGTGAGCGCGCGCTGTTGCCGGTGCACAGGAACAGCACGGAGCCATCGGCCTTTAGCCGTGTGTTGGTCCTGAAGGCTAGCGCTGGGTGTATGGCGACTGCCGCGTCGCCGAACGCGGCAGCGCACTGAACGAGGTCGAGGTGGTAGTAGCTGTCGCGGCCGTCGAAGCTGCTGCGGCGCGCCTCCACCAGGCGCGCGGAGCGCAACAGTCGCAGGTGGTAAGAGATGAGATTTTGCGGCTCGTCGACGATGGCGGCCAGTTCCCGTACCCGGTGATCGCCGGCCGCAAGGGTGGTCAGCAGCGCCCAGCGCAGCGGATGTGCCGCCATGCGCATCAGCAGCGGAACCCCGGCTGGCTTCGTCGTCGCCACCTCGCTACGATACATCAAAATAGCTTGATGGGTTTAGGCCTGTCCGGTGATGTGCTACCCGAGTTGTGCTGCGGTCCAGGCCTTTCGAGGAGATTGTTGTGTCCGACGACAAGCCCGCCAATGCGACCACCGGACCGGCCGATGAGCTGCACCGACGGTTGGGCCTGTTCGACGCGGTGGTGATCGGGCTGGGGTCGATGATCGGCGCCGGCATTTTCGCCGCGCTGAGCCCGGCCGCCGCCGCCGCCGGCTCGGGCCTGCTGCTGGGCCTGGGGATCGCCGCCGCGGTGGCCTATTGCAACGCCATCTGCTCAGCGCGGCTGGCCGCGCTGTATCCGGTCTCGGGCGGCACGTACGTGTACGGGCGCGAGCGGCTGGGTGACTTCTGGGGGTATCTGGCCGGGTGGGGCTTCGTGGCCGGCAAGACCGCCTCGTGTGCGGCAATGGCGCTGACGGTGGGCTCGTATGCGTGGCCGGCGCAGGCCCACGAGGTGGCGGTGGCGGTGGTGGTGGCGCTAACCGCGGTCAACTATTTCGGGGTGCAAAAATCGGCCTGGCTCAACCAGGTGATCGTCGCATTCGTGCTGGCGGTGCTGGCCGCGGTGGTAACGGCGGCATTGTCGTCCGGCGTGGCCCACGCCGAGCGGCTCGACGTGGCCGGGGCGTCGTTCGGCGGGGTGCTGCAAGCGGCGGGCCTGCTGTTTTTCGCGTTCGCCGGCTATGCCCGCATCGCCACGCTGGGTGAGGAGGTGCGCGACCCGACTCGTACCATCCCCCGTGCCATCCCGCTCGCGCTAAGCATCGCCTTGGGCATTTACACGATCGTGGCGCTGGCGGTGCTGGCGGTGCTGGGTCCGCAGCGGCTCGCCCGGGCGGCGGCCCCGCTTTCGGAGGCGGTGACGGCGGCCGGAGTGGGGTGGCTGGTGCCGGTGGTCCGGGTCGGTGCCGCGGTCGCTGCGGTGGGTTCGCTGCTGGCGCTGCTGCTGGGGGTGTCGCGCACCACCCTGGCGATGGCGCGCGACCGCCATTTGCCGCACATGCTCGCGGCGGTGCACCCGAAATACAAAGTCCCGCATCGCGCCGAACTGCTGATCGGCGCGGTCGTGGTGGTCCTGGCCGCGACCACAGATGTGCGGGGCGCGATCGGGTTCTCCTCCTTCGGCGTGTTGATCTACTACGCGATCACCAACGCCTCGGCGTTCACGCTGCGCCGCGACGAGGACCGCGTGCACCGCGCGATCCCGGTGATTGGGGCTATCGGCTGCGTGGTGTTGGCCTTCGCGCTGCCACTGATGTCGGTGATCACCGGCGCCGGTGTGCTGGGCATTGGCATCGTGGTGTACGCGGCACGCCGCGCCCTGACCGCGCGGCGGGCTCGGCAGTCATGAATCGCCTTACGGCAGAACGGAAAAGATCGTCATGGGCCACGCACAATCCTCGCTGACCGCGACGATGCCCACCCGCGCGCCCGCCGCGGTGGTGCTAATCCGTTTGTATGTGGGTTTGGTGTTCGCCTGTGAGGGCGTGTTGAAGTTTCTGCGGGTCGCCTCGCTGGGCACTGGCCGGTTTGAAAAGGCCGGCATCCCCGCGCCCTCGTTGTTCAGTGCGCTCGACGGGAGCTTCGAAATCGGCTGCGGCGTGCTCATTCTCGTCGGACTGCTGACACGGCTGGCCGCCGTCCCGATGATCGTCGACATGCTCGGCGCGCTGCTGATCACCAAGCTGCCCATATTCTGGGGCCACGCCCCACTCTTTCCGGGCGAACATGGCTGGTGGGACTTCATCCACGAATCCCGCGTCGACCTTGCCCAGTTGTGCGGCAGCCTATTTCTACTTCTCGTCGGCGCTGGTGCCTACTCCCTCGATGCGCGCCTCACGCGCTCCGTCGATAGCTGACGCGCGTTCGTCGATGGAGGTGATGTGTGGCCGCGGCACAGAGTGTCCTGTTCGCCTTCGAGGACGTCGTGGTCGAGCGGGAGGGCGTGCGCGGCCGGGACCGGTTTACCGCGACGGTGCCCGAGGGTGGGGTAACAGCGGTCTTCGGACCGTCGGGATCGGGCAAGTCAACGGTGCTGCGGTTGCGTAATCGGCTCGAGGTTCCCAGCACCGGCCGAGTGCTGTTCCGAGGCGCCGACATCGCCGACCTGGATCCGCTGCGGTTGCGCCGTCAGGTGGGCATGTGTTTTCAGCGTCCGACCCCATTTCCCGGCACCGTGGCCGATAATCTGCGGGTCGCTGAACCGCGAGCAACCGAGCCGCAGATGCAGGAAGTGCTGGCGCGGGTGGCGTTGACCGGGTCGTGGCTTGACCGCGACGCGACCGCACTCCCCGGCGGGGAGGCACAGCGAATGTGCCTGGCCCGCGCGCTCATTGCGCAACCCGAAGGGTTGCTGCTCGATGAGCCCACCTCCTCAGAGGATGCCGCGGCCGCGGAGGTGATCGAGCACGCGGTGCGCGAGCTAGCCGACGCGGGGATCAGCGTGCTGTGGGTCAGCCACGACTTCGCGCAGGTTCGGCGCATCGCCGACCGGGTGCTGCGGATCGAACACGGCCGCAGCTTCGGGATTGAACCGGTCACGCCCGACCCTCATGCCGGGCAGGTGTCGCGATGAACGGCCAAGTTTGGTGGGTCGGGTTGACCGCCTCACTGGCGCTGGTGGCGGTGGCGGCCGCGGTCTCTTCGGCGTCCTGGCGCATGTAGTTTCTTCGTGGCGGTGTTTGCTGTCGAAGGAGCTGCAATGGGGTTCATCCAGCCCAACCTGCCCGTCGTCGACGTGGACCAGTGGAGCAAGCGCCCGCGCGCCGAGCGGATTGTGCCGATGGCGCGCCACATCGCCGAGAACGGGTTCGGCACCCCGCTGGTGATGCACGTGATGTACGGCGTCAAGATCGCGCTCTACATCCTCGGCGGCTGGCTGTTCGCATGGTCCACCAAGGGCCTGGGAGGGTTGGCTGGGTTCACCAATGTTGCCGCGTGGTGGTCGGAACCGATCGTGTTCGAAAAGGCCGTGCTCTACACGATGCTGTTCGAAGTCGTCGGCCTCGGCTGCTGCTTCGGCCCACTGGCCGGGCGCTACTTCCCACCGATGGGTTCGATCCTGTACTGGCTACGGCCCGGCACCATCCGGTTGCCGCCCGGGCCCGAGCGGGTGCCGCTGACCAAGGGCAACAACAGAACCCCGTTGGACGCGCTGCTCTACGGCGGGCTGCTCGCGCTGCTCGCGATCGCGTTGCTCTCCGACGGCACCGGGCCAATTCCGGCTCTGGACACGGTGATCGGCGTGCTGCCGCGGTGGCAGACGACCGCGATTCTCTCGGTGCTGGCCGTGATCAGCCTGCGCGACAAGGTGATCTTCCTGGCCGCTCGCGGCGAGGTGTATGCGCCGTTGGCGCTGGTGTTCCTTTTCTCCGGCGCGGACATCGTCGTCGGAGCCAAGGCGGTCTTCATGGTGATCTGGTTGGGCGCGGCGACGTCGAAGCTCAACCGGCACTTCCCGTTCGTGATCTCCACGATGCTGGCGAACAACCCGTTCATCCCCTCGGGCGCGCTCAAGCGAGCGCTGTTCAAGCACTATCCGGATGACCTGCGGCCCAGCGGGTTGGCGGGCTTCATCGCCCACTTCTCGACCGCGGTGGAGGGGCTGGTACCGCTGGTGCTCTTCTTCTCACACGGCGGCTGGCCGACGGCCATCGCCGCGTTCGTGATGGTCGCGTTCCACCTCAACATCCTGCTGGCCTTCCCGATGGGGGTGCCGCTGGAGTGGAGCGTCTTCATGATCTTCGGCGTGCTGTGGCTGTTCGTCGCGCACGCACACCTGGGTCTCTCGGATCTGGCCAACCCGTTGCCGCTCGCCATCCTGTTCGTGGTGATCGCCGGGACCGTCGTCATCGGAAACCTGTACCCCCGCAAGGTGTCCTTCCTGCCCGGCATGCGCTACTACGCCGGCAACTGGGACACCACGGTGTGGTGCGTCAAGCCTTCGGTCGACGAGAAGTTCCGCACCGGCTCGCGCGCGCTCGGCCCGATGTATCACCTGCAGCTCGAGCGGTTGTACGGCAACAAAGAGGACACCCTGGTTCCGATTCACCTCTCATTCGCATTCCGTGGGATGAACACCCACGGACGGGCGCTCTTCACCCTGGTGCACCGCGCTCTGGCGGGCTACGACGAGGACGACTACAACCTGTGCGAGGGCGAGATCCTCTGCTCCATGGTTCTCGGGTGGAACTTCGGCGACGGGCACATGCACAACGAGTGCCTGATCGAGGCGCTACAGCAGCGGTGCGGGTTCGAGCCGGGCGAGGTGCGGGTGGTGATCCTCGACGCGCAGTCCATCCACATCCAGCGGCAGGATTACCGGCTCGTCGACGCGGCGACGGGCGAGTTCGAGCGCGGCTACGTCGACGTCGACGACATGGTCACCACCCAGCCGTGGGCCGATGACCTTCCGGTGCACGTGCAGAGCGGCACCGGCGCGGGCGTCAGCGATTCCTGACCCGGTGGACCACCACGACCACCACCAGGACCCCGACTCCCGCCAGCGACACCGTCACCACGGGTTTCTTGACGAACTCGATCACCCTGGCCTTGAGATCGTCGGCCAGTCGGCGGGGATTGGCACGCTCAGCAAGTGAATCGACCGTGGCCGCCAGCTGGTCGCGGGCGACGTCGATGTCCTGCTTGATCTTCTCGGGGTCCCGGTCCGCCACAAGTCTGTCCTCCAAGTCGCCCGTTGCGCCTGAGGCACTACCCTAGTGCCGACGCTCCCGTGAACTGAAAGGGGAAGCACTTTGACCGAGACCACGCGGCTGGCGCCCGGAGACAAAGCCCCCGCCTTCAGCCTGCCCGACGCCGACGGCAACAAGGTGTCGCTGGCCGACTACAAGGGGCGGCGCGTCGTCGTGTATTTCTATCCGGCGGCCTCGACACCGGGATGCACCAAAGAGGCCTGCGATTTTCGCGATAATCTGCGCGACCTCAACGAGGCCGGCCTCGACGTGGTCGGCATCTCCCCCGACAAGCCGGAGAAGCTGGCCAAGTTCCGCGACGCCGAGGGCCTGACGTTCCCGCTGCTGTCCGATCCCGACCGCAAGGTGCTGACGGCCTGGGGCGCCTACGGCGAGAAGCTGATGTACGGCAAGACCGTCACGGGCGTCATCCGCTCCACCTTCGTCGTCGACGAAAAAGGCAAGATCGCCGTCGCGCAGTACAACGTCAAGGCCACCGGCCACGTCGCCAAGCTTCGCCGCGACCTCTCCGTATAGGCGTCCTGCCAGGTCCCGCAAGGTCGGTGGGCACGCGAGCGCAAGAATCTCGCAAGTGGTCGGCGGCAAACTAACTTCGCGCTCCTGAATCGGAGAAGCGAGAGGAACCGACCATGACCATCCCTCACAGCCTCAATCGGATCATTGTCGGGACACTGCTCTCGGGCGGCGTCGCGGTGGCCGGTCTGGCACTGGCCGCAGGCGCCGCTCAGGCCAACCCCCCGGGCTGCAGTAAATATTCGGCGTGTTGGTTGCCCAGGGCACAACGTCTGCCCGCTGGGGGCAACGTAGTCGGAGCTTGGGACAACACCGCCTGCCACGACTACCACTTTTCCGATGAGAACTACCCACCTGGTCCACACATGCAGGCGGAAACGGGCCCGGCGCCGCGTGACCCAAGTTGCCCTCCCTGGGCCACGATCTTCATCGGTCCGGCACAGTGCGGCGGCCTCTAAGCTCGGGCCCGAAGGGCGAGCGGCCTACACCGGGCTCGATGTCGTTGTCGTTCGCGACGGCAAGATCGCTGCCCTATATGTCGTCCTCAATCCGAAGCTCTAAAGAGCTCCAGCCAGACGCAAGAATCTCGCAAGTGATCTGCGGCAAACTAACGACGCGCTCCTGAATGGGAGAGCGAAAGGAACCGACCATGAACATCCCTCACGCCCTGAAGCGGATCATTCAGCGATGAACCAGGAAGACCCTGAGCAGTACATACGGGACCTGGAACGCGAGGTCGGCCAGGCGCCGGGGGCCGCACCCCAGCCGTTCGGCACGAACTCGGGCTCACCGTCCGGCACGTCGTTCAGCGGACAGTTCGGTGACCCGGGCGGCGGGCCTGTGCCCGGCGGGAGATTTCGGGGTGTCGCGAAGCTTGCGAAGACGACGCGAGGCCGGCTGATATTGGCGTGTGCGGTCATAGCCGTGTTCGCGATCGCGACGTTCTTGGCTCATTACGCCGGCAAGACCACCGTGCACGGAGACCTCATAATGATCAACAGCGGCGCGAAGGAGACCATCGCGTGCAACAACGGAAACCTCAAGCTCGATGGCGACAACAACACATACACCATCACCGGCCACTGTCGCAGGCTTGAAGTCTTCGGTAGCGCAAACCATGTCACTGTCGACAGCGCCGACATCATCAGTGCTATCGGCGACGACAACACGATGATCTACCACTCCGGCTACCCGACAATCAACAAGACCGGAAACAACAACACGGTCTCTCAGCGCCAGGCACCCGTTCGGTAGGTGAGGCCCGGCGGGGCACGCGAAAACGCCTGCTGCGAGTGCGATTAGCTCGTCAGTCTTGCCGATGCAGGAACCCGTGCAGAATCGCTTGGACGAGCTCCTCGACAATGGCTTCTCTCGATGGCTGCTCGGTTCCGAAATAGGTGGAACGCAATGCGGCCATGCCAGCGATCATCGCCACCGTTGAGTGCGCCGGCAGGTCCGGCTTGCTAGTACGCATGCCGCGGATTTGCATCCCTTCCGCGCCGATCTGGCTGAGCACGGTCAGGGCCCGCCTGATGTCGGCAATACCGGCTTCAGCCATCTCCTCCTCGCTGAGAGCCTGGGCCGCCATAAGCGTCAACAGCAGGCCCTGGTGTTCGACGAAAACGTCGTAAAGCTGTCCGACGAAGCGCCGAGCCAGCTCCTGCTCGTCGGTCTCCTCGGGGACGACGGAATCCCACGTGCGGCCGAAGTCGTCGACGAATTCGGTAAAAGGCAAGACCAAGGCTTCTCGGAACAGCCCCGCTTTGGAACCAAAGTTGCGGAACAGCAGGTGTTCGGTAACCCCAGCGGCCGCGGCGATTTCGCGCGTCGTCGTACTGCGGTAGTCCTGGCGGGCGAACAGCTCGCGGGCGGCGGCGAGCAGAAGCCTGCGTGGTGCGCCGCGCGGCCGACGCAAACCCTGTGCCGGCGCCTCAGCCTCGGCCTGCTTCCTGGCGGAAGGTCGCTGGGACACGGTTGTTCACTCCTTGAACCGCAGTCGGTGGTTGACTGTCCTTAAGATAGTCATCACTATCTAAAGGATCGACCTCGCACCGAGAGGGGTACGGACGTGGGCGCTGTGATCATGCTAGGCACGTTGTTTGGACTGATCGCCCTGGCATTCGGCCTGGTCCTGCGCTTTGACCCGGAAGCACGACGCGCTCCGAGTGACGAAGGCCGCCAGTGAGCACGAAGATGACACCCCTGCTGACAGGGCAAATGTACTTTGCGTACGTCACCGGCATCGCCTTTTTTCTCGTCGGCGTCTACCTGAGCTATCGCCGCCGACGCCTGCACCCGCTGCTACTTCTAAGCATCTCGGCGCTCTCGTTCTCGTGGATTGAGTCGCCCTACGACTGGGCGATGTATGCACAGTTTCCGCCCGCTTTGCCCCGGATGCCGTCGTGGTGGCCGCTGAACGTGACGTGGGGCGGGCTGCCTTCGTCGGTACCCATCGGCTACATCTCCTACTTCGTGCTGCCCGCCCTGATCGGGGCCGCACTCGGACGATGGTTGAGCGCGAAGTTCGGTTGGCGCAGGCCACAAACACTCCTCACGGTCGGCCTGGCCGTCGGGTTCTGCTGGGCCTTCGTCTTCAATGCCATTACGGGGGCCCATTTCGGCAACTTCTACTACGGCTACGTGATTCCTGGACTCGCGATATTCGAGGGGACCAAACACCAGTACCCGCTGTACGACTCCCTCGCCATGGGCATAGAGATGATGGTCTTCACGTACCTCCTCGGACGCACCGATTCCGAGGGCCGAAACGTCATCGAGATGTGGGCTGATAAGCGGGCGGCCAGTCGCGTCCAATCATCTGTACTGTCCATCGCCGCCGTCGTCGTCGTCGGACACCTGGTTTACGGCGCGGTCTTCGCGCCACACCTGATTACGAAATTGGGTGGCTGGGTGACCGCGGGACCCACAGAACAGCTGTTCCCGGGGACGCCGAACCAGCCCCGCTAGGAGAAGGCAGATTCGTGACGAGCAATTCGATGGTTGAGCTGTATTACGACCCGTTCGACCACCAGATCGACGACAATCCGTATCCCATCTGGCAACGGATGCGCGCCGAAGCCCCGCTGTACTTCAACGACAAGTACAACTTCTATGCGCTCAGTCGTTATGACGACGTAGCACCAGCCCTGCACGACTGGCAGACATACCGCTCGGGGCGAGGCACCACCGCCGACGTTTTGTTCAGCGGCATCGACATACCACCGGGCATCTTGCTGTGGGAGGACCCACCGCTGCACGACCTGCACCGGCGCCTGTTGTCGCGGGTTTTCACCCCCCGCCGCATGTTGGCGGTCGAAGGGCTGGTGCGTGATCTGTGTTCGAGAGCGCTGGATCCGCTTCGTGACTTCGACGGCTTCGACTTCGTCGCCGATCTCGGCGCAATCATGCCCATGCGGACGATCGGCTACCTGCTGGGTATCCCCGAGGAGGGGCAACAGCAGATCCGCGATCGTAACGAGAAAAGCATCACCGTTGACTCCGAGGGCAGTCTGCTCAGCGCGACGGCCCTCGAGGATTCGATCGCACAGTTCGCCGATTACATCGAGTGGCGGGCGACACACCCTTCCGACGATTTGATGACGGAACTGCTCAATGCCCAGGTGGAAGAGCCAGACGGAACCTCGCGCCGCCTCGACCGCACCGAAGTTCTGGCCTACACCGCGATGATCGCCGGCGCGGGCAACGAAACCACCGCGCGGCTGATCGGGTTCATGGGCCAGTTGCTCGGTGAGAACCCAGACCAGAGAAGGGAACTCGTCGCCGACTCCTCGCTGATCCCTTCCGCGGTCGAGGAGACGTTGCGCTACGAGCCGCCATCACCGGTGCAGGCGCGTTACGTCGCCCAGGACACCGAGCTCTACGGACACACGGTGACCGAAGGTTCCTACATGCTGTTGATCAACGCATCGGCCAACCGCGACGAGACGCGATTCTCTGAACCAGACCGCTACGACATCCACCGCAAGGGAACACATTTGAGCTTCGGGCAGGGACTGCATTTCTGCCTCGGCTCGGCGCTGGCGCGACTGGAAGCGCGGGTCGCGTTCGAGGAGGTGTTCAAGCGGTGGACCGACTGGGAGGTGGACTACGAACACGCCAGCAGGGCGCGTACGTCCAGTGTGCGGGGCTGGGCCCGGCTGCCCGTCAAGACCGGATAGCGCAGCGGGCGATGCACGCGCCATCGTTGGCCCGCTATTGCCGTCGAAACAGGCGTCCGTGGTTGCGGAACCACGCGATGTTGTTGTCCGGGCCGCGAACGAAATTGGATCGAGTACCGGTGGGTTTGTTGTCGGGTCCGAGGTCGAGTCCGTAGTCGGGACGGTAGAAGGCGAGGCCCATTTGGCGCTGTTCTGTTCATCCGGGTCGGTATTGGCTTCGCCGCCGCCCATGGTGCCGACGAGTTGGCCGTCCCCTGCCCGGAAGTCGATGACAGCTTGCTCGAGGCTGCCGGATTCGGTGACCTGTTGGGCGATGTACCGACCCTGGTAGGGCGCCAGGTCTGCGGCGCTGAGGTGTTGCGATGTGGCGGGCAGGTTGGTGACCCCAGCGAAGGTGTGCAGCGCCCAGTCGTCGGCGAAAAGATCGGTGGTGAGCTGGGATCCGCCCTCGGAGTTGGTGAGTACGGTCATGGCGAAGTTGCGATCGGGCACCATGAAGAGCCCCGAGCGTTGCCCGTTCCAGGTGCCGCCGTGCTGGACGATGGTCACATTCTCCGCCGAGGGCCGCAGCATCCAGGTCAGACCCATCCCGGTCAGGTCGACTTGCAGTGTTCCGCCGGCGCCGGGGTTCGAGCGCATCGCCACCAGGGATTGCTGGCTCAGCAGCCGGGTGCCGTTGGGGGCCGTGCCGTCGCCGAGGTGAAACCGCGCGTAGCGCAATTGATCTCGCACCGTGGACATCAATGCGCCAGTGGGGTTGCAGCTGCGTGGGAAGGCCCAAAAATCGGTGTCGACAACCGGTTTGCCGTCGACCACGTTGTGCGCCGCCGCCACGTTCAGGCCGATTATCTGGTCGGAGAAGTAGTGGGTATGGCCCAGTTCCAGTGGATCGAGCAGCAGACTTTGCACCGCCGACTCGTACGTTGTTCTGGTGACCAGCTCGATGATCCGGCCCGCCACCACCAAACCCGAGTTGTTGTAAGCGAACACGCTTCCGGGGGGAGTCAGCTGCGGTAACCGTGTCATCGAGCTGACGTAGCGCGCCAGCGCGTCGTCCCCGCGTCCGAAGTCCTGCACATGATCACCGTTCCAGCCCGAGGTGTGATTGAGCAGTTGGCGCACGGTCACCGCGTCGCTGACCGACGCGTCGGCCACCGCGAAGTCGGGGATGTAGCGGCGCACCGGCGCGTCCAGGTCCACCTCGCCCTGCTCCACCAGCCGCATCATCGTCGTGCCGGTGAACGTCTTTGTGGTGGAACCGAACCGGAAAACGGTGTCGCCGTCCACAGGTGCCGGATGGTCGACATTGGTGACCCCGTAGCCCTTGACGTATTCTTGCCCGCCGGCCCAAACAGCAAGGGCGACGCCGGGAACCGCATAGGCCTTCATGCCCGCGTTGATTTTTCCGTCGAGCTCGTCGAACGACGCCTTAAGGCCCGCCCCTGTGCTGCTGGCCGACGGCGTGGATGAGGGTTTCGCCGAACAAGACGACAAGGCCAGCGCCGCCGCCCCGGCGATGGTGCCACCGAGCACGGCGCGTCGTCGTACCAGCGGTGCGACCATCGGTGGATTCGCCGCGCTCACGGCGGCGGCGGGTTGATGATGTAGGGCGGCGGCAGCGTCCTGTTGACACAGCTGGTGTCGGGCTGCTGCGGATTGTCGAAGAACGAATTTACGACCGCGCCGCCGCAGGGATCTACGTATATCCCATGAGCGACGCCCGGGACCGTCACCACGGTCGCATGCGAAAGACGCTGGGCGACATACTGACCCGACGCGGGACCCGTCTGTCCGTCGTAGCTGCCGGACAGCACCAGCGCCGGGGTCGCGCTGTCAGTGACCCCCCGGACCCAGCCGGAGGCCGCGGGCACATTCCATGCCTCGCACGCCTTGCGCAAGAAGGGCAGTTGTGGCGCTTGGGCGCGCATCGAGTCGGGCAACGCGGCGAAACTATTTCGGGCCGCTTGGAGTTGCTCGGCTTCTGACTCGAACGGAATCCACTCGCTGCACCAGACGCTGAAGGTGAGGCCCCAGGCCATCATCCCGACGGCATTGGGATTGGCATAGGTATTCGCCAAACGTTGGGCGATGCGCGTCGGATTGCCGTGCGCGAGTTCGTCAATCGCGGCGGGTACTTCGGCCGGGAAGTGGGTGCCCAGGGGAACCAGCCAGCCGCTGAACATGGCCCCACCATCGATGACCACCTTGGTGTCACCAACTCCGTCGACTTTGACCGTGGTGGTGACCGGATGCGCCTCGAGTTGATTGAGCTGCCCGACGATGGTGTTGCCAAGGCCGGGATAGTGCGCTTGGCATTCCGGCTGAACGGTGCACGCAGCCATCATGTTGTCGAACGCTTCTCGTGCGCTGCCCCAGGTCCACGCTGGGGATGCGAGTGACGGCGGTGTTAGTCCGTCGAGGGCCAAGGACCGCATGCCCTGTGGGTCCAGGCGCGCGTAGATCAATGCCAGCTCGGTGCCGTAGGAGTGCGAAAACACATTCCACTGATTGATATGCAGCGCGTTGCGCAGATCGATCAGGTCATAGGCGCTCTCGATGGAATTGAATGCGGACAGGTCGGCGCCGCCGGCCACTCGGTCGTGGCAGGTCTTTACCGCCTTGACGTACGCGTCGCCGGTCGACGGGGCGTCATACACCAGACCCAGTCGGCGAACGAAGAACTGATCGATTTCCGGACAGGTCAGCGAGGGCTGTGCCGAGCGAGTGCCGCGCTGCGACATCAGGATCAGATCGCGATTGTGATTCACGGTAACACCCTCGGTGCCCGGGGCATTCAGAATCGCGTCGCCGCCCGGCCCGCCGTAGAGGAAGACGATCGGGTCCGCGGCCGCCGGTTGGGTTTCCGACGGGATGATGGCCACCGGCAACCGCAGCGTGCGCCCGCCAGGTATGGTGCGATTCTCGGGAACCACCAGCGTCCCACAGTGCGCCTTCTCCAGCTCCGGCACCGGATGCGGCGTGGGCGGGCAAGGGCCCTCCACATACTGCGCCGGATCGTGGGCCACCGTTGTCGGTGCGGCCGCCGCCGACGGGCTGGCGCTAGGGGGCGCACTGGAATGCGTGCAGGCCGCGCACGCGATTGCCAGCGTCATCGCCAGCGCCAACCCGGCCTTCCCGGCCTGACGACGACCGCATGCCCACAATCCGATTCGAACCGATCCGCGCAATGGCATGCGGAGATGTTCACACACCGGATTTGCTGCGTCCAGCGGTGTTCAGCGTCGCCAAACTTCGCCGCGACTTGTCGGTCTAGGCCCGATCAGGCCAGGTTGGCCAGCAGCAGCGCTTCGGTGATCGCCGCGCGTTCCAGCACACCCAGATGCAGGCTCTCGTTGATGCTGTGCGCTTGCGTCGCGGGGTCTTCCACCCCGGTGACCAGGATCTTCGCCTGCGGGAACGCGGCGGCGAACTCGGCGATGAACGGGATCGACCCGCCCATCCCCATATCGATCGGCTCGGCGTCCCACGCCTGCCGAAACGCCGCCCGGGCGGCGTCATAGACGGCGCCGCTGGCTTCGATGGCGTACGGCTCGCCGATCTCGCCGCGGGTGACGGTGACCTGCGCGCCCCACGGGGCGTGCTTTTGCAGATGCGCGGTCAACGCGTCCAGGTGCGCTGCGGCGTCGCCGCCGGGCGCGACCCGCATGCTGATCTTGGCCCGGGCCCGCGGGATCAGCGTGTTCGACGCTGCCGCAACCGATATGGTGTCGATGCCGATCACGGTGATCGCCGGTTTGGCCCACAGCCGCTGCGGCACCGATCCCGAGCCGATTTCTGACACGCCGTCCAGCACGCCCGAGTCGGCGCGTACCCGATCGGCCGGGTAATCGGGATACTTCAGGGACGTGGTGTCGGTTTCGTGCAAGCCGGCCACGGCCACGTTGCCGTCGTCGTCGTGCAGGCTGGCCAGCAGCCGCACCAGGACGCTCACGGCGTCGGGAAGCACGCCACCCCAGATGCCGGAGTGCAGACCGTGGTCGAGTGTGGCGACCTCAACCACGCAGTCGACCAGCCCGCGCAGCGAGACCGTCAGCGCCGGGACTTCGGTGCTCCAGTTGTCCGAGTCGGCGATGACGATCACGTCGGCGGCCAGCGCGTCGCGGTGCGCGGCGAGCAGCCGGCCCAGCGACGGCGACCCGGACTCTTCCTCGCCTTCCACAAAGATAGTCACGCCCACCGGCGGTTTGCCGCCGTGCGCCCGGAATGCCGCCAAATGCGTCGCGATGCCTGCCTTGTCATCGGCGCTGCCACGGCCGTACAGTCGCCCGTCGCGTTCGGTCGGCTCGAACGGCGGCGATACCCACTGACCGTGATCGCCTTCGGGCTGCACGTCGTGGTGGGCATAGAGCAGCACGGTGGGCGCACCCGGCGGCGCCGGATACGAAGCGATGACCGCAGGCGCGCCACCCTCCCTGACGATCCGCACATCGTCAAAACCCGCCTGCGACAACAGGTCTACCACCCGCTGTGCGCTACGGTGTACCTCGCTGCGCCGGACGGGGTCGGCCCACACCGATTCGATTCGCACCAGTTCCTCGAGATCGCGCCGCACCGACGGCAACACCTCGCGGACCCGCTCAACCAGACCAGTCATGGTCTTCCAGGGTAGCTAAGCTGGCTTCCATGTTGGGCCCAGTGGCGACCCGCGATCCCGACCCGACCGCGCCGCTCTGGCGTGCGGCGCAGGTGTTCCGGCTGCTGAGCTGCATCTACGCGCTGGGCTTCCACTTGGCGATCAACTCCGACCTGCGACACCCCACAACGGGTTGGGTGCTGTTCGCCGTGCTGATCGCGTGGAGCGCGGCCTGCGCGGTCGCCTATTTGCGCGGCTTCGGCCGGCGGCCGGCCTGGGTGATCGCCGAAATCCTGGTCGTCCTGCTCCTCATGTGGTCCAACAGAGTGATCGCCGACCCGCATTGGGCGGCCGAAAACCAGACCTGGCCCACGACGCTGTGGGCCACGAACCCCACGATCTCGGCGGCCCTGCAGTTTGGCCCCGCCGGCGGGATGTTGACCGGCTTGGCGGTGATGGCCGCCAACTTCGCCGTCAAGAACTACCTCAGCCTCAACCTGGGACACAACGCGACCGTCATCATCGAGTTGTCGATCGGCTTGGCGTTGGGCATGGCCGCTCGGACCGCGCGTCAAGCCCACGACGAATTGCAACGAGCGGCCCAATTGTCCGCAGCGCTGGAAGAACGCGAGCGGCTGTCCCGACAAGTCCATGACGGTGTCATCCAGGTGCTGGCGCTGGTCACCAAACGAGGTCACGAAATCGGTGGTGCCACATCCGAACTGGCGGACCTCGCCGGCGAACAGGAACGCGCGCTGCGACGATGGTTGTCCTCCACCGACATTGACCGCGATAGGGACACCCAGACCATCGACCTGCGCACGCTGCTGCGCCCCAGGGAATCCGATCGCGTGTCCGTGAGCTTGCCGGGAACCCCGGTGGCGCTGGAGCGCGATGTAGCCGCCGAGCTGGACGCCGCGGTGGGCAACGCCCTGGACAACGTGCGATGGCACGCGGGGCCGGACGCCCATGCCTTCGTGCTGCTGGAAGACCTGGGCGATTCGGTCACGGTGAGCGTTCGCGACGACGGCGTTGGCATCGCGGCCGGCCGGCTGGAGGAAGCCGCCGGTGAGGGGCGCCTGGGCATCTCGAAGTCGATCGTGGGACGGTTGACGTCGCTGGGCGGCACCGCTCAACTACGCACCCACGTCGGAGAAGGCACTGAGTGGGAGCTGTGCGTGCCGCGCCGCGAGGCCGGGAAGGAAGGCCATGGCTGAAGACGCGCTACCGACGGTGATGGTGGTCGATGACCATCCGATCTGGCGGGACGCGGTTGCCCGCGACCTCGCCGAGGACGGGTTTGAGGTGGTCGCCACCGCTGACGGCGTGGCCGCGGCGCGACGCCGAGCGGCCGTGGTCAAGCCCGATGTGGTGTTGATGGATATGCAGCTCGCCGACGGCGACGGCGTGCAGGCGACGGCCGAGGTGCTCGCCGTCTCACCGTCCACGCGGGTGCTGGTGCTGTCGGCCTCCGACGAGCGCGACCACGTTCTGGAAGCTGTCAAGGCCGGGGCGACGGGATACCTGGTCAAGAGCGCCTCGAAGTCCGAACTGGCCGAGGCGGTGCGGGCCACGGCGGCCGGGCGGGCCGTGTTTACCCCGAGCCTGGCCGGGCTGGTGCTCGGCGAATACCGGCGCATCGCTGCGAGACCGGATTCGGGTCCGGCCCACCCGAGCCTGACCGAGCGGGAGACCGAGGTGTTGCGCTATGTCGCAAAGGGGTTGTCCGCCAAGCAGATCGCCGAAAAGCTCTCGTTGAGTCACCGCACCGTCGAAAACCACGTCCAGGCGACGTTTCGTAAGCTTCAAGTCGCCAACCGGGTGGAACTGACCCGCTACGCCATCGAACACGGGCTGGACGAGTAGCCGCGAGCAGGAGATACCCCACCCGCCTCGCGAGCAGACGCAAAATCGCACAAAATCCGAGATTTTGATGCGAGTTTGCGCTCTGCTGCTCGCGCGCCTTCCGCTCGCGCGCCTGCTGCTCGCGCGCCTGCTGCTCGCGCGCCTAGCTCGTCTCGAGGATGGCCACCGCCGCGGCGGTATCGCCTTCGTGCGTCAACGACACGTGGATCGTCACGTCGGCCAGGTGCTTGGCGATGTCTCCGGTCAGCCGGACCCGCGGCCGTCCCCACATGTCGGTGACCACCTCGATGTCACGGTGGATGTCCTCGCGCAGGATGGGCCGCTGCGCGAACCGCGATACCGACCAAGCCTTGATCACCGCCTCCTTGGCGGCCCAGCGGGCCGCCAAGTGCCGCGCCGCCGACGAACTCTTGTCCGAGGCGTCGCGGCGCTCACCCGGGGTGAAGGTCTCGGAGAACACGGTTCCCGGTTGGTCGACCTGCTCGGCGAAATCAGGAATGGAGACGAGGTCGATCCCCACTCCGACAATGCCCATGGGTGGCCAGGTTAACGGATGGCCGAACTCATCTGGCAGGGACCTCTTAGGCCTCGTAAAAATCGCTGCCACCCAGCCGGGCGGCCGGATCCAGCAGCATCGACGCCTCTTGTCGCTTCTCCGGCGCACGGTGGTCGAAGCGACGGTCGGCCGGCCGCTCGTACATCGGCGGACCGCCAGCGATGGCCGAGGCGAGCCGGCGCTGGCCGGCCAGCAGACGGGCGTCGGCACGCCGCTGGTAGTCCGCGCGCTGGCCCGGTTCCAGTGCCGCGATGAACGCCTGCGGGTGCACCAGTGCGACCAACCCGGACACGTGGCCGAACCCGAGACTGGTCAGCATCCCGGCCTTGAGCGGGAACTTCCCGCCGAGGCGCAGCGTGTCGCGCACCCACACGAAGTGTGCGGAACCGGCCAGCTCGTCGTCGACGCAGTCCAGGCTGCGGTTGGGTGGGATGACCCCGTCGCGCAGCATCTGGCACAACCCCATCGTCTGGAAGACCGCCGCGCCGCCCTTGGCGTGACCGGTGAGGCTCTTCTGCGACACGATGAACAGCGGAGCACCCTCGGAACGGCCCATCGAGTCCGCCAGCCGCTCGTGCAGCTCGGTCTCGTTGGGATCGTTGGCCAGCGTCGAGGTGTCGTGCTTGGAGATCACCGCGACGTCGTCGGCGCCTACGCCCAGCTTCGCGAGCGCGCGCGCCAGCGGCGAGTCCTTGCCGCCGCGACCCGCGCCCAGGGCACCCAGGCCCGGGGCCGGAATCGAGGTGTGCACACCGTCGCCGAACGACTGCGCGAAGGCCACCACCGCGAGCACCGGCAGACCCATCCTGAGGGCCAGGTCGCCGCGCGCCAGCAGGATGGTGCCGCCGCCCTGAGCTTCGACGAAGCCCAGCCGGCGCCGGTCGTTGGGCCGGGAGAACTTCGAGTCGTGGATGCCACGGCCGCGCATCATGCCGGTGTCGGCGGTGGCCGCCATGTCACCGAAGCCGATGATGCCCTCCAGCGTCAGGTCGTCGATGCCGCCGGCCACCACCATCTCGGCCTTGCCCAGCCGGATCTTGTCGACGCCCTCTTCCATGGACACCGCCGCCGTCGCGCACGCGGCGACCGGGTGGACCATCGCGCCGTAACTGCCGATGTAGGACTGAACCACATGCGCGGCAACGATATTCGGCAACACTTCCTGGAAGATGTCGTTCGGCTTGTTACGGCCCAACAGGTTTCCGTGGTACATCGTCTGCATCGAGGTGCCGCCACCCATGCCGGTGCCCATGGTGTTGGCCACCAAACTCGGGTGCACATAGCGCATTACCTCGGCCGGGCTGAAGCCGGCCGTCAGGAACGCGTCGACTGTCGCCACGATGTTCCACACCGCCAGCCGGTCGATGGAACTGGCCATGTCCGTGCTGATGCCCCACACCGTTGGGTCGAACCCGGTCGGCACCTGGCCGCCAACGATGCGCGACAGCTTGTTCTTTCGCGGCACCCGGATCTCGGTGCCGGCCTTGCGGATGACCTGCCAGTCGCTGGAGTCGGCCACCGGCCTGATAACCGTGTGCTCCGGGTCGAACTCGGCGAAGGCGCGGGCGTCGGCCTCCGACGACACCACGAACGCAAAGTCCTTGTCCAGGAACACCGACACCAGCAGCGGGGAGCCGTCGGCGGGGTTGATCGCGCCGTCGTCGACGAATTCACGAACGCCGGCGCGCTCTACCACGGTGTCGTGGTAGCGCTCGACCAGCTCGGACTCGTCGACCAGATCGCCGGATTCCCTGTCGTACCAACCCGGTTGCGGGTCGTCTTCCCAGCGGATCAATCCGGTGGTCCAGGCCAGTTCCAGCACGCCGGCCGCGGACAATTCGTTGTCGACCTCCATCTCGAACCGGGTCCGCGACGAACCGCACGGGCCGATTTCGGCACCGCCGACGATCACCACCAGATCGGCCGGGTCGATGTCGAGGTCGGCCCACTCCGGCGGTGGCGCCGGGGTGTATCCGCGCGGCGGGGACGGCAGCGCCGCAATGGTGCCCTCGGTGTCGGCCCCCGCCTCTTGGGCAGCCGCCTCGGACGACATTTCCTCGCGCGCCTTGGCGGCCAGTTCGGCCATGTCCAGGTCAGCCTCGCCGAGGCCGCCGGTCAGGTCCTTCTTGATCGGAGAGAGGGCGGCCGCCACCTTGGACTCCACGTCGCACAAGGCCAGCAACATCGCGGCCATCTCGTCTGTGGAGTAGGTGGTGACACCGGCCTCCTCGACGGCGCTGACGATGGCGTCGTTGTGGCCCATCAGCCCGGTGCCGCGGGTCCAGCCGATCAGCGCGTGCGCCAGGCTGACCCGCGCCGCCCACGACGATTCGGCGTGCCAGCGGCTCACCAACGCATCCAGCGCCGACTTGGCTTCGCCGTAAGCGCCGTCGCCGCCGAACATTCCGCGGTTGGGCGAGCCGGGGAGCACCACGTGCAGCCGCGACGCGATATCGCGCTCGGCGCCGATCTTCGACAGACCGCCGATCAGCCGCTGCACGGCCCACAGCAATACCTTCATCTCCATCTCGGAGCGCGAACCGGCCTCCGACAGGTCGCCGACGACGCGCGGTGCCGCGAACGGGAACAGCAGCGTGGGGGTCTGCGCGTCCTTGATGTGAATCGACTGCGGCCCAAGACTTTCGCTCTGCTCATGGCCGACCCATTCGACCAGTGCGTCGATATCGGAGTAGGACGCCATGTTGGCGGCGACCACCCAGAGCGCCGCGCCGTAGCGGGCGTGGTCGCGATACAGGGTGCGGTAGAACGCCAGCCGCTCCTCGTCCAGCTTCGACGTCGTGGCGATGACGGTGGCACCGCCGTCGAGCAACCGGGCGACGACCGACGCGGCGATCGAACCCTTGGAAGCGCCTGTCACGACCGCGATTTCGCTGCTGCAGGGACCGGGATCCGGGTTCTCGGCGCCGGCGGCGATGCGGCCGTATAGCGACGCGTGGATCTGACGGCCCGCGGCCAGCGACTTGCCCTGCCACCAGGTGGCCTGGGTGGCAACGACGTGGCCGGCGCCCTCAAAACGTTCGGACAGCCGCAACCACTGGGCGTCAATGTCGCCCTCGTCGGTGAGCCACAGCTTGACCAAGTCCTCGCGGGCGCTGGCCCAGCGGTCGTCGAAGACGACAGCCTTCTTGCCGTCGAACACCGGCGCCACCAAACGCGGCCAGTCCGCCCCCAATTCGGCGGTGACCAAGTCGATCAGCTCGGCATCGGTGGCCGCCGGCGATACGCTGACGGGATCGTCCAGGCCCAGCTGGCCCAGCACCAGGCGAGCCGCCGAGGCGAGCACGCCGTCGCGACCGGTGATCTGGTCGGTGAATTCACTCAGCGCGGCCGCGTCGACGGTAGCCCCGCCGCCACCGCCCGCGGACGGCAGCGCCACGGAAATGCCGCGCCGCGCGGCCACCGATGCGACCGCGGCGTCGATGACCTTGTCGACCAAGGCGGCGTCGGCCAACGCACCCTCGTGCAGGTTGCCCATGGCGCCGCCCCGAACGCTGGTGCCCTCGCGGGTGCCCAGCGCGACCTCGACGGTGACATGCTTGGCCCAGCCGTCGCCGAGCTCCCAGGTCTTCTTCACCCGCTCGGCGATGGCGGCGGGCCGCTTACCCGAGGGCCCCAGCACCGTGCGCAGCTGATCGTTGATCGCGTCGGAAAGCACTGGGCCATAAGGCTTGTAAGTGCGCGCCAGCTTGGTCACCTGCGACCGCAGCCCGGCCAGGTCGGCCTCGGCGGCACCGTCGATGGCGCCGAGGTTCAACTCGGAGCCCAGGTCCACCAGCAGCTGGTTGCGCCGCGACGACGCGCCGTCGGTGATGGACTCGATGGAGTCCAGCTCCTCGATCTGGTCGATGCGCATCTTGGCCGACAGCGCGATCAACGCCAGGGTGGCATCGGCGGCGTCGAACCCGATGTCCTCCGGACGAGCCGCACCCGACGGCGCGGTCGGCACTGAAGCAGGGACCGCCGGTGCGGCCGCTGCGGCCTCCGGCGCGGACGCGGCGGAATCATCCGGTACCTCTTCGGCCTCGGGCTCCGGCTCGGGGTCGGTGTCGGTGGCGAACAGCACCGCAGCGTCGCGCTCGGCGTTGAGCACTTCGACTGTGCTGTGCGCATATTCGGGCAGCTTGAGGGTGTTGGTGGCCAGTCCGGCGACGGTCGGCGACGACTTGACGCCGATCTCGACGAACCGTTCCACACCCAGGCCGCCGGCCGCCTCCTCGATGAACAACAGGTCCTGGGTTTCGATCCAGCGCACCGGGCTGGCGAACTGCCAAGCCAACAGCTCGATGAAGACCGTGCGCGCCATCTCGCGCGGCCGCTCGCGACGCCAGGTGTCGTAGTCGGCGAGAATCTCGTCCAGCGGCTCGGCGGGCACCAGATCCCGGATTTCCTGGATGAAGTCGCGATCCAGCGTGAACGGCCGCGGCACCAAATTCGGGATATAGCGCCCGATGATCAGGTCGGGATCCTTGTCGCGCGGCATGACCCGGTCCAGCGAGCGACGGAACTCCGCGACACCGACTCGCAACACCCGTGAGTGAAACGGCACGTCGACGCCCGGCACCAGGATGAACGAGCGGCGACCACCGGTGAGCTCACGCCGGCGCTCCACCTCGGCTTCCAACGCCTCCAGACCGCGCACGGTCCCGGCGATGGCGTACTGCGAGCCGCGCAGGTTGAAGTTGACGATCTCCAGGAATTCCCCGGTGCTCTTCGCGATTTCGGCCACGAATGCCGGAACGTCCGCGTCGTCGAGATCGATCTGCGAGGGCCGGATCGCCGCCAACCGGTAGTTGGAGCGGCCCAGCTCATCGCGGGGCACAATGTCGTGCATGTTGGACCCACGGTGAAACACCGTCTCCAGCAGGGCTTCCAGCTCGTAGACGTCCAATACGCAGGCCAGCGCGGTGTACTCGCCGACCGAGTGGCCGCACGCGATGGCACCTTCGACGAAAGCGCCTTGCTCGCGCATCTCGGCGACCTGCGCCGCCGCCACCGTAGCCATCGCCACCTGGGTGAACTGCGTCAGGTACAGCACGCCGTCAGGGTGGTAGTAATGCACACCGCTGGCGATGAGGGTGGTTGGGTTGTCGCGCACCACGTTCAGCACCGAGAAGCCCAGCGTATCGCGGCTGAATTTGTCCGCGTCGTCCCAGACCTTGCGGGCCGCCTTGGACCGGGCCCGGACCTCCATGCCCATGCCCTTGTGCTGGATGCCCTGGCCGGGGAAGGCATAGACGGTCTTGGGCGCCGTCAGTCGCGCGGTCGCCGACATCACCAGATCCGAACCGATGCGCGCGGCTACTTCCAAAACCTCTGCACCCTGGTCGATTCCGACGCGGTCAACTCGAAAGTCGACCTCGTCGCCGGGACGCACCATGCCCAGGAATCGCGCGGTCCATCCGACCAGCCGGGCCGGCGGACGGGCCTGACCGTCGGTGGCGGTCACCGCGTGCTGCGCGGCAGCGGACAACCACATGCCGTGCACGATCGGCCCACCTTCACCGGCAGGTCCCGCCAGGCCCGCCAGCAGCGCGGCGGCCCGATCGGTGTGAATCGGGTTGTGGTCGCCGGACACCACCGCGAACGGGCGCATGTCGACCGGCGCGGCCAGGGTGACGTCCCGGCGGCGGCGGCGCGGAGTGTCGGTTGCGTTCTCCGACACCGCTCCACCGGCCCGGACCGGGTCGGTGAGTTCGGCGGTACCCGTGCGGCCGAGGATCGCGAAGCGCTCTTCGAGGGTCGCTATGACTTCACCGACCGTGGCGTCGCCTGCGGCCGAGTCTCCTATGGTCACCGAAACCGGCACAACACGACCCATGTCCGTGTCGAAAGCGAGCGAAGCCGTTGCGGTGACTGTCAATTGGGCCGGGACTCGCGGCAGCCCGCCGACCACCCGGGCGGCGTGGTCCAGGTGCACCAGGCTGAGCAGGCCCTCCACCACCGGGACACCGGCGTCGGTAACCGCCGAGCCGATCGCCGCGAAAACCGCGGGCCAGCAAAGACCGACCAGCGCGTCGGGCACGGCGGTGAGGCTGGGCGCCAGCGGCTCACCGAAAGTGGCCGTGACGCCCGTGTGGTCGGCGACCCGCTCGGGATCCCAGTCCACGGTCACCGTCGCGGTCCCGTCCGTCACCGTGGGCAGCAACTGCGGCCCGTCAACACCGGCGGCGATCGCCAGCACCGCGCGCATGGCGGTGGTGGCGTCCTCGGTGGAGACCACTGGCGTGCCGCCGTCAACGGTGTTGGCGGGCAACGTGAATGGGATGTCGACCCAGGTACCGGACACCGGCACGCTGAGCACGACTTGGTCGTCCCCGCTCACCCGCAACCGGGCTCCGGTGGAGGAGTTTGTCGCGAGGAGGCTTTCGGGTCCATCGTGAACCAGCCAGTCACCCGGCTGGGCGATTCGATGGACCGGGTTGGTCGCGGTGCGGCCGGCCCACAGCACATCGGGCGCGTCGAGCACGACGGCCAGCGGTCCGGTCACATCGGCGCGGCCCAGCCGCCGCGAAGTCACGGCCTTCGGCTCCGCCCCGGTGGCGAGCACCTCGTCGATCGCGGCCTGCTCGAAGCGGTCCAGCAACTCGCCGACAGGCTCGTCCATCCGGGTGATGCCGGCCACCGACGCGGTGCCGGGGATGATGCACACCTGGTCGGCGTCATAGCGGGCGTCATGCGCCTGCCAGAGCGAGTCACTGCGCCACCAGCGCCGGACATCCTTGTCGATCACCGGCACGAAGTTGACCGGCTTGCCCAGCGTCTTGCACAGGGTGACGAAGAATGGCACATCCGCGGGATGCAGCTGCACGGTTTCGGCGCCGGGATAGCGCGCCAGGAGGGCGGCGATGGCCTGGCCGGGATTCTCCAACAGCGCCAAATCGGTGAACAGCGTCTCAATCGGGCCGAAATCCTTGGGATGCAAGCGGGCTTCGGCGCGTTGCAACATCTGCTCGAACCGGTCACGCCAGGTGTCGGCCAGCCACGCGCTGCCCGGTGACGCGGTGTCGGCGGTCGAGTTCCCCTGGCCGATGGTCAGCTCGACGTAGCGCCGCAACCACTGCAGGTAGGTCATCTCCCCGACGTCGCCGAAGTAGGGCTTGGCGGTGTTGGCCATCGCGGCGATGATCTCGTCGCGGCGTTCCGCGACGGCCTCGGCGTCACCGGCGACCTGGTCGAGCAGCTGGCCGCAACGCGAGGCGCTGTTGTCGATCTCGTGGATGTCGGCACCGAGCTGGCTGCGGCTGGAAGCCATGCCGCCCCGGGCTTTTCCGGCACTGATCCACTGGCCGGTGCCCTGCGTTTCGACCAGCATCCGCTTGACCGACGGCGACGTGGTGGACTCCTTGGTCGCCATCGCCGCGGTGCCGACCAGGATGCCGTCGATCGGCATCAACGGGAAGCCGTAGGACTCGGCCCAGCGCCCGGACAGGTATTCGGCCGCCCGCTCCGGGGTGCCGACACCGCCGCCGACGCAGACGGTGATGTTGGGGCGCGAGCGCAACTCCGAGTAGGTGGCCAGCAGCAGGTCGTCGAGGTCTTCCCAGGAGTGGTGGCCGCCGGCACGCCCGCCCTCGACGTGCATGATCACCGGCTTGGCGGCCACCTCGGTCGCGATGCGGATCACCGAGCGGATCTGCTCGATGGTGCCCGGTTTGAACACGACGTGGTTGATGCCGATGTCGTTGAGCTCGTCGATCAGCTCGACGGCTTCCTCGAGATCCGGGATGCCGGCGCTGACCACCACACCGTCGATCGCCGCGCCGGACTGACGGGCCTTCTGCACCAGCCGCTTGCCGCCGACCTGCAACTTCCACAGGTAGGGGTCCAGGAACAGCGCGTTGAACTGATAGGTGCGGCCGGGTCCGAGCAGTCCGGACAGCTCCTCGATGCGGTTGGCGAAGACTTCTTCGGTCACCTGCCCGCCGCCCGCCAGCTCGGCCCAGTGCCCCGCGTTGGCGGCTGCGGCCACGATCTTGGCGTCGACGGTGGTCGGGGTCATGCCGGCCAGCAGGATCGGCGACCGCCCGGTCAGCCGGGTGAACTTCGTCGACAGCCTGACCCTGCCGTCCGGGAGACGGACCACCGTCGGGGCGTAGCTCGACCAGGCCCGGGCCACCTCGGGGACGGCCCCGACGGTAAAGAGGTTGCGCTGACCGCCGCGGGTCGCGGCCGGCACGATGCCGACACCGAGGCCCCGGATCACGGGCGCGGTCAGCCGGGTCAGGATGTCGCCGGGACCCAGGTCGAGAATCCAGCGCGCACCGGCCTTGTGAACGCGGGTGATCTCCTCCACCCAGTCGACACCGCGGACCAAAATGGCCTCGGTCAGCTCCCGGGCCGCCGCCACATCGAGACCAACCTTTTCCGCCCAGGTTCCGACGATGTCGATCCCGTCGGCCAGCCGCGGCGTGTGGAAGCCCACCTCCACCCGCACCGGATCGAAGGCCGGCGCGAAGACGTCGCCGCCACGGATCTTGTTCTTTCGGTCGGCCGCTTCCTTCTCCGAGATTTGCTGGCAATAAAGTTCGAAGCGCGAGAGCTGCTCGGGCGTACCGGTGATGACCACCGAACGCCGGCCATTGCGGATGGACAGCACCGGAGGCAGCACGGTGCGCACGTCCTGCGCGAATTCATCGAGCAGCCGGCGAATGCGCTCGGGGTCGGCATTGGTGACCGACACCATCGGCGGACGGTCACCGAGCACGGAAATACCGCGCCGACGGGCCACCAGCGTCCCGGCCGCACCGATCAGCTGGGCCAAGGCCAGCAGCTCGACGTCGCGCACTCCCGCGGCCTTGAACGCCTCGACGGCGAGCACACCTTGCGAATGCCCGGCGACGGCCACCGGCGGCGTCGCGACCCAGTCCATGCCCTGTCGGGCCAGGGCGCGCCCAGCCGCGATCTGGGTGAGCAGCACGCCCGGAATCGACACCGCGGCCGACGTCAGGTGCTTATCGGAGGGAGTCGGATCTTCGGCCGCCAGTGCACGAACCCACCGCAGCGGCTCGAAGCCGATCGGACGCACCACGACCAGCTCCCTGGCGACCGGCTCGAGCATCAGCTCGACCTCGCCGACCAGCGTCGCCAGGTCAGACTCGATTCCGGCGGAGGAAACCAGTTCTTCGAGGGTCTCCAGCCACGCGCTGCCCTGGCCGCCGAACGCGACGGCGTATGGCTCGCCCGCTGTCAGACGATCGACAAGAGCATGGGTGCTGTTGTGGCCATGGCCGTCGCGGTCAGCGGATACCCGGTCGTGCTCGTGGATCGTCACGTTCTGTATCTCCCTGTCTGCGTCTTTACGTATCAGTTCGTCGGGCCGGTCGGCACTGGCGTGCGGCCCCCGGTATGTTCCGGGGCCGATTCCGCGTCGAATCGCAGCCGAAAATCTCTGTGACCGGTGATTGTCTGCGGGCCGCCCCCCCATGGGTCGAGCCGCGCCGCGAACAGCATCGGCCCCAATAAGAGTGTCATAAGGGTCAGCGCCCCTTTCGCCTGTTGAATGGTTACTGGCGAGTTCTACGCACGGGTAACCGTGTCCTGGGTAACACCGGGTTTGACCTCTGGCACGGGCGGCGCGAACAAACGTCCTGCATGTAGGTGGTTACGGTCGAGTAGCTACAACAGCGCTGATCAAGGCAGTATTGTTATAGAATCGTTATGTCAAAAATCTGCGGTGTACCCGGCACGCGACAACGCGCCGCCGCGGGCGTTGCGTGGCCGCCCGCGTCCGCGGCGCCGCGCAGCGAGTGAACAATCGTTTGCTGGATCATTTGCACCCACAGCTTGGCTGAGTCCGTGAAACGTCCGAGAAACGTCGGAAAAGCTTGGAAAACCTTGCGGCGCTAGGCCCATTGCCCGAATTCGGGCTTGAGAATTTCGTTGACGTCCACCCCGACCCCGCCGACATGACGTTTGTCGATTTCGACCTGGTGCAAATTCGCGGCCGGATGGACATACCCCTGGGGCGAGCCCCAGTTGTGCTGCCAGAAGTAGGAGCCCAAGCCGTCGTGCAGCGCCCAGTCGATGGTTTTTGAGTTCCCGTACACGCCGGTGCGCTGGTGTCCGACCACCGACTCCCAGGAGCGCAGGTACGGAACTATCTGCTGCTTGTACTGGTCGTACGACGGGTTGTCGTCGATCGAGGCGTAGATGGGGGCGCCGGCCGGACCGCCGGCGGCGGAGTGCAACTGCACGCCGCGCTGGGCATGCTGCAGGCCGGCGCCGGCACCGCCCAACCAGTCAGAGGTACTGCCCTTGCCGTACTGGTAGCACGAAACGATCTTGAGCCCGCCGCTGCTCAGGTCACGCGCTTCGGCCACTTCCATCGGCTTGCCGAGCATCCAGGCACCGCCCGGCCGACGATCGGACACGTACCGGATCGCCCCCACAGCACCGGCGGCCCTGATCTCGTTGGCCGGGATCACGCCGGCCGAATAGTCCAGCAGGGTGCCCAACGACGCCGCCGACGCCGGTGCGGCGCGCCACGCCGCCCCCGCAACGCCCAGACCCAACAGGCCCGGGGTCGCGGCGACGAATTTAAGCACGTCACGCCGGGAAACTCCCATCTGGCACAGGGTACGACAAAACACCAGCTGCCACACCGGTAACAATAGTCACATATGCATCACGTTGCCGTATCGCGCGTCCCATGCGCTCTCGTGCCGACGGCTGAGCTGCCCTGAACTGCCGTGGTCACTCCTTGTGGTGGGTGTCGAACAGGCCCAACTTCAGCCGGTTGACGACGTCGGCGACGGCAAACCAACCGCGCACACTGTTGCCGGCCGCATTCAATCTCGGCGAGAAGGCGGCCACCGCGAGTCGGCCGGGTACCACCGCCAACACGCCCCCGCACACACCGCTCTTGGCGGGTACCCCGGCCGTGTAGGCCCAGTCCCCGGACTGCGTGTACATCCCCTCCATCACCATTTCGGCCAGCACATAGCGGACGTTGGAGTCCGCCATGACCCGCGCACCGGTGTGGGGATTGACCCCGCCGGCCGCCAACGTGGCGCCCATGGTCGCCAGGTCGGCGGTGTTCAGCATCGTCGAACACTGCTGGGTGTACACCATGCAGGCTTCCATCGGATCGCAGTAGAGCGTTCCCGCGCTGTACATCAGCCAGGCGATGGCCTTGTTGTGCGCGTTGGTGGCCTGCTCGGAAGCATTGATCTCCTCACTGAGGGACAGCGGGCGCCCCGCGAATGCGCTCTGGACATCCAGGATTTTGCGCCATCGGTCGGACGGATCGGTGGCTTGTACGAAGCTGGTCGTGGCGATCGCGCCCGCATTGACCAGGGGTGATGTCGGCTTGTCGTGGTGCAGTTCGAGGGCCAGCACCGAATCGAAAGCGGCACCGGTCGGGTTGGCGCCGAGCTTGGTGCGCACCGCCCTGGGGCCGTGCTGCTCGATGACCAACGCCAGAGTGAACACCTTCGAAATGGACTCGATCGGGAACTCGTGTTCGACGTCACCGATCGAGGCGATGTGGCCGGTGGGCGTCATCGCGCATAGCGCGAAAAGCCCCGAATCCACGTCGGCAAGCACGGGGATGTATTTCGCATTGCGTCCCTCTGTGTTATGCCGATGCGACGAGTAGGCGTGCGCCACAGCGGAATCGATTGCTGCCGAGTCCAACGGATCTGTGGCCATGGCCAATCTGGTTCCTGACGCAGGTCGCTCGAACTGGCGACAGCGAGCGTAGCAGAGGGGACTTCCGCCGCGGTGGCCTTGAGCCTCACGATGACGCAATTATCATTGTCACTATTAACTTAGTAAAGTTAAGGTCGACGGCGCAGAAGGTTCCGGTCCAGGGACCACATTCGACTGCAGGGGGCGTCCGATGGATCACGACCAGCTCATCGACCTGACCCGACGCGCCCTGAAGCTGGCGCGCGACAAGACGACCGACCTCGCACCTCGGCAACACGCGGTCGATGCGCGGGAGTACACCTGTATCGAGCGACACAACCGCGACCGGGCCATGGTGCTGGCCAGCCCGCAGTTGGTCGGCTACGTCTCGGAGCTTCCCGAACCCGGCGCGTACTGCACCAAGACGGTGATGGGGCGATCGATCCTGCTGACCCGAACGTCCGACGGCACGGTCAAGGCATTCGACAACGTCTGCTTGCATCGCCAGTCGCAGGTGGCGACGGGGTGCGGCACCGCGAAACGGTTCACCTGCCCGTACCACGCGTGGACATACGACAATGCCGGCCGGCTGGTCGGGCTGCCCGGACGCGAAGGGTTCCCCGACGTGACGCTCAAGTCCGACGGTCTCGCCGAACTACCCGCCGCCGAGTTCGCCGGATTCCTTTGGGTGGCACTGGATCCCGGGGAGGGCCTGGACGTGGCCGGGCACCTGGGATCGTTGGCCGACGAACTCGACTCGTGGGGCATCGGGCGGTGGTCTCCGCTGGGCGAGAAGGTGCTCGACTGCCCGATCAACTGGAAGCTGGCCGTTGACACCTTCGCGGAGAATTACCATTTCGCCACCGTGCATCGGCAGACCTTCGCCACCATCGCCCGCAGCAACTGCACTGTCTTCGATGCGTACGGACCGCATCACCGGTTGATCTTCCCGCTCAACACGATCCTCGATTTGGATAACGTCCCCGAGGAAAAGTGGGACCCGTTCCACAACATGGTGGTGATCTACGCGCTGTTCCCCAACATCGTTCTGTCGGTCACCATCGCCAACGGTGAGCTGTTCCGGATCTATCCCAGCGATCGACCCGGTCGCTCCATCACCGTTCACCAGAACTCGACGCCGCTGGACATCTCCGACGAAACCGTGGCCGCCGGCGCTCAAGCAGTCTTCGACTATGCACACGCCACCGTGCGCGACGAGGACTACCGGCTGGTCGAGAGACTGCAAGCCAACCTCGAGTCGGGCGCGCGCGACCAATTAGTGTTTGGGCGCAACGAACCGGGACTGCAGCATCGCCACATCACGTGGGATCAGGCGTTGAACGGCTGACCACCGCCGCTCGCGACGCCGTCTGCGGATTACCGCCCGGGCGGAGCAGCCTCCGCGCCGTCGTCGCTCAGCACGGCAATCAGATCGTCGAGAATCGTTGCAAGCGGCTCCTTCTGGTCGGGGCGCACCCTGTGTAAGACCTCCAGCGACTCGGCCCGACGGCCCGAGACCATCAACTGCCCAACCCAATCGACCGTTGCCACCAGATCGGTGTCAGCGGGTTCGAGGTTCGCGACGGTCGTGGCCAGCACGTCGACCAGCTCCCAATCCCGATACAGCGCCAGCGAACGTTCGTTGAACGCGAAGCCGGTCACCGGTTTGCCCCGCAGCCTTCCGCGGTAACGGTATGGACCTTCCATATATTCGATCGGCAGGCCGTGTGCCGGGGCCGGCACCAACGGCTCCCCGATGAGGTCCAGTTGCAGTGTTGCAGAGGTGATCCGGTGCCGATCGGGCATGTACCGGGCCTTAGCCAGCGGGCGGACCAGGGGCCGTACCGAATTCGGCCATTTGACGTAGCTGCTGATCGTGACCTCGACGTCTTCGGCGCACTCCGGCGGGACGGCCGGGTCGGGATAACTTACGGTCGCGCCGGTAAACGGTTGCAGCGCATTGCTATTCGTCCGATCGAACTGACGCCAGATGCTCATGTCGACACCGTTATCGAGATTGATCGTCCGCCACTCGTGCGACCTGGCCCGCGGGTCTCCCCCGGTTCCCCCGCCGCCCGCATATTTCGGAAACCACTGCCGGTCGATGTGCCCGGCGGTGCCGCTGACCTGTTCGACCAGCTCGCCCCACAGCAACGTTCCGGTCATCGCAATGCCGGTCTGGAAATACGAGTAGGTGTCGCTCTGGCCGAAGCAGACAATCTTGCCGTGGTACGTCGACGCGCCCACGGGTGTTGGTGCGCGCGTTGGTGTTACGGCCAGATCGAGCCGCATGGACCGACCGGCGTGGTCCTCACCCACCAGGCTGACGGTGTAGGTGTAGGGCAGCAACTGCCCGTCGTCGTCGCGGCGGGCGGTCCACGACGCGGTCCCGGCACCGCTGCGGTAATCGATGTCGAGATACCCCACGGCCATGGTCAGCTTGCGCTGCGCTCCCGGTTTCAGGTTGGCCGGCGGCATGTCGTAATCCGTATAGGTGCCATAGTCGCCGGTACCCAGATCGAACAGCGCCATCGTATCGCGGTGTCCGGCGATGACTTGGGCGATGTGCGGCGGGAGACCGTTGAGGACGGCGTAGGTGATGAACATACGGCGGAAGTCGTGTGGGGCGAAGCGCAGTGGTTGGCCGGCGGCGTCGGTCAGCCTGTGTGGGCGACGGCTTCGTCGAGCAGTTTGGCGATGAAATAGGCGCTGAGTGAACGGTTTTCGGATCTGGTTCGCCGTTGGAACAGTAGCGGGGACGGCGGCAGCCACACCAGTTCGTGGCTGTAGCGGGCACGGATCAGCGGGACGGCTTAGTCGGCGCCGCGGACGCGGCAGATGACGGCGCTGAGCACGTCGGCCAGCTCCGGGTCGACCACTAGAAGTCGTTCTGTGTCGGTCTTGGAAGGGGCGATCTGCAGTAGCGGCACCAGTTCGCCGGTGCTGGGCAGTCGGTACTGAATCAGGCTGTGGTGGCTGAGTTCAAGCAGTTCCTCCACCCGGATGCCGGTGTGGCGCAACACTTCGATGAGCGCCCATGCGCAAAATGCGTGTTCCTCGTCGAGGTTGAGTAGTCGTGGTTTGCCGGTGTCGGGGTCGGTTGCCCAGACGTTGTCCGGGGCCGCAGTGGGCAGGTCGATCCTGGTCAGGGTCTTTCCGGCAGCGGTGAACTGCGTGCCGGGCTGGGTCTGTTGCCCGGCTTGCAACAACTGCTGGGACTCGCGACGCCACCGGTCGGCGGCTTGGGCCAGCACGGGTAGCACGGGCAGCCGTTCGCGGGTGCGGCTGTCCATGCGGGCCTTACGGCGGCGAAGGAACTTGCGGCGGACCAGGTCCTGCTGGCTGATCGGGCACGGTGCCACCCACACACCCCACCGGATCGGGTCGTCGAGCCCCCATTGGGCTAGGTCGAGGTAGAACGCCCGCACCGTGGCCAGCGTGTCGAGGTAGCCGAGGCGTTCGGATTCGACCTCGACGCGTTCGTCGCCGCGGGTGACGGTGGTGGTTTTGGTGCGCAACCGGCGTTTCCACGCGCCGGCGACCTCGCGTGGCAGCCGCAGCGAGTCGATGCCGCGATGATGCTGCTCAAGGTCATACCAGAAGCAGCGCACCAGGCGGTAAGCCAGGTCGACCAGCGTGGTGTAGTCGATCGCCGGTCGCCGTTCGGACAGGTAGGCCACGAGCAGGTCGCGGATCGGTCGGCACGCGATCGGGTAGCGGTCGACGAGTTGGGCGACCGAGCGTTGGCCGAGGCTGCGGATCTGGGCCAAAGTGGGCGTGTCCGCCTCGAGAACCCCTGCCTCCCGAAGCATTCGATCGTCGCCGACGCCGATTCCGCGCGGCCCCGCATGGCGTATTCGGTGTCGAGGATCTCCAGCACGTCGCCAACGGTGATGTCGGCCAGCATGCCGCCTTTGGCGGCGACGATCACCGCACAGCGAAACAGGATGTCGCCCACGGCATCGGGCGTGATCGCGCGTTCCTGCTCGCACAATCGGCGGAGTTGGTCGAAGCCCGCGCCGTCGCGCCCGTAGACCATGTTGCGGACCAGCTTGCGTTTCTTGCCGGCGGTCAACAGCCATGCCAGCGACGGTCGCACCGCATCCGCGCCGACCATGACCAGCAGCGAGCTGGTCATGAACACCAACCGGCACTCGGAGTACTTTCCCTGGCGGCGAAGCCACTGCTCGGGATGTTGCGCCCAGTCCGCGCCGGCGGTGTCAGCGCCGCTGGCCATCCACCGCTGTTGCCAGGTTTGGCCGGGTTGGCCGGCGAGCCAATCCAGCAGCAACGGCATGCCCCAGCGGCGGGCCTCCCGCACCCGCTGCGTCGGCAACTCGGCGGTCGCGGCGGCCACGATCCGATCCACTTCCCCACGATCGGCGCATGTAGCCGGCCAGTCCGTCCCGACCACACGGGCGGGATAGCGAGTTCGCCAATCCGGTTGAGCGGATGCTGATTTGAGCGATTCGGCGCCGACAGGAGTGGCGGTCCTCGCCGCGGGGATCGTTTCGACGATGGTCATGGACGCCTCCTGGCGAATAGCACGTCCAGCGTCTCGGGTCGATAACCCGCCGCCGCGGCCACCGTGTGCTGCTCGGCGGCTCTGCGGGTCTGTTCGGCATGGTGGGCCAGCACGCGTTCGATCACGTCCTCCTTGCGCGGGGTCAGGTAAATCTGCGTGGTGGTCAACTGCACGTGCCCAAGCACGTACTGCACGTCGGTGAGCGGCATCGCCGGGTCCCGCGCCATCCGATAGGCCGCAGTGTGGCGCAACGCATGCAGCGTGGCACCGGTGCCGGCATCGATGTTCACTCGCTCGAACATGCGGTGCGCCGCGTGATAGGTCAACGGCCGAAACGGCTTCCGCCGCGTCCACCACAACGGTTTGGTTCGTCCGCGCGGGATCAGCCCCTCCATCTCCACCTGATACAACCGCAGCCACACGAACGCGTCCGACGACGCCGGCAGCTCCTGCTCTTCACGAGAGCCCTTGCGCACCACCGTGATCAACTGCCGCCCGGGATCGACACCACCCTGCGTCACGGTCAGCAGCTCCGAGGCGCGTGCCCCGGTGGAGACGTAGAACGCCACCAACGCCCTGTCCCGATGCGACGGCAACCGCGCGAAGATCTCGTTGAACTGCGCATCCGGGATGTCGCGCGGGATCCGTTTGACCACCCGAGGCCGATACAACCCAGACCGCTGGTTGTGATACGGATCCATCGGGTTGTGATGCGCGTGTGCCCGGCCACCGCGCCGGGACCGGTCCAGCGGAAACGGATTGACCATCGGGCCCGTGCCCACGTCGCGGTGAAAGTCGTAGAAGCAGCGCAGCACTGTTTCGCTGTGCGCCCGCACCGACACCGAATACGGCGTTCCCCGACCAGAACCTTTCACGCCGTTCGTGATCGCAAGCCATCGGCAGAAATCGCGGGCCTCCGACCGGGTCGCGCGGTCCCACGCCACCTCGACCGCCCACAGGAACCGAAACCATCGCAGCAGGTCCATCCCATAGGAGCGAACCGTGGCCTGGCTGCGCCCCGCCGCAAGCAAGTCGCTAAAGAACGCAGCGACCGCCCCGACCTCTCGCCCCTGCCGATCGAGTAACCGGTACGGTTCCCACTTCGATCCAGTCGCCGACAGCGACCCGACCGCCGCAACCTCCAACACCGACAGATCCCGAGCATCCTCGAAGTGGTCAAACACGACACAGACCGTAAAACGGGTCTTTCACCAATACCGCGTGACATGCCGGTACGCCCAATTAGTTCAGTCAAAGTAGAAGTCCGCGACCACGGTTCCGCCCGGCTGGTTCTTGTTGAAGATCGTCAGGAAGGCAAAGGACCGGCCGGTTTCGGAGGCATCGAGCTTTCCGGCGATGAACCAGGTATCGGACTCCTGGTCGGGGTGTGCACCTTCGGCGGCGGGAAAATCCAGTTGGGGATCACCGGGCACCAGTTGAAACGGGTAACTGCGCCAACCGCCGCTGTTCATGTCACTCCGTCTCCTCGGGGACATCGATCGCGTCGTATTTGTCGGCCCCGAGGAATTCGCGGACCTTCGCAATGTGTTCGTCAGCGCCGAGTTCCACGGTTTCGGCCGCAAGGCCGTAGTCGACGATCGAAAGCGCTGCTTGGGCAATGTGTTTGGAGAACGCGCGCTTGGTGGTCTGCAGCGCACGCGCCGGCTGCGCGGCGAGTCTGCTGGCCAGCTGCATCGCCTCGTCCATCAGCGCGTCCCCGCCCGTCACCCTGTTGGCAAGACCCAGATTCAGCGCCTCGGCCGCGGGGATGCGGGCACCGAGGTAGACGTATTCCTTGGCGCGGATGAGGCTCATCATGTAAGGCCACAACAGCGCCCCGCCGTCGCCGGCGGTCAGGCCGATCGAGACGTGCGGATCGCACAGGTAGCTTCGCTCCGACATCAGGACCAGGTCGCAACACAGCGCCAGCGACGCGCCCAGCCCGACGGCTGGACCGTTTACCGCTGCCACCACCGGGAGCCGGAAGTTGATCATCGCGTTCAGAATCGCGCCGGCCTGGTGCGAGATCTCGTGCCGCAGCGGCAGCGACCGATGTTGCGCTTTGAGGAAGGCGAAATCACCGCCGCCGCTGAATGTGGCTCCCGCGCCGGTGAGCACCACACACCGCGCGCCCGCATCGCGATCCAGGTCGTGCCAAACGTCGAGCAGCTGGCCGTGCAAGGACTCGTTGATGACGTTGTGCGACTGCGGACGATTGATCGTCACGATGCGAACCGCGCCTTCTGCGGCTACCAGAAGTTCGTCGCTCACGGTGTCGGCTTGCTTGCCACGGCGGAATCCTGCTTTTTTGGCTATGTTAGCGTCAATAGCGAAGTTACGGCCCTGAGGATGCCCCGATGACAGAAAATTCCGGCCATCGCTCCTATGACGAACTGTTCATCGGAGGCCAGTGGCGCAAACCCGCCGCCCCGCAGCAGCTCGCCGTGATCTCCCCACATTCCGAAGAGCCGATCGGTCACGTCCAGGCGGCCGGACCCGAGGACGTCGACGCCGCCGTCGCCGCCGCGCGACACGCTTTCGACCACGGCCCGTGGCCACGACTGACCCATGCCGAGCGGATGGCCAAGGTCGAACAGCTCGCCGCGATCTATGCCGGCCACATCGACGAGATGGCCGACCTGATCACCGACGAGATGGGGTCGCCGCGCAGTTTCAGCCGGCTCGGCCAAGCGGCGGCCGCGGCGTCGCTGATACACCTCGCGCTGGCTGCCGCACGCGACTTCCCGTGGGCCGAGCGTCGCCAGGGCGTGCTCGGCGAAGTGCACCTGCGCAGGGCCCCGGTCGGGGTGGTCGGGGCGATTGTGCCGTGGAACGTGCCGCAATTCCTGATCATGCCCAAGTTGATCCCTGCCCTGATCGCCGGCTGCACGGTCATTGTCAAACCCGCGCCCGAAACGCCTTTGGACGCTTTATGGTTGGCCGAGATGATCGAGCAGATCGAGCTGCCCGACGGGGTGGTGTCGGTACTCCCCGGGGGCACCGACGTCGGCGAGGCGCTGGTGCGTCATCCAGGAGTGGACAAGATCGCGTTCACCGGTTCCAGTGCCGTCGGGCGCCGGATCGCCACCCTCTGCGGGGAGCAGCTGAAACGCTTCAGCCTGGAACTGGGCGGCAAGTCGGCGGCGATCATCCTCGACGACGCCAACATCGACAAGACGGTGGCCGGCCTGAAAACCGCCGGCCTCATGAACAACGGACAGGCCTGCGTCGCTCAGACACGCATCCTGGTCAGCGATCGCCGCCACGACGAGGTCGTCGAAGCACTAGCGGAGATGATGTCTTCCCTCACCGTCGGCGATCCGGCCGACGAGGCGACAGATGTAGGACCGCTTGTCGCCCAACGACAACAGCGCCGCGTCCAGGATTACATCCGGTCCGGCCGCAACGATGGCGCCCGCGTCGTGCTCGGCGGTGACGACAGCCCGGCGGGGCGCGGCTGGTACGTGCGACCAACACTGTTCACCGACGCCACCAACGACATGCGCATCGCCCGGGAGGAGATTTTCGGCCCGGTCTTGACGGTGCTGCGCTACACCGACGAGGACGACGCGATCCGGATCGCCAACGAGAGCGACTACGGCCTGGCCGGCTCGGTGTGGACCGTGGACATCGCACACGGCCTGGAGGTCGCGGCCGGTGTCCGCACGGGCACTTACGGCATCAACATGTACACGCTGGACATCGGCGCCCCGTTCGGCGGCTTCAAGCAATCGGGAATCGGGCGCGAGTTCGGCCCCGAAGGCCTGCACGAGTACGTCGAGCTTCAGACGCTGGTGTGCAAAGGGAAATTGCCTCCCCTTTAAGCGGGTTGAGGCAGCTGCAGGGTGAGTTCGACCGGGCAGCACAGCACGCCATGCTGATTGGTCACTTCGATCTGGATGTCGACGAGGCAACGCGGCGGGTCAACCGAGGTGTCACGTCGCTTGGCCACGGCCCGGCCCCGGCCGATCATGGTGTCGCCGGCATAGATCGAGCCGGCTAGCCGCATCGAGCGGCGCACCACTCGGCTGCCGGGTCCGGCCCAGTCCGTCGCGACGCGGTCGGCAAACCCGGCCAGGTGCATGGTGTTGACGTAAATCGTTGGGTTGCCCTGGCTTTGGGCATAGCCGGGATCAAAATGGCCGGGGAAATAGTCCCAGGTTGCTCCGGCGTTCTCCACCACGCGCTGGTAGCTGATCTGGTCGATGACCTCGGGCAGCTCGACGGGAACGTTGATCTCGTTCCAGTCCAGGTCCTCGGCGGTCACGAGGTGGCCTCAGGGGGAGCTCCAGGAGTGAACCTGAACAGCGTGTTCCGGTTGGTGGCTACCACGGTGCCGTCCTGGCGGCGATAGGTCTCCAGCGTCTGGACGAAATGACCGACACCCAGCCGGGTCCGCTTTTCCGGCGACACCGACACCAGCTCCTCGACGACGGTGAGCCGATCGCCCTCGATGATGGGCGCCAGATACTCAACGTCGTTGGCGGCGTTGATGAAGCTGGTGCCGGGCAACGGCACCCGCAGCACGACCGACGCCGCCGGTGGCCGGGCGCGCCCCTGATGGGATGGCTGCCAGGGCGGAGGTATCAGCCATCCCATCAACAAAGCGGGCGGAGCCAGCAGGCCGCCCCATCTCTGCCGGGCGTACTCGGCGTCCCAGTACGAACGATTGCCGTCGTGGACCATCGCGGCGAACAGCTGGATGCGCGCGCCGCTGACGGCCGCCGCCGCGGTTCGCGGTTCGCTTTTGGCGCCGACCATCCGCAGCGCATCTTCATAGGTACCGAAGGTCAGCTGGTAGCTGAGGTCCTGGCTGCCAGGATCGGAGTCCACGTATGGCTACCGCCTACATGACGAGCGGATGCCGGCTTGGCACCGTATCCCATTCGAGTTCACGGGAAGTGAAGTACCAGCCGCCGCGCTCGTAGATCAACTGATCGCGGTATGTCCCGGTGGCCCGCAGGGTGGTGTCGCCGTACATGGAGGCGTAAAGCACGGCGATACAGCGCTGGGTTGCGTGGACGCCGTCGATGCTGATCTCGTGATCGACGGTGACCAGGCGTTGCCCGTCGCCGCCGTCGAAAGCCATGTGCAGATCGTTGTACACGTCATGGTCGCGGATGTAGCGGGCACCGGCATGGCGGAACGTGGCGACCCAGGCCTCGCGGTCGCCCGCGGAGTAGGCGCGGTTGTGCCGGGCGGTCAGATTCAGGATGGCAGCGCGGGCCGTCGCGGCCGCCAGCATCTGCTGTTCCTGGTAGGTCATGGTCATCTGTGCTCTCCAACCTCTCCGCGTCCAACCTCTCTGGGCCTCTCCAGGAGGGATAAAGAAACGACTTATGTAACATTAACTTAACTTACCGACTAACGATATAGCCGTGTTTTTCCCGATCCCAAGTGCCCGGATTTAAACCCCGGGCACGCAATAAGTCTTTACGTATCCGTCCGATGGCGTTCTTGGGGAGTTCATTGACAGTCTCGACGAATCGCGGGACGCAGAAGTACGGCATGCGGGCAGCGCAGAAGTCGAGCAGCTCGGCGTAATCCAATGCGGCCCCAAGGCGCAACGTCACGATCAGCAGGATGTCGTCCTCACCCAGCTGACTGGCCACTCCCACCGCTGCTGCTTCGGCCACCGCCGGATGGCGCATGACAACGGTCTCCACTTCGACCGAAGAAACGTTCTCGCCGCGTCTGCGCAGCGAATCTTTGACGCGGTCTACATAGGTCAAGTTTTGATCTGCGTCGAGTTTTCCCAGGTCGCCGGTGCGGAACCAGTCCTGGTGGGCGTCCACGTGCCAGCGCTGCCCGGCCCCCTGACGTACGTAACCTTCGCTCATCACCCGCGGGTACTTGGGCCGGCAGGCGATCTCACCGACCGTTCCCGCGGGCAGCGGGTTGCCGTCGTCGTCGACGATGCGCACGTCGAAATTCGGATTCGGCCGGCCCGACGTTCCCGGAACCCCGTCGTCGGACACACCTTTGACGGCGATCGGAAAGGCCTCGGTCATCCCGTACATCGTGACGATGCGACAGCCGTAACGCCGCTCGATCTCGTGGTAAGAATCGGCGGCGATGGGCGCCGCGGAGATGAACCGCAGCGGCAGCTGGGCGTCACGAGCATCCGCGGGCAGGTTCAGCAGCATCGAAACCATTGCGCCCGCGCCGGCGAAGCCGATGGCACCGCGGGCCCGCACGTCGTCCCAGACATCGCCGGGATGAAACGCGTCGGCGATCGCGGTGGTCCCGCCGACCAGCATCGGCGCCAGCACGCTGGGCGCCGCGCTCAGGTGGAACAGCGGCATCGCGGTCCACAACACCTCCCCTGGGCCGAACTCCCAGGCCGAGGCGACGGTGGCGGCCACCGTGAACAGGTAGTGCCACGTCGTGGCAACCGCCTTCGATGGTCCGGTGGTGCCCGACGTGAAGAACAGCGACCCCAGCTCACCTTCCTCCGCGGAGTTGTCGGGTACGGCGGCGGCCTCTCCACTTGTCAACGCCGCGGTGAGCGAATCATCTTGCACCACAATGCTAGTCAGGGGGTCAGTCACCGTGGCAGCTCCCGGTCGCAAGTCGCCGGCGATCTCCTCGACCCGCGGGCGTCGGTCAGCGTCGGTGAGGATCACCTTGGCCTGCGACAACCGCAGCGTGTGCAGCAGGAAGTCCCCTTTGTTCGCGGCGTTCACCGCCGCGCTCACCGCGCCGATGCGCGCCGCGCCGAGCCAGAAGTAGATCCATTCCGGGCTGGTGGGGGTGAACAGCGCCACGCAATCGCCCCGGCCGACACCCAGACCCGTCAGCATGTTCGCCGCGGCGCAGGACCGCTGCCGCATCTGTTCGAAGGTCACCTCGGTACCGGCGATCGACATCATCACCCGGTCGGGGTATTGCTCGGCGCGGCGATCAAGCACGGCCGGCACGGTGAAACGATCGACGCCGAAGTCGGAGGGCCCGAGGGGCTTGCTCCGGACGGAGGGCATCAGGCTCCGATCACGCTTGTCATCAAGCCTGGGCGGCCGCCGGGTCGGGCTCACCCTCGGCGGTGTAACCGAAGTCGTCGGGCGAGGGTTGCTTGCCCGGGTAGAAGCGGTGGGCCCAGCGACGCAGGACGGCGTAGTCGTGTGCCTCCTCGGGCGCCAGATTCGGCTTCTCCAGGTATTTCATGTTCTCCCAGGTGAAGAAGTCCTGTTTGATGACCTCTTGCTGCAGCGCCAAGAACCTGGCGGCCCGGCCGGTGGGCACGTCGCCGGTGTCGCCGGGCTCGCGAACCGAAGCCTGGGTATAGAAGTAGTCGGTGTAGTCCTCGTCGACCGGCGTCTGCCCGGTGACCTGCAGGGTGGCCACCAGCTCACTGGGGAAGCGGACCAGTCCCAGCCCCAGCGAGTAGTTGTCGTAGATGATCTTGGCGTCGACCGGTCCATTCGGGGTCAGCCAGGTTTTCGGCCGGCCGCCGCCGAAATGGGCGTTGACGGTGGCGTGCAGGTGGTAACCCGAGACCTCGAACGAAGCAGTGGTGGCGGGGCTGTTGGCCTTGTGCACGTACTGGACGTGATACGGGTCGGCGGCGTTCTCGATGATCATTTGCGGGTGCACCTTGACCCGGTTGAGCATCTGGGTGTGCGGGTGCAGCGGGTAGTACTCACCGGTTTCCAGTTCGGGCAGCACCGGCGGTTGCCAGTACGGTGCCCGGCCGTGCCGCTCGTGCCAGGCGAGGATGAAGCCGTACCACTGGATGCTCGGGTAGCTGCGGACGCGGACGTTGTTCTTGCAGCCGATCTTGCTGTACGGAATCAGCGCATTGGTGCCGTCACCGCGCCAGTGCCAGCCGTGCCACGGGCAGACGATTTCTTCGCCTTCCACGGTGCCCCCGACGCCCAGGTTGGCGCCCAGATGCTGGCAGTAGGCGTCCAGCACATGCACCTGGCCGGACGCGGTGCGGAACAGCACCAGCTCCTCACCGAAGTAGTGGGCGCGCTTGACTTCGCCGGCAGCCAGGTCGGATGCGAAGGAGACGATGAACCATCCCGTCGGGAAGCGGTACTTCGACAGCGCAATACCCGAACCGAACTCCTTGTCCGACGGATCCGCGTCCGACCCTGCGGCCGGGTCCGAAATCGTATTAGTCACGAGCACTCCGTTTCCCGCGGGGCCGAGTGCAACTGGACCGCCCTTAACTCACCGCGGTTCGACTACTAGGCCTATTTTTACTATTTTAAGCATAGAACGTCAACGCGGCGCGTTGACTCACCAAAGATGCCCGCGTAGCCCCCTTCGTTGCCTCAAATGAGAATGCCCGCGTGCGGCGTGTCGTCCGAACGTCAGAGCGGGGTTGCGCTAGCGCCGGAGAATGGGATTGACAATGGCAGAGCGCAAGGCCGTGACGAAGGCGATCGCGACCCGCTACAGGCGGGCGGACAAGGCCGGTAAAGCGAAGATCCTCGATGAATTGTGCGCCACGACGGGGTGGCATCGCGATCATGCTCGCAAGGCGTTGCGTGGCGCCCTGCGGCCACGGGTGGTCCGCCAGCGGATGTCACGTCCACCGAAGTATGGTCCGAAAGTCATTGCGGCACTGATCTTCTGCTGGGCGGTGCTGGGCATGCCGGCCGGTAAGCGGCTGGCGCCGATGCTGGGCGAGCTGGTGGACAGACTGCGTCGCTTCGAGGAGCTGGACATCGACGACGACACCGCCGCACTGCTGGCGGGCATGTCGGCGGCCACCATCGACCGCCGCCTGGCGCCCGAGCGCAAGAAGCACGAGCTGAAGGGCCGCAGCCACACCAAACCGGGGACGCTGCTCAAAAGCCAGATCCCGATCCGCACCTGGGCCGACTGGGACGATGCGGTGCCCGGGTTCGTTGAGATCGACCTGGTCGGCCATGAGGGCGGCAACGCCGCTGGTGAGCACGCCTTCACCCTGACCGTCACCGACATCGCCACCGGGTGGACCGAGAACCGCAGCGTGCCCAACAAGGCCCGTAAATGGGTGCTGGCCGCCCTCGACGACATCGCCAAGATCATGCCGTTCCCGATCCTGGGTGTGGACAGCGACTGCGGATCGGAGTTCATCAATTACCACCTGCTGGCGTGGTGCGAGCAGCGCCAGATCACCTTCACCCGGTCGCGGTCCGGCAACAAAAACGACGGCTGCTACGTGGAGCAGAAGAACTGGGCGGTCGTGCGCACCGTGGTCGGCTACCATCGTTACGACACCAAGGCAGAACTGTTGTTGCTCAACAAAATTTGGACATTGCAGTCACTGCTGACCAACTACTTCTACCCGCAGCAAAAACTCGTCTCCAAGGTCCGTACCGGGGCGAAGGTGTCCAAGAAATACGACACCGCCACGACTCCACACCGCCGCGCCGAGCGCCACGAGGCGGTCTCCGCCGAGGACAAGGCGATCCTCGCTGACGCCTACACCGGCATCAACCCCGCCGCCGTCCAGCGCCAGATCCAGGCCCTGACCGCAGAGCTACTCACGATCACCACCAGCAAGGCCGGACCGGCCAAGAAAGCCCCCGCCACGCGGGCATCCTCGGATGAGGCAACGAATCACTCCTCGCGGGCATCTTGACGTGATGCAATACGCGCGGCCACCGGAGGTGTCTTGTCAGAGCGAGGATTCCGATGACGGCCGCCGACGTGGACCTGTCCGATTTTGCCTTGTGGCGCAATGGTTTTCCCGACGAGCTGTTCGCCGAGTTGCGCCGCACCAGACCGCTGTTCCGGCACGGCGTTACAGCCGGCGTCGCCGAAACGGTCAAGCGCGATTTCTGGGTGACGACCAAGCACCGGCACGCGGTACGCCTGCACCGCGACACCGAGTCGTTCACCGCGGTGGACGGCCCGCTCATCCAGCCGGTCGACATATTCTCGTCGTACCCGACCATCATCAACATGGACCCGCCGGGGCTGAACAAACGCCGCAAGCTCATCTCCAACGCCTTCAACCCGCGCGCGATCGCCCGCCTGGACGACGGAATCCGGGGACGCGCGGCACGGATGATCGACCACCTGCTCGCCGAGGGCGGCGGCGACTGGATCGTCGATGTGGCCCACGCGCTGCCGATGACGGTCATCGGCGACATCATCGGCATACCGGAATCCGACCGGCCGCGGATCTTCGACGTCCTCGACCGCATCCTGAAGGCCCGCGCACCCGAGACGCGGTTGAGCCGGCAGGAAGAAACCGACCTCTACGCCACGATCTTTGGCTACGCGCTCGAACTCACCGGACAGAAGCGGCGCAATCCCACCGACGATATCTGGAGCACGCTGGCGTCCGCCGTCATCACCGGTGACGACGGTGAGCAGTTCAGCCTCCCCGCCCACGAACTCGAGTTCTTCTTCTTCGTGCTGGCCTTCGCCGGCAGCGACACCACCAAGAACGCGCTGGCCATCGGGCTGCAGGCGTTCGTGGCGAATCCGGGGCAGGTCCAGCGCTACCGCGAGCAAGAAGCGCTGCGGCCCAGCGCCGTTGAGGAGGTGCTGCGCTGGGCGTCACCGGTGGCGTACTGGACGCGCACCGCGAAGGTCGACGTCGAGATGGACGGCCAGCATATCCCCAAGGGTGACCGGGTGGTGTCGATGCTGCGTTCGGCCAACCGCGACGAGGAGGTCTTTGCCTCGCCATTCCGCTTCGACATCGGCCGTCAACCCAATCCGCATGTGGCGTTCGGCGGCGGCGGGCCACACCACTGCCTGGGCGCGATGCTGGCGCGCGCGGAGATTCGCGCGGTGTTCGACGAATTGCTGCTGCGCTGCGATCAAATGGCGATCGGTCCGGCCAAAGTGGCCTATCCGAACCTGATCACCAACATGTCGATCTACGACGAGATAGCGATATCCCTCACGGAGCGGCGATAAGTCAGTGAGGCGCTGGCGTGTTCCGCCAGCGGCCACGGTAACTAAGAGGATTCAGGAGGAGTGGTTACCCACGAGGTCAAAAGGTCCCACAGCGATGAAGGGTGTGGGTTGTTGATGTCGCCGCCCCCGTACGCCGCGGCTATCAGCGTCGTAAGCGACGGGTTGTCCACCAGGGGCGTTATCCGGTAGGTGTTCGGGTTGAGCACGTCATTGACGAAGGCCGTGACACCCTGCTGTGCACCGGTGCCCAGCGCAGGGAGGACCGCGGACCAGTCGACGCCCGTCGGAAACAGCCCGATGGGAGTCTCCACGTTCGCCGGTCCCTGGTTCCAGCCTTCGTTGATGCTCCCGTAGCCGAGGTCCACCAGTATCCGAGTGTCGGGTTCCAGCAGATCGTAGACCGGCTGCCCGACTATCGGGATCAGCCGCACCGGGTCCAGTATCGGCAGATTCTGGGAAGGGATCATGTAGTAGTTGACCAGAGTGTTGCCCGTAGTCGGCAACACGATAGCGTTGGCGATCTGGTTGGGGTCAAGACCCAGGTAGGCAAGGTGTTGTGTGTACATTCCCACGAACGCGTTGAGGTCTGAAAGCACGTCGATCGGGTAGTGCGGGAAGTCGGCCCAGCCATCGTATTCAAGCGTGTAAACGTCTGTCGGATAGAGGTTGTTCGGCGTCGGGTTGCCGAGCGTCACATAGTTCGGGATTTTGAAGTCGGTGCCCGGCGGGATGTCGAAGCCGGTCAATATGCCGCCGTTAGGGTTCGCGGTATTACCGACCAACGCGAAGTGCACGTAATCGCTTGGCACACCTAGCGCTTGGAGCTGCTCCATCGTGAAGGTGGACAAGACGGAACTCTGCGAGTAGCCGAAGACTACGACGGGGTTCGCCGCGTCCACGTGCCCACCTTGAATTTGATTGACGATCGCATTTGTCAGAATCTGCGAGCCCGCCGCCATTGAGGCGTCGAAGTTGCTGGTCAGCTCCGGCGTGGTCAGGATTTGCGGGATGCCGGTGAAGCCGCGCGGTTGAAGGTAAAGCATGTCGGCGGTTTGCCCGTAGCGCGGGTACGGCGTCGGGAGTCCGCTGCCACCCATGACCAGGGCGATGCCATCCCCTAACGGAGCGGAACCGCCGCTCGGAACCTGTTGCTCCACGGCCGGTAGGGCGTTGGCGTTGGCCGCTTCAGTGCTGGCGTAGGCGCTCGTGGCGGCGTTCAACACCTGCACGAATCGCTGGTGAAACGCTGCCGCCCGGGCGCTGAGCGCCTGGTAGGCCTGAGCGTACTCGGAAAACAGCGCCGCGACGGCCGCCGACACCTCATCGGCGCCCGCCACGGTAAGCGCCGTCGTGCGTGCCGCCGCCGCGGCGTTGGCCGCCATCATCACCTCACCCACACCGGCCGCATCACGCGCCGCCGCCGTCATTGCCTCGGTTTGCGCTATCACAAAGGCCATATCCCAGATCTCCAGCAATGGGGTCAGTAAGCCATACGCTACCGCCGTCCAGGGCAGCACAAGGCGCCTTCGCCATGCCTCAAGCGGCCCTCATCGCGCTTGCGCGCTATGCCTCAGTCACCAGCCGCAGCGCGGCCTTCGGACACTGATCCACCGCCGCACGGACGTCGATCTCCAGTCGTGGCGGCACCGGGCCGTCCGCGATCTGCACCACGTCAGCGTCGCCCAGTTCGAACACGTCCGGGGCGAGCGATTCACAGAAGCCGTTGGCCTCACACAAGGTTTCGTCGACGGTTACGCGCATCAGCTGCTCCCTTACTTTTAGGCGCCTTTGGGCCGGGTGCCGATGACTTCGCTGGCCGCCAGGCGCGCCAATTCCTCGTCGGTCAGCCCACACCGTTCGTGCAGCACCTCTCCATTGTGCTCGCCGAGGGTCGGCGGCGGCCGGTGCAGCCATCTGTGCTGGCCGGCCAGCCGAGCGAAGGGCGGACAGGGATAACGGCCGGCACCGGTGCTGGGGTGGTGGAGTTCCTCGAAGAACCCCCGATACCGCAGTTGCGGGTTCTCGGTCACCAACGAGGGCGATACCACCGGTGCGGCCGGTATGCCCGCATCAGCCAGGCTTTCGACCGTCGCGTCACGAGGCTGCCCGGCGAACCAGTCCCGCAACCGGCCGTCGACCTCGTCGGCCCGCTCTCGCCGCCCGGCGACGCCCGCCAGGCCCTCGTTGCACCAGGAGGGACGGCCCATCAGATCGACCAGCGCCTGCCACTGCCGGTCGTCGCGCACGGTGACCGCTATCCAGTCGTCGTCTCCGGCACAGCGGTAGATGTTCTGGATCGACGGGCCATGGCCGCGGTTGCCCCGCCGGCTCAGCGTGACCCCGAAGGCCTCGCATTCGATCGGCTGTATTGCGGTGGCGTTCAGCACCGTTTCGATCATCGGCAGCTCGACCAGCTGGCCCGTTCCGGTGCGTTCGGCGAAGTGCAGTGCGGCCAGCACCGCGAACGCGGCGTGCACGCCGGCCAGCGGGTCGCAAGCGCCGCGCGGTGTCACCGGCGGGTCGTCGGGTAGTCCGGTCACCCAGGCCAGGCCGGCCAGCTGCTCCATGGTGGGCGCGAATCCGACCCGCTCGCGCCACGGACCGTCCAGCCCGAACGCCGGCATCCGGGCGACGACGAGTTTGGGGTTGATCCGCAGCAGTGCGTCCGCGGTGAACCCGAAGTGGTCCATCACCCGGGGCGAGAAGTTCTCGATCACGACGTCGGCGCCGGCCGCCAGCTCGGTGAACAGGCGACGGCCCTCATGAGAGCCCAAATCCAGTGTGACCGAACGCTTATTGGTGTTCATCGCTTGGAACACCCAGCCGTACTCCCACCAGTCGTCGACATCTTTGCGCATGGCGCCCGAGTAGCGGATGCCGTCGGGTCGCTGTATCGACTCCACCTTGACGACGTCGGCGCCGAAAGCGGCCAGTAGGTGGGTTGCGGCAGGCCCGGCCCAGAACGCGGTCAGATCGACGATGCGAACTCCCTCGAGCGGTAACCCGCGCGACGCCGGGTTGCGCTCGGGTTCGCGATGCTGCCAGGGCGACTCGTCGTTGTCCGCGCCGGAAGCGGCCGTGCCGCCCAGCGGCGCCGGCGCGCACGCCGACATCAACCAGGGCGGGCGGGGCTGATGAAAGCCGGCGGGGTTGCGCACGAACACCCCGCGCTCGGTGACGTGGTCCATCTCCCGGATCGTCGAGCCGTTGCCCAACGCCGCGATCGGCAACCGGAACAGCTGGCCGAGCTCGACGATCTCATCGACGGACCGCTGCGCCATCCACGGGCCGATCTGTTCGCGGATGAGGTCGCGGTATGCCCAGCGGCCGATCTGAAAACGCAGCTGTTCGATCTCCTCGAGCTGCGGGCAGTCGACCATCGCGACGAAGTCGAGCCACTGCTGACCGGTGACCATGGTGATCCCGACGTACCCGTCCTTGGCCGGTTCAATCGAGGGCACCTCCAGGGTGCGGCGGATCGGCGGTACCCGCAGCAGCTGGGAATGCAGCCATTCGCTGCTCTGCATCGTGGTCAGCGCCTCCAGCATGGACAGGTCCAGATGCTCACCAGGGCCGCCGCGCTCGACGCGGCGGCGTACGGCCAACGCGCCGAATGCGGCGAACACTCCGCCCATGTGCTCCCCCAGGTCGCCGCCGATCGAGATGGGAGGCCCGGCGGGGTCACCCCGAAAACCCGTGCAGCCGGACCACGATTGCAGCGTGAACTCACTGGCGGGGCGGTCGGCATGGGGACCGGTCCAGCCGAAGTCGGAGATCGTGACGATGACCGCCTGCGCGGAGTCGGCCAGCAACCGCTGCGGATCGATGCCCAGGGCCGCCGCCCGCGACGGCCCGGCGGTGACGACAACGACATCGGCGGCGGCCAGTTCGGCACGGTATCGCTCGGAGCCCGGCGCGAAGGTCATGCTGCGCTTGCCCGCGTTGAGGTAGCTATAAAACGGCGAGGCTTGAACACCCGGGATATCCGGGCTATCGGGGCTATCCGGCAAATACGAACCGCTGGCCGAGTACCGCCGCAGCGAATCCCCTTGGGGCGGTTCGATTTTATGTACCTGGGCCCCGGCGTCGAGCAATAGTTTGCCGCAGTAGCTGCCGGCGATGCGGTCACTGATCTCGACGACCCGCAGCTCGTGCAGCGGTGTCGGCCGGCTGTCGGGCCCGCGATTCACCAGGCTATTTATACCATTACTGCTAAAATAGCTAAGCCAGTCGACTACGGGATGCGAGGACCGGATGACCGCACTGGGTATTGGCCCCGACGCCCGTCGCCGGTTGTCGGCGCCGAGGATCGCCGAAATCGTAGCCGACGAACTGCGCCGCCAGATCATCGACGGTGAGCTTTCCGACGGCGATCTGTTGCCGCGCCAGGAGGTGCTGGTCGAACAATTCAACGTCAGCCTGGTCTCGCTTCGTGAAGCGCTGCGGATCCTGGAGACCGAGGGCCTGGTCTCCGTGCGGCGGGGCAACCGCGGCGGCGCCGTCGTGCACGCACCGGCGAAGACCAGCGCCGCCTACATGCTTGGTTTGCTGTTGCAGAGCGAGTCGGTCGCGGTCGCCGACCTGGGCATGGCGTTGCAGGAACTCGAGCCCGCCTGCGCCGCGCTGGCGGCCCAGCGGCCCGACCGCGCAGACACCTTGGTGCCAGAGCTCAAACAAGTCAACGATTCCATGGCCGAGAACCTCGACGACGGTAGGTTGTTCACCGAAATCGGCCGTCAATTCCACGATCTCGTTGTTCGCGGCTGCGGAAACCACACCATCATCGCGGTCGTCGGCAGCCTGGAGACGCTGTGGACCAGCCACGAACGGCAGTGGGCCGACGAGAGCTCGGCGCGCGGCACCTACCCGTCGCTGGCCAAGCGCCGCGCCGTGCTCAACACGCACATCAAGCTGGCCGAGACGATTGCCGAGGGCGACGTCGACCGGGCCCGCCGGATCGCGGGCCGCCACCTCGCCGACACGCAGACCTACGTGCTGTCCGGCAAGCCCGATCAACGGATCTATGCGCTTTCGCCGCAGGCAATGTCACGCCCGCGGGATATCCGGCACTCCTAAGAGGAAGCCTTCGACGCCCGTGCGAACCGCATTGGTCACCGGCGGCAGCGGCGGGATCGGAAAGGGATGCGCTCGCAAGCTGTGCGAGCTGGGTTACGACGTGGTGCTGGTGGCACGACGCGAAGGCCCGTTGCGTGCGGCGGCCGACGAACTGGGGGCTCGCCATATCGTGGCCGACGCGTCCGATCCGACTGGATTCTCCGCCGCGATAAGCACACTCGAAACGATCGACCTTGTCGTGCACGCGGCCGGCGTGCTGGGTGGAACCTACGCGCGCAAGCAGACATTCGAGCAATGGCAGGCGATCATGTCGGCCAACCTGGATTCCTGCTTCGTGGTGACCTCTGCCGTACTACCGCGGATGCGCGCGGGCTCGCGGCTGGTGTTCATCTCGTCGTCGGCGGCACACGAGCCGATGATGGCGCGCACCGCCTACTCCGCATCCAAAGCCGGCATGAACGCGTTCGCCCGCGCGTTGGCTCTCGAGGTCGACCGCGACGGCATCGCCGTCCATGTCGTCACACCAGGACCGGTGGAAACCGAGATGCTGCAAGACGTTCCCTTCGAGATGTACGCAATCCAGATATCCGACGTCGCCGAGGCCGTGGCCTGGCTCGACACCGTCGACCCGTCGGTGGATTTGCCGGAAATCCGGCTGAGCGCGGTGCGGCGCGGTCCGTTCGCCCGGCCGCCGATTGTCCCTACCGAGGCCCGCCGCCGGCGCTCCGCGCAGCGAAGTCTCTGATCACCGTCTCGCCGAACTCGTGTAGCGAATCCGGGACGGCGAAGTCGGCGAACCACACGTAGAAGCGTTCCACCCGCTGGGCCGCCAGCCCCGCGAAGTGCTGCACCAGCTCGTCGGCAGCACCGCAGACCAGCCCCGGCCCGAGGTGACCGAATCGCCGGGTGCTCACCTCGCGCACCTTGGCTGGGTCGCTGCCCGACCGGACGAAGCCCACCATCTGCTGCACCGACAGCCGGGCAGTTCCGGCCGCCGGCGCCAGCCGGGGCAACCGGTCGAGGTGATTCGCCTGCAGGTTCCACCAATCCGCGTATGTACGAACAAGTTCCATCATCCGGGGCCCGCTGCCACCCAGGATCAGCGGTATCGGATGGGTCCGTGTGGGAAGTTGAGGTGCGGCGTTGTCGTCGGGACCGTCGCCCCAGTACTCCCTGATCAAGGCCAAATGACGCCCGAGTTGTTCGACCCTGGCCACCGGATCCTGCTGACCGACATCGAATCTGGTGAACTCGGCGGGCCACGACCCCGCACCGAGGCCGAGCTCGAATCTGCCATCGGACGCGTCCGACAGGGTGACGGCCTGTTTGGCGAGCACGGCGGGATGGCGAAAAGCATCGCAAAGGACCAGATGCCCGATCCGCAGCCGCTCCGTCTTGGCGGCCACCCAGGTCGCGATGCCCATTGCCTCGCAAATGCTTTCACCGGGCAGGCCGGGCGCCTCCAGATGATCGATGAAGGCCACTCCGGCAAAACCACTGGCCTCGGCATGGCGGGCCCGCTCGGTGACGTCAGCGACCGACCACCGCACCTGCGGCAGGAACAGATACCACTCGACCATGTGCCCACCTATGCGTGTTCTCGTCAGTGCGATTGAAGCGTCGCTAGTTTACTATCTTTATTATGTTAGGGGTGTTATGGATGTCGGACTGACTTCGGAGCAGCTGGCGCTGCGCGACACCGTGCGCGACATCCTGCGTACCGAATGCCCGCCCGACGTTGCCCGCCAAGCGATGACGGATCCCGAACGCTGGCGCACGCTGTGGAAGACGGTCGTGGACCTTGGCTGGACGGACCTCGCTTGGACAGCTACCGGGCCCGACGACACCGGCGACTTCGGACCGGTTGAAATCGCCGTGGTTCTTGAGGAATGCGGCGCCGCCATCGCGCCCATCCCGCTGCTGAGCAGCGTCGGCCTTGCCGCGGGTGCGCTGCGTGGCTGCGGCCCGGCTTTTGCCCCGGTGCTCGCCGAGATCGCCGGCGGCGCCGTCGCCACCCTGGCGGTCCACTCCCCCGGTCATCGGCTACCGGGGGCGGCCATGACGCTGCAACGCGGACGGTTACGCGGACGAGCGGTCGCGGTCCCCAACGCCGCGCGTGCGGAGCTGATCGTCACGCTGGCCAAAGCCGACAGTGACTCGAAAGGTGTGGTGGCCGCGGTTGCGCGCGGCGGGGACGGGGTGACCATCGTGGCGGGCGAGTCCACCGACCCCGCACAACCGGTGGCCGACGTCGAGATCGACACCGAGCCGATTGCCATCGCGACCGTCGAGGTCGAATCCGCGCTGTCGGCACCGCTGGTAGCCACGGCCGCCGACCTGGTCGGCGTCGCCGGCGCGGCCCTGCACCGCTCCGTCGAGCACGCGAAGTCGCGGCGCCAGTTCGGCACGCCGATCGGCGCATTCCAGGGGATCAAACACGCGCTGGCCGACAACTACGTGAGCCTGGAACGCGCCCGTAGCCTGACCTATGCGGCGGCGGCCCGCCTCGACGACCCCGCAGGTGCATGGACCGCGGCCGCACTGGCCAAGGCGGCGGCCAGCGACGCGGCGCTCAACTGTGCGCGCACCGCGGTCCAGGTGCACGGCGCCCTCGCGCAAACCTGGGAGCACGACACCCACCTCTACGTCCGGCACGCCTGGCAGGGCGCGGCGCTGCTGGGCGATAGTCGCGCCCTCTACCACGCCGTGGGCTGCCGATTCGCAGGGGGCGGGGCATGACAGCGATTGTCGAGGAGTTCGCCACCTGGTTGGCGGAGTTTCTGCCGGACGATTATTACCGGCAATATCCCAGATACCGCTGGGATCTCGCGCTGCGGCGTAACTATCAGCGCGCCGCGTTCGAGGCCGGCTGGATACAGCCCACCTGGCCCCGCGAGCACGGCGGTCGATCGCTGGGCTTGCGCGACGCGATGGAGGTCCGGATCGAGGCCGCGCTGCGGTCCGCGCCCAAGCTTCCCAACATTCAGGGTCCCGGCGTCGCCGCTCCCGGCATCCGTCAGTTCGGCACGCCCGCCCAGATCGACCGCCTGCTGGTCCCCTTGCTGCGCGGCGACGAATGGTGGGCGCTGGGCATGTCCGAGCCGGAAGCCGGCTCGGATTTCGCCGGACTGCGCACCCGCGCGCGGCCCGACGGCGATGTATTCCGGGTCAACGGCCACAAGATCTGGACCACGCAGGCCCATCTCTCGCGGTGGTGCACCCTGTATGCCCGCACCGATCCGGATGCCCCGAAGCACCGCGGCATCTCCTGCCTGATCCTCGACCTGCGCTCGCCCGGGGTACGAATCGAACCGATCCGCATGGCGTCGGTCTCCGACGAGACCTTCTGCGAGGTGTTCCTCGACGACGTCGAGGTGCCGGCGGACAACCTGTTGGGTCCGCTGCACGGCGGCTGGAACGTCGCGTTGGCGTCGTTGCACCATGAGCGTCAGATGATCTGGATCATGAACTGGGTCGAAATCAAGCGCGGGCTCGACTCCATCCGCAGCGCCGGCGCCGCCGAGCACAGCCCAGACCTCTGCACCGAGCTCGGCTCGCTGCTCGCCGATGTCGAAGCGCTGCGGGCCACCGGATACCGCGCCCTGGGCAACGAACTCGCCGGACGGCCAAGCCCGGAAGCCGACATCCTCAAGTTACTTGGATCTGTTACGCTGCAACGGGTTTGGGAATTGAGCGCGGTGGCCGCGGGTCCCGGTTCGGTAGGCAACCCCGATCTGCTCTTCGAACGCCAGGATGCATTGGCCGCGACCATCTACGGCGGAACATCGGAGGTCCAGCGCAACATCATCGCCGAGCGTCTGCTCGGGCTGCCGAAGGGATGACGACGATGGATTACGATCTCGGCGATGACGCCGGCGAACTGCGAAAGCACCTGCGGCAGCTCATATCCGATCATATTCCCGCCGGCTTCCTCGGTGCCTGCACCGACGATCCGCAAGACCTGGCCACCACCGAGACGTTCTGCAAGCTGCTGGCGGCCGAGGGGCTGTTGGCGCAGGCGTGGCCGAAAGAGCATGGGGGCGGCGGAGGTTCGGTCTGGCAGCAGACCGTGCTGCGCGAGGAGATGTGGGCGCATCACGAACCGCGCGGTCCGCAATACATGGGCATCAACTGGGTTGGGCCCGCGCTGATGCGGTACGGGACGGCCGAGCAGAAGGCCAAACACCTGTCTGCGATCGCATCCGGCGACGTGATCTGGTGCCAGGGATTCTCCGAGCCGGAGGCCGGCACCGACCTCGCATCGTTGCGTACCCGGGCGGTGCCCGACGGCCCTGACGGCCCCGCCGGCAAGGGTTGGCGCATCACCGGCCAGAAGGTGTGGACGTCGTACGCCCAGATGGCCTCCTGGTGCGTGCTGGCGGCATGCACCGATCCCGACGCCCCAAAGCCCAAGCGGCTCACCCTTTTCCTGATTCCCATGGACCGGCCCGGTTTCACGGTCCGGCCGATCCCGTCGATGCTGGGACCGCACCACCTCAACGAGATGTTCCTCGACGGGGTGCAGGCATTCCCCAGCGACGTCCTCGGTGAAGCCGGCGACGGCTGGCGGGTGATGCGCGAGGCGCTGGCATTCGAGCGCGTCGGGATCGCCCGGTACGCCAGGTGCGAATCGCTGCTGGACCGGATGCGCACCCAACTCGGCGATGACTGGGACCGGCTGCCCGAATCGATTCGGGCCCGCTGGGTTCGGGCGCTCATCGACCTACGGGTGGCCAGGCTGATGGCCTATCGAGCGGTGTCGCTGCAGGACGACCCGTCGGCGGGTGCGGCGGCCAGTGCAGCCCGCATCGCCACCACCACCTGCGATCAGCAGGTCGCCGAGTTGCTTTTCGACGTGCTGGGTCCCTCGGCGTTGGACAGCGGCGCCTCCGCGGCGCTGCATGGGGCGATCGAAGACCATTGGCGCTATGCACAGGCGGCCACCGTGGCATCGGGCACGATCGAAGTGCAGCGCATGTTGGTGGCGCGCGACGTCCTGGGAGAACACCGGTGAAAACCGAACTACCACAAGATATTAGTGACTTCGCCGCAGTTGCGGCCAAGCGGCTCGCCCGGTTGGGTGGGCCGCCGGCGGCGCTGCGCGCCGAGGTCGACGACGGCATCCGGCACTCCGCGCGCGCCGCGCTGAGCGAGCTCGGCACGTTCGAGCTCGATGTCCGGTCGGCACCCGACGACGCGCTGGCCGCCGCGGTGCTCTGCCGGGCGGCCGGCGCGACGGCTCTGCCCTATCCGCTCGTCGATGAGCTGCTGACGATCGACGGCGCTCGCCTGGCTCTGGTGAACCCCGCAGCACCGCGCATCGACCACGGCGATCTGCCCGGCGATTGGATAGCCGCCGACCTCGACGGCAACCGGTACCGCGTGCGGCTCGCGTCGCGAACCAATGCCAAGCTCGGGCCGTTTCTCGTGCCAGCCACCTTGAGTGCACCCGACGGAGCCGTCCCCGCCGCGGACGTTAACCTGCATCTCGTGTTGGGGTCATGGCGGATGCTGGGAGCGATGCAGCAGTCGCTGAAGATCGTCAGTGAGCACGTGCGCGCTCGGATTCAATTCGGCAAGCCGCTGGCGGACTTCCAGGCCGTCAGGTTCGCGGTCGCGGATGCCTCCGTCGCCGTGCGCGGACTGCGCGAGCTGGCCAAGTACACCATCTGCCGACCGGAATCGACACCAGTGTCGGTTCATTCGGCCGACGCACTCGTTCTCCGGTTCAAGGCCGCCGAGACCGCGCGTCAGGTGCTGCGCACCTCTCACCAGTTGCTCGGGGCCCTGGGCTTCTGCGACGAGTCCGACATCAGTGTGCTCGACCGGCACACCCAACCGCTGATGCGGTTGCCGCTGAGCGCCGAGGAAATCGGGCTACGTCTGATATCCGACGTCCGTGACGGCTCGCTGGAGACGCTGTTCAGTGGACCGGTATCGGCATGAGCCCCCGAAGGCGGCCGCGAGTGAGGATCGCAGCGAGGAACGAGCGAGGACCGGAGCGAGCGGGAGCCGAGGCATGAGCCCCCGAAGGCGGCCGCGAGTGAGGATCGCAGCGAGGAACGAGCGAGGACCGGAGCGAGCGGGAGCCGAGGCATGAGCACAGAGCGCATCGCAGCCGGAGTGACCCCCGACCCGCCGGAAGACGGAGTCCCGTTCGGGAGCAAGTTGGCCGAACTCGCCGAAGAGCGGCGCGACGAGAAGGCCGTAACCATTGTCGCGCTCGACGGCAGCGAGCACACGATGACCTTCGGCGAGCTCGACGCCCGCGCCAACCAGTGGGGGCGAGCGCTGGCCGCCAACGGCGCTGAAGCGGGTTCCCTTGTCGCCCTGCCGATCCCGAATTCGGCGCACCTCGTGCTGGCAACGCTGGGCTGCTGGAAGATCGGGGCGGTGCCGATTCCCATGCACTGGGATCTGCCCGAATGGGAGCGGAACCGGGTACTCGCGGTGATCGAGCCCGCCGTCGTCGTCGACGAACAGCACCGTTGGCAGCTTGCGGATCGCGCCGTCAGCGAGTCCGAGAGCCCGCTGCCCGAAGCCGTTTCCCCCACGGCCAACGGAATCTGCAGCAGCGGGTCGACCGGCGTGCCCAAGGTGATCCTGAACCTGGCGCCGTCGCTGTGGACGCAGCAGCACGGCGAGCCGTTCTTGGCGAACTGGACCCCGGTGGCCAAGCCGCAGACCATTCTGGTGCCGGCGCCGATGTATCACACCAACGGCTTCGCCACCTTCCTCATGCTGTTGAGCGGCGACCACCTGGTGGTGCTCGAAAAGTTCGACGCGGCACTGTTTGTGGACACGATCGAGCGGTATCGGATCACCAACTTCACCGCCACGCCCACGATGCTGGCGCGCATTGCGGCCCTGCCCGACATCCGGCAACGGGACCTGTCGAGCGTCATATTCATTCTGCAGGGCGCCGCCGTGATGCCACCCACGCTGCTGCACACCTGGTTTGAGCTGCTCAGTCCCGAGCAGATCGTGACCGCCTACGGCATGACCGAAAACCTTGGGCTCACCGCGCTGCGCGGCGACGAGTGGTTGACTCACCCGGGCAGCGTCGGCCGCGGCTACCGGGACACCGAGATCCGGATTCTGGACGCCGAGAAAAGGCCGCTGGGCCCCGGCGAGGACGGCGACGTCTACCTGCGCGCGCCGATGAGCGCCGGTTACCGCTATCTGGGTGGGGCGCCGCCGTTGCCGTCGACCGAGGACGGGTTCCGGTCCGCCGGCGACATCGGCCACCTGGACGAGGACGGTTACCTCTACATCATCGACCGCCGCGCCGACATGATCATCACCGGCGGCGCCAATGTCTTTCCGGCAGAGGTCGAGTCGGCACTGGCCGGGCACCCCGGTATCGCCGATGTCGTGGTAATCGGAATCTCCGATGAGCAGTGGGGCCGCCGGGTGCACGCCGTGGTGCAATTGGCCGACGGTGCTCTACTTAACGAACAGCAAGTGATCGACTACGCAAAGAGTCGGCTGGCTCCGTACAAGGCACCCAAGACCGTCGAGTTCGTCGACGCGATTCCTCGCACGGCGGCGACCAAGGTGAACCGCCCGGCGATGATCGCCGCCCGCGGCGGGTAGCGCCGGTGCACCGCCAGCATCGTCGTCGCGCATTTGGATCTGCGTGTCGCCACGGCGGTCGTGGCGGAGGCGTATACCGGTACGAGTCAGGAATACCTCACGCGCCCGGGCATGTGGCGGCGCAGGCGACTGTGGCTGCGGACAAAATCTTGCTGCCGATTCCTATGACCAAACACATCGACGGGGTCGGCGGCTTGCGCAACGATGGAATTACCTCGCACAGCGGTGAATCCGGTATCCGGTTCGGATCCCAACTGAGTACCTGGAGTAAAGACACATGGTCAGTTCGCAAATGCCGGAGCCGCAACTCGCGTCCGGCGATCAAGCCGCAGTCAGCCGCCTGTTCCTTCTGGACCTCAGCGACGACCGTGTTGTTTCGCTGAATCCGGACGGCTCGGACCGCAAGGTCATCGTCACCGAGTGCAGATATCCCGATGGCATCGCGGTCGATGTCGCGGCCCGACACATTTACTGGACCAACATGGGGAATCCCGCAGCGGACGACGGTTCCATTGAGCGAGCTGACCTCGACGGGCAGAACCGCAGCACGATCGTTCCCGAGGGCGGCACGTTCACTCCCAAGCAGCTGCAGCTCGAAATGACCAGCAGAAAACTCTACTGGTGTGATCGCGAGGGGATGCGCCTGATGCGCGCCAACCTCGACGGCTCGAACGTCGAGACCCTCGTGGATACCGGCCAGGGCGACCCGCGACCGGGGCCGGATCCCGCGAAGTGGTGTGTGGGCGTGGCCATCGATGTCGATGGCGACCAGGTCTACTGGACACAAAAGGGTCCCGACAATGCCGGCAAGGGCCGTCTTTTCCGCGCCGGCATCGAAATTCCCGCGGGACAGACGGCTTCTGATCGAGCAGATATCGAACTCCTTTATGACGGGCTGCCCGAGCCGATCGATCTGGAGCTCGATCTCAACAATCGCGTCATGTATTGGACCGACCGGGGTGATCCGCCCCGCGGCAATACGGTAAATCGTGCACCGATGGATTCGGATGTGAAGGACCGGCCCGCTCCTGAGATCATCTTCACGCACCTGATGGAAGGAATCGGCATCGCCCTGGATCTGAAAGGCGACCGAATGTTTATCACCGACTTTGGGGGCAATGTCTTCTCTGCCAAGCTGGATGGATCGGACCCGAAGGTGCTGCTGGTCGCGCAAGGAAACCTGACTGGCATCGCCTATTGCGAAATGTCTTGACAGGGAACCGCAGTAGCGGAGGAGGGAATCGTGCCCGCGCTGGTTGAGCTCAATGAGTTCGGCTACATAAGGCGGCGGTGTACTTCGAAGGCTAGGTACAGTTCGACGACATCCTTTGGCCGCGAAAGGGATCGACCGCTACGTACCTCAATTTTGCGCAACCGGTATCGGACCGTGTTGGGGTGACAGAAGAGTGCTTCAGCTGCATCGCGTACGCACCCATCATGGTCCTGCCAAACCCGAAACGTTTCAAATAGCATGTCGCGTTCCTCGTCGGGAAGGTCGCTAAACCCGTCCAACGCAGGGCCGACCGTTCTGATCATCGCCTCCGGTGCGCTGACTACTGCGGCGGCCAGGATGGAGCCGTCGAACACAGCGACGGAGGATCCGGAGTGGCCCCTGCCCCGCAACATCATTCGTGCTACATGCAGGGCTGTCGGTGTCTCACGTAAATCCTCGAAAGCCGCGCTAACGCCTACTCCGGCTGTTGTCATCCGAGACATTAGGGCAACCATCGCGTCAAATTTTTCGTCGGACGTGACCCGCGCAACCCCGACCTGCAAATCAGGCAGCAGAGTCCACGCCGACGATATGTCAAGGCTGCGAAGCTTAGATTCAATCTCCGGAAGGGGCTCTTTGCCCGCGATTGAAACCTGCGCGGCGATGACCACAAACGGACCGGTGGTCGGTAGCCGAAGGAAGCCCGCGATGTCCCGCAGACTCCAGTCGCCGAAACCGCGTCCCGCAACCAGACCATCGAGCTGATTCGGCAGTTGCGACGCCTCAGTCAGCAGCTGCCGTTTCTGCTCGTCACGATATCCGGCCACCACGACGGTGCCGATCAGTTCGGCGAAGGCGCTGATGCGCCCTTCGGTGTCGGCCGGCATGGGCTCGGGTTCAACCGAACCCACGGCCGCGAGACCCCACACGCGTCCGTCGACGACGACGGGCACGCCGACCGCTGCGTGTACGCCAGCGTCTCGTATCCGCGCCGCGAGTGAGCCGGTGCTGTTCTCGTAGCTGTCCATCCTCGCGGGGCGCCCCGTGCGCTGCACTATCCCTGCCAGAGTGCGGCCGTCGATCGGGCTTCGGGTACCCACGGGCCACTTCGCTAGCTGCAGCCCCGGATGTTCAGCCGCGGCCAGCTTCGTCATTTCGTTGTTTGACTCATAGCGCCACAATCCGGCGGTATCCGCGGACGCGCAGCGGCGCATTTCGTTGACGACCGCCTCGAACACCTCCGCCGGTTCCGCCCCCCGGGCCACCAGCGTGGCCAGGCGACGCAAGGCTGCCTGATCTGCGGTGACCCGGCGATACTCGGCGTACAGCGTGACATCGTCGACGGACTCCGAGAGTTGCCCGTCGGGAAGTTCTTCGATGACTGGGAGTTCATCGATGGCTTCACCCATTAGCCACCATCCTTCGCGGTTCGATCGCCGGCAACGAAACGCACAGCATCAGCGATCAGTTCGGCAAAGCGGCCACTGTGCGCCTCGGTCTCGGCAGGCATAGGCCCGGGCCGCACGGAACCGGTGGCCGCCATGCCCCACACGCGTTCATTGACCGCCAGATCAGATTGAAATCCTGCACTCAGCTCGTCATCGTTCGCGCGTCTTTCCTGCGCGGCCTCGACGGTGTTACTTATGGATTCGGCGACTGAGCTAGGCGAGCTTGCGGTCATCGGGACACCATCGCGTGACCAGCGACACCGAACCCCACCGGCGGCATGGCCAGCATTCCACGGGTTGCACTCAACATCGTTGCCCTTTCTCTGGGCTGCTCACCGCCGCGGCGGTGGCTTTGTCTCGGCCATCAGTCGAGTGAGAACGTGATGACTTGACGACTGTTATGGTCGCCCCGCGGGCGTGAATGACACTATTGGCCAGCGGACTATCTGTAAGGCCAAAGTGGCCTAGCACTAAGTCCCCAGGACCTAATCAGCGTCATGGTGGGCGCTGCGCGAGTTGACTCAGCTCGACGCGGGAGCTGACCCCGAGCTTGGCGAACGCATTACGCAGATGGGCTCTCACGGTGTGAGGCGAGATGCGCAGCTGCTGTGCCGCAGAAAGGTTGGTAGCACCCCGCGCAATCAGGTTGACCACCTTGAGCTCGGACTCGGTGAGGCTGTCCCAGCCCGTTTTTGGTCGCGGCTGGCTGACAATGCGACGTTGCACACCTAACCGCCGCAACTCGCGGCCCACCCGGCGCGCATCCGCGAGCGCTTCATGGTGCAGGTAGGTATCGAATGCGGCATTGAGCTGATCCAACGCCTCGTCACCAGCATCGGTGCGTGCGAGTTCAGCGCCGGCGTCCTCGGCAGCCGCGGCGTAAAGAAGCGGCCGCGACGAGGACTGAAGCAATTCGGCGGCAGCCAGCAGTGCCTGGGGATTACGTTCGAGTATCCCGCGGGCGTACCCGGCCACCCCGGTGAACAACGGGATCGCAGGCCGCTCATGCTCGAGCAGGTCAGTGGCCTGCAGGACACGCGCGCGCAAGCCGGCATCGCCGGCGGCCGATGCAACCCGCGCACCCAAGATCACCTGATCTAAGACCTGGGGCCAGAGCGGCGAGCCGAATAGGGTGATGTCGGCGAGCCAGCACATCGCGTCATGGAGATCGTCGCGCTGCCACGCCGCCAGCGCGAGCACATGCGCCGCTATCCGACGTACCATAGATGAGCCATTGGAGTAGTAGGCGTCGCGCGCGCCATTAACCATCTGCTGCAACAAGTTTCGGTCATCGGTGCGCGCCGCCACCTCGGCCAGAATCACCATGCGGATCATGTCCAGCTCGGTCACGCCTGTCTCCTGTGGGGGCGGCACGGATTCGGCCGCCGCGCGAGCGGCCGACAACCGGCCCGCAGCGACGTGGACCATCGCATCAATCCAGGTCCACATCTGAAGGCCCATCGCGTTGCGTTCCCGGCGGGCTTGCTCTGACCCGTCAGCGACCCGGGCCGCAGCGTCGTCCAACCGGCCGACCGCCGCCAGCAGGTTCGCGTAATGGTTTGCGGCTAAGAGGTGAGCTGCGGTCACATCACTCGCGTGGGCGAGCGCACAAACCTCGTCGAGGTGGCGTAGGGCGCGGCCCGCGTACCCGTCGCCACAGTCGAGCAAAGCGAGAGTGACACCGGCCACGATCTTCGACTCGAGATCACCGGTGGATGCCGCGGCCACGGCGGCCTCGTTGGCCGCCGCGCGCCGTTGCCCACCTTGCTTCTGATACATCAGGTTGTAGGCCAGCCACGCCAGATGCCGTGCCCGGGTGACCTCGCTGATGTCGCCCAACTGCAGCGCTCGACGATTCTCCTCAACGCGCCGCTGCGTACTGTGCCTGGTGTGCGCCGCGCGTCGCAGGCGGATCTCAGCCTCCTCTTGGGGCGACGCGACCTCCGAGAGCGCCGCAACGGCCAACTCTTCGGCCTCCTCGTAGCGGCTGGCCCGGTTGAGGAACTCCACCGTTTCGGCGACCAGTGGCCCGTGGTCAGCGTCTTCGGCGGGCAACAGGTCCAACGCGCGGTGGCTCAACTCGGCGGCCGCACTGGCATCAGTGTGGCCAACTGATTGCGCGGCCTGCCGCAGTGCGCTGATTGCCTCCCTGTCCCCCGGCTCGGCGCTGCGCGCCAGTTGGGTGGCCACCTCGGCCGGCGCCGCACCCATACTCAGCATGATCGATGCCGATTGGCGCTCCATCGCGCGCCGCAGCGACTGCGGCAAGGACTGTCGGGTGGCCTCGCGCAGCAAGTCGTGGCGGAACCTCAGCTGTTCACCGTCTTCGACGAGCAGATCCGCGCGCACCGCCTCCTCGACAGCCGCCAGCAACGACGCCGGCTGGCGTTCCAGCATCGCGGCCAGCAGACCAGCCGAGAACCGATCCGGCAGCGCCGCGGCCACCCGCACCACCTCGCCAGCAGACCTGGACAGGTGGTCTAGCCGCTGTTGCATACCCGCACCCAGCCGGCGCGGCAGCACGTTTCCGGTGGCCACCGCGCGGCCGCCGCGCACATTGAGCCGGCCCTCCTCGTCCAGACCCCCGACCAGCTCGCGGATTAGGAACGGATTGCCGTGCGCCTTCGCGGCCAGATTCAGTAGCGACTCATCGGCGTCCGCGCGTACGGCGTCGGAGACCATGTGGGCGACCGCGCCGGGTGACATCGGGGCCACTCGCATGAATGTGGCATTCGCCCGCTGCAGCACCGACAATGTCTCCTGCACCGCGGGCCCGCCGGCACCGGTGCGGGCAGTCAGAACCCACATCACCGCCGCGTCCACGCGCGGCGTGGCCAGTGACCGCAGCGCCAGCAGCGTGCCGTTATCGGCCCAGTGGATGTCGTCCAGCCCAATCGCCAGCGGGGTTTGCGCCGCCGCCGCATAAATCGCGTCGGCCAGATCGTGCACCACCCAATAGCCCAGGTCGGCCGAGCTGCCCAGCCGCCGCAACGCCTCGGCGTCTCCGACCGGGGGATCGGCGCGCAGCGTCGCCATGAACAGCGAGAAAAACGGCACCGTCTGCTGGTACTCGAAAGCCTCACCGAACAGGGTGCGCACCCCGCCCTTGTCGGCCAGCGCCATCACCTCGGTCAGCAACCGACTCTTTCCGATGCCCGGCGGGCCCTCGATGACCAGCACGCCCCGACGCCCCCGCATCAGCGCCGTCACCATCCCGCCGATCACCTTCAACTCGCCCGCCCGACCCCGAATCGGCGGCGTCACAAGCCGCTGGCCGCTGGCGTCAAATCGGCCGGTTGAAGGGCCCATGGGGGTGTCCCGTCTACCGCGTGCTGAACTGCGACTTCAGTGCACGTTATTCTAGGCAACCGCCCACATCGTCCGACGGATTTGCTGTCGATCCCTCGGCGTGCGCGATCTGGGGCAGCGCACCGGCGCCGGGAGCCGAGCATCAGCGGCGACCACCACCAATGGCGGCCCCAGTGAGCAGGCCCTTCGACAAGTGGGAGTTCGTAAATGCCGTCGCTCATGAATTGCCACCCCTTGGCTGTTCGATCGCCGGGAACCAAAACCCGGCTCCTGGCGCCAGGGCCATCGTCAGCCGCTTCGCGCTGCGTTCGCATCCCCCAGTCGCTAGCGCGAATGATCAGTCCACCGTCAACCGAGGTCGGTGTCGTTACGTTTGTCGAGGCTTCGATGATCAGACAGCGTCGGCGGCGGGTCTCTGTAGTAGGACACGGTCGAGCTGGCTGCGCGAGCTGATGCCGAGCTTGGTGAAAACCTTGCGCAGGTGATATTGGACTGTGTGCGAGCTGATGAACAAGCGCGCGCTGATCTCCGGATTTGAAAGGCCGTCGCGGGCCATCCGTGCGATTTGGGCCTCCTGCGCAGTGAGCTGCTCATCGCGGGGCGCGATGGTGCGCTTGCGGGCCGTTTCACCAGTGGCTTTTAGCTCACGCCTGGCCCGCTCAGCGAAGGCTTCCATCCCCATGGTCTCGAGCATGTCGTGGGCGATGTGAAGCTGTGCCCGCGCGTCGATCCGGCGGCGCTGTCGGCGCAGCCACTCTCCATACAGCAGGTGCGCGCGGGCGAGATCGGCGCGGATGCAGGTACGCCCAAGCCGCTCGATCGACTCGCGGTAACTGCGCTCGGCGGCGTCACCCTCGCTGAGTAGCGCGCGTGAACGAGCTTCGATGCCGAGCGCCCAATCCGTGCCGCTGACGGTGGTGATCTCAGCCAGCCGACGGAGAGCATCGGCGGCCATCTCGGCGCATCCGATCCGCGCGGCCGCCTCAATGAGCTCGACCGCTGGCCAGGGCGGCGTGATCCATTCCCCCAGATATTCGGTGGAGCGCTGCGCTGCTCCCACCGCCGCGTTGTAGTCACCGATGCCGTTGTTCAGTACCGCGCTCGCCCACTCGACGATGGTGATCCCGACGCCGTCACCTCCAAGGCTGAGGTGCCGGTTGATCGCTTCGACCAGGGTCGCCGCTTCGGCTTGTCTACCGGCGAACGCCGCCAGGGCGAGGGCCGAGTAAGGAAAGCGATTGATGCCCGTCGCCTCCAAAGCCTGCCGCTGCTGGATCAGCGAGGCTGCGGCGGCGAGGTCACCAGCAAACAACAGCATGAACGCACGCGCATTGAGGGCGACGGGCAGCTCGCTGAGCGCCCCCACACTCCGAGCGAGCTGGACATGACGCTCCGAGAGCACCTGCCAGCTGCGGTCATCCCATGTGTAACGAGCCACGATGCCGGCCACCGAGTGTAAGGGCAGCGCTTCGTCTACCGACATGCCGGCGCCGAACGCGTGCAGTGCCTCGCGAAGTATCGGCAATCCGGCCGCATACCCTTTGATGTAGTGCGCTACCAGGCCATCCAGAAGAAGCTCAGGTGCGCGCAGAGGTTGTGAGGCCGGCGGGGCGGTCGCCGCCGCACGCGCCACCTCCAACGGACCCCCGCCGAGGGCGAGGCGACCGGCGAAGTAACCCGCCGTCAGGGCCTGCAGGTAGGTCCTGCGGGAGAGCTCCGGATCGATCGGCTCGAGCCGCCTGGCGGCCTTCAGCAACATGGGCGGGGCCTCACTGCCGCGATCCGTGAGGAACGCGAGCTCAGCCCCCATCAGCTCGATGCGGGCTTGCTGAAAGTCGCTCGGTGACCCGGCCTCGGCGATCGAGAGCAGGTCCCGCGCCGTGGCGAAGGCGCCGGCTTTGATATGGGCCGACGCACCGGCCATCGCCCGCTCGGTGCGGCGAATGGGATCGAGCGTCAGCGTCGTGGCGCGCTCGAGGAATGCCGCCGCCGCAGCAATACCGCCACGCGCTCGCGCCCGGCCCGCCGAGCGCTCCAGCTCCGCGGCGACGGCCTCGTCCGGCCCAGCGGCGGCTTGTGCCCGATGCCACGCGTGTCGATCGGGGTCCTGGTGTGCATTGGTGACCTCCGCCAATGCAGCGTGCACTTCTTGTCTTTGCTGCGGGGACGCCGATCCGTAGACCGCCGAGCGCACGAGGGGATGACGAAATCGCACTCGCATGCCGAAGTCGACCAGGCACGCCTCGGTCGCCGGACGAGTGGCTTCGGCGAGGATTCCCAGGCGCACCGCGGCCCCCCACACCAACGCGGGATCGCCGAGCGGCTCGGCCGCCGCGATGAGCAGCAGGCGCCGGGTCTGGTCAGGGAGACCGTCGATTCGCCGGCGGAAATTCTCTTCGATGCCGCCGGATATTCGCGCCGCGGCGGGAAACCCAAATCCGCCCGCTAGCTCCTGCGGAGTCAAGCCACGGGGCAGCTCCAGCAGTGCCAGCGGGTTGCCCCGAGTCTCGGCAAGGATCTGATCGCGGACCCGAGCGTCCAATGGCGCGGTCAGGGCGGCTTCGAGCAGCGCTCGCGCATCTCTGTCCCCCAAGCCCTCCACGACGAGATCGGGCAATCCTGCGATATCGCTGCTGGGCACCCGGGCCGCGAAAGTCAATCCCACCGATTCCGCACCCAAGCGACGAGCAACAAAGCCCAAGACTTGCCCAGAGGCCCGGTCGAGCCACTGCTCGTCATCGACCACACACACAAGCGGCTGCTCCTCAGCCACCTCGGACAGCAGGCTCAGCAACGCCAGCCCGACCAGAAACCGGTCCGGCGCCGATCCTGAGCTCATTCCGAACGCAATCTCCAGGGCGTCTCGCTGCGGTTCCGGTAAGCCCTGGAGCTTCTCGAGCATGGGCGCGCACAACTGATGCAACGCGGCAAACGGCAGCTCCATCTCGGACTGAACGCCTACGGCGCGCTCGACGCGGCACTCCGAAGCTTGCCCAGCCAGATAGTCGAGCAATGCGGTCTTGCCCACGCCCGCTTCGCCAGACACCACTAATGCGCGGCTCTCACCAGCACGAACAGCCTCGATCAGCCGGTCGAGCACCGCACACTCGCGATGACGGCCAACCAACTCCATCGCGCCGCCCCGCACCGTGAAATCCGCCGCCCGCTGCATCGGAAGTGGCAACAACCCTACCTTCGCCACGCATCACTGGGCTTAACCGGGATGGTGGGCATCTGACCGGTGGGACTGATGGTCTCGCGGTACCGGCGTCTATAGGTCGCGCAAGCGCCGCACCAAAACCCCGGATTATCGCGAGCATGCTGCGCGCCTGGTAATTGAGTCCGGCCGGCCAGTCGTGCAGACCGGCGAGCAAGTGCTGGCCCGTTGGGTGGGTCTCACCACGCCAGGCAGCCGAAAACGGCGATCGGGGCGCAGTATTGGATGCGGATGAACGCGCATAGTTGGTGCCTCGGAGCACCGCGAACGCCGAATTTAGTTTGGCCGTGACACTTTGAAAATCCGCGGCCTTCTTCGCCTGCGAGCAGAACCGGATGACGTTTCCTCCGATGATCGTGCGTAGGGTTGCGCCATCGAGGTCGACGCGCCGAAAGCGATCCGTCGCGGGTGAAAGAAGAACCAATAGCCCAGTGACGATCCGGTTTCTTGTTTCACCGCCCGCCACACTGCTTCGGCCTTTGATGACTCGACTAGAAGATGGCTACGGGGTTGGACGCGCTCGATGTCACACCCTTCATTCGCCATGGCAGAGCGGCGAAGAAGAAATCCCAGCGTTTGTCCTCCCGGCAGGCCTCCGCCAGTTCGGTGAGGTCCACGTTGTCGATCAGCCACAGGCCCAACGCGACGATTGCCACCGTGTGAATAGGGCGGATGAAGTCCAGACCGAATCCGGACGGTTGAACGTCTTGAACGCCGTCGTTGCCGAGGACGGCCACATCACGCTCCCGTAGGAACGGCAGGCAACTGGCGTGCAGACCCGCCTGACGCGCCGCTAGGCCACCTTCCCCGTCGGGCCCATCGCGCAGTATTGCCGCCGCATTGCCGGTGTGCACGAGCAGGGCATCGCCGGGACGGACGGTGACGCCTTGGCGTTGTTCAGCGGCCAATAGTTCGTCCGGCGTGACCGCGTGGCCGCGCTCGAGCCACTTGACGCCGTGCAGCGCGGCGATGTCCAATAGCACCCCGCGCGTGATGAAGCCGTGCTCGGCTTGATCAATGGACAGCGATCGCGCCCCATGCAGTGAGTTGGTGTCGGTTGTCGGGAAGCCGTTGTAGTTCTTACCGTCCCAGGAATAATGGGCAAGACCGTCCACGTGGGTGTTGGAGCCATGTGCAGCGATGCCGACGTATTCGGTGACGGCTTCGTACCGCAACTGGCGACCGATGTGATCGGTAACCTCGTTCAGGGTCATGAAACGCTGCACCAGTGCGAAACCCGAGTCCAGCGGGTCCGGGTCGAGCGGGTCGATCGGGCGGGACAGCGAAATCGCGCGGCCGGTCCGGATAGTGGACGCCGCTGCGAGTCTCACCTCGTCGGTGATCAGATTGAGCGTCCCGATCCGGTCGTCGTCGCCCCACCGGCCCCAGTTGGATAGCTCTGACAGGTATGTCTCCACTCCCGCCGTCGTTAGCCCGACCTTCTCCGTAACCGCAGCCGCATCGGGCATTTGAGCCTCCTTATTTCGAGCTTCCGGATATGCAGGCGGGGCTCGAGCATGTTTGGTGCAGGCCGCGCCGTTGTTACACCCACAGCCTTATTCAGCGCTTCGCGGATTGTCTTTAGCCGCCAGCATAAAAGTCGAGCGCGGGACGTAGTGCTCCAGAACACCTTTGGTCGCTGAGTGGCGCTGGTGTGCGCCAACCGATCAAGGCGCCCACTGCGACCTCGCGGCTCGACGGCGCCTCGCCAACATCGGAAATCACCGCCGAAGCGGCGGCGCCGTTAGCGATGGCACCTGTGAAAACCTGGGTGCGGAAGACCATTGTGTTCGGCGGGACAGAGGTCAGCGCTTAGGTTTTGTCGCCCAGGACATCGACATTGGTGAACGTTCTCACAACCCTTGAAGTCGTGAGTGGTCGTTGCGACCAGTAATTCCCGAAACACGAAGGAAGCGCTATGACAAAGAACTTCGGGGACTGGCAGTGGAGCGTCTATGGCGATGCAGTACGGGGTATTAGCTCCCGGTTCCCGTTCGACTTTGAGTCGATCGAGCGAAAAGCCTTGGACGCGCTTCCGGACTGGGTGTACCGGTATGTCTCGGCTGCGGCTGGCGACGGTCGCACGCAGCGCGCGAATATCGATGCATACTCTCGCTACGGGATCATTCCGCGAATGATGATCAGCCCGCCCGAGCGTGACCTGTCCATCAACTTGTTCGGTGAGCAACTCCCCTCGCCGATGTTTATGGCTCCGATAGGCCTGATCGGGTTGTGCTCGCCGGACTTTTACGGAGACGTGGCCGCAGCAAAAGCATCCGCTGAAACCGGCGTGCCGTTCACGCTGTCAACGTTCTCCCAAACCCCCATGGAGGACGTCATCAAGCACGCTGGGTCGACGCCCAACTTTTACCAACTGTATCTGCCGGGCGATCGGGAGCTAGCGGCCAGTTTCCTCGATCGTGCGGAGCGCAGCGGGTATTCCAGCGTGGTGGTGACCGTTGATTCCTGGACGCTGGGCTATCGGCCGGCTGACCTCGCGATCGGAAACTACCCGCAAGCGCGGGGCTTCTGCATGCAGAATTACTACTCCGACGAAAACTTCACCAAGCACCTCGCGAAGCCACCGCACGAAGATCAGCCAGCGGCGCTGCGTTATTACGCGACGATCTTCGCCGTCCCGCTGTCGTGGGAAGATCTTCGTTGGATCCGTTCCAACACCAAACTTCCGATCGCGGTGAAGGGGATTCAGCACCCCGATGATGCTCGGCTCGCGATCGACAACGGTGCCGACGTGCTGTACGTCACCAATCACGGCGGTCGCCAGGCAAATTCAGGGATCCCGACCCTTCAGCTGCTGCCCGGGGTCGTCCAGGCGGCGGGCCCTACTCCGGTGATGTTCGACGGCGGCGTGCGCAGTGCCACCGACGCCGTCATCGCGTTGGCGCTGGGAGCAACCGCCGTCGGTATCGGCCGGTCCTACGCCTACGCCCTCTCCTACGGCGGCACCGAGAGCCTGACCCACTACCTCAAAGCCTTCCTGGCCGAGCTGGACCTATGCTTGGCGATCTGCGGATTCAAGGACATCGCGAGCCTCAAAGAAGCGGGTTGCGAACAAGCACTGACATTCCAGTAATTTCAATGCGACCAATTGACAGCCACATTCGGGGACGCCAGCTTGCCGACCTAGTCACGCTTGACGCGTTCGTTTCCACCGTGAAGGTGGGCGCGACACAGTTCAGGTCACACCTCCGGCACGAAAGGGCGCCCCTGGCATCAGCATCGAGATTTTCTCACCACGTGGCCATTTCAGTGTTTGGCGCCCATTGCGACAACAACGGTCCGAGATGAGCCTCAGCCGCGGAAAGTAGCAACTCATGCCCACCTCAATCCTTCGAACCACCGACGGCTGGTGGGTCCAAACCGCCACTGGCGCTGGCAGAATCGACACGCTCGCGACCACCACCAGTCAGCTGCTGACCGATCGGGCGGCCATCGACGCCGCCGTACACAGCGCTCACACCGTTCCCGTCGACGAGCTCGTCCTTATCTCCCCCGTGACCGTCCCCTGCCGCGTAGTTGCGCAAATGACAAATTTTGCGTCACACGTCAAGGGCGCCGGCATGGATCCAAAGACCGTTCCGCTCACCTTCTTTCGCAAGGCGTCGGGTTCGATCAGCGGGCCGTTTGACACGATCATCAAGCCCGCGCACGTCAACCTCCTCGACTACGAGGTCGAGATCGGTCTGGTCATCGGCCGGGATATCCCGGTAGGCACCGAAATAACCGAGTCGAACCTGGCCGAATTCATCGTCGGTCTGGTCGTGACCAACGACGTCTCGGCGCGCGACGTCCAGCTGACGAAAACCCAGTTCTACGAAGCTAAGTCGTATCCAACATTCACCCCGGTCGGCCCGGCCGTGGTACTGCTCGACGTCAACGAACTTAACCGCTTCGGCGATCTGCGCCTCGAATTGCAGGTCAACGGCGAAGTACGCCAAAACATGCTCGTCCACGGCGACATGATCTACCCACCGCTGCAGGCGCTGCAGTCGCTGGCGCGATTCCAGCGGTTGGACACCGGCGATCTGGTCATGACCGGCACGCCGGTCGGGACGGCTCTGGGCGCACCACCCAAACCGCCGGAGATAAAAGCCTTCTTGATTCGCGAGGCCTACAACCCGCGGTACCTACAGCACGGCGACGTCTTGGAGCTCTCAATTGCGACCGATGACGGCGCCATCGATCTCGGCACCCAACGCACCGCTGTGAGGTATGCGTGACAGAGCCGCCGTTTCCAGTTCCGTTGCACAGGAGGCGCTAAGCCGCGATGACCGACACCACCGCAACAACTCCCATCGAGGACGTCCTCGCCTACAGCGGCGTCGGCGCCGGGCTCGAGGCCGTGATGGCAAACGCGGCCTCGGCCGGAATCGGCGGTCTGCTTCCGCTTCCCGAGCTGACCCGGTTCGCGTGGGCAGTGGCCCGACACCCGAAACCCGTCGCATCGCGGATCGGGCAGCTCGCGACTCAGCTGGTAGGGATCGGACGCGGCAAACCAGCGGACGCGCCCGGCCGAACGGACAGCCGCTTCAGGGACCGCGCCTGGGCGGATAACTCGTTGCTGAACGGCGTGGCACTGTCCTATCTGGCCTGCTGCAACACCGTCGAGGCCGCACTCGACGATGCCGACGTCGATTGGCGCACCAGAGAACGGCTTCGGCTGTTCCTGGACAATGTGCTGGCTGCGGCAGCGCCGACCAATAACCCGTTGACGAACCCGGCCTGCTGGAAGGAGTTCATTGACTCCGGCGGCAGGAGCCTGCGAGCGGGTGTGGACAACCTGGTCACCGACCTCCGTCTACCCACCAAGTTGCCGAGCAGCGTCGATCAGTCGGCGTACCGCATCGGCGAAAACATCGCCGCCACACCAGGAAAGGTGGTGCGACGGAACCGGATCTACGAGCTGATCCAATACCAGCCGCGCGCCGACGAGATCGACGAGGTTCCCGTATTGCTGGTCTCGTCACCGGTGAACAAGTACTACCTGGTTGACCTCGAGCCCGAGCAATCGGTCATCCGCGCAGAACTAGACCGCGGCCGCAGCGTTTTCGTGACATCCTGGGTCAATCCAGACGCCAGCCACGCCGACGTCGGCTTCGACGACTACGTGCTAAGCACCGTTGAGATGCTCGAGACGGTCTCCGACATCAGCGGCTCCACCACCAGCCACCTGCTCGGTCTGTGCGGCGGCGGCGTGCTCGCCTTCATGACCGCGGCATACCTGGCAGCGACTGGGCATCAGGACATACTCGCGACACTGACCATCGCCATCGCCGTCCTCGACTACCACCACGGCCCGTCGGCCATGGCGTTTCTCGACCGCAAGCAGGTTGACCGTGCTGTACGTCGCGCGGTCAAGCAAGGGTACTTCGACGCCAGAGAGTCGGCGTGGTCGTTCGCGTTGATCCGGCCCATCGAAGGTATCTGGGCAAACGCAGTGCACAACTACTTGCTCGGCAAGCCGCCACCCGCCGTGGCGCTGCTCTACTGGGCGGCCGACCAAACAAATTTAGCCGCCCGCTTCGGCGCACAGCTGATGGAGGTAGCGCTGGAGAACACACTCACCAGGCCCGGCGGAGTCAGTATCAGCGGGGTGTCGATCGACGCCGGACAGATCACCGTCGACACCTACGTCCTTGCCGCATCGACCGACCACATCTCTCCGTGGCAGAACTGCTATCGGACGGTCTCGATGGTCGGTGGCGACGTGACATTCGTGCTCGCACGAGGTGGACACGCCATCGCGATCGCCAGACCGCCGGGCAGCGCGCGAGCCAGCTACCGGACGGGTGACATCAGCGGTACCGATCCGCAGACCTGGCTCTCCGGGGCGGTCGACAACCAGGGCAGCTGGTGGGACCACTGGAACGCATGGATCGAGCGGCACACCCCCGGCAAGCGGCCGGCATCCATTCGACTGGGAAGCGATACCTACCCGCCAGTAGGTGACGCGCCGGGCCGATACGTGCGCCGCGTAATCACCTTCCCCACCGAAACATCCATGGATATCGGAGGGCCAAAAGTGACCCAACCGTGAACCGGCCGCCTGGACCATCTCACACACATCGACCACGAAAGGTAGCAAATGACCATCCTCGACCGATTCCGGCTTGACGGCCGGGTCGCCATTTTGACCGGCGCATCCAGCGGTCTGGGCGTCGGATTCGCTGCTGCGCTCGCCGAGGCCGGCGCCGATCTCGCCCTGGGCGCCCGCCGAGCGGACCGCCTCGCAGAAACCTGCACCCTCGTCGAAAACACCGGACGCCACGCGATCGCCGTACGCACCAACGTCGCCGATCCCGACGACTGCGCAGCCCTCGTCGACGCGGCCATGACCGCCTATGGGCGCGTAGACATTCTTGTCAACAACGCCGGGGTGGGCACCGCCATCCCCGCACTCAAGGAAACTCCCGAGCAGTTCCGATCGGTCGTCGAGGTCAACCTCAACGGCTGCTACTGGATGGCACAGGCTTGCGCACGCGTCATGCGACCCGGCAGTTCGATCGTGAACATCGCCAGTGTGCTGGGACTCACCACCACTGGCCTGCCGCAAGCCGCCTACTCGTCATCGAAGGCCGGCCTCATGGGCCTCACCCGCGATCTTGCACAGCAATGGACCTCCCGCAAGGGAATTCGCGTGAACGCACTCGCTCCCGGCTTCTTCGCGTCCGAAATGAGCGACAGCATGGACCGCAACCACGTCGAGACACAGATCCTCCCGCGCGTCCTCGCCGGACGCCTCGGCCTGCACGCAGAACTCGCCGCTGCACTGATCTTCCTCGCCAGCGACGCCGGGAGCTATGTCACCGGCATAACCTTGCCGGTCGACGGCGGAGTTCTGACAACCTGACACCGAACAACCGGCGAACCGCGACGCGCTCGATCACTCTGGGTTGCTTAAACCAACTCCGTTGCACCACAGGGCCGTCAAGTTTCGCGACGCAACGTCCCGATCGTACGGGCTGCCGAACAACCGCCAGACTCTGGTTGCGTGGCCCACCATGGCCGCCAACGCGTCACCGGCATGGTCGGCGTCGAGCGTCGCGTCTGCAATGCCTGCTGCTTGCCAGCGGCGCAGACTGGTCGCAATCGCTGAGGCGAAATGGCGGTGTACCGCAAGGCGCAACTCGATGAGTTCAGGGTGGGTTCCAATGGCCTCGTCGAGGCGTAGCAGCAACAGTGATGTGTGACCGGGGTAGTCGTCCAAGTAGCGATCGATGGCAGCATTGACGCGCTGGATGGCGTGTGCGCGCTGCTCAGCGAGCGTTCGCACCTCTGTGTCGTCGGTATCGCGGCCGCCGTCGCCGCCGCCACCGGTGCCGGCGGTGTTGTGCAGCGTCGCGAGATGGTCGTGCATGACCGCGGTGAATACCGCTTGCTTGCCTGAAAAGTGGTGGTAGAACGACCCGATGGCGGTTCCCGCCTGATCGGCTATGTCGGTGATCCGCGCGGCATGATAGCCGTCGCGTTCGATGACGTCGCGGGCCGCGGCGATCAGTGCCGCCCGCGTTTGGGCCGCGCGGCCATGCGGCGCCTCGCCGTCAGTGGTCTCCTCGGCGCTGCCCATGGTGGCATCCCAGGCCTGCTTCTTGGAGCCATAGGTCGCATAGAACGTCGACAGGGCGACCCCGGCCTTGGCGGTGATGTCGCGGATGTGGGTGCCCGCGTAACCGTTCTGCTCGAACAGATCTCGCACCGCCCGATGCAATGCTTGCCTCACGTCGTGACCGTCTGCGGCGCGGGTGGTCATCGCAACGGCGGTCCCCACCGCACCTGTTCGCGCAGCGTGGCCTTCAGCAGCTTGCCCGCGGCGTTGCGGGGCAGCGGGTCATCCGAAACGCTGACGTACTGGGGAACTTTGAAGTCGGCGAGTCGTTCGCGGCAGTGCGCCAGCACGTCGGAGATGACGATCTGCTTGCCGCCGCCGAAGAGAACCGCCCCGATTTTTTCACCCATCACCGGATCCGGCACCGCCACCACGGCGGCCTCCGCGACACCGGGGGCGGTCGCGAGCGCGTTTTCCACCTCCACACTGGAGACGTTCTCACCCCCGCGGTTGATGATGTCCTTCGTCCGGTCGATGATGTGCACCCGCCCGGCGTCGTCGACCCTGATCACGTCTCCAGTGTGCAGCCAGCCGCCGGTGACGGTTTGGGCGGTGGCCTCGGGGTGGTTCCAGTAGCCCGCCATGACGTTTGCCCCGCGCACCAACAACTCCCCGGTGGTGGCGTCGTCACCGACGGGCTTGAGCGCGATATCCACCGATGGCACGGCATAGCCAACTGAATCGGCATGCCCAAGGGCGTCGCGGTCGGGCAGCAAGGTGGTCAACGACGAGGTTTCGGTCATCCCGTAGCCATTGAACACCTCGGCGTTGCCGAACTTCGACCGCAGCGCATCCACCAACGACGTCGCGATCGGCGCGCCGCCGTATCCCACCCACCGGAGATGGCTAACGTCGCCGGCGGCGAGGTCGGATCGGCCAAGCAGCAGGGCATAGATGGCCGGGACCGTCACCATCATCGTGATGCTTTCGCGTGCAAGCACTTTTGGTATCGCGGGAAAGTCCAACGCCGGCATGATCACCGACGTCCCGCCCAGATATGCCGCGGCGATCAATTGCGAGTTGCAGCCCGTCACATGGAACAGCGGCACGCAGATTAGTGTCCGCATCTCGGCCCCGATGTCATGGGGAATGTTCAGGCAGCGAACGATGTTCTCGGCGTTGGTCAGAAACGCCTCATGGGTAGTCGGCACGCCCTTCGGCCGCCCCGTGGTTCCCGATGTGTAAAACAACGCGGCGAAATCGTCACGGGTGAGGTCATCGGCCACATAGGGCTCGGCGTCGGGTAGGGAGGTCTCCGCCGACAGCTCGATGCGCGCATCGCTGTCCTCGACGACGAACCCCACCTCGGGGGCCGCGGAGCGGGTATTGATCGCCACCGGGATCCCACCCGCCATGAGGGTGCCCCAGAACCCCAGGACCCAGTTGGCTCCAGCCGGATGGCGGAGGGCCACCCGAGCCCCGCGTTGCAGCCCGGCCGTGCGCAACCCGCCGGCGACCCGCGCAGCGCGGTCCCACAACTGGCGGTAGGTCAGGCGCTGGCCACCCAGTTCGACCACGGCCTCGGCATCGGGACGGACTGCGACATGACTCTCGAGCACTTCCAGCAGTGACGTCGGCAGCGCTTCGTAGTGCGGTACGCCGTGTTCGTCGCGGGAGATCCCCGCTTGTGAAAACGGACTCAGCGCGGTGGGCACCTCGTGGATCTCCGCCGTGGTCATCAGTTGTCCCCTTCAAAGGTGAAAGACGCTTTGGTGTTTTGCACCAGCATCGTGTCGATCTGCCCGTCGTCTACGCCGGCGCTCAGCGCAGGCAGTGCTGAGGTCGTGGAGGAACTGCACCCCCAGATTACCAGAACAGATATTGAGATTGAATTCAGATTCGTCTTGTTCTAGCAACTTGAACTGGGCTATCGTCCAGAAATGGCTCTCGGAATCGTGCCGTCGTCGGACCTACCGTGATGTGCCGCGGAATCGATCATGGCATTTCTGATGTCATCCCCGCGGACGGCGCCGCGCGGTGAGGGCAACGGCACGGAAGCGGGCTACGACCGACACCAATGGCGCTGCGACCGGAGTCGACGGCTTCTGGTTCGGTCATCCGCTGCGCGAATGCGGGTCTCCTGGCGAACTGGCACGATTGCTCACCGACCCCGTATTGCGGGGCCGCGGCGTACCTCACGGTGACGGCCGCAGCGTGCTGCTGCTGCCTGGCTTCCTCGCTTCCGATGTCACATTGAGGCTGCTAGCCCGGTTTTTGGGGCGCATCGGCTACCGTCCGGTTGCCAGCGGCATGCGGTTCAATTCCGGGTGCGGCGATAGCTTCGATGAGCGAATGGTCGGCGTCCTCGGCCGCGAGTACTCGATGGGCGGCCGGCGCCTGGCCATCGTCGGGCACAGCCGTGGCGGCCACTACGCCAGATCCCTCGCGGCACGCTATCCCGATCGGGTTTCTCACATCGTCACGATGGGCACCGGGGTGGAGGATCCATTTGACGTCTCGATATTGGCCAAAGGCGGCGCCGCGCTCATGCGCAGCGCCTTGGCCGGTTGCGACCCCGCTCGATCCGAGCGTGGATGCCTCACTCTGCAATGCACCTGCGCATACGCCGCCGGTTTCGCCGCACCGTTTCCTGCCGATGTCAGATTCACATCGATTTATTCGCGCAACGACGGAGTGGTGCGCTGGCAGTCATGTGTCGCTGAGTACGTGACGTGCGTGGCGGTGCGCGGAACTCACTTCGGCCTGGCATTTAACCGCCACGCCTACCGTGCGGTTGCTGAGGCTTTGGCGGTGCCGGCCGCCGATAGTGAGGAGCCCATCACATGAGATTGCCGACCTTGCCGGATCAGCGCGCAGCTGACTACCCCATGGCGCCAGCCGTTGGCGACGACAACGGCGATCTCAACAACAGCGAGTTCCTCGAGGCCGTCCAACGGGCCAGCGCACCGCTACTCAGCCGTGGTGTATCTCACGGCGACGTTGTGGGGATCTTGTTGCCCAACGGCACCGATTTTGTGGTGTCTCTGTAGCGGGTTCCTCTGCTCGCTCGCCTAGGGCGTGTCTCCCGAATGGGAGGGCGTTGACGAGCGACGATTGGCCGGTGACGCGAATGGGTGTGATTTCTGATCAGTTTTGGACGGCTGTCGAATCGGTGATGCCATCGGATGAGGGCAAGCGGGGCAACAGGTTCGGTGACCATCGTTTGATACTGGAGGGGATCGCATGGCGATTCCGCACTGGTAGCCCATGGCGGGACCTGCCAGCCGATTTCGGACCGTGGCAAACGGTGTGGAAGCGGCATCACCGATGGTCCTTGGACGGCACCTACGACGCGATGTTCGCCCAGGTGGCGGCGATATTCGGGTTCGACGCCGCGATGGTCGAGGACATCGAGAAGCTGCTGGCGGTGGATTCGACGAACGTGCGGGCACATCAACATTGCGCGGGCGCACGCTCCGACACGCTCGCCCCAGGGGGCTCTGTCGAATTACAAGAAATCTGCCGATGAGCCCGACGATCACGCGATCGGCCGCTCGCGCGGCGGGCTCACCACCAAGATTCACGCCCTGACCGATCAGCGGGAAGCCCCGGTCGCGGTCCGGTTGACCGCCGGACAGGCCGGCGACAACCCCCAGTTGGTGCCGCTGCTCGACGATTACGCCGCGCCCTGCAAGGAGCAGGACGTGTCCGGTAGCGACTTCCGATTGCTCGGCGACAAGGCTTATTCGCATCCGAGCACGCGCACCGAATTGCGTTCCAGAAGAATCAAACACACAATTCCTGAACGCAAAGACCAAATCGCTCGACGCAAAGCCAAAGGATCAACAGGCGGTCGGCCGCCCGCATTCGACCCCGCCCTCTACGGGCTACGCAACACCGTCGAACGAGGCTTCAACCGGCTCAAGCAGTGGCGCGGCGTCGCGACCCGCTACGACAAATACGCTCTCACCTACCTCGGCGGAGTCCTACTGGCCTGTGCAGTCATCCATGCCCGCGTGGGGGCCACTGAATTGGGAGACACGCCCTAGCCGCCGCATAGCCGGACCGCGGAAGCCGAAACGTCAGTAGGCTGTGCCGAAGGTGAGATTGTCGACTTATATCAACCTGAAGTGCTACTGCCGCAACCACTTCCAAATAATTACGTTCGGGCTTGCCGAACTTGGCTACGTCAAAATGTATTCCTGCATGCCCGGCGGCAGGACTACCCACCGTACCGCCTCGCGCGAAGTTTGAGCCGGTGCGCCTGACCATAAGACACGCAGCGGATCAGGAGGCGGTGGATTCCATTTCACGTATGCGTTTGAGCGTGAGTCTTGCAGCCCGCATCGACAACGCTGGCGAGAGACGTTCCAGGTACCAAAATGCCTGCCACCAGGCAGGCACCACAATGATTCCTTCTCCACGCAACACGGTACGAAGCACAGCCGATGGCGATAGCCCGCCAATTTGAGTCAGCATGGCTGCAAAGTGGGCAACTCCTTCAAATAGGTCGTGACCTTAGACCACCTGCGAGACGCCCGGGCAGCCTTGCTTTGCGGTTCATAGACGACTCACACATCGGGGTTAACGCGTTCTTCGCGTAATCGGTGCCAGGTACCACCCGACACTGTCCATGGTCAAGTCCCGGGGAGTGGTGTAACGGCTGATCCTTCGATTTGGTGGTGTTAGAAGGGTTGGTGGGGGTCGGTGTTGTGACCTCCTGTCGTGGGTTGCCATCCGCTGTCGGGGTCGCAGAAGTCCTCGGGCCATGGAGCGGGGACGCCGTGCTCGTCGTGCCAGCCGGTGTGACCGGTGTCGGCGAGCTGGTCGAGGTAGGTTTGGCGGCTCAGCCCTGGGCCGAATCCGCCCGGGGTGTCTGGGTTTCTCATGCTGCGGGCTCCAGTTCGGGCAGGCCGTTGGTGGACGGTGTTGTGGGTGTGGGTTCGGCGTTCCCGACGGCAGCGGCGCGGGCCAGGACGTCCAGTCCCAGGTAGCGCCGGCCCTCAGCCCATTCGTCGTGTTGTTCGGCCAGGACAGCTCCCACGAGGCGGATAACGGCGTCTCGTCCGGGGAAGATGCCGACAACGTCTGTGCGCCTTCGGATTTCGCGGTTTAGGCGTTCGTTGGGATTATTCGACCAAATTTGGCGCCACAGTTCCTTGGGGAACGCGGTGAAGGCCAGTATCTCAGCGCGGGCACCATCGAGGTGTTCAGCCACCGCGGGCAGCTTAGTGGCCAACGCCTCCACGACACGGTCGAACTGGGCATGCACCGCTTGGGCATCGGGCTGGTCATAGACCGAGTGCAGCAGCGCTTTGACCCAGCCCCAGGAGCTTTTCGGGGTCACGTCCATTAAGTTGGCGGCGTAATGCGTGCGGCAGCGTTGCCAGGCCGCGCCGGGCAGGTTGGCCGCGATCGCCTCGACCAGGCCCCGGTGGGCATCGGAGGTGACCAGCCTGACGCCGTGCAGGCCCCGGGCGACCAGATCGGCGAAGAAGGTGTTCCACGCCGGACCGGTCTCACTGGTGGCGACTGTGACTCCGAGCACCTCCCGGTGCCCGTCGGCGTTGACGCCGGTGGCCACCAGCACGACCGCGTTGACCACGCGCCCGTCTTCGCGGACTTTCATCGTCAACGCATCCGCCGCGACAAAGGTGAACGCTCCTGCCTGCCCAAGTGGGCGGGTGCGAAACGCCTTGACCTGCTCATCGAGGTCTGCCGCCATCCGCGAGACCTGCGACCTGCTCAAACTGGTGACCCCCAACGTGGCCACCAGTTTGTCCATCCGTCGCGTGGAGACCCCGAGCAGATAGCACGTCGCCACCACCGAAATCAGTGCCGCCTCAGCGCGTTTGCGGCGCTCCAACAGCCATTCGGGGAAGTACGAGCCCTGGCGCAGCTTAGGGATCGCCACATCGATCGTGCCGACACGGGTGTCCAGTTCACGGTGGCGGTAGCCGTTACGCGAGTTCGCCCGATCCGGGCTGGGCCGGCCGTACTCGGCGCCGCATACCGCATCAGCATCAGCCGACAGCAGCGCGTTAAGCACCGTGCCCACCAACGTGCGCATCAGATCGGGCGACGCGTCGGACAGAGCCTGCTCCAACAACGCAGCAGGGTTCACAATATGGGGAGCGGTCATCGTGTTGGTTCCTCTCGAGAGTGCTTTGGAAGGTTCACTCGAAGGATCACGCGGTGACCGCGCTCTCGTCCCGAACGACACACCGGGAAACGATCACGCAATCCGCGTTACACCACTATCAGGGACGCAACTCTGTCCATGTCCCGAATGCTCGCCGTGGCGTTTGGTTTTAGGCGGCTCGGGCCGTCCACGCGAAGCTACGCATCTCCGGAATCTCTGGCTCAAGCGCAAAGGCCACGTTGCGACCGATGTGGTCGGCCTCAGCGACGGTGGTGTCAGGGTCCAGGAAGCCCTCGACCTCGATGCGCAACGTACGTCCGGTCCAGCGGGCTCGGGCATGCGCATGCTTGACGCCTGGCACCTTGGCGGCAGCGGCTTCGGCGGTCGCGATTATTTCAGGATCGACCCCGTCGAGCAGGCGGTGAGCGATGGCGACGGTCACTTCCCAGCCGACATGGCAGATGAACCCGGTGACGATGATCCCAGCGACCGCGTCAGCCCAACCCCAACCGAGTGCCACGCCGATCAAACCCAGCAGCGCCCCAGCCGAGGACAACGCATCCAGCCAGGAATGCTTGGCGTCGGCCACCAAGGTCGCGGAGCGAATACGTCGGCCCACCAGCAGCTTGTAGCGCGCCACAACCTGGTTACCTGCGATGCCGACGGTCGCCGCTGCGATGCCCCAGCCCAGGTGAGTGGTGCTGCCGTGACGAAGCAGCTTGGTGACACTTTCAAAGCCGGCCACCAGGGCACTGCCCCAAATCACCAGTGCCACACCAATACCGGCAAGGTCTTCGGCGCGTTCGTAGCCGTGGGGATATCGCTCGGTGGGAAGTTTGCGCGAAGCGCGAAATCCCACAAACACCAGTGCACTAGTTGAGACGTCAGACAAGTTGTGCAAGGCATCGCCAAGGAGGGCGACCGAACCAGACAACAGCGCGATGGCCAATTCCAGCAACCCGGTCAGCGCGAGGCCGATGGCGCTGACCGCCACCGCCCGGTTCGCCGCGCGACGCTCGCCAGAATCGTCGGCGGTGGAGCTGAGCGGAAAACTTGCCGCGGGGTCACGAACGCCGCTAACCACATGCATATGCCAAGCATGACGGACCCAAACAACACGAAACCTTCGGGCGTTCAGATTTGCGCGCGCCCCGCCTTCCCGCCGGCAGGCGCGGTCATGCCCAAACGGCGAGCGAAAAGAGTCGTGCAGCGGCCCCCTGCCGCTGCACGACTCCCGCTTTTAGATTGTATGTTTCAGCTTTCAGATCGTTTTACCTGGCGCGGCCGCCTATCACAGCGGAACCCATATCGGGCCGTTCCAGTACCCCCAACCATTCGCCTGGGAGTTCCACACGACCTGGACCCAAGGCGCCCACACCGGCGGCGGCGGTTGCGGGGCCGCCCACGGCGGGACTCCGTAACCCGCAGGGGCCCCATAGTTGTCGTCCCAGTCATGGCAGTTATTCCAGCCCGGGGTTGTTGCCCCAGCCCCGGTCCCAATTGTCGCCCGGGCACCAGTGGTGGTGATCCATGGGTGCGGGAGGCGGCGGCGCCTGGGCAGTACCGGAGGCAAGTCCGAGAAGGGACAAGCCAAGGCCACCAGCCGCCAGCGCGCTAGCGCTCAGGCGAAGCCACGGTCTTGTTTGCTTTTCGGTGTTCATAATTCTAAGAATTCCCACCCGCGCTGCCGGGGGCCGAGCTGCCGAACGTCGTCACCCTGGGCAAGCCGCACGACCAGCCGCATCACCGGCTCGGCACCTCCTCGCGAGACGGTGACCTAATCAGCGAGATTCCGACCAAGGCGCGGTAACCTCATTCTCGTAGCGCAATGACCGACGGGAGATACGCATGACGGGCCCCAGCGATGAGGCTGAAGTAACCCGCGGCGACCGGTTCATCAAGACGGCCGTCGCGATACTGGGTGAAACCGGACGCACCGACTTCACCGTGCAGGAGGTCGTCGCGCGCTCTAAGACATCGCTTCGGGCCTTCTACCAGCATTTCAGCAGCAAGGACGAATTGCTGTTGGCGTTGTTCGACAAGACCATCGCGCAATCGGTCCGGATGTGGCGCGACGAGACCGCCGGCCTGGATAGCACCTCCGCGCTGAAGCTGGTGATCGACCGCGTCAGCCAACAGCCGGAATCAAGCACCCAAGACAGCCTCAACCGGGCGCTGAGCCTCTACAACCAGCACCTGGCCGAGACCCGTCCGCGCGAATACGCCCGAGTGCTGTCCCCCTTGCATCAACTGATTCGCGACATCGTGGGGCAAGGCATCACCGAGGGAGTCTTCAATCCGGGTCTGGACGTCGGGGCCGCGGCCGCGATCGCCATGCAGACGATGATGGGGGCGCAGCGGTTGCACTGGCTCGGCAGTGAATTGAATGGCACCCCGATTCACGCTGGCCAGCTGTACGACTTCTGCAGCCGCGCCCTCGGCATCCGGGACAGCGACGACGAGTCGACCACCCCAACGCTGGCCGAGCTGTTCGCCCAAATCGGCATGCGTCCGGGCACGCACGGCGGCGAATTCGCGATGACGATGCCGGTCAGCCCGCACGTGGTCAACACGTCCGGCGCGCTTCAGGGCGGCTTGATCGCCACGCTGGTCGACGTGGCGGGCGGCCAGTTCGGGCTGGATTACCTGCAGCCGGGCACCACCATGACGACCGCCGATCTCTTCGTCCGCTACCTGCGGCCGATCAGGCAGGGCTCGGCACGCGCGGTGCCCCGGATGCTGCGCTCCGGCGGGCGGGCGATGGTCATGCAGGTCGACATATACGGCGACAGCGACGACGAACTCGCCGCGACGGCGACCGTGAATTTCGCCATCATCAACGGAACGACACCCACGGCAGGGCTCCGTTCGGACAGCTAGGCGCGGTCCGAGGGCCCCGTACACCTTGTTGCGCAGAAGTGGTAACGTCATTACCACCCACAGAGAATCAAGACTTCTGCAAGGAGATCGCCATGCCGTCTCGCGAGCTTTCCTTCCCCGTGTTCGACGCCGACAACCACATGTACGAACCGCAGGAAGCGCTGACCAAGTTCCTCCCGGACAAGCGCAAGCGCGTGATCGACTACGTACAGGTACGTGGTCGCACCAAGATCGTGGTGCGCGGCCACATCAGCGAATACATCCCGAACCCGACGTTCGACGTAGTGGCCCGGCCGGGTGCCCAGGAGGAGTACTTCCGGCACGGCAGCGGCGGCAAGAGCTACCGCGAGGTCTTGGGTGAGCCGATGAAGGCGATTCCCGCCTTCCGTGAACCCGGTCCGCGGCTGGAGGTCATGGACGAGCTCGGCGTCGACTACGCCCTGATGTTCCCGACGCTGGCCAGCCTGGTCGAAGAGCGCATGAAAGACGACCCGGAGATGACCCACGACGTCATCCACGCGCTCAACCAATGGATGCACGAGACCTGGTCGTTCAACTACAAGGAACGCATCTTCGCCACCCCGGTAGTCACCCTGCCCATCGTCGACCGGGCGCTCGAAGAACTCGAATGGTGCCTGGAGCGGGGCGCGCGCACCGTGCTGGTTCGCCCGGCGCCGGTACCCGGCTACCGCGGCAGCCGGTCCTTCGGCCTCAAGGAGTTCGACCCGTTCTGGCAGGCCTGCATCAAAGCCGAGATCCCGGTCTCGATGCATGCCTCCGACAGCGGCTACTCCGAGCTGCTCAACGTGTGGGAGCCCGGCGACGAATTCCTGCCGTTCAAACCGACGGCCTTCCGCAGCCTGGCGATGGGCCATCGGCCGATCGAAGATGCGATGGGGGCGTTGGTCTGCCATGGCGCGCTGTCGCGCAACCCGGAGCTGCGGATCCTGTCGATCGAAAACGGCGCCGACTGGGTGCCCCACCTGTTCAAGGGCTTGAAGGGCGTCTACAAGAAGATGCCGAACGCGTTCGAAGAAGACCCGATCGAGGCGTTCAAGCGGTGCGTCTACGTCAGCCCGTTCTGGGAGGACCGGTTCACCGAAATCGTCAACATGGTGGGCACCGACCGGGTGGTCTTCGGATCCGACTGGCCGCACCCCGAAGGCCTGAAAGACCCCATCACCTTCGTCGACGAACTTGCCGACTTCGGCGAAGAGGACGTCGCGAAGATCATGGGCGGCAACATGATGGAAGTGATGAAGGTTTCGAAGCCAGTCTCAGCCTGAACACGCGCTGAACTCGCCCTAAACCGCCCTGAACCCGCCGTGAACCCACTCGGAGCCGTTCCGAGCGGAGCATTTTGGCCAATCTATAGACGGATCGCCCTCTCGTGCTATAAAAATCCATCAGTCGTCAAGGATGCGACCGATTAGGAGTGCACGATGAGCCTGGCTCCAGCGGAGCGTTCACACCCAGGCCCGACCCAGGTGATGTTGAGCGCGCGGCTGGTGTCCGAGCTGGGCGATCCGCTCAGCACGTTAAGGGCGACCACCCAGCGCGACGGGCCGGCGGTGATAGTTCACGCGGGCGGCGAGATCGACGCCTCCAACGAACACGTCTGGCGTCGGCTGCTCAGCGAGGCGGCCGCGGTCGCCAGCCCACCGGGTCCGTTCATCGTCGATGTCAGCGGCCTCGATTTCATGGGCTGCTGCACGTTCACCCTCCTTGCCGACGAAGCGGAGCGCTGCCGCGGTCGCGGCGTCGATTTGCGCCTGGTGAGCTTCAAAGCTCGGGTCGCCAGGATCATCAAGGCCTGCGAGCTGGGCGCCGTGCTGCGCGTTTATCCGACCACGGACTCCGCGCTATCGCCGGCGGTGGCGTGAGGTAGACGCGACCTGCAGAGAAACTGGTGTACTGAACACCTGCCCAATATTGATAATCTGGATGTTGCGCTAGGCAAAGTCGTCGGCGCAGGTATGTATTGATGGCAATGGGGTGGCTCCTTGAAGGTCCTAGGAGGGACGGCCAAAATGGCGGCCGAAATGGACTGGGACGAAACAGTCGGCACGGCCGAGGACGTGCGGCGCGTCTTCGATAATGTCCCGGCGATGCTGGTTGGCCTGGAGGGGCCCGAACATCGCTTCATCGCGGTCAACGCCGCCTATCGCGCCTTCAATCCCACGTTCACCGGGGTGGGGGTAACCGCGAGGGAAGTGTTTCCCGAGCTCGCAAGCCAGCTGATTTACCAGATGTTCGATCGGGTCGTCGAAACCGGCGAGCCACAATCCGGGGCGGAATGGCGGCTGCAGGTTGACTCCGACGGTTCGGGGCTCAAAGACCGGTACTTCGACTTTCTCGTCACACCGCGCCGCGGGGCGGACGGTTCGGTCGAGGGCGTGCAGATTACCTTCGACGACGTCACCGCGCGGGTGGAGGCACGCCTGGCCGCCGAGGCACGCGTCGAGGAGATCTCCGAGCGGTACCGAAGCGTCCGCGATTCGGCCATCGTCATGCAGCAGGCGCTGCTGGCGGCGTCCGTACCGGTCGTTCCCGGCGTCGACATAACCGCGGAGTACCTCGTCGCCGCGGAGGATACCGCGGCCGGCGGCGACTGGTTCGACGCGATACCGCTTGGGGATCGGCTGGTGATGGTCGTCGGCGACGTCGTCGGCCATGGTGTCGAAGCCGCGGCGGTGATGTCGCAATTACGCACCGCCCTACGGATGCAGATCGTGGCGGGGCACACCATCGCCGAAGCTCTCGAGGCGGTGGATCGCTTCCGCGAACACGTCCCGGGATCGAAGTCGGCGACCCTGTGCGTGGGCTCGCTCGACTACGAAACGGGTGAATTCCACTACTGCACCGCCGGGCATCCGCCGCCGTTGCTGGTGACCGCCGACGCCAGCGCGCGGTATGTGGAACCATCCGGCGCGGGACCACTCGGAAGCGGCGCCGGATTTCCGGTGCGCACCGAAGTGCTCGACGTGGGCGACGCGATCTTGATGTATACCGACGGCCTGATCGAACGCCCGGGCCGGCCGTTGGGGGCCAGCACCGCGGAATTCGCCGAGTTGGCGGCGGACATCGCCGCCGGCAGCAGCGGCTTTGTCATCGACTCGGTGGCTCGGCCCGTCGACCGGCTGTGCTCGGAGACAATCGAATTGCTGCTCCGGTCGACCGGCTACAACGACGACGTCACGCTGCTCGCGGCGCAGCGGCGCACACCCACCCCGCCGTTGCACATCACGCTGGACGCGACGATCCATGCCGCGCGCGCGGTGCGGGCCCGGCTGCGTGAATGGCTGGCGGAGATCGGCGCCGATTACTCCGACATCTCCGACGTGGTGCACGCAATCTCCGAGTTCGTCGAGAACGCGGTCGAACACGGGTATGCCACCGAGGTTCCCGACGGTGTCGTCGTCGAGGCGGCGCTGACCGGCGATGGCAACCTGCGCGCCTCGGTGATCGACCACGGACACTGGAAGGATCATCGCGAAAGCGGGCAGGGCCGTGGGCGTGGACTTGCGATGGCCGAGGCCTTGGTGTCCCACGCGCACGTCGCGCATGGAGCCGCTGGGACGACTGCCACGGTGACGCATCGGCTGGCGCGGCCGGCGAACTTCATTACCGACACCCTGGTCAGCCGGTCGACTTATCAACGGGCAATCGACAGCGAGTTCGTCTCGCAAGTGTGCGACGCCGGCCGGATCGTCGTCAGCGGCGACGTCGATGTAAACACCGCGCCCACCCTGGACCGCCAGATCGCGGTCGAAAGTCGTTCCGGAATAGTACCTTTGACGATCGACCTGACCGCGGTCACCCACCTGGGATCGGCGGGCGTGAGCGCGCTGGCCGCCGCCCGCGAACGAGCGCTCAGGCAGGGCGGCGACTGTGTGCTGGTGGCTCCGCCCGGCAGCCCGGCGCACCACGTCTTGTCGCTGGTCCAGATCCCCGTCGTCAGCGACGACGCCGAGAACCTCGTTTCAGAAGACTAAGGAAGGTTAGCGGTCACTTGCGGGACGGCGGCAGATCGTTGGCCACCGCGCCGAATACCTCGACGAGCACCTTGGCCTGATCCGCGTCGACGTGTCGGGCGAACCACCGCTGCACCATCTGGACGTGGGGCACCCAGGCTGATTTCAGCGGCGCGGTCAGCCCGCCTGGCCGTGCCGCACCTGATTGAACGGCACCCCCCGATCGGCGGCGTATTCGCGAGGGAAGTTCAACACCCGCTCCCCGATGACGTTGCGCGCCATCTCGTTCGTGCCGCCGCCGATGGCGACGCTCTGCCGCGACAGGTATCGCAGCCCGGCCTCCAGGCCTTGGCCGCGCTCCCCAACGACACCGGCATTTCCCGCGATCGCCAGCGCGGTGTCCATGTCCAGGGTCACCGTCTCGGAGTGAAAGAGCCTGATGAGCGTTCCCGCGTCGGGCGGCAGTAGGCCATCCCTGACGTTGCGGTACACGTGATCGATCAACTGCTCGGCAACCACCCGGTGCACCAGTACCCGGCCGGCCATCTCGTGCACGCGTTCGTTGTCTGCCTGTCCGGTCTTCTCGGCGAGGTCGGCGTAGTCGATCGGCGTCGTGTGGCCGCCTTCGTGGCCGGCGCCGCTGGAGAACTCCGAGCCCTGCCCGACTGCCCGGCGTTCGTGATAGAGCTGCCGCGATGCCACCGCCCAGCCACGGTTGACTTCGCCGACGACGGCGTCGTCGCCGACATCGACCCCGTCAAGGAACTCCTCGCAGAACTCGGTGGAACCCCCAAGCTGGGTGATGCGCCGGAGCGTGATCCCCGGATGCGAGATGGGCACCAGGAACATGGTCAGACCGTCGTGCTTGGGCACGTCCCATTTGGTGCGGGCCAGACACAGTCCGTAGTCGGCAGCGAACGCGCTGGTGCTCCATGTCTTGGCGCCGTTGATCACCCACCGGTCGCCATGCCGATCGGCCCGGGTGATCACGCCGGCCAGATCCGATCCCCCGCTGGGTTCACTCAACAGCTGCACAAGTACTTCGTCACCACGCAGCGCGGCGGGGATGCGCTGCTTCTTCTGGTCCGCACTGCCGACGTCGAGCAGTGTGGCGCAGCAGATGGTGAATGTTGGGACGTTGAGGATTAGCGGCATCTCGTAGCGCAGGGATTCCTCGTCGAATGCCTTCTGGTATTCGTAGTCCAGACCCAGGCCGCCGTACTCGCGGGGAAAGCAGATGCCGGCGAATCCGCCTTTGTAGAGCCGCTTTTGCAGTTCGCGGGCTCGTTGCCACGAGCGTTCGTCGTCGCGCGGCGCAGCCGGCGGGGACTCGGGATTGATGGCAGGCATGTTGTCCACCAACCACACTCGGGCCCGCGCGGCGAACTCAGCAACGGACTCGGCAACCGATCCAGCAACGGATTCGGTGTGCGTCATCGGGCTGCTTTCTCCGCTTCATACACGCGCAGGTTGTGTTCCTCCGGCGTGCCGAACATGGAGCGGTACAACGCAACCCGCCTCAGATACAGGTGCAGGTCGTGTTCCCAGGTAACGCCGATGCCACCGTGCATCTGCACGCAACCCTGCACGATTTGGCCGGCCATCTCGCCAACGTAGGACTTGGCGATGCTGGCCGATAGGCCCGCTCCCGGTGAGCGCGCGGCCACGTCGGCAACCGCCGCGGCCGTGGTCGCGCGGCAGGCTTCCAGCCACATCTTCATATCGGCGAAGCGGTGTTTGAGCGCTTGGTACGAGGCCAGTGGCCGTCCGAATGTGTACCGGTCCAGCGCCCACTGGACGGTGAAGTCGAACACCGTTTGCAGGATGCCGACCACCTCGGCGCACTGCAGCACCTGCGCGATCTGGCTCTGCCGGTCGATCAGCGCGGCGGTTTCGGCGGCGCTGCCGACGGTCGCGGACCGCTCCACCACCACACCGTCGAAGTGCACCCGCGCGTATTGCTTGACGAGGTCGACCGACTGCTGGGCGGTAACCTGAACGCCCGGCGCGTCGGTGCGGACCAGAAACTGGCGAACCTCAGAGTCACTTCGGCCACATCGGGCCACCACCAACAGCACCGCACTCTGAGCGCCGGCCTCGACATGGTCTTTGGTGCCGTCAATGCGGTAGCCAGAGTCGGTCCCCGAACCGGTTTCCGTGGCCGTCACCGACGGATCCAGCGGGGCCCAGCCACGTCCAGGTTCAGAAACCGCCCATGACGCCACGGTTTCACCGGACATCAGCGCTTCGATGGTGGCAGCGTGCGCCTGCCGATCGGCGCAGCCGACCAGGCCCGCGAGCACGGTGCTGACCGGATACAGCGGTCCGGGTGCGACCGTCTTGCCGAGCTGTTCGGCGACCATGGCCAAGTCGGCAAGGCCGCTGCCCGAGACGCTGCCGCCGCCCAACTCCTCCGGAACGAGCAGACTCGTCCACCCAAGCTCAGCGGCCCGCCGCCACCATGCTGGATCGAAAGACGTACCCGCGGCGTGCAGCTCCCGAACGTGGCTCAGCGGCGCCTCTTTTTGGAGAAAGGCCTGCGTGGTCGAGGCGAAGAGTATCTTTTCGGGGGAGTCGACAGCGGTCATGATGCCGGCAGGTCCTTGGTTGGCATTCGTTGGCCACGGAGAAATCCCGGGAGGAAGTTGGGGTGAAAGTCTTGGTGGATGATCATCCGCCTGATCGGTCCTCGTCGGGGTTCGGTAGCGACTCTGATGGTAGCAATGGGCATACAGTAAGAGATACCGGAGTTCAGTCGATAATGATGCTGACGAGGTGTAACCGCGATGGCTGAGGCGAACGAACCGCGGGCTGATTCGCCCAAATCGAAAGCCGACGCGATGGCGTTGGTCGAAGAAGCCGAGGCAGAAGCCGCGGAAGCCGAAGCGCAGGCGGCCGCCGCACATGCCCGCGCCCGGGCCGCCCGGCTGCGACGTGAAGCGCTAGCCCTGGAGGAGTCCGCAAAGGCCGCCGAGGCCGCCAAGGACAACGACACCGTCGATCCTGCCGATGACGAAGAGGAAGCCGCCGACGAAGCGGCAGCCGCCGCCGAGACAGTCGAATACGTAATACCGGAGGACCTGGAGGACCAAGAGGACCAAGAGGACCTGGAGGACCTGGAGGACCTGGAGGACCAAGAGGACCTAGCCAAGCCCCTCTGGCGACGGTGGTTGCGGCTCCCGTCGCGATCGGCGATCGGCAAAGCGGCCGCGATCCTTCTCATCTGTTCCTTTGCCGCGCTCAGCGGACTCATGATGTGGCAGCACCACAAGTCCACCCAGCGGCAACAGCGCGCCGCGGCGTTCGTCGCCGGGGCCAAACGAGGCGTCATCAACATGACGACGATGGACTTCAACAGGGCCAAGGAAGACGTCCAGCGGTTGATCGACAGCTCTGCCGGCAAATTCAGGGACGACTTCGCGCAGCGGGCCGACGATTTCACGGCGTCGGTCCAGCGGTCAAAGGTGGTCACCGAAGGAACCGTGAACGCGGCGGCCCTCGAGTCCATGGACGAGCATTCCGCATTGGTACTGGTCTCGGCGACGACACGCATCACCAATCCGGCGGGCGCCAAGGACCAACAACCACCACGGGCGGTGCGGCTCAAAATCACCGTGACCGAAGACGGCGGTCAATACAAGATGTCGAAAGTTGAGTTCGTACCGTGACGGATGAAATCGATGAGGACGCAACCGAAATCATCTCGGTTACCAAGCGCCGCGGCCTGCGGCGCGTGCTGGGCAACGGGAAAATCGTCCCCGTGATTCTGATCGTGCTCGTGGCGATCTCCGGCGGCGTGGCGACGTGGCTGTACTTCAGCAAGTACCGGCCCGATCAACAAACCGACCCCGACACCGCCAAGGCGGTGATCCGCGCGGCGTCTGACGGGACGGCCGCGTTGCTGTCTTACTCACCCGAGACGCTGGACCAGGACTTCGCCGCCGCGAGGTCGCACCTGGCCGGGGATTTCCTGTCGTACTACAACCAGTTCACTGAGCAGATCGTCGCCCCTGCGGCCAAACAGAACTCGCTGAAGACCACAGCCTCGGTGAAGAGCGCCGCGGTGTCGGAGCTGCGACCCGATTCGGCGGTCGTTCTGGTTTTCATCGACCAGAGCACCACCAGCAAGGGCAGTCCCAACCCAACCACGACGGGCAGCAGCGCGCTGGTCAGCATGACCAGGGTCAAAGACACCTGGCTGATCACGAAGATGGAGCCCGTCTAGATAGTGAACGCGCGACGCAGTGTCTGCGCGTGCAGAGCCCGGTTCTCCTGGGAGACGACCCAATCCGGCACCACGAGTCGAAGCCGTTGAATGTCGCTGCGACGACATGCAATTCGGTGTGCACGAAGGCGTGCAAGAGCCGATTGGCGTAATCGATGGCTTCGTCGCGGCACGGGTCGATCTCGGAGCAGGTGATGAACGTCGGTGGCAGGCCCTCCAGATTCGCCCGGTGCGCCGGGACGTGTTGACCGCTCGCGCTGCCGTGGCCGAGGTAGTGGCCCCATGCCCGGCTGACGGCAGGGCCGTTGAGGCGCGGCGTGCGCTGGAACTCCCGCCGCGATGGGGTGGCATCGGAGTCGAGCATCGGCTGATGCAGGATCTCCACCAGGATCGGCGGCCCTTCGTCGTCGAACATCCGCTGGGCCAGACCCGCAACCAGGGCGGCACCGGCATCCCGGCCCATCACCGCGACCCGGCTGGCGTCCGCGCCCAGGTCGGCTCCCTTTCCGATGGCGAAGCGGAAACCCGCTTCGACATCGTCGAGTGCCGCCGGACACGGATATTCCGGCGCCAGCCGGTAGTCGACCGACACCACCAGACAGCGGGCGTCACGGGCCAGCTCCACGCAATGCGCGTGATCGGTGTCGAGGTTCCCGGACACGAACCCACCGCCGTGCGCGTACACCACCACCGGTGTCCCGGAATCGGTCGAGCCTCGGTACAGGCGAATATCCAGCCGGCCGCCATCGGGACCGGCGATGGATCGCGATTCGATCCTGACGCCGCTCGTGTCGACCGCCACGGCCCGCTCGGCGGCCACCATATTCGCGTGCTCCCGCTCGGCGGGCAGCGACTCGTCGCGGAATTCGACGATGGCCAGCCCGGCCGCAGCGTCTCGCAGCGCGGGATCGACACGGCTAAGGCCTTGCGGCCGTGTGAGATTCGTTTGCGTCATACCCTCTTATCTTCCACGCTGAACAAGGGGCCGTCTCCGAAAACCATCTTCAAGGTAGACCTGCGACTACATGTCGTGAAAGATCCGAAAGTCCTCGCCGCGGGCCGTGAGCAGCCAGTTGATCCAGCCGGTGCCGGTGTGCGCGGTGTCGGATTCGGTTCCGGTGCCGACCCGGACCAGTGTCGGTCGAGCTGGTCGCTGCCGATCAGCGGCATCGCGTACTCGTCGCCGATGCAGGTCGGTTGCGCTCCCAGAGGTCGGCTATGCCGGCGATATCAAGCTTCGACCATTTTCATCGTATGCGCTGACAAAGGAGTTAATCGACGACTTCACCGATGTCGGGCCGTTCTCCGGGAAGGGCCTTGACGGTCGCCGGTAGGCCGTACAGGGCTGTCGCGTTACCACGCATGATGCGCTCGCGCTGGTCCGGCGGGAACCGGTTGATCGCGTATGTCGGGGCGTCGTAGCTCCAGTGCGGATAGTCCGTCGAGAACATGAGATTGTCGCCCATGTCCATCATCTCCAGATACTCGCGGAACTTGACGGTGTCGGCGTCCTCGAGCGGCTGAGTGGTGAACCGGACGTGTTCGCGCACATACTCCGACGGGCGGCGGCGCACCTGCGGCAGGTCGCCGCGGCGGGCTTCCCAGATCCGGTCCATCCGCGACATCACCGGCATCGCCCAGGTGAAGCCACCCTCGATGAATACCACCCGTAGGTCGGGATGGCGATCGAACGCGCCGTCAAACACCAGGCTCATCAGGTGCGAAACGTACAACAGCGGCCAGGACGCGAAGAAGTCATGCCAGTGCGCGGGGTTTCCGACCGGGTACAGCGGGATCAACTCGAACGGCGTCTGACCCATCAGATGCGTGGCCACCGGAAGCCCGTTGCGTGACGCGGCCTGGTAGATCGGGTCGAAATGCGGGTTCCCGAACGGGATTCCGCGCGTCTGCGGTGTCATCAACACCTGGGCCATATACGGATGTCCCGCCCATCGTTCTATTTCGCGCGCCGCCTGCTCGGGTGTCTGCGCGCTGACGCTGATCGAGCCGCGCCAGCGGCCGTGCGCGTTGTGTTTGTCCAGCCAGATGTCGGCGAGCCAGTCGTTGTACGTCCCCTTCAGCACATGCTCGGCCTGTGGTAGCTGGGCGTCGCACATCGGCTCCAGCGACGCGATGCTCACGCCAGCGTCGACAAGCAGCTGCTTGGCGGCGAAATCCGGGTCGCTGCCGGCGACTCCGCCACTCGGGGGTGCGGCGTCCAGACGCAGCGACATCGTCTTGTACGAGTCCGGGGTGTCGTAGAAATGCGGCACCGGGGAAACCGCATTCCCGGTCGGCCACATCTTGTCCACCCATTCGGCGGGCGCGTAGGACTTGAGCACCTCGGTCGATACCGGCAGCGGATGAACGTCGGTGTCGACGATGGCGACCGCTATTTCGTCTTCTCGCAGGGCCGCCAACTCCACCTTTTCAATCGTGGTCATAACACCCTCTCCCTAAGCCCGTAGAGCTCACTGGCGTTTCGCCACAACACTTTGTCGCGTTGCGAATCATCAAGTCCCGCCCCGATCACGTCCGGAGGCGACATCGACCAGTGCGGGTAGCTCGATCCATACATCAACAGGTCGGCCTTGCCGGTGAAGTCCATCCAGCGCTGCATCTCGTCAGCGTCGACCGGCCCGTCGAACGCCGAAGAACAAAACCGGACATGGCCGGGGAGGTACTCACTGGGATAGCGGTCGACCCACGGCGTCTGATCGCGCATCGACAGCCAGAAGGTGTCCAACCGCCACATCAGGGGGGTGAGGATGTCGTATCCGCCGTCGGCGAAAACAAATTTCAGGCCCGGGTGCCGGCCGAAGACGCCCTCGACGATCAGCGTGGCCAGGTGGACGAAGTAGTTGAGCGGCATGAAAGCCGCGTACCCCGGGTAAGTGTGCGCATGCCCGGCGAACGTGGGCGGGTGGTCGACGCCGTTGCCGCCGTTGATATGTACGGCCACCGGCAGCCCGTGTGCGGCCGCGGCCTCCCAGATCGGCTCGAACATCGGCTTGCCGTACGGCTCGCGTGACTGCATCGGAACCCCGACCTGCACCAGCTTCGGGTGTTCGGCGAGCCGCTCGATCTCGGCGACCGCGCCCTTCGGGTCTTCGGGATTGAGGCGGATGGTGCCTAGAAAACGGTTGGTGGTGTCGGGCTCCAACCACCGGTCGAGCAGCCAGTCGTTGACCGCGGCGCAGATTCCGCTGTTGAGCAGGTAATCGGCGATGTTGCCGCGCGTCAGGGGGTTCAGGATCGCGTAGGCCACTCCCATGCCACCCGGCGGGTCGTCGAACAGGTGATGGCTGACGGTCTCGGGATCCGACCCCGGGTAGTGCTCCCCGTAGAGGTCTTGGCGGTAGTCCCCGCCGGGGGCCTGGTACCAGTGCTGCTCGACGTCGGGGATCGCCCGCAGCTGGTGAGCCGCGGGGAGATACCTCCGGATTTCGGCGTTGTAGCGAAAGTGCGGTTGCACGTTGGCATCAATAACTGGGCTGATCGGCTCGCTCATGCGGTCAGATACACCTTCCCGTCGGCGATATCGACTTGGTAGGTGCGGACGCGGCGACGCGGATCGGCGACATTTTGACCCGTGGTGACGTCGAATTCCCAATTATGCCAAGGGCATCGCACGATCTGCCCGTCGCGCACGCGACGTAGCCGGCCAGGCTCATCGGGGGCGGATTCGTTGGTGCCGCCGATCAAGCCCTGACACAGCGGGGCGCCCTCGTGCGCGCAGTAGTTCACGATCGCGTACAGCGCACCGCGCACGTTGTACACGCCCACGCCGAATTTCCCCACGTCGACCAGTTTCATGCCGCCGGGCGGTAGCTCGTCGAGGGAGCACACGAATCGGCGTTTGAGCACCGGAGAAGCACCGCCTTTTAACGAGTGTCAAATATCAATACTGAGCCCGTTACGGTAACCACCACAAGTCGTTGGGCTTCGTTGCTATTTATATTATGATAGCGATATTCCACTAGGTACACACCCGCCGCGGGCGTCGGGTGCGGTCTGGGACCGACCCGCGCAAACGGCCTTACCCGGTTCCTCAGGAGGACGCTGATGACGCTCGGCACCCACGGCGTCGGCCCTAAGGGCCAACCCGTCAGCCTCGACATCACCGGTGAAACCAGTCCCTATCCGTTCTTCGAGTACATGCGGCACACCGATCCGGTCTGGCACGGCTCCTTGATGGACCAATCCCAGATGCCGGAGGAATTGTGGCCGAGCGACGAGTGGGTCCTGTTCGGTTACGACGGGGTGTTCCAGGCCTTCCGCGACGACCGGATCTTCACCTCGGCCGCCTACGACAAGAGCATCGGATTGGTGATGGGGCACACCATCCTGGCGATGGGCGGCAAAGAACACCATGACCACCGCAACCTGGTGGCCAAGGCCTTCCGCGCCACCGCGCTGGAACGCTGGGAGCCGTCGGTGATCGGGCCGGTCTGCGATCAGCTGGTCGACGAAATCAAAAACGATGGTCAGGCGGACCTGGTGAAAGCGGTGACGTTCGAGTTTCCGACCCGGATCATCTCTGTTCTGCTCGGACTCCCCCCTGAGGACCTCGACCTCTTCCGGCGATTGTCGCTGGATCTCATCTCGATCCCGACCGACATCATGGCGGGGCTGAACGCGGCAGCGGAGTTGCACGGCTACTTCCTCAACCAGGTGGAGCAGCGGCGCCGCAAACCCACCAACGACATCATCGGCGACCTGGTCGCCGCCGAGATCGACGGCGAAAAGCTCACCGACGAAGCCATCATCGCGTTCCTGCGGCTGCTGCTGCCGGCCGGGCTGGAGACCACCTACCGTTCGTCGGGCAACCTGCTGTACTTACTGCTGGCCCACCCCGAACAGTTGGCGATGGTGCACCAGGACCGGTCACTGATCCCGAGCGCGATCGAGGAAGGCCTGCGGTTCGAAACCCCGCTGACGTCGGTCACCCGGACCACCACTCAAGAAATCGAAATCGGCGGCAAGACAATCCCGCCCGACGCGCAGATCGACATGTGCATGGGCTCGGCCAACCGAGACGAACGCCGGTGGACCAACCCCAACACATTCGACATCCGCCGGCCCCGCCAAGCCCACATCGCCTTCGCCGGCGGTATCCACATGTGCCTCGGTATGCATCTCGCCCGGCTGGAAACCCGGGTCATGTTGAACAGCCTGTTCGATCGCATCACGGACCTGGCTTTTGTTCCCGACGACGGCACCGGCGAGGAGTCCAAAATCATCGGACTGATCTTCCGGTCGCCAAACAAGCTGCCGGTCACGTTCGCCCCCTCCGCATGAGGAGCCGCGCGGCGATCCTGCACGATGTCGGCGGGCCGTGGTCTGTCGAGGACTTCGAGCTCGACCCGCCGCGCGCGGGTGAAGTCCTGGTCGAGATGGCCGCAGCCGGGTTGTGTCACTCCGACGACCACATCCTGAAGGGCGACCTTTCGGCACCCAACGAAGTGCTGCGATCCCTCGGGCTGCCAACCATGTTCCCGACGATCGGCGGTCACGAAGGTTCGGGGACGGTGCGTGAAGTCGGCCAAGGAGTCACTGAATTCGCCGTCGGCGACCACGTGGTGATGTCGTTCGTCGCCGTCTGCGGCCAATGCCGCTGGTGCGCAACGGGAATGGAGTACATCTGCGACGTCGGGGCGACCGTCCTGACTCCGGGAATGCCGACCGACGGCACATTCCGCCATCACACCGCCGACGGCAAGCCATTAGGCCATCTGGCGAAGGTGGGTGCATTCGCCACACACACCGTGGTATCCACGAATTCACTGGTGAAGATCGAGCCGCACCTTCCGCTGGCGCCGAGCGCGCTGCTGTCGTGCGCCATTCCAACGGGCTACGGTTCGGTTGCCAACCGCTCCGGGATGCGGGCGGGCGATACCGTCGTCGTGATCGGTGTCGGAGGAATCGGTACCGGAGCCATCCAGGGTGCCCGGATCAACGGCGCCGCGCACATCGTCGCCGTCGATCCGGTTGAGTTCAAACAGAAATCGGCATTGCACTTCGGCGCCACCCACAGTGCGGCGACGGCAGCCGAGGCGCTGGACCTGGTGCGCGACCTGACGTACGGGGTCATGGCGGACGCCGTCGTAGTCTCGCCTTCGCTGATCACCCCCGATGATGTCCGGGACGCGCTGCACCTCACCCGCAAGGGCGGGACGTGCGTGCTTACCGGCATGACCTCGCAGCTGACTCGGTCGGTCAATATCGACCTGCAGGACTTCATCCTGATGAACAAATCCCTGGCGGGCACCGTCTTCGGCTCGTGCAACCCGAAGGCGGACATCACCCGACTGGCCAGGCTCTACCAAACCGGGCGGCTACAGCTCGACGAGATGATCACCAGGCGCTATCGCCTCGACGACATCAACGATGCCTATCGGGATCTCATCAACGGTGAAATCATCAGGGGCATAATCGATTTCGGGATAAGCTGATCTTACTTCTTGCGGGCCATCACGCGTTGAAGTTGCCCGTACGCGTCGATCGGACTGTGCAGGGCCAGGCCCCCGTCGGCGTGCACGACCTGCCCGGTCACCCAGGGCAGCTCGAGGACGCCCACGATGACGCCGGCCACGTCGGCGGCCTCACCCACGCGGCCCAACGCCGTGCGCTCGGACAGAGCTTCCATCCAGCCGGGCAGCCGTTCGGCGTCCACCAGCATCGGTGTTCGGGTGACGCCGGGTCCGACGGCGTTCACCCGGATGCCATGACTCCCCCACTCCGCCGCGGCCACCTTCACCAGCATGTCCACCCCCGCCTTCGACACGCAGTAAGCGCCCATATCCCGATCGGCGACGGTGCCGCTGATGCTGGAGACCGCGACAATCGAACCACCAGCTTTCGCGTCGATCATGGCCTGCGCCCCGGCCCGGATGGTCAGCCAGGTGCCGGTGAGGTTCACCGCCAGCACCCGTTCCCACTGCGCGGGCGACTGTTTCAACAGCAGGCCCGACGCACCGATTCCGGCGCAGGTCACGATTCGGGTGGGTACCCCGTGCTCGCGCACGGTGCGTTCCATCGCCGCCGACACCGCGTCCGGATCGCTGATGTCACAGGCGATATCGGCATCTGACAGGTCCCACACCACGACGCGGTGGCCGGCGTCGCGCAGCAGCCCGGCGACCGCACGCCCGATCCCGGATGCGCCACCGGTCACCAGAGCAGTTGTGGTGATCGAGTCGCTCATTGCGCAGGCCCGATCAACTCGACGAGCACGCCGTCCGGCGCGGTGACGACCGCCATCGGGACCGTCTTTCCGGCCGGGGCGGCAACACTGATGCGACGAACACCGGCGGTGAAACCCAATGCGGCCAAGGCGGAAAGCGTCTCGTCGACATCGCGCTGCAGCGAGAGCAGGAAGAACCCGTGCCGGGGCGATGAGGATGCGGATGTCGCGGGCAGCGCCTCGTCGGCACCGGCGAATTCCACCAGTTCGACAATCCCGGTGTCGGGCGTTTGCGGATCGCCCAGGAATATCGACCTGAGCCGATTGCTTTTGGCCCCGAACAGTTCTGACCAATCGCCGGTGAAGGTGTGGTCGAACAGTTCGGTGAGGCCGAGTCCGTCCCGCCAGAATCGAAGCGATCGTTCGACATCGGCGGTGCAGATCGCCGAGTGATGAACACCTAACACGGCGCTCCCCCTTTCCGCTCCATCCGCGATGGGCTTGGCACGCCGTCTTGTGGGAATAATCGAACCATGTCGACGGATCGGCTCGGCTTTCCCCGGCGCTGGGCGGATATTTTTGTCGCACTTGTGTTGCTGCTGGCACACGGCTCGCTGGTGCTGTTCACGGTGTTGATGTCGGCCGGTATCGGCGGCGAACAGGAGTACCTCGAGTCGAGGTGCAGGTATCACCATCTCGACTGTAGTAACCCCGGGCGCAGCATCGGTGGCCCGATTGCCGTGGGCGTCAGCGCAATTCTGGCACTCCTCGACCTTGCCCTGGTGATTTGGCGCAGCTCGAAGCGACGACTGTCATTCTCCGTACCGTTGCCGTTCTGCATCGGCCAGTTCGTGGTGATCGTGGCGCTCTACTACGTCGTTAATGGTTAGGCCGTGATCTTGGCCATCGTGCGATCCCACAACTCGGAGGCAAGGCGGGGATCGTTGGCCGCGCGGTTGGCTTTGGCGATCTTGTGCCGCGAGTAATACTCACCGGGCTTCCAGTCGACACCGGGCTTGCTCGAGGCCAGCCAGACCAGCTGGTCGGCTCCCTCGTCTGAACTCGCAATGAATCGGGATATCGGCGTGTACCGGTCCATCAAGGCCATGGCCCGCGATTCCGATGCCGGCCCGAAGTTGGAGTTGACATAGCCGGGGTGAACCGTCGCAACCCAGAGCCCGTCGGCGTGGCAGCGCCGGTGTAATTCCTTGGTGAACAAGACAATTGCAAGCTTCGAGTAGGCGTAGGCGATGCTGGGCCGGCGAATGGATGTGTTCTCCAGGTCGGCGGCCGTGGCGATGCGAACCAGCCGGTGCGACGAGCTGGTCGTGTTCACGATGGTGGCGCGGGAGTCGACGAGCCGATCCAACAACTGGGTGGTGAGCAGAAACGGCGCCAAGTAGTTGACTTGATACGTCATCTCATAGCCATCGGGAGTGAGGTGGACCTTGTGCAGCATCAGACCGGCGTTGTTAACCAGAACGTCGATGCGCGGGTACTCGGAACGGATTTTGTCTGCCAACGCACGCACCTGGGACAGGTCGGCGAAGTCGGCCACGAAGTAGTCCGCACCCAGTTCCGCGGCCACCGCGGTGGTCTTGCTTTCCGACCGGCCTACCACGACAACGTTTTCGCCGCTTCGGCTGAGCCGACGCGCCGCCGCGGCGCCAATGCCGTCACTGGCACCGGTGATGATGATCGTCCTATGCGTCATATCGATGGCTCCTCCACGGGGAGTGTAGCGATCACAGCCAATGGCATTTACTAATTGGCGAGTGATTAGCGACTATGGAGTGGCGCAAAGCGTGGGAAAGGCAGTCACATGGGCGGCATATCGCGCCGCGAGTTCGGGTGGCTCGCAGCGGAAGCGGGCATTGTCGGTCTCGCTGGGGCGCTGACCGCCGGGACGGCTGCCTGTAGTTCACCCGCGACGCCCCCGCGTTCCGAGCCGACCGGGACCGCCAGCCCGGTTCCAAACCCGACCCCAACCTCGGGCACGACCCCGAGCACGACAGGGGTCCCGACCGCCCGGCCGATCAGGCTCACCCAGGCGGACTTGGACCGCATCATCGGTGATCGGGCGCAAACGCTGCTGGGTCGCCTGCGGGCCAAAGCACCCGGACCAAACTATGGGGTCGCGGTGGCCTTCGCCTATCCCAACCACCAATTCAATCGCTTTTACATGTATGGAACCGTCGCTGAGCAGACCCCTCCCACCGCGAGAACAATTTTCTCGATCGGATCGGTCACCAAGACCTTCACCGCCGCACTGTTCGCCAACGGGGTGTCGACGCGGCCGGACTGCTTTGACTGGGACGCCGGCTTGAAGCGCTATCTGGGCGGATATCTGGGCAACACCGGCGATCTGAGTGCGACGATGCAGCAGATCACCCCGAGGATGCTGGCGCAGCACACGTCGGGTGTGGCCCGGGAAACCACTGGCCCGCAAGACGGTGAAGGACTATTCCGCAAAAGCCCGTCCGCAGCGCCGTCCGGCCTGGTGGATCTGTGGCAGACACACACCGGCCCGCAACCGGGGAGCTGCTGGGTCTATTCGAACGTCGGCTTCGTCACGCTGGGCTACGCCGCCGTCTCCGCGTACGGCTGTGCCGACGGAGGTAATCCCGCGACCGCGCCCATCCTGTCGTATACGGGTCTTTTGCATGACCAGATCACCGGGCCGCTGAACATGCCCGACACCGTGACGATCGTGCCCGCCGGTGCTCCACTGGCGCGCGCGCATCCCAACGGCGGCGATGTGTCGTCCGGCGCCCCTTCGGATATCAAGTCGTCGGCGGCCGATATGCATACCTGGCTGCTGACGCAGCTGGGGGCCGTGAACGGTCCGGCGGCCCTGATGAAGGGGCTGGCCACCACCACGCAGCCATCCGCATTGTCGGTTGATGTGTGCGGGGAATCCAAACGGGGACCGGCGAATATGGGACTGGCGTGGCAGGTCCAGCCCGGCCCGCCGCAGATCGTCTGGAAAGACGGCCTGACATCGGCGGGTGGCTGCTCCTGCTGGATCGGGTTTACGCCCCCCGGACCCGCCCAAGAGCCGTTGGGCATTGCCATCTTGGTCAACGGCTATTGGGACAAAAACGGCACATCGATACTGGCCGACAATCACGGCCCGGCGATGCTCAAGGAGATCTCGGCCGCCATCTAGCCCGCCACGTTTCGCGCTCGGTCTGGATCCGCACGCCAGGTTCACAGCAGCGCGGATCACCGCTGCGCTCAATCGATTTCAGCGGCGGCAGCAGTTCAACGAAGAAGCTGTTGACTTCGGCCGTAGCTACCTACTCATCAAGACGGTGTTAGACCATTAAGGCGTTAGACCATCAAGGCCGATCTTGCCGAAAACTGTCCCATACCAACCGAAGGTACCGCCGGTCCCAACCGACGCGGTCTGCCCGAGAGCGTCGTACCCGCCGTACGCGCCGTCCCCGCCGTCACCACCATTGCCAAGTACCAAGGCGCTGCCGCCGGCACCGCCCGAACCACCAGCACCACCGGTGGGGGTACCCGCGATCTGGCCGTAGCCGAAGCCGCCGGCCCCGCCGACCCCGCCGCCCCCGCCGTTGCCGTACCAGAACCCGCCCAAGCCGCCGCCGCCACCAGTGCCGCCGTCCCCGGCGCAGTAGCCGGTCCCGCCGACTCCACCGGCACCGCCGCCGCCACCGTCGCCCATAATCCTCGCGGCGCCGCCCCAACCGCCGACACCTCCGCCGCCACCGGACCCGCCATCGACACCGGCCCCGCCGGCCCCACCGGCACCGCCAACCCCACCGAAGCCGCATGCCAGCGCGGCGAGGCCGCCGTTACCGCCGGTCCCACCTAACCCGCCGGTGCCGCCGTCGCTGACCCCGCCTGCACCGCCGACACCACCGGCCCCGCCGGAGCCGATGAACCTGGCGGCAGCGCCGAGACCGCCATAGCCACCCCCACCACCGGCGGACCCACAAAGGCCGGCCCCGCCGGCGCCGCCAGCCCCGCCGGCCCCGCCGCCGCCCTCGCTGAAGATCCAGCCGCCCTGGCCACCGGTCCCGCCGACGCCGCCGAACCCGCCGCCGTAATTGCTGGCCCCGCCGGCCCCGCCGGCCCCACCGGCCCCACCCTGGCCGATCAGCCCGGCACCACCGCCAAGACCGCCATTCCCACCCGTCCCACCGAATACGCAGTCACTTGACCCCCCCAGCCCGCCGGCCCCGCCGACGCCGCCTTCGCCATACAGGAACCCGCCGTGGCCGCCGGCCCCGCCGTTTCCACCGCACTGGGTGAATACGTTCCCAGTAGCGCCGTACCCCAACCCGCCGGCCCCGCCGACCCCACCGGCCCCACCGCTGCCCCATATTCCGGCGGCGCCGCCGTTGCCGCCGGTCCCAGCGACCTGCAGGGCTGTACCTGCAGCGGACCCGCCGGACCCGCCGATCCCGCCGCTACCGTAAATCCACCCGCCGTGGCCGCCGGCCCCACCGGCCCCACCTAGCCAGCCGCCGCCACCGGCCCCGCCGGAGCCGATGAACCCGGCGGAACCACCGTTACCACCGTTGATGGTTGTGGTAACGCCGCTTGCGGAGGTGTAGCTGTAGCCGTCGCCGCCGTTGCCCCACAGAATTCCGCCGGCTTGCCCGTTGGGGCTCGCGGCGGTGCCGTTGGCGCCGTTGCCGATCAGCGGGCGCCCCAGCAACAGGTCGGTGGGCGCATTGATCACATTTTGTATCCCGTGGGTCACGGGCTGCAGGCCGCTTTGCTGGAGGGTCCCCACCACCTTGTCGATGCCATTGAGCATCGCGGTGTCGAACTTAGTCGTGGTCTGATACGCGGTCTGCCCGACCCAGTCGGCGGCACCGCGCACGTCCTGCTCTATGGCCTGCACACCCTGCTGCATGCCCTGCAACGGCGAGACGCTGGCGGCCTCGGTGCTGGCATACGACGTCCCGGCACCAGTCAACGCCTGCACAAACTGGGCATGAAACGCCGCCGCCTTAGCGCTGAGCGCCTGATAGACCTGCGCGTGGCCGGAAAACAGCGCCGCCACCGCCTCCGACACCTCATCGGCACCGGCGGCCACTAGACCGGTGGTCTGGGCCGACGCAGCGCTGTTGGCCGCCTGCACCGTCGATCCGATACCCGCCAAATCCGTCGCCGCCGCCGTCAGCATGTCCGGAGCCGCCACCAGAAACGACATCACTGCCCTCCTAAATCTAAATCCGTGATCAAACAACAGGCCGATCCCGAACGCCGGCCCAAAACCTTGTTGCAGACGCGGGCACCAAATCCGGCATTCGCAGACGTCAGCGCCTTCGGCTGTGTCGTCACCACCGCCATGTGCTCCTCCTTTACGGAAGCAGGCCGACCCGAAGGCGGGCCACGGTTACGCCGCGTCCGGTGCACCCAGAGGTAGATACCGAAAATGCACCTGTATGGACAGAATACATACTATTAGGAACAAAACAAGCAAAATTGCACACTCATAGTGTTCTAAAGACGCACAAAGCAATGGCGATGCTAGTTAGCTACATCGAAGGCAGACCGCTGATCATCCTGATAGGCGAGAGGACAGCAATGTCGTATGGGGTGCCAGCGCTGAACATACTGGCGGACCGGCCCGGTGCCGATGAGGTGTCGGCGGCGCTGCCGTCGCCCCAGCCGGCGGTGCCGCTGGGCTGATGCATGCGGAGGGGCTGGTGTTCGGCGGGCCGGGTGGCGTCACCTCGAGAATCCATGACAACATGTCTGGCGCTGAGTCGTTTGGCCCTGCCGCCCGGGCCGACCGACCGGTACGCAGCTCTGGTCCACTTATGCGAGCCCAGGAAATGAGGCCCACGGTCTTGACGGAGGTCGATGTGGACGCCGGGCTCGCCCATCGGCGTGTGGCATCCGCGAGTGAAACGGTTGTTACCTATCGGGGTGCTTCGGACCCGGGACTGACCGTGCCGAGGATTGCCATCCCAACCGTGCTCATCTGGTTTGGTGCCCTGGCGCTTTGGCTGGCGGCGACCACGGTCGTACTCATTGATCTGACCCGGTGGAAGTTTGTGGTCACGATTCCCGCCCACCTCGTGGCGACCTACGCCATGTTCACCGTGCTACATGACTCCATCCACGGCACGGTCGGGCGAGCCAAGTGGGTAAACGAACTCTTCGGCCGCTTGTCGATGCCGTTCTTGGCGCTGTGGGGGACGTTTCCGTTGATGAGGTACATCCACGGTGAACACCACCGCAACACCAACGAGGACCCGCGTACCGATCCCGACGCCTGGGCCCACACCGGTCCGTCCTGGCAACTTCCGCTCCGGTGGCTCACCATCGACGCCTGGTACGCCCGTTTTGCCATATCCCGACTGCGCCACCGCCCGCGCAAGGAGATCGTGGGCGTGCTGATCGACCTCACCGTCCTGGTGACGCTGTTCAGCACGCTGATCTGGTGTGGTCACGGCTGGGACCTGGCGCTGATCTACCTGCTTCCGCAGCGCCTGGCTCAGGCAATCCTTGCCTGGTGGTTCGACTTTTTACCGCATCACGATCTCGGTGCCACCGCCAAGATCGACGCCGTGCGGGCAACCAGGGTCCGGGTGGGCTGGGAACGCGTCATGAACCCGCTGATGTTCTCCCAAAACTTCCACGTCGTGCACCACATCCACCCGCGGATTCCGTTCTACCTGTGGGTGCAGGCCTGGAAGAGGACCGAGGCCGATTTCCTCGAGCGCGGTGTGCCGATCTCTACCGCGTGGGGGTCCGAACTCACGCCGTCGCAATACCGCAGGTGGCGCGTCGACCACAATCCCCGCACCGAGCGGCACGGCGGCCTGGGCACGGCGGGCGAGTGGTCCATCTCGACGAGCCAGCCGGAGCTTGCCGATGATGGCGTTCCGATGCTGTCGACGGTCGTGGTCAGCCGGGGCGCGGTAACCGAACAGACCACGACGGTGGGTGATGAGTCGCTGCTGGAGGCGGCGCTGCGCGCCGGGGTCGATGCCCCCTACACATGCATCGGCGGCGGATGTGGCACCTGCAAGGCGAGGCTGCTCCTTGGCAATGTTCACATGGAGCGGAACGACGGACTCAGCACCGACAACGTTGCTGATGGCTGGATTCTTACCTGCCAGTCGCGGCCGACCTCCGACGTCGTCCACATCGAATACAACTATTGAAATCCGATGCTAGCCAAGCCCAGCCGTGCGGCCTACCCAAACGAGTAGCGCACCGGCAGGTGTTTGAGGCCACCGACGAACGTAGTGGCGACGAATTGCGGATCACCGGTCAGCTCAATGGATTTTAGCCTCGGCAGCAGTTCGGTGAAGAAGCTGTTGACCTCCATCCGGGCCAGGGCCGCACCCATACAGAAATGCACGCCATAGCCGAAGGCGACATGTTTGTTGGGCTCGCGCCCGACGTCGAAGCGGAACGGGTCATCGAAGACTTCCTCGTCGCGGTTGGCCGAAACATAGGACAGCAGCACGGATTCCCCCGCGGCGACGGGTATTCCGCGCACCGCGGTGTCCTTGGCGGCGGTGCGCATGAAGTGCTTGACCGGGGTAACCCAGCGGATCATCTCCTCGCTAGCCTGCGGCATCAAGCCCAGATCGTCGCGTAGCCGCGCACACTGCTCTGGATTCTCGATGAGTGCGTGCAGGCCACCGGAAATGGTCGAGCTGGTGGTGTCGTGACCGGCGGTGGCGACGATGAGATAGTAGGACACCGTGTCGATATCAGACAGCGGCTCACCGTCGATACGGGCGTTCGCGATCGCCGACGAGAGATCCTCGGTCGGATGCTCGCGGCGCGACGCGGTCACCCCGTTGAAGTACTGGAACATATCCAGCAACGCCGGCAACTGATCCTCACTGGTAGTACCGCGCCTGAACTCACTGTCGGCGCTGCCGAACAACTCCTGGGTCAGCTTGAGCATGCGCGGGAAGTCGGCCTCCGGCAGGCCCAGCAGCGACATGATCACGTAGAGCGGGTAATTGACCGCGACCTGCGCAGCGAAATCGCACTCGGGACCCGCCGCCATCATCTTGTCGACGTAGATCTTGGCCAGTTCATCGACACGAACCTTCAGCGCCCGCATCGCCTTGGGGCGAAACCAATCCGAGCCGATCGCGCGCACCACCCGGTGCTGCGGGTCGTCCATATGAATCAGCGTGCGAACACCCGCAGCGGCTTGAAGCTCGTCGCCCTGCCTGGTCGCCAGGACGGGGCGCGGCCAGTTGGTGAACAGCACGTTGTCGCGTTCGATGTCCATCACGTCGGCGTGCTTGGTGATCGCCCAGAACGGCCGGTAGTTCGGCGCGTCGACCCATGACACCGGGGCGCTGGCGCGCAACTGAGTCAGCGCCGCGTGCAGCCGCTGCTCGTCGGTGTAGGCCATCGGATCTGCCAATAACCGGGCGGCTTCGTCCACCGTGGGTGCGCTCACTGGCGAAACTCCTTCAGTGCGGTGGCAATACAGGTTTGCGAGGCGGAGAAGAAGATCGGCAGCACGCGGTCGACCACACCGTCACAGCGACTTCGCAGGGCGTCGCCCACCGTGTCGACCGGTCCGACTACGGCGAAAGCGCCAAGCATGTCATCGTCGATCAGCGTGCCCATGGTGTCCCACTCCCCTTTCAGGGAGAGGCGGTGCAGTTCGGTGTGCAGGTCGCCCCAGCCATGCAGCTCAAGCACCTTGCGGTAAGCCGGCGTTGATCCGTAGAAGGCGATCTGCTTGCGCGCGGCGGTGGCGGCGGCGGCCAGCTCAGCGTCGGTCTCACCGGTGGCCACCATCACCTCGCACGAGACCTGGAAATCCTTGCGATCGCGGCCGGCGCGTTCGATGCCACGTAGCAACGCCGGCATGGTCACCTCATTGAGATAGCGTTTCGAGACCATCGGATGACCGAGGTGGCCGTCGGCGACCTCACCGCACGTCTCGGTCATCGCTTCACCGACGGCGGCGACGAAGATCTTCGGCGCGGGATAGGGGTGCGGTTCGGGCGTGAACATCGGGGTCATGATCTTGTGGGTGTAGAACTCACCCTCGAAACGCAGCTTGGTGCCTTCTCGCCAAGCCGACCAGATCGCGTCCAGCGCGGAAACGAACTCGCGCATCCGACGCGCAGGATGGCTCCACGGCATGCTGAATCGCTTCTCGATATGCGGCTGGATCTGCGTCCCGAGGCCGAGGATGAACCGGCCCTGCGAGTAGGCCTGCAGGTCCCAGCCGATGTTGGCCACGATCATCGGATTGCGCGCGAACGCCACCGCGATGTTGGTGCCGAGCTCGAGTCGCGCCGTGTGCTCGGCGGCAAGCAGCAGCGGCAGAAACGGATCGTGACTGGTTTCGAACGTCCAGCCCCCGTCATACCCCTCTTGCTCGAGGGCGCCGGCCGCCTCAGCAACCCGTGTGAGTTGATTGGGGATGCCCCCGTCGACCTTGAGGCGGGGGGAGCTACCCATCCGGGTAACTTTACAGTAAGCAATCCAGTATGTAGGACAGACGCATGACCAAAGCAGAGGACTGGGCCGAGACGCTCGACGATCTCGACCGTCGCCGCCAGCAGGCGCGGGCCATGGGCGGGCCCGAGCGGCTCGACAAGCACCGCGGCAAGGGGAAGCTGGACGCTCGGGCGCGCATCGAGCGACTCCTCGACCCGGGCACGTTCCGCGAAATCGGCACGCTCGTCGGCGGTGAGATCGCGGCCGACGCGATCATCACCGGCTCCGGCAACATCAACGGAGCGCCGGTGATGGTGGGCGCCGAGGACTTCACCACGATGGCGGGCAGCATCGGGCCCGGAGGCAACTCCAAGCGCTACCGGATCGCCGAGCTGGCGGTTCGCAACCGGATCCCGCTGGTGATGCTGCTCGACGGCGCCGGCTTTCGTCCGACCGGCGGGCACTATGGGCGCACCCCAACCGACTTGCTCGCGCAAACCCAGTGTTCGGGGCGGGTCCCGACCGTCGCCGCGGTGCTCGGACCCTCCGCCGGACACGGCGCTCTGGTCGCCCCGGTGTGCGACTTCCGGATCATGAGCAGCCAGGGCACCATCTTCACCGCCGGGCCTCCGGTGGTCAAAGAGTCTACGGGCGAGGACATTTCGAAAGAGGACCTGGGCGGGCCGGATGTTGCGCTGCCCAGCGGGGTCATCCACAACGTCGCCGAGGATGACGAAAGCGTGCTCGCCGACATTCGCCGCTATCTGTCGTATTTCCCGCCGAGTGCCTGGTCGTACCCACCGTCGCTGCCCGGGGACGACAGCACCGGGCCCCGGGCGACGCCCGAGTTGCTGGACATCGTCTCCCGCGACAACCGCCGCGTCTACGACATGCGCGCGGTGCTCGATGTGGTCTTCGACAATCCGGACTGGTTCGAAGTTCAACCGCGGTTAGGCAAGGCGATCATCTGCGCGTTCGCCCACCTCGGGGGGCATCCCGTCGCGGTCGTCGCCAACCAGCCGCAGGTGCTGGCCGGATCCATCGACGCCGCCGCCGCCGACAAGGCGGCGCACTTCATCATGGTGGCCGATTCTTTCCACTTGCCGCTCGTCTTTCTGGCTGACAACCCTGGAATGCTGCCCGGCAGCCGCTCCGAACGCGAGGGTGTACTTCGCAGCGGCGCACGCATGTTCGCCGCCCAGACCGCCGCCACCACGATCAAGTTGCACGTCACGCTTCGTAAGGCGTACGGCTTTGGCTCCATGGTCATGTCGCTGCTCGGGTTCGACCAGCAGGCGGCCACCTTCGCCTACCCGGGCGCCACCATGGGAGCCATGAGCGCCGCGGCGCTCAGTCGCGCATCGCACGCCGGCGAGGACCTGTCCGCCAAGCTGCGCAACGCCGAGCTGCAAGCGTCGTACCGGTCGGCCGAGCATATGGGATTCGACGAACTCATCGATCCGCGTGAGACGCGTGACGCGCTGCTGGCTTCCTTGCTGCGCGGCCTGTCGAGCCGGCAAGCCGCCGCCGAACCGGTGACCCGCACCGTGATCATGCCGTGAGCCCTCTCGCGAGAGTGCGCATTTGTGCGCGACACACCGTGGTGAAGCGGCATTTCACGCACGCTCGCGATTAATCGCCGACGCGGTACGCCGCGACCACAGGCTCGAGCTCGTCGGGGGTGGCGCCGTGCATGATCACCGCGTCGGCGCCGTAATCGAATTCGCGGCGGATGCGGTCCACGCACTGGTGCGCCGACCCGGTGGCCGACGCTTGGAGCCATTCGCCGGGAATCAACGTCGCGATGTGCTCGATCTGCTCGGGCGTGGCCTTGTGATCGATCCCACCGGCGATCGACGTCACCACCGAATCTTCCCGGAACCGTTGTAGCACGGCGGGATCCCAGTTGTTTGTCTGCACCATCAAATCGCCGTACCCCTGCAGGTACGTGGCCAGACGCGCCACGGTCTTCTTCAGCCGCAACTGCTCGGGAAGGTGGTCACCGACCGTGGCGAAGCAGGACCACACCCGCACGCTGGCCGGGTCACGGCCCGCCTTTTCCGCGGCGGACTTGACGGTTTTGACGCAGCGCTGCAACGTCTCCGGGGTGAAGTAGGTGTGCAGGATGACGTCGTCGAACACCCGGCCCCCGAGCGCGAGCGTGTTGGGCCCGAAAGCAACCAACGCCAGTCGAATATCTTCGTTGAAGTCCCGGTCGAGAAACAGGATTGGGTATTTGCCCATCGGGCCGTCGTGGTTGAAGATCACCTCGCCGTGCCATAACCGGCGCATGACCTGGGCCCAATCCTCCATCTGCGCGGTCGTCACCGCCGGTATGGCGAACGCCCCGTAGATCGCGGCGATCCCGCGGCCGATGCCCAACGTGAACCGGCCGCCGGAGAGCCGGTGCATCGTGGCCGCCCACGATCCGGTGATCAACGGATGGCGGGTGTTGTGATTGGTTGCCGCGGTGGCGATCTGCATCCGATTGGTCACCGCGCATGCGGCCCCGACGAGCGAGGAGGCTTCTTTGACGTTCCAACGTTCGGAGATGAACGCGGTGCCGAGGCCCAGCTCCTCGCCGCGACGCGCCTCGTCCATCAAGGTTGCCGGTCCCTCACCGCCCGCCCCGGCCAGCAGGTAGTAGCCCAATTCGTCCAGTGTGCGATCAGTCAATTCCAAACTCCTTGCTGGTAGCCGCAATTCCAGACCTCGCTGATCTTGCCGTCGACGACGCGGAACACCTCGATGCTGGCTATTTTGGTTTCGGTGTGGGTTTCGGTGCCATCGCTGGCCGTGATGGTCGAGTCGTAGACGATCGCGACGTGCTCGCCGTCGTCACCCGCGATGACGATGTTCAGGTCGAAGTGCAGCGAGTCGACCAGCTGCCACATGTCCGCTACCCGTTGGACGGCCTGAGCGTGCGTCAGGGTGTGCGCCGCACCGACCTCATGCCGGATGACGGTGTCGGCCAACAACTCCTCGGCCAAGTCGAGGTTGCCTTCATTCCAGACCACGAGATTGTAAAGCTCGACGACTTCGCGGGCCGTCCGGCTCGCCGCCATCAGCCGGCAACCCCGCGCAGGAATCGCTCGGTGACCCGCTGCACGCGCCGCGAGAAGACCTGACCGACATGGCCGCCGTCGTACCAGTAGAGCTGGCCGGCCCAGCGCTGTTGCAGCGCAACCGCGGGCTCGCGCATCGCCATCCTGTCGTGCCACGCTCCGACGATGAGCCGGCGCTGCGGCGGCGGCGCCGGGTCCACCGCCAGCGGATCGATCACGGAGGTCAGCTGCGAGACCACCGGCGACTCGAGTAGCTCCCGGAATCCATTGCGAGACCGCCCCCAGCGCCCGAGGTGTCGAGCGATCATCGCGTTGAGCCCCAGAATGGGGGTGTACAGCGCGACCGCGTCGATTCGGCGCTCCAGGTGCGACACCAGCGCGGCCACCGGACTTCCCATCGAAATCCCCGATACCACGACCGCGCTGGCCTGCGGCCGCACCCATTGCACAACGGCGCGCACCTCGGATACCGCGCGCATCATGCCCGCCACGTTGCCCAGTGGATCCATGTCCGGATAGGCCGGCCATTCGCGACGCCGGCAACCGTGGCCGGGCTGCACCGGCATCGCCACGTTGTAGCCCAGCCTGTGATGGATTCGGCCGATCCGGGCCAGCAGCAGATCTTCGACGCCGCCCTGCCCGGCACCGTGTACCCACACCAGCCATGGCCTGGGGCCGTCGCGGTGCCGGCACACGTGCACCACCGCCCTTGCCGGGCCGCCCAAGCCCTCGACCGCCAGGGAATTCGGCAGCGCCGGATCATGCTCGAAAGTCATCCGCTCGTAGGCCAGTCCAGCCCCCAAACCGGGCAAACGCTGCCGCTGTATCGTCGTCGGCCGCAACGGTTTTGGGTCGGCGTGCGCGCCGTCGATGCCCAGCGCCGACAACTCCTCGGCCGCCGCGCCACACGCGCTCAACGGCCGCATCTGGTTGCTCAGATCCCCGCCCAGCAACGTAAAGCCGCTCAGCACAAGCTCGTCCAGGAAGACCTCGCCGAACTGGCGCACGCCGCGCGGCGATGCCCCTGCCCATCCGGTCGATTCGTTGAGGCCGGCCACCGCCCGCGGGACTACCATGCCGAGTTCGCGGGTAATGTCCAGCACGCGTGTCGCAGCAGACATGTCTATCTCCTAAGCGAGCTTGAAACCGGTATATCCGCCGGCCGCGATCTCATCGCAGCGACGGCGGTATTCGGGTATTCCACCGACATAGCCCATGTACATCCGTTTCTTGCCGGGCACATTGCCGCCGTTGTACCAGGAGTTGCAGGTCGGGTGAACCAGCACCGTCGGCGCGACCAGTGTGGTGGTGTGATCCATCCACTCCTGCTGCGCGGTATCCAGCGCCTCAATGGTGCGAATCCCGTTGGCGCGCAGATATGCGATGCAGTCGCCGATCCACTCCACATGCTGCTCCAGCGCGGCGACGAAGTTCGTGGCCGCGCTCGGAGAGCCCGGACCCTGGACGGTGAACAGGTTCGGAAAGCCGGCGACCGCCAGCCCGAGATAAGACAGCGGCCCGTCGCTGGCCCAGAACTGGCCGAGCGAGCGCCCGTCGCGGCCGCGGATGTCGATGCGGCTGAGCGCACCCGTCATGGCGTCGAACCCGGTGGCGTAGATGATGGCGTCGAGTTCGTAGTAATCTCGCTCGGTGCGGATGCCGGCCGGTATCACCTCGCGGATCGGCCCCTTGCGCAGGTCCACCAGCGTCACGTTGTCGCGGTTGAAGGTTTCGTAGTAGCCCTGGTCGATGATCGGCCGCTTGCACGCGAAGGGATAGTCGGGCACCAGGGCCGCGGCGGTCACCGGGTCCTTGACGATCCGGGCCACCGCCTCCCCATACAGCTTGGCGGCCATCCGGTTGGCTTCGATGTCGAAGAAGACATCACCCCAATTCAGCGCGCCCAACACGCCGTGCTCCTCGACGGCGCGCAGTTGCTCTTCCCGCGACGCCGATTTCAACGCGGGCTTGCCGAGCATCCCGAGCAGCACCGAGAAAGCGCTCAGCCGCGCCGCCCCGATCGGGTGCGCCCGCTGGGCCGCTCGGATTTCGTCGTAGCGGGCCTTCATCTCGTCCAGCTCGCCGGGCTCGAATGGCCGAACCTGCCATGGCAGGGTGTATGCCGCAGAGCGCTGGAACACATAGAGCTGCAAGGCTTCCCGGGCCACGATCGGGATGAGCTGGATACCGGTCGAGCCGGTGCCGATGACTCCGACCCGCTTGCCGGCCAGATCGACGCCCTCCCTTGGCCAGCGGCTGGTGGACAATGACGTTCCGGCGAGGGAAGCCATTCCGGGGAAGTCGGGTTCCAGCGGCACCGACAGGATGCCCGAGGCGGCAACGACGAATGGCGTAACGAAGTATTCACCCCGCTCGGTTTGCACCACCCACGCCGCGGCCTCCTCGTCGAAGGCCATCGCCACGACCTTGGTGCCGAACTGGATGTCGCGGCGAAGATCCAGTCGGTCGGCGACGAAGTTCAGATAGGCCTCGATTTCGGGTTGGGCCGGCATCGTGTCCGTCCAAACCCATTCCTGTTGAATCTCTTCGGAGAAGCTGTACGAGTATTCGATGCTTTCGATGTCACACCGCGCACCAGGGTATCGATTGAACAGCCAGGTGCCGCCTACGTTTTCGGCCATCTCCAGCACCCGGGTCCGCAATCCGAGCCGCCGTAGCCGATGCAGCATGTACAGGCCGGAGAATCCGGCGCCGATAACCAGGACCTCGAAGCGGTCACTCAGCTCAGGGCCCAATCCAGGATTACCCATCCCGGGACAGGGACTCCGGGATGGAGCAATCACCGTTCATCTGCTGGATGGTTCGGGTCAAATGCAGACCGCTGGTCCGCCAGTTACCGTCCTGCTTGGTGTCGTCTCCAGCCATACAGCTCCTTGCCGCGCAGTGGACGAACTTCTGTCGACCTGCTGAAATCTATACTGTAACGGACTTAGTATCAGCGAAACTACAGCGGGAGGCGCCGGCGTGAGGGTTCCGTTCACCTGGAGGGTCACCGGGTGGTTCATGGTCGGGTGGTCCCCCGAATTCCCGGCCGGGGAGGTCCGGCCACTGCAATATTTCGGCGAGGACCTGGTCGCCTACCGCGACGAGTCGGGTCGACTGCACGTGCTCGAGGCCCACTGCAAACACCTCGGCGCGCACATCGGGCACGGCGGCACGGTGGTGGGCGATTGTGTCCAGTGCCCGTTCCATGGCTGGCGCTGGGGCCCGGACGGCACGAACCGATACATCCCCTATCAACCCGACCGGCCCAACCGCGGGCTTACCCTGCGGGTGTTCCCGGTGCTAGAGCAGTACGACTGCGTGTTCGTCTGGCATCACCCGCACGGCGAGCCGCCGCAGTGGGAAATGCCGGACATCTTCACCTCGTTCGCACAGTTCGAAACCGATCCCGCCGCCTATTACCGGCCGTATCCGGAGTTCTCCCGGCTCGCCGAAAAAGAACCGGTGCACCCACAGATCGTGGCGGAAAGCGGGCCGGACAGTGCCCATTTCAAGTATGTGCACCACGCCACGGTGACGCCCAGGATGCTGGATTGGAAGATCGTCGATCAGGAGTGGCGCTTCCTCACCGGGTGGCCGGATGCCGACAGCGAGGATCCCGACAAGATGGCGTTGCGGATCCACAGTCACATGTTCGGGCTCGGCGGCGCCATCAGCGCGTTCGAAGGCGCATCGAACCACCGGCTGATCTTCGCCTGCACGCCGGTCGACGATCAGACCTCCAACATGTTTTATTCGATTTGGTGGCCGCGAAACCCGGGCGACGCCTCCGACGTGCCGCCCGACCAGCTGCGTGGGCGTGTCGAACGGCAGCACCTGAGCACGGTGTGGGATGACCTCGGGATTTGGCGCTACCAGCGTTACGTCGAGCATCCCGCGCTTTCCAAGGTGGACGCCAAACCGTATATGGCACTACGTAAGTGGGCAACGCAATTCTACGATGTCCCGCCGGAAGTCATCGCGTCCGCATGAGACCACAACTTGCCGAGCTCGCGGCTCCCGAGCACACCGCGATCGTCACCCAGGAGTGCCAGGGCGCGGTCATCGGCCCGGACGCCGGGCTGGCGCTGCTCGCCGAGGAGGCACGCCGCGTCGCACTGCCCAACATTGTGCGGCTGTTGCCGGCGGCGCGGGCAGCCGGGGTGCGGATTGTGCACTGCCTGGTGCAGCGACGACCCGATGGCCTCGGCTCCAACCACAACGCCAAGATTTTCTCGATCGGACATGACGACGTGGACATCACTCCCGGCACCCCCGGAGCGTCGCTGCTGCCCGAATTAGGTCCCGAGCCAAGCGATCTGGTGCTGAGCAGGTGGCACGGCGTCGGACCGATGGGGGGCACCGACCTCGATGCGGTGCTGCGGAACATAGGGGTGTCGTCCATCGTCGTGGTGGGCGTTTCGCTGAACATCGCGATCCCCAACGTCGTCATGGACGCGGTCAATGCGGCGTATCGGGTCATCGTGCCGCGAGACGCCGTTGCCGGCATACCCGCCGATTACGGCGCCGCGGTGATCGCCAACAGCCTGTCGTTGCTCGCAACCATCACCACCACCGACGATCTGCTCCGGGTATGGAAGCCGCGAGCTGAAGGGACGCCATGACAGACACGAAAGACACGGCACCCGAAATCCGCGGTGGGTTCCCACCAATCAGGCCGGTCGACGATGCGCCCCCCGAGCTGGGCCGGTTTGTTGCGGCCATTCGGCGCCTACAGGACTTGACCGTCTCCACCAACCCGGACCCTTCGACCTGGGCCATCGCGGCCGAGCACGTCGAAAACGCGTGCGCGCTGCTGGACGGCTGCCAGGTTCCGGACACCCTGGAAATCCCGGTACGGGCCGGCCGAGTGATCTCCCTGCCCGGTTTGGGCCATCCCCTGATGCCGCCGTGGACCGTCACGGAATTCGGGCCTGACGGCGTCGTCATGGAGGGACACTTCACCCGATCCCATGTGGGCGGAAACCACGCGGTGCACGGCGGCATGATCCCGCTGTTCTACGACTGGTTGTTCGGGATGGTTGTCTCTACGGCGGGCATTCCCCCCACTCGCACGGGATACCTGCATGTCGACTACCGCAAGATCACCCCGATCGACGAGCCGCTTACCGCTCACGGTCGCATCATCGAGATCGACGGCAGGAAGCACTTCATCGCGGCGACGATGACGGATGCCAACGGGACGCTGCTCAGCGAAGCCAACGGCCTGATGGTCCGCCTACTGCCCCACCAGCCCTAGGGGTTTTGCGGCGTGAGCTGGGGGCACTTCCGCTTGCGCGAGCAGACGCATAATCGCACTGCGCGAGCCCCGCGAGTGCGATTATGTGTCTGCTCGGCAGACATCTAGGCCTTGCGCCTTCGGCCGACCTCATACCAGTGGCGCACCCGGCCGGCGACGATTTCATCGACGGCGCGGTGGATCAGCGCTTCCAACGCGTCAAGACTTTCGACGCTGAAGTCCCAGTCCCGCCCGGACCCGAACCGCTGTATCCACCTTGGGAATTCGTTGCGCGCGGCCAGCCACCGCGCCAGCACTTCCTCGTCGGATCTGGTGCGGCGCCATCGGCGCCTCCGGCGGCCTTGCGAGTCATCACCGGCCCCAATGCCCCCGCCCAAACACCGCGGAGTTTAGATGACGGGCGGGCCGTGCCAGAGCGGGATCGGCTGGCATCAGCGTTGGGGTCATATTATCTACTGTAAGAATTACAGTACGATTACCCACAAGGGCTACCCGTTCGTGCCGAGTGCTTGAGGATGCTGGAGAACTATGTGACGACCCACGTTCACACCGCCGCCGGCACCGGCGACCAATTCGTTGACCTGCGTGACCCGTACCCGTTCTTTGCCCAAAAGCGCCGCGAACATGGCGTGTTCGAAGGCACGGTCATGGATTACTCCAAGACGCCCGAGACCCTCCGGCCCAAGCGTGAGTACTCGGCGATGTCGTTCGCGGCGGTCAACACGGTGTTTCGGGACGGCCGGTTATTCACCTCCAAGACATACGACAACACCATCGGCCTGTTCACGGGTCCAACCATCCTGGCGATGGACGGAAAGAAGCATCGTGACCATCGCAACCTGGTGTCCGCGGCATTCAAATCCAAAGCGCTCACCCGGTGGGAACCAACCATCGTCCGGCCGATCTGCAACGCATTGATCGACGAATTCATCGACGCCGGCGAAGCCGACCTGGTCCGGCATTTCGCTTTCGAGTTCCCCACCCGCGGCATCGCCCAACTATTGGGGCTGCCCGACGAAGACCTGCCGATGTTTCGTAAGCGCGCCGATCAGTTGATCAGCTACACCGTTAGCTACGAACGCGCCTTCGAGGCGTCGGCCGCGCTCAAGGATTACTTCCTCGAACAGATCGAGAAGCGCAAATCCACACCCACCGAGGACATCATCGGTGATCTGGTCACCGCGGAGATCGACGGCGAAAAGCTCAGCGATGAAGCCATCTACTCCTTCCTGCGGCTGCTGTTGCCCGCCGGGCTGGAGACCACCTACCGGTCCTCGGGCAACCTGTTGTATCTGCTGCTGACCCATCCCAACCAGTTCGCCGCGCTGGAAGCCGACCGCGGGCTGATCCCCCAGGCGATCGAGGAAGGGCTGCGCTTCGAGACACCGCTGACCACGGTGCAGCGGTTCGCCGCCGAAGACACCGAGGTGGAAGGCGTCGCGATTCCGGCGCGTTCAGCGATCGGCGTGTGCATGGGTTCGGCAAATCGTGACGAGCGACGCTGGGAACGTCCGGGGGAATTCGACATCTTCCGCAAGCACCTGCCGCACATCTCGTTCGCCGCCGGCGAGCACACCTGCCTGGGTCTGCACCTGGCCCGTCTGGAAACCCGTGTCGCACTCGACTGCCTGCTCAATCGCCTGACGAACGTCAACCTGGTGGCCGAGGGCGATCCGCACATCCACGGTCAACCCTTCCGTTCGCCGACCGCGCTTCCCGTCACGTTCGACGCCAAGTAAGAAGGCAGATGTGATCAAAGTTATGGAGGGCTTCCGAATCCTCGAGCTCGCACAGTTCACGTTCGTCCCGGCAGCGGGAGCCATCCTTGCCGACTGGGGCGCGGACGTCCTCAAAATCGAGCACCCGGTGCGCGGTGATACGCAACGCGGCTTCCTCAACATGGGCGGCATTCAGGTCAACCCGGACCGGCATCCGCTGATGGAGCATCCGAACCGGGGTAAGCGCAGCGTCGGGGTCGACGTGTCCACGCCGGGCGGCCAGGAGGTGATCTACGAACTGGCCAAGACCTCCGACGTGTTCTTGACCAATTACATGCCCGCGCAGCGGCAGAAGCACAAGTTCGACGTCGAGCACATTCGCGCGGCGAACCCGAACATTGTCTATGCCCGCGGTTCGGCGTACGGCGACAAGGGCGCCGAGCGTGACGTCGGTGGCTATGACGGGACGGCGTTCTGGACGCGCAGCGGCGTCGGGTACGCGCTGACGCCTGAGGAGTTGGGCGGCGCACTGGGACAGGGCATTCCCGCGTTCGGTGATTCCATCGGCGGCATGTTCATCGCCGGCGGTATCTCGGCCGCATTGCTGCATCGCGAGCGCACGGGCGAAGCCGTCGAGCTCGACGTGTCGTTGCTGAGCACGGCCTGGTGGGCGGCCGGAGCGAGCATGACTCAAGGCATGGAGACTGGCGAAGTCATGCGCACGCCCATGCCGGGCTCCGCCACCGCGATGTCGGTGAACCCCTTCATGGGCAACTACCTGACCTCCGACGGCGGCACCATCAACCTGTGCATCATCAGCCCGACCGGTCTGATTCGCGACACGTTCGAGCACCTCGGCATCCCCGAGGCGGCCGACGATCCCCGCTTCGCCGAAGTGCTCCCATTGATACAGAACGCCGACGCGGCCGCCGAACTGATCGCGACGGCCATCGCCGGCAAGCCGTTTGACTACTGGCGGCAGCACCTGAAAACGATGAAGGGTCAGTGGGCGCCGTTCCAGAGCCTCCTCGACCTGGCCGACGACGAGCAGGCCATTGCCAATGACATGATCGCCGAAGTCGAACTTGCCAGCGGCGGTGCACCGTTCAAAGTCGTCCGCGGGCCCGTCCAGTTCAACCACGAGCCGCTGGTAACCACCAGGGCGCCACAAGCTTCCGAGCACACCGAACTCGTGCTCATGGAGATCGGCATGGATTGGGACCGCATCGCCGAACTAAAGGAGGCGGGAGCCATCGCATGAAAGACGTTGCCGTTATCGGCGTGGGTCTGCATCCATTTGGTCGCTTCGAGGGCAAGTCCGCCATGGAGATGGGCGCCGACGCCATTGCGCTCGCGCTCGCCGACGCCGGGGTCGACTGGAAGGACATCCAGTTCGCTGTCGGAGGCAGCTGGACGGTGGCCAACCCGGACGCAATCGTCGGCATGGTGGGGCTCACCGGTATTCCGTTCACCGATGTGTTCAACGCCTGCGCGACGGCGGCCAGCGCGACCAAGTTGTGCGCCGACAGCATCCGGTTGGGCGACTACGACATTGGTATCGCGGTAGGTATGGACAAGCATCCCCGTGGTGCCTTCACCGAAGACCCGGCGCTGGTCGGCATGCCGAGGTGGTATGCGGAGAACGGGCAATACCTCACCACCAAGTTCTTCGGCATGAAGGCCAACCGCTACCTGCACGAGCACGGCATCTCCACCAGCACGCTGGCCAAGGTCGCGGCTAAGAACTTCCGCAATGGAGCATTGAACCCCAACGCCTTTCGGCGCAAGCCCATGTCCGAGGAAGCCATCCTCAACTCGCCGATACTGAACTACCCGCTGACCCAGTACATGTTCTGCACGCCAGACGAAGGCGCCGCCGCGGTCGTGATGTGCCGCGCCGAAATAGCAAAGCGGTTCCCCGTCAAGCCCGTGTACGTCCGCGCGGTCGAGATCCGCACCCGCCGCTACGGCGCCTACGAGGTGAACACCACGTACGCACCGGTCGACGAGGATGTCTCGCCGACCGTGTATGCCGCCCGGGCCGCGTTCGAGAAGGCCGACCTGGGGCCGGACGATGTCGACGTCATTCAGTTACAGGACACGGACGCGGGCGCGGAGGTGATCCACATGGCCGAGGCCGGATTTTGCGCCGACGGCGACCAGGAAGAACTGTTGGCCTGCGGCGCCACCGAGATCACCGGTGCGATGCCGGTCAACACCGACGGCGGGCTGATCGCCAACGGCGAACCGATCGGAGCGTCAGGGTTGCGGCAGGTACACGAGCTGGTGCGGCAGTTGCGCGGCGAAGCCGGCGAGCGTCAGGTCCCGGGAACTCCGCTAGTCGGATTCGCCCAGGTTTACGGCGCGCCCGGGACCGCCGCGGCAACGATATTGACGACCTAACAACCTAAGCAGGCTCGTCTCTGCGGAAAGTGACAGTGTCCGCCCAGCGGTTGCCGGTCGCTTCAGCGAAGTCGAAACCCTCGGGTTCGGCGAGGTTGCGCAGTCGCGCTATCAGGAGGTTTTCTGCAGCGGCGGTGAGTAGTTGGGCTTGCCCAAGCCAAGCATGTACTGCCCGATCATGTTTCGGAACACCTCGAGCGTCCCGCCATAGATGCCCACCAGCGGGGCGAAGCGGTACACGTACTCGGCGCTGCCGTCGTCCGCGGCACCGTCGGTTCCGAACGGCAGGGCTGAGGCGGCACCCAGGATGTCCATCAGGTCCGGCGAGATGTCTCGCATGGTCTGGGCGATGGCGACCCGGCCGTAGATGTTCGGGGCCGACAGGGCTGCCTCCAACCGGGAGACGCTGCGGCCCAATCGATACGCGACCGACTGATCGTCGAGGAGACGGCGCCCGGCGGGATCCGGCTGAGCCACGCGTGCCGCGGCATTGTCCACCGCCGTGGCCATGGATCCGGCCTGGTGCATCATGATCGAGGTGTCCTGCAAACCATCGCGTGCGGCGGCGACCGCACCGTGCTCGGTGCTGAGCGGCTCGCGCAGCACGGTCCAGCCGGCGTTCACCTCGCCCAGCCGGTACCTGTCGTCGACGCGGACGTCGCTGTAGTAGACGATGTTGGTCCGGTCGCCGTCGATGGTGCGCATGCCCTGGATTTCGATGCCCGGCGAGTTCAGCGGAACCAGAAACATGGTCAAGCTCTTGTGCTTTGGCGCCTCCGGGGCGGTGTTGGTGATCAGGAACACGTACTGGCAGTTGTGCGCGCCGGTGGTGAACATCTTCGAACCGTTTATCAGCCAGCTCTCGCCGTCGCGCACCGCGCGGGTCTTGCAGGTGGCAACGTCGGAGCCACCTTCGGGCTCCGTGTAGCCGAGGCACAGCCGGATGTGGCCGCTGAACACGCCGGGCATCACCTCGTCCTGCAAGTCTGGCGAGCCGAACTTCACCACCGAGCGCGCGACCATGGCGGTCGTGCCCCAGGTCACCCATGGCACGTGTGCCCGCCGCTTTTCCAGCTCCCAGATGCGGCGCCGCACCCGGCTGAAACCGCCTTCGGATGCCGGTTTCCATTCCAAAGCCAAGTACCCTGCGGCACCAATTGCCAAATGCAGGCCCTCATCGAAATTGTCGCCCGTCTCGCGGTCGCGACGCCTGACCTCTTCGGTCACGTGTGTTTTCAGAAAAGTGCGCGCCTCGTCAAGAAACGCCCTGTCCTCGTCGGACAGCTCGACCCGGGAAAAATCCATCGTTTTCGCCCCGCGCCCTAGACCCGCGCGGCCTGCTCGGCCACGATTTCGGCGACCCGCTTGGCGCTGGCGCCCGGATCGCCGCCCGCCAGCGGCCATCCCCTGGCCCGCACCAGATATGCCGTCGCTGCGGCCTCGGCCGAAACCCCAAGGCCGCCTTGGATATGCACGGCCATCGTCGCCGCCTTAGCGGCCTCCTCCGCCATGAACACGAAGGCCGACGGAGCCAACTCGGGTCGCTCGTCGGGCTCGTTGTCCAGGAACCAGGCGGCGCGCCGGGCAAGGTTACGTCCGCCCTGAACGGTGACGGCCATGTTCGCCAGCGGATGCGAAATGCCCTGCAGCGTCGAGATGGGAACCCCCAGCGTGTAGCGGGTCTTGGCGAATTCCGCGGCGATGGTCATCGTCTCCTCGATCAAACCGACCAGGGCCGCGGCGGTCAGCAGCCGCCACTCATCCAGCGCCCGTCGATAATTCGCCACCGCATCGGATCCGCGAGCTATGACCGCACGAGTGTCGGCAGCGGCCGGATCCACCCAGGCCATCGGCAGCCGACCGATATTGTCGACCTTCGCCGGCCGGGTGCCGAACGTCAGCCGCAGAATCTGGTCCCCGTCAGCGACGACGATGTGGTCGGCAATCGAGCCCGACGGAATCAACCGGGGACCCGCCCCACCGTCGATCCGCGCATCGAGTGCAGCGAGCTGTTCCCCGCCAACCACCCCTTGGGTGTCATCACTCAGTGCTCCCAGGCGTGCCAGCAGCCGCGCGGCGCAGACGTGATCGATCCACGGTACCGGTGCCAGGGATCGGCCGATCTCTTCGGCTACCAACGTGAGATCGACGAGCGTCGCGCCGTCGCCGCCGGACGATTCGGGCAATGCCATCGTCGTGGCGCCCATCGCGCACAGCCGCTCCCACAGGTTCTTGTCGAAGCCGGAAGGTTCCGCGGCACGGACCGTTTCGATCGAGCAGTGCGTCTTGAAGAATTGCTTGTACGCGGTCTGCAGGTCCACCTGATCGTCGGACAGGCTGTAATCCAGTCTGCGCAGTTCGTAGCGGTCCATGGTCAGTGCTCCTGTCCGAAGAAGAATTCCTGCGCGTTGTTGTAGAGATAGTTCTCCAGCACCTCCGCGGGCAGGTCCAGCGCACGCGCTTCGGGAATCACCCGGCGCATCCGCAACACCGGCCAGTCCGATGCGTAGATCACCTTGTTCGGGCCACGTGTTCGCATGTAGTGCAGCAGGCTTTCCGGCAGCCGCTTGGGCGACCACGCCGACGTCATCAACCGCAGGTTGGCGTACTTGAGCATGAGCCGGATCGCGACGTCCCACCATGGATCGGCGCCGTGGATCATGCACAGCCGCAGTTCGGGAAACCGTACACACACCCGGTCGAGATGCATGGGATGCTGCACCTCGCCGGGGATCGGCGGTCCGGGGATGCCGGTGTTGATGCACAGCGGGAGTTCGAGTTCCGCACACTTGGCGTAGAGCGGATAGTAAACGGCATCGCTGGGCGGATACTGCCCGTCACCCCAAAAGCTCGGTCCCACAACGGTGTAGGCGACCGGCAGATCGCGCACGATCGCGGTCAACTCTCGCAGCGACCGCACCGGGCGCAGCAAGTTGACCCCGCCCATGGCCAATGCGAACCGGTCCGGCTTGGCCTCGACGAACTTGCGCGCGGTAGTCGACGGGCCGGCGAGGTTATCCATCAGGATCGCCTTCTGCACCCCCTGCTCATCCATCTCCTCGACCAGCTCGGACAGATCCACCGGCGCGAACATCGACTCCGGTCCCTTGAAATAGTCGTCGCGGACCTTGAGCATCCAGGTGGGCTGGGATTCGACCTCGCCGAAGTGCACGTTGATCAGACAGTCAATCGATTTGTCGTTCATGACGCCGAAACCTGTCGGGTTGCTTGTTGTGTGGCCCATCGGTAGTTCGGTTTGCCGTTACCGAGGCGCTGAATCTCATCCACGAAGATGAATGCCTTGGGTGCTTTGAAATGCGCCAGCTGCGAGGTGCACAAGGTGTAGAGCGCGTCGCCGGTGATATCGGCGCCCAGGTGTGGCGCGACGAGAGCGACGACTTCCTGGCCCCACCGCTCACTTGGCCGCCCGACCACCAAGGCGTCGGCAATGCCCGGATGCGCGCGCAGCACTTCCTCAACCTCTTCGACGAATACCTTTTCGCCACCGGTGTTCACGACCAGCGAGTCGCGTCCGAACAGACGGATGGTGCCGTCCTGCTCGACGGATGCCCGGTCGCCGGGTAGCACCACCCGCTGGCCGTCGATCTCCGGGAAGGTCCGTTGGGTGGCGTCGGCATCGTTGAAGTACCCAAGCGGGATGCGGCCCGTCCTGGCCGCCCAGCCGATCTCTTGCTCACCGGGCTGCAGGAACCGGCTGCGGTCGGCGGAGACGACCGTCGCGCCGAACCTGGGTTCAAAGGTTTCGCTTGCCGTTCCGTCGTGGCTGTACCCGAACGCCATATTGCCGGTCTCCGAAGATCCGTAGCCCTCGATGATGGTGACATGGGGCAGACATTCCATCAGTGCCCGTTTGTATTTCGCGTTTGTAGCCGCTCCTCCGGTGCCGATCGAGTTAAGGGAAGACAAGTCATATGGATGCGCGCGCAGTTCGGCGATCAGTGGCCCGGCGTATGCGTCGCCGACCATCGTCATCATGCCCACCTTCTCGCGCTCGGCGGTTTCCCACACTGACCGCACGTCCAGCTTGTTGCGGTCGTCATACAGCACGACCGGCAGGCCGGCGCACAGCGCCGCGAACGCGGTCCACATGCCGGCGGCATGCATCAGCGGCGAAACGGCGAACCAGGGTGGGCCGCCGTTGCGGACCTTGTCATGGATCTCGGTGACACTCTCGTGGTCGGCCCCCACCATCGCCAACACATACATATCGCTCTGTCGCCACAGGACGCCCTTGGGTCGCCCCGTCGTTCCCCCGGTACACATCATGATTAGGTCGTCCGGCGAGCCCGCCACATTGCCGTCGACGCTCCCCTGCGCCAAGACGTCGTCCAGCGAAATGGCTGCTGGCAGTTCGGGAACCGCGCTTCCGTCGTCGATAGACACCAGCAGCTCGGCACCGCTTCCAGGCAGCACCTCAGCGAACCGGGCGCCGAGTGAACGATGGTAGATGATGCCGCGGGGCTGCAGGTAGTCGAGCAGTTCGCGGATCTCGCGTGGCGAGTAGTGGTGATTGACGTTCACCGGCACGGCGCGGGCCTTCAGGCACCCGATCACCATGTCGGGGTATAAGTCGTTGTACATGATGAGCGCGACCCGGTCCTGACCGCACTCCCAGCGCTGCAGCTCCTCGCGCGGAAGGTGGACCCCGAAACCGTTGGCGTTCAAGAAGTTTGCTAACCGGCCGGTTCGCTGTGCCGATTCCGCGAATGTGCTCCGGCGGTCCCCGCATACCGTCATTAGCCGGTCGGGAATGACATCGGCGATGGCGTCCAACACCGCCCCGACGGTCCATTCGCTCACAGCCCAGCCGCCTAAGCTGCCACTGCGGCTTTGTTGCCGAGGAGCTCCAAAGCATTGGAGCGCATGATCTTTCGAATATCTGACTCGCTGAAATCCGTGAGTTCGTCGGTGAACGAGGTTGGCGACTCAAGGCCTTCTCCGTGCGGCCAGTCAGAACCGAACAAGATCTTGTCGACGCCGATGACATCGGCCAGCGCGCGCAAATCGTCCTCGTAGTATGGAGCGACCCACACATTGTTGCGTAGCTGCTCCGCCGGGTCCTCGGGGAACAGCCGCGGGTGGTTGTTGGCCGCCTTCTTCAAGCGCTTGACCAGCCGGTGGACGAAGTATGAACCGTTCTCGATGCTGACTGCCTTCAGCTTCGGATGACGGGTGAACACACCGTGCACGATCATCGAGGCCATCGTGTCGTGGATCGCCCTGTCGTCGGTAAGGATCTGTTCCAACGGCTCCGATCCGCCGAATCCCTCGAAAGTCGACCGGCCGCCCCACATCCCCGACACCTGCAGGTAACCGCTGTCGCTCAGGTGAAATCCCACCGGCACACCGGACTCGGCCAACCGGGCCCAGACCGGGTCATGGCTGGCATCGCCCAGCGAGCGCGGCTTGACCACGCCCGGCACCGGCGCCGGCCGCACCAGAACAAGTTTGGCGCCGTGGCCCAACACGTACTCGATCTCTTCGACGGCCCCGGCCGGATCGGCTAGCGAGATGATCGGCGCGGCGATGATGCGGTGATCGGGATGGTCGAAGCCCCAGTCTTCGTCCAGCCACAGGTTGAACGCGTGCACCGACGCCATCGTCGCGTCGACGTCGTGCTTGAGCGCTTCCTCGACACCGCAGGCGAAAGTCGGCAACATGAAGACCGTCTCGATGTCCTGGGTGTCCATCACCTGGACGCGGGCGTCTCGATTCTGATACTCCGGGTGCTCCCCGAGCCGCTCGACCTTCATCAGCGACGCTGGGTCGACGCCCTCGGGAATCGTTCCCCGGAACAGCAAGTCGAGGCAGCCCGGCACGATGATGGGATCGAACGTCGGGTTGGGGACGAAGCGGTTCACCCGGTCGCCGATGATCGCCTGGGTGTGCCTGCCGTCGCTGAACATCTGGACGCCACGCCTGCGGAACTTCTTGTCCAGGTGCCTGGTGAATGCATCCACCGGCTCGTAGTAGTGATTGTCGACGTCGATCGCCTTATAGGGCAAGTTCGTCATGATGATCCTTTCGGTACACCTAAGCGTCGGACGCGGCGAGCGAAGGAAACTGCGGCGGTCGCTTCTGCAGGAAGCTGGTGATTCCCTCGATGACGTCCTGCCGCGGCATCGCCTCGTGCAACAGCACCTCGGCAAGCGAAGTCGCTTCCACCACATCGCGAGTGGCGTCGCCGTAGACCTGCCGCTTGATCACGGCCATCGAAGCGGGCGAGCAGTTCTGGGCAATGTCCTCCGCGTAGGCCAGGGCCCGCGTCATCAGATCCTCGGGCGCGACGACTTCCTTGACCAGGCCCAGCTGCGCCGCCTCCTCGGCGAGAAAAGTGCGACCGCTCAACAACAGGTCGAGGGCCACACCCCAGGTGGTCAGGCGCGGAAGTATCCAGGAGATGCCGAACTCGGCGATCAGTCCGCGGCGAGCGAACACGGCGGCGAACTTGGCCCCGGCGGCGGCGAACCGGACATCGCACATCAGCGCCTGGGTCAGACCGATGCCGACGCAGGATCCGTTGATGGCCGCGATGACGGGCTTGCGCAGCGTGGTCACGAAATGGGGCGGGCGTTCGCCGACCAAGTCGGCCAGGTTCGTCTGGCCCGCCTTTTCCATCGTCTCGCCCATCTTGTCCGCCGAGCTCGGCGCACCCAGGTAGGCACCGGCGCAAAATCCCCTGCCCCGACCGGTCAGCACGATCACCCGGATGGCCGGGTCTTGTTCGGCGCGGTCGATCGCGGCGTAGAACCCGGCGGCGATGTCGGGGCCCCAGGCGTTGAGACGATCCGGACGGTTGAACGTAAGGATTGCGAGGCCGGTGGACGTGGCCTCGTAGAGCACCGCGTCGTCGACGTCGGCGCTGCTCATCGATGTCTCCTCAGGCATGACTAGTACTTCGAACCAGCGTACTTTGTACCCATACTGTATACCTATCGGTACCGCATTCTACAACTGCCGCCGGCTCCCCCGCGGTCCCTTGCGGAGCAGCGAATTTCGGCTCGGCTAACCGCGTTCGGTTACGAACCGATGAGCCCGAGGCGCCGGTAGGCATTCTCAATCTGAGCCTTGGCCTCGGGCGGCAACTCCGCTTGCGGAGGCCGGGAGTGCGGATAGTCGCCGATCGGCAGGCCCAGCACTGAGGCGGCGTACTTGAACGCGCCACCCCAGTGGGTGAAGTAGTCCGATCGCCCCGGGTAGCAGGTCCACCAGGATCCGATGTCGAGATCGAATTGGTCCAGACCGGAGTCACGTCCGTAGTCCATCGCTTCGAGCAGCTTGTCGCCCAGCACCAGGTCCCAGTACTCGGAAAACAGCCGCCGCCGCGGAGTCTCGAACAGATAGCCGGCGGTACCCAGCTGTGCCGGGCAGACGATTCCGGCGCGCAGCCATCCGGCGCGGTACACCGTCCTATCGCATTCCCAGACCGCCAGAGCGGGCGCCAGTTGGTGCAGCATTCGGCTGGCTTCCGGCCGGAAGGCGCCCTCCTTGGTTGCGCACACCGCGGGCACCTCGTCGTAGATCCGCGCGCCTTCGGCCGGGGTCAAGACATAACCCGAAGACGGGGAATTGAACATGCCCAGGGCGATGTCCGTGCGCGAGGCGATGTATTTGAAGAATCGCAGCACGCCTTCGCCGCCGTGCGCCTCCATCATTGGCGTTTGGATATAGGCGATGTCGGCGCCCGCCTGCTGGGCGTGCAGCGTCAGGTCCAAACAGTCTTTCGCCGACGTGGCCGCCGTACAGGCCTGCACGACGACGTGGGGATTCAGGCCGCGTGCCTCCTCGATTGCCACCTCCAGCAAGCGTTTTCGCTCATCGAGGGTCAACGACCAGAACTCGGCGATGCCGCTGGTGCACCACAACATCGGGTGCCCGAGATCGCTGACGCAGTAGCGCACCAACGTCCGGTAAGCGTCCCAATCAATGTCATCACCATCGACGCCGCAGAACGGGGTGTAGAGGGAGTCACCGATTCCCCGCAACGCTCCGCGTGCCCAGGCGCGCGCCTCACCCGCCGTCGCCATAGTCGGCTCCCTTCCCCGGCTGGATCTCACGCATCCATCGGTGGCTACAGCACGACCACCCAGATGGCGATGTAGTGGCAGGTCGCCGCGGCCACGGTGAACGCATGAAAGATCTCGTGATATCCGAACGTCCGTGGCCAAGGGTTTGGCCAGCTAAAACCGTAAAAGATGGCGCCCACGTTGTACAGCACGGCGCCGGCGACGAGCAAGACCACCACAACCACGCCTGCGCCGTGGAGAAGGGTTCCGATGAACCAAATCGCCACGTAACCGAGCAGCAGGTATAGGGGCACGCCGACCCGCCGGGGCGCCGACGGCCACAGCATCTTGAGGGCCACACCGGCAGCCGCGCCCGCGTACACCAGGATCAGGACCTGCGTTCCAATACGCGGCGGCATCGCCAATAACGCAATAGGGGTGTAGCAGCCGGCGATGAAGACGAAAATCATCGAGTGATCGGCACGCTTCATCCATTTCTGGGCGCTGGGAGAGCGCCAGTGCACCCGGTGGTAGGCGGCGCTGACGCTGAACATGGCGACGACCGTGGCGGCGTAGATCAGTGTGGCCCACCTGGCCCTCGGCGACGCCTCGAGCGCGGCCACCGACACCAGCGCTGCACCGGCCACAATGGCGGTGACCGCCGAGAACAGGTGAATCCAGCCGCGTGCGCGAGGCCTGCCGAGGAGGTCGGCCACGGTGTCTACGACAACCTGGGGCAGGTCGTCGTAGCTAATCGTGGCCAGATGACCACTCACGGGGACCGCCGCCGTTGGGTCGGCTGGTCCGGGTGCGTCGATCACGTTGCAATTGTCGCTGGTAAGGGAGTGTTCAGGAGGTCTTTCCCGTCGATCGGCGTGCGTGCAGTAGGCCACAGTACCGCGCCGCGCGACGAATCGCGCACTTAGAGGGCGGCGGACCCTACGTAACCGGCCCCGTTACCGGCCTGCGCCATCACCCACTCCTGCTGTGAGCCGCCTCACACACGGTCAGGTGAAGTCGGAACCACCGTCGACGTTGATGTTGGCTCCGGTCATGTACGAGTTGCGTCGCGACGCGAGGAACGCGACCACCGGTCCGATCTCCTCCGGTAGGCCGGCCCGGGGCAATTGGGCCGGATGCCCGAAGTGCTCGGCGATGGCGTCCATCAGGCGATAGGGGTCGTCGCCGTCAACACCCACCGACTTCGCCCAGCCGACCAGCGACTCCGACGCAATGCTGCCCGGAGAGACCACATTGACCAGGATCTCGTCCTTGGCCAGCAGCAAAGACAAGTTCTTGGAGACGCTGGTCAGCATCGCCTTCGCTGCCGTGTAGGCGGGTAGCACGACGCTCTGCCGCTGCGTCGAGTGCGCCGAAAAGTTAACTATCCGTGCCCATTTCGCGTTGCGCAGCAGCGGGAGCGCCGAGCGGACGCAGCGCACCATGCCCATCGCGCCGTCGTCAACCGATTGCCGCCACTGTTCGTCGGTCAGCTCTTCGAAACTGCCTCGCACGCTCGGCCCGACCGTATTGATGAGCACGTTGAGTTCACCGTTCCATCGCTCACCAAGCTCGGCGAACACTTCATCCACCTGAGCGACGTCGCCGATGTCGGCGACTAGCCCGACGGCATCCGGGCTACCAAGGCTTGCCAATTCCGTGGCGGCGCTGTCGAGCGAGGCGCGTGAGCGGCCGATGACCGCCACCCGGGCACCTTCCTCGGCAAGGCAACGGGCCGAGGCAAAACCCATCCCGCGGCTGCCACCGACCACCGCCGCTGTGGCATTCGCCAGCCCTAGATCCATGGCCCACTCGAGTATTTACCAAGAAGGAGTATTTACCAAAAAGCCTACGATAGGTATTACAGTAGCAGAGGAAAAACCGCACGATACAGCACTGCCGAACGACGACACGCACGCGTATGCGCAGGTGGGAGATGGAACTGCCGGTAGATTCGGTTGGACCGGTGACCCGTTGTCCGGGGCTGCACGCGCAGGAAAGATCTTGATGGAGGTGCCCGTAGTGGCGAAGCAGGCAACCGCCGACAAGCGTCAGCGCCGTGAACGCGGATCCATCAACCCCGATGACATCATCAGCGGCGCATTCGAACTTGCAGAGCAGGTGTCGATAGACAACCTGAGCATGCCGCTGCTCGGCAAACACCTTGGCGTAGGGGTCACCAGTATCTACTGGTACTTCCGAAAGAAGGACGACCTGCTCAACGCGATGACCGACCGCGCCTTGAGCAAGTACGTGTTCGCCACCCCTTACGTCGAGGCCAGCGACTGGCGTGAAACGTTGCGGAATCACGCACGCCTGATGCGTAAGACGTTCATGGGCAACCCAATACTGTGTGACCTGATATTGATACGCGCAGCCCTGAGTCCCAAAGCTGCGCGAGTGGGTGCTCAGGAGATGGAGAGGGCGATCGCCAACCTGGTGGAGGCCGGCCTGTCGCCCGAGGACGCCTTCGACACCTACTCCGCGGTGTCGCTTCACGTCCGCGGATCGGTGGTACTGCAGCGGCTCTACGAGAAGAACCAGTCAGCGGACAACAGCGGACCACGCGCCATCGAGGACGCCGTGGCCATCGATCCCCAAACCACTCCGTTGATCGCTCAAGTGACTGGGAAAGGTCACCGCATCGGGGCGCCCGATGAAACGAACTTCGAGTACGGGCTCGACTGCATCCTCGACCACGCCGGTCGGTTGATCGATGAGGGCAAGAAGGCCGCCAAGTCGACGCCGTCCCGGCAACGCAAGGCGGCCAAGTCCGCTGCTCAGCGAGGGCGGGCCAGGGCGACGGCCACCCGGTAGCCGCTCTGGGAGCCGGTTATTGCGCTTCTGGCTCCGGCACGTGGAAGTGTTCGTCGCGCAGCCGGAACGCTTCCTTGGTTCCGTGTTGCGCGCGCGTTTTGATGAAGTTGAACTCATCCGGCGCGAACTGCAGATTGGTACCGAAGGCGTGGAGCAGATAGCTCGCCACTTCCTCACCGTGGTACGCCTGGGTCTGCTCGACCAGGCGGAACGCTTCTTTAGCAATGACCACGCCATCGGCGGGCATCTTCGCCGCCTTCTCGGCCCAGTACCGGGCGCGCGCCGTCACAGAGCCGGGATCGCATGTGTCGGTGAAGATTCCGAGTTGCTCGATTTCGCCGGCTTCGATGACGTCACCGGTTAGCAGCAGCCGCCGGGCCAGCACCGGTCCCAACCGATGGAAGAACATGTGCAGGCTGCCGAGCGCGGGCCCGAGAAAGCGTGTCGCCGGCATGCCGATCTTCGTGTCCCGCGCGATGACGGAGATGTCGGTCATCAGGGCCATCTCGAATCCGCCGCCGAGGGCGTACCCGGCGACCTCTCCCACCGTCACCTTCGGAAAGCCCATGAAGTTGTGGTAGAAGCCAAATGACTTGCGGTCCACGGTAAGTCGACGACGCTGACTGGGGCGGCGCTTGGTCGCCGGATCATCGGGGTCATCGGGGGCTTGGCCTTGCGCGCCGGAGTCGCCGTACCAGCCGTATGCGTTGTTCATGTCGGCCCCGGTGCTGAACACTCCCCCGGCTCCGCGCAGCAGCACCACGGTGAGGTCGTCGTCTTCGGCCACTCGATCCAGGCAGCGGGCGACGGCATCGCGCATGGCGGCGTCATACGAGTTGCGTTGTTTTGGGTTGTTCAGTGTGATTGTGGCGATTCGCCGGTCGTGATCCACGTCGAAAAGCACGCGATCGTCCGCTGCGCTCGAGGCGGTCATGTGTCGGACTCCTTTCGCCGCCTGCCGAATTGAAACACCGACAGCTTTTCCGGCGGCGACGCCAATGTGTTGACCTCACCTGTGCAGAGCACCTCGTCGTCGAGCAGTAGCCGGGCCGTCGACGTGATACCCCGTTCAACCGGTGACCGAACGATGTCGAAGCGCAGCTCGGTCAGTATGGGCGTGGGCCGGCGGAACGTCAGGCCAAGTGACCGCGTCTTGCCGGAAAGGCCGGTGAGGCAATTGTGATGCTGTATCACGCAGTCGAAGAACACGGCGAGAAATCCGCCATGCACCAGCCCCGGTGGTCCTTCGTAAACCAGCGGGAACAAGACCCGGCCGCGGGCATTCTCGGTATCGAGGTGATCGAACTGGTACTCGGGAAAGCATGGGTTGTACGCGCCGATGTCGGTTGCGTGGTTGAGATAGACGCGCCCGGGGTCGTCGGCGACTTCGCCGATTCGCGGCGCGTTGTCTCTCGGAGCCGCGGTGGCCAGCTCACTTTCCCATTCGGCGAATTTCGCAATCATCGCGTCCACCGTCGGGTGAGGGTGTTCCAGCGCGAGCAGCAGTGAGCTGAGGCGCCGGATGGCCGCCGCCGCGGCGACGGTCTGGACGAGGGGCGCCTCACCGAATCTGGCATCATCGGTCCGCGTCGATGCGGGTGTGCCCTCGGTCATAGGCACCGCTCCTTCCCCCACAAGTGGGCGGTACCCCACCACATCGTCGCCGGCGCGGGCCGTGCGACCATCTTTCATCGGGTTTCACCCACCTGTTCCGTCCGCGATGTTTCCTTGCTAACTTATACAGCGTAACAATCGTATTGCCTACTGTAGGGGTAACCGTATCGGCAGAAAGGCCGGATTCGACGGTGAGTCAAAAGGCCGACGCAGCCGATGCCGAGGGGTCGGTCACGGCCAGCCGGGATGGCGCGATTCTGCGGGTCACGCTCGATCGTCCGCTGCACCGTAACTCGTTGACCCACTTGATGATCCAGGCGTTGATCGGTGCGCTGACCGATGCCGCCACCGACGAGTCGCTGCGCGCGATCCACATCCGGGGCAGCGGAGACGACTTCTGCGCCGGCGCCGACTGGGTGGCCGCCAACAGCCCCGGGGCACAACGTCCGCGCACCGGTGATCTGGTGCGGCGGATTCCGCACGCCGCCCACCGGGTGATCGAGCTGGTGCACGGCATCCAGTTGCCGGTGGTGTGCAGTGTGCAGGGATGGGCGGTAGGCATGGGCTGCAATCTTGCGCTGGCCGCCGACTTCACCGTGGCCGCCACCGACGCCGTGTTTTGGGAACCGTTCATTGACCGTGGCTTTAGCCCGGATTCGGGCGCTACCTGGCTGCTGCCCCGACTGGTGGGCCTGGCGCGGGCCCGCCGAATGCTGCTGCTCGGCGAGAAAGTCAGTGGGGCGGACGCTGCCGACTGGGGGTTGATTCACCAGGCCGTAACGCGGGGCGAACTCGACGACACAGTTCAGCGGCTGCTGGAGCGACTGGCCTGCGGACCGACGGTAGCGATCGGGCTGGCCAAGCAGGCCCTTGATTTCGGCCAGCACGCGTCGCTGGGCCAATCCATGACACAGGAACTTTTCAACCTGGAATTATCCTGTCGGACCAGCGATTTCAAAGAAGGCCTGGAAGCGTTTCGGGGGCGGCGCGCGCCGAATTTCGAAGGTCGATGAAGGGAACACTTATGCCTGCTGGTATGCCTGCTGACTCGTTCGACACGATCAACTACGAGGTCGACGGGCATACCGCCACCATCACACTGAACCGGCCGGACGCCCTCAACGCGCTCAGCCCACACATGATCAGCGAACTCCGGGCCGCCTACGACGAGGCCGAGGACGACGACAAGGTTTGGCTGCTCGTGGTCACCGGCACCGGTCGCGCGTTCTGCACTGGGGCGGATGTCAAGGAGATTCCCGGCGACGGCAAGGTGATCTACGAACGACCGTATCTGTCGACTTACGAACAGTGGGAGGCGCCTCAGGAGGGCACGCCCCCGTTTCGCCGCATGGCCAAACCGGTGTTGGCCGCCGTCAACGGCTTGTGCTGCGGCGCCGGCCTTGACTGGGTTACCACTTCGGACATCGTGATCGCATCCGACCGCGCGACCTTCTTCGACCCACACGTCAGCATCGGACTGGTCGCCGGGCGTGAGCTGGTGCGGCTGGCCCGGGTGCTACCCCGATCGGTCGCGCTGCGGATGGCGCTGATGGGCAAGCATGAGCGGATGAGTGCGCAGCGCGCTTTCGACCTCGGGCTGATCAGCGAAATCGTTGAGCACGAACGCCTGATGGAACGGGCCCAGGAGATCGCCGGCATCGTGAATTCGAATGCGCCGCTTGCGGTCCGGGGGACCCGGCTGGCCATTCTCAAGGGACTGGACTTGCCGCTGCATGAAGCCGAGATGCTCGCCGAAACTTTCCGCGAGCGGGTGCTACGGACCGAGGACGCGCTGGAGGGCCCCAAGGCATTCGAGGAAAAGCGGGCACCTGATTGGCAGTGCCGATGAGCCCCGACGACTACGAGACCATACTGCTCGACGTCGACGCAGGCGACCATGTCGCCACCATCACGCTGAATCGGCCCGAGCAGCTGAATACGTTCAATCGCGACATGTGCCTGGAGATGGCACGCGCCTGGCGCACGGTCAAACTTGACGACTCGGTCCATGCGGTGGTGCTGCGGGCGGCCGGCACCCGGGCGTTCAGCGCGGGGCTGGACATCAAGACACCCTACGGCCAACCCGAAAACATCTGGAACCACGAAGATCCCGGCGAAGCGCTCAGCCCCAAGTGGCAGAAGATGTGGAAGCCCGTGGTGTGCGCGGTCCAGGGCATGTGCACCGCGGGCGCGTTCTACTTCATCAACGAATCCGATGTGGTCATCTGCTCCACAGACGCGACGTTTTTCGACTCACACGTATCGGCGGGCCTGGTGTGCGCGTTGGAGCCGATCGGGCTGATGCGCCGCATCGGTCTGGGTGAGACGTTGCGGATGGCGCTGATGGGCAACGACGAACGGGTCAGCGCCGACACCGCGCTGCGGATCGGCCTGGTCTCGGAGGTGGTTTCCCCGGACCAATTGTGGGCCCGTGCTCATGAGATTGCGGCGACGATTGCCGCCAAGCCGCCGTCCGCCACCCAGGGCACCGTGAAGGCGATCTGGGAGTCGCTCGACAAGCCTTACCGCGCCGCCTTGGAGCAGGGGCTGATCTATACGCGGCTGGGCAACCCGCTCGGCAAGGCTGAACTGGCCGCTCAGGGCGAGGCTGTCGAAGGCGCCGCGCGCCAACCGAAAATCCGGTGATGACGGTTCACCCGCTGAGTCAACGCATCGCGGACGTCCTGGATCTGCAGCCCAACGGGAACGCGATCGAGTACGGCGGCCGATGGCTCTCGTGGGGTCAGGTCGGCGACGGGGCACGGCGCATCGCGTCGCTGGCGACCGAAAGCCAGCCCCAGATCGGGATGCTGCTGCGCAACCGGCCCGGCCAGGTGGCGGCGTTCCTCGGGGTGCTGCTGGCCGGCGGAACCGTCGTCGTCATCAATCCCTCGCGCGGCGACGACCGCATCAAGGCCGATGTCAGTGCGCTGCGCCTGCCGCTCATCGTCGGCGAACCCGACGATCTGAAGGCGCTGGTTACCACCGGGACCCCGACGATGTCGATTTCGGGTCTGTTAGACGACATCGCCGGGCCAGTCCGACACAGCGCGGGGTCCGCTCCCCGTTCCGGGGTCGCGGTGCGGATGTTGACCAGCGGAACGACCGGACCGCCCAAACGGGTCGATCTCAGCTACGACATGCTGGCGCGCAGCGTGATGGGGCCCGAACCTGACCGCGCACCGGCGCCGACAGGGCTGCGCCGCGGCGTCGCGATCGTCAACTCGCCGCTGGTGCATATCGGTGGGGTGTTCCGGGTGTTGCAGTGTGTCAGCGAGGCGAGATCCTTTGTGCTGCTGGAACGATTCGAGCTGGGCACATGGGCCGAGGCGGTGCGTAAGCACCGGCCGCGCACAGTGTCGCTGGTACCGGCCGCATTGCGCACGGTGTTGCACTCCAACCTGGACCGCGACGACCTGGCAAGCATCCGCGCGGTCACCTGCGGTACGGCGCCGCTATCGGCCCAGGACGCCGACGCCTTCACCGAGAAGTACGGAATACCGGTCCTGACCTCTTATGCCGCAACCGAATTCGGCGGCGGCGTGGCCGGCTGGACGCTGCCGGATTACCAGCAGCATTGGCGAGCAAAGCGTGGCAGCGTCGGGCGGGCCAACCCCGGTGCGCGGCTGCAGGTGGTCAGCGACGACGGCACCCCACTCGGGCCTGATCAGGTTGGCCTGCTGGAGGTCAAGCCGGGACAGCTAGGGCCGTCGGCGGATTGGATGCGGACCATGGACCTCGCGCGCATCGACGCGGACGGTTTTGTCTGGATCGTCGGACGCGCCGATCAGGCGATCATCCGCGGCGGTTTCAAGGTGATGCCCGACGACGTGCGCGCCGCGATCGAGGGCCACCCCGCGGTGGCGGGCGCGGCCGTGGTCGGGCGCTCCGACGGACGCCTCGGGGAGACGCCCGTCGCGATGGTGGAACTGCGCCAGTCCGTCTCCACCGATGCCGGCGAGCTGGCGGATTACCTGCGGAAGCGACTGGCTCGCTACGAGATTCCCACCGAGATCGCGATCGTCGACACGATACCGCGGACGCCGTCGGGTAAGGCCGATCTGGACGCGATCCGCCGCTTCTTCGATGCGCCCGTCGTACCCAGCGACCATGCCCGGTGACTATCCCACCGTCGCCCAGATCTTGCGGCGCCAAGCCAGTTGCCGCGGAGACCACCCGCTGCTCGTTTGCGACGGCGACCGCATCAGCTACGCCGAGGCGGATCATCGCTCGGCAGAGCTTGCCCGCGGGCTGATTGCACTCGGCGCCGGCAAGGGAACCCATGTGGGACTGCTCTATCCGAACGGCACCGACTTCGTCGTAGGGATGCTCGCGGCGTCGCGGATCGGCGCGGTCGTCATCCCATTCTCCACCTTCGCCACGGCGCGCGAACTGCGTGAGCAGCTGGTCGACAGCGATGTCGAGATCCTGTTTAGCGCCGCAGGGTTTCGGTCGCACGACTACGTTCGACGGCTGATCGAGGTGCTCTCGGCCCCAGACTTCGATTCCGAGCACCGGTTGTTTGCCGCCGCCGCACCGCAATTGCGTCACGCCGCGATCGGCCACGGCCGCGTGTACCGGCTCGCCGATACCGTCGACCCCACGCTCCTGTCCGCGATGGAAGAGGATGTGCACGGGTCGGATCTGCTGGCCATTGTCTACACGTCGGGCTCCACCAGCTCCCCCAAGGGAGTAATGCACACGCATGCCGCCCTGCTCGGGCACCAGCAGAACCTCAACTCGATCCGCGGTTTAACCCAAGGTGACAGGCTGTTCTGCAATTCGCCGTTCTTCTGGATCGGCGGGTTCGCCTTCGGGCTGCTTGCCACTTTGGTCGCCGGCGCTACGCTGGTGTGCTCCAACGCCACCGATGCTGGTGACACACTCGACCGACTCGAAGCCGAAAAGCCCACCATGACTAATGGTTTCGCAGCCGGTATCGCTCATTTGGCCGCCCATGCGAGCTTCGCCGGACGCGACCTGTCATCCATGCGGCGGGGCAACCTGTATCCGATCATGGCGCCCGGAGCCCGGCCGGCCGATCCGGAATTACGGCACAACATGCTGGGGATGACCGAGGCCGGCAGCGTGGTGTTGATCAGTGACGACGAGTCCGACCAACCCGAAAAGCGGCGTGGATCGTTCGGTAAGCCGGCGCCCGGCTTCGATACCTTGATTCCCGATCCCGATCCCGCAGGAGTCGGCGAACTGTGCATCCGCGGGCCATACGTGATGCAGGGCTATTACAAGCGCAGCCGCGAGCTGTGTTTCGACGCCGACGGCTGGTTCCACACCGGTGATCTGGTGCGCGCCGACACCGACGGGTTCATCTATTTCGTCGGACGGCGCAGCGCGATGATCAAGACGGCGGGTGCCAACGTGTCGGCGGCCGAAGTTGAAAAGGCGATCGCCAGGGTCGCCGGTGTCGAGGCTCACGTTGTGGGCATTCCGGACGCCGAGCGGGGAGAGCTGCTGGCCGCCGTCGTGGTCGGGCCCGGTTTGGACGAAGTGGCCTTGCGTCAGCGTCTTACCGGGGAATTGTCCGCGTACAAAATTCCCAAGCGGTTCCTGGCCCTGCCCCGCACCCAAATACCATTGCTGTCCAGCGGCAAGGTCGACACGCAACAACTGAGGAAGTTGTTCGATGTCTGACCCGTCTGAGGTTATAGCCGCACACACCATCGACCAACTGGTGAGGTTCCGCGCCACCCACAACGGCTCCAAGCCGATGGTGATCGATCCGGCGTCGCGCGTGAGTTACCGCGAACTGGACTCGACCACGCGGCATTTGGCCGCGGCATTCATCGAGGCCGGCGTCGGCAAGGGTACCCGGGTTGGGCTGATCATGCCCAACAGTGCCCGCTGGGTGCAGGTGGCCATCGCGCTGACGCGGATCGGCGCAGTCTTGGTCCCGCTGAGTACCCTGCTCCAGGTCGGCGAACTGGTCGCGCAACTGCGAACCGCGGCAGTGCAGATCCTGGTGAGCGTCGAGGAATTCCGCGGCCACCGCTACCTGGACGATCTGCAATCCGTCCCGCAGCTCGAACTTCCTGCGTTACGGCAGGTTTGGACGGCCGATCAGCTTGCCCGGGTGACCGCCGGCTCCGGCGCACGCGCGATCGTCGATGCCATGACCGAGACGGTAACCGCGGCTGACCCGCTGGTCATCATGTTCACCTCGGGCAGCGGCGGAGCGCCCAAGGGCGTCATCCACTCCCACGGCAACGCATTGGCCGCCGTCCGGTCGGGGCTGGCGGCGCGCTGCATCACCGCGGACACTCGCCTGTATCTGCCGATGCCGTTCTTCTGGGTGGGCGGCTTCGGCAGCGGAATTCTGTCCGTCCTGCTGGCCGGCGCCACCCTGGTCACCGAGGAAATACCCCGGCCCGAGACCACGCTGCGTCTGCTCGAAACTGAACGGGTCACGCTGTTTCGCGGCTGGCCCGATCAGGCCGAGACACTGGCGCGCCACCCGGACACGGTCGACGTCGATCTCTCCGCGTTGCGGCCGGGAAGCCTCGAGGCGCTGCTGCCGCCGAAGCTGCGGGCTCAACCCGGGGCACGCGCCGCCTTGTTCGGCATGACCGAGGCGTTCGGGCCGTACTGCGGCTACCCCGCCGACTCCGACCTGCCGCCGTCCGCCTGGGGTAGTTGCGGAAAGCCGTTCCCCGGCATGGAGATCCGCATCGTCGACCCCGACGATCCCGACAAGGGCGCGCCGGTTGCGTCGGGAACCGTTGGCGAGATTCAGATCCGGGGACCGCACACACTGCGCGGCATCTGCCGCCGCAGTCGAGAAGAGTTATTCACCGCCGACGGCTTCTACCCCACCGGCGACCTCGGCCACCTGGATGCGGACGGCTTTCTGTTCTACCACGGCAGATCCGACGACATGTTCAAAGTCAGCGGCGCCACCGTCTACCCCAGCGAGGTCGAGCGGGCGCTGCGCGGCATCGACGGCGTCGAGAATGCCTTCGTCACCAACGTGCCCGGCGCTGGGGGCGAACGGGTGGGCGCGGCGGTGGTGTGTAGCCGAGTGCTCACCGCCGAGCAGCTGCGCAGTTCGGCGCGCACGTTGCTGAGCGCCTTCAAGGTGCCGACTGTATGGCTGTTACTGGAGTCCGATGACGACGTCCCGCGCGGTGGCACCGGCAAGGTCGACATCCGGCGCCTGCGCGACACGTTGATCAAAGCGAGCTTATGAGACGTCACCCTCGAATCGACGTGACTCGGACGGCCGCAGGAACGCCAGCGGCCGGAGGGGCCAGCGCGACTAACGTCGCATAGCCAAACTGTGGTGCGTCCATCGGGTACCCAGCCCGAAACCAGGCGACAATCTTGTTCAGCATTCCGTTCATTTGGATACTCCTTTCCGAGGTGGTGTTTGCGCTTCCGAGTTCGAAGTTACGGATTCGCAGTGATCATGTCTCGCTTGTGCGCACAACCCGCGTAACGGGCAATTTTCGGCTTTTGCGCATTGTGCTCGGCGCGCGGCTCGGCCGGATCCGCGGCTCGCAGATCCGGCCTAATATCCGGCGCCGCCGGCGGCGCTTTATGACCGACGCCGACGCGAGGTCGGTTCGCTCGGTTCCGCTACCACGCCACGCGAGACGAGGTGATCGATCAGCGGAACCGCGCCTGCGGCAAGATGTTCCGACATCGCGGCGCGGGCGAGCGTCTCGTCGCGCTTCGCCAGAGCGGCCAACACCCGCCGGTGGTCCTTGATCGACTGGCGCGGCCAGCCGTCGATCGCCGGGAACACCGACTCGGGGGCGTAACGGGTGATCTGCGACATCAGCTGGGCGAGCTTGGGCGAGTCCGCGGCAACGTTGATGGCTCGGTGAAACTCGTGATTCAGACGAACCGTCCGGTCGTGGTCGTCACCGGCATAGGCCTCCTCCAGCTCGGCCTGGATCTGTTTGAGTTCGCGCAACTGGTCGTCGGTGATGTTGATCGCCGCACGCGCCGCCAGCTCGCCGCCGACATGGGCCTGCACGTTCGCGACGTCAGCGAGGTCCCGCTCGGTCACCGGCAACACCACGAAGCCCCGGTGGGGTTGCTGGGCGAGCAGGCCTTCGGCGCGCAGGGCAAACAGCGCTTCACGCACCGGTGTGACACTGATCCCCAATTCCGCGGCCAATTGGTCCAGGCGCACGTACTGTCCCGCGGTGTAGGTGCCGTCGAAGATCCTTTTGCGGACAAAGCGCGCGATGTCGTCGGAAAGTTGCGGCCGCGCAGCGAAATCCGGAACGGTCATCACCTCACACCCGATACTCGGCGAGTAGCCGCTTGCTGATGATGGACTTCTGGATCTCGCTGGTCCCCTCGCCGATGAGCAGGAACGGCGCATCGCGCATCAGCCGCTCGATCTCATACTCCTTGGAGTAGCCGTAGCCGCCGTGAATCCGGAAGCTCTGCTGGGTAACTTCCGAACAGTATTCGCTGGCAAGGTATTTGGCCATGCCGGCGGCGAGGTCGTTGCGCTCTCCGGAATCTTTCAACCGCGCCGCGTTGACCATCATCAGGTGAGCGGCTTCGACCTTGGTGGCCATCTCGGCCAGCTGGAAAGCGATGGCCTGATGCTCGGCGATCGGCTTGCCGAAAGTTTCGCGCTGCTGGGCATAGCGGACCGCGAGCTCGAAGGCGCGAATGCCGACTCCGCACGCGCGTGCCGACACGTTGACCCGGCCGACTTCGATGCCGTCCATCATTTGAAAGAAGCCCTGCCCGGGGGTACCGCCGAGAATGTCGTCGGCGCTCGCTTGGAAGCCGTCGAAGATGAGCTCGGTAGTGTCGATGCCCTTGTAGCCCAGCTTGTCGATCTTGCCGGGGATCACCAGACCCGGCATTACCTCGCCGAAACCCGTTGGCTTCTCGATGAGAAACGCGGTCAGGTTGCGGTGCGGCTTGTCCGCGCCCTCGTCCGTCCGCACCAATACCGCGATGAGGGTCGAACTGCCGCCATTGGTCAGCCACATCTTCTGACCGTTAATCGTGTAGTTGCCGTCCGGATTGCGCGCCGCCCGGGTTCGGATCGCGGCGACATCGGAACCCAGTTCCGGCTCTGACATCGAGAACGCGCCCCGAGTCTCGCCGGTGGCCATCCGCGGCAGGAAACGCTGCCGCTGCGCGTCGGTGCCGTGCTGCCGCAGCATGTACGCCACGATGAAGTGGGTATTGAGCACCCCGGACACGCTCATCCAGCCACGCGCCAGTTCCTCGACGCACAGCGCGTAGGTCAGCAGCGACTCCCCCAGCCCGCCGTACTCCTGCGGAATCATCAGGCCGAACAAGCCAATGTCCCGCATCTGGTCGACGATGTCCTGCGGGTAGGTGTCGGTGTGTTCGAGTTCCTGCGCGTTGGGAATGATTTCCTTGTCGACGAATTGCCTTACCGTACCGATGATCTCGGTCTGGAATTCGGTGAGGCCGAGTGTCTGGGCGAGTTTGGTCATGCGCTGTCTTTCCCTTAGGCCGGCTCAGCAGGCGATCGTTTTCGCGCTGGTCAAACTTTCGATGTCGGTGGCCGTCAATCCCAACCACTCGGCGAGGACGGCCGCGGTGTCTTGACCCAGGCCGGGCGCGGGTGCGCCGGCGGAATGGGTGCCGTCGAAGGCCGCCGGCAAGCCAGGGGCGAAATAGTCTCCGACACCGGGCTGGTGCAACCGGGAGAACAGTGGATTGCCGGTCACCCGTTGGTCTTCGGCGACCTGGGCGAAAGTGCGGTAGCGCTCGAACAACACGGTGGTGCCCGACAGCGCCACAGCGATCTCTTCGGCCGTGTGTTCGGCGAACCAGGTGGCGAACAGCCCGGAGAGCACATCGCGATACCGGTATCGGGCACCTTCATCGCCGAAGTCAACGCGGAGCGCCCCGGCAAGCGCAGCCACCGCGGCCCCGGTGCCCGTCACGTCGACCAGGTCACGAAAGTGCCGCCGGGTCAACGCGACAACCATGAAGGCGAACCCGTCACGACTGGTGAAGTCCTGGCCGTATTGCCCGTAGATGGCGTTGCCCAGCCGTTGCCGTTGCGTCCCGTTCACCTGAGGCTCGGTCAGCAGCCCCAGATTTCCCGCGGTGGCCAGCGCGACATCCTCCAGCGCCAGGCTGATCCGCGCACCCACCCCGGACTGATCGCGACGGCGGACAGCGGAGACAACGGCCAAGGCGGCGTAGAGACCACAGCACACATCCCAGGCCGGCAGCACGTGGTTGATGGGTCCGGCGTGGTTCGCCGGGCCCGTGACGAGCGGGAATCCGACGCCCGCGTTGACGGTGTAGTCGACCCCGGTGGAACCATCGCCACGGCCGAGCAGCTGAACGTGGATGACGTCGGAACGCTCGGCGGCCAGGACGTCATGGCTCAGCCAGGACAGGCCGGCGGCGTTGGTGACGACGACGCCGTCGCCCTCGACGATCAGCCGTTGCACCAGCCCCTGTCCTTCGGGCGAGCGTAAATCGATTGTGGCCGAGCGCTTTCCCTTGTTCAGCCCGGTCCAGTAGATCGACGTGCCCTCTGCCGACAGCGGCCACCGCTGGACGTCGGAGGCACCACCGATCGGATCGACCCGGATCACCTGCGCGCCCAGCTGGCTCAGCGTCATGCCGCACAGCGGTGCGGCGACGAAACTGGAGACCTCGACAACCCGGAGGCCGGTCAGCGGCAACGCTGGACCGTTCATGTCGGTGTGACCCGCTCAAACACCGCGGCAAGCCCCTGGCCGCCGCCGATGCACATCGTCTCCAGCCCGTAGCGCGCCTGGCGGCGATGGAGCTCACGCGCCAACGTGGCCAGCATCCTGCCACCGGTGGCCCCGACCGGGTGACCCAGTGAGATTCCCGAGCCGTGCACATTGGTTCGGTCACGGTCCGCGGCGCCGAAATGCCATTCCCGCATCACCGCAAGCGCTTGCGCGGCAAAGGCTTCGTTGAGCTCGATGAGGTCGATGTCGGACAGCTGAAGGCCGGCCTTGGACAGCGCGCTCTCGGTCGCCGGCACCGGACCGATACCCATGATGTTGGGCGCCACCCCCGCCACCGCCCACGACACCATGCGGACCAGCGGCGTCAGGCCGAATTCGGCTGCCTTTTCGGGTGTGGTCACCAGGCACATGGATGCCGCGTCGTTTTGCCCACTGGCATTGCCGGCGGTCACCGTCGCCTCCGGATCATCCCCCAGCAGAACGGGTTTGAGCTTGCTCAACGACTCCACCGATGTGTCGGCGCGCGGGTGCTCGTCGGTGTCGACCGACTCCTCACCGCTGCGGGTACGCACCGGAACTGGGATGATCACTGGGATGATCTCCTGGGCCAGAATGCCGTCCTTTTGCGCGGCCACCGCGCGCTGGTGTGACGTGACCGCGAGCTCGTCCTGGTCCAGGCGCGAAATGCCGTACTGGCGCCGCAGATTCTCGGCCGTTTCCAGCATTCCGCCCGGAACCGGATAGTGCCGGCCGCCGGCGGTGCTGCGTCCGCGGGCAAGCCCGTCGTGCACCCGCACACCGCTGCGTGCACCTCCCCAGCGCATATCGGTGGAGTAGAACGCCACGTTGCTCATGCTTTCGCACCCGCCGGCGATGACGAGGTCGCTGTCGCCGTTGCCCACCTGCAGACACGCTTGGATCACCGCCTGCAGGCCCGACCCACAGCGGCGGTCGACCTGCATGCCGGGAACAGTCACCGGCAGACCGGAATCCAACGCCACCACGCGCCCGATCGCGGGTGCCTCACTGCTGGGATAGCAGTGCCCGAGAATGACGTCTTGCACCGCGTCCGGCGCGATTCCGGTCCGGTCTAGCAGCCCTTTGAGGGCAGCCACCCCGAGGTCGACGGCGCTCAGCGACTTGAACATTCCGCCGTAGCGGCCGATCGGTGTGCGGACCGGCTCACAGATCACGGTCTCACGCATCGTGCCCCCTGTGTCGCGGCCGAGCAGACGCGGTGGTGCTCATATGTGCCGTCCGCCGGTGATTTCCATGACCGTGCCGGTCATGTACGAAGACAGGTCCGAAGCAAGAAACAGGGCGACGCTGGCGACCTCGCTGGGCTCGCCGGCGCGGCCCATCGGCACCTCGGCCACCTTCGAGTCCCAAATGCGCGGCGGCATAGCCTCTGTCATGGCTGAGCGGATCAGGCCCGGTGCGATCGCGTTGACCCGCACCCCCAGGTGGGCCAGCTCCTTGGCCGCGGCCTTGGTCATCCCGACGATGCCGGCCTTGGCCGCCGAGTAGTTGGTCTGGCCGATCATGCCGACCTTGCCCGACACGGACGACATGTTGATGATCACGCCACGCTTGTTCTCCCGCATGATCGCCGCCGCGAGCCGGGTGCCGTTCCATGTCCCCTTCAGGTGCACATCGATCACCTGGTCGAACTGCTCTTCGGTCATCTTGCGCATCGTCGCGTCTCGGGTGATGCCGGCGTTGTTGACCATGATGTCCAGCGCGCCGAAACGCTCAACGGCGGTCCCGATCAGGGCTTCGACCTGGGCCGCCTGGGTAACGTCGCACTGCACGGCCAGTGCGACGTCGTCACCGCCCAGTTGCTTGGCGGCGATCTGGGTTGCCTCGAGGTTCACATCGCCCAGCACCACCCGCGCGCCTTCGGCGACGAATCGCTCGGCGATGGCGAAACCCAGACCCTGGGCACCGCCGGTGACCACCGCAGTCTGACCGCTCAGCAACGACACCTCGATCACGCATCCTTATCTGTTCTCGCTCCCACTCGGGCAGCCATCGATCCAATATCTTATTTCATATAGGATCTGCGGTGAAACGGGGGTGGACATCCCCGACGAGGAGCAGCTACCAAATGACCACTGCCCAACCCCCAGAAGTCCCGGAAGTCCCGGAAGTTCCAGACGAGGATTTCCAGCAGATCCTTGCGCAGACCCGGCAGTTCGTCCGTACCGCCGTGGTCCCCCGCGAGCAGGAGATTCTGGCGGACGATCAGGTACCCGATGACCTGCGCGACCAGGCCAAGAAGATGGGCCTGTTCGGCTACGCGATTCCCCAGGAGTGGGGCGGCCTGGGGCTGAACCTGATGCAAGACGTCGAGCTGGCGATGGAGTTGGGCTACACGTCGCTGGCGGTGCGGTCGATGTTCGGCACCAACAACGGCATCGCCGGGCAGGTCCTGGTCGGGTTCGGCACCGACGAGCAGAAGGCGCGCTGGCTGGAGCCGATCGCATCCGGCGACGTCGTCGCATCCTTCGCGCTGACCGAGCCTGGCGCCGGATCAAACCCGGCCGGCCTGCGCACCAAGGCCGTTCGGGACAGCGCCAAAGGTGATGGGGCTTGGGTGATCTCCGGGGAGAAACGCTTCATCACCAACGCGCCCGTCGCCAACCTGTTCGTGGTGTTCGCCCGCACCCGGCCCGCCGACGACCAGGGCCCGGGGATCGCCGTCTTCCTGGTCCCAGCGGACGCCGCGGGCGTCGCGGTGGGCGCCAAGGACGCCAAGATGGGCCAGGAAGGCGCGTGGACCGCCGATGTCAGCTTCGCCGACGTTCGAGTTGGGGCAGGCGCGCTCATCGGTGGGAGCGAAGACATCGGTTATCGCGCGGCGATGACCTCGTTGGCGCGCGGGCGGGTCCACATCGCCGCCATCGCGGTGGGCGCCGCCCAGCGCGCACTCGACGAATCCGTGGCATATGCCGCCACCGCCACCCAGGGCGGGACGCCGATCGGAAGCTTCCAGTTGGTGCAGGCGATGCTCGCCGACCAGCAGACTTCAGTGCTGGCCGGTCGCGCCCTGGTCCGAGACGCCGCGCGGCTCTGGGTCACCGGCGAGGACCGCCGGATCGCGCCGTCGGCGGCGAAGCTCTTCTGCACCGAAATGGCGGGCAAGGTCGCAGATCTCGCGGTGCAGATCCACGGTGGCAGCGGCTACATGCGTGGTGTCCCGGTCGAACGCATCTACCGCGACGTTCGGCTGCTGCGGCTGTACGAGGGCACCAGCGAGATTCAGCGCCTGATCATCGGTTCCAATTTGGTCAAGACGGCGCAGCGGTGATGCCAGGGTCTAGTCTCCTGAGTCGTTAATTTGTGTGCAGCGTTCGTTTGCCTCACCGAACGTGGGCCATAGGGACGAAAATCCGTCGGAACGCGTGCATATCCCCCACATTCGACGAGCCCTGAACGGCGTCGACCTGCGCACCGGACTGGTGTGACATTTATGACTCACGACACTAGACGAGCTGCTGACCACCGTCGATGTCGTACGTCGCGCCGGTGAGCGCCGTATTGCTCATGATGTGGACGGCGAGCGCGGCAACGTCGGCTGGCACGACGACCCGTCCGATCGGCAGCGTCGCTCGCAGTTCATTGCGGCGCTCCTCGAGCCGATCCCCGAGCAGCGAAGCCGACAGCGGGGTGTCGACGAAGCCGGCGGCGATGAGGTTGACCCGAACCGGAGCGAGCTCAAGTGCCAGGGCCGCCGTGAACGGCGGCAGCGCGGCGGTGGCCGCGGAGACGATCCCGAGGCCGTGACCGACGCGGCGCCCACCGGTACCGCCCATGAACACCAGCGAGCCGCCCGGCCTCATCTTGGCCACCGCATTGCGCGCCACATCGAGGTACCGCACCACGTGCCCGCTGATCGCCTGGCGCACCTGGTCCAAGTCCATCTCGAGCAGCGGCCCGTAGCTCGGGCCGCCGGCGGTCACCATCACATGGTCGATCGGCCCGGGCAGCTCAGCGAAAAAACTCTGCACGGCGGCCGAATCGTTCGCGTCGAAGGCCGCGGTGCGTCGCGCGCCGACCTCCACCGCCGCTCGTTTGAGGGGGTCGGGACTGCGGCCGGTGAGGATGATATCGGCACCCTCGGTCCTGGCGCGTCGAGCCGTCTCGAGCCCGATGCCCGCGCTGCCACCGATCACGACGACGGTCTGTCCGGCCAATTCCGGTTCGCTCATGGTTCCTCCGAGATCCGGCAGAAATATACGCGCGTGCGCTGATGTGTGCTGTACCCAATCACCGCATGGCTAACATGAGCGTGCGTGATCTTCAGCGGATCAGCTCCAGCGTCCCCAGATCGCGGATCGCCTGACATCCCCGCCGCAACATGGTCAGCACCATGTCGTCACCGCGCTCGGTGGCGGCGGCGAAGGCGAACCCGAGGGCCGAGATCAGCAACGCCTGCGGCATCCCGAGTCGGTAATCGCGCCAACATGTTTCGGGGTCATACCCGGTGACGCCGTAATCCAATAGCGTTCGGTAGTACTCGTCGACGAGGTCTTGCTCGATCGCCACGCGCAGCTCCGAGTCCAGGCTGGTCGCGGTGAAGTAGGCCAGGTCCCGTGCGGGCAGACCCACCCCGAGCGTCTGCCAGTCGACCACGGTCACCCGGCTCCGATCCGGATCGAACAGCAGGTTATCCAGCCGATAGTCGCCGTGCAGCAGGGCGAACCGGTCCACTTGGGTGCGAAGCCAAGGTGTCACCAAACCCATTGTCGTCGTGAAGGTCTCGCGGTCTTCGGGGCTCATCCGGTCACCGAGCTTGTCCAGCGTGATGTCGGCGCTCATTTTCGCCACGTCACCGAGCCCCTGGGCGGCGGCCTCGTCCGGACGCGGAAAGGCGAGGCCGGGAAGATCCAGCCAGAAGGGGTCGCACCAGCTTGGCCCGTGCAATCCGGCAAGCGCTATGACCGTCAGCCGCGCCTCCTGCTCACCGCAGCCCGCAAGCTGATCGCCCTGCACCGCGGGAGCTTGATCGGCCAACAGCAGTGCGTAGTCCATGGCGTCCTCGGTGATCTCGCAGTAAAAGCACTGCGGCGTCGGCACCCGAACCCGGTCAGCGACCGTGGTATAGAAGGCGCATTCACTGCGATAGCCGACGGTGACCCGGTCGCGCACGGTGTCGTCCTGCGCCGGCAGTTTGATCACAAACGTCTGCGGCAACCCACCCGGGTCCGACGCGTATTCAGCCGTGACCCGGTAGGTCGCCCCGGTCTGCCCGGTTCCGATGGCGACGACGTCGACCTCGGACACATCGACGGGTTCGTTGCGTTTGCTGAGTACCGTCGACAGCCAGGCGGGGGTGACATCACCGGGGTACCGGGGAATCGACATCGTCGTGGCCAACGCGCCTCCCAGCCTGTAGTTACGCGGACGCAGGTCCGATTGACTGGTCAACTGTAAGCCATACGGCAATGGCCTTGGGCAGGACGTGAGCTATGACGCCAGGGAGCCTGCCCCCAGTTCACGCAGCGCCGTGCGCAGCCCGCGCCGTCGCCCCGTCTTTGGGTCGACGAAACTCTCCCGCAGCCCATCACGGACCCGGAACTTCAGCTCGGAACGCGTCTCCCGGGCGTCTTCGGACGTCGCCCTGAGCAGCTTGTCAGGCAACGCCAGCTTAAGGATGGTCCAGAACGTCTGCATGTATTGCCGGCCAAGGGAACCCGTGGTGTACGGCAGGTCGTATTTCTCACACAGGGCGCGTACCGGCACCGCGATCTCGGCGTAGCGATTGCTGGGCAGGTCCGGGAAGAGGTGGTGTTCGATCTGATAGCACAGATTGCCGCTGACGAACGCCATCACCGGCCCGGCATTGAAGTTCGCCGAGCCGAGCATCTCGCGCAGATACCACTCCCCCTTCGTCTCGTTCTCGAACTCCTCGACGGTGAATTTCTCTGCGCCGTCGGGAAAGTGGCCGCAGAAGATCACCATGTAGGACCAGTAGTTGCGGATCAGATTCGCGATGATGTTGGCCTTGACGGTGTGCTTCCAGTTGCGCCCGGACAGCGCCGGGAACACCACATAGTCCTTGCCGGCCTGCTTGCCGACCTTCTTGCCGATGATGCGCAGGTCTTTAAGCGCTTCGGCCCAGGTCTTTTCCTTCTTGCGGATCTTCGCGGACTCGATGTGGTGCAGCGCGACGCCGTACTCGAAGAACGTCCCGAGCAACATGTTGTAGATCGGGTTGCCCAGCATCCAGCGTTCCCACGGTTCGTCGCGGGTGACGCGCATGATCCCGTAGCCGACGTCGCCGTCGAGGCCGACGATGTTGGTGTACTTGTGGTGGACGAAGTTGTGGGAGTGCTTCCACTGCACGCTCGGGCAGGTGGTGTCCCACTCCCACTCCGTCGAATGGATCTCCGGATCGTTCATCCAGTCCCACTGGCCGTGGATGATGTTGTGCCCCAGCTCCATGTTCTCGATGATCTTGGCCATCGCGACCATGCCGATGCCGGTGTAACGCGCAAGCCTGTTTCTGCTGGCGAACAACGCGATTCGCCCACCAGCGGCCAACGTGCGCTGCAGTTGAATGGATCGGCGGATATAACGGGCGTCTCGCTCGCCGCGAGACTCTTCGATGTCGGCGCGGATCGCGTCTAACTCCCGCGCGATCTGCTCGACGTCTTCGGTGGTCAGATGGGCATATGCCTTGATATCGGTGATAGCCATCGGTTCTCCCCTCAAATCTTGATGGTGCAGTCGCCGGAGGCCGTGGAGATGCAGGTTTGGATGCGATCACCCTCGCGGTGCTCGGTTCCCGACCGGACGTCGCGCACGTGCCCCGACTCCAGCGGAAGCACGCATGTCTGGCAGATACCCATGCGGCACCCGAACGGCATCTGAATCCCTACCTGTTCGCCGGCTTCCATAATCGATGTGGCGCCGTCGATTTCGACGCTCTTGTCGGATATTGCGAACGTGACCGTTCCGCCTTCGCCGCCCTTGTCGGTGGCGGCGATGGTGAAACGCTCGGTGTGCAGCAGATCTCGCAGCCCCGCCTGCTTCCAGATATCTTCGACCGTGTCCAACAGCGCCGGTGGGCCGCACACCCACGCCGGGCGCTCCCGCCAGTCGGCCACGATGCTCGCGAGGTCTTCGAAATCGACCTTGCCGCGGGTTTCGGTGAGCTGCAGGTGAAGTCGATAGCCGGGCTGAGTTTTTTCGAGCGCGCGTAGCTCGTCGTGGAAGATCACCGCATCGGCGCTGGGCGCCGTGTGGATGTGCGCGATGTCGGCGCCCTGCCCGCGTGACTTGACGGTGCGCAACATGGCCATCACCGGCGTGATTCCGCTGCCCGCGGTGATGAACAGGATCTTGGCCGGCGGCGGATCGGGCAGGGCGAAGTCACCTTTCGGGGCGGCGAGGCGCACGATGGTGCCCGGTTTCACTCCGTTGACCAAATGGGTCGACAGGAAGCCCTCCGGGGTGGCCTTGACGGTGATCGTGATGTTCTTGTTGTCGCGCCGTGGAATTGACGTCAGTGAGTACGAGCGCCAGTGCCACTTGCCGTCGATGCGCAGCCCGATGCCGACGTACTGGCCGGGCCGGTAGCTGCCGGAGAAGCCCCAGCCCGGTTTGATCGTGACGGTGGCCGAGTCGGCGGTTTCGGGTTTCACCGCGACGATGAGGCCGCGCAGCTCGCGCGCGGACCACAGCGGGTTGAGCATTTTGAGGTAGTCGTCGGGGAGCAGCGGGGTGGTTGCACGGGCCGCCAGCCCGCGTGGCACGTTGACCCAGGACTTGACGGTCTGGACGCTTTTCGCGGGCGCCGTGCTCCATCGAGTGAGGCTGCTAAGCGTAGAACCCATGGTCGTGGCTTCCCCGGTGCCGCGTTCACTAAACATGTGTTCGCTGAATCGACCACAGCGCGCTTCGAGCTTCGCCTCGAAACATGCTTCCTAGCTGGGTATTCCGACCTACGTCAGGGTTGGCGCCACAGTTGAACAGCCCGGCGAAAATCAGTGCACACCGACCGGTTGACGTCGACCTGCCCGCTACGATTACCTGTTGAGCGCGCCACCAAGCGCACCGCAATACGAAATCACTTGAGACAGGTCTATTTCCATGTCCATTTCCAGGGCTGAGTCACCGACCTACCTGATCACCGGCGCCGGCGGCGGCGTCGCCAACATCAGCCCGCAGGTGGTCACCGGGCTCCTCAACCACGGCGAGTCCGTTCGCGCCATGGTGCACCACGACGACTCCCGCGCCGAGGCGCTGCGCGCCTTGGGCGCCGAGGTGATCGCGGGAGACCTGACCAACCCCGTCGATGTCGCGGCGGCGATGTCCGGCATCACCCGGATGTTCTTCAACATGAGCGTCTCACCGGATTACCTGCAGGCCACCGCCGTCGTGTGCGCGATCGCAAGGGAACTCGACACCCTCGAAGTGCTGGTCAACATGTCGCAGATGACGGTGTCCCAGATGACCGCCACCAGTACCGAGGAATCCAAGCAACAACGGCTGCACTGGCTGGCCGAGCACGTCATCAATTGGTCGGGCGTCCCGCCCGTGCACATCAGGCCGACCGTCTTGCTCGAGAACCCGCTGTTCGCCATGCTGGCCGCCCACTCAATTCAAGAGACCGGACAGCTATCGCTACCGTTCGGAAACGGCCGCACCTCGCCCGTCGCATCCAGCGACGTTGCCGAAGTCGTCACCGCGGTGCTCCTCGCACCGCAAGACCACATCGACTCGGTCTATGAATTGACCGGCCCGGTGACGCTGGACGTCGACGAGCTCGCCGAGCAGTACGCCCAAGCCCTGGGCCGGCCGATCACGGCGGTTCGGCCGTCCTACGACGAATGGCTCGAAGTCCTCGACAAGGTTGGGCTGCCTCCGCATGTGCAACAACACATCGCCACCATGGCCAAGCTGCACCGCGAGGACCGCTACAACCGGTCAACCCACGATGTGGAAGACATCACCGGCCACCCCGCTCAAAGCGTGCGGCAATACGTCGAATTACACCGCGACCTGTTCGAGTGAAGGATTTGGGAGCCCGAGTATCGGCGTCGGCGACAGGGTGCGGGTCAGCGGGCGGGAGGCTTGGCCCGCTCGCCGAGGCGGGCGCGCAGGTCCTCCTCGAAGGCGACGACCTCCGGGCTTAGCTTCTCGGCCCGCATGCGCTCCAGGTTCGGGTAGCCCGCGTCGCGCTCGGCATCCCACTCGTCAGCGAACTTGCCCGACTCGATCTCGCTCAGCACCTCGCGCATCACTGCGGGGACGTCGAGGCCGTCGTACCGATCCGCCCGCGACATCTGGCCGTACTGGCTGGTCGGCGAGTGGTAGTGCATCTGACCGGCGTAGCCTTCCAGCCGCAGCAGCCGGTAGCTCCGCTCGATCTCGCCCGAAAGCATGAGTTCGGCCATGGTCGCCTCAAGCGGGATGCCGGCCCCCGACATCAGCGCGACGAAGCTCATGGAGACCCGGCCCATGGCGGGGGCGAGCACCTGCTCCACCGCGAGGTCGAGGACGGCCTCCTGGCGCGGCGTCATCTCGATGGCACCTTGGCGCAAGCCGCCGACAGCCCGTCCGATGGCCAGCGTGCGGGCCAGGGCGGTCCCGGTGTTGTCCTTCTGGATACCGAGCGCGGTGATGAACCCGACGCCCTCCAGGTAGCACTCACGCACCTCGCGACCCAGCATCCGGGGAGCGACCATGCCGACGTCGCAGTTGGGGTCGATCCGGTCGAAGGCCGCCACGTAGCCCGAGGCCAGCACCCACAGCGCAGCGGGCTTGGGCGTGATGGGCAGCTCGGGGATGACGTCGTCCGGGATGAGGGTGCAGATCACGTCGCACTCACTCGCCGCCTCGATCTCGTGGGCAGCGAAGCCCTCGGCCTCGGCCTGATCCCGGGAGGCGTCTGCCTGGGTGAAGACCTCCACCGCGAAGCCCGAGTCACGCAGGTTGAGGGCCCACGAGCGGCCCTGGTTGCCGTACCCGACGACAGCAACCCGCTGCCCGTCCAGCACCGACAGGTCAGCATCGAACTCGTAGTAGATCTTCGTCATCGGAATCTCCTCCACCGGTGCCCGCGGCATGCACACGTCCCGTGCTGCTCATCCACCGACTGGTACGCAACCGCCTTAGATGTCCCAGTCTTCTCCGTTGTCGTGGATCGCCTGCGCGCGACCCGTGCAGGCGTAAGAGGCTAGGACATCCTCATTGAGACTGTTTGCCGGCCCGGCGAAGTGCGTCCGAGGGTGACCGTTGATGTGGCCACCGCGAAACATGAAATGGCCCTCCCTGCCCTTGGTTTCGACATAGTCGCCCACCTTTGCCTGGGCCAACTGACGTCCGAGCTCCGCGATGCGCTTCGTGGACTCGTCCGGGTTCATCTCCAAACGCTCCCACGAAAGCCTCCGCAGCTGGCGTCGATGATTAGGGGCCCGAGGGCAACAGTTTTAGTGCGGGCGGAGGGAGTCGAACCCTCACGCTCTTTCGAGCAATGGCACCTAAAGCCATCGCGTATGCCATTTCGCCACGCCCGCAGCGCCTCGCGATCTTATCGCTTTCGCCTACCCACAACATGTCGGCGGTGCAGCCTAGCTTGGGCGGCCGAGCAAGCACGTCACCGCCGTGTACCGCAAGGCCGCGGTGGCGCGCCTCGACGAATTCGTCGGGCCGGAGTCATGACGCGCGTCCCCCAGGGCAGTGCGCGGTACCGTCGTGGGGTGTCCACGGAGGCCCATCAGGTACGTCGCCGTCGGCCCGCACTGGTCATTCTGGTGATCGTCGCGGCCGGTGGCTGCCTGGCCCTGGGCTGGTGGCAGTGGACAAGGTTTCAGTCGGCCTCGGGAACTTTCCAGAATCTCGGCTACGCGTTGCAATGGCCGCTGTTCGCCTGGTTCTGTGTCTATGCATATCGCAAGTTCGTCCGCTATGAGGAAGCCCCGGCGGAGCCGCGGAAGGACGCCGCACTGACCGAGATACCTGCCGGACTGCTACCGGAACGGCCCATCCCGGTGCAGCAGCCGCTCGACGATCCCGCACTGCGGGAGTACAACGACTACCTGGCCCAGCTCGCCAAGAACGATGCCGAAAAGCAGAACAGGACCACCGCATGACCACACCCGAGACACCCCAAGCGCAAGCGCCCGTCGTCCCCGTTGAGAAGATCCGCACCGCGCTGCTCGGCTACCGAATCATGGCGTGGACCACGGGTATCTGGCTGATCGCGCTGTGCTACGAGATCGTCTCGCACCTCGCGTTCCACCACGAGATCCGGTGGATCGAAGTGGTGCACGGCTGGGTGTACTTCATCTACGTGTTGGCCGCTTTCAATCTCGCGATGAAGGTCCGGTGGCCGATCGGCAAGACCATCGGCGTGCTGCTGGCCGGCACCATCCCGCTGCTGGGCATCATCGTCGAGCACTTCCAGACCAAGGACGTCAAGGCGCGCTTCGGGCTCTAGGCCAGCTCGCGTAGCGCCGGCACCAGCAGAGCCAGCGCCCGACCCCGATGCGATACCGCGTCCTTCTCCGCGGGGCTCAGCTGCGCCGCCGTGCAGTCATAACCATCCGGAACAAAGACCGGGTCGTAGCCGAACCCACCGTCGCCGCGCGGCTCCCAGGCGATCGTGCCCGGCCACTCGCCGCGCACCACAACTTCGTCGGAATCCGACACCAGCGCGCAGGCGGACACGAACGCCGCACCACGCCGCTCGTCGGGCACATCACGCAGTTGCGCCAGTAGCAGCGCGGTGTTGCCGGCGTCATCGCCATGCCTGCCCGACCAGCGCGCCGACAGCACGCCGGGCATGCCGCCCAGCGCGGCCACCGCCAAACCGGAGTCGTCGGCCACGCTGGCCAGGCCCGTCGCCGCGAACGCGTCGCGCGCCTTGGCCAGCGCGTTGTCTTCGAAGGTCGCACCGGTTTCGGGTGCTTCGTCAAATGGCGCCACGTCGTTCAGCGAAACCAGCGTCAACCCCGAAAGCCCGGCGCCGTCCAGCACGCGGCGCAGTTCGGCCAGCTTCTTGGAGTTGCGGCTGGCGACAAGAAGCCGGGTCACTGGTTAATCCGAAACATGGCCATACCTCCGCGGAGAGCCCTAGGCATACGACAACAAACATCCAGAAGATCATCAAGCGAGTACGGGCTCCGATTAGCCGGAATCGCCGAGCCTCCAGCGACGTGTCCCGCCTGTTCAGCCAACCCCCTCGACGTCAACCTGTAAGTTGCCGAGTGTCCAATCTCCCGTAATTGTTACGAATGGGTTGGTCAACCCAGAAACCCGTACCTGTGCGGGCGGCCCGCCCGGGCACTTGGCCGGCAGGCGGAGGGTCTGGGGTTCGGCGGGAGCTACCCCGGAACTGACCCACAATCTGTGGGTCACGCTGCTTGGCGAGGAACCCGCCGACGCCCAATCGCTGCGCTACGCACAAACGCCGCAGCGGTAGCCGCTGCTGCTCTCCTCGATCCCGTCCCGGGTCCATGTCCGGCCCACGTGTGACGAGGACCAGCCGCGCTCGTCGTGTGTCGACGACGGAAACCGGGTATGCGGTCTGCACATCCATTGAGGCGTGCCAGCCGGGTGCTATGACGCTGGCGGCGTGCTGGTCGCCTTGTGGCCGTACGAGTATTTGGAAGGAAGACCCAATGACCACCGCCGAACGCAGCACCACACGCGCCATGGTTGCCGCTGAGGCCGGCCAGCTCGGCTGGACGCATATGAGGCCCAGCACGTCGCTCGACATCTTCCAGAGGGCGAACACATGCGTCGTGATCCGCTGGACCAAGGACGATTCACCGCGCGTCCGCAAGTCCGTGCGCGCCGACGCCCGAGGCACCGAAACGGACAGCTCGCCGCACGCGTTGGTCCGGGCCCGCCGCTGGTTGGGCAGCCGCTGAAGTAACCCTCGCGGCCCAAGCGTTACAGAGTGAGCGCCAATTGGTTTGATTCCGCTGTGCTGTCGGCGATGGCGGCGTGACTGCAGCTCCCGCTCTTGCCCATCGGAGTTCGACATCTGCGCGCAGCAACGCTGCGGCGTCGGGCTTCCGGGTCAAATCGTGGCAAATCATTCGGGATGTATATCTCCGTTGTGGTGGAGAGTACGACAACAAATTAGCCGGAATCGCCGCGCCCACCTTCGCCAACAGCTCAGTCCCAGCGACGTGCCGATTCGGCCAAAAGGGACATACCAAGTTCATAAGGGTTGACAGTGCTGTCGAACGCGGCGCAATGTGATACTCATCATATGACCACTGGTCACTCTGAGCAGAGAGGCGGCAGCTCATGACCACGAGGGACAAGTACACGGACGTGCCCGCGCCGTACTCGTGGGAGGTCCCCAGCGCCGGCGACGCGCGCTTCACGTGGGAGTACGACGACGGGCGCGCCCGGCTCCTTTCCCTGTACCAAAAGGGAAAGGACAAGCAGTGGGATGCCCAGTCGCGCATCGACTGGGCGCAAGACGTCGACCCGATGAACCCGATCGGGCTGCCCGACGAGTTCCATCCGCTGTTCGGCAGCCCGATGTGGGACGCCGCAGACGAATCACGACGCAGCGAGATGCGCCAGCACTTCCAAGCCTGGCAGTTCTCGCAGTTCCTGCACGGCGAGCAGGGGGCGATGGTGTGCGCGGCGAAGATCGTCGAGGTGGTCCCGGACCTGGACGCGAAGTTCTACGCGGCCACCCAGACCATGGACGAGGCCCGGCACGTCGAGACATTCTCCCGGTTCCTCCAGGAGAAGGTCGGCCTGGTCTACCCGATCAATAAGCACGTGACCGCACTGCTGGACGACACCCTGCGCGACTCGCGCTGGGACATGCCCTACCTCGGCATGCAGGTCCTGATCGAAGGGCTCGCACTCGCCGCCTTCGGGGTACTGCGTGACATGGCGCCGCAGGACTCGCTGGCCAAGCAGTTGCTGGCCTACGTCATGCAGGACGAGGCCCGGCACGTCGCCTTCGGCCGAATCTCGTTGAAGGACTACTACTCCGCGCTGACGGAAGCTGAGCGGAACGACCGTGAGGAGTTCGTCGTGGACGCCTGCTACCTGATGCGCGACCGGTTCCGCGGCGAGGAGGTTTTCGAGACCCTCGGCCTCGACGTCCAAGCGTGTGCCGAGTGGGTCGAGACCTCGCCGCTGATGATCCAGTTCCGCTCGCACCTGTTCAGCCGCATCGTGCCGATCGTCAAGGACATCGGGTTGTGGGGCGACAAGGTGCAGAAGGCCTTCACGGACATGGGTGTCCTCGAAATGGCCGGCTTCGACATCGAGGCGCTGATGAAGGCCGATGAGGATCAGGCCGACGCGCTGGACACGGCACACGCCGAGATGGCCGGGCGGGCCCTTGAGGTAGACCAGGTCATCGCGGCGGGCGCGAGCTAACCCAATGTCTGGTTTGGCGTCCCGGTCGGCCCCAGGCCATCGGGGCAGGCAACGAACAGCCGCGCCCTACTCAATCCGCCCGACTGCGAATTCGACTTCGTCAATGGCGTGACCAATATTCTCTTTCATCAACATCCCATCAACATCGCAGGGCAGGAATGACACAACAGACACGCTGCCGCACTTTCCATCTTCTTTCCTATGGATTAAGGAAGCTCTGTTTCCGGTAGTAACGGCGGTGATACCGGTCCTCCTACCGCTGCGGGAGGTGGTGCCGGAACTGGCATACCTTCACCGGGAAGAACGGGTGCACTCGAATATCCAGCCGGTTCCATGTGATCTTTGCACGCATTCGGAACAGGAACGAGATACCATTTCCAAGCGCCAGGGGGATTTGGTGCCGGTGCCATGCTGTTGTCGGGGCACCGCCATGTGCAACTGAGACCGCCGACACCAGCACCACCAAGGCCGAGAGTGGCTGGGCCGCCAATATTCGCCTCGGAGTTAACACCCACGCCCCCTTGCTCACAGTGCATATGTGATCCATTGATTTCAGTAGGCCAATCACAGTAAGCACCGCCGGCAAGGAAAACGGTTGCTGCGGTGGTGACAGCTGGATAATCACAGAAACCGGCATTGGCCCTCGCTGGCGGGAAAATAAAAATCGCACTAGATACCATTATCGGAATGAGCCAGATTTTATTCATTGACTACCTTCACTTGTGTTCCCAACGCGTCATCACCGATACGTCATACCCGGACCGGGAATTCCCCTGACCAGCGAGGAATTGGCGGGAGTCGGACCATACTGCGATGCGGGCACTTGCAAGGGTTTTCCACATTGTTACATTGTTCCAACTTTTCAGCGGCTGGCCCGCCTATCCGTGCCGCGCGTCCACCAGATCCGCGATGGGCGCAGGCGAAGCCGCGTACGTCGATACGCCGCCTGCCCACGCCATGCCTCCAATTTGCCCAGTCACAGACAAACATCGGAGGACGACGGCGAAGTGTTACGCAGGTAGCGCGTTCCACGGTCCAGAGACCAGACCTGGTCATGTGATCGCCCGCTGCAGCGCCACCGCCTCGGGCGCGCTGACCGCCCGCCAGCCGGGACCGGCCAGCGCCTGCACTGTCAGATAACGTTCGCTTGCAACCGACCGACCGGCGTGCCGAGGTCGATCGACTCCGAGCACGAGACCACCGACTTGTCGTGTTCCAGACACCAACCGAACAGATGGTTAAGCCGGATGGCGTTACGGCCTAGCCGGTCCGACTTCCAGTACGCGACGATGCCGAACTCCGGTGCTCAGGACTCCCGACATGGTGCAGGAATTGTTGAAGGGTCACCTGTGGGGTTTGGTGCTGTAGTGCAGGGTGAGGGGGGTGCCTGGGTAGCGGGTGTGGGTGTCGTTGAGGAGTTGACAGAGTTCGTCGATGGCGGCGGTGTGTCGTGGTGTGGGGAGCGGGTCGAGGCGGATGTGCAGGGTGGCGGTGGTGGGGTCGGGGATGATGTCGCCCGAGCCGGCAAGGGTGGTGCGGATCAGGGTGTGGGCTTCGTGCTCGGCGCGGGCGTAGCTGGTGTTGGTGAGGATCGCACGCGCCAGGGTTTGTGCGGTGTTGAACGCGGCGATGCGGATGGCGTGGTGGATCAGTTTTGTTTCGGTGTCCAGCACCTGTTGGCCGGGGTGGACTTGGGCCAGGGGTAACCGGGTGGGGATTGCCCGGTGTATCTCGGTGGCGGCGTCGAGGGCCGCCTCGGCGGTGTGCACGCCGGCGTTGATGGTGTCGATCATCGCGTTGGTGACCACGGTGGTGGCGCCCGGCGGCGGGGTGGATGCCGCCAATAGTTCACGATCGCGGGTGGTTTCGGCAGAATGCAGTGCACGCCTGGCTTTTTCGACTTGCTGGTAGGCGGGTTTCTTGGCCGGGTTGGGCACCATGCGGGTCTGGTCGTCCTCGCTGGCGCGGTAGGTGTCATGGGAGTCGAGATCGAAATGGATACGCCCGTAGCGGTAGTGGTTCTCCTGGCGCCAGCGTGAGCCCATCCGGTAGCGGATCTCGGCGGCGGGCAGGTCGGCGCGGGTGGTCAGGATGTGCATCTGGCGGGTTCGCGCGGCATCGAACAGGCTGATCTGGCGCATCGCGAATACCTCACCGGCGCGCGGCCCCTCGGCGATGTCGAGGGTGGTCTTAGTGTCGGCGAGCCGCCAGGTATGGGTGCGGCCGTGCTCGTCGGTGTGGCTGTGCTCGGCAAAGGCGTCCTGGTCGATGTCGGCGGTCTTGCCTTTGCGCCAGGTCAAGGTGTCGAACCCGGCCGTGTGCAGGTCGGCGAACAGCGCAGGCGACCAGCCGCCGCGGTCGAACCCGACCAGCACGCGGCGGTCGTCGCCGACGGTGGCGCGCAGTTGCGGGATCAGCCGACGCAGCTCGGCGGCCAAAGAAGCGGCCGGTTGGGCCATCACCACCAAAAGCGGATCCCCGGCCGCATCGGACACCCAGGTTTCCACCGTGGCCGGGGCGGGGAACTTCAACCGCGGCACATGGGTTTTCGCGATCCTGCGGGTGCCCTGATAGGCGCGGACATGCCCGTCGACGTAGAGCACCGCGGCCTGCTCGGGGCGGGTCTGGACATGACGGCGCGCCATCGCCGCGATCCAGTCGCCGGCCCGGCCAACCGCGGCAAGGAACCCGATCTTGCGGCGGATGGTCTTGACCTCCGGCGCCCGGTCCAACCCCAGCACCCGCCCCAACGCGACCGGGTCGATGCGGGTGGCGCCCTCGGCGCGAGCCTGACCCAGCAGGGCCCGGAACACGCCCTCGCACAACATGGTGTCCAGTGAGTAGAAACCGTTCGGGAAGGTCGAACCATAGGTGGCATGCGCCGTCTCGAGCAACCCGGTGGCCACTAACCCGGGCAGCGCCAGCATCAACCCGGCCAGCGGCGCGCGGGCACACGCGGTGAACACCGGCGGCGCACAGGAAATCAGCCCGAACGCCGCCAACACCCGCTCGTCGCCCCTATCGACCGGATCCGCCAACACCGGCACCGCACCCCCGGGCACCGACCCCGGCCCGGGTCCTACCTCGGCGGCGGTCTTGGATTCCATCACGGGTTCGGGTGAAGCACCCGAACCCGTTGCGGTACCGCTGGTCTCGGTCTCGGTCTCGGTCTCGGTCTCGGTCAGTGCTCTGCGGACGCTGGCCTCCGAGACCGCGGTTCGCTCGCCGATCACCCGCAGCGACAGACCCTGCTTGCGCAGGTCAGCGATCGTGGCGATCACCTCGGGGGTGAGTTTGGAGGCGCGTTGTGGTCCCGCGCGATGCGGGACCAGTGCACTCACCCCCACCTGCGACAGCGCCTGCGCCCAGCGCCAAACGCTCAGCGGGGAGGTGCCGAACGCCGCCGCGACCTGCACTTGCGTGGCCGCCTTGATCCGCATCACCGACACGGCGGCGAACCGACGCCCGGCGGTGTCTCCGACGTTCCAGGCGAAGGACAGGTTCCCGTGCACATAGACACGGCCCCCGTCGTGGTCCTCGATCATCGCGGCTGCGGCACTGATCTCGGTGGCTTCGGCGGGGATCAACGGCAACGGGGGCTAGGTGGTCATCACCGTCATCGTCACACCCCGCAATCGACCGGAAACACTTCACGAATTATATCGCATCCGGGTCGGGGATCCGCTCCAACACACCAACAAATCAGCAGCTCACAACGGATAACTGCCCCACCAAACCCGCCCCCATGTCGGGAGTCCTGGTGCTCGGTTGTTGAGCCAATCCCCTAGTTGGGGTGTCGAACGGGTCAACCGACCCGGAAACGTCCAGCTCCTCGGCCCAGCCGACGACCTCGTGGTCGTTCTGGTGCGCCCCAAGTCTCGATGATCTCGCGCTGTCGCTCGATCGAGGTGGATTCTTCGGTCGACCAGACAACCGCAACCGCCTCAAAACGCGCATGTCAGCGACATTATCCGGGTTTCGGGATGATTGGCGACCAGAAGCCGCGTCAGCTTCCGAACGCCTTCGGCGTCGGAGCTCCCTCGGGCAGCACACCCGGGTACGGCAGCGCCAGCGCCTCCCGCTGTGCGGCAAACAACGTGTCGCAGGAGGCCAGCGCCATGTCGAGAAGCTTGTCCAGCGTGGAACGCGGGAACGTCGCGCCCTCACCCGTCCCCTGAATCTCCACCAGGGTGCCGGTGTCGGTGGCGACGACATTCATGTCGACCTCGGCGCGGGAGTCTTCCTCGTAGGGCAGGTCGACCCGAATCCTGCCGTCAACCACACCGACGCTGACGGCCGCGATGGCACACGACAACGGCCGGGGATCCGACAACTTGCGCGCCGCCGACAGGTAGGTCACCGCGTCGGCCAGCGCCACGTAGGCGCCCGTGATGGCCGCCGTGCGGGTGCCACCGTCGGCCTGCAATACGTCGCAGTCGACGGCGATGGTGTTCTCTCCCAGCGCCCGCAGGTCGATGCAGGCCCGCAGCGACCGGCCGATCAGCCGGCTGATCTCTTGAGTGCGCCCGCTCAGCCGTCCCCGCACCGACTCGCGGTCCGAACGAGTGTGGGTGGCCGACGGCAACATCGCGTACTCCGCGGTGAGCCATCCCAGACCCGACCCCTTGCGCCAGCGCGGCACCCCCTCGGTGACGCTGGCGGTGCACATCACCTTGGTGTGACCGAATTCGATCAGCACCGAACCCGCCGGGTGTTCGGTGAACCCGCGGGTGATGACGACCGGGCGAAGCTCGTCGTCGAGGCGACCGTCTTCTCGTTTGGACACGCAGCCAACCCTAGTGCGCGTCGGGGAGGGCCGGTTAGCTCAGGCTCGCCGGCGAGCGCTGGACATCGAAAGTCTCACCGGACACCACCGCGTGCACCGGGCCGTCGAACTCGGCCTTGGCCTCGCTGATCACGTCCTCGCGCGAGGTCCACGGCGGGATATGCGTCAGCAGCAGTTCCCGAACACCTGCCTGCGCCGCGGTCCTGCCGGCCTCGGTGCCCGACAGATGCAGATCCGGCGGGCGGTCGGGCGAGTGTGTCCACGAGGCCTCGCAGAGGAAGACGTCGGCGTTACGAGCCAGCTCGACGAGCTGATCGCAGACACCGGTATCCCCGCTGTAGACCAGCGACGCGCCGCTGGGATCGGTGATCCGCAAGCCGTACGACTCGGTTGGGTGAGCCACCACCCGGGGCACCACGGTCAGCGCGCCCAGCTGAACGGTTTCACCGTCGACCCAGTGATGGATGTCGAAGATGTCCGAGCAGTCGTCGATCTCCCCGCCATACGGTGACGAGGCCGCGCCAAGCCGTGACCACGTGTCGCTCGGCCCGTACAACAACGCCTTGCCGACGGGGCGCTGCGGATGGTACCGGCGCCAGACGTACAGGCCCGGCATATCCAAACAGTGGTCCGCGTGCAAATGCGACAACAGCACTTGCACGGCGCCGGGATCGGCGTGCCGTTGCAGCGCGCCGAGCACACCCCCGCCGAAGTCAATAACTAGCGGCGGCGTGTCCGGCGCCCGGAGCAGATAACCCGACGCGGGCGAATCCGGACCCACCACGCTGCCGGAGCAGCCCAGCACGGTTATTCGCACGGACATTATGGTGCCATGCCCGATACCTCGATGGGGAAAACATTGCCGCTTTGGTGTGACGAGAATCTCTGCGCGTTCATCTAATGAACACGAGAATGACGGAGCACTGGTTCCACACCGGTCACAGCCGGACCCAGGAATCGCGCCGCCAGTTTGGTGAAGGCCTCGGGGTCGCCGGTGGCCTCGAACACCCGGGTGGCGGGCGGCGCGTCATGCGGACGCAACAGGTCCATCTCGGTGAGCACCCGGAGCACTTCCTTGGCGGTCTCTTCTGCGCTGGATACCAGCGTGACGTTTTCACCCATCGCCAGTTGAATCAGTCCCGACAGCAGCGGATAGTGCGTGCACCCCAGCACCAGCGTGTCGACCTCGGCGCGCTGCAGCGGCTCCAGGTAGCCCTCCGCCAGTCCGAGCACCTGCCGACCGCTGGTGACGCCGCGCTCGACGAAGTCGACGAAGCGCGGGCACGCCACCGCGGTGATCTCGGTGTCGCGGGCGGCGGCGAACGCATCTTGGTAGGCGTGCGAGGTGATGGTGGCCCGCGTGCCGATCACCCCGATGCGGCCGTTGCGGGTGGCCGCGACCGCGCGGCGCACCGCCGGCAGGATCACCTCGACGACGGGCACGTCATAGCGTTCGCGGGCGTCGCGCAGGCACGCGGCAGACGCCGAGTTGCAGGCGATCACCAGCACCTTGACGCCGCGGTCGACCAGGTCGTCACCGAGGGCCAGCGCGTGCGCGCGGATCTCGGGGATGGTGAGCGGACCGTAGGGACCATTGCCGGTGTCACCCACGTAGATGATGTCTTCGTCGGGCAGCTGGTCGATAATCGCGCGGGCAACCGTCAGTCCCCCGACGCCGGAGTCGAAGACCCCGACGGGTGCCAGTGGCGAGCTCATTTCGTGAGGCGCGGCGGACCGGAGCCGGCTTTTTTCAGCGCGCGGGCCTTGCGCTCCGGCGCGGACAACAGATACGCCGCCACCACGCCGGCGAGCGCACCGCACAGGTGGCCCTGCCAGGACACGCCACCACAGGTGCCGAGCACCGGCATGGCGCCGAGCAGCACGCCACCGTAGAGGAACAACACCACCACCCCGATGACGATGTCCCAAATCCGGCGGACGAACAGCCCGAACACCACCAGGAAGGCCAGGTAGCCGAAGATCAGGCCGGAGGCCCCGATATGGTCGGTAGGGCCGCAGCTGCTGCCCCAGTTGCCGATAACCCAGGTGCCGAACCCGCCCAGGATCCACACGATCGCGGTGGCCCAGACGAATCGAGACACTCCGGCAAGCGTCATCAGGAATCCCAGCACCAGCAGTGGGATCGTATTGGCCGCCAGGTGCTGCCAGTTGGCGTGCAGCAGCGGTGCGAAGATGATCCCCCACAGCCCGTCGGTTGTTTCCGGCCTGATGCCGTTGACGTCCAGGGAATGGTGCGTCAGCTGGTCAATCAGCTCGACCAGGTAAAGCAGTGCCACGAAGGTGAGGATCGTCGCCCCACCCACCATCCACCGAGGTTTTTTCTTCGGCTGCGTGGCCGGTAGATGGCCGGGATTCTTAGCCGACCCGCCTATGCCCATAACTGCCCTTCCAGAGCGTTCTCCGCATCATCCAGGCTACCGGTGTAGGCGCCGGTGGACAGATACTTCCAGCCGGCGTCGGCGACGATGAAGGCGATATCGGCGCGCTCGCCGGCTTCGAGCGCCCTCGCCCCGACGCCGAGGGCGGCATGCAGCACCGCGCCGGTTGAGATGCCCGCAAAGATGCCTTCGGCGTTAACCAGCTCACGGGTACGCCGTATCGCGTCGGCGGCGCCGACCGAATAGCGGGTGGTCAGTACGTCCGGGTCATACAGTTCGGGCACAAACCCTTCATCGATGTTGCGCAGCGCATAGACCCCCTCGCCATACCGGGTTGGGAACAGTTGACGGAATACTGAGTGATAGTGAGCATAGGGACGTTCTAGCGAGTTTGTTGGTGGTGTGAATTTGACGGAGTGGGCGCGTGCTCAGGGCGTTCATCCGCAGACGGCGTGCCGCTGGTTCGGTGAGGGGATGTTGCCGGTTCCGGCGGTTGGGGTGAACGAGCGGACGGTGCTGGTGTCCGCGGGCCGGCTCGGGGGATGAACACCGAACTGGTCGAGTCCGCGCTCGCTGCGCACGGCCGCGGGTTGGTGGTGCTCGACGATGGCGAGGTTGACGACGATGTGGTGCGCGACATGGTGGAGGTGCTGACCTGGTTCTGCGCGCGCCGGTATGGGCGCCGTTGGGCGCGCACAGGTGCGTTGAGTGCGCTGGGCTGCGCGCAGCGTGAGGTCGGTCCACAGGCGGTTGTCGCCGCCACAGCTGTCGGTGGTGTCGGCAAGGATGGCCGGTGATGAGCACCAAGACCGGACATTCACCTGCCACGCCGAGCAGCGGTGGGCCTGTCGGCAGCCAGTTGCGTGGGATCGCTGCGCCATTCGTCGCCGACCCGGCGACCGGCGTGTGCATCCGCACCCGACTGAAAGCACTCACCGATGAGGACCAGGAAGTGCTGCGTCAGGTGGGCACCCACCTGGGCCGTTTAGCCAGCGCTGATCTCGCGGCACGGGTGCGGACCGGTCTGGGTCACGACAAGGATGGCTGGGCCGACCGGAAACGCGACCTGACGGTCGAGTCGACGGCGCGCTGGGCGGGTGCCATCACCAAGGCCACCCACGACCAGTGGGCGCTGGCGCGGCGCGCGCAGCGTGCGCATATCCGGTCCCTGACGGACGGGATCGCGACGATCCGCCACCGACTCGCCCAGGAGTTGGGATCAAAGGGCACCGGCGGTATGCCGGGCGGGTATCGGTCCCGCGGTGAATGGTTCGGCAAGAGACGCCGTCTGGCGGTCCTGCAACAGCGGCTGGCACACGTTGAGGCGGACTGGGCCGCCGGTCACGTGAGCGTGGTGCGGGGCGGCAAGCGGCTGCTGCACAACCGCCTGCACCTGGCCGAAGCCGGGCTCACCGTGGCGCAGTGGCGCGGGCAGTGGGAGGCGGCGCGCTGGTTTTTGTCCGCGGACGGGGAAGCCGGCAAGCGGTTCGGCAACGAAACCGTGCGCGTCAGCCCCGACGGCGAAGTGTCGGTTCGGCTGCCGGCGCCGTTGGCGCACCTGGCCAACGCCGCGCACGCCCGCTACGTGCTGACCGGCACGGCGGTGTTTGCGCATCGGGGCCAACAATGGGCCCAGCGGGTGAGCGCGAACCAGGCGGTGGCCTACCGCATCCACTTCGCACCCGACAAGCAGCGCTGGTATCTCGACGCCGCCTGGCAGCGCACGCAGCTACCGGCGGTGCCGTTGGAGTCGCTGCGCGCCGGGGAACTGGTCGGGGTGGACATGAACGCCGATCACCTGGCCGCCTGGCGCCTCGACCCGCACGGCAACCCCATCGGTGCCCCGCGCACCTTCGGCTACGACCTGTCCGGCGGCGCCGAGCGTCGCGACGCGCAAGTCCGCCACGCCCTGACCCGTCTGCTGCACTGGGCCACCAACAACGAGATCAAGGCCATCGCCGTTGAGGACCTCGACTTCACCGACTCCACAACCCGCGAAAAACACGGCCGCCGCCGATTCCGGCAGCTCATCTCCGGCATGCCCACCGCCAAACTGCGTGCTCGACTGCTCGCCATGGCGACCCAGACCGGGATCAGCGTGATCGCCGTCGACCCCGCCTACACCAGCAAGTGGGGCTCCCAGCACTGGCACAAGCCACTGGCCGCGCACCATCCGCAGACCACCGGCCACCACGCCGCGAGCGTGGCGATCGGAAGGCGCGCCCTCGGGCACAGCATCCGGCGACGCGTGGCACCGCCCCAACCACACCAGAGCGATGTGGCTGGGCATCGGACCACGCAGGCCGAATCGCGCGGTCCGGGAGCGTGAGACAACCCGCCACCCCAGGCCAGGACCATGGACACGATCCGCTTGTCCACCCGGGGCGAAGAACGCGGGACGTCAGGCGACCCAATACCGTTCGGGGCCGCTCACCGGGCAACACTCAGTTTCGCCTAGTATTTAGGAACGGTTCGGCGGCCACGATCTTGAACTCACGCAGACAGCGGCCGGTGCCCATCAGCGTGCCCGTGTGCCCAGGCCGGCGACGAAGTGGGTGATCTCGGGCAGGTCGGCAAGCAGTTCGGGGCCGGTGCCGCGATAGTGCGAGTCCGTGTTGGCCGGGTTGCCGTAGTGGCACAGCATCACCCACGACGGGGTTGGCCGCGGCCAGCTCCTTGGCGGTGGCCACCCCGGTGTTGGACCCGCCTTCGGCGGGCGCGTTGGCGACCATCGCATCCACCAGGTCAACACGGATCACCAGCACGACTGCTCCTTTCCCGGGTTGCCCTTCCCGATTGTGGTGTCGAACGCTCCGGGCAACAGGCCGCGGTAGGTCGGTATTCCTGCCACCGACTCGGCGGCCAGCACACCGACCAGCACCGCACGCGCCAGGCAATCGGCCGCGGCCGCGCCCACGGCCGTGACCAGCGGCGTCTCTGGCGACAGCGCGGCCGGCGCGTCGAGCGTGGGTGCCACCTCGACCGCGCCGGTGGCCAGCGCGAACACCGTGTCGCCGTCCAGCGGGGTGTGCGCAGGCCTGATGGTTCGCGCCAAGCCGTCGTGAGCGGCGATCGCGACCCGCCGGCATGCCGCCTTGCTCAGCGCGGCGTCGGTAGCAACCACGGCAATCGTGGTGTTGAGCGCGCTCAACTGGGACGGCAACTCCGCCAGTGCGGCGACCTGCTCGGCCGGCGGGGCCGTCAGCGCGAACTCGTCGATCAGGTGGGCCATCCACGGCAGGCCGGTGGCCGGGTCGACGACGTTGCCCGCGGAGTTGACCACGACCACCGCGCCGACGGTCACGCCGGACTGCAGCGTCATAGACGCCGTTCCGACACCGCCCTTGAGCACGCCGGCGCGCGCGCCCACCCCGGCGCCAACCGTCCCGACGGCCACAGCCTCCCCGGTGGCCGCGCTCGCGGCCGCGTACCCGAATTCGGCCGTCGGCCGGCAACCCCAACCGCCGACCGGCAGGTCGAAAATCACCGCGCCGGGCACGATCGGCACCACACCAGTACCCATCGCCACGCCGCGCTCGTGTTCCTCCATCCAGCGCATGACCCCGTCGGCGGCCGCCAGACCGTAGGCGCTGCCGCCGGCGAGCAGCACCGCATCGACAAAGCGGACGCTGTTGGCCGGGTCCAGCAGATCGGTTTCCCTGGTGCCGGGCGCGCCGCCCCGGCAATCGACGGCGCCGACGGTTCCAGGCGGTGTCAGCACCACGGTGACGCCGCAGGCCCAGCCCGCGCCGAGGGACGCGTCGGGGTCCAGCCTCTGGTGGTGGCCGACGCGGATGCCGCCGACGTCGGTGATGGAGTTCATCCGGCCGCCATCAAAATCATCGGGGCGCCATCGAAATCATCGGGGCCCCATCAGGGCCAGGACCAGGTATTCCTGCAGAACGGTCAGCCACTGGTAGACGTCGAAGTGCGCGGCCAGCGGATTGTCGGCCGGCGGGCGGTCGGGGCCCTCCGGGCGGATTTCGAGCATCACTCCCAGCGTCAGCCGGATGTCGTTGACCGCGGCGATCCAGGCGTTGGCGCTGTCCTCGGTCAGCTCAAACCGACCGCCGTTCTCCGGGACGGTGTCCAACAACTGCTGTGCGGCAACACGTTTGGCGTCGATGATCTCCGGCTCGTGCAGGCTGCGGAGCGCGGCGTTGAGGCTGTCGGCGGCATCGACGTCCAACGGGTCGTCATCATTGGATCGGTAGAAATCGGGCAGCAGCCGACTCAGCGTCGGGTCACCCGGCGGTTGCGTATTCCCGGTCTTTATCCCGGTGATCTCCTCGAGTTCGTCTGCCGGCGAGGAAGATTCGCGCTCGTCAAGCAAGCCGATCATCGCGCTGACCAGGCTTTTGAGCAGGGCCGCCTCGTGTGCGGCCAAGGCTGACCGAAAACGGGGACCTTTGCCGGTCACAACGCGCTTCCATTTGCGCACAGAGGATCCTGAGTGCCCTCGATCTCACCGGTCCTGCTGCATCGTCGCCCACAAACCCGCGGCATGCAGCTTGGACACGTCGACTTCCATGGACTCCCGGCTGCCGGCCGTCACCACTGCCTTGCCTTCGTTGTGCACTTGCAGCATCAGCTTGGTGGCGTGCGGCTCGCTGTAGCCGAACAACTTCTGGAACACATACGTCACATATGTCATCAGGTTGACCGGGTCATCCCAGACGATGGTGACCCACGGACTGGTGGTGGCGTCTACCGGCTGGGACTCAAGTTGCTCGGTAGTGCCCGGCTTAGTGGGCGCTGACGTAGCAGCCATGTCGTACACGATACCGAGCCGCTGAGGCGAATACCGAACACCTGACGCGAGCCGATACCGTTGCGGGATGAATGACTCGGTCTTAGCTGGGCTGTTGACCGATAAATACGAGTTGACGATGCTGGCGGCGGCGCTGCGCGATGGCACCGCTCATCGCCGGACCACGTTTCAACTGTTTGCCCGCCGACTTCCCGAGGGACGCCGTTACGGCGTGGTCGCGGGTACCGGCCGGTTCCTGGAAGCCTTGCCGCAGTTCGGGTTCGACGACGAGGCCGGCCAGTTGTTGGCGCAATTCCTCGACGCCGACACGGTGCGGTATTTGCGCGACTTCCGGTTCGGCGGCGATATCGACGGCTATGCCGAAGGCGAGCTGTATTTCCCCTGGTCCCCGGTGCTGACGGTGCGCGGCAGCTTCGCCGAATGTGTGGTGTTAGAAACGTTGGCGCTGTCGATCTTCAACCACGACGCGGCGATCGCGTCCGCGGCGGCGCGCATGGTCAGTGCCGCCGGAGGGCGCCCGCTGATCGAGATGGGATCGCGGCGGACCCATGAACGAGCGGCGGTCGCATGCGCCAGGGCTGCCTATATCGCCGGCTTCGCCGCGTCATCCAACCTGGAGGCCCAGCGGCAATACGGAATACCCACCGAGGGTACCGCCGCACACGCCTTCACGATGCTGCACACCCGCGCGGACGGAGACCGTGCAGCAGGCGAACTGGCCGCGTTCCGCGCCCAGGTCGACGCGCTGGGCGCCGACACCACGCTGCTGGTGGACACCTACGACGTGACGACCGGAGTGGCCAATGCCGTGGCCGCCGCCGGCACCACGCTCGGTGCGGTCCGCATCGACTCCGGCGAGCTGGGTGTGCTGGCCCGCCAGGTGCGCGAGCAGCTCAACCAGCTGGGCGCCACCCAGACCCGCATCGTGGTGTCGGGCGACCTTGACGAGTTCTCCATCGCCGCGTTGCGGGCCGAGCCGGTGGACAGCTACGGCGTCGGCACGTCGTTGGTTACCGGATCGGGTGCCCCGGCCGCGGGCATGGTCTACAAACTGGTCGAGGTCGACGGCTTGCCGGTGCAAAAGCGCAGCAGCCAGAAGGAATCCCGCGGCGGCCACAAAGAGGCGCTGCGGCTGTCCCGGCCAACCGGCACGATCACCGAAGAGGTCGTGTATCCGGCGGGGCGTCCGCCCGCGACCACCGAACCGTGCCGGGTGTTGACCGTCCCGTTGGTCCGCGGCGGGCAGCTGGTCTCAGAGGCCGTCTCAGAGGCCGTCTCAGAGGTCTCGGTGACGGATAACGGCGCCCTGACCGCGGCGCGGCGGCTGGTGGCGTCCGGGCTGCGCAGCCTGCCTTGGGAGGGGCTGAAATTGGCGCACGGCGACCCGGCGATTCCGACGACGCTTGTCCCGGTCTGAGGGGGTCACCACGCCAGATACATCCGTGTCCGTGGCCGAGCTGCTGGCCATCGCGGTGGCGGAGCTCGGTGGCAGCGAGCGAAGCGGCCAACAGGAGATGGCTGACGCCGTCGCGCAGGCCTTCGAAACCGGCGAGCATCTCGTCGTGCAGGCCGGCACCGGCACCGGTAAGTCGCTGGCCTATCTGATTCCCGCGATCGTCCGCGCGGTCAACGGCGACGGACCGGTCGTGGTGTCGACGGCGACGATCGCCCTGCAACGTCAACTGGTCGATCGTGATCTGCCCCGCCTGGCCGATTCGCTCGCCGACGCGCTGCCCCGCCGGCCTCAGTTCGCGTTGCTCAAAGGGCGACGAAACTACCTGTGCCTGAACAAGATTCATAACGGCACCGAGGAGCCGGACGCGGACGAGGAACGACCCCAGGAAGAACTCTTCGACCCGATGGCGGTCACCGCGTTGGGGCGCGACGTGCAGCGGCTCACCGCTTGGGCGTCGACGACCGACTCCGGTGACCGCGACGACCTCAAGCCAGGCGTGCCAGAGCGATCCTGGTCCCAGGTCAGCGTGTCCGCCCGGGAATGTATCGGCGTGGCCCGCTGCCCGTTCGGCTCCGAGTGTTTTTCGGAACGCGCCCGTGGCCGGGCCGGCGCCGCCGATATCGTCGTCACCAACCACGCGCTGCTGGCCATCGACGCCGTTGCCGAATCGGCGGTCCTGCCCGAACACTCACTGCTGGTGGTCGACGAAGCACACGAGTTGACCGACCGCGTGACATCGGTGGCCACCGCGGAGCTGACGTCGGCCACTCTTGGCGTCGCCTCGCGCCGGATCACCCGACTGGTGGATCCGGAACTGACCCGGCGGCTGGAAGCGACGTCGGCCACCTTCACCGCCGCGATCCACGACGCCCAGCCCGGCCGCATCGATCACCTCGACGAGGAGATGGCGACATACCTGACCGCGCTGCGCGACGTGGCCGGCGCGGCACGGTCGGCGATCGACACCACCAGTGACGCCAAGGCCGCGTCGGCACGCGCCGAAGCGGCCGCGGCCCTGGCCGAGATATCCGATACCGCGTCGCGCGTCCTGACGTCGTTCGCGCCCGCTATCCCCGATCGGACTGACGTGGTGTGGCTCGATCATGAGGACAACCGCGGTTCGCCGCGCGCCGTGCTGCGGGTGGCGCCGATGTCGGTCGCCGGATTGCTGCGCGATCAGGTGTTCTCCCGCTCGACGACCGTGCTGACGTCGGCGACGCTGACGATCGGCGGGTCCTTCGATGCGATGGCGGGCGCCTGGGGTCTGAGCGGGCCCGACGGGGGCGAGGCGAGCAATTGGAAGTGGCGTGGCCTCGATGTCGGATCGCCGTTCCACCACGCGAAGGCGGGAATCCTCTACGTCGCCGCCCATCTCCCACCGCCGGGCCGCGACGGCACCGGCTCGGCCGAGCAGCTGACCGAAATCGCCGAACTCATCACCGCCGCCGGCGGGCGCACCCTGGGCTTGTTCTCGTCCATGCGAGCCGCGCGGGTCGCCGCCGAGGCCATGCGTGAGCGCCTCTCCACGCCGGTGCTGTGTCAGGGCGACGACAGCACCTCCGCGCTGGTCGAGCAGTTCACCGCCGACCCGGCCACCTCCCTGTTCGGCACGCTGTCGCTGTGGCAGGGCGTCGACGTGCCCGGGCCTTCGCTGTCGCTGGTGTTGATCGACCGCATCCCCTTCCCGCGGCCGGACGATCCGCTGCTCAGCGCCCGCCAGCGTGCGGTGGCCGCCCGCGGCGGCAATGGCTTCATGGCCGTGGCCGCGAGCCACGCCGCGCTGCTGCTGGCGCAGGGGTCGGGCCGGCTGTTGCGCCGCGTCACCGACCGGGGGGTGGTTGCGGTGCTCGACTCCCGGATGGTCACCGCCCGCTACGGCGGTTATTTGCGGGCCTCACTGCCGCCGTTCTGGCAGACCACCAACGCCGCGCAGGTTCGCGGGGCGCTGGAACGGCTGCGCCGCTGACCAGCGTGCTGCCGCTTAACGCTTACAGTGCTCGTGCGCCGGCAGCTGGGTGCTGGCCCGCGTTAGCACGTCGTTCATCGGCGGGTTGTCGACGTCGGAGGCGTAGACCTCCCAGAAGTCCACGCCGGCTGCCGTCACGTGATCCAGAGCGCGGTCGAGCGGGCCCTGATACGCCGGATCGTTCGTTGCTGACTTGGAATTTTGCAGTCCGGTGACGATGTCGCCGCAGTGATCCCGCACGGCGTTGTATTCGGGGTCAGACGGCTGCCTTTCGCGGCCTCTGATGCCGTTTTCCTGTAGGTCGAACTGCTGCTTGTAGCGCATGCCCTCGGCGATCACCCTGTCCAGAGTGTCGGTTCGTGCGCGCCGGTCCTCGGCCCCGTTCCCGCTGATCGGCAGGGGCGGGTACAGCGACAACCCGAGATATTGGTTCGGGAACAAGCGATGGAAAGCGTCGAAGGACTCCTTCCAGGCCTTCACATACCTGTCGGGTGTGTAGCCCAGGTTGATCCACTCGGCGATGTCGGAGCCATTGGCCGCCGTAGGTAGCGCGGTGTCTCCGGTCGTGCGGTCGGGCAACGACATTTCGGTCGACACCGAGGTCGGACCGGCCACTTGGATCAAGCGGAATTCCGGGTTGTTCGCGTATCGCTGGGCGAGCGCGTCCAAGAACGTGAACCAGGCCTGCAGATATGGCTCGTTCCAGGGCAGCGGCAACGGCCGGGCGTCGACGTTTTCGTTGAAGTAGGCGAACTTGAAGTTCTGGGTCTGCACGCCGGGTAGCTGCAGCACCCACGCGGGGCTCCGAAAGCCGGGGATCACCGACAGCACGACGAATTTGTGGTTGGCATCGGCTTCGGCAAACAGACAGTCCAGCGTCGACCAGTCGAAGTTGTTGGCGGCGGGTTCCAGGTTGTCCCACTGAATATCCAGGTCCACCCCGGTGACCAGCGGGTTGCTGAAGACGCGCTCGGGGAACGGGGCCTTGCCCTTTTGGTAGATGGTGAACGCGATCACGCCGGTAGGTCGTGCGGACATCCCTGCGGCAGTTCCACCCGGAAAGGCACATCCGGCGGCCGGGCCAGCACCGGACGTCGTGGGTGCATCACTGGACGCGGGTCCGGCACTCGACGGAGGTACAGCACTCGACTCCGGGGGCGCCCCAGACGGGTTGGACCCGCATCCGGAGATCATGCCCGCCACGACGATTCCCGCGGCAGACGCTCGCAGTAACCGTCGCCGAAAATCCACCGCGCAGCCTCCACCCAGTGCGAGCCTCCGGCCCGATCAACGCCGTCGCACGCAGGGCCTTTCCAGCTTACGTCGATGCCGCATCCATCGACGGCTACGCGAGGGTGACCAGACCGAGCTCGTTGCTGGCCGAAAGCATCGGATGACGGGGCAGCACGCGCACGGTGTATCCGAGCGCTCCGGACAGCGGCAATGGCGTCGTCGTGGAGAAGATCTCGTTGCCGCCCTCGGCGGTAACGGTGTGCGACATCTCGACGGTGACCGGATCGAGTAGCACGTCGCCTGCGTCGACCCTGCCCAGCACCGCCTGGACCGCCACCTCGTCCGCGCTCAGCCCGGCCAGGTGCACGGTCGCGGTCAGGGTCAGCTTCGATCCGAGCACCGGAGTGTCCGGCAGGCCGGTGCTGTCGACGTCGGTGATGTCGATCTTCGGCCAGGCCTCTTCGGCGCGCCGACGGTAGGCGGCCAGCTCGCGGGCCGCGCCGTACTCGCCACCACCTGCGTCACCTTCGGGGGCCCCGACTGTCTTGCGAAGCGACTGCGCGGCCGGTACGTAGTAGTGCTCGACGTAGTCGCGCACCATGCGCGACGCCAGCACCTTCGGCCCGAGCGTCTGCAACGTGTGGCGAACCATCTCGATCCACCGTGGCGGCACCCCGCGCTCATCCCGTTCGTAGAACTTCGGTACCACAACGTGTTCCAGGAGGTCGTAGAGCGCGCTGGCCTCCAGGTCGTCGCGCCGGACCTCGTCGGTCACCCCGTCGGCAGACGGTATCTCCCAACCGTTTTCGCCGTCGTACCACTCGTCCCACCAGCCGTCGCGGATGGACAGATTCAGTCCCCCGTTGAGCGCGCTCTTCATTCCTGAAGTGCCGCACGCCTCGAGCGGCCGCAGCGGGTTGTTCAGCCAGACGTCGCAACCCCAATACAAAAACCGGGCCATCGACATGTCGTAGTTGGGTAAAAAGGTGATGCGGTGGCGCACGTGCGGCCGGTCGGCGAACCGCACCACCTGCTGGATCAGCGCCTTGCCGCCGTCGTCGGCCGGGTGGGACTTGCCGGCGACGATCAGCTGGATCGGCCGTTGGTTGTCCAGCAGCAGACGTTCCAGGCGTTCCGGATTGCGCAGCATCAATGTCAGCCGCTTGTACGTCGGCACCCGCCGCGCGAACCCGATGGTAAGCACATTCGGGTCGAATGCCGCCCCGATCCAACCCAGTTCGGCCTCCGACGCACCGCGTTCCAGCCACGACTGGCGCAGCCGCCGCCGGACGTCCTCGACCAGCAGCGCGCGCAACTGTGAGCGGATCCACCACAAATGGCCGGAATCGACCTGTTGCAGTCGCAGCCAGACGCCAGGGTCGCTGAACGAGTCCGACCCGGCCAGTTCGCGCCCCAGCTGCAACCATTGCGGCGCCGCCCAGGTGCGCGCATGAACGCCGTTGGTGATCGACCCGATCGGCACCTCGTTGCGGTCGAAGCCGCGCCACAGATCGTTGAACATGGCCCGGCTCACCCGGCCGTGCAGCAGCGAGACGCCGTTGGCCCGTTGGGCCAGCCGCAGACCCATGTGGGCCATGTTGAACTTGGTCGGATCTGCCTCGGCGCCGAGCGCGATGATCCGGTCGGTCGGCACGCCCGGCAGCAGCGCCGCGGCGTCATCTGGGTCGGGTTCAGCGTCGGCCTTGCCATCGGAATGGTCATCGAAGTACCGCCGAACCATCTCGACTGGGAATCGGTCGATACCGGCGGGCACCGGGGTGTGGGTGGTGAACACGGTGCTGGACCGCACCACAGTCAGCGCGGTGTCGAAGTCCAATCCGCTATTGGTGACCAGCTCGCGGATGCGCTCCGCGCCGAGGAACCCGGCGTGGCCCTCGTTCATGTGGAACACCTCGGGCGCGGGCAGCCCATCGATGCCGGTGAACGCGCGGATCGCCCGCACCCCGCCAACACCGGCCAGAATCTCTTGCATGATGCGATGTTCCTGATCGCCGCCGTAGAGCCGGTCGGTGACGCTACGCAGGTCGTGCTCGTTTTCGGGGACGTCGGAGTCCAGCAACAGCAGTGGAACCCGTCCCACTTGCGCGACCCAGACCCGGGCCCGCAGCTGCGCGGAGTCGGGCATGGTCAGCTCGACCAGCACAGGATCACCGTTGGACTCGGCGAGCAGCCGCAACGGGAGCCCCTGCGGGTCCAGCGACGGGTATGTCTCGTTTTGCCAGCCGTCTGCCGTCAACGACTGCCGGAAGTACCCGGAGCGGTAGTAGAGGCCGACCGCGATCAGCGGCACCCCCAGATCGGACGCGGACTTCAGGTGGTCGCCGGCGAGGATCCCCAGGCCACCCGAGTAGTTCGGCAGCACCTCGGCAACGCCGAACTCCATCGAGAAGTACGCAATGCAGGTCGGCATCGCAACCCCGGCATCCTGCTGCTGCTGATACCACAGCGGACGGCTCAGGTAGTCATTCAGGTCGGCCGCCAGCCAATCGAGCTGGCCCAGGAACCCTTCGTCGAGTGCCAGCTGATCCAGCCGTGACGGATTCACCACCCCGAGCAACGCCAACGGGTCATTGCCGCAGTGCGCCCACAGCGTCGGGTCGATGCTCGCAAACAGGTCCTGCGTCGGCTTATCCCACGACCACCGCAGATTGGTCGACAGCTGTTCTAGCGCGGCCAGGCGCTCGGGTAGGTGCGCACGGACGGTAAAGCGGCGGAGGGCTTTCACACATCACTACCTTACTGAGGATTCCGGTGCGCGCAGGGCGACTGAGCAACCTGCGCGCCGGGCGACTGAGCAACCGCTTTGACGCCCGCGCGTGTGACCGGACACTAGGGTGGGTACCGGATAGATATTGGGGCGCAAAGAAGCTTCCCGACGAGAGGGAGTTCCCCGACGAGAGGCATTCCGCCACGAGTACACAGCGGTTTGGTCGCGCAATCGGAACGGACCGGGCGACGATTGCGGCCCGAGCTGGGGATACCGCCCGCTTGCGGGGGACGGGCCGAGGTCAGGTGCGCTGCTTGTGGGGGCGAGCCGCGAAACCGAAGGAGTGATGGTGGCCGGTCGTGTCGAGATCGATAACGTCCAGCCGGTCGTCTCATGCGGCACTTACCCCGCCAAGGCCGTCGTCGGTGAGGCGGTGCCGGTCAGCGCCGCGGTATGGCGAGAGGGCCACGAGGCTGTGGCAGCAACCCTGGTCGTGCGCTACCTGGGGCCGCGCTATCCACTGGTCACGGAGACGCGCCGGATCACGGCGGTCCAGGCCCCCGAAGCAGCGCCCAGGTTGGCCGGGCCGCAGGTCATGGCACCCGAGCCGCAACGGGTCAAGCCGCAGTTGATTCCGATGTCGATGGGTCAGGAACCCTACGTCTTCCACTGTCAATTCACTCCCGACAAGGTCGGGTTGTGGACGTTCCGGGTCGACGGCTGGGGGGACCCGGTCCACACCTGGCGGCACGGGCTGCTCGCCAAGCTGGACGCGGGTCAGGGTGAGACGGAGCTGTCCAACGACCTGCTAATCGGTGCCAACCTGTTGGAGCGTGCCGCAACCGGTGTGCCGCGCGCGCGGCGCGATCCGCTGCTGGCGGCCGCGCAGGCGTTGCGAGCCCCCGGGGACCCGGTGACCCGCACCGCGCTGGCACTGGCACCCGACGTAGTCGAACTCCTGGAGAGCTATCCGCTGCGCGACATAGTCACCCGGGGAGAGCAGTTCGGGGTCTGGGTGGATCGGCCGTTGGCCCGCTTCGGCGCCTGGTATGAGATGTTTCCGCGCTCAACCGGCGGCTGGGACGCCGACGGCCACCCGGTGCACGGCACGTTCGCCACCGCGGCCGCAGCGCTCCCGCGTATCGCCGATATGGGGTTCAACGTGGTGTACCTGCCACCGATCCATCCGATCGGCAAGGTACACCGCAAGGGCCGCAACAACTCCCCCAGTGTCGGTCCCGGCGACGTGGGGTCGCCGTGGGCGATCGGTAGCGATGAGGGCGGCCACGACGCCATTCATCCGCTGCTGGGCACCGTCGACGACTTCGACGATTTCGTCACGGCTGCGCACGATCTGGGCATGGAGGTGGCCCTGGACCTCGCGCTGCAATGCGCACCCGATCACCCGTGGGCCCACGAACACCGGCACTGGTTCACCGAATTGCCGGACGGCACCATCGCTTACGCGGAGAACCCGCCAAAGAAGTACCAGGACATCTATCCGCTCAACTTCGACAACGATCCCGCCGGCCTCTACGACGAAGTGCTCCGCGTGGTCCGCTACTGGATCGACCACGGCGTCAAGTTCTTTCGGGTTGACAATCCACACACCAAGCCGCCCAATTTTTGGGCGTGGTTGATCGGTCAGGTCAAGTCCAGCGACCCCGATGTGCTCTTTCTATCCGAAGCGTTCACCCCGCCGGCACGTCAGTACGGGCTGGCCAAGCTTGGCTTCACGCAGTCCTACAGCTACTTCACCTGGCGCACATCCAAGTGGGAGCTCACCGAATTCGGCAACGAGATCGCCGAAGTCGCCGACTATCGCCGACCGAACCTGTTCGTCAACACTCCCGATATCCTGCACGCGGTACTGCAGCACAACGGCCCAGGCATGTTCGCCATCCGCGCGGTGCTGGCGGCGACCATGAGTCCGGCCTGGGGTGTGTACTCCGGCTACGAGCTGTTCGAACACCGCCCGGTGCGGGAGGGCAGTGAGGAATACCTCGACTCGGAGAAGTACGAACTTCGACCGCGCGACTATGCGGGTGCGCTTGCCGAAGGCAAATCGCTCGAGCCGTTCATCGCACGGCTCAACGCGATTCGCCGGCTGCATCCGGCACTGCAGCAGTTGCGCACCATTCATTTCCACAGCATCGACAGCGAGGCGTTACTGGCCTACAGCAAGTTCGATCCGGCCACCGGAGACTGCGTGCTGGTGGTGGTGACACTCAACGCGTTCGGGCCCGAGGAAGCGACGCTATGGCTGGACATGGCCGCATTGGGCATGGAACCCTACGAACGGTTCTGGGTGCGCGACGAGATAACTGGCACGGAATACCAATGGGGGCAATCAAATTACATTCGCATCGATCCAGGGCAAGCAGTCGCCCACATCATCAACATGCCTCTCATACCGCAAGAATCCCGAAACACGCTGCTACGCAGGAGGTGACGGGCCCGAAGGGGAAGAGGATATGAGTAAAATTGACCAACTAGCCGGGACACACCTGGCGCCCGACCCGACCGACTTGGCTCGCCTGGTGGCCGGCGCACACCACAACCCGCACAGCATCCTGGGCGCCCATGAGTACGGCGACCACACCGTCATCCGGGCGTTTCGACCGCACGCGGTCGAGGTCACCGCGATCGTCGGCGACGATCGGTTTCCGATGCAGCACATCGAATCCGGCTTGTTCGCCGTGGCCTTGCCGTTCGTCGACCTCATCGACTACCGCCTGCAGGTGGGCTATCAGGGTTTGGGGGACACACTCGATGTACACACCGTCGCCGACGCCTACCGCTTCCTGCCCACTCTGGGCGAAGTGGACCTTCATCTGTTCGCGGAGGGCCGCCACGAACGACTCTGGGAGGTCCTTGGTGCCCATCGTCGTTCGTTCACCACGGCCGACGGCGTGGTACCCGGGGTGTCATTCGCGGTGTGGGCACCCAACGCCAAAGGCGTGAGCCTGCTCGGCGAGTTCAACGGCTGGACCGGCACCGAGGCCGCCATGCGGGTGCTGGGCTCCTCCGGAGTGTGGGAGCTGTTCTGGCCCGGGTTCCCCGAGGACGGCCTGTACAAGTTCCTGGTGCACGGCGCCGACGGCCTCGTCACCGAGCGGGCCGACCCGTTCGCCTTCGGCACCGAGGTGCCGCCGCAGACGGCATCACGGGTGACGTCGAGTGAATACACCTGGGCCGACGACGCCTGGATGACACGGCGCGCGCGAGGCAACCCGGTTTTCCAGCCGATGAGCACCTACGAGGTCCATCTCGGCTCGTGGCGCCCCGGGCTCAGCTATCGCCAGCTCGCCCGCGAGCTGACGGAATATGTTGTGGCGCAGGGTTTTACCCACGTGGAGCTGCTTCCGGTCGCCGAGCATCCGTTCGGCGGATCGTGGGGATATCAGGTCACGTCCTACTACGCGCCGACATCGCGATTCGGCACACCCGATGATTTCCGATCGCTGGTGGACGCCCTCCATCAGGCCGGCGTCGGTGTCATCGTGGATTGGGTGCCGGCGCACTTTCCGAAGGACGCGTGGGCGCTGGGGCGGTTTGACGGTGCGGCGCTTTACGAGCATTCGGATCCCAAGCGCGGGGAGCAACTGGACTGGGGCACTTACGTGTTCGACTTCGGTCGCCGAGAGGTGCGAAACTTCCTGGTGGCCAACGCGTTGTATTGGCTCGAAGAGTTCCACATCGACGGGCTGCGGGTGGACGCGGTGGCGTCGATGCTGTACCTGGACTACTCACGCCCGGAAGGCGGCTGGACCCCGAACGTCTACGGCGGCCGCGAGAACCTGGAGGCGATACAGTTCCTGCAAGAGATGAATGCCACCGCACACAAAGTCGCGCCGGGCATCGTCACCATCGCCGAGGAGTCGACGTCGTGGCCCGGGGTGACGCGTCCGACTAGCATTGGCGGCCTGGGCTTTTCGATGAAGTGGAACATGGGCTGGATGCACGACACGCTCGACTACGTCAGCCGTGATCCGGTGCACCGCAGCTATCACCACCACGAAATGACCTTCTCGATGCTGTATGCGTTCAGCGAGAATTACGTGCTACCGCTGAGCCACGATGAGGTGGTGCACGGCAAGGGCACGCTGTGGAGCCGGATGCCGGGCAACAACCACGCCAAGGCCGCCGGGCTGCGCAGCCTGCTCGCCTACCAGTGGGCGCACCCGGGCAAGCAACTGTTGTTCATGGGTCAGGAATTCGGCCAGCGAGCCGAGTGGTCCGAGCAGCGCGGTTTGGATTGGTTCCAACTCGACGAAAACGGTTTCTCTAACGGGATTCTGCGTCTTGTGCACGACATCAACGAGATCTACCGTGGCCACCCGGCGCTGTGGAGCCGAGACACCACCCCTGACGGCTACTCCTGGATCGACGCCAACGATTCCGCCAACAACGTGTTGAGCTTCCTGCGCTACGGCGACGACGGTTCAGTGATGGCATGCGTGTTCAATTTCGCCGGTGCAGAGCACAGCGGCTATCGGCTCGGACTGCCGTCCGCCGGCCGCTGGCGCGAGGTGCTCAACACCGACGCAACGACCTACAACGGCTCCGGGGTTGGTAACCTCGGCGGCGTCGACGCTACCGACGCCGCGTGGCATGGTCGTCCGGCATCGACTGTGCTGGTGCTGCCACCGACGTCCGCATTGTGGTTGGAGCCCGCTTAAAGTAGCGCGAGCAGACACAAAATCGCACAAATCCCCGGGTATTTGTGCGATTTTGTGTCTGCTCGGCAGCAACAGGGCTCAGTAAAGAGCGTTGGCGAGGTTACGCCGACCCGCGATGACCTCGGGGTCGGCGGGATCATAGAGTTCGAACAGCTCGATCAGCCTAGTCCGTACCAAATTGCGGTCGTCGCCAGATGTGCTGCGTACCAACGCGATCAGGCGCTCGAACGCCGGAGTCACGTCCTGGTTGAGCAGTTGCACGTCAGCGGCTGCCAACGTGGCCTCGATGTCGCCCGGCGCGGCATCGGCGATCGCGACGGCATCAGGATGTTGTGCCGTTGCGCGCAAGAGGAATTCAATCTGCCGGATCGCCGCCTTCGCTTCGACGCTGGTCGGGTTGGCATCCAAGATTGCCTGATACGAGTCCTTCGCGGCAACAAAGTCACCGGCCTCAAGCTGCTGGCGGGCCTGCGCAACCTCGGGGTCGACTTGCGGCGAATCCCCGGGACGGCTTGGCCCCCGGAGCTTGCCGTCCGTCGCCGAAAGCACAGAGTCCAGCCAGGTGCGCAGCTGATCGGCGGACTGCACGCCCTGGAAGCCGTGCAGCGGCTGGCCGGCGGCCAAAGCCACCACGGTCGGGACCGCGTCGACGCCAAAGAACTGAGCCACCCTGGGCGCCGTGTCGACGTTGACCGTGGCCAGTGACCACTTGCCGTCGTCGTCGGCGGCGGCCAGGCCGGCCAGCGTGTCGACCAGCTTCAAGCACGCCTCGCTCCGGGGTGACCACAACACCACCACGACCGGCACTTCTTCGGACCGGAGCAGCACCGCATCTTCTAAGTTGGCTTCGGTGATCTCGGTGACCCCAGACTCACCCGGCGCCGCCGACGATGCCCGGCCCCCAGCACCACTCGCCGCAGCCTTCTGCTGAGCTCGCTCCTTGAGACCGGAGAGATCGACCGCACCGGCCAGGGCAGGCCCGATCGAGGATCGCGGACGCGTCACGTCGTCCAGTTTGTCACGTCAGATGGCTACCAATCCACCCGGTGCCACCCACGTTCAGATGAGCGCAAAACCACTCCAAACCCCCACTCCAAACCCCCACTCCAACCCCTCCGACCGGCACATATGACGAAAATCACACCGGCCCCGACACCCCGCCCGCCAGCAACGCCGACCAGAGCGGTGTGGGCTCGGCTGCGTCTGATTGCTCGGCTCGCCCCCGCAAGCGGGGGGACCCCCACCCCGCGAGCGTGGGACCCCCACAGGCCGCACGGCCCGCATCGTCACCGAGCTAACCGGCGCGCAGAATCAGCGCATCCCCCTGGCCGCCGGCCCCGCACAGGGCCGCGACGCCGACACCCGAGCCGCGGCGCGCCAATTCCAGTGCCACATGCAGCGTGATTCTGGCTCCCGACATGCCGATTGGATGTCCCACCGCGATGGCGCCGCCGTTGACGTTGACGATCTCGGGGTCCAAGCCGAGTTCGCGGGTCGAGGCCAGTGCCACCGCCGCGAACGCCTCGTTGATCTCCACGACATCGAGCTGGTCGACCGACATTCCTTCGCGGCCGAGTGCTTTCTTGATCGCGTTGGCCGGCTGGGACTGCAGCGTCGAATCTGGGCCGGCCACAACGCCGTGCGCACCGATTTCGGCCAGCCAGCTAAGGCCCAGCTGCTGCGCCCTTTGCTTGTTCATCACCACCACGGCGGCTGCGCCATCGGAGATCTGCGAGGCCGAACCGGCGGTGATGGTGCCATCCTTACGAAACGCCGGTTTGAGACCGGCCAGGGATTCGGCGGTGGTATTGGCGCGGATCCCCTCGTCCTCGCTGAACTGCAGCGGATCCCCCTTGCGCTGCGGGATGTTGACCGGCACCACTTCGTCGGTGAAGACGCCGTCCTTCCATGCCGCGGCCGCCTTTTGGTGCGATTGGGCGGCGTACTCGTCCTGTTTTTGGCGCGTGAATTTGTCGACGTCGTTGCGCTGCTCGGTGAGCGCGCCCATCGGCTGATCGGTGAAGACGTCGTGCAGGCCGTCGTAGGCCATGTGGTCCAAAACAGTGACGTCGCCGTACTTGTAGCCCGCCCGGCTATCCATCAGCAGATGCGGTGCCTTGGTCATGGACTCCTGGCCACCGGCCACCACGACATCGAACTCTCCGGCCCGAATCAGCTGGTCAGCGAGCGCAATGGCGTCGATGCCGGACAGACACATCTTGTTGATGCTCAACGCCGGCACGTCCCAACCGATGCCGGCCGCGACCGCTGCCTGTCGCGCGGGCATCTGACCCGCCCCGGCGGTCAACACCTGGCCCATGATCACGTACTCGACCAGCGAGGCCGGTATGTTGGCCTTCTCCAATGCGCCGGTGATGGCGATCGCACCCAGATCGCTGGCCGAGAAATCCTTCAGCGAACCCATTAGCTTGCCTATGGGTGTCCGTGCCCCAGCAACGATCACCGATGTCGTCATGACTACCTCCTGGGCGGGTTTTTGCGGTCTCGGAAGGCGGATTCCACCTCCCGGAGAAGCGTAATCTTTCCCGTCAGGTTACCTTTATGTGATGACGACCGATCAAGTTGACGCCCGTGACGTCCTGGCAACCTCATTGGTGACTGGGCTCGATCACGTCGGCATCGCGGTCGCCGACCTGGACGTTGCGATCGGGTGGTACCACGACCACCTCGGCATGATCCTGGTCCACGAGGAAGTCAACGACGACCAGGGCATTCGCGAGGCGATGCTGTCCGTGCCGGGTACCACGGCGCAGATCCAGTTGATGGCCCCGCTCGACGAGTCATCGGTGATAGCAAAGTTCCTCGACAAGCGCGGACCGGGCATCCAACAGCTGGCCGTTCGCGTCAACGACCTTGACGCCCTCAGTGAGCGACTCCGCGCGCAGGGCGTCCGGCTGGTGTACGAAGCGCCCAGGCGGGGCACGGCAAAGTCACGGATCAACTTCATCCACCCCAAAGACGCCGGCGGGGTGCTGATCGAGTTGGTCGAGCCGGCTTCATAACCGCCCAGCGCTAAGACCACTTTCGGGTCGGACCGCGGGTGGCGCGGTTGGCCCAACACGGAGTGTGCCAGTGTCGCCGATCATCCAACGCTCCCGGTGATTCGGCTGGCCAAACCACCAGATGCGCAGTGCCGGACTGGATTTCATGATCGCAGCCGGGACAGCGATAAGTCTTGACGGCGCGGGCCGCGGCGACCGGGCGCACTTCGTATTCGTAACCGTCGGGCCCTGTTTCGACCCGGCGCAGCATCGGCGACAGCGGTACCGGCTGCTCGCGACGTCGTGATCCGCGTGGCGGTGTGCGGCGCCGAGCCATGCGGTCAGTCTAATCGGCCCACTCAGAACAGCCGGTATTCGTCGCTGTCCATCCCGCGCATCTTGTCATAATCTAGTGTGATGCAACGGATTCCACGGTCAACGGCCAGAGTGCGTGCCTGCGGCTTGATCTGCTGAGCGGCGAACACCCCCTTGACCGGCGCGAGAACACTGTCGCGATTGAGTAACTCGAGATAACGGGTGAGCTGCTCCACTCCGTCGATCTCGCCACGCCGCTTGATCTCCACTGCCAACGAGCCACCCCGTTCATCGCGGCACAGCAGGTCGACGGGCCCGATTGCCGTCATGTACTCGCGGCGGACCAACGTGTATCCCTCGCCCAGCAGGTGGACATGCTCGGCGAGCAAGGCCTGCAGGTGGGCCTCCACGCCGTCCTTGACCAGCCCCGGGTCGACACCCAGATCGTGGCTCGAGTCGTGCTCGATCTGCTCGACGGTGATGCGCAGCTGTTCGCCCGCTTTGTTCTCGATCACCCAGACCGGCACCGGGTCGCCGGGCTCTTCGGTCGTCCAGCAAGGCGGGCTCATCCAGTTCAGCGGCTTGTAGGCCCGGTCGTCGGCGTGCACACTGACCGACCCGTCGGCCTTGAATAGCAGCAACCTGCGGGCGGATGGCAGGTGCGCGGTAAGTCGGCCCACGTAGTCGACGGTGCACTGGGCAATCACTAAACGCACCCGACTCACCTTAGAGCGTGGCCAGAGCGTGGCCGACAAATTAGGCTGACGCCACGACGTCCGCCAAGAAGAGCGTGGCGCAACGCTTGGGCGAGGTGCGAGAGACGGCGAGCCGTCAGATCGGTCGGCCGTCGGAGACCCCTGCCTACGGATCCTGGCTGCTTGGGCAGGAGTCGGAAAGCCCACAACGCCGGCGGGCACGCATCCAGATCGTTTTGACCATCCTCATCATGGCGGCGAACCTGATCGGGATTACTGTTGACGCGCTGTTCGTGGCGCTCATTCCGGGACCGAGCGTGTTCCACGACGCGCCGCAGTGGCTCACCTTGGGAGTGATGCCGGCCTACATCGTTTCTGCCGTGGCGCTGGGCACCTATTGGATCACCCGGCAGGTCGTGGGAGGCCTGCGCTGGGTCATCGAGGAACGCCCACCCACCCGCACCGACGAACGCAATATCTTCCTGGCCCCGTGGCGCGTCGCGGTCACCGAGCTCATCCTGTGGGGACTTGCCGCGGCGGTGTCGACGACACTCTACGGTTTGGTCAACCGCATGTTCATCCCGAGGTTCCTGTTCGTGGCCTGCATCTGCGGCATATTGGTGGCCACCGCCAGCTATCTGCTCACCGAGTTTGCGCTGCGCCCGGTGGCCGCTCAGGCGCTGGCGGCGGGACCGCCACCACGGCGGTTGATGACGGGCATCATGGGCCGAACGATGCTCGTCTGGTTCCTCGGTTCGGCCGTGCCAGTCATCGCTATCGCATCGGGAGCGGCCGTCCAGATCGTTTTGCAGCAATTGACCGACGTCCAGTTCGCGGTGGTCGTGATCACCATGTCGGTCGCCACATTGATCCTCGGATGCCTCTTGATGTTGTTGCTGGCCTGGCTCACGGCGACACCGGTGCGGGTAGTGGGTGCCGCTCTCAAGCGGGTCGAGCAAGGCGATCTGCGCGGGGACCTGGTGGTATTCGACGGGACCGAACTGGGTGAGCTGCAGCGCGGGTTCAATGCGATGGTCAGCGGCCTGCGCGAGCGTGAACGCGTGCGCGATCTTTTCGGCCGCCACGTCGGTCGCGAAGTCGCCGCCGCCGCCGAACGCGAGCAACCGAAACTGGGCGGGGAAGAACGCCACGTCGCCGTCGTATTCATCGATATCATCGGCTCCACAAAGCTGGTGACCAGCCAGCGCCCGGCAGAGATCGTGCAGTTGCTCAATCGGTTCTTCGCGGTAGTCGTCGAGGAGGTGGACCGGCACTGCGGGCTGGTCAACAAGTTCGAGGGCGATGCATCGCTGGCCATTTTCGGCGCGCCGAATCGTCTCGAGCGTCCCGAGGACGAGGCGCTGGCCGCCGCGCGCGCCATCGCCGATCGGCTGGCTGACGAGATCCCCGAGTGCCAGGCCGGCATCGGAGTGACGGCGGGGCAGGTCGTCGCCGGCAATGTCGGCGCCAAAGAACGTTTCGAATACACAGTGATCGGCGAGCCGGTCAACGAGGCAGCACGACTGTGTGAGTTAGCGAAATCGCACCCCGGCAAATTGCTGGCTTCCTCACAGTCTCTGGCTGGCGCGAGCGAAAGTGAATGCGCCCGTTGGTCTTTGGGGAGCGAAGTGATGCTTCGCGGGTACGACCAACCTACCCGGCTGGCCTCACCGGTCGAGCCGGCCAAGCCGCGCGGGTAATCCCGGAGCGCCGACGGCAGCTACCGCCAGTTGAGAACCCGACTCACGCTAGAGCGTGTCGGACAAACTAGGCTGACGCCACAATGCCCCAGAGGACCGTGGCACAACGCTTGGGTCGGGTGCTCGAGACGGTGACCCGTCAAAGCGGACGGCTGTCAGAGACCCCCGCCTACGGCTCATTGCTGCTTGGGCGGGTATCGGAGAGCCAACGACGCCGGCGGGTACGCGTTCAGGTCATCTTGACCATCCTCGTCATGGCGACGAATTGGATCGGCATCGGCGTCGTCTTGGTGTTGGTGACGGTCGCCATTCCCGAACCGAGCGTGTTTGACGACGCACCGGCGTGGCTCACCTTCGCCGTCGTGCCGGGTTACCTCATTCTCGCCATGGCCGTGGGCAGTTATTGGATCACCCGACGGACGGTAGTGGCGCTGCGCTGGGCGATCGAGGGGCGCAAACCCACCCGCGCTGACGAGCGCAACACCTTCCTTGCCCCGTGGCGAGTCGCGGTCGTCGACCTTCTCCTGTGGGGAATCGGGACGGTACTGTTCACAATCCTCTATGGCCTGGCCAACCACATATTCATCCCGCGGTTTCTCTTCGCGGTGGGCTTTTCCGGCGTTCTGGTCGCCACCGGCGCCTATTTGCTGACCGAGTTCGCACTGCGCCCGATAGCCGCTCAGGCGCTCGAAGCCGGACGACCGCCCCGCCGGTTGGCGGCGGGCATCATGGGCCGGACCATGATGGTCTGGATGCTCGGTTCGGGCGTGCCCGTCGTCGGCATCGCCCTGGTGGCGATCTTCCAGACGCTGATGCGCAATCTCACCGAGACCCAGTTCGCCGTCGGGGTGGTCCTCGTGTGCGCGGCAACCTTGATCTTCGGGTTCGTCCTGATGTGGATCATGTCCTGGCTCACGGCGACGCCAGTGCGGATGGTGCGCGCGGCGCTGCAGCGCGTCGAACAGGGCGATTTGCGGGGCAACCTGGTGGTGTTCGACGGGACCGAACTCGGTGAGCTGCAACGCGGGTTCAACTCGATGGTCGACGGCCTGCGTGAGCGTGAACGCGTGCGCGATCTTTTCGGCCGGCACGTCGGCCGCGAGGTCGCCGCCGCCGCGGAGCGCGAGCGACCCAAACTCGGCGGCGAAGAACGCCACGTCGCCGTCGTATTCGTCGATATCGTCGGCTCCACGCAGTTGGTGACCAGCCAGCCGCCGGCCGACGTCGTTCGGTTTCTGAACCGTTTCTTCGCGATCGTCGTCGATGAGGTGGACCGCCACCACGGCCTGGTCAACAAGTTCGAGGGCGATGCGTCGCTGGCCATCTTCGGCGCCCCGAACCGCCTCGACTGTCCCGAGGACGAGGCGCTGGGGGCCGCGCGCGCCATCACCAACCGGCTGGCCGACGAGATGCCCGAGTGCCAGGCGGGCATCGGCGTCGCGGCCGGCCAGGTTGTCGCCGGCAATGTCGGCGCCAAGGAGCGCTTCGAATACACCGTCATCGGCGAACCGGTCAACGAGGCGGCCCGCCTGTGTGAATTGGCCAAGTCCTACCCGGGGCGATTGTTGGCTTCGGCAGACGCGGTACAGCGCGCAAGCGAAACCGAGTCTGCCCATTGGTATTTGGGTGACACCGTGACACTTCGCGGCCACGGCGATCCCACCCGGCTGGCCTGGCCCCATACCGCCCACGCGCCTGCTGATGATTGAACAACCTCGGAGAGAAGTACCACGATGACGTCCTTAGAGCTAACCAGCAGTGGCACAGCAGATTTCAACACGGGCGATGTCTATTTCATCGGCAACGCCACTAGCTTGATCCGTTTCGGCGGCCTGACCATCCTGACCGATCCCGCTTTCCTGCACAAAGGCGAGCACGTTTACCTGGGCCATGGCATATGGGCCCGCCGCGAGGTTGAGCCAGCCTGCCAAATCGCTGACCTGCCACCGATCGATCTGATCGTCTTGTCGCACTACCACGGCGATCATTTCGACGACGTCGCCGCGCAAGAACTCGACAAGGAACTGCCCATCGTCTCAACGGCCGACGCGGTGGACAAGCTCAGCGCTCTCGGCTTCCAGCGCGGCTATCCGCTCGACACCTGGGAATCCCTGGCGGTGCACAAGGGCGACGCCACGCTGACCATCACCGCCATGCCGGGCAAGCACGCCACCGACGACGCCGTCAACGAGCTGCTCATGCCGGTCAACGGGCATTTACTCGACTTCAGCCGCAACGGCGACCAGCTCTACCGGCTCTACATCACCGGGGACACGATGCTCGTCGACAGCCTCGAGGAGATCCCGCGCCGCTACCCCGACATCGACCTCGGTCTGATTCACACCGGCGGCACGACCTTCCTCGTCACGGTCGTCACGATGACCGGTGAGCAAGGAGTCAGGGCCGTCGAGATCACCAAACCCCGCACCGCGATCCCGATTCACTACAACGATTTTTCGGTGTTCCTATCGGGACTCGACGATTTCAAGAAGGCCGCCCAGGCCTCGACCACCACGACTAAGTTCGTCTACCTCGCCCACGGCGAGACCTACACATTCACGCCTAGCGCCTGAACGCCGCTAGCCGAGCGCCTATAGCGGGCCACCCAAGGGCTCAGAGGCCATCGGAGAAATCAGCGGTGAGCCACCGGTCGGGGCGGACGGTGAACAACACGCTCGCCTGATTTTCCAGGCTGCCGACGAACGCATGTCCGAGCTCCTCGCCCAGGTAACGAATCGCGATCGTTTCGCGCACCTCCAACGGGGTGGGCGTCGTGGTCTCGACGACGGTGCCCTCGACGACCACGTACTGATACGGCGGTTCTTCGCGCTGGACGACCAGCGTTACCGCACCGACCTGCTCGATCAGCCTTGACTTGCGACTCGACGCACCGGTGTTGATCAGGATGTTTCCACCAGGGGCGTAGTCATACCAGATCGGGACGCTGGCCGGCGGACGACCATCGCTAGCAGCAACGGACAGCACCGCCACGTGCTTTCCGGCGAGGAATTCCTGACGTTCGGGCTCGGTGAAGGCTTTCATGCTGAGCGCAACGTGCCGGCCTCGCAGGCTTATTCCTGGCTTATTCCCTGCGGGTTCCGGCGACCCAGTCAGCTCAGATCGGCGGTGATGTAGCTGATGGCGCGGCGAAAATCCGCCAACATCTCGTGATCCGGCAGCTCAAAGCCGTTGGCTTCATAGAGCTGTTCGGTGGTGTGTTGGGTTACCCGCCAGCCCTTGGATGCCAGGTGTTCGGCGGCCGGCCGGCGTGGACCGAACCACACCAAATCGGCGACGTCGATGTCCAGTCCGTGCTTGCGCCACGCAGCCCGCATAGACCGAGCGCGCTCATCGGTGAACACGCTCATGTCAGTGATGTTCTCGGTGGCCAGCCTACTGCCGCTGGCGCTGAGTGCTGTGATGTTGTCCAGTAGCCCGTCCTGGGCCACTGGTGGCAGGTAGGGCAGCAGGCCCTCAGCGATCCAGGCGGTGGGTGCGGTGTCGTCGAAGAAGCTGTCGCGCAACGCAATAGGCCAGCTATCGCGAAGGTCGATGCCCACAGCGCGGCGTTCGGCGGTCGGTTCGGCCCCGAGCTGGGCCAGCGTGGCGGTTTTGAAAGCGATCACCTCGGGCTGGTCAACTTCGAATACCACCGTGCCCGCCGGCCACGGCAACCGGTAGGCCCGCGCGTCGAGGCCGGCAGCCAAAATGACGGCCTGACGTATGCCAGCGGTGGTCGCGGTGAGCAAGAAATCGTCGAAAAACCTGGTGCGCACGGTCATCTGCTCGCTTCGCTGCTGCAGGGTCAACGGCGCATCATCGTTGTCGAGAGGAATTTCGCCGTCCAGCATGCGGGTGAAAAACGGGTGTCCGACTGCCCGCACCAACGGTTCGGCGAACCGGTCATCGAGCAGCGGATCCGGCCCACGAGAAGCAAGCGCTCGGGAGGCAGCCACCATCGTCGCGGTCGCTCCCACACTGGACGTCAGGTCCCAACTGTCCCCCTCGGTGCGCGCCTGACCAGGTGATGACACCATTCCTCCTATTTCGGGTCAGACCCGTCGGGTCGGCCGGTCGATACTTAGCTAGCTTAACGGACCGTTGCGAGATCGGCCGCGCCTGACAACTCTTCACCAAGCTCTCCCGGTTATTCGGCACCTATCACGCCGGGGCCTGACGCCCGGCGTGCGGGCCGGTAGACAGACACGCGGACACTCTAGATACAAAGGACAGGTGCCCATGGAATTCCGTGTGTTCGTCGAGCCACAACAAGGCGCCAGCTACGACGCCCAGCTCGCCGTTGCCCAACGCGCCGAACAACTGGGCTTTGCGGCCTTTTTCCGATCCGACCACTACCTGGCGATGAGCGGGGACGGCCTGCCCGGGCCCACCGATTCGTGGGTGACACTCGGCGCGATCGCACGCGAAACGTCGAGCATCCGGCTCGGCACACTAGTGACCTCCGCATCGTTTCGCTACCCGGGGCCGCTGGCCATCGCAGTCGCACAGGTAGACGCGATGAGCGGCGGACGCGTCGAATTAGGCCTCGGCAGCGGCTGGTTCGAGGCGGAGCACAGGGCGTACGGGATCCCGTTCCCCTCGGTGCGGGAGCGCTTCGACCGGCTGACCGAGCAACTGGCCATCATCACCGGGTTGTGGACCACCAACCCGAATGAGACGTTCGACTACGCCGGCAAGCACTACACCATTGTCGGCTCACCGGCGCTTCCCAAGCCGGTGCAAAGCCCGCATCCGCCGATCGTGATCGGCGGCACCGGCGCCAAACGTACTCCGGCATTGGCCGCCAAGTTTGCGGCCGAATTCAACGTTCCCTTCACGCCCCTCGACGTCGCCAAAGCCCAGTACGAGCGGGTAACCGAGGCGGTCGCCGCGGCCGGCAGACCGGCCGACTCGATCGTCTACTCGAGTGCGTCCGTCATCTGCGCCGGCCGCGACGACGCCGAAGTGGGCCGCCGCGCCGCGGCCATCGGCCGCGACGTGGACGAGATGCGCTCCAACAGTCCCCTGGTCGGCACGCCCGGCGAGATCGTCGACAAACTCGGCGCCTGGAAGGGCGTCGGCACGCAGCGCGTGTACGCCCAGCTCCTCGACCTGTCCGATCTGGCGCACCTGGAGCTGTTCGCCGGCGAGGTCATGCCACAGCTGCGTTGACGCTCGCGCGCAACAACGCATAGCTGCGCCGTCAGTCAGCTGGTCCGCGGTGGAACAGTCGTCCGGTGGTCGGCGCCGGCGCTGATGCGCTATAAATCCAGGGCCCACCAGCGGCCCACACTGCGATGTCGGTTTTCCGCCAGTTTTGTCGGTGGGCGGGTGTAACTGTGGAGGCGTGCACGAAGATTTCGAACGCTGCTACCGGGCGGTCCAGTCCAAGGACGCCCGGTTCGACGGCTGGTTCGTCACCGCGGTGCTGACGACCCGGATCTACTGCCGCCCCAGTTGCCCGGTCCGGCCGCCGTTCGCACGCAACGTGCGTTTCTACCCCACCGCGGCGGCCGCGCAACGCGCGGGCTTTCGCGCCTGCAAGCGGTGCCGTCCCGACGCATCTCCGGGCTCACCGGAATGGAACGTACGCGGTGACGCTGTCGCACGGGCGATGCGGCTCGTCGCCGACGGCACCGTGGACCGCGAGGGCGTCGGCGGCCTTGCCGCCCACCTCGGCTACACCACCCGCCAACTGGAGCGGCTGTTACAGGCCGAGGTGGGTGCCGGCCCGCTCGCGCTGGCCCGCGCGCAGCGCGCGCAGACCGCCCGGCTGCTGATCGAGACCACAGTCCTGCCGTTCGGCGATGTGGCATTCGCCGCCGGGTTTTCCAGCATCCGGCAGTTCAACGACACCGTGCGCCTGGTGTTCGAGAACACACCGTCGGCGCTGCGTAAGCGCGCAGCGGCCCGGTCCGCGTCCTTGAGATCCGGAGCCTCTTCGCCGGGGACGGTGTCCCTTCGGCTGCCGGTACGGACACCGTTTGCCTATGAGGGCGTTTTCGGTCACCTGGCCGCCGGCGTCGTGTCCGGTTGCGAGGAGGTCCGCGACGGTGCCTACCGGCGCAGCCTGCGGCTTCCCTCCGGCAGCGCGGTGGTCGCCCTGACCCCGGCTGTCGATCACGTCCGCTGCCTGCTTGTCCTCGACGATTTCCGCGACCTGACGACGGCGATCGCCCGCTGCCGGCGGCTGCTGGACCTCGATGCCGATCCGGAGGCGGTGGTCGAGGCGCTCTCCGCTGACCCGGGACTGCGCCCGGTGGTGGCCAAGGCACCCGGCCAACGCATTCCGCGCACAGTCGACGAGGCCGAACTGGCCGTCCGCGCGGTGCTGGGTCAACAGGTATCGACCAAAGCCGCGCGAACCCACGCCGGCCGGCTGGTCGCCGCCTATGGTCAGCCGGTCCAGGATCTCCATGGCGCACTGACCCATACCTTCCCGTCGGTAGAGCAGCTCTTGGAAAACGGGCCGATCGATCCCATACATCTGGCCGTCCCCAAAGCCCGGCAACGGACCCTGAGCGCCCTCGTTGCCGGCCTTGCGGACGGCAGCGTCGTGCTGGACGCCGGGTCCGACTGGGAACGCGCGCGCAGCCAACTACTGGCCCTGCCCGGGGTTGGCCCGTGGACCGCAGAGGTGATCGCGATGCGGGGCCTCGGCGACCCAGATGCGTGTCCCGCCGGCGATCTTGGCCTCAGGCTGGCCGCCAAGCAGCTTGGTCTGACGACTAATCAACGGGAATTGACCGAGCACAGCGCCCGTTGGCGTCCCTGGCGCTCCTATGCCACCCAACACCTTTGGACCACCCTCGAGCACCCGGTAAACCAATGGCCACCCAACCCTCCAAAGGAGGTCGCATGATTCACTACCGCACCATCGACAGCCCGATCGGACCGTTGACCCTCGCCGGGCACGGCTCGGCGTTGACGAATCTACGAATGGTCGATCAGACCTACGAGCCGAGCCGCGCCGGCTGGTCAGCCGATCACGGGGTATTTGCTGACGCCGTCGACCAGCTCAACGCGTATTTCGCCGGTGAGCTCATCGACTTCGATGTCGAGCTCGACCTACGAGGCACCGAATTTCAGCAGCGAGTATGGAAGGCGCTGCTGACAATTCCGTACGGGGAAACTCGGTCTTATGGTGAAATCGCCGAACAGATCGGCGCGCCCGGTGCCGCGCGCGCGGTGGGATTGGCCAACGGCCACAATCCCGTCGCGATCATCGTGCCGTGCCATCGCGTGATCGGCGCCAGCGGAAGCCTCACCGGCTATGGTGGCGGACTCGACCGGAAGCAGACCCTGCTCGAATTGGAGAAACGCCGGACCTCGGTGAATTTGACATTGTTCGACTAGCTTGCGGCTAAATCGGCGAATGCAAAAACACCCCCAATGAAGGGGGTGTTTTTGTGTATGTTCGGCGGTGTCCTACTTTTCCACCCGGATTGGGCAGTATCATCGGCGCTGACAGGCTTAGCTTCCGGGTTCGGAATGGGACCGGGCGTTTCCCTGTCGCTGTGGCCGCCGTAACTCTATTTACTTTACCTCTATTTTCTAGTTGTTCTGGTGGGGGGTGCGGTGTTCCACGCCTAGGCGGCGTGGAATCGAAATTAGAATAGTGGTTGCGATTTGTGTATGTAAGTTTTCGGCCGGTTAGTGCCAGTCCCCTGCACCCATTGCTGAGCTTCCAGGTCTGGCCTATCGATCCCGTGGTCTGCGGGGGGCCTTATCCCACCTAGTGGGTGAGAAGCCTGATCTTGGAGAAGGTTTCCCGCTTAGATGCTTTCAGCGGTTATCCTGTCCGAACGTAGCTATCCAGCGGTGCCCCTGGTGGGACAACTGGTGCACTAGAGGTTCGTCCGTCCCGGTCCTCTCGTACTAGGGACAGGTTTCCTCAAGCTTCTGACGCGCGCGGCGGATAGAGACCGAACTGTCTCACGACGTTCTAAACCCAGCTCGCGTGCCGCTTTAATGGGCGAACAGCCCAACCCTTGGGACCTGCTCCAGCCCCAGGATGCGACGAGCCGACATCGAGGTGCCAAACCATCCCGTCGATATGGACTCTTGGGGAAGATCAGCCTGTTATCCCCGGGGTACCTTTTATCCGTTGAGCGACACCCCTTCCACTCGGGGGTGCCGGATCACTAATCCCGACTTTCGTCCCTGCTTGACTTGTAAGTCTCGCAGTCAAGCTCCCTTGTGCATTTACACTCAACACCTGATTGCCGTCCAGGTTGAGGGAACCTTTGGGCGCCTCCGTTACATTTTAGGAGGCAACCGCCCCAGTTAAACTACCCACCAGGCACTGTCCGTGAACCCGATAAGGGTTCGACGTTAGGTATCCAATACGATCAGAGTGGTATTTCAACAACGACTCCACCCCAACTAGCGTTAAGGCTTCACAGTCTCCCACCTATCCTACACAAACCGTACCGAACACCAATACCAAGTTGTAGTGAAGGTCCCGGGGTCTTTTCGTCCTGCCGCGCGTAACGAGCATCTTTACTCGTAGTGCAATTTCGCCGAGTCTATGGTTGAGACAGTTGGGAAGTCGTTACGCCATTCGTGCAGGTCGGAACTTACCCGACAAGGAATTTCGCTACCTTAGGATGGTTATAGTTACCACCGCCGTTTACTGGGGCTTAAATTCTCCGCTTCACCCTTGCGAGTTAACGGGTCCTCTTAACCTTCCAGCACCGGGCAGGCGTCAGTGCGTATACATCGTCTTGCGACTTCGCACGCACCTGTGTTTTTAGTAAACAGTCGCTTCCCACTGGTTTCTGCGACCGAATCCCGCTCCCAGCGCAAGGCTGTTCACGGTGTTCCGGCCCCCCTTCTCCCGAAGTTACGGGGGCATTTTGCCGAGTTCCTTAACCATAGTTATCTCGTACGCCTCGGTATGCTCTACCTGACCACCTGTGTCGGTTTGGGGTACGGGCCGTGTGTGTGCTCGCTAGAGGCTTTTCTTGGCAGCAGAGGATCACCGAATTCGCCTCAATCGGCTATGCATCACCTCTCAGGATTATGAGCGACGGATTTACCTATCGCTCTCCCTACAGGCTTACTCCAGTGTTACCACTGACTGGTACGGCTACCTTCCTGCGTCACCCCTTCGCTTGACTACTACCAGCGGAGGTCCCACGCAGCCCCGGAACTCCATGCCCCCGAAGGGGAATGGTCGAACCGGTTTTGGGTGGTTAGTACCGCTGATTCATCACGGGCGCCCACACACGGGTACGGGAATATCAACCCGTTGTCCATCGACTACGCCTGTCGGCCTCGCCTTAGGTCCCGACTCACCCTGGGCGGACTGGCCTGGCCCAGGAACCCTTGGTCTTACGGCGGGCAAGGTTCTCACTTGCCTTATCGCTACTCATGCCTGCATTCTCACTCCCCCACCCTCCACCACCGGTCACCCAATGGCTTCGCTGAATGAGGGACGCTCCCCTACCCAACCTTACGGTTGCCGCGGCTTCGGCGGTGTGCTTGAGCCCCGCTACATTATCGGCGCACAATCACTTGACCAGTGAGCTATTACGCACTCTTTCAAGGGTGGCTGCTTCTAAGCCAACCTCCTGGTTGTCTTTGCGACTGCACATCCTTTCCCACTTAGCACACGCTTAGGGGCCTTAGCCGGCGATCTGGGCTGTTTCCCTTTCGACGTACGGAGCTTATCCCCCGCCGTCTCACTGCCACGCTGTACACCACGGCATTCGGAGTTTGGCTGACGTCAGTAACCTAGTAGGGCCCATTGGCCATCCAGTAGCTCTACCTCCGTGGTGAATCACGCAACGCTGCACCTAAATGCATTTCGGGGAGAACCAGCTATCACGGAGTTTGATTGGCCTTTCACCCCTACCCACAACTCATCCCCTCAGTCTTCAACCTAAGTGGGTTCGGGCCTCCACGCGGTCTTACCCGCGCTTCACCCTGGCCATGGGTAGATCACTCCGCTTCGGGTCCAGAACACGCCACTACACCCCTTACGGGGATACGCCCTATTCAGACTCGCTTTCGCTGCGGCTACCCCACACGGGTTAACCTCGCGACATGTCCCTGACTCGCAGGCTCATTCTTCAAAAGGCACGCCATCACCCCACGAGGAGGCTCTGACGGCTTGTAGGCACACGGTTTCAGGTACTCTTTCACTCCCCTCCCGGGGTACTTTTCACCATTCCCTCACGGTACTAATCCGCTATCGGTCATCGAGAAGTATTTAGGCTTACCGGGTGGTCCCGGCAGATTCACAGCAGATTCCACGGGCCCGCTGCTACTCGGGAATTGATACAAGGCAGGTGCCGGGTTTTCGCGTACCGGGCTCTCACCGTCTGCGGCAGACCATCCCAGGCCACTTCCGCTAACCACGACACTTTCTGACTGCCCCTCAGCCAGGTAGAGCTGAGACGTATCCTCCCACAACACCGCACGCACAACCCCTACCCGGTTATCCATGCATGCGGTTTAGCCTGTTCCGCGTTCGCTCGCCACTACTAGCGGAATCACAATTGTTTTCTCTTCCTACGGGTACTGAGATGTTTCACTTCCCCGCGTTACCTCCCACACCCTATATATTCAGATGCGGGTAACACGACATTACTCGTGCTGGGTTTCCCCATTCGGAAATCCTCGGATCCACGCTCGGTTGACAGCTCCCCGAGGCATATCGCAGCCTCCCACGTCCTTCATCGGCTCTCGATGCCAAGGCATCCACCATGCGCCCTTAGACACTTACAAACACTACAAAAACCAAAGAAAAATTACACATTTAATGAACACGCCACCGCTCCAATTTTTGGAGGGCAACGCATCCAGTTAGATGCTCGCAACCACTATCCAGTTCTCAAACACCACACCCCACCACCAAAATGGCGGGACAACTCCCTTAAACAAACAGGGTGTTGCCTCAGGGCCCAATAGTGTGTCTGGCGATTTGCGTGCGGTTGTGCACCCGGCCCTCGTCCACTACAGACGAGAACCCCTCACGGCTCACACCCCACCAATTGAGGTGTTTTTCGTGGTGCTCCTTAGAAAGGAGGTGATCCAGCCGCACCTTCCGGTACGGCTACCTTGTTACGACTTCGTCCCAATCGCCGATCCCACCTTCGACAGCTCCCTCCCAAAGGGTTAGGCCACTGGCTTCGGGTGTTACCGACTTTCATGACGTGACGGGCGGTGTGTACAAGGCCCGGGAACGTATTCACCGCAGCGTTGCTGATCTGCGATTACTAGCGACTCCGACTTCACGGGGTCGAGTTGCAGACCCCGATCCGAACTGAGACCGGCTTTAAAAGGATTCGCTTAACCTTGCGGCATCGCAGCCCTTTGTACCGGCCATTGTAGCATGTGTGAAGCCCTGGACATAAGGGGCATGATGACTTGACGTCATCCCCACCTTCCTCCGAGTTGACCCCGGCAGTCTCTCACGAGTCCCCGGCATTACCCGCTGGCAACATGAAATAAGGGTTGCGCTCGTTGCGGGACTTAACCCAACATCTCACGACACGAGCTGACGACAGCCATGCACCACCTGCACACAGGCCACAAGGGAACGCCTATCTCTAGACGCGTCCTGTGCATGTCAAACCCAGGTAAGGTTCTTCGCGTTGCATCGAATTAATCCACATGCTCCGCCGCTTGTGCGGGCCCCCGTCAATTCCTTTGAGTTTTAGCCTTGCGGCCGTACTCCCCAGGCGGGGTACTTAATGCGTTAGCTACGGCACGGATCCCAAGGAAGGAAACCCACACCTAGTACCCACCGTTTACGGCGTGGACTACCAGGGTATCTAATCCTGTTCGCTCCCCACGCTTTCGCTCCTCAGCGTCAGTTACTGCCCAGAGACCCGCCTTCGCCACCGGTGTTCCTCCTGATATCTGCGCATTCCACCGCTACACCAGGAATTCCAGTCTCCCCTGCAGTACTCTAGTCTGCCCGTATCGCCCGCACGCCGAGGGTTAAGCCCCCGGTTTTCACGAACAACGCGACAAACCACCTACGAGCTCTTTACGCCCAGTAATTCCGGACAACGCTCGCACCCTACGTATTACCGCGGCTGCTGGCACGTAGTTGGCCGGTGCTTCTTCTGCAGGTACCGTCACTTGCGCTTCGTCCCTGCTGAAAGAGGTTTACAACCCGAAGGCCGTCATCCCCCACGCGGCGTCGCTGCATCAGGCTTGCGCCCATTGTGCAATATTCCCCACTGCTGCCTCCCGTAGGAGTCTGGGCCGTATCTCAGTCCCAGTGTGGCCGGACACCCTCTCAGGCCGGCTACCCGTCGCAGCCTTGGTAGGCCGTGACCCCACCAACAAGCTGATAGGCCGCGGGCCCATCCCACACCGCAAAAGCTTTCCACCATAAGGCATGCGTCTCATGGTCATATCCGGTATTAGACCCAGTTTCCCAGGCTTATCCCGAAGTGCAGGGCAGATTACCCACGTGTTACTCACCCGTTCGCCACTCGAGTATCTCCGAAGAGACCTTTCCGTTCGACTTGCATGTGTTAAGCACGCCGCCAGCGTTCGTCCTGAGCCAGGATCAAACTCTCCAAACAAAGACCCCTCGCGAACGAGGTGAATTCAAATCAGAGAAAATCTGACCTAACAAAAAGACACCAAAAACTGGCATCAAAAAAAACGACCACACCCGCACACGGGGAGTGCTTAGGAGTGGTCAAAAAACAACAACAAACAAAAACACCAAACACACTATTGAGTTCTCAAACAACACTCTTGCTTGTTTCTCTGCCCGCTTTGGGGCAACCCTGCCAGCTTAATACAGCTCTGGCAGGGGAGTCAAGCCCCGGTTTTCGATCATCTCTAGTGGTGACCGCGCCTGTCGGGCGTTTACGTTACGAGCATACCCGCTCGATCTCCGCACCCAAAAACACCAGGTTCTCCACGAATAAGGGGTAGCCGCGATCGATGTGGAAAACGTCGTGGACGTCGGTGTCGCCGTCGGCGACCAGTCCCGCCAGCACCAGGCCGGCACCGGCCCGGATGTCCGAACACCAGACCGGCGCGCTGGATAGTTGCGGAAGACCCCGCACGACGGCGTGGTGCCCATCGGTGCGGGCATCGGCGCCGAGCCGGATCATCTCTTCGACGAAGCGGAACCGCGCCTCGAACACGTTCTCGGTGATCATCGAGGTGCCGTCGGCGATCGACGCCAGCGCGATCGCCATCGGCTGCAGGTCCGTTGGAAACCCAGGGAACGGCAGTGTCGCGACATTGACCGCCTTCGGGCGCTCGTACTGAGCCACCCGAAAACTGGTGTCCGTCTGTGTGACGGTGGCGCCGGCGTCGTGCAACTTGTGCAGCACCACCTGCAGGTGCGCCGGATCGACGCCGGTCACCGTGATGTCACCGCGGGTCATGGCGGCAGCGATGCCCCAGGTGGCGCCGACGATGCGGTCTCCGATCACCCGATGCTCCGTCGGGTACAGCCGCGGGACACCGGTGATTGTCATGGTCGGCGAACCCGCGCCTTCGACCTGGGCGCCCATCTGGTTCAGCATCGTGCACAGATCGACCACATCGGGTTCGCGCGCCGAGTTGTGAATCGTGGTGACACCCTCGGCCACGACGGCGGCCATGAGGATGTTCTCGGTGGCTCCCACCGAAGGAAATTCCAACTGAATCTCCGCGCCGCGCAACGTGTCTGCGTGAGCCACCACGCAGCCGTGCTCGATGTTGCAGTGCGCGCCCAGCTGGCGCAGGCCCGCCTGGTGCATATCCAGCGGACGAGATCCGATGGCGTCACCACCCGGGAGCGCGACCCTGGCCCGCTTGCACCGACCGACCAGCGGCCCCAGCACGCAGACCGAGGCGCGGAACTGCCGCACGGCGGCGAAGTCGGCGTCGTACTTCGGTTCATCGGGCGAGGTGATCCGGGCGACGTCGCCGTCGAGTTCGACGGTGACGCCCAGGCCACGCAGCACCTCGGCCATCAGCGGCACATCGAGAATGTCAGGGCAGTTGGTGATGGTGCTGGTGCCTTCGGCCAACAACGTCGCGGCCATCAGCTTGAGCACGCTGTTCTTGGCACCCCCGACTGCGACTTTGCCTGACAACCGGTTACCGCCGGTCACCACGAAACGGTCAGCCACCCGGGTCAGTGTAGTAAAGCGGTATCAGCTTGTCAGTCGGCTCGGTCACGCCGGCGGGTACCGTTTGCTCATGGCAATACACCTGACCCGCATCTATACCCGAACCGGCGACGACGGAACGACCGGGTTGAGCGATTTCTCACGGGTCTCGAAAAATGACCCACGCCTGGTGGCGTACGCAGATTGCGACGAGGCCAACTCCGCGATCGGCGTAGCGATCGCCTTGGGTGGGCCCGACCAGGAAATCGCGGGCGTGTTGCGGCACATCCAAAACGACTTGTTTGACGCTGGCGCAGATTTGTCGACCCCCGTGGTGGAAAACCCCAAGCATCCTCCGCTGCGAATCACCCAGGCCTACATCGATCGGCTCGAGGGGTGGTGCGACACCTACAATGCACCCTTGCCTGCGCTGAATTCCTTTGTGCTACCGGGTGGTTCGCCATTGTCGGCGCTATTGCACGTCGCCCGCACCGTGGTGCGTCGGGCCGAGCGCTCGGCGTGGTCCGCGGTCCAAGCTCACGGGAAAGGGGTCAGCGTGCTACCGGCGAAATACCTGAACCGGCTCTCGGATCTGCTCTTCATCCTGTCCCGCGCGGCAAACCCCGGCGGCGACGTGATGTGGCGGCCGGGCGGCGACACCGCCGACGCGGGTGAGCCGTAACTTATTGCCATGAAACACAATCGATCGATTCCGCCGGCGACGGTGATCCCCGTGCTCGTCTATCCCGATGTGCGAGCGGCCGTGGATTGGCTCGGCGCGGCGTTCGGGTTTGTCGAGCGAGTTCGAATCGGCGAAAGTCATCGGGCGCAGATGAGCATCGGTGCCGACGGCGCGATGATCGTCGCGGACGTTGCACGCGAACGCAAACCGCCGCAGGCCGACTTCGTTACGCACGAAATCAAGGTGCGGGTGGAGGACGTTGACGCTCAATTCGAGCGCGCCCGAACGGCCGGGGCGAAGGTGCTGGAGCCTCCCGTTGATCGCGAGTACGGCGAGCGCGAGTGCACCCTGGAAGACTTCGCCGGCCACCGTTGGCAATTCAGCCAGACGCTGCGCGATGTCAGCCCCGAAGAGTTTGGCTGTCAAACCATCATGCCGTGGGAGAACCGTTCGGGCACTTAACTTTTCCAGACCGCCACCGATCAGACGCTGCGCCGGCGTGCCCGCGGCGAAGGACGGGACTCCAGCCAGGACAAGAACGCGGTCAAGGCACCCTGATCCAATGCGAGCTCATAACCCGAGCGCCGATCCTGCGTCGTGTCACGCAGTTCCAGCACGACGATCGCGTCGGTCATGATGTCGTACTCGTCACCACGTGGCCCGCGCCGGGCCACGATCTCCACCCCTCGCCGGCTGAGCCGACGGTCGGGCCACAACCGCAGACTGGACAGCCGGTAGAAGGCGGCTTCCCCGCCGCGGAGGCGGATCACACCATGGCGCCACCCATGACCTCCGACCGCCGGGATATCCCGCATGATCCCCGCAGTTCCGCCCCGGCGCAGTTTCCATAGTCGATAACTCAGGGCGAGGACAGCTGCCCCCAACAGGGCGACGAGCACGGCCATGCCAATCATGGGCGCGCTCATCGGCGGTTAGTCGAGCGCGCCGATGGCGCGCAATCTGGCGCGTCCCCTGGCGGCGATGTGGGGATCGTCGGACTCGGCATCTTCCTTGGCGGCGCTCTCGTCGATCTCCGACTCGAACTCGGCCGATTCGGCGAGGATGGTGACTCCCTCCTCCGTCACCGACAGAAAGCCGCCATCCACCGCGATCCGCAGGTCGTCTTGGCCCTCCCGCTCGACCCGCACCATGGCGTCGTCGACCAATTGCGCCACCAGCGGGATATGCCGCGGCAGTATGCCGATCTCGCCGACGGTGGTGCGGGTGAACAGAAACGTTGCCTCTCCAGCCCAGATTTTTCGGTCGACGGCGACGATCTCAACGTTCAATTCGGCCATGCCACACCACCTTTCGACTCAGCCGGATGTCTATAGCTTGGCGCCGAGGCTCTCGGCCTTCTTGGCCAGGTCGTCCAGACCACCGATTAGGAAGAAGGCCTGCTCGGGCACGTGGTCGAAATCGCCCTTGGACAAGCGGTCGAACGCCTCGACGGTCTCCTTCAGCGGGACCGTCGAACCCGGCTGGCCGGTGAACTGTTCGGCCGCCATCATGTTCTGCGAGAGGAACCGCTCAATGCGCCGGGCGCGACCGACCAACTGCTTGTCCTCTTCCGACAGCTCGTCGATCCCGAGGATCGCAATGATGTCCTGAAGGTCCTTGTAGCGCTGCAGGATCCGGATGACTTCCTGTGCCACGCGGTAGTGCTCGTCACCGACCACACCGGGGTCCAGGATGGTCGAGCTCGATGCCAGCGGGTCCACGGCGGGGAAGATGCCCTTGGAGAAAACCGCACGGGACAGCTCGGTGGTCGCGTCCAGGTGCGCGAACGTGGTCGCCGGAGCCGGGTCGGTGTAGTCGTCGGCAGGCACGTACACGGCTTGCATCGACGTAATCGACCGTCCGCGCGTTGAGGTGATGCGCTCCTGCAGCTCGCCCATCTCGTCAGCCAGCGTGGGCTGGTATCCCACCGCCGACGGCATACGACCGAGCAGCGTCGACACCTCGGATCCGGCCTGGGTGAACCGGAAGATGTTGTCGATGAACAGCAGCACGTCCTGGCCGGCCTCATCACGGAACCACTCCGCCATGGTCAGCGCGGACAGCGCCACCCGCATACGGGTGCCGGGCGGCTCATCCATCTGGCCGAATACCAGCGCGGTGTCCTTGAGCACGTTGGCTTCCTTGAGCTCGACCCACAGGTCGTTACCCTCGCGGGTGCGCTCCCCCACACCGGCGAACACCGAGGTGCCACCGAAGTTACGCGCAATGCGGTTGATCATCTCCTGGATGAGCACCGTCTTGCCCACGCCGGCGCCACCGAACAGGGCGATCTTGCCGCCACGCACGTACGGAGTCAGTAGGTCGACGACCTTGAGGCCGGTCTCGAGCATCTCGGTACGAGGCTCCAGATCCTCGAAGGCCGGTGGCTTGCGGTGAATCGACCAGTGCTCGAAGCCTTCTCCGTACCCCGGCTTGTCGAGGCAGTATCCCAGCGCGTTGAAGACGTGGCCCTTGACGTCCTCGCCGACCGGCACCGAGATCGAGTTACCCGTGTCGATCACCTCGACCCCCCGCACCAGGCCGTCGGTGGGCTGCATCGAGATCGTCCGCACCAGGTTGTCGCCGAGATGGTTCGCTACCTCCAGCGTCAAGGTTTTCGCGAGCGACCCGAAGGTGACCTCCGCGTGTAGCGCGTTGAACAGCTCCGGCACCGATCCGCGCGGGAATTCGACGTCGACGACGGGCCCAGTGACCCGTACCACGCGGCCGCTGGTCTCCGAGCTTGTCCTGTCGGTCGTTTCAGCAGTAGCAGTCATATCTTCTTCGCTTCCTCGTGGGGCTACCTAGCGGGCGTCGGCGAGTGCGTTTGCACCACCGACGATTTCGCTAATCTCCTGGGTGATCTGCGCCTGCCGCTCGCGGTTTGCCATCAGCGTCAGGGCCTTGATGAGGTCGTCGGCGTTGTCGGTGGCCGACTTCATCGCCCGCTGGCGCGACGCCAGCTCCGATGCCGCGGATTCCAGCATCGCCGCATAAATGCGGGTGGTCAGGTACCGGGGTAACAGCGACTCGAACAGCGTCGTCGCGTCCGGTTCGAACGAGTACAGGGTGTGCAGACCGCGGTCTTCCTCCACGTATTCCACCACCATCGGGGCGATCCGGTGGGCCACCGCGTTCTGCGACATCATCGATTTGAACTCCGTGGAGACGATGTGCAGTTCGTCCACACCCTGGTCATCATCCGACTGTTGATCCTCGCCGTCGGGGGTGCCGAGCATGAACGCATCGACCAGGGTCGAGGCGATCTCGGCGGCGTTCTCGTACTTGGGTTGCTCGGAGAAACCCGTCCACGACTCGGTGATCTCCCAGTTGCGGAACCTGTAGTAGTTCGTCGCTTTACGACCCACCGCGTACAGCACCGGGGTCTTGCCTTCCCCTCGCAGCAAGGAAAAAAGCTCCTCGGAGCGACGGAAGATGCTGGCGTTGTACCCGCCGCACAGGCCGCGGTCGGAGGACACCACCAGAACCCCGGCCCGCTTCGGTTCGGGGCGCTCGACGAGCAGTGGATGGTCCAGAGCCGCTTCGGTGGCCAGGGTAGTGAGCATCCGGGTGATCTCGAATGCGTAGGGCCGCGCGGATTGCAGTCGAGATTGTGCCCTGCCGATGCGCGACGTCGCGATCAGCTCCTGCGCCTTGGTGATCTTCTTGATCGACCCGGCCGAGCGGATGCGTCCGCGCAGTTCGCGAAGTGTGGCAGCCATGTCATATACCTACGTGTGCTATTTCTTCTCTTTCTTCTTCTCCGGCGCCGGTTTCTTGACTTTTACCGATTCCTTGCTCAGGTCTTCTTCATCAAGGGCCTCGACATGCTCGTCGGGGACCACCGACCCGCCGCCTGTGGCCGCGAAGCCCTTCTTGAAGTGGTTGATGATCTTGGTGAGCGAGTCCTCGGCTTCCTCGTCGAGCTTCTTGGTATCCCGGATGCCGGTCAGGAGGTTTTCTTCGGAGGCCCGGATGTGGTCCAGCAGTTCGGTTTCGAACCGCCGGACGTCTTCGACGGGGACCGAGTCGAGATGGCCGCCAGTGCCCAGGAACATCGAGACCACTTGCTCCTCGACGGGCATGGGCCGGTTTTGCGGCTGCTTGAGCAGCTCGACCAGCCGCGCGCCGCGCTCCAGCTGGGCCTTCGAGGTGGCGTCCAAGTCAGAAGCAAAGGCGGCGAAGGCTTCCAATTCGCGGTACTGCGACAGGTCGAGACGGAGACTTCCTGCCACCTCTTTCATTGCCTTGATCTGCGCCGCGCCGCCGACCCGGGACACCGAGACACCGACGTTGATGGCCGGCCGGACACCCTGGTTGAACAGGTCGGTCTCCAGGAAGCACTGCCCGTCGGTGATCGAGATGACGTTGGTCGGGATGTAGGCCGAGATGTCGTTGGCCTTGGTCTCGATGATCGGCAGGCCGGTCAGCGAGCCGCCACCGAGTTCGTCGGATAGCTTCGCGCAGCGCTCCAGCAACCGCGAGTGCAGGTAGAACACATCACCCGGATAGGCTTCGCGGCCCGGCGGACGGCGTAGCAGCAGCGAGATGGCGCGGTACGCCTCCGCCTGCTTGGTCAGGTCGTCGAAAATGATCAGCACATGCTTGCCTTCGTACATCCAGTGCTGGGCGATCGCCGAACCGGTATACGGCGCAAGCCATTTGAAGCCCGCGGAGTCCGACGCCGGCGCCGCGACAATGGTGGTGTAGTCCATCGCGCCGCCCTCCTCCAGGACGCGGCGCACGCTGGCGATGGTGGTGCCCTTCTGCCCGATGGCCACGTATACGCAGCGCACCTGCTTCTGGTTGTCGCCGGTCTCCCAGTTCTGGCGCTGGTTGAGGATGGTGTCGACGCAGACCGCCGTCTTTCCGGTCTTACGGTCGCCGATGATCAGCTGACGCTGGCCGCGGCCGATCGGGGTCATCGCGTCGATGGCCTTGATCCCGGTCTGCAGGGGCTCCTTCACGCCTTGCCGCTCCACCACCGACGGCGCCTGGAGCTCCAGTGCGCGCCTGGTGTCGGTCTCGATGTCTCCCCGCCCGTCGATCGGCTGGCCGAGCGGGTTGACCACCCGCCCCATGAATGCGTCGCCGACGGGTACCGACAGGACGTCGCCGGTGCGCTTGACCTGCTGGCCTTGTTCGATGGTCTCGAAATCACCGAGGATAACTGTGCCGATGCTGTGCTCGTCGAGGTTAAGTGCGACGCCGAGGACGCCGCCGGGGAACTCGAGCAGCTCCTGGGTCATTACGGACGGCAAACCTTCGACGTGCGCGATGCCGTCCCCGGCGTCGAGGACGGTGCCGACCTCCTCGCGGGAGGTGTCGGAGGTGAAGGAGCTTACGTACTCCTCGATCGCGCTTTGGATGTCATCAGCGGAGATTGTCAACTCGGCCATGGCTTTTCGTCTTCCTACTTTGGTTTGTGCTGACTAGTTCGTGTTCAATCGGGCAGTTGAGCCTCGGCCGCGGTCAGACGAGACGAGAGCGTACCGTCGATCACCTCGTCTCCCACGGAGATTAAGAGCCCACCCAGCAGTGCGGCATCGATCTCCAGCTGCATCGTCACCGGATGGCCATAGATGCGGGTGAGCACTTCGGTGAGACGGGTGCGCTGGGCTGCACTGAGCTCGGCCGCGGCACCGACCTGCGCGACGACTTCGCCGCGTCGTGCCACTGCCACCTCGGCCAGGAACAGCACGGCGTCCTCGGCCGGCTCACCTCTCAATAGCTCGACAGTCTGGGACAGCAGTGCGACCGCAACCTTGTTGACGGTGCCACTCGAGCTCTCGAGTACCTTGCGCAGCAACCCAACTCGGCCTTCGGCCGGAGCCGCGTAATCGCCCAACAGGATGCCAAGTCGTGGCTGCGCGTCAAGTATGCGGGAAAACCGGAACAACTGGTCTTCGACGTCGTCGACCTGATTCTCTCGTTCGGCGACTTCCAGCAACGCTTGCCGCGACACGTGTTCGATGGCATCGATCAGGTCCGAGTTGGCAGACCACCGCTCCGAAACGGCTGTCTTCAGCACCTCGAGCGTGGGATCGCCGACAATGCCGGATACCAGCCGCTCGAGCAACCTGACCCTGGGCGCTGCGTCTTCGGCTGGCATGGTGAGGTACCGGGTGACGACGGTTTCGCGATCCAGCAGTTTGGCTACCGACACCAGCTCTTCGGCGAGCTTGGAGAGCGCTTGATTGTCGAGATCCCTGGTTATGGCGCCGAACCGATCCACCAGGTTGCCCAGCGCCCGCCGACTGGCCGAGCGCATCTTGGCCAGCAGGGGATACTCGACCTCGGCCGCCTCCGGCGCCATCGCATCGAGGTCGTCCAGGAAGCGATCGACGGTGGACGACTGCTGCGCCGGGTCAGCAACATAGTCGCGCACCAATTCCCCTGCCTGGCGCACGGATTCGTGGCCGAGTTCCAGGCGAAGCTGGCGGGTCAGCTGTGTCCGCAGCAGCTCGGCCTGGCGGGCACCCTGCACGTTGATGCGTTCGGCCTCGATCTCGGCCTGAGCCTGCAATTGTTCGGCGATGCGTTCGGCGTCGACCTTGGCCTCGTCGACGACCTGTTTCGCTTCCGACTTGGCGTCTTCCACCGCCTTCTCGTGGGCCTTACTGGCCTCCTTCAGCCGATCGGCCGCTACCGCCGCGTCCTTCAACTGTTGGCGCACAGTGTCTTGTCGCGCGGTCATCATTTTGCGCACCGGCGGCACTACATAGCGCCATACCAGGAAAACGATGGCCGCGAACCCAGCCAGCTGTCCGAAAAAAGTCGACATATGGTGGCTACCTCGTCGCAGCCGAGGTGCTGACGTCGACGCCGAGGATCCGACTGGCCAGGGTAGCCGACATGGCTCCGACGTTGCTGCGCAGATTCAGTTCCACGGCGTCCCTCTCCCGCTTCAATTGCTCGCCGGCCACTTGCAATGTCGACATCACCTGCTGCTCGGCCCCGGCGCGCGCATCTTCGATGACCTTACGGCCCTCGGCCCGGGCATCGTCGCGGAAGGACGACGCCTGGACACGGGCTTCCTTCATCGCTGCTTCGTAATCGGCCTCTGCCGCGGCGAACTGCTCAGCCGACTGCTTGTTGTCGGCGTGGGTCTTGGCGACCATGGCGTCGCGTTCACGCAACACCTTCAGGATCGGCGGCACGACGAAAATGCCGATGACAGCCAGCACGATCAGGAAGATGGCCAGCACGAAGAAAAAGGTGCCGTTGGGGACCAGGAAGTTGTTGCCGCCGCCTTCCCCCGCCTGGCCTTCGGCCAGAACGATAGCGCTCGCGTCGCCCATCACAGCGAGTTACTGCGGGGTGATCGGAGTGGCGAAGACGAACAGCGCCATAAAAGCCAGGTTGATGAAGTACGCCGCCTCAACCAGACCTACGGTGATGAAAAATGGAGTGAACAGCCGTCCTTGCGCCTCGGGCTGCCGGGCTATACCCGAGACCAGCGCGTTACCCGCAATGCCGTCACCGATACCGGCGCCGATCGCGCCGCCGGCCATGATCAGTCCACCGCCGATGAGGGCGCCGAGTCCGATGAGATTGGGATCTCCCATGTCCTTATCCTCCTTGATATCTGATAGCGCTCTACCAGGCTTGTGTAGTGGTGTGTCGATCTAGTGATGTTCCTCGTCCAGCTCCATCGCTTGGCTAAAGTACAAGACCGTCAGGATGGAGAATATGAAGGCCTGAATCGCTCCGACGAACAAATCGAACGATTTCCAAATCGCGTTGGGCGCCCACATTATGTACGGCGGGAAGAGCGCGATCAGGGCCACCAGGATGCCGCCGGCGAAGATGTTGCCAAAAAGACGCAGCGACAACGAGATCGGCTTGGCAAGTTCTTCGACCAGGTTGATCGGCGCCAGGAACGCCACGTGGCCCTTGAGCAGCATGATCGGGTGCCTGATGATGCCGCGGCGCCAGATCCCCGCCGCGTGATAGCAGACGAACACGAAAAGAGCCAGCGCCAGCACGTAATTGATGTCGCCCGCCGCCGGCGTGAGTACCTCGGTGGTGTGCCCGTGCTTCTCGTATTGCAGCGGCAGGACGGACAGCCAGTTGGAGATCAGGATGAACACGAAGATCGTCACCGCCAGTGGCAGCACGAACGGTGCCACCCGCATGCCGATGGCGGCCTCGACCTGGTTGCGCATCTGTATGGTGATCGCTTCCCAGAACAGCTGGACTCCGTTGGGCACGTCGGTCGACGTGACTTTGGCCTTCAGGAAAAAGGCCAGGGCGATCACGATCGCCCCGGCGATCGCGGTCGAATAGATCGTGTCGGTGTTGACGTGCATCCCAAGCCAAATGGCATGGCGGTGCTCGCCGACCTCGATTTGGGCTTCGCACAGGATCGTCTCAGTCGTCACTGGTGCTACTCCCTTCCGGTGCCTTGAGCACGGCGTCGTCCGACGTCGCGGCGTCTGGGGTGCGCAGCTTCTTCCAGACCGGCAAAGCCGTCGCCGCCACCAGGAGCACCTGGAAGAGCGCCAGCCCGAAAACCACGCCCAGCCCGGCAGGCTTGAAGAGGTACGCGATGATCAGCCCGACAACCGTGATGATCGCCAGCCTTGACGCCGAGTTGAGCGCCATCGACCTTTTCAGCGGGTGTTCGACAGCGGTGATCGTCTCAACCGAACGCCGCACCAGCAGCGCGTTGAGCAAACCAAGCAACAGCCCCACACCGAAGAACGCCCCGAACATGACGTGGCCGGCCAATCCGGCCGCGAGCATGGCCAGCGCGGTGAGCACGACGCTGATGGCAAAGAGGCGAACCGGGCGGAAGGCAACAGCGGGAAACACCAACGGCGCGTCTTGCGCTGGTGTCGTCACTGCAGCACCTCAATCCCGGGTTGATGGGGCCCGAACCACCCAATTGACCGATCGGTGGCCCGCAGAGCGTACCTCAGTCGTCACACTGGAATCACCCAAGGGGGGCTCCCTATTGTCGGTCGTTCATCGGCACGATCGGACAGGCGTCCGATGAGCCGGGTGGCCGGCTACCCGCGAGGTTTATTTCGGGGTTCTAGCTGCACCGTACCACAAGGTAGAGCCTGCTACTACTGTTTGTCGTAGTCCTCGTCGTAGTAGTCCTCCCGGGGGCGCAGCAGCGGGATCACGGTCGCCACGCCCGCGACCACAATCGCGATCAGCATTACCGCTCCGGTATCGCGCGGGTTGAAGAAAATCGTGCTCGCCGCGCCGAAGGCGACGATGCCCACCCACAGATAGATCAGCAGGACCACGCGGCGATGCGAATGACCGATCTGCAGCAACCGGTGGTGCAGGTGCATCTTGTCGGGGCTGAACGCGCTGCGGCCGGCGCGGGTGCGGCGCACGATCGCCAGCAGCAGGTCGAGCATCGGCACAAACATGACCGCCACCACGAGCAGGAACGGCGACAGCAAAGCAAACACATCGCGAGCGCCGTAGGCGTTCTGCGAAATCGGGCCCGCAGCGGTCGTGGAGGCGGCAGCGAGCATCAGGCCGATCAGCATCGACCCGGAATCACCCATGAAAATCTTGGCCCGGTGAAAGTTGTGCGGCAGAAAGCCCAGGCAGGCCCCCGCGAGCACCACCGAGATCACCGCCGGCGGATAGAACAGCACATCACCGCCGTGGTCGCGCAGCAAACCAACCGAGAACATGCAGATCGCCATCGCGGTGATCAGCCCCAACCCGGCGGCCAGCCCGTCCAATCCGTCGACGAAGTTCATCGCGTTGACGATCGACACGGTCAGCGCCAGGGTGAGCAGGATCGAGGAGGCCTGGTCCAGCACGATGGTGCCGACGCCACCCACCGGGATGTAAATGACGCTCCACGCCACGCCCATGGTGACCAGTACGCTGGCCGCGGTGATCTGACCAGCGAACTTCGTGAGTGCGTCCAAGCCCCAGCGGTCGTCGATCAGCCCGATGCTCATGATCACCAAACCGGCCACCAGCACCGCGGGCATGCCCGAGGAGTAGACGAAGCCGCGGGTCAGTGCCGGAAGCTGGGATGCCAGAAACACGGCGGCGACAACGCCCAGAAACATCGCCAGCCCACCCATCCGTGGGGTTGGCGTCACATGCACATCGCGTTCCCGCGGATATGCGACCGCTCCCACTCGGGTGGCCAGCACGCGGACCGGCCCGGTTGCGAAGTAGGTGATGATCGCGGCGGTCAGTCCGACCAGTGCGAGTTCGCGCAGCGGGACACCCGCGCCGCGATCCGAAAGCGCGAGTAAACCACCGGCAAGGCTGGTCACGTCGCTGGACACCACGAGACCGTACTGCACCAACCTGAGACTGCGACTTAGGCCGTCAAACTCGCCGGGTCCAGCCCGAGCACTTCCGCGATTCGCTCAGTGCTCACCGGGCCGGGTCGCAGGATCCGCGGGCTTTCCCCGGTGAGGTCGACGATCGTCGAAGCGGCCTGCTGAGCGGACGGACCCGCGTCGAGATAAACCTCGACGAGATCACCGAGTTGGTTGCGCGCGCCGTCGACGTCCACCGCGGGCGATTGACCCGAGACGTTGGCGCTGGATACCGCCATGGGACCCACCTCACGCAGCAACTCGATGGCAACCGGGTGCAACGGCATTCGCAGCATCACCGTGCCGCGGGCATCGCCGAGATCCCAACTCAACGAGGGCGCCTGCTGCACCACAAGGCTGAGCGCGCCGGGCCAGAACGCGCGGATCAGTTCGCGGGCACCTTCGGGCATCAGGTAGACCAGACCCTCGATGGTGTGCCAGGAGCCGACCAGAACGCCCACGGGCATATCACGACCGCGTGCCTTGGCCGACAACAGCGCGGACACCGCGGCGCTGTCGAAGGCGTCGGCGCCGATGCCGTAGACGGTGTCCGTCGGCATGACAACCAGCCTGCCGGCCTTGAGTACCCCTACCGCCGAGGAGATTCCGCGCTTGCGCTGGTCGGGGTCGGCGCAGTCGTATACCTCAGTCAACGGCGCCGCTCCTCATCATCGCTGCGCTCTGCATCGTCGCGACGCGAGTCATCGGCGATCACGGCTCTTCCTCGCCTGCGCGCCGTCACGAACCTTGGCCGGCCAGTCAGATCTCGGCGGGCCGCTACATCGTCGAAAAGTCCCGTGCTGTGCATCAATTCGACCGTCGACGATGACGTGGTGTCGTCATGTTCGACGGCCAACAATCCGCCGGGGCGCAGCCAACGCCCGGCGAGGCTGACGACGGCGGATATCACCAGCATCCCGTCCGGACCGCCGAACAGGGCATGATGCGGATCATATTGCGCCACTTCAGGTTGTTCCGGGATGTCCCCATCGGGAATGTACGGCGGGTTCGCGACGACCAGGTCTACCCGTCCGTCCAGCTCAGGAAGCAGGCCGGGCGCACTGACGTCAGCGTGGACGAGTTCAATTGCGGTGCCCTCGATATTGCGTCGGGCATAGTCCAGGGCCACCTCGGAGTCATCGATGCCGATGACCCGGGCGGCCGGCCGGTGCTGAGCCAGCGCCACCGCCAACGCCCCTGATCCCGTGCATAAATCGACAATCACGGGGCGCGCGGCGAGTCGCTGCGCGGTGGCCCACGCCAATATGGCCTCGGTCTCCCAACGCGGTATGAACACACCGGGGCCGACATGCAGCTCAACCGGCCCGAACGCCACGGTCCCGGTGAGATGCTGCAACGGCACCCGCCGCGAGCGCGCGTCGATGACCTCGCGGTAACGCCCGAAAAACTCCTCGCCGGGCGAGTCGAGCAGGGACAACCGGCCGCGGTCGGTGCCTGCCAGGTGAGCGGCCAACTGCTCGGCATCGCAACGCGCAGAGTCGATTCCCGCTCCGGCGAGTACCGCCGCAGCGGAGTCGATCGCCCGCCGTAGGCTGTGCTGGACTGTCCCGCTCTCCCCCGCAAGCGGGCGGTACCCCCACCTCATCGCTTCGTCCCCCGCACGCGGGCGGTACCCCCACTGCATCGTCGCCGGGGCATCATGCCTGCAGCCTGGCCTGCTTGTCGGCGGCACCCAGCGCATCGAAAAGCGCATCCAGGTCACCGTCCAGAACCTGGTCGAGATTGTGTGACTTGTAACCGATTCGGTGGTCGGTGATGCGGTTCTCCGGGAAGTTGTAGGTGCGAATGCGTTCGCTGCGGTCCACCGTGCGGATCTGGCTGGCCCGGTCCGCCGATGCGTCGGCCAGCGCCTGCTCCTCGGCCATCGCCTGTAGACGAGCCGCCAGCACCTGCAACGCGCGTGTCTTGTTCTGCAGCTGCGACCGTTCGTTTTGACAGGTGACGACGATCCCGGTGGGCAGATGCGTGATTCGCACCGCGGAGTCGGTGGTATTAACACCTTGGCCGCCCTTCCCGGACGACCGGTACACGTCGACGCGCAGATCCGACTCGTCGATCTGCACCTCGCCGACTTCCTCCGGTTCCGGATACACCAACACCCCTGCTGCCGAAGTATGCACGCGGCCTTGGGATTCCGTCACTGGGACGCGTTGCACCCGGTGCACTCCGCCCTCGAACTTCATCCGCGACCACACTCCGTCGGTGGAGTCGCCCTTGCTGCCAATTGCCAGTGTCGCGTCCTTGTAGCCGCCCAGGTCCGAGGTGGTTTCGTCCAGTACCGTCACGTTCCAGCCATGCCGCTCGGCGTAGCGGATGTACATCCTGGCCAGATCGGCGGCGAACAACGCCGATTCTTCGCCCCCCTCACCGGATTTGACCTCAAGCACGATGTCGTCGGCGTCATGCGGGTCGCGCGGAGCCAGCATGTCGGTGAGTTGGGTATCCAGCTCGACCACCCGAGATTCCAGCTCGACGGCCTCTTCGACGAACGATTCGTCGTCGGCGGCGAGCTCACGTGCGGTCTCCAGGTCGTCGCGCGCCGACACCAGCTTCCGGTAGGTCGCGACGATCGGGGCCAATCGGGCGAATCGGCGTCCGACCCTGCGCGCCTCGTCGGGCTTACTGTGCAATTCGGGATCGGCCAGCGCATGTTCGAGCTCGGCGTGTTCGGCCAGCAGCACGTCAATCGTCTGTACCGGCTGCGTCACATCACACCTCCTTCCACCTGGCGCCAACTATTCGCCGCAAACGCGAACCGACGCCCGGCCTGTGCGGGTTCGCACAGTTCGGGCGTCGGTAAACCAGCTATTTGTCGGCTGAACCAGTTCCGTCGTTGTCGGCCGCGGCCTTGCGCTTGCCGTACCGCTTCTCGAAGCGGGCCACCCGCCCGCCGCTGTCGAGGATCTTCTGCTTGCCGGTGTAGAACGGGTGGCACTGCGAGCAAACCTCGACCACGATGCGACCGCCGGGCTTGGTGCTGCGTGTCTGGAAGGTGTTTCCACATCCGCAATGCACTGTGACCTCTTCGTAAGCGGGATGAATTTCAGCTTTCATGGTGTCCTCTTCGATCGGTACCGCCCGGGCACCCCGTCTTGGATGCGGCGGTCAGGCGTGAACTCCGAGAACCTGATCCGGTTCTGGGGTGGTCGAGCGTCAATTATGCCAGGTCAACCACCATCACCCCAAACACCGAGATGCGCCCGCGCATTCCCGGCGTCTTGGAGGCGGGGTGTGCGGCCACTGCCGCCCACACATAAGCCCCTGCGACGGTCTTCGGCGCGTCGTGTCCGTGCTCTATGTTTCGCGGTCAGCGCTGTTCAACCTGGCTGGCGGTGTACTCGCGGGCCCGACGGTTGCGCGTCCAGAGCACGCCACCCGCGGGTGCTGCGCCTTGAGCGACCAGCGCCCGTTTGAGGACCTTGTTTGTCGCCGTTGCGGGCAGCCGATCGGTGAGCCAGACGTAGCGGGGCCACGCCTTGGGCGACAAGTCGGACTGGTCGGCCAGAAACTTGCCGAGCTCCTCGGGCGTCAGATCGGCGTTGTCGCGCAACACGATCGCCGCCATCACCTGGTCGCCGACGTGTTCGTCGGGCACCGCATAGACCGCGACCTGGTTGACGGGCGTCAACCGCTGCAGGATCCGTTCGATGGGCGCCGTGGTCATGTTTTCTCCGTCAACGCGCAACCAGTCGCCGCTGCGTCCGGCGAAGTAGATCCAACCGTCGGCGTCGCGGTAGGCAAGGTCGCCCGACCAGTACATGCCGTGCCGAAGGCGTGTATCGGTGGCGTCCGGGTCGTTGTAGTAGCCGGCAAACATTCCGGCGCCCGTCGTGTTAACCAGCTCCCCTATTGCCTCGTCGGCGTTGGTCAGGGCGCCGTCGTCGCCGAAGGTGGCGATGGGACACTCCGCCACGGTGTCCGGGTTGTAGACTGCGACGCCCGGAAAGCCCCTGCCGAGCGAGCCCGGCGGGCAACCATCTTCCCGGGCGATGATGATCGCGCCCTCGCTGGCGCCGAAGCCGTCCCACACCGTGCAATCGAAACGGCGACTGAAGTCGGCGACGTCACGCTCGCTCGCCTCGTTGCCCATCGCGATGCGCAGCGGGTTGTCGTGGTCATCGGGTTGCTCGGGCGTGGCCAGCACGTAGGCAAGCGGTTTGCCCACGTAGTTCATGTAGGTGACCCCGTAGCGGCGCAGATCGGGAAGCAACCCCGATGCCGAGAACGCCGCGGGGACCATGGCCGCGCCGGCGCCCACCGCCACGCTCCACCCGGCGAGGAGCGCGTTGGAGTGGAACAGCGGCATGGACAGATAGCAGACGTCGGAGGAATTGAGGTCGAACCGCTCGATCAGCGATATGCCGGCGAACACCACGACCAGATGCATTATCTGCACCGCCTTGGGCTCGCCGCTGGTCCCGGAGGTGAAGATCATCATGAAGGTGTCGGTTGGCGTGACCTCGCGATACGGGGTCAGCGGTCCGGCGGCGGCCAGCAGGGCCGACCACTGCTCGCCCGACACGTCGAACACCTGCACACCGGGCAGGTCGAGACCGTCCAGCAACCCCTTATGCGCCCGATCGGTGAGCAGGATCTGACAGTCGGCGCGCAAAATGTCCCTGGCGAGCGCGTCGCCCCGGCGCGTGTTGTTGATCCCGCACAGCACATACCCGCCAAGGGCCGCCGACGCCATCGCGGTGAGCATCTCCGGGGTGTTGCCCAGCAACGCGCCAACATGCGGCGGCCGGGCCGGGTCGGCGATGCCAATCAGCGCGGCGGCGGTGGTGGTGGCATCGGCCAGGTGTTCACGCCACGTCCAGACCCGTTCGCCGTACTTGAGCGCCGGCGTATCCTGGTCGCAACGCTCACGAAGCAGTTGTTGCAGCGTCTCCGCCATGCGTCGATCGTGACAGGCCGGAATCACCGCCCCGGCACGCGGGTGGGGCCTCCGGTCGGGCTGGTCGTTGTCGTTAGTCGTTGTCCATGTTGCCCGGTGTCGTCTTGGAGACCTGCACCAGGAACTCGTAATTGGTCTTCGTCTTGCGTAGCTGCGACATCAGCAGGTCGATGGCCTGGTGGGAATCCAAACCCGAGAGCACCCGGCGCAGTTTGTGCACGATGCCGAACTCGTCGGGCGACAGCAACAGCTCGTCCTTGCGGGTGCCGGAGGGGTTCACGTCGACCGCGGGGAAAACCCGGCGTTCAGAGATCTTGCGGTCCAGCTTGAGCTCGGCATTACCGGTGCCCTTGAACTCCTCGAAGATGACCGTGTCACCGGTGGAGCCGGTCTCGACCATCGCGGTGGCGATGATCGTCAGCGACCCGCCTTCCTCGATGTTGCGAGCGGCGCCCAGGAAGCGCTTGGGCGGGTATAGCGCGGTGGAGTCGACACCACCGGACAGGATGCGGCCCGAGGCCGGAGACGCGTTGTTGTAGGCGCGCCCCAGGCGGGTGATCGAGTCCAGCAGCACCACCACGTCCTTGCCCTGCTCCACGAGCCGTTTGGCACGCTCAATCGCCAGCTCGGCGACGGAAGTGTGGTCCGACGGCGGCCGGTCGAACGTCGAAGCGATGACCTCCCCCTTGACCGAGCGCGTCATGTCGGTGACCTCCTCGGGGCGCTCGTCGACGAGCACGACCATGAGGTGGCATTCCGGGTTGTTCTTGGTGATCGCGTTGGCGATGTCCTGCAGGATCGTCGTCTTGCCCGCCTTGGGCGGCGAGACGATCAGGGCACGCTGGCCTTTGCCGATCGGCATGATGAGGTCGATGACCCGCGTGGTCAGCCGGTCGGGAGTGGTTTCCAGACGCAGCCGCTGGTTGGGGTACAACGGCGTCAATTTGCTGAAATCGGGCCGCTTCTTGGCGTCCTCGACCGGTCCACCGTTGATGCTGTCCAGGCGTACCAACGGGTTGAACTTCTGGCGCTGGTTGGGCTGTTCCCCTTCTTTGGGCACCCGAACCGCGCCGGTCACCGCATCCCCACGGCGCAAGCCGTTCTTGCGCACCATATTCATTGACACATAGACGTCGTGCGGACCGGCCAGGTAACCGGACGTGCGCACGAACGCGTAGTTGTCGAGGACGTCGAGGATGCCGGCCACCGGCTGGACGACGTCGTCCTCACGCAGTTCCGCGTCGGCGCCTTCGCCCGTCCGTTCTCCGCGGCGCCTGCGGTCGCGGAACCGGCGCCCGCGCCGACCCTGACGGCCGTCACCGTCGTCGTCGCCGCGAGGTTGCTGGCCGGAGCCTTGCTGGTCACCGCTTTGGTCGCTACCCGCGTCTGGCCCGCGCTCGTCCGTCTTGGTGGGTTGCTGGCCGCCTTGGCGGCTGTCGGCCCCTTTCTCCTTGGTGGATGTGTCCTCTTTGGTGGTTTTGTCCTCTTTGGTGGCTGTGCCCTCGCGATCCGATTCTTCGGCAGCTCCGGACGCTGATCCCGCATCGCGGGACGCGCCGCGTCGTTCCCGGCGCGGCGCCTCGGTTTCTGAATCGTTCTGTTCCCCTTGGGCGGTCGCTACTTCGGTGTTGGCCGCGGCGGGAGATTCGCCATGATCCTGCGACGACGGGCCCTCACCGGCTGATGTGCCGTTCGCCTGTCCCCTGCTTTCCTGAATCGCGGCGATGAGTTCGTTCTTGCGCATACCCGACGTCCCCTTGACGCCGGCTTGATTAGCCAGCGCACGCAGTTCGGGCAGCACCATGGTGGATAGTGAACCGGCCGACGCGTTGGTTTTAACGTCGGGAGTGTGTGTGGTCACGGCATTCGACAGCTGATTGCCATCGGTGTTTTCGCCCGCCGTGATGAGCTCCGTATCAGTCACGGATTTCCTTTCTTCCCTCGCTGATCACGTGATACGAGGGTTCGTTGCATTCAGCCAAACTGCTGAGTGCGCCCAATCATCGACTCTCATCGACTCTGCAACGGTGATCGCCCAGATAGGCGGCTAAAACGGCGAACCTCGTCCACGAGAAGAATTGGTGGTTGTCCTAGCGGCAATGCAGTATTGATGCAGATGCAGATGCTGCGATTGCTGGACGGCTCCGAGGATAGCCCGCTTCCTGGCCGGAAGCAAGCAAACCTTCCAGCACATCTGTGGATCAACCGGGCACTGTGACCCCTGGGCTCCAGCGAACTCCTTCGCCGGCCATCATCTCAGCAATGCTAAATCCGTTTGCGGCACCGTACTGCAGCGCTTCCGGGGGCAACTCCGGCTCTGTGCTCAGTACTAGTAGTGAAGGCCCGGCTCCCGAAAGCGTGGCCGCCACTTTATGACGCCGTAGCAGTCGCAGATATTCCGCCGAGGCCGACATCGCCCGGGCGCGCTGCGGCTGATGCAGCGCGTCTTCAGTGGCCGCCATCAACAGATCCGGTCGTTCGGTCAGCGCGACCACCAGCAACGCCGCCCGGCTCACGTTGAACCTCGCGTCCTCGTGGCTTACCTGGGCAGGCAGCAGCACCCGGGTCTCCGCGGTCAACGAGCGCTCCTCGGGCATCGCGATGAACACCCGGATATCGTGATGAAGCCGCAGCGGTACCGCCGAATACTCCGGCCGGTCACCGCGCAGCTCAACCCACGAAACCACCGCGCCACCCAGCACCGCTGCGGCGGCGTTGTCGGGGTGACCCTCGAACTCCGAGGACAACTGGATCAGCTGGGCTTCGCTCAGCGGCGTCGAATCGGTCTGTGCGACAAGGCCATTTACCGCTGCCAGGCCGCCGACTACTGCGGCAGCCGAGGAGCCGAGACCGCGAGAATGAGGAATGGCGTTGCGGCAGCGCACCACCAGGCCCGCAGCGCTGACCCCCACGGCCTGCAGCCCGCGCTGCACAGCGCGCACCACCAGGTGTTCGGGGCCCCGCGGTACCTGCTCGGCGCCCTCGCCGTCGACGACGACAACTAAGCCGGAATCTATTGTCTCGACCGCGATCTCGTCGAGAAGATGCAATGCCAATCCGATGCTGTCAAATCCGGGGCCGAGGTTAGCGCTCGACGCCGACACCACCGAGGTAGCCACCAACCCGGCAGGCAGCACCGGGTTCATACGTGCCGACCCGCTGCGCCCGGCTGCGCCGCGCTTGCGATCGCCACCGGACCCCATGAGCGGCGACCCGCTGCGCCCGGCTGCGCCGCGCTTGCGATCGCCACCGGACCCCATGAGCGGCGACCCGCTGCGCCCGGCTGCGCCGCGCTTGCGATCGCCACTAGGCAAGCCCTAACTTCGCCACGACAGCGACAGGATCGACCGGCAGCGGGGACACCTTCGGCATGTCCTTCAGCGCCGTGTCGGGATCCTTCAAACCGTTGCCGGTCACCGTACACACCACCGTCGACCCGCGAGGTACCCAGCCGTCGTCAATGGCCTTGAGGAGGCCCGCGATGCTGGCCGCGGACGCGGGTTCGACGAAGACGCCCTCGGCACGGGCCACCAGGTGGTATGCGGCCAGGATCTCCTCGTCGGTGGCGGCGAGGAACCGCCCCTTGGATTGCTGCTGCGCCTCGACGGCCGAGGTCCACGACGCGGGTGCGCCGATGCGGATCGCGGTAGCAATGGTTTCGGGGTGGCTGACCGGTTCGCCAAGTACCAGCGGTGCCGCGCCCGCTGCCTGGACGCCGAGCATGCGGGGCCGCTTGTCGATCACGCCCTCCTGGTGGTACTCGGTGTAGCCCTTCCAGTACGCGGTGATGTTCCCGGCGTTGCCAACCGGAAGCGCATGCACGTCCGGCGCGCAGCCCAGTGCGTCGACGATCTCGAACGCCGCCGTTTTCTGCCCCTCGATGCGCACCGGGTTGACCGAGTTGACCAAAGAAATCATGGGGAAGTCGGCGGCCATCTTGCGAGCCAGTTCCAGGCACTCGTCGAAGTTGCCGTCGATTTGGATGATCTTGGCACCATGCATTACCGCCTGCGCGAGCTTGCCCATCGCGATTTTGCCCTGCGGTATCAGCACCGCGCAGGTGATGCCGGCCCGGGCGGCGTATGCCGCCGCCGACGCCGAGGTGTTACCGGTCGACGCACACAACACGGCCTGCTGACCGCGGGCCAGTGCGTCGGTGACCGCCATCGTCATGCCGCGATCCTTGAAGGAGCCGGTGGGGTTGAGCCCCTCGACTTTGAGGTGGATCGTGCAGCCGGTCTGCTTGGAGAGTCTGGTGGCGGCGATCAGCGGGGTGCCACCCTCGAGCAGGGTCACGGGAGTCCAGTCGTCGCCCACCGGTAACCGGTCGCGATACGCCGCGATCACGCCGGGCCAGGGTTGGTGGGTGGCCGTCCGCGGGGCGCTCATGCGCCGGTTCCTTCCAGTCGCAGCACGCTTGTGACACTTTGCACCACATCCAAGTCGCCGAGCGCTGCAACCGTTTCGGACAGCGCGGCGTCGGTGGCGCTGTGGGTGACTACCACGATGCGGGCTCCGACCCGTCGGCCATCTTCATCCACCACACCTTCTTGGCGGACCTCGGCGATGCTTACTTCCCGCTTGGCGAATTCCGCTGCTACCGAGGACAATACGCCAGTCTTGTCGGACACATTCATGCTGACGTAATAGCGGGTGGAAATGATGCCCATTGGTGCGATGGGAAGTTGGGCGTATTTGGATTCACGTGGCCCGCGGCTGCCCAGCACCCGGTTGCGGGCGGCCATCACCAGGTCGCCCGTCACCGCCGAGGCGGTCGGTGCGCCGCCGGCGCCCTGGCCGTAGAACATCAGCCGGCCCGCAGCCTCGGCCTCGACGACCACGGCGTTGAAGGCTCCGCCGACCGTGGCGAGCGGATGCGACAACGGGACCAGCGCGGGGTATACGCGAGCCGAAACCCGTTGCTGGCCATCGTCGGTGGTGACGCGCTCGCAGATGGAGAGCAGCTTGATGGTGCAGCCCAGGGCGCGTGCGGACACGAAGTCGGCCGGGGTGATGTTGGTGATGCCCTCGCGATGGACGTCGTCGGCATGCACCCGGGTATGGAAGGCGATGGAAGCCAGAATCGCGGCCTTCGCCGCGGCGTCATAGCCTTCCACGTCGGCGGTGGGATCGGCCTCGGCGTAGCCCAGCGCGCTCGCGTCGGCCAGCGCGCTGTGGTAGTTGGCTCCGGTGCTGTCCATCGCGGAAAGGATGTAGTTGGTGGTGCCGTTGACGATGCCGGCCACCCGCAGCACCGTATCGCCGGCCAGCGACTGGGTGAGCGGGCGGATCACCGGGATGGCGCCCGCGACTGCCGCCTCGAAATACAGGTCGACATGCGCGCTTTCGGCTGCCTGCGCCAATTCTCCGGTGGACGTGGACAGCAACGCCTTGTTTGCCGTGACGACGGACTTGCCGTGCTCGAGAGCGGACAGGATCGCCTTGCGGGACGGCTCCACCGGCCCCATCACTTCGACGACGATGTCGACGTCCTCGCGCGAGACGAGTTCCTCGACGTTGTCCGTCAGCAGGTCGACCGGAACACCGCGATCGGCGGCCACCCGGCGCACGCCGATGCCACGCAGCACTAACGGAGCACCGACGCGAGCCGCCAGATCGTCGGCGCTGCCCTCGATGATGCGGACAACTTGGCTGCCCACGTTGCCCAACCCGAGTACCGCTACGCCGACCGGCTTTCCATCACCGGGCACTGGTCACCTCACTTCCAGACTCAACAGATCGTCGACCGTCTCCCGACGCAGGATCAGGCGGGCCTGCCCGGCCCGCACCGCTACCACCGCGGGGCGGCCGATCATGTTGTACCGGCTCGACAGCGAATAGCAGTACGCGCCGGTGGCGGCCACCCCCATCAGGTCACCCGGCCGCAGGTCGTCGGGCACCCAGGCATCGCGCACCACGATATCGCCACTCTCGCAGTGCTTTCCGACGATGCGAGCCAGCGCCGCTGGTGCTTCGCTGACTCTCGAGACCAGCCGGACGTCGTACTGCGCGTCATAGAGCGCGGTGCGGATGTTGTCGCTCATCCCGCCGTCGACGCTGACGTAACGGCGTTTCGCCGTGGCGCTCACGTCGACGTCCTTAACGGTGCCGACTTCATACAGTGTGATGGTTCCCGGTCCGGCGATGGCGCGCCCGGGCTCGACCACCAGCCTCGGCGCGGGCAGTCCCACCGCCGCGGACTCGTTTCCGATGATGGCACTCAGCTTGGCCGCCAACTCGGCCACCGGCGGTGGATCGTCGGGCGGCAGGTACGAGATGCCCAGGCCGCCACCGAGGTCGACGGTCGACAGCTGCGCCGTCTTTTCGGCTCCATACTCACCGACTATTCCGCGCAGCAGGCCGATGACGCGATGCGCGGCCAGTTCGAAGCCGTCGACATCGAAGATCTGCGAACCGATATGGCTGTGCAGGCCGACCAGCCGCAGGTGATCGGCGGCGAATACCCGGCGGATGGCCGCCATCGCCGCGCCGCTGGCCACCGACAGCCCGAACTTCTGGTCCTCGTGTGCGGTGGAGATGAACTCGTGGGTGTGGGCCTCGACACCGACGGTGAGTCGCACCAAGACATCCTGGACGATGCCCGCCTCGCCCGCGATGGCATCGAGGCGCTCGATTTCGGTCATCGAATCCAGAACGACGTCGCCCACCCCGGCCTTGACGGCGGCGGTCAGCTCGGCGATCGATTTGTTGTTGCCGTGCAGGGTTATCCGTTCCGGCGGGAAGCCGGCGTGCAAGGCGACGGCTAGCTCGCCGCCGGTGCACACGTCCAGCGAGAGGCCTTCTTGGTCGATCCATTGTGCTATTTCACTGCACAGGAAGGCCTTTGCGGCATAGTGCACATTCGCACCGCCACCGAACGCCGTCGCCATCTCTTGGCAGCGACCGCGAAAATCGTCCTCGTCGATGACGAACAGCGGGGTCCCGTACTCGTGGGCGAGGTCGGTCAACCGAACCCCCGCGATGCTGACCACGCCGTCGTCATTGCGGGAAGTATTGCGCGGCCAGACCTTTGGTGCCAGCCAAAGCAGCTCATCGGGCGACTGCGGCCGCGGCGGGGTACCCGCGGGACGGGTCTCTTCGGCATGCCGTGGGCCGGCGGGGTGGACGTTCACATTCGCTCCGGAGCGCTGACGCCGAGAATTGCCAGCCCGTTGGCGATGACCTGGCGGGTGGCCTGGCACAGGGCCAGGCGAGCGGTGTGCAGGTCGGTGGGCTGCTCGTCGCCCTGGGGCAACACCCGGCACGAGTCGTAGAAGCGGTGGTAGTCGCCGGCGAGGTCTTCCAGGTAGCGGCATACCCGGTGTGGTTCCCGTAGGGACGCAGCGGTTTCGAGCACACGCGGGAATTCGCCGATGGTGCGCAGCAGCGTGCCCTCTTTGTCGTGGCTGAGCAGTTCGAGGTGTTCGGTGTCGGGTATCAGCCCCAGTTCGGCGGCGTTGCGGGCCAGCGCCGAGAGCCGGGCGTGCGCGTATTGCACGTAATAGACCGGGTTTTCGTTGGATGCCGAGGACCACAGTGCCAGGTCGATGTCGATCGCGGTGTCCACCGACGAGCGGATCAGGCTGTAGCGTGCGGCGTCGACGCCGATCGCCTCGACCAGGTCGTCCAGCGTGATCACGGCCCCGGCGCGCTTGCTCATCCGGACTGGCTGGCCGTCCCGGACCAGGTTGACCATCTGGCCGATGAGCACCTCGACGGTGGCCGGGTCGTCGCCGAATGCGGCGGCCGCGGCCTTGAGCCGGGCGATGTAGCCGTGATGGTCGGCGCCGAGCATGTAGATGCACAAGTCGAAGCCGCGTTGCCGCTTGTCCAGGTAATAGGCGAGATCACCGGCGATGTAGGCCGGCTTGCCGTCGCTCTTGATCACGACGCGGTCCTTGTCGTCACCAAAAGCACTGGTGCGCAGCCAGGTTGCGCCGTCCTTCTCGTAGATGTTGCCGGTCTCGCGCAGCCGGGCGATGGCTTGATCGACGCGGCCGCTGGTGTGCATCGAGTCTTCGTGGGTGTAGACGTCGAAGTCGGTGCCGAACTCGTGTAACGACTGTTTGATGTGGGTGAACATCAAGTCGACACCGATTTCGCGGAAGGTCTCACGCATCTCGGCGTCGGGCAGGGTCAGCGCGTCGGGCGCCTTCTGCATCACCTGCGCGGCAATGCCGGTGATGTAGCTGCCCGCGTACCCGTCGGCCGGGGAGGGCTCGCCCTTGGCCGCGGCGATCAGGGAGTTAGCGAATCGGTCGATCTGGGCGCCGTGGTCGTTGAAATAGTATTCGCGCACCACGTCGGCGCCCTGCGTCGACAGCAATCGGCCCAGCGCGTCGCCGACGGCGGCCCAGCGGGTACCGCCGATGTGGATGGGTCCGGTCGGGTTGGCGGAAACGAATTCGAGGTTGATCTTGTGTCGGGCCAAGGCGTCGGAGTTGCCGAAGCGGGCGCCGGTGTCGATCACGGTGTTGACTATCAGGGCCTGCGCCGAAGCCTCGAGGCGCATGTTGATGAAGCCCGGGCCGGCCACCTCAGCTGAGGCGACACCGTCGGCCTGCGCCAGCGCCTCAGCGAGCCATCCGCCCAGTTCACGCGGGTTTGCGCCGACCTTCTTGCCCAGCTGCAACGCCAGGTTGCTGGCGTAATCGCCGTGCTCGGGACTGCGCGGGCGCTCCACGGTGACCGTCTGCGGCAACGCGGACGCGTCTAGGCCATGCTCGGCCAGCACCGCGGTAGCGGTGGTTTTGAGCAGCTCAGCCAGGTCGGCGGGGGTCACGAACGTCCATACTATGGGCACGGGTGCTTGCGCCCGAATCCATTGCGGTGGCTGAGCAGTCATGACGATGCGTTAGTCTGTCCGTGCTTGTTCAAGCCCCATGGCGCAATATCGACGTCCAGCGCCCCCGTAGCTCAGGGGATAGAGCGTCTGCCTCCGGAGCAGAAGGCCGCAGGTTCGAATCCTGCCGGGGGCACAGGTCTTTTCGTAGGTCAGAGCCTTTTTAGGAACCGCCTGTTTATCTGCGCTTGATTCCGAATCCCGAGGTCAGTTTGCTGGGCAGCGTGGTGTCTTTGTCCATCCGGGATCTTGATTGACCTGGTAGTCACCACGCGCAGTGGTGGCGTCAGCGGAAAGGCGCGGCAACCCTTCAGCGACACACCTACCCGACATGCTCCACGACCCCTGAGAGCCACGCTCAGCCCCATCGGTACTACCGTCAACATCCGCCGTGACCACCCTGGCGCGAGTACACGCCCTGGCTGTTCCCGTCCGATGTCGAAGGCATCGAGCGCAACGAACGCGACGGGCTGCACGAATACGCGACCCCGCATCTGCTGGTGTCCACGGCTGGCCAGATACGCCGGGAATTGAACCGGTCTACTGGCACGTGTCTAATTAACTAAACCGGTGTACTGGCGCGTGTCTAATTTCCTGGCGCACATTGTTGAGTAATACCCGGGGGATTGAAGCCCAAGGATTTGGGTACTAGTTCCGGGTATGAAATGCATCACACGCGTCGCAGCATCAACGTTCGTAATGACCGCCGGTTTAGGGCTCGCGGGCTTGGGGGCGGCTGCCGTCGCGCAGGCCGGCCCCGTGATGAACCGGGTGTATCACTGGTGCCCCGGCCAGTCGTGGGATCCAGCGTGGGGCGCCAACTGGGATGGGGGCCGGTGCCACGACGCCCATTGGTACGACAATGAATCCCGCGACCAGGCCCACTGGCACAATGGCCCCTGGGACGACCAGTGGGTAGGCGGGTACTTCCACCCCGGCGACAATGGTGTCTGGCACTGAGGTGGTGCTGCCCTGGCGGGCACTGACAACTTAATAGGAGAACCTGATGCCCGGCATTATGTCCATCCTCACGCTTTTGGATAGCGTCGGAGTAATTAAGGCTGAGTTAGATGCGGCTGTCGAAGAAGTCCCGTCTAATTCAAATCCCGCCGGGGGCACTGTGTTACCGGCATGAATGTAGATTCGTGCAATTAGGCGTTGGCCTCGGCGGAACCAGATCGACCCAGTCCCGCGTCTGAATAGTTGATCGGGCGCTTCTGCGCTCTCCTCGGCGGCACTGCCCGGTCATCATCACCCATCGTTGATCGGCGCCACCCCCAACGCCGCGGGTTACGTCAACCCATTGTTCCCGGGCGCGAAGAGGACGAGCAGCGAGCCGCGGCCGCCGGTACCGGATTTGTCCAACGTCGCACCTTGGCCGGCGTTGCCGCCGTTACCACACCGCTGCCGATAATCAGCCCACGGTTGCCGCCGTTACCGCCGTCACCCATAACGGCGGGTCCGCCGGCGCCGCCACCACCGCCGTTGCCGGCGATCCCCTGCGCCACCGTCTGCAGCGGCGAGGCGTTGGCCGCCTCGGCGGCCGCATACGCGCCCCCCGCGTTACTCAGAGCGTGCACGAACTGGGCATGAAACACCGCCGCCTGAGCGCTCAGCGCCTGAAACTGCTGGGCGTGGCTGGAAAACAGCGACGCGATCGCCGTCGACACCTCATCTTCGGCCGCGGCGAGCACCGAGTTGGTCGGGACCGCGGCCGCCGCATTTGCCGCGCTGATTGTGGAGCCGATACCCGCCAAATCTCTCACGGCGAAAGCCATCACGTCGCGTATTGCGACCACGAAAGACATTCCGCACCTCCCACCGGCACATCACGCCCGGCGGTCGCCCAGCTCAGGTGATCGTCGAGCCGTGCGGCAACACGCAAATCGTCTCGCGGTCACGGGACCCCCTACGACTTTCCAGCAAACTTTGCGGGCCGATCGCCGGCCCCTTTGGACCGTTGTTGCCGCTTCCGCCGTTTCCGTCGGGGCCGCCGCCACCATCGCCGTTGGGTCCAACTTGTCGTTCGTCCGCTGATCTGGTGGCGGCGATGGCTACGGCGGCGCGGACGGTGGCTACGGCGGGGCCCTCGGTGCGCCGGTGGCGGCACCAATCCTGATACCCCAGTACCGCGGGCAACCAGGGGAACCCGCCGCCTCCCTAACACCTACGAGTGGGCGAGGCTCAGCGGTGCCTGACGATCAGCGCTGTGCGAACAGCCACATCGAGCCGACTCCTGTTGAGCAGGAAAAGGTTTTGCCACGGCGCTCACTCGATCGACGATGCCGTCATCGAGGCGACGGCCCTTTGCGTCTGCCCGCCCCCGGTGGCGGCACACTCGCTCGGCACTCGCGGGCAAAATAATTGAGAAAATTTGTCAATCTCGTCACAAAGTCGAATTTTCGTGGCATACAGTTTGCTCGCCGCTTGACAACGGTCCATGCCACATCGAAGTGAGGGGACCCGCGATGTCGTCGTTTCTGATCGCAGCTCCGGAGGTTTTGGCTTCGGCGTCTACGGATTTGAGTGGGCTCGGGGAGGCGATCAGACAAGCCAGTGCGGCGGCGGCGCCGTCGACGACGGGGATTGTGGCCGCGGCCGGTGATGAGGTGTCGGAGGCGATTGCGCAGCTGTTTGGCACCCACGCGCAGGATTTTCAGGCGCTCAGCGCCAAGGCGGCGGCGTTTCATGCCCAGTTCGTGCAGTTGATGGGCTCGGCTGGCTCAACGTATGCGGCCGCCGAGGCGGCCAACGCCTCGCCGTTGGCGGACCTAACCGATTTGTTGTCGCCGTGGAAGACGCTGACTGGTCGACCCTTGTTTGGTAATGGCGCTGATGGGGCGGCCGGTACCGGTGCCGCCGGTGGTAATGGTGGGTGGCTGTGGGGTAACGGCGGCAATGGCGGCTCGGGCGCCAGCGGTGTCAATGGTGGCGCGGGTGGGGCCGGTGGGTCGGCAGCCCTGTTCGGCCAGGGCGGCAATGGCGGTGCGGGTGGCAACGCCACCGGTGTCGGCGGGGTGGGCGGAGCTGGCGGGGCCGGCGGTGGCAATGGGCTGCTGGGTGGCGGTAATGGCGGTGCCGGCGGGGCTGGCGGGTTCGGCGGTGCTGGCGGCAACGGGGGTAATGGCGGTGCTGGCGGTGCCAACAATCAGGTTTTGTCGCTGAATGGTGTGGGCGGCGCCGGCGGGGCTGGTGGTGCCGGCGGTGCCGGCGGTGCCGGGACTACCGGCATCTCGAATGCGACGTTGGCCGGGGTGGCCGGCGGTGCCGGGGGCGACGGCGGTCACGGCGGAAACGGCGGTGCCGGCGGGGCCAGCGCGATCGGCAATAACGCCGGGGCCGGTGGTGTGGGTGGGGCCGGCGGCGTCGGTGGTGATGGTGGCGATGGTGGCGCCGGCGCGAACGGCGGCAGCGCGGGTAGCGGAGGTGCCGCTGGCAACGGCGGCAGCGCTGGTAGCGCCTTGGGCGCGGCCGGCGGTGGTGGGGCCGGTGGCGCCGCTGGCGTTGGTGGTGTCGGCGGAGAAGGGGTTGACCAAACCGGCAAAGGCACCACCGGCGGTCTGGGTGGTAGCGGCGGTGCCGGCGGCAGCGGGGGCGCTGGCGGCAATGTCGGCGCCATCGGCTCCGGCGGGATCGCTGGCAAGGGTGGCGATGGCGGCTTCGGCGGCAACGCTGGTAGCGGTGGTGCGGCTGATCAGGGCCAGCTTGGCGGGAATGGCGGCAACGGCGGCGCTGGCGGTAACGCCGGAGCCGGGGGCAACGGCCCGACAGGCGGCGCGGGTGGCCTCGGTGGCGGCGGTGGCACTGGGGGCGATGGCGGCACCACGGGTGCGCCGCAGGGCGGTGGTATCGGCGGGAATGGTGGCCACGCCGGCGCCGGCGGCGCCGGCGGCGTCGGAACCAGCGGCACTGGCGGCACCGGCGGCGACGGCGGCCTCGGCGGCAACGCCGGCAGCGGCGGTGCTGGCGGCGGCGATGGCGTCGGCATCATCGATCCCGGACAGAAACTTTCTGAAGACCTCATCCAGATCAACCCACGCACTGTCGCCGGCGCGGGCGGCGTCGGCGGCGCCGGCGGCGATGCTGGCGCAGGCGGCGTCGGTGTTACCGACGGCGGTCATGGCGGCCAGGGCGGCCAGGGCGGCCAAGGCGGCGCCGGCGGGGCCGAGATATTCAGCAGTGATAACGATGTAGACAGCGGCGCAGCCGGCCTTGGCGGCAACGGCGGCCAAGGCGGAGCCGGCGGCCATGGCGGCACCGGCGCCACCGGCGTCGGCGGCGACGGCGGTGTCGGCGGTACGGGCGGTGCCTCCGGCAACAGCGGCACCGGCGATGCGCGCGGTGGCGCCACCAGGACCCCACTAGCCACTGGCATCGAGAAGCAGCCGCCCCCCCTAGAACCTCAAGGCGGTCAAGGCGGCGCCGGCGGCGATGGCGGCGACGGTGTCACCGGCGCCGGCACGGGTGGCGACGGAGGCGTCGGCGGCGAGGGCGGCCTTGGCGCCACCGATGGCGCCGGTAGCCAGGGCTACTCCGGCGGCAACGGCGGGACCGGCGGCGACGGCGGCAATGCCACCGGCTCAGGTGTTGCGGGCGGCAATGCCGGCGCCGGCGGCGCCGGCGGCGTCGGCGGTGCCGGGGGCAACGCAACCAACACGAGCGTCGGCGGCAGCGGCGGCAACGGCGGGCAGGGCGGCACCGGAGGCCACAGCGCTAGCGGCGTGGGCGGCAGTGGCGGCGGCGGCGGCGCTGGCGGCGACGGCGGTGGCCCCGGCACAGGCGCCATCAGCAGCGGCGGCGGAAGCGGCGGCGGCGGTGGAGTCGGCGGAACCGGTGGCGACGGCTTGACGGGCGGCGGCGCCGGGGGCGCCGGTGGCGTGGGTGGCAATGGCATCAATGGCGCCGATTTCACCGCCTCAAGCGACAGCAGTGGCGGCGAAGTCAATCTCGCCGTCGCCATGCCGGTAAGCCACAGCACCGGCGGCGACGGCGGCGCAGGCGGTCAGGGCGGCAATGGCGGTAATGCCACGGGGGCTGGAGCCGTGGGCGGCAACGCGGGTGCGGGAGGCGCCGGCGGGGCCGCCGGTTCTGGCGGCACTGTCGGCGGCACAGATGGTCTGAGCCGCGGCGGCACCGGTGGCACCGGCGGTGACGGCGGCACTGGCGGCCAAAGCGCGGCCGGCGTCGGCGGCATTGGCGGCGCCGGCGGCGCGGCCGGCGCCGCCGGTAGCGCCGGTAGCGCCGGCTCCAGCGAGGCCGGCGGCGGCGGCGACGGCGGCAGCGGCGGCACGGGCGGCGACGGATTCGCTGGCGGCGGCGCGGGTGGCGCCGGTGGTGCCGGTGCCAACGGCGCCAATGCCAGTGCCGCCGCCTCCGACTTGAGTCAGGCCGGCGGTGGCGGCCAGGGCGGCAACGGCGGCGACGGCGGCAGTGGCACCGGCGCGGGGGCTGTGGGCGGCAACGCCGGGGCCGGTGGCAATGGCGGGGCCGGTGGCACTGCCGACGGTGTCGTCGACGTTAACCAGAGCATCGGCGGCTGGGGCGGGGACGCCGGCCAGGGCGGCAGAGGCGGCGACGGCCTCGGTGGCGGTGGTACGGGTGGCGCCGGTGGTGTCGGCGGCCAAGGCGGCAATGGCGGCAGCGCCACCGGCGATGGAAGCGGGAGCAGCGGCGGCGGCGGCGGCGCCGGCGGCGGCGGCGGCGATGGCGGCACGGGCACTGGCACTGGGGCCAACGGCGGCAACGCCGGAGCCGGCGGCAATGGCGGTGCCGCCGGCAGCGGCGGCGATGTCAACGGCGCTGGCGCGACAAGCAATAGCAACGACGCTGGCAGTGGCGGCGGCGGCGGCAACGGCGGCGACGGCGTCGCTGTCGGCGGCAACGGCGGCGACGGCGGCATGGGCGGCCAAGGCGGCGATAGCGGCACCGCTAGTGGCGATCAAAGCACGAGCCAGGCCAGCAATGGCGGCCAAGGCGGCCAAGGCGGCGGCGGTGGTTTCAGCAATGGCACTGGGGTTAACGGCGGTAACGCCGGTGCCGGCGGCGCCGGTGGCGCCGGTGGCACCGCGGGCAACGTCGACGCCACTGGCAACAGCGTGGGCGGCAACGGCGGCTCCGGTGGTGGCGGCGGTCAGGGCGGTGGCGCCGACGTCACCGGCGGCGGTGTGGGCGGCACAGGTGGCGACGGCGGCGCCGCTGGCGCCGGCGGCAGCTCAGGTACCGGCGGGTCCAGCACCGGCGGCAACGGCGGCGGCGGCGGCCAAGGCGGCAGCGGCGGCGACGGGTTCGCTGGCGGTGGCGCGGGTGGCGCCGGTGGCCTGGGTGGCGACGGCGCCAGTGCCGGCGGCGCCGATGCCAGCGGCGTCGCAACCTTCAGCGCGGGCGGTTCTGGCGGCGACGGCGGCCAGGGCGGCGATGGCGGTGCCGGTACTGGTGCTGGGACCACGGGCGGCAACGCCGGCGCCGGCGCCGCTGGCGGCAAGGGCGGCAACGGCGGCAATGTCGGCGCCGATGCCGGGATGGATTCCGAGAGCGACGGCGGTCAGGGCGGTACCGGCGGCGCGGGCGGCACGGGCGGTAGCGGCGGCTACGGCGGCGCGAGCGGCCAGAACGCCGCCGGTGGCGCCGGCGGCAAAGGTGCCGACGGCGGCGTAGGTGGCGCCGCCGGCAGCGCCGGCACAGCCGATAACAGCATCGCCGGCAGCGCCGGCACCGGCGGGGGCGGCGGCCAGGGCGGCGGGGGCGGCGACGGCGGCGACGGCGATATCAACGGCGGCAACGGCGGCCAAGGCGGCCAAGGTGGCCAAGGCGGCGACGGCGGCGACGGGATAGTCGGAGCGGGCAGCCCGGCTGGCCTTGGCGGCAACGGCGGCCAAGGCGGCGCCGGCGGCCATGGCGGCACCGGCGATAGCGGCGTCGGCGGCGACGGCGGCCTGGGCGGTAACGGCGGTGCCTCCGGCAACGGCGGCACCGGCAATACGAACGGTCTCCCCGAAAAGACCGAACTAGCCACTGCGCTGGCGAAGCAGCCCGCCCCCTTAGAACCTCAAGGCGGTCAAGGCGGCGCCGGCGGCGATGGCGGCGACGGTTTCACCGGCGCCGGCACGGGTGGCGACGGAGGCGTCGGCGGCAACGGCGGCCTTGGCGCCACCGATGGCGCCAGGAGCCAGGGCTACGCCGGCGGCAACGGCGGGACCGGCGGCGACGGCGGCAATGCCACCGGCCCAGGTGTTGCGGGCGGCAATGCCGGCGCCGGCGGCGCCGGCGGCGACGGCGGTGCCGGGGGCGACGCAACCAACGCGAGCAGCGGCGGCAACGGCGGCAACGGCGGCCAGGGCGGCACCGGCGGCAATAGCGCGGCCGGCCTGGGCGGCAGTGGTGGCGGCGGCGGCGCTGGCGGCGACGGCGGTGTCCCCGGCACAGCCGCCATCAGCAGCGGCGGCGGAAGCGGCGGCGGCGGTGGAGTCGGCGGAACCGGTGGCGACGGCTTGACTGGCGGGGGCGCCGGGGGCGCCGGGGGCGTGGGTGGCAATGGCATCAATGGCGCCGATGTCACCGCCTCAAGCGACAGCAGTGGCGGCGACCCCAAGCCCGCCGACACGCTCTTCAGGGCAAACGGCAGCACCGGCGGCGATGGCGGCTCAGGGGGTCAAGGCGGCAATGGCGGTAATGCCACTGGCGATGGGGCCGTGGGCGGCAACGCGGGTGTCGGAGGCGCCGGCGGGGCCGCCGGTTCTGGCGGCACTGTTGGCGGCACAAATGGTCTGAGCGGCGGCGGCATCGGTGGCTCCGGCGGTGACGGCGGCACTGGCGGCCAAAGCGCGACCGGCGTCGGCGGCATTGGCGGCGCCGGCGGCGCCGGCGGCGCCGCCGGTAGCGCCGGTACCGCCGGCTTTAGCCAGGCCGGCGGCGGCGGCGACGGCGGCAGCGGCGGCACTGGCGGCGACGGGTTCGCTGGCGGCGGCGCGGGTGGCGCCGGTGGTGTCGGTGCCAACGGCGCCAATGCCAGTGCCGCCGCCTTCGCCCAAAGCCAGGCCGGCGGTGGCGGCCAGGGCGGCAACGGCGGCGACGGCGGTCAGGGCACTGGCGCGGGGGCTGTGGGCGGCAACGCCGGGGCCGGTGGCAATGGCGGGGCCGGCGGCAATGCCGGCGGTGTCGTCGACGGTAACCAGAGCGTCGGCGGCTGGGGCGGGGACGCCGGCCAGGGCGGCAGAGGCGGCGACGGCCTCGGTGGCGGTGGTACGGGTGGCGCCGGTGGCGTCGGCGGCCAAGGCGGCAATGGCGGCACCGCCACCGGCGATGGAAGCGTGAGCAACGGCGGCGGCGGCGGCGCTGGCGGCGGCGGCGGCGATGGCGGCTCCGGCACTGGCGCGGGGGCCATCGGCGGCAACGCCGGGGCCGGTGGCAATGGCGGTGCCGCCGGCAGTGGCGGCGATGTCAACGGCGCTGGCGCGACAAGCAATAGCAACGACGCTGGCAGTGGCGGCGCAGGCGGCAACGGCGGCGACGGCGTCGCTGGCGGCGGCAACGGTGGCGACGGCGGCATGGGCGGCCAAGGCGGCGATAGCGGCACCGCCAGCGGCGATCAAAGCACGAGCCAGGCCAGCAATGGCGGCCAAGGCGGCCAAGGCGGCGGCGGCGGTTTCGGCAACGGCACCGGGGCCAACGGCGGTAACGCCGGTGCCGGGGGCGCCGGTGGCGCCGGTGGCACCGCGGGCAACGTCGACGCCACTGGCAGCAGCGTGGGCGGCAACGGCGGTTCGGGTGGCAACGGCGGCGCCGGCGGCGACACCGACGTCACCGACGGCGGCGTGGGCGGCAACGGCGGCAACGGCGGCGCCGCTGGCGCCGGCGGCAGCTCCGGTACCGGCGGGTCTACCACCGCCGGCAACGGCGGCGGCGGCGGCCAAGGCGGCAGCGGCGGCGACGGGTTCGCTGGCGGTGGCGCGGGTGGCGCCGGTGGCCTGGGTGGCGACGGCGCCAGTGCCGGCGGCGCCGATGCCAGCGGCGTCGCAACCTTCAGCGCCGGCGGTTCTGGCGGCGACGGCGGCCAGGGCGGCGATGGCGGTGCCGGTACTGGTGCTGGGGCCGCGGGCGGCAACGCCGGCGCCGGCGCCGCTGGCGGCAAGGGCGGCAACGGCGGCAATGTCGGCGCCGATGCCGGGATGGATTCCGAGAGCGACGGCGGTCAGGGCGGTACCGGCGGCGCGGGCGGCACGGGCGGTAGCGGCGGCTACGGCGGCGCGAGCGGCCAGAACGCCGCCGGTGGCGACGGCGGCAAAGGTGGCGACGGCGGCGTAGGTGGCGCCGCCGGCAGCGCCGGCACAGCCGATAACAGCAACGCCGGCAACGCCGGCGCCGGCGGCGGCGGCGGCCAGGGCGGCGCCGGCGGCGACGGCGGCGACGGCGATATCAACGGCGGCAGCGGCGGCCAAGGCGGCCAAGGCGGCCAAGGCGGCGACGCTGGCGACGGGATAAACGGAGCGAGCCCGGCTGGCCGAGTCGGCGACGGCGGCCAAGGCGGCGCCGGCGGCCATGGCGGCACCGGCAATAACGGCGTCGGCGGCGACGGCGGTCTGGGCGGTAACGGCGGTGCCTCCGGCAACGGCAGCGGCGATGTAACTAAGCTCGTCGCCCAGGGCGGTCAAGGCGGCGTCGGTGGCGATGGCGGCGACGGTTTCACCGGCGGCGGTAAGGGTGGCGATGGTGGCGTCGGCGGCGGTGGCGGCAGCGGCGCCACCAATGACATCGCCAGCTTCGGCTCCTCAGGCGGCAGCGGTGGCGACGGCGGCAATGGCGGCAACGGCATCGGCGCTGGCGCTGCGGGCGGCGCCGCCGGTACCGGCGGCGCCGGCGGCGCCGGCGGTACCGGGGGCAACGCACCTGCCATGAGCTCCGGCGGCCGCGGCGGCGCCGGCGGCCAGGGCGGCACCGGCGGCAGCAGCGCGGCGGGTGTGGGCGGCAGTGGTGGTGGCGGCGGCGCTGGTGGCGACGCCGGCAGCGCCGGCACGGCCAGTCGCAGCGTCGGCGGGGCCGGCGGCCACGGTGGCGGCGGCGGAGACGGTGGCGACGGCTTGACTGGCGGTGGCGCCGGGGGCGCCGGTGGCGTGGGTGGCAACGGCGCCGACGGTGGCGATCTCACCGCGAGAAGCGGCATCAACAGCGGTGGCGGCGACGTCAATCTAGCCGTGCAGCTGAGCCGCAGCCAGGGCGGCAACGGCGGCATCGGCGGCCAAGGCGGCAATGGCGGTGCCGGCACTGGCGATGGGGCCGTGGGCGGCGACGCGGGTGCCGGAGGCGCCGGAGGTGCCGCCGGCGCCGGAGGCACCGTTTCCGGCGCCAATTCTGGGAGCTTGGGCGGCGCTGGCGGTCATGGCGGCGGCGGCGGCACCGGCGGTACCGGAGTTGGCGGCGGCGGCGCGGGCGGCGCCGGTGGTGCCGCCGGCGACGGCGGCGCTGGCGGTAGCAGCACCGATGGAAGCGGGAGCCAAGGCGGCCGAGGCGGCCAAGGCGGCCAGGGCGGCGATGGCGGCGCGGGCACTGGCACTGGGGCCAATGGCGGCAACGCCGGCAACGGCGGCGCCGGCGGCAGCGGAGGCACCGGAGGCAACGCCGACGCCACTAGCAGGAGCGTGGGCGGCGACGGCGGCTCGGGTGGCAACGGCGGCGCTGGCGGCAGCGCCGACGTCACCGACGGCGGCGTGGGCGGCGACGGCGGCGACGGCGGCACCGCCGGCGCCGGCGGCAGCCCCGGCACCGGCGGGCTTTCCACCGACGGCGGCAACGGGGGCTCGGGCGGCAGCGGCGGCAACGGCGGCGACGGCTTCGCCGGCGGCGGTGCCGGTGGCACCGGTGCCGCAGGCGCCAACGGCGCCGACGCCACCAGCGGACTGAATGACCCCGGCGCCGACAGTCAGGGCGGCTCCGGCGGCGACGGCGGCTCCGGCGGCAACGGTGGGTCTGGCACCGGTGCCAACGCCGCGGGCGGCAACGCCGGCGCGGGCGGCAACGGCGGCAACGCCGGCGCGGGCCTTGCCGGCACCATCAGCGCTGGCCAGTCCGGCGGCGTCGGCGGTGCCGGCGGGACCGGCGGAAACGGCACTGGCAGCGGCGCCAACGGTAACGGTGGGGCCGGCGGCAACGGCGGCAACAGCGCCGACAGCTACGGCTCCGACTCCGGCGGCGGCCTTGCGTCCTCGGGCGGAGGCGACGGCGGCAACGGCGGCAACGCCGGCACCGGCGGTGTCGGCGGTAACGGCGGCAACGGCGGCAACGCCGGCACCGCCGGTAACGCCGGCAGCGCCGCCGACGGCAGCGGCGGAGACGGCGGCAGCGTACAGAATTTCGACGGCCGTCACGGCGGCAACGGCGGTAACGGCGGCAACGCCGGAGACGCCACCGGCCTCAACGGCAACGGCGGCAACGGCACCGCCGGCGGCAACGGCGGCGACGGCGGCTCTGGCAGCACCGACCCCACCACTGGCAGCAGCACCAACGGCGGTCGCGGCGGCGACGGCGGTCAGGGTGGTAACGGCGGCAACGCGGGTACCGGCGGGATTGGCGGGACCGCGGGCACGGCCGGTGCCGGTGGCAACGGTGGCGCTGGCGGCAACGGTGTCCCCGACACCAACGGCGACGGCGGCAGCGCCAACGGCGACGGCGGCAACGGCGGCAACGGCGGCAACGGCGGCAGCGGCGGCACGGACACCGCTGCCGGTGACACGTTCGGCGATGGCGCCGACGGTGCCTCGGGCGGTAACGGCGGCAACGCGGGTAGCGGCGGCACGGCCGGTACTGGTACCGGCGGCAGCGGCGGCACCGGCGGCGCCGGCGGCGCGGGCGGTACCGGCAACGCAACTTCCTTGAGCTTCGGCGGCGCCGGCGGCGGCGGCGGCCAGGGCGGCACCGGCGGCAGCAGCGCGTCCGGTGTGGGCGGCAGTGGTGGCGGCGGCGGCGCTGGTGGCGACGGCGGCAGCCCTGGCACAGCCACGATTCAAAGCATCGGCGGGGCCGGCGGCCACGGTGGCGGCGGCGGAGACGGTGGCGACGGCTTGACTGGCGGTGGCGCCGGGGGCGCCGGGGGCGTGGGTGGCAACGGCGCCAACGGCGGCGATCTCACCGCGACAAGCGACAGCAACAGCAGCGGCGGCGACATCAATGGCTTAGCCCGCGTCCAGATAAGCCAAAGCGTTGGCGGCGACGGCGGCTTCGGCGGCCAAGGCGGCAATGGCGGTGCCGGCACTGGCGATGGCGCCGTGGGCGGCGACGCCGGCGCCGGAGGCGCCGGCGGGACCGCCGGCGCCGGTGGCGCCGTTTCCGGCGACAATTCTGAGAGTGACGGCGGCACTGGCGGCGATGGCGGCGGCGGCGGCACTGGCGGCACCGGAATTGGTGGCGGCGGCGCCGGCGGCGCCGGTGGAGCCGCCGCCGGCGGCGGCGCCGGCGGTAGCAGCACCGACGATGCAATCGGTAGCCAAGGCGGCCAAGGCGGCCAAGGCGGCCAGGGCGGCGATGGCGGCACGGGCACCGGCACTGGGGCCAATGGCGGCAACGCCGGCAATGGCGGCGCCGGCGGCGCCGGCGGCAGCGGAGGCAACGCCGACGCCACTAGCGGGAGCGCGGGCGGAAACGGCGGCTCGGGTGGCAACGGCGGCGCTGGCGGCAGCGCCGACGTCACCGACGGCGGCGTGGGCGGCAGCGGTGGCGATGGCGGCGCCGCCGGCGCCGGCGGCAGCCCCGGCACCGGCGGGTCCATCACCGGCGGCGACGGCGGCGACGGCGGCCAGGGCGGCAGAGGCGGCGACGGATTCGCCGGCGGCGGCACGGGTGGCGCCGGTGGTCTGGGTGGCAACGGCGCCAGCGGCGCCGATGCCAGCGGCGTCGAAAGCTTTAGCGCGGGCGGTTCTGGCGGCGACGGCGGCCAAGGCGGAGATGGCGGCAGCAGCGCGGCAGGTGTGGGCGGCAGTGGCGGCGGCGGCGGCGCTGGTGGCGACGGCGGCAGCCCCGGCACAGCCACCATTCAAAGCTTCGGCGGTTCCGGCGGCCAAGGTGGCGGCGGCGGAGACGGTGGCGACGGCTTGACTGGCGGCGGCGCCGGGGGCGCCGGGGGCGTGGGTGGCAACGGCGCCAACGCTGGCGATCTCACCGCGACAAGCGACAGCAACAGCAGCGGCGGCGACGCCAATAGCTTCCTCCAAATAAAGAGAAGCCCAAGCTTTGGCGGCGACGGCGGCGTCGGCGGTCAAGGCGGCAATGGCGGTGCCGGCACTGGGGATGGGGCCGTGGGCGGCGACGCTGGTGCCGGAGGCGCCGGCGGGACCGCCGGCGACGGCGGCACCGTTTCCGGCGCCAACTTTGAGAGCGGGGGCGGCAATGGCGGTGATGGCGGCGGCGGCGGTACCGGTGGCACCGGAGTTGGTGGCGGCGGCGTGGGTGGCGCCGGTGGTGCCGCCGGCGACGGCGGCGCTGGCGGTAGCAGCACCGATGGAAGCGGGAGCCAAGGCGGCCACGGCGGCCAAGGCGGCCAGGGCGGCGATGGCGGCACGGGCACTGGCACCGGGGCCAACGGCGGCAACGCCGGCAACGGCGGCGCCGGCGGCGCCGGCGGCAGCGGAGGCAACGCCGACGCCACTAGCGGGAGCGCGGGCGGCAACGCCGGCTCGGGTGGCAACGGCGGCGCCGGCGGTAGCGCCGACGTCACCGACGGCGGCGTGGGCGGCAACGGTGGCGACGGCGGCGCCGCCGGCGCCGGCGGCAGCCCCGGCACCGGCGGGCTTTTCACCGTTGGCGGCAATGGGGGCTCCGGCGGCGGCGGCGGCAACGGCGGCGACGGCTTCGCCGGCGGCGGTGCCGGTGGCACCGGTGCCGATGGCGCCAACGGCGCCGACGCCACCAGCGGACTGAGTGACCCCGGCGCCAAGAGTGAAGGCGGCTCCGGCGGCGACGGCGGCTCCGGCGGCAACGGTGGCTCTGGCACCGGTGCCAACGCCACGGGTGGCAACGCCGGCGCGGGCGGCAACGGCGGAAACGCCGGCGCGGGCCTTGCCGGCACCATCAGCGCTGGCCAGTCCGGCGGCGTCGGCGGCGCTGGCGGGACCGGCGGCAACGGCACTGGCAGCGGCGCCAACGGTAACGGTGGGGCCGGCGGCAACGGCGGCAACAGCGCCGACAGCTACAGCTCACCCGACGACGGCGGCCTTGCGTCCTCTGGCGGAGGCGACGGCGGCAACGGCGGCAACGCCGGCACCGGCGGTGTCGGCGGCAACGGCGGCAACGGCGGCAACGCCGGCACCGCCGGTAACGCCGGCAGCGCCGCCGACGGCACCGGCCTAGACGGCGGCAGCGTACAGAATTTCGATGGCCGTCACGGCGGTAACGGCGGTAACGGCGGCAACGCCGGGGACGCCACCGGCCTCAACGGCAACGGCGGCAACGGCACCGCCGGCGGCAACGGCGGCGACGGCGGCTCTGGCAGCACCGACGGCAGCACGGGCGGCACTGACGGCGGTCGCGGCGGCGACGGCGGCCAGGGTGGTAACGGCGGCAACGCGGGTACCGGCGGGATTGGCGGGACCGCGGGCACGGCCGGTGCCGGTGGCAACGGTGGCGCTGGCGGCAACGCCGGTAACCCCGACAGCGCCAACGGCGACGGCGGCAACGCCGGCAACGGCGGCAACGGCGGCAACGGCGGCACGAACAATGCTCCCCGTGACACATTCGGCGATGGCGCCGACGGCGGTAACGGCGGTAACGGCGGCAACGCGGGTAGCGGCGGCACGGCTGGTACCGGTAACGGCGGCAGCGGCGGCAGCGGCGGCGCGGGCGGTACCGGGGGCAACGCAACTTCCATGAGCGGCGGCGGCGGCGGCGACGGCGGCCAAGGCGGCGATGGCGGCAGCAGCGCGGACGGCATGGGCGGCAGTGGTGGCGGCGGCGGCGCTGGTGGCGACGGCGGCAGCGGCGGCACCGCCACCCTTCGCAGCGTCGGCGGGGACGGCGGCCACGGTGGCGGCGGCGGAGACGGTGGCGACGGCTTGACTGGCGGCGGCACCGGGGGCGCCGGGGGCGTGGGTGGCAACGGCGCCAACGGTGGCGATCTCACCGCGAGAAGCGGCATCAACAGCAGCGGCGGCGACGCCAATAGCTTCATCAGCATCCAGATAAACGGCAGCCAGGGCGGCGACGGCGGCTTCGGCGGCCAAGGCGGCAATGGCGGTGCCGGCACTGGCGATGGGGCCGTGGGCGGCGACGCTGGTGCCGGAGGTGCCGGAGGTGCCGGCGGGACCGCCGGCGCCGGTGGCACCGTTTCCCGCACCATTTTTGAGAGCGAGGGCGGCACTGGCGGCGATGGCGGCGGCGGCGGCACCGGCGGTACCGGAGTTGGTGGCGGCGGCGCGGGTGGCGCCGGTGGTGCCGCCGGCGGCGGCGGCGCTGGCGGCACCACCGGCGATGGAAGCGTGAGCCACGGCGGCCACGGCGGCCAAGGCGGCCAGGGCGGCGATGGCGGCACGGGCACTGGCACTGGGGCCAATGGCGGCAACGCCGGCAACGGCGGCGCCGGCGGCGCCGGCGGCACCGGAGGCACCGGAGGCAACGCCGACGCCACTTCCGGGAGCGCGGGCGGCAACGGCGGCTCGGGTGGCAACGGCGGCGCCGGCGGCAGCGCCGACGTCACCGACGGCGGCGTGGGCGGCGACGGCGGCGACGGTGGCGCCGCCGGCGCCGGCGGCAGCCCCGGCACCGGCGGGCTTTCCACCGACGGCGGCAACGGGGGCTCGGGCGGCAGCGGCGGCAACGGCGGCGACGGCTTCGCCGGCGGCGGTGCCGGTGGCACCGGTGCCGCAGGCGCCAACGGCGCCGACGCCACCACCGGACTGAATGACCCCGGCGCCGACAGTCAGGGCGGCGCCGGCGGCGACGGCGGCTCCGGCGGCAACGGTGGGTCTGGCACCGGTGCCAACGCCGCGGGCGGCAACGCCGGCGCGGGCGGCGCGGGCGGCAACGCCGGCGCCGGCCTTGCCGGCACTATCAGCGCTGGCCAGTCCGGCGGCGTCGGCGGCGCCGGCGGGACCGGCGGCAACGGCAGTGGCAGCGGCGCCAACGGTAACGGTGGGGCCGGCGGCAACGGCGGCAACAGCGCCGACAGCTACGGCTCCGACTCCGGCGGCGGCCTTTCGTCCTTTGGCGGCGGCGACGGCGGCAACGGCGGCAATGCCGGCACCGGCGGTGTCGGCGGTAACGGCGGCAACGGCGGCAACGCCGGCACCGCCGGTAACGCCGGCAGCGCCGCCGACGGCACCGGCCTAGACGGCGGCAGCGTACAGAATTTCGACGGCCGTCACGGCGGCAACGGCGGTAACGGCGGCAACGCCGGGGACGCCACCGGCCTCAACGGCAACGGCGGCAACGGCACCGCCGGCGGCAACGGCGGCGACGGCGGCTCTGGCAGCACCGACGGCAGCACGGGCGGCACTGACGGCGGTCGCGGCGGCGACGGCGGTCAGGGTGGTAACGGCGGCAACGCGGGTACCGGCGGGATTGGCGGGACCGCGGGCACGGCCGGTGCCGGTGGCAACGGTGGCGCTGGCGGCAACGCCGGTAACCCCGACAGCGCCAACGGCGACGGCGGCAACGGCGGCAACGGCGGCAACGGCGGCAGCGGCGGCACGAACAATGCTCCCCGTGACACATTCGGCGATGGCGCCGACGGCGGTAACGGCGGTAACGGCGGCAACGCGGGTAGCGGCGGCACGGCTGGTACCGGTAACGGCGGCAGCGGCGGCAGCGGCGGCGCGGGCGGTACCGGGGGCAACGCAACTTCCATGAGCGGCGGCGGCGACGGCGGCCAGGGCGGCACCGGCGGCAGCAGCGCGGCGGGCCTGGGAGGCAGTGGCGGCGGCGGCGGCGCTGGTGGCGACGGCGGCAGCCCCGGCACCGCCACCATTCAAAGCATCGGCGGGCCCGGCGGCCAGGGTGGCGGCGGCGGAGACGGTGGCGACGGCTTGACTGGCGGCGGCGCCGGGGGCGCCGGTGGCGTGGGTGGCAACGGCGCCAACGGTGGCGATCTCACTGCGGCAAGCGACAGCAACAGCAGCGGCGGCGACGCCAATAGCTTCCTCCGCATGAAGATAAGCCCAAGCGTTGGCGGCGACGGCGGCGTCGGTGGTCAAGGCGGCAATGGCGGTGCCGGCACTGGGGATGGGGCCGTGGGCGGCGACGCTGGTGCCGGAGGTGCCGGCGGGACCGCCGGCACCGGTGGCACCGTTTCCGGCACCAACTTTGAGAGCAACGGCGGCGATGGCGGCGATGGCGGCGGCGGCGGCACCGGCGGCACCGGAGTTGGTGGCGGCGGCGCCGGTGGCGCCGGTGGTGTCGCCGGCGGCGGCGGCGCTGGCGGTAGCAGCACCGATGGAAGCGGGAGCCAAGGCGGCAACGGCGGCCAAGGCGGCCTGGGCGGCGATGGCGGCACGGGCACTGGCACTGGAGCCAACGGCGGCAACGCCGGCAACGGCGGCGCAGGCGGCGCCGGAGGCACCGGAGGCAACGCCGACGCCACTTCCGGGAGCGCGGGCGGCAACGGCGGCTCGGGTGGCAACGGCGGCGCCGGCGGCAGCGCCGACGTCACCGACGGCGGCGTGGGCGGCAACGGTGGCGACGGTGGCGCCGCCGGCGCCGGCGGCAGCCCCGGCACCGGCGGGCTTTCCACCGGCGGCGGCAATGGGGGCTCCGGCGGCAGCGGCGGCAACGGCGGCGACGGCTTCGCCGGCGGCGGTGCCGGTGGCACCGGTGCCGCCGGCGCCAACGGCGCCGACGCCACCACCGGACTGAGTAACCCCAGCGCCGAGAGTGTGGGCGGCGCCGGCGGTGACGGCGGCGCCGGCGGCAACGGTGGGTCTGGCACCGGTGCGAATGCCGCGGGTGGCAACGCCGGCGCGGGCGGCGCGGGCGGCAACGCCGGCGCCGGCCTTGCCGGCACTATCAGCGCCGGCCAGCCCGGCGGCGTCGGCGGCGCCGGCGGGACCGGCGGCAACGGCACTGGCAGCGGCGCCAACGGTAACGGTGGGGCCGGCGGCAACGGCGGCAACAGCGCCGACAGCTACGGCTCCGACTCCGGCGGCGGCCTTTCGTCCTTTGGCGGCGGCGACGGCGGCAACGGCGGCAACGCCGGCACCGGCGGTGTCGGCGGCAACGGCGGCAACGGCGGCAACGCCGGCACCGCCGGTAACGCCGGCAGCGCCGCCGACGGCACCGGCCTAGACGGCGGCAGCGTACAGAATTTCGACGGCCGTCACGGCGGCAACGGCGGTAACGGCGGCAACGCCGGGGACGCCACCGGCCTCAACGGCAACGGCGGCAACGGCACCGCCGGCGGCAACGGCGGCAACGGCGGCTCTGGCAGCACCGACGGCAGCACGGGCGGCACTGACGGCGGTCGCGGCGGCGACGGCGGTCAGGGTGGTAACGGCGGCAACGCGGGTACCGGCGGGATTGGCGGGACCGCGGGCACGGCCGGTGCCGGTGGCAACGGTGGCGCTGGCGGCAACGCCGGTAACCCCGACAGCGCCAACGGCGACGGCGGCAACGGTGGTGGCGGCGGCAACGGCGGCAACGGGGGCACGAACAGCGCTGTCGGTGACACGTTCGGCGATGGCGCCGACGGCGCCTTGGGTGGTAACGGCGGCAACGCGGGTAGCGGCGGCACGGCCGGTACCGGTACCGGCGGCAGCGGCGGCACCGGCGGCAGCGGCGGCAGCGGGGGTGCGGGCCTCGATGGCACCGGCGCGGCCGGCGGCCACGGCGGGGCTGGCGCCCAAGGCGGCCTCGGTGGCAGCAGCGACGATGGCACCAACGGCAGCGGCGGCAGCGGCGGTGGCGGCGGGGCTGGCGGTCAGGGCGGCTCTGGCAGCACCGACGGCGGGACTGGCGGCACTGACGGCGGTCGCGGCGGCGACGGCGGTCAGGGTGGTAGCGGCGGCAACGCGGGTACCGGCGGGATTGGCGGGACCGCGGGCACGGCCGGTGTCGGTGGCAACGGTGGCGCTGGCGGCAACGCCGGTAACCCCGACAGCGCCAACGGCGACGGCGGCAACGGTGGTGGCGGCGGCAACGGCGGCGACGGCGGCACGAACACCGCTCCCGGTGACACGTTCGGCGATGGCGCCGACGGTGCCTTGGGTGGCAACGGCGGCAACGCGGGTAGCGGCGGCACGGCCGGTACCGGTACCGGCGGCAGCGGCGGCACCGGCGGTAGCGGCGGCAGCGGGGGTGCGGGCCTCGATGGCACCGGCGCGGCCGGCGGCCACGGCGGGGCTGGCGCCCAAGGCGGCCTCGGTGGCAGCAGCGACGATGGCACCAACGGCAACGGCGGCAACGCAGGTAGCGGCGGGGCTGGCGGTCAGGGCGGCTCGGGCACGGCGGGCAGCGGGAGCGATGGCGGCACCGGCGGTCAGGGTGGTGACGGTGGAGCCGCCGCCGCCGGTGGCGCGTCGGGCACCGGCACCGGGGCCGAGGGTATCGGCGGAAACGGTGGCACGGGCGGTACTGCGGGTGCAGGCGGGGCCGGCGGGGCCGGCGATCCGGCGGGCGACTTCAACGGCGGGAAGGGCGGCGATGGCGGCCTGGGCGGCGACGGTGGCAGCGGCGCTGCCATCGGCGGCAGCGGTGGTACCGCGGGAGACGGCGGCGCGGGCGGCTCTGGCGGGACGGCTGGCGGTGCGGGCAGCATCGGCGGCGCGGGCGGTGACGGCGGCAACGGCGGCAACGGCGGCACGGGTGACAGCGGTGCCAGTGCCGGCAACGGCGGCCACGGCGGGGCCTTGGGCAGCGGCACCGATGGCGGCAGCGACGGCTCGCCCGGCAACGACGGAACTCCTACTCCGTAACACGTACGAGTGGGCGCGGCACAGCGCCGCCGATACGCTGCTGGGGCACCGCGAGGAATGTTCCTGGCTGACGGCTGCGTTGACCCCTTCCGAATTAGCTCGTTAAACCGCGCTCATTAATTAGCTAATGCGATGGTTACGGTGGCCGCGCCGCGTTCCGCGTGCCGGGGTGAAATAGCGACGTCCAGTGTGTTGGCGGAGGGCTCATGGGAGCCTCGCAGCTGCCAGGTGTGAGGTCGCTGTGGGTGAACCGTGCGTCAAGTTTCCTCGAAAGAGTGGCGAATCGAGGCCCGGCGGAGGCAGGATATTTTAACCGTCCAGGAACCTGCTCTGAGGTTGTGTCCCGTGCGGTGAAGGGAGCCCGAGATGTCGTTTTTCGTGATTGCAGCACCCGAGGTATTGGGCGCGGGGTCGGCGGATTTGAGCAGGATCGGGGAGGCGCTCAGGCAGGCCAGCGCGGCGGCGGTGCCCTCGACGACGGGGATTGTGCCCGCGGCGGCTGATGAGGTGTCGGCGGCTATTGCGCGGTTGTTGGGCGGTTACGCCGAGGATTTTCAGTCGTTGAGTGCGCAGGCGGCGCTGTTTCATGCCCGGTTTGTGCAGGCGTTGTCTTCGGGTGCGGGGGCGTATGCGGCCGCTGAGGCTGCTAATGCCTCGCCGCTGCAGTCGCTGGAGCAGGACTTGCAGGCGCTGGCGGTGTTTTCTCCGGTGAAGGACCTGACGGGGCGCCCGCTGTTCGGCGACGGCGCAAATGGGGCGGCCAACAGCGGGGCGCCTGGTGGGGACGGCGGGTGGATTTTCGGCAATGGCGGCGATGGTGGATCGGGCACCAACGGTGCTAACGGTGGCGCCGGTGGGGCCGGCGGGTCGGCGGGTCTGTGGGGTCACGGCGGGAGCGGTGGGGCGGGCGGGACGTCCAGTGGTGCCGGCGCGGTCGGCGGTAACGGTGGGGCCGGCGGGGCCAATGGGCTGATCGGCGGCGGTAACGGCGGGGCCGGCGGGGCCGGCGGGGCTGGCGGGATCGGTGGGGCCGGCGGGGCCGGCGGGGCCGGCGGGGCCAATATGCAGTTGCTGTCGTTGAGCGGTGTCGGCGGGGCCGGCGGAGCCGGTGCTAATGGGACGACTGGTGGGGACGGGGCCGCAGGCACGATGGGCACGGCGGCCGGGGTGGCCGGTCAGGCCGGCGGTAACGGTGGGGCCGGTGGGGCCGGTGGGGCAAACCACGCGTTGCTGGGTGGCGCCGGCGGGGCGGGTGGCCTGGGCGGTCACGGCGGTGGCGGCGGAAGCGGCGGGAATGGTTTCAGCTACACCACCCCGACCGGAGACAGTAACAATGGCGGCGCGGGCGGCGGCGGTGGGGCCGGCGGTGACCCCGGGGCCGGCGGGGCCGGCGGTAGTGAAGGAAGCTTCAACTTGTTCGGGAAAGCCGGCGTGGCGGGTGACGCGGGCGTGGCTGGCAACGGCGGTAATGGCGGCGCCGGCGGGCACGGCGACACCGGCCACCTCGGCACGGGCCTCAACGACAGCATCGGCACCCCAGGCGGCAACGGTGGCCGCGGCGGCGCCGGCGGCGCTGGCGGCGGCACTCCCAACGGCGGAACCAACGGTGACGGAGGTAATGGCGGCAGTGGCGGCGCCGGCGGCACCGGCGGCAACAACACCACCACGTCGACCGCCAACAAAATCTCGGGTGCTGGGGGCGGCGGCGGCGGCGCCGGCGGGGCGGGCGGCGACGCCGGCACCGGCACCGGCAGTGGCGGCACCGGCGGCACCGGCGGTGCCGGCCGCGGTGGCGGCGGCGGCGGCACCGCCACCCAGACCGGCGCCCTTACCGCCACCGGATCGGGCGGCGCGGGGGGTGGCGGCGGCGACGGTGCCGCCGCCACTGGCGCGAGCGGTGGCGCAGGTGGTGGTGGTGGCGGCGGCGGCGCCGGCGGCACTACCACCGCCGGTACGGCGGTCGGCGGTGGTGGCGGTGGTGGCGGTGCGGCCGCCACCGCCAGCGGTACCGCCGGCGACGGCGGCAACGGCGGCGGTGCCACCGGCACCGGCATGAGGATCGGCGGCACCGGCGGGACAGGCGGCGCCGGCACCGGCGGTGGTGGTGGCGGTGGCGCCAATGCGATCGGCTCCACTGTCGGCAACGGTGCTGACGGCGAGGGTGGTGTCGACGGTGGGGCAGGCGGCCTCGGCCCCAACGGCAATGTTGAGAACAACGCGGGAGGCGCCGGCGGTGTCTCCGCAGGCGCCGGCGGTGCCGGAGGCGTCGCCACCAACGCCGGAAGCCCCGGCAACACCGCCGGCGGAGCTGGCCAATCCAGCTAACACCGTCGGCGCCGGCCACGGTCGGCACTCGGCGGCGTAAATAGACTCCGGTCAGTCCGCGTGATCGATCGCGGTCACCGCCAGGAACGCACCCAAGTCGATTAGGCCGGCGGGTGTGGCGGGCAGATACTCGGCCAGCTCCGAGGCGCGCCATCGCACCCTAGGTGCGTTAGGTCACGAAACGCCAAGCGGCCAATCGTAAGGCACCGGGACAGTACGCCGACGTGTGGGCAGCCCTGCGCGCCAGGTTCGGCGAAACGGCGCCGGATATCGCCAAGACTTAATAAGGTCTCGGCAGTCGGCGCATACAATTGCGGCACAACGAGATTGCCGTTATACCCATTCGGCGCGATGCCGCGCGCGACTCGGGGCCGCCCTTGCTAGGGCGAGCCGGGGATGCCGGTGGCGCCGTCGAGGCCATTAGCGCCGCCGTTAGTGCCGTGACCGCCGCTGCCCTTGCTGCCGCCGGCGCCGCCGTTGCCGCCGGTGCCGCCGTTACCGCCGTGGCCACCGTGGCCACTGAAACCGCCATTGCCGCCGTTGCCGGAGCCGTTTGCCGCACCGCCGGTGCCACCGTCGCCGGCCTTGCCCGCGGCACCGCCGACACCGCCAATGTCAGTGGCCGCGCCTCCTTCGGCGGTGTTGCCGCCGGGGCCACCGGTGCCGCCGTTGCCGGTGCCGCTGCCCGCGCCGCCATTGCCGCCGGCGCCGCCCACCACTTCGACGGCACGGAGTCGATGATCAAGCATCGACGTAGTTTGCCATCGGCGTCTGAGAGCGGGGCGTGCCGGCTGCCGGTCGTACATCTCGGGCGGCATGCCGTCGTTGTCGCTCCGCAAGAATCTTCCAATAGCTCCGCAAGAATGTCGCAAGCACTCCCCGACAAACTTCTCTCCAACACACCGCTTCGGCGGTCGAGAAGCACACCAGGGAGAGGACAAGACCATGGCGAACCGTTCAAGCCGCCACCTGCGGCCGGTCCGGAATGTCGCCGCGCCGTCGCTGCGATTCGTCACAATCCATGGCCACCGCCGCGCCTTCCGTATCGCCGGGTCCGGCCCGGTCATCCTGTTGCTCCACGGCATGGGCGACAACTCCACGACATGGGACACCGTGCACGCCAAGCTTGCTCAACGATTCACCGTCATCGCCCCCGACCTGCTGGGCCACGGCGAGTCTGACAAGCCGCGCGCCGACTACTCGTTGGCGGCTTTCGCCAACGGCATCCGCGACCTGCTCATCGCGCTCGGCATCGACCGTGTCACGGTCGTCGGGCATTCTCTTGGTGGCGGCATCGCAATGCAGTTCGTCTATCACTACCCGCAGTTTGTCGAGCGCGTCGTGCTGGTGAGCGCCGGCGGCGTGTCGAAAGACGTCAGCTTGGCATTGCGGTTAGCCGCAATGCCGATGGGGGCCGAGGCTCTCTCACTGCTGAAGGTGCCCGGCGCGGTTTCCGCGTTGGAACTCGTCGGGCGCGCCGTCGGGAACGTGGTGGGCTCCACAAGATTCGGACACGAGCTGCCCAGCTTTCCGCGCCTGCTCGACGGGTTGCGCAAACCGGGTGCCGTGGCCGCATTCGCCCGCACTCTGCGCTCGGTGGTCGACACGCGCGGCCAGTTCGTCACGATGCTGGACCGCAGCTACTTGATGCAAGACCTTCCGCTGCAAATCATTTGGGGCGAGGACGACGTGATCATCCCGGTGAGCCATGCTCGACTGGCCCACCAGCAGATCCCCGATTCGCGCCTTGAGATCTTCGAGAAGTCCGGACATACGCCGCACCGTGACCACCCGGACCGCTTCGTGGCGGTCGTCGAGCAATTCATCGACTCGACCGAACCGTCCGTCTACGACCCAGCCCTGATGCGTGCGGCGCTGCAGACCGGCGTCCGTCAGTGCGCCAACAACGAGCCGGATGACGACACGTCGGAACTTGCTTAATGCCCGGGCGGCGTCGCTAGCAGTGCGGGGCCCAGCACCGCTGGTTGGGGCAATAGGTCGAATGCGCGACGTTCACCATGTTTGCGACGTCTCCGTACGTAACGCCGTCCGAGTCCAAGTTGGCGTGGACGTGCTGGGCAATCTGGTCTCCCGTCCAACCCCACCCGAGATCGTCGCAGATGAGGTGCGCCATCCCGATGAGGGCCTCCTGGTGGCCCGCCGGCCAACTGAAGCCGATGGCGCGCAACTGAGCGAGGTACGCGTCATTAGTTGGATCGGCAGCCGCAATCGCAGCGCCAGTAACCAGGGCAGCGCCGGCCATTATGGGGACGGTCAGTGTGGCCAGCCAGCGGGGTGAGGGCATTTGAGGGGCTTCCCTTCTTCTTTGCGTTGACGATGCCGTCAGTGTGCGGGTCCAAAGCGGCACAAATATGAAGAGTAGCGAACGCTGCGAAAAAGCCTATGAAAAGCTAAGTAGTCGGCTTTTGGAGCGACTATCACGTGACGTGCTTACCGAGCCGTGTTTGATTTCGCAGGAAGTTCTCCCGTGGTGGTTGTGTTTCAATGGATTTCGCGCAGCGGATTGCGAATACGCTTGCAAAATAAGCGAATTCAGGCGTTGGGGAACGCTAGTGCTCTGGGTGGTTGCTAGTCGATAATTCCTCTGCGCCGCGATTGATCAAAACAAACCCCACCCGGTGCCTGCGCAACATTCGGCCGGAACCGACACTCAGACCTCTTAGGCCTAGTCGTGAATAATAGCGCGCATGACCGAAAATCGAACTTGGCGACGGCGGTTTTCATGGATTCCGTCGTACAAGGTCGCGGCGCTGACGCTAGGGCTCACGTTCGGTGCGGTGGCTTGGCTCACCGCTACTTCGGGGCTGGCCGCGCTCTTGCTGGCCGTGGCGTTGCTTACCGTGGCGGCGGTGCTAGGGCTTTTCGCATACTGGTATTTCCTGCCGCCGCGGGGATGGAAGCGCGGGTCACCAGGCTCAGAAACCTTGAGCCAGGAGAGGCGCGGTTCATAAGCCGCGGGCCGCTTAGAGTCCGTACGGAGTCGACTACGGTCCCTACGGCGACGATCACGCCTTGCGCCAACTACAGGAGCATTTGAGTTTCAGCGTGGCCAGGTTGGGTAGCAGAGGGAAGTCCGTCATTTGGTCGTAGTTGACTGTCGTAACGACGGGTGGTCCGCCGCTGGTAGAGGTTTGTTCGGCCGTACACGTCGTGCCCGGGCCACTTCCATTGAAGCCGATCCAAGTCTGACCCGGGGTGACATCGCCTGCGGCTAACGTCGCCTCCGGCCCATATGTGAACCACACCTCCACGGGCCGCTGAATGCCGTTAATGCGCTGCCACAGACCCACCTGGGCTCCAGGTTTGCAGATCAAAACGTCGCCGTTCGGTGCGAACGTCTGAGCATTGTCGAGGGCCCCGGAACTGTTGGCGGCTTTGTTGCACACACCGGCCTGTACTGGCGTCGCGGGGTCTGCGGCCGCGACACCAGTGGCGATCACCGTGGCGATGGTCGGCGCGGTGACCGCTGTCATCGCGGCGATCACTGCATATTTCATGATCAACAAGGATAATCCGGTCTCGGCAACCGGAATTTGTTTTCGGCAAACTGTGCCTTTGCTATTGCCCGCGCCAGCGCAGCACATCAAGGGCAACGGCCACCGAAACACTGCACTCTGCCAGTGGGCGAGGCAGCAGTTCGTCGGCGCGGTTCAGCCAACGGAACAACGTGTTGCGATGCGTGAAGAGGTGGGTCGCGGTGCGGGATGCGTTGCATTGCAAATTGACGAATGTCCGCACGGTGTCCTGCAATTCGGCATCGGCGAGTTCGAAGTCGCCGAGGGTGCGGTGGACGAACTCAGCGGCGCGGTCGGTGTCGGCGGTAATGAGCGCGGTCAGTTGAACGTCGGCGAACAGCGCGATGCGCTGCGGTGAGTGCAACCGCGCCATCATCTGCTGGGTGGTGACGGCGTCGAAATGGCTACGCCGGAATCCGTCAATGCCGTTGGCGGTAGGTCCGATAGCGACTCGGATGTCGGACATTGGATCGATCGCATCCTGTAGTGCGCCCGTGTCGATCCGATCGCCCGGCCGATCGCCCGGCACCCAGACCCACCGGGTCGCGGAGCTGGGAAGCACCGTCAGAGGACGGGCGCCGGCCGCGTGACCGAACGCCTCGGCGACCTTGTCCAGCCGGGCCAGATCACTTTCCGGGGAGTCGCTCCAGATGACCGCCGCGGTGTGGTCGCCCGTCAATGCGTAACCGAGGCGGCCCTCGGCCCGCCGCCGGGGTATCGGCGCGCCTTCGAGGATGAGTGCGACTGTCTCGCGTCGTTCGGCGTGGCTACCGCGGGTGAGTTCGTCGCGCTCCGTCTCGATCTGGGCCGCAATGAAGGCCAGCGTCGCGTCGATGAACGCACTGATCGACCGGGAGCACACATCGAGAACCTCGTGGAGTTCGGCCGGATCGGAGGTCAGTTCGAACGCGATTTCCATCAACCGTCGCCACCCCACACCCTCGCCCACGCGATACGCATCCAGCGAGTAGGTATTGAGCCCTCTGCGCACCAGCTCGCGCGCGATGTTCATCGGCTCGGCGCCGGTGTTCGCCGGCACCGGGGCACCAGGGTCGCGCACATTGGCGGTTCCCCAGAAAAAGAGGTTGGCCCGGTTACTCCGGCTCACCGCCGTGGCCAGCTCCGGGTCGGCCGCGATCGTGGGGCTGGCCGCAAGCACCGCCCGGTCGAGCTCCTCGAGCCACTCCGGTCGCGCGTTGACGACGATTTGCGCGCACTGCCGGATCAACTCCTGACACCGAGGTGAGGGCGGTTTCCACGTCATCGAACCACCATAACCGCAGTAGTGCATGATGCACTAAACCTTGGTGATATTGAGTCATATTGCGCTATTGCGGCGGGCTTCGGCCCGCGACTATTAGTGCATCGCGTTTCGCCCCACCACCAAGGAGTTAGTCATGAACCGCACCGCAGGCAGCGCCGGGGTCCAGGTCGAGCACGTCGACGTCCTGATCGTCGGCGCCGGGATCTCCGGCATCGGCGCCGCCTACTACCTGCAGAAAGACCACCCCGGCCGGTCCTACGCCATCCTCGAGGCACGCGGTGCCACCGGCGGCACCTGGGACCTGTTCCGCTACCCCGGGATCCGGTCGGACTCCGACCTGCACACCTTCGGCTACGAGTTCAAGCCGTGGCGCGACGATCACGCCATCGCCACCGCCGACAAGATCCTTGCCTACCTGCGTCAGACCGCGGCCGAGAACGGCATCGACGACGAGATCCGCTTTCACCACAAGGTGCTGGGCGCGGAGTGGTCAAGCGCCGAGGCGCGCTGGACCGTCGACGTCGAGAACGTCCAGACCGAGCAGCTGGTGCAGTTCAGCGCCAACTGGATCTTCATGGCCGGCGGCTACTACCGCTACGACCAGGGTTTCACCCCCGAATTCAAGGGCCGTGACCGGTTCGAGGGCCAGATCGTGCACCCGCAGCACTGGCCCGAGGACCTGGACTACACCGGCAAGAAGGTCGTCATCATCGGCAGTGGCGCCACCGCTGTGACCCTGGTGCCCGCGATGGCCGGCACGGCCGGGCATGTGACGATGCTGCAGCGCTCGCCGACCTACATCATGGCCGTGCCGTCGAAGGACGCCTTCGCCAACACCGCCAAGAAGCTGCTCGGCGACAAGCGCGGGTATGCGCTCTCGCGGCGCAAGAACATCCTCAAACAACGTGCGGTGTACCAGTTCTGCCAGACCTTCCCCGCCCCGGCCAAGAAGTTGATCCGCCGCCTCAACGCCAAGCAACTGCCCGAGGGCTTCCCCGTCGACGAACACTTCAACCCGACCTACAACCCATGGGACCAGCGGTTGTGTGCGGTCCCCGACGGCGACCTGTTCAAGGCCATCGCCGACGGCAGCGCCTCGGTGGTCACCGACCGCATCGCAACGTTCACCGAGACCGGGATCGAGCTGGAGTCGGGCAAGCACCTGGACGCCGACATCATCGTCACCGCAACGGGTTTGAACATGCAGATGTTCGGCGGGGTGTCGTTGAATGTGGACGGCAAGCCGGTAGACTTCGCCGAGACGTTCGCGTACAAGGGCATGATGCTCTCGGGCGTGCCGAACTTCGCGTTCGCCGTGGGCTACACGAACTCGTCGTGGACGCTCAAGGTCGGGCTGCTGTGCGAGCACTTCTGCCGGCTGCTGACTCACATGGACGCCAACGGCTACGACACCGCGCGTCCCGAGGTCGACGACTCGGAGATGGAGGCGCGCCCACTAATGGACTTCTCGGCCGGGTACGTTCAGCGCGCGCTGCACCTGATGCCCAAGCAGGGTGACGGCGCGCCGTGGCTGATGTCCTCGAGCTACTACAGCGACGTCAAGCTGCTTCGTGACGACTCTGTGGTGGACCCGAACCTGCGGTTCAGGTCCATTACTGCCTCCCGCATCGCGGCGCTGAGCGCGGTGGCGGTGCCGGCATGACCGACCAATTCTGTCGCGCCGGCGCCGGCCGGCAGGTGTGCTACCGGACGGACGGTAATCCGTCCGGTGCGCCGCTGCTGCTGATCGCGGGCCTGACCTTGGACCTGACCTCGTGGCCGCCGGCCATGGTCGACGGCCTTGTCGCCCAAGGGTTTTACGTGATCCGGTTCGACAACCGGGACGTCGGCCGCACCACCCCGGCCACCACGCCGCCGCCGAGCCTTTGGCGCCGCGCGCTGCAACGCCCCCGCCGGGACGGCTACGACCTCGCCGATATGGCCGGTGACGCCGTCGCGGTGCTTGACCACCTCGGCGTCGCGAGGGCCCACCTCGTCGGAATGTCGATGGGCGGCATGATCGCCCAGACGGTCGCGGCCCGTTACCCCACTCGGGCGTTGTCATTGACGTCGATCTTCTCGACCACCGGCAGCAAGCGAGTCGGCCAACCTGCCATGTCGACGCTGCTGCTGTTGTCAAAGCGTGCGTCACGTACCCGCGACGAATTCATCCGCAAGCACGTCGGGCTGGTGAACCACCTGGCGGGCACCGGGTTCCCGCCCGACGAGGCCGGTGCGGCCGAGTACGCGGCACGAGCCTGGGACCGCGGTCTGCGGGAGGCGGCCGGCGACGGCGTCGCACGGCAGATCAACGCCATCTACAAGTCGGGCGATCGCACCGCGGAGGTGCAACGAATCACGGTGCCCACGCTGGTCATTCACGGTGACAGCGACCGCATCGTGCACCCCGGCGGTGGGCTTGCCACCGCGGCGGCCATCACCGGAGCCCGGCACGTCACCATCGACGGCATGGGCCATGACGTGGCGCCCGGGGTCACGAATCGTCTTGTCCAGCTGATCACCCAAAACGCTGGCGCGACGAGATCGTCGGTATGTCTCTGATAGCACCGCCTCGGCTGCTCTTATAGTCCCTGGGCCGTGAGCCAGCCGTCGATTCTTCCGGCGACCGCCTGCCATCCGGGCTCCAGCATCATGTCGTGGGCCATGTCGGCGAAGATCTCCGCCTCAGCGCCGTATACCGCAGCGGTGCGGTGAATTTGGCGTTGCGTGACGATAGTGTCGTGCTCGGCCCCCACGACCAGCATCGGGACACGGTTGACGCGTTTGGTCCTGACCAGATCGAGGGCCAGCATGTCAAGAAAGGCTCGGTAGGACTCGTCCTGGACGCGCCGCTGATACAAATTGACCTGCGCATCCGGCATCGACGCGGAAAACAACACGGCTCGCGCCAGGTCCGGGGTGCCAACCAACGGGCCGAGTCTCAATTGGGTGTTGATTTTGAGGAACGCCAGAGTGTGGTGGCGCGCGATGTACAGGGTCACCCGGAGAGCGCCAGTAGGCGGAATCGGTGCGACAAGAATAGCGCCGGCGGCGGTGTGCTTTTCCAGGTATTGCTGGACCACGAAGCCACCCATCGAATGCCCGACCAGCACCGGCGGAGTCGGTAGTCGCGCCACCGTCTCGGCGACGTCGTCTGCGTATTCCTGAATTCGTATCCAGCGCAGACGCTCCCGGCCAGGGCTCCGTCCGTGGCCGCGCAGGCTCACCGCGACGGCGCGGTATCCCTGAGCCGCGAAGTAATCCAGGAAATGGTCATCCCAGCACCATGCCGCATGCAATGCACCGTGGATGAACAGCAGCGGTACCGGGTGCGCGTCGGTGGTACGGCCCTTGTCAATCAATTCGAGCATGCCCACCACCTCTGAGCCCCTTCGGTCCGGTGCACCATCGCGCTAGCCATCTTTTCAGGGTTCGCGCCAGAAAGACGCGATTGGAGTTGATGAGCTCGCAGTTTCGTCGGCTGGGCCGTCGGTGGCGATCTGCTGGGTGATTGCCACCGGCCGCCAAACCTGCGGCCGCAAGATTTCCACAAGAATCCGCCAAGCATCCGCCAAGTGGCCTGCGCGATGCTGATTTCGTAAGGCACTAGTAGGCCACCGGCAGAAGGGCGACTAACACCGTGCGGTTGTTCTGCTTCCATCACGCCGGGGGCGGCGGGCTGGCATTCAAGGCCTGGAACAAGGCATTGAGGCCGGCCTTCGAGGTGATTCCGGTCGAGGTCGCCAACCGCGAGCGGTTCCCGACGCTGCGGCACCTCGTTGACGAGGTGAACGACCAGCTGGGACCCACCCTTGACGACCCGCATATGTTCTTTGGCCACAGTTTCGGTGCCCTATTGGCATACCGGTTGGCGTGCGCGCGTGCCGCGGCGGGTTCTCCTGTGCCACGGGCGGTATTCCTGTCCGCCTACGCCCCACCACATCTTCCACCGCCCCTGCATGTCGTGGATCTCCTCGACGACCACCAGCTCGCGACGCTCCTTTCCGATCTGGGTGGGCTGCCTTCGGAACTCACACGATGGCCCTCCCTGCACGAGCGAGCCGTCACGACCGCTCGACACGACTTGCGGCTGTGCATGACGGATCAGGAAGAGAACACGGCGGAACTGGCGTGCCCGATCCATGTCTTTGGCGGCAGCGAGGACCCGCTCGTGAGTGAATCCGACTTGCACGAATGGCGTTCGCGGACAGCCGCTGACTTCTCGGTGCAGATCCTGCAGGGCGGCCACTTCTATCTGCGTGATCGGCACCGGCTGCTGGAAACACTTCGGCCTATGATGTCGACGATCACGGCCGCATAGGGATCGGCCGTGTTGTCGCCGGCTTCTTTTCGCGTGGCTTGCGCATGCCCGTGGGAGACGCCGGGACCACTTAATGCCAAAGCGTACTGAGTTATCTCCGAAGTGATTTCGAGTTGGTTCGGCGCCGGTGGCGTTGCCCGTCATGGCCATACTCGAGTGGGCGCGGGGGGTTGCCTTGCCTGGGGTTGCTTGTGGGCGTCGATGGTCTCGATCACATCAAGAATTTATTGAGAAACCGTAGAGGCCCCACGCGGATTCTGTTTTCAACGCACACAGCGTCAACCACAACCTCACCTCAGCACACAAGGAGAACCCCAATGTTCACTCGCCGTTTCACAGCCTCCGTGGCCGGCACCGCCCTGACCGCCGCCGCGCTGAGCCTCACCGTGCTCGGCTTGGCCGGCAGCGCCAGCGCAAGCAACACCGACGACCAGTTCCTCGCACAGCTGGAGTCGGACGGGATCACTCCGCCGACCTCGGCGGCGGCCCTCAAAGAAGCGCACGCCGTCTGCTCCGCCCTCGACGCGGGCGAGTCGAGCCAGCAGGTCATCAACGAGGTCGGCGAGGCGACCGGTCTGAGCGCCAAGGGCTCCAAGACCTTTGCCATCGACGCCGCGGTTGCCTACTGCCCGCAGTACGTCACCCACACCTAAGCCGAACCACCACGATGTGGGGACCCAACCGGGCCCCCGCATCGTTGTGTTGGGGGGCCGCGCCGCCCTGGTGATCGATCGCGACCCACTCTGTCAATGGTCCGGGTTCGGCGACGCAGCGCGATATCGGCGCGGACACAATCGCTTAGTCCAACTGAAACTTAGTGGCGCCGAACGGTTCCGACGTGCCCAGCGCCAACACCGTCGACGGCCTTACCCGATAGACGTACCACGGCGCCGGGCCGGCTGACGGGGCGCTGTACTCCGCCGTAAGCGCGTCGCCCGCGACCTCGGCAGGCCATCCGGAACGCACGAACGCCGCCGCGACAGCGGCTAATTCGCCCGTATCGGTAACCCGTTCCGCGGCCCCTTCGATGACGAGGTCGAACGGATCGGTAGCGACGCTGACCACGCATCTGGGTCGCGGTCCAGGTTGCGAGACTTCCGTGTCGCCGGGCGACCGATGCCGGCCCCAGAAGTCATCGCGTTCATCGCCGGTGCACCAGGAACAGGCCGTAGGCCGCGATCGACTGCGCATCGGCGATCACTCCCGAACGGATCATCCGCTCGACGTCCTCGCGCGGGAACCATGCGCTGCGCATGTCCTGTTCCTCGTGCTCGCGATCCGCGTCTCCCTCGGTGATTCCGGTGGCCAAGAACACCCAGCCGCGCTGACTGCTCATTCCGGGGGCGGTGTCGAGCTGGCCGAGCGCCTCGAACGACGACGCCCGCAATCCGGTCTCCTCGCGCAACTCACGCTCGGCCAACTCGGCCGGTTCGAGGGCCGCCAGATCGGGAGCGGTGCCCTGCGGAAACTCCCAGCGCCGCGCGCCGACGGGATACCGGAACTGCTCGACCAACCGGAAGCGTTGCCCGTCGTAGGGCATCACCAGCGCGTAGGTTGGCTTGTCTACCACCCCGAAGATTCCGGGGCTGCCGTCCGGGCGGCGGATGTCGTCCTCGCGGAGGACCATCCATGCGTTCCGGTAGACCTCGCGAGACGCCACGCGTTCGATGAAAGGCATGTCGCCAGTTTGACGCCTGGAGTGGCGACGTCGGCCTGGCGGTCGATTAAGCGGATCACGGCGTCGATTCGGCGGCGCGCTTGATGCGCCGGAGTGTCTCTTCGATGCCTCGGTTGACTTGGCGGCCCCGCGGAATCAGCGCTTCGGCAAGTCTGCTGGGCACCGAGCACCAGAGGAATTGAAAAGACTCGGTGAGCAGCGTGCCGGACGATGACGGCTCCATCGTGTAGCGCCAACGTGTTTCTTCACGACCGGCACCGTCGTTGAGGGTGGTGAAGCTGAATTCGCGGCCCCGGTCAGCGATGCCGATCACGGCTGTTCTTTCCCACCGCAGACGGCCAAGGCGGTTGTACCCGCGAAACCGGGCACCCGGCGCTGCCTCGGTTGCCCCGTCTAGCCACTCGCACCGGTAACACTCCGGGCTCCACTCACCCATCCGGGTGACGTCAGTGATCAGGGCATACACCAGGTCAGGTGGTGCGGCAATCTCGATGCTGCTGCGCCCGCGGTGCGCTGTCGGCATGCTCGGAGTATTTCATCTCGCGCGGCGTCATCGCGCGAGCGTTAGCTGGGCAAATCACCCTGACAGACCGCGGCGTCCAGCGGCCACGCCGCGCACGCCGCTCCGGTGGCACGATCCGGCATTGTGCCCGATAGTCATAGAAACCAAATTGACACTAACGTCCGCAGCAGTGGGGTGTGTATGCCAGACCAAATAGAGCACGGCCAAAACGAGCGACGGCGTCGGCAACCCGCGCCGAGCCCGCTGAATCTTGGACAGCTCGCCCGCGATTGGCTTTCCCGCCAAGATGCCCTCAAGCATGCACCGCCAAATCATCGTCAGCGGTGACAACGCGCTGGCGAAGACAATCGCGGAGGAGCTAGCCAGCGCCGCCACGCGGATCGTCAAGGTCGCCACCGCCGCCGACCTCCCTGCCGGCGTACATCGCGCGGTCGCTGTCGTCTGCGCTGGACCTAACGACGCAATAAACCGCGAAATCGCGCTGCTGGCAAGGAAACTGAGCCCGACGGTCTCGAACAGGATCACGGCGGACCGGGGTTCCCCGTCAGCCCGTGGATAACCAAGCAAAAGGAGCATTCTGTGTCTGAAAAGACGCCCGACGATATCTTCAAACTCGCCAGGGACGAGGACATTGAGTATGTCGACGTCCGCTTCTGTGACCTGCCAGGCACCATGCAGCACTTCACAATTCCGATCTACGTCTTCGACGAGAACATGTTCGAGGAAGGCGTGGCCTTCGACGGCTCCTCGATTCGCGGGTTCCAATCGATCCACGAGTCCGACATGCTGCTGCTTCCCGATCCGGAAACCGCGACCATCGACCCGTTCTGCGAAGCCAAAACGCTGATCGTGAACTTCTTCGTGCACGACCCGTTCACCCTCGAGTTGTACTCGCGCGACCCGCGCAACGTCGCCCGCAAGGCCGAGAACTACCTGATCAGCTCCGGCATTGCCGACACCGCCTATTTCGGCCCGGAGGCCGAGTTCTACATTTTCGACTCCGTGAAGTTCGACTCGAACATCAACGGCTCGTTCTACAAGGTGGACGCGACATCCGGGTGGTGGAACACGGGCGAAGACGCCGAGTCCGACGGCACCCCCAACCGCGGCTACAAGGTCCGCCCCAAGGGGGGCTACTTCCCGGTAGCCCCCACCGACCACTACGTCGACCTGCGCGCCAGGATTCTCACCCACCTGACCAACGCCGGCTTTTCTTTGGAGAAGGGCCACCACGAAGTGGGCAGCGGCGGCCAGACCGAGATCAACTACAAGTTCAACACGTTGCTGCACGCGGCTGACGACCATCAGATGTACAAATACATCGTCAAGAACACCGCGTGGCAGGCCGGCAAGACCGTGACGTTCATGCCCAAGCCGCTGTTCGGCGACAACGGCTCCGGTATGCACTGCCACCAGTCGCTGTGGAAGGACGGCGTCCCGCTGATGTACGACGAGACGGGGTACGCCGGCCTGTCGGACACCGCCCGTCACTACATCGGCGGTTTGCTGTACCACGCGCCGTCGTTGCTGGCCTTCACCAACCCCACAGTCAATTCCTACAAGCGCCTGGTTCCCGGTTACGAGGCCCCGATCAACCTGGTCTACAGCCAGCGGAATCGGAGCGCATGCGTACGTATTCCAATCACCGGCAGAAACCCGAAGGCCAAGCGGCTGGAGTTCCGTTGCCCCGACTCGTCGGGCAACCCGTACCTGGCGTTCTCGGCGATGCTGATGGCCGGACTGGACGGCATCAAGAACAAGATCGAGCCGCCTCCCCCAATCGACAAGGATCTCTACGAGTTGCCACCGGAAGAGGCCGCGGAAATTCCGCAGGCTCCCACCCAGCTCGCGGATGTGATCGACCGTCTGGAGGAAGACAGCGAATACCTCACGGAGGGAGGTGTGTTCACGCCCGACCTAATCGAGACCTGGATTGCCTTCAAGCGCAACTACGAGATCGCGCCGGTCAACCTCCGACCGACCCCGTACGAGTTCGCGCTGTACTACGACGTGTAGGCCGGCGAACGCGCTGACCGTCCGCGAAGCTCAGATCGGCAACCTCGGGAATCTAACGTTGTTCAGGGCCGGTGGAGACGTTCACCGTGACCGCGGAGCCCTTCCCGACCGTGGTGTTGGCCTTGGGATCGGTGTTGATGACATGACCAGGCGGCACTGAGGAGTCGGGCTCCTGCTGCGTGTGGGTCACCAAGCCGAGGTTCTGCAGCGCCGCGATTGCGTCCGCCGACGACTGGCCCGTCACGTCGGGAACCTGCACGTCATGCGACGACGGATGCCCGGTCGTCGTGCACCCAGCGGAGGCCGCTGACAACAAGACGCACACAGCGATGACCATGTTCCTTAACCGCGTGATCCATAACATCCGTCCTTTAGGCCGCCGGGCATCCAACCCTGCGAGCGTGTCCACCTTGGCGATGCGTTTCTCGGGGGCTTCCTGGTCCATTGGCAAATGGTCCCACCCGGCAGCCGCCGGTGCGGCAAATCACGCCAGCGTTGTGCCTCATGCATGACGAGGCCGGGCGTCGCTGTGCTGCTGCCCATGATTTAGGTCTGTCGGCGACCCGAATCGTGCTCGCGGACTTGCATTCGTTGGGCCAGAGCAGCTTTAGACTTGTCGAGCACGCAATTACAGCACACACCCGCACACGCCAGGACCGAGTTCAGCGGATGCAGCGGATGGCTGACTGATGCCGAAAATGCCCCTGCGAGTGGCTCATTGAAAGTCCACGCCGTGGTCCAATGCCTGAGAGCCCGCAATAGGCCGGTGCGACGAACGCGCCGCCGCCAGTGCGGCCGCGCGCTGACCGTTGATCGCGGTCTGCGGTGGCGGCTGGCCCTTGCGCAGCGTCGCGATCAGCTCGCGGTAGGGACCGATGAGGTAGACGATGTCACCGGCTTCCAGTCGGGCGTCGCGGCGGGGACGTAAGCTGACCGGCCCTTCCGGTCGGGTGATCGCGATGACGCGCGTTTGGGTAGACATATCCACCATTCGCAGTCCATCGAGCTCGCTGCCCGCCGCCACGACCATTCCGCCGACCATGAAGGAGCGCTGCCCTACCCAGAACGTCCCCAGCACCTGCAGGCCCATCGCGGCGCCGATGAACCAGGGGGCTGCCAGGTCGACGATCGAGCGCACGTTTTCGAAACCGAACCGCTGATGGATCGCGGCGCCCAGCGCGCGGCCTTGAACGCGCATGACAATCGGCACCTTCGTGTCGGATCCCAAGATCTCAAGCAGTACGATCCCGGTCTCGATGTTCTTCATGTCGTCGTTCATCACCACCGCGACGCCGCGGGCGCGATCGAGGCGCGCCGATTCCAGCGTCTGGCGCATCGTTGGGTCTCCGAAGATCACCGGCACATCGAGTTCGGCCGCGGTCGACAGGAAGCGGTTGTTCTCGTCGTGCTCGATGACTATGACGTCGTATCCGGCAGCGGTCAGATCACTGACGACGCGGATGCCAACTGAACCCAGTCCGACAACGACGATGTGATCGCGCATATGGCGTGCCCGTCGGCGTGCGGCCGTTTGGACAAAGCGGCGCGACAGCAGCAGGTCCGCGAGGAACGCGACGGTGATGGCGGTGACGATCGCGCCGCTGAACATCAACCCGACAGCGAACAGTCGCAAGAAAGTGGATTGTTGAGCGAAGTTGAAATCGCCGTAGCCGACTGTGGTGATGGTCTCGGAGGTGAAGTACAGGGCGTCGAGCCACGTCATCCGCGGGTGCTGGTAGTTGTAGTGCACCACGACTGTCGAGCCGAGCGTGAGCAACAGCGCGAAGGCCAACGCGGGAAGAAGCAGCGGGTTCACGTCGTCACGCATGGCGCGCGCGGCATCGATGACGCGTCGCGTCCGGGAGTGGCGAGAGCGCGTCGCGGTCCGGGGATGCACCGTGATGCCGCGTGCCGCCATTTCGTCTTTGACGCCGATCATCGAGGTCCAGTCGCCGGCGTAGACCTTCAGGTCCCGTCCCGGGCACGGCACCACCTCGCCGGGGGCGGGTGAGTTCTTGCCGTGGACCACCGCCACCGGTGCCAAGTCGGCGTAGATCTCGCGCAGAGTCGCGTCGTACGGCGCCTCGGCTCCCCAGACGACGAATTCGATACCGGCCGTCTCGAACTGGTGCGCGTTACGCGACAGAACTGCCTCGACGACGGATGGTGTCGCGAGGTCGGCGACGTCCAAGATCGCTCCGGGGCCGTTAACGGCGGTCACCGCCTCGCGCAGCACGTCGTTGGCCAGACGTGCCACCACGCGGACGTTCGGGCTGTACTGCCTTGCCAGCAATGCGATTTCGAGATTTACCGCGTCATTGGGCCCCGCGCAGACTACGGCGCGCGCACGATTTACCCCGGCGCCGAGGAGATCGGCAGCAGTGTTGATCTTGATTATCCGCGCGCCGGCGCCCCTTAGCTCCTCGGCAATCGTCTTCGACAGCGCGTCGTCACCGCTGACGATGATTTCGCGATGAAATTCAAAGATCTCGCCCATTTCGCGGGGTCGTTTCGCTCGCTTGTTACCAAGGTCGATCGTGACGGCGAGTCGATCGAGAACTGCCGTACCTGGAGCGGCCTTCGGTCAGGCCGGGAGAATCGATGACGTCGGCCTCATCATTCGGCCGTGGCTGTGTGTTGTGCGGCATAAATACTCCGACCTCTGCTGACACTCGTTCATATGACTATCGGCCACAATGCCGGAAACCGCCACCGGAGGAGCCCGAATGAAGGAAGTCAACAACGATGTCCCGCAAGCGGAGTCGCTTACGTCGACCGGCGACTCCGAACACGGCCTCAGTCTGAAAGCCGCGCCTTTTGGGGCGCAACACGTTTGACTCGAGCTCGTCACGCAGACGAAATAGTTGAGGCCCAGGAGAAATTCTCGCACCACTGATATCTGCGTGAAAAGTCCTGATAATGGCGCTCATTCATGGTGGGCGGAATGCATGTGGCGGGACCGCCTAGAAATTCGCCGCCACGTCTGCGGCGCGATGCAGCTGATCGACGTCTGAGCTGGTGGGAATCAGCTGAACCTCGTCGGTGCCGATGTCTTCGAACTTGCGCAGCACCGCCACCAGCTCATCCTCAGTACCGGCCCAGCCGGTCATCGGGGCCATCGCGTCGACATACTCGGCCGGTATCCAGTTCATGTAGCGCCGCAGGTGACGATGCACCTGGGCGCGGGCGCCCTCGGGCGAACCGAACGCGAACCAGAACGAGGTGGCCAGGTGCGGTCTCGGCTTGCCGGCCTCGGCCCACGCGGCGCGCGCCACGTCGAACAGCTCGTTTTGCTTGGCCACGTCAAGGTCCAGGGTGGTGCCGGCCAGCCCGTCCGCCCAGGCGGCGGCGCTGCGGATGGTTTTCGGCCCCATGCCGCCGATGAACAGCGGCGGACCACCGGACTGGACCGGCGGCGGCCCGACCGGCCGCACCGCGTCGGAGATCGTTTCCCCCGCCCAGACCCGCTTCATCACCGCCACGCGTTCGGCCATGCCGCGCATCGTCTGTGTGTTCGGGTCGGCACCAACGGCGTGGTAGTCCTCGTGCCTGCCGCCCACGCCGATGCCGACGCTCAACCGTCCGCCACACAACATGTCCCCGGTCGCGAGCGCCTTGGCCAGCATGACCGGGTCGTGCAGCTGCGGCACAATCACCGTCGTCACCAGGCGTACCCGATCGGTCCAGGCGGCCAGCGCGCCGAGCAGGGTCAGGCTGTCGGGGTTGTCGAATGCGATGCGCTCACCCCAGCACAGCGACGAGAACGGGCCTTCGTCGATCGTCCGCGCCCAGGTCCGCAAGAGCGTCGTATCCAGCTCCGGCTCCATCACCGGCATGGTCATAGCTATCCGCACGACCGCGATTCTGACATGCGGACAAAACCAGGTTCGCGACATGGCAGCATGGGTCGGATGGGGCTAGGCACTACTTCTATCGGGCACGTTCGCCTCACGGTCACCGATATTGAGCGATCCCGGCAGTTCTACGAGGCCGTGTTCGGTTGGCCGGTGCTGCTGGAGGTTCCCGATAACGCCGACGAAGCAACCCGCAACCAGCTCAGCTTTCTCTACGGCGGCGTCGTCTACGACCTCGGCGGCACACTGCTCGGGCTACGGCCGGTTGCCACGGATCGCTTCCACGAGGACCGCGCCGGTCTGGACCACATCGCGTTCCGGATGGCCAGCAAGGCTGAATTAGATGCCGCGGCGACACATCTTGACGAAGTCGGGGTCCCGCACGAGCCGATCAAAGACATCGGGCCGTCGTACATCCTGCAGTTCCGCGACCCCGACAACATCGCCTTGGAGCTCACGGCACCCAAGTAGGCGCCGCGCGAACGTGCGCGGAATGCCGGCCTGCGCGGCGTGTTGCCGTGCAAACACGCACGTTCGCGGGAAAGCAGAAGCGGGGAAAGGAGAACAAAAAATGCCTATCAGTTTCAACCACACCATCGTCGCGGCCCGCGACAAGCGGGAGTCCGCGGAATTTCTCAGTGAGCTGTTCGGCCTGCCCAGCCCGACGCCATTCGGCCACTTCATGGTTGTCGCCCTCGAGCACGGCGCCAGTCTCGACTATGCGGACGTCCCCGAGGGCGAGGAAATCCGGCGGCAGCACTACGCATTCCTCGTTTCCGAGGAGGAGTTCGACGCCATCTACGGCAAGATCCAATCCCGGGGCTTGCCGCACTGGGCGGACCCGGGCGCCCAACGGCCGGGCGAGATCAACCGCCGTGACGGTGGCCGCGGAGTCTATTTCCCGGATCCGTCCGGACATGGGATGGAGATTCTCACCCGCCCCTATGGCTCGGTCGGCTGAGCCTTCCGGGGGCCGCGCCTCGTCGTAATTGGCGGGTGTCCGCGATTTCCTTCGGCCGCGTATGGCGGCGTCAGTGCGTGGGCGTGTTCAGCCCGTATCTGTTGACGACGTCGGCCAGCCAGTCGGGCGTGCCGTAGGTCAGCCCGTACTTCTTAGCCAATTCGCCGAATTCGGGCAGTTGGTGGAGGAGCTGGCCAGCGGGATCATTCGCGTGTGCGACGAGCAGTTCACCCAAATCGCGGAAGTAGTTCTCGAATCCGCCCGGAGTGATGACCTCGATGATGCGGCCGGGCTCGGTGCCGGCGTTCCACATCGCGTGCATTTGCCCACGTGGCTTGGTGATGTACCCACCGGGGCCGAGGACCACCTCGCTTTCGTCGGAGCGGAAGCCGATCTCGCCGGCGATGACGATCGAATGTTCGTCCTCGCGGGTGTGCCGGTGCGGAGCGGTGATTGCGCCGACCGCGAAGGGATGCTCGACGATCGCCACCTCTCCCCCGTTTGCGCGGCTGGACAGCTTGAATACGGCCCCGAAACCCGGCAGGGCTACGGTGTCCCCCTCCCCGGGCTGCACCACGGTGACCTCGGTCCGGTTCATCTCGACCACGTCCCGTACCCCCTCGCAAGCCCCCGAATCTGTTGGCCCGAACCTTGAACGTAAAGCCTGTTCCGCCCCGTCGGCAACGGCCCACCGGGATGCCGCGGGTAGCGGCATCCGATGTTCGCGGGGTCTAGTCGCCGCCGCGCCGAGACCCGTGCCGTTCGCTCTCCTGATCCCGATAGTCGTCGGCCAGTTTCGCGACGTGCTCGGGCAGGGCACCGGCGGCGACGTCAGCCAACGTCGTCTCTTCCAGCACCGAACGCATGCTGGCGCGCAGCGCCCGCCAGACGTCGGTCAACGCCGCGGTCGGCCCGGAGTAAGGCAGCTCACCGAGTCCGACGTCGCGAACGCTGGCCAGCGGTCCGTCGATGCAGCGCAGCACGTCGGCAATGCTGATCTGGGTCCCCGGACGCGCCAGTTCATAGCCGCCCTCGCGACCGCGTTGGCTGCGCACCAGGCGGTCGGTGCGCAGGTTGGTAAGGATATCGACGAGAAATTGCGGCGGTATGCCCTGCGCCGCAGCTATGTCGTCGGTTTTGACCAGCGTGCCGCTGGGGGACGTGGCGAGCTGGACCATCGCCCGGACGGCGTACTCCGCCTTGGCCGACATCCGCATTCTGTGCATTGTGCCATTGCCATCTGACCATCCACCGTAATCAGCGGGCCACACTCAGCACCGCGTCGGCGTACTCCGGCCGGCACACCACCAAATCGGGCAGCAATGGATCGGGGCGGTTGTACTGCAGCGCAGAGCCGTCTAGACGCGAGGTGTGCAAACCCGTCGCACGTGCCACCGCGACCGGCGCCGCGGAATCCCATTCGTACTGACCGCCGGCGTGGACATATACCTCGACCGACCCCCGGATCACCGCGGCAACCTTGGCCCCCGCCGATCCCATCTCTACCAGCGTGCCGCCGAGGCGTTCGCAAACCTGCAGGGCGATCGCCGGCGGGCGAGTGCGCGACACCACGATCCGGGGCGCGCCCGGATGCGCGGGTGGCGGTGTGACGTCGGGCGTGGCCAGCGTAACGCCCTGCGCCGGAAGGGCGACAGCGCCGGCGACGAGCTCACCGGATTCCCACAGCGCCACGTGTACGGCCCAATCCCGACGGCCGAGTTCGGAGAATTCGCGGGTGCCGTCCAGTGGGTCCACGATCCACACGCGCGCGGAACTCAAGCGGACCGGGTTGTCGGCACCTTCTTCGGAGAGCACCGCGTCGCCCGGCCGGGACCGCGCTAGCGCCGCCATCAAGAAATCGTGTGATCGCTTGTCCCCCGCCGCTTTTCGTTCCGATTGGCTCGCCTCGGCCAGCTCGTCTCGCACGGTGAGCAACAACGCTCCGGCCTGCGTTGCCAGCTCCGCGGCCAGCTGGTGGTCGTTCAACCTCGCAACTCGATCAGGTCGATGACTTGCTGCGCCATCTCATCCGGGGTGCGGTCCGGGGTGAGCCGCAGGTCCGGCGTCTTCGGCCGCTGATACGGGCTATCGATGCCGGTGAAATGCGTGATCTCGCCCGCACGCGCTTTTGCGTACAGCCCCTTGGGATCACGCCTCTCACATTCCTTGAGCGGGGTGTCGCAGAACACCTCGAAAAACTCGAATCCCGCCTCGTCATGGACTTTCCGAGCCAGCGCGCGGTGCTCGGCCAGCGGGCTGATGGCCGGCACCAGCACGATTTGCCCGGAGTCGGCGAGCAATGTAGCCACATGCGCCAGCCGGCGCAGATTCTCCGCGCGGTCAGCCATGCTGAAGCCCAGGTCGGCATTCAGGCCGTGGCGCAGATTGTCGCCGTCGAGAACGTAAGCGGGCACGCCTTTTTCGAGCAGTTTCTGCTCGACCAGCATGGCCACCGACGATTTGCCGGCACCCGAAAGTCCGGTCAGCCACACCGTCCGGCCCCGAGACAGCCGATCTTCGGCGGTGACCAGCGACTGGTGCCGCACGGTGTTGGGGCTTGCGGTGTGCGCCGAGACGTCGCGCAACACCATGCCCGCGGCCACCGTTCCGTTGGTGTCGGGGTCGATCAGAATGAACGAGCCGGTGCTGGCGTTGCGGGTGTACTCGTCGAGCAGCAGCGGCACCTGGGTTCGCAGCGAAATGCGACCAAGTTCATTGAGCTTCAACGCCGTTGCGGTCTTGTCACGGTGCAAGGTGTTGACATCGAGCCGGTAGTCCAGCCCGGTTACCCTGGCGCGCGTTGTCCGGGTGGTGTGCTTGATGACGTAATCGCGGCCGGGCTCCAGTGCCGCGGCATCGGCCATCCAGCACACGGTCGCCTCGAACTCCTGCGCGATCCTGGGCTGGTTGTTGGTGCGGGCGATCAGGTCGCCGCGCGAGATGTCAATCTCGTCGGCCAGGGTCACCGAGACCGCCATCGGCGGAAACGCTTCTACCACAGGCCCGGTCGGGCCGTCGATCGCGGCGATCGTGGTGGTCTTGCCGATCGGCAGCACCACCACCTCGTCGCCCGGACGCATCACTCCGCTGGCAACGGTGCCGGCGTAGCTGCGGTGGTCTTGATGCTCGATGGTGTGTGGCCGGATGACGTATTGCACCGGGAACCGCACGTCGACCAGGTTGCGGTCACCGGCGATGTAGACCTCTTCCAGATGCGACAGCAGCGCCGGTCCGTCGTACCAGGGCGTCTGGTCCGACTTGGTCACCACGTTGTCGCCGAGCAGCGCCGAGATCGGGATGGAGGTTACGTCCTGCACGTCGAGGCGGGCGGCGAAGGCATGGAATTCGTCCCGGATGGCCTCGAATCTTTCTTGGTCCCAGTCGATCAGGTCCATCTTGTTGACCGCCAGCACCAGGTGTCGGATGCCCAGCAGCGAAGCCAGGAAAGCATGCCTGCGGGATTGCTCCTGCAGGCCGTTGCGGGCATCGACCAGCACGATCACCAGCTGCGCGGTGGATGCCCCGGTCACCATATTGCGGGTGTACTGGATGTGGCCCGGGGTGTCGGCGATGATGAATTTCCGCTTGGGAGTGGCGAAGTAGCGGTAGGCCACGTCGATGGTGATGCCCTGTTCGCGCTCGGCTCGCAGGCCGTCGGTGACCAGTGCCAGGTCGGTGTAGTCGTGGCCGCGCTCCTTGGACGTGCGTTGCACCGACGCCCACTGGTCTTCCATCACGGCCTTGGAGTCGTAGAGCAGGCGCCCGATCAGCGTGGACTTGCCGTCGTCAACGGAGCCGGCAGTCGCAAGGCGCAATAACGTTATCGATCCAGCCATCAGAAGTACCCCTGCCGCTTGCGGTCTTCCATCCCGGCCTCCGAGATCCGGTCGTCCGCCCTGGTCGCGCCTCGTTCGGTCAGCCGGGACACCGCGGTCTCGGCGATCACTTCGGAAACGGTGGCGGCCGACGATTCCACACATCCGGTACAGGTGACGTCGCCGACGGTGCGGAACCGCACCGTGGCCTCGAACACCGGCTCGTCGGCGCGCGGCTGCAGGTGCCGGTCTACCGCCAGCAGCATCCCGTCGCGGCTGAACACCTTGCGGCGGTGCGCGTAATAGATCGACGGCAACGTGATCTTCTCGGCACCGACGTAGGACCAGATGTCGAACTCGGTCCAATTGGACAGCGGGAAGACCCGGATGTGCTCGCCCTTGTGGTGCCGCCCGTTGTAGAGGTTCCACAGCTCCGGCCGCTGCACCTTGGGGTCCCATTGGCCGAATTCGTCGCGGAAACTGAACACCCGCTCCTTGGCCCGCGCCTTCTCTTCGTCGCGCCGCGCTCCCCCGTACGCCGCGTCGAACTTGTTCTCCCGGATGGCACGCAGCAACGTCACGGTCTGGATCGGGTTCCGCGACGGGATGGTCTCGACAACCCGGCCGGCGTCGATGTCCTCCTGCACCGACGCGATCACCAGGCGCACCCCGGCCTTGGCGACCAGCTCGTCGCGGGTGGCGATGACCTCGTCGAAGTTGTGGCCGGTGTCGACGTGCATCACCGGGAACGGCAGCCGCCCCGGGTGGAACGCCTTGATCGCCAGATGCAGCATGACGATGGAGTCCTTGCCGCCGGAGAACAGCAGCACCGGCCGCTCGAACTCGGCGGCGACCTCCCGAATGATGTGGATCGCTTCCGCCTCGAGGGAGCGCAGATGGCTCAACTCGTACTGGCCGACCGCTGGCGCGGACTTCAGGTCGCTGGTCATGGCTTCCTTATTGCATTCCCGATAATTCTGGTAGAACTGACCATGTTTATAGTCATTGTCAACTATAAAACCAGCCTCCCTCGCCGCTGTCAACGAATTGTTCGATCGCGCGGATGCCAATCACCGCTCGCATCACGACACGAGCGGCGGCGGCGCTTTTGCGGATGCGGACTGTGCGAAAGCATGGGCGAATGTCGGCTACTTCCGAACCACCCAGCGGCCGCGACGTCATCGCGCAGTTCCTCCCCCAATCACCGTTTGTCGCCAAGCTGGGGAGCCCCAATATTTCCAGCGGATCAGCTGCGCGACGACGAAGTCAGGCTGCGGCTGCCGTGGGATCCCTCCAACGTCACCGTCGGCGACATGGTGCACGGCGGCGCCATCGCGACCCTCGCCGATCTGACCATCATGGCGGCGGCCTGGTGCGGGGCGGAAGCGCCCCCCGAGCTGCGGGGCGTGACGGTGTCGATGGCACTGGACTTCATGGCGCCGGCCCGGGCCACCGATGTGATCGGAGTGGGCAGGGTGCTGCGGCGCGGCCGGTCGCTGGTCAACTGCGAGGCCGAGATCGTCGACCCGGAGGGCCGGCTGCTCGCCAAGGCGCTTGCCACCTACAAGGTCGGCTAGCGTGGCGATCGCAAGCGCGGCTGTGGGGGCACGCCCCCACAAGTGGGTGCGGGCACCTCCCGCTTGCGGGGGAGTACCCCACCCGCTTGCGGGGGACCGGACGAAGCGGGTCGCCACCATCTGGGCTAGCGCCGCCGAACGTGCACTCAGTGCGAAAATCCTGGGGACGATTTTTCGCCCTGACAACACGCTCGGCGAAAGATGTCGGCGGGCTAGGCCGTGATCTCTTCTAGCTTGCCGGTGGCGACGTCGAAGACGAACCCGCGCAGCGAAACGTGCTTGGTGACGAACGGGCTGTTTTCGATGCGGCGCAACGACTGCCGGACGTCCTCCGCGAGATCCGGGAAGGCCTCGGCCGACCACGGCGGTTTGACGCCGGTCTCGTTCTGGATGTCGCGCTTGAAGTCGTCGTCGGTGAAGGTCAGCATCCCGCAGTCGCTGTGGTGAATCAGGACGATCTCCTGAGTTCCCAGCAAGCGCTGGCTGATGGCCAGCGAGCGGATGACATCGTCGGTGACCACCCCGCCGGCGTTGCGGATGACGTGTGCTTCGCCCTCGTTGAGACCGAGGATGCGGTAGACGTCGAGCCGGGCATCCATGCAGGCGACGACCGCGACGTGTTTGCTCGGCGGCATGGGTAGCGGCCCGTTGAATTTGCTCGCGTATTGAGCGTTGTTGGCCAGGTAGTCCTCGGTAACCGTCACGCAAGCCTCCTCGGGTATCACGGTATAGGTTTGCTGCACAGATCGATGCCGCCGTGGATTTTAGCAACCGGCCGCCCGGATTTCACGGGTGAGGATCAATTCGATCGCAATGGTCGAGCGCAGCCTGACCGTGCTGACCGGCCACCGATCTCTTACCCTGTCCCAATGCGATGCAGGCGGGGCGGTCCGGCATGATCCGCTTCCTTGCGCGTCGGTTCCTGAATTACGTGGTGCTGCTGGTGCTGGCGTCGTTTCTGGCCTTCTGCCTGGCATCCTGGACGTTTCATCCGCTGGACAGTTTGATCCAGCGCCACCCGTCGCCCCCGGCGGAGGTCGTCAACGCGAAAAAGGTTCAGCTCGGCTTGGACAAGCCCATACCGATCCGGTACGCGAAATGGGCTTCCGGCGTGATCACGGGTGACTTCGGCAAGACGGTGACCGGTCACCCCGTCGCCGACGAGCTGTGGCGCCGGATCGGGGTCAGCCTGCGCCTGGTGGTGACCGGTTCGGTGCTGGGCACGGTGATCGGCGTCATCGTCGGAGCATGGAGCGCGGTCCGCCAGTACCGGCTGAGCGACCGCGTGATCACCGTGCTGTCGCTGCTCGTCCTGAGCATTCCGTCATTCGTGCTGGCGGGCCTGCTCATCCTGGGAGGGCTGCGGATCAACATGCTTACCGGGCTGGGAATCTTCCAGTACACCGGTGAGACCGCACCGATTCCGCCCGCCGGATTTTGGAATCAGCTCGTCGAACGCCTGCAACACATCGTCTTGCCGACCCTCACCCTGGCCCTGGGCGCGATCGCGGGCTACAGCCGCTACCAGCGCAACGCGATGCTCGACGTGCTGAGCGAGGATTTCATCCGGACCGCTCGCGCCAAGGGCCTGACCCGCCGGCGGGCGCTGTTCAAACACGGCCTGCGCACCGCGCTGATTCCACTGGCGACATTGTTCGCCTACGGCTTCAGCGGCCTGGTCGTCGGCGCGATCTTCGTCGAGAAGATCTTCGGCTGGCACGGCATGGGCGAGTGGGTGGTGCTAGGCATCTCGACCCAGGACACCAACATCGTCGCGACGATCACGCTGTTTACCGGGGCGGCAGTTCTTCTCGCCGGACTGTTGTCCGACGTCTTCTACGCGGCGCTGGACCCGAGGGTGCGGGTGTCATGACGCAAGAAGCTATCGCTGAAACCACACCGGCCCGGGGCAACATTCATGCGGCCGCCTTCACATCGCGACGAAACCTGCTGGCGCGCAGATTCATCCGCAACAGGCCCGCCGTGGTGGCGTTGATCCTGCTGGCGCTGGGATTCATCGGTTGCTACGCGCTGCCGCCGCTACTCCCCTACGGCTACACCGATCTCGACTACAGCGCGCTGCTGCAGCCACCGTCGGCCAAGCACTGGTTCGGCACCAACGCGCTCGGCCAGGACCTGCTGGCCCGCACGCTGTGCGGCATGCAGAAGTCGATGCTGATCGGTTTTTGCGTGGCAGTGATCTCGACCAGTATCGCGGCCACCGTGGGATCGGTGGCCGGTTACTTCGGCGGCTGGCGTGACCGAGCGCTGATGTGGCTGGTGGACCTGCTGCTGGTGGTGCCGAGCTTCCTGCTGATCGCCATCGTTACTCCGCGCACCAAAAGCACGGACAACATTCTGTGGCTCATCGTGCTGCTCGCAGCGTTCGGCTGGATGGTCAGCTCACGCATGGTGCGCGGCTTGACCATGAGCCTGCGCGAACGCGAATTCATCCGTGCGGCAAAGTATATGGGGGTGTCGAGCCGCCGTGTCATCGTGCACCACATCGTGCCCAACGTCGCCTCGATCCTCATCATCGACGCCACGCTCAACGTCGGATTCGCGATCCTCGCCGAAACCAGCTTGAGCTTCCTGGGATTCGGTGTGCAGTCACCGGACGTGTCGCTGGGCACGCTGATCGCGGAGGGCACCCCCTCGACCACCACCTTCCCGTGGGTCTTCCTGTTCCCGGCCGGGGCGCTGGTTCTGATCGTGTTGTGCGCCAACCTCGCCGGCGACGGCCTGCGCGACGCGCTGGACCCCGGCAGCCGGCCAATGCGACGCCGGAAGCCAAAGTGACGGCCCTGCTGGAGGTGACGAACCTGAACGTCACCTTCGAGACCGCGGACGCGTGCGTGCCCGCTGTCCGAGGCACCACGTACCACATCGATCCGGGCGAAGTGGTCGCCATCGTCGGCGAATCCGGTTCGGGCAAAAGCACTGCCGCGATGGCCGTGGTCGGATTACTGCCCGAATACGCCAACGTGTCGGGATCGGTGCGGTTGCACGGCGAGGAACTAATCGGGCTGTCCGATCAGGCAATGTCAAAGTTCCGCGGCAAAATGATCGGCACCGTGTTTCAGGACCCGATGTCGGCGCTGACTCCCGTCTACACCATCGGCGACCAGATAGCCGAAGCCATCGAGGTCCACAACCGCAACATCAGCCGAGCGGATGCCCGCAAGCGCGCCGTCGAGCTGCTCGAGCTGGTCGGCATCGCGCAGCCGCAGAGCCGAGCAAGGGCCTTCCCGCACGAGCTGTCCGGCGGCGAACGCCAGCGGGTGGTGATCGCGATGGCGATCGCCAATGATCCCGACCTGCTGATCTGTGACGAACCGACGACCGCGCTGGACGTCACCGTGCAGGCCCAAATACTCGACCTACTCAGGAAAGCGCGCGACGTCACCGGCGCAGGCGTGCTGATCATCACCCACGACCTCGGTGTGGTATCGGAGTTCGCCGACCGGGCAGTGGTCATGTACGCCGGACGCGGGGTCGAGGTCGCCACGGTCGACGATATTTACCGCGACCGCCGGATGCCCTACACGGTCGGGTTGCTGGGTTCGGTGCCGCGACTGGACGCCGCGCAGGGCACCCGGCTGATCCCGATCCCCGGCGCGCCGCCGACGATGTCGTCGCTGTCGGCCGGTGCCTGCCCGTTCGCCCCCCGCTGTCCGCTGGTGATCGACGAATGTCGTTCGGCGGAACCCGATCTCGTTACCGTCGGGGACGGCCACTGGGCGGCGTGCATCCGCACCGACCAGGTTGCGGGGCGGAGCGCGGCCGAAATCTTCGGCGTGTCAACGCAACCGCCGGCGATCGATGGCATGGCCGGCGAACCCCCGCTGGTGCTTCAGGTTACCGACCTCACCAAGACCTACCCACTCACCAAGGGCATGGTATTCCGCAGGCGGGTGGGTGAGGTGCGGGCGGTCGACGGCATCAGCTTGGCCCTGGAGCAGGGCCGCACCCTGGCCATCGTCGGCGAATCCGGTTCGGGCAAATCTACTACGCTGAGCCAGATTCTCGAGCTCTCCAAGCCCGAGGCGGGATCCATCGAGATTCTGGGCACCAACGTCGCGACCCTCGATGCTGCCGCCCGTCGCAAGCTGCGGACCGAACTGCAGGTCGTGTTCCAGGACCCGGTGGCCTCCCTGGACCCCCGCCTGCCGGTGTTCGACGTCGTCGCTGAACCATTGGTGGCCAACGGGTTCGACAGGCGCCGGTGCGAGGATCGGGTCGCCGAGCTGCTGGCGATCGTCGGGCTGGACCGCGCCGACGCCAGCCGCTATCCGGCCGAGTTCTCCGGCGGGCAGAAGCAGCGAATCGGTATCGCGCGGGCGCTGGCCCTGCAGCCGAAGATCCTTGCGCTCGACGAGCCGGTGTCGGCGCTCGACGTGTCGATCCAGGCGGGCATCATCAATCTGCTGCTGGACCTGCAGGGGGAACTCGGGTTGTCCTATCTGTTTGTGTCGCATGATCTTTCGGTGGTCAAACACCTGGCCCATCGGGTGGCGGTGATGTACCGCGGAACGATCGTGGAGCAGGGCGACGGCGACCAGGTGTTCACCAACCCGCAGCACGAGTACACCCAGCGGCTGCTGGCCGCCGTACCGAGGGCGCACCCCGGTGTCGCCGGTTAACGTCCTGCGGGTGACGCACCCGCCGCTGATTCGCAGGCTGGCCCTGTTGGCGCTGGTGGTTACCTTGATCGTCACCGGCTGCTCCAGCGGGTATCGGGACGTCCCCCAAGCGCACGCCGCGCAGGTCGGCAGCACCAGCGACATCAACCCGCAGGACCCGGCGACGCTGCGCGACGGCGGCAACCTGCGGCTCGCGCTGGCATCATTCCCGGACAACTTCAACGAACTAAATATCGACGGCAACACGTACGACACCGGTCAAATCGTCTCCCCGACACTGCCGGGGGCGTTTATCACCCGGGCCGACGGGACGCTGAAACTCAACACCGACTACTTCACCGGCGCCGAGTTGATCAGCACCAACCCCCAGGTCGTCGTCTACACCATCAATCCGAAAGTCGTGTGGAGCGACGGCACCCCGATGACATGGGAGGACCTCAAGTCGGAGGTCGACGCGTGCAGCGGCCAAAACAAGAAGTTCCTGATCGCCAGCAGAGCCGGGTTCGAACGCGTGCAGTCGGTGGCCAAGGGCGTTGACGACCGCCAGGCGGTGATCACGTTCTCCAAGCCGTACGCCGAGTGGCGAGGCATGTTTGCCGGCGGGATACAGCCGCGCAGCATGACGGCGAACCCGGATGTCTTCAACACGGGCCAGCTCGAGGCCCCGGGCCCGTCGGCCGGGCCGTTCATCGTGTCCAAGGTCGACAGGGGCGCGCAGCGCATCGTGCTGACCCGCAACCCCCGCTGGTGGGGCGCCCAGCCCCGGCTGGACGGCATCACTTTCCTTGCCCTCGACGCCTCGGCCATCATCCCCGCCCTGCAAAACAACGCGATCGACGCCGCCGGCGTCGGCTCCCTTGACGACATGGTCACCGCCCAGCGCACCCGCGGGGTCGTGATCCGGAGCGCGCCGGCCCCCACCTGGTTCCACTTCACGTTCAACGGCGCACCCGGATCCATCCTGGCCGACGAGAGGTTGCGGTTGGCGATCTGCAGGGGCATCGACCGCCAGGCCATCGTCAACGTCGTCCAACACGGCCTGACCAGCCATCCGATGCCACTGAACAACCACATCTTCGTCGAAGGCCAGGTTGGTTACCAAAATAACAGCGCACCAGGCGATTACAACCCCGACCAGGCGCGCAGGGACTTGGATGCGCTGGGCTGGAAGCTGAACGGAGCGGTGCGGGAAAAGGACGGCAAACAGCTGGTCATTCGTGACGTGCTCTACGACGCACCATCGAACCGGCAGGAGGCCATGGTCGCCCAGAGCAGCCTGGCGCAGATCGGTGTCAAGCTGGTGCTCGACACGAAGCCGGGCAACGGATTCTTCAGCCAGTACGTGACCCCCGGCGATTTCGACATCACTCAATTCGGTTGGGTGGGTAACGCTTTCCCGCTGTCCGCACTGCCCCAGATATACACCTCGGACGGTGACAGCAACTTCGGCAAGATCGGCAGCCCGGCGATCGACGCCAAGATCGATGAGACGCTGTCCGAGCTGGACCAGGACAGGGCGCGCGGACTCGCCAACCAGGTCGACCAGATGCTCTGGCAGGAAGGCTTCAACCTGCCGCTCTTCCAATCGCCGGGCAACATCGCGGTGCGAAGCGATCTGGCCAACTACGGCGCGTTCGGACTGGCCGACGTGGAGTACACCGCAGTCGGATTCACCCGTAGCTAAGGGCCGAGCCGGCCGGCCCGCCGATTAGCAGCCGGCCAACCGGCGCACCAGGCCGGGCGGCACCGCCGGCAGCACGGACTCGGCCGTGGCCGCTACGTCGATCGCCTTCCACAACAAACGCAGCACCGGGCGGGCCCGGAGCGCATCCAGCATCGGTGCCTGGTCGGCAAGCCCGTCGAGGTGACCGCGCCAGACCGCGCCGGCGATGGCCAGGGCGGCCGGCTCACGAAAATCAATGGCGCTGTGCGCCATCGTCGGCAGTGTCAACAGCACCGGGTTCGGCAGCAGCGAGGCGATGCGCTGCGCCACCGCCTGCGGTGTGAAAAGATCACGCCCGCCGGCAATCACCACTGTGGGCCAATCGAATTTCGGCATCTCGGCCACCAGATCATAAGGCTCGGCCTCGAAAGCGGCTGTCTCGCTGAGTACTTCGCGTATCGCAACGGCAGGGTCGAGCGGTAGGCCATCCGGCTCCGCGGCGTAGTCGAGTTCGCGGAACGCGATGCGGTTCACCAGGTCGATTTCGAAGCGGTACGGCACTTTACGGGCGCCCATGGCGGTGAACCGGGACAGCCCCCGCCACAGCATGATTCGGCCGTCGAGCAGCAGGTCGAGTTGGCGATCAAGCAAAGCGGCCCCGCCGTAGCCGTACACCGTCGCGGCGACCTGTCCCCCCGAGGCGGTAATCACTCCGGCGTCGACGAGCCGGCGAACCTTGGGAGCCAATGCCGCGGTCTCCCGGCGGTCGCCCTCGAGTAGCAACCCGCGCAGGGCATCGCGCACGGCCGCAATGTCGTCGCGCGAGAGCAGCGGCGAATCGAGGATCATCGCCCGCACCCGGCCGGGGTGACGGACACCAAGTCCCGCCGCGATATAGGTGCCGTACGACGTGCCGTAGATGACGGCCGAGTCCACGTGAGCGTCGTCGAGCACCGCGGCCACGTCGTCGACAACCTGATCCACGCTGAGCGCTTCCGGCGGCAAGTCGGCGCCGGAATCGTCATGGCGCGACATTCCCACTCCCCGGTGCTCGATCATGATGACGTCGAGACCGCCGGCGGCGGCCCGACGCCGCAACCCCTTGTACAACTGCAGCGACGCCACTCCCGGACCTCCCGGGATGATCACCAGTGGATGCGTGGACTTGCGGCCGGTGCGCACGTAGTAGAGGTCGAAGTGTTCAGCGTTGCCGGGCGACACCGGCCGGCGCACCGGCCTCACCCCCGGCAGCCCCGCCAGCTTTTGGTGCATCCGACGGCGCTTCGCGTTCATCGCCATCGGTATCGCCCCGCCATGGGTCCTATTCTGCCGAGAACGCCGATCGACGGCATGTCGGCCCTCCCACTTGCGAGCGCGGTAAACCGAGCCCTCACCGAGCCCAAATCAGCCCCGGATCAGATCGGCCGCCTTCTCCCCGATCAGCACCGACGGGGCGTGGGTGTGTCCGCGCACGGTGCTGGGCATCACCGAGGCGTCGGCCACCCGGAGTGCGTCGACCCCGCGAACCCGCAGCTCCGGATCCACCACGCTGGCCTGGTCGCTACCCATCCGGCAGGTCCCCAGCGGGTGATACAGGGTGTGCGAGCAGGTTTCCAGCGCCAACTCACACGTGTCGTCGTTGAGCTCGGTGGTGTGTCGTGGCCGGGCAATGGGGCCGAGCAGGTCTTTGAGCGGGGGCGTTTCGGCGATCCGGGCGGATATCCGCAGGCCCGCCATCATCGCGGCACGATCGACGCCGCCGGGATCGGAGAGGTAACGCGGTTCGATGACGGGCTTGGCGTACGGGTCGGCGGAGCGCAGCGTGATCTGGCCGCGGCTTTCCGGTGCGACCAGGATCGGCCCGAACACCACGCCATGCCCGCCCGGCTCGACCAGCGCCTCGTCATAGAAGGGCGCCGGGGCAAAGATCAGCTCGAGGTCGGGCAGCTCCAGCTCGGGTCGGCTGCGGAGAAATCCGTACGCCTCGCCCACGTTGGAGGTCAGCATGCCGCGCCGCCGCAGCAGGTAGTTGACCAGCTCTTTGGGTTTTTCGCCGGCGAACAAGCTGTCGTCGGCGACGTCGAAGCCCAACACCGTGACAAGGTGGTCAAGCAGGTTCCGCCCCACCTCGGGCGAGTGGTGGACGGTGTCGATGCCGTGCTCGGCGAGGTGGTCGCGATCGCCCACACCGGAGAGCATCAGCAGCTGCGGGCTGTTGATGGCACCGCCGCAGAGCACCACCTCGCGGCGGGCGTGCGCAACGGACGATTGACCGTCACGCTCGAATTCCACACCGATCGCCCGAGTTCCCTCAATGACGACTCGGGTCGCCACGGCCCCGGTGAGCACGCTGAGGTTCTTGCGGCGCATCGCCGGCTTCAGATACGCGTCGGCGGTGCTGCACCTGGCACCCCGCCGCTGCGCGACGACGGTCTCGCAAAAGCCTTCCGGTGCCGGTGAATTCGGTTGCGCGGCGGGAAATCCGCACGCGCGCACCGCTGCCAGCCAAGCTGCGGTCGACGGTCGGGGGCTGCGCTGACGGGAAATGTGCAACGGGCCATCGACCCCGCTGTCGTCGCCGCACACCGAGTCCAAGGCGGCCGTGGCGTTCTCGATGCGGCGAAAGTACTCGCGCACCTCGGCGAAAGACCACTGCGGGCCGGCGCGCACCGCCCATTCGTCGTAGTCGGCCGCGAAGCCGCGCACCCACATCATCGCGTTCATCGACGATGAGCCACCGAGCACCTTGCCTCGGGGCCAATAGATCTCGCGACCACCCAGCTCTTTCTGCGGCTCGGTCAGGTAATCCCAGTCGACCTCACTGCGGAACAACTTGGCAAAAGCCGCCGGAATCGAAATGAACCTGTTCTTGTCGGGCGGGCCCGCCTCCAGGGCCACGACCGTGGTGGCCGGATCGGCGCTGAGCCGATTGGCCACGACCGCCCCGGCCGAGCCGGTGCCGACGACTACGTAATCACCCTGAATGTCCATAGTGCGGCTGAGTGTAGGACGCGCCCGACGGCCGCCGGGGGCTAAACGCCGAGATCGATACGGTGCGCACCCTTTACACCGTCGTACCGGTCGGGACTGCACGTCAGCACAATGACCTGCCCGTGAGTCGCCACGGTGTCGAACACCTCGCCCATCTTGGCCAGCCGGTCCGCATCGGTGAACCCCAGCGCGTCGTCAACCACCACCGGGACGCTGTCCTCTTTGGCCACCAGGGCGGCGCCGGCCAGCCGCGCCAGGATGCCGAGTTGCTCTTTGGCCCCGCCCGACAGCGACTCGTAAGGCACCGTGGTGCCGTCCAGGGTGCGGCTGCGGATGCAAAGGTCGCTGTCGATCTCGACCTCGAAGGTCGGCCCGAACACCGGGCGACCCAGCCGCTGCAGTTCCGTACGGTAGGGCTCGACGTAACGCAGGCGGGTGGTCTCGCGGTGGCGCGTCATCACCGACCGCAGCATGTCGACGGCGCGGGCCCGCAGGCCGATCCGGGCGTGTTGGCTGGTGGCGTGCTCACGCTCGGTTTCCGCGGCGTCCAGTTTGCCTTGTCGACCCTCGCTGCCGAAGACCGAGAGTTCGATGCTGATCTCGCGCAGTGCGCGGGCAGCATCTTCGTAGCGATCGCCCAGCGACGCGGCCGCCTCGGTGGCAGCGGCCAATTCGGCGGCGACCGCGTCCGGTGCTGCGGCGGCCAACTCGTCGGCCAGCTCGACGACCCGCCGCTCCGCGGCTCGACAAGCCTGCAGTGCGGCGTCCGCCGACGACGCCAGGTCCGCATCGCCGATCGACGCGCGCTCCTGGGCCAGCCGGTCCGTGGCCGCGCCCAGTTCGGCGCGTTGATTCGTGGCTTTGTGCTGCAATACCGTTGCCCGCGTGGATGTCTCGGCGAGCCGGCCGCCGGCGGCAACGGCGATCCGATGGCGGGTCTCGCACTCCGTCTCCGCGGCCACGCGCGCCGCCTCGGCCGCGTCGAGTTCGGCGCGGGCGGCCGCGCTGTCCATGACGAACAGGTCGGGTTGGGCCGGCTGGTCGGCCCGCAACCGCGCCAACCTCGCGCAGAGTTGGTCGACCGCTTCGTCGCCACAGAGACCGGCCAGGGTGGCGGCCAACTGATCACGGCTGCTTTGCAGTTCGCGGCGCCGACGGTCGGCGGATCGAGCCGCCTGAAGGTCGGCGACACCACCGGCGGCCAGCGCGTCAGCCAGATCTTGTTGTGCCGCGGCATGTTTAGCATCAATATCGAGCGCGGTTGCACCCGGGCTGACCCGCGCAATCAAAACGCCGGGAACCTCGACCTCGGTGGCGCCGGTGGCTGTCGTCGACCAGCTTTGGCCCGCCGACAACGGCACTCGTTGTTCTCCAATGACGAGTTCGATGTCGGCGGCTGCCGTGAATTCCACCGCCGTCGAGAGCAAGGCCAGTTGGTCGCCGGTGCGATCGACTGCGGCCGCGGCGCTTTCGATGCGCTGCAGTAGCTGTTCGGTCATGGTGATCGCCGATAGCTGCTGACAGACCCGGTCGTGGTCCCGCTGGATGGCGTCGATCTTGGCCAACCGGGCGCCCAACCGGTCCGCCTCCTCGCGGTCGGCAAGCTGGTCGATGGCGCGGCGGGCGGATTGGCCGCGTTGCTGCACCGCCGTCCGGACTCGGGTGGCCTCCTCGACCGCGGCATCGGCGGCCGCGGCCTCGGCGCCCGCCGCCAACTGCGCATCGGCGGCTTCTTGCGCTTCGGCCTCGGTGGCGACGAGAGCGGCTGTACGAGTTTGGATTTCGGTCAGCAGCCGAAGCCGCCCGCCGTGGGCGGCCGCCGCCGCGCCGCTGCTGGCCGCCGCGGCGGCGGCGACCAGCTTGGCTTCACGCGCCTGACCGTCGAGCTCTGCGATCCTGTCCGCGGCGGCCTGCGCGGCGGTGAGCCGAGGACCGGCGGCAATCCGCTGCTGCGACAGCCCGGCCACCTGCTCGGTGAGGACGGCGTGCCGACGCACCCGATCGTCGACCTCGGCGACCGCCGCCGCACACACCGCCACCGCCGCCGCCGCCCCGGCCAGCCGGGAGATCGCGGCGGCCCACTCCCCGGTGGGACGCCCGGTGGGGGTGAAGTAGCGCGCATACTCGGCGTCGATCCGTTCGATGAGCAACGGCTCGGTGCCAGACAGCGCCGCGTCCGTGACGGAATGCGCCGCGACGTCGAGCGCGCGCGACAGCGCGTCACAGCCGGACAGATCCACCGGAGCCGTCGACGCGGCCTGCAGCACCCGCTGGGCACGCCACAGATCGCTGTCCAGCGTCTCGGCCAGCATGCGCCCGGACCCGATCGTGGGCTTCGTCTCCCGTCAGCTGTTCGCGGCGCGGCGCCAGCACCGTCAGCTCCGTCTCGAACTTTTTGTGGAAGCGCTTGCGGTAGACGAAACGATAAGGGCCGCTGCTGATTTCGGCTGTGACCTCGGAGCCGACATCGGCGTTGGTGGGCTTGACTTGCTTGACTTCTTTTTTGGTGGACCGGTCCCGGGATTCCAGCAGCAGATCCAACGCCTCGATCATCGAGGACTTTCCGACCTCGTTGGCACCACAGACCACCACCACGCCGTGGTCGGGGAACTCGATCTCGCGGTGGGCGATGCCGCGGTAATTCGTCAGGACCAGCCGATGCAGCTTCACGCCGCGCCCCGATCGGCGAGCCGCAGCAGTAGCGCCAGCGCCGCCTGCGCGTCGACGGCGGACTCAGCGTCGCCGTCGCGCGCGGTCGCCACCAACTCCTCGACGGCCGCGGCGGCGAACCCCCCGATGCCGAGGTCGGTGAATTCGCCGTCGGCGGGAATCACCGCCAGGTCGGTATGCCGCTCCCACAGGCCCAGCCAGGCGAATAGCCGTGCGTATCTGTCCAGGCACGCATCCAGCGCGGCGCGGTCGGTGACCGTCAGCGAACCGGTCAGCGCCAGGCGCACCACGGTGCGGTCCTTGTCGGCCATCTGGTCCAGGTTCACGTCCAGGTCGGCGATGTCGCGGCTGCTGTCAACCTGCCGACGCAATGTGAAAAACCGCCAGTGGCCGACGTGCCGGGCCGTCACGATGGCGGCGCGTCGCGGGTCGCTTTCGTCGATGTCGACGACCAGGACATGACCCGGGTTTGATTCGATGTCGTCGAAGTTGGTGACCTCCGGTGAACCGGAGTACCACACCCGCCCGCCGCCGCCGACCTGGGTGAGCGAATGCTTATCGCCCAGGGCCACATAGTGCAGCGCGCCACGCGCCAGCGCGTCGTCGAGCCCGGCGAGCCGGATCAGCGAGGGTTTGTCGCGATCGGGATCCAGCACATCGACGCCACCATGGGCGACGAGCACCCGGGTCACGTCGGCTTGCCGGTCCGAGGGTAGGCCGGTCAGCACCTCGGCGACCAGGTCGGTGGTGGGCGCCTTGGATCGCCACGGCGCGGCCACGATCTCCAACCCCGGCCGGACTCGATGGACACCGGCCCGCTCGAGCACCACGACATTGTCCGGGCATTCGGCGGTGAACAGTGCGCCGGTGTATACCGACGACGCGTCCAGCGGGTCGTGGTTGCCGGGGAGCAGGTAGACCGGAATACCGATGGCGCGCATAGCCTCCAGGGACTGGCCGATCACCTGCGGAGCGAGCTGGTTGTGCTCGAAGACATCGCCGGCCACCACCACGAACTCGGCGCCCACCTCGGCGGCCAGCGCGCCCAGCCCGGCCACCGCGTCGCGGCGCGCGGCCGAATACCGCGGCTGGGCATCGCCGGCCAGGAAGTGCCGGGTCATGCCCAATTGCCAGTCGGCGGTGTGCAGGAATCGCATCCCCGCGGCCCCTCCCAAAATTTGCGTGCAGTGCGTGGCTATCACGGCACCGCGAGTTTAGGTCTGCACACCGACAACTCCGGGGACGCGCACCGGCAAAGGGCTCGGTTTGTTGCTCCAGCTCGGTTGGCGCCCGCGCTGGCCTTAATGGGCCTTAGGGTGGGTCGCGTGAATGGTCCGCACACGTTGCTGCTGATGCGGCATGCGAAATCCGATTACCCGGCCGGCGTCGCCGACCATGACCGGCCGCTGGCACCGCGCGGGGTCAGGGAGGCCGGGCTGGCCGGCGACTGGCTGCGCGCCAACATACCCGGGATCGACAGCGTGTTGTGCTCAACGGCCACCCGTGCCCGGCAGACCTTGGCCGGCAGCGGGATTGACGCGCCGGTGCGATACGTCGCGCGCTTGTACGGCGCCGACTCCGAAATCATGATCCACGAAATCGCCGAGGTCGCGAATACCTTCGGCACCACCATCGGCACGCTGCTGGTGGTCGGGCACGAACCGACAATGTCTGACGTCGCCCTCGGCCTGGCGGGCGTCGAGGGCACCGACATCGATGCGGTGGAACGTCTTTCGGCGAAGTTCCCGACGTCCGGGATCGCGGTGCTACACGTCGCTGGTCGCTGGGAACAGCTCAAGCCTGGCGGCGCCGCGCTGGTCGACTTCCACGTTCCCAGGTAGACACCGCAAAGATCAGGAGTTGGTGGCCAGCGTTAGCTCCATGAGCTTGATGGCCTGCCCACACGCGTCGATACCGGGCGCCTGCGGGTTGACCCACCAGCCGACCACTCCCGCCGCGGCACTGGCGACGCCGCAGGCGCCGTTCGGGTCGTCAGGGCGCATCACAATCGAGTCGATGCCCGCGATCGGACGGTTCTCCACCTTATATTTCAGGAAGTCAGCGACCTTGCGCTCGTTGTTCAGACTGCCCTGCTCGAACCAGAACCGGGTGATGTCGATCAGACCGGCCGGGTTGGCCGCCTGCCACCGGCAGATCGCGCCGACGAACGTGCTCTGAATGTCCAGCGGATCGGCGCCCACGGTCTTCGCCAAGATGTCGCTGGTCAGGACCTCACATTCCTTGAGCAGGTTCGGGTACTGCTGTTCGGAATTGTTGTTGCGCGGGGTTCCGCCCGCACCGGCTTTGACCGCGTTACCCGCAACCGATTTCGAACAACCCGTCAAAACCGCCAGCGCGGTGATCAGCACGGCTACCCAGGCACGGACACCTCTGCTGCCACCTCTGCTGCCCCGTCGGCGCCACCGACGATCCATCCAGCCGATCATTTCGAGTTCGCAATCGATTGGCGAGCCAGTTCTTTGGCTATGTCACAGGGCGGCGGGAATGGCTTTTGACTGAAGCTGATCGACCATTCGATGAAGTCGTCCTGGAACTGGATTCCGACTTCGCACAGCGAGTCACCGAGCTGGGATTCGTTACCGATGGCGATGAAACCGCTGTGGCCGTTGATGTTGACGTCCTCGACACTCGCGCGCGACAGTTCCTCGGTTTTGCGTTCACGTCCGATCGGGCTGCCGCGATACCAGGAGAAAGAGAAGTGCGGGCCAAGGATACCGCCGCCCGCCAACCACTGGCAGCCCACGGAATTGCGGGCCGTGTTGAGCAGACCCGTCACCTTGGTCAACTCCGCGACGGTCTGATCGCTGATGCCGCCGCATTGCGGGAACATCGGCCCGTGCTTGCCCTCCGCGGTCCCCGGTGCCGACGGTCCCGATGCCCCCGGTTTGTTGTCGCCGGAACTGGAGCACGCCGCAATCACCGGACTCAAAGCCACCACGGCCGACACACCCAGGGCCAGCATCGTCACGTTAGCCCGCACCGCTACCCCGTCTACAGATCGGCCTACTGGTGGTCACAGGATGCACTGTAGCCGCAGGCCAACGGGTCAACCACCGACACGCCACCTGAGCAGGGCTTTCAGCCTCGCCGGCGGGCGTGGCTCCCGCGCTGAACTATCCGGCGGCGATGCGGACCGGGGCGTGTCATGTGCGACAGTTACCGAATGCTCCTGGCACTACTGCGCCAGTACATCCGCCCGTACCGGCGGCTGGTCGCGGTGCTGATGGTGCTGCAGCTGATCAGCAACCTGGCATCGCTGTACCTGCCGACGGTCAATGCCGCGATCATCGACGACGGCGTCGCCAAGGGCGACACCGCGACCATCATCAGGCTTGGCGTGGTGATGCTCGGGGTCACCGGGGTGCAGGTTTTGTGTTCGGTCGGGGCGTTGTATTCGGGCTCGCGGACCGGGATGGGCTTCGGCCGCGACCTGCGCTGGGCGGTGTTCTCCCAGGTCACCACCTTCTCCGGACGCGAGACCGCCCTGTTCGGCGCGCCGACGTTGTTGACCCGCAGCACCAACGACGTCCGGCAGATCCAGTTCCTGGTGCAGACGGCGGCCACCGTCCTGGTCACCGCGCCGATCATGTGCGTCGGCGGCGTCGTCATGGCAATCCAGCAGCAGGCCGCGCTGACCTGGCTGCTGTTGGTCAGCGTTCCGATCCTGGCCGTCGCCAACTACTGGATCATCTCGCACATGCTGCCGCTTTTCCGTGGCATGCAGAGCCTGATCGACGGCATCAACCAGGTGATGCGCGACCAGTTGTCCGGTGTCCGGGTGGTGCGCGCGTTCACCCGGGAAGGCTTCGAGCGAGATAGGTTCGCGCAAGCCAATGTTGCGCTGTCGGATACCGCGCTGAAGGCGGGTAACTGGCAAGCGCTGATGCTGCCGGTGACCACACTGACCATCAACGTGTCCAGCGTCGCGCTGATCTGGTTCGGTGGGCTGCGCATCGACCGTGGCCAGATGCAGGTCGGCTCGCTGACCGCTTTCCTGGCCTACTTCGCCCAGATCCTGATGGCGGTGATGATGGCGACGATGACGGTCGTCGTACTGCCGCGAGCGTCCGTGTGCGCCGAGCGCATCACCGAGGTGCTGTCCACTCCCAAGGCCGTCAACAGCCCGGAAAACCCCAAATTCCCGGCGGGCGGGGTCACGGGCCTGGTGCGTCTGGACAACGTGACCTTCACCTATCCCGGAGCCGACTGTCCAGTGCTGCAAGGTATCTCGCTGACAGCGCGGCCCGGTACCAGCACCGCGATCGTCGGCAGCACCGGTTCGGGCAAATCGACGCTGGTGTCGCTGATCTGCCGGCTCTACGACGTGACCGCCGGCGCCGTCCTGGTCGACGGTGTCGACGTCCGCGACTACGACACCGAGCGACTGTGGTCGGCAATCGGGCTGGTGCCCCAGCGCGGTTACCTGTTCTCCGGCACGCGTCGCCGACAACCTGCGACTCGGCGCGGCCCCCGATCAGGTAGTAACCGACGACGAGATGTGGGAAGCGCTGCGGGTCGCGGCCGCCGACGACTTCGTGCGCAGCCATCACGACGCGCTGCAAATGCGCGTCGCCCAGGGTGGAATCAACTTCTCCGGCGGGCAGCGCCAACGTCTCGGCGATCGCCCGGGCCGTCATCCGCCGCCCGGCCATCTATCTGTTCGACGACGCCTTCTCCGCGCTTGACGTGCACACCGACGCCCGGGTGCGCGCGTCGCTGCGCCAGGCGTCCGGCGATGCCACGATTCATCGTCGTCACACAACGGATTTCGACCGCGGCCCAGGCCGATCAGGTGGTCGTCGTCGACAACGGGAAGATCGTCGGCGTCGGCACCCACGAATCGCTACTGGCCGACTGCAGCCACCTACGCGGAATTCGCCGCGTCGCAGTCGGTGAGCGCCGGAGTCGGGGGCACGCAGTGACCGGTGCAATCGACGCACGGCCCCACCGCACTGCTCCGCCCCCGCACGCGATGCGCTCACGCGACTTCTGGGGCTCGGCGGGCCGCCTGGTGAAACGGCTTGCGCCACAACGCCGGCTGGCCGTTGGGGTGCTCGCGCTGGGCGTCACCGGAACCGTCATCGGGGTGATCGTTCCGCGGATTCTCGGCCACGCAACCGATCTGCTGTTCAACGGCGTTATCGGGCGGCACTTACCCGCGGGCATCACCAAGGCACAGGCCGTCGCCGCGGCGCGGGCCCGTGGCGACAACACCTTCGCCGACCTGCTGTCGGGGATGAATGTGGTGCCGGGCCAAGGTGTGGACTTCGATGCGGTGGAGCGAACCCTGGCGCTGGCGCTGGTCCTGTATCTGGTTGCCGCGCTGTTGATTTGGGTGCAAGCCCGGCTACTCAACGTCACCGTCCAGAAAACGATAACCGCGTTGCGTTCCGATGTCGAGGACAAGGTGCACCGGCTGCCGCTGTCCTTCTTCGACGGGCGGCAGCGTGGTGAGCTGCTGAGCCGGGTGACCAATGACATCGACAACGTCCAGCAGTCACTGTCGATGACGATCAGCCAAGCTGGTCACGTCGATCCTGACCGTGCTGACGGTGCTGGCGATGATGGTGTCGATCTCGCCACTGCTGTCGCTGATCACCTTGCTGACGGTGCCGATGTTGGTGCTGGTGACGCGGGCGATCACGCGACGTTCGCAGCGGCTGTTCGCTGCTCACTGGACCAACGTCGGACGCCTCAACGCCCATATCGAAGAGACCTACAGCGGGTTCACCGTGGTCAAGACGTTCGGGCACCAGGCCGCGGCGCAAGCACAGTTCCGCCGGCTCAACGATGACGTCTACCAGGTCAGTTTCGGCGCTCAGTTCGTTTCCGGCTTGGTGCAACCGGCAACGGCGTTGATCGGAAACCTCGGCTACGTCGGCGTCGCCGTGGTGGGTGGCCTGCAGGTGGCCACCGGCCAAATCACACTCGGCAACATCCAGGCCTTCATCCAATACGTGCGGCAGTTCAACAACCCGCTGGGCCAGATGGCCGGGATCTATAACACCCTGCAATCGGGGGTGGCCAGCGCCGAGCGGGTGTTCGACCTGCTCGACGAGCCCGAGGAATCGCCTGACCCGAAGCCGGCCCTGCTGCTGCCCAACGGCCAGGGTCCGCGCAGGAGCGGACGTGTCGAGTTCGAGCACGTGAACTTCGCCTACCGCCCTGGCACGCCGGTGATCCAAGACCTGTCGCTGGTGGCCGAACCGGGCAGCACGGTGGCGATCGTCGGGCCTACCGGAGCGGGCAAGACCACGATGGTGAACCTGCTGATGCGGTTCTACGAGGTCGATTCGGGCCGGATCCTGATCGACGGGGTCGATATCTCCACAATGAGCAGGCAAGCACTGCGATCGCGAATCGGCATGGTGCTGCAAGACACCTGGCTTTTCGACGGCACCATCGCCGACAACATCGCCTACGGGCACCCGGAAGCCAGCGCGGACGAAGTGGTCGAAGCCGCCAAGGCGGCCTATGTCGACCGGTTTGTCCATACGCTGCCGGCCGGCTACCAGACCCGGGTCAGCGGCGGGGGCGGCAATATCAGCGCCGGCGAAAAGCAGCTCATCACCATCGCACGCGCCTTTCTCGCAAGGCCAGAGCTGTTGATCCTGGACGAGGCAACCAGCTCCGTCGACACCCGCACCGAGGCCCTCATTGCGCACGCCACCCGTGAGCTTCGCCAAGATCGAACGAGTTTTATTATCGCGCACCGTCTTTCGACGATTCGCGACGCCGACCGCATCCTGGTGGTGGAGGCCGGAAAGATCGTCGAACAAGGCAACCACGCCGACCTACTGGCCCGGCGCGGTGCGTACTACGAAATGACGCAGGCCGCAGGAGCACCCTGAGGGCGAGAAGGCGGCGAGAAGGCGTCAAGAATCCTCCAAGGATCCTTTGAGAATCCGCCAAGCGCGCGGGCAGACGCTGAAGCCTTCCAGGGCCAAACGCCATTGGCGAAGGAGCGCAACGATGTTCTCATCCCGTCTCACCGCGGCCGCTGGCTCGGACCACGAGCGTGGGCATCGCGTTACGGCGGCCCGTTCGCCGGGCCGAGTTCACGCGGCATTTGGGCAAAATCCGACAAACCGCGTCGCAACCTCACTAAGCTCGGCTCTCGGCCGTTGATCTTGCTGCTCCGCAATGTGCTATGCAGTAACCAGCTGTGGCCAAACAGAAGGAGATGTCGATGAAGCTCTCGTTTCGTGTCGTTGCCGCCGTCGCCGCGCTAGCGCTTGCATTCACCATCGGCGGCTGCGGATCGAACAATTCGGGCACCGGCGCCTCCAAGTCGTCCACGCCCGCGTCCAGCGACGAGGCAAACACCCTGCTCAAGCAGGCCGCCGACGCCATGAAGAAGGTCACCGGGATGCACATAGCCCTGGCGGTGACCGGCGACGTGCCCAACCTCAAGGTGACCAAGCTCGACGGCGACATCTCCAACACACCGCAGACCGTCGCCACCGGTAGCGCCACCTTGCTGCTCGGCAAGAGCCCGCAAGACGCGAAATTCGTCTACGTAGACGGTCATCTCTACTCCGACGTCGGACAACCCGGAACATACAACGACTTCGGAGCCGGCAAGTCGATCTACAACGTGTCGGTGCTCCTCGACCCCGACAAGGGCCTGGCCAACGTACTGGCCAACTCTCAGAATGCGCAGGTGAAGGGCACCGAGCAGGTCAACGGCGTCGCCACCACCAAGATCACCGGGAAATCGTCGGCCGACGACGTCGCAACCCTGGCCGGCTCCAAGCTGACCTCCGCGGACGTCACGACGGTGGACACCACCGTCTGGATCGCCTCGGATGGGTCCTCCCACCTGGTCCAGCTGCAGATCAGCCCGACCTCTGACACTTCGGTGACGCTGACAATGTCCGACTGGGGCAAACAGGTCACCGCCACCAAACCGCCAACCGCCTAAGCGCCACAGCAGTTCATCGCAACCTGTTTGAGACCGCCGGACCGCCGGCCTTCAGAAAGGACTCACCAATGACGATGACCACCCATCGGCGGCGGTTAGCGATGGCCATCGCGAGCGCAGCTGCCGCCACCGCGGTGACCGTCGCAGCGGCCCCCCTCGCAGAGGCCAGCGACGTCTGGGGCTCAATTGCTTACTCCAGCAACGGCTCTTGGGGCCGTGCGACGGACTACCCAACCAAAGCGGCGGCGCAGGCCGCGGCGGTCAAAGGCTGTGGCTACACCGACTGTTCGCCGCTCACCACCTTCTACAACTGTGGAGCCGTCGCGCTGAATGGCAGCCACCTGCAAGGAGGCGCAGGCGACACGCTGAGCGCCGCAATGAAGGACGCCTTGAGCCGAGCCGGCGGTGGCTATATCGACACCTGGGGCTGCAACTAAGAGCTGACCCTGGTTTTTGGGGCCCTAACCGGATCGCCGGCCCACCACCCGGGCTGCCGTCGAAACGCGGCCGCGACCATTTACGACCGGTCGCGACCAATCGTGCGATCAGAGTTGGCATTTTTTTGTCGGGGGACAATCGCGTCGTCGAGCTAACGCGACTGCGCCGCGCAAGGCGCGCGCTTCCCGCGCCAAAACGCCTCTGAACAGGGCTTTAGCTACTCGCCGCAGGCGCGAGATCACTCCAAGGAATCGTGGAGATCACGAAGAGGGCAACGCCCGAACCTTTTCTCATACACAAGCCAATCCGCGAAACGCGGAACGAGAAAAGGACACACCATGAGCGTCAAGATCTCCACCATCGCCAAGGCCGCCGCCTCTGCGGCAATTGCCGGCGCCTTGGTATTGGCTGGGGCGGCGGGGGCGGCGGGCGCGGCCGGCGCCGCCTCGGGCACCATGTACGGCGACCCCACCGCTGCCGCCCAGTGGTGGCGTCACCAGCAATTCGACGACTGCGCCATCATGTCGATGGCCGACGTGGTCGGCCAGGTCACCGGCAAGGAGCCCTCGGAGAAGGCCATCATCAAGAAGGCCCAGTCCACCCCCAGCGCCGTGCACTCCGGCTCGGTCTACATCAAGCCGGCCGACACCAAGGACCCGAACTCGGGTATGGGCACGAACCCAAGCGACATCCCGACGCTGCTCGCGGCATACGGTGTCAATGCCGTGATCACCGACAACGCCAGCGCAGCCAAGACGGGCGTCGCCACCGGCATCGAGGCACTCGAGCACCAGCTGGGCAGCGGCCACAAGGTGATCGTCGGCCTCAACGCCGAGATGATCTGGAAGAAGCCCGTCGAGAGCAAGGACAAGAACGGCAACCCGGTCGCTGACCACGCGGTGGTGGTCATCGGTGTCGACACCGCCAACAACGTCGTGCACCTCAACGACAGCGGTACCAAGAACGGCCGCGACGAGCAGATCCCCCTGGACCTCTTCCTCAAGGCGTGGGACACCGGCGACGACTTCATGGCCGTCACCACCTAACCGTCAACCGAATGTCAATCGCGACGACGGGCAGCCGCCCCGGTGCAATTGCACCGGGTGCGCTGCCCGTTGCACGCGTGTTTACCAGAGGGTCAAGCCAATTCGCGTCGGCTATCCAAGATCACCTTGGTACGGCACGCATTTCAGCCACCTCGGCGACAGGTGCGGCCACCACGGGTTTTCCCCAGATTCGCGGCAACTCGACATTCGGCGATGCCGCGAGGATTCACGAATTTGCGAACTTTGGTATCACAATGACAAGTGATAACAGATGACAGTAATGGCAGCATATTGGCAGCTAGGCACGTGACGCCGCGGAGCACCCGGAAGGGCTGGTAAGCGCAATGGTGGACAAACGTCTCGAATTCGGTCTGCTCGGACCGTTGGAGATGAGCGTTGACGACGTCTTGGTGCCGTCGGGCACTCCCAAACAGCGAGCGGTGCTGGCCATGCTGGTAATCAACCGCAACACACCGGTCGGCGTCGAGAAACTCATCACCGCCCTGTGGGAGGGGTGGCCGCCGGCCGGTGCACGGGCCAGCATTCACTCCTACGTGTCCAATCTGCGGAAGCTGCTCGGCGGCGTCGGAATCGACCCACGGCCGGTACTGGCCGCGGCGCCGCCCGGTTACCGGCTCAACATCCCGGACAACACTTGCGATCTCGGGCGGTTCATCGCCGAGAAGACCGCCGGCGTGCACGCCGCCGCCGCCGGCCGATTCGAACAGGCCAGCAGGCACCTGTCGACCGCCTTGGCGCAATGGCGTGGACCGGTGCTCGACGACCTACGCGACTTTCAGTTCGTCGACAGCTACGCGACCTCACTGATCGAGGACAAAATTCTCGTCCACACCGCAAAGGCGGAAGCCGAGATCGCCTGCGGACGGGCGGCGGCCGTAGTCGCCGAACTCGAGGCTCTGACCGCCGAACACCCCTACCGCGAGCCGCTCTGGGCTCAGCTGATCACCGCCTACTACCTCACCGACCGCCAATCCGACGCGTTGGCCGCCTACCGCCGGGTGAAGACGACACTCGCCGACGACCTCGGCATAGATCCCGGCCAGACCCTCCGCGACCTGAACGAGCGAATCCTGCGACAGGAACCGCTGGACGCCAAGAAGAGCGCCAAGACCACGGCCGCCGGCACGGTCACCGTGCTCGATCGACGCACCATGATCTCTGGCCAGAAAGCCGTCGCCTACCTACAGGAAGCGTCGGGTCGCAGATATCCGCTGCAGTCGGCGGCGACCCGGATCGGGCGTCTTCCCGACAACGACATCGTTCTCGACAATGAGCTCGTCAGCCGCCACCACGCCGTCATCGTCGACACCGGCACCAACTACATCATCAACGACCTGAGGTCATCCAACGGTGTGAAAGTGCAGTATCAACAGATCCGCTCCGCCGTCACGCTGAACGACGGCGACCACATCCGGATCTGCGACTACGAGTTCACATTCCAGATCGCGGGACCCAATAGCGAGGGCGCAGACGCTTGACCGTGCAGCCGCAGCGATTGCGGCCACGCTAGCGCATGGCTGGAATGCCTGCCGCGCAATGCTTTCGCCGCAGGGGTGAGCAACGGGGCGGCCGCAGCCTCATCCGATTGACCAATTCCCACAAGACTTTTCGCTGGATCACTCGAGTTGGCCGAACCGGACCGGATCCGCGCTTCGCCGGCAAATTTAATTAAGAACTCGCGTGGCCAACCTGCGCGGCCCGCGTCGGCGCGAGATGTTGTGGTTACCCTGCGCTCGCGCCAGCGGGGGCTTACCGTCAAGATTGCTATATCCGGGGCCACCCGGCCGGTAAACCAGGAGGCCGTTGATGCTGTTGATACTGTCGGCGAGGCTGTGGGTTGGGTTGGAGGATCAGCGATGAGCGATGAGCAGGGCTCGCGGGTCGGGACGATGTTTGGGCCCTACCGCATGAAGCGACTGCTGGGCAAGGGCGGAATGGGCGAGGTCTACGAGGCCGAGCACACCGTCAAGGAATGGACGGTCGCCGTCAAGGTGATGAACGACCAGTTCAGCAAGGACCCGGTGTTTCGCGAGCGGATGAAACGCGAAGCGCGCATCGCCGGCGGGTTGCAGGAACCCCACGTGGTGCCCATCCACGAATACGGCGAAATCGATGGGCAGATGTTCATGGAGATGCACATGATCGAGGGCACCGACCTCGACAGCATCCTCAAGCGATTCGGCCCGCTGACCCCGCCGCGCGCGGTGGCCATCATCACCCAGATCGCCTCCGCGCTGGACGCCGCGCACCACGCCGGGGTGATGCACCGCGACGTCAAACCGCAAAACATCTTGATCACCCGCGATGATTTCGCCTACCTGGTCGACTTCGGCATCGCCAGTGCCACCACCGACGAGAAGCTCACCCAGCTCGGCACCGCGGTGGGCACCTGGAAATACATGGCCCCCGAACGGTTCTCGAACGCCGAGGTGACCTACCGCGCCGACATCTACGCGCTGGCCTGCGTGCTGCACGAGGCCCTGACCGGGTCCCCGCCGTACCGGTCCGACAGCGCCAGCGTGCTGATCAGCGCCCACTTGAACGAACCCGTCCCGCAGCCCAGCACTATGCGCTCCGGCATCCCGAAGGCTCTCGACGCCGTGATCGCGCGCGGTATGGCCAAAAGGCCCGAGGACCGCTACGCCAGCTGCGGTGATCTGGCGCTGGCCGCCCACGAAGCGCTCAGCAACCCCGATCAGGACCACGCCGACACCATCCTGCAACGCAGCCAGGAAGCCACCATGCTCGGCACCGTCGTCGCACCCCCGCAGCAGCCACCGCAGCAGCCACCGCAGCAGCCGCCCCCGGCGTACACCGCGCCACCACCTGCTCCCATCCCGCCTCCCAACCCGCAGACGCCACCGCCTTACCCACAACCGGTCGGTTCGGGACCCAGTTCCGGTCCGATACCCGGGGGTTCGCAGTCGGGCTATCCGACCTGGGCCCCCACCAGTGGCCCGGTTCCCACCCCGCACCAGCAGGCCCCGCAGTACTACCAAGGCGGCGGCAGCAGCTGGGGCGGACAGCCCCCGGGCGCACCTCCACCCCAGCAGCCCGGCGGCCCAACCCAGTGGAACCAGCCCGTGCCATCCGGCAAACGCAACCCCTGGCCCATCATCGCCGGCGTCGCCGCCCTACTGGTCATAGCCGTCATCGCCGCCGTCGTGATCGTGGTACTCAATCAGGGGCCCAACAAACCCGTGGCCGAGACCACCACTACCGCCCCCACCACGACCAGCATCGCGAGCACCACCACCACGACCACCACGGAGCCAGCCACAACCGCCCCGGGGAACGAACTCACCGGCAAGCTGATGAGCCTGCTGCCTGCCGGCTACTCCAGCGGCACCTGCACACCGACCACTCCAAAGCCGAGCAGCATCTGGGCCAACGCGGTGGCCATGGTCGACTGCAACCAAAACACCAACGATGGGGGCCCGAGTAAGGGGGTCTATGGACTGTTCGCCAATCCCGACATACTGAAGAAGGCCTTCCAAGACGACATCACCGCGGAGGGCGCGGTGCTGGCGAACTGCCCGGGACAGGGATCGTCACCGGACGGCTGGCACCACGACAGTAGCCCGAACGTGACCGCCGGCCAGATCGCCTGCGCCACCTACAAAAACCATCCCAACCTCATCTGGAGCAACACGGCCAATCTGATGCTTTGCGATGTGTTCGGGGATCCCCCCGCCATCGCGGACATGTACACGTGGTGGACGAAATACGGCGGGTGACCCGAGAAGCTAAGGCAGACAAGCGTTTCCTTATGCGATCGGCCACTGGATCGAGGTCTTGCACGACAGATCCCGGCAAATCCCCGGCCAATTCTGACAGGCGTTGGCCGACTTAGGGTCTGGGACGCACAGCGGGTGACCCGGGCTGAACAAGATCGCACGAGCCAGACGAGATCGCGACGATATGTTCCGACGCGATATTCCGCGCGCACGACGAGCGCTAATGCTCAAGCAACCCAGGATCCCGTACTTCGCGAGCCGAGGAACCGCGAAGCGCGGATCAGCGGCCCGTTGCGGAACCCCCTTCTGGTGCCCGTCCATGACCATGCCCATGACTACGGCGGGTCGGCCGGCAAGCATTTTTGCAGACTCGCCCGATCGAGGGGCACCGACCTCGGCACCGTGTTCAGCAGACCATCGTGCGCGCTTGTCGCCGGAAAGCTGTGGCAACCAACCTCGATCAGCTATACAGGTGGTGGGTTTCGCAACCCTAGGCAACGGAGGCTACGCATGGACGACAGGACCGAGATCGTCACCGCCAATCCAACCCGGTTGGAGCTGCGGGCCGCAGGACGAACCTGGCAGGCCACCGCCAACCGCACCTGGACCCTTGGCCGCGCCAACGAGGCCGACATCCACCTGGAGAATCCGAGGGTGTCGCGAGACCACGCCATCCTGCAGCCGACACCGGCGGGGTGGGTCCTGGTCAACCACAGCAACAATGGCATGTTCATCAATGGCCAGCGGGTGGAGAGCCTGACGATAACTGAGCCCGTCACGGTGGTGCTGGGTTCGGCGTCCTCCGGCGAGGTGCTGCAGATATACCCCATCGCCGAACCGCCGCCCGCCCCGAGGCCGCAGCCCCCCGCACCGCAACGCCGACGCGGCGAGACGACGGTCGCCCGGCCGCCGACCGCGATACACAATATCGACCAGCTCGTCGTCACAATCGGTCGCGCAGAAGACAACAACGTGGTCCTGGATGACTTGCTGGTCTCCCGCCGCCACGCCATCATGCGGCGCTCCGGTGACCAGTGGGAGCTCGTCGACAACAACAGCGCCAACGGGACCTACGTCAACGGCAACCGGATCAATCGAGCGGTCCTGGGGCCCGACGACATCGTCGGCATCGGCCACCAGCTGCTGCACCTGGCCGGCGGCCGGCTGGTGGAATACGTCGACACCGGCGACATCTCCTACGAAGCGTCCAAACTGCGGGTGGTCGGCGACAAGGGCAAGGTGCTGCTGGCCGACATCAGCTTCTCACTGCCGGAGCGCAACTTCATGGCGGTGGTCGGGCCCAGCGGTGCCGGGAAATCGACGCTGTTGGGCGCGCTGACCGGATTCCGCCCCGCCGACAGCGGCGAGGTGCGATACGACGACCGCGACCTCTACGAGAACTACGCCGAGCTACGGCACCGGATCGGGTTCGTGCCGCAGGACGACATCCTGCACACCGGCCTGACGGTGCGGCGCGCGCTGAATTACGCGGCGCGGCTGCGGTTCCCCGGCGACGTCTCCGCCCAGGAACGCAAGAAGCGCATCGACGAGGTCCTGGCCGAGCTCGGGCTGACGGAACACGCCGAGAAGAAAATCGTCCCGCAGCTGTCGGGCGGCCAGCGCAAACGCACCAGCGTCGCGCTGGAACTGCTGACCAAACCATCGCTGCTGTTCCTCGACGAACCCACCTCGGGCCTTGACCCGGGCTGGAGAAATCGGTCATGCAGACACTGCGCGATCTGGCCAACGACGGCCGATCCGTGGTGGTGGTCACCCACAACACCAACCAGCTGAATCTTTGCGACAAGCTGCTGATCCTGGCGCCGGGTGGACGGCTGGCCTACTTCGGTCCGCCCCAGCAGGCGCTGAGCTACTTCAACTGCACCGACTTCGCCGACCTGTTCACCCTGCTCGAGCAGGACACCTCCACCGACTGGACCGGCCGATTCAACACCTCACCCCTCAAGCAAGCCCTTACCGGCCCACAGCCCGCCTATAAGCCACCGCAGCCCCCCAAGCCCCCGTCGAAGCCGCCCGCTCAGCAGAGCGCGTTCTCCCAATTCGTCACCCTGTGCCGACGATATCTGGCGGTCATCGCCGCCGACCGCCTGTATTTGGCGACCCTGCTGCTGCTGCCGCTGGGGGTGAGCCTGATGGTGTTCGCGGTGCCCGGCACCGCCGGGTTGTCGTTTGCCAGTGCCATCGCAGACGCCAGAAAGAGCGGCGGTCAGCCGAGTCTGTTGCTGACGCTGCTGGTCATTGGCGGTGCGCTGATGGGCTTGGCCGCGTCGATCCGTGAGATCGTCAAGGAACGGGCGATCTATCAACGCGAACACGCCATCGGCTTGTCGCGCGCCGCCTACATGTCCTCCAAGTTGGTGGTGCTGACCGTGCTGACCACCCTGCAGGGGCTGGTCCTGGGATTGCTCGGACCCCTATTCAAGCCCGGGCCGGACGAATCGGTGGTAATGCCTTGGCCCAGGGTCGAAATCGCGGTGGCGGTCGTTGCCGTGACCGTGGTCTCGATGATCATCGGCCTGGTGATTTCGGCGATGATCAGCAACGCCGACCGCGGTATGCCGTTGCTGGTGCTGGTGGTCATGGCCGAACTCGTGCTGGCTGGCGCGATGTTCCCGCTGAAGGGCGCCCCGCTGCGGCAGCTGGCGTGGCTGTCGCCGTCCCGCTGGGCCTTCGCGATGGGCGCCTCGACCGTCGATCTCAACGACCTGAAAAAGGCCGGGGGTCAGGACACGGATCCGCTGTTTGGCGCCCTCACCGGTCCCGGTGAAACGGGGCTGGACAGGACCGTTACCTGGCTGATAGGCGCGGGTGCGTGCGCTGCGCAAGCGCTGGTGCTGGTGATCCTGCTCGCCCTGGCGCTGCGACGAATGGACCCGCACCAGCGCAAACCCGCTAAGGGCAAGTGAACTAGCTCTTAGGCGTACTTCAGCACGAACGGGACGCCGCTGACGGCCAGCGAGTGGCAGGACAAGTGCACCGAAAGCAGCCGATAGCCGACGTAGTACACCGCGTACGACCAGGCCTGCTCGGCGCCGGCGCGCCACCGCACGGGCACCATCGCCACCACACCGATCAGAATGATGATGATGACCCGCCGTCGCACGACCTTGACGCCGGTCCCGCGTGTGGTGGGCATTTGAGTCCCTTCGCTCCAGCTCGCAGCCTTGGCTAGTACTTGGCCGAGTACAGGAAAGTCTGAGTACAAGAAAAGGATCTGCCCGCGCACTTGCTGCATCCTTCATGAATCCTTGGAGCGCATGAATCCTTGGAGCGGCCGGCTGACCACCGACGTTTCAGGGTCACAACGGAGTCGCAACGGATCGCGCCGGCGAACGGGAGGCGTGTCGCGCGAGTCCTACGAGCTGCACTGATGGCCTCGGCGGCCCGCATACGACCGCGCCACGGGTGGTTGATGTTGTGGTTATCCTGCGCTCGCCGTGGTGCTGGCTTACCGTCATGATTGCCACATGCAGGGGGCTGCGCCCAGCCGGTCAAGCAGGAGGCCGTTGATGCTGTTGATATTGTCGGCGAGTCGGCGGAGCTGTGGGTTGGGTTGGAGGATCAGCGATGAGCGATGAGCAGGGCTCGCGGGTGGGGACGATGTTCGGGCCCTACCGCCTGAAGCGTTTGCTGGGCAAGGGCGGCATGGGCGAGGTCTACGAGGCCGAGCACACCGTCAAGGAATGGACGGTCGCCGTCAAGGTGATGTCCGACCAGTTCAGCAAGGACCCGGTGTTTCGCGAGCGGATGAAACGCGAAGCGCGCACCGCCGGCAAGTTAATGGAACCCCACGTGGTGCCCATCCACGAATATGGCGAGATCGATGGGCAGATGTTCATGGAGATGCGGCTGATCGAGGGCATCGACCTCGACAGCATCCTCAAGCGATTCGGCCCGCTGACCCCGCCGCGCGCGGTGGCCATCATCACCCAGATCGCCTCGGCGCTGGATGCCGCGCATGCGGCTGGGGTGATGCACCGCGACGTCAAACCACCCAACATCATCGTCACCCGCGATGATTTCGCCTATCTGGTCGATTTCGGCATCGCCAGCGCCACCACGGACGAGAAGCTCACCCAGCTGGGCACCGCGGTGGGCACCTGGAAATACATGGCCCCCGAACGGTTCTCCAACGCCGAGGTGACCTACCGCGCCGACATCTACGCGCTGACCTGCGTGCTGCACGAGGCCCTGACCGGAGCCCCGCCGTATCGCGCCGACAGCGCCAGCGTGTTGGTCACCGCCCACCTCATGGACCCCATCCCGCAGCCCAGCACTTTGCGCTCCGGCATCCCGAAGGCTCTCGACGCGGTGATCGCACGCGGTATGGCCAAAAAGCCCGAGGACCGCTACGCCAGCTGCGGTGATCTGGCGCTGGCCGCCCACGAAGCGCTCAGCGACCCCGATCAGAACGACTTCCAAACCATCCTGCGGCGCAGCCAGGAGGCGGCCCTGCCCGCCTCTGTCACCAACCCGGTCACCAACCCGAAGCCCCCTCCACCGCCCACGATGGTGGGGGGCGACGCCATGGCGCCTCCCGCGCCGTCTATCCCGACGGCGAACACGCCGCCGCCCCCGTCCGGACAGTATGCGCCGCCGCGTTACCCCGAGCCGGCCGGTTCGGGGCCCAGTTCGGGTCCGATACCTTCGCCGGCCGGCCGCCCCGGCTGGGCACCTGACAGCGGCCCGGTGCCGACCCCGGCCTACCAGCCCCCCCAACAACCCCCCCAAACCCCGCAGTACTACCAGGGCGGCGGCGGCAGCAGCTGGAGCGGTCAGCCGCCGGTGCAACCTCCACCCCAGCAGCCTCCCGGCCCGATCGGGTGGAGCGGGCCCGCGCCGCCGCCTCGCAAGCGCAACCCCTGGCCGATCATCGCCGGCGCCGCCGTAGTACTGCTCGTCCTCATCATCGGCGCCGTCGTCATCATCGCCAACCTGGACCAAAACAAGCCGGCGCCGGTTGCCAAACCGATACCGCCCGATGCCGACCGTCTCGCCGCTCTGCTGCTTAGCTCCTCAGAAGTCAACTCGCTGATGGGGGCAACCAACATGACGGCCGGGAAGCCCATTCTCGCGATGGAAACCTCTACGTCGACAAGCGCCCCGCCAAACTGCCTGGGCGTGCTCTACACCAGCCAAACTACGGTCTACGACGGCACCGGCTACACCGGAATCAGTGGCCTGGTCTACTCGGAGAACGGAGACAACTTCGACCATTGGGTCAACGAAGGCGTGGTGGCCTTTCCATCCGCCGACAAGGCCAAGGCGTTCCAGCAGACCGCGGTGGACAACTGGAAGGGCTGCGCCGGCAAGACGGTGACCGTCACGAACAACAAGGGCAAGACCTACCGCTGGACGTTTACGCAACTCCAGGGCGGCCTTCCGAGGATGATGATGACCGACACCCAGGAGGGCGCTGACGGGTGGACCTGCCAGCGGGCGATGAGCCAGGCCAACAACGTGATCGTCGACATCAACGCGTGCGCATACCACATCGCGGAACAGGCTGGTCAGGTCGCCGACAAGATCGTCGAGAAAATCAACAGCGCAAGCCAATAGCGCGGGCTCGCTTAAGGCTGAAGATCTGGCCCCTCCGCGCGCAGGTCGTCGACCGCCGACATGGCGGTGCGCAGCTTGGCCAGCCACTCTTCGGTGTGCTCACCGACCAGCTTGACCGACCACGCGAGGGCGTCGGCGCGTGACCGGGCGACGCCGGCGTCGACCAGCGTGTCGAGCACCTGGCGCTCCGGTTGCTTCAAGCGCGTCATCACCGGTACTGCGATGTGGGTGAACAGAATCCGCTCGCCACCGACCTCCACGCCCCAGGAAACCTTGCGTCCGTAGCGGTCCTGCGCCTCATCGGCGATATTCATCCGCTCCGGCCGCGTTTCTTCGCGGAATCGGGAAACCCGGCCCTCCGCCCGGGCCTCGCTTTCTTCCTTCCCCGCTTCCCCTCCGGCTTCTTTTTCAGCACTGCCGGGTTCGGGCAACTTGCCGATCACGGTGATCTCTTCGCGGTCGACGACGACGGTGGGATCGCCGTCGAACCATTTCTCGGGTAGGCGCCCGGCGAACCATTCCGCCGCGCCGCTGGCATCGGGTTGCTGAGCCTGTTGCCAGCCCCCAGGGCGTCCGTACCGGCGCCCGTGCATGTGATGTTGTCGCATGATTACATGATTACACCTTTACACATGTAATAGAACAGCGTTCGCCGGCGGCGAACGTCAGACCGCTTCCGGGGCCGGTGCGTCGTTCGGATCGGAGCCGTCGTCGGTGCCATCGCCTCGCCTGACCCGATAGAGCTTGACGAGGCCCTTGATGCCTTTGAGGTGCCGCACGCCGGCGAAAGACCAGTAGAATCCGGCGTCCTCGCCGACGGCCTCCCAGACCGAATCCGCAACCACGACGGTGCCCGGCCGCGCCACCCCGGTGACCCGGCTTGCCGCGTTGACCGGGCTGCCGAACCAATCGCCGGCCCGGCTGACGGCCATTCCGGAGGCCATTCCCGCGCGCAACCGGGGAAAGCTCTCGTCGGTATCAACCGTCTCGACAAGCTTCAGGACGGTATCCAGCAACGGCACCGGATCGGGGCAGACGAACATCACCGCGTCGCCGATCGTCTTGATGAACCGCACCGGCGGCGAGGTCAGATCGCGCGCCAGGCCGGCCAGCCGGCCGGCGAGATGCCCCAGTTCCTCGGCCGACACCACTTCGCCCAGCCGGGTGAACCCGACCAGGTCGGCGAAGGCGACGGTCACCTGGCGCGCCCCCGGCAGCGGCTTACCGGCGGCGCGCTCGGCGGCATTGACGGCTTCGGTCTCCATCATGTGCCGCAATTGCATGAACATCATGTCCTCGATCATCGGTCCGAGCATCGGCGCGATCTGGCTCACCAGCGCCTTGGACGCCTTGGCCATCTCCACCTCGCTAGCTCCCGGGCGCATGATCGCCGTCAGCGCGGTGTAACGCATGACCTCGGCGGCACGTGACAGACCCTCGGCGAGCAGCCGCACGACGAGCACGAGTTGATCCGGATCAAGCCCCAGGTCGATGAACTTCTGCGCGTGTGCTGCGGCTTCACCATCGGCGCGCATGTGAACGACGGCGTCCGGGTCGTCCACTCTGACAAGGCCGATGGCCCGCTGCACGCGCTGCAGCAACAGCAGGTCGACGCCGTATCGCTCGCTGATCTCCCGTGCCGACACGTACGTGCCGTCGTCCCCGAGCAGATGCCGGCTGGCCAGCAGCATCGGCGGGCTGGCCGTCCGGATCTCGTCAGCGCTGATGCCCTGCTCTAACAGCCACTCCACCAGTTCGGCGCGCTCGGCGCGCGCGGCGCCTTCGAGTCCGTCGAGCAGATCGTCGTCCACGTGGTCAACGTATAACGCTGGCAGGCCGTTATGTAGGGCTGGCGCCACGGCTGCCCGCGGCCGGTTGCAGCGGCACCTGCGTTCCGTTGCGCCAGACGGCTTTGACGTCGCAGAGTCCGGCGAGGTCTTGGTCCACACCGGCGGCGACGGCCAGCAGATCAGCGTCGTATCCCGGTGCGATCCGGCCCTTGCGGTTGCCCAGTCCACAGCTGGCGGCGGCGGCAGCGGTGGCGCCGGTCAGCACCTCGGTGCCGGTGAAGCCGTGTCGGGACAGATCCGCCAGCTCGATTGGGAGCACGTCATGGGTTTTTTCGGGGCCGACGCCGGCATCCGTGGATAGCGCGACGCGCGCACCGGAATCCATGAGCCGACGGATATTTCGCCGCAGATCCTGCACCAGCGCCTCAATGTCCTCGGGCATCCCCGGGACCACGCGGGGAATTGTGATACCGCACCACACACCTCGGGCGACGATCGCGTCCATGACGTCCGGGCTGACGGAGACGCCGGCTTCGTTGAGGAACGTGCAGTGTTCGACCCCGTCAACACCCGCGGCGACCGCCGCGGCGATCCCAGCGGTGGCGTGTGCGTGTGCGGTCACCGGCAGACCCAACCGATGGGCCGCCTCAACCAGCGCGGCCAATTGATCAACGGTGTACTGCGGCTGCCACGGATCGGTTCCGACGGTTGTGAAACCGCCGGTCGCCATCACCTTGATCCAATCCACTCCCCGCTCGGCTCGCTCGTTCACCGCGGCAACGAGCGCCTCAGTGCTATCGGCCTCGCCGCCGAGGAACCAGCAATGCCCGCCGCTGCGGGTCAACGGTGGCCCGGAAACCAGAAGCTCCGGCCCCACCGTAGTTCCCTGCCGGTACTCCTGCCGCAGCGACAGGGTCGCGAAGTCTCGATCACCGAGATCGCGAATCGTGGTAATTCCCGAACGCAATGCGGCCCCGGCGTGCCGTCGTGCCCGGCGCAGAAGCGCCTCATCAGGATCGCCGGCCAGATCCTCCGGCTCACCGTCGGGGTCCCAACACAAATGGGCGTGCGCATCCACCAGCCCCGGTAACAAAGTCCACTCACCGAGATCGATCAGTGCCATGTCCTGCGGGCAGGCGCCGTCGAAATCGACTGCGCTGATCCGGCCATCGTCGACCACGACCACCACCGGCCCCTGGTGAAACCGGTACCCGTCGAACAACTGCTCAGCGCGAATCCCGATCCGTGCCACCGGTCCTGCGGTCACGGCAGAACCGCCGCGGGAATCGGTGCGCGGGGACAAAGCCAAGCGGACTGCATGCGGCCAGTCTGCCAAAATAGATGCCTAGTGATGACCCCACCGCTCCTGCAGGGATTCCCGCCGGTTGTCGACGACGATGCCAGGGTGCTGATCCTGGGCTCCTTCCCGAGCGCCCAATCGCTGGCGACACGCCGGTACTACGCCAATCCGCGAAATGCGTTCTGGCCGATCACCAGTGAGCTCTTCGGCTTCGAGCCAAGCGCGCCATACCAGAGCCGGCTGGCGGCACTGCAATCCCACGGCGTCGCGCTCTGGGATGTGCTGCAGCAGTGCCGCCGCATCGGCAGTGCGGACTCCGCGATCGACCCGAAGAGCTTGGTGGTCAATGACTTTGCCGAGCTGTTTGCCAACTACCCGACCATCGCCCGGGTGTACTTCAACGGCGCCAAGGCGGCCGAGCTGTTCCGCAGGTTCGCCGGCGGGCAGGAGCGGCTTCTTCATTACCAGCGGCTGCCGTCAACCAGCCCCGCACATGTCATGCCGCCGGGCGCCAAGCTGGCCGCCTGGCGGGCGATTTTGGCGTCGATCGCAAGCGCGGCGCAGCCGGGCGAAGCGGGTCGGCGCGAGTAGACCGGTGTCATGACATCGCGGGTCGCCGGTGGGCCCATGGCCTGGCGGCTTCGATCTGCGCGGACAGCGACAGCAGCGTCGCCTCGTCGTACGGCCGGCCGACGAGTTGTACCGACACCGGCAGGCGATCGGCATCGAGGTCCCACGGCACGACGGCGGCGGGCTGGCCGGTCATGTTCCACACCGGGAAGTAGGGAACCCGCTGCGCCACCAGCAACAGCGTCGACACCGCGCCCCGGCGTTGGTAAGCGCCGATGCGAGGCGGGCCGTTCGCGGTGCCCGGTGTGACGATGACGTCGACATCGTCGAAGATCGACTGGATCCGAGCGCTCACGTGCGCCTCCGCCGCGCGAACGGCGGCCATCCGCCGGTCCGAGAAGAAAGATCCCATGCGCGCCATATTGCGGGTGCGTGGTTCCATACGTTCGGGGTGAGCCTGCGCGTCCGCGTCGTCGCTGATGCCACGCAGGTAGCGGGGCAAGAAGTTCGCGTAGATCGAGGGCAGCGGATACTCGGGGTCACGGATGACGACGTCGTGGCCCAGCTCGCGAAGCAACGCGCCCGCCCCCTCGACTGCCCCCAGCTCTTCCTTCCCAACCCGCACGGGCAGCGTCGGGACCTTGGTGCTCAAGGCAATTCGCAGCTTGCCGGGGTCGCGAGCCGCCGCCGCGAGGAACTCGCCTTCGGGGCCGGGAACCCCGGACACCCCGGACACACTAGCGGTCGCATCGAGGAACAACGCCGCGTCCAGCACCGACCGCGCTATCGGACCATTGACGCTCAGTCCGTACCACGCGTCATCGTGTGGCTCGAGCGAGACCCGATCGCGTTGCGGTTTCAGGCCGAACACCCCACACCAGCTCGACGGGATCCGGATCGATCCCCCGCCGTCGGATCCCAGTGCCAGTGGAGCCAGCCCGGCGGCGACCGCGGCGGCACTACCGCCGCTGCTGCCGCCCGGGGTGCGCTTGGGATTCCACGGGTTGCGGGTAGCTCCGAACGTCAGCGACTCGGTGTAAGGAAACATCATCAGCTCGGGCACGGCGGTTTTGCCGATGATGACCGCGCCGGCCGCGCGCAGCCGACGGACCACCTCGGCGTCGGAGGTCACGGCCGGACCGTGGCCGCCGGTGCCGTACGTCGTTACCTCGCCGGCGACGTCGACATCGTCTTTGATCGCGATGGGTACGCCGAGCAGCGGCCTCCGCTCTCCGGCGTCGAGGCGGTCCTGCGCCGTATAGGCCTCCTCACGCGCGCTGTCATACCGCACCACGCGGTAGGCGCGGAGCTCGCTGTCCAGGCGCTCAATCCGTTCCAGGTAGACCTCGAGCAGCGCCGGCGCGGTGACTTCACCGTCGGCCAGCATTCGAGCCTGTTCGGCCGCGCCGGCGAAGGCTAGATCGCTGGCGTCCATCGCGGCAGCATATCGGGCCGGCCCAAGCGACCCGCGAGTGTCCGGCGCGAAGAACCGGTGCATATTGTCCCCGGGGGCAGCTTTTGCGCGGCGGGAACTGACGAGAGCACGGAGTACTCAAAATGCACGACAGCGTCTTTGATCTGTTGACCGAGGAACAGCTCCGCGGCCGCAACACGATCAAGTGGAACCTTTTCGAGCCCGACGTGCTGCCGCTGTTCGTCGCGGAGATGGACTATCCCACGGCGCCGGTGGTGCTCGACGGGATACGAGCCTGCGTGGAACGCGAGGAGTTCGGCTACCCGCGGTTCAATGAGGACACCCTGCCGCGAGCGACCGCCGACTGGTGCCGGCAACGCTACGGGTGGGACGTCCAACCCGAATGGGTCCGCGCGGTACCGGATGTCCTCAAGGGCATGGAAGTCGTCGTCAACTTCCTCACCCGGCCGGAGAGTCCGGTGGCGTTGCCGGTGCCCGCCTACATGCCGTTCTTCGACGTCCTGCATGTCACCGGCCGCCAACGGATGGAAATTCTTACGGTGCAGCAAGATTCGGGACGCTACGTCATCGACTTGGACGCACTCGATGCCGCGTTCGCCCGCGGGGCCGGATCGGTGATCCTCTGCAATCCGAACAACCCGCTGGGCACGACGTTCACCGAAGCCGAGCTGCGCGCGATCGTGGATATTGCCGCCGGCCACGGCGCCCGGGTCATCGCGGACGAGATCTGGGGACCGCTGGTCTACGAACGGCGCCACATCGCCGCAGCGTCGGTATCCGACGTGGCCGCCGACACCGTGATCACACTCGCGTCGGCCTCCAAGGGCTGGAACTTACCCGGCCTCATGTGCGCGCAGGTGATCCTGTCCAATCCCCGCGATGCCGAGGACTGGGACCGGATCAACATGCTGCACCGGATGGGCACATCCACCGTCGGCATCCGCGCCAACATCGCCGCCTACCAACATGGCGCGCCGTGGCTCGACGACCTGCTCCCCTACCTGCGGGCCAACCGCGACCACCTGGTGCGGGCGCTGCCGGACTTGGTTCCCGGGGTCAAGGTCAACGCCCCGGAGGGCACCTACCTTTCCTGGGTGGACTTCCGCGGGCTCAACCTGCCCGCCGAACCCGCGGAATACCTGCTTGCCAAAGCGAAGGTGGCGCTGTCCCCCGGCATCCCGTTCGGCGCCGCGGTGGGCTCTGGATTCGCGCGGCTGAACTTCGGCACCACCCGCGCAATCCTGGACCGGGCGATGGCGGCGATCGCCGCCGCGGTACCTCGATGACGGCTTGAGCCGATCAAGGACCGAGCGAACCAGTACCGTGGCGACATGTCCTGCGTGTTCTGTGCGATCGCCGCCGGGGAGGCTCCGGCTATCCGGATCTACGAAGACGACGGCTACCTGGCGATCCTCGACATCCGCCCGTTCACCCGCGGGCACACCTTGGTGCTGCCCAAACGCCACACCGTCGATGTCATCGACACCCCGCCGCAGACGCTGGCCGAGATGATCACCATCGGCCAGCGGATCGCCCAGGCGGCCCGTGCGACGGAATTGGCCGACGCGACCAACATCGGGATCAACGATGGCCGCGCCGCGTTCCAGTCGGTGTTCCACATTCACCTGCACGTGCTGCCGAGGCGCAACGGCGACAAGCTTTCGGTTGCCAAGGGCATGGTGCTGCGCCGAGACCCCGACCAGGAAGCCACCGGACGGATCCTGCGTGAGGCGCTGGCACGGATCGACGCAAGTCGGTAAGACTGTGCCCATGAGTAATCTCAGTCCGTTCGAGCAATACGTGGGCGTGCCGATTTTGCGTCTGCACGACCTGATCTACCAAAAGACCAATGGCCGGATTGGGCACCGGGTACCGGGTGTGCCACCCAGCCTGCTGCTGCACACCGTTGGCGCCAAAACCGGGCAGCCGCGCACGACTTCGCTGACGTATGCCCGCGACAGGGACTCGTACCTGATCGTCGCCTCGAACGGCGGCGGCGAGCGGTACCCTGGCTGGTATCACAACCTGCGCAAGCACCCGGAGTGCGAAATCAATGTCGGCCCAAAGCGATTCGCGGTTACCGCGCGACGGATCACCCCTGACGACTCCGACTACCCGAGGCTGTGGCGGCGGGTCAACGAGAACAACGCGAACCGCTACGATGGCTACCAGCGCCGGACGTCGCGGCCAATCCCGATTTTCGCGTTGACCTCAAGTTGACAGCAGTCAAGCTCGGCTGGAGCGCGGCGGTTATTCTGCTCTAACTCGGTGAAGTCTTTCTTACTTCATCGCAAAATTCTTATGGAGCGGGGATGAAACGCTGGACCCGAAATCCGTGGCGGCGCTTGGGGCTGGCCGGCCATGTCGGCTGGCTCGTCGCGGGGGCATACGGCACGGTGGGGCTGCTGGTCGCAGCCTCGTCGATGTTCGGGTGGGAGGGCGCCTACGCGACTCGGCCGGTCGACGAAGTCGTGACGGTGCTCTGTCTTGTGTTCGCGGCCGGATGTGCCGGCTGGGCGGCTCGCTTCGAGGTGCAACGCCGGCGCAGATTCGGATGGCTGGCGCTGATGACGGCCCTGCTGGGCTGGGCGGTCGGGGGGGTCATCTGGGCGGTCTATGAGCTGCGCCCTGAGTCCCCGCACGCGATGCACCAGGCGGCGGCCGCGTTTGCATTCGGCTTATATCCAGTCGGCGCCATGGCGGCGCTGGTGCCGTTGTCTCATCTATCTCGCCACAGTCCGCGGCAACTGGTGCTCGACGGTGTCATCGTGTGGACGTCGCTGTTTGTCGTCTCGTGGGTATTCGTACTCGACAAACCGATGCGTGCGGACGCTGGTCTGCGGCTCGTGACGATCGCCCAGATTTTCGCCGATTGCACCCTCATGACGACGGGGATCCTGATGTTGTCCCGACGTCGTCCTCGCGACCTGCCGAGCCGGACCCTGTTGGCCGCTGGAATCAACACGATCGCCGTCTTCGACATCGCGATCGTGTTTCACACCGGTGTGGGCAGCTATCACATCAGCGAACTGGCCGACCTTGGCCGAGTCGCCGGATTGGGAATGCTGGCGTTGGGGGCGCTGTCCAGTGTCAACGAGTCCCCTACGGCGCCGCTGCGGTATGAGATCACATCCCGTCTCCGGCTGTGGTTGCCATACTTGCCGCTGCTGCTGGCCGCCGCGATCGGCTTGGGCAAAGCGATGGGCAGCATGCGGCACGGACCATTGCTGGCCGCGCTTGGGATCCTCGTCGTCACGGTGCTGGCCCGACAGTTCGTCGTGCTGATGGAAAACCAGGGCTTGTTGTCTGAAGTGGCCCAGGACGCTTCTCGTGACAGCCTGACCGGTCTGGCCAATCGGGCTCAATTCCTGCATGAACTGGAACAAGCCGTCGCCCGTCGGCGTCAGGACGGCGCGTCGATCGCGGTGCTGTGCCTCGATCTCGACAACTTCAAATCGGTCAACGACGCCTTGGGCCACCCGGCCGGCGACGAGCTTCTGGTCCGGGTCGCCGAGCGGCTCACCACCGCCCTAGGGGAAACCGGCACCGTGGCACGTCTTGGCGGCGACGAATTCGCGGTGCTCATCGAAGGCTCGGTCGAGCGATCGCAAGCGGCGGCGCATTGCGCCCTGGACTCATTCACCGCACCGATCGTGATCGACGGCGTTCCGATACAAGTGCGTCCGAGCATCGGGTTCACCGTGGCCACCGCGATGAGATGCACCGCCGACGATCTGCTCCGGCACGCTGACCTCGCCATGTATGCGGCCAAACGCGAAGGCGGTCAATGTGTTCGCAGTTTTGTGCCCGACCTGCCCTTGCCCTACGAATTGCCGCACGCCGTTAATGCGTCGCCCGCGAGCACCGCTGGCAGCCAGCTGGCGCTGACCCGGACGCTGCGGCCGTTCATGGAAGGTGCGGCAGGCGCCACGTCAACACGCGACCGGCCCAAGAACGCCAAGAAGGCGCCCAGCGCCATTCGGTGGCCCCCTTCGGCGATCCGGATCGCCATCGCTGTCTTGGCGGTCGGCGTGCTCGCTTTCACCGTGTCGAGCGTCTTCAACGTGAAGAGCGGTCACATATTTTTCAACGACATCTTGTATCCGACGCTGAACCTGTCGGCGGCAGCGCTGATCGCCGTTCGCGCCTGGCGCGTGACGGCCGACCGTTCGGCCTGGGCGCTGATCGCGACCGGCATGGCGTGTTCGGCGCTGGGCGACGTTGTCTACGTCCTGTGGGTGCCCGAGGGTCAGTCGCCGTCGGTGGCCGATCCCTGGTACCTGGCGTTTTACCCGCTGGCGTACGCGGGGCTGCTGCTGCTTATCCGGGCCCGACTGACGCGGGTGCCGGTTCCGATCCGGCTCGATTCGCTGGTCTGCGGGCTGACCGGGGCCGCGGTGGCCGCGGCGCTGACGGCCGGGCCCATCCACACCGCCGCGGCCCACGCCCCGGCAACCGTGCTGGTGGGCCTGATCTATCCGTTGGGCGATCTGCTGCTGCTGGCCCTGGTCGCCGGGATGCTGCCAATCCTAGGCTGGCGCAATGACTTTCGCTGGGGCCTGCTCGTTGTCGGATTCACCCTGTTCGCGATCGCGGACACCGACTACCTCTTCGAGACCTCCGCCTTCTCGTACCGGGTCGGCACCCTGCTCGATGCCTGCTGGCCGGTGTCGTCACTGCTGGTGGCGCTGGCCAGTTGGGCGCCTTGGTCGTCGGTCCCAGCCTTGCCGAGACGCGGACTCGGCTCCTATGCCGCGCCGGTGACGTGCACCGTCGTGGCGCTCGGAGTCACCTTTGCGGGTCACAACTCACGATGCGCGGTGACTCTCGCCGCGTTGAGCCTGATCGCGGTCGCTGCACGATTTTCGGTGACCTTCCGAGACGTCAGCCTGCTGGCCGAAACCCACAAGCACGCCATGACCGACGAGTTGACCTCGCTGCCCAATCTGCGGTCACTGGCGACAGCCCTGACCGCAATGTCCGTCCCCGCGTCGTCGCGATCCCGACTACCGACCAGGGCGCCGCTATGTCGCGCGCTGCTGTTGCTGGAACTTTGCGACTTCCAAGAGATCACCGACTCAGTCGGCCGCCACTTCGGTGATGAGCTGTTGTGCCACATCGCGGATCGGCTCTCGAGGAACGTGCGTCGTGCGGATCTGCTGGCCCGGATCGGCGATAGCGAGTTCGCGGTCCTGCTCGCCGAAGGGGCCGACCTGATCGCCGCACGCGCGCAGGCCGGTCGCTTGCTCGAGGTCATGAGCGAGCCGTTCGCGCTGGATCCGATCACCGTTCAAGTCGACGCCCGCATCGCCATTGCGCTCTGCCCCGACCACTGCGACCATCCGCAGGAGCTGCTGAATCGCGCCCAGACGGCGATTCCGCACGCCAAATCCAGCAAGAGCAAGATCGTTGTCTACGACTCGGCGTTCGAGCTGTATCGCGAGAACGACCCCACCCTGCTCGAGGAACTCCGCACCGCGCTGCTTGATGGCGACGAGGTGACGTGTCATTACCAGCCCAAGATCAACGCAAGCGACGGGAGCGTGCACAGCGTCGAGGCGCTGCTGCGCTGGCAGCATCCGAGCCGCGGGTTGCTGCTCCCTGAGGAATTCCTGCCCGCCGCCGAACGGGCCGGGCTGATGCGCAAGGTAGCCAGCCGCGCGCTCAACCTCGCCCTCGACCAGATCCAGTCCTGGCGCGACGAGGACATTGCCACCACCGTCGCGGTAAACCTCTCGACGACGAATTTGCTCGACCTCGAGCTGGTAGGCACGATCGAGCAGCTGCTGCGAACCCATGGTCTGCCCGCCGACGCTCTCATCGTTGAGATCACCGAAAGTGCCCTCGTTGACTCGGTGCGGTCCCGCAATACCGTCGCCGCGCTGCAGCGCCTCGGCGTTCGGATCTCACTTGACGACTACGGGACCGGATGGTCGTCGCTGGAGCGCCTGCAGGATGTCTCGGTCGACGAGCTCAAACTCGACCGGGTATTCGTGGCACGACTCGCCCAAGACGCGCGATCGGTGGCCATCGTGCGGTCCACGGTGGCGTTGGCGCAAAACCTGGGAGCGGACTTCGTCGCCGAGGGAGTCGAAGACGAGGTCACGTTGCGCGCACTGCGGCGGTACGGCTGCACCATCACCCAGGGCTTCGTGCACACCCCGCCGTTGCCCCCGGATGACCTCGTGGATTGGATCATGCGCCACGCGCCCGATTCCGTTTCCCATCAGTCGCACCAGGCGGCGGCCACAGACGTTTAACCAGACCTCCCGCTTGCGAGCAGACGCAAAATCGCCCATTTCGGTGCCGAAATGGGCGATTTTGCGTCTGCTCGCGCGCTCTAAACCTAGAAGAGTTCCTTGGCGAGTAGCTCCAAGGTTGCTACCCGGGCGGGTGCGGTAGTGGGGTCGGCGCCGCGGTGCGCCGACGCGACCGGGTGCACCATCACCTCGTCGACGTCGAACCGGTCGGCAAGCGCGCGCACCTGCTCGGCGGCCTCCGCGGGGGTGCCCAGGACGGCACGTTCCAGTCCGCTGGCCACGATGCGCTGCTGCTGGGCAGTGACTTGAGCCACTTGAGCTGTGGCTGCCTCCTCGACGAGCGGCACCGGCCCGAGCGGCTGCCCGGTCCGCAGCCGCGCCATCATCTGCAGGTTGGGCAGCATCAATGCCGTTGCCTCGTCTCGTGTTTCGGCCACCGCGGCGTTGACCGTCAAGAACGTCACGGGCTCGGGAGTCAGGTCGCTGGGCACGAACCGGGAGCGGTACAGCTCGAGCGCCTCCTCGGTTCCCTTCCCGGAGAAGTGATGGGCGAAGACGTACGGCAGCCCCTTGGCGGCAGCCAGCTGCGCGGAGTACATCGACGAGCCCAGCAGCCACAGCCGCGGCTCGGAGGCCGCGGCCGGGGTGGCCTTGAGCCGGTAGTCCCCGGAACGCAGCGGTACCAGCACCCCGCGCGCGCTCATCAGCGCGGCCACGTCGTCGAGATAGTTGGGAAAGTTCTCGATGTCGCGATCGTCCGCAGGTGCCGCGCAGGGCATACGAGGTCACCGGGTCAGAGCCGGGCGCTCGGCCGATGCCGAGGTCGATGCGGCCGGGGGCGGCCGCTTCCAGCAGCGCGAACTGCTCGGCCACCGCCAGCGGCGCGTGGTTGGGCAACATCACCCCACCCGACCCGAGTCGCAGCGCAGAGGTCTGCGCGGCCAGGTAGGCGATCAACACCGACGGGCTGGTGGCGCCCACGGACGGCATGTTGTGGTGCTCGGCGACCCAGTAGCGAGTGAAGCCCAGCCGGTCGGCGGTCTGCGCCAGCGCCACCGTAGCCGCCAGCGCGTCCGCCGTCGACTGGTCGGTGCGCACGGGGACGAGATCAAGGACGGAAAGACGCACGATGGCGTCAACGCGCCCGCCCCCGGATACGTTCCCGTTAGTAGTGCTTGAGCGTGATCGAGTTGACGATCAGGTCGAACTGCTCCTGCGAGATCGGCGCACCGCCCGGAATGTTGTCGCTGGCCAGGAATTGGGTGCGCTCGGTATAGCCCTTGAAAAGCTTGAAGTAGTTGGCGTAGCCCCACCCGTGGTCGTAGCCGGCGAGCTTGAGCTCGCCGGCGAGAATGTAGGCGCCCAGCAGCGCGACGCTGGTCCCCTGGCCCGACAACGGCGAGACGCAATACGCGGCGTCGCCCACCAGCGCCACCCTGCCGATTGACCAGTGGTCCATCACGATCTGGGACATCTCGTCGAAGTAGAAATCCGGCGCGGACCGCATATAGCGCAGCAGTTGCGGGCGCACCCAGCCGTCGTCGGCCATCCGCCGTTCCAGTTCCGCGAGCTGGGCCTCGGTGTCGCGGTAGTCGATGCGCAGGTCGGGGTCCATGAAGCCGATCATGGCCCGGGCCTCGGTGTTGTTGCGCGCGCTGTAGACCCCGGCCATGGTGGAGTCCCCGTAGTGCCAGGTCTGCCAGTAGTCGAGGTCCAGGAAGTTGGGCACGGTGAAGATCGCCGCGTGCGTGCCCAGCCTCTTGATGAATCGCTCCTCGGGGCCGAAGACCAGCTCGCGCACGTTGGAATGCAGGCCGTCGGCGCCGATGACCAGGTCGAAGCTGCGCGCGGGCTCGCGTTCAAAGGTCACATCGGCCACGGGGCCGCGGTTGTCGATGGCGACGATGTTGTCGTCGAAGAGGTACTCGGTGTCCGGTTGGGTTGCGTCGAAGAGCAATTCGAGCAAGTCGTCGCGCAGCAGCTCGATGTCTGGGTTATCGATGACACCGCCGGTCGGGGTCGATTCGGTGTCGCTGGACAGCTCGTTGCCATCGCGGTCGACCACCGAAGCGCCCCGGATCCGCGTCTTGCATTTTTCGGCCTCCGCCAGCAACCCCATCCGGTCCAGCACCGAAAGCGCCGGACCGCGCACGTCTATCGCCTGACCGCCTCGGCGCAGCCCGGAGTTCCACTCCACCACAGTGACCGTGTAGCCATTCTGCCTAAGCCAATACGCCAGGGCCGTGCCAGCGATGCTGGCCCCGGAAACCAGAACTGTCGTCACCGAATCCCTGCCTGCTTCCTCGCCTCGCGGAAAATATCGTCGAGCATTGCCGGAGTCAACCTACCGGTAAACATGTTCTGCTGGCTCGGGTGGTAGCAGCCCAGCAAACGCACGCCGGTGGGTAGCTGGGCGACGACGCCGTGGCCGAACCGCGGTTTACGCGGTCCGGATACCCCCGGCAGCCGCAACGCAACCTGCCAGGCGAACCCGCCCAGGGCGACGATTGCCCGGACATGCTCGGACACCAGCCGCCATTCGGTTTCCAGCCAGGGCGAGCAGGTGTCCCGCTCGGCGGGCGTCGGCGCGTTGGCCGGCGGGGCGCACCGCACCGGTGCGACGATCCGAATCTGGTTGGCGTGCAAGCCGTCCGCGGCGTCGATGCTGGTCGGCTGGTTCACCAGCCCGGCGCGGTGCAGTGCCGCGTACAACTGATCCCCGGACCGGTCACCGGTGAACATCCGTCCGGTCCGGTTGGCGCCGTGCGCGGCGGGCGCCAACCCGACGATCAACAACCGCGGCCGCTCCGATCCCCAGCCCGGCACCGGGCGCCCCCAATACGGCTGGTCGGCAAAGGCTCGGCGTTTGGCTTTCGCCACCTCCTCACGCCAGCTGACCAGCCGCGGGCAGGCCCGGCACACGCTGGTCAGCGCGTCGAGTTCCGGGATCGAACCCGACTGCCGTGCGAGCGCGGACACCTGCGCGGCATCGGCGGCAACCGGGGTCTGGGGGGTGGCCGGGTCGCCCGGCCACCCGGTGCCGGGAAGAACGGGGGACGCGAATTCGCGCCCGGTATTCGGATGGGAGAGCACATCAACATCCTGCATTCAGCCGGGTCGCGACAGCGAACATGCCCCGAAATTCGGTGGCTCCTACTATCGATTTGCGGTTAGATTCTCCCCGCGATATCCATGAGACATACGAGCCGCGGCCCGGCGCTGTTGATCCTGTTCGCCACGCTGATGGCGACCGCCGGTACCGGCATCTCGATAATTGCCTTCCCATGGCTGGCGTTGCAGCACCACGACAGCGCACGGGATGCGTCGATCGTGGCCGCTGCCATGACGCTGCCACTGGTGATCTCCACGCTGGTCGCCGGTACCGCGGTCGACTTTTTCGGCCGGCGCCGGGTTTCGCTGGTCTCCGATTCGCTGTCCGGCACCGCGGTGGCCGCCGTCCCGCTGACCGCGTGGGTGTTCGGCGTAGATGCGATCAACTTGGTGGAGCTAGCCGTACTGGCGTTTTTCGCGGCCGGTTTCGACCCGGCGGGGACAACGGCGCGCCAGTCGATGCTGCCCGAGGCCGCCGCCCGCGCCGGCTGGTCGCTGGATCGCACCAACAGCAGCTACGAGGCGATTCTCAACCTGGGCTTTATGGTGGGTCCTGGCATCGGTGGTTTGATGATCGCCACGGTTGGCGGCATCAACACGATGTGGATCACGGCGGGGGCATTTGGGTTGTCGTTCCTCGCAATCGGGGCGCTGCGGCTGGAGGGTGCCGGCAAGCCACACCACACGACCCGGCCGGAGGGATTGGTGTCCGGGATCGCCGAGGGAATGCGATTTGTCTGGAGCCTGCGGGTGCTAAGGACGCTCGGGTTGATCGACCTGGTCGTCACCGCGCTCTACCTGCCGATGGAAAGCGTGCTGTTTCCGAAGTACTTCACCGACCGGCACCAACCCGCGCAGTTGGGTTGGGCATTGATGGCGCTCGCGGTTGGCGGCGTGGTAGGGGCGCTCGGCTATGCCGTGCTGTCGAAATACACGCGGCGGCGTACGGCTGTGCTGACGGCGACCCTCACCTTCGGTGCGGCGACGGCCGGCATCGCGTTCCTGCCGCCGCTGCCGGTGATCCTGGTGCTCTGCGCGGTGACCGGCGTGGTCTACGGCCCCATCCAGCCGATTTACAACTACGTGATGCAGACCAGGGCGCCGCATCATCTGCGCGGTCGAGTGGTCGGCGTAATGGCGGGGTTGACCTACGCCGCGGGCCCGCTGGGTCTGCTGGTGGCCGGTCCGCTGACCGACGCCGCCGGGCTGAAGGTCACGTTCCTGACGCTGGCGGTGCCGATCGTGTTGGTCGGCCTCATCGCGTGCGGGCTGCCGTCGCTGCGCGAACTGGACCGCGAGCCCGAAATGGCCGTCGATCCCGGGGGAATCCCGGGGGAGTAAAAACGGCCATTAGGATCTGGACGTGGATGTGTTGGCCAGCCTGATCGCCGACCTGCCGGACGGGATGGTGGTCACCGACCCCGCGATCACCGATGGCTACCGGCAGGACCGCGCCTTCGACCCGTCGGCCGGCAAACCGCTGGCGGTGGTGCGGCCGCGGTGTACCGAAGACGTGCAGACCGTCATGCGCTGGGCCAGTGCCAACCGGGTGCCGGTGGTGACCCGGGGAGCCGGCAGCGGCCTGTCGGGCGGAGCGACCGCACTGGACAACGGGATCGTGCTGTCCACGGAAAAAATGCGCGACATCGCCGTCGACCCCGTTACCCGCACCGCGGTATGTCAGCCCGGCCTGTTCAACGCCGAGGTGAAGAAGGCCGTCGCCGAATACGGCCTGTGGTACCCACCCGATCCGTCGTCGTTCGAGATCTGCAGCATCGGCGGCAACATCGCCACCAACGCCGGCGGGCTGTGCTGCGTGAAATACGGCGTCACCACCGACTATGTGCTGGGCATGCAGGTGGTGCTGGCCGACGGCACCGCGGTGCGGCTGGGTGGGCCCCGTTTGAAGGATGTGGCGGGACTGAGCCTGACCAGGCTGTTCGTCGGCAGCGAAGGCACGCTGGGCGTCATCACGGAGGTGACGCTGCGGCTGCTGCCGGCCCAAAACACGTCAAGCATCGTGGTGGCCAGCTTCGCCTCGGTCCAGGCCGCCGTCGACGCGGTGCTCGGGGTGGCCGCGCGGCTTCGCCCCGCGATGCTGGAGTTCATGGACTCGGTGGCGATCAACGCCGTCGAGGACACCTTGCGCATGGACCTGGACCGTTCGGCGGCCGCCATGTTGGTGGCCGGCTCCGACGAGCGGGGCCGGGCCAGCGCCGAGGACGCCGAGGTGATGGCCGCCGTGTTCGCCGAAAACGGTGCGACAGAAGTGTTTTCGACGGATGACCCGGACGAGGGCGAGTCGTTCGTCGCTGCCCGGCGGTTCTGCATCCCCGCTGTCGAGAGCAAGGGATCGCTGTTGCTCGAAGACGTCGGGGTGCCGCTGCCGGCGCTGGGTGATTTGGTCACCGGAATCGCGCGGATCGCCGACGAGCGCGACCTGATGATCTCGGTGATCGCCCACGCCGGCGACGGCAACACCCACCCGCTGATCGTGTACGACCCCGCCGACCCCGCGATGACGGAGCGCGCCCATGTCGCGTTCGGCGAGATCATGGACCTGGCCATCGGCCTGGGCGGCACCATCACCGGCGAGCACGGCGTCGGCCGGTTGAAGCGGCCGTGGCTGGCCGGCTATCTCGGGCCCGACGTCATGGACCTGAACCGGCGGATCAAGCAGGCGCTGGACCCGCAGGGCATCCTCAACCCCGGCGCCGCGATCTAAACCTTGCGTCGAGTGTGAACTACGCGACGGTAAATCGGCGGCGGCGTTGCCAGATTCACACTCGACGGTTGACATGTTGCCGATACTGTCGTATCAATGAGACATGACATCGGTAATGTCTCATGGGTTCCAGCTGGCCACCGCCCAGACCTGGCCCAATCCCTGGCCGATGTACCGCGCGCTGCGTGACCACGACCCGGTGCACCACGTCGTCCCGCCCAAGCACCCTGAAGACGACTACTACGTGCTGTCCCGCCATGCCGACGTGTGGGCCGCTGCCCGCGATCACGAGACGTTCTCCTCCGCGCAGGGGCTGACCGTTAACTATGGCGAACTGGAACTCATTGGGCTGCAAGACAATCCACCATTTGTGATGCAGGACCCGCCGGTGCACACCGAGTTCCGCAAGCTGGTGTCGCGCGGCTTTACCCCCCGACAGGTCGAAGCGGTGGAGCCGAAGGTGCGCGACTTCGTCGTGGAGCGCATCGAGGGGTTGCGCGCCAACGGCGGCGGGGACATCGTCACCGAGTTGTTCAAGCCATTGCCGTCGATGGTGGTCGCGCATTATCTCGGTGTGCCTGAAGAGGATCGGACGCAGTTCGACGGCTGGACCCAGGCCATCGTCGCGGCCAACACCGCCGAAGGCGGCCTCGGTGGCGCGCTGGAAACCGTCGGCGATGCGGTCGAGTCGATGATGGCCTACTTCACCGGGCTGATCGAGCGGCGCTTAACCGATCCCGAAGACGACACCATCTCGCACCTGGTTGCCGCCGGGGTGGGCGGCGGGGGTGTTGCTGGGGACATCGCCGGCACGCTTTCGGTGCTGGCGTTCACGTTCACGATGGTCACCGGCGGCAACGACACCGTCACCGGCATGCTCGGCGGCTCCATGCCGGTGCTGCACCAGCGGCCCGATCAGCGTCGGCGGCTGGTCGAGGACCCCGAGCGCATTCCCGACGCCGTTGAGGAACTGCTGCGAGTGACCTCGCCGGTGCAGGGACTGGCCCGCACCGTCACCCGCGACGTGACGATCGACGACACCACCATCCCCGCCGGTCGCAAGGTGTTGCTGCTGTACGGGTCGGCCAACCGGGACGAACGGCAATACGGCCCGGACGCGGGCGAGCTGGACGTGACCCGGTGCCCGCGCAACATCCTGACCTTCAGCCACGGCGCACACCACTGCCTGGGTGCGGCCGCGGCCCGGATGCAATCCCGGGTCGCGCTGACCGAACTGCTGGCCCGCTGCCCCGAGTTCGAGGTCGACGAGTCCGGCATCGAGTGGGCCGGCGGCAGTTACGTCCGGCGTCCGCTGTCGGTTCCGGTTCGAGTGAAGTCCTGATGCCCGGTAATGACTGGCTGTCCGATCGCCGCACCGAGGTGGCGGCCGACCGGATCCTCGACGCCGCCGCGCAGCTCTACACCCGGCGCGACCAGGCTTCGATCGGCATGAACGAGATCGCCCGGGCGGCAGGCTGTTCCCGCGCGACGCTGTACCGGTATTTCGAGAACCGCGAGGCGCTGCGGACCGCATATGTGCACCGCGAGACGTACCGGCTCAGCCGCGAGATCAAGCAGCAGATCGACGGTATCGACGACCCGCGCCAACGGCTGATCGCGAGCATCATCGCCACGTTGCGGATGGTTCGCGATAACCCGGCGTTGGCATCGTGGTTCGCCGTCACCCGCCCGCCGATCGGCGGCGAGATTGCCGGACAGTCCGAGGTGATCACCGCGTTGGCCGCCGCATTCGTCAACTCTCTCGGTCCGGTGGATGGCGCCACCGTGCAGCGCCGGGCACGTTGGGTGGTGCGGGTGATCACCTCGCTGCTGATGTTCCCAGGTCATGACGAGGCCGACGAGCGGGCGATGATCGAGGAGTTCGTCGTGCCGGTCGTCACACACCTCCCCGCGCGCCGTTAGGGACACCCATCGGGGCCGCTGTCAATAGCGCGCTGATGCCATTTTTTCCCCGCAGGCGTGTGAGCGTAAGCCGGTTGTCGATGTTCGACATGTGAGATGTGCGTTTTCGCCTGCAAGAGTGTCGAACTCGCCTCCGGCCCGGCGTTAGGTTGTGGCACATCGACACCCCTCAGGAAGGATTTTGATGAGCTACCCAATGTTGCCGCCGGAGGTCAATTCGGCGCTCGTACAAGCCGGTGCGGGTTCGGAGCCGATGCACGCGGCCGCGTCGGCCTGGACCGGTATGGCCAGCGAACTGCGGGCGGCAGCGTCCTCGTTCGCGTCGGTGACCACAGGCCTGGCGGGTTCGACGTGGCAGGGTCCGTCGGCGAAGGCGATGGCGGAGGCGGCCGCGCCCTACACGGCCTGGCTCAGCACCGCCGCTGGCCATTCCGAGCTGGCCGCCACCCAAGCCACGGCAGTGGCGTCCGCATACGAGTCCGCGCGCACCGCCACGGTGCCCACCCCGGTGATCGCGGCCAACCGTGCGGTGACCGCCGCGCTGGCAAATTCGAACGTGTTTGGGCAGAACTTCGGAGCCATCGCGCAGAAGGAGTCCGAGTACGCCGAGATGTGGGCCGCGGATGTGACCGCGATGTTCGGCTATCACTCCGGCGCCTCGACGGCCTTCTCGCAGCTGGCACCCCTGCAGCACCTGCTGGGCGCCCTTCCGAGTCTGCCTAAGCGCTGACGCCCGGCCTATTGCGCGCTGCGGGTGCCTCCGGGCACCCGCAGCGTTGTTTTGGTCGGCCGGCCGGCCGGCTCCCGCGACAGCTCCGATTTCGGGGACGGTCAAGGGCATATACGAGATGTGCACTTTTTCTGCCGAATCGACCACACGGCTCCGACACGGCGTTATCTTTCGATGCGTCGATTACCGAGTTAACGCCGCAGGAAGGATTTGGCGATGAGTTACCCCTGTTTGCCGCCGGAGGTCAATTCAGCACTCATGCACGCAGGTGCCGGGTCGGAGCCGATGCACGCGGCCGCGACGGCCTGGACCGGTTTGGCCAACGAGTTGCGCGCCGCGGCGTGCTCGTTCGGGTCGGTGACCTCGGGCCTGGCCGGCTCGGCGTGGCAGGGTCCGTCGGCGAAGGCGATGACGGAAGCGGCCGCGCCATACGCGGCCTGGCTTGGCACGGCCGCTTGCCATTCCGAGCAGGCCGCGACCCAGGCAACTGCGGTGGCGTCCGCATTCGAGGCGGCGCGCTCCGCCACGGTGCCACCTGCGCTGATCGCGGCGAATCGGGCGGTCACCAACGCTCTGGCCAGCACGAATCTGTTTGGGCTGAACTTCCCGGCTATCGCGCAGAAGGAATCCGAATATGCCGAGATGTGGGCCCAGGATGTGACCGCGATGTTCGGGTACCACTCGGGCGCCTCGACTGCCGTTTCGCAAATGGCGCCGCTGCAACAACTGATGGGCTGCCTGCCGGGTATGCCGAAGCCGGGGACGCCGCCGACCGGGACGCCACCCTCGGGAACAGGACCGGTGAAGGCGCCACCGACGGGACCGGGACCGGTGCTGCCGCCCTCGGGAACGGGACCGGTGAAGGCGCCACCGACGGGACCGGGACCAGTGATCCCGCCACCGGTGAAGGCGCCACCGACGGGACCGGGACCAGTGAAGCCGCCGCCCATGCGAGGGATATCCCTACCCGAGCCGATTCGTGCGGCGCCCGTCAAAACGGGGCCCGTCGAAATCGTCGACTAACTCCGTTATCGCTGCGGGTGCCGCCGGGCACCCGCAGCGCTGCTTAGGTCAGACGACCCAATAGGCCTGCGCCTTAATGGCTTTCTTTGGAATGCCGAATTCCTCACGCAGCACCTTGGCCACCGAGCGCGTGGTGCGGGTGTCGCAGGCGACCCAGCCGAAGTGGTCGCCCGCGTCGAACGCCGCCGCCCGCACCGTCTCCAGCAGCTCGCCACCGCCGTTCTTGCGGTCCACCCAGGTCACCTCGGAACAGCGTCCCAGCGGCAGGCATTTGTCGTCGTCGCAGCAGGCCTCGAGAAACACCCGCGCGGGAGCGTCCCCGATCGAGCCGAGCAGGGAGTTGATCGCCGGCAGCGACGCCGTGTCGCCGACGATCACGTATCCGGCGGGCGGCGGGTCGGGGATCGCGAACTTGCTGCCCAGCACCGTCGCCTCGACGGTGTCGCCGGGGTGCGCGGTTCGTGCCCAGTCCGATGCGCAGCCGTCGTGCAGCGCGAACTCGATGTCGAAGGTGCCGGCCGCCGGGTCGGGGTCGACCAGCGTGTAGCCGCGTTGGTGCCCGTGGGCGAACCAGATCCGGATCCACATCGTCGGATGTACGGCGTGCTGGTCCAGCATCCCGCCGGAATCGAAGGTCAACCTCAGGTAGTTCGGGTTGATCTCGCGCTTGTCGGTCAGGGTGAGTCGGTAGTCCCCGGCGCGCATCAGCTTCAGCACCGCGCCCTGCCAGCCCCGCGACGGCTTAAGTTCGGTCATCTGTCCCGGCATCCTCCATGGCTCGCTACCCTAACTTAGGGCAGGATAACCTATATAGGCCCGGGCCTGCTGACCGCTGCAACGATTTCCCCGGCGCGCACCGCCACGTTCGACAACAACGACGACGCCAGGCCGTGCGTGTGCTCGACCGAACCGTTGAGGTAGATATCTCCCGGTGCTCCCGGTTTGGCGACCAACCGGTAGTCCCGCGTGGCGGCCGGCCGGCCGCCGGCGTCGAATTCGTACCAGCGCGCCAGGTCACCCAGGAAACCTCGGAGGTCCAGCGGCGCATAACCCGTGGCGTAAACCACTGCATCACAGTCCAGGATTTCCTGCGAGTGATTGGCCAGGTGGGATACGGTCAGCCGCAGTTTGTCGGGATATTCTTGCGTGCCAGTGACTTCGGATGCGTTGTGCATGAATAAGCGCCGACTACCTGCCACCCGCTCGGAATACTCACGGGAATAGAGTTCATCGATCAATTGTGGATCGACCGCTGAATAATTGGTGGATCGGTGGTAATCGAGCAGTCGTCGACGCAGCGGTTCGTCAGCACCGTAGAAATCGTCCACCGCCGCCGGGTCGAAAATCCGATTGGCATAAGGACTGTCGTCGGCCACGCTGTAGCCGTATCGAGTAAAGATCCCGTGCACTTCGGCCTGCGGGTAGGTCTCATGGAGGTAGCCGACCACCTCCGCCGCGCTTTGACCCGCGCCGAGAACGGCGAATCGCTTTGGGACAGCGTAGTTCAGCGTGGCAAGACCATCGAGCAGGGAGTGGCTGTGCCACTGTCGGGCACTTTCGACGACGCCGGCCGGCAGCACGGGGTGCAGACCGGTGCCCAAAACCAATGTCCGCGTGCGCATCACCCACTCGGGTTCGGTCCGCACCGCGAACCCAGAGTCGTCAGCAGTCACCTCAACAACTCGGTGTCCATAGCGGACATCAGCGCCGATGCGGTCTGCGGCCCACTCGAGGTAGTCGTGGAATTCCAGCCGGCTGGGAAACAACGTATGCCTGCCGATGAACTCGACGAGCCGGCCATGCTCACTGAGGTAGTTCAGAAACGTGAAAGCGCTCTTGACATTCCGCAACGTCACCAGGTCCTTGAGGAAGGGCACCTGCATGCGCGCACCCGGAAGCAACATTCCCCGGTGCCAGCCGAATCTGGGTTGGGCCTCCGCGAATACACCACGCAACCCGCGCTCGGCCAGCGCGATCGCCAACGCGAGATTGGACGGCCCAAAGCCGATGCCGAGCAAATCCGTTCGTTCAGGAGTGGACATGAGAACGCATCAACCGTTCCAGATAACGATCACGCACCATCATCCGGTTGATCAAGACGACGAAATCGGCCATGTCGAAATCCGGATCGTAGGAGGGTTCTCCGCAGATCAACCCGCCGATCCGTAGGCTGCCCTGGACCATGGGCGGAATGCGCACCCGCCCCGGGTCGGATAACTCCGAAAGACTTAATCCATTGATCCGAACCGGATTTCGAGGCGTCACCCGAAACTCCGGTGGTGCGGGATGAGCGCCGAAGGCCGCGTCGCGGACACCACGCACGAGTGCGCCCCGCGGCCCGCCACCTTCCATCCGGACCGATAGGCACCCGATTCCCCATTCGTGGCCGGTGATTTCCTGATAACGGAGGATCCCCGCCCACAGCAGACCCATCACGGCACCATTGCGGTGTTCGGGATGCACACTCGCCCGGCCGAGCTCGACGAGCTTGGAGCGCAACTGGTTTAGGCCACCGATGTCGAAGATGGTGTCGGCGAACAGTCCCCCGGCGGCCCGGGCGCCCTCGGGTGGCAGCAGCCGGTAGCAGCCGACGATTTGTCCGGTCGTCGCGTCCTTGGCCAACAAGTGATCGCTGTGCGGATCGAACTGGTCGGCGTCGATCATCTCCCCGGTCAGCCGGCCACGGACGGCCTGCGGCAGCGCGGCCCCCAATTCTTCGGCAAACGTCTGATAGCGCAACCGCTGCGCGGCTTCGACGTCGGCGGGGTCGGTGGAAATCATGACGCTGTAGCGGCCGTTGTCGGTCGCGGGGATCAGGATTGTGTCAGCGATCATCTTATTCGGAAGGTTACCCGGACCTCCCTTCAGCAAATCGGTTTTACCGTGAAACACGGTTGCTTCGCGCGCCTACCGCGATCAGGATGGCCGCGCCCACCGCGGCCAGCGTCGCGGCGATTGCGGCGCCCACCAGGGCCGCCTGCATTCCGTCGGCGCTTGCCTGCCGGGCTATCCGCGCGAGAGCCGGTAGCGCGGGCCGATAGTCGGCCGGCAGGAAATCGAGTACCCGTAGACCGGCACCCGCGGACAATCCGTCGATGAGTTGATGAACCGCACCCTGGGCGACACCGGGGAGTTTGGCCAGCCCGTCGGAGGCGCCGTCGGCGGCGTGCCGGTTGAATAGGGCACCCAGGCCGGCGACCCCGGCCAGAATGCCGACCTGACGGACCGTGCTCACCGCGCCGGTTGCCATGCCGGCGTCGGCGACCGGCACGAATTGCAGTGCGATGTCAGACGTCAGCGCGAATAGGCCGCCCAGGCCCAGTCCGGCGACGATGGAGCCGGCGATGAAATGGGTCCATTGGGCGCTTTCGGTTACCCCGGTCATCAGCCATAGGCCGGCCGCGATCAGCACGACACCGCCGGGGATCGACATCCAGGCCGGGAGGTAGCGCGCGGCGGTCATCGCCAGCGGGGCGCCCAGCACGCATGCGACGGTCAACGGGAGGGCGCGCAGGCCGGCCTGAAATGGGCTGTAGCCCAAGGTGTTCATGAAATACAGCGCCAGGTAGTTGGTCGAGGCGATCAGGGTTCCGGCGGCCGCGAACGCCGCGAGCGATACCCCAGCGAACCCCGGTCGGCGCACCACGCCCAGGTCGAGCATCGGGGCGGCCACGCGTGATTCCCACCAACCGAATACGAGGAGGCTCACCATGCAGAACGCGCCGACCACCAGGATCACTGCGCTGGTCCAGCCGAGGCGATTGCCTTCGATCAACGCATACACACCCGCGAGCAGAGCGGCCGACAGCACGGCCGTACCGAACAGGTCGAGTGGGCGTTGTTGTGCGGCGCGGGTTTCCGGGACGAACCGCACGGCGACCACCAGCGCCACGATGCCGATCGGCACGTTGATCAAGAAGATCGATTCCCAGCCGAACGCTCCGACCAGCGCTCCGCCCAGCAACGGCCCGGCGGCCGCGCCCGCGCCCATCACGGCCCCGTAGATCGCGATCGCGATGCCCCTCCCCCGTTGTTCGGGAAAGGCCGCGGCCACCATCGGCAGCGAGACGCCAAGCAACACCGCCCCGCCGGCGCCCTGGACTGCCCGGCACAGGTTGAGCATCTCGATGCTGCCCGCCAGCGCGCAACCGGCCGAGGCTAGGGTGAACACCGTCATCCCGCCCAGATAGAGACGTCGGCGTCCCAGCCGATCCCCCACGGTGGCCGCCGTGAGCAGCAGCCCCGCCATCGGCAGCGCGTAGGCGTCGACCACCCACTGCAGCCCGCTGAGTTCGGCGTGCAGCGATGACTGGATGTTGGCCAGGGCGGCCGAAACGATGGTCATGTCCAGCAGCAACATGAAGACCGCGAGGCAGACCGCGACCATGGTGAGGCGAGGATGCGGAGGCCCCGAATCCACTGAACCCACCTAGTCGGCCTTGACGCGCGTGAACCGGTGCAACACCCAGGCCAACGGGATGGTAATCACCAGCGTCCCGATGAACAGGTACAGCATCGAGCCGGTATACACGTGCGCGCCGACGACATAGTCCATGGCGAATTCCATTGTCACCAGGTGGATCAGGAAGATCTCGTAGGAGATCTCACCCAGCCACACCATCGGTCGGGTGGCCAGCAGCTGGTAGTACCACCCTTGATCACCGAGGGCCAGCGGTGCCACCGCCAGGGTGGCGATCGCGGCGTAGAAAACCGTCTTGACCAGGGCCTCCGGCAGCGACGCCGGCGATGTGGTTGGCGCCCCGCCGATCGGCGTCGCCACGATGAAGTAGCAGATGACCGCCAGCGGAATCGCGACGAATGCGTAGCAGCGCACGCCCATCGCCTGCAGCACAGCCAGCATCATGCCGCCGAGGAACCAGGCCAGGTAGGTCGGCAGCCACAGCCGGGCGCCGTCGGGAATCCAGTGATTGGTGTGCACCAGGATCAACCATCCCGGGCTCATGAGCATGAGCCCAACCAGGGCGGCCACCAGCAACTTAGGCTGCCATCGGCGCCGGCAGAGCGCCACCAGCAGCAGGTAGGCGAGCAGCGGCAGCGTCACGTAGAAGGCGGCCTCTACCGCCAGGCTCCACATCTGGGTCAGACCTTGGTGCAGATACTTACCGAGGTAGCCGTCGGTGTAGATCTGCGTCAGCGTGAGGTTGCGGATCAATCCGCCCCAGGTGTGTCCGGGGTTGGGCCCCGCTTCGCGGTAGTGGTACAGGACGTAGGCGATCAGCACGGTAATCACGTAGGCGGGCATGATGCGCCGAACCCGGTGCCACGCATAGCGACTCAGCGAAGGCGGCGGGCCGCCGGTGGCCGCCGACTTCACCCACGGGCGGAACAGCAGGAACCCCGACAGCACGAAGAAGATCGGAACGCCGATCTCCAGCCGGGCACCGACCAGGCCCCAGTAGCCGTGGGTGTACTTGCCGGTGGTGTAGGCCGCGTGGGTGCCGACGACCAGCAGGGCGGCGACCGCGCGGATGCCGGTCAGCGATGCGACCCGGTCCGCGTGCGAGGTCTGTTCGAGTCCGCCCTGGGCGTCCCTTTCTTTGGACAGGGTCATCCGGCGTGTTTCCTGCGTGGTTTGCCACCCTCGCGGCCGCGTGGCTTGTCGGGTGAACGGTCGGATGACCGCTCCGGCCGAAGGTCGATCAGCACGCCCGAGATGCGGGTCTGCTCAAGCTTTTTCAGCGTCGCTTTGGGCAGTTTGGCCGGCAGCTCCACCAGCGAGAAGTCCGGCCCAATCGCGATGTGGCCGAAATCGCTGCGATGCAGACCCCCCTCGTTGGCAATGGCGCCGACGATCGCGCCCGGACCGATCTTGTGCCGTTTGCCCACGGAGACTCGGTAGGTGGTGAAAGGTCTGGTTTGCCTTGGCTTTTCGGGACGGTCCCGACGTTCGTCACGGGTGCGCTCATTGCGCTCGCGCTGCTGGCGCGGAGGTTCGGGCGCCAACAGGAACGCCTCGCCGTCGCGGGATTGCAACGCCAGCGCCGCGGCGATGTCAGCCATTGGGACATCGTGCTCGCGTTCGTAGTCCTCTACCAGTCTGCGGAACAGCTCGATTCCCGGACCGCCGAGCGTGTCGGTGATGGAATCGGCAAACTTTGCTACCCGCTGGGCATTGACGTCTTCGACGGTGGGCAGCTCGACCTCGGTAAGCGTTTGCCGCGTTGCCTTTTCGATCGCTTTGAGCAGGTGACGCTCCCGCGGGGAGACGAACAACAGCGCGCTCCCCGAGCGCCCGGCCCGGCCGGTGCGGCCGATCCGGTGCACGTAGGACTCGGTGTCGTGCGGGATGTCGTAGTTGAGCACATGCGATATGCGCTCGACGTCCAGCCCGCGCGCGGCCACATCGGTGGCGACCAGAATGTCGATGCGCCCGTCTTTGAGTGCGGCTATGGTCCGCTCGCGCTGCGCTTGCGGGATATCGCCGTTGATGGCGGCCGCGGAAAACCCTCGGGCACGCAGTTTTTCGGCGACCTCCTCGGTCGCCTGTTTGGTGCGGACGAACACGATCATCGCCTCGAACTGTTCGACTTCGAGCACCCGGGTCAACGCGTCCATCTTGCGCGGACCGGCAACCTGTATGTAGCGCTGTGAAATATTATCGGCCGTAGCAGTTTTGGCTTTGGACGCGACCTCGAACGGATCGTGCAGATACTTGGTGGTGATCTTGCGGATCCCCGGCGGCATGGTCGCCGAAAACAGCGCGACCTGTTTGTATTCCGGCGTTTCGGACAGGATGCGCTCAACATCTTCGGCGAAACCCATGGCGAGCATCTCGTCGGCCTCGTCGAGCACCAGGTAGTCGACGCTCGACAGGTCCAGCGTCCCGCGTTCCAGGTGGTCGATGACACGACCGGGGGTGCCCACCACTACGTGCGCACCGCGTCGCAACCCGGCCAGTTGCACGCGTGTAGGACGACCCGCCGTAAATCGGCAGCACGTTGATCTTCGGCAGATAAGCCCCGTAGCGGCTGAACGCCTCGGCCACCTGCAGAGCCAGCTCGCGGGTGGGCGCCAGCACCAGTGCCTGGGTTGCTTTGCTGGTGACGTCGATCTTGGACAGGATCGGGATCGCAAAAGCCGCGGTCTTGCCGGTGCCGGTCTGCGCCAGGCCCACCACGTCGGAACCTGCCATCAATGGCGGAATCGTCGCCGCCTGGATGGCTGTCGGCGACTCGTAGCCGACGTCGGCGATTGCCCGCATGACCGAGGGGTGAATCTGCAGGTCGGCAAACGTCACAGGGGACGCCACGGGCGAGCTGTCCGGGAGGGTCATTTGACATGGAGCTTAATGGTGATCGCGAACCCAGCGGAGCTGGGCGCGGCGGGTCACCACCATCCGCAGAGGTCGCGAGTGCGCGTGTCGGTACGGCGACACGCCGCATCAGCGGTACAACTGCGCACCTCGGGACAGCGAACTCTCGGCCACCCGGCCACGCCTGCCACGCCCGCCGGCCCGATCGCGGTACCGTGCGCGATGTGTGGTCGCTACACTGCCGCGCCGAGCCGCTGACGGGCCTGGCCGCCGTCGCGTTGGCCGCCGCGACGTTGTCCGGCTGCGGTTCCGGGGACTCCACCGTGGCGAAGACGCCACAGCCCACCTCGGCGACCGCCTCGATGTCCGCGCCGCCCGCGGCCAGCCCGGCACCTGTTGCGGCGCCGCCGAGCAGCACCCCCGCCCCGGCCGACCCGTGTGCGGTCAACCTCGCCTCGCCCACCATCGCCAAAGCGGTCTCCGACCTCCCCCGCGATCCGCGCAGTCAGCAGCCCTGGAGTCCGGAACCGCTGGCCGGTAACTACAACGAGTGCGCCCAGCTGTCGGCGGTCATCATCAAGGCCAACACCAACGCCGGCAATCCCACCACCCGCGCGGTGATGTTCCATCTCGGCCAGTTCATACCGCAAGGGGTGCCGGACACCTACGGGTTCAACGGCATTGACGCGGTCGCAGACCACCGGCGACACGGTGGCCTTGACCTACCCCGGCGGCATCGGCTTGACCACCTCGGTGAAGTTCCATTGGAACGGCATCGGCTGTAGAGCTCATCGGTAACACCCGCCTGAGTGCGCCGACAGGCGCCCTACCTATAGTTGCTGCTGCGTTCGCGGCCGAGCGACAGCATCGTCCACAGCGCACTTCGCCCGAAAGCTCAGCTGGGGTCGCTCCGTCACCGCCGACGACGAACTACTCCCGCAAAATGCCGTGCTCGGTTACGAACATGAGCGCCGGCGACTCGACCGGCGCGGGCGATCCCCGAAAACCCGCGCCCGTATCGACGGCGACCACGAGCGACTCCAAGGAGGCAGTTGCCGCCTCGGATCAGCGCCGCCGCATCGACAACACCGTGACGATCAGATGCCGCGAGCGCTAGAAGGCGCCGTTGCCGGCGATGCCGCCGGTACCGCCGCGGCCGCCCTTAATGCCCGCGCCCGGATCACCCAAGCCACCGAGGTGGCCGACCCCGCCTGAGTGGCTACCGTTGGCGCCGCCCGTACCGCCGGCACCGCCGGTGCCGCCGGCGGCACCGGAGCCGTTGGTGGTGCCGGTGCCGCCAGCGCCGCCGGCACCGCCGCCGCCGCCCGTGCCGCCGGCGCCGCCGGCTTGGTTGAAACCAGCAGTATTTCCGGAATCGCCGATCCCGCCGGTGCCACCCTTGCCACCCATGCCGCCCACGTTGCCGTTTCCGCCGGTGGCCCCGGGGCCGCTCGCTGAGCCGCCGCCTCCGCCGATGCCGCCGGTGCCGCCGGTGCCGCCAGTCCCGGCTTTATAGAGAGGGGTGGCCTGGGAACCGGTGTTGGCTGACCCGCCGGTTCCACCCTCGCCACCGGCGCCGCCGGTGTTCGTCAAGAGGCCGCCGCTGCTGGCGCCGCCGAGGCCGCCCTGGCCGCCCTGCCCGCCGGCGCCGCCGGTGTAAATATCTGTGCTGGTGGAGGTCTTGGCGCCCAGACTGCCGCCCTGGCCGCCCTGCCCGCCCTGCCCGCCGGCGCCGCCGGACTCGGCTTGGTCGCCGCTGCCGCCGGCGCCGCCGGCGCCACCTTGGCCGCCGGCGCCGCCGCTGAGGCCAGTGTCGTTACTCCCCACCCAGCCGTCGGCGCCGGTGCCGCCGGTGCCGCCGGTGCCGCCGGCGCCGCCGGCGCCCCCGACGGGGCTTGAGAAGGTGCCACCGGTGCCGGCCGTGCCGGCCGTGCCGCCGGCACCGCCGTTGCCGCCGGTGCTGCCGTCGGCAATGCCGGAGCCGGCGTTGCCGCCGTTGCCGCCGCGGCCGCCGGCGCCACTGGCGCCGTCGGTGCCGCCCATCGCGGCGTTGCCGCCGTTGCCGCCGAGTCCACCCTGGCCACCGACCCCGCCGTCGTCACCGCGGCCAAAGCCGCCGATGCTGGCGCCCGTAGCGCCGTCGCCACCTTGGCCGCCGGCGCCGCCCGCGCCGCCAGTGCCACCGGTGCCACCGGTGCCGGTATTGCCACCGTTGCCGCCAGTGCCGCCCCGGCCGCCGCCCGGAGCGGTTTCGTCGCCGGGGTCGTTGGAGAAGTCGCTACCGGCGTGGCCCCCGCTGCCGCCCTGGCCGCCGGCCCCGCCGCTGCCGTTGGTGCCACCGGTGCCGGAGTTGCCGCCGGCACCGCCGGTGCCACCGGTGCCACCGGTATAACCGGTAGCGAGGGAACTGCCCGCAAGACCGGGCGCACCGTTACCACCGGCCCCACCGTTACCACCTTCACCACCATTACCACCGTTGCCTGTGTTGCCCGCCGCACCGCTGCCGGCGCCGGCCGCGCCACCGTCGCCAGCGTCGCCGCCGTTACCACCGTGGCCACCGGCACCGCCGAGCACGCCCACTCCCGTGCCGGAACGACCGGCACCGCCAGTGCCGCCACCGCCGCCGTTGCCGCCCAGGCCACCCGAGCCATTGGTGCCGCCGGCACCCGCACCGCCGCCGGTACCGCCGTCACCGCCGGCGCCGCCCGCAAAGCCGGTGCCACCCGTGGTGGCGCCCGATGTGCCGGCCGCGCCGACGTCACCGGCCCCGCCGTTACCACCAGTCCCACCGGTCCCACCGGTACCCGCGTGCCCCGCCACCCCGGCTTGCCCTGAGAAGCTGCTTCCTGAGGCGCCACCGGCCCCACCGGCCCCGGCGTTACCGCCGTCCCCGCCCACCCCGCCAGCCCCGCCGACGCTGCCAGAGCCCGCACCGGAACCACCGTCGCCACCGGTGCCGCCAGCGCCGCCCTGACCACCCAGGCCGCCCATCCCGCCGGCCCCACCCAGCACCGCCTGGTTTGGCCCACCGGCCCCACCATTACCGCCGTTACCGCCGACCCCTCCGGCCATCCCGGTCCCGCCGGGCACCATGCTCGAGGGCCCGGTGCCGCCGGGGCCGCCGGCACCGCCGGCGCCGCCGCCGGCACCGCCGGCGCCGCCGCCGGACAGCCCATTGGCCCCGCCGGCCCCGCCATTACCACCGGTCCCGCCCGCAGCGGTGGCGTTGCCGCCGGCCCCGCCGTTACCGCCGGCGCCCCACAGGCCTGCCGCCCGCCAGCCCCACCATTGCCACCGTTCGGGCCGGTGGTGCCCGACCCACCATTGCCACCGTTGCCGAAAAGCCACCCAGCATCGCCGCCGGCCTGCCCGGTCCCCGCCGCCCCATCGGTGCCGTTGCCGAACAGTGCGCGACCCGTCAGGTCCTTAGCCGGCGAAAATATCGCCAGGGCCTGGAGGTCCTGCTGCAGGCTCTGCAACGGTGAAGCGTTAGCCGCCTCAGCGGCCGCATACGCGCTACCACCAGACTGCAAAGCCCGCACAAACTGGTCATGCAGCAGCGCCGACTGCGCGCTCAGCGCCTGATAATCCAGGGCGTAGGCGCCAAACAACCCCGCAATCGCCGCCGACACCTCATCCTGGCCCGCGGCCAGCACCGCGTCGTCGACGCCGCTGCCGTGGCGTTGGCCGCCCTGATCGTCGATCCGATCCCGCTCAAGTCCGCCGATGCTGCCGCCAAAGCTTCTGGTGCGGCGATCACATATGACGACATCTCGTACCCCTTGTCTGGTGCGTAAGCGCGCCGTCGCGACCGGCAAATTTCGAGGTACTGATCGTCGTTTCTCGATCCCTGTCATGGCGGAAGGATGGCCACGGCGTCCGGTCCAGCTCCGTGATCGGTATCGTCACTCGGATTGGCGCAGGACGAGCTCAGTAGCGCGCCACTGGGATTTCGCCCGGCTTCGGGACGGTGCTACTTAGTCCGGCTTTAAGTCCGTTAGTCCTGCTTCAGTCCGGATCTAGCCCAAGATCTAGCCCGATCTAGCCCGGCTCTCGTCACTTAGAGCGTCTCCGACCTCGAGGCACGCGCCCGACGTCACCGATGGTGTCGGGCCCCTCACCTACAGTGGCTGCTGTGTTCGTCACCGGCGACAACGTCGTCTACAGCGCCTCGGATCTGGCCGCCGCGGCCCGCTGCGAGTACGCGCTGCTGCGGGATTTCGACGCCGAAACTCGGCCGGGGCCCCGCCGTCGCCGTTGAAGACGAATTGTTCGCGCGCACAGCCGTTCTCGGTAATGAGCATGAGCGACGCCAACTCGATCGACTGCGCGACGAGTTCGGGGACGCCGTCGCGGTCATTGGCCGTCCGGCCTACACGATCGCCGGGCTCACCGCCGCCGCCGAGGCGACCCGGCGCGCCATCGCCGACCGCGCCCCGGCGGTGTATCAGGCCGCGATGTTCGACGGCCGCTTCGTCGGGTTCGCCGACTTCCTGGTGCGAGACGGTGACCAGTATCGGGTCGTCGACACCAAGCTGGCCCGCTCAGCCAAGGTCACCGCGTTGCTGCAGCTGGCGGCCTACGCCGATGCGCTGGCCGGCATCGGCGTCCCGGTGGCGCCGGAGGCCGAGCTGCACCTGGGCGACGGAACCGTTGTGTCGTATCGGGTCTGCGACCTGATCCCGGTCTACCGATCCCAGCGCGCGCTGCTGCAGCGGCTGCTCGACGAGCACTATGCGGCGGGGGCGCCGGTGCGCTGGGCGGACGAGGGCGTAAGGGCGTGTTTCCGTTGTCCGCTGTGCAAGAACAGGTGCGTGCCTCCGACGACCTGCTGCTGGTCGCCGGTATGCGAGTGACCCAGCGCGACAAGCTGCTTGGCGCCGGTATCGCGACGATCGGCGAGCTGGCCGCCCATACCGGACCGGTGCCCGACCTGGCGCCCAGCGCGCTGGGCAACCTCACCGCGCAGGCCAAACTGCAAGTCCTGCAACGCAACACCGGCATTCCGCAGTTCGAGGTCGATAGACCCGCAGCCGCTGACGCTGTTACCGGAGCCGGATCCCGGTGACCTGTTCTTCGACTTCGAGGGCGACCCGCTATGGACCGCCGACGGCCGCGAATGGGGTCTGGAATACCTGTTCGGGGTGTTGGAGACAAAGGGTGGCTTTCGCCCGCTGTGGGCGCATGACCGGGCGGAGGAACGCAAGGCACTCACCGACTTCCTGGCGCTGGTGGCCAAGCGCCGCAAGCGCCGCCCCCACATGCACATCTACCATTACGCGCCGTACGAGAAGACCGCGCTGTTGCGGCTCGCCGGACGGTACGGGGTCGGCGAGGACGAGGTCGACGAGCTACTGCGCAGCGGGACGCTGGTTGACCTATACCCATTGGTACGCAAGAGCATTCGCGTGGGCGCCGAATCGTTCAGCCTCAAGGCGCTGGAGCCGCTCTACATGGGGGCGCAGCTGCGCGCCGGCGAAGTGACCACCGCCGCGGCGTCGATCACTTCCTACGCGAGGTACTGCGAACTGCGGGCCGAAGGCCGCGGCGACGAGGCCGCCAACGTGCTCAAGGAGATCGAGGACTACAACCACTACGACTGCCGGTCTACCCGCGAGCTGCGAAACTGGCTGATGCTGCGCGCTTACGAGTCCGGCGTCGTACCCATTGGCGCGCAACCGGTTCCAAATGGCAACACCGTCGAAGACCATGATCAGCTGGCAGTGACCTTGGCGGCCTTCACCGGCGACGCCGGCGTCGCCGACCGCACACCCGAGCAGACGGCCGTCGCCCTGGTGGCCGCCGCGCGCGGCTACCATCGCCGAGAGGACAAACCGTTCTGGTGGGCGCACTTCGACCGGCTGAACTTCCCGGTCGACGAATGGGCGGACAACACCGACGTCTTCGTCGCCGACGACGCGTCGGTCTGCGTCGACTGGCACACGCCGCCCCGCGCGCGCAAGCCGCAGCGACGGGTGCTGCTGCGCGGTGAGCTGGCGCGGGGTGACCTGCAGACCAACGTGTTCGCGCTCTACGAGCCCCCGGCCCCGCCGGGCATGACCGACAGCCCCGACCGGCGGGCGGCCGGGCGCGCCGAGGTGGTCGAGGCCGACGACCCGACGGTGCCCACCGAAGTGGTCATCGTCGAGCGAATAGGCGCTGACGGCAACGCATTTCAGCAGCTGCCATTCGCGCTCACCCCTGGACCGCCGGTGCAGACCACGGCCCTGCGCGATTCCATCGAAACGACGGCGGCCGCGTGGGCCGCCGGGTTGCCGCAACTGCCCCGCACCCCGCTGGTCGACATTCTGCTGCGCCGCGCTCCCCGCACCCGCAGCGGCGCCCCGCTGCCCCGCGGCACCGACGTGGTCGCCGACATCACCGCCGCGGCACTGGACCTGGACTCGTCGTACCTGGCGGTGCACGGACCGCCGGGGACGGGCAAGACGCACACCGCCGCTGCGGTGATCACCCGCTTGGTCAAAGAAAACGGCTGGCGCGTCGGCGTTGTCGCACAATCGCACGCCACGGTGGAAAACCTGCTGGACTACGTCGTCGCGGCCGGGCTGGATGCACAGCGAGTCGCGAAGAAAGGCTACGACGACGGCGCCAGGCGCTGGCGGCAGATCGACGCGAGCGAGTATCCGGCATTCATCGCCGACACCGTCGGATGCGTGATCGGTGGTACGGCTTGGGATTTCGCCAACGGCAATCGGGTGCCCCGAAACAGCCTGGATCTGCTGGTGATCGACGAGGCGGGGCAGTTCTGTTTGGCCAACACCATCGCCGTGGCTCCGGCGGCGGCGAACTTGATGCTGCTCGGCGACCCGCAGCAGCTGCCGCAGGTCAGTCAGGGCACTCATCCCGAACCGGTCGACACGTCCGCGCTGGACTGGCTGGTTGATGGTCAGCACACGCTGCCCGATGAGCGCGGCTACTTCCTGGACCGGTCGTATCGGATGCATCCAGCGGTGTGTGCCGCCGTCTCAACGCTGGCCTATGAGGGCCGGTTGCATTCTCACACCGAGCGCACCGCAGCGCGTCACCTCGACGGGTGCCGGCCCGGCGTGCGCGTGCTTTCCGTTGCCCATCAAGGTAATTCGACCGACAGCCCGGAGGAGGCCGACGCGATAGCCGCCGAAATAAGGCGGCTGCTCGGCGTCTCGTGGACCGACGAGCACGGCACCCGGCCGTTGGCCGCCTCCGACGTGCTGGTGCTGGCGCCGTACAACGCGCAGGTGGCGCTGGTGCGTCACCGGTTGACGTCGGCGGGCCTCGGCGGGGTTCGGGTGGGAACGGTGGACAAGTTCCAGGGCGGGCAGGCACCGGTGGTCCTCATCTCGATGACGGCATCGTCCATCGACGAAGTGCCCCGCGGAATTTCGTTTCTGCTCAACAGGAATCGGCTCAATGTCGCGATCAGCCGGGCCCAATATGCAGCGGTGATCGTGCGCTCGGAGATGCTGACCGAGTACCTGCCCGCCACCCCCGCCGGCCTGATGGATTTGGGCGCGTTCCTGGCCCTGACCGCGTCCGGTCGGGCCGGCTGAGTCGACTGAGAGACGTTGTGGGCGAACGGTCCCGGCCAGACGACTGGCTACGGCGATCCGGGCGAGCCGGGTTGGCCCGGGTTGACGCCAGCTCCGCCAGAGCCGCCGGAGCCGCCCTTGGCGTTGCCCGTGACAGCGGCAGTGGCGTCACCGCCGTCGCCCCCGTTGCCGCCGGGGCCAGTGGTGCCGGCGCCGCCGGCGCCGCCGTCGCCGGCGTTGGCGAGTCCCAGTCCGGTATTGTTCGCGGCGCCGCCGTCGCCGCCTGAACCGCCGCTGGTGCCAGCACCACCGGCGCCACCCGCCCCGCCGGTGGCGATAGCCTTCGACCCGCTATTCATGACAACCCCGCCGCCACCGTCGCCTCCGGTCCCTCCGCCGCCGGTGGTACCGCCGCCGGTGCCGGCCGCGCCAGCGCCGCCGGTGGCGTTTCCAGTGCCGTTGTTGACCGCCATACCGCCACTACCGCCGTTCCCGCCGCCCACGGTGCCGGTGCCACCGGCCGCGCCTTTGCCGCCCACGGCGTCTCCGGTTCCGTCGTTAGTCGCAGCACCGCCGTCGCCGCCCGCGCCGCCGACGCCCGAGGTGCCGTTGCCGCCCACTCCCCCGGTGCCGCCGGTGGCGACGGCCTTAGAGACCGTGCTGTCGATTTCCGCCTCGCCGCCGCTGCCGCCGGACCCACCGGTAGCAGCACCGATGCCTCCCGCACCACCGGTGCCGCCCACAGCGGCAACCGTAGAGTTGTCGTTACTGATTTCCGCGCTGCCGCCGCCGCCCCCGTTGCCGCCGGGGCCAGTGGTGCCGGTGCCGCCCGCCCCGCCGGTGCCGGGCGTGACGTTGCCGATTCCGGTGGTGGACGCCGAGCCGCCGTAACCACCGCCACCGCCGATGGCGCCGTCGCCACCAATGCCACCGGCCCCGCCGGTGGCGGCAGCGGTAGCGGTAGCCGCCTCCTGGACAGACGCGGCGCCGCCGGAGCCGCCATTCCCACCCCTGCCAGTGACGCCGCCGGAGGAGGTGCCGGCCGCTCCGGCGCCGCCCGTGGCGTCCCCGGTGCCGTAGGCGGTCGCAGAACCGCCGTTACCGCCGGAGCCGCCGCCCACGGTGCCGGTGCCACCGGCCGCGCCGTTGCCGCCCACGGCATCTCCGTTTCCGTGGTTATACGCAGTACCGCCGTCGCCGCCGGCACCACCGGTGCCGCCACCGCTGTTGCCGCCGATTCCGCCGTGGCCACCGGTGGCGTCAACCGTAGAGACGGTGCTGTCGATTTCCGCGGAGCCGCCTCGGCCGCCGTTGCCGCCGGCCCCGGCGAGGCCCGCGCCGCCCGCCCCGCCGGCGCCGGCGGTGACTTTTCCGGTTCCGAAGGTTGACGCCCCACCGCCGCTACCGCCGGTACCGCCGCTGCTGCCGTCGCCACCAACGCCACCGGCCCCGCCGATGGCATTACCCGTCGAGGGGTCGTTACCCGCCGGGCCGTTGAGGCGGATGACCGCGTCCCCGCCGTTGCCGCCTGTCCCACCGGGGGTGGTCGTGCCGCCGTTGATGCCGGCCGCTCCGGCGCCGCCGGTGGCGTCTCCGGTCCCGAAGTTGATGCCGGTGCCGCCGTCACCGCCGTTCCCGTAGCCCGCGGTGCCGGTGCCACCCGACCCCCCGTGGCCGCCGGTGGCGTCTCCCGCTCCGAAGTTAAGCGCTTCGCCGCCCGCACCGCCGGCCCCGCCGCTGCCGGCGGTGCCGGTGCCGCCCGCTGCGCCGGTACCGCCGAAGGCGTTAGCCGTAGCAGGAGCGGTGCGGCCAATGATGGACCCGACGCCGCCGGCGCCGCCGGCCCCGCCGGTGGTGCCGTTGCCACCGACCCCGCCGGTGCCGCCGACAGGGGCGACCGTGGAGGCGGCATTATTGACGCCCGCGCCGCCACCCGCGCCGCCATCGCCGCCGGGCCCGCTGGTGCCGTTGCCGCCCGCCCCGCCGGTGCCGGGTATGACGTTTCCGGTTCCGTTGGTGGACGCCAAGCCGCCGTCACCGCCGGCCCCGCCGCTGGTGCCATCGCCACCGGCTCCTCCGGCTCCGCCGATTGCGGTGGCCGTCGAGGCGTTGTCGACGATCCCGAAACCGCCGTCGCCGCCTGCCCCGCCCGGGCCGGTGCCGCCACCGCCAGTGCCGGCCGCGCCGGCGGCACCGATGGCTTCTCCAGTTCCGGCGTTGGTGGCGTCCCCGCCGTTACCGCCGGCCCCGCCGCCCGCGGCGCCGGCGCCACCAGCCCCGGCGGTGCCGCCAACGGCGTTTCCGGCTCCGCCGCTAAATGCAGTACCGCCGTTGCCGCCGGCGCCGCCGACGCCGGTGCTGCCGGTGCCGCCGGACCCGCCGGCGCCGCCGATGGCATTTTCGGCTCCGGAGCCAGACCCACTGCCGCCGTTACCGCCGGCCCCGCCCGTGTCGCCGGTTCCGCCGGTGCCGCCGTTCCCGCCGTTGGCGAACATGCCGCCGTCGCCGCCGTCGCCGCCCCTACCGCCGGTACCGCCCGCGTCGGCGTCGCCGCCGTCACCGCCGGCGCCGCCGGTGCCGTACAGGCCGCCGGTGCCGCCGGCGCCGCCTTGGCCCGGGGTCTGACCCATGGCCGTGGCGGTAAAGCCATCCCCTCCCTGACCGCCGTCACCGCCGCTGGTGACCGCGGCACCTACGCCACCCTGCGTACCCGGGGTGGCATTGGCACCGCCGCCCGGACCGCCGAAACCGCCTAAGCCTGGGTTGCCCGGATTCCCGCCGTCACCGCCCATGCCGCCGTCGGGATTGTCGGGGGTACCTGCCGCGCCGGCACCGCCGGTGCCACCGGCCCCGGCGGTGCCGCCGACACCGCCGTTGCCGCCGTTGCCGTTGGCGCCCGCTTGGCCGAACAACCCCGCCTGGCCACCGGCCCCGCCCGTACCGCCGTTACCGCCGCCACCGCCGTCGCCGCCATTACCAGCATTGCCGCCAAGCCCGTTGCTGGGACCGGCCACCCCGGTGGTGCCGTTGGCACCGGCACCACCGGTACCGCCCTGCCCGCCGGTCCCGCCCTGCCCGCCGGCACCGCCGCTGCCGAACAAGCCGCCGGTTCCGCCGGTACCGCCGGTACCGCCGGTGCCGCCGGTGACGCCGGTGCCGCCCGCCGCCCCGGTCGTCCCGGTTACACCCGTCCCCCCGGCCCCGCCGTTGCCACCGTTGCCGAACAGCCCCGCATCGCCGCCGCGCCCGCCGGCCTGGCCGGCAGCCCCCGAGCCGCCGTTGCCACCATTGCCGAACAGCCACCCGCCGCCGCCGCCCGGGGCCCCGGTGCCCGCCGCACCGTCTGCGCCGTTGCCCGCCAACGGGCGCCCCGTCAGCAACTCAACGGGCGAAAACACGCCAAGATCCTGAAGACCCTGCAACGGCGACGCGTTGGCCGCCTCGCTGGCCGCATAGGCGTCCGCGCCGGCGGTCAAAGTCCGCACAAACTGGTCATGCAACTGCGCCGAGCGCGCGCTGAGCGCCTGATAGTCCTGGGCGAAGGCGCCGAACAACTTCGCGACGGCGGTCGACACCTCATCCTCGGCGGCGGGCAGCAGCTCCGTCGTCGTGGCTGCCGCGGCCGCGTTGGCCGACTTGATCGCCGATCCGAGCCCCGCCAAATCCCCGCACGCTGCCGCCAGGACTTCCGGTAGCGCGATCACATACGAAGACACCTGCGTTTCCCCTCGGTCGCCCAACACGACTGAGGGAGATTATTGACGGGACGGGCAGAGAATACCGTCGATTGATGAGATTTCCTGCGCTGTCGCGGTTTTCATCTCAAATCGATTTGACATGCGAGCCGTCGCCGACTCCCATCAGGTGCGGCCAGCGATCAGACGGACGAATGCCGGCCGTAGCTGGTGGGATCGTCGTCCGGATCGGGACGGTAATGCCGGTTTTCCGGCGCCTCGTATTCGCTGAGCCGATCACCAGGCGTGTCGCTGTGGCGTCGCGGGGAAAACCCCGCTATCGAACGGAAGCGGCGTTCGTCTTCGATGTGAAAGCCGTTGTGGGCGAAGCCAATCGGTTCGGATCGCGGCACCGGGTCGGCAAGCAAGCTGTGCCACGATTCGACGGGATCGCTGTGCCAGGCCGCGGGGGCCGGGGCGGGGACTGGGGGAAGGTGGCCGAACCGCGGCACCAGCAGCGGCTCGGTGTCGCCCTCCTCTTCCCCGATGTCGCGCTCGATCTCGTGCTCAATCTCGTGCTCGCGGCGAAGGATCAACTCGACGTAGTCGTCGTCATCATCGCCCTCGTCACCGTCGACGAAGCCGACCTCTGACCCACGACCGCGCAGATCACCGCCAGCGCGTGCCCACGGCCTGAAGCCGACCAGCAACACCGCGGCAACGATCCCGAACAACGCGATGAACGCCGGCAACAGTGTCGACTGCGACATCGCCGTCGAGAACGGCTCGCGCAGGAACTCCGGCAGTTGCAAGGCGCCGCCTTCGCCTGTGGGTGCGTGCCGATCGCGCGGCATCGGCGGCATCTTGGCGCCGATCTGCCACGTCATGAACGCGGCCGTGCCGGCGCTGCCGAGCACCGCCCCGAGTTGCCGAATCGCGTTGTACACACCAGAGCTCGCGCCGGCCAACCGCGGCGGCACATTACGGGTCGCGGTAGCCGTCAGCGGCGACCACACAAACGCCATCCCGGCACCGGTCGCCAACACCGGCAACACCAGCCGCCAGATCGGCGTGCCCGGGGCCATCTCGAACGAAAGCCACGTCAGACCGATCGCCAGCATGGAAAAGCCGAAACCCAGCACGGGCATCGGGTGGTACCGGTCGACGATCATGCCGACAAACGGCGCCAGCGCACCGTTGGCGATCGCCAGCGGCGCGATCAGCAGCGCCGAGCGGGTCGGCGACAGCCCGCACACCACCTGCGCATAAAACGTCAGCGGCAGCACCAAGGCAGTCGTCGCGAACGCGATCACCGCCACCCCGGCGCTGCAGAGGCTGAAGTCCCGGTCAGCAAAGAGGTGCAGCGGGATCAGCGGCTCGCGGGTGTTGACCGACTGCCAGTAGATGAATGTCGCCATGAACCCGACGCCGGCGACGATCATCGCCCAGATCCACGGCTGCCAATGAGCGGACTGGCCCTGCTGCAGCCCGAAGACGACCAGAAACATTCCCGCCCCGGACAACCCGACGCCGATCAGGTCGAACCGGTGCTTCTGCGTGGGCAGCACCGGTACCAGCCAAAACGCCAACCCGAGGCCGACGATGCCGATCGGGACGTTGACGAAGAAGATCCACTCCCAGCCCAGCCCGTCGACCAGCGCACCGCCGGCCAGCGGCCCCACCAGGCTGGCGACGCCGGCGGTGGCACCCCACACGCTCATCGCGACACCGCGGCGCTGCGCCGGGAAGATCCTGGTGATCGTCGACAAGGTCTGCGGGGTGAGCACCCCAGCCCCGACGCCTTGCACGACGCGTGCGGTGATGAGCATAGCGGCACTGCCCGACAGCCCACACCACAGCGAGGCGGCGGTGAACACCGCCAGACCGATCAGGTAGAGGTTCTTGGGGCCGAACCGGTCACCGAGTCGGCCGGCCATCAGCAACACCACCGCATACCCCAGCAGGTAAGCGCTGGTCACCCAAACCACTTCGGAGTATCCGACCCGCAGGTCGGCCATGATGGTCGGGTTGGCGATCACGACGATGGTCGCGTCGAGCATGATCATGAAAAAGCCGACCATCATCGCCCACAGCGCGTTCCAGGGGTTTTCGGATCCCGCGCGTGATCCCGCGCGTCCGGTGTCACCCGGGGCCCGGATCGTCGCCGCGGTCATGCACCCGCCTCGTTTTCGCGCCCGAAGATGGCCCCGAAGATGGCCCCGAAGATGGCTCTGGGACGCACCAGCGAGGCGACCGTGGGTTGCGCTTGATCGCGCGGCTTGTCCACGGTGTTACCGAGTGCCCAACTGCCCGGCAACCTCAGCGAATGGGTCATCGACATTCCGTCCTGTCCGGCCCTGCTCGACCGGCTTACCCGCATACCGGGTGGTATATCCCACGAGGGTGGCTACCACCATTCCAGCCCGCGAAGTCCAGCGGGCCCGCCAACAGCCCGCATCGTCACCAACCGAGGTCCAGCCTGCAGTATCCCGGCAATGGGGTAATTACCTCCGAAACCGCAGAACAGATAGCCCCGAGATGCGCTCTACCCGCTATTCGCTGGACGGACGCTAGCCTAGAGGGACGCCATCAGCAGGAGAGGCAAATATATGTGCGCCCGACGGAGCAGGTCAACACCGGACCAAATGCCGGCCGCTGGCGATGAGAAGCCCAAAGCGTCCGCGCGTGCACTGGCGCAGCTCATCGAGCGCAGTTCGCGGATCCAGGGCCCGGCGGCCGAGGCCTACGTGGCCCGGCTGCGACGCGCGTACCCGGGCGCCAGCCCCGCCGAGATCGCCGTCAAGCTGGAAAAGCGCTACCTGACCGCCTTGACGGCAAGCGGCGCGGCGGTGGGTTCGACGGCGACGTTCCCCGGGGTCGGGACGTTGACGGCGCTGTCCGCGGGCGCCGGGGAAACCGTGTTCTTCCTCGAGGCCACCGCGGTCTTCGTGCTGGCGCTCGCCTCGGTGTACGGCATCCCCGCCGACCACCGGGAACGACGCCGCGCTCTGGTGCTCGCCGCCCTTATCGGCGACGACACCAAGCGTGCCCTGGGCGAACTGATCGGGCCGGGCCGCACCAACGGCGGTTGGTTGGCGGAGGGCATGGCCTCGCTGCCGATGTCGACGTTGGCGCGGTTAAACACCCGGATGCTCAAATACGCCGTCAAGAAGTACACGGTGCGCCGTGGCGCGCTGATGTTCGGCAAGATGCTGCCGGTCGGCATCGGCGCCGCGATCGGCGGTGTCGGCAACCGCGTCGTGGGCAAGAAGATCATCCGCAACGCCCGCACCGCGTTCGGCGCCCCGCCGGCGCGCTGGCCAGGCACACTGCACCTGTTACCGGCGATCCACGAGGCTGGCTAGCGACCCTTTGTCGCTAGCGGCCGGCTTGCAACCTGCTAGGCCCGGCTTCGCTTTGCAATGGTCCTGCCGCAGCGAGACTGAGTGTGCGCCATCGGGTTTGCTAGAAGCCGCGCCGCCGCGGCAGGTCGCCGCTACGACTGGTCAGGGTGGTTCTTGCTGCGTAGTCCGGGGCTGCTTTGGCGGTTTTGCGCCCGCGTAGGGGTTCCTATGAAAACGACATTGAGTGCGCTCGGTTAGCGATACGATTCGCGTCTGCTTGTGCTTTGCGGCCGCCTGACTGGGTGGCGGGTCGTCTCGATCGGGGGGTGGGGGATGTCGTTTGTAATCGCAGCGCCGGAGCTGGTGGCCTCAGCGGCTTCGGATTTGGCCAGTCTTGGGTCGACGATCGATGCCGCCACTGCGGCGGCGGCGCCGTCGACGACGGGCATTGCGGCCGCGGCCGCCGACGAGGTGTCGGCGCAGATCGCGGCGTTGTTTGGCATGCACGCCCAGCAGTATCGGGCGCTCAGCGCTCAGGCGGCGGCCTTTCATGCCCAGTTCGTGCGGGCGTTGACTGGCGGCGCGGGGTCGTATGCGGCCGCCGAGGCCGCTAACGCCTCACCGCTGCAGACCTTGGAGCAGCAGGCACAGGCCCTGGCGGTGTTTTCGCCGGTGCAGGACCTGACCGGGCGTCCGTTGTTCGGCAACGGCGCCGATGGGGCGGCGGGGACCGGGGCAAACGGCGGGGCCGGCGGCTGGATTGTCGGCAATGGCGGCAATGGTGGGTCGGGCACCAGCGGCCTCAACGGTGGCACTGGTGGGGTCGGCGGGTCGGCGGGCCTGTGGGGCCAAGGGGGTAGCGGCGGGGCCGGCGGGAACGCCACGGTTGCGGGCGGGACCGGTGGTAGCGGCGGGGCCGGTGGGGCCAACGGGTTGCTCGGCGGCGGTAACGGCGGTGCCGGCGGGGTCGGCGGTGCCGGCGGGGCTGGCGGTAATGGTGGGGTCGGCGGGGCCGGAGGGGCCAACACTCAGGCGTTCTCGATGAACGGCGCCGGCGGGGTCGGCGGGGCCGGCGGAGGAGGCGGGGCCGGTAACGACGGCGCCGCGGGCATCGTGCCCGGCGGGACCGGGGTGACCGGCGGGGTCGGCGGCACCGGCGGTGAGGGTGGGGCCGGTGGCGCCAACCAGGCGCTGCTGGGTGGGGCCGGCGGGGCTGGCGGCCTCGGCGGGGCCGGTGGCGGTGGCGGCACCGGCGGGGTCGGTGGCAGCGGCGTGGGCTCCAGTAGTGACGGCGGGGCCGGCGGTGATGGCGGGGTTGGCGGTAACGCCGGGGCCGGTGGGGCCGGTGGCGCCCCAGGACCCTTCAACGTCTTGGGGAAAGCCGGCGTGGCGGGTGATGCGGGTGTCGGCGGCACTGGCGGCACCGGCGGCAACGGTGGGGCCGGCGACGCGAACACCACCGCGGGTGGGACCGGCTTCACCGGCGGCGTCGGCGGTGCCGGCGGGACCGGCGGCAACGCGGGGACCGGTGGCACCACCGGCAACGGTGGGCTGGGCGGTAACGGCGGGAGCGGTGGCACCGGTGGTGATGGTGCTGCCGGTTTGGGCAGCGACGGCCAGGCCGGTGGCACCGGCGGTAACGGTGGTGACGCCGGCACTGGCGGCGCGGCCGGCACCGGTGCGGGTGCCGCAGGTAGCGCGGGTAATGCGGGTGTCGGCGGCACTGGCGGCACCGGCGGCCACGGTGGGGCCGGCGACGTCGGCGCCGCGGGCACCGGTGGCGGCGGGGCCGGTGGTACTGGCTTTGCCGGCGGTGCCGGCGGCAACGGTGGTGCCGGTGGTAGCGCGGGGGCGGGCGGCACCAACGGCACCGGCGGTGGGGGCGGTAACGGCGGTCTGGGTGGCGACGGTGGTGACGGTGTCACGGGTGTGGGCTCCGGTGTGGCCGGTGGTGCTGGTGGGGTCGGCGGGGCTGGCGGTGACGCGGGTGCCGGCGGGTCGGCGGGCTCTGGCGGTGGTACGGCGGGCGTGGTGGGTGCCGCGGGCGTTGGCGGTAACGGTGGGGCCGGCGGCACCGGCGCCGCCGGTGACGTCGGCGCCGCGGGCAGCGGTGGCGGCGGGGCCGGTGGTACTGGCTTTGCCGGCGGCGCCGGCGGCAACGGTGGTGCCGGTGGTAGCGCGGGGGCGGGCGGCACCAACGGCACCGGCGGTGGGGGCGGAAACGGCGGTCTGGGTGGCGACGGTGGTGACGGTGTCACGGGTGTGGGCTCCGGTGTGGCCGGTGGTGCTGGTGGGGTCGGCGGGGCTGGCGGTGACGCGGGTGCCGGCGGGTCGGCGGGCTCTGGCGGTGGTACGGCGGGCGTGGTGGGTGCCGCGGGCGTTGGCGGTAACGGTGGGGCCGGCGGCACCGGCGCCGCCGGTGACGTCGGCGCCGCGGGCACCGGTGGCGGCGGGGCCGGTGGTACTGGCTTTGCCGGCGGTGCCGGCGGCAACGGTGGTGCCGGTGGTAGCGCGGGGGCGGGCGGCACCAACGGCACCGGCGGTGGGGGCGGAAACGGCGGTCTGGGTGGCGACGGTGGTGACGGTGTCACGGGTGTGGGCTCCGGTGTGGCCGGTGGTGCTGGTGGGGTCGGCGGGGCTGGCGGTGACGCGGGTGCCGGCGGGTCGGCGGGCTCTGGCGGTGGTACGGCGGGCGTGGTGGGTGCCGCGGGCGTTGGCGGTAACGGTGGGGCCGGCGGCACCGGCGCCGCCGGTGACGTCGGCGCCCCGGGCACCGGTGGCGGCGGGGCCGGTGCTACTGGCTTTGCCGGCGGTGCCGGCGGCAACGGTGGTGCCGGTGGTAGCGCGGGGGCGGGCGGCACCAACGGCACCGGCGGTGGGGGCGGAAACGGCGGTCTGGGTGGCGACGGTGGTGACGGTGTCACGGGTGTGGGCTCCGGTGTGGCCGGTGGTGCTGGTGGGGTCGGCGGGGCTGGCGGTGACGCGGGTGCCGGCGGGTCGGCGGGCTCTGGCGGTGGTACGGCGGGCGTGGTGGGTGCCGCGGGCGTTGGCGGTAACGGTGGGGCCGGCGGCACCGGCGCCGCCGGTGACGTCGGCGCCCCGGGCACCGGTGGCGGCGGGGCCGGTGGTACTGGCTTTGCCGGCGGTGCCGGCGGCAACGGTGGTGCCGGTGGTAGCGCGGGGGCGGGCGGCACCAACGGCACCGGCGGTGGGGGCGGTAACGGCGGTCTGGGTGGCGACGGTGGTGACGGTGTCACGGGTGTGGGCTCCGGTGTGGCCGGTGGTGCTGGTGGGGTCGGCGGGGCTGGCGGTGACGCGGGTGCCGGCGGGTCGGCGGGCTCTGGCGGTGGTACGGCGGGCGTGGTGGGTGCCGCGGGCGTTGGCGGTAACGGTGGGGCCGGCGGCACCGGCGCCGCCGGTGACGTCGGCGCCCCGGGCACCGGTGGCGGCGGGGCCGGTGCTACTGGCTTTGCCGGCGGTGCCGGCGGCAACGGTGGTGCCGGTGGTAGCGCGGGGGCGGGCGGCACCAACGGCACCGGCGGTGGGGGCGGTAACGGCGGTCTGGGTGGCGACGGTGGTGACGGTGTCACGGGTGTGGGCTCCGGTGTGGCCGGTGGTGCTGGTGGGGTCGGCGGGGCTGGCGGTGACGCGGGTGCCGGCGGGTCGGCGGGCTCTGGCGGTGGTACGGCGGGCGTGGTGGGTGCCGCGGGCGTTGGCGGTAACGGTGGGGCCGGCGGCACCGGCGCCGCCGGTGACGTCGGCGCCGCGGGCACAATCGCCAATGCTGGCGGCACCGGCTTTGCGGGCGGGGCCGGCGGCCAAGGCGGTCAGGGTGGTGCCGGCAACGGCGGCACCACCGGCAGCGGCGGCGCTGGCGGCACCGGCGGTGTCGGCGGCACCGGCGGTGTCGGCTACGCCGACGACGGCACTAACGACGCCACCGCCGGCGGCACTGGCGGCACCGGTGGCGACGCCGGCCTCGGTGGGGCGGCCGGCACCGGCGGCACCGGCGGCAGCGCGGGCGCCGCGGGCACCGGCGGCGCGGGCGGCCAAGGCGGCACCGGCGGGGCCGGCACCCAAGGCGCTACCGGCATTATCAGCAATGCTGGCGGCACCGGCGGGTCCGGCGGAGCCGGCGGCCAAGGCGGTCAGGGCGGTGCCGGCAACGGCGGCAGCACCGGCAGCGGCGGCGCTGGCGGCACCGGCGGTCTCGGCGGCCAAGGCGGCACCGGCTACGCCGACGACGGCACCAACGACGCCACCGCCGGCGGCACCGGCGGCCACGGCGGCAGCGGCGGACAAGGCGGCGCGGTCGGCGCCGGCGGCACCGGCGGCACCGCGGGCGCAGGCGGCGCCGGCGGCCAAGGCGGCGCCGGTGGCCAAGGTGGCGCCACCACCACCAGCGGTGACTCCGCCGGCGGCGGCGGCTACGCCGGCGGCGGCGGCTCCGGCGGCGCTGGTGTCACCGGCACGGCCAGCGCCAGCGGCTCCGACGGCGGTCAAGGCGGCGCCGGCGGCGCGGGCGGTGCCGGCGGCAATGCCGTGTCCGGCGCATACAACGGCTACGCCGGCAGCGGCGGCACCGGCGGCAGCGGCGGTCAGGGCGGCGCCGGCTACCTCGATGACGGCAGCAACGACGCCGGCTCCGGCGGCACTGGTGGCGCCGGCGGCGAAGGCGGCGCGGGCGGCGGCGCCGGCACCGGCGGCACCGGCGACAGCTACTACGGCGGCTCCGGCGGCAGCGGCGGCTCCGGCGGCGCCGGCGGTCAAGGCGGCGCCACCTACTACAACGGCGACACCGCCGGCGCCGGCGGCCAAGGCGGGGCCGGCGGCCAAGGCGCCAATGGTGCCACCGGCACGGCCCACGACTACGGCGGCTTCGGCGGCAACGGCGGCCAGGGCGGCGCCGGCGGTGCCGGCGGCAGCGCCGTCTCCGGGGCAACCAACGGCAGCGGCGGCGGCGGCGGCCAAGGCGGCGGCGGCGGCCAAGGCGGCGCCGGCTACGCCGACGACGGCAGCAACGACGCCGGCCACGGGGGCTACGCCGGCTACGGCGGCACCGGCGGACAAGGCGGCGCGGTCGGCACCGGCGGCGCCGGCGGCACCGCGGGCGCCGGCGGCACCGGCGGCCAAGGCGGCGCCGGTGGCCAAGGCGGCGCCACCACCACCAGCGGTGACTCCGCCGGCGGCGGCGGAGACGCCGGCGGCGGCGGCTCCGGCGGCGCTGGTGTCACCGGCACGGCCAGCGCCAGCGCCTCCGACGGCGGTCAAGGCGGCGCCGGCGGCGCGGGCGGCGCGGGCGGCAATGCCGTGTCTGGCGCATACCACGGCTACGGCGGCGGCGGCGGCGCCGGCGGCGGCGGCGGCCAGGGCGGCGCCGGCTACCTAGACGACGGCAGCAACGACGCCGGTTCCGGCGGCACCGGCGGTACCGGCGGCAACGGCGGGGCGGCCGGCGCGGCCGGCACCGGCGGCACCGGCTACAACAGCTACTACGGCGGCTACGGCGGCAGCGGCGGCTCTGGCGGCGCCGGCGGTCAAGGCGGCGCCACCTCCTACAGCGGCGACACCGCCGGCGCCGGCGGCAACGGCGGGGCCGGCGGCCAAGGCGCCAATGGTGGCACCAGCACGGCCTACGACTACGGCGGCTTCGGCGGCTCCGGCGGCCAGGGCGGCGCCGGCGGTGCGGGTGGCAACGCCGTCTCCGGGGCGACCAACGGTAGCGGCGGCGGCGGCGGCCAAGGCGGTGCCGGCGGCCAAGGCGGCGCAGGCTACAACGACGACGGCACCAACGACGCCGGCTCCGGCGGCGGCGGCGGCACGGGTGGTGGTGCTGGTCTGGGTGGGGTGGTCGGCACCGGCGGTACCGGCGGCGTTGCGGGCAGCGCGGGCACCGGCGGCCAAGGCGGGGCCGGCGGCGCCGGCGGGGCTGGGGCCCAAGGCGCCCCCGGCACAGTCGGCGATAGTGGCGCCGCCGGCGGTCACGGTGGTAGCGGCGGCTACGGCGGCCAGGGTGGTGCGGGCAATGGCGGCATCAACGGCAGCGGTGGTGCTGGCGGAGCCGGCGGTCAGGGCGGCCAGGGCGGTGTCGGCTATGCCGATGACGGCGGCGACGACGCCACCGCCGGTGGTATGGGCGGCACGGGTGGCGGCGGCGGTGAAGCCGGTGCGACCGGCGCCGGCGGCACCGGTGGGGCCGTCGGCGCGGCCAGCACCGGCGGTGCGGGCGGTCAAGGTGGTCAAGGTGGAGCCGCCACCGTTAGCGGTGACACCGCTGGTACGGGCGGTCAAGGCGGCGAAGGTGGCTACGGCGGCCTAGGTGCCACCGGTCCGGTCGCGAGCACCGGCTATACCGGCGGCGATGGCGGGGCCGGCGGTCAAGGCGGTCAAGGCGGCAGCGCCGTCTCAGGGGCAACCAACGGCAGCGGCGGCGTCGGCGGCCAAGGTGGCTACGGCGGTCAGGGCGGCTACGGCGGCGCCGATGACGGCAGCAACGACGCCGGTACCGGTGGGACCGGCGGCACTGGAGGCGGCGCGGGCCTGGGTGGTGCCGTCGGTACCGGCGGCACCGGCGGTGTGGCGGGCAGCGCCGGTATCGGCGGCCAGGGCGGCTACGGCGGCACCGGCGGGAGCGGCGCCCAAGGCGTCACCGGCACGATCGGCAATCCAGCCGGCACCGGCGATGCCGGCGGCAGCGGCGGCCAGGGCGGCCAGGGTGGCGCCGGCAACGGCGGCACCAACGGCCAAGGCGGCCAAGGCGGCGAAGGTGGCTACGGCGGCACCGGCGGCACCGGCTATGCCGATGACGGTAGCAATGACGCCACCGCCGGTGGTACTGGCGGTACGGGTGGCGGCGCTGGCCTGGGTGGAGCGGCTGGCACCGGCGGCAGCGGTGGCACCGCGGGCAGCGCGGGCAGCGGCGGCTACGGCGGCACCGGCGGCACCGGCGGAGCCGGCGCTCAAGGCGTCACCGGCACCATCGGCAATGCGGGCGGCACCGGCGACGACGGCGCGGCCGGCGGCCAGGGCGGCCAGGGTGGCGCCGGCAACGGCGGCACCAACGGCTCCGGCGGTCAAGGCGGCACCGGCGGCTACGGCGGCCAGGGCGGCGCCGGCTATGCCGACGACGGCAGCAACGACGCCACCGCCGGCGGCGCCGGCGGCCAAGGCGGCGCGGGCGGCGCGGCCGGCACCGCCGGCACCGGCGGCACCGGCGGCAGCTTCTACGCCGGCTCGGGCGGCTCCGGCGGCTCTGGCGGCGCCGGCGGTCAAGGCGGCGCCACCACCCACAGCGGTGACACCGCCGGCGCCGGCGGCGCCGGCGGCAACGGCGGCCAAGGCAGCAACGGCGGCACCGGGGCGGCCCACTACTACGGCGGCGACGGCGGCAACGGCGGCTCTGGCGGCGCCGGCGGCGCCGGCGGCAACGCCGTCGTGGGTGCAACCAGCGGCAGCGGCGGCAGCGGCGGTCAAGGCGGTGCCGCCGGCCAAGGCGGCGCCGGCTACGCCGACGACGGCACCAACGACGCCGGCTACGGCGGCTACGGCGGCTACGGCGGTACCGGCGGCCAAGGCGGCGCGGTCGGCACCGGTGGCACCGGTGGCACCGCGGGCGCCGGCGCCACCGGCGGCCAGGGCGGCGACGGCGGACAAGGCGGCGCCACCACCTACAGCGGTCACTCCGCCGGCGGCGGCGGCTACGCCGGCCAAGGCGGCCAAGGCGGCGGCGGCGGCACCGGCCCGGCTTACGGCAGCGGCGGCGCCGGCGGTGCCGGCGGTCAAGGCGGCGCCGGCGGTACCGGCGGCAATGCCGTGTCCGGCGCATACCACGGCTCCGCCGGCGGCGGCGGCAACGGCGGCGCTGGCGGCCAGGGCGGCGCCGGCCAGCTCGACGACGGCAGCAACGACGCCGGTTCCGGCGGCACCGGCGGTACCGGCGGCAACGGCGGGGCGGCCGGCGCGGCCGGCACCGGCGGCACCGGCTACAGCTACTACGGCGGCTACGGCGGCAGCGGCGGCTCTGGCGGCGCCGGCGGTCAAGGCGGCGCCACCTACTACAGCGGCGACACCGCCGGCGCCGGCGGCAACGGCGGGGCCGGCGGCCAAGGCGCCAATGGTGGCACCAGCACGGCCTACTACTACGGCGGCTCCGGCGGCTCCGGCGGCTCTGGCGGCGCCGGCGGCGCGGGCGGCAACGCTGTCTCCGGGGCGACCAATGGCAGCGGCGGCGGCGGCGGCCAAGGCGGCGCCGCCGGTCAAGGCGGCGCCGGCTACAACGACGACGGCACCTACGACGCCGGCTACGGCGGCGGCGGCGGTAATGGTGGCGCCGCTGGTTTCGGTGGGGCGGCCGGCACCGGCGGCACCGGCGGCACCGCGGGCAGCGCGGGCACCGGCGGCCAAGGCGGCGCCGGCGGCGCGGGCGGGGCCGGGGCCCAAGGCGCCGCCAATACTGGCGCCGGCGGCGGTTACGGTGGCGGCGGTGGCGCGGGTGGCCAGGGTGGCGCGGGCAACGGCGGCACCAATGGCAGCGGCGGCGCCGGTGGCCAGGGCGGCGCCGGCGGCAACGGCGGCTCGGGCGTCCCGGACCCCGGCACCGGCGCCGGCTACGGCGGCTACGGCGGCAACGGCGGTTACGGCGGGGCCGGCGGCGCGGTCGGCACCGGCGGCACCGGCGGGACGTCGGGCAACGGCGGCGCAGGCGGCGCAGGCGGCGCAGGCGGCGCAGGCGCGGACGGCGCAAACGGCGCGACCCAACCGGGCTACCAGGCCAACTACGGCGCCAGCGGCGGCGGGGGCGGCTACGGCGGCGCCGGCGGCAACGCGGGCGGCGTCGGCGCCACCGGCGGCAACGGGGGCCAGGGTGGCCTCGGCGGAAACGGCGGCAACGGCCAGACCGGCCCCGGCACCAACATCACGGCCGGCGGCAATGGCGGCGGCGGCGGTGCTGGCGGCGGCGGCGGCGCCGGCGGCGGCACCCCCAACGGCGGAACCAATGGCAATGGCGGCAACGGCGGCAGCGGCGGCAGCGGCGGCACCGGCGGCAACGACTCGATACCCGTGGTCAACCACTCTTCAGTCTGGGGCGGCGGGGGTGGTGGCGGCGGCGGCGCCGGCTTTGGCGGCAACGCCGGCACCGGCATCGGCAGCGGCGGCACGGGAGGCACCGGCGGCACCGGCGGCACAGGCGGCACAGGCGGCACCGCCAACTCCACCGGCACGGGCACGGCCACCGGCACCGGCGGCACCGGCGGCACAGGCGGCGCTGGTGCCGCTGCCTCGAGCGGTACCGGCGGAACCGCCGGAGCCGGCGGCGGCGGCGGCGCGGGCGCCTGGGCCGGCGGCACCCTGGGCACTGGCGCTGCCGGCGGCGGCGGCGGTGGCGGCGGCGGGGCCGGCTCCGCCAGCGCCACTGCCGGCAACGGCGGGGCGGGCGGCGGCGCCACCTCCACCGTTAACCCCGTCACGAAGAGCGGCGGCGCCGGTGGGATGGGCGGCGCCGGCGTCGGAGGTGGTGGCGGCGGCGGTGCCGGCGCCAACGTCACCAATGGCATCGGCAACGGTGGCCCCGGCTCCCCTGGTTCCAGCGGCGGGGCAGGCGGCAGCGGGTCCGGCACCGCCAGCAGCACCCTCAAGAACGGCGGCGGCGCCGGCGGCGGCGTGAACATAGGCGGCACCGGCGGCTCAATCTTCAGCACCGGCAGCGACGGGGGTGGCGGCGGGAGCAGCTGACGCCCACCAACAAAAGGCGGCGACGCCCGGAGCTGGCTACACCGCCAGGGCACCGTCGGCGCAAGCGCACAGTGTCGCGTCGTCACGCCACCCTCGGCCTGACGAGGCTGAGTGCCCCCCACGGATTGCCGGTGAAGCGATAGCCTTTATGAGGCGGAAACCTCCAGGCCCGCCGCGAGTGCGAAGCACTCCGCCACCCGGGGTGCTGCAAAGTTGCAGGCGTCGCGCAATACGCTTGCAGAACAAAAGAATCGAGGCGAACAGCGGCCGTGGGCAACATAAGTTCACCATTCGGGCAGAACGAATGGCTGGTCGAAGAGATGTACCGCAAGTTCCGCGACGACCCCTCCTCGGTCGATCCGAGCTGGCACGAATTCCTGGTTGACTACAACCCCGAGTCAACCGCCGACACCGCGGCCCCAGCCGACGGGCAGCCGGCTGCCCCCGCGCCGGAAGCAAAACCGGCTGCCCCAGAAGCAAAGCCCGCGCCGTCGCCGGCGCCTTCCAGCCCCGCCAGCGCTACCAGCCCGGCCACTGCCGCCAGCGCTGCCAGCTCCGCAACGGCGGGCAACGGCGCGCCAACCACACCCGCCGCACCGGCCGCCAAAGCCGCCGCCGTCCCGCCGGCCGAAGGTGACGAACTGCAGGTGCTGCGCGGCGCGGCAGCGGCCATCGTCAAGAACATGTCGGCGTCGCTGGAGGTGCCGACGGCGACCAGCGTGCGGGCCATGCCGGCCAAGCTGCTGATCGACAACCGCACCGTGATCAACAACCAGCTCAAGCGCAATCGCGGCGGCAAGATCTCCTTCACCCATCTGCTGGGCTACGCGCTGGTTCAGGCCGTCAAGAAATTCCCCAACCTGAACCGGCACTACGCCGTGGTGGACGGCAAGCCGACGGCCGTCACACCAGCCCATACCAATCTGGGCCTGGCGATCGATCTGCAGGGCAAGGACGGCAAGCGCTCGCTGGTGGTGGCCGGCATCAAGGGCTGCGACGAGCTGCGGTTCGCGGAATTCGTCTCCGCCTACGAGGACATCGTCCGCCGCGCCCGCGACGGCAAGCTGACCGCCGAAGACTTTGCCGGAGTGACGATTTCGCTGACCAACCCGGGCACCATCGGCACCGTGCACTCGGTGCCGCGGCTGATGGCCGGCCAGGGCGCCATCATCGGTGTCGGGGCCATGGAATATCCGGCCGAGTTTCAGGGCGCCAGCGCGGAACGCATCGCCGAACTGGGCATCGGCAAGCTCATCACGCTGACGTCCACCTATGATCACCGCATCATCCAGGGCGCGGAATCCGGTGACTTCCTGCGCACCATCCACGAGATGCTGCTCTCGGATGGCTTCTGGGACGAGATCTTCCGCGAGCTGGGCAACCCGTATCTGCCGGTGCGCTGGAGCACCGACAACCCGGACTCCATCGTCGACAAGAACGCCCGGGTGATGGAGTTGATCGCGGCCTACCGCAGCCGCGGCCATCTGATGGCCGACGTCGACCCGTTGCGGCTGGACAAAACCCGGTTCCGCAGTCACCCCGATCTCGAGGTGCTCACCCACGGGCTGACGCTGTGGGACCTCGATCGGGTGTTCAAGGTCAACGGTTTTGCCGGTTGCGAGTACAAGAAGCTGCGCGACGTTTTGGGCCTGCTGCGCGACGCCTACTGCCGGCACATCGGGGTGGAGTACACGCACATCCTCGACCCCGAACAACAGGAGTGGCTGGAAGAGCGGGTCGAGACTAAACACGTCAAACCGACTGTGGCCGAACAGAAATACATCTTGAGCAAGCTGAACGCCGCCGAGGCCTTCGAGACCTTCCTGCAGACCAAATACGTTGGGCAGAAGCGTTTCTCGCTGGAAGGCGCCGAAAGCCAGATCCCGCTGATGGACGCGGCGATCGACCAGTGCGCCGAATACGGCCTGGACGAAGTAGTCATCGCGATGCCGCACCGCGGCCGGCTCAACGTGCTGGCCAACATCGTCGGCAAGCCGTACTCGCAGATCTTCACCGAGTTCGAGGGCAACCTGAACCCGGCGGAGGCGCACGGTTCGGGTGACGTCAAATACCACCTCGGCGCCACCGGCGTGTACCTGCAGATGTTCGGCGACAACGACATTCAGGTGTCGCTGACCGCCAACCCGTCGCACCTGGAAGCCGTGGACCCGGTGCTGGAGGGCCTGGTTCGGGCCAAGCAAGACCTGCTGGACTCCGACGGCGAACAGCGCTACTCGGTGGTGCCGATGATGCTGCACGGCGACGCCGCCTTCGCCGGCCAGGGAGTTGTCGCCGAAACGCTGAACCTGACAAACCTGCCCGGTTATCGAGTCGGCGGCACCATCCACATCATCGTCAACAACCAGATCGGCTTCACCACCGCGCCGGAGTTCTCCAGGTCCAGTGAATACTGCACCGACGTCGCGAAAATGATTGGGGCGCCTATCTTCCACGTCAACGGCGACGACCCGGAGGCGTGCGCGTGGGTGGCGAAGCTGGCCGTGGACTTCCGGCAGAAGTTCAACAACGACGTCGTCATCGACATGCTGTGCTACCGCAAGCGCGGGCACAACGAGGGCGACGACCCGTCAATGACGAACCCGTACATGTACGACGTGGTGGACACCAAGCGCGGGGCCCGCAAGAGTTACACCGAAGCCCTGATCGGCCGCGGCGACATCTCGCTGAAGGAAGCCGAGGACGCGCTGCGCGACTATCAGGGCCAGCTGGAGCGGGTGTTCAACGAGGTCCGCGAGCTGGAAAAGCATGGCGCGCAGCCGAGCCTGTCGGTCGAGGAGGACCAGATGATCCCCGCGGGCCTATCCACCGCGGTGGACAAATCGCTGCTGGCCCGCATCGGCGACGCGTTCCTGGCCCTGCCCGACGGGTTCACCGCGCACCCGCGGGTTCAGCCGGTGCTGGAAAAGCGCCGGGAGATGGCCTACGAAGGCAAGGTCGACTGGGCCTTCGCCGAGCTGCTGGCGCTGGGTTCGCTGGTGGCCGAGGGCAAGCTGGTGCGGTTTTCGGGACAGGACACCAAGCGTGGCACCTTCTCCCAACGGCATTCGGTGATCATCGACCGCAACACCGGCGCGGAGTTCATCCCCCTGCAACTGCTGGCGACCAACAAGGACGGCAGCCCCACCGGCGGCAAGTTCCTGGTCTACGACTCTCCGCTGTCGGAGTACGCGGCCGTCGGTTTCGAGTACGGCTATACGGTGGGCAACCCCGACGCACTTGTGTTGTGGGAGGCGCAGTTCGGTGACTTCGTCAACGGCGCGCAGTCGATCATCGACGAATTCATCAGCTCCGGAGAGGCCAAGTGGGGCCAGCTGTCCACGGTGGTGCTGCTGCTGCCGCACGGACACGAGGGGCAGGGCCCCGACCACACGTCGGGCCGCATCGAACGCTTCCTGCAGTTGTGGGCGGAGGGTTCGATGACCATCGCGGTGCCGTCGACTCCGTCGAACTACTTCCACCTGTTGCGCCGGCACGCCCTGGATGGGGTCATGCGCCCGCTGATCGTGTTCACCCCAAAGTCGATGTTGCGCAACAAGGCGGCGGTGAGCGACGTCAAGGACTTCACCGAGATCAAGTTCCGCTCGGTGCTGGAAGAACCCACCTACGAGGACGGCGTCGGCGACCGCGGCAAGGTCACCCGGATCCTGCTGACCAGCGGCAAGATCTATTACGAGCTGGCCGCCCGCAAGGCCAAGGACAAGCGCGACGACGTCGCGATCGTGCGCATCGAACAGCTGGCCCCGTTGCCCAGGCGCCGACTCAGCGACACGCTGGACCGCTACGAGAACGCCGGGGAGTTCTTCTGGGTGCAGGAGGAGCCGGCCAACCAGGGCGCGTGGCCGCGCTTCGGGCTGGAGCTGCCCGAGCTGCTCCCCCGGCTTACCGGGATCAAACGCATTTCGCGCCGGGCCATGTCGGCCCCGTCGTCGGGTTCGTCGAAGGTGCACGCCGTCGAGCAGCAGGAGATCATCGACACGGCATTCGGCTGAAGGTTCGGCCAGCCCGGTGACGGCGAGCGCCGGAACGGCGCGAGTAAGGAACCGGGCAATCGAGCCTGAACGTCGGCGGTGTCCACGCCGCCGCCCTAGGCCTAGGCCTAGGGGGCGATCGCCACCCAGACCGGGCTGGTGCCGACGGTGATGGTGGCGACAACGGCGTTGGCGGGGTCACTCACGGCGGCTTTGGGGTCAATCACCGACACCGTGCCGGAGGTGACGCCGGTGTTGGCGTTGCTATTGACGACGTAGATGTCGCCGTCGGTGGGGCTGACCGCCACCGCGCCTGGGTCCTGGCCGACGGTGATGGTGGCGACAACGGCGTGGGTGGGGTCACTCACGGCTAGGGTGGGGTCAATCACCGACACCGTGCCCGGGGGAGAGGGGGTGGGGGGGGTGACGCCGGTGTTGGTGTTGCTATTGACGACGTAGATGTCGCCGTCGGTGGGGCTGACCGCCACCCCGGCCGGCGCGTTGCCGACGGGGACACTGGCGACAACGGCTTGGGTGGGGTCCATCACGGCTAACTTGGGGTCAATCACCGACACCGTGCCGGTGCTGCCAGGGGGGCCGACCGAGAAACCACCGTTGGCGACGTAGACATCGCCGGTGCCGGTGGGGCTGACCGCAATCCCCACCCCCGCGTCGACGGGGACGGTAGCGACAACGGCGTGGGCGGGGTCACTCACGGCTAGGGTGGGGTCAATCACCGACACTGCGCCGGTTTCCGATGTTCCGGTTGCGTCGAAGGTGACGCTGGTGACGTAGACATCGCCGGCGTTAGTGCCGGTGGGGCTGACCGCCACCCCGAACGCCTCGGTGAAGCTGCCGGGGGTGTTGCTGCTGAGGCTGATGGGGTTGGGGAGCAACTTGTTGTCGGGGCCGATCGTCCACACCGTGCCGGTCACCGTCGGGGGCGAGGTGCTGCCCATGGCTGGTGGTATTTCGGTGATGCCGGTGACGTAGACATCGCCGGCGCTGGCGCCGGTGGGGCTGACCGCCACCCCGATCGCTTCGGTGACGCTGCCGAGGGTGTTGTTGCCGAGGCTGATGGTGCTGACCGACTTGTTGTCGGGGCTGATCACCCACACCGTGCCGGTCGTCGTCGGGGTGCCGCCGCCGGTGGCTGGTGTTTCGATGATGCCGGCGACGTAGACATCGCCGGCGTTGGCGCCGGTGGGGCTGACCGCCACCTCGAACTCTTGCGCCATGGCGCCGGTGGTGCCGCCGGTGGGGAGGGTGATGGTGGTGATCACGGTGCCGCCGGGGCCGGGGCCGATCACCGACACCGTCCCGTCGGCCTGATTGGTGACGTAGACGTCGCCGCTGTTGGCCGGCTTGATGACGCTGGCACCTCCGGCACCTCCGGCACCTCCGGCACCGCCCTGGGCACCGGCAGGTGCGCTGCCGGAGGTGCCGAGACTGCCGGGACCGCTGGTGCCGGTCCCGCCGGCCCCACCGGCCCCACCGGTACCGCCGGTCCCGAAGAGGCCGCCAGACCCACCGGCCCCGCCGTCACCGCCGGTCCCGCCGGCCATCCCGGGGGTCACGCTGGTACCACCGGCCCCGCCGGCCCCGCCGGCCCCGCCGGCGCCAAACAGCCCGCCGCCACCACCGACACCCCCGTTACCACCGGCCGCGCCGCTCCCGGCAAGGGCGTCCCCGCCGGCCCCGCCTTGCCCACCGCTGCCGAACAAGCCAGCAGAACCCCCAGCCCCGCCGCTACCACCGGCCTGGCTGCCCATGCCCGTGCCGCCGGCCACCCCGGACCCACCGGCACCGCCGTTGCCGAAAATCCACCCGCCATTCCCACCGGCCTGCCCCGTACCGGCGGCCCCGTCCGCGCCGTTGCCGACCAGCGGGCGCCCCGTGAGGTCCTGCACCGGGGAAAACACCCCCAAGCTTTGGGCATCGTGCGCCAGCGCCTGCAGCGGCGAACTGTTGGCGACCTCGGCGGCCGCATACCTCAACCCACCCAAGCCCAGCGCCTGCACAAACTGCTCATGAAACAGCCCCGCCTGCGCACTAAGCCCCTGAAACCGCTGGCCGTAACCGCCAAACAGCGCCGAGACCGCCGCCGACACCTCATCATGGGCCGCGGCCACCACCTGCGTCGTCGAACTTCTCGCCGCCGCCGTGGCCGACCCGATCGACAAGCCGACCCCGTTGAGATCCTGTGCGGCCGCGGCCAGCACCTGCGGCGACGCGAGAACGAACGACGACATCTGCGGCTCCCTAACCTAAATGTGATCTAGCACACAAAAACGTTCAGACGGTCCGGGACTCTACGCGCGCCCAACAACATTTGCTACGGCAAGTACGCAACTAATTTCGTGCTCGTTAACTGGGTCCCAGGCGGAGGGGTCCATAGTGCAGGCAGAACAGCCGCGATGCGGCGCCGACGGCCCGAACACCGTTGACCCATACCTGGCGGCCGAGACCACGCCGGGACCCAAGGATGCTGCGCGATGGTGCGGGTGGGTCGACACGACGACAAGGTGGGAGCGAGAAATCAGCGTTTGACGCCCCTTGTCCGCGATACGCTCCTGCCCGACGATACGAGCAGACTTTAGGCCCCCGTCAGCGTCACCGATGCGGGCCGGGCGGTAGGGCTACTGCCGTTACGAGATCATGAGGTGCACCAGATGAGCACGATAAGCCTATGCATGATCGTCAAGAACGAGGAACAAACGCTGGAACGATGTTTGAAATCCGTCGAAGGCGTTTCCGACGAGATCATCATCGTGGACACGGGCTCGAACGATCGTACGAAGGGCATCGCCGGCAACTTCACGTCCCGGGTTTTTGATTTCACATGGGTCGACGATTTTGCCGCGGCACGAAACTATTCGTTTGCGCAGGCGACTATGGACTGGATTTTATGGTTGGATGCCGATGACGTCCTGCTTCCAGAAGATCGCACCAAACTACTGGAACTGAAGACTACGTTGAATGCCGCCATAGACGCGGTATCGATGATCTATCATACCGCTTTTGACGATTCGAACAACGTCATTCAAAGTGGCCGAAATCTACGACTGCTGCGAAGGTCAAAGAATTTTGTGTGGCGCGGAGTGGTGCACGAAGAGCTGGTGACCGAAGAGAAATTCAACTACGTCGTCAGTGACGTCGTCGTCACCCACCAGAAACCCGCCCGTGAACTCGGCCCTTCCCGGCGCAACCTGCTGATCTACGAAAAGCACATCAACGCGGGGCGACAGCTGCGACCCCGAGACCTGTTCCAGTACGCCCTCGAGTTGGAGGCCAACAAAGAATATGACAAAGCGATCAGTTACTATCAGCAATATTTAGCGAGCGACGAGGCCGAAGTCGATCGCAGTCTTTTCGCCCTGCACAGACTGGCGCGCTGCTACTATCTGATCGGGGATTTGGACAAAGAGTGGGAATGCACGCTCAAATCTCTCGAATTAGACGTTCCGCGCCCCGAATTCAGTTGTCGCTTTGCCGAACGTTTCCTCAATCGCAACCAATTCCGGCAAGCCATCTTCTGGTATGAGCTGGCCTTACAGGAGCAGGGAAACAACGGGGGTGATTGGATGGTGGACAATTATCCCTTCAAGACCTGGCTGCCGCACAAGCAACTGGGATTATGCTACTACAAGATCGGGGACTATCACCGCTCACTGCACCACAATCAGTTGGCCCACCAGTACTTGCCGCACGACTCGGGCATAGAAACAAATATCCGCCTTCTTGAGAAACTGGTCAACGAATCGGCAAGCAAAATACAGGCGGGCGAAGCCTAAAACCGGTCGAACGTCGACTTGTTGGGCTCGAATCGCGATCTGGGCTCAACGAGTCCACGTTCGCGCTAAAGGGTTAGCCCCGCGCCGAAAGCGCCCTGGGCGCCGCCGGCGCCACCAGCGCCGATGATCGAACCCGAGCCGCCGGCGCCGCCGGCGCCGCCGAGTCCGCCGGCGCCGCCGTTGCCGGGGAGGCTGGTGTCGATGAAGACCTGTCCGTTGAACTGGAGGGTCGTGCCCTGGCCGCCGGCAGACGCCGAGCCGCCGGTGCCGCCCGCGCCGCCGGCGCCTCCGGCGCCCCCCGCGCCGATGATGCCGCTTGAGCCCGCGTGGCCGAAGAACCCTCCGGCCCCTCCCGTGCCGCCGGTGCCGCCGTCGCCGCCGGCGCCGCCACCACCCCCACTACCGCCGACGCCGCCGTCACCGCCCTCGCCGGGTTGGGCAAAATTATTTGATCCGGTCAAATCGTTTGAGTACGCCGAACCGCCGGATCCGCCGATGCCGCCGAATCCGCCGAGTGCGCCGATGCCACCGGCACCGCCCGCCCCGCCGGCACCGCCCGCGCCACCAGCACCGATCAGCAGCCCGCCTCGACCGCCGCTACCGCCCGCACCCCCAACACCGGCGGTCCCGCCGGCACCGCCGGTACCGCCGAGACCGCCGGTGCCGCCGGTTGCGCCTACGGCTTCGATGCTGGCGGCGCCGGGGCCGTTGTATACGGAGGAGGCGGCACCACCCTCACCGCCGGTACCGCCGGATGCGGCGGCGCCCCCGGCACCACCTACACCCCCGAAACCGCCGGCACCGCCAGCGCCGCCGTTACCGAACAGCAGCCCGGCGTTGCCACCGGCGCCACCGGCGCCGCCCGCGCCACCGGCGCCGCCGGTACTGCCGTTGCCGCCGTTGCCGCCGTTGCCGGGGTTACCGGCAATGGCATTGCCGCCGGTACCGCCAACCCCGTTGATCGCGCCGCCGCCCGGACCGCCGAGGCCGCCGGCCTGGCCGAGCTGCGTCGCATTATCGCCGTTACCGCCGTGACCGCCGATGATGTTGAAGCTGTCGGTGCTGCCGACGGCGGTGGAGCCGTTGCTGCCCGGACCGGCCGCGCCGTTGTTGGGAGTGGTGGCGGCCGCCCCGGCGAGGCCGGCGCCGCCTTGCCCGCCGGAGCCGCCGCTACCGAACAATGCGCCGTTTCCGCCGTTACCGCCGGCGCCGGGGGTGCCGCTGTTGAAGGACGCGTTGGCGGCGCCGCCGTTCCCGCCGGCCCCGCCGTTGCCGTACAGCATCCCGCCGGCGCCGCCGGCGCCACCGTTCGCGCCGTAGCCGCCGCCGCCGCCGGCGCCGCCGTTGCCGAACAACCCGGTACTCCCGCCGCTGCCCCCGGCTAAGCCGGAGTTCGCCGCTTCGGTGAAGCCCTTGCCGCCGTTGCCGAACAAGATTCCACCGGCCCCGCCGTTGGGACTCGCCGCAGTCCCGTCGGCGCCGTTGCCGATCAGCGGTTGCCCCGCCAGCGCCCGGGTGGGCGCATTAACCGCGTTGAGCCCGTCTTGTTCGAGTGTCTGCAGCGGGCTGGCATTGGCGGCCTCGGCGTTGGCATAGGCGGCCGCGCCGGCATGCACCGCCTGCACGAACTGCTGATGAAACGCCGCCGCCTGCGTGCTTAGCGCCTGGTAGGCCTGGCCGTGCCCACTGAACAGCGCCGCGATCGCCGCCGACACCTCATCGGCAGCCGCCGGCAGCACCCCGGTGGTCGTAACCACCGCCGCGGCATTCGCCGCGCTCATCCCCGAGCCGATGTTCGCCAAGTCCGTTGCCGCCGCCACCAGCGCCTCCGGCGCCGCTACCAGGAACGACATAGCTGGCCCCCTTCGAATGATCGTCAAAAAAGCAGTGTTGCCAAGATCGTAACGCCCGACCAGCAAACACATTTGAGCTTTGCGTGAATAGCCTTTGATATTTGCCTGAGCCGACTCCTCAAATTTGCCGAGGTAGCCACCGGACCACCCGCTGATACCGGGTACCGCTGGTACCGGCTAACCTCGACACAAGTGAGCCGACACCAGGGAGGGTGCTCATGGAAGGGTTCGCCGGAAAAGTCGCCGCGGTAACCGGGGCCGGTTCGGGGATTGGGCAGGCGCTGGCGCTGGAACTGGGCCGCTCGGGAGCCAGCCTGGCGATCAGCGACGTCGACACCGAGGGACTGGCGCAGACCGAGGAACAGCTAAAGGCGATCGGGGCGCCGGTCAAGGCCGACCGTCTCGACGTCACCGAACGCGAGGCCTTCCTGCTCTACGCCGACGCGGTCAACGAGCACTTCGGCAAGGTGAACCAGATCTATAACAACGCAGGCATCGCCTTCACCGGAGACGTCGAGGTCAGCCAATTCAAGGACATCGAACGGGTGATGGACGTCGACTTTTGGGGCGTAGTGAACGGCACCAAGGCGTTCCTTCCGCACCTGATCGCCTCCGGAGACGGCCACGTCATCAACGTCTCGAGCGTGTTCGGGTTGTTCTCGGTGGCGAGTCAGGCGGCGTACAACTCGGCCAAGTTCGCCGTGCGCGGCTTCACCGAGGCGCTACGCCAGGAGATGATCCTGGCCGGCCACCCGGTGGCGGTGACCACCGTCCACCCCGGCGGCATCAAGACCGCGATCGCCCGCAACGCCACCGCCGTCGAGGGACTCGACCCCGACGAGCTGGCCAAGAACTTCGGCAAGGTGGCCCGTACCAGCCCGCAACGAGCCGCCCGGATCATCCTGGACGCGGTGCGCAAGAAAAAGGCTCGGGTGCTCGTCGGCGCTGACGCCAAGGCGCTGGACGCCATCGTGCGGCTGACGGGTTCGGGGTATCAGCGGCTATTCATGACCGTGACGGGCCGGCTGATCCCGCGCCCTGGCCCTTAACTCAACGGCCCAGCGGGTGCTCGGCCAACCACCCGCCGGCCACCGCCTGCGGGTCCGCCCCGCCGGCCACCTGGCGCCGCATATCGGCCAGCTCCGCGGTGTCCAACACCCCGGCGATCTCGTTGACCGCCAGCAGTTGCCGAGTGCTCAGCGCGTTGCGCCGATACAACGCCACCACATTCTCGGCCTGAATGAGTGCGGGCGTGCCGTCGTTCAGCACCACCAGGTCGGCCGGATTGTCGGGGTTGGCGGTGGTGGTCCATGCCGCGGTCAGCTGCCCCGCCCGCAGCGCGGCCAACATTGCTGTGCCATCGGGAAATTCACGCGGCACGGGTAACCGGCACGAGCCCACCACCGAAGGCGTCTGGGCTCCGGCAACCATCCCGACGACCAGCCCGGCGCAGTGTGGTGGCAGCGCGCTGAGGTCGCTGCCGCCCCAGGCGGCGACGGTCGCCTGAGTCACCATCAGCGCGGGTTTGTCTTCGGCCGCGGTGGCGTAGTCACCCGCGGCGATGCCCTCCGGTAGCGCCGAGATCATCACCCGATAGACCTGGCTGTCGGACAGCACCGATGCGCCGGGCTGCAAGGTCTGCAACATCTTGCCGGTGAAGGCGGGCAGCACCGTGAACGCGCCCGAGTCCAGTTTCGCCATGGGGTCGGTGGCGGTCTCGGGTCGCGCTCCAAAACCGTAGGACCGCAGCGCCGCGACGTAGATACCGGCCAGCAGCGTCGATTCGGGGTCGGACCCGGATCCGACCACCAACTCCGGCGCGGGATGCTGGTCAGCGGCGCAGCCGGCCAAGCCGACCAAGCCGACCACCGACACCGCCGCGGCGAGCAGCAGCGCCGCCAGCCTGCCGACCCTCACGCCCCGGTGTCTCAGGCGTCTGAGTCTTTTGCGGCCTGGGTTACCGCCGCGGCCACCGCTTCCCCGACGCGCAGGTCCAGCGGGCTCGGGACGATCCGGTCGAGCGCGAGGTCGTCGCTGACGACCGAGAAGATCGCCTCGGCGGCGGCCACCTTCATCCGTTCGGTGATCCGGCGCGCCCCGGCGTCCAGGGCGCCGCGGAACAACCCCGGGAATGCCAGCACGTTGTTGATCTGGTTGCAGAAGTCGCTGCGGCCGGTGGCCACCACGGCCGCGTATTTGGCCGCAACGTCGGGATGGATCTCCGGGTCCGGGTTGGACAGCGCGAACACGATCCCTTCGGGCGCCATCGTGGCGATCAACTCCTCGGGGACGACACCCGCCGACACCCCGAGGAACACATCGGCCCCGTCGAGCGCTTCCACCATGCCGCCGGAAAGGCCGCGGGGGTTACTGCGTAGCGCCAAGTCGACCTTCACGCTGTTCATGTCGCCTCGCCCGGTATGCAGAATGCCCCGCGAGTCGAGCACGGTGATATCCGAAACCCCCATTACCAGAAGGAGATTCGCGCACGCGACGCCCGCGGCTCCGGCTCCGGAGACCACCACCCGCAGCGACGTCATGTCACGGCCGAGTAACTTGGCGGCACCCATCAGCGCCGAAAGCACGACGATCGCGGTGCCGTGCTGGTCGTCGTGCATCACCGGGCAGTCCAGCGCTTCGATGACACGGCGTTCGATCTCGAAGCAGCGCGGTGCCGAAATGTCCTCGAGGTTGACGGCGCCGAACGTCGGCCGCAGCCGCACCAGCGTTTCGACGATCGCGTCGGGATCCTTGGTGTCCAGCACGATCGGGATCGCGTCCAGACCGGCGAACTCCTTGAACAGCGCGCATTTGCCTTCCATCACCGGCAGCGACGCCGCCGGTCCGATGTCGCCCAGGCCCAGTACCGCGGTGCCGTCACTCACGACGGCCACCAGCCGGCTCGCCCAGGTGTAGCGGTTGGCCAGGGTGTGATCGGCGGCGATCGCGCGACTGACCTGCGCCACACCCGGGGTGTAGGCGATCGACAGGGCGCGCTGGGTATCCAGCGGAGCCGTCAGGCCTACGGCGAGCTTGCCGCCGACGTGTGCCTCGAAGATCTCCGCGTCGGTGATAACGCTTTGCTCGACGCGCGTCTGTATCGATTCAAGCAATTCGGACACGGGGCCCAGGGTACTGACTACTCATTAGTGGTCCTAATCGGCCTGGGTTTACGGTGGCGCCCCGTCCCCCGCAAGCGGGTGGGGGTACCTCCCGCGTGCGGGGGAGTGCCCCCAGCGCCCGGCTTCGCCGCGCTTGGGATCGCCACAGGCAGTCTCAGATCAGACCCAGCTCGGTGACCGCCTTGCGCTCGTCGGCCAGCTCGGCGGTCGACTTGTCGATCCGGCCGCGGGAGAAGTCGTCGATCTCCAGGCCGGTGACGATCGTCCAGTTGCCGTCCTTGGTGGTCACCGGGAACGAGGAGATCAGGCCCTCCGGCACGCCGTACGAACCGTCGGAGACGACCGCCATCGAGACCCAGTTGCCTTCGGGTGAGCCCAACAGCCAGTCCCGGGCGGCGTCGACGGTCGCCGACGCCGCCGAGGCGGCCGACGAGGCGCCGCGCGCGTCGATGATCGCCGCGCCGCGCTTGGCGACGGTCGGGATGAAGTACTCCTCGATCCAGGCCTGGTCGTTGACGACCCCGGCCGCGTTCTTGCCGCCGACCTCGGCGTGGAACACGTCGGGGTACTGGGTGGCCGAGTGGTTGCCCCAGATCGTCATCTTCTTGATGTCGGTGACCGCGGCCCCGGTCTTGGCGGCCAGCTGCGAGATCGCCCGGTTGTGGTCGAGACGGGTTAGCGCGGAGAACCGCTCGCGCGGGATGTCGGGCGCGTTGGTCATCGCGATCAGCGCGTTGGTGTTGGCCGGGTTTCCGGTCACGCCGACGCGGACGTCGCTGGCGGCGACCGAGTTCAGCGCCTTGCCCTGCGCGGTGAAGATCGCCCCGTTGGCCTCCAGCAGGTCGCTGCGCTCCATGCCCGGGCCGCGCGGACGCGCACCCACCAGCAAGGCCAGGTTCACACCGTCGAAGATCTTGTTCGGATCCGATCCGATCTGCACGCCCGACAGCAACGGGAAAGCACAGTCGTCGAGCTCCATCACCACGCCCTCGAGCGCCTTGAGCGCCGGCTCGATCTCGAGCAGACGCAGCTCGATCGGGCGGTCGGGCCCCAACAGCGAACCGCTGGCCAGCCGGAACAACAGGCTGTAGCAGATCTGGCCGGCAGCGCCGGTGACGGCGACCTTCAGAGGACTTGCGCTCACTTCGGTTTACTCCTTGTTGGAGAAGGAAGAGTTTCGACGAGGTCGAAACTAGCGCACCCTTGCCGCCCGGAAACCTCCGGCTGCGGATGCCACCGACTCGGTCACGCCCGTCACCCCGTGTTATGCCGCAACGCGTACCATGAACTGCTCGATCAAACCTGCTGCCGCGATGGGGGGTTGACATGTTCCCGGGATTCGACGCATTGCCCGAGGCGCTGAGACCAATCGCGAAGCCCAGCCCTGACGAGCAGCCCGTAGCGGCGGCCGCCCCGGCGCCCACCGCCCAGCCCTTGGTCGACTGCGGCGTCTATGTCGAAGGCATCCGGGTGCCCGGCAAGTACAATTCGTACGCCGCGGCGCTGAATAAGGTGCGCGAGATCGAATTCACCGGGCACGAGGCATTCGTGTGGATCGGGTTGCACGAACCCGACCACGCCCACATGCAGGAGGTGGCGGATGTTTTCGGGCTGCATCCGTTGGCGGTCGAGGACGCCGTACACGCCCATCAGCGGCCCAAGCTGGAGCGATACGACGACACGCTGTTTCTGGTGCTCAAGACCGTCAATTATGTCCCGCACGAATCGGTGGTGAATGCCCGCCAAATCGTCGAAACCGGCGAGATCATGATCTTCGTCGGCAAGGATTTCGTGGTCACCGTTCGCCACGGCGAACATGGCGGATTATCCGACGTGCGCAAGCGGATGGACGCCGACGCCGAGCATCTGCGGCTCGGTCCATACGCGGTGATGCACGCCATCGCCGACGCCGTGGTGGACCACTACCTAACGGTGACCGGCTACATGGAATGCGACATCGACGGCATCGAGGAAGTGGCCTTTGCGCCCGGCCGCAAGCTCGACGTCGAACCGATTTACCTGCTCAAGCGGGAGGTCGTCGAACTACGCCGGTGTGTGGCCCCGCTATCCGGGGCGTTCCATCGCATGCAGATCGAGAGCAAAGACCTGATCTCCAAGGAAGTGCGACGCTACCTGCGCGACGTCGCCGACCACCAGAGCGAGGCCACGGACCAGATCGTCGCTTACGACGACATGCTCAACTCGCTGGTGCAGGCCGCGCTGGCCCGCGTCGGCATGCAGCAGAACAGCGACATGCGCAAGATCTCGGCATGGGCCGGTATCGTCGCGGTGCCCACCATGATCGCCGGCGTCTACGGCATGAACTTCGAGTTCATGCCCGAGCTCAAGTGGCACTGGAGCTACCCGGTGGTGATCGGCCTCATGGTCATCATCTGCCTTTTCTTGTACCGCAGCTTCCGAATTCGCAACTGGCTCTAAGCCCGCCGAGCAGACGCGCGGCAACGGCTATCACGGGGTGCGCTGCTCTTTTGGCGTCATGGCGTGCCTGCTAATCGCCACGCGAGATCAGCGCGAAACTGTCATGCTGATTGAAATGCATAGTGGTGCAGTTTGTTTCGGAACTGCAATGCTGGATTGGCTTTGGGTCGTAGGCATTTCAGTTGGCAGCGCCGAACCGCCCGACGCGCACGGGCGCAGCTCGGTCCGGTCAAGCGCAGCGCCTCAACTAGCTTCTCGGGCAATTACGCGTCGAAGAGTCGGACCTTCCCTCGGGCGCGGCGCTCCGCTTGGGCGAGCTCCGCGCGGCGACCCACCTGAAGATGCCCGACTGTTGTGTGCTCTACACCGCTGAGCGCCATGGCGCGGCGATCACCACGTTTGACGACAAGCTGGCTACCCGCGCCAGCGATATCGGCATTGTGGTGGTCGACGGTGGCGATCTGTAGTGTCGCCCGTGGAGCGGTGAATTACCTGAGGCTTCAAGCTGATTCGCGAGTTGATAACGCGATCTCCCCGAGGATGTTGGCCTTGCTCAACGAGCCGGGGCCGTCCACGACTGGTGGCGGGGATCAAGCCCTTCGGTGCTGCCGGGATTCGCGCTACGATCTGCGTGTCGCTGATCGCCAGCCAGCGGCTGGGTTGTCCCAGGCGGCTTGGAGGTGCGGGATGTCGTTTGTGATCGCGGCCCCGGAAACGATAGCCGCGGCGGCAACGGATCTGGCGGGTATTGGTTCGACGCTTAGTGCGGCCCATATGGCGGCGGAGGTCCCGACCGTTGCGGTGGTGCCCGCGGCCGCCGATGAGGTGTCGGCGAGTATCGCGCACCTGTTCTCTGCGCACGCCCAGGACTATCAGGCTCTCGCCGGGCGGGCGGCGGTGTCTTATGAACAGTTTGTGCAGCGCTTGACTGCGAGTGCAGGCTCGTTTGCGAGCGCTGAGGCCGCCAACGTCGCGTTGCTGCAACCCTTGGCTACGAGTGCGGCCTCGATTGGCAGTGCTATCGGCGCCTTCTGGGACCAATTGGTCAGTTTGTTCAACGCCGCCGTGGCCCAGTTAGGCAATTCTTTGACAAGCTTTTTGAATTCGCCAACAACATTTTTGCGTAATCTTTTGGGCAATTTCGTCCTGATAGTATTTTTTTTGTTTCTGCTAGCACAAACTCAAATAGATAAGCTACTTGGCTTGCCGCCCCCGATCCCGTTTCTCTGAAGCCCAAACAACGGTCGGTGCGTCAAAGCCTCTGACACTCGTTTCTTCCAGGCCCGCCCAATCCCGAACCAACGCAGCACTATTACGGCTGCAGGTGGACAATCGAGTCGCAGGTAACCCCAGGTTCGCGATCTCAACTCAAACTGGCCCGACGGCTCGACTTGGCTCCATGCTGCTATCAGAAATGCGGCTTTTTGCAAGGCGTGGGCAGCTACGCCCCGTCCCACATCACGCCAGGCATGGCGTTCGTTACAGTGCGCTGTGGACATCGATGCGATTGGCTTTAGTCAGCAGTGGGTGCAGGCTTGGAACGCCCATGACGTAGAGGCGGTTCTGCGGCACTTCGACGACAACGTGGTGTTCACCTCGCCGGTGGCCGCCAAGCTGCTGCCTGAAACAGCGGGAGTGGTTCGTGGGAAGTCTGCGCTCCGGCGTTACTGGTCGACAGCCCTGCAGCGCATTCCCGACCTTCGGTTCATCGTTGAGGGGGTTTACCAGGGCGTCGACACCATCGTGATCACCTACCGCAACCAAGACGATGCCGTGGTCAACGAGGTGTTGAAGTTCAAGGGCAGCCTGGTCAGCGAAGGCCACGGGACGTACCCGGCAGCGGCGTCAACGAACGATCGCCGAGGTCCGCGGTGACCCGGATCGTGGATTCCGGGGCGCTGCAAACCGCGCTACTGGGGCCAGTTCAGGCTGCCATGTCGACTCAGGTCACAGCACATTTCCACCAGCCAACCCGCCGTAACTTCGGTCCAAGGAAATTGCCTGAGTAATGTTAGACAGATTCAGCGCGGTACCTTCGTTCCAGGCTGTCTGGAATTCTTCTGTGCTGAGCTGCTCCTGAATTAGGTCACCTCCGGTGGGTTTTCCGACCGGCACTTGGCTGACCTGCTGGTTTGGCGGTTGGTCGTTGTGGCGGGCGGGAGGCACGGGAGCACCTCCCTGCCGAGCAGACGCAAAATCGCACATTCCGTGCCGGAATTGTGCGATTTTGCGTCTGCTCGCGAGCTAATCGGGTTGCGCGGCGCGGCGATTCGGATTCAGCACATCGACGCCGTCGTTCTCCCACGCCCGCCACATCGCCTCGGCGCCCTTGAGCCGCACCCAGGCCGCCTCCGTCGCGGTGATGGGCGTCGCCGATAGGAAGCACACCGGGTCGAGCGGCGCGGCCAGCGGCAGGTCGGGAATGCCGCTGCGGCCCAACAAGACCGCGGTGAACGGCGCGCGCGCCCAAAGCGGCGCGCCGAGGTCGATCAGTGCGTCCGCGACCAATACCACACCGTCGACCACCGGCGTCGCCGCCAATATCGCCAGGCTGCGCGCCAACCCGGTGACCGGCCCGGGATCGCGCAGGCGCAGCACCACCTCGGCGCGCGGGCCGCGCGACCCCTCGGCGAGGACCTGTGTCGGATCGGTCATCGGGTTACGCGAGCATCCCAGTGACACGTAATAAACTAATCCGTCTGCTCCGCAACGGAATCGAAGAACATCTATGGGCTCGGCGCCCAGAAACGTCACGCTGGCGGAATCCGGCTCGACGGCGAAGTGGCCGCGCAGGTGCGCGCGCACACTGTCCAGAATCTGCGTCACTGTTCGTCGGATGGCACCGGAAGCGTCAGGTTCACCCCGGACGCAGCGTCGAAAACGGCGAGTTTGGTGGTGTCGAATGCCAACTCGATCGACTGCCCGATGGCCGCTTTCGACTCAGCGGGAACCCTTGCCACAAATTGGTTTTCATTCACTTCTCCTTCGGCGGCCAGCTCGTCCAACTGCGCCGAATGCACATCCCAACCCGCGGTGGTGAAGTACACGTATTTGTCCGCACCCAGCGATTCGACCAGGTCGACCTTCACCTCGAAGGTCAGCGCTTTGATGCGCTGGTACCCGTCGATTCGCGCCGCATCGGCCAGATGCTCGGGCCGCAGCCCGACGATGACGGTTTCCGGTTTCGGGTGCTGCCTAATCACCTCCTGGACCTGCGGAGTCAGCGTCACCTCTCCGAAGGGCAGGCGGAGCCCCACCGGCGTCAGCGTGGCGGGGAAGAAATTCATCGCCGGCGAGCCGATGAATCCCGCGACGAACAGGTTGGCGGGGCGCTCGTAAAGCTCGTCGGGGGTACCGATCTGCTGCGCAACACCGCCATGCATCACCACCACCCGGTCCCCCAGCGTCATCGCCTCGGTCTGGTCGTGGGTGACATAGACGGTGGTGGTGCCCAGCCTGCGCTGTAGCCGTGCGATCTCGCCGCGCATCTGCACCCGCAGTTTCGCGTCCAGATTGGACAGCGGCTCGTCCATCAGAAATGCCTTGGGATGGCGGACGATTGCCCGGCCCATCGCTACGCGCTGTCGCTGTCCGCCCGATAATTGCGAGGGCTTACGGTCCAGAAGTTCGTTCAGGCCAAGGATTTTCGCCGCCTCCTCGACCTTTTGCGCGATTTCCGCCTTCTTCATCTTGGCCAGCGTCAGCGGGAAGGCGATGTTCTGCCGCACGGTCATATGCGGGTAAAGCGCGTAAGACTGGAACACCATCGCGATATCGCGGTCCTTGGGCGCTTTCTCGTTCACCCGTTCGCCGCCGATGCGCAGCTCTCCCGACGAGATAGCCTCAAGCCCGGCAATCATATTCAGAGTCGTGGTCTTCCCACAGCCGGAAGGCCCCACCAGGATCAGGAATTCGCCGTCGGCGACGCTGATGTTGAGGTCCTGCACGGCCGTGTGGCCGTCGGGGTAACTCTTACTGACGTGCTCAAGCACAATCTCGGCCATCGCTGCCTACCCCTTCACAGCGCCAGAGGTCAACCCGGCGACAATTCGTCGTTGGAAGATTAGAACAAAAACGATGATCGGAACCGTGATCACCATGGCACCGGCCGCGATCGATCCGGTTGGTTCCTCGAACTGCGAACTGCCGGTGAAGCCGGCGATCGCCACCGGCGCGGTGATCGCCGCCTTCGTCGCGGTCAGCGACAGCGCCAGCAGCAGGTCGTTCCAGGCAAAGATGAACACCAGTATCCCGGCGGTCACCAGTCCCGGCGCCGCCAGCGGGACGATCACCTTGCGGAAAGCCTGTGCCGGCGTCGCGCCATCCATCTTGGCGGCCTTCTCCAGATCCCACGGGATCTCCCGGAAGAACGCCGACAGCGTGTAGATGGCGAGCGGCAGCGCGAAGGTGATGTAAGGCAGGATCAACCCCGGCCAGGTGTCGAACAGGCCGAGGATGCGTTCGATGTTGAACAACGGCGTCACCAGGGAGATCGCCGGGAACATGGTGATCAGCAGGGTGGCACCGATGAGGACCCGCTTGCCGGGGAACCTCAGCCGGGCAATCGCATAGGCCGCCATCGCACCGAGCACCACCGCTATCAGCGTGGTGGTCAACCCGATTCCGATGGAGTTGATCAGCGCCGAGCTGAAGAACTCGCCGCCGAAGACGCCGCGGTAGTTTTCGAAGGTCACCGACGACGGAATCAGCTTGCCGTCCTTGACCGTTGACATCGGCTTCAACGACAGGCTGAGAATCCACAGCACCGGAAGCAGCGCGTACACCAGGACCAAGGTGTCGATGACGACCCAGGTCACGGCGCGCCGCACGCCCATCCGCTCGGTGCTCATTTAAAGCCCATCGACATCACCACCGGGTGCCGCGGCGCCGAACAGCTTGATGAAGATCAGCGCGATGATGCCCACGCAGACGAAAATCAGCACGCTGATCGCCGAGCCAAGCCCGACGTTGAAGCCCTTGAACAGGTTGTCGTAGCCCAGGATCGACACCGAATCGGTGTCGTTGGCCCCGTTGGTCAGCACATAGATGTTGTCGAAAATGCGAAACGCGTCCAGCGTCCGGAACAGCAGCGCCACCACGATCGCCGGCTTGATGATCGGCAAGATGATTTTCGTCAGCCGCCGCCAGGCACCGGCGCCGTCGACTTGCGCGGCTTTGAGCAAATCCTCGGGCACCAGCGCCAATCCGGCCAGCAGCAACAGCGACATGAACGGGGTGGTCTTCCAGACCTCGGCGATGACGACCACGCCCAGCGACGGGATCTGCTCGGTCAGCGGCGCTTGGGTAAGGGATGGGCCTCGCGGCAGCAGGTTGGCCAGATACCCGGTACCCGGCGTCCAGGCGTAATACCAGCTGTACGACGCGGCCACCGTGACGATGCCGTACGGGATGAGCACCGCCGTGCGCACCAGGCCCTTGCCGATCAGGGTGCGGTGCATCACCAACGCCAGCGCCAGGCCCAGCACGAACTCGATCGACACCGAAACCACCGTGATCGCCAGCGTCACCGCGAGCGCCGACCACCAATACCGGTCGGTCAGGATCGTTTGATAGTTGCCCAGCCCGACGAACGCGGTGTCGTTCGGGGCGGCGAAGTTGTTGCGCTGCAGGCTCAGCCATACCGCGTAGCCGATCGGATAGCCCGTCACCGCGAGCATCAGCGCCGCCGCGGGCGCGACCAGGACGAACGCTAGTCGCGCATCGGCACGGTCATGAGCGCCGCTTTCCCCCGCAAGCGGGTGGGGGTACCTCCCACTTGTGGGGGCGTGCCCCCACCTCATCGCTTCGCTCTGCATCGTCGCGGCGCGCGGGTCACGGCAACAGCCCCTTGCCGTCGATGGCCTTCTGCACCTGCCTGGTGAGCTCGTCGGCCGTCCGCTCCGGGTCGATCGCGGTGATCGGACTCAGCGCCGCCGACAGCCGGATGGACACCGCCTCATAGTCCGGCGTGGCCGGCCGCACCGCAGCATCGGTGAGCTGTTGGCGAATGATGGCGTACATCGGATATCTGGCCTGGAATTGCGGATCGGAGTACAGCGAGGTCCGCACCGTCGGCAGGCCCCCTTCCATCGAGACGTACTTCTGGTTCTGCGGGCTGCGCAGGCACCTGACGGCTTCGAATGCCTCCGCGCGATGACGGGTGGTGCTGGCCACCGTCAGGTTCAGCCCGCCGAGCGTCACCTTGGCCGGCTCGCCGGGCACCACACCCGGGTAGGGCGCGAAACCGAACACCCGCCGGCTGGCCTCATAGGCGATGCGGAATTGTTCGTCGGTGGGCACGAACGTGCCGAGGTTGTCGATGCTGCCGGCCAACTCGGGAATCCGGTCGAGCGGCAGGAAGGGCACGCCGCCCTTCACCGCGTTCTCCAGCAGGGACGCCAGCACATACGGCCAGTTGACCTCCAGCGCGGCGTTGCCCTGCTCCACCGCCAGCCGTGCGGTTCCCGCGTCGGTCCGGGTGATAGACGGGTCGGCTCCGGGCGCGGTGGCCACCGACTTGAGGATCCTCAGCGCGGCGACGGTGGCGGCCCGGTGCCCGGGGGTGTCGGTCAAGGTGACGTGACGGCCGTCCTCGGAGAGCACCTGACCGCCCGCGCTCACCAGCAGCGTGTTGAACCACACCACCAGACCCTCGCCCTGACTGGCCTGCACCGCGATCCAGCTGGGCTGGCCGGCGGCGTGCAGTCGGGTCGCCTCGGCCACCATGCCATTCCAATCCTGTGGCGGGTTATTAACTAAATCTGCGCGGTACCAAAGTAATTGGGTATTCGTGGTGACGGGTGCGGCGTACAGCTTGTGCTTCCAGCCGGCCGTCGCAAGCGGGCCAGGCAGGGTATCGGCCATCACGTCGGCCTCGGCCCGCCCCGCCGGGTCGTCCGACAGCGGCAGCACCCAGCCCGCCTCGGCGAACTCCGCGGTCCAGATGACGTCCAGCCCCATCACGTCCAGGGTTCGGTCGTGACCCGTGAGCCGGCGGGCGTACTGCAACCGTTGGTCGTCGGGGGATCTGGGCAGGCTGACATGCGCAATCGTGTACCGGCCGCCGGCCTCTTCGCTGCAGCGCCGGGCAAGCTCGGTAAATGTCGCGGCGTCGGTGGCCGGCGAGTAGAAGCTGATCGTCAACCCGGACCTGCCCCAGTATTCGGACCCGCAGGCCGGCAACGCCGATGCGGCGGTCAGCGCCGCCAGCAGCACCGCGCCCAGCCGGCGTGCACGCCGGCGAAGACTCACCACCACAACGGATCCGGGTGTCAGATCGCCAGGCGCGCCAGCAGATCCCGCGCCTTCTCCGCGTTTTGCGGATCACAGAGCACGTCGTAGCGACCGGCGACCAATTGCATGGTCGAACTGAAATCCCTTGTGCCGCGGGCCATTGCGTAGGGAACCGCGGAGGTGATCAAGCCGAAGAACACCCCGGCGACCAGACCGGTGACCAGCGCGCCCCACGCGCCCGACGCGTTGGGACTAAAGAAGCTGAGCACCAACCCGATGAACAGGCCGAGCCACGCGCCACTGAGGACGCCGCCGCCCAGCACCTTGGGCCAGGACAGCCGCCCGGTGACCCGTTCCACCTGCATGAGATCGACGCCGACGATGGTCACCTGCTCGACCGGGAACTGCTGGTCGGATAGGTAGTCGACGGCGCGCTGTGCCTCGGCATAGGTCGGATACGACCCCACCGGCCAACCCTTGGGCGGCGTCGGCAATCCCGGTGCGCCATGGCGACCCGCGGCGCCGGGGCCGGATGTCGCGCCTGGAAGCTGTCCAGGCTGGAAAGGGCTAGTCATCGGTGTTCATTCTGCTCTGCTCCCCTCTCCTGGGCCAATCGTTCCACGTCCGATCACGCAATACGAGCCGTCCATTTCCGGGCACGGCCGCGACCAGCGCATACGTTAGGTTGATCTGCATGACAGCCCCCGGCGGCGACTCCAGCCACAGCGGCTACGGCGAGGAGGCCAGCCCGCCACCCGCCGCTGCCCAGCCTCCGGAGCAGCCCCGGTCTCCGGAGCAGCCTGCGTGGGGTGCGCCGTGGAACCCGCCGGCACCGTCGTCAGCGCCGCCGGCAGCCGACTATCCACCGGCACTCGATTACCCGACCACTTACCCGCCGACCTACCCGGGTCCGGCTGGGTACCCGGAAGCCTTCCCGCCCACCGGCTACCCACCACCTGGATACCAGCAGCAGTCGCCCGGCTACGGCGGCTCGGCACACCCCGCATACCCCGGGCCCTCGCAATTTGGGCAATTTGGCGGGCCGGCATCCGGTTACCCGCCGGGCGGGTATCCGGGGGGCTACTACCCGCAGCCGGACTACCCGGGCGGCTGGGGAGCACCGCAAGCAACGCCGAACGGAATGAACGGGATGGCGGTCGGCTCGCTGATCGCCTCCTTCACCGGGTTGCTCTGCTGCATCGGCTCGATCGTGGCCATCGTGCTGGGCACGGTCGCAATCGACCAGATCAAGCGGAATCGCCAAGAGGGGTACGCGCTGGCGGTCTCCGGGATAGTGATCGGCGTCGCGGGTCTGCTGGTCTACTTGATCGTCGCGATATTCGCAATGCATTCGCACTAACGGCGTTCGGAGTTCGCGGCGCCCGGCATTGCGCCGCTGCCATCCGGCCGCCCGCTGCTTACGCTCTGCACCATGGGATCGGTCAACCGGGTCTACGTGGCGCGGCTCTCGCGGATGTTGGTGTTGGGTCCACTCGGCGAATCCTTCGGGCGCGTCCGCGACGTCGTGATCAACGTCAGCATCGTCCGGCAGCAACCGCGGGTGCTGGGGCTGGTCGTCGATTTGGCCACCCGGCGCAGCATTTTCATTCCGATCCTGCGGGTCACCGCGATCGAACCTCACGCTGTGACGCTGCACTCGGGCAACGTGTCACTGCGCCACTTCGAGCAGCGGCCGGGCGAGGTGCTGGCGCTGGGACAGGTGCTCGACACGCCAGTCACGGTGCGGGATCCCGCACTCCCAGAGCTGGCCGGTGTTGAACTCGTGATCACCGACCTGGGCATCGAACAAACCCGAACCCGCGACTGGATGGTGACCAGGATCGGCGTGCGCACCCATCGGCGGCTGGGACGCCGCGGACCCGTGCACGTCGTGGACTGGCAAAACGTGCAGGGCCTGACGCCGTCGGCGTTGGCGATGCCGCACCAGGGCGTGGCCCAGCTGCTGGCCCAGTTCGAGGGACGCAAAGCGGTCGATGTGGCCGACGCCGTCCGCGGACTTCCGATCAAGCGCCGCTACGAAGTGGTCAAGGCGCTCGACGACGAACGACTGGCCGACATCCTGCAGGAGCTGCCCGAGCGGTTTCAGGCCGACGTGCTGGCGCAGCTGGGCACCGAACGCGCGGCAGACGTGCTCGAGGCGATGGATCCCGACGACGCCGCCGACCTGCTCGGCGTGCTGAATCCGACCGATGCCGAATTGCTGCTGACCCGGATGGATCCCGGGGACTCCGGCGCGGTGCGACGGCTGCTGACGCACTCTCCCGATACCGCGGGCGGCTTGATGACCTCGGATCCGGTGGTGCTGACCCCGGACACCGCGGTTGCCGAGGCGCTGGCCAGGGCGCGCGATCCCGATTTGACCCCCGCGCTGTCGTCAATGGTGTTCGTAGCCCGCCCACCGACCGCGACTCCCACCGGGCGCTACCTGGGCTGCATAACGCTGCAGCGACTACTCCGCGAACCGCCGGCCCACCTGATCGGCGGAATCGTCGACAGCGACCTGCTCAGCCTGTCCCCGGGGACCCCGCTGGGCGCGGTGACCCGCTACTTCGCCGCCTACAACCTGGTGTGCGGGCCGGTGGTCGACGACCAAAGCCACCTGTTGGGTGCGGTGACCGTAGACGACCTGCTCGACCACCTGCTGCCGCATGACTGGCGGGTGGATGTGCAGGACCTCGACCCCGCCGGCACGCCAGGAGGATCGTCGTGAGCAGGTCCTCGGCACCGCGGCGGCTGTACACGCCGCAGGCATCGCGCAGGTTCTCGCGACGCCTGGACCCCGAGGCCGTCGGGCAGATCACCGAGTCCATCGCGCGTTTCTTCGGCACCGGCCGCTACCTGCTGCTGCAGACGATCCTGGTGTTGGCATGGATCGCGGTGAACCTGTGGGCCATTAAGTGGCGCTGGGACCCGTACCCGTTCATCCTGCTGAACCTGGCCTTCTCCACCCAGGCCGCCTACGCGGCGCCGTTGATCCTGCTGGCCCAGAACCGTCAGGAAAACCGGGACCGAGTCGGGCTCGACGAGGATCGGCGACGCGCCGCACAGACCAAGGCCGACACCGAGTTTCTGGCCCGCGAACTGGCCGCGCTGCGGCTGGCCGTCGGCGAGGTCGCAACGCGTGACTACCTGCGTCGCGAACTGGAAGATCTGCGCAGCCTGCTGGCCGAGCTGCAGCCCCAAAACTTGGGGGAAGAGCCGGCGCACACGGACGACGGGGCGGCGCGTCGGGCCAACAAATCCGGATGATCGTGATACCCCCCCATTGCGCCACTCCCGTCACAAGAGTTATGTATGGTGATCTGGTTCACGCGGCTAAGAAACGAATACGAAGCAAAAACGGATAGGAAACAAAGAGGCAAGAAGTTCGAGGAGTCCTAAGGTTTCTAAGGTTTTCTCTCAGCTCACAAACTCAAGGACGGTCGAGTGCGCATAGGGGGACGCCGGGGTGCACGCCCGGCCGCCGCGGCAGCACCGAAGCAACCGCGTCGCGCGAAGCGGACGCCCGCATTCGGCATCGCCGTGATCACCCCCTTGGTGTTCGCCGGGGCGGTCGGGGGGGCGCCCCCGCCATTCCCCGGAAAGACCCCGGCCATGCGTGCCGCCGTCACCCCGGTAGCCGCGGTTTCCCCGTCCGTTCCCGGTCTGTCCGACCAGTTCGGTCCGGCTGTCGTCGCGCTCCAGCGTCAGCCGACCAGCTTCCACGTCGCGGTCGCCACCATATCGGCGCCGCCGCCCCCGATGATCGTGAATGCGCCCGGCGCGCTTGGCATTCCGAGCGTGGCCCTGGCGGCTTACCGCAACGCCGAGATGAAGATGGCCGCCGCCGACCCGAACTGCGGCATCAGCTGGAACTTGCTGGCCGGCATCGGGCGCATCGAGTCGGGCCACGCCGGCGGCGGCGCCGTTGACGCGCGCGGCACCGCGATCTACCCGATCTACGGTCCCGCGCTGGACGGCACGTTGCCCGGCAACGAGGTCATCATCCAGAGCAACGTCGGCAATCGCCCCACTTACGCCCGCGCGATGGGCCCGATGCAGTTCCTGCCGGGCACCTGGGCGCGGTACGCCTCCGACGGCGACGGCGACGGTGTGGCGGACCCACAGAACCTGTTCGATGCCACGCTCGCGGCCGCCCGCTACCTGTGCAGTGGCGGGCTCAACCTGCGCGATGCCGGGCAGGTCATGGCCGCCATCTTGCGCTACAACAACTCGATGTCCTACGCCCAGAACGTGCTGGGCTGGGCGGCGGCGTACGCCACCGGCGTGGTCCCGGTCGACCTGCCCCCGATCACCGGGCCGCCGCCGCCGCTCGGCGACGCACACTTCGAGAACGCGGAGGGCCTCGGGCCGGGCCTGCCGATGAACGTCAACGGCATGCCGGGCCTGACGGGCATCGACCCGCTGTCGCAGGTGCCGCTGATCGACCTGAGCCCGCAAACGCCGGCCAGTCAGACGCCGATGTTCCCGTGGATGGCGCCCAACACCCCTCCGACGGTCGAGAAGCTGCCTGGCTGCACGCTGATCTGCATTGGCCCGCAGAGCCCGGCGGCACCGCCACCCGGACTCGGCCCGCCGCCCGACGCCGTCGCGCCGGCCGGCGCACCACCCGTCGATCCGCAGGCTCCCCCGCCCACCCAAGCGGCGCCGGCGGCCGTTGGAGCGGGAGGGGCAGCGCCCAAAGCCTCGCCGTCGCCCAAGCCGGGCAGTCCGCAGGCGACGGCGTCGACCCAGCCGCCGGCCAACGCGCCGGCGCCCAACGACGGGCCGCCCGCTCCGGCCGGCTGACCGGCCGCCCGTCGCGCACGCCTAGACTCGGCGGTGATGTCCCGCCATGACCGTTCTGGTTCGAAAGCCGACCTGCACACCGCCATCCGTGCCGCGCTGGCGAAGGTGATCGACCCCGAGCTGCGCCGGCCCATCACCGAGCTCGGGATGGTCAAGAGTATCGACATCGGGCCCGACGGCGGCGTGCACGTAGCGATTTACCTGACCATCGCCAGCTGCCCCAAGAAATCCGAAATCAGCGAGCGCGTCACCCAGGCGGTCGCCGACGTTCCCGGCACCGGGACGGTCCAGGTGAGCTTGGACGTGATGAACGACGAGCAGCGCACCGAACTGCGCAAGCAATTGCGCGGTGACGCGCCCGAACCGGTCATCCCGTTCGCCCAGCCCAGCTCGCTGACCAGGGTGTATGCCGTCGCGTCCGGCAAGGGTGGCGTCGGAAAGTCCACCGTCACGGTCAACCTGGCCGCCGCGATGGCCGCCCGCGGCCTGTCCGTTGGAGTGCTCGACGCCGATATCCACGGCCATTCCATCCCCCGGATGATGGGTACCACCGACCGGCCCACCCAGGTCGAGTCGATGATCCTGCCGCCGATCGCCCACGACGTGAAGGTGATCTCGATCGCCCAGTTCACCCAGGGCAACACCCCGGTGGTGTGGCGTGGCCCGATGCTGCACCGGGCGTTGCAACAGTTCCTGGCCGATGTGTACTGGGGCGATCTGGACGTGCTGCTGCTCGATCTGCCGCCCGGAACCGGCGACATCGCCATCTCGGTGGCTCAGCTGATCCCGAACGCGGAGATCCTCGTGGTGACCACGCCACAGCTGGCCGCGGCCGAGGTGGCCGAACGGGCCGGCAGCATCGCGCTGCAGACCCGTCAGCGCATCGTCGGCGTGGTGGAAAACATGTCGGCGCTCACCCTGCCCGACGGCTCCAAGCTGCAGGTGTTCGGCGAAGGCGGCGGCCAGCAGGTCGCCGAGCGGTTGACGCGTGCGGTCGGCGCCGACGTGCCCCTGCTGGGCCAGATCGCACTGGACCCCGCGCTGGTGGCCGCCGGTGACGCGGGCACACCGATCGTGCTGAGCGCGCCCGACTCGCCGGTGGGCAAGGAGCTGCTCAGCATCGCCGACCGCTTGTCGTCACGCCGGCGTGGACTGGCCGGCGTATCGCTGGGGCTCGACCCGACCCGGCGCTAAGGGCCATTCAGGTCCCGGGCTTCGGTTCAGGCCGCGTGGTTCGTGGACCGTCTACCGGTTGGCAGACGGTGCTGATGTGACCCATGTGAGTACTGATGCTGTGGATCGCAGTGGGCCGTGGGCTCGCATCGCGACAGTGAACCCACGCACACGACACGCCGCCCCGGCAACCGTCGCGGTGGCTTCTGTCTCGATGATCGTCACCGCGGCCACCAGCGCAGCCAACGGACCCACGAAGCCAAAACCTCAGATCAACAATTCGCTGTCCCCCGAAATGTGAGCCAACTCGGGACTGGGACTCGACCCGACCCGCCGCTACGGGATGGGCTTAGTTCAGGTCGGGGGCCGAGGGGTCAGGTCGCGTCAGCGTCGAACGGCGTGTGGCCTGGGACGTGCTGCTCCACCGGCTGGACCGGCTGCACCGGCTGCACCGGCTGGGCCGGCTGGGCCGGCTGGGCCGGCTGGGCCGGCGCTCCGTTGACCGGCTTGTCGAAATTCCCGGTGAAGATGGAGTCGTCGCCGTCGAGGAGGTGCTTGGTCAGCGCCGCGCGCGGCGTCATCCCCCGGAGTTTCTGCAGCTCGCTGAGGTGCCCGCGCAGATCGTCGAACTCAGGACCCATGTCCTCGCGCAGCTGGGTGGTCACCCCGCTGAGGTAGTCGCGCGCCTGTCGCAGAGCGCTCGCCGTCCAGCGGATGGCCCCCGGGAGCCGCTCCGGGCCAAGCACCACCAGCCCGACCACCACGAGGACGAGCATTTCCCCCCAGCCGATGTTGGCGAACATCTAGCTGGTATCCGCGTCGGGTTTCACCGTCAGCGTGACATGGCGACCATCGCGGACCACCTCGATCGGGGCGTCCTGCCCGATGGCCAGCTGCCGCACGGCGACGACGAACTCGTCGGCGTCGGCGACCTTACGATTGCCGACCTTGACTATCACGTCGTTTTCCAGGATTCCGCCCTTCTGCGCGGGACTGCCCGCCTTGACGTTGGCGACCTGGGCGCCCGACGCGATCGCGTTGCTGACCGAACGGGTGCTGATCCCGATCGTCGGGTGCACGATCTTCCCGTCTTTGATCAGTGTCTGCGCAACGAATTTCATCTCGTTGACCGGAATCGCGAAGCCCAGGCCGCTCGCGCTGTCCGAGAGTGACTTACCCGCGGTGTTGATGCCGATCACCTGGGAATCCATGTCGATCAGGGGGCCGCCGGAGTTGCCGTGGTTGATCGAGGCGTCGGTCTGGATGGCGTCGATGACGGTGTCGGTGTCGGAACCCTCCCCCGACAGCGGGACGGGGCGGTGCAGCGCGCTGATGATGCCGTGGGTCACGGTGCTGCGCAGCCCCAGCGGCGCACCGGCGGCCAGGACCTCGTCACCGACCTTCACCTTGTCGGAATCGCCGAGCTGGGCAACGGTCAGATTGTCGACGTTGTCGACCTTCAGCACGGCCAGGTCGGTCTTGGGGTCGCGGCCCACCAGGCTCGCGGGCACTTCCTTGCCGTCGTTGAACACCACGGTCGTCTTGAACTGGCTGGGATTGTTGGCCGCCTCGGAGATCACGTGGTTATTGGTGACGATGTAGCCGCGGCCGTCGATGATGACGCCGGAGCCCTGCAGGCCCTCCTGGTCGCTCTTCGATTCGATGGTCACCACGGCGTTGGCAGTCGCGGCCGCCACCTTGGCGAACCGGCCCGCCGGCTGCTCGGCGTTGCCATTGGTGGACAACGTCACCTTGGACGTGGTGAACGCGCCGACGACCTCGGCGGTCTTGCGACCGACCAAACCGCCGAGCGTGCCGATCATCAACGCGATCAGCAGCAGGACCAGCAGCGCACGGTAGGACACTCTGCGGCCGAACAGCACGTCGCGAACGCCGAGCTTGCCGCTCAGCCCCGCCGGGGCGTGCGGCACCGGCGCGGACACCGCCGGAGTGCCCAGAGCGGCCGCGGCCGCGGGATCGCGCCACGGGTCGTCGGGTTCGTCCGGCCCGGCGCCGTCCTTCTCGGCGGCCAGCGCGCCGGCGTCGATGGGGTGGCGCTGCAGCGAATCGGCGGCGCCTACCGGCCGGCTGAACGCCTCCTGCAGGACCGGGTCGGCCGGTCGGTCGTGCGGCCTGAACTCGGTCTGCTCCCGGTACTTCGGCGGGCGCACGCGCTCGGCCACAAAGGACCCCAGGACCCCCCGGGGACGACTGAACGCTTGACGCGATGCGGGGTCGACCGGTGGCCGGGAGACGGGGCGCGGCGCCAGGCGGGGGCGGGTTTCATTGCCTTGATCGGAGGTCACGTTACTGTTTGGATCCTCTTCTGAGCGCTCGAGACGGGGCCTGGTGCGTGGTCCACCCTAGTATCCACGGTTCGGTGCTGGTCGGCATGAGCCCAGAGGGCCGACGCCCGGCAACAACTCAGCAACAACGCTGCCAAACTACCGGCGCTTACGCTGGTCGCCCGCGTCGCCGTCGGCGAAACGGTCTGATAGCGACGTCGTGTCATCGGGCGGGGAGTGCGGAATCTCAGATAGCAATCCGAGCAGCGTGCCGGGGATGCGGATCGGGCGGGAGTCGCGCAGCGCGGCCCGCGCTCGGCTCTGATCGTCCACTTCGGCCGCACATTGGGGGCACAACGAGAGGTGATGCGCGGCCCGCAGGTGCGCGTTCATCCGCAGCTCGCCGTCGACGAACGCCGCGATCGCCTCGGTGGACAGGTGCTCAGTGGAACCGAACTGCCGCGGTGCGCCGACCGGCGCATCGCTCTGGGAGGCAAATTGTGCAGGCAGCCACGAGAACGCGCGGCGGAACACATGTCCCCGGTAGGCCATTACCAGCCCCTTTCGCAGCCACCCATATTTCGAATGTAGCGCGACGCAGTACCCATACCCAGCAAGAACCGGTAAAACCCCAGGATTATTCGGGCCGGTAGGGCAGCCAGGCTGTGGATAAACCGATGGATCGGCTCCTCGGCAACACCGTTTCGCAACCGTCGTAACCGCCCCTCACGGGACTAGAGTGAATTCGCACCATGTCCGGATGTGCGGTTGCTCTGACCGCGGCAGACCCCAGGGGCGCTCGCTGTGCAGCGTGCCCCGGAGGACGGGCGCGGTTGATGGGGAATTCTCCCGAGTTGTTGTGGCAGCATTTGTTATGGCAGCGGCTTGGGGCGGCACCGTGAGAACCGGTCGAAACGGAAGCGGCGATCCGGCGGGGTGCCTGCTGGAGCGCCAGGCGGTGCTGGCCGAGCTTTCTGCGCTGGCGCGAGGGGTCGGCCACGGCGCGGGCCGGGTGGTGCTACTGCGCGGAGAGGCCGGGATCGGCAAGACCGCGGTGATCACCCGGTTTATCGCCGGCCTGGATGCCGCGGTGCGGGTATTGGCCGGCGGATGTGACCCTTTGACAGCGCCGCGTCCGCTGGGTCCGCTGCTTGACATACTGGCCGGGTTGGGCCCGGCGGCCGGCCCGCTGGGCGCGGCCATCGATGCCGGTGACACCGGCACGCTGTGTCGGCGGCTGTTGACGGTGCTGCGCGACGGGCACCGGTGGGTGTGGGTGATCGAGGACGCCCACTGGGCCGATGGGGCCACCCTGGATTTGGTGCGCTTCCTCGCGCGGCGCATCGGGTCGCTGCCGCTGCTGCTGGTGGTGTCCTATCGCGACGACGAACTCGACGCCCACCACCCGTTGTTGGCGGCACTCGGGGACGTGGCGACCTGTGCGGCGGTGCGCCGCATCGGGTTGGAGCCGCTGAGCCGCGACGCGGTGGCGGTGCTGGCCGTCGGCAGCGGCGTTAATGCCGACCAGCTGCACGAACTCACCGGCGGAAACCCGTTCTTTGTCACTGAAGTGTTGGCCACCGGCGTCGCTGCGCTGGGCCGAAACGCGTTGCCGTGCAGTGTGTCCGAGGCAGTGTTGGGACGGCTGGCGCGGCTGTCGCCGCAGGCCCGGCAAACCGCGCAGGCGGTGGCGGTCTGCGGGCCCCGCGCTGACCCGGCGCTGGTGCACCACCTGTGTCCGGCGGCTGGCGCGGGGCTGGCCGAATGCCTGGATGCGGGGATGCTGGTCGCCGAGGGGCAGGCGATCGGGTTTCGCCACGAGCTGGCCCGGCGCGCAACGCTGGACCGCATCGACGACTACCAGCGCAAGCTCTTGCATGCCCGCGCGCTGAGCGCGCTGGCCGAACCACCCGTCGACCCCAACACGTTGGCGGCCTTGGCGTTTCACGCCGACCAGGCCGGTGATCGGGAGGCCGCGGTGCGTTATGGGTGCGACGCTGCCCAGCGGGCCGCCGCCTTAGGGGCGCATCGCCAAGCCGCCGACCTATACGCACTGGTGCTGCGCCACGCCGACACAGCCCCCGCCGAACAGAAGGTGGTCTGGCTCGAACAGCACGCGTTGACCAGCTACCTGGGCGGACTCGTGCAAGCCTGTGTGCATTCGTATCGGGACGCGATTGCGCTTCGCCGGCAGCTGGGAGATCCCCTGGGAGAGGGCGACGACCTGCGTCGGCTCTCGCACGTTTTGAGCCGCGCGTCGGCAGCCCGCAAGGCCGGTCGGGCGTCGTTGCAGCTGCTGGAACAATGCGGGCCCACCCCACAGCTGGCCTGGTCGCTGGCTCACATGGCCGAGCTATCCTGGCTGGCCTACGACCCGGCCTGCACCGATTACGCGGCCCGCGCGATCACGCTGGGCAACCAACTGGACCTTCCGGGCGTGGCGATCAAGGCGGGTTTTTATGCCGCGCTGCTCGTCCTCGTGCGCACCGGTGTTGGGTGGGACGGGGTAGAGGCGGCATGGCATGAGGCGATGGGCGCCGCCGAGCTCGCCGAACTCGCCGGGCTAATCGGTATGGGCCTGTGCTGGCAGGCGGCACTGCGCCACGAGGTGGATCGCGCCGAGGGCTACATAGCCGAAACCACGGCATTTTGCGCCGACCATGATTTGGGCACGTTTGAGTCGCTCGCCGTGTCCGCGGCTGCGCTGGTCGCCTTGCATCGCGGGGATTGGGCCCGCGCCGCCACCTGCGCCGAGGATGTCCTGTCCCGACCCGCGATGACCCCGCTACATCGGTATTTGCCGCTGACCACACTGGGTTTGATCCACGCCCGGCGCGGCCGGGGACCCGTGTCCGCGCTACTCGATGCGGCCTTATCCGTTGCCGAACCCGATGACTTTTTCCGCCTGGCACCCGTGTGGGCCGCGCGTGCGGAGGCCGCCTGGCTGGGCGGCGATGATGAAACCGCCCGCACAGAGGCGCAGGCGGGGCTGGCGGCGGCCCCCGGGGACGCCGACCCCTGGCTGGCCGGGTCCCTGCGCCGCTGGGTGTATCTGGCAGGCGGTGAACGCGATGGCACCAGCGAGCTGAGCACCGTCTTCGAGTTGGAACTCGGCGGCGACTGGCGGGGCGCCGCGGCCGAATGGGCCCGCCGCGGCTGTCCCTACGAGGCGGCCATCGCCCAACTCGGCGGCGACATCGCGGCGGTGGAATCGGCGTTGACCACCTTTCGCCGCCTCGGTGCCACGGCCACGGCCCGCCGTGCCCGGCAACGTCTGACTGAGCTGCGCGGCCCCACCCGCCGCAGCCGCCGCGCCGACATCCGCGCCGACCCGGACGGACTGAGCCGCCGCGAACGCGAAGTGCTCACGCTGATTGCCGCCGGCCACAGCGACGCCGACATCGCCACCAAACTCTCCATCAGCCCCAGAACCGTTGGCCACCACGTGGAAGCGATCCTGGCCAAACTCGGCGTCGACAACCGCACCCAGGCCGCCGCGGCGGCCCGGCAACCCCACATCATCAACTACTGATCTCGCGGGCGGTGTCGCGCAAATAAATAGGGAGAATTCCCCATCAATCGCCGCCGCCCACCGGCGAACACTTAATCACGAGCGCGCCGGCGAGGCCACCACCACAGCAACGGCACATCCGGACATGATGCGGCCGTCGCTGTCGTCGCGAGGTCTCGCCCGGGCGCTCTTGAATTGACGGGAGGCGGCGATGTCGTTTGTCATTGCGGCGCCGGAGTTTATGACGGCGGCGGCGACGGATTTGCAGAGTATCGGTGCCACGCTCAGCGCGGCCGACATCGCGGCAGCGGGCCCGACGACGCGGGTGCTGGCGGCGGGCGCCGATGAGGTGTCGGTGGCCGTGGCGGCGCTGTTCGGCGGACACGCGCAGGCCTATCAGGCCCTCAGCGCACAGGCGGCGAAATTTCATGCCCAGTTTGTGCAGGCGTTGCGGCTGCGGGGGCCTATGCCGGCGCCGAGGCCGCCAACGCCTCGCCGTTGCAAGCCGTCGAGCAGGACGCCCTGGCCGCGGTGAATGCGCCCGCCCAGGCGTTGCTGGGCCGTCCGCTGATCGGCAACGGCTCCAATGGCGCGCCGGGTCAGGCCTGCGGGCCCGGCGGGTTGCTGTACGGCAACGGCGGCCAGGGCGGAGACGGCTTGCCCGGCCAGGCCGGCGGGAACGGTGGTTCTGCCGGGTTGCTCGGCGCCGGCGGGGCGGGCGGAACGGGTGGGACCGGCGCGGCCGGCGGCAACGGGGGCACCGGCGGATGGCTTTACGGCAACGGCGGTACCGGCGGCCAGGGCGGGACCGCGGGCGCGGGCATCAACGGCGGCGACCCCGGGCACGGCGGCAGCGGCGGCAGTGCCCGCCTGTTCGGTGATGGCGGCGCAGGCGGGCAGGGGAGCGCCGGCCTGACCGGGGCCAGCGGGGTCAACCCGACAATCAGCGGCCCAGCGGCCACCGGGACCGCGGGCCCCCAAGTCGCGGTGAACAATGCCAATGCCACCGGCACCAACGGCGGTGACGGCGCTAATGGCGGACTTGGCGCCACTGGGGGCACGGGCGGGACGGGCGGGGGGGCTGCGGTCGAGAGCGGTACCGGCTTCGCTCAAGGCGGCAACGGCGGAACCGGCGGTGCCGGTGGAAACGGGGGCGCTGGCGGCAACGGCGGGTTCGGCGACGGGCCTTCCGGCGCCACCACGGGTTTCGCCAATGGTGGTTTGGGCGGCAACGGGACTAACGGCGCAGCGCCTGGCGGTGCCGGTGGCGCCGGCGGGTCCGGCGGAATCACCTTATTCAGCAATGGCGCCTTGGCTGGCCCCGGCGGTAACGGCGGCGCCGGCGGCACCGGCGCGCCTGGTGGCAACGGCGGCATCGGGGGTGCGGGCGGCAGCGGTGGTCACGGCGGCCTCTTGGTTGGCAATGGCGGTGCCGGCGGCACCGGCGGCACTGGCGGGACCGGGGGCACCGCTGCGGTGGGCGGCCCAGGGGGCGTCGGCGGCGGTGGCGGGGCATCCCTGGACGCCACGTTTTCTTCGATCGGCGGCATCGGTGGCCTCGGTGGCACCGGTGGCACCGGCGGCAGCGGCGGCGTCGGCGGCACCGGTGGTCCAGGCGGTGACGGCGGTGCCAGTGGGTTGCTGGGCAACGGCGGCAATGGCGGCAAGGCCGGTGCCGGCGGTGTGGGCGGTATCGGTGGCGGCGGCGGCACCGGCGGCGACGGGGGCGCCGGGGGCGGCGCCTCGGGCGCTCCTACCAGTGGTGGTCAACGTGGCGGTAACGGCGGCGACGGCGGTACCGGCGGCGACGGGGGCAGCGGCGGCGGCAGCGGCCTCGGTGGCGCGGGCGGGTCCGGTGGGTTGGTGATCGGGGCTCCCGGCGTCAACGGCGCCGCCGGCCAAGGCGGCCTCGGCGGTGCCGGCGGCACCGGCGGCGGGCTCGGCACGGGCGGAACGGGCGGCGTCGGGACAACCACCACCGGCAGTAACGGCACCAACGGCAGCGGGGGCAGCAACGGGATGCCCGGCCAGGACGGTTAGTCCGTCCCGGTCGCCATGGAAGAGCTAGGCCGACTTGGGGTGCGCTGCGTGGGCGTCGACGCCGTTTTCGTGATGCGCGCTCAGGTAGTCGCGCAGCGCCTGCCGCCCGCGGTGGATGCGGCTCCGTACCGTACCCAGCTTCACGCCGAGGGTGGCGCCGATTTCCTCGTAGGACAGGCCTTCTATGTCGCACAGCACGACCGCGGCACGAAACTCGGGCGGCAAGGAATCGAGGGCCGCCTGCAGGTCGGGACCAAGCCGCGAATCGTGGTAGATCTGCTCGGGGTTGGGCTCATCGGCGGGCACCCGGTCGTAGTCCTCGGGTAACGCCTCCATTCGGATGCGCGCGCGCCTGCGGACCATGTCGAGAAACAGGTTGGTGGTGATGCGGTGCAGCCAGCCTTCAAAGGTGCCGGGCTGGTAGTTCTGCACCGACCGGAAGACCCGAATGAACGTCTCCTGGGTCAGGTCCTCGGCGTCTTGCTGGTTGCCGCAGAGCCGATAGGCCAACCGGTACACCCGGTCGGCGTGCTGACGCACCAACTCGTCCCACGACGGCATGGATGCCTTGTCCCCGGTCGCGTCGAATACCGCGGTGCCCTGCAACGCGTCAGGCGTTTCCACCCAACCGTCGGGGCACTCCTGGGGGTGAGACATGGTGCTCGGGCTCAAAAACGTGGTGATGGTCTGGTCCTCCGGGTTTGCCCTGCCGTCAATAATAGGCAGTTCATCGCGACTGTAAACGCGACGAAGCCCCGGGCTATTCCCGCTATTCCCGGTCCAGCTCCCTCCGCGTTCCATACGGACACCGTCGCGCATCGGGGTGTGGGCGACATAGGAGCAATCTGAGGTTTGCCTGAGAAACCATATCGTTACCTGCGTTATGCAGGGCAAATCGCTCCGGCGGTGACCTTCGTCGCTGCTCGCATTCCGGGCGTGTCGGCGGGCTGCGGCTCAGGCGCGCCTGACCGACCCGGCCGCGAATTCGACATACGCTGCGGATCATGGACGGCAGCGACGAAACCCCCGGCCAAGCGGCCCCCAGTCGAGCCGACTTACTCTCCGCGCACGCCGAGGGGTCGATATCAGAAGACGCGATCCTGGGCAGCGCCCGTGAGCGTGCCGTGGACATCGGCGCCGGAGCGGTGACGCCCGCGGTCGGGGCGCTGCTGAGCCTGCTGGCCAAGCTCAGCGGCGGCAAGTCCGTCGCCGAGGTGGGCACCGGCGTGGGTGTCAGCGGACTGTGGTTGCTGTCGGGCATGGGCGACGACGGTGTGTTGACCACGATCGATATCGAGCCCGAGTATCAGCGGCTGGCCAAGCAGGCGTTCACCGAGGCGGGCATTGGGCCGTCGCGCACCAGGCTGATCAGCGGCCGCGCTCAAGAGGTGCTGACCCGACTCGCCGACGACTCCTATGACCTGGTGTTCATCGACGCGGACCCGATCGACCAGCCCGATTACGTCGTCGAGGGCGTGCGCCTGCTGCGCTCCGGCGGGGTCATCGTCGTGCACCGGGCGGCGCTGGGCGGACGGGCCGGTGACCCCGCGGCGCGCGACGCCGAGGTGACCGCGGTCCGCGAGGCGGCCCGGCTCATCGCCGAGGACGAGCGGCTCACCCCGGCGCTGGTGCCGCTCGGCGACGGCCTGCTGGCCGCGGTCCGGGAATAGCGGCCCTATTGCCGCTCCTCATCATCTTGTAGCTGAACAAATGAACGAAGATGACGGCGAGTCTGGTGATCCGGTGTCCCGGCCTCGCCGTCTCTGTGTCTGCCTCGCGTGTAGTCGCTTTGCCACTCGACTCGCTCCCCCGCGGCGACCCTCGCTACCTGCTCGATCTGCTTTTCCGCGTCGCGTGAGCCAAGAAAGAACTGATGCTTTCGCGCTAGATCGTCATCAGAATCGATGCGCCTGAGTTCGGGGACGAATTCTTCAAGCTCGGCTCGGCGCTGCGGGACGATCATGCAGATCGGCTCGTCGACCTCGAACCGCACCGGGGTCAGTTTGCGGGTGAATTTCCAACTCATGCTGAAACTTGCACTTGCCCAGTCGGTTTCGACTATGCCCTCTAACGGACACACCGCGTCCTTCGGATAGTTTGCCGGTCCGCGGACCAACAGGTTGTAGCCCGCCGGAGTGCGAAACAGCATCGGCAGATGCCAGGTCAGGATGCCGTAGCCGAAATGGCTGAGGGGCAGGAACTGATCGGTGTCGTGCCTATCGGGTGCGATCACCACGTCCGCGCCGTTTTCCTGACCGAACCACGTAGCGGTGAACGCGCAGCGATTGCGCAGCTCCCAGCCGCTTTGGTTAGCGATGAGCATCGGCAAACACCGATTAGGCCAACCCGTACCCGCCTCTGACATCTTTGACATCCAGGCCCGGCTAATCGGTGCCGGGGTGATCTGCGGCGCGTTATCACGGGTGATGAACCCAATCAGTGAACGTGCCGGCCTGTTGGACGTGTCACTCATCGGATCCTCGATTGGCTGGGACACACTTGGCTGGGGACACACGTTGCCACGGACATGCTTCGGCCGGTTCGGCCCGTCAGTAATCGGACGAATAGTACCGCCCGTCGGGGGGCGGTGGTAACCCACCGGAACCGTGGTCACCGCAGATCAAACCTTTACGGATTCCTAACGCGCCACCTCCTTGACGCGGGGCTGAACGTGCGTTTAGTGTACTGAACATGCGTTCAGCAGACCTGACCGCGACCGCTCGGATCCGCGATGCCGCCATCGAGCAGTTCGGACAGCACGGCTTCGGAGTCGGGCTCCGCGCCATCGCCGAAGCCGCGGGGGTGAGCGCCGCGCTGGTCATCCATCACTTCGGGTCCAAGGACGGCCTGCGCAAAGCCTGCGACGATTTCGTCGCCGAAGAGATCCGCAGCAGCAAGTCCGAAGCGATCGTGTCCAACGATCCGGCCACCTGGTTAACGCAGATGGCCGAAATCGAGTCCTACGCGCCGCTGACCGCCTACCTGGTGCGCAGCATGCAGACCGGCGGCGAGCTGGCAACCATGCTGTGGGACAGAATGATTGAGAATGCAGAATCGTATTTCGACGACGGTGTGCGGGCCGGCACCATCAAGCCCAGCCGCGATCCGCACGCCAGGGCCAAGTACCTGGCCATCACCGCCGGCGGCGGCCTGCTGCTGTATCTGCAAATGCAGGAAAACCCAACGGATCTGCGGGCGGTCCTGCGTGACTACGCCCGCGACATGGTGCTACCCGCCCTCGAGGTCTACACCGAAGGCCTGATGACCGACCGCACCATGTACGACGCATTCGTGGCCGCCCAAGACGCGACCCAAGATCAAGGAGAATCCCATGCAAGCTGACGGTTTCACGCCCATCGAAATCCGGGGTCTGGCCAAGAACTTCGGCGCGGTGCGGGCGCTGGACGGCCTCGACCTCACGGTGCGCGCCGGAGAAGTGCACGGCTTCCTCGGTCCCAACGGCGCCGGCAAGTCCACCACCATCCGCATCCTGCTCGGTCTGGTGAAGGCCGACAGCGGCAGCGTGCGGTTGCTGGGCGGCGACCCGTGGACCGACGCGGTCGAATTGCATCGCCAGATCGCTTATGTACCGGGTGATGTCACGTTGTGGCCGTCGCTGACCGGCGGCGAAACCATCGACCTGCTGGCCCGCATGCGGGGCGGCATCGACGAGCAGCGCCGCGCGGAGCTGATCGAGCGCTTCGAGCTCGACCCGCACAAGAAGGCACGCACCTACTCGAAGGGCAACCGCCAAAAGGTCTCGCTGATCTCCGCCTTTTCGTCACGGGCCGGGCTGCTACTGCTGGATGAGCCGAGCAGCGGTCTGGACCCGTTGATGGAGCACGTGTTTCAGCAGTGCGTGGGCGAAGCACGGGACCGCGGGACGACGGTCCTATTGTCCAGTCACATCCTGGCCGAGACGGAAGCCCTGTGCGAGAGGGTAACCATCATCAGGGCCGGCCGGACTGTCGAGAGCGGTTCGCTGGATTCCATGCGGCATCTCAGCCGTACCTCGATCAGGGCCGAAATGATCGGTGATCCAGGCGATCTCACCCGGATCAAAGGCGTCGAGGACGTCAGCGTCGACGGCAACACGCTGCGCGCGCAGGTGGACAGCGCAAGCCTCGGGGACCTCATCCGGGTGCTCGGCGACGCCGGTGTGCGCAGCCTGGTCAGCCAGCCGCCGACGCTGGAGGAGCTCTTCCTGCGCCACTACAGCACCGACGGCCAACATGCACACGATCCGAAGGTGTCAGCGTCATGAGCACCGCGACCTTGGATCGGCCCCACCGCCCAGCGCACCCGGCGCCGCGCGCCGGTTCGAACTTCTCCGGAACGCTTGGCATGCTTCGGCTCTATCTGCGCCGTGACCGAATCGCGTTGCCCCTGTGGGTGTTGCTGCTGTCGCTGCCGCTGGCCAGCGTCTATGTCGGCAGTATCGAAAAGGTCTACCCCACCGAGGCCGCCCGCGCCGGATTTGCGGCCACCATCATGGCCAGCCCGGCCCAGCGTGCGATGTACGGCCAGATCTACAACAACAGCCTTGGGGCGGTGGGCATTTGGAAAGCCGGGATGTTCCACTTGCTGATCGCCGTCGCGGTCATCCTCACCGTGATCCGGCACACCCGCGGCGACGAGGAGACCGGCCGGACCGAACTGATCGACTCAACCGCGGTCGGTCGGTACGCCAGCCTCACCGCGGCGCTGCTGTTGTCATTCGGGGCCTCAGTCGCCACCGGCGCGATCGGTGCGGCGGGATTGCTCACATCCGACATTCCGCGCGGCGGGTCGCTCGCCTTCGGGGCGGCGCTGGCCGGCTCCGGCCTGGTGTTCACCGCCGTGGCCGCGGTCGCGGCGCAACTGTCGCCGAGCGCGCGGGTCGCGCGTGGTACGGCGTTCGCCGTGTTGGGGGCCGCGTTCACGCTGCGCGCCATCGGTGATGCGGGCTCCGGCACCCTGTCATGGCTCTCGCCGCTCGGGTGGTCGCTGCAGGTCAGGCCCTACGCCGGGGATCGCTGGTGGGTCCTGCTGCTGCATTTGGCGACGGCGGCCGTACTCACCGTGGTGGCCTATCGGCTGCTCGCCGGCCGCGACGTCGGCGCCGGACTCATCGCCGAACGCGGCGGTCCGGGCACGGCCGCAGCGTGGCTGCGGGGCGTCGACGGGCTGACCTGGCGGCTCGACCGCGGCGCGATGCTGCTGTGGACCGTCGGTCTGTGCCTTTTTGGCGTGCTGATGGGCAGTGTGGTGCACGGCATCGGCGACGAGATCGGCAACACCGGCGTCGCACGCGACATCGTCGCGCGGATGGGCGGCACCAGTGCCCTGGAGCAGGCCTTCATTGCGGTTGCCTTCACCATGATGGGCATGATCGCCGGCGCGTTCGCGATTTCGCTCACCCTACGGCCGCACCAGGAAGAGTCCGGCCAGCGAGCCGAGACCACATTGGCCGGTGCTGTTTCCCGAACTCGCTGGCTGGCAAGCCATTTGGCGGCCGCCCTGGCTGGGTCCGCGGCGGCGATGCTGGTCGCGGGCGTAGCGGCCGGACTGATCTACGGCGTTGCCGACGGGGATATCGGCGGCAAGCTGTCCGTCGTGGTCGGGACCGCCGCCGTTCAGCTGCCCGCCGTCTGGTTACTTTCCGCCGTCACAGTGGGATTGTTCGGTCTCGCTCCGCGGTTCACACCCGTGGCGTGGGGGGTGCTGGTCGCGTTCGTCGCCTTGTACCTGATCGGCTCGTTGGCCGGGTTCCCGCAGTGGGTGCTCGACCTCGAACCGTTCGCGCACCTTCCACGGGTCGGCGGTGGCGACTTCACCGCGGTGCCACTGCTATGGCTGCTGGCCATCGATGCGACGCTGATCATGCTGGGCGTCATGGCTTTTCGGCGTCGTGACGTGCGCTGCTAGGTGAGGACGAGCAGACGCAAAATCGCCCATTTTCGCACCGAAATGGGCGATTTTGCGTCTGCTCGCGGTTACCGGGCCCTAGATCCACACGCCCTTGCCCACCGCGACCACGCCGCCGGCGCTGATCGCGAAGCGCTCCCGGTCCTTCTCCAGATCCACTCCGACCATCTCGCCGGGCCCCACGACGACGTTCTTGTCCAGGATCGCGTGGCGTACCACCGCGCCGCGGCCAACCCGCGCACCCGGCATGATCACACTGCCCTCGACGATGGCGCCGTCGCCGACCACAACGTTTGACGAGAGCACCGAATTGCGCACCGAGGCCGCCGAGATGATGCTGCCGGCGCCCACCACCGACTCCTGAGCCGAGCCGCCGTTGACGAACTTCGCCGGCGCCAGGTTCTCCGATGCGCCCAGGATCGGCCAGCGCTTGTTGTACAGGTTGAACACCGGGTGCACCGAAACCAGGTCCATGTGGGCGTCGTAGAACGCGTCCAGCGTCCCGACGTCACGCCAGTAAGCGCGGTCGCGCTCGGTCGCGCCGGGCACCTCGTTGTCGGAGAAGTCGTAAACCGCGGCGATTCCGTCGGCTACCAGACGCGGGATGATGTCACCGCCCATGTCGTGATCGGAGTGGTCGTCGTCGGCATCGGCGCGGATCGCGTCGATGAGGACCTTGGTGGTGAAGATGTAATTGCCCATCGAAACGAACGTGGCATCGGGGTCGTCGGGGGTTCCCGGCGGCTCCAGAGGCTTTTCCAAGAAGCGGCGGATACGGCCGGAATCATCGGACTCAATGCAGCCGAACGCATGCGCCTCGGAACGTGGAACCCGGATGCCGGCCACCGTTGCTCCGGCCGCGCTCTCGACATGGAACCGGACCATCTGCTCGGGGTCCATCCGGTAGACGTGATCGGCGCCGAAAACCACGATGTAGTCCGGGTCTTCGTCATAAATCAGGTTGAGTGACTGATAGATCGCGTCGGCGGAACCGGTGTACCAACGCGGGCCGAGGCGCTGCTGTGCCGGCACCGGGGTGATGTACTCACCGGCCAGGCCGGACAACCGCCAGTTCTGCGAGATGTGGCGGTCCAATGAATGCGACTTGTATTGCGTTAGAACGCAGATCCTCAGGTAACGGGCATTGACGAGATTGGAGAGCACGAAATCGATCAGCCGATAAGCGCCACCGAAGGGAACCGCGGGTTTGGCCCGGTCCGCGGTCAGCGGATACAACCGCTTGCCCTCACCGCCGGCCAGGACAATGCCCAGCACGTGTGGTGGCGCTTCCCTCATAGGTCAAACCTATCGGCACCCGCGAGCCGCTGCCAGGGGGATTGACGTCCTCCGGACGGACAAATCCGCCGGATTCCAACCCGTTGTGTCGGGTTTGGAGCAGTGATTCCTCGCGGTTTCCTGCTGGTTGCTGCTTCAAGGATTCCCCTAGCCCGCTCAGGCCGCAGCGTCGCCGAACTCAAGCCCAATTTCGTACGGCTGGTTCTCGGCCCGACTCGCGGGCCGCAGCGTCGCCGAACTACGGTGCACCGTATGCGGGTGGCGATGATGACTCGGGAGTACCCTCCCGAGGTCTACGGCGGAGCCGGGGTACACGTCACCGAACTAGTCGCGCAACTGCGCCGGCTGTGCGCCGTCGACGTGCACTGCATGGGTGCACCCCGCCCGGGTGCGTTCGCCCATCAGCCCGACCCTCGATTCCAAGGTGCCAACCCGGCAGTGTCGACCTTGTCGTCCGATCTGGTGATGGCCAATGCCGCGTCGGCGGCCACCGTCGTGCATTCACACACCTGGTACACCGGCCTGGCCGGACATCTGGCCTCATTGCTCTACGACATCCCCCATGTTCTGACCGCGCACTCGCTCGAGCCGTTGCGACCGTGGAAGGCCGAGCAGCTCGGCGGCGGCTACCGCGTGTCGAGCTGGGTGGAACAGACTGCGGTGCTGGCCGCAGACGCCGTCATCGCGGTCAGCAGCGGCATGCGCGAGGACATGCTGCGCGTCTACCCCACTCTGGATCCCAGCCTGGTACACGTCATCCGGAACGGGATCGACACCGACGTGTGGTATCCGGCGGGGCCGGTGCGTACCGGGTCGGCGCTGGCCGAGCTCGGGGTCGATCCAAACCGGCCAATCGTGGCGTTCGTCGGGCGGATCACCCGGCAGAAGGGCGTGGCCCACCTGGTGGCGGCCGCGCACGAATTCAGCCCAGAAGTGCAGCTGGTGTTGTGCGCCGGCGCTCCCGATACCCCCGAGATCGCCGACGAAGTGCGGACCGCGGTAGCCGGACTGGCCCGCAATCGCACCGGCGTGTTCTGGATCCGGGAAATGCTTCCCATCGGGAAGCTGCGCGAAATCCTTTCGGCAGCAGACATTTTCGTGTGCCCGTCGGTGTACGAGCCGTTGGGGATCGTGAATTTGGAGGCAATGGCCTGCGCGACCGCGGTGGTGGCCTCCGACGTCGGCGGGATACCCGAGGTGGTCGCCGACGGGGTGACCGGGACGCTGGTGCACTACGACGCCGACCCCAGTGGTTATCAGGCCAGATTGGCCAAGGCGGTCAATGAGTTGATCGCCGACCCCGGAAAAGCAGAGCGCTACGGTCATGCCGGACGTCAGCGCTGCATCGAGCGATTCTCCTGGGCCCAAGTTGCCGAGCAGACACTGGACATCTACCGCAAGGTTTGCACGTAACACCTCGCGATTCGGCTGGGCTTAGCTGGTCACGCCCTTGAGTTCGTCCCCCAGCGCCGCGGCTTCATCGGGCGTCAGCTCCACGACGAGTCGACCGCCGCCCTCGAGTGGTACCCGCATCACGATGCCGCGCCCCTCCTTGGTTGCTTCCAGAGGACCGTCTCCGGTCCGGGGCTTCATCGCCGCCATCGAGTGCTCCCTCCAGATTCGAGCTGGCCCGCGGTCACGGACCTGGCCGGCGTCGAGCATGCCCCGCCAGTGGATTTCCAGCCGTACCCGACATTGAACTGCCAAATCACTCCCCCATTGTTCCCTATCGACGCCACCAGGTTCACAAAGACCCTGGATCTGGTGCCGGTCAACGGGCGGTGGGCACCCAGCAGTCGCGGATGTGGTCGTCGACCATCCCGGTCGCCTGCATCAACGCATAAGCGGTGGTGGGCCCGACGAAGCGGAACCCACGCCGCTTCAGCTCACCCGCCATGGCCTTCGATTCCGCACTGGCCGAGGGGATTTCGGACCCGTCGGCGGGCCGGGGCCGCGGTGCCGGCGCAAACGACCAGAGCAGCTCGGACAGGTCGTCGGGAGACCCGAGGTCGGCGGCCGCACGGGCGTTGGCGATCGTCGCCTCGATCTTGGCGCGGTTGCGGACGATACCGTCGTCGGTCAGCAGCCGTTCCACATCGGCATCGGTATACCGGGCAACCTTTTCGATGTCGAACCCGGAGAAGGCGCGCCGGAAATTCTCCCGTTTGCGCAGGATGATCAGCCAGGACAGGCCGCTCTGAAAGGCCTCCAGGCTCATGCGCTCGAACAAAGCCGCCCCGCCGCGCAACGGACGGCCCCACTCCTGGTCGTGGTAGTCGCGGTACAGCTCCCAGTGCGCACCCGAACGAACATCCGCCCAGCCGCAGCGCACCAGCCCGTCGTCGCTCACATTGTTTCCTGACGATCCTCGCCGTCGTGAGGTTCCCCTGCGTCGCGTTTGGTTTCGCCCGCCCCGGCTTTGGCGACTTCAGCCTTGGACCCCTTGGACGAGGCCTCGATCGCCGCCAGCTGGCCACGTAACACCTCGAGCTCACGGCCGAGCCGCTCCAGCACCCAGTCGACCTCGCTGGTCTTGTACCCGCGCAGCGCTTGGGTGAACTTGACGGCGTCGACGTCGGCGCCGGTGACGCCGAACGCGGGCAACACCGTCGCCGTCGTCCCCCGCGGCAGCGGTGGCAGTTGCTCGCCGCGGCCGAACAGCAGGCTGGCCGCGCCGAACAGCACGATCGCCACCAGCACCAGCACCACCAGGTACAGCAACACCAACGCCACGGGAACGATATTGCCCTATCCCGCCGACACCGCGGCGATCAGCGTGGCCGCACCCGATTCATCGGTGGCCGGTCCGCCAGCGACACCGGCCAGGTGTGCCGGGTGTAGCCCTCACCATCGGGGCCCTGCGGGAAGAATTGGGTCAGTCCGACCCCGGAGTCGGGGATACCGCAGCGCGAGAGCAGGGTGGCGATGACCTGACGGCTCATCGCGCCCAGCTCGGCCAGCGGCCGGTTGCGGTGCGCCCGCACGCCGAGGTTGACCTGGGCAATCGCGTCCAGACCCAGCCGGTCGAAGGTGTCCACCAGCAGGCCGATCTCCACGCCGTAGCCCGGGGCGAACGGCAGCGCCGTCAGCAGTTCCCGGGTGGCCGCGTACTCGCCGCCGAGCGGCTGCAGCACGCCGCCCAGCTCCGGGCGCAGCGCCGACAACAGCGGCCGTGCCACCAGCTCGGTGACCCGCCCGCCTCCGGTGGCACCGGCGCCGCCGCTCGCGCCGCCGACATTGAGCGGCCGTCGGTAGAAGCCCTTGACCAGGTGAATGCCGTCGCAGGTGAGCAGCGGGCCGACCAGCCACGGCACGAACATCGGGTGCGGGTTGATCAGGTCGGAGTCGACGAACACCACAATGTCGCCGCTGGTGGCCGCCAGTGAGCGCCACAGCGCCTCACCCTTGCCCGGTCGCGGCGGGATCTCGGGTAGCGCCTGTTCCCGGCTGACGACGCGGGTGCCGGCCGCGATGGCGCGGATCTCGGTGTCGTCGGTGGAGCCGGAGTCCAGCACGATCAGCTCGTCGACCAGGCCCCCATAATCCCGGACCAGCGGCGAGATGCTCTCGATCACCGATTCGATGGTCTCTTCCTCGTTGAGGGCCGGCAGCACCACGGAGATCGTCCGCCCCTCTTTGGCCGCGACCAACTCGCTGATCGTCCAGCGGGGACGGTTCCAGCTGCGGTCGGCCAGCCAGGTGTCGCCGGCCAGCGCGGCCAGGACCCCGTCGTTGGTGTCGTTGGCGAGATCGCCGGCGACCAGCTCCGATGCAGTCATGCGAGTCCCCTCACCGTTCGCGCCGGTGGGCGCGTCCCCTGGATCGAGGCCACCATTTCCAGGACCCGACGGGTCGCCGCGACCTCGTGCACCCGAAAAACGCGGGCGCCGGCCGCCGCCGCAAGCGCGGTGGCCGCCAGCGTTCCCTCGAGCCGTTCCTTCAAACCCACGCCCAGAGTCTCCCCGACAAAGTCCTTATTGCTCAATGACATGAGCACGGGCCATCCGGTCTTAACCAGATCGTCCACGTGACGCAACAGCAACAGCCCGTGAAACGTGTTCTTGCCGAAATCATGCGTCGGGTCGATCAGCACCCGGTCGCGGGCCACTCCGGCCGCTACCGCCCGCTCGGCGGCGGCGGTGACTTGACGGATCACATCGTCCACCACACCACGGGTAGTCGTACCGTAGCTCACCCGAAAAGGGCGCGTGCGCGGCAGCGCGCCACCTGTGTGCGAACACACAAGGCCCGCGCCGAACCGGGCGGCCACCTCGGGCATGGCGGGGTCGCCGCCACCCCAGCTGTCGTTGATGAGATCCGCCCCCGCGGCACAGGCCGGCGTGGCCACCCCGGATCGCCAGGTATCGACGCTGATCAGCTGATTCGGGTACGCGCCGCGCAGCCATTCGATGAATGGCACGACCCGCGCGATCTCGGTGTCCGCATCGACGCTCTGGCCGGGTCCCGCCTTGACGCCGCCGACGTCGATGACATCGGCGCCCTCGGCGACGGCCCGGTGGACGGCGGCCCGGGCGGCCTCGTCGCTGTAGGTCGCACCCCGGTCGTAAAACGAATCCGGGGTGCGGTTGACGATCGCCATGATCAGCGGGCGATCTGCTGCGACTGGGCGGCCGCACAGCGTTGACTGCACGCATCCATACTGCCGGGTCACCGTAAAGATTGCGGTTCTTCAGTCGCGCATCACGATGTCGACGCCGCTGGCTTAGACCGGGCTCGGACTCCGTGAGTTGACTCCGCCAGCGCCCCGGTGGTAGATCGAGCCTGGCCCAACCCACCGGAGGTGTCATGAACGTCGGAGCGCATCTGTCCAAGCGGGCCCTGCTGAATCCGGACCTGGAAGCGCTGGTCGACGAGGCCGACGGCCGCCGGTTCAGCTTCGCCGAGCTCAACGAGCGGGTCGACCGGGCCGCCCAGGTGCTCACCGGGCTGGGACTGGCCAAGGGCGATCGGGTCGCGGTGCTGCTGCCCAACGGTCACCAGTTCGTTGTGGCGTTCTATGCCGCGGCGAGGGCGGGGCTGGTCGTTGTCCCGCTGAACTGGCGGCTGGTCGCCGACGAGTTGGCGTTCATGCTCCGCGACTCGGCGGCGACCGCGCTGGTGTTCGACGCCGAGTACGACGCCGTCGTGGCCGACCTGCACGGCCGCGGCGGGGATGAGGACGGCCTTCCGGTGACCCATTGGTTGCGCGTCGGCGCCGACGCCCCGACGTGGGGGGGCGACTTCGACGCCCTCGTCGAACAGGCGCCGGCGGATCCGGTGTTGGTCGAGGCCGACGGGGACGACCCGTTGTTCATCATGTACACCTCCGGCACCACCGGGCTGCCGAAGGGGGCGCTGCACACCCACGACAGCGTGGAGTGGGCGGTGTTCACCATGTTGGCCAGCGTCGATGTCCGGTTCCGGGACCGCTACCTGATTTCGCTGCCGATGTTTCACGTTGGGGCGCTCATGCCAGTGGTCGGTTGTATCTACCGCGGCGCGACGCTCGTCATATTGCGCCACTTCGACCCGAAGCGGATCTGGGAGGTGTTCTGCGATGAGCGGGTCACGATCACGCTGGCCGTCCCCGCGATGCTGAACTTCATGCTGCCGACGTATGGGCCCGAGCTGGGCGAGTCGCTGCAACTGCGGCTGATCTGGAGTGGGGCGGCACCGGTCCCGCCGTCGTTGATCGAGTCCTACGCCGGCCTCGGCATCGAGGTGCACCAGGTCTACGGGCTCACCGAGACGTGCGGGCCGGCCTGCGTGATCAGCCCCGATGATGCGATGTCTCACGTCGGCTCGACCGGCAAGGCCTTCTTCCACACCGACGTGCGCATCGTCGACTTCGATGGCGAAGACGTCGGCGTCGGCGTCCCCGGCGAGGTGCTGGTGCGCGGGCGCCACATCATGGCCGGCTACTGGAACCGCGAGGCGGCGACCGCCGAGACGATCATCGATGGCTGGCTGCACACCGGCGACGTGGCTGTGCGCGACGACGACGGTTTCGTCTACATCCAGGACCGGATCAAGGACATGATCATCTCCGGCGGAGAGAACGTCTATCCGGCCGAGATCGAAGACGTCCTGCTCTCCCACCCCGGCATCGCCGAGGTCGCCGTGCTGGGGATGCCGTCGGAAAAGTGGGGCGAGTCGCCGTTGGCGGTGGTCGTGCGCGCCGACCCCGACCTCGACGAGGCCGCGGTCTTGGCACACTGCAGCGGCAGGCTGGCGCGATTCAAGCTGCCGAAGCGGGCGGTGTTCACCGACGCCATCCCTCGCACCCCGACCGGCAAAGCACTGAAACGCCTACTGCGCGAGCAGTTCCCGCTCGAGGCCCCCGAGTAGTCAGGCGAAAGCCGCGAGTGTAACGCCACGGCGAGATTTCGCGCGGCGAAATCGCAGTGGCGCTACGCTCGCGGTTACGGCACATAACCTTCGTCACGCCCCGCCAGCACGTAGAGCGGGTCCTCGACATCGGGGCCGTGGGCCTGCTTGCGCAGCTCCACCTTGCGACTCTTGAACGTCGAGGTGTGCCCCAGCGACCTTGGCAGAGCTCGGCGTCGACAACCTCTGATCCGACCGCATTCTCCGGTGGGGCATGCACCGTTACAACTGTTGTTGGCCATTATTGGCCGTTGCCGGGGTAACGGTTGCCCGGCGTGATTGCCGCATTCTTGTCCGTCCGGGCCGGTGAGATTTGGTTCCTCGCGTCCCTGGACGGTGGCGGCTTTCGGTAATCGCCGGTTGGCTATCGGACACGGCCTGGTCGGTAGCTCTCACGACGCGATCCTCTGGTCGCGTGCGTGTCACACCTTCCCGTCGCCGTGCCGGAAAGCCTTGGGCGCGACGCCCGATCACGGTAGCTGCTGCTTGGTCACGGGTGACGTTGTGGTAGGGCTTACGCCAGTGCTGGTCCCCCCAGGCGCTGGTGTAAGCGGGATTGACCGCGAACAGTTGGATGCCGGCGCGGGTGGCCATGCCGGTGAGCCGGTTGCGGAACACGGCGGTCGGGATGCCGGACACGGTGCGGCGGAAGCGTTTGCCGCGTGATCCCCGGCCCATCGTCTCGCGGCCGGTGGTGCGCGCATCGGCGAAGTCGAGGTCTTCGACCGCGATGGTGTCGATGTGGTGGCCCCGGGTGTAGTGGATCAGTCGGGTGATCGCGTGGCGAACCTGGGCATCCCGGCGCGCCGATGTTCCGCACACGTCGATGTCGATGCGTGCGGGTGGCCCGAGCGGGTTGCCGTGCTCATCGAGCCGGCGCACCCCCAGGTGTCCGTCGTTGAGGTCGACACCGACCACGGGGCCGCTGGCCAACACCTCGGCATCGGTGGCGGCCGCGCTGGGGATCGGGTGGGGTGCATTGGCCCAGGACGCGGTCACGTAGTGGCCGGCGCGGCCTGGTTTACGGGTGAGGGTGTAGCACACCGAGCGCCCGCCGCTGATCCTGGCCTGCCATTCCTGGGCCCGGTAGCAAAACCTCGCCGTCGCGCCCAGCACGTAGCGCCCACCTGTGGTGTTGGCCAGATGCTCCAACGGGCGGGGCAGGCGCAGGCTGACTTGCCCATTGGGGGTGATGGTGATGGTGAGGTTGCCGCAAGGCTCGTCCTTGGAACCGTTGGCCCTAATCCGGTAGCGGGCACCCTCCCAGTTCTGCTGCCACTGGGCCAGCGTGAGCCCGGCGGCCTCAAGGTGGTGCCTGGTCTTGGCCAGGCGTTTGCCGCCCTCGGTGACCCGAACCACGTTGTCATCGCGGTCGGCTTCGGCGTGGGCCAATTGGGTTCCTAGATGCTGCAACCGGCGCTGCTTGGCGAACCGTTGCGCCTGGGTCGGGTAACCCTTGAGCTGACCGCGTCGCGCTTTGCGTTGCTGGGGTGTGAGGCTATCGCCGGTGGGTTGGGCCAACCGTTTGCTGATCGTGGAGATCGCGGCCCGCAAGCCGATGATGTGCCGGTCCTGGGCCTCGCGTGCCAACTGATACTGATCATCGTTGGCGCCGATGATCGCATTGGCCCACCGGGCACTTGAGGCCGCGGTGAGCATGCGCTTGCGCCGATTGAGCCGCTGGCGGCGTAACGCCCCAAGCGCCTGGGAGCTCAGGCCATCCGGCACCGGTTCCGGGTGACACCTTGCGGCCAGGTCAGCGCGGCGCAATTGGCCCAAATGCTTGGCCACCGCGTCGAGTACCGCCGCATCACCGGGTGTGGTTCGCAGCCGGGTCGTGATCGCCACACCAGCCGGACCAGCCACCGGTCTCACACCACGCCACTCACGCAACTTTTCAACGGCCACAACCCGATCGTCTCAGCCACCACCGACAAGACCTCTTGACCGACACAGACCAACAAATACGCAAACAGTTGAGAACCCGGCCAGCTGCCTGGGCGCACAAATAAAATGGGGAAAATTCCCCATCAACCGCCACCGTTCACCGTCGTAGATTTCACGGCAAGCACCCTGGCGAGGCCACCGCCACAGCAATGCCACACCCGGACATGATGCGGCTGTCGCTGTCGTCTCCAGGTCTCTGCGGGGCGCGCTGAATCGACGGGAGGCGGAGATGTCTTTTGTGGTTGCGGCGCCGGAGTTAATGGAAGCGGCGGCGACGGATTTGCGGAACATCGGCTCGGCGGTCAGCGCCGCGAATGCGGCGGCGGCGGGCCCGACGACCGGGATGCTGGCAGCGGGGGCCGATGAGGTGTCGGCGGCGGTGGCAGCGCTGTTTTCCGGGCACGGACAGGCGTTTCAGGCGCTGTGCGCTCAGGCGGCGGCGTTTCATGCCCAGTTCGTACAGGCCTTGAGCGGGGCGGCGGGCGCCTATACGGCCACCGAGGCGGCGAACGCCTCGCCGTTGCAGAGCATCGGGCAGGACCTGCAGAGCCTGGCGGTGTTTACGCCGGTTAGGGACCTGACGGGGCGCCCGCTGCTCGGCCCCGGCACCAACGGGGCGGCCGGCACCGGAGAGGCCGGCGGGGGCGGCGGCTGGCTGTTCGGCAACGGCGGCGACGGTGGGTCCGGCGCGCCCGGGCAGCCCGGCGGCCGAGGCGGCAACGCCTTTCTTTTCGGTAGCGGCGGCCGGGGCGGGGCCGGTGGGGCGGGCACCGCCGGCACCGCGGGCTCGGCGAGCAGCCCCGGCGGCGGCCCCGGCGGCGACGGCGGGACGGGTGGGGCCGGCGGCAACGGCGGGCTGATCTTCGGCAACGGCGGCACCGGCGGCAACGGCGGCCAGGGCGGCCAAGGCGGTGCCGGCGCCAGCGGCGTCGGCGGGCTGGTCGGAGGCGACGGCGGCAACGCCGGCAACGGCGGCGCCGCCGGCCCGGGTGGCAGCGCCGGCGGCATCGGCGTCGCGGGCGCCGGCGGCGACGGTGGCAACGGGGGCAACGGCGGTGACGGCGGCACCATCAACCCCGGCGGCAACGTCATCGCTAACGCCGGCAGCGGCGGCCACGGCGGCGACGGCGGCAGCGGCGGCAACGGCGGCAACGGCGGCAACGGCGGCAACGGCGGCAACGGCAACCTCACCACCGCCGCCTCCGGCGCCGTCGCCGGCGGCGGTGGTGGCGGCGGCGGCGCCGGCGGCGACAGCACCGGCGGCGGCAACGGCGGCAACGGCGGCGCCGGCGGCAACGGCGGCGGCGCGGAGGCCATCGAGGGCGGCAGCATCGTGGCCCTCGCCGGCGGCGGCACCGGTGGTGGTGGCGGCCAATTCGGCGGCACCTCAGATGCCACAGGCGGTCCCGGTGGCGGTGGTGGCGGCGGCGGCGCCACCCACCTCGGTGCCACCACGATCCAAGCCAGCAGCGGTGGCGGCGGTAACGGCGCCTTCGGCAGCGGCGGCGCCGGCACCGGCGGCTTCGGCAGCGGCGGCGCCGACGCCAGCGCCGTCGACGCCGCCGGCGGGGGTGGCGGCGGTGGCGGCGGCTTCGGCGGCAACGATGGCAAAGGCGGCAACGGCGGCGGGGCCCTCACCTCCGGCGGCTTCGGCGGCGGCGGTGACGGTGGCTTCGGCGCCGGCACCACTGGCACCGCCGTCGGCGGCGGCAACTCGTCCCCCGGTGGTGGCGGCAGCCAAGGCGCCGGCGGCGGCGGGGGTGGCGGTGGCGGCGGCGCCTCGGTCGGGGGTAACGGCGGCGGCCACGCCGGCGGCGGCCCCGGCGGCTAGCACCGACTGACATCGGCGGCGGCCGACGCATTCAGCCGCGAATGTGCGGCCAACGCCGCGGGCGCGGAACGTGCGGCTGGCCGCACACTCGGCACAGACGGCCTTACCCCCGCGGCCGCTTTCCAGCGGCGACTTCGTCGGGGTATTCGGCGTAGTACGGCACATAACCCTCGTCACGTCCCGCCAGCACGTAGAGCGGGTCCTCGACATCGGGGCCGTAGGCCTGATTGCGCAGCTCCACCTTGCGGCTCTTGAACGTCGAGGTGTGCTCCAGCGACCCCACCACCCGCACGAACAGCGGCATCGCGTAGCCGGGCAGCTGGCCATACACAGCGTCGGCCAGGGATTTGCCGTCGAACTCGGCGCCCTCGCGCAGCTTGACCGCGGCCATCCCGGCGCGCCCGCCGGTGTGCGGCACCTCGACGCCGTAGACCGTGCACTCCTCGATCGCCTTGTCCGACGCCACCGCCGCCTCCACCTCTGTGGTGGCCACGTTCTCACCCTTCCAGCGGAAGGTGTCGCCGAGCCGGTCGACGAACGAGGCGTGAGCCATGCCCTGCGGTTGCATCACGTCACCGGTGTTGAACCAGCAGTCGCCGTCACGGAAAGCGTTGCGCACCAACTTCTTCTCGGTCGAATCTTTGTCGGTGTAGCCATCGAACGGCTGAAATTTGTTGACCGGGCTGATCAGCAGGCCGGGCTCGCCGGCCGGCACCCTGCGCACCCGTCCGTTTTCGTCGCGCAGCGGGGCGCCGGTATCCGGGTCGTATTCCACGTAGGCCAGTGGCAGTGGCGAGATACCGGTGGACTGAGGCATGTTGAAGATGTTGATGAACGCCGTGTTGCCTTCGCTGGCGGCGTAGAACTCGCACACCCGCGCAATGCCGAACCGGGTGGTGAACTCGGTCCAGATCTCCGGCCGCAACCCGTTGCCCGCGATCACGCGCACCCGGTGCGCGCGGTCGGTCGGCTTGGGGGGCTGGTTGAGCAGATAGCGGCAGATCTCGCCGATGTAGATGAACGCCGTGGCCCGGCTGGCGATCACCTCGTCCCAGAACTTCGACGCCGAAAACGACTTGCCCAGCGCGAGCGTCGCCCCCGAGTTGAGCACCGACGACAACGCGATCGTCAGCGCGTTGTTGTGGTACAGCGGCAGGCAGCTGTACAGCGTGTCGGAGCCTTTCAGCCGCAACCCCATCCCGCCGAACACGGCCAGCGCGCGCAACCATCGGTGGTGCGTCATCACGCTGGCCTTGGGGAATCCGGTGGTACCCGAGGTGAAGATGTAGAACGCGGTGTCCTTGGCCAGCACCGCCGACGCCGACGCGGGGTTGGTGGTGGGAGCGCTCACCGCGAACCGCTCCAGGTCCTCGACGGTCAGCGTGTTGTCTGCTTTGTCTGGGGCACCCGCGGCGCCGCATTCGGTGACGGCGCTGACCAGGTCGGTCTCCGCGACCAACACCTTGGCGTCCAGCAGGCCCAGGCTGTGCGCCAGCACCTCGCCGCGCTGGTTGTAGTTGAGCATGCCGGCGATCGCGCCGCACTTGACCGCGGCCAGCATCGTCAGCACCGCGTTGGGCGAGTTGCGCAGCATGACGGCGACGACGTCGCCGTGGCCGACACCGCGCGCGGCCAGCACCGCGGCGTACCGGTTGGCGGCCGCATTGGCATCCCGGTAGGTCAGCCGCTGGTCGCCGAACCTCAAAAAGACCCGGCCCCCGTAGCGAGCGGCCCGGTCCTGAAACACCGTGCCGATCGACTTCTTGGAGTCCGGCTTCGCCAACAGGCCCGTCAGCGCGCCGCGCAGGATCACCGGCAGGTCGGCCACCACGCCCGGCACCCGAGAGGCGATATCGGCCCGGCTGACCGCCCTACGCGCGCCACCGTCGTGATCAGACACGTGATCCCTCGATTCCGTTAGTGCGTTGGGGCCGGCCCGTTTGGCGGCTTCAGGCAGGTGCGCACGCCTCCACTGCGGCACTGACCTTATCGACCACCACCAGCCGGTCCATTGCCCCCTGCGAGATGTACCCGCTGTCGACCAATCCGTACAGCCAGACCCACAGCCCGTCGTAGTGCCCCCAACGGTCCAGCAGCACAATGGGCTTGTCGTGCATGCCGAGGTGGCCCGCGGTCCATGCGTCGAAAAGCTCGTCGAGGGTCCCGATGCCGCCGGGCAACGCAATGAAGGCATCCGAGCGTTGTTCCAGGACCTGCTTACGCTCCGCCATCGTCTCGGTGACGATCAGCTCGTCGGCGGCTTCGTCGGCAATCTCGCGGCGCATCAACCGTTGCGGGATCACGCCGACGGTGCGGCCACCGCGCGCCCGCGCCGCCGACGCCACCGCACCCATCGCCGAAACGCGGCCACCACCCCAGACCAGGGTCCAGCCGCGGTCAGCGATCGCCTCGCCGAGTTCGGCGGCCAGCCCGAGCAGTTCTGGGTGCGTCGGTCCCGCCGCGCAGTACACGCCAACCGCCCACTCACCGGAGGGACCGCGTTTCGGGCGCATACACGCCAAAGGTAGACCAACGGGCCAGTCGCAGAAACCGCACCGCGCGCCATAAAATCCGGCCGTGCCGATTCGTTGGAATGTCCCACAACACGCCGCCGCCTTGGAGCAGCTGGACGTCGCCCTCGACGAGTCCAGGCCCGGGGCCGTCGTACTCGGGCCCGACGGCGTCGGGAAATCCACATTGGCCCGATTGGCCGCCGAACACTACGTCCAACGGCACCCGGCCACGCTCACCCGCTGGGTCACCGGCACCCCGACCGAGCGCGTGGTCCCGTTCGGTGCCTTCAGCCAGCTGGTGGAGATCGCCGACATCGGGAAGCCGGCGGCCCTGCTGCGGGCGGCCCGGACATCGCTGATCCGCGACGCGCAGCAGAACGATCTGCTGCTGGTCGTTGACGACGCCCACGACCTGGACATCCTGTCGGCCACCCTGGTGTACCAGCTGGCGCTGGCCGGCGCGGCCCGGATGATCGTCAGCGCCCGCGACCCGGATTCTGGAGCCGCACCCGAGGCCATCGCGGCGCTGTGGACCGACGGTCTGCTGGATCGGATCGACATCGAGCCGCCCGGCGGCAAAACCACCACGGCAGCGGAGGTCGACGAATTCATCGCCGAGTTACCCAGCGCGGCGCGCTCGGTGCTGGACTATCTGTCCGTCGAGGAGCCGCTGTCGCTGGCCCATCTGACCACCCTGGCCGGCGACGGCGCGGTGCAGCAGGCGCAGGACTGGGGCGCGGCGGAGACCCGGGTGCGCGACGCGCGCGGGGACGAACCGGTGGTCTACACGGCGCACCCGCTGTTCGCCGAACGAGCGCGTGCCGCGCTCGGCGACGACGGCGCACGACGACGGCGCACCGACCTGGTGACGCTGCTCTCGCGGCATCCGTCGGACCACCTCAGCGAGCGGCTGCGGCTGGCCTCCCTGGCGGTGGACAGCGACGCCCCGCAGCCGGTAGGGGAGGTCATCGAGGCCGCCGAGCGGGCGCTGCGGCTGGGCGACGTCATGCTCGCCGAACGACTGGCCCGCTCCGCGCTGGCGCGCTCCGGCGACCTGGCGGCGCGGCTACCGCTCGCGAATGCCCTGACGCGACAGGCCCGGGGCCGCGAGGCCGACGCCGTGCTGGCCCCGGTCGACCCCGCGGCGTTGTCCGAACCGGAGCTGATGGCCTGGACGGTGGTGCGGGCGGCCAACCAGTTCTTCATGCTCGGCGAGCCGGAGCGGGCCACCGCGTTTCTGCGGACCATCCGCAACCGGGTCACCGATGCGGGCCCGCGCGTCACTCTCGACGCGCTCAGCGCCACCTTCGCGATGAACGCCGGCAGCGTCGGGCGTGCCGTCGAAATCTCCCGTGAGGTGCTGGCGTCACCGTCGGCCGATGACCAGGCGGTGGCCTGGGCGGCCAGCGCGGCGGCACTGTGTGCGGCGCGGCAGGGCCGTTTCGACGACGTCGAGCCGATGGCTCAGCGCGCGCTGGGCGCCGAGCATCCCGGGCTGCTGCGCTTCACGATCGGGCTGGGCCAGGTCACCGCGCTGTTGATGGTGGGTCGGCTCGACGCGGCGCGTGAACTTGCCCAGCAGTTCATGGATTTCGCCGAACTGCAGCAGCCGGGCCGCGCGATCGGCGAGGTGCTGCTGGCGCACGTGCTGATCGCCCAGGGCGAGTTCGACCGAGCCGCAGCACTTCTCGACCCAGCGGCTGCCACCTTGGCACGGACCGGGTATTCGTGGGGCCCGTTGTCGCTGATGCTGCTGGCCACCGCGCGGGCCCAGCAGGGAAACATCGCCGGGTCGGCAAAAGCGTTGAGCAGAGCGGAATCTCGGCATGGCACCAAGTCGGCGCTGTTCGCCCCGGAGCTCGGTGTGGCGCGGGCATGGCGGCTGGCCACTAATAAGGGGGTGCGCGATTCGCACAACGCGGTGGCCGCCGCCCGTGACGCCGCCCGCATGGCCGAACGCGGCGGGCAGTCGGCGGTGGCGTTGCGCGTTTGGCATGAGGCGGTGCGGCTCGGCGACACGCGTGCGGTGGATCCGCTGACCCGGCTGTGCGACCAGATCGACTGCGCCGTAGGCCGGCTGGCTCTCGCGCACGCGCGGGCGTTGACGGCCGGTGACGACGCGGCGCTGCGCGCGGTGTCGGACGACCTGGCCATGGTTGGGATGCGCGCAGCGGCCGCCGATGCCGCCGCCCAGGCGCGCCGCATTGTGGGCGAACCGTAACCCCATCGTGTTACCAGAGTGACTCTGACGCATCACTGTTTCCACCAGTGATTTCGGCAGCTGAGGTCCAGCCGGGGGGTTGGAGGCATGATGTGTATCCGCCCGTCCCGCGCGGCCAGGCTGGTCGGGGCCGGCCTGCTGATCGCCGCGCTGGCGACCGACGCATCGTCGATTGTCGCCCCTCCGACGGCGCTGGCCGCGACCGTCGGACCGGTGATGCCGCTCGGTCACACCGACACGTGGCTCACCGACGTCGACGGGCGCGTGGTGGTGCTGCACGGGCTCAACCAGGTGTACAAGGTGCCGCCGTACGAGCCCTCCGCCGACGGGTTCGGCGCCGACGACGCGGCTTTCCTTGGGGCCAACGGCTTTAACGCGATGCGGGTGGGCGTCATCTGGGGAGCCGTGGAGCCCCAGCCCGGCACCTACGACGACACCTACCTCGCCTCGATCGCGCAGACCGTGCAGACGCTGGCCGCCAATGGCGTCCTCAGCCTGCTCGACTTCCATCAGGACCAGTACAACGAGGCGTTCCAGGGCGAGGGCGCGCCGGCCTGGGCGGTGCAGTCGGGCGGGCTGCCCAACCCCCAGCTCGGCTTTCCCACCAACTACTTCGCCAACCCCGCACAGGGTTTCGCCTGGAACTCCTTCTGGCGCAACGCCCCGGGGCCGGACGGGGTCGGGCTGCAGGACCATTACGCGCGCACCTGGGCGCACGTCGCGGGCTTCTTCCGCGGCAACCCGGGAGTATTCGGCTATGAGATCTTAAACGAGCCGTGGCCGGGCCTGGTGTGGGAGCCGTGTGCGAACCCGGTGGTGGGCTGCTTGCTCAACGACGCGAAGCTCAGGACGTTCTACAACCGGGTCGTGCCGGCGATTCGCGGCGCCGACACGACAACGCTGGTGTTCTTCGAACCGAACACCTTGTTCAGCGAGGTGGTCCACACCGACCTCGGCAACGTGAACGACCCGAAGACGGCGTTCTCCTTCCACGACTATTGCGCGATCGAGTCGGAGCTGCAGCAAGACATCACCTGCAGCCAGCAGGACCAGGCGGTCTTCAACAACGCGCGCCGCTACACGGCCATCCACCACATCCCGGCGCTGTTGACCGAGTTCGGTGCGACCAACGATCTGGCAAACATCGCCGGGGTGTTGCAACGGGCCGACCAAGACCGAGTGGGCTGGCTGGAGTGGGCGTACACGGGCAACGACAAGACGAGCACGTCGCCGACCGAACAGGCGCTGGTTTTCGACCCCAGCCAGCCACCGACCGGCAGCAACGTCAACACGGCCAAGCTCGCGGTGCTCGCCGCGCCCTACCCGCAGGTGATCGCGGGCACGCCGAAGTCCTGGTCGTTCGCGTCGGGCACCTTCCAGCTCAGCTACTCGACCGAACGGGTCGACCACCAGGGCCGCTTCTCCCCCACCGACCAGACCAACATCTCGGTACCGCCGGTGGAATACCCGAGCGGCTATCACGTGACGGTCACCGGCGGGCAGGTCGTCTCGGCGGCCAACGCGCCGGTGCTGACCGTCGTGGCGAACGCGGGCGCGGACAGCGTCGACGTCGTGGTGACGCCGTGACGGCTGCAGTCCAGACGGCCAAGTAGGGCCGCAGCACCGCAACGCAGCGGTGATCTGGGCGACCGGAACCCCTAGTGACCGTCGCGCAGAGGCTGGCGCTATCACCATCACCGCCCTAGAGTCCTTCGGCTAGTTAAGAGAGCTTTGTCAGTCCGTCACAGGGCAAACGGGCACGCCGCATTGTGTGTGAACCGCAACCCCGCCGTGTTAGCACAGTCACTATTGCATGTCACTGTTTCCAGAGTGATTTCAGGAGCTGGAATTCACCCAGGTTGGAGGCATGATCCGTATCCGACCTTCCCGCGCGGCCAGCCTGGTCGCGGCGGGCCTGCTGATCGCCGCGCTGACAACTGACGCACCGTCCGGTGCCGCCCCGCCGACGATCAGCGGGCCGGTGCTGCCGCTCGGCCACACCGGCACCTGGCTGACCGACACCACCGGGCGCGTGGTCGTGCTACACGGGCTCAACCAGGTGTACAAGGTGCCGCCGTATGAGCCCTCCGCCGACGGGTTCGGCGACGACGACGCGGCATTCCTTGCCGCCAACGGTTTCAACGCGATGCGGTTAGGCGTCATCTGGGCGGCCGTGGAGCCGCAGCCTGGCACCTACGACGACGCCTACCTCGCCTCGATCGCGCAGACCGTGCAGACGCTGGGGGCTCACGGCATTGTCAGCCTGCTCGACTTCCACCAGGACCTATACAGCAAGGGGTTCGCGAGCGGCGGCCAGTCGGTCGACGGCGACATCGACGGTGCGCCGGCGTGGGCGGTTCAAACCGGCGGGCTGCCCAACCCCCAACTCAGCGACCACTACAGCTACTACGTCAACCCCGCCGAGGAGCATGCCTGGGGCGCATTCTGGCGAAACGCCAAAGCGCCGGACGGGATCGGGCTGCAAGACCACCTCGCCCACACGGAGCAGCACACCGCGGCCTACTTCCGGAACAATCCGAATGTGTTGGGCTACGAGATACTGAACGAGCCATGGCGGGGCCCGCTGTGGCCGTTGTGCGTGAACCCGCTCGTCGGCTGCCCGGTTTTCGACGCGACGAAGCTGACCAATTTCTACAACCGAGTGGTGTCGGCAATCCGCGCCGCGAACCCGACGACGCCGGTGTTCTTCGAGGCGAACCAGCTGTTCAACTTGGGGATCCCCACCGGCCTAGGCACGGTAGCCGACCAACAGACCGGGTTCGCGTTCCATGACTACTGCGTCGCCCAGGCGTTGGCGCAGTCCAACTTCGGCTGTCCGTTCGAGGACGGATTCACTTTTGCCCACGCGAGCGACTACGCGGCGGTACACCACATCCCGACACTGCTGACCGAGTTCGGATCGGCCAACACCCTGGCCAACCTCACCGAGGTGATGGCCTACGCCGATCAGCACCGGATGGGCTGGCTGGAATGGACCTACAGCGCGGCGGCAGAGGCGGAGGAGCTGGTTTTCGACCCCAGCCAGCCGCCGACCGGCAGCAACGTCAACACGGCCAAGCTCGCGGTGCTGGCGGAGCCGTACCCGCAGGTGGTCGCGGGTACGCCGAAGTTCTGGTCGTTCACATCGGGCACGTTCCGGCTCGGCTACTCGACCGATCGGCCAGACCACCGGGGACGCTTCTCCCCCGGCGCGCAGACGCTCGTCTCGGTGCCTCCTGTCGAGTATCCGAGCGGCTATCACGTGACGGTCAACGGCGGGCAGGTCGTCTCGGCGCCCAACGCGCCGGTGCTGACCGTGTTGGCGAACGCGGGCGCGGACACCGTCAACGTCGTCGTGACACCGTGATGGCTGCAGTCATGGCTGGAAGGGGATGCCCGTATGTTCGGTGTCCAGTGCCGAGGGACGGCGGGGGTTCGGGCCGGCCAACTGCTTAAAGATCGCAGAATCAGCGCGGTCGAGGCGATCGAGTTCAGCGATGCGCTGCTCGGCGATGATGCAGGCTTTTCGTCAGATTGCGACGACGCGAACAAGGCCTTCCAGGCCGGTGAAGTCATCGCCGTTTCGGGTGTAGAGATCGAGGCGACTGGCGTGCGCGGTCGATGCGATCAGCAGGTCGGCGAATCGGCTCCTCGGCTTCCTTCCTTCGCGGACCACGGCCGCGACGACGAGTCCGTAACTGCGTGCCGCCGCTGCGTGGAACGCAATCGGTTCGAGCATTGATTCAACTTCCTGCAACCGGGCCTGCCGCTTCGCCGCTTCCACCGGGTTGGCGGCCAGATGTGGACCGGCCGCCAATTCGGCCGCGGTGATCGCGGATATCGCCATCTCGTCGGGCAGCGCGGCGATCACGGCCGGGTCATGCCAATCGACAACGACGGAAGTGTCGAGAAGACCGGACGACATCCTTAGAGTCCCTGGTCGATCAACCGGTCCAGGTCGGCGCGAAACTGACGATGGTCGATGCGCACAGCGGCCGTCGCCAGCGCCGCGACGTCATCGCGGGAAACGAAGGAGCGACGACCGGCTCTAAGCGGGCGAAGCTCGGCCACTGGTTCACCGTTACGGGTGACGACGAAAGTCTCGCCAGCCATTACCGCTTCGATTACCTTGGCATTCTCATCGCGCAGTTCACGCTGCACGATAGTCCTGACCACCATGCCCGAGTGTAGCAAGTAGTGCTACATCCGGCTACACGCTTAGGTAGCGGCGCAACATCTCCACGGCCCCGGTGATCTGGGCGACCGGCACCCGTTCGTCGCGCCGGTGCGCCAGGTTGGGGTCACCCGGCCCGTAATTGACCGCCGGGATGCCCAAGGCGGCGAACCGGGACACATCGGTCCAGCCGTACTTGGCCCGGACCTGCCCGCCCGCCGCCTCGACCAGGGCGTTGGCGGCCGGTTGCGACAGGCCGGGCAGAGCGCCGGCCGCGGAGTCGGTGAGCTCGATGGCCACGTCGAGCCCGTCGAACACGTCGCGCGCGTGTTGCAGCGCCGCGTCCACCGACCGGTCGGGGGCAAAGCGGAAGTTCACCGTCACCGAGGCCGCGTCGGGAATCACGTTGCCGGCCACGCCCCCGTCGATGCGCACCGCCGACAGTCCCTCGCGGTAGGTGCACCCGTCGATGTCGACGCTGCGCGCCTGGTACGCCGCCAGCCGGTCCAGCACCGCACCCAGCTTGTGAATTGCGTTGTCGCCCAGCCAGGATCGCGCGGAATGCGCGCGAGTTCCGGTCGCGCTGACCACCACCCGCAGCGTGCCCTGGCAGCCGGCCTCGATGTAGCCCGCAGTGGGTTCGCCGAGGATCGCCACGTCGGCGGCCAGCCAGTTCGGCAGCTCGCGCTCGATGCGGCCCAAACCGTTTGCGGCCGAATCGATTTCCTCGCAGTCGTAGAACACCAGCGTCAGGTCGTGGGCCGGTTCGGCGACGGTGGCCGCCAGGTGCAGGAACACGGCGTCACCGGATTTCATGTCCGCGGTGCCGCAGCCGTGCAGCTCGCCGTCCTCGCGGCGGCTGGGCAGATTGCCGGCCACCGGAACGGTGTCCAGATGCCCGGCCAGCAGCACCCGCGTCGGCCGGTTTTGTTGGGTACGCGCCAGCACGGCGTTGCCGTTGCGGATGATCTCGAAGCCGGATGTCTGCGCGCGGAGCGCGGCCTCGACCTCGTCGGCGATACGCGCCTCATCGCGCGACTCGCTGCGGATGTCGACCAGCGCCGCGGTCAGCTCGATCGGATCCCCACGCAAGTCCAGCACGACCCCAGGGTAGTGGGTCACGCTCTTTCGGCCAGCAGACGCAAAATCGCACTCCCGGAGGCTTCGGGATGCGATTCTGCGTCTGCTCGGCGGGGCAAGTAACCTGACCGCCGTGACTGGAGCTGCAGGCATCGGGTTGGCCACCCTCGCGTCCGACGGATCGATCCTCGACACTTGGTTTCCCGCACCGGAACTGACCGACCCGGGCAACAGCGCCACCACGCGACTGGCGGTGTCCGACGTGCCCCCCGACCTGGCCGCGCTGATCAGCCGCGACGACGACCGCCACACCGAGACCATCGCCGTCCGCACGGTCATCGGCTCACTGGACGATGTCGCCGCCGACGCCTACGACGCCTACCTGCGGCTGCATCTGCTCTCGCACCGGCTGGTGGCGCCGCATGGGCTGAACGCCGGCGGCTTGTTCGGGGTATTGACCAATGTGGTGTGGACTAATCACGGACCTTGCGCGATCGAGGGATTCGAAGCGGTCCGGGCCCGGCTGCGCCGCCACGGACCCGTGACCGTCTACGGCGTCGACAAGTTCCCCCGCATGGTCGACTACGTCGTGCCCGCCGGGGTCCGCGTCGCCGACGCCGACCGGGTGCGGCTGGGCGCCCACCTGGCGTCGGGCACCACAGTGATGCACGAGGGCTTCGTCAACTACAACGCCGGAACCCTGGGCGCGTCGATGGTGGAGGGCCGCATCTCAGCGGGCGTGGTGGTGGGCGACGGCTCCGACATCGGCGGTGGAGCGTCGATCATGGGCACGCTGTCCGGCGGTGGCACGGACGTCATCTCAATAGGCCAGCGCTGTCTGCTCGGCGCCAACTCGGGACTGGGTATCTCACTGGGCGACGACTGCGTCGTCGAGGCCGGCCTCTATGTCACCGCCGGCACCAAAGTCACCACGCCCGAGGGCAAGTCGGTGAAGGCTCGCGAGTTCTCCGGCGCCAGCAACCTGCTATTCCGGCGCAATTCGGTGACCGGGGCGGTCGAGGTGGTGGCGCGCGGCGGTCAGGGCATCGCGCTGAACGAGGACCTGCACGCCAACTGACTTAGCGGCTACCGCCGGGCATCTCCAGCTCGGCGGGCTCGTCTCCGATGTCTCCGGTGTCTCGGATTTCAACGCCTCGGGTGAATCGAAGCGCCGTTCCGTTGGTTTCGGGCAGCTGGTAGGTGCACACCAGGCTGGCCAAGGCGAGGGCGGCCAGCATTGCACCGATCGCCCAGCTGCCATAGGTGGCCAGCAGTGTGCCCGCGATCATCGTCGGCATGGCGGCACCAATGATGCCGGCGAGGTTCACCGCCAGCGCGGCTCCGCTGTAGCGGTAGCGGGTGGCGAACAGTTCGGGGATGAATGCCGCCGCTGGTCCTGCGCCGATGCCGGCGATGGCGAGCATGCCCACGATGGCCGCCGCGTACAAGACGGGCCTGCCGGTGTCCATCAGCGGCATCACCACAAACGACCACGGCAGACACAGCGCCCACCCGAGCAGCATCACGCGGCGGCGCCCGACGCGATCGGACAGCCCGGCCGAGAACGCGACGGACGTGATGCTTGCCACCCCGCCCAACGCGCCGACCGTCCAAATGAGGCTGCGGGAAAACCCGAGCTGGGAATGGGCGTACATGGTCAGGTAGGTGTTGGCCATGTAGACAAAGCCGAAACCGCCCAGCAAGCCGCCTGCCGCCAGGCCGATTTCGCGGCCCTGCAGGCGCAACGCCTCCGTGATGGGCGCCTCGGGGACCAGGTGGCGGGCTTTCTCCTCGGCGAAGACCGGGGTCTCGTCGATGTTGAGCCGCACGTAGAGGGCGACCACGATCAGCACCGCGCTGAACAGGAACGGCAGGCGCCAGCCCCACTGCATGAACGCCGGGCTTTTGTCACCGATGGTCAAGTTCACACCGAGAAAGGTCAGGCTGGACAGGATCGCCGCGGCGCCGCCGCCGAGCGGGGTGAACATGCCGTACAAGCCACGTTTTCCGGGCGGCGCGTACTCGGCGCTCAGCGAGACCGAACCCGCCCATTCGCCGCCGACGGCAAACCCCTGCAGCAGCCGCAGGGCGACCAGGATCAGCGGGGCTGCCCCCCCAATGACGGCGGTGCTGGGGACCAAGCCGACGGACACGGTTGCCACGGCCATGAGCAGCAGCGTGGCGACCAGCGTCCTCTTGCGGCCCAGCCGGTCACCGAAATGCCCAAAGACGGCGGCGCCGAGCGGCCGGGACAGAAACGCCGTGGCGAATGTCCCCATCGAGGCTATCGTCGCCACCCCGGGACTGTGGTGCGGGAAGAACACGGTGGGAAACACCAGCGCCGCCGCGGTGCCGTAGATAAGGAAGTCGTAGAACTCGATCGCCGAGCCGACGAGACACGCGGCGGCCACCCGTTTCAGCGGAGTGGGCGTGACGCCGGCAGGGCGATTCACGTCACCCATGATGGCTGCTCCCTACCCGCGTCCGCACATAATGCTGGCAGACGACCCGCTGCGCCCGGCTCCGCCGCGCTTGCGATCGTCTGGGACCGACGGTATGCGAAGCTTCCCGGTCTTGCTCGTTGAAAACGCTGGCAAAATCCTGCGTGTCGGCTAATTGACAACCGCAGTTGACAGTCTGTCCGGGCCGTACTACAGTTCCGATTGTCAATCACAGATGACAATCTAGGAGGTGGACGGTAGCCCTCAACACCGCCGAGCCGGAGTCCTCAGCGTCGACGGCTCGGTTGAGGGAAGCACCGACACCAACGAAGGGAGTTTGAGATGTCGAAGATTCGCACCTTGTCGGCGAGCGTTTTGTGCGCGGTTGGTCTATCGCTGGCCGGCGCATTTGTGGGACCCGCGGTTGCTAACGCCGCCCCGGGGCAGCCCGGGATGAACCAGGGCGGCCAGATGCACGCGGCCGGTGGCCAGACGCACCCGGGCCAAGGGATGCGCCCGGAGCCGCCGCCGACGCACCCGGTGTACCACTACTCCCAGGACCTGACCCACCCGGTCTGGTCAGTGACGCACCCCGTCTCGGCCCTGTTGCCCTAACTGAATAAGCGGTCTGCCCCCTCACCTTGTTGCTCCAGGTGAGGGGGCAGACCGCGTTAAAACCCGTTAAATGCCGGAGCAAGCCGCCGTCGGTACTGGCCATGTTGGCTCGCTGGTTGGACGACTTGGAAGCCGCGCAAAAATGCGCACACGGCCCCGGTCAGCCACCATTCGGCCGCCGCATTGAGGTGATCCGCGAGCGGCGCAAACGCCCGGAGCCTTGCCCGCGATTGGTGACCGATAAATCGAGCCCCGCAGCCGCTTCAACTTGGGTGCATTTTTATTGCCGAAATCGAATCCCGTCCTCCCTGTCGCCGTATGGTGTGGCTGCTGACTGGCTCAGCGCCTGGTCAGGTCGGGTGCTAGTGGAGGTGTCTGATGTCGTTTGTGCTGGTCGGGACCGATGTGGTGGAGGCGGCGGCGGCGCAGTTGGCCGGTGTCGGTTCCTCGCTGAACACCGCTCATGCCGTGGCGGCGATCCCAACAACGGGAGTGGTGGCCGCTGCCGGTGACGAGGTCTCGGCGGCGGTAGCGTCGCTGTTTTCCTCGTTTGGGCGCGACTATCAGCAACTGAGTGCTCAGGCGGCGGTGTTTCACGCCCAGTTCGTCCAGACGTTGACCGCCGGCGCGGCGTCCTATGGGGCCGCCGAGGCCGCCAGTGCCGCAGCGTTGGCCAGCGCGAAACCGGCGTCCAACGGCGCGATTTTCTCCCCGTTCAAGGACTTGACCGGTCGCGCGTTGATCGGCAACGGCAACGACGCCACGGCGGGCAGCGGGGCCGCCGGTGAGGACGCCGGGTGGTTGTTCGGCAGTGGCGGTGCCGGCGGGTCGGGCGCGGCCGGTCAGGCCGGCGGAGCCGGCGGGGCAGCGGGGCTGATCGGCAATGGCGGTGCCGGGGGTGCCGGTGGTGCCGGCGCGGCCGGCGGCGCGGGGGGTTCGGGGGGTCTGTTGATCGGCAGCGGCGGCAACGGCGGCAACGGCGGGACCGCGACCGCGGCCAGCAGCTCGACCGGCACCGGGGGTAACGGGGGTGCCGGTGGCGCCGGCGGCAGCGCGTGGTTGATGGGCAGCGGCGGGGCCGGCGGCGCCGGGGGCGGCGGTGGGGCCGGGGGGTCGACGTCGGGTGATGGCGGTGCCGGCGGCGCCGGGGGCAGCGGCGGCCAAAGCGGGCTGCTGTACGGCGCGGCCGGGTCCGGGGGGGCCGGCGGCACCGGTGGTGATGTCAGCGGTAGCGGGAGCGCCGGGACCGGTGGGGCCGGCGGGTCGGCCGGTACTGCGGGTCCGTTGGGCATTCGTGCGGTCGGTGATGGCGGGGCCGGCGGGGCCGGCGGGGCCGGGGGCACCAACTCCGGGAGCGGGGACGGCGGGGCCGGTGGGGCCGGTGCGGCCGGCACGGCCGGTGGCTGGCTGGCCGGCACCGGCGGGGTGGGTCACTCCGGTGGCGCCGGTGGCACCGGCGGTGTCGGCGGCACCTCGGGTACCGGCGGTCACGGCGGGGCCGGCGGGGCAGGTGGGCTGTTCGGGTCGGGCGGGGCCGGCGGCGACGGCGGCACCGGTGGCGGCGGTGGCACCGGCACCGCCGGCACGTCCGGCGGAGACGGTGCCACCGGCGCCACGGGCGGCAACGGCGGGACCGGCGGCGCCGGCGGCTCCGCTGGGGTGCTCGGGTTTTCCGGCGGGGCCGGTGGCAGTGGCGGCAGCGGCGGGGCCGGTGGCACCGGCGGCGCGGGCGGAGCGGGAAGCAGCAGCGCTGGCGGCAGCGGGGGCGAGGGCGGCAACGGCGGGGCCGGCGCCTCCGGCGGTAGCGGCGGATCGCCCGGCGCGTTCGGCAGCACTGGTGCCGGGGGCAGCGCCGGCACCGGCGGGGTCGGCGGCAACGGCGGGGCCGGCGGCGCCGGGGACACCGGCAGCAGCACCGGCAACGGCACTAGCGCAGGCGCCGGCTATGCCGGCGGGGCCGGCGGCACCGGCGGCAACGGCGGGGCCGGCGGCAGCAGCAGCTACGGCGGCACCAACGGCAACGGCGGCAACGGCGGCAACGGCGGGGCCGCCGGGGCCGGCGGCACCGGCGGCAGTGGTGGTGGGCTCGCCGGCGGCACCGGCGGCGCCGGCGGGACGGGCGGCTCATCCGGCGCTGGCGGGGTCGCCGGGACCGGCGGTACCGGCGGCACCGCCGGCACCGGCGGCAACGCCGGCAACGGCGGCAACGGCGGCAACGGCGGCATCGGTGCAACTACTGGCGACGCCTCTGCAAACGGCATGGCGGGTGGGGACGGCGGGGCCGGCGGGGCCGGCGGGGCCGGCCTTTCCGGCGGCACCAACGGGAACGGCGGTACCGGCGGCAACGGCGGCGCCGGCGGTTGGTCCGCCGCCAACGACGACTCGGACAGTACCCCCGGCATTGGCGGCGCTGGCGGCGCCGCCGGCGCCGGCGGCGCCGCCGGCGGCGCCGGTAGCGGCGGCACCGCCGGCAACGGGGGCGCTGGCGGGACCGGTGGCGTCGGCGGCCTCACCAGTTCTACCAATGAAAACGCCGGCGCGGGCGGCGCGGGCGGCGCGGGCGGCGCCGGCGGGGACGCCAGCGACGGCGCCACCGCCGGCAACGGCGGCGCCGGCGGCAATGGGGGCGCCAGCCAAGGCAACGTATATACCTCCACTGCCGGGGCAGGCGGCGCCGGCGGCGCGGGCGGCAGCTCAACCGGCAGCGGTAGCGCCGGCAATGGCGGCGCCGGCGGGAGCGGCGCGGGCGGCTACGACGGCATTCCTGGCGGGGCCGGCGGCCATGGCGGCGCGGGCGGCAACGCAACCGGTACCGGCAACGCCGGCGGCGGCGGCGCCGGCGGCAACGCCGGCAGCGCCCACGGCAGCAACGGTTTCGGCGGCGGGAACGGCGGCAATGGTGGCGCCGGCGGCGACGGCGGCACCGCAACCGGCGGCGGCACCGGCGGCACCGGCGGCACCGGCGGCACCGGCGGCACGCCCGGCTCCGTCGGCGGCGCCGGCGACGGCGGCGCCGGCGGCGCGGGCGGCAGCACAACCGCCGGCGGAAACGCCGGCGACGGCGGCACCGGCGGCGACGGCGGCAGCGGTGTCGGCGGCTCCTCAGGCGGCGCGGGCGGCGGCGGCGGCAATGGTGGCGCCGGCGGCGACGGCGGCACCGCAACCGGCGGCGGCAACGGCGGCGACGGCGGCACCGCCGGCACCGGCGGCAGCGGCGGCAGCGGCGGCAGCGCCAGTACCTCCGCCGGCTTCGGCGGCGCCGGCGGCGCCGGCGGCAGCGGCGGCAGCGCCGGCGACGGCGGCATCGCAACCGGCGGCGGCACCGGCGGCAGCGGCGGGACCGGTGGCGGCGGCGGCGACGGCGGCAGCGGCGGCAGCAACGGCAGCAGCGTCGGCGGCGGCAGCGGCGCCGGGGGCAGCGGCGGCAGCGGCGGCAGCGGCGGCAGCGGCGACGGCAGCGGCAGCGTCGGCGGCGCCGGCGGCGCCGGCGGCAGTGGCGGCAGCGGCGGCAGCGGCTCCGCAACCAGCGGCGGCGTCGGCGGCAATGGCGGCGCCGGCGGCACGGCAACCGACGGCGCCAACGCCGGCAATGGCGGCGCCGGCGGCAATGGCGGCGCCGGTGTCAGCGGCGTCAGCCTCAGCAGCTCCAGCGGCCCCGGCAGCGCCGGCGGTAATGGCGGCAACGGCGGCGCCGGCGGCACCGCGACCGGCGGCGGCAACGCGGGCAACGGCGGTGCCGCCGGTCAGGGCGGCAGCGGCGGCGGCGGCGGCACCAACTCGAGCAGCGGCAGCACCAGCGGCACCGGCGGCGCCGGCGGCGCCGGCGGCACCGGCGGCGACGGCGGCACCGCAACCGACGGCGGCAACGCCGGCAGCGCCGCCGCCGGCGGCGCCGGCGGCGACGGCGGCACCGGCGGCAGCGCCGGCAACAACGCCGGCTTCGGCGGCACCGGCGGCAACGGAGGCGCCGGCGGCACCGGCGGCAACAGCTCCAGCACCACCGGCGCCGCCGGCGACGGCGGCGACGGCGGCACCGGCGGCACCGGCGGCAGCAACGGCAGCAGCGTCGGCGCCGCCACCGCCACGGGCGGCACTGGCGGCACGGGCGGCGCGGGCGGCATTGGCAGCGGCACCGGCGGCAGCGGCGGCAACGGCGGCAACGGCGGCAACGGCGCCTCCGGCGCCGCCGGCGGCAACGGCGGCAACGGCGGCGCCGGCGCCTCCGGCGCCAACGCCGGCAATGGCGGTACCGGAGGTGCGGGCGGCGCCGCCATCAGCAGCGAGGCCGGCACCCACACAGTCGGCAGCGCCGGCGGCAATGGCGGCAACGGCGGCGCCGGCGGCGCCGCAACCGGCGGCGGCAACGCCGGTGCGGGCGGTGCCGGCGGCAACGGTGCCGACGGCACCAGCGGCTTCAACATCACCACAAACATCACTACATCCCCCGGCGCCGGCAGCGCCGGCGGCAACGGCGGCAACGGTGGCGCCGGTGGCACCGCAACCGCCGGCGGCAACGCCGGCGCCGGCGGCGCCGGTGGCACGGGCGGCGCCGGCGGCACCGGCGGCATCGACAAAGAGAACTACCATCCCAGCGCTAACGGCGGTAACGGCGGGACCGGCGGCGCCGGCGGCGCCGGCGGCGCCGCAACCGGCGGCGGCAATGGCGGCAATGGCGGTGCCGCCGGTCAGGGCGGCGCCGGCGGCAACGGCGGCGACGCCGCCGACCAACTCTTCATCGGCGGCAACGGCGGCACGGGCGGCGCCGGCGGCAACGGCGGCAACGGCGGCACCGCAAACGGTACCGGCAACGCCGGCAGCGGCGGCGCCGGCGCCAGCGGCGGAGCCGGCGGCGCCGGGGGCGACGCCGCCACTGAAGACGAGGCCACCGGCGGCGCCGGCGGCAACGGCGGGACCGGCGGCACCGGCGGCAACGGCGCCGCCGCAACCGGTAGCGGCAGCAACGGCGACGGCGGCAAAGGCGGCTCCGGCGGCGGTGGCGGCGACGCCGGCAGCAGCAGCACCTTCGCCCTCAACACCAACGCCGGCGGCAATGGCGGCAACGGCGGCGCCGGCGGCACCGCAACCGGCAGCGGCGGCGTCGCCGGCGACGGCGGCACCGGTGGCACCGGCGGCGCCGGCAACACCGGCGGCGAACAACACGTTTTCAACGAAAACGGCGACACCGGCGCCACCGGCGGCACCGGCGGCAACGGCGGCAACGGCGGCGTCGCAACCAGCGGCGCCACCGGCGGCGACGGCGGCACCGGCGGCGTCGGCGGCAACGGCGGCAACGGCGGCGTCGCGACCGTCGGAGGCACCGCCGGCGCCGGCGGGACCGGCGGCGTCGGCGGCGACGGCGGCAACGGCGGCACCGCAACGGGCGGCGGCAACGCCGGCAGCGGCGGTTACGGCGCCGAGGGCGGGACCGGCGGCGGCGGCGGCGCCGGCGAAGGCACCACCAGCAACGGCGGCAACGGCGGCACCGGTGGCACCGGCGGCGCCGGCGGCGACGGCGCCACCGCAACCGGTGGCGGCAGCAAAGGCACCGGCGGCAACGGCGGCACCGGCGGCACCGGCGGCGCCGCTGGCACCAACGGCACCTCCGCCACCAGCCTCAGCACCGGCGGCAACGGCGGCAGCGGCGGCGCCGCCGGCACCCCCAACGGCACCGCGGGCACAACCGGCACGCATGGGTGACGCCGTCGAGCCTGCCGCCACGTCCGGCCAGACGGAGGACGGACCCGGCGCACGTTGCGTTGGTGCGAAACGCCCGGATCAGGCCTGTTGCCTGGTCCGAAAACGTGGGTGACTTGAACACCCGAGGGCGCGTGCGGGAATGGAGCCGCGCACCAAGAGTGGCGTTGTGTGTTGGGTTAGGCGGCCTGTTCGGTGGGTTCAAGCGACGCCGAAGCCGAGTGCTTCGATCTGATGGGCGAGGCGGCGGACGTGCGCCTCGGGACGGCGACGCTGGAACCAGTCAGCGCCGAGATCGTGGCAGGGGACATGGTGGTCCGGCACGTGGTAGGCGGCAACGAGGATGGAGTGCTCGACGGCGTTGTGTGCGGAACCGCCGGCGCGACCGGGTGGCCGGGCTTCCGGCGCAGCCGCTCGCTGCAAGCGAATTCATCACAAATACGCTCGGAGAATTTGAGTCGGCCACTCCCGCGCCACAGCTGCTCGCTGACGTTGATCAACGGACAGTTCAACGCATCCGGCGCCGCAAAGCGCCTCTGCACGAACCACTCCACCTTGCTGCGCAAGATGGAGTCCGCTCACCAACTGCTCCCCCGGCCCCTCGACGACACCACAGTCCACGTCGCATGGGTGACGCGGCGCGAGCGCGTCAGCCAGGGCGACGGCGTAACGCTCAGCCCCTCACCCTTCAGCGAGTAACTGCTTCTTGAGGACCTTGCCCATCGCGTTGCGCGGCAGCGCGTCCACGAGGCGCACCTCACGTGGCCGCTTGTGCACCGAAAGCTGTTGGGCGACATAGTCGATCAGCTCGTCGCTCCGCAACTCGGCCGAGCCGACGACGAACGCGACGATCCGCTGGCCGAGATCCTCGTCGGGCAGCCCCACCACCGCCGCCTCCTGCACCCCAGGATGCCCGAGCAACGCCGTCTCGATCTCGCCCGCGCCGATCCGGAATCCGCCGGACTTGATCAGGTCGACCGACTCACGCCCCACGATGCGATGCATCCCGCCACCGTCGACCACCGCCACGTCACCGGTGCGATACCAGCCGTCGGCATCGAAAGCCTCCGCGGTGGCATCCGGACGGTTCAGGTAGCCGTCGAACAACGTCGGAGCCCGAACCTGAAGCCGCCCAACGGTTTCCCCGTCGTGCGGAACCGGGCCGCCGGCGTCGTCGACCAGCCTGGTCCGCACGCCGGCCAGCGGCAGGCCCACCCAGCCCGCGCGACGCTCACCGTCGGCCAGCGTCGACAGCGTGATCAGCGTTTCCGTGCTGCCATACCGTTCCACCGGCTGGTGGCCCGTCAGCCGCGCCAGCTCGTCGAACACCGGCACCGGCAACGGGGCACTCCCCGACACCAATAGCCGCGCGGGCCTTAGCGCCTGGGCAAGCCCCTGGTCGGCCACCACCCGCGACCACACCGTCGGCACCCCGAAGTACAGCGTGCCGCCGGCGTCCGAACCAGCCTGGGCGTACCCGGCCGGTGTCGGTTTCCCGGTGTGCACGAAGCGATTTCCGATCCGCAAGGACCCGAGCAGGCCCAGCACCAGCCCGTGTACGTGAAAGAGCGGCAGTCCATGCACCAGCACGTCGTCGGCCGTCCACTGCCAGGCCTGCGCCAGCGCGTCCAGGTCGGCGGCGATCGCCCGCCGGCTCAGCGCAACGCCCTTGGGCAACCCGGTGGTGCCCGAGGTGTAGACCACCATCGCCGTGGCATCGGGTGACGGTTCCGGGTAACGGTGCCAGGAGCGGGCGTGCAGTCGCACCGGGATGTGCGGTAGCCCGTCCGGCTGGTCAGGCACCGGACCCAGCCAGGCCTGCGCGCCGGAGTCGGTGAGCATGTGCCGGCGCTCGGCCACGCCCACATCCGCGGGCACCGGGACGACGGGCACGCCGGCGATCAGGCAGCCGGTGATCGCCAGCACGGTCGACGCCGTCGGCGTGGCCAGCACCGCGACCCGGTGCGCGCCACCGACCCGCTCGGCCACCGACGTTGCGGCACCGACCAAGTCGCTGCGGCTGAGCACCACGCCGTCGATGCTGACCGCGTCGGCGATGTCGGTGGCGGTGACGGCCGAGGGATCCAGCGAGGCGAGCAGCACGTGAGCGAGGCTACCCCGCCGGCACGCGACGGCTTCCGGGTCAGGCCGAGGCAGCCAGGTCCCGCACGGGCGGGGTGTCCGGTTGCGGAAACAGCGGCCGCAGCATCGGCGGCGCCTGGAACGGAGCCCATTCGCCGCGCGGCTGGGCCAGCCGGTCCGCAATCGCCCACACCGCCGCCGGATGATGCCCGTAGCCGATGTGACTGCTCAGCACGGCAATGTTCTCGGCATGCGCCGACGGCGCGTTGAGGCAGGTCTGCCACGCGACCATGCCGTCGAAGTGCGAATAGATCGAGGTCGTCGGAACCAGCAGGGACTTGCTTTCCATGGGCAGCGGCAGCTGGTGCGGCACGGCGTGCAGATGCGCGAACAGCTTGAGGTTCCAGGTGGCGCGGGTTTCCCTGTCATCCTTGATGCCAAACGGGCTGCCCAGGGTGATCACCTGGCGCACCGCCCCCGGATGTTCGCGGGCCAGGTTCCGCGCGTAGACGCCGCCCATGCTCCAGCCGATCAGGCTGACCGGGGCGCCGTGCTGGTTATGCAGCTTGTCCAGGAGGTCGGTCATCCCGGCCATCGCCTTGGCCGTTGGGCCGATGTTCAAGCCGAGCCCCCAGCCGTGCGCCCGATACCCGAGGCGGCGCAGGATGCGCCGCAGTATCCAGGTGGAGCCGTCCCCGGCCATCAGGCCGGGCAGCACCAGCACCGGGTGCCCGTCGCCAACAGGCAGGAACCGCCGCAAGGGAAGCAGCGTGAGCAATTGCCCATACTCGATCCCCGCCCGCGGAATGTCGGTCACGTAGAGCAGACACCGCGGAGCGTCGTACGGGTCATCAACGGGCTCAAGCACAGACATAATTTTCTCATACCGTGGGCGGCCGACACCCGCGAATCGTCAGGCCTGCTCTTCGCGGTCCCAGATCTCCATCAGGACGGACAGAATCTCCTCGCCGCGTCCCAGCCCGGCGAGGTGACTTTCGCCCGGCAGGTGGAAAAGCTCGGCGTCGGGCAGCCGGGACACGACGTGCTCCCCGTGCGAGAACGGAATGATGTGGTCGTGGTCGCCGTGCCACCAGCGGATCGGGACCTTCACCTCATGCAGCCGGAATCCCCAGTCCCGGGCGAACACGATGACGTCGGCGAACGGCGCGGCCAGCTGCTTGCGGCTGCCGTTGAGCAAATCGTCGAGAAACATCGCCTTGAACTCGGGACGGGCCAGCAGATGCCGGTCGGCCTGCGGAGAGAGCAGACCATACAGGTCCAGCGCCGGGGAAGCGACGGGCCGGGCCACCCGGATCAGCAAACTCGCGCCCACCCGCAGCGGGCTGCCGCCCAGCCTCAGCAGCGGCGCCACGGCCGAACCGAGGTTCATCAGGCCGCCGCTGATCGCGTCGGGGCCGCGCGTCGGGGCCACGCCGCCGAGCACGCCAGCGACCACCACGCGGTCGGGCATCGCCGCGGCGCAGGCAAGTGTGTAGGGCCCACCGCCGGACAGGCCGACAACGGCCATCTTGTCGATTCCGAGCGTGTCCGCGATGGTCCGCAGGTCATCGCCGAAGCACGAGATCGTCGGGTACTGAAACGGCGTCGACGAGCCGATACCGGGCCGGTCGACGCCGATCAGACGGACGTTGTGGTGTTCGGCGTAGACCCGGGCCTCGGTCGGAATCTGCCGGCGCGCCCCCGGAGTTCCGTGCAGCCAGAACACCGCGCGTCCCTGCGGGGCGCCGAACTCTGCGAAGCCGATCTGGCGGTCGTCGCCGACGGCAATATTTCCCTCGAGCTTGGGGCGGGCAATGGTGACGGTCATGCCGAGCAGCTTTCCACGTGGGAATGCCTCGGCGCCAATGCGGCGTGTGGCGCCGCGATCGGCCCAAACCCCGAGATATTGAAGCCGGACGTGGATACGCTAGGGACCCATCATCCGATTCGCGGCTAGGTCGATTGACCGGGTCGGAGGTCAGCGATGTCGTACGTGATCGCAGCGCCGGACATCTTGGCGGCGGCAGCGGCGGATCTGGCGGGCATCGGCTCGTCGCTGAGCGCGGCCCAAGTCACGGCCGCAACCCCGACCACCGCGGTGTTGGCCGCCGCTGGCGACGAGGTGTCGGCGGCCATCGCGACGCTGTTTTCCAGCCACGGCCAGGAATATCAGGCGCTGAGCGCTCGAGCGGCGGCGTTTCATGCCCAGTTCGTGCAGGCGCTGAGCGGCGCGGAGGCTTCGTATGCGGCCGCTGAGGCGGCCAATGCCGCACCGTTGCAGGCCGTCGAGCGCAGCGCGCTGGCCGCGATCAACGCGCCCGCCCAAGGGTTGTTGGGACGCCCGCTGATCGGCAACGGCGCCAACGCGACCACACCGGGCGGTAACGGCGCGGATGGTGGGATCTTGTTCGGCAACGGCGGCAATGGGGCGGCCGGGGCGGCCGGGCAGCCCGGCGGCAACGGCGGGAAGGCCGGGTTGTTCGGCAGCGGCGGCAATGGCGGGGCCGGTGGCGCCGGCACGGCGGGTACGACGGGCAGCGCGGGCTCGGGGGGCGGTGTCGGCGGCAACGGCGGCGGCGGCGGGGCCGGCGCTGCGGGCGGGGCCGGCGGTAAAGGCGGGCCGTTCGGTCATGGCGGGGCCGGCGGCCAGGGCGGCGCCGGCGGGGTCGGCGGCATGGGCGGGGTCGGTGACAACAACGCGACCGGCGGCAACGGCGGCAACGGCGGCACCGGCGGCCAAGGCGGCACCGGCGGTCAGGGCGGTCTCTTTGCCGCCGGCGGTGCGGGCGGCGCCGGCGGCACCGCCGCGGCGGGCGGCCAAGGCGGCACCGGCGGCGCCGGCGACGTCGGCAGTCCCAACGGGGGTATGGGCGGCGCCGGCGGCGACCCGGGCGGCGCGGGTGCGGGCGGCACCGGCGGCGCCGGCGACCTCGGTGGCGCCGCCGGCGCGACGGGCGCGGCCGGCGCCGCGGTTACCAGCGGCGGCGACGGCGGCACCGGCGGCGCCGGCTTCAGCCCCACCGGCAGCGGTAACGGCGGCACCGGCGGGGCCGGCGGCCAGGGCGGCGAGTACGGCGACGGCGGCACCGGCGGGGCCGGGGGCAACGGCGCCGGCAACGGCCAGGGCGGTAACGGTGGGGCCGGCGGGCTGGGCGGTTCGCTGGCGGGCACCGGTGGTACCGGCGGGGCCGGCGGTAACGGCGCCGGCAGCGGCGCCGGTGGCCTCGGTGGCGACGGCGGTGATGCCAGCGCAGCGGCCGCCAACGGCGGCACCGGCGGGGCCGGCGGCAATGGCGGGGTGACCGGCGCCGGCGGCGCGGGCGGCACCGGCGGCGCCGGCGAGGTCGGCGGCACCGGCGGCTCCGGTGGCACTGGCGGCAATGGCGGCTCGACGTCCGGCAACGGCGGTAACGGCGGTAACGGCGGCGTCGGCGCGACCGGCGGCCACGGCGGGGACGGCGGTAATGCCGGAATGGCCGGCAACGGCGGCAACGGCGGAGCCGGCGGCAACGGCCCCGACGGCACGGACGGCGTCACCGGCACCGACGGCAACGGCACCAACGGCACGGCCGGTGGCGCCGGCGGCGCCGGCGGCAACGGCGGCCTGGGCGGTACGACATCCGGCAACGGCGGCACCGGCGGGACCGGCGGCACCGGCGGGACCGGCGGCAGCGGCGGCGACGGCGCCGCCGGCTCGGCCGCCGCCACCGCCGGCGGTACCGGGAGCAACGGCGGTAACGGCGGTAACGGAGCCGCCGGCGGGGCCGGCGGCAACGGCGGCAATGCCGGCGGCGTGCAAACGGGCGGGTCAGGCAAAGCCGGCGCCAACGGCAGCGGCGGGGCCGGCGGCAACGGCGGCAGCGCCGGCACCCCCGGTGACGGCGGCAGGGGCGGCGACGGCGACGCCACCACGCCCAACGGCGGCAACGGCGGCAACGGCGGCAACCCGGGCACCGCGGCCTCCGGCGGCGCCGGCGGCACGGCCGGCACCGGGGGCAGCGGCGGAACCGCCGGCAATACCGGTAACAACGGCACCCCGGTCAGCACCCCGGCCGGCAGCGGCGGTGACGGTGGGAACGGCTTCACCGCCGCCACCGCAGGCCAGACGGCGGGCAAAGGCGGGGCCGGCGGCAACGGCGGATCGGTCGGCAACGGCGGCGACGGCGGGGCCGGCGGCAACGGCGCCGACGGCACGGACGGCGCCGACGGCGGCACCGGCGCCAAGGGCACCGACGGCACAGCCGGCGGCGTGGGCGGCGCCGGCGGGGCCGGCGGGTCGGGCGGTTCGAAATCCGGTGACGGCGGTAGCGGCGGGGCCGGCGGCGACGGCGGTGGGGGCGGTAAGGGCGGCGTCGGCGGTGACGGCGCCAAGGGCATGGCCGGCATGAACCTCGGGGCCGGCGGCGCCGGCGCCGGCGGAGGTCAAGGCGGCGCCGGCGGCAACGCAGGCGCCGGAGGCAATGGCGGCGCGGCCCCGCACGGCACCGTGGGCGCCAACGGTGACGGCGGGGCCGGCGGCGCCGGCGGTGAAGGCGGCGAAAGCGGCGGTGGCGGTGACGGCGCCAAAGGGGCGGCCGGCGGGAACAACGGCGGCGTCGGCGCCGGCGGAGGTCAAGGCGGCGCCGGCGGCAGCGGAGGCGCCGGAGGCAGCGCCGGCACGAACGCCAGCGGTGCCCCGGGCACCAACGGCGGCGGCGGGGTCGGCGGTGCCGGCGGTGCAGGCGGCGAAGGCGGCGGCGGCGGTGACGGCGGTGACGGCGTGGCCGGCGCGAACAACGGGGCCGGCGGTAACGGTGCCAACGGCGGTGCCGGCGGTGGCGGCGGTAAGGGAGGCGCCGGCGGCAACGGCGGCTCCGCCGCGAACTCCACCGCGGGCCCCAACGGCAACGGCGGCGCCGGCGGTGACGGCGGCGGCGCCGGGGACCCCGGCGACGGCGGTGACGGCGCGACCGGCACGTCCACCAACACCACCGGCGGCAAAGGCGGCAACGGCGGTAACCCCGGTGCCGCCGGTGCCGGTGGCGCCGGCGGCGCTGCGGGCACCACCACCGGCGGCGGAACCGCCGGCGCCGGCGGTGGCAACGGCGCCGCGGTCATCCACGGCGGGGACGGCGGCGACGGCGGGGCGGGATTCAGCCAAACCACCCCCGGTAACGCGACCGGCGGCACCGGCGGCGCCGGCGGCAACGGCGGGATGTTCGGCAATGGCGGCGACGGCGGCGAGGGCGGCACCGGATCAGAGGGTGTCGCCGGCGGCGTCGGCGGCACCGGCGGCAACGGCGGCAACGGCGGTAATGGCGGACCGACGCTCGGCAACGGCGGCGACGGCGGCGAGGGCGGCACGGGCGGTGTCGGCGCGCCCGGCCTCAGCACCGGCGCCGCATTTACCGGCGGCACCGGCGGCAACGGCGGCACCGGCGGCAACAGCGTGGGTGTCGGTAAGGGCGGTGCCGGCGGTGACGGCGGCACCGGCGGTGACGGCGGCGCCGGCTTCAGCCCGGGGTCCACCGCAACCAGTCCGCAGGGCTTGAACGGCGGCCAAGGCGGCGACGGCGGCAAGGGCGGGGCCGGCGGGACAGGCAGCCTGGTGAGCGGTGCCGGCGGAACCGGCGGTGAAGGCGGCACCGGTGGCCCGGGCGGCAACGGGCAAAACGGCGCGCCCGGCGTGGCCAGCGTGAACGCCGGGGCCGGCCAAAATGGCGGCGACGCCGGCCAGGGCGGCATGGGCGGCACCGGCGGCACCGGCGGCCCAGGCGGCGCGGCCCAGGGGCTTGGCCTCAAGGGCGCGGACGGCGACGGCGGGCAAGGCGGCGACGGCGGCAACGGCGGAACGCCCGGCACCGGCGGTACGGGTGCCGACGGCGGCAGCAACCAGAACGGTGGCGCCGGCGGCAACGGCGGAAACGGCGGCTTCGGCGGCACCGGCGGGACCGGCGGCCAGGGCCTGTTGTCGGCCGACGGCGGCCAGGGCGGCACCGGCGGCACCGCCACTACCGGCGGCACCGGCGGCAACGGCGGGGCTGCTGGTGCCGGCGCTGCGCAGGCCGGGGGCGGCGGACAAGGCGGCGCCGGCGGCAACGGCGGCTTCGGCGGTAACGGCGGCGACGCCGTGGGGACGGGCGACGGCGGACATGGCGGCGACGCCGGCCCGGCCGGGACCGGCGGCACCGGCGGCAACGGCCACGACGGCGGCACCGGCGGCGGCACCAACGGCCCCAGCGGCGGTCAAGGCGGCCTCGGCGGCAAAGGCGGCTTCGGCGAAACCGGCGGTAACGGCGGCGCAGCCCGTGGTTCGGGCAACGGTGGCGACGCCGGCACCGGCGGCACCGGCGGCAACGGCGGCAACGGCGGCACCGGCGCAAACGGCGCCAACGCCACCAACCAGGCCGGCAACGGCGGCGCCGGCGGGGGTGGCAACGCCGCCGGCGACGGCGGCATGGGCGGCACCGGCGGTGCGGCAATGAACGGCGGCACCGGCGGCAAAGGCGGCGACGGCGGCAACGGCGGCACCGGCGGCAACGGCAACACCGCCGGCAACGGCGGCAACGGCGGCACCCATGGCGGCAGCGGCGGGCCCGGCGGGTTCGCCGGCAAAGGCGGCAACGGCGGCAACGGCGGGCCTGGCGGCCCCTCCACCGGCGGCACCGGCGGCGCCGGTGGCGGCTTCGGTAACGGTGAAGCCGCCGGCACCTTCACCAATGGCGGCGCCGCCGGCAGCGGCACAAATCCCGGCACCAAAGGCCCGCCTGGGACACCCGCCAAGGCCGGCACCAACGGCACGGCTGGCCCACACGGCTGAGCTAGCCGTTTAGCACCGGCTTACGAAAGACTGCAGCGCCGCGGCCACCAGGTCAGGGTCGTCGCACATGGGAAAGTGGTTGCCGCGGCGCACCTTCAGTTGGCGTGCCGCCGATGACGTCGACGCGGAATACCGGCGTATCGACAGCCTCGGCGTCACATGGGTGATGCAGCCCACCACCCAGCCGTGGCGCACAAGGTCGATGCTCTGCTGCGACCCGCACGGACACCTGATCAACGTGTCGTCGCCAACCACAAGGTAATTCAGGCGTTCAGCACCCGCTCACCGATGACCCGCTCGGCACGCAGACAGGCCAGCTCGTCGTCGGAAATGCCCAGCCCACGCAGGATCTCGTCGTTGTGCTGGCCCAGCGTCGGCGGGGCCGTGCGGTGGTGCCGGTCCGGGCCTCCGGTGATGCGAAACGGCCAACCGGGGTAGCGCAGGACTCCAGTGATCGGGTGCTCGAGCTCCGCGTAGTACCCCCGCGCATCGAGCTGCGCTCCGATAAAGTCACCGTCGTACATCTGATCACCGGTGATCACCCGCTCCGCCGGGATATTTTGTGCCCGAAGGGCTTCCACGATCACATCCGGCTTCAGCGTTCGGGTCCAGGCGGCGACCATCTCGTCGAACACATCGTGGTCGACCGGCTGCTCGGGCACCGACAGTGCCACCCACACCCCGTCCTCGCTGGTCGGGTATACGCCCTGCAGGTAGCCGCGCCCGCAGTTGCCCTCGCGTGGCCGGACGACACCGTTCATCGAGTACTCGATCACCGGTTCGGCGGTCACACACGCACCGACCTCGATCTGGGCGATCTCGATTTGTCGGCCCTCCCCGGTGCGGCGCCGGTGCTCGAGGGCGGCCAGCAGCGCCACACCGGCGTGCACACCCACGATCGGATCGGCGGGTCCCTGCGGGTTGCAGGGCGGGCCGTCGGCGTAACCGGTGACCGCCGACATCCCCGAGGTCTGCTCGATGTTCAGCGCCCAGCCGACGTAGTCGCGCCACGGCCCCCGCAGACCGAATCCCGGCATCCGGACCAGAATCACGTCGGGCTTGAGCGCCACCAACGAGTCGTAGTCCAAGCCGAAGTGCTCCACCACTCGGGGCGAGAAGTTCTCCACGACGACGTCGGCCTGCGCGGCCAGCCGCCGCGCGATCTCAAGGCCGCGCGACGAGGTCAGGTCGAGGGTGAGGTCGCGCTTGTTGAGGTTGGTGCCCTGCCACATGACGCTGCGCTCGTACCAGTCGTCGCCCTCGTAGGTGAAGGCGCCCGAGTAGCGGTGACCGTCGGGCCGCTGGATCGACTCGACCTTGACGATGTCGGCGCCGAATGCGCCGAGGTAGCAGGTCAGATACGCCCCGGCCCAGAAGGTGCTCAGGTCAAGCACTTTCAGTCCGGCGAAGGGCAGGGACCCCGGCCGCGTTTCCCGGTGTGGCGCCGGATCGGGCTGCGCCACATTGGTTTTAGAGAACCGAAACGGCGACCCGGGGCGGGTGAACAACTCGCCCTGAACGAAGAACCCCCGCTCGGCGTATTGCGGACACCCCAGCACGGCGGCGCCGTCGTTGACCGGGGCGGCCGGAATGCGCAACGCCTGGCTCAGTTCGACGATCTCCGCGACGGTTTGCTCGGCGAGCAATGGCCTTGCGCACGCGAAGAATTCGGCGCGCTCGGGGCCGCCCCGCATGATCTCCAGCTGGCGCTCGGCGAACTCGGGCAGGCCGAGCATCGCGCACACGTCGAGCCAGTGCTGACCCGTCAGGCAGTTGATCCCCACCCAGCCGTCGGCCGCGCGGACGACACCCAGCATGGGAGCCGACCGCAGGTTGGCGGGCAAGCCCAGACTCCGCATCCGCTGCGCCATCAGCATCGGATACGGCAGCGTCGACAGCAGCGCCTCGAACTCCGAGACGTCGACTTCCCTGACGTGGCCGCCGGGCCGCAGCCGCAGCGCGGTCAACGCGCCCAGCGCACCGTAAGCGCCCGCGACATATTCGGCGATCCGGGCGCCGACCTGCACCGGCGGGCGATCGGGATCGCGCGCGTGGATCCAGCCCGACGCCGCCTGCAGGGTCAGCGGCGTGGTCTGCCGATCACGCCACGGTCCGGTCTGGCCGAAGTGAGAAATGCGGACTAACACCAGGTTTGGGTTGAGGCCGCGCAGGGTGTCCAGGGTGTCGGGGCCGAATCCCCAGCCCTCCAGCGTGCCCGGCGCGAAATTCTCCACCAGCACGTGCGCCTGCGCGATGAGCTCGCGCGCGGCCGCAAAGGGGGCGTCGCGCTTGCCCGCGTTGAGGTATTCGAACAGCCCGGACCGCTGCGGGTCGGGTACACCGCCCGGAAACGGACCCCACCCGCGCAGCGGGTCTCCGCCGGGTGGCTCGATCTTGGTGACCTCGGCGCCGAGGTCGACGAAAAGCTTTGTGGCGTAAGGACCTGAGATCTCGGAGGCGATTTCGACGACATGCAGCCCCGTGAGGGGCCCCGTCACCCGGGGATCACGCGGGCATTCCAATGGCCTTCGGCTCCATGTACTGGTGCAGGCTGCCGATTCCGCCGCCCTCACGGCCGAACCCGCTCAGCTTGAAGCCGCCGAACGGCGCGTCCCCGGGACCGATGCCGTTGACCGCGATCTGGCCGGTGCGGATGCGGCGGGCAACGCCGACGGCCCGGTCCACGTCGCCGCCCCACACCGCGCCGGAAAGTCCGTACCGCGAATTGTTGGCGATCGCCACCGCATCGGCGTCATCGCGGTACCGGATCACGCTCAACACCGGCCCGAATACCTCCTCCTGGGCGATGGTGGAATCCGGATCGACCTCCGCGAGAATCGTCGGCTCGAAGTAGAACCCGGCGTCCAGGCCGGCCGGAGGGCCGCCACCGGTCATCAGCTTGGCGCCGTCGCCCAGCGCGCCGTCGACGTGCGCCTGGACGCGCTGCAGCTGCGCCGCGCTGATGAGCGGGCCCATCTGCACCTCGGGATCGGTGGGGTCGCCGACGCGCACCGCGCGGGCAAGCTCGACGAGCCGGCCCACGACGTCGTCGTGCAGCGAATCGGGCAGCAGCATCCGGCTGTGCAGGATGCACGCCTGACCGGCATGCAGTGAGCAGGACTCGAAAAGCATCTGCTCGAGCATCTGATCGGTCACCTGGGTGTCGTCGAGGACGATGCTCGCCGACTTCCCGCCGCACTCCAGCAGGATGCGCCTCATGGCGTCGCCGGCGGCGCGCATGACCTGGCAGCCGACGGCCGAGCTGCCGGTGAAGCTGATCATGTCGATGCGCGGGTCGGTGGTGAGCAGCTTGGCCGCCTCGAGGCCCGACGGGGTCACCACGTTGACCACGCCCGGCGGGATGTCGGTGTGCTCGTCGATGATCTTGGCCAGCGCGAGCCCGGCCAGCGGCGTCAGCGGCGAGGGCTTGAGTACGACGGTATTGCCCGCCGCCAGCGCGTTATTCACTTTCATGACGTTGAGGCAGTGCGGGAAGTTCCACGGCGTCAGGATCGACACGACGCCCAGTGGCTCATAGCTCAGCAGCGTCGTGCCGGCGCCGACTCCGGTGATCGGCCGGTCGGTCAGCTCGGCGGCGAGCTGGGCCGCGCGCATGGACATGTATCCGGCGCCGTCCACCTGCATCACGCGCTGGTTGGCGGTGCAGCCCCACTCCATCTGAGACAGCGCGAAGAACTCGTCGTTGTGCTTGAGCAGTGCATCGCCGAGCTGATTGAGGCAGGCCGCGCGCTCCTGGTGGCTCATGGTGGACCACGGCCCGTCGTCGAAAGCCCGCCGTGCGGCCGCGATCGCAGCGCTGACCTGGGCGACGCTGGCGTCGGGCGCGGTGGCGATGGTCCGCTCGGTGGCCGGCGAGATGTCGTCGTAGCGGCCGTCCTCCGGCTCGACCCAGCGGCCATCGATGTAGAGCTGATAGGTGTCGACAAGTCCCCCGGCCATGTGAGCCATCTGCTTCCTCGCCTCAACGTCGGTCATCTAGAGACCCAGTGTTCACCCGCGAAACGCGGGCGTCAATCGCCTGCAACCTGAATTCCAAGCAATCTCAATATGTTGTCGAGCCATTGACATCAACAGCCAAGTCGGGGTAGACACGTTCTGCAGGACAGATTGGGCCAATCTGTCGGATAACACGGGAGGCTTGCCGTGCACACTAACCCCCCGCTGCACTCGCCCAATTTCCCACTACACTCGCCCGATTTCTACGCCGGCGACCCGTATCCGGCGTACCGGGAGCTGCGCGCGACGTCGCCGGTGTGCTGGAACTACGTCACCAAATTCTGGGCGCTACTGAAGTACGAAGACATCCGCTTCGTGTCCACCAACCCCGCGCTGTTCAGCTCGACCCAGGGCATCACCATCCCCGACCCGGCGGTGGCCAACCCGGTGCAGGAGGGCAGCCTCATCTTCACCGACCCGCCGCGGCACCGGCAGCTGCGCAACCTCATCAACGCGGGGTTCACCCGCCGTCACGTGTCGGTCCTCGAGCCCAAAATCCGCGAGATCGTGCGGGGGGTCCTGGACGGCATCGAACCGGGTTCGGTGCACGAGTTCGCCGAAGAGATCGCCGCTCCGCTGCCCACCCGCATCATCGCCGAACTGCTCGGCGCCCCGCCCGACGACTGGGAGCAATTCCGAACCTGGTCGGACGCCGCCACCGGAACGGCCGACCCGGAGATCGAACTCGACATCCTCGTGGCGCTCGGCCAGTTCTACGAGTACTTCCAAAAGCTGATCGCGGCCAAACGTGCCGAAGCGCGCGACGACGTGCTGTCGGTTCTGGTGGGCGCCGAGATCGACGGACACCGGCTCAGCGACGACGACCTGCTCAAATTCGCGTTCCTGCTGCTGGCGGCCGGCAACGAAACCACCCGCAACCTGATCGCGCTGGGCACCCTCGCCCTGATCGAGCATCCCGATCAGTGCCGCCTGCTGGTCGACGATCATTCCCTGATCCCCGGCGCCGTCGAGGAAATGTTGCGGTGGAACAGCCCGGTCGTCCAGATGGCACGCACCGCGACCGCAGACATCAAGATTCGCGGTCAGCTGATCCGCGAGGGCGACGTGGTGGCGATGTTGTACGGGTCGGCCAACCGCGACGAGGACATATTCGGTTGCGACTCCGAAGAATTCAAGGTGACCCGGCACCCGAATCCGCACATCGCCTTTGGCTGCGGCGAGCATTCCTGCCTGGGCGCGCAATTGGCGCGGCTGGAGGCGTGCGTCATGTTCGACGAGCTACTGCGGCGCTTCCCCAGACTCGAGCTGGTCGGTTCGGTGGACCGGGTGCGGGCGACCATGGTGCCCGGGGTGAAGCGGATGCCGGTGCGGCTGGGGGCCTGAGGCGATGCACTTGGAGTACACCCCCGAACAGCAACGGCTGCGCGACCAGATCCGCGCCGCCCTGGAAAGGGTGATGACACCCGAACGCACCGCCGCGGTGCGCGAACGCATCGAGGGCGGCGCCGCGGTGCGCGAATGCATCCGCGCGCTGGCCGCAGCCCAGCTACTCGGCGTCGGCTGGCCCAACGAGTATGGGGGCCAAGGCTATTCAGCGATCGAGCAGTTCATCTTCAACGAAGAGGCGCAACGGGTCGGCGCCCCGATCCCGCTGGTGACGCTCAACACGGTCGGACCGACGCTCATGCAGTACGGCACCGAAGAGCAGAAACAGAAATTCCTGCCGGCGATTCTGGACGGCAGCGTGGAGTTCGCGATCGGCTACTCCGAGCCGGGCGCGGGCAGCGACCTGGCGTCGCTGCGCACCACGGGGGTGCGCGACGGTGACGGGTATGTCATCAACGGGCAGAAGATGTTCACCAGCGGCGCCGCGTATGCCGACTACATCTGGCTGGCCGCGCGCACCGATCCGGACGCCAAGAAGCACAAAGGGATTTCCATCTTCATCGTGCCCACCTCGTCGCCCGGATTCTCCTGGCAGCCGCTGCACACCATGCCGGGCATTTCCACCTTCTACACGTTCTACGACGACGTGCGGGTACCGGCGAGCGCGATCGTGGCCGGCGAAAACCAAGGGTGGCAGCTGATCACCACCCAGTTGAACTTCGAGCGCGCGGCGCTGGGCAACATGGGCGCGCTGCAGTCGCTGTTCGAGAAGACCCTGCACTGGGCCACCACCACCGAACTCGACGGTGCGCGCGTCATCGACCAGCCCTGGGTGCAGCTGGCACTGGCCCGGGTTGAAGCGCAGGTCGCCGCGTACAGACTCGTCAACCTCCGGATCAACGCGGCCATAGCGAAGGGGCCGAAGGGCAGGGCGAGCACGGGCCTGGATATGGGAGAAGCCTCTGCCGCCAAGGTGTTCGGTACCGAGCTGACCCAGCAGGTCGCCCGCGAGCTGCTGGAAGTGCTCGACCGCAACGGATTACGCCGCGGCGCCGGCGCGCCGCTGCGCGGCGAGCTGGAATCCGCGTACCGAATCGCGGTCATCAACACGTTCGGCGGCGGCGCCAACGAAATTCAGCGCGACATCATCGCGATGGCGGGTTTACGCATGCCACGAGCACCCCGTGACCTTCGCACCCCCAACACAGAGTCTCCCAACACAATAGGAGGAACCACCCAGTGACAGATACCGAATTGCCGGCCAAGCTGCGGGCCCTCGTCGGCCAGCCCACCGGTGGTACCGGAAAGCCCTCGGTGGCACCGGATCCGGTCAATCAGCCGATGATTCGGCACTGGGCACACGCCATGGACGACATGAACCCGGTCTACCTCGACCCGGAGTTCGCGGCGGCGTCGCGGTTCGGCGGCATCGTGTCACCGCCGGTCATGCTGCAAACCTGGACGATGCCATCGCCGAAACTGGAAGGGATCGGCGACCGGGGTGGCGCCCCCATCGAGATCAAAACCAATCCCACGGCATTCCTCGACGAGGCCGGATACACCAGCACGGTGGCGACCAACTCGGAATTCGAGATCGAACGCTATCCCCGGCTCGGCGATGTCATCAGCGCGACGGCGGTCTACGAGTCGGTCTCCGACGAAAAGAAGACGGCGCTGGGCACCGGTTTCTTCCTGACCTGGCTGACGACCTACGTCAACCAGGACGGCGAGGTGCTGGGGCGGCAGCGATTTCGGGTGCTGCGATTCAGGCCGCAACGCTGATGGCGACCCGCCTGGCGCCGGCGATCGGCCCGGACAACGAATTCTTCTGGAACGGGCTGCGCGACCACAAGCTCTTGATCCAGCGCTGCAACGGATGTGGCGCGTTGCGCAACCCACCCCGCCCCATGTGCCCCAAGTGCCGTTCGCTGGACTGGGCGGCGATCGAGTCGTCCGGCCGCGGCACCGTCTACAGCTACGTGATGCCGCACCAACCCCGGTTCCCCTTCTTCGACTACCCCTACATCGTGGTGCTGGTGGAGCTCGCCGAAGGGGTACGGCTGGTCTCGAACCTGTGCGACATCGACCCCGCCGACGTCACCGTAGGGATGCCGATCGAGGTCTGCTACCAGACCTTCGACGGAAATTCTGGGGACCTGGTGTTGCATCAATTCCGGCCCAGCAAGTGATCGGGTAAGGGCCGTGGACTTCACCTTCACCGAAGAGCAAGAGACCATCTCCAAGCTCGCCCGTGAGGTCTTCGAGCGCCGCGCCACACCGGAACGGTTGACCGAGCTGGAGGCGGGCGAGATCCGTCATGACAGCGCGCTCTGGCGGGAGCTGGCCGCCGTCGACCTGCTGGGCACGGCGTTGCCGGAGTCGTTGGGCGGCTCGTGTGTGTCGGGCGACGGCTTCGTCGACCTCGGAGTGCTGCTGGCCGAGGTCGGTTGGAGCGTCGCCCCGGTGCCGGTCTACGCGACGCTGGTGCTGGGCGCCGACCCGATAGCCCGGCACGGCAGTCCCGAGCAGCAGCGGCGCCACCTGCCCGGGGTGATCGCCGGGACCCGGATCCTCACCGCGGGCCTGCAGGAGCCCGGCCGCTCCGACCCCGACAGCCCCGCCACGAAGGCCCGGCGCGACGGTCCGAATTGGCGCCTCGACGGTGTCAAGGAACTGGTGCCGGCCGCCCAGCTCGCCGAGACGGTGCTGGTCCCCGCCACCACCGACGACGGCGACGTCGGCCTTTTCCTGCTGGCGACCGACGCCCCCGGCGTCGAGATCCGGCCGGTCGCGACCACCAATCGTGAACCGTCCGCCGACGTATTCCTAAACGGCGCAATAGTTTCCGCGCAAGACAGGCTGGCCGGCGGGCAGCTGATCGGCTCGCTACACACCCGCGCCCTGGTCGCGCTGTGCGCGATCCAGCTCGGCGTGGCCGAGCGGGCCCTGCGGATAGCCGCCGGCTACACCACCGGGCGTGAACAATTCGGGCGCCCGATCGGCAGTTTCCAGGCGGTGCAGCAGCGGATGGCCGACGCATACATCGACGTCGAAGCGATCCGGTGGACCACCTGGCACGCGGCCTGGCTGATCGCGCACGGACGGCCCGCCCAGCGGGCCGCCCGCATCGCGAAGTTCTGGGCCGCCGAGGCCGGCGCTCGGGTGACCGCTACCGCGCAACAGGTGCACGGCGGCATCGGCATCGACACCAGCTATCCCCTGCACCGCTACTTCTTGTGGGCCAAGCACAACGAACTCACCCTAGGTTGCGCCACCGCACAGCTGGCCCGCCTCGGCAGCACCTACCCCACGGATGGAAGCCCCTCGGAAGGAAATCGATGACGACCACCAAAACCCGTACCACAACCTTGAAGTGGGCCGACATCGAAGTCGGCGACGAGGTGACCCCGCTCGAAATCGCGATCACCACAACGATGATCGTCGCCGGCGCGATCGCAACGCGCGACTTCATGCCGGTGCACCACGACCGCGACTACGCCAACAAGCAGGGCTCACCCAACTTGTTCATGAACATCCTTACCACCAACGGGTATTGCGTACGTTTCCTCACCGACTGGGCGGGACCGGAAGCGATGGTCAAGAATCTGTCGATTCGCCTCGGGGTGCCGTGCTTTCCCGACGACCCGCTGCGCTTCACCGGCAGCGTCACCGGCAAGAGCACCGGCAAGAGCACCGGCCCGGGGAATCTAGCAGGCGAGAATTTCGTGGAAGTAACTTTCCAGGGCACCAACAGCCTTGGCAATCACGTCTCGGGCACCGCGATCCTCAGCCTGCTCGACGGGGCCGGCGCATGAGTCAGCTGGCCGGAACCCTGGCTGGAACCACAGCCATTCCCGGCATCGGTCAGACCGAGTTCTCCAAGGAATCCGGCCGCAGCGAGCTGCAATTGGCGTGTGAGGCGGTCAGTGCCGCGCTCGACGACGCCGGTCTGGCACCCGGCGATGTGGACGGCATGGTGACGTTCACCATGGACTTCCAGCGACGAGATCGAGGTCGCAAAAAGCGTGGGCATCGGCGACCTGACCTTCTTTTCTCGCGTGCCGCACGGCGGAGGCGCGGCAGCCGGCACCGTGGTGCACGCGGCAATGGCCGTCGCGACGGGCACCGCCGACGTGGTGGTGTGCTATCGCGCCTTCAATGAGCGGTCGGGTTTTCGGTTCGGCGGCAGCGGGCGCACCAGCGCGGAGACCCCGCCGTTCATGGCGCCCTATGCGCCGTTCGGATTGCTCACTCCCGCAGCGTGGGTCGCGCTGCATGCGCAGCGCTACATGTCCACGTACGGCGTCAGCAACGAGGACTTCGGCAGGATCGCCGTCGTCGACCGTGCCCACGCGGCCAAGAACCCCGACGCGTGGTTCTACCAGCGCCCGATCACGCTCGAGGAGCACCAGAATTCCCGCTGGATCATCGAACCCGTGCTGCGCCTGCTGGATTGCTGTCAGGAGAGCGACGGCGGGGTCGCGCTGGTCGTGACGAGTGCGGAGCGCGCCCGCGACCTTCGGCAGCCGCCGGCGGTCATCACCGCGGCCGCCCAGGGCGCGGCCTCCAACGGTGAGATGATGACCAGCTACTACCGCGAGGACATCACCGGGCTGCCGGAGATGGGGGTGGTCGCCGACAAGCTGTGGCGTGACTCGGGACTTAAGCCGCAGGACATCCAAACCGCCTTCATCTACGACCATTTCACGCCGTTCGTGTTCACCCAGCTCGAGGAGCTGGGGTTCTGCGGGCGCGGTGAGGCCAAGGACTTCGCCACGGTCGAGCGGCTGTCGCTGGGTGGGACGCTGCCGATCAATACCAACGGCGGGCTGCTCGGCGAGGCCTATATCCACGGCATGAACGGCATCACCGAGGGTGTGCGTCAGGTTCGTGGCACCTCGTATAACCAGGTCGACAACGTCGAGCACGTGTTGGTCACGTCGGGCACCGGCGTGCCGACCAGTGGGCTGATCCTCGCGCCCGCGAACTAGAAAGGTCCGTCATGCCCAAGCTCGCACTGTTGACCGCGCCTGGCGGGCCGATCGAGCTGGCCGAATTTCCGCTGTCCACACCCGCGCCGGGAACCGCGGCGCTCAGGCTGCGGATGGCCGGGATCTGCGGCTCCGACCTGCACATCTTCCGCGGCGAGCTGCCATTGCCGTGTCCCTTCGCCATGGGCCACGAAATGGTCTGCGAAATAGCCGAACTCGGCGAGGGGCTGACCAATGACGCGACCGGCAAGACGCTTGCGGTGGGCGACCGCGTCGTCACACCGTACTTCTGGACGTGCGGACAGTGCCACGCGTGCGCACGCGGCCGGTCTAACGCGTGCCAGAACCTGATGGCCGGCGAATACCGCACCCACGACCAAAGCCCGCACTTCGTCGCCGCGCACGGTGAGTACTACTACACCACCCGCCGGCAACCGCTCTACAAAGTTCCCGAGGAACTGCCCGACGAGGCCGTCGCACCGCTCAATTGTGCACTGGCGCAGGTGTTGTGCGCGCTGCGCGACGTCCGGCTGGGCGACACGGTCGTCATCCAGGGTGCCGGCGGGCTGGGCATCAACGCCGCCGCCGTGGCGCGTACCGCGGGAGCGGCTCGGGTCATCGTCATCGACAAGATCGCCGAACGACTGGATGTCGCAGCCGATTTCGGCGCCACACACTGCATCAACGCCGACGCCATCTCGACCGGGGAGGTCACCGCGCGGGTCCGTGAGCACACCGAGGGCATCGGCGCCGATTGGGTGCTCGAGGTGGTGGGTGTGCCGGGCGTCATCCCCGACGGTGTCGGGTTCCTCAACAACGGCGGCACGCTGCTCGAGGTCGGCAACATCGGGATGGGACGCACCTTCGAGCTCGATCCGAGCGCGCTGGTCTACGGCAACAAGTCCATCCGCGGCGTGATGCTCTACGACCCGGTGACGCTGGCCATCGGCCTGTCGTTCCTGCAGCACACCAGTTTTCCGTTCGGCCGGTTGATGCCCACACCGTTCCATCTGGCCGACGTCAACGCCGCCTTCGCCGCGGCCGACGCCGGTTCGGTACCCCGAGGCGCCCTGGTTCCGTGATGACGCAAGCTACTGCTTTGACCCAGGCGACCGATACCCGCGAGCTCATCGTCGAGTCCGCGTATCTGTGCTTCCGCAAACAGGGACTGCAGAAGACGACGATCGTCGACATCGCCAAGACGGCCAGCGTTTCGCGCAGCACGATCTACGAGTACTTCAGCGACAAGGGCGCCATTCTGGAAGCGTGCGCCGAGCACGCGTCCGAGCAGTTCTACCGGGAGATGTCGAAGGCCATGGATCGGGGCACCTCGCTGGAGGAAAGGCTCAGCTACGCAGCCGTATTCGTGACCCAGGCGCGACGGGCGATCGCTTCGGAAAAGTATTTCGACGAAGAGGCGATCAGCCTGCTGCTGACCAAGGATGCCGGCGTGCTGCTGCGCGAATGCGTCGACTTCTTCGCGCCCTACCTGTCGGCCGCCAAGCTCACCGGCGAGGTTCGCAAAGACCTCGACGTCGAGGCGGCCGGCGAATGGTTCGCGCGGATATTGTTCTCGCTGTTCAGCACGCCGTCGTCGACGTTGGATATGGACGACCCGGACGTCGTCGCCGACTTCGTGCGCGCGCACGTAGTGCGCGGCTTCGCCAGCGATCGCACCCGGCCCCCAAAACCAAAAATAGGGAAGATTCCCCATTAACCGCGCATCCTGCCGGCGGATAATTTAGTCGGCTGTGAGTGAGTCGCGGCCTCGACTGGGTGGCAGGTGCGTGATTTCGTTTGTGATTGCGGCCCCGGAGATGATGACTTCGGCAGCAACGGATTTGGCGGATATCGGTGCGGCGCTCACCGCGGCTCACACCGTGGCGGCGGCGCCAACCACGGAGGTGCTGGCAGCGGGCGCCGATGAGGTGTCGACGCGGATAGCGGCGTTGTTTGGCGCCTATGCCCAGGCCTATCAGAGGATCAGCACGCAGGCGGCCACGTTTCACGCGAAGTTCGTGCAGGCCCTCGGCGCGGGTGCCGGCGCCTATGCCGGCACCGAGGCCGCGAACGCGTCGCCTTTGCAGGCGGTGGAGCAGCACGCGCTCAATGTGGTGAATGCGCGCAGCGTGGCATTTTTCGGGCGCCCGCTGATCGGCAACGGCGCCAACGGCCAACCGGGGACCGGGGAAGACGGTGCGCCCGGAGGCATATTGATCGGCAACGGCGGCAACGGCGGGTCAGGAAGCCCCGGTGCGACTGGCGTAAAAGGCGGCAATGGCGGGGCCGGCGGGCTGTTCGGCAACGGGGGCGCCGGCGGGGCCGGCGGCTATTCAACACTGGGCGGCGTCGCCGGTGCTCCGGGCGGTGCCGGTGGGCCCGGCGGGCTGTTCGGCAACGGCGGGGCCGGTGGGCTGTTCGGCGTAGGCGGCCCTGGAGGTGTCGGCGGGGTCAGCATCAACGCCAGCGGAGGGACCGGCGGGGCCGGCGGCGCCCGTGGAGCTACTGCTTGGCAAGAACGGCGCGGACGGGACGTCGTTTTAGGAAGGGAACGCTCGCTGGGGCCTGCTTCGCGCTATACCGGGTCGGCGTGCGCTTCGGCGTATCCGGCGAGCGCGGCCATTGTCCGCAGATTTTCCGTGTCGAAGCCGCCGATGATCAGCCGTCGGAGCGGACGGAGGATCAGCGGCATGTCGATGGTCAAGACCAGCCAGCGAGTCACCCTGGTTCCGGTGCCGGCGGGTTCAAACGAGTAGTGGATGTGCGTGTCCACCGTTGCCCGCAACGGCCGCACGGTGATGGTGTGGTGGAAGTCCAGCGATCCCGGCGGCTGAAATCCGGTGACCTCACCCCACCACTCCTTGCCGGGTTGACCGGGCTTCCCGTCGTGATAACGGCTCCCCAGCCCAACCGGATACGGTTCCACGTCGGTGGTGCTGCCGTACGCGGTGGAGCCGGGCAACCAGCGACCGTAGTTGGGCAGATCGGCGACCAGCCCGAACAGCTGGGCCGGCGACGCGGCTATGTCGGCGGTGTACAGCTTGTGCCAGTGCGAGACGGTCATGACGGCTCCTATCGGCATGCGCCGCGGGCCCAATGACCACGTTCGGCCAGCGCCCGCAGGAACAACCCCAGATTAGCCGTCGCTGCTCGTCGTCGCGCGCCAGACCGCATCTGGTATTCGAAATCACCGGTACCACAGCATGTTTCACAAGCCGCACCCGACACCGGATCGATGAGATGCGAGTCGGTGACGCGCAAAACCGAGCTCAGCCAAAACCAAGCTCCGCCAACGGAAGTCAGCCCGCGGTCGCAGACGATCGTCGCCGCACGCGACGGATCAGCGACGGGTGCCCCTGGGGCGCGTGTTCTCGTTTCCGGCTTGACATTTAGCCGCCCGTGGTAAGCTGCCGCGGCCGAGTTGTTGTGTTTGAGACCGCCCGACAATCCCACAATCCGGCCCCAGGGCCGAGACGTGCTTGGAGGCCGGCATGTCACTTCTGGTTGCAGCTCCTGAGCTGTTGGCTTCTGCGGCTGCGGATTTGGAATACATGGGCTCGGCACTGGATGCGGCGCACGCGGCGGCCGCTGGTCCTACCACCACGCTTGCGGTCGCCGGCGCCGACGAGGTCTCGGCGGCCGTGGTCGCGTTTTTCGCCAAGCACGCGCAGCAGTACCAGGCGCTGGCCGGGAAGGTCGCGGCGTTTCAGGATCGGTTTACGGCTACGTTGACGGCGAGCACGAATTCGTATGCTTCCGCCGAGAGCGTCAATCTCGGACAGCTCGGGCAGCTGGTGTCCAGCGCGGTCAACTTGCCCTTCCAAGAGGTGACCGGGCGCCCGCTGATGGGCGACGGCACCAACGGATACACCAACTCCCAAGGTGTAGGAACGCCCGGCGGGCCCGGCGGGTGGCTGTCCGGCAACGGTGGCACCGGTGGCACCAGCACGAGTGACGGAGTTGCCGGCGGTGCCGGCGGCGCTGCGGGTTTGATCGGCAACGGCGGGCTCGGCGGCACCGGCGGCTGGGGCGCGCCGGGAGGGACCGGGGGCGTCGGGGGGTTGCTCTCGGGCAACGGCGGGACTGGCGGGCCCGGCGGACCTCTCGGCACTGGTGGCACCGGCGGCAATGCGCTGTTGTTTGGCAGCGGCGGGCCCGGCGGGACCGGTGGGGAACTTGCCCTCGGCGGCGCCGGCGGTCGTGGTGGATTGCTGGTCGGCAACGGCGGCGCCGGCGGAAACGGCGGGGTCTTGGCTGCTGGCGGCCCGGGCGGCCGCGGCGGTCTGATGGGCGTAGCCGGATCCGTCGGCGCCAATGGTGGTGCAGCGGTCGTCCCGCTGACGATCAGTGACACAGACGCGATGATGACCATCTCGGTAAACGGCGGACCCAGGGTGAGCGCGATAGTGGACACCGGATCCACCTACCTGCTGGTTCCACGCACAGACGTCGACGTGGCCAGCCTGGGCACGCCTACCGGCCATAGCAACACCGCCTACGGCAGTAACGAGGCCTACGAAACGATCTACTACGACACGTACAAAACAACGGTGAATCTCGGGAACGGGATCGTCGCGAAGACCCCCGTCGACGTCGCTACCCGCGCAACGTGGACGACAATTAAGGGTGGTGTGACGACCACGACCCCTGTCGACGTCTCCACGGTGACTCCCACTCTGGGCATCGGGCCCAATGTTGACCCAAGCGTTACCACCGCGACCGCGGCCTTGCCCGGCGTCCTCGGTGATGGCGTGCTCATCAACGAACCCGGGGGCTATTTCCAGTTCGGCCCCAACCCAATGTCCGCCGTTAACTCGATATCAGGGGCACCGGCGACCCTACCGGCGTCCGACCTGCAAATATCAATCAACAGCGGTCCTATGCAAACCGTTCACGGGGCGTACATCGATTCCGGTGATTTGAACGGAACCGTCCCGGACAACGTGCTAACGGGCGCCAACCTGCCACCCAGCATCGGGGACGGCGACGACCTGCCAACCGGAACGACCATCGCGGTCTACACCAGCAGCGGTCAACCGCTGTACTCCTACACGGTCACCGGTAGCGTCAACGCACCAGAGGTCATTTCATCAGCAACTGTTGACGGCTTTGCCGGTGTGTTCAACACCGGTTACGTTCCATTCTCGCTCGGTCCGATCTACATCTCGAACGACCCCACCGGCGTGGGAGCAACGGTCTTTGATTACAAGCCGCCGGTTCTACCCGGCTAGCGCCCGCAGGAAGAATGTCAGGTTGGCGGGGCGCTCGGCCAGCCGCCGCATGAAATATCCGTACCACTGGGTGCCGAAGGGCACATACACCCGCACCTGGTTGCCCGCGCCGGCCAGCCGTCGCTGCTCGTCATCGCGGATGCCATACAGCATCTGGTATTCGAAATCACCTACAGCACGGTGTGATTCACGCACCATGCCGGGTACCGCATCGATGATCACCGGGTCATGGGAGGCCACCATCGGGTAGCCCGAACCGGCCATCAGCACACGCAGACACCGCAGATACGACTCGGTGACGGCTGCATCGTCACGGTACGCCACCGACGCCGGCTCGTCATAAGCGCCCTTACACAACCGGATCCGCGCCCCCGCGGCGGCCAGTTCCTCGCAGTCGCTCAACGTGCGCCGCAAATAAGCCTGCAGAACCGAGCCCAGCCAAGGGAAGTCGACGCGCAGGTCGCCACAGATCGACAACGTCGAATCGGTGGTGGTGTGGTCCTCGGCGTCCACCGTGACCCAGGCACCCACCAGCTCGGCGCGCTCGCAGATTGTGCGGGCGTTGTCCAATGCGATCTTCTCGCCGTCACGACCCAGTGCCTGGCCAACCGCCGAAAGCTTCAGCGACACCTCGAGCGGCCGGGCCCCATTGGGCGCGGTATCGGTGCCCAACGCATCGAGCGGGCGCAGGTACGCCTGCACGGTGGCGGCCGCGTCGTCGGCGTCGGTGACATTTTCGCCCAGGTAGTCGATGCTCACGTAGCGACCGGAATCCCGAAGCGCGGCAATGGCTCCCAGGACGCCGTCGAGCGTATCGCCCGGAACGAACCGGCGCACCACCCGGCGGGTGACCGGCGACCGTTCGACGGTACGGCGCAGTCTGTCGGCGCGGCTGGCCGCAAGCATCGCCGGACGCACGGTGTGGGCGAACAAGTGAGCCATCAGTCCGACCCCATGTGCGGGTAGGCGTAGTCGGTGGCTGGGACGAACGTCTCCTTGATGGTGCGCGCCGACGTCCAGCGCAATAGATTCAGCGGCGACCCCGCCTTGTCGTTGGTGCCCGAACCCCGCGAACCCCCGAACGGCTGGCGCCCCACCACCGCGCCGGTGGGCTTGTCGTTGACGTAGAAGTTGCCGGCCGCGAACCGCAGCCGGTTCTGCGCGGCCAGCACGGCTTCGCGGTCGTCGGCGATGACCGCGCCGGTCAGCGCGTAGCGGGATCCGGTGTCGATGACGTCGAGGATGCGCTCGTACTGCTCGTCGGGGTAGACATGGACCGAAAGCAGCGGGCCGAAGTACTCGGTCGAGAACGCCTCGTCGGTGGGGTCGTCGGAAAGCAACACGGTGGGGCGCACGAAATAGCCTTCGCTGTCGTCGTATTCACCACCGACCGCGATGGTGACCCCGGCCGCGCCCTTCGCGCGCTCGATGGCGTCGACGTTCTTGATGAAGGCGCGCCGGTCGATGAGCGCTCCGCCGTAGTTGGTCAGGTCGGTAATGTCGCCGTAGCGCAGCCCGGCGGCCGCGCCGAGGAATTCGTCGCCCATGCGATGCCACACCGAATGGGCGATGAATGCCCGCGACGCCGCCGAGCACTTCTGGCCCTGGTAGTCGAACGCCCCGCGAATCAACGCGGTGCGCAGCACGTCCGGTCGCGCCGAGGCGTGCGCCAGCACGAAGTCCTTGCCGCCGGTCTCACCGACCAGCCGCGGATAGCCATGGTAGCGGCCGATATTGGTGCCCACCTGTTGCCACAGGTGCTGGAAGGTGGCCGTGGATCCGGTGAAGTGGATGCCGGCCAGCCGCGGATCGGCCAGTGCCACATCGGAAACCGCGAAGCCGTCGCCGTTGACCATGTTGATCACCCCGGGTGGCAGCCCCGCGGCCTCGAGCAGTTGCATCAGCAGATACGCCGACAGGGTCTGGGTAATCGACGGCTTCCACACCACGGTGTTGCCCATCAGTGCCGGCGCGGTCGGCAAGTTGCCCGCGATCGAGGTGAAGTTGAACGGCGTGATGGCGTAGACGAATCCTTCCAGCGGGCGGTAATCGCTGCGGTTCCACTCGCCGGGACCGCTGAGCGGCTGCTGTTCAAGGATCTGCCGGGCGAACGCGACGTTGAACCGCCAGAAGTCGATCAGCTCGCAGGGCGCGTCGATTTCGGCCTGGTATGCGGACTTGGACTGACCCAGCATCGTGGCGGCGGCGATCTTTTCCCGCCACGGCCCAGCGAGCAGCTCGGCGGCCCGCAGGAACACCGCGGCGCGCTCGTCGAAAGGCATTGCCGCCCAGGTGTTCTTGGCGGCAGTGGCGGCCTCGATGGCAGCGCTGGCGTCGGCGTGGTCGGCGTTGGTCAGGGTACCCAACTTGGCGGCGTGCCGGTGCGGCTGCACGACGTCGATTCGCTCGCCGGCGCCCATCCGGTGCCTACCCCCGATGACGTGCGGAAGGTCGATCGGGTGGTCGGCCTGGATGGTCAGTTCGGCTTGCAGCCGGGTGCGTTCGGGAGATTTCGGGGCGTAGTCGTGGATCGGCTCGTTGGCCGGCGTCGGCACCTGGGTTATCGCGTCCATGCCTGCAAGGATCCCTGGCGCGACGCCCCAATCGATTGGCTGATCGGACAGTATATTGGGCATCTGCTAGTAGAATCGGACAACGTGCCCGTTATCGGTGTCGGACTGGGCCGGCTGCTGCTCGCGCTGGACGCGACGCTGGTCAGCCTGGTGGACGCCCCACGCGGCCTGGACCTTGCGGTGACGTCCGCGGCGCTGATCGATTCCGACGACGTCCGGCTGGGCCTGGCGGCGGCGGCGGGTTCGGCCGATGTGTTCTTCCTGCTGGGCGTCACCGACGACGAGGCGTTGCGGTGGATCGACCGGCAGGTGCGGCGCGCGCCGGTGGCGATCTTCGTCAAGGAGCCGTCGGAGGCGCTGGTGGCCAAGGCGGTCGCGGCGGGGGCGGCGGTGGTGGCCGTGGAGCCGCGGGCCCGCTGGGAACGGCTCTACCGGTTGGTCAACCACGTGCTGGAGCATCACGGGGACCCCGCCGACCCGCTGGATGACTCGGGCACCGATCTCTTCGGCCTGGCGCAGTCGCTGGCCGACCGCATCCACGGCATGGTCAGCATCGAAGACGCGCAGTCCCATGTGCTCGCCTATTCGGCGTCCAACAATGAAGCCGACGAGCTTCGCCGGCTTTCCATCCTGGGCCGCGCCGGCCCCCCCGAGCACCTGGAGTGGATCGGCCAATGGGGCATCTTCGATGCGCTGCGGGCCGGCGGCGAGGTGGTGCGCGTCGCCGAGCGCCCGGAGCTGGGTCTGCGTCCCCGGCTGGCGATCGGGATCCATCATCCGCCGGTCGACGCGCGGCGGCCACCGGTGTTCGCCGGCGCCATCTGGGTACAGCAAGGCACACATCCCCTGGCCGATGACTCCGGGGAAGTGTTGCGGGGCGCGGCGGTGCTGGCCGCCCGGATCATGTCGCGGCTGGCGGCAAGACCGTCCACCCACGCGCGCCGCTTGCAACAACTTCTGGGTCTGGCCGAGGGCGAGGCCGCCGATGCGGCTGCCGTGGCCGCCATCGCCCGCGAACTCGGGCTTACGGCCGACGGGAACGCCGCGCTGATCGGATTCCAAGCCGCCGACCGCCATGCGCGACTGGCCGACGTCTTAGCGTTGAGCGCCAGCGCTTTTCGCCATGATGCTCAGGTCGTCTCGAGCGGCTCGCGGATGTATGTGCTACTGCCGCAGGCCGCGTCGACCCGGTCGATCACCTCGTGGGTGCGCGGCACAATCAGCGCCCTGCGCACCGAGCTGGGTGTGGGGCTGCGGGCGGCCATCGCCGCGCCGGTCGCGGGTTTGGCCGGAATCGCCGCGGCGCGCACCGAGGTGGATCGGGTACTGGACAGCGCCGAGCGCCACCCGGTCTTGGGACAGGTGACGTCGCTGGCCGAGGCGCGGACCACCGTGCTGCTGGACGAGATCGTCACACTGGTCGGAACCGACGAGCGGCTGGTCGACCCGCGGGTGCGCGACCTGCGCGCGCGGGATCCAGAGCTGGCCGAGACTTTGCGGGCCTACCTGGATAGCTTCGGCGACATCGGCGCCGCAGCGCAGTGGCTGCAGGTGCATCCCAACACCGTGCGGTACCGGGTGCGGCGGATCGAAAAGCTGTTGTCCACCTCGCTGGCCGATCCCGATGTGCGGCTGGTGTTTTCGCTCGGGCTGCGGGTGATCGAGCGTTCGGCTTAGCGGAGCCGTACGCCATCCGCGCAACCCTTTCAGCCGGCAGCGCAGGACTTCCCGCAGGTTCCGCGCCGTGCTGGACCTGTTGTCCGGCATGGACTCATCCCTCGGCACTACGCGCGTGCCGGCCCGGGGAGGGCCAAATGCACCACAGCGTCAGGTATGCCAGCCCGAAGAAGGCCCCAACCGCGAGCGCCACACCGGTCGGCTGGACGTGGGCGAGCGGCGAACGCACCCAATCGAACGTCGTCGCCACCACCGCGCCCGGCTGCGTCAGCAAATCCCAGGAGTTCCACCGCTGGAACCGCCCGATCACCACACCTATCGCGCACAGGCCGACCGAGACGGCTACCGCGATCCATCCGGTCACTGGACCGAACTCGCGCTCGATCCGCTGACACACCAGATGCATCGACACCACCCCGAGTATGACGCCGGTCCACGCCGCGACCCCGTATTGCATGACGTGCCGCCACAATTCGACGCGGCTACCCAGGTGCACCAGGTCGGTCACGAGATACGGGGCGTTGGGCAGGAACGCCAACCACCCTAGCCCCAGTGGAATCAACAAGATCCGCCGGTGCACTACGGCGAAAACGACCGCAAAGAGCACCGGGATGCATGCCAACACGACATTCCATACGAAGAACCGGGTCGGGTAGCTCAGCGGTGGTGCCGGATCGGTGAGGCCCAGCACCAGTGCCAGCCCGATGGTGGCCATAAGCGATACGACCAGGACCACACGGCGTGAATAGGTCATGAGTGCAGTTTGCCAGCCGTGTGCAGCGGCCCAGCACGACGACAAGCAAGTCACCAGCCTGGTCGCGACACGATAAGGGCATGACCGACAACCGTAATCAGGGGGTGGCTATGAAGTGTTCTTCTGGTGTCCGGTGCCAAGCGCGGCCCAGAACACTACCGGCCGGTGCGGTCCTTGATGCGTTGCCTGACAGCGGCTTTCCCGTTGGAGAGGATGGCCAATCCCAAACGGGTTGCGCTCCAATAGCGCGTTCCGGCGTCACTTATGTCCCTTCGCAGACCAGTTCGGCATGCTCTCAAAGCCGCATGGCCTCCCGTAGCGTCGAGCCCACCTGCTTTTGGGCGGTTGGGCCGCTTGGACCGTAAGGCGCACGCAGGGTGGCGAGTACGTCGCCGGCAGTTGCCAGCCCTATGCAAGCTCATCCGGCGGCGCCATGCTGATCAAGTTAGCGATGCCGGACCAGGAGGGAAGACATGTCAGCACCCACTGCCGAGGAGATCCGCGCCGCGGTCGAGCGGCACGTCGAACTGTGGAATGCGGGTGACAAGGACGCGTGGCTTGCGCACTGGAAGCGCGTCGTGCCGGGCGAGGTCACCATGGAGGACCCCGTGGGGACGCCCCTTAAACGGGGGTGGGATGTCATGGGTGAGGTGTGGGACGCCTCGCCGAACGCCGACTGGAAGTTGGGCATCGGCATGCTTTGCGTCTGCGGATCGAGCGCCGCGGCCGTCATTCGCAACTCGGGCCCCGTGAACGGCGTGCCCACGCTCATCGAGAGCATCGAGATCTACAAGTTCGGCGACGACGGCTCGTTGCATACATCGACCTTTTGGGACCTTTCGAAGGGCAACGAGTACGCGCAGTGGACGCAGGAAACCGGCGAGGCATAGGTCCTACCCGCCGGTCCCTCTGCGCCGCCGCCGACGGGCAAAGATACCCACGACTACCAGGATGACTGGCAGGGCGACAATCATCGTTCCCGCTATGAGATCCGAGCGTCCCGCGCTGGCCGTATAGGCTTTGCCGCCATACACGTGAACATCCAGCGATGATGCGTTGCCCGAAGCGCCGATGATCTGGCCGGTATAGGACTTTCCGCCCACGGTCCACGTGCCGGCGCAGGCTAGGGAGCCGCGAGAATACCTAGTGCAATGCACGTTCGTCGCGGTCGTCGGTGTGCCGACTTGATACGCGTAGATGTGGTAGGCGCCGGTGCCGAACAATAAGAGCGGAAACCCCACGAGACCGAATAGAGCTATCCCTACCCCGAGCCATGCAACACCGCCCACCCCCGCGATTCAGGGGCTGTTGATGATCGGCGGCTGTTCCCCGCTTCTCGTGGGCCGCCCTGCCCCGCGGAGACCACCGGCGGTCGGCCCACGGCCATTTGCCGCGGTGGCTGCGAGTGCTGCTGGGTCCAGGTGTGGTCGGTCCACGTGCTGCCGTTGAAATAACGCAGACGCGCGCCTCCCCCGGGATCGGGATACCACCCTGCAGGAGGAAGCTGCACGGTCGTCCTTTCGGTGGCGACCCGGCTGCTCTGGGTCTTCCTAGTCCACCATCAGAGGTCGTACGAAACGCCGCCGCCGCATTGGCCGCATCCAACTCCTAAGCACCCATTGAGCGAAGCTTGTCACCACGGGCCTGAACTCATGACGAGGCAAGCCAAAATGTGTGCGCCCTACGCCCATCCCCCTTTTACCAGGTGAAACCACCCGCAGCGCCCCCGGTTTCAGGCATCGATTGACACACCCTCACATCGCCGGCGCGCCACCCGGTCTTGGGACAGGCGACGTCGCGCGCCGACGCGCGAACCACCCTGCTGGACGAGATCGTCACACTGGCCGGAACCGACGAACGGCTGGTCGTCGACCTCGCTCGCCGATCCCGGTGTGCGACCGCTGTTTTCGCTGGGGCTGCGGGTGATTGAGCGCTCGGCTTAGGAATCGGCTATGGAGTAGAACCGTCTTGGCCGTTGGTGGCGCTTCCGGTCCCGGTGACGGTTGCTTTGCCGCCGTGGCCGCCGACGCCCTGGCGGAGCTGCCAAGTCGGCCAAACTGGTGCCACTGATCCACCCCGGCGACGCCGCACCCGAACCCGGTTATGTGCCGTCCAAGGCGCTGGCCGATTTCGTGCGCCGCCGGGATCTGACCTGTCGCTGGCCCGGCTGCGATCAGCCCGCGATCCACTGCGACCTTGAGCACACCATTCCCTACGCCGAGGGCGGGCCCACCCATGCGGGCAACCTGAAGTGTTACTGCCGCACCCATCAACTACTGGCTGGATAACCTATCAATAGCCTACGATGACCGTATGGCTACAGCCCTATATCTCCGGCAATCACTCGACCGGACCCGCGATGAGGCAGCTATTGACCGGCAGCGCGCCGAATGCCGTGCGCTGGCCGAACGCAAAGGCTGGAACGACCTGCTCGAATACGTGGACAACGACCGCAGCGCGACCAACGTCAAGAAGCCCCGCCCCGCGTATCAGCAGATGCTCGCGGATATGGGTGCTGGCCGCATCACTGCCGTGGTCGCGTGGGACCTCGACCGGCTGCACCGGCGGCCGATTGAGTTAGAGACGTTCATGCCGCTTGCCGACAGCATGAAGATCAAGCTGGCGACGGTGAGCGGCGACACCGACTTGTCGACGGCACAGGGACGGCTGACGGCCCGCATCAAAGGTGACGTCGCCGCGCATGAAGGTGAACATAAAGCGGCTCGGCAGCGCGTGGCCGCTAAGCAGATGGCCGAGCGCGGCATTCCGAAATGGAAGGCAGCGTTCGGCTACACCGACGACCACCAACGGCACCCGGTTGAGGCGCCATTGGTGGCGAAGGCGTACGAGACCATTCTCGGCGGTGGTTCGCTGTCCGGGCTGGCGCGGGAATGGAACAAACGCGGCTACTACGGGCGCACCGGCAAGCCGTGGTCCGCGTCCACGATGAGCCTGTTCATGCGCTCGCCGCGCAACGCTGCGCTACGGGCGCACAATGACGTGATTGTCGGGCCGGGATGCTGGCCGCCGTTAGCCGACGAAACGACCTGGCGCGCAACGCAATCCCTTCTCGACGACCCGGCCCGCAAACCCGGCCCCAAGACCGTGCGCCGGCATTTTCTGACCGGTGTGCTGCGCTGCGGAAAGTGCGCCGACGGCGGCCGGATGAGCGGCTACGAAGGCCCCCGCGGACAGCAGCGGTATCGGTGCTGGAAGTGCTTGGGCGTGGCCGTCTCCAAGCTCGACACCGACGACCTGCTCCCCCGGATTGTCTGCGCCCGGCTGGCCCGCGAGGACGCGAAAGAACTGCTCATCGACCGCGATGCGCCCGACCTCGACAAGCTCAGCGCTGAGGCCAATGCCGTCCGCGCCCGCCGGATTGAGCTGGTGACCGAGTTCGCCGATGGGGAGCTGACCGCGGCCGAGCTGCGGGCGATACGCGAACGGCTCAATGCCAAGCTCGACGCCATCGAGGCGAAGATGACCGACGCGAACACGAAACGTGTGTTCGCCGATATCCCACTGGGAACCGAGAAGGTCTACCGGGCATTTGCCCGGCTGGACCAGGACCGGCAGCGCGCGATAATCAACGTCATGCTGACCGCGACCGTGATGCCGGTGGGCAAGCGCGGCCGGGTGCCGTTCGACCCCGAACGCATCGCGATTGAGTGGCGACGGTGAGCGTGAAGGCGATACGAATCAAAGTCGTTGACGACCAGGGCCGCACTGTGTGCCGCTTCAGGAAGACCAGCTATTTCGATGCGAGTATGCAGCCCCAAGAAACACAGCCGTGGGATGCTGAGTCGAAGCCGATGAGCGGGAAGTGGCTCATGGCCGATCCCGCTGCATCTGCACCTTCACACAAAGGGCGCCTGGCGAAAATACCGGTGCGGCGCAACGACGATGGCCGGCGCTATCTGGAACTGCCCGGACTCACGCTCAAGTGGGAGAAAGTAACGCCGGTGCTCGACCGCATCGCCGTCGCGCTCAACTTGGTCGATACTTCTGCGTCGTGCTTGTCGACAACATGGACGCCGCGACACTGACCGTCGATCAATTGCGCGATTGCATCCGCTAATAGTGATAGCCTCAAGCGCGACGAGCACGCTCCGTATCGTGTAGCCAGCAAGTCTTTTGCGTCAGCTTCTCAGAGTCGCCCCACAAGGCGGCTCAACCTTCATTCCCCGAGGTGAGAAGCTGTGCCCACTACTACCTGGAAACAGAAGCGCGGCAAGCTCGCGCGGTTGTCTCAGGACCTCCCCGCCGACCACCCAGAACTAGTCGAGCTGCGTCGTGACCTGGCCGCTGATCGGCTCGGCGAGTACATCGAAAAGGTTGTCGCCCAAGCTCCGCCCTTCACCCGCGAGCAAGTCGACCAGTTGCGCGTTCTGCTTGAGCCGGCCCGCCGCGACCTCGCTAACACTTGCCTAGGCGGCGGTGATGCCGCATGAAACGAAGAAGCCCGGGCACTTCGGCCCGGGCCACCTCGACGACACCACTCGCTGACCCAAATCCTACCGCGCCAACACTTACCACGGACTCACGACAAGTCTCGTGGTGGAGCGTTCACGAGTTCGTCACCGCGGTGCTAAACCAGGCGAACCTCGGCCCGCTGCCATGGGGCGGCACACCGGCATGGTGTCAGCTCGCCGACGGCGATCCACGGAAACTGCTGGCATTGGCCGAGGCCTGGGCAACACCACGTCCTACGGGTCGAGGTCGCACAGACCGCGCAGGCCGAGGCCAGTCAGGCGGTAGCGGCCTCTGCTGACTGGCCGAAGGTCAGCCGGGAGATTCACGTGCGCACCGACTTTTACGCTGCCCGGCCATGGCTAAGGCGGAGTCCGTGGCCGCGGTGAGTGAGAGCGTCGACCGCTCTGACGAGTACCGCGAATGGCTGGCAGAAGATGATCCGGACGGCGCCGAGCTGCTCGACGACATCAAAGAATGGTTCGGGCGGTTTATCGCGGTCACCGATCCTGACGACCTGAACATTCTGTCGCTATGGACCGTGCACACTCACCTGGTTGTCGAGCTGTACACCACGCCGCGGTTACAGGTCGACTCCGTGATCTTCGGCAGCGGAAAAACCACGGTGCTCGACCATCTGCAGCGGTTGTGCCAGAACCCGGTTCAGGCCGCCACCTTGTCATCCCCGGCGTTGATACCGCGACTACTTGAGTCCGCGGTGCGCACCATCCTGCTCGATGAGGTAGACCGCTCGCTTCACCCCGACAAACCGGGCGTTGGGGAACTGATCGGCATCATCAACTCTGGATACCGTTACGGCGCACAGCGACCGGTCCTCGTCCCGGGTAAGGGTGGCGCCTGGGAAGCCAGGGAGATGTCCACCTATGCGCCCGTCGCGATGGCCGGCAACTCACCGAACCTGCCACCCGACACTGTTTCTCGGTCGATCCGCATCCTGCTGATGCCCGATCTGGACGGCACGGTGGAGGATTCCGACTGGGAGATGATCGCCGACGGCGCCAAACAACTCCGCTCCAAGATCGCCAGGTGGGCCGACATGGTGCGCACCCCAGTGAAGGGCATGGTCGTCGAGCTGCCCGACAAGTGTATCGGCCGGTCAAAGGAAAAGTGGCGCCCGCTAAAGCGGGTCGCCGTGGCGGCCGGCGGCGACTGGCCGGCCATCGTTGACAAGCTGATCTGCAAAAGCCTCGCCGAAGACGAGGCCGAACGCGAAGCCGGGCTAAAGACCCAACCGCCCGGCATGGTGATGCTTACGACTTGTTCGCCGTCTGGCCCCAGGCTGAGGCGTTCATGTCGACACGGGAACTGGTCGGCAAGCTGATCATGCGCAACCCGGACTATTGGGGCACCGAGAGCGCCTACGGCAAACCTTTGACCGAGACCCGGATGGGCAGACTCGTCACCCAGGCGGCCAAGGTGACATCAGTCCGACGTGGAGGGGTTCCGCCTCGCGGATACCTTCGGTCACAACTTCAGCCGGTCTGGCGTCGGCTTGGCATAGCACCCCTTCCACAACCTGACGAACCTGACGAACCTGACGAACCTGACGACGAAACACGTTCTACCGCCGGGTTCGCCGGGTTCGCCGACTTCGCCGGGTTGCAACAGACCCCTCGACGTCCCGGCTGCGTATGCGCCAACCAACCACAGGCCTGCTGGCATTGCGTCCAGATGGCCGCAACGAAAGAAAGGGCAACACAATGACCGACGACAAACGCCACACCATCGAGGCATTCAAGGTGGGCGTAAGCCTGATCAAGACAGGCGCCGATGGTTTCCCACTAGCCGGCCAGAGTCTCGAGCTGCACGTCCTAAGCCTGAAGGTGCTCGAGGTTGACAGCATCCTGCTCGGCCGCGATGACCTCGACGCCGAACAGCGCAGCGTGCTCAATCTCGCTGATGCCACAAGCAAATGGATTGCCGAGACCGACAGCGACAACCGCGATCCCGCCATCGCAGAAGCGTGGTTTCGCGCACGAGCCGAACTCATCGAGCCACACGAACGGCCCAAGAAGTGACTGATCCCAACCGAGCGAGGAACAGCAGTGACAACCGACTGCCAAACCGAAACCTGGGCAGGAAGTGACGGCAGCCGACCATCCCCGTGCGGCAAACGGCAAAACGCGTGCTCTGGCCATCCCAGCAAATGTCGGATGGACCTCCCGATGGTCAACTACAGCCCGGAAATGATCTTGATGGTGATCTTGATTCTGGCTCGACTCGGATGGAAGCGAACGGCACTCCCGCTGTTAGGGGGAATGCTGCTGCAAACTAGCTGGTCAAAGGCATTTCCTCGGTCATACCGGTGGGGGGTAGGAGAAGGGCTGCCGGAATCAAGATCAGGCGACCCTGGCAGCGGGGCGTGTGCCGTGACCGAAAAACGGCCAAGGGGCAAATTCCGGCAGAAAACCCGATCCCAGCAAACAAATGGAGCAAAAGTGGAGATCGACAGCAAATGTCCGAGGTGCGGTACCCGGTTGGAGCCCCCGGGAGCGTCTGGTGGCCGGCCGCGGCGGTGGTGTTCGCCGGGTTGCCGGCGGTCTGGTGAGGCGGAGATGCGTCGCATCCATGCGGTGCTGAAGCGCTTGGAGTTGGACAGGGTGTGGCAGCAGCGCCATAGCCGCCACGAGGCCACGATTGCGCGGATTGACGAGCTGATCAGGGAACGGCGGGAGGCTTACGACCGGCTGGCCGGGGTGCCCGAGCGAGAGGACGAAATGACATGAAGGACTACGAGCGCCGTGTCGTCGATGTGTTCCTGTACAGCCTGACTCTGCTCAAGACGGAAGACGACGGGCTGGCGCCCGGCAACGACGAAGCGGATTTGAACGCCGTCGGCATGATGTGCGGGATGGTGAAATGGATTGCCTGTGCGGGAACGACGCCTGAACACGTTTTGCTGTACGGGTTGGCTCATTTGACCGAGTACCTACTAACGACCGCGGTGATGGCCGCAGAGTTCGACGTCGTTACGGATTGGCTAAAGACCCGCGCCGAACTGGTTAGTTGCCGACTCGGTGGGTTAAGATGATAGGCGAGCGCCGTGTCGCTGGAGGTTTGTCCTACCGCCCCGAATTTGGACCGCCGGGCAAATCGACGAAGGCCCACGGAAGCGCCGAGGAGATTGGCCGTGACGACCGCGCTACGCGCGTGAGCTGCGATTTTCCCGCCCCCCTAGTTTGTTGTGCGCGGAAAACCTGCTTGCTTTTTTCTTGCGCAATCTCTTTGGAAGGTTAAAACATGCTTAATCGTGAAGCCATAAAGAAGCGGCTGCGCGAGCTCGGCGAGGAAGTCCAGGCGAAGACGGCCGACTATCAGGCCGGCCGCATTGCCGACAGCAATTACTACCGCAAGTTCGTCAATAAGTCCTATGACGAGGCGAACGAACTTCAGGCCGACCTAAAAACCTGGGACCAGATCGGGAAGTTCTCTGGCGCCGCTGACCCTGGCAACCAGGGTCAGGCCATGGGCGCCTGGGGTGCTGGCGCTCCGACGTCAGCTGGTGCGCAACCAGGTCCGGGCGAACTGCTGCGGCCCGTCAGCCCTTACGACATGACGCCGGATCAGCTCGAGCAGTTGATTCAGGCCGCGAAGCATCGGACACCTTTGCGGATCGAGATCGCGCCGAAGCGATACTCCGACCCGGTCGCCCTGAAGTCGATGCCGTCAAAGTGGCAGCCCATCTTCAAGACGGCGGTTGCCGAGTCGGGCATTTCGTCCGCGTTCTCGACCGCGAATTTCCCGCCGCTGCAATCCCCACACGCTATCGGAATGGCCTTTGAACCGACCAGAACAGCGGCGCTGTTTCCGGCCTACGCCTGGAACAAGCAAGCGCTGAGCTGGCTTACCCATACCGGAAACTCGTCCGCTTCCGCCGCTGTAGCAGAACTCGGGGCGAAGACCGATATCGGCGAAGAATACAGCGAGACAACCGTTACTTCTACCCTGATCGCCGGCCTGGCGACCGTCTCACTGCAGGGCATTTGGGACACGGAAGGATACGGAGAGGCTAATCTCGCCGCTTTCATTCCGTTGGAGCTTCAGAGGGATTTGGTCCAGACCGAGTCGAACGCGCTCCTTAATGCAGTGAGCGGTAGCGACAACTACACTTTTGACGGCTTATTGCAGACTTCTGGCACGATAACCAGGGCCTACAGCGCCTCGTTGACGCCGCTGGACACTATCGCCGCCGGTATCAACGATATGCGCATCTCGTCTGGTGCGTACTGCTTCCCCGATTTGGCGATCACTTCGCCATCGACCCTGCTGAACTTGCGGACACAGAAGGATGCCACCGGCAAATACCTCTGGAATATTATCGGCGGCGCGGGAGGGTTTACCCCCGAGGGCGAGGCCCCGGTTGATCAACCCGCGAATTCGGCGGCACCGTATAGCATTGTGCCGCAGGGTGTCCAGCCGTTCGCCGGCCATTTATGGGGAATCCCGGTGGCCATTTCAACAAACGTGGCCGATGGCACCTTCGTCCTGTGCTCCGTGAAGAACGGCGGCGGGATGGTATTTCAGCGCATGGGAATGACCATCGAGTACAACATGTGGGCTGGGCACCTGTGGACCACCAACACGGCTCAATGGAGGGCAGAAGAGCGCATCGCGTTCGCCGTTCAGCGCCCGGACGCGGTGAACATCATCACCGGACTGCCGTACGGCGCGGTGTAGTGATGATGCCTTTTCCGACCGGCTCGCCCTTCCCGACGATGACGACGGCGCTCGCTCCACAAGAACCCCTGGGGCGCCGAACAGGCCTCGGGGTGCCCCGTCCGGAATTGCCGGAAGATGCGAAGCCGGCCGATCAGGTGGTGTTCATCGAACCGGAATCAGAACCGGACAAGCCGGTGAGTACGACGGCGGACGCAATCAAGGCGGCCCAGAAGGCGGCCACCAGCTCCCCTGTGAAAGTGGAAGTGGTCGCGCCGTATCGGGTGTGCGTGGAAGGCAAACCCTACGTCGGTGGCGACACTCTCGAACTACCCGCCGACAAGGCAAACACATGGACAAAAGCGGGATGGGTTACGCCCGTTGCGCAGAAAGGAAAGAGATAATGGGATACAAAACAGCACAGGTATCAGTCGGGACGAATGCCACCTTGGTCGCGACGATCAGCTCCGTGCCAGACACCGGTGGCGTGCTGGTCTACAGCAGCGCAGCGGGTTACATCGGCGGCTCGGGAGTGACCACCACGACCGGGTTCCCTATAGCCGCCACCACCCCGCTGCTGGTGCCCACGACGGGCGCTGAGCCGCTGAGCTTGTACGCGGTTGTCAGCTCGAGCACTGCCACAGTTTCAGTGATTTTCCCTGGCTGACCCCGGAACCGCCTCGGCGCGGGCCTGGTGAGCAAGGGGATGGGCTTCTCTCCCAGGGGCCCCGAGTTCTCTGGCCCGCGCCGAGGTTTCACCCCGAAAGCAGTTGAGCCCCAATGGCTTCCGAAGCGAAAATCTTGCGGATTTCTTGCGTTCGATAACGGGGGGGTCGCGGAGGTACGAGAAGCCACCTCCGACTGTCGGTGAACATGTCTTAATTCACCACGCACACGCAGCCGCCGCGCGGATCTCGTCGTCGTCCACCGAGGCGATCTTGTTCCCAATGCAGGTGGTCTTGTGCAATACCCGGTATCGGTTGCGGCTAGCGCGATACGATTCGATTCTGCGCGTGATCGATGCTGGCCAGGCGATTCCGGACGCCTGACGCATCGGTCCTGACGTGGTGGGAGGTGTCCCATGTCGTTCGTGATCGCGGCGCCGGAGTTCGTGACGGCGGCGGCAACGGATTTGGCGAATATCGGTTCGACGATCAGCGCGGCCCACGCGGCCGCGGTGGCCCCGACGACGGGGGTGCTGGCCGCCGCCGAGGATGAGGTGTCGGCGACCATTGCGGCGGTGTTCTCCGCCCACGGTCAGGGCTTTCAGGCAGTCGGTGCGCAGGCGGCGGCGTTTCATGACCAGTTTGTGCAGGCGTTGACCGCGGGTGCGCGATCCTATGTCAGCGCGGAGGCCGCCAATGCTGCCGCGTTTACGGCCAATCCGGCGCAGACGGTTCAGCAGGATCTGCTCAGCGTGATCAATGCGCCCAGCCTGGCGCTGACCGGGCGCTTGCTGATCGGCAACGGCGCCAACGGGGCGCCGGGGACCGGGGCAAACGGTCAGGCTGGCGGGTGGTTATACGGTAACGGCGGTGCCGGCGGGTCCGGCGGTGCCTCCGACCCCAACGGTGGTAATGGCGGGGCCGCCGGGCTGTTCGGCACCGGCGGCGCTGGCGGGGCTGGCCTCGCCAGCACCACCGGCGGGCGCGGCGGCAACGGAGGGGCCGGTGGGCTGTTCGGTGTGGGCGGGGCCGGCGGGGCCGGCGGAGTTGGCATCACCACCGGGGGGGCCGGCGGGGCCGGCGGCACTGCGCTGTTCGCTGCCGGCGGGGCCGGCGGGGCCGGCGGGGACGGCATCTCCAGCGCCAGCTCGACGGGTGGGCACGGCGGGGCCGGCGGCAACGCAATGTACTCCGGTGCTGGCGGGGCCGGCGGGGACGGCGGGCTCAGCAGCGGCGGTGGCGGCAACAGCGGCGGTGCCGGTGGGGCCGGCGGCAACGCTGGCCTGCTCTCCGGTGCAGGCGGGGCCGGCGGCAAGGGCGGGGCAGGCTTCTCCGCGGCGGACGGCGGGGCTGGCGGCGCCGGCGGCAACGCCGGCTTACTGATCGGCAACGGCGGTGCCGGCGCGGCCGGCGGTTTCGGCTTCACCATCGGCGGTAACGGCGGGGCCGGCGGCAAGGGCGGCTTGCTGATCGGCGACGGCGGTGCCGGCGGCTCGGGCGGAGACTCCGTATCCGGCACCGGCGGTAACGGCGGCAACGGCGCCAACAGTGGGCTGATAATCGGCAACGGCGGGAACGGCGGCAACGCCGGGCCTGGCTTTATCGTGGGCACCCCCGGCACCGGCGGCACCGGCTCGCTGATCCTCCTCGGCGCACCCGGGAATAACGGGTTGCCATAGCCCGCGGCGTCGATTGGGTGGCGTCGATTACCGATCGGTGATGATGACCGGGCAGTGCCCCCCGAGGAGAGCAGGGGCGGCCCGATCAACTATTCAGACGCGGACTGGGGCGATCTGGTTCCGACTAGATGACTTGAGTCGTGTCTCTCGTTGAGGATGAGTCAAGTTCGAGTCTTGTTCATGCTGCGATCGCGGCACGTGTGAGTAGGTCATCGAGAGCTGCTTCGTAGGCGCGGTCGGCGGCGCGCAGTCTTGCGGGACTGGTTGGTTCTGAGGTGATTTCGGCGAGTCCGTCGCGCAGAAGCCGGTGATGGGTCTTGGACAAGAACAAGGCTCTACGGTGGCCCTCGGTGGTGACGCGGTAGCGGTGGCTGTGTGGGATACGTTCGATGAGGCCGTGGTGTCGCAGCCGGCGCAGGTCGTAGGTTCCCTGCCCGCTGCTGAAGCTTCCCGGAGCACGTCCGAGGAGCGGTTCGAGGTGTTCTCGTAGGTCACGGTTGGTGAAGCCGCGGGGCAGCAGCCGGAAGATGCACAGCACCGAGAAGAGGGCTTGGACCCGGTCGTCGGTGAAGCGCATACCGGCCACGCGTTGACCGGTCTGGGTGTGCACGGGTTCGGTGATCGCGGTGAGCGTGGTGGCGCCATCGGCGGGGTCGTGGCTGAGTCGTTGAACGTCGAGGAGGCGTTGGTTGGCTGAGAAGCCGATCTTCCGCAGCGCGGGCAGATTGGTCAGCCGCCTGCCGATGTTGAAGTCGTAGGTGTCGTTGATGGTGGTCTCGGTCCGCAGGGCTCGTCCTTCCTTGTGGTACTGCTTGATCGTGGTGTGCTTGTAGTCGACATACAGGCTCGGTGTGACGTGCTGGGTGATCACCCGCGTGCGAAATCGGCTTGGTGTCGGGCGCTTACGACCGCGGTGGATCCGACGATCGAAGACCAGTTGCACCCGGTCCGGCCGGCCGAGATCGAGGTTGTCGCGGATGACCTGCTCGAAAAACACCCGGCCGGAGACCGGCTGGTCCAGCATCTGGGTGAGGGAGAACTCTGCCTGCAGGATCGAGACGGCGTAGCGGTAGCCGGCCGCCCGATCCTGCGGCGTGTAGGGGTGCGGCAGCCGGGCCAGCCACTTGTGGAGCAACGCGTCGATCCTGTCTTCGGTCAGGCCGTCACAGATCGCCTGCACCGCCTTGGTGTCGGCGACCGCGGCGAACCCGTTGTCGAGTGCCTCAAAGCCGATCCCGGCCTTGGCTGCTTGCCGTTTGGCGTACTCGTTGCCGTTGATGCACAACCGGGCGGTGTAGGGGAAGTAAGAGCAGAACTTGAAGAAGAACGGTCCGAAATCATCATCGACCCCGTAGAAGTAATAGTGGTTGACCACCGCGGTGGTCGTCACGATCCATGGATACGGCGCGCCGGTGATCGGGTTGTGCCGGCGTTCGGTGCGGAATACGTGGGCCTTCTCCTGGGCAACCCCGATGAACACGATCTCGTCAGTGCCGGAAAACCCGGCTAGGTGCTGGTGCATCACGTCGTCCTTGCGCTGTCCCTTGGCGAAGTGCACCAACGGGATTGCCCGGTCGGCGGCATACGTCTTGATGTCGGTGACGAACTGCCGTGACATCGGGGCGACCAGCGCGGTCGAGGCGATCGGAAAGCCGCGGTGTCGCATTAAGAACCCGGCCACCTGGCCTGTTCGCTGCAGTTCCGGGACGTAGATGTTGAGATACATCCGATCAATCGATTCGATCTCGAACTGCACGTGCTTGTCGAGCACATCAGAAACCGAGCGCGGTAGCGTCATGACAAGCTCCGATCGTCGGGTCAGCCGCAAGGCCAACCACCGCCGTGAGCGGGACATGACAAGGACCCGCAGGTCCTTCACAGACCCGCCGATCGGAGCCTACGGGCACCGCCGAACTACCGCCACAAGCCTGGGCGGGCTGGGGCCAAGCCCCGTTAGGGCGTGTCTCCCAATTTGGTGGAGCCTACGCGGGCGTGAATGACTGCACAGGCCAATAGGACGCCGCCGAGGTAGGTCAGGGCGTACTTGTCGTATCGGGTCGCGACGCCGCGCCACTGCTTGAGGCGGTTGAAGCCGCGCTCTACGGTGTTGCGCAGCCCGTAGAGCGCGGCATCGAATGCGGGCGGGCGGCCGCCGGTTGATCCTTTGGCCTTCCGTCGAGCGATCTGGTCGCTGCGTTGGGGAATGGTGTGTTTGATTCTTCTGGAACGTAATTCGGTACGCGTGCTCGGGTGCGAATACGCCTTGTCGGCGAGCAATCGGAAGTCGCGACCAGACATGCCTTGTTGTTTGCAAGCTGCGGCATAGTCGTCGAGCAACGGCATCAACTGAGGGTTGTCGCCGGCTTGTCCAGCGGTCAGCCGGATCGCGACGGGGGCTTCCCGCGGATCGGTCAGGGCGTGAATCTTGGTGGTGAGCCCGCCGCGTGAGCGCCCGATCGCGTGATCGTCGGGCTCATCGGCAGATTTCTTGTAATTCGATAGGGCCCCCTGGGGCGAGCGTGTCAGAGCGTGCGCCCGCGCAATGTTGATGGGCCCGCACGTTCGTCGAATCCACCGACAGCAGCTTCTCGAGGTCCTCGGCCATCCCGGCATCGAACCCGAACACCGCCGCGACCTGGGCCAACATCGCCTCATAGGTGCCGTCCAAGGACCATCGATGATGGCGCTTCCACACCGTTTGCCACGGTCCGAAATCGGCTGGCAGGTCCCGCCATGGGCTACCCGTGCGGAACCGCCACGCAATGGCTTCCAACATCAAACGATGGTCACCGAATCTGTTGCCCCGCTTGCCCTGATGAGATGGCATCAAAGACTCGACCGCCGCCCAGAAATCATCAGAAATCACACCGATTCGCGTCATCGGTCAATCCTCGACGGTCAACGCCTTCCCATTCGGGAGACACGCCCTAGCCGCTTTGCGTGGCTGTAATGGGTTATCCAGCCAGTCGGTTACCATCATCTGGTCAAGACGTTTTTGGGCTGGCACGAAAAACAGCTGCCCGACGGGACACTGATCCTGACCGCGTCCTCGGGGCACACCTACGTCACCACCCCGGGCAGCGCGCTGCTGTTTCCCAGCCTGTGCCGAGCCGTCGCCGCATGCCCGCACCCGAAGCCGACCTCCTGCCCGACGACTACGGCGGCCAGCGCACCGCGATGATGCCCAAACGCCGCCGCACCCGCGCCCAAAACCGGGCCCAACGCATCGAAACCGAACGCCGACACAACCTCGACGCCCGCCTGGCCCGCAAAAATGATTGGGCTGCAACGCAACTCACCACGCACGGGCTTTCATTGTGTTCATTCGGTACTCCGCTGATGTCTGCCGTGTTTGACAATCATGGCCGTGCTCCGGACGGGGCGGAAGGGCTGCCCACCGCCGGCTGCCGCGACGAGACCGCGCTGATGCCGCTGCGCAAAACCAGGCCGCAAACCCACTTGCGGCCCGGCCACGGCTGGAGGGAAATCGCAGACGCTTGCCGGCACGGTCAGAGCTTCAAGCATTTGTTGAGCATCCGCCAAGGGATTGCCTCGACCATTTTCACAACCCATCCCGGTCGCGTCGGCGGCCATCAGAAAGGAGTCCTCATGTGGACTCAGATTTTGCGCAAGCCCTTTTGGGCGCGCGTGTTCATAGTGGCGGGCTGTAACGCCATCCTCGGCGCCGTGATGAAGTGCGCCGACTGGCTCGGCGGCCATCACGCAGACAACCCCTACCACGACGTGTACGCGCTTGCGTGCTACGTCGTCGGCAATTTGATTTTCGGTCTCCTGGTGGCCGCGTTCACCAGCAACTCAAATCAGGCCTTTGCCCGCGCCCTCTGGGGCCTCAACCCCGCGCAGCGGTCGGCGGCGGTCGATGCGACCTTCCGAGGCCCGGTGCCGGACGATGCGCCGGTCCTTGATGCGGCGATCCGGGTCGCCGGGCAGAGACTCAATCTGGCCCGGTTCTGGCGGACGATATGGCTGGTGTTTGTGGGTTTGCCTGTCCTTGTCGCCGGTGCGCAGCTGGCGCTGGGCACATATCAGCCGACTAATTCGGAGCCTAGCGACTGGATTTTCCTCGCCCTCCTGCTCTACTTCATGGTCTCGGCCTGCTACGTGTCTATAAGCCTCAAGCACCGTGTCGAGATGCTCCGGCAGGCACGGATTCAGTCGCCTTTTGGCGCGACGACAACTTCCGCACCCGGTTGGTACCCGGATCCACAGGACTGGAACCTGTTGCGCTACTTCGATGGTCGGATGTGGACTGCGTCAACTCACCCACGTGACCATTAGTTCGGTGGCGCCACACAACTACGTTCGAGCTGGCCGAATGTGCCTACCTCGAAACGTATTCCCAAATACCTGGCGGCAGTTGGTTTCTGAGCGTAAGACAGCGGATCACTATGCGGTGGATTGCATTTCACGTATGCGCTTGAGCGACACCTTTGCGAATCGCATCCACAACGCCGGCGAGAGCCGATCTAGGTACCAAAATGCCTTCCACCAGGCTGGCACCACGATGATCGCGTCTCCCCGGAACACGCCACGAAGGGCGCGCTCGGCGAACTTTTCGGGTGCCATCGGCCGGAACGGCTCCCAGAATTTGAGTAGCTGCTCGTCGCTGACGCCCTTGTACCGCCCGTACTTGCCGCCGGTCAGGATCGGGGTCCGGATCGCGCCGGGACACAGCACCGACACTTGCACGCCGTGGCGGTCGGCCTCCACCCGCAGCACTTTAGATATTGCGACGACAGCGTGTTTGGCGGCGGTGTAACTCGCCGAGCCGGGAGCGGCGAGGAGACCAGCCATTGAGGCTGTGTTCACGATGTGGCCCGAGCGCTGCCGCATCATGATCGGATACACAGCTTGAATGCCGTGCACCACACCGCGCAGGTTCACGTCGAAGACGTCATTCCAGTCATCGAGCGTGTATGAGTCGATCTCACCGCCGACCCCAATGCCGGCATTGTTGAACAGGTAGTCAATCCGCCCGGATTGCTGCACCGCCTCGGCGACGGCGCCCTCGAACGACGGATAGCTGCGTACATCGAGCTCGATCGGGTGCGCCATTGCCCTTGCACCGCCGCTGTTAAGGCGTTGTGCCAACTCCTCGGCCCGGCCGATCTGCCGATCGGCGATCCAGACCTCGCCGCCCCCGTCGACCAACCTGGTCGTCAATGCGGCGCCGATGCCGGACGCGCCGCCGGTAACGAATGCGATCTTCCCGGACACGCTCGATGCCATTGGCGAAGGATAGTCGCTCGCCTTCGCAGTTCAGTGGGGAATCTGTCGGAGGGGGCGCCAACGCGCCGACGCACTGACGCCCCGTACCGCGGGAACCTGACCGGTTACAACACGCGTCCGAGGTCGAAAAGGCCCGCTATGGCGCTGCCTGTGTTGAAGAAGCCCGAATTAAGGCCGCTGAAGAGGGTGAGCGGGGGGACCTGGAAGTCGATTCCACCGACCTCGCTGATGTTTCCAATACCCGAGCTCTCGCCGTCAAGGAAGGCGTCACCGGTGGCCGTGTTGAAGAAGCCCGACATGTTGCTGTTCCCGTTAGTGCCGCCCAAGGCCGTGTTTCCAAAGCCCGAGATGTCGACGCCAATGTTGTCGAAGCCCGAGTTAGTTGCACCGCTATTGGTGGTGACCCCGAAGCCCGTGTTCAGGTTGCCCGAATTCCACAAGCCGGTGTTTGTGCCACCCGAATTCCCACTGCCCGTGTTTGTGGGGCCCGAGTTCGCGAAGCCCGTGTTTTCGAGAGCCGAGTTCCAGAAGCCGGTGTCTGCCCCGCCCGAGTTCCCGAAGCCGGTGTTTACCTCGTTCGAGTTCCCGAGGCCGAAGTTCAGGTTGCCGGAGTTCCCGATGCCGATGTTGCCGCTGCCGAGGTTCAGCCCGCCGAAATGGAACTGGTCAGTGGTCAGGACTCCCGACATGGCGCAGGAATTGTTGCAGGGTCACCGGTGGGATTTGATGTTGTAGTGCAGGGTCAGGTTGGTGCCGGGGTAGACGGTGTTGGTGTCGTTGAGGGCGTGGCAGAGTTCGGCGATCGCGGCGGTGTGCCGTGGCGTGGGCAGTGGGTCGAGTCGGATGTGCAGGGTGTCGGTGGATGCGTCGGGGATGATGTCGCCGGAGCCGGCCAGTGCGGTGCGGATCAGGGTGTGGGCTTCGTCGTCGGCGCGGGCGAGACCAGTGTCGGTGACGATCGCGCGCGCCAGGGTTTGCGCGGTGTTGAATGCCGCGATGCGGATGGCGTGGTGGATCAGTTTGGTTTCGGTGTCGAGGACCTGCTGGCCGGGATTGACCTGAGACAGTGGTAGCCGGGCGGGGATCGCTTTATGCGTGGCGAGCACCGTGTCCAGTTTTCTCTCGGCGGCGTGGACGTCGGTGTTGATGGTGTTGATCATCTCGTTGGTCAGCACCACCGAGGTTCCCGGTTGCGGCGATTGCGCGGCCAGCAGCTGCGCGTCGCTGACGGTTTCAGCCAGACGCAGTGCGCGGCGGGCCTTTTCGACCTGAGCGTAGGCGGGTTTCTTGGCCGGGTTGGGCACCATCCGGTCCGCGTCGTCGTCGCCGGCGCGGTAGGTGTCATGGGAGTCGAGATCGAAATGGATGCGGGCGTAGCGGTAGTGGTTCTCTTGGCGCCAGCGCGACCCCATCCGGTAGCGGATCTCACCCGGGGTCAGGTCGCGCCGCGTGGTCAGGATGTGCATCTGGCGGGTCCGGGCGGGGTCGTGCAGGCTGATCTGGCGCATTGCGAACACCTCGCCCTTGCGTGGCCCGTCGGCGATGTCGATGGTGACCTCGGTGTCGGCCAGTGCCCAGGTGTGGGTGCGACCATGCTCATCGGTATGGGAGTGCTCGGCGAACATCTTTTCTTCGATGTCGGCGATCTTGCCCTTGCGCCAGGTCAGGGTGTCGAACCCGGCCGCGTCCAGGTCGGCGAACAGCGTCGGTGACCAGCCGCCGCGGTCGAACCCGACCAGCACGCGGCGGTCGTCGCCGACCATGTCACGCAGGGCGGGGATCAGCCGGCGCAGCTCGGCGGCCAGGGACGCCGCGGGTTGGGCCATCACCACCAGCAGCGGGTCCCCGGCGGCGTCGGTGACCCAGGTTTCCACCGTGGCCGGGGCGGGGAACTTCAACCGGGGCACATGGGTTTTCGCGATGCGGCGGGTGCCCTGATAGGCGCGCACATGTCCGTCGACGTAGAGCACCGCCGACTGCTCGGGCCGGTCCTGGACGTGACGGGCCGCCATCGCGGCGATCCAGCCGCCGGCCCGGCCGGCAGCGGCGAGGAACCCGATCTTGCGGCGGATCGTCTTGACCTCCGGGGCGCGATCCAACCCCAACACCCGACCTAAGGCGACTGGATCGATGCGGGTGGCGCCCTCGGCGCGGGCCTCGCCGAGCAACGCGCGGAACACGCCCTCGCACAACATGGTGTCCAGTGAGTAGAACCCGTTCGGGAACCTCGCGCCGTAGCCGGCGTGCGCCGTGTCGAGCAGCCCGGTGCCCGCCAAGGCGGGCAGCGCCAGCATCAACCCGGCCAGCGGCGCGCGGGCACACGCGGTGAACACCGGCGCCGCGCAGGGAATCAGCCCGAACGCCGCCAGCGCCCGCTCGGCACTGCGATCGACCGGATCGGCCAACACCGGCACCGCACCCCCCGGCACCGGTCCCCGCTTCGGCTCGGCCACCGGCTCGGGCTGGCCCCCCGGCCCGGATTCCATCCCCGCACCCCTCGCGGGATCGGATTCGGCGTCAGAAACCGTTGCGGGATCACACTTCTCGGTCTCGGTCTCGGTCTCGGTCTCGATCTCGGTCTGGGTGTCGGACAGTGCTCGGCGGACGCTGGCCTCCGAGACCGCGACCCGCTCACCGATCGCCCGCAGCGACAGGCCCTGTCCGCGCAGGACGGCGATGGTGGCAATCACCTCGGGGGTGAGTTTGGAGGCGCGCCGTGGCCCCTTGCGGTGCGGAACCAATGCGCTCACCCCGGCCGCCGACAGTGCCTGCTCCCAGCGCCAGACGGTCAGCGGGGAGGTGCCGAACACCGCCGCGACCTGTGCTTGGGTGGCCGCCTTGGTCCGCATCAACGACACCGCCGCGAACCGGCGCCCCGCGGTGTCGCCGACGTCCCAGGCGAGGCACAGGTTCCCGTGCACATAGACCCGGCCGCCGTCGTCGTCCTCGATCATCGCGGCCGCGGCGCTAATCTCGGTGGCGCTGGCCGGGATCAGCGGCAACGGGGGTTGGGTGGTCATCACCGTCATCGTCGCACCCCACAATCATCCCAAAACACTTCACGTATTATATCGCGACGAGATCGGGAATCGGCGCCGACACACCACAAATCAGCAGCTCACCGCGACGGCACCGACCACGAACCCCCACCAACCCCGCCCCATGTCGGGAGTCCTGGTGGTCGTGCTGAAATAGGTATCGCCGATGCCTATCAGGTTGCTGCCGGAAAGTCCCAACCCGATATCGTTGTTGCCGCTGTTTCCACCACCAAAGCTTCCGTTGCCGGTGTTGCCGAAACCGAAATCGTTGTTCCCGCTGTTACCCATGCCCACGTTATTAGTGCCCGGCAGCGGCCCCATTGGGCCGATGGGGCCTTCGTTTCCGAAGCCGATGTTTCCGGTGCCGAAGTTTCCGTTGCCAACGTTTCCGTTGCCCTGGTTTCCGTTTCCGAAGTTGTTGCTGCCGAGGTTCCCGCCGCCGAAGTTGGAGCTACCGGCGTTCCCGTTGCCGAGGTTGAAGCTGCCGGTGTTTCCGTTGCCCAGGTTCAAGGTGCCGCCCTTGTCGCCGATACCCAGGTTGATGGGCGGGGCCGCGGCGGGGGCGCTTGCGGCGGCGCGGGTGGGCTGCCCACCCGGACCGCGAGGCTTGGCAGCGACGCCCGCCAGGGCGTCAGCTGCGCGGCCGCGGCGGAAGCCGCGCCGTGATAGCCCAGCATCGCGCCCACGTCCTGGGCCCACATCTGCTCATACTCGCTGTCCAGCTGGGCAATCGCGGGTGCGTTGAGCCCGAACCAATTCGACAGCACCATCTGCACCACCGAATTCCGGTTGAGCCGCACCAGCATCGGCGGCACCGTCGCCACCCACGCCGCCTCAAATGCGCTCGCCACGGCCCGCGCCGACCCGGCCGCCCCCTGCGCTTGGGCCGCCGCCGCGTTCAAGAACCCCGTATATGGGGCGGCCGCAGCGGCCATCGCGGCCGACGCCGGACCCTGCCACGCCTGACCAACCAGCCCTGAAGTCGCCGACCCAAACGAGGACGCCGCCGAACCCAGCTCGGCGGCCAGCCCATCCCAGGCCGCCGCGGCGGACAGCATCGGCGCCGAACCCGCACCGGTGAACATCTGCGCCGAAACGACCTCCGGCGGCGACACCAAAATGTTCATGATTGTGACCCCTACCCGTTGCCGGTCACCGGGGCGAGCGCTCACAAACGACGTCGGCGTCCTTCCGCCACGTCAGCAGTCGTTCAGCGCGCAATTCCCCACGTCAGGGACATTACGACGATCCGGAGCGACCGGCCGATATTGACAGGAAATCCCCAGCAGACCCGATCGCCCGTTCCGGGCTCCCATTCCTTGCAAACGGCCTTTCGCCCGCCGAGCCTGCGGCAAAATCTTCGGTGGCGGTGGCGAAAAGATGGAGGCGGAATGCATGAATCGCAATTGATGGGCGGCGTGCACCGAGCCCTTGTCATGGTCGGCGCGGTGTTCGGCGTCGCGGTGCTGAGCGCAGGGGAGGCAAGAGCCGACGGCCCGGTTCAGTTGAGAAGCCGATTAGGCGATTTTTGTCTGGACACCCCGAGTGGGAACATGTTCACCCCGACGGTGATCAACCCCTGCAATGGGACGGATTTCCAGCGCTGGAATCTCACCGCTGCCGGGCAGCTCGAGAGCGTGGCCTTCCCCGGGGCGTGCCTGTCGCAGCCGGGCGAAAGTTGGTGGGTGCACGTCCAGCCCTGTGTGGATTGGTTCACCCAGCAGTGGACTATCCAGCCGAACGGTCAGGTCACAACTACTTTTGGTGCCTGCCTCACCGTCCTCGGCGGCCCGGGTCCTGGGACTTTTGTGTCGACCCGCTTTTGCACCGGTGCACCCGATCAGGCGTGGGACAGCGTTCCATGACCCACACCGACCGCCTGCGTAAATACCGGGTCCTGGTCACCTCGAGCGTGTGAAACTAGCTGGGCCGCAACGCAACTCTTCTCACCAGGGCATCCACCTGACTGTGCACCACCGGCCGCCCGGCGGCATATCCCCGGCCGCGCGCGCGTCAGGGGCAAGTGACATGGATCTCGACCGGCAGATCCTTCATCGCACTTCCGTTGGGCGGCTGCACTGGGGGCGTCCCCTTGACCGTGTAATTCTTGCCCTGCACCGTCGCCGTGATGTTGGGTTGAGTCGGCCTGGGGCGCGGTGCCGGGATTACTCTCGGTCCGTTTCCCCAGGCCGCTCGCCGAACCCGGCGTGCGACTTTCATCGCACCGGGCTCTCCACGGTTCCTGCCGTGTGGGCGTGGTTGGGCAGGGTCCACGGGTTGGGGATGGTGTTGCCCCGGTAGCGGTATCGGGTGACCGGCACCGCCGCCAGGTTGAACAACTTGATCCCGTCCACTGTGACCGGTGTCCACTGCCCCGCGGGAGTGGTGAACCGGCGGCGAACGTCCTTCCATCTCCAGCGATGCATCCTGCGCAGCCACCCGATCACCCGCCACCACACGAAGTGCGACAGGCGACTGAGCGTGCGTTTGCAGGCCGCATGTTTGAAGTAGTTGGCCCAGCCGCGCATGATCTGGTTGAGCCGGATCAGCACGGTCCCGGGATCCTGCTGCGACGTCCTGCGAGTCAAGGCACGGATCTTGGCCTTCACCGACCGGATCGGCCGGTCGGCGATGAAGGTGTAGACGTGCCACTTGTTCGTGCCCCTCTTGCGTTTCCACCGGATGCGGAAGCCAAGGAAATCGAACCCGTCACTCATGTGCACCACCTGAGTTTTGGACTCGGAGAGTCGAAGACCCAGGGGTGCGAGCACGTTAGCGACGTCTTCGCGTAGGGCTTCGGCGTGCGCCCGTTCGCCGTGCACGAGGATAACGAAATCGTCTGCGTAGCGGACGATTCGCCATCTCGGCAGGCCATGGACGCGGCGCCGGCTGCGCAGATAGGCCGTGGACATCGTCCCGCCCGGCCGCCAGGGCTTGTGCAGGTGCTCATCGAGCACCGACAAGGCGATATTGGCCAACAGCGGGGATAAGATGCCGCCCTGCGGCGTCCCGGTGTAGGTGTCCTCGCGGTCGCCGACCTCGGTGAGGACGCCAGCCTTGAGGAACGCCTTGACCAGACCCAGTACCCGCTTGTCTTTGACCCGGCGCCGCACGCGGTCCATCAAGGCCACGTGGTCGATCGAGTCAAAGCACGCCTCGATATCCGCGTCCAGCACCCAGCGATACCCCTGGGTGCCGTACTGGTGTATCTCGGCGATTGCGTCGTGGGCTCGCCGCATCGGCCGGAACCCATAGGAGACCGGCACGAAGTCGGCCTCGAAGATCGGTTCCAGCACCAGCTTCAGCGCAGCCTGAACCACCCGATCGGCCACGGTGGGGATGCCAAGCTTCCTCAGCTTCCCCGACCCTCCCGGTTTGGGGATCTTACGTTCCCGCACCGGTAACGGCCGAAACACGCCCTGCCTGAGCTGAGCGCGTAGATCGTCCAGGAACCCGGGCATCCCGACCCGTTCCTCGACGTCGGTGACCGTGAGGCCATCCACGCCCGGTGTCCGGGATCCGGTGTTACCCGCGACCCGGTCGAACGCCACGAACAGCGTTGCCGGGTCGCACACGAAGTTGAACAGGTCGTCGAACCGGCGGCCGGGATCGGCCACCGCCCATCGGTGAAGTTTGGCCTGCATCTCCGATACCCGCTGTCGCGGCCCCACAGGCAACTCAAGCGAGGCGCCGGTATTCACCGGCGCATCTTTCGGCATTACAGCCTCCATCCCTTCTCGAAACTGCTGCCGCCCTTCCCCATGTGCACGGGCTTTCCCCGGCTCGGAGTACTACAGCGGCTCCGCCCCGTCTCGGGCCGATCGGTCGACGGTGGACCCAGCCCGAATGCCGTGCTGGAGGCACGACACCAGGCAACAGCCGAAACGGTTCCCACGTTCACTGTGATTCGCTCGACGAAGGAGGAGCCCAACTCTGTCCCTGCGGCATCGCCACGACTACCCCGCAGCACGTCACCGTGGCCTCCCGGACCGACATCCGCAAGCCAGCCCGGAAGTTCCCTGTCCCGTTGACAATCGAACAGGTGCGCACCGCGCCCAGCCCATATCTGCCAGATTTGAGCCGGTTTACCTTTCAAAGGACGTACTCACGCTGGTTCCTCGCGTACTCCACTCCGTCACGCTCGCCGAACCCGCACCATCTGGCAGTACTGGCGCGTCCCGGCTTCGTCGGGGCTGCTCCCACCCTCTCCGGCACCTCCCGGGTCGGGCTGCCCCCAGCTTCACCGTCCCTGCTGCGACAGGTCCGGCGGCGAAGGTCTCTCACCTCCACTCGAAACATCAGCGCCTCGTGGCGCACGCGGATTTGGGTAGACGGGCATGACGTACTCTCCGTTATCAACCTTGAAGGTCAAGCTCAGGGTAGTGACAGGCGATGAGGCGTTCGACAACCACGATATGGAGAACGACGCCGTATTGTCGCTGGCACCGATCTCCAGGTCTCCACGCGGCGGTGTCCCACTCGGGTTGGCCGACTGGGCCGTGCAATCGATTCGTGCGGAAAACGTGTGAGTGTGCCCGTCGACCGTCAGGTCTGCGCTTGCGGCGGAAGGGGTCGTTGTCACCGTCACGGTCGCCGAAGTCGTCGTCGAGGCGGGCTGAGACGTCGGCGTGGCGCCCTTATTGGAACAGGCCGTCAGCAATGCGACCGGCACGATCACCGCGAGCAGCGCGACGCGGAGGACGGTCGGACGCCTGTTCCGCGATGGCCAAGGCTGGTCCCGATTCGTCATCCCATTCCTTAAGTTCGTAGGAATCTCGGACGAAGGCTAATACGTCGGCGGCGTTGCTGCGCCACTTAGGCATGCACCAGGTGCAATAGTTATCTTCATTGTGAAGGTAATTCCATGTCTTGCACCGGATTTCCCTCCGGTTAGGCTTCCAGGATGGCAGACAAGCCGTCGTCATACTTAGTACTGGCCTCCCAGCGCAGCGGCAGCACGCTGTTGGTCGAATCGCTGCGCGCCACCGGCGTGGCCGGCGAGCCCCAGGAATTCTTCCAGTATCTGCCCGAAACGAGCCAGGCCCCGCAGCCGCGGGAGTGGTTCGCCGGCGTCGAGGACGAGTCGATCCTGCGTCTGCTCGATCCGCTCGACGTGGGAACGCCGGACCTCGCGCCCGCCGAAATATGGCGCGACTACATTCAAACGATAGGCAGAACACCGAACGGTGTGTGGGGCGGCAAGCTGATGTGGAACCAGACGCCACTGCTGTGCAACCGCGCGAAGGATCTACCGATTCGATCCGACCCATCCGCCAGCGGCCTGCGGGCCGCGATCCGCGACGTCGTCGGCGAGGAGCCGCTCCTCATTTACGTCTACCGACCCGATGCGGTGTCGCAGGCGGTGTCGTTCTGGCGGGCGGTGCAGACGCGGGTCTGGCGGGGCAGGCCCGACCCGGTCCGCGACGCGCGCGCGACCTATCACGCCGGAGCGATCGCCCACGTCGTCACCATGCTGCGCGGCCAGGAGCAGGGCTGGCGAAACTGGTTTGCCGAGGAAGACATCACACCGATGGAGGTCGCATACCCGGTGCTGTGGCGCAACCTGACCCAGGTGGTCGCCACCGTCCTCGATGCGTTGGGGCTCGACCCCCAGCTGGCGCCCCACCCGGTGCTGGAGCGCCAGGCCGACCAGCGCTCCGATGAGTGGGTGGACCGCTACCGGGCGGACGCCGAAAGAGAGGGGCTGCCAACATGAACGTAAGCGCGCCCTCAGACACCTCAGCGGCGCGGCGCGTCGACGAACTGCGGCTGCTGGAAGCCGAAGCGGTGCATATCATTCGCGAGGTCGTCGCCGAGCTGGAGCGCCCGGTGCTGCTGTTCTCGGCCGGCAAGGACTCGATCGTGCTACTTCGCTTGGCGGAGAAGGCCTTTCGGCCACTTCCGCTGCCGTTTCCGGTGATGCACGTCGACACCGGTCACAACTTCGACGAGGTGATCGAGTTCCGCGACCGCCGGGTCACCGGCCAAGGCCACCGGCTGATCGTCGCGTCGGTGCAGGAATCGATCGACAGCGGCCGCGTCCCCGACCCGGGTCCCGGGGCTTCGCGCAACCGGGCACAGACCCGCACGCTGCTCGACGCGCTGGATGCCGGCGGCTTCGACGCGGCGTTCGGGGGTGCGCGCCGCGACGAGGAGCGCGCCCGAGCCAAGGAACGGATCCTGAGCTTCCGCGACGAGTTCGGCCAATGGGATCCCCGCGCGCAGCGCCCGGAGCCGTGGTCGCTCTACAACGGCCGGATCAAGAAGGGCGAGCAGGTGCGGGTGTTCCCGCTGAGCAACTGGACCGAGCTCGACGTGTGGCGCTACATCGAGCTGGAAGACCTTGAAATACCGTCGATTTACTACGCTCACGAACGCGAGGTATTCGAGCGCGACGGCATCCTGCTGGCGGTGTCGGAGTACGTCGCACCGCTGGCCGACGAGACCGCCGCCGTGGAATGGGTGCGGTACCGCACCGTCGGCGACCTGACCATCACCGGGGCGGTGCGCTCCACGGCCACCGACATCGCCCGCGTCATCATCGAGATCTCGGCGGCGACGGTGTCCGAGCGCGGCGAGACCCGCGCCGACGACCGCACCTCGGCCGCGGCGATGGAAGACCGCAAGCGAGAGGGCTACTTCTGATGGCGGTTCTGATGCCCAAGGGTGTAACGCGTCAGCTGCTGCGCATCGCCACCGCGGGCTCGGTGGACGACGGCAAGAGCACCCTGATCGGACGGCTGCTGCACGACACTGACAGCCTGCCGCTGGACCACCTGGAGGCGGTCACCGATGAAGAGGGCGTCGCCGATCTGGCCGCGCTTTCCGATGGCCTGCGCGCCGAACGCGAACAGGGCATCACGATCGACGTCGCGTACCGCTTCTTTTCCACCGACGCCCGCAGCTACATCCTGGCCGACACCCCCGGCCACGAGCGCTACACCCGCAACATGTTCACCGGCGCCTCCAACGCGCACGTGGCGATCCTGCTCGTCGACGCGCGCGCCGGGGTGCTGCGCCAGACCCGCAGGCACGCCCGCATCGCAAAGCTGTTGGGCATCAAGCACTTTGTCGCAACCGTCAACAAGATCGACCTCGTCGACTTCGACCAGGCCAAGTTCACCGAGGTGGCCGAGCAGCTGAACCAGACGGCGGCCCGGCTCGGCGACATTGACATGATTGACATCACAGTAATTCCCATCGCGGCCAAGCACGGCGACAACGTCGTGCACCGTTCCGAAAACACACCGTGGTACGGCGGACCCACGCTGCTGGAGTATCTGGAAGGCGTCGAACCGGCCGCACCACAGGCCGAGGCGTCGCGGCTGCGGCTGCCGGTGCAGTGGGTGTCGCGACCGACCGCGGATATGCGCCGCCGCTACACCGGGCGGCTGGCGGCGGGAACGCTCAGTGTCGGCGATCCGGTGGTGTCGCTGCCCGCCGGCACCCGCTCGACCGTGACCGCGCTGGACACCCTCGACGACGACCGCACGACGGGCGTTGCGCCGCTGTCGGTTTCGCTCGAGCTCGCCGACGATATCGACGTGGGACGCGGTGACGTGCTGGTCAGCGGCGCCGACGACGCCTCGCTGCCGGTGCTGGCCAGGGAGCTGGATGCGACCGTGTGCTGGTTCGTCGACTCCCCGCTGCGGGCGGGCGACCGGCTGGCGCTCAAGCAGACCACCAAGACCGTCCGGGCCACCGTGCAGGAGCTGCACACGCGGCTGGACCCGGAAACCCTCGACGAACTCGACGGTCCGGTTGAATTGGCGCTCAACGACATTGGCACCGTGACGCTGCGAACCAGCTCGATCGTCATCGCAGACCCCTACACCGACAACCGCGACAGCGGCGCCTTCATCCTGATCGACGAGACCACCAACGACACCGTCGGCGCCGGCGCCATCCTCGAGGCCCGGGAGGTCAAGCCGGGCACCCACCCGCGCACCGACATTCGCTGGCATCCGTCGTCGCTGGACCGTGGCTACCGCTGGCGGGCCACCGGGCAGCCGGGCGCCACAATCTGGTTCACCGGCCTGCCCGCATCCGGCAAGTCGACAATCGCGGTGGCCGTGGAGCGCGCGCTGGTGGAGTCGGGGCGGATGGCCTACCTGCTCGACGGCGACAACCTGCGCCACGGCCTGTCCGACGATTTGGGCTTCTCCCCGGGCGACCGCACCGAAAACATCAGGAGGGTAGGGCATTTGACGCGGCTGCTGGCCGACGCCGGCGTGGTTGCGCTGGCGTCGCTGGTGTCGCCGCTGAAGTCGGACCGCGAGGTCGCCCGCGCCCTCAACGACGCCGCCAAGCTGCCCTTCATCGAGGTGTACGTCGCCACGTCGCTGGCCGAGTGCGAAAAGCGGGACCCCAAAGGCCTGTACGCCCGGGCCCGCAGCGGCCAGCTCACCGGCATGACCGGTGTGGATGCGCCCTACGAGCCACCGGACCACCCGGACCTGGTCCTCGACACCACCGCCGCCGGTATCGACGATCTCGCCGCGCGGGTCATCGATCTGCTCGACGAGCTCAGCCCCCGAGGAAGTCAATGACCTAAATTCACCGCGAGCCAATAACTTGGTCAGCGGGTATCAGCCACGCAACCATGGCGTCGTGGAAGATTGGTGGGCAACCATACTGGCCGGTTTGATCGTCGCCTTGGCGGTCGCCGATGTGCTGCCGAGGATCCCCTGGTGACCGGCATCAGCACCGTTCGCGTCGAACCCGGTGAAGCATCGGAGCAAGCCGCCTTCACCAGCCGGCGACCGCTCGACTACGTGCCGGGCATTCTGCTGTTGATCGCCGTCGGGGTGCTGGGCAAGTACGCCCAGATCTGGTGGAACGCCCTTGCCCGACACGAACATTGGAAGGTGCCCGACATCGAATACGTGTTGTGGGCGATCGTGAACGGGCTGCTCATCGGCAATACCATCGGTGTGCATCGGGTGTTTCGACCGGGCGTGCTGACCTACCAATTCTGGCTCAAGGTCGGGATCGTCGCGCTAGGCTCGCGATTCGTTCTCGGTGATATCGCCAAACTGGGCGGCACCAGCCTGGTCCAGATTCTGGTGGACATGGCGCTGGCGGGAACCATCATTCTCCTCGTTGCCCGGCTGTTCGGGCTGTCCGGCAAGCTGGGTTCGCTGCTGGCGATCGGCACCTCGATCTGCGGGGTGTCGGCGATCGTGGCCGCCAAGGGCGCGATCCGGGCCCGCAACTCCGACGTCAGCTACGCGATCGCGGCGATCCTGGCGTTGGGCGCGGTGGCGTTGTTCGCGCTGCCGCCGTTGGGACACGCGATCGGCCTCACCAACCACGAGTTCGGCCTGTGGGCGGGCCTGGCGGTGGACAACACCGCCGAAACCACCGCCACCGGCTACCTCTATTCCGACGCGGCCGGCAAGATCGCCGTGCTGGTGAAGTCCACCCGCAACGCGCTGATCGGGTTCGTCGTCCTGGGCTTCGCACTGTTTTGGGCCGCGCGCGGGCAGGCCGACGAGATCGCCCCCGGCGCGACAGCCAAGGCCGCGTTCATCTGGGACAAGTTCGGAGAAATTCGTGCTCGGCTTCCTGGCCGTCTCGGCGATCGCGACCGCGCACTGTGTGACCAAGGGCCAAACCGCCAACCTGGCCAACGTGTCGAAATGGGCGTTCCTGCTCACCTTCGCCGGTGTCGGGCTCAGCACCGACATCCGCCAGATCGCGCGCACCGGATGGCAGCCGCTCGTGGTCGCTGTCATCGGGCTCACCGTCGTCGCGTCGGTGTCGCTGGGCATCGTGCTGCTCACCTCCCGCGTGTTCGGTTGGGGCCTGACCTAGGCACAGGGGTTTGTTAAGGCGTCCTGCCGAGCTCGCGCGCGACGGTAACCTAACGCCCATGCAAGGTCCGTCTGTCCTCTCCTTACTGCGCGAACGTGCTGGTATGCAGCCGGACGACACGGTGTTCGGTTTCACCGACTACGAGCAGGACTGGGCGGGCGTGCGGGAAACCCTGACCTGGGCGCAGCTGTATCAGCGAACCTTGAACGTTGCCCACGAGGTCAGGCGGCATGGCTCGGCCGGGGACCGGGCCCTGATCCTGGCCCCCCAGGGCCTTGAGTACATCGCGGCCTTCCTGGGCGCGATGCACGCCGGATTCATCGCGGTGCCGCTGTCGGTCCCGCAGGAGGGCTCGCATGACGAGCGGGTGACCGCTGTCATGGCCGACACCTCGCCCTCGGTCATCCTGACCACGTCTGGGACGCCCGGGATCGCCGAAACGGTCGCCGAGTACGCCGGCCACCCGGCGATCCTCGAGGTCGACGCGCTGGATCTGGACGCCGAGAATCCCCCGAGTATTCGGCTCACCGATGCGCCGAGCACCGCGTACTTGCAGTACACCTCCGGCTCGACCCGCCTTCCGGCCGGGGTGATGATCACCCATCGCAACCTGCTGGTGAACTTCCAGCAGCTGATGGCCGATTATTTCGCGCCCACCAGGGGCGCGGCGCCCACCGACCTGACCATCGTGTCGTGGCTGCCGTTCTACCACGACATGGGCCTGGTGCTGGGCGTCGTCGCACCGATCCTGGGCGGCTACCGCAGTGAGCTGATGAGTCCGGTCGCGTTCCTGCAACGTCCGGCACGCTGGATCCAGGCACTGGCCAATAACAGCCACCCGTTTTCGGCGGCGCCGAACTTCGCCTTCGAGTTGGCGGTGCGCAAGACATCGGACGCGGACATGGCCGGACTCGATCTCGGGGCGTGCCAGGGCATCATCAGCGGCAGTGAACGAGTCCACCCCGCCACGCTGGATCGGTTCGCCGCCCGATTCGGTCCCTACAATTTCGGCGACAACATGATGCGACCCTCCTACGGTCTGGCGGAAGGAACCGTGTATGCCGCCAGCCGGCCCAAGGATGGCAATTCCCCGGTGATCGTTGCATTCGAAACCGAGAAGCTGGCGACGGGCACCGCGGAACGCACCGACGCACGAACCGGGACACCGCTGCTGAGCTATGGCACGCCGAAGTCACCGATGCTGCGCATCGTGGATTCCGAAACCTGCGTCGAGTGCCCGGCCGGAACGGTCGGTGAGATCTGGATGCGTGGCGACAACGTCGCGGAGGGCTATTGGCAGAAGCCGGAGGAGACGGCGCGCACCTTCGGCGGGATGCTGGTCAACCCGTCCCCGGACACGCCCGAGGGCCCGTGGCTGAGAACCGGAGACCTCGGGTTCATCTCCGAGGGCGAGCTGTTCATCGTGGGCCGCATGAAGGACCTGCTGATCGTGTACGGGCGCAACCATTACCCCGAGGACATCGAGTCGACGGTCTCCGAGATCACCGGCGGGCGGGTCGCGGCGATCTCCGTTCCGGTGGGTCAGACGGAGAAGTTGGTCACCATCATCGAAATCAAGAAGCGCGGCGATTCCGACGAGGAGGCGGCCGAAAGGCTGAACGTCGTGAAGAACGACGTGACCACGGCGATATCGAAGTCGCACGGCCTCAACGTCGCCGACCTCGTTTTGGTATCACCCGGGTCGATTCCGACCACCACCAGCGGCAAGGTCCGGCGGGCGGCCTGTGTGGAGCAGTACCGGCGGCAGGAGTTCACCCGGTTGGACGCGTGAGACCGTGACGCGCGTCTAGAACTCGAAGCCGAACGGCTTCCATTCGAAGCCGGACAGATCCTGGCCGATGTTCCCGATGCCCGATATGAGGTCTTGGGTGAGGAAGTCGCCGGTGCCGGTATTGAAGAGGCCCGAGAGGTAGTTGCCCTTGCTGGTGATGCCGGACAGGAACTCGCCGTAGTTGAGGTAGCCCGAGTTGAATCCGTCGGTGCTGTCGATCGCGGTGTTGAAGAATCCCGAGCCGCCGGTGCCGAAGTTGAAGAAGCCGGATTCGTCGTCGCCACCCTTGTTGAAGAAACCCGAGGAGTCCAACGAAGTGTTGCCCAGGCTGAATTGGAAGACGGTGATGGTCCTGTCGTAGGTGAAGGCGTAGGCCCCGGAGATGGTGCTTGTATCGGTCGGGTCACCGAGGGTGCTTATGCTGTTCAAGTCGATCGGGATGGTGATGGCGAACGACGGGCTGGCGTTATCGATCTGCCAGAAGAACCCGAGGTCGCCGTTGCCGGCGTTGAATGCGCCGGTGCTTAAGTTACCGGTGTTGGCGATGCCGGTGTTGATGCTGCCGACGTTGTCGCTGCCCGTGTTGGTGCTGCCGACGTTGTTGTTGCCGGTGTTGTAGCTGCCGACGTTGCTGCCGCCGGTGTTGAAGCTGCCGGAGTTGTGACTACCCAAGTTGTAGCTGCCGGCGTTGGCCTTGCCGGTGTTGTAGCTGCCCGAGTTGAACGAGCCGGTGTTGCCGCTGCCGGAGTTGAAGAAGCCGCTGTTGCCGCTGCCGGAGTTGAACAAGCCGTGGTTGCCGCTGCCCGAGTTCAGCCCGCCGAAGCCCACCTGGTTATTGCCGGTCAACCCGATGCCGATGTCGCCGGTGCCGGTGTTAGCCAACCCGATGTTGTTATCACCGGTGTTGCCGAAACCGAAGTTGTAATTACCGAAGTTGCCGCTGCCGACGTTGTGGCTACCGGTGTTGCCGCCACCGTTGTTGTCGCTGCCGTCGTTACCGGTCCCGAAGTTGCTGTCGCCCGTGTTGCCGCTGCCGAGGTCGTTGTGGCCGGAGTTACCGCTGCCGACGTTGAAGTCACCCAGGTTGCCGTTGCCGACGTTGCTGTGACCCACATCCCCGTAACCCAGGTTGGACACCTGGTTGTAGCCGATACCGAACAGACCCGCGATGTTCTGGCCCGACATGTCAATGCCGGAGACCACATCTAGCGCAGAGCCGCTGCCCGAACCGATGTTGAACAGACCCGAAATCGAGTTGCCGTAGTCGCCCAGCCCGCTGACGATGCCGGAGCCGTCCCGCGCGATAGTCAGCAGCCCCGACGAGTCGGCGCCGTAGTTTCCGAACCCGGAACCACCACCGGTACCGAAATTCAAGAAGCCCGAACTCGGGTTGGTGGTGTAGTTGAACAAGCCCGGCCCCGACGGGATATCGATGAGCGTGATGCTGTAGGTGTTGGTCGCGGTCTGCGAGGTTCCGCCGCTGCCGGAGCTGTCGGAGGTGCTCCACGTGATCGTGAGCTCGTAGCCGGGGAAGTAGTGGTCATCGCTTCTCCAGAGCAAGCCGATGTTGTCGTTGCCCGAATTAAACCAACCCGTGTTGAGGTCACCGGTGTTGCCCGAACCGGTGTTGGAGCTACCGGGGTTCCAAAAGCCGGTGTTGGAGTTACCCACGTTGGCGGTACCGGTGTTGTAGTTGCCCGCGTTTTCACTGCCGGTGTTCAACTGACCCGAGTTCCACCACCCCGTGTTGGTCGCGCCCGAGTTGGCCCATCCGGTGTTGTAGCTACCCGTGTTGCCAAAGCCCCAGTTCCCGGTGCCCGAGTTGGCCAGGCCGTAGTTGGCGGAATCGGAGTTGATCAGACCCTCGTTGGTGCTGCCCGAGTTGTAGATGCCGATGTTTCCGTTGCCCGCGTTGAACAAACCGGCGTTGCTGCTGCCGGCGTTGAAGAGGCCCAGGTTGCCGGTACCGGCGTTGCCGACCCCCACGTTGGTGCTGCCCGCGTTGAAGAAACCGGTGTTGTCGGTGCCGGAATTGAACAGCCCCGCATTACCCGTACCCGAGTTCAGGCCACCGAAGCCGACCTTGAAATCACCGGTCAGCCCGATCCCGTAGTCGTAGTTACCCGTGTTCGCCAGCCCGATGTTGTGGCTGCCGGTGTTGGCGAAGCCAATGTTGTTGCTGCCGTCGTTGCCGAAACCAAAGTTGAGATTGCCCAGGTTCGCCAAACCAATGATGTAACTGCCCTCGTTGCCCGAACCGAGGTTGAAGCTGCCCCAGTTACCGGAGCCGAAGTTCCAGTCACCGAAGTCGCCACTGCTGAAGATGTTGTAGCTGCCCGTGTTGCCCCAACCGATGATGTTGAAGCTGCCCAGGTTGCCGCCGCCGATGTTCAGGTGCCCGACATTGGCGCTGCCGAAGTTCGAATAACCAATGTCGGCGCTACCCAGATTGAAGCTGCCGATATTGGCGCTTCCGATGTTGAAGCTGCCGACGTTGCCGCCACCATAGAGCTTGCTATGCCCCATCGGCGGGAGCCCGCCCAAACCGAGGTTAAAGTCACCGACATTGCCGTTGCCGTAGTTTAGATTCCCCACGTTGGCATTGCCGATATTGAGATAGCCCTGGTCGTTGAAACCGATGTTGGCGGGTGTGCCCGCAATGTCGGTTCCCTCCTGGTCGATACCCGACACCAGGCTCGGCGTCGAGAATCCGGCGGTGCCGTCACCGTACCAGCCGGACACGGAATTGCCCGTGTTCAGCACGCCCAACTCCAGGCCGCCGACGTTGAATAGACCCGAGTGGGCCCCACTGCCAATTCCTATGTTGAGTAACCCGGAACCGGACCCATAATTGTCGAAGCCCGACGAGCTACCATCACCGATGTTGAAGAAACCCGACGACGGGGTCGACGTGAAATTCCCGAAGCCCGGCGAACCACCAAACGAGAACACCGTATCCGTGCCGGTGGTCGTGGTATACGGCAAGGCCTCAAGATTGGCGAGGTCGGCATCGTAAACGGCCTCGCCCGCCGTGGGATCGAGATTCAATTCGCCGAAGAAGCTCAGCCTGGTTTGGGTTTCGACGGGAACATTGTAAGAGATCGAGTACTCGCCACGCTCATCAGCGCGCCAGAGGAATCCGTTGTTCTCGTCGCCGGAGTTGAACGCACCCGTGTTGATATTGCCGGTGTTCCCCCAACCGGTGTTCGAGTCGCCCGAGTTGTAGGTGCCCGTGTTGTAACTGCCCGAGTTACGGCCACCCGTGTTATAACTGCCCGTGTCGTAGTGACCCATGTTGTAACTGCCGGAATCAAAGCTACCGGTATTCACGTTGCCGGAATTGAACGATCCCGAATTGGCGACACCCGAATTGAAGAAACCGGTGTTGTAACTACCGGAGTTCCCCAGACCGAAGTTGCCGGTGCCGGCGTTGAACACGCCGCCGTTCTTGGTACCCGAATTGAACAGGCCGGTGTTCCCGGTACCCGAGTTGAACAACCCGCTGTTCCCACTACCCGAGCTGAATCCGCCGAACCCGATCTGGTCGTTGCCCGTCAGCCCGATGCCGATGTTCCCGTTACCCGTGTTCCAGAGGCCGAAGTTGCCATCACCGGTATTGGCAAAACCGAAGTTGAGATCGCCGGTGTTCCAGCTGCCGATATTCAGGCTCCCCGCGTTGGAGAGACCCAAGTTAATGCTTCCGAAGTTGCCGAAACCGATATTACTGCTGCCCAAATTCCCAAAGCCGAAGTTAAGGCTCCCCAAATTACCGAGACCAAAGTTGCTGTCGCCGTAATTGCCGCCACCTATGTTGTAACTACCGTGGTCCGCGTTACCGAAATTGAAGTCGCCGATATTGGCGTGGCCCCAGTTGTAGGCGCCCTGGTTCGCGAAACCCAGGTTGGGGTCGGTGAGGTAGCCGGAGATGTTTTGGCCGACCGTGCCGAAGCCCGAGTCGTTATCGGCGGTAACGAAGTTGCCGCTACCGGTGTTGAAGAGGCCCGAGAGGTAGCTGCCCTTGTTGGTGAAGCCGGCCAGGAAATTGCCGTAGTTGAAGTAGCCCGAGCTGAATCCGGTGGTGCTGGTGTCGCTGGCGGTATTGAAGAATCCCGAGCCGGCGGTGCCGTGGTTGAAGAAGCCGGATCCGGCGCCGCCGCCCTGGTTGAAGAAGCCCGACCCGTCCGCGGTCGTGACGTCGCCCAGGGATAAGGAGAAGATCGTGTAGGTCTTGATGTAGCCGTAGATGGCGGCCCCGGCGACAGTGTCCGAAACGCTCGGGTCACCGTAAGTGAGTTCCTGGCTGTAGCCGATCGGAATGGCGATGGAGAAGTCCGGGCTGGCGTCGTTGATCTTCCAGAACGCCCCGACGTCGCTGTTGCCCGCGTTGAGGATGCCGGTGCTGAGGTTGCCGGTGTTGCCGATGCCGGTGTTGATGCTGCCGACGTTGTTGGAGCCGGTGTTGGTGCTGCCGACGTTGAGGTTGCCGGTGTTGTAGCTGCCGACGTTGTGGGCGCCGGTGTTGTAGCTGCCGGGGTTGTGGCCGCCGAAGTTGTAGCTGCCGGAGTTGCCGCTGCCGGTGTTGTAGCTGCCCGAGTTGTACGAGCCGGTATTGCCGCTGCCGGAGTTGAAGAAGCCGGTGTTGCCGCTGCCGGAGTTGAACAAGCCGTGGTTGCCGCTGCCCGAGTTCAGGCCGCCGAAGCCCACCTGGTTGTTGCCGGTCAGCCCGATGCCGATATCGCCGTTGCCGGTGTTAGCGAGCCCGATGTTGTTATTGCCGGTGTTGCCGGCACCAAGGTTGTTGCTACCGAAGTTGCCGCTACCGACGTTGAAGTCACCGGTGTTGCCGCCGCCGTAGTTGTTGTTGCCGTCGTTGCCGGCGCCGACGTTGGTGTTGCCCACGTTGCCGCGGCCGAAGTCGTTGTGGCCGAAGTTACCGCTGCCGATGTTGGAGTAGCCGTCGTTGCCGTTGCCGATGTTGCCGTGACCAAGGTTCCCGTAACCGAGGTTGAGCACCTGGGCGTAGCCGATGCCGAACAGACCCGCGACGTTTTGCCCCGTCATGTCAATACCGGAGACCACGTCAAGCGCCGCGGAGCTGCCCGAACCGGAATTGAAGTACCCCGAAATCGAGTTGCCGCTGTTGCCCAGCCCGGACACGATGCCAGCGCCGTCGCGAGCGAAGTTCAACCACCCCGACGCGCCGCTGCCGTCGTTTCCGACCCCGGAGCCGCCACCGGTACCGAAATTCAGGAAGCCCGACGTCGGGTCGGTGGCGTAGTTGAAAAAGCCCGGCCCGCCGGGGTATTCGAAGATCGTCGCGGTGTAGGTGATGTCCGAGGTCTGCGAAGTTCCGAGGCTGCCGGTGATCTCGGAGGTGTTCAGCGTGAGCGTGAGCGTGTAGCTACCGAGGTAGTGGTCACTGCCCTTCTGTAAGGGGAGGTCGTTCTCGTTGCCCGAGTCGAACGAACCCGTGTTGAGGTCACCGCGGTCCCACGACCCGGTATTGGAGTCACCCAAGCTCCACCCGCCGGTGTTGGAGTCGCCCAAGTTGGAGATACCGGTGTTGTAGCTGCCCGCGTTTTCGAAGCCGGTGTTCAACTGACCCGCGTTCCACACCCCCGTGTTGGCCGTCCCCGAGTTGACGAACCCGGTGTTGTAGCTGCCCGTGTTGCCCCAGCCCCAGTTCCCAGTGCCAGAGTTGAGCCCGCCGTAGTTGTCGATATCGGAGTTGAACAGGCCTTCGTTGGTGGTGCCCGCGTTAAGGATGCCAATGTTGGCGTTGCCCGCGTTGAACAAACCGGTGTTGCCCGTGCCGGCGTTGAACGCGGCCAGGTTGCCGGTACCGGCGTTGAGCAGCCCGGTGTTGGTGCTGCCCGCGTTGAGGATGCCGGTGTTGTCGGTGCCGGAGTTCAAGAACCCCGAATTACCCGCACCCGAGTTGAAGCCACCGAAGCCGAATTTGTTATTACCGGTCAGCCCGATCCCGATGTCGTTGCTACCGGTGTTGGCCAGGCCGATGTTGCTGCTGCCGGTGTTGGCCAAACCGAAGTTGTAGCTGCCGTCGTTGCCGTAACCAAAGTTCCCGCTGCCCAGGTTCGCGAAACCGAAGTTGTAACTACCCTCATTGCCGGAACCGAAGTTGAAGCTGCCCCAGTTAGCGTCGCCGAGGATGTTCCAGTCACCGAGGTTGGCACTGCCGAAGAGGTTGTTGCTGCCCGTGTTGGCAGAACCGTACACGTTGTAGCTGCCCACGTTGCCGACACCGAAGTTCTCGTTCCCGACGTTGGCGCCACCGAGGTCCCAAGAACCATTGTTGGCATGACCGATGAGGTACTCACCGATATTGCCGCTGCCGATGTTGTAGCTACCGTCATTGCCGCCGCTGAAGAGGTGCAAACTAATGTTATAGCTGCCGAGATTTCCACTACCGAAGTTGAAGTCACCTTGGTTGGCATTGCCCACATTCCCATAACCCGCGTCGGAAATGCCGATGTTCTGGGGGAAGGCGATACCCGCTTTGCCAAGGGTTATTGATGAGGTCTGCCCGAATCCCGACACCGAAATGTCACCGATGTTGACGCTGCCGATACTGCCGATGCTGGAAAAGCCCGACGTTAAATTGCCAAAGTTCCCGAAACCTGACCCAAAGCTGCCCTCGCTGCCAAAACCCGAAAGGTTTCCGAAGCCGTCGCTGAAGTTGCCGAAACCCGAAATGCCCGACACGCTGCCGAAATTGATATCGAAGAAGCCCGAGGAACCACCGGCGCCGAAGTTGAAGAAACCCGACGACGGGGACGTCGTGAAATTAAAAAGGCCTGGCGTACCACCAAATGAAAACAAGATCTCACCCGTGAGGGTGGTCGTGGTAAAGGGCAGGCTGTCGAGTTCGGCGAGGAATGTATCATAATTGCTTAGGCTACCCTCTTCGAGGAAAAAGCCGAATGCGGATTGGGTGATGTCTTCTGGAATCGTGTAAGAGATGGTGACCAAACCGCGTTCATTAGCGCGCCAGAAGAACCCGTTGTTCTCGTTGCCCGAGTTGAACGCGCCCGTGTTGATATTGCCGGTGTTGCCGTAACCGGTGTTCGCGTCGCCCGAGTTGTTACTGCCCGTGTTTAAGCTGCCCGAGTTATGGCCACCGGTGTTAGAATCACCCGAGTTGTAGTGACCAAAGTTGTAATTGCCCGAATTAAAGCCACCGGTATTCACGTTGCCGGAGTTATAGAACCCCGAATTGGCCACACCCGAGTTGAAGAAACCGGTGTTATAACTACCCCCGTTGCCCAGCCCCGAGTTACCGGTGCCTGCGTTAAACATGCCAGTGTTATGGGTCCCCGAGTTGAACAAGCCGTAGTTCCCGGTACCCGAGCTGAACAACCCGGTGGTCCCGCTACCCGAGTTTAAGCCGCCGAACCCGACCTGGTCGTTGCCCGTCAGCCCGATACCAATGTTCCCGTTACCCGTGTTCCACAGACCGATGTTGTCATCACCGGTGTTGGCAAGACCAAAGTTGAGATTGCCCGTGTTAGCACTGCCGATATTCAGGTTTCCCGCATTGCCAAAACCAAGGTTACCGCTTCCGAAATTGCCGAGGCCGATATTACTGCTGCCCAAATTCCCAGCGCCGAAGTTAAGGCTCCCCAAATTGCCACGACCGAAGTTGCTGTCACCGATATTTGCGCCACCGAGGTTGTAACTTCCGTGATCCGCGTTACCAAAATTGAGATCACCGATATCGGCGCTGCCCCAATCGAGCTTGCCCTGGTTCGCGAAACCCAGGTTGTAGCCCTGGCTCGCGAAAACTCCGGCTGTGCCGTTGGTGCCGGCGGCACCGGTGCTACCGCTGGTTCCGGTGGTGCCGGCAACCCCGGCAGCGCCACCGGCCTCGCCGGCGCCTTCCGAGCCGATCAGCAACCCACCGTTACCGCCGCTGCCGCCGCTGCCGCCGCTGCCGGCGTTACCGGAGGCGACGCCCCCGTCGCCGCCCGAGCCGGCGGCTCCCCCGTCCCCGCCGTTGCCGATCAGTTCGACGGCACCGCCCTTACCACCGTCACCGCCGGCTCCGCCGTTGCCAGCCGACGCGCCGCCGGTCCCGCCGTCACCACCACTGCCGCCGGCGCCCGCGTTCCCCAGCAACCAAGCATTACCGCCGCTGCCGCCCGATCCGCCGTTGCCGCCGGTCCCGCTCGAGCCGGAGCCCGCCGCGCCGGCCCCGCCGGCCCCGCCGGCCCCGCCGTTGCCGTAGAGCAGGCCCCCGCTGCCGCCCGACCCCCCGTTCGCACCGCTACCGCCGGCCCCGCCGGCCCCGCCGGACCCGAACAACCCGGCGCTACCGCCGGCACCGCCGGCCACCCCGGCGCTCGCGCTGTTGTCGTAGCCGTTGCCGCCGTTGCCGAAGAGCAACCCCCCTGCCCCGCCATTCGGAGACGCCGCCGTCCCAGCTGTCCCGTCACCGATCAAGGGCCGCCCCAGCAACGCCTCGGTGGGCGCGTTCAGCACGCTGAGCAGGCTCTGCTCGACGCTCTGCAGAGTCGAGGCGTTGGCGGCCTCGGTGGCCGCGTACGATCCCGCACCGGCGCCCAACGCCTGCACGAACCGCTGATAGAACGTCGACGCGTGAGCACCGAGCTGCTGATAGTCGTCCGCGAAGGTGCCGAACAACTGGGCAATCGCTACCGACACCTCGTCGGCGCCGGCCGACGCCAGCGACGTTGTCGGAATGACGGCCGCGGCGTTGACCGCGTTGATGGACGACCCGAGCCCGGCTAGGTCCTGCGCCGCCGAAATCAACAACTCCGGCGTTGTGATCACAAACGACATAAAAGCCCCTCCACCTACCCGTCCGCCCCGTCCGCGCCGGACAGTCCGGTCAGCGATCCGCCGGCTCCGCCAGTCCCGCCGGTCCCCTCGGCGCCGCCGTTTTGGCCCGCCCCGCCGGCCCCGCCGGCCCCGCCGACGCCGATCAGGCCGTCGCCGGCGCCGCCGTTACCACCGTTGCCACCGGCACCCCCGTTCGAAGAAGTGGCCGCACCGCCCTCCCCGCCGGCCCCGCCGGCCCCGGCGAATCCGGTCAGCCCGGCGGAATTGCCGCCTTCGCCGCCGGCGCCGCCGGTCCCGCCGAGCGCACTGGAGCTGCTGCCCCCGCCGGCCCCGCCGTCACCGCCGGCCCCGCCGACGCCGGCCAGCCCGCTGGTGCCGCCGGCCCCGCCATCTCCGCCGTTACCGCCGTCGCCGCTGGCGGGCGCACCGCCGGCGCCGCCGTCGCCGCCGGCCCCGCCGACGCCCCACACCGACCCGCCGTTGCCCGCGTTCCCGCCGGTGCCGCCGCTGCCGGCGCTTCCGCTGCCCGAGCTGACGCTGCTGCCGGCGCCGCCGTCGCCGCCGGCGCCGCCGACCCCGATCAGCCCGGCATTCCCGCCGCTGCCGGCGTTGCCGCCGGTGCCGGCGGTGCCGCCGGTGCTGCTGACGATGCTGCCGGCTGCTCCGCCGTCGCCGCCGTCGCCGCCGACGCCCCAGAGGTACGCGCCGCGGCCGCCGTTGCCGCCCGTCCCGCCGTCGCCGGAGACCCAACCGCTTCTCTGGCTGCTGTTGCTGGCGCCTCCCGCGCCGCCGTCACCGCCGTCCCCGCCGGCGCCATAGAGCGACCCGCCGGCGCCACCGCTGCCGCCGTTGCCCCCGCTGAGACCGAAGCCGCTCTCGGCGCCGGCATCGCCGCCTGTGCCGCCGGCCCCGCCGTTGCCCCACAGCCCGGCGGAACCGCCGTTGCCGGCGTTGCCGCCCTCCCCGCCAAAAATGCCGTTGGCGAAATTGGTGGACCCACCGGAGCCGCCGTCGCCGCCGTTGCCGCCTTGGCCGTATAGCAACCCCGCGCCGCCACCGTTTCCGCCGGCACCGCCGTTGCCGTCCCTGGCGAAGCTGCTGGCAGCACTCGACACGCCGCCGGTGCCGCCGTTGCCGCCGTTTCCGCCGGCGCCGATCAGTGTGCCGCCGCTGGCCCCGGTGCCGCCGGCGCCGCCGGCGCCGGCGTCACCGTCACTGAAGGCGGCGCCCCCACTGCCGCCCGAGCCGGCGGAGCCGCCGTTGCCGTAGATCAGGCCGGCGGCGCCGCCGTCACCGCCGCCACCACCTGTCCCGGCAATGATGCTTCCGTCGCTGCTGCCGGCGGCGCCGCTACCACCGTCGCCGCCGGTGCCGCCGCTGCCATACAAATACCCGCCGCGGCCACCGTCGGCACCCGCGCCGCCGACCTCTCCGGCCGCGCTGGCCGTCCCGCCGCCGCCACCGTCGCCGCCGTTTCCGCCGTCGCCGACCAGCCAGGCGTGCCCGGCGGCACCGCCGGCCACCCCGGGATCGGAGGTGTTGCCGCCGTTTCCGCCGTTGCCTTCCAAGAACCCGCCGTTGGCTCCGGCGGCGCCGGTGCCGCTGGACCCACCGGACCCACCGGATCCGCCGTTGCCGAACAGGAGCCCGGCGCTGCCGGCGCTGCCGCCGTTGACGGCACTGCTGCCGCCGTCGCCGCCGCTGCCGCCGTCGCCGCCATTGCCGAACAGGAACCCGGCGTTTCCTCCGCCAGCGCCCGTCCCGGCGGCGAAGCCGGTCGAGGCCGACCCGCCGGACCCGCCGGCCCCGCCGTTGCCGGCGAACACCCCGGCGCTGCCGGCGGCGCCGCCGTTGCCACCGGCACCGGCCGTGCCGTCCCCGCCGGTGCCGCCGTCTCCACCGTTGCCCAACAGCGTCCCGCCCGCGCCGCCGGCCCCGCCGGCGCCGCCTGCCGTGCTGTCGGCGCCGTTGCCGCCGTCGCCGCCGTTGCCGTAGAAGAAGCCGGCGTGCCCGCCGGCGCCGCCGGCGTCCCCGGATCCTCCGCTGCTGCCGCCGTTGCCGCCGCTTCCGATCAGGTATCCGCCGTTTGCGCCACTAGCGCCGGTGCCGCCGGCACTGGACCCGCCGGATCCGCCGTTGCCGACCAACAGCCCGGCACTACCGGCAGCGCCGCCATCGCCGGCTCCATTGACGAATGCGCCGAACTCGGCGTCGCCGCCGGCCCCACCGTTGCCGAACAGGTACCCGCCCCTGCCGCCGGTCCCGCCATTACCGCCGGCGAAGCCGTCGCCGCCGGCCCCACCGTTGCCGGACACCAACGCGCCGCTGCCGCCGGCGCCGGCGGCACCGCCGGTGGCGACCAGGCTATCGCCGCCGTTGCCCCCGGCCCCGCCGTTGCCGTCGAACCACCCACCGCTACCGCCGGTGCCACCGGTCCCGCCGTCGCCGCCGTCGCTCAACCCGCCGGCGCCGCCGGCCCCACCGGTCCCATGCAGCAACCCACCGCTGCCACCGTCGCCGCCGGCCCCGGAGTTGCCCCCGGAGCTGAAGTTGAACTGGGCGCCGCCCGCGCCGCCGGCCCCGCCCGTGCCAATCAACCCGGCGGACCCGCCGCTGCCGCCCGCTCCGCCAGTCGCGGTATTGTCGCCGACCCCGCCCTGGCCACCGGCCCCGCCGGTACCATACAGCGACCCGCCGCGGCCACCGGCGCCGCCGTCCGCGGCGTCACCCGTGCCGCTTGGACCGACAAACCCCCCCAGACCGCCGGCCCCGCCGTTGCCGATTAGGCCGGCGGCCCCGCCGCTACCGGCGGCCCCAGCCGTGCCGGTAAAGGAGCCCCCGCCGGCACCGCCGGCCCCGCCGTTGCCGTACAACCAGCCGCCGGACCCGCCGCTGCCGCCGGCCGCGCCGGCCCCGCCGGCCCCACCTGCCCCGCCGCTGCCCCACAACCCGGCGGACCCGCCGTTACCCCCGGCCACCGAGGAGTTTGCGCTGTTGTCGTAGCCGTTGCCGCCGTTGCCGTACAGCCATCCCCCGCCGCCCCCGTTCGGGCTCGACGCGGTGCCGGCGGCGCCGTCGCCGATCAGCGGGCGTCCGGTCAGCGACTCGAACGTGCTATCGATGGAATCCAACGGTTTAGCGCTGGCCAACTCGGTCGCCGCATACGAACTTCCCGCGCCGGTCAGCGCCTGGACGAACTGGGTGTGAAACGTCGCCGCCTGGGCGCTCACGGCCTGAAAGTTCAGGCCGTGGCTGGAGAACAACGACGCGACCGCGGCCGACACCTCATCGCCGGCGGCGGCCAGCACACGCGTCGTCGTCGGGGCCGCCGTTGCGTGCGCCGCAGACAGCGCCGAGCCGATCCCTTGCACATCCGTCGCCGCCGCCGTCAAGGCCTCGGCGGCCACTGCCACGTAGGACATCGCTGCACCTGTTCGATAGGTCCGGCCCCCCCGGTACCCGGCAATCTAGCGTTACGGGTTGGGACATATGGCATTTCGAACAAAAACTTCGCGTTTTTTCCTGGCAAACTACTAGACCACTAGTTTCCAGCTCAGACTCAGAGACAGCAAATGCGACAACGGCGGGTGTCGGCTGCCGTGGATCCGGTGAAGAGGGGTATTCTCTAGCCCTCGGGCGATCCCTCGGTCGCGGCAGCGAACACGGTGTCTTTCTCGACCGGGTCATCATCGGACCGGCGCCGGCGCCATGGCCGCGCGGGCCACCAACTCGCCCGTCCCAGCAGGGCGGCAAGCGCGGGCACCGTGATGGTGCGCACCACGAACGTGTCGATCAGAATTCCGAAGCCGATCACGAAACCGGCCTGCACGACGGTCGCGATGCTGGCGAACAGCAGGCCGAACATCGAGGAAGCGAAAATGAGACCGGCCGCCGTGATGACTCCACCGGTGGAACGTACGGTCCGGATGACGCTGGTGCGTACCCCGCTCGGCGACTCGTCACGCAGCCGCGAAGCCAGCAGCATGTTGTAGTCCGCGCCCACGGCGACCAGCACCACAAACGCCAATCCCGTCACGCTCCAATGCAATTCCTGCCGCAATAGCACTTGGAACAGCAAGACGCCGGCCCCGACGGCAGACAGATACGAGATGATCACCGAGCCGACGAGGTAGAGCGGCGCGACGATCGCACGCAGCAGTGCGGTGAGGATCAGCAGCACCACGACGATCGTCATGATCACGATCAGCCGAATGTCGTGGTCGTAATAGTCGCGGGTGTCCCGAAGCGTGGCGGGGTAACCCGAGAGGTAGATCGCGGCGTCGGACAGCGTGGTGTTCGGCTGCGCGCCCTTGGCGACGCCCAGGATCGTCTTGACCTGATCCATGGCCGCGGTGCTGAACGGGTTGAGGTCGGTTTGGATGAAGAACCGCACCGAATGCCCGTCCGGCGAGATGAATGTCTGTGCGAGCTTCTTGAAGTCGTCGGTGTTGAGGACCTGCGGCTCCAGCCCCATCGCCATCAGAAAGACACCCGTGGGCCGGGTGATGCCGCGGACCTTGGCGACGCCCGGGATCTGGCTCACTCGCTGCGCCAGCCGCTCCAGGTCGGCGAGGGCCGCCGGCGTGCGCAGGTCGTGCGGCGATTGGATGAGCAGGTACTCGGGGATCGTTTGGTTGACCGGGAAATGGTGTTCCAGCGCGGCGTACCCGATGGAGCTCTGATCGGCGGCCGGCAGCTGCTTGCGGTCGTCGTAGTTGAAGCGAATCAGGCTCGCGCACATGGCCAGAGCGATCAGAATGACCAGGCTCGCGGCCAGATAGACCACCGGCCGCCGCACTATCCGAACCCCGGAGCGCCGCCAGAATCGCGCGGTCAGGTTGCGCCGCGGCGCCATCCATCCGCGCGGCCCGGCCAGCACCAGGATGGCCGGCAGCAGTGTCACCGCCGCGAGGAACGCCACCGCGATCCCGATCGCCAGGGCCACGCCGACCGTGGAGAACACCCCGAGCTTGGCGAAGCCCATCCCGAGGAAGGTGATTGCCACGGTCGCCGCGGACGCGGCGATTACCTTGCCGATGGAGGCCAGCGCCTGCTGGGCCGAGGCGGAGCCCGGCGGGACGCCCTCCCGCACGTAGTCGTGATAGCGGCTGAGCAGGAATACCGCGTAATCGGTGCCCGCGCCGGCGACCATCGCGCTGATCAGCACGATCGTCTGGTTGGAGATGGCCAGGCCGGTCAGCAGCGAGACGCCGGCCACCACCGCCTGCACGGTCACCAATGAGGCGGCGATCGTGATCAGCGGCAGCAACATGGTGACCGGGTTGCGATAGATGACAAGCAGGATGACGAGCAAAAAGGTGACGATCGCCAGCTCGATCGAGCTGCGATCGCGCACGCCGGCCTCGGACAGGTCGGCGACGGTGGCCGCGGGCCCGGTGAAATAGGCCGCCAGCTCCGATCCGGGGGCGGTCTGTTTCAAGGTTTGCTTCACGATGCCCGCGACGTCTGTGAAGGCGCGGTGGGACTTGGGCGTGCCCAGCTCGCCGGCCAGGCTGATCGGCAGCATCCACGCCTTGCCGTCCTTGCTGGCCAGCGCGTCGCGCAACGCCGGCGTGCTGAGGAAGTCCTGCAGCATCACGATGTCTTTGGTGTCCTTGGTGTCTCCGGTTTCCTGACGCAGCCGATCCACCAGCGTGCGGTAAACGGTTTCGTCGGCCGGTCCCAACCCCTTGTCGTCCGTCAGCAGCACTATCAGCACGTTTTCCGAGCCGGCCTCGTGGAATGCCTGGGAGATCTTTCGCGCTGCGACGGCCGACGGGGCGTCGGTGGGCAGGATCGTGACGGGGTGCCGCTGCGTCATCTCAGCCAGCGGCGGCACTGTCATGGGGAGCACCAGCGAGAGCAGCACCCAGCACCCGATCACAAGCCACGGCCGCCTAGCGACGAGTTCGCCTAGCCGCGTATAGATGAGTTCACCCCCAACCCTTATTTATTGGGTTGCGCCGGTCGTGCCGCTGCGGTGTTTCGGGTTTTGTCGACCCGCCTAAATCATGCGACATCCCGCCAGTGCCCGCGCTCCGCGACGCGCTCGAAAATCGACTTCAACGCGGCCAGGTAGCGGGCGACGGATTCCCGAGCGATGGGATTGTCGGGGAACAGCACGGTCACGGCCGTCTCCTGCTCCACCCTGATCACGAAGATGGACATTTGGTACGAGTAGCGGTTGTCGCTGAAGATCCCGATGTTGAGATTTTCCAGATCCGCGGTGAGCAACACCGAAAGCGGCGCGGTGCTTGCGTCGAGGAAGTTGATGACGGGAAAGTTCGGTCGAGGCCTGTGCACCGTCGGGGCCAACTCCACCACGCGGTCGTAGGGCACCTCCGCGAGGTGCTGCCCCGAGTCGAAAGAAAACTGCGCGGCGCGCGCGGCGTCACCGAACGAAGACCCGGCGATGGGGACGGTGACCGGAATCAAACCGGTGAACCAGCCCTGGGTCATGGCTTCGCCCGGGAGACGGGTGTCGCGCGGAGTCAGCCCGTAATAGGTATCCGCGCCGACCAACTCGTGTTCGGCGAGGCCACAGCAGGCCATCACGCCACCGATGAACCGGGCGTCGGCCGCGATGCAGGCGGCCTCGAATCGACTCGTCTGCTGCTCGTCCAGCATTCGCGTCGTGACAATGTCGGCAGCGGGAGTCTCCGCCACGTCGCCGAGCGGCAGCGGGAAGTCGGGCACGCTGCCTTCGTTGTGCTCGGCGAACGCCGTCCAGGCACGAACCTGTGCGGAATCGGCGTCCAGGGCCGAGGTAAATCGCCGCTCTCGGATGCAGAACTCGGCGTAGCTGCCCGCATCCGGCAGCTCCAGCGGGGCGCCACCACCGACCAGGGCGCCGTACATCATGTGGAACTCCATCAGCGTCACGCCGACGAGCATCGCGTCCACATGCACGTGGTCGACGCTGAGATAGAACGTGAAGTGATCGTCGCCCTGGATGACGCCGAACCGGAAGCAACCCCACTGCAACGGATCCGGCGTGCTCAAGACGAGCTCTCGAATCTGCGCCAACGTCAACTCGCCATGGTCGACCGGGACGAATTCGATGTCCGCGGGGTCGGCCATCATGCGCCGGATGATCTGTCCGTCGTCGGTGTACCCGAACGAACTTCGGTAGGTGTCGTGCCGTCGCAGGTGCGCGTTGATGACGTAGTTCACCGCACGGATGTCGCACTGGCCGGGCTGGTCGCAGCTGACGATCATCAGCCGTGAGTAATCGAGTCCCTTCGCCTTCTGCTCGCAATAGCCGCGGATGTGTTGGGCCTGCATGTAGCTGACCGGGACGTCACTGACGGGCGCTTGCAACGCCTTCTCGAGCACAGCGGGTGATGGTTCCCACGACACCGTCTTGCCCGCCTTCGGTGCCCAATCGTGCAGCGTCCCTACGGATAGCGGCCCTACTCGCAAGCCCGTCTCCTCATGGCCTGGGTCATGGACTGGCCTCCAAATCTGCCAGCTCGTCGTACAAGTGCTCCGCCAGATCCGTAACCGTGGTGATCTTCGTGGGGCTGATGCGCACTCCAGTTTGTGTTTCGATCCGGGTACGCAGCTCCAAGTTACCCAGTGAATCGAGCCCATAGTCGGACAACGGCCGATGCGGATCGATGGTGCGCCGCAGCAGCAGACTGATCTGGGCGGACACCAGCCGCCGGATCGTGTTGGGCCATTCCTCCCGCGGCAGCGCCCTCAGCTCGGCAAGGAACTTGCCCGAATCCGGTTGACCCCGGCCCGTGGACTGGAACCCCTCGGCGAAGCGGCTGCGTTGCGCGAACGACGTCAACCACGGTGTTCCCATGATCGGCGCGTAGCCGGCGTACGGGCGGTCGTATCGCAGCAGCGTTTGGAACGCGCGGAAACCCTCGGCCGGCCTGATCGCGACGCCGGCGCCCTCGGCCAGGGCGGTGGCACGGCCGACCTCCGACCACGCTCCCCAGGCGATCGCGGTACCCGGCAGACCCTGGGCGCGACGCCAGTGGGCGAAGGCGTCCAACCAGCTGTTGGCGGCGGCGTATGCGCCCTGACCCGGCGAACCCACCAGCGCGGCGGCCGACGAGAACATGCAGAACCAATCCAGCAGCTGCCCGGCGGTCGCCTGGTGCAGCTGCCACGCGCCATAGACCTTCGGCGCCCAGCACCGGTCGATGAGCTCGTCGGTGACGCTGGTAAGTGCGGCGTCCTCCACCACCGCGGCCGCGTGCAGCACGCCACGCACCGGCAGTCCCGATGCGGTCGCGGTCGCCACCAGGCGCTCGGCCATGCCGGGCTCGGCGATATCGCCACACTCGACCGCGATGTCGGCACCGCGGGCGCGCAGCCGCTCGATGGCCTGCTGCGCTTGCGCGTTGGGCGCCGAACGGGAGTTGAGCACGATCCGTCCGCAGCCGGCCCCGCCACCTGGAAAAGCCATCTCGCCGGCCAGGTACAGCCCCAGGCCGCCGGTGCCGCCGGTGACGATGTAGGCGCCGTCGGCCCGGAACGGCCGGGCCTGCTCCGCGGGCAGCACGGCCACGCTGCTGCCCGCGTGCGGAACGTCGAGCACCACCTTGCCGGTGTGCCCGGCGCCGCCGACCAGGCGGACGGCCGCGGCCGCGTCGTGCAGCGGGTAGTGCGTGGTCTGTGGCATTGGCAGCGCACCTTCGGCCGTGCGCTGGTAGACGGTGGACAGCAGCCGCCGGATGGTCTCCGGGTGGGTGTACGTCAGCAGCGCCAGGTCGACCGCATACAGCGCGAGGTTGCGGCGGAACGGGAACAACCCGAGCTTGGAGTCGCGGTAGATGTCGCGTTTGCCGATTTCGACGAACCGCCCGCCGAAGGCCAGCAATTCGATCCCTGCACGTTGCGCGGAACCGGGCAGCGAGTTGAGCACGACGTCGACGCCGTACCCGTCGGTGTCGCGGCGGATCTCGTCGGCGAAGTCCGTGCTGCGTGAGTCGTAGACGTGCTCGATACCCATGTCGCACAGCAGTTGCCGCCGCTTGGGGCTGCCCGCGGTTGCGAAGATCTCGCAGCCCACGGCCCGCGCGATCGCGATCGCCGCCTGCCCGACGCCGCCGGTCGCGGAGTGGATCAGCACCTTGTCGGTTCGCGAGATCCGGGCCAGATCGTGCAGGCCGTACCACGCTGTCGCGGACGCGGTGGGCACCGCGGCGGCCTCCTCCAGCGGCATCGCGGGCGGAAGCGTAACCGCAAGGCGGGCTGCGCATTTCACGAACGTGCCCCAACAGCCTGCGGTGGAAATGCCGCCGACGCGGTCGCCGACCCGGTGCTCGGTGACATCGCGTCCGACCGCGGTCACCACGCCGGCGAAGTCGCCGCCCAGCCGGGGCTGGTAGCCCCCGAACGTCGGATACCGGCCGAAGGCGACCAGCACATCGGCGAAGTTGACGGTGGACGCGGTGACCGCGACCTCGATCTCGCCGGGTCCCGGCGGTACCCGGTCGAACGCGGTGAACTCCAAGGATTCGAGGTCACCGGGGGCGCGGATCTCCAAGCGCATCCCGTCGCGTTCGTGCTGGACGACCGTGGTTCGCCGTTCGGCGGGGCGCAGCGGACCGGGCCGCAGCCGCGCGGTGTACCACTCGCCGTTCCGCCAGGCGGTCTCGTCCTCCTCGGCGTCGCTCAGCAATTGCCCGGCCACCTGCGCGAAGTCGGCGTCATTGGCCACGTCGATCTGGGTCGCGGTCAAGTGCGGGTGTTCGGAGTCGATCACCCGCATCAATCCACGCAGGCCCGCCTGCTCCAGGTTGGCCACCTCGCCCGGCAGCACGCTCGCGGCGTTTCTGGTCACCACGAACAGCCGCGGTGGCTGACCGGGAAGTTCGGCGAGCACACGGGCGATGGTCGCGACGTGGGACACGTAGTCACGACCGCGCCGCAATTGCCCGTCACCGCCGTCGGGCGGGGCGGTCACCACGACCACGCCGGCGAGACCCTTGAGCACCCCGTGACCATTCGAGCCGCTCGGGCCGCTCGGGCCGCTCGAGCCGAGCAGCGAACCCAGCCGGCCGGTATCCAGTGGCCCGAGCGGTAACGGCACGGTCGTGCATTGCCCGCCTTGCGAGTTCGACGCATCGTCGCGCGCATCGTTCAGCGCATCGCTGAGTTGCGCGGTCAGCGGATCCGAAACATCGCACGTGGGAAGCAACAGCCACGATCCGGGCTCGGCGGCCATGGCGTGGGGGGCCTGGGGCAGCTCCCGACAGTCCCATTCGATGGTCAACAGCCGCTCGTTGAGCGTCCGATTCTCGCGTTCTTGCTCCGATACCCCGCCGGCCAGCCGCAGTCCCTCGACACTGGCCAGCACCGTTCCGGACTGGTCCAAAACTTCGAGGTTGACTTCGCACTCACCGGGTCGCGCCGCCTTGACCCGGGTGAGGCAGTAGTGGGCGTTGCGCATCGAGTGATAGCTGCGCAGCCTGCGCACCCCCACCGGCAACAGCAGACCACCGGCGCCCGCCCGTTGCGCCTCGGGGTGAACGACGACCGACTGGAAGCACGCGTCGAGCAACGCGGGGTGGGCCCCGTACGACGACTGCTGCGAGCGGATGGTGGGGGGCAGCGCGACCTCGGCAAGGACGGTGGTGATCCCGCCCCTGATCCCGTCGGCGATGAGCACCGCGGCCAAGCCCTCGAAGGCCGGACCGTACTGAATGCCTATGCTGTCGAAGCCCTTTCGCAATTCGGCACCGTCCATGCGGGATGGATGGTTGGCGATCAGCGCGTCCATGTCGTGCGCCGGCGGCTCCTGCAGCTCCGGCACGGCGTGCAGGATCGCGCTGGCCCGGCGGATTTGTTCGTCCTCCTGATGGGTGTTGACCACGAACTCGAGAACACCGGGCTCCGCAACGGTCGCCGCCGACGACGCCAACGTCTCTTCGCCGAGCAACAGCGTCTGCTCGAACCTGATATCGCGGACCTCGGATTCTTCGCCGAGGGTGGTGCGCGCCGCGGCCAGTGCCATCTCACAGAAGGCAGCGCCGGGAAGCGCGGCCACGCCGTGAATCTGATGGTCGGCAAGCCATGGGTGCGCCCCGGTGCCGACCTCGCCCTGCCAGACGTGGCGCTCAGGTTCCTCATGCAGGTGCACATGCGCCCCGAGCAGTGGATGAACGGCCTGAACCGAGGCGCCGTGCGCCGGGTGGTCCGCCGCCTCGCGGCTCAGCATCAGCTCGCGGTGGGTCCAGGTCGGCAGTGGCGCATCCACCAGGCGCCCGCTGGGGTACTGCACGGAGAAATCCACCACCGCACCGGCGCTGTGCACATCGGCGACAAAGCCTCGCAAACCAAGTGGCAGTTGCTGTTCGCGCCGCATCGCCGCCAGCACGGCGATCGGCATGCCGAGGCTGCCGGCGTTTTGCTCGATGGCGTGGGTGAGCAGCGGATTCGGCGCCAGCTCCCCGAAGACGCGGTACCCGTCTTTGAGGGCCGCTTGCACCGCCGCCGCGAATCGCACTGTGTAACGCAGGTTTTCGGCCCAGTAGTCGCCGGCGAAGGATGGCCGTTCCCGGGGATTCCACAGGGTCGCGGAGTAGTACGGGACTTCCGGCGCACTCGGCTCGAGATCGGCGAGGGATTCGACCAGCTCGTCGAGAATCGGGTCGACCTGCGGCGAATGGGAGGCGACGTCCACCGCCAACTCGCGCGCCATCACGTCCTGCTCCTGCCAGGCGGCCACCAGCTTGCGAAGCGTCTCCGTGTCACCACCGACAACGGTCGACGTCGGCGACGCGACCACGGAGAGCACCACATCGGACACGCCGCTGATGGAGAGTTCCGAAAGCACCTGCGGGCCGGGCAATTCCACCAATGCCATGGCGCCACTACCCGCGATGCGGGACATCAGCCGGGACCGGCGGCAGATGACGCGCGCGCCGTCTTCGAGCGATAGAGCCCCCGCGACCACCGCCGCCGCGCACTCACCGAGCGAATGCCCGATGACGGCGCCGGGAAGCACCCCGTGCGACTTCAACGCCTCGGCCAGCGCGACCTGCATCGCGAAGATCATCGGTTGGACCCGGTCGATGCCGGTCATCGGCTCCGACGGCGTCTCAGTGGCCACCGACGGCGCCTCAGAGGCCTCAGAGGCCTCAGGGGCCTCAGGGGCCTCAGGGGCCTCAGGGGCCTCAGCGAGAGCCTGCGTCACCGAGAATCCCGATTCCCTGGCGATCACCGGCTCTATCGCCGCGATCGTCGCCGCGAACGCCGGCTCCGTTACGAGCAGTTCGGCGCCCATCCCGGCCCATTGCGAACCCTGGCCGGAGAACACCCACACCGGCCCTCGGTCGTCTTGACCCACGCCGGGCTGGTGCGGAATGCCGCCGGCGGCGACTTCCCGCAGGGCCGCGCTCAGCTCGCCGTAGCTGCTCGCCGCGACGACCGCGCGTACCGGCTTGTGTGCGCGGCGCCGGGACAGGGTGTAGCCCAGATCCCAGAGCCCGGAGCTGCCGCCGGCCTCGCTGCCGTGTTGGTCGACCCAATCCGCCAGTCGGGCCGCCGTCACCCGCAGCTGCTCGTCCGACGTGGCCGACACCGGGAACGACAGCGGACCTGCCACCTCAGGTTCGGATGAAGCCGCTGGCGCTTGCTCCGACGCTTCCGCGGATGCTTGCACTGCTTGTGCTGGTGCCTGCTCGAGAATGGCGTGCACGTTGGTGCCAGACATCCCGTACGACGACACCGCCGCGCGCCTTGGCTGCTGACGGGGCTGCTGACCGGGCTGCTGACGGGGCACCTGACCCAGCCCCTGACTGTTGCTGGGCCATGGCGTGTTGACCTGCGGCACAAAGAGTTCCGTCTTGATCTTGGCCAGTTCCTCGGGCAGCTGCTTGAAGTGCAGGTTCTGCGGCACCACACCGTGTTGCAGCGCCAGGATCGCCTTCATCAGCCCCAGCGTCCCGGACGTCGACTGCAGGTGGCCGAAGTTCGTCTTCACCGAAGCCAGCACACATGGACCCTCGATCCCGTACACCGCGGCCAGGCTCGCGTATTCGATGGGATCCCCCACCGGGGTGCCGGTGCCGTGCGCTTCGACCATGCCAACCGTGGCGGGGTCGACGCCGGCTGCGGCCAACGCGGACTGATACACCGCGACCTGCGCCTGCTCCGACGGCGCCGCGATGTTCACCGTGCGGCCGTCCTGATTGGCCGCGGTGCCGCGCACCACCGCCAGGACGCGATCGCCGTCGCGCACCGCATCCGGCAACCGTTTGAGCAGCAGCACCACGCAACCCTCGCCGGACACGAATCCGTCGGCCTCGGCGTCGAAGGAACGGCAGCGGCCGGTGGGGGAAAACATGCCCTGCAGCGAGCCGGACACCGACTTGCGTGGTTCGAGCGTCACCGAGACACCACCGGCGAGGGCGAGGTCGCTTTCGGCGTCCTGAAGGCTGCGGCACGCCTGGTGCACGGCCATCAACCCGGACGAACACGCCGTGTCCACGGTGACCGCGGGACCGTGCAGGCCGAGCGCGTAGGACACCCGTCCGGACGCGAAGCTGTTGCTGGTGCCGGTGAATCCGTAAGGTCCCTCGGCGGCGCCGCAATCGGCGGACAACAATTCGTAGTCGCCGTGCGTCAATCCCACGAAGACACCGGTCCGCGATGCGGCGAGCGCCGATGGGTCAAGACCCGCGTGTTCGATGGCATCCCAGGATGCTTCGAGCAACAACCGATGCTGCGGGTCGATCGCGGTGGCCTCGCGCTCGGTCATGCCGAAGAAGTCGCAGTCAAAGCCACCGACGTCGTCCAGGAAGGCCCCCCAACGCGTCACCGACCGGCCGGGAACACCCGGCTCGGGGTCGTAGTACAAGTCCGCATCCCACCGCGACGGGGGAATCTCGCCCACCAAGTCCTCGCCGCCCAGCAAGGCCTCCCACAGGCGTTGCGGAGAATCGATCCCGCCGGGAAGTCTGCAGGCCATACCGATGACAGCGACGGGTGTGGCAGTTGCGGCGCGCAAGATGCAGTCCCCCTCTACTCCCGCCCATTTGCGCTGGGCAGGCCATTGGCCATCCGTATGTGGGAAGAGCCCCCGGCACGAGTGAACGTGCCATCCTCCCGTGCATTCGGGCACAGATTCGACATGTGTGCATTTGTGAGCATACCGACCCGAGGCGAGTCGGATTTAAGGCCACAAATTAACAGGCCAGCAGGTTTTGTGCCCGGGTTAGGCCGAAACCGCGGAGGCCCGACCCGCTGCGTACGTCTCGGCAAGGAACTGCTCGACGGCTACCGCGGCGTGCGCCGCGCGGGGTGACCCGAAGATGTCGAACGCGTGCTGCGCGCACGGTAACTCGGCATAGACGACGGGCTGGCGGCTGACCTCGCGCAGTGCAGCCGTGAAGTTGCGGGCCTGTGCGACCGGGACCAGCGAGTCGTTGCGGCCGTGCAGTACGAAAAACGGCGGTGCGTCGTGACTGATGTGGGTGATCGGCGAGGCGGTGCAAAATTCGTCCGGATGGTCTCGGCGCTTGATCTTGAACACGTGTTTCTGCAGCATCGGCACCATCATGGGATGCATCGAATCGTCGGACTTGGTGAAGTCGTAGACCCCGTAGAACGGGACGGCCGCCTGCACCCGGGTGTCGGCCTCCTCGAAGCCCGGCTGGAACCGCGGGTCGTTGGGCGTCAGCGCGGCCAGAGCAGACAGATGCCCGCCGGCCGAGCCGCCGGTGATCGCGATCCAGTCCGGGTCGCCGCCGTATTCGGCGATGTGTTCCTTGGTCCAGGCGATCGCGCGCTTGACGTCGACGATGTGATCGGGCCAGGTGGAGCGCGGGCTGAGCCGGTAGTTGATCGCCACGCAGACCCAGCCCAACTCGGCCAGATGGCTCATCAGCGGATGCGCCTGTCCCCGTTTGTTTCCGACCATCCAGGCGCCGCCGGGCACCTGCAGCAGCACCGGGGCCCGTGCGCCGCGGTCAAGGTCGGGCCGCCGCCAGATATCGAGATGATTCCGGGAGCCGCACTCGCCGTAACTGATGTCGGCGTCGTGCGCGTAGTCGCGCCAGACCCGCAGCATGCGTGCCGCGCCCGGTTTCTTCGCGGTGGCGCCCCCCGGCGCGGGCCGCTTCCAGAGGTCGCCCGACTCGGTGCGACGGCCGGTGCCCAGGCCGGCGTCCAGCGCGGCGGTCAGCGGCTCGTCGGCCTTGCGCCCCATGCGGCGCAGACCCAGCAGCCCCAGCCACGACAACCCCGACACCAGCCAGCTGAATCGGCGTATCCGTGGTGGCAACCGGCGGGACAGGGCCGCCAGCACCGCCAGGTGGACGCCGAGCATCTGCGCCGGAAGTTCCGACGCGAACACTCCATAGCCGAACGCGTACCCCGAGCCGTAGCCGCTCTTGCTCAGCGGCCGATAGCCGTTGGCCGTGCACACGAGACCCAGTACGGACACCAACACGGCTGCAAGTCGTTTCACAGCTGTCCTTTCCCATCGGCCGCGGGCGTGGGGCACACGGCTAGGGCCATCTTAGTTAATCAATCTAACTGCTCGCCGCGCCGGGTGCAGACTCCGGGGGCTCCTCGAGCACGTGATAGGCCGGGTCGAGCATGGAGATGGGCCGGTTGCCGGTCTGGCGGGCCTTGCCGGTGATCCGCAGCAGCTGGCCGGGCTGGATGTCGGCACCCCCGTGCCCGGAACGGAACGTGACGGTGATCTCGCCGCTGTTGTCGCCCACAACGACCTCTCGCAGCGTTCGCCTGCCCTTGCTGATGTCGTCGACTTCGTTGACCCGTCCCTCGAAGGTGGCGCGGTGTCCGGGGATCAGGCCCGCCACGGTGATGACCGACGGCGACCGCACCGGGTGCTCGTAGGCCTCGACCTCTTCGTCGTCCTGCGAAACCCACGCCTCGACCTTGTCGAGCTCGCGCGAGACCCGGTGCTCGAAATCGTCCGGATAGGCCTGCCTGATCCGCGACTCCACGTCATAGGGCACGATCGTCGCCGCGGCGTCCTGGATCAGGCTGATGGCCTGGGCGATCTTGTCCGCGGTGCGGTCGTGTAGCAGTCGCCCCAGCAGCGGCGCATAGGTTCGACGTGGCAGCAGCACCGTCACGTTGGTGTGCGGCTGCTCGTCGCGCGTCTTGACGACCAGCAGCTGCGCGGCCCGGTTGACCCGCCGATCGGGGCAGTCCACCACCCGCAGCGGGGTGTTCAGATCGAAGTGATCCCATCGCGTTCGCAGCTGCGCGGCATGGGCCGTGTCGACCACGAAATGCACCGCGACCAGGTCGTCGGCCCGCAATCCCCGGCCGTACCGCAGCGCCTCGATCACCGCGAGGTCGACCGAGTTCACCATGACAAGCACCTTGTGCCGCGCGTACTTCACCAATTCGGGGCGATCGGTGCGGAACATCTCGAGGATGGCGGCCTCGGCCCGATATTCCTTGTTGAGCCGGATCAGTAGGAACACCAGCACGGGGAACACAACGACCACCAGCCAGGCGCCTTCGGTGAACTTCGCCACCGCGAAGATGCCGACAACGACCGTCGACAAGATCCCCGCGGAAAAGTTGATCACCAGCCGGTGGCGCCAACCCGGATCCCGGTGGGTCAGATGATGTTTGGTCATCCCATAACCGGCCATCGAGAATCCGGTGAACACACCGATGGCGTAAAACGGGACCAGCGCGTTGACCGAGCCGCCGGTCACCACCAGTAACACCACCGAAAGCGCCGTGAGCGCGATGATGCCGTTGGAGAACACCAGGCGGTAACCGCGTTTCATCAGCTGCCGGGGCAGGAAACGGTCCTCGGCGACGAAACTGGCCAGCGCCGGGAAGCCGTTGAAGCTGGTATTCGCACCGGTGAACAAGATGGCAGCGGTTGACGCCTGGACGAGAATATAGAAGATGTCGCCCCATGCGCCGTGACCGAAGACCGCCCGGCCAATCTCGGATAACACCGACGGATAGCCGGCGACATACGGGGTGGCGTGGGTGACGTAGGCCAGGTAGGCCACACCGGCCAGCAGGAACCCGAGAATGCAGGCCATCGCGGTGAGTACTCGACGTGCGTTGAGGCCCTGCGGCTTCCGGAAAATGTTGACTGTATTGGAGATCGCCTCCACTCCCGTCAGCGACGAACCGCCGTTGGCGAACGCACGGAGCAACACCAGGATCGTCGCGCCCATCACCAGGCCATTCCCCTGATGGACCGGCACCGCGCCGACGATGTGCTGCGGATCGTAAGTCGGCAATCCCCCGAACATTTCGCGGATGACACCGACCACGATCGTCAGGGTGATCATGGTGACGAAGAAGTAGGTTGGCACCGCGAATGGCCGGCCCGCTTCCCGTAATCCGCGCAGGTTGGCGTAGCAGATGACGATCACCACGCCAACCGTGATCGCCAGGCTGTAGGGACCCAATGCAGGGATCGCCGACGCCACCGCGACGGTCCCGGCCGCCGACTGCACCGCAACAGTCACCACATAGTCGATCAACAGTGCCGCCGCGGCGACCTGTGCCACCCGGGGTCCGAAGTTCTCCCGCGCCACGACGTAGGACCCGCCCGCCCGGCTGTAGGCCATGACGACCTGCCGATACGACGCGGCCACCAACACCAGAATCACCAAGATGACGCCGTTGATGGGCAGCAACAGCGCAAACGCCGCCAGCCCGGCATGGGGCAGCAGTTCGATCAAGATCTGCTCGCTGCCGTAGGCGGTCGATGAGATCGCGTCCGGCGAAAGCGCACCCAGCGCAACGGGATTCGACAGCTTCTCGGATGCCAGTTTCTCGGTGATCAGCGGCTTTCCCAGAAAGACGCGCTTGGCGATGTCACCGATCGACGCCGGGATCTGGAGCTTGCTAGCCGAAGTACCAGCCGAAGATGTCACGACCACATTCCTTACCCGAGGTTGAGCGCTGTTGAGCGCTTAGGAATCGCCTGGGAACGCCTCGGATGCATTCTGCCCGCCCGGGTCGGCGACGGCTCAGCCGAGGCGGTCGACCGCGGCGGCGATGCGCTCGTCGGTGGCGGTCAGCGCCACCCGAACGTGCCGGGCACCGCCCGGGCCGTAGAAATCGCCGGGGGCAACCAGGATGCCGCGGGCGGCCAGCCACCCGACGCTGTCCCCGCAGGGCTCGCCGCGGGTGGCCCATAGATACAGGCCGGCGTCGGAATGGTCGATAGCAAAACCCGCCGCGCGCAGCGCCGGTGACAGGGCGGCCCGCCGTCGCGCGTAGCGCTCCCGCTGCTGCTTTTCATGGTCGTCGTCGTCCAGCGCGGCCACCATGGCCGCCTGCACCGGCGTCGGCACCATCATCCCGGCGTGTTTGCGCACCGCCAGGAGCTCGGCGATCAGGCTCGCATCTCCGGCGACGAAGCCGGCCCGGTAGCCGGCCAGCGAGGAAGTCTTGGACAGCGAATGCAGCGCCAGCAGCCCGGTGTGGTCGTCATCGCACACCGACGGATGCAGCACCGACAACGGCTCGGTATCCCAACCCAACCCCAGGTAGCACTCGTCGGAAGCCACTATGGTTGGTCTACCGCCGATTCCCCTGGCGCGGATGCCCCTGTCGCGCGCCCACCCGACGACCTTGCGCAGGTGATCGATGCCCAGTACGCGTCCGGTGGGGTTGCTCGGCGAGTTCAGGTAGACCAGCGCCGGGGACTGCGGGCCCAGCTGGGTCAGTGAATCCGCGCGCAGCACCTGGGCCCCGGCCAGCCGGGCGCCGACGTCGTAGGTCGGGTAGGCCAGTTCGGGCACCACGACCACGTCTTGGGCGTTTCGGGCGCCCAGCCCCAGCAGGGTCGGCAACCAGGCGATGAGTTCCTTGCTGCCGATCACCGGCAACACCGCCGACTCGGTCAGCCCGGTGATGCCGTAGCGGCGGTTCAAGGCGGCCACCGCGGATTCGCGCAGCCGGGCGGTGCCGGCCGTGGCGGGATACCCCGGCTCGGCGCCGGCAGCGGCCAGGGCCTCTTGGATCAGCGGCGCGACCGGATCGACCGGGGTTCCGACGGACAGGTCAACGATGCCGTCCGGGTGGGCCTTGGCCACCGCCTTCGCGTCGGCCAGGGTGTCCCAGGGGAACACCGGTAGGGACGCCGACACGGCAGGCCGGCCCATCCGGGCCTCGTCCGGCACCGGCCCGCTCAGTCGCCTTCGCCCTGCGGCGGCAGGTCCTTGACCACTTGCGGGTCATTTTCGGTCATGCCGACCTTGGCCGCGCCGCCCGGCGATCCCAGCTCGACGAAGAAGTCGGCGTTGATCTGCGTGTATTGGCCCCACTGTTCGGGCACGTCGTCTTCGTAGTAAATCGCCTCGACTGGGCAGACCGGTTCGCAGGCACCGCAGTCAACGCATTCGTCGGGGTGGATGTAAAGCATCCGAGCGCCCTCATAGATGCAGTCGACCGGGCACTCCTCGATGCATGCCTTGTCTTTGATGTCGACGCAAGGTTCGGCGATCGTGTACGTCACAGACGTCTCCTCAACGTTTCCTGTATTCCCAGATATTCTCAGCATTCGGTGTGGGCTGCTCGCCTCGCCTTGCCGCGGCGCTCCCCGGCCGCCGCCAAGACATAGCGTTCGATTACTGATACTAGACGTTGCACATACACGTCAACCACTTGGCATGCCTGCCGCGATCCGCAGTTGCTGCGCTACCTGCAGCCCCCGTCGGTGAACCGGGCCTTCCATCGTCGAGGCCACCGTCGAGGCTGGGACTTACCCGAACCGCGTCCTCTTCCACAACAGCCAGCCACATCCAATCGCAGCAAATGCCATAAATGCGCACAGTACCGACGTCCAGAAAACATCCATGGCCAATGGAGGCACTTGTGCGTGCCATCCAAGCCAGAGAAAGATCACCACCGCGGCGGCGACAATCAGAAAGTCCCACCACGGACGCTTACGCTTCGCATCATTTCCGTGCACGCCGCCAAGCTGCGCCGCTGCGCACTCGTCAAAGTTCAGGCCGTATCGCTCGCATTCGCGCGAGATCGCGTCCCGTGCCGAGGCTTGCTCACGCGCCGGTGCCGCCGCCGAGCCGATAACTAGCGCGCCGACGATCATCAGCAACGATCCCGCCACCATCAGCCAGCGTCCCGCCGCGCTCACGTGTGCCAGTTCGCCAAACACGAGTCCGCCCCACGCCAACCCCCAGAGCTGGTTCGTATTCGACAGCGGAATCCCACGCCCGATGCCGATGTATTTCGTCGCATACTGCTGGAAGAGATCACCGATCACCCAGCAGAAGCCGCCAAGAAATATCCAGAAGACCACATGAATCGCCGCATCGAGTTCCGCATATAAATGCGTTATGCCGCCGCCCAGCGTGGTGGCGAGCAATGCCGTCGTGCCCAGCTCCCCCAAGGTGAAAACCGTCACAAATGACAGCGGGTTCATTCCGCTCAGATATGCCTTGCGATAGGGCACATACATCGTGCCCCACAGCAGGCTGGCCCCAAGTGCCGCCAGGATTCCGTGCACGGCGCGCGCGTGCGGTGTATCTGTGTGCTGCACGGTGACGAAGGCCAGCAGGACTGCTCCGGCGGCAATGGCCAGTGCCCCACCCAGCACCCTGGAGCCGACACCCAAACCTGCACCACGCATCTCGCGAAAAAGCAACCAGCCCCACAAAATACCGATCAGGCTGTTTGCGTTCCACAGCGGAAAGGCAATCGCCAGCCCGATATCGCGAACGGCGAAGACGGTCAGCGTATTGGCCACCGCCCAAAGCGCGCCGGCGAGTATCGCCCACACAATCAGGTGCGCGCGGGCGAACAGATCGCTGAAGACGTCGGTCGTTCCGCGCAGCAAAGTTGGCACCGTCCACCGGCCGACAAACACGCCCAGCACCATCGCCAGCGCCACCGAAAAGGGCGAGATACCCACATTCACCAGCATCGTCGGTGCCTCAGCCCCACCGAGCCAGACACCGGCCGCCAGCCCGCAAGCGACCCCGAGGACGTGCATGGGAGCCAGTTGCGGGCGACGCCTCACCGTATTTGCTCCCCTGTCTCGCTATCCGGGCTCAATCTGGGATCAATGCAGCCAGGCCAGCAGCGCCACGCCCACCGCGAGGGCACCTACCGGAATCCAGAATTGCACGTCGGTCAAAATTGCTTTCAGCATCTCGATAAACCTAGCGCAGTAGCGCGGCCCGACGAGGTCGCCCGGGCACTTCGGGGGAAGTAATGACATACCCAAATCTGTTGTCCCCATTGGATCTTGGTTTCACCACATTGCGCAACCGGGTGGTCATGGGTTCGATGCACACCGGACTGGAAGACCGGGCCCACCATACCGGCCGGCTCGCCGAATACTTCGACGAACGCGCCCGCGGCGGCGTCGGGCTGATCATCACAGGCGGCTACGCACCTAACCGCACCGGCTGGCTGCTGCCGTTCGCCTCGGAGATGATCAGCCCGGCCGAAGCCCACCGGCACCGTCGCATCACCGGGGCCGTCCATGGGTCGGGCGCCAAGATCCTGCTGCAGATCCTGCATGCCGGACGCTATGCCTACCACCCGTTTTCCGTCAGCGCATCGGCGATCAAGGCGCCGATCAACCCATTCCGGCCACGAGCGTTGTCGTCTCGCGGCGTCGAGGCGACCATCGGGGATTTCGTCCGCTGCGCGCGGCTGGCCCGCGAGGCCGGCTACGACGGAGTCGAGATCATGGGCAGCGAAGGCTATCTGCTCAACCAGTTCCTGGCGCCGCGCACCAACAAACGCGCCGATTCCTGGGGTGGCACACCCGCCAACCGGCGCCGGTTCCCGGTCGAGATCGTGCGCCGCACCCGCGCCGCCGTCGGCGGAGATTTCATCATCTGCTACCGGATGTCGATGGCCGACTATGTCGAGGATGGGCAGAGCTGGGACGAAGTCGTTGCGCTGGCAACCGAACTGGAGGCGGCGGGAGTCACCATCATCAACTCCGGCTTCGGTTGGCACGAGGCGAGGGTGCCGACGATCGTCACCTCGGTGCCGGGCAGCGCGTTCGTCGACATCAGCGACGCCGTCGCCCAGCACGTCAGCGTGCCGGTGGTGGCGTCCAACCGGATCAATATGCCCGAAGCAGCCGAGCAGATCCTGGCCGAGACCAGCGTGCGGCTGATATCGATGGCCCGGCCGCTGCTCAGCGACCCGGATTGGGTGCTCAAGGCGCAGTCCGGTCGGGTCGATGAGATCAACACCTGCATCGCCTGCAATCAGGCCTGTCTGGACCATGCCTTCGCCAAGAAGACGGTGTCGTGTCTGCTCAATCCCCGGGCCGGGCATGAGACGCGGCTGGTGTTGTCCCCGACCCGGCGCTCCCGCTCGGTGGCGGTCGTCGGGGCGGGTCCGGCCGGTCTGGCCGCGGCGATCAACGCCGCTGCGCGCGGCCACCGGGTCACGCTGTTGGAGGCCAAGGATTTCATCGGCGGCCAGTTCGACCTGGCCCGCCGCATCCCGGGCAAAGAAGAATTCAGCGAGACCATCCGGTACTTCACGACGATGCTGGACAAGCACGGCGTCACGGTCCGGCTGGGCACCCGGGTCACGGCCGATGAGTTGACCGGCTTGACCGGTCAGGGCTCGGATCGATACTCGGATCGATACGAGGTCGTCGTGTTGGCCACCGGGGTGGCGCCGCGGATTCCGGTGATCCCCGGCATTGACCACCCCAAGGTGTTGACCTACTCCGAGGCAATCACCGGCGCCAAGCCCGTCGGGCGGACCGTTGCGGTGATCGGCGCCGGGGGCATCGGCTTCGACGTCAGCGAACTGCTGGTCACCGAACATTCGCCGACGCTCAACCTGAAGGAGTGGAAGGCCGAGTGGGGCGCCGCAGACCCGCAAGCAGCCCGCGGCGCGCTGACCACTCCCCGGCCCTCGCCGCCCGCCCGTGAGGTCTATCTGCTGCAGCGCAGCAAAGGCCCGCAGGGCACGGGGCTGGGCAAGACCAGCGGCTGGGTCCATCGAGCGTCGCTGCAAGCCAAGGGCGTCCACCAGCTCTGCGGGGTGAACTACGAGCGCATCGACGACGACGGTCTGCGTATCAGCTTCGGCCCGGACCGGCAGCGGCCACGGCTGCTCGCGGTGGACAACGTGGTGATCTGCGCGGGCCAGGAGCCGGTGCGTGATCTGGAGTCCGAACTGCGGCGCAACGGCATCGACCCGCACATCATTGGTGGCGCGGCGTTGGCCGCCGAGATGGACGCCAAGCGTGCCATCAGACAGGGCACCGAGCTGGCCGCGCGGCTCTAGCCCGCTGCACCCCTGACCTGCGGTTAGTTACGCCGCGGCGATGTTCGCCGATGGTGATTCCGAAGGAGAAAATGCTAGGGCCTGGTAGCCTCGATTGACGGCGGCAGTTCGCTGAGGAAAGGCCGTCGGCGTCGAGCGTTCAACAGTGCATTATTCGGAAGGTGTCCACAAATGGTGAGGCTGTCGTTGACCAAATTAGCCGCTGGGGTCGGTGGCATGGGAGTGGCGTTGGCCTTGACCGCCGGCGCCGGGATTGCATCGGCGGACCCGATAGATGACGCCGTCAACACCACCTGTAACTACGGCCAGGTGATGGCGGCGCTGCAAGCGGTGAACCCCGGCGCCGCGGCGCAGGTAAACGCCAGTGGGTCGGCGAAGGCCCAGCTGCGAACCTTCCTGAACTCGGGTCCGGACCAGCGCCGGTCCATGCTCAACATGGCGGTCGCGTACCCGCAGTTTCAGCAGTATGTGAATGACCTTGCGGCGGTCGCCGGCAGCTGCAACAACTACTGAGCGGCTCTACAAGCAGCTCAGTAGCCGCTGAGTAGCCCGCGCACGCGGCCCAGGGTTTGGGCCATGGCGCCTTCATGGTGCGACCGGTCCACGCGACGTCGGTATCGGCGGGGATCTCGTCGGCGGCAGCCGCGACCTCGTTCAGCGTTGCCATCCGGTCGTGCAGCGCCGTCATCAGGTCCGCGTCGTTCAGCGCGCGCAGCGGAGGCTCGCGCTCCTCGAAGCCGCGGGTGCCGACGGGCTGACCTTCCAGGTGCGCACCCAGCACCCGGGCGAGTTCCTCGGCGTTTCCGGCCTGATGCGCGACCCGAAAGATAGGGGTCGCGCACGGTCCAGGCTTCACACCAGGTCCCCGCGTCGGGGCGGCGCAGCTGCACCGCATCGAGGAACGGCCTCCACTCGGGGAAGCGGTCGTCATCAATTTTTTGGCTCACCTGGTTGCGCATACCCATCCCGGCGCGAGCGAGCGCAAAATGCCGTGTCGAACGGCGTGTCGCTGAACCGACACGCTCCCCCGCAAGCGGGCGGTGCCCCCAGCTCGCGACCTAAGCGGCTAAGGGGGCGTAGGTGGTGGTGCGCTGCCGCGCGGGACGGCCAATCCCTTCCGCGATAGCGACCAGCTCGGCGACCGTCTTGGCCGATCCGTGTTCCGAACCCGCCATCCGCGAGATGGTCTCCTCCATCAGCGTGCCGCCCAGGTCGTTGGCACCGCCGTTGAGCATCACCTGGGTGCGCTGCACGCCGAGCTTCACCCAGCTGGTCTGGATGTGCGAGATGCGGCCGTGCAACATGATGCGCGCCAGCGCGTGCACCGCCCGGTTGTCCCGATGGGTGGGCCCGGGACGGGCTGCGCCGGCCAGATACAGGGGTGAGTTCTGGTGGACGAACGGCAACGGCACGAACTCGGTGAAACCGCCGGTACGGTCCTGGATGCCGCGCAGCACGTTCAGGTGCGCCACCCAGTGCCGCGGACTGTCGACGTGTCCGTACATCATGGTCGACGACGAGCGCAGGCCCACCTCGTGCGCGGTGGTCACCACCTCGACCCACATCGAAGTCGGCAACTTGCCCTTGGTCAGAACCCAGCGCACCTCGTCGTCCAGGATCTCGGCCGCGGTGCCGGGGATGGTGCCGAGCCCGGCCTCACGCAGGCTGATCAGCCATTCCCGGATGCTCAACCCGCTCTTGGTCACGCCGTTGGCGATCTCCATCGGTGAAAACGCGTGCACGTGCATCGAAGGGACCCTGGCCTTGACGGCGCGCACCAGGTCGGCGTACCCGGTGACCGGCAGCTCGGGGTCGATGCCGCCCTGCATGCATACCTCGGTGGCACCCGCGACGTGCGCCTCCCACGCCCGGTCGGCGACCTCCTCGGTGGACAACGAGAAGGCGTCGGCATCGCCTTTGCGCTGAGCGAACGCGCAGAACCGGCAGCCCGTGTAGCAGATGTTGGTGAAGTTGATGTTGCGATTCACCACGAAGGTGACTTCGTCACCGACCGCATCGCGGCGCAACGAATCAGCCAGTGCGGCAACGGCTTCCAGTGCAGGACCGTCGGCGCTGGCCAATGCCAGGTACTCGTCGTCGGTGCAGCCGGCGGGGTTGCGCTCAGCCGAGCGCAGCGCGGCAAGCACGTCGGTGTCGAAGCGCTCCGGAGCGCGAGCCACCAGCTCGCGCACATGCGTGCGGATCGATTCCCAATCGCCGAAGGCGCTATCGAGATCGCTGCGCGCCTCGGTGTTGCGGCCCTCGGTATCGATCGCGGCGTTGAGGTCCACCCGGCCGGCGGACTGCACTTCGTCGGGCTCCTGCCAGGGCAAGCCCACCGGGTCGAGGTCGCGAGCCAGGCCGGTCGCCGGATCGGCCAGCGCCGCAACGTGCCTTCGCACCCTTGGGTCGATCCACGCCGCGCCCGCCTGCACGTATTTGGGCTGGGCGGTCAACCGCTGCACCAGGTCGTAACCGGCCTGTTCGGTGACGGCGGCCAGTTCAGCCAAAGCGGGCCAGGGCCGTTCCGGGTTGACGTGATCGGGCGTCAGCGGAGAAACACCGCCCCAGTCGTCGACTCCGGCGGCGACCAGGGCCAGACATTCGTCGCGGGACACCAGGTTCGGCGGCGCCTGGATCCGCATTCCCGGACCGAGTACCAGCCGCGCAACCGCCACCGTGGCCAGGTAATCCTCGATCCCGGCGTCGGGCACATTGGCCATCGCGGTGTGTTCCTTGGCCCGGAAATTCTGCACGATCACTTCTTGCACATGCCCGAACTCCTTGTGCGACTTGCGAATCGCATGCAGGGTATCGGCACGTTCGGCCAGCGTCTCGCCGATGCCGACCAGCAGCCCGGTGGTGAACGGAATGGACAACCGGCCCGCATCGGTCAGAACCCGCAGCCGCACCACCGGGTCTTTGTCGGGGCTGCCGTAGTGGGCGAGCCCCTTCGTCTCGAACAACCGCCGCGACGTCGTCTCTAGCATCATGCCCATCGACGGCGCCACCGGTTTCAGCCGCGACATGTCCGACCAGCTCATCACGCCGGGGTTCAGGTGCGGCAACAATCCGGTTTCCTCCAGCACCCGGATCGCCATCGCCCGCACGTAGGACAGGGTGGAGTCGTAGCCCCGTTCAGCCAGCCATTCACGTGCCTCGGGCCAGCGCTCCTCGGGGCGGTCGCCGAGGGTGAATAGCGCTTCCTTGCAACCGAGTTCGCCTCCCCGGCGAGCGATGTCGAGGATCTCGTCGGGCTCCAGAAACATGCCGGCCCCTTGGGCCCGCAGCTTGCCCGGGACGGTGACGAAGGTGCAGTAGTGGCAGGTGTCGCGGCACAGGTGGGTGACCGGGATGAACACCTTTCGCGAATAGCTGATCGGCAGCCGCCCGTTGGCGCCGCGCCGCCCCGCCGCCTCGAGACCCGCGTCGCGCACCCGCGCCGCGCTCGCGCACAGGTCGGCCAGATCCTCGCCGCGCGCGGTCATCGCGACTGCGGCCTCGTCGATATTCAGCGCCACGCCGTCGCGGGCCCGCCGCAGCACCCGCCGCAGCGCCGACGCATTTGTCTTGGGCGCAACGACAGGGCTCGACAGCGCGATGGGCTCCTGGCCCGATGTCAGCGGCACGTTGGTGTAACTTCCCCACGATCGAATTTCATCCGCGTGTCCCAACATGGGATGCCATAAGCGCAACAGTAGCGGCAGACCGCGGCCGTCACGCGGTCGCCCATCCCTCGTGTCAGCGCCGGACCGGCGGGTGCCCGGCGGACCTTTTGACGGACATTGCCACCTGGCACGCGGGATCGCGATACGATCCTTGAGGGGGTTATTAATCGACGGCTACCGGGCCGGGGCCGTACTGCTGTGAGTTTGGGGGAGACACACCGATGTCCTTCGTGTTCGTGGTGCCGCAGGCGGTGGAAGCCGCGGCATCGGACTTGGCCGGTATCGGTTCGACGATCAGCTCCGCCAATGCCGCAGCGGCGGCCCCGACAACCGGGATGCTGGCCGCCGCCGCCGACGAGGTGTCGATGCAGATCGCCGCGCTGTTTTCCGAGCATGGGCTGGGTTATCAGCAGGTCAGCGCGGAGTTGGCGGCGTTGCATGAGCAGTTTTTGGAGACTTTGACCGCAAGTGCCGGCGTGTACGCCACGGCGGAGGTCAACGCCGTTCAAACCCTGGCGAACGCGGTCAATGGACCGGCCGAGGCGGCGCTGGGGCACTCGCCGGTCGGCGGCGGCGCCAATTGGACGGCAAATTTGGCAAATTTGACGACAACCGGTGGTCCCGCGGCCCGCACCGTCGTGTCCAACGCCGTGGGCCGCGTCGAAAGTGTCTTCCTGGGTCACGGCGGCTCGGGCCTGCTCGGCGGCTCAGGTCCGCTCGGCGGCTCAGGTCTGCTCGGCGGCTCAGGTCCGCTCGCCGCCGCGACCCACGGCGCCATCAGCCCGCTGACGCTGGGGCCGACCGGCGGGGTTAGCGCAGTCACCACCGGCGCGCTGCCCAAACTGGTGGCGAGCATTACCAACGCCGCGGCACCCGTGGCGCTCGCCGGCACGCCGATCGGCACCGCAATCGAGAATCTGTACAACCGCATCGAGCCATGGGTGCAGTACGGCTTCCAGCTGGCCGCCTACGTCGTGGGTTTTGTGCCCTTTGTCGGCATCCTGGCGCCCCAGATCAACTTCTTGTACAACCTGTTCGAGCCCATCGTGCAGAGCGCCCTGTTCAACACGGTCGACTGGCTATCCGGGTCCATCACCTTCGGTCAAGGGCTGGCCAACTTCTGGTCGGCCACCACATCGTCGATCAACTACTTCATTCAGACCGAGATCAACTGGGTACTCGGCTTCCTCCCGCCGCTCCCGCCGCTCCCGCCAATCGGATAACCGTCATGGGTAACGGTTGCGCCGCCAGAGCATCCAGACCGGCGGTATGACCCCCAGCAGGATCAGCCACAGGGCTCCGTAGGCCATTACCCCGTGGCCCCCCAAGATGACATCATCGCCGGGACCGCCCATGCTGAGCACGCCAACGGTCACCAGCCACGTCCACAAGGGCAGCGCGGCCACCCGCGCCGACTTTGTCCATCGCCCGGCGGCCCACACCAGGGCCGCATTCACCAGTCCGCTGATCAACCCGCTGACGGGAACGGGAACAGAACCGATATACCAGGGCAGCAGCATCGCCCCGGCCAACGCCGACAGCACCCCATCGACGGCGAACAGCGTCAGAACGACGAAGCGAATGGCTGGATCTGCCGCGCCACTGTCTTCAACCGACGCGGCAGGTGGCTTCGTCTCGGTCAGGTCGGAACGCTGTCGATCTGCGAGAGTATCGAGCCGATAACCCACTGGAGGCTGTCGAGTCGGTCCTGCCAGTGCTGCAGGTTAGGGTCCAGGTCGGGGTCCATGCGAATTCCTTCCGTGGCTTGCCTGGTTGGCAGCCTACCGCCCGGTTCCGTCGAGACCCAGCCCAGCGAGCAGATCAGTTTCCCAGCCACGCTCATCGCGATCCCCTGGCGCGCCGGCGGCGAGAACATAGTGCTCCTGTCCGAGGATCGGCAGGGCCATGTTGTTCGACAAGGCACAGGCCCGGCCGGTCGGGCCGACGATGACTTGGGTGGCGTGCGCCGCCAGCGCCGCCGCCTTGGCGGCGCACGCTTCCGGCGCGGCCTCGACGACGGCGTCGATGTCCTGGTCCGGATACCCGAACTCGAGGTCTCCGGGCGACGGCAGCTTCCACGTTGGCCACAGGTCGTCACCGTTCAGCGCGCCGATGCCAGCCTCGAATGCGCTGGTGGCCAAGACCGTCCAGTAGAACTTGGGCACCGTCCATGGCTCGCCCGGGTAGTCCGGGTAGGCCGGGTGGTCTGCGGTGCCGGCCCCCATACCCGCAGCAGCCACCGCCGCCGCGGTGACGTTGTGGGCGTTGATGTGGTCGGGATGGCCGTAGCCGCCGTTGGGGTCGTAGGTCACCACAACGTGCGGCCGCTGGTCGCGAATGATCGCGACCAGCGCCCCGACTGCCTCGCGTTCGTCGGCGTCGACGAACCGCCGGCTACGCCGCGGCGCGACGCCCTGCATGCCCGAGTCGCGCCACCGGCCGGCGCCGCCCAGATAGTTGGGGGCGCCAACCCCGAGCGCACGCAACGCCTCGGTGAGCTCGGCGATCCGGTAGCCGCCGAGTTGGTCCGCGCGATCGACGGCAAGCTCGGCCCACCGCTCGCCGATCACCTCGCCTTCCTCGCCGAGCGTGCAGGTGACGACACTTACCTGTGCTCCACGGGCGGTGTAATGCGCGATCGTGGCGCCGGTGCTGAGGCTCTCGTCGTCGGGATGCGCATGAACGAACAGCATCCGGGGCGTCTCAGGCATGGACGCACCCTACCCGCAGCCCAACTTACTCGAAAGTCAGCTTTAGTAGTCGATGACGTTTCTTATCAGTTTCGGGTCGCCGCAGAGTTGCAGCAAGTAGGAACGCCAGCGGCTACTATCGAAAAATGCCGCGGGCCAGCCAAGCTACCTCGACCGCTAGTCGGAGCCGCCGGCGAGGCGAAGCACTCGAACGTGCGCTTTACGAAGCCACGTTGGCCGAATTGGCTGAAGTCGGCTATGGCGGGTTGACGATGGAAGGGATCGCGGCGCGTGCCCACACCGGCAAGGCGGCGTTGTACCGACGCTGGGCCAGCAAGCATGACCTGGTGCACGCCGCTTTGCATCACGCCGTGCCGTCACTACCGGATCCCAGACCCGGCCGGTCCGCGAGGGACAACCTGCTGGCCGTGTTCACCGCCCACCGCGACGTCCTGGCCGGAAAGACCGCCTTCCCCGGCCTGGACATCATGAGCCAGCTCATCCACGAACCCGAACTGCGGGCCATCTTCACCGACGCCGTTGTGGCCCCGCGGCTGAGCATCGTCGAGTCGATCGTGCAGGGCGCCGTTCGCGACGGCGACATCGACGCGGACAGAATCACCCCGCTGACCGCGCGCGTGGGACCCGCCTTGATCAACCAGCACTTCCTGCTCACCGGCGTGCCGCCGAACCGACGTGAGCTGTCGCTCATCGTCGATACCGTTATCGGCCGCGCAGCGCCGGCGGCGCGCGCCAACTAAGTGCCGCGAGCGGCTATTAAGTATCGCCCAAGAGCAGGCCGGCGAAGTCGGCCGAACCCGCCAGGCTCTGATCGAACACGCCCAACAGGCCACCGATCTGACCGCCGTTGAAGACCTGGGCACCGCTGCCGGTCAGCAGGCTGGCGGTAAAGCCCGCCGGCACCTGCGCACCCAACAAACTGTCCGCGGTCTGCTCACCGGTACCCAGCAGCAGGTTGAACTCGTTGAAACCGCGGTTCAGCACGCCGTTGAGCGCGCTATCGGTGCCAAACACCTGCTGCTCCAGCCCCACCTCATTAGTCAGCAGCGAATGGTTGAGGCCAAGCTGACCGTTGACCAGATTGGTGTTGAAACCAATCTCCGTCTGCTGCAGTTGCTGCAAGACACTGGCCGGCGAGGCCAGCGAAACCGCCTGAGCGGCAGACCCATTGACCAAACTCGACGCCGCACTCATCGCCGACCCGTTACCCACCAGCAGACCGGCGAAATCCGCCGAACCCGCCAGGCTCTGATCGAAAACGCCCTCAAGCCCACCGATCTGACCGCCATTGAAGACCTGGGCACCGCTGCCGGTCAGCAGACCGGCGGTAAAGCCCGTCGGCATTTGCACACCCAACAAACTGTCCGCGGTCTGCTCACCGGTACCCAGCAGCAGGTTGAATTCGTTAAAACCGCGGTTGAGCACGCCGTTGAGCGCGCTATCGGTGCCAAACACCCGCTGCTCCAGCCCCACCTCGTTGGTCAGCAACGAATGATTGAACCCGAGCTCACCGTTGACCAGCCCGCTAGTGAAGCCGAGCTGCGTTTGCTGAAGCTGTTGCAACACACTGGCCGGCGCAAGCGCCGACACCCCCGCGTGCGCGCTGGCCAACGCCGCAGGGACCGACGCCGCTGACGTGCTACCCAACAACACGCCGCCGAAATCGGCCGAGTCGGCCAGGTTCTGGTCGACGACGCCCAACAGGCCACCGATCTGACCGCCATTGAAGACCTGCGCCTCGCTGCCGGTCAGCAGGCTGGACCAGAAGGTGGCCGGGACCTGCGCACCCACCAAACTGTTGAAGGTTTGCTCACCGGTACCCAGCAGCAGGTTGCCCGCGTTGAAACCCCGGTTAAGCGCCCCGTTGAGCGCGCTGTCGGTGCCAAAGATGCGCTGCTCCAACCCCACCTCATGGGTCAGCAGCGAATTATTGAGCCCGAGCTCACCATTGACCAGCCCGCCAGTGAAGCCAAGCTGAGTTTGCTGAATCTGTAGTAAGGCGGCGTTGACCGGATTCGCCGCCGCAGCCACGCCATACCCCGACAGCGCGGACGAAGCGGAGGCGGACGTGTTGCCCAGCAGCAAACCAGCGGCATCGGCCGAACCCGCCAGACCCTGATCGAACGCGCCAACCAGGCCGCCGATCTGACCGCCGTTGAAGACCTGCGCCCCGCTGCCGGTCAGCAGGCTGGACCAGAAGGTGGCCGGGACCTGCGCACCCACCAAACTGTTGAAGGTTTGCTCACCGGTACCCAGCAGCAGGTTGCCCGCGTTGAAACCGCGGTTGATCACCCCGTTGAGCGCGCTATCGGTGCCAAAGAGGCTTTGCTCCAACCCCACCTCATGGGTCAGCAACGAATTGTTGAACGCGAGCTCACCATTGACCAGACCGCCAGTGAAGCCAAGCTGCGTTTGCTGAATCTGTTGCAAAGCGGCGTTGACCGGGTTGGCCGGCGCGGCAAGCAACGACCGCAGCGGCGATACGTTGGCCGCCTCAGCGCTGGTATACGACGCCGCGCCCCCGGTCAAGGTCTGCACAAACTGATCGTGAAAGAGCGCCACCTTGGCGCTAAGCGCCTGGAATTGCTGGCCATGCCCGGAGAACAGGGCGGCGACGGCCTGCGACACTTCATCGGCGGCGGCCGGCAGCAACCCCGTTGTCGCGGGCGATGCCGCGCCGTGGGCCGCGCTTATCGTCGTACCGATGTCCGCCAAACCCGTTGCCGCCGAAGCTAATGCCTCCGACGACGCGATCAAAAACGACACTGTCGAGCCTCCCCCTGGCTTATCGCGACTGGCTTTTCCCCGACCCCCGTCGGAACCCGCATCGACGCGTAGAGCCTAGCGCAATCCGTGCACCGCGCGGACAGTTTCTACATCAACTCGTTGTAAATATGTCGTGAGCGCTTAGGGACCGGTTTTGATCCATTGGCCGGCGTCGCCGACGATGCCGACCGGTACCGCGCCGGACAGGCTGACGTTCTGCACGCTCGGGCCTGCCGCGACGATCGTGGTGTCCTGCAAGATCGGCAACACGGTCGACATGTTCCACAGTCGCGGCTCCACCGCGGTGATCACGTCGTTGATGTTCTTGGTGCCATTGAGGGCGGCATCGATGTTCGATTGGATGCTGCGATCGCAGATACCGGTGAGGTTCGACGGTGCTTGCACCAGCGCGCCCGGCTCGGGCGGGCGACTGGGCTGCGTCGAAGTAGGGGTTGTCGGCGGCTGGGTGCTGCCTGGCGCGGCGGTCGGTGTCGCGGCAGCGGGTGTGGTCGTCGGGGCGTTGGACGTCGATAGCGTGGTCGACTGCAACGCCGGGCAGCCGTAGCGCGAGGCCAGTAGCGTGGCCAGGTTTCCGCCGGCCTGGTGCCAGCCGACGATGGCGTCCACCCGGTTGTCCTTCAACGCGTCGTGGTACAGCGTCACCGGGTCCAGCGACAGCACGGTCGCGGCGATGCCGACATCGCGCAACTGGTCGGCGGCGGTGTTGGCGACGGCCACCGAGGTCGGGTCGTTGGCTGCCACCCCGATGACCAGCGTCAGCTGTTGACCGTCCTTGCTGATCCGGCCCCGGATGACTTCCGGTGGCCCGGTACTCACCGGTGTCGTCGGGTTGGGTGCCGACGACGGCGTCGAAGCCGACGTGTTGCTGTCGATCTGGTAACCGGATGCCGCCAGCAACTCCAGCGCCGCTTGCGTGGTCATCTTGGGGGGCGAGGTCGGTTCGTAGCCCGGGTCGCTCGGCGAACGGATCTGGGCCTGATCCAGCGTGACGGTGTTGTCGCTGCCGGCGCCCACGGCGGCGAGCAGGTCGACGTCGATCAACCCCAGAATCGCCTTGCGGACCTGGGCGTCGGAGAGCTTGGGCTGGTTTGCCCGCAGCGTCAGCTGCATGACCCGTGGCGTCTGGATCCGGGCGGTTCGCACGTCGGGAATCGCGGACAGCTGAGCGAAGGACGTCGAGCCGCCGTGCACCTGGGCCACCTGGGTGTCGCCGTTGCGTACCGAATCGGCCAGCGCGGCCGGCGCGCCGGCGCGGCGGAACAGGATGAGAGCGGGTTTGGCGGGCGACCCCCAGTAGCGGTCATTGCGGGCGATCAGGATTTCGTCGCGCTGCGGGTCGATGTTCTCCACCCGGAATTGCCCGCCGGTAACCGGCAGCGCCCGGGCCAGCCCGGCCGCGAAACCGCCCGGCACGTCCTTGACTATGTGCGCCGGTAGCAGGTTGGAAAACAACTCCTGCCACGCGGGATAGGGTTGCGCGAAGGTGACGACGGCCTGCTTGCCGCCCTCGGTCGACTGCACACCGGTGATCAGGTCGTATCCGGCCGGGTCGACTACCCCGTACTGACTGACCATCTGCCGCCACAGATACCAGAAGTCGTCGGCGCCGATCGGGGCGTTGTCCGTCCACTGCGCCTCGGGGCGGATCTTGTAGGTCACCGTGAACGGGTTCTGGTTGGTCACCTCGGCGGACACCAGCAGGGTCGGGTCCATCTCCCAGCGCGAACCCGTCGGCGAATTGGCATCGGGCACCGGCCGAAACGCGCTCGGCAACACCAGCGCGCTGATCGCCGCATTCACCGGCGACAGATCGGATATCAGATGTGGGTTGAACCCGGCGCCGATCGCGTCGATGCCCATGATGATCTGGGTGACCCGCTGCGGCGGTGGCGTGCTGCTGTGCGACGTATCGGTGCTCTGCGGTGCCGGCGGCGGGTTGACGGTACAGGCGGCCAGCCCCAAACCCAGCAGCGAAACCAGCACGCCAGCCGTCACCAGAACGTGGCGGGCGCGGTACAGCACGCTCATCAGGTTATCGAGCGCCCGTCCCGCGGCCCGGCTAAGCATCAACCCCGCGCCTTGGCACGCGCCCGGCTGCGGGCCCGAGCGGTGGCGTCCAGCTCGACCTTGCGGACCCGCACGATCTCCGGAGTCACCTCGACGCACTCGTCGGAGGCGCAGAATTCCATGGCCCGCTCCAGGTCGAGGTCGAGCGGCTTGGCCAGCGTTTCGAAGACGTCCGCGGTGGACGACCGCATGTTCGTCAGCTTCTTCTCGCGGGTGACGTTGAGATCGAGATCCTCCGGACGCGGGTTGATCCCCACGACCATGCCCGGGTAGGTGTCCTGGCCGGGCTCGACGACGAACTGGCCCCGGTCCGTGAGCTGCATCAGCGCGAAGGGCGTGATGACGCCGGACCGGTCGGAGACCAGCGACCCGGCGTGTCGGGCCCGGATCTCCCCCGCCCACGGCCGGTAGCCGTCGAACACGGCGTTGGCGATACCGGTGCCACGGGTCAGGGTGAGGAAGTCGGTACGGAAGCCGATCAGGCCACGGCTGGGCACGATGAAGTCCATCCGGACCCAGCCGGCGGCGTGGTTGGTCATCTCCTCCATCCGGCCTTTGCGGCCGGCCATCAACTGGGTGATCGCGCCGACGAACTCGTCCGGACAGTCGATCGTCATCGCCTCGAACGGTTCGTGCAGCTTGCCGTCGATGGTCTTGGTGACCACCTGCGGTTTGCCGACGGTCAGCTCGAAACCCTCCCGGCGCATCTGCTCCACCAGCACCGCGAGCGCGAGCTCACCGCGGCCTTGCACCTCCCACGCGTCGGGCCGGCCGATGTCCACCACCCGGATCGAGACATTGCCCACCAGCTCGGTGTCCAGCCTGTTACGGACCATACGAGCGGTGAGCTTGTGGCCCGACACCTTGCCCGCCAGCGGCGAGGTGTTGGTGCCGATCGTCACCGATATGGCCGGCTCGTCGACGTGGATGCGCGGCAGCGCATGGGCATGGTCGGGATCGGCCAGCGTGTCGCCGATCATGATGTCGGGCAGCCCCGCCACGGCCACAATGTCGCCGGCGATCGCCTCGTCGGTGGCGCTGCGCTCGACGCCCTCAGTCGCGAGCAACTCGGTGATCTTGGCGTTGGTGATGACGGGCACCCCGTCCACCTCGCGCATCCACGCCACCTGGTGGCCCTTGCGCAGCTTGCCGTTGTAGATACGGACCAGGGCGAGCCGGCCCAGGAAGGGCGACGCGTCCAGGTTGGTGACCAGGGCCTGCAGCGGCGCTTCGGGGTCCCCGAGCGGCGCCGGGATGTGTTCCATCAGCACGTCGAAAAGCGGGTCCAGGTTGGTGCCGTCGGGAATTTGGCCGTCGGGCGGTTGCGTGGTGCTCACCACCCCCGCACGCCCGGACGCGTACAGCGTCGGCAGACCCAGCGCATGCTCGGCCGCGGCGGCCGCTTCGTCGTCGAGATCGGATGCGACATCAAGCAATAGATCGTGGCTCGCGTGCACGACCTCCTCGATGCGCGCGTCGGGCCGGTCTGTCTTGTTAACCACAAGAATTACCGGCAGATGTGCCTGTAGCGCCTTGCGCAGCACGAACCGGGTCTGCGGCAGCGGGCCCTCCGACGCGTCGACCAGCAACAGCACGCCGTCCACCATGGACAGCCCGCGCTCCACCTCACCGCCGAAGTCGGCGTGGCCCGGGGTGTCGATGACGTTGATGACGGTCACCGTGCCGTCAGAGTTGTGGCGGTGCACGGCGGTGTTCTTGGCGAGGATGGTGATGCCCTTTTCCTTCTCGAGGTCACCGCTATCCATGATGCGCTCCTGGGTGTCGTCGCCACGGTGGGTCAGGGCGCCCGACTGCCGCAGCATCGCGTCGACCAGTGTGGTCTTGCCGTGGTCGACGTGCGCGACGATGGCGACATTGCGGAATGGCACGTCGGTGATTGTGGCAGTGACGGCGGTGGATCGCGAACCCACGCTGACCGCGGTTCGGCAACATCGGCGTTAGCAACCTGCCGCCTCAGTCATCTCCTGGTCATCTCCTCGACCTTCGACCGCCGCCGCCGGCACGCTTAACCATTGCCAGCAGCCCAGCCAGGGCGATCGCCAGCCCCGGCTTGCCGACAACCGCCAGGATCGCGATCACCACGGCCAGCACCCCCAGCCGACCGCCGGTGATGATTGCGCCGATGAGCAGCAGCAGTCCCGCGAAAACAATCACCACCCACGGCCAACCGGCAACCGTGAGTACGCCGGTCGCCACGGCCAGCACCCCCAGAACGATCCGGGCAACCAACAGCGGCCGCTTGCGCAGCGTCGACACCAAGACACGACGCGGCACCGCACGCACTAGCCAGCCGAACACCCCGACAACGGCGGCGGCACACAGGCCGGCAGCCAGCCGCGCGGGCCAGGTCGGATGCGCTGTTTCATGAAGCCACTTCGCGGCCATCGCGAGCGTGCCTTCCACGGCGGCAATGACGGTGATCAGCGTGGTCAGCCGGATCATGAGCACCGCGAGGTTGCTTCTCGCCGTGTCGCCCAGCGCGGGATCCATGGCGGCCGCGCCGAGAAATCCGCGCGCGGCTTGAGACAGCCGGCCACGCCGCAGGCGCGTCAGCGCCAGGTCGTGCAGCGCGCCCGCGTGGCCGGGCTCCAGCCGGAGCGCGTCCTGGTAGGCGGCGGCCGCCTCGGTCACACGACCCAAGCCCAGCAGGATCGCACCGCGCCGCACATGGGCATCGGGGTGCGCCGGATCCAGGCGCAGCGACTCGGTCACCGCCGCGAGCGCCTCGTTGAGGTGACCCGCGTCATGCAGCACGCGGGCGTACACGTGGTGGGCCCTCGGCGCCATCGGATGGGTGATGACGGTGCGCCACGCCACCCATAGCGCTTGCTGGTGATGACCCAGCTCGCTCAGCGCCAGGCTGTACAGCCGCATGGGGAAGTCGTTGTCCGGGTCGTGCGCAAGCGCCGCATAAGCGCTGTCGGCAGCCGCCTGATAGTTGCCCAGTCCGTACTCGGCGGACGCGTAGTGCGCCAGCAGGGCAGAGTCGTACGGGTTATCCGATAACGCTTGGGAGAGCACCTCTTTGGCGCGCTGATAGTTGCGGGTATCGATGTATATGCGTGCGGCCTCCAGCGCGGTCATCCGTGGCCTCGACTCGTAGGGTGTGGCGGCTTTCCGGCTCAGTATCCGGCCGGTGCCTTGGCGGATTCTTAAAGGTCGTCGCGAGACGGCAGCAGCATTCCAAGAATTCGCCAAGCGATTCGCTGCAACCTGGGCTCGTCCCAACGGACAACGCCGACCCAGAAAGGCAACAGCGCAGTGATACACGAGGTTTCGGCGCGATCGCAGCGCGGGATCACCGGACGCTGAGCGGCCTTTTGATCGACGTGGTCTGCGCCCGGAGAGGAGGAGCCCATGGATGAGGTGGCGTTCGGGCGCTACCGGCTGGTCGAGCTGATTGGCGAAGGTGGCATGGGCCAGGTGTTCAAGGCCCACGACACCGTGATCGGCCGCGACGTGGCGATCAAGGTGTTACCTCCTGAAATGGGGAACTTGGCGGGCTACCGGTCACGATTCCGTCGCGAGGCCCAAGTCGCGGCCCGACTGGCCGAGCCACACATCGTCCCGATCCACGACACCGGCGAAATCGACGGCCGGCTGTATCTGGTGATGCCCATTATTGAAGGCGTCGACGTGCAGACCGTGCTGGAGCGCGAGGGGCCGATGAGCCCACCGCGGGCGGTACAGGTGATTCGGCAGCTGGCCGCGGCACTCAACGCCGCCCACAAACACGGGCTGGTGCACCGCGACGTCAAACCGTCGAACGCGCTGATGACCGCCGACGAGCACATCTACCTGATCGACTTCGGCATCGCCCACGACGCCTCGGCGACCCGACTGACCCAGACCGGCATGATGGTCGGCACCTTCTCCTATATGGCTCCCGAACGCTTTCTGGCCGGGACCGTCGACGCCCGCGCCGACGTCTACGCGCTGACCTGCGTGCTGCACGAATGCCTCACCGGCGCCGCGCCCTTCCCCGGCACCAGCATGGAACAGCAGATCGCCGCCCACCTGACCGCCGAGCCGCCCAAACCCAGCAGCATCAACCCCGCTGTCCCGGCGGCGTTCGACCAGGTCATCGCCCGCGGCATGGCCAAACAACCCGGCGAGCGCTACCAGAGCGCAGCCGAGCTGTCCGCGGCCGCCCAAAGCGCGCTCAACGCGGCCCCGCCGCCAGCGCCGCCCGCGCCTCCGCCGCCGCAACGGGTTCAACCGCAACCGGCGCAACCGCAACCGGCGCCGCAACCGCCCACCCAGGTCGACCATCGCCTCCCGCCGCCGACATATCAACAGCCAGCGACGCCCGTGGAGCCGGCGGGCCCGACGATGCCCGCAACCCAGCAGGCCCCCGTCCCGCAGCCGATGCCGCTGGTGGGTTCGGCACCGGAATCGCTCGCCACCGCGCCCGCCATCAGCGCCGGCAGGTTGGCCTGTGTGCTGGCCGGTGTCGCCTTGGTGTCGCTCGCGGCGGCAGGCCACCTCATCGCATGGGACGAGTGGAACGGATTCACCCACGACTGGAGCTATCGGCCAGTTCGGTTCTTCCTTTGCTGGTTGATCGCGCTCGGAACGATCCCGGGGATCGTGCTGTTGGCACTGGGCCGCGGCCGCGCACACGCGGATCGGACGATCGTTGGCTGCGCCCTTGTCGCGTCGGGGTTGAGCACGCTCACGCTGGGCCTGGAAGTACCCGTGCCACGTCCCTTGATCCTCGGCGTCCTTGGCGTGCTCCTCGCGGTTATCCCCTTGTACCCCAGCACCACTCGTGCGGTCGCACGTGGCGTCCTGCTGTGCGGTGCGGGCGTTTTGACCTTGGCCGCGATCGGCATACCTGCCCACTTCGAACTTGAGAGCAGGGAGCTGTTAATCGGCGGCTCGGTCGGCGTGGTTCTGGTCGCGGCCGGCGTTATCGCGCAAGGGCTGGCCTCGAAAGAGGCTGAAGGATTGCGAGATTCGGCGCACCAACCGCACTCCGTTAGCGTCGGCAGGTTCGCCTGTGCTCTGGCCGGTGTCGTCCTGGTTGCGTACGCGATGGAGGAACGGCTTCTCCCGTGGGACGACTGGCAGGGGTTCGTCGAGAGCTTCGGCCGCGGGCGCGCACCTCAGGTCACACTTTGCTGGTTGGTCGCGCTCGGGGCGATCCCGGGCGTCACGCTGTTGGCGTTTGGCCGTGGGCGCGCACACGAGGACAGAACAATCACGGGTACCGCGCTTGTCGCGCTGGGGTTGACCACGCTCGTCGCTGGCCTTAATACGAATTATGTGAATCCGCCCCGGTCAATCTCCGTCTCGGAGATGGCCGGCGCCGCGGGATTGCTCCTGATCTTCGTCGCCCTGTATCCCAGGACCACCCGTGCGCTCGCGCGCGGATGCCTGCTCTGCGCCGTGGGCCCGCTGGTGCTGACCGTCATCGCCTTGGTCTATCGCCTCGCTCACTGGACTTACTACGAGTGGACAGACCTTACGCTCGGTGCCGTCATCGGCGTGGCTCTGATCGTAGCCAGCGGCATCGCGTGGGGCTTAGCTCGCCGCTCAGCGCAGTCACCAGCCGCGGCGGCGGGGCGCTGAACCTGCCATTTCGTGCTTGCCACCGCTTCCCGGCTGCGGTACGCGATGTGGGGCCGGGCCAGAAACACAAGTCCGCAAATCCGACGCACACCCCGGGCCGACCAGCTCACATCGGTGTCGGTGGCTGCGTCACGTAGTATCGCTCATATGTTCGAAGTGTCGCTGCTGGACCCGGCCGCGCTGCGCGGATGCGACGACGCTGCGCTGGTGGGCGCGATCGAGGACTGCGCTCGCGCGGAGGCGGCCGCCGCCGCCCGGCGGCTCTCGGCGATCGCCGAGCTGACCCGTCGGCGGACCGCGAGTGACCAGCGCGCCAACTGGGCCTGCGACGAATGGGACGCCGCGGCCGCCGAGGTGGCCGCCGCGCTGGGCCTAAGCCACGGCCGGGCCTCCGGACAGATGCATCTGAGCCTGGCGCTGAATCGGCTGCCCGAGGTGGCCGCGCTGTTTTTGGCCGGAAAGCTCGATGCGCGGCTGATGTCGGTCATCGCGTGGCGGACCTACCTGGTCCGCGACCCCGAGGCGCTAAGGCTCGTCGATGCCGCGGTGGCCGAACAGGCCGGCGGGTGGGGGCCGTTGTCGGCGTCGAAATTGGAACAGGCTATTGACGGCTGGATTGATCGCTATGACCCCGGTGCGCTGCGGCGCACCCGCGCCTCGGCCCGCAGCCGTGACGTGTGCATCGGCGAGGCCGATGACGAGGTGGGCACCGCCGCGCTGTGGGGCCGGTTGTATGCCACCGACGCCGCGATGCTGGATCGCCGGCTCACCCAGATGGCCCACGGCGTGTGCGAGCAGGACCCGCGCACCCTGGCCCAGCGCCGCGCCGATGCGTTGGGCGCGCTGGCCGCCGGTGCCGAACACCTGGCGTGCGGCTGCGGTAACCCTGACTGCCCATCGGGCAGCCAGGGCGAAGCGGGCCACCGGCGTGGTCATCCACGTCGTCGCCGAGACCGCCGCGCTGGACGCGGCACCCGACCCGCACACCTCCGGTGAGGCGCCCCCCTCGCGGCCCATCACCCCGGACATGACGCTGGCCCCCGATCCCGAACCCGATGCGCCCGCCGCAGCATCGGTCACGCCGCCGGCCGGGCTGATAAGCGGCGGGGGTGTGCTGCCCGCGCCGCTGCTGGCCGAGCTGATCCGGGGCGGCGCCACCCTCAGCGCGGTGCGTGATCCCGGCGACCTTCGCTCAGAGCCGCACTACCGGCCCTCGGCCACGCTGGCTGAGTTCGTTCGGGTGCGGGATTTGACGTGCCGGTTCCCCGGGTGTGACGTGCCGGCGGAGTTTTGCGATCTCGACCATACGGTGCCTTGGCCGTTGGGGCCCACGCATCCGTCGAATCTGAAGTGTGAGTGTAGAAAACACCACCTGTTGAAGACGTTCTGGACGGGCTGGCATGATGTGCAACGGCCCGACGGCACGGTGATCTGGACCGCGCCCAGCGGGCGGACCTACACCACCCGCCCCGGCAGCCGCATCTTCTTTCCCACCTGGAACACCACCACCACCGAACTACCGCACACACCAACCCCCACAACCACTATCGGCGACCGCGGCGTGATGATGCCACAACGGCGACGCACCCGAGCCGCCGAGCGGGCCCACCGCATCACATGCGAACGGGCCCTCAACGATGCCCACGTCGCCGAACGCAACAAGCCGCCACCGTTCTGATCGGCAGCTCAAAGCGCAAGAGCCGCAACGACACGCCCAAACCCAAAGGGCAAGGTCGTCGTTCCCAACGGCCAGGGTCCACTAGACCGAAGTTAAGGCTGTTGAGATAGGTGAATCCCCGGGTTGACCTGGGATTCGTTGGTTTTGGTGTGGGGTTGTTCTGGCTACGCGGCGATGGTGAGTGGGATCGGGGAATTGATGAGTTCGAAGGCGCGGCGTTGGGTGGGGGTGGCGTCGGTGAGTTTGTCGATGTCGATGTCGGTGTCGGTGTAGCGGATCCGGTCGCGGGTGAGGGTGGCCAGGTGCTCGAGCAGATCGCGGAAGCCGCGCACTGGGTTGCCGGTGGCGTCGTGTTTGGTGGCGGCCTTGGCTTGGGCGGCTGGGGAACGCTGTGCGGGGGCGACGGGGTTGTCCCGGGTCGGCGGTGTTTCGTCGGTGAAGGTCAGTGGCGCCCAGGCCTTGCGTAGGTGCCAGACCAGGTAGCAGGCGAGCATGCAGATCAGCACGTGGGCTTTGACGCGGTCGTTGAGGCGGTGGTGGATGGGCCGCAGGTCTAGGTCGTCGGATTTGATGATGCGAAAGTCGCGTTCGATGTTGGCCAGGTTCTTGTAGCCGGTGACCACCGCGGCGGGGTCGAGGGTGTCGGCGTCGACGCTGGTGCGCAGTACGTAGATGCCGTCGAGGGCGGCTTCGGCGGCGATGCGGTCGAGGTCACGCTCGAAACCGAAGTGGGTGTCGGTGATCTCGCGCCGGAAGTGCTTGCCCATCTTGTATTTCCCGATGGCCGCACCGACCGCTTCGCCGATCTTGCCGGCCCCACGCAAGGTGCCCGCGCTGACCCGCCCGGCGATCGCGGCCAGTAATTTCTCGGTGGCTTGCAGCAGGTCTTGACGTTTACGGGCGCGTTGGTCGGCCAGAGCGGGGTTGCGGCAGGCGATCAGGCGTTCGCCGGGGTAGTCGGGGTGGGTGATCTCGGCGAGGTCTTGGGTATCGAACAGGCTCATCTGCAGCGGCCCGTCGTCGCGGGCCAGTTTGGCGATCGCGGGTGCGCGTAGCGCGGTGATCCAATCGAAATCGGTGGGGCTTTCGGGGTGGTCGTTGAGTTTGCGTAGCGCGTCGATGCGCGCAGTGGTGATCATGCCGCGATCACCGACCAGCACCAGGTTGGCGAGGTGCAGCTTGTCTTTGACGACCTCGACGATCTCGGTGAACGATTCCGGATCGGCGGTGGCACCGCCGAACACCCGGACCGCGACCGGGCGTCCAGCCGGGTCGCACAGCACCCCGTATTCGATCTGCTCGCAACCCTTTTTTCCGTCGCGGGAATAGCCGCGCGCGGCCAGCTGGCAGCATCGCCCGGTCACCCACGCCGAGGTCAGGTCAAACAGCGCCATCCGCGACGGATTAGCTTGCGGGCCAAGGTGTTTGTCGGCGAGCTTCTTCTCGATCGCCTCTTGGCGGCCGGTCAGCCAGTCCATGGCGGCGTAAATCTCGTCGGTGCAGGCCTCAGCCACGCCCAAATCGGGTCCCAGGGTGGTGTCCGACCACCACGACAGGGTGGACCGCTTGGGCTTGGGCCGCACCACCCGCGAGATGATCAACGCGACCACCAGATCGCGGTCTCGGCAGGGCGGGCCCAGCAACGCGGCCAAGCCGAGCTTGTGCGCCATCGCTGCCACCGCGGCCACGTGCCCATGCGGCAGGGAACGCGACTTGCTGAACTCCGATCCGGCCGCCACCAGCGTCTGGCCCTTCAGCGTCGCCTCGATCGCGTCGACCGCCTCCGGCGGCAGCATCGACAGGTTGGCCACGGTCTCGTTGCGCACTGCGGACCCGTCGCGGTAGGTGCGTCGCAGGTAGGCCGACGTGTACTGGCGGTGCTGGCCCTGCTTGTCCACGTGCGTCTTGTGAACTCTGACTACGTGAACCCGGCCCTGCTGACGTGGCATAGCCAGAATAATACTCGATTACAGTCCATACACGAGGGCGACACGCTCAATATTCTGACTACATTCCTACGCCAGTTCAGAGCCGTTTGTCCAGCTCAAGCATCAGATCGTGCCCGAAAGCCGTCGCAACTTCGGACTAGAGATAGCGACAAATGCCTGTGCACCCGGCCCGCCGAGGCAAGCTTGGCAATCACACACCGGCTCAAGGTGATCCACCTGCACGGCGACCTCGAAACGAGGCCCGCCGCGCCTACCAGCCGCGGCGGCGGGGCGCTGAACCGACCAGTTCGTGTTTGTCCGCCGCTTCGCGGCTGCGGTACACGATGTAAGGCCGGAACAGGTAGGCGATCGGAGCGCTGAATATGTGCACCAGCCGGGTGAACGGCAACAGCGTGAACAGCACCATGCCGATGAGGGCGTGCAGCTGGTAGTCAAACGGTGCGTTCACCATCACTTCCCCGTGCGGCTGCAGCAGCCAGATCCGGCGGAACCACATGCCGACCGTGTAGCGGTAGTGGAACTCCCCGCCATGAAACCCCGTGCCGATGAGGTCGCAGTAGAGGCCCACCACGATCGCCAGCACCAGTACCACATACATCACCTTGTCGCTGCGGGTGGTGGCCGCCAACACGGCCGGGCGGGTGAACCGCCGGTAGATCAGCAACCCGATACCGACCAGCGTCGCAATGCCCGCCGCCGACCCGGCGATGACCGCCTGCAGATGGTAGAAGTGGTCGCTCATTTTCAGCATGTGAGTCACCCGCGGTGGGATGCACAACCCCATCACGTGTCCGGCGAAAACCGCCAGGATGCCGAAATGGAAGATGGGGCTGCCGACGCGCAGCAGCCGCGACTCGTAGATCTGCGAGGAACGGGAGGTCCAGCCGAATTTGTCGTAGCGGTAACGCCACCAGGTGCCGACAATCAAAACCGACAGCGTGACGTAGGGCGAGATGTCCCAGAACAGGACGTTGCTAAACATGTGACGCTCCTTTTTGGCGTCTGGGTGGCACGGTCACGGTAAAGGGTTGCAGTCCAACGGATTCCGCGGGGGGTCCAGCCTTGGCTAGGCGTTCCGCGCGCCGCACGTCCTGGTCGGTCGCTGCCGGCAGAGTTGCGCAGACCGCTGCCACGGTGTGCTCGTACGGGGACTTGGCATCGGCCAAGGCGCTGCGTAGTACGTCGATCGGGATCCGGTGTTCGGTGAGTATCCTGCGCCCGACTTCAGGATCGACGGTGGCGGCGAATTCGAGCACCACCGGCAAGTGGTCCGGCGCCTCTATTCCCGGTGGTTCGACACCGGCGTCGCGGTAGGCGGAGGCGAACGCGAGCATCTCCCGGCCGCGATTGCGGGTGTCACCGGCGGTCCAGTAGGTCAGATACATCGTGCAACGGCGCCGCATGTCGAAGGTCTCGACGTAGCCGGTGGCGGCCGTCATCGGATCAAGAGCACGCAGCGCGGCGATCGTCTGGCGGAGCAGCGCCGCAGGCCGCCCGTCGATATGGTTCAGCAGCTCTTCGACGGTGTCGAGCCGCTCGCACTGCCCGTCATCCGGATAGGCCAGCAGCAGCGAGGCCGACTGCCACACCAGCCGGTCCCGCATCGTCCGGATGCTGGAACGGTCGCGGACTCCGGACAGCAATCTCATCGCTTGGACTCCGGAAACAGTCCCGCGGGTGCGCCATTGCCATCCCAGTTGAGCAGATTCACTCTGGAGCGTTTGGGACCTGCGCCCGCCTCACCAACCTGTCGTTGTTGAACGGCGTGGAATGTCTCTACCGACACCGGAACCGGAGCGCCGCTGCCTTCGCCGAACGGACCGGATTGGTACATGCCCGGTCCGCCGTCGAACGATAACGAGCACCCCATCTCCTCGGCCATCTCCGCGCCGGGCAGATCGGCGGCGTAGGCCGTCGGAATGACGTAGCGGTCTTCGTATTTCGCGATGGCCAGCAGCCGGTACATCTCGTAAATCTGCTCTTCGGTCATCCCGACCGAATGCGGGATGTGCGGCTGAGTTTCCCGGCCCAGGTTGATATCGCGCATGTAGGACCGCATCGCCGCCAACCGCCGCAGCACACCCGCGACCACCTCGGTGTCGCCGGCGGTGAACAGCTCGGCCAGGTACTGGATCGGGATACGCAACGCCTCCAGCGCACCGAAGAGATTGCCCAGGTCCTCCCCGTCGTGCCCGTCGTGGCTGACCGCGTCGACCACCGGTGACAGCGGCGGGATGTACCAGACCATCGGCATGGTCCGGTACTCCGGATGCAGTGGAAGAGCCACCTGGTAGGTGTTGATCAGCGCATACACCGGCGACCGCTGAGCCGCGTCGATCCACTCCTCGGCGATGCCCTCGGCCCGCGCGCCGGCGATCACCTCGGGATCGCCTGCGTCCAACAGGATCTGGCGCTGCGCCTCGTACAGGTCGATGTCGTTTTCCACCGACGCCGCCTCGAGCACCCGATCGACGTCGTAGAGCACCAACCCGAGGTAACGCAACCGTCCCACGCACGTTTCCGAGCACACCGTCGGCAGCCCGACCTCGATGCGCGGATAGCACAACGTGCACTTCTCGGCCTTGCCGGTCTTGTGGTTGAAATACACCTTCTTGTAAGGACATCCGGACACACACATCCGCCAGCCACGACAGCGGTCCTGGTCGACGAGCACGATGCCGTCCTCAGTGCGCTTGTACATCGCCCCGGATGGGCACGAGGCCACGCACGACGGGTTCAGGCAGTGCTCGCAGATGCGCGGCAGGTAGAACATGAACGTCTCTTCGAGCTTCAGCTTGATCTCTTGGCTGACCTTCTTCAGGATCGGGTCGTTGGGCACGATCTCCGGCGAGCCAGCGAGGTTGTCGTCCCAGTTCGAACCCCACGACACCTTCATCGGCTTGCCGGTGAGCTGGCTTCGCGGCGGGGCCGTCGGGAAGGTGTCCCCCGCCGGCGCCTGGGTCAGGTTTTCGTAGTCGTAGGTCCACGGCTCGTAATAGTCGTCGATGGTGGGCAACCTAGGATTGGCGAAGATCCGCAGCAGCTTATGGATGCGGCCGCCGTCGCGCAGCCGCAGCCGGCCCTTCTTGTCGCGCACCCATCCCCCGCGCCACCGGTCCTGGTCCTCGTAGGTGCGCGGATACCCCACGCCCGGACGGGTTTCGACATTGTTGAACCACACGTATTCGGTTCCGCTGCGGTTGGTCCAGGCCTGCTTACAGGTCACCGAACAGGTATGGCAGCCAATGCATTTGTCGAGGTTCATCACCATCGCCATCTGCGCCATGACTTTCATGGTCAGTACGTCACCTCCTGGCTGCGGCGACGCACCACGGTCACCTCGTCGCGCTGGTTACCAGTCGGGCCAAGGTAGTTGAACGCGAACGCATTCTGGCCGTAGCCGCCCGCCAGGTGGCTGGGCTTGATGCGCACCCGGGTCAGCGCGTTGTGGTTGCCGCCGCGCTTGTTGTTGGTCTCGGTACGGGGCGTGTCTACCGTGCGTTCCTGCACGTGGTAGACGAACACTACACCGTCGGGCATCCGGTGCGAGACGATCGCCCGGCACACGTAGATTCCGTTGGCATTGACCGCCTCGACCCAATCGTTGTCGCGCACTTTAATTTTCGCAGCGTCACCGGGGCTCATCCACATCGTCGGGCCGCCACGCGACAACGACAGCATGTACAAGTTGTCCTGGTAGGTGGAGTGAAACGACCACTTGGAGTGTGGTGTCAGATAGCGCACCGTCAGCCCGACGCCGTCTTCGGTGGGCCCCAGCTCGGGTTGGTTGAACAGCCGTGCCATGTCCAGTGGCGGCCGGTAGACGGGCAGCTGCTCGCCCAGCTCCTCTACCCAGTCGTGAGAAACATAGAAGTGCATCCGCCCGGTCAGGGTGTGGAACGGCTTTAGGTGCTCGATGTTGATCGTGAACGGCGCATAACGACGACCACCGGTCTCGCTGCCGGACCATTCCGGGCTGGTGATCACCGGGACCGGGCGCGCCTGGGTGTCGGCGTAGGTGATGCGCTTTTCCTCGCTGCCCTCGGCCAGCTGTGCCAGCCGCTGGCCGGTGCGCTTCTCCAGCTCGAGGAATCCCTCTACCGCGAGTCTGCCGTTGCATGTCCCGGACAACGCGAGTATTACATCCGCCATCCGTCGGTCCGTGGTAATCGCCGGACGGCCCGCGGCCACACCGGAATTCATCACCCCGAACTTGGCGGCCAACTCGCTGATCTCGCGGTACGGATGGACCGTGTAGCCCTTGATGGTGATCCCGAACCGGTCGACGAGCGGCCCCAGGGTCACCCACTTGTCATAGATCGCGGCGTAGTCCCGCTCCACCACGGTGAGCTTGCTCATCGTCTTGCCCGGCACCGGCACCTCACCGGTATTCAGCCAATCACGTTCGGTGCCATCGGGATACGCCATCGCATCTTGGGTGTCATGCTGCAAGGCGGTTAGCACCACGTCGCTGCGAGTACCGAGATGGCGCTTGGCCATTGCGCTGAAGGCACGGGCGATGGTGGCGAATGCGTCGAAGTCCGAACGTGTTTCCCACGGCGGGTCGATCGCCGGACTGAACGCGTGCACGTAGGGGTGCATGTCCGTGCTGGACAGGTCGGACTTCTCGTACCAGGTCGCGGCGGGCAGCACCACGTCGGACACCAGCGTCGTCGACGTCATCCGGAAGTCGATCGACATCATCAAGTCGAGCTTGCCCTCGGGAATCTCGGCGTCGCATGGCGCGTCGCCCTGGATGTTGGAGTCGGTGCCCAGCAGATGCCGCAGGAAGTACTCGCCGCCCTTGCCCGACGAGCCGATCAGGTTGGACCGCCAGACGCTAAGCACCCGCGGCCAATTGGCCGGATCGTCGGGATCGGTGATCGCGAGCTTCAGCTTGCGCACGGCGAGTTGTTCGGCCACGTACTCGGCGACGTCACGTCCCGCCTCCCGCGCCTCGTCGGCGACGTCGAGACTGGACCGGTCGAACTGCGGATAGAACGGGCTCCAGCCCATCGCCGTCGCCGAGGCCAGCAGGTCCATGGTGTGCTTGCCGGTGAACCTGCCGCGGCCCACCGGGCTGGCCAGCTTATCCGCCCCGTAACTGTCATACCGCCACTGGTCGGTGTGCGCATACCAGTACGACGCGCCGGGCACCTGCCGCGGCGGTCGCGCCCAGTCGGTGGCGTTGGCCATGGTCTGCCACCCGGACAGCGGGCGCACCTTCTCCTGACCCACATAGTGGGCCCATCCCCCGCCGTTGCGTCCCATCGACCCGGTCAGCATCAGCAGCGCCAGCACCGAGCGGTAGATGACGTCGCCGTGGAACCAGTGGCAGATGCCTCCGCCCATGATCACCATGGATCGCCCACCGGATTCCTCTGCGTTGCGGGCGAATTCCTTGGCGACGCGGATGGCCTGCGCGGCGGGCACCCCGGTGATCGGTTCCTGCCAGGCCGGGGTGTTCTGCTGAGTCGGGTCGTCGTAACCGGTGGGCCATTCGCCGGGCAACCCTGGGCGCGCCACCGCGTACTGGGCCAGCATCAGGTCGAACACCGTGCACACCAGATGCTCACCCACCCGACGTACCGGCACGCCCCGCGACACGGTCTCGCCATGGCCGTTGACGGTGTCAAAGCTGGGCAGATCCACCAGCTCGCCGGCGCCGTCGGCTTCGACGCTGAGCGCGGGTATCACCGGGCCCAGGTCCAGGTTCCACTTCCCGACGCCGTCCTCGCCGTAGCGGAACCCGAGCGAGCCGTGTGGTATCACGACTCGGCCGGTGACCTCGTCCAGCAACGCGGGTTTGAACGCCGAGTTCTCCACTTCTTCACCGATATCGGCTGCGGTCAAGAACTTTCCCGGCACCAGCGCCTCGCCGCGCGGTTCCAGCTTGATCAAAAACGGCAGGTCGGTGTAGCGGCGTACGTAATCGACGAAGAATGGAACCTGTTTGCGCACATAGTATTCCGAAAGAATCACGTGGCCCATCGCCATGGCGAGCGCGGCGTCGGTGCCGGCGGCGCATCGCATCCACTCGTCGGCGAACTTGGTGTTGTCGGCATAATCCGGGCTGACCACAACGACTTTGGTGCCCCGGTAGCGCGCCTCGGCCATCCAGTGCGCGTCGGGCGTCCGGGTGATCGGGACGTTGGAGCCCCACATGACCAGATAGGACGCGTCCCACCAATCCCCGGATTCGGGGACGTCGGTCTGGTCGCCGAAAACCTGCGGCGAGGCCACCGGCAGGTCGGCGTACCAGTCATAGAACGACGTCATCGCGCCGCCGATCAGCGAGATGAACCGCGACCCCGCGGCATGGCTGACCATCGACATCGCCGGGATGGGCGTGAACCCGGCGACCCGGTCCGGGCCGTAGGTCTTGATGGTATGCACGTGGGCCGCGGCGATCATCTCGCTGGCCTCGGCCCAGGTCACCCGGACCAGTCCGCCCTTACCGCGGGCCTGCTGGTAACGGCGGCGGCGCTGCGGATCGGCCTGGATGTCGGCCCATGCCAGCACCGGATCGCCGAGGCGCGCCTTGGCTTCCCGGAACATCTCGACCAGCACGCCGCGGGCGTAGGGATAGCGCACCCGGGTGGGCGAGTAGCTGTACCAGGAGAACGACGCACCGCGGGGACAACCGCGCGGCTCGTATTCGGGCCGGTCCGGGCCCACCGACGGATAGTCGGTTTGCTGGGTTTCCCAGGTGATGATCCCGTCTTTGACGTAGATCTTCCACGAGCACGAGCCGGTGCAGTTGACTCCGTGGGTGGACCGGACCACCTTGTCGTGGCTCCACCGGTCGCGGTAGAACACGTCACCTTCGCGGCCGCCGCGCCGGCTCACCGTGCGCAGATCGGCGGAGAACTCCCCGGGTGTGAAGAAGCGCCCGCTGCGCTCCAGCAGTTCCTCGAGCGGTCCACCAACGTGAGGTGTAACGGTCAAGGAATAACCCTCCTAGTCGGCTAGCGCTGGTCCGCCCGAAACCGGTGCCCTCACGTTTCACCCCTCGGACACCGCAACTGGCGGCGTGGAAGCAGTCATCACGCCTCATCACGCCTCATCACGAGGAGGCCCAGATTCAGGTTTTGCCAGTGGTCTCGCCACTAGTCGACGTCGCCTACCTTCGGCCCCGCTGTGGGATGGCTGGATTGAGTCTGTGGACTTTCTTTGAAACGCCTTCCTAAAAGCCTGTCAAAAGGCTTGCGCCAGATCCCCCAGCCAGCCGCGATCGGCCGGTACCCAATCGACTTCGTGCAGTTGGGCAACCGTCACCCAACGCAGCGCCCGGTGATCATGCGCGCGCGGTTCCCCGCGAACCAGGCGCACCAGATATGCCCGCAGGGTGGTGGTGTCATTCAGCGCAATATCGACACCCAGGCGCTCGCCCACCACCACGTCGGTGACCTCGAGGCCCAGTTCCTCGGCCAGCTCGCGGGCCAGCGCCTCGCGCTCGGTTTCGCCCGCCGCGACCTTACCGCCGGGCAGTTCCCAGCGGCCCGCCAACTCCGGCGGCCGCGCCCGCTGCGCCACCAAGAGCATGGAGCCGCAGATGATCGCTCCGGCCACAACGATCTGGGTCGGCATGGCCAGTGACGGTATACCGTCGGAATTAATGCCCGGCCAGCGCCGGTGGGTTAGGCCCGTCCCAGATGTTCGAGGCGACATTGCCCGTCCCGAAGTTCACGTAGTAATACGTGTGGCAGACGCTGTTGTCCCAACGGACCGGGTTGGTGACGTGATTACCGGTCGGCGGCAATTCCTGCCCTGGGCACCAGTTGCAGGGGCCCTGTGGGTGCTCCTCGGTGCAACCGGGCCAGTGATTCAGCGGCGCGGGCCCGGGTTGCGCGTGGGCCGTGACCGCGGCCATGCCCGAGCCGGCCACCGCGACGCCCCCCGACAGCAGTACCCCGGCGATGATCCGCTTCAGGTTGTTAGGACCGTTCATGATGGTTTCCGCCTTAAGTTCTCAGTTGTAGCAATGCGCCGTTAGTTTGCCGCGAACCGCTTGCGAAGTTCTTGCGTTCGCCGTCTGACGCCTTCCGGAGCCCGCTGGGGGGTCGAAATACCAGGTCAGACGGCGGAGTACTGTTCGGTGACGTGGTCGCGTCAACTCGCGGCCACTGCTGCACCTCACCTGGGAAACACAGCAAACCGGGTACCGGTGTGGCGACTGTCAATGGCAACTAAATCACCGGGGACAGTTTGACCGCGGTCGCAGGCTGGTCCGACAGGCCGATGGCAGACAGGTACACGCCAGGGAACGACTAGGAGGTTTTGATGGCGGCCAAGTCACCTCTTACCCCCATGCTTGTGCAGCACCTGATAGGACTCTGTTGCGCGCGATGGGACCGCTATGCCGTCGATGTCAAGATCGGCGACATGGTGATGGACTCGGCAACCGAAAAAACGCTAGATTTCGATGTCACCGTCACCGTTAACGACGCGGAGACCGGGAAATATGCCTTCAAGCCGTACGAGCCGAAGCATGAAGGTACGTCGCTGGATGTTTCCGACGTTGAGCAGCTTTGCATGAAATTCCAAGACATGCAGAATGTAACTCACGGCGCCATTGTTTCGACCTCAGGATTTTCAGATAGTGCGCAGGAAATGGCGAAGGCCTACGGAGTAGATCTCTATCAACTGATTCCATCGAAAAAGCCACTTCAAGAGCAATTTCCCTTCATTACCATGAAGGGCACGCCTCAAGAATGCTTTCCGTCGCATCAACTGCTCCTCACCTGGACCAGATTCCAGACCTCGGTAGTCGCGCCTACCGCACAGGGCGCCTTCCAAGTCCTTGCCGACGACAGCGTCTACGACGCAGAAGGCCTGCCCCACAAGCGCTACAAGACGTTTGACGAGTGGAGGCAGGCGCTCCTGTTCCGTTCAACCAACACACTGCACGCTTTGGAGCACCCGCAGCGGATGCTCTCCACCTTTCCAGTCCCCTACCACAGCTGGGACGACGCTGAGGCACCCGCGTGGCCGCACACCCATACGCTCGACGTCGCGGCTGATGAAGTCTACGTCGAGGTCTCCGGTAAATGGTGCCGCGTTGAGACGGGCACAATTAACGGTTTTCTGCAATGGCAACGGGGTCCGGCATCAATGTATTACCTGATGAGTAAAGTCCGGGATGACCAACCGTTCGCCGGCGCTTTGGTCGCTGTCGGGCGTCAGGAAGGTGAAATGAAAGCCTTATTATTTTCGCCCCAAACACAGGACATCGCCGTCAGATTCGTCCAGTTGTCCCAAGATCACCTGAACAGCATTCGGAAATTGGAGCTCGTTGATTCCTCGTAATGATTGAGGGTGTCCAGCTTTTGGTTACTGTACACCGGCGCTGCCGGTCTGGCGGTAGCCCGCTGCTGAATTCTCCTGTGCTGTAACACTATTCCGTAGCGCGCTCTGGTATCTAGATGTCTCCGAGGTTCACCCCGCCGCGACTCTTCCCCTGCCCGCCCAGATTCTATGGCGGCGGCATAACGGTCCAGCTGCGCGCGGTCAGTCCGGCCCGCGATGGCCACCAACGAGGCTGGCCCTCGGCGAGCACCAGCCACCGTGGTACCCGCAGCGCAGTAGATCTTTGTCTTAGCGCGCGACCGACTGGGCACGGCGAGTTCAATCTCGAAAGATTATAAGAGAGAGGGGAAATCGAACTGATTGAGGTGCGTAATACGCGCGGTGCCGACCATGGCGTTAACCGCAGCCAATACCCGTGCGCCCCTGCCACAGGCCGCGGTTTTGGCATAAAGTGCTAACTAGCAAGGCTTTTGAACAAAGGAAAGGTTACGAGTTATGGCTGTGTTAACGGACGAGGAAGTAGACGCCGCACTGCCCGACCTCGACGGCTGGGAACGCTCCGGGGGTGCACTGCGCCGATCGATCAAGTTTCCGACGTTTCTTGCCGGCATCGACGCGGTGCGCCGGGTGGCCGAGCACGCGGAAAGCAAGGACCATCACCCAGATATCGATATTCGTTGGCGAACAGTGACTTTCGCGCTGGTTACGCATTCCGCGGGTGGCATCACCAAGAACGACATCGAGATGGCGCGCGATATCAACGGGATCGTCAGGAAATAACCGCCCACTAACCGCCCGACGACACGGCCTGCGTCACGGGCTGCGGCGGCGCCGGGCCGACGGACCCGACGGCGTGTTTCCCGGTGGCCGCGATCCACACCAAGGTCGCCACCGTCGCAACGATGTAAACCAGCCCGGCCCAGGCCAGATACCAGGGTCGGCTAATTTGCCAGATGGTCGGCTGCGCAAAGAGCAGCAACCACGGCAGGCCGATCAGGGTGAGCGCCAACCAGCCCCAGCCGAGGATCCGCGCACCGGGACGCTCGCGCAGTGGTCCGTGAATCAGCCAGATCATCAGCGGCACCAGCCACACCCAGTGGTGGGTCCACGAAATCGGCGAGAGCAGCAGCCCGAACAACTCGACCACGAGCAACCTGCCGAGCCGATCGGACCCGTCCAGCGCCCGCCAGGCCAGGATGGCAGCCACCGCGGTGACGGCGATCCCGGCCAGCACCAGTGGACCAAAGCCCGCGTCGTGGCCGAGAATCCGGGACAGGCCGCCGCGCCAGGATTGATTGATCGACGTGGCGATGGGCCCGACCCGGTGCGCGTCGCCGAGCAGGTCGGTGAAGTAGTAGCGGGCCAGATCACCGACCACCAGCCACGACACCCCGACCGTGGCGAGGAACACGACCGCCGAAAACACGGCCGCGCCGAAGCGCCGGACGCCGAGGAGATAGACACCGGCGATTGCGGGCGTCAACTTGATGCCGGCCGCGACGCCGACCAGCAGCCCCGATAGCCACCAGCGCGTGGTGTAGGCCGCCCACAGCACCCCCAGCAACAAAAACACATTGATCTGCCCGTAGTCGAAGTTGTTGCGTAGCGGCTCGATCCAGATGGTGATCGCCGTCCACACCATCGCGACACGGTGACCGCTATTGGACGCAACGCCGATCAGGCGCTGGCTGATCCGCACCGCGCCGTACAACGCGGCGATCGTGCCGATCTGCCACAGAAAGGCAACCAGCCCGAACGGCAGCAGGTGCAGCGGGTAGAACACGACCGCGGCAAACGGCGGATAGGTGAACGGCAACGGAAAGTCCGGCGTTTGGTCGGCATACACGTAGCTGTACAGGGTGCCGGGATGGTCGATGGCCGCGGCGCCACCCAGGTATACGTGCAGGTCGACGAAGTTTGCGCCGTGGGGCGCGAGGTATGTCCAGCCGAGTCGCGCCGCGACGCTGAGAAGCAGCAGCGCCGGCGCGCCCGCATGCAGCAGCCGCCGGGTGATGGTTGCCGCGCGCGCGGCCGAGGTGGTGTCTATCAGCCCGACTCTAGTTTGCCGACGAACCACGGCACCCGACGCGGCGGCCGGCCACCCAGGTCACCGCCGTCACTCGTCTGGATAACGATCACATAAATGCCACACGTGTCACTTGAGTCACACCCGTATCAAAGTAGCTTCAGCGCGGGACCTGTCATCGACAACCAGGGAGAGTCATGCCAACCATCTGGACTTACTTGCGCGCAACCGCCGTCGTACTCGGTTCGGCCGGCGCGCTACTGACGGGCGGTATCGCCCACGCCGACCCCGCGCCGGCACCGGCGCCGGACCCGGCGCCTGCGCTGAACATTCCGCAACAGCTCATTAGTTCCGCGGCCAACGCACCCCAAATTCTGCAGAACCTCGCGACGGCCCTCGGCGCCACCCCGCCGATCGCTCCACCGACCGCTCCCGGGATCAGCGCCACCCTTCCGGGCCTGACCCCGGCCGCGGCCGCGACGCCCACGGCCGCGCCGGCGGCGATCCCGTCGATTCCCGGCGTGACGGCACCCTCCGCCACTCCCGCCGCGCCGACAAGCCCTACCGTTCCCACTATTCCCGGGGTCAACGCGCCGATCTCCGGGATAGCGGCACCGGCGGCTTCCGCGGTCCCGGCGGCAACCGCTGTCCCGGCGGCTCCGGCGACCCCGGCGATTCCCGGGTTGCCCTCTATCCCCGGGCTGACGGCACCGGCGGCATCCGCGGTCCCGGCGGCAACCGCTGTCCCAGCCACTCCGGCGACCCCGGCGATTCCCGGGTTGCCCTCTATCCCGGGGCTGACGGCACCGGCGGCATCCGCGGTCCCGGCGACCCCGGCGGTTCCAGCGGTTCCAGCGGTTCCAGCGGTTCCAGGGTTGCCCTCCATCCCTGGCATCACCGCCCCTGCCGCTCCTGCCTCCGCCACCGTGCCGGCGACCACACCGGGAATACCGCAGGCGAAGGTTGACATGCCCGCGCTGCCCGGCCTGCCAGTGAATGTGCCGGCGCAGATTTCGCTTCCGGGCGACCTGTCGGCGCTGGCAAGGGGCACCGTTCCCGGGCAACCGGCAACGCCGCCGGTCGCACCCGCAGCGCCGGCCATACCTACGTCGCTGCTTTCCGCCCTGCCCTGAGCAGGCCCTTAGACCGACAACCCAGCACCGAATACCGGAGGACACCGTGGTAAGCACTTGGAACCTGTCCAAAGGTTTGGCTGCCGTCGTCGCGGCATCGGCTGCCGCGTTCGGGCTCTGCCCGAGCGCGGCAGCCGACCCGGCGACGCCCCCGCCGAACCCCGCCCAACAGCTACCGGGCCTGCCGGCGTTGGCTCAGTTGAGCCCGATAATCCAGCAAGCCGCCAGCAATCCTGCGGAGGCGACCCAGCTGCTGATGGCGGCGGCGCAAGCGTTCACCCACAATCCGACCGCACCAACCGAGTCGCGGAACGTGGCCGCGTCGGTGAACCAGTTCGTGGCCGAGCCGGCCAACCCGCCGCCCGGGTCTCCTCCTCTGGCCGTGCCCGCCACGCCCACACCCGACGCCGCGCCGGTACCTCACCTGCCACCGGCAGGCATCGAGCCCGGCACGCTGGCGCATCTGCCCACGGGTATCGACCCGGTCCGCGCGGCGGGTCCGGCCCCCCAGACAGTCCCCGCCCCGCCTGCGGCTACCCCGCCTGCGGCCGCACCGGCACCCGGGACCACCGTGCCCGTCGCGGCACCCACTCCGGCACCCGCGCCGGCCGCCCCGGCGCCCGCTCCGGCGGCTCCGGCGCCGGCCCCTGCACCGGCGGCCGCCCCGGCGGCGGCCCCGGGTTTCGGCCCCGACACCCCGCCCACCCAAGACTTCATGTACCCCTCGATCGGTACCAATTGCCTTGCGGACGGCAGTAACTCGATCGCGACCGCGCTCTCGGTGGCCGGGCCGGCCAAGATCCCGCTGCCCGGGCCCGCGCCGGGGCAGACCGCCTACGTGTTTACCGCGGTCGGTACACCCGGGCCCGCCGATGTGCAGCGGCTGCCGTTGAACGTCACCTGGGTGAACCTGACCACCGGCAAGTCCGGGAGCGTCACGCTCAAGCCGCGCCCGGACATCAATCCGGACGGGCCGACGACGTTGACCGCGATTGCCGACACCGGTTCCGGCAGCATCATGTCGACGATCTTCGGGCAGGTCACCACCAAGGAAAAGCAGTGCCAGTTCATGCCCACCATCGGCTCAACGGTGGTGCCCTAGATATCTTGCGGACGCCAGCGCGCGCAGATGTACGTGGCTAACGGCGTGTCGCCGTACAGCCAGGTACGCTCGCGGCAAATTTAATACGCCATGAAAAGGATTGAGTCGCGGTCGTACTCCAGACCCGGATGAACGCTGGCAAGGTGCGCCTGGGTCAGCTCGACGAGCTCATCCTCGTCCTTGCCGACGATGGCCTCGCCGCACGGACACGTTATGTGTGTCTTCACGTTGCCGCCTTTCCCTTCGGTTACTGCTTGGACGCCTTGGCTGCGGCCTTCATCTGCTTCTTATGCGATCGCACTTTCCCCAACGATTGGGCGTCGACGATATCGGCGACCGAAATGTGTGTGCCGGCCTTTCCGAATTCTCCGGCCGCCGCTCGCCAGCCCTTCGGCGCCACGCCGTACTGCTTGCCGAGCAACGCCAGGAAGATCTGCGCCTTCTGCTCGCCAAAACCGGGTAGCCCCTTGAGCCGACGCAACAGCTCGTTGCCGTCCGGTTCACCGGCCAACCACAATGCGGCCGCATCTCCGTCGTAACGGTCCACGATGATCTGCGCCAGGGCCTGGATCCGCTTGGCCATCGAACCCGGAAAGCGGTGTATCGCAGGTCTTTCCGAGCACAGCGCGGCGAACTTGTCCGGGTCGTAGTCGGCGATCTCGCGGGCGTCGAAATCGCCCATCCGGTCCGCGATCTTCTTCGGACCCGCGAATGCGGTCTCCATCGGCACCTGCTGGTCGAGCAGCATGCCGACGAGCAAGGCGAACGGATTGTCGTCCAGCAGGGCGTCGGCGGCCGGGTCTTGGACAAGCTGCAGTTTCGGCACCGTGACAGTTTAGATCTGCGCGGCAGTGAGGCAGCCACCCGATCTGGACGTTCTGCGGTCGGAAGGGTGCAGGCCTCCGGCGCCCAACCTCACGGAACCGCGATCTCAGGGCGATCCCGCACCCGGCACCTCGACTCGCGCCCGCATGATCCGCCCCGTGGACTCGCCCCTCACGAGGCCCTCGAGGGTGGTCTCGTCGACCACCATGTACAGCGTGTGCCCGTCGGGTCCGCCGAGGGCAGGTGCGATAGCCCATCCACGGTCGATCGCGACGCGGTGGGTGACGGTGCCGCCCGCGACGACCCTGAGGAATTCGCCGGTGTCGTAGCAGCCGACCCACACCCCGCCTTCGACGTCGACGCAGAGGCCGTCGGGATGCCGATGTTCGCCAAGGTCAGCGAACACGCTCGGGGGGCCAAGGCTTCCGTCTGCTTCGCTCGGAAACGCGAGAATCCGCGACCCGTTTGTCTCGCTGACGACGAGGGTTGACCCGGCGGGCAAGAACGCGAGGCCGTTCGGGACGGCGAGGCCGGTTGCCACGATCCGCACGGCTCCGGCAGGGTCGACGAGGCCGATCGCGCCGTCCATCGCAGTCGCGCTCGCCTGGTAGAGGTCCACGTAGCTACGACCGTCAGGGGCGACGAACAGGTCGTTGGTCGACCAGGCGAGGTCGCTGAGGTCGTACGTCGCTGCTACCTGCCCTTGTGCGTCGACGTGATGGATCTTTGGCTCGAAGAGGGCGGACACCACGAGCGTCCCGTCGGGCAGCCAGCCCAGCCCGGAGGCGTGCTCGACCTCGGCCTCCACGGTGACGTCACCAGTTTCGCCCACCGAGCACACCCGACCTGCCGGTCCGTCACTGAACCAGAGCCTGTCGTTGTGCCATCGGGGTCCTTCGCCGTAGATGATGCCATCGATAAATGGCTCCGGCTCAATAGCTTCGACCGCGGTCACGCCTCACATGCTCGCCGAAGCTGAGCCTAGGTGCCAGAGGTTTCGGGGTCCTCGGCTGTGGGTTCACGTTCGCTGGCGCGAAGGCCCCTGGTGACTGGCTAACGCTCGTTGAGAAATTCGGCTTGGCCCGGTACCTGGAAGACGCGGCGAAAAAGGGCTAGCGGCTGCAGCCTCGGCCTGATTTGGCTGAACCAGCGGCTCCGGGTGGGACCATCAGGGTGTGGACGAGGACGACCCCGAGAAACGCATCGCCGATCTGGAACACCAACTTGCCGAACAGAAGCGCGGCGCAGATCTGCCACCGCCCAGCCCGGGGCACGCCGCTGTGTCCCGTCAGTTCGTGGCAAAACCCCCATTCCCGTTGTCCAAAGCGATGTCCAACGTGATCGACGCAAACGGGCGCCCCAAGGGGATCTACTACGTCTGGTTCGTGGCTCTGATGGTGGTGATATTTTGCGGGATTTACTTACTGAACCGTGCCCCGGGGGGGTGGACACACAACACTTCCGCCACCGTAGTTGCGATCGTCCTTGTCGTGGGCATACTCGCCTACCTCGGGTGGTACAACACCCGAGAGATCGTCATTTGCGTCACGAGCGATGGCCTGTCCGTCAATCGGCGGCGGGGAAATGTTTTTTCGTTCAGTGATGCCAAGCTCGGCCTCTGGGCGTACGGCAGCAATACCAAGACGATGGGTACGGCGCTGCACCTGCGGTCTGGTCCCCACCACTTTGCTCTCGGCGGACGAGATCATCGCACTGGTACCGGAACACGGCTCGACGAGCCGCCGGCGGGCTATGTCGACGCGTGGTTGTGGGACTCGGACTTCGATGAGCTTCTTTCGATCGTCAGCCGCCGAAGTGGGTTGCATGTACACCGGCCCGTACCGGGAGAACCGACTCGCTGTCTGCTGTTTCCCAACGTTGAATTGGCAAACCACCTTGGGTGGAGATTCATCAAAAGCGCTCGGCTTGTGAATTCGGCCGGGCGACCGCGCCTGGCGATCGACGTGGGCGATGAGATCCGCGTGATCGACCCGAACAGCACCGCACTGGTTGCCGCGGCTGCGCTGGCGCAGGTGTCTGCGACACGGGCAAAGCACAACTGCTGGAGGAAGGGTTGCTACGAGTCGTCCGTCCTGGTCCTGCTTGTTCCTGGTGTGCAACCACTGACGATTAGATGTCTCGACCCCGCCAAATTCGGGCGAACCTACAACTCCCCTCGGTTTTCCTGGCGCGGCAAGGTGCAGGAACGGGTGAAGACACCTGCTGAATATTCGGTCGCGGCCGGCGATTGGCTAACGCTCGTTGAGAAATTCGGCTTGTCCCCGTATCTGGAAGACAGGGCGAATCGGGGTACACGCTGAAGCCTGCGCCATGCATCACCGGGGCGAAAAGGGTTGTCACTCAGAGACTATGAGCGCACGCTAGCCGCTCTTGCGGCGGAATTCCCGACGGCTCTCGACCGGACCGTGCGTCCGCGACTGCCTGCCGCCGCCGTCCTTGTGATCGGATCCGCCCGACGACTTCGCCAGCTTGCGGTCCAGGGCCTCACGGAACTTGCGCCTGGTCTCGTCCTCTGCTTCGTTTGGATCTTGCGAAGACTTCGATTCAGCCATACCGGCAGCCTAGCCTGTACCGGCCGACCTGGCAGGCATCATCGCTACCGCATTCCCGGGGGCATGCCGTAAACGTGTGAGATCGGCAGCGTCAGTAGCACCCGCCGATCGGTGACCATCGCCTGCCGGTATTCGTCCCAATCCGGATGTTCCCCGGCGATGTTGCGATACAAGGCAATCAGCGCTTCGACGGTGTCGTCATCGGGCGCCGCCGCGGGCGGCGTCAGCTCCGCGGTGCCCTCCGCGACGGCATACGACCAGCCGTCGTCGGCATCGACCAACAGCGAAGCGCGCGGGTCCCGGCGCAGGTTACGGGTCTTGGCCCGCGGCTCGGTGATAGACACCCGCACCACCACTTCGCGCGGGTCGAAGTGATACGAGACGTTGGACAGCTGGGGACGCCCGTCCTTTTTGATGGTGGCCAGCACCCCCATGGAGTTCCCACTGATCACGGCGAGCAGTTTGTCGTCGAAGACTTGGCGTCCCATGCCGAAAGCCTACGTCCCCCACCTGGCGGGCCGGCCCCGCGGCCTGGTGAAATTGATGTTTATGACCCGGTTTGCCGCATTCCTGCGTGGCGTCAACGTCAGGGGCGTCAACCTCAAAATGGCCGAAGTGGCCGCCGCGCTGACCGACGCCGGATTCGCCAACGTGCGCACCATCCTGGCCAGCGGCAACGTGTTGCTCGAGTCGTCGTCCAGTGTCGCCGCGGTGCGAAAGAAGGCTGAAGCCACGTTGCGCCAGCGGTTCGGGTATGAAGCCTGGGTGCTGGCTTACGACATCGACACAGTGCGCGCCATCTGGGAGGCCTACCCGTTCGAGCGCGAGGTCGACGGGTACCAGTCCTACGTCACGTTCGTCACCGATGCCGCGGTGCTGGACGAGCTCGCGGCGCTGGCCGATCGAGCGGGTCCGGACGAGAAGATCAGCCGCGGTGTGGGCGTCGTCTACTGGCAAGTACCCAAGGGCGGCACCCTGGACAGCACCATCGGCCAGACCATGGGCAAGGCGCGCTACAAGTCGTCCACCACGACCCGCAACCTGCGCACGCTGGACAAGGTGTTGCGATGAGCGCCGAATCGCCGAGTGCGCCAAGAGATTTCCCCGCGGCCAAATGCCGTTCGAACTGCCCCCGGCCTGGCGCGCCAAGTTGACTCGACACGGCGGCGCGCGGCCGACACGGCGCTACAAGATGCCGCCGATACCGTTCAGCCACCGGGGCGCGGCCGGGCGTTGAACACCGCGCTGTCGATCATCTACCGGAAGTTGAGTCTCAGTCGTCCGGCACGTTGGTGAGGTAACGCATCGCGTCGGACTTGGTCAGCCCTAGCGCCCGGGCCACGTCGACGTATTCTTTGGCCGCGGCCGACATCGCGGCATCGGTGGGATCGAAACGGGAAATGAAAGTGCCGAAGCGCCCACGTGTTTCGACGATCGCCGCCGACTCCAGCTCACGATAGGCGCGGGCCACGGTGTTGGCGGCCACACCAAGCTGACCCGCAAGATCGCGCACCGTCGGGAGCCGGGTGCCGGGCGGCAACGCACCGGCTCGGACTCCGTCGATCACCTGGGTCCTGAGCTGGTCGAACAGCGGCTTGCGCCCCTTCACGTCGACCCGTAGCAAATCCCGCAACTCCACGTACCCAGTATCTCTCAAGCACGGCTATCTTTGTGGGATGCGAGTGACGGTACTTAGCGGCGCGGGAATCTCCGCGGAGAGCGGGGTGCCGACGTTCCGCGATGACAAGAACGGCTTGTGGGCCCGCTTCGACCCCTACGAGCTGTCCAGCACCCACGGGTGGCAGCGCAATCCCGAGCGCGTCTGGGGATGGTATCTGTGGCGCCATTACCTGGTGGCCAACGTCGCGCCCAACGACGGACACCGCGCTATCGCCGACTGGCAGAACAAGGCCGAGGTCACCGTCGTCACCCAAAATGTCGACGACTTGCACGAGCGCGCGGGCAGCACGCCGGTGCACCACCTGCACGGGAGCCTTTTCGAATTCCGTTGTGCGCGCTGCGGACTGCCCTATACCGAAGCGCTGCCCGAGATGGCGGAACCGGCGCTGGAGGTGGAGCCTCCGGTGTGCCACTGCGGCGGCCTGATCCGGCCCGACATCGTGTGGTTCGGGGAACCGCTGCCGGACGAGCCCTGGCGGCGCGCGGTTGAGGCGACGGAGGCCGCCGACGCGGTGGTGGTGGTGGGAACGTCAGCGATCGTCTACCCGGCGGCCGGGCTACCCGATCTGGCGCTGTCGCGCGGCACCGTCGTGATCGAGGTCAATCCCGAGCCCACCCCCCTGTCCAGAAACGCAACGATCTGCATCCGCGAGTCGGCGAGCCAAGCGTTGCCCGAACTGCTGGAGCGACTGCCCGCGCTGCTGAAGTAAGGGCTCGACACCCTCTAGGGTTTGTGCGCCCGACCCAGCGCCACCTCTGACACCGGCATCGGTGTCCAGATCGGTAGGGTCCACTGCCGCCGGGAAGTCTTCACCTCGAATCCGGCCTCCACGATCCAGGGCTCGGGATCGCGATGCGTGTGACAGTTGCCGAACAGCCTCGGCCACAACGTCGCGTCGAGAAACCGCTGCCACCGCCCCCGGGCACCGGCGCTCGCCACATGCTCGAAATAGCGCAGCTCACCGCCCGGCCGCAGCAGTGCATACAGACGCCGCAGCACCATCACGGGGTCGCTGACCGAGCACAGCACCAGCGAGCACACCACCGCGTCAAAGGGCTCCCCTTTGAAATCCCCGTTGAAGTCCTCGACCGCCTCGCCACGCACGACAACCGGAACGCGCGCCGCCGCGGCCGCGGCACGGGCCCGGGCGCGGAGCCGCGGCTCGGGCTCCACGGCGATCACGTGTGCGACGGACTCCGGATAGAGGGCGAAGTTCGTCCCGACACCGGCGCCGATTTCCAGCACCCGGCCCGACAAGCCGGCCAAATTCTCTCGGCGAAGATCGCGCACCGACTTGGCTTCGTGGGCGACGACGACGGGCCAGACTCGAGCGAAGAAGGGATTGTCGACCCTTGACGGCGCCGACGCCGTAGCCGTCATACCGCCGTCTCTTCCGATGCGCCGGGTAGCACTTCCAGCGGTCGCGCCCGCACCCACTCCACCAACTGCTGCGGTGTCGCGTCCCGGCCGGCGACTCCGGTCACGACATGTCCGTAAAATACCGAGCACAGCACCCGATCGGCGAAGTCCTCCGCATCGCCAAACGGCAGGTGTGGCTTGGCGATCAACATGGCCGCCACCCCGTGCGCCGCGCTCCACAGTTCCAACGCTACGGCGGTCGGGTCGTTCTGCAGGTAAGTACCGTCTTCTACCAGCGCCTGCACGGTCGCACGCATGTGCTGGAAGGCCGAACTGTCCAGCGTCATATCGACGTTGCTTCCGGACCGCCACTCACCCATCGTGGCGATCCGGTACAGCTCCGGCGTTTCGGTGGCAAACCGGATGTACGCCAGCCCCTGGGCGCGCAGCACGTCGGCCGGGGACGTGTACTGCTGCGCCACCAGCCGCATTTGCAGATCGAGCTTTTCGAAGTAGCGCGCGCACACCGCGTCCAGCAGATCGTTTTTATGCGCGAAGTGCAGGTAGATCGACGGCGGTGTGACGCCGACACGTTGCGCCACCGAACGGATCGATACCGACCTGGCGTGCCCGGTTTCCAGCAGCAGCTCGGTGGCCGCGTCCAGAATCTCGTCGCGCAGCAGATCGCCGGACCCACGTGGAGCCCTGACGCGACGCAAACCAGCGACGGAAACGCTATCCAATCTTGGTCACCGACTCGCTGACCGGATACCCGTTGTGCTGCACCGGGATATCGTCGGGCTCGACGGGTGCGGCCTCGTCCTTGGGCCCCTCGCTGATGCCGAACCGGTCATGCAGCCAGGCCAGGGGCTTGGGTGCCCACCAATTCCACCGGCCCATCACGTGCATGAACGCCGGCACCACGACCATCCGCACCAGGGTGGCATCGGCGAAAACGGCGAGTGTCAGGCCCAGGCCGAACATCCGCATGAACGACACGTGAGCGGCGATCAGCGCGGCGAACGACATCGACATCACCAGCGCGGCCGCGGTGATCACCCGGCCGGTGCGGGCCACGCCGTGCGCCACGCTGTCGTCGTTAGCGGCGTGCGCCTCTTTGGCGGTTGGCTTTGCCGGCCGAGCGGCTCCAGACGCCAGCCAGTACTCGCGAATCCGAGAGATCAAGAACACCTCATAGTCCATCGACAACCCAAACGCGATACAGAACAACAGCACCGGCATGTTGGCCACCAGCGTCCCGCTCGGGGTGGTTCCCAGTGCCCCCAGATGGCCGTCCTGGAAGATCCACACGAGCGAACCGAACGCCGCGGTCAGCGAGAGCACGTTGCACATCAGCGCCTTCACCGGCAGCACCACACTGCCGGTGAGCAGGAACAGCAACACGAACGTAACGGCCGCCATCAGGCCGAGCACCAGCGGCAGCCGGTCCGTCACCGCATCGACGCTGTCGCGGTTGACCTGCGCGACACCGGCCATCTCGACGGATCGGCCGGCGGGCCCGGGCACCTGGTGCAGCCGCGTGAGCTGGGTATCGGACGCGTCCGTGAACAGCGGTGCCGAGCTGGTCACGGTCAGGAATGCGCTGCCGTCGGCAAACCCGGTGGCCGCGGCCGGTGGCCCCACCCGGTTTCCGCCCACGAACGTCCCGCCCGGGGCCGTCACCGCCGACACGTCGGGAACCCGCGATAGAGCGGCGGCGTAATTGTCAAGATCCGCCGGGCTCAGGCCCCGCGCGTCGGGGACAACGATGGGCACCGCCGTCGCCGAATCGTGCGCGAAATTGGTGCGCAGCTCGTCGCCGACCTGATGCGACGACGCCGAACGCGGCAGCACCCGGTCGTCCGGGAAACCCCACTTCACCGAGAAGAACGGAAGCCCGAGCAGCACCAACAGTCCGACGACGACCAGCCCGGTCGGCAACCAGCGGCGCATCACGAACTTGCTCGATCGGTACCAGAACCACTGCTCGACCGGCTTGTGCAGCGGATCGGGGCGGCGGAATCGGTGGCGCAGGAACCGGCGTACGTCCAGTGCGTCCAGCCGGGGACCCAGCAGCACGATCGCGGCCGGGGTAATAAAGATGGACGCGGTGGCGACGAAGGCCACGGTGGCCACACCGGCGTAGGCGAACGATTTCAGGAAGTACATTGGGAAGGCCACCGTCGCCAACATCGAGAGCGCCACGGTGACCGCGGAGAACAGCACCGTGCGGCCGGAGGTGGCCATGGTCCGGATCAGCGCCTCGTCCCGGTCACTGCCCTCGGCCAACTCGTCGCGATAGCGGCTGACGATCAGCAACGTGTAGTCGATGGCCAACGCCAGGCTCAGGGCGGTGCTCAGGTTGAGCGCGAAGATCGACACTTCAGTGGTAAACGTGATGAGCCGCAACACCGTCATGGAGCCGACGACGGCGAGTGCGCCGAGGGCCATCGGCAACGCCGCCGCCAGCAGCCCACCGAACACCCAGATCAGCACCAGGAAGCTCATCGGGAGCGCGATCATTTCCATGACCACCAGGTCGTCCTGGTTTTGCTTGTTGATCTGGGCGTATTGCATCGCAGGGCCACCGGCGCGGACGGTGACGCCGTCACGATCGTGGACGAGTTGGTCCGACAGGGTTTGGGCGTTTTTCTGCACGAAGTTCTCGCCGCCCTTGAGGTTGACCACGATCAACCCCGACTTGCCGTCCTTGCTGATCAGATCGTTCGGGGCGCCTGGCGCCCCAGATGGAAGTACGGTCCACGCCGAGGACACGTTGAGAACCAACGGGGACCGCTGCAATTGGCCAACGAGGTCGGTGCCCACCTCGCGAGCCTGTTCGCTGTTGGTGCCTCCGGGCGCGGTCACCAAAATCAGCATCTGCTGACCGCTCTGGCCAAACTTGTCGGCCAACACGTTGATGGCGCGGGCCGACTCCGAGTTCGGATCCTGGAAACCCCCGGGTGACAGGCTGTTTGCGACGGGGATGCCGAAGATCGCTGCCGCTATCAGGACCAGGAGCGCAACCCCGATGATGCGTCGCGGCGCCGCTATGGCCAATCGAGCGATCCACTGCAGCATGTTCGTGCCTCCCACCCCTGACACTGGGCGCCCCCGCGCCCGCCTGTATCAGCGGTAACCTATCCGCGCTAACTTACAGGTGTCAAACAACACCCTAGCCATAGGCACGAGTCCCGGTCGGCGAATGGTTCAACCGCGCGGGACAAATCCGGAAAGTTCTCACGCCACGCCGCCGCCGGCCGGCCGGCGAGCGCCCGCACCCTACCCGTCGGTAATAATTGCCACCATTTTCCGAACCGTGACTCAAAGATTCCTTAAACGCGGCCCATAGTCTCAGTGTCATGTGGATCGACGACTCGAGTGCCGACGTCATCGTGGCTGACTTCGAGGCTCTCTACCACGGCGACATGCTGGTGGAAGGCGAGACCTCGGAGCAGTTCGAAGACTGGCACCCGCTCCCTACGGCAAGCTGACCTAACGATGAGCGTGCTTGCGCGGCTACTCATGGCCGAACCCGCCATCGCCCGGTGGTTCCGTCGATAGCTGAATTCTTGATTGCCGATGTCAGCCCCCCGCAGCTGCGGGGGGCTTTCTTTTGACCCGTTTGCCCTTTTTGCCCCGTTTGCCCTTTGCGCCTCAGCGCGGCGCCATGCGGATGGCACCGTCCAAACGAATGACCTCGCCGTTGAGCATCGGGTTTTCGATGATGTGCACGGCCAGGGCGCCGTACTCATCCGGGTTGCCCAGCCGCGACGGGTGCGGCACCTGCTTGCCCAACGACAGCCTGGCCTCCTCCGGCAGCGAAGCCAGCAGGGGCGTGTCGAACAGCCCGGGCGCGATCGTGACCACCCGGATGAGCTTGCCGGCCAGGTCGCGGGCGATCGGCAGGGTCATGCCGACCACGCCGCCCTTCGACGCCGAGTAGGCCGCCTGGCCGATCTGCCCGTCGAATGCCGCCACCGAGGCGGTGTTGATGATGACGCCGCGCTCTTCTCCAGTTGGCCCGGCGGGTTCGGTCTCGGCCATCCGCTCCGCGGCCAGCCGCAGCACGTTGAAGGTGCCGACGAGGTTGATGTCCACGATCTTGCGGAACGCATTCAGCGGGAAGACGCCGTCGCGGCCCAGCACCCGGATGGCGTTGCCGGTGCCGGCGCAGTTGACCACGATGCGCAGCGTCCCCATCGCCTCGGCCGTGTCCAGCGCGCCGGTGACGGCGGCCTCGTCTGTGACATCGGCCTGCGCGAAACGCGCGCGATCGCCGAGCTGACCGACCACATCGTCGCCCCGCAGGTCCAGCACGACCACCTGCGCCCCGGCGTCCAGCAGCCGCTTGGTGGTGGCCAGGCCAAGGCCCGATGCGCCCCCGGTGACCACCGCGACCGCGTCTTTGATCTCCATGCGAGTCCTTCCCTTGCTCGGGCTATCTCCAGTCGGTCAGTATCGCTTCGACGTCGGCCACCGGCGGCGCCGGCGGGCGTGGCCGGCCGGGCGCGGTGCGGGAGAACCGCGGCGCGGGCAACGGTTGCAGACCGCCGTTGACCTCATAGAAGGTGTTCCGCTCGGTGATATGCGGCTCGGTCTGCACCTCGCCGAATGCCAGCACCGGCGTGACGCAGGCGTCGGAATCGGCGAAGACCTTGGTCCAGTGATCGCGGTCGTGACTGGCGAACGCCCGGGTCAGCACCGCCCGCAGCTCGGGCCAGCCGACGGGGTCGTTCTGCGGCGGCAGGCTGGCGGCGTCCAGACCCAGCCCGGCCAGCATGGCCGCGTAGAACTGCGGCTCGATGGCGCCGACGGCGACGTAGCGGCCGTCGGCGCACTCGTAGGTGTCGTAGTAGGGCGCGCCGCCGTCGAGCATGTTGGTGCCGCGCACGTCGTTCCACACGCCCGACGCGCGCATCGCCCACATCATCTGCACCAGCATGCTGGAGCCGTCGACCATCGCGGCGTCGACGACCTGGCCGTTGCCGGAGGTCTGCCGCTCCCACAGCGCCGCCAGGATGCCGACCAGCAAGAACATCGAACCGCCGCCGAAGTCACCGACCAGGTTCAGCGGCGGCACCGGCCGCTCGTTGACCCGGCCGATGGCGTGCAGGATGCCGTTCAGCGAGATGTAGTTGATGTCGTGACCCGCTGTCTGGCTGCGCGGGCCGGCCTGCCCCCAGCCGGTCATCCGGGCGTAGATCAGCCGGTCGTTGACTCCTGCGCAGTCCTCGGGTCCCAGGCCGAGCCGCTCGGTGACGCCGGGGCGATAGCCCTCGATCAACACGTCGGCCTTGGTGACGAGCTTGAGCACCAGTTCGCGGCCTTCGGCGGACTTCAGATCGGCGATGACGATGCGGCGGTTACGCAGCATGGCCTCGTTGGCGGCGCCGCCGGTGTGGGCCGACGGGCGATCGATGCGCACCACATCGGCACCGAGATCCCCCAGGATCATCGCGGCGTGTGGCCCCGGCCCGATGCCGGCCAGCTCGACAACGCGCAATCCAGCTAGTGGTCCCGCCATGATCTACCGACCTTTCGTCTGCCCTGATCTGCCCTGACGCCAGTTCCGGATCGAACAACCGGTTGTTCGCATCTTCGCAGCCGCCGCTAGCCGGAAAACAGCGGGGGAAGCGCAAGCACCATGATCAGACCCCACACGAAATGGGTCAGCATCGGCGCCAGCACCCCGCCGCTCGCCCGGCGCTCCAAGGCGCAGACGGCCCCGAGGATTATCGCCGCAACGCCGAGCATCGGGTTCCCGCTGGCCATGGTCGCGCCCGCGTACAGCAGGGTTGAAACCGTGACCGGCGCAAGCCGGCCCAACGCGGAATAGAGCGCGCCGCGAAAGAACATCTCCTCGGCGATCGCGTTGACCACGGTGGTCAGCACGATCAGCGCGAACGACCCGTGGTGGGCGAATTGCAGCACCCGGCCGACAAGTGCCGATATCGCGGGAATCTCCCTGGCCACCAGCCCGCCCAACACGAAGACGCCGCCCAGCAGTAAACCGATGGTCGTCCCGGTGATGACCGGGCGCTGGTTGCGGCCGCGCCAGTTGATGCCGCCCAGGTGCAGCGGCCCCGAGATCCACGCACCGACGATCCACACCCCCGCCAACGCCAGGGTCAGCCACAAGAAGCTCGACGCCCCCGGTGTGCGCCGCAGCGCAAACCCCAGCAGCGCAGCGCCGATCACCAGTGTGACGGCGACGACGATGCGCCGGCGCAGCACGACTGCCGGCGGTTCGTGGTGTGGCGCAGCGACATTGGTGATCGCCCGGCGTAGCTCGGAGAACACGCTGGTGTGGTACGGAGCGCTGGCCTGACTCATGCGGAACGAACCTTCGGGGTCAGCGCCCGAGGGGTCAGGGCGAGCAGAATATCGAGTCCGGTTCGCAACGCACCGGCGAGCGGGCCGGGGACGATGTTCACCAGACCCAGTGTGGGCCGGGCAATGGGCGGGGTTACCGCCCGCGCGAGCCGCCGGATGCGCAGCGCGTCGCCGCCGGCCCAGCCGGGGTCGGTGTCGGCGAGATGATGCGGATCTTGCAGGGCATTCACCGGCCGGGGCGGGTGGTTGGACAAGTCAGCCAATGCCCGCGCAATCGCGTCGTCCACCGCGATCAGGCCACCGGGTGGGTCGGGCACCCGATCCCGCAGGCCCGTGTCGGATGCCAACATCGGGTGTTCCATCGACTCGACCAGGTCGCCGGCCAGCCCCCGGGGCAGCGGCAGTGCGACACCCGTGATCAGTGAGGCCACCGCGGTGTCCATCCCCGGCACCGGTAAAACCGCCTGCCACCTGCCGGAAATGCGCGCATAGCTGTTAAGTAATCCGCGATATGAGGTGGTGTCAGGGCCACAGATGTCGTAGGCGCCGGCGGGAACTTGGCCGGCGTCGGCCGCGGCAACCAGGTAGTGCAGTACATCGCGGATGGAGATCGGGTCAATCGGGTTGTCCATCCAGCGCGGCATCGGCATCAGCGGGAACCGGTCCGCGACATAGCGCATCACTTCGAACGACGTCGACCCGGCGCCAATGATCATCGCCGCACCCAGCCACACCAGTTCCGGACCGCCCTCGACAGTCAGCGCCTCGGCCACCTCGGCCCGGCTGGCCAGGTGCTCGGACAGCGCCCCATTTTCAGGGGCGTCGGGCACGAAACCGCCCAGGTAGACGATGCGTCGCACACCGGCGTCGGCGGCCGCGGCCGCGACGTTGCCGGCCGCGGCCTTGTCGGCGTCTCGGAAGCCGGGCTGACCGATCCCGTGGACCAGGTAATACACCACGTCGACCGGGCCCACGGCGTCCCTGGAAAGGGCGAACGCCGCCTGCGCCGACAGCCGATCGGCGGCGTCCAGAATTACCGGTGTGACGTCGTCGAACCAACCGAAATGCTTGAGACGGGCCGGGTTCCGGCTGGCGACCAGCACCTCGTGGCGATCCGCCAGCAACGCCGTGACCAGGCGAGATCCCACGTAGCCGGTGGCACCGGTCACCAAAATCCGCACACCGTCCAACCTACCGGTGAACCCTTCCGGCGGCGGCAACGTAACCGTTTACATGGATAAGTTCACATGGGGGGACCCGGTGGATCTTGGAGTGAAAACACTAAGAGCCACCGCAGATCCATCCGTCGCAGGCGTTGCCGTAAAATTCCCGTCAAACCGATACACACAGGAAGAAGCCATTGGCGCGCTGACCGATTTCGCCGGCCCGGAATTCCGGCGATTCGCGCTCAGCAGCGGGGTTGAGTTCCGCAACACCGCGCTGCCGCTGGCGGACTACCGCCGGCTGAGCGGCTTCACCGAGGCCAACGATGCCTACATCGACGTTGCCCTCGACCTGGGCGAGCAGGCGCTGCGCGCGGCGCTTAACCAGGCCAATGTCAAGCCGTCGGAGGTCGACATCGTCTTTTCGACCACGGTTACCGGGCTTGCCGTGCCGACCCTGGAGGCCCGGCTGGCAGCACGGGTGGGGCTGCGCCCCGACGTCAAACGCGTCCCGCTGTTCGGCCTGGGCTGTGTCGCCGGTGCGGCCGGGACGGCGCGCATGCACGACTACCTGCGCGCCTTCCCCGACCAGGTCGCCGCGTTGCTTGCGGTCGAACTGTGCTCGCTGACCATTCAGCGCAAGGACAATTCGATTGCCAATCTGGTCGCTACCAGCCTCTTCGGCGACGGCGCCGCCGCCGTCATCGCGAAGGGCGCTGGACGGGCCGCCGCGGAACACCCCGGTAATAGGGGTCCCAGGGTGCTGGCCACCCGCAGCCGGATCTACCCCGATACCGAGGAAGTCATGGGCTGGCGGATCGGCAGTGACGGCTTCCGGATCGTGTTGTCGGTCGACGTAGCGACCGTAACCGAGAAATACTTGGGCGAAGATGTTCACCTATTCCTCCGCGACCACGGACTCACCACGCAGGACGTGGCGACCTGGGTCTGCCACCCCGGCGGACCCCGGGTGATCGAGGCGGTCGAGAACGTGCTGGAGCTACCCGCGGATGCCCTGGACCACACCCGGAACTCGTTGCGCAGCAACGGGAACCTGTCTTCGGTCTCGGTTCTGGACGTGCTTCGGGCGAACATGGCCGACCCGCCGCCACCGGGTTCGTTTGGGGTGATGATCGCGATGGGGCCGGCCTTCTGCTCGGAATTGGTGCTCCTCCAGTGGTAGAGCAGTGGTAGGGCCATGTACTACCTGCTGATCCTGGCGGTCGGAATCGAACGCCTGGTGGAGCTGGTGGTTTCCAGGCGCAATGCGGAATGGTCTTTTGCCCAGGGCGGCAAGGAGTTTGGTCGCCCGCACTACGCGGTGATGGTCGCCATACACACCGCGCTGCTGGTCGGCTGCATCGTCGAACCGTGGGCGCTGCACCGGCCGTTCCTGCCCTGGCTGGGCTGGCCGATGCTGGCCGTGGTGGCGCTGAGCCAGGTTCTGCGCTGGTGGTGCATCAGCACGCTGGGCCGACGGTGGAACACGCGGGTGATCGTGCTGCCGTACGCGCCGCTGGTGCGACAGGGCCCCTACCGGTGGCTGCATCATCCGAACTATGTTGCGGTGGTGGCCGAAGGGTTGGCGCTACCGCTGGTACACACCGCGTGGCTGACCGCGGCCACCTTCACACTGGCCAACGCGCTGCTGCTGAGGGTGCGTCTGCGCGTGGAGAACTCGGCGTTGGGCTACACATGACGACTTACGACACCGACCTGCTGATCGTGGGCGGCGGACCGGGCGGCCTGGCCACGGCGTTGCACGCTCGCCGGCATGGGCTTTCGGTGATCGTGGCCGATCCGCGGGAAGACCCGATCGACAAGGCGTGCGGCGAGGGGCTGATGCCGGGTGGACTTGCCGAACTGACATCGCTCGGCGTGGACCCGGCCGGCATGCCATTTCGCGGCATCGCATACGTAAGTGAACAGGGAAAAAACTACGGCCGGGCCGAGGCGCTGTTTCGCAGCGGGCCGGGCCGGGGTGTGCGGCGCACCACACTGCACGCGGCGCTGGCGGCGCGGGCGAAAGAGCAAGACACCGAATGGATTCGGACGCGGGTGACCAGCGTTGCGCAGGACGCCCACGGCGTGACGGCCGCCGGTGTGCGCGCGAAGTGGCTGGTGGCGGCGGACGGACTGCATTCGCCCGTCCGGCGCGCGGTCGGAATCAAGGCCACGGCCGGAACCCCACGGCGCTACGGCGTGCGTTGGCACTTCAAGGTGCCGGCGTGGTCGGATTTCGTCGAAGTGTATTGGTCCCGGTGGGGTGAGGCGTACGTGACGCCGGTGGAACCGGACCTCGTCGGCGTGGCGATCCTGTCTGCGGGGCGACCCGACCTGGCCTGGTTCCCGCGGCTGGCCCGCCACCTGGACGGCGCCAGCCGTGGGCACCCGCGCGGTTGCGGCCCGCTGCGGCAGGTGGTCTCGCGCCGGGTCGCGGGACGGGTGCTGTTGGTGGGTGACGCGGCGGGTTACGAGGACGCCCTGACCGGCGAAGGCGTCAGCCTCGCCGTCAAGCAGGCCGGCGCGGTGGTCAACGCCATCGTCAACGACGCACCGGCGTCATATGAGGCCGCGTGGCACCGGGTCACCCGCAATTACCGGCTGCTCACCCGCGGGTTGGTGCTGGCCAGCACGCCACGCGCGGCTCGCCGTGCGATCGTACCGGCGTGCCAGCGGCTGCCCGCCGCATTCCGGTTCGGGGTCAACATCCTGGCGCACTGATTTTGATAGCGGCGACCCGCTTGATGGTGGCGAGCCCGGCTCCGCTCAGCGCGCCTTCCAGACCGGCTCCCGCTTCTCGGCGAACGCCAACGGTCCCTCCCTGGCGTCCTCGGACCTGATCAGCGTGCGCATCTCGCGCACCGTACGCTCCCAGCCCGCTTCATCGGCCGTGATGACGCCGTCGTCGACGCCGTAGGCGATGCGCTTGCTGGCCTGCACCGACAGCGGCGCGTTCACGGTCACCCGCGCGGCCAGCGCCAGCGCCGCGTCCAGCACCGGGCCCTCCTTGACGACCTGATTGATCAGGCCCCACTTCCGGGCGTCGGATGCCGTCAGCGGCTCACCGGTCAACAGCAGTTCCATGCCGACTTTGCGGGGCAGCTGCTGCGCGATCCGGAAAACGCCGCCGGCGGCGGCGATCAGGCCGCGCTTGACCTCCGGCAGCCCGAATTGGGCGCGTTCGTCGGCCACCACCAGGTCGCTGGCCAGCGCCAGCTCGGTGCCGCCGCCCAGCGCGGTGCCGTTGACCGCGGCGATGGTGGGCTTGTCGATGAAGTGGTGCACGTAACCGGCGAAGCCCCACTCGCCGTGCTGAGGGTGGTACAGGTTCTCCCGGCGGGCGATCGCCTTGAGGTCGGCTCCGGCGCAAAACGACTTGTCGCCGGCACCGGTGATCACCACCGCCCGCACGTCGGGGTCCTGCTGCGCTTCCTCCAGCGCGTCCCCGACGCCGATGCTGACGGCGGCGTTGACCGCGTTGCGGGCTTCCGGCCGGTTGATGGTGATGACCATGACGTTGCCGGCGCGGTCGACCAGCACCGCCGGCTGGACGGGATCCGTCACAGCAGCTCCACGATGGTCGCGTTGGCCTGGCCACCGCCCTCGCACATCGTCTGCAGGCCGTAGCGAATTCCCTTGTCCCGCATGTGGTAGAGCAGTGTGGTCAGCAGGCGCGCTCCCGAGCCGCCGAGCGGGTGACCGAGCGCGATCGCCCCGCCGTTGGGGTTGAGCTTCTTCTCGTCGGCCCCGATGTCCTTGAGCCACGCCAGCGGCACCGGCGCGAACGCCTCGTTGACCTCGTAGGCCCCGATGTCGTCGATGCTCAGCCCGGACCGCCTGAGCACCTTCTGGGTCGCCGGGATGGGCGCGGTCAGCATGATCACCGGGTTGGCCCCGGCCAGGGCCACGCTGTGCACCTTGGCGATCGGCTTGCAGCCCAGCTCCTTGGCCTTTTCCGGGGACATGAACAGCACGGCGGCCGACCCGTCGGAGATCTGCGAGGAGTTACCCGCGTGGATCACGCCGTCCTCCTTGAACGCCGGCGTCAGCGACGCCATCTTTTCCATCGGGGTACCGCGGCGGATGCCTTCGTCCTTGAGGACGACTGAATTTTCTGGGCCCTCTGTTACCTTGATGCCCACGATCTGGTCGTCGAAGGCGCCGGAATCCTGCGCCGCCGCGGCCTTTTCGTGTGATCCCAGGGAGAATTCGTCGAGCGCGGTGCGGTCCAACCCCCACCGCTCGGCGATCATCTCGGCGCCCAGGCCCTGGTTGGGTATCTTGCCCTGGTAACGGTCGATGAAGGCCTGCGGATACGGGCGCCCGCCGTTGGCCAACGAGGCCCCCATCGGGGTCCGTGACATCGACTCGACACCGCCGGCGACGACGACGTCGTAGTGCCCTGCCACCACACCGGCCGCGGCGAAATGGATGGACTGCTGGCTCGACCCGCACTGGCGGTCGACGGTGACGCCGGGCACGGTCTCGGGCCAACCGGCCGCCAGCAGCGCGGTGCGGCCGATATCAAGGGCCTGTTCACCGGCCTGCATGACGCAGCCCCAGATGACGTCGTCGACGAGCTCGGGATCGATCCCGGCCTTGTCGACCAGCCCGTTGAGAACCTGCGCGGACAAATCGGCGGGGTGCACCCCGGACAGGCCGCCGTTGCGCTTGCCGATCGGTGAGCGCACTGCCTCGACGATGACGGCTTCAGCCATTAGGTATGTCTCCTTTGACACTCAGTGACACTTTGTCCTTGGGTCGATTGTCGACCAGGGTTGTCGGAGGCCCCGGGGCGGGGGTGGTCCGGACGGAATTCGGCCGTCCACTCGAGCGGGCCGCGCACCGGGGCGGGAGTGATTGCCGTTTTCCCGTTCGGGGTCCGCTGGAAAGGAGGCGGCATTATCGCCGAGGATGACGGCATGATCGATTTTCGGGTGAGACGCGAGCCCTTACGCACGCGGTATGCATTAGATCTCATATCGCGACGCCAAAGACCCGGTGTCGAGACCAGCGGCATGGTTTACTCGTCCAGATCGGTCGCGCTCCCGTGGCGCTGCTCATATGCTCGTATGAGGTGACCGCCGCACGGCTAGGCCTACCGCATTCGGTGCAGGGCGAACCGGTGTGCCGCGGCCGACGTGTAGTTGTGTGAGAGCAGCGGACATGGCGCGTAGCGGGGCGAAAGGTTGGGGCAATGGCCGAACCCGGTGTGCGCGACGTCGAGGAGGTCCCGTCCGACGGGGCCACCGCGGGTCGCGGTGACACTGTCGTGCGACCTGCCAGCCAACCTTCGCCCGAACCTGCAGCACGAGATGGATCCGGAAGGAATCGTCGGAATCGCAGATTCACGATTTCCAGAGTTCTGAAGCGGCTGTGGATGCCGCTGGTCGTGCTGGTGGTCCTTGCTGCTGGAGGTTTCACGGTGTCGCGGCTGCACGGCGTGTTCGGCTCGGAGAAACGCGTCTCGTATGCCGACACCAGAGTCAACGACTCCAGGCCTTTCGACCCCAAGCACCTGAAGTACGAGGTCTTCGGACCACCGGGGACGGTGGCCGACATCAGCTATTTCGACGGCAACGGTGACCTGCAGTTTGTGAAAGGCATAAGCCTGCCGTGGTCGGTGGAGTTCCCGATCACCGCGGCGACGGCCGCCGGAGATGTCGCGGCCCAGGGCGATAGCGACAGTCTCGGCTGCCGCATCGCGGTGGATGGTGTGGTCAAAACCGAGAAAACCTCGAACGAGGTGCACGCCTTTGCCTTCTGCCTGCTGAAGGCCGCATGAGCGGCGAACACATGACCAACCCACACAGCACGCCACCCTTCGTAGCGCGGACGATCCACCGATTTTCGGTGCTCATCATCTTGGCATGGTTGGCGATCACCGTCATCGTGAATACTGCTGTCCCCTCACTCGAAAAGGTGGAGAAAGAACGTTCGGTATCGCTGAATCCCACAGATGCGCCGTCGTTCAGGGGGGCGACACGCGTAGCTGAGGACTTCAAGGAAGATACTGCCACTAATCCGGTGAGCATCGTCTTGGAAGGTCAGCAATCCCTCGGCGACGATGCTCACCACTACTACGATCGTTTGGTTCGTCAATTGGAAGACGATCCGAAGCATGTGCAGAAAGTCCACAATTTCTGGAGCGATCCACTCACGACCGCCTCCGCGCAAAGCGCGGATGGCAAGGCCGTAATTGTGCAAGTGGATCTGGCCGGCAAGCCAGGCGAAAACTCCGGGAACGAATCCGTGGAGGCGGTCCGGCATATCGTGGCGCGGACGCCGCCGCCTCCCGGGATCCAGGTCTTTGTCACCGGCCCCGGCGCGATCGTTGCGGACATGGGCAAAAGTGGCGACACGACGCTTATCACAATGACCGTGGTAAGCCTCGCGGTGATCTTCGGTATGTTGCTTCTCGTCTACCGTTCGTTTATCACGGTAATTCTTTTGTTGCTAATGGTCGGAATTGAATTGCAGGTGGCGCGAGGAATCGTCGCGTTCCTTGGCCATCATCAGCTTCTTGGTCTTACTACCTACGCCGTTAATCTGCTGGTATCCGTCGGGATCGCGGCCGGAACGGACTACGGGATATTCTTCATCGGGCGGTATCAAGAGGCACGTCAGGCAGGCGAGGATCGGGAAACCGCTTTCTACACCACATACCGCGGGGTCGCCAAGGTTGTCTTGGCCTCCGGTTTGACGATCGCCGGAGCGCTTTACTGCCTCAGCATCACCCGGCTGCCCGTCTTCCAGAGCCTGGGCGTCCCTTGCGCGGTGGGCGTATTAGTCGCGGTCGCGGTCGCGCTTACGCTGGTCCCGGCGGCCCTTAACGTCGGAGGCCGGTTCGGTCTGTTCGAGCCCAAGCGGAGGATCGGGGTTGGCCGATGGCGGCGAATAGGCACGGCGATCGTTCGGTGGCCCGCGCCCATTCTCGTCGTGACATTAGCAGTCGCGCTTATCGGGCTGTGGGCACTTCGTGGATACAATCCCAGCTACAGCGACCAGCAGTTTATCCCCAAAGACATTCCCGCCTCCGTGGGATATGCTGTGGCACAGCGACATTTTCCCGGGGCGCGAATGATGGCGCCCGATGTTCTGTTGGTCGAGGCCGACCACGATCTACGTAATCCGGCAGATTTTCTGATATTGAACAAACTTGCCAAGGGCGTTCTCGCCGTTCCAGGTATTTCCCGGGTGCAGGCCATAACTCGGCCCGAAGGAACCCCGATCAACCATACGTCGATACCGTATATGCTCAGCATGCAAAACACCGGCATGCTACAAGGTATGCAGTTTCAGAAAGAGCGCCTCAACGACATGCTCAAGGCGGCTGACGACCTAGCCGAAACGATCAACATTATGGAGCGCATGTATGGCCTGATGCAAGAGCTCGCCACAACGACCCATCAAATGGTTGGCGAAACGCACGAAATGCAGGACATCACGAATGACTTGCGAGATAAGATTTCGGATTTCGAGGATTTCTGGAGGCCGATACGCAGTTACTTCTACTGGGAAAAGCACTGCTACGACATCCCCATCTGCTGGTCGTTGAGATCCATATTCGATTCAATCGACGGTGTAGACGAAATTAGCGATAAGCTAAAAGATGTGATAGCTGACTTAGATCAGATAGACGCGCTGATGCCCCAGCTAATCGCCCAGCTCCCGCCGATGATCGCGACCATGAAGGCCATGCGGACCATGATGCTAACCATGCATAGCACCATGTCCGGGTCCATGGGCGCTATGGACGAAACTACCGCTAACTCGACAGCCATGGGGAAAGCTTTCGATGCCGCCAAGAACGACGACTCTTTCTACTTTCCTCCGGAGGTTTTCACGAATCCGGACTTCAAACGAATTATGAAAGTGTTCCTGTCGCCGGACGGGAAGGCCGTCCGTATGTTCATTTCGCAAAAGGACGATCCCGCGTCCCCCCTGGGCATCTCACGGGTCGATCAAATAAGAACCGCGGCCGAGGAGGCGCTCAAGGGAACTCCGCTAGAAGACTCGAAGATCTACCTCACCGGCACCTCGTCGGGGGTGAAAGACATCGTGGACGGCTCGAAATACGATCTTATGATCGCGGGAGTCGCCGCGCTCTGCCTTATTTTCGTCATCATGTTCATCGTCACGCGAAGTTTTGTTGCCGCGCTGGTCATCGTGGGTACGGTATTGCTTTCACTGGGGGCGTCCTTTGGGCTGTCCGTGCTCGTCTGGCAGTATATTCTCGGCTTACAAATACACTGGGTCGTAATCTCGATGTCGGTGATCGTCCTTTTGGCGGTGGGGTCTGACTACAATTTGCTGCTGGTCTCCCGGATGAAAGAGGAAATAGGCGCCGGTATCAACACCGGCATCATTCGGGCGATGGGTGGTACCGGAAAGGTCGTGACGAACGCGGGGCTGGTGTTCGCGTTCACCATGGGGTCCATGGCGGTCAGCGGTTTGCTCAGCATCGCTCAGATCGGCACGACGATCGGCATGGGTCTGCTGTTCGACACGTTGGTCGTGCGCGCGTTTATGACGCCGTCCGTCGCCGCGCTGCTGGGACGCTGGTTCTGGTGGCCGCAACAGGTGCGCCCACGCCCCGCCAGTACATTGCTTCGGTCGGCAGGGCCCCGTCCGCTGGTGCGTGCCTTGTTGCTGAGACAACCGGAGTGAATGGCGGATTTCGGTGTTCAGGACGGGGCCGGGCAACCGGGGGGACCATCGTGGCCCGGGTCGCTAGCAACAGCGTTGGCTGGCGCATCGCGGTGGCCGGGATGGTCAGAGTCGAGATGGTTGCCGAGATGATTTCGGGCGAAGTGAACGCCGTTACCCGCTGCCCCCCGAAGGCCGCATGAGCACCGAACGCCCTCAGAACCCCTTCCTGGCGCGGACGATCCGCAGGCTTTCGCTGCTCATCATCCTGGCTTGGGTGGCGCTGACTCTGGTGGTGACGCTGGGCGTTCCATCGTTGGAGCACGTCGGCCAAGAGCATGCCGTACAGCTGACTCCCAAAGACGCGCCGTCGGTGCAGTCCATGATTCGCATGGGCAAGGACTTCAAAGAATCCGACTCGGATAGCTTCGTAATCATCGTGCTGGAGGGACACCAGCGGCTCGGGGACAGTGCTCACGCGTACTATGCCGGATTGGTTCGTGCGTTAGGAAACGACACGAAGCATGTCCAGAAGGTGCAGGATTTATGGGGCGATCGAATCACCGCGGGGGGCGCGCAAAGCGCCGATGGTAACGCCGCATATGTGCAATTGAATCTGGCCGGCAACCAAGGCACGACCTTGGGGCAGGAATCCGTGGCGGCGGTCCGCGATATTGTAAAGCGGATGCCACCGCCTCCCGGTATCGAGGCCTATGTCACCGGTCCGGCGGCGCTCGTTACGGATATGCTGCACAGCGGTGACAAATCGATTCTGAAGATCACCGTGATAAGCGTCGCGATAATCTTCGCGATGCTGCTCCTGGTCTACCGTTCGGTCACCACCGTGGTTCTGTTATTGGTCATGGTTGGGATCGAATTAGGTTCGTCCCGGGGAATTGTTGCGTTTCTCGCCGAGAACAATATGTTCGCACTCTCGACGTTTTCCATCAATCTGCTGGTGGCCCTCGGGATCGCGGTCGGAACCGATTACGGGATATTCTTCGTCGGTCGATATCAAGAAGTGCGTCAGGCCGGCGGGGACCCGGAGACGGCCTACTACGTCACCTACCGCGGGGTCGCTCCCGTCGTCTTGGCTTCCGGTTTGACGATCGCCGGCGCACTCTTGTGCCTGAGCTTGACCCGGCTCCCCTTCTTCCAGACCATCGGTGTCCCTTGCGCCGTGGGCATGTTCGTCGCGGTCGCGGTCGCGCTGACGCTGGTTCCGGCAGTTCTGACCGTCGCGAGTCGCTTTGGGCTGCTCGACCCCAGGCGCAGGATCGGGTTCCGTCGATGGCGTCGGCTCGGCACCGCGATTGTCCGCTGGCCCGCGCCCATTCTCGTCGCGACGGTCGCGGTCGCCCTGATCGGTCTGGCGACACTGCCGGGCTACAAAACGAGCTACAATGACCGGCTCTATATACCCAACGACATTCCGGCCAACGTGGGGTATGCGGCCGCTGATCGTCATTTCTCCCAAGCGCGAATGATGCCCGATATTCTGTTGATCGAATCGAATCACGATATGCGGAATCCGGCAGATTTTCTCGTGCTGCACAAGCTAGCCAAAGGAATTTTCCGGGTGCCGGGTGTTTCTCGGGTCCAGGGTATAACCCGACCCGAGGGAACGCCGATTGAACACACCTCGATACCTTTCGTGATCAGCCTGCAAAACGCGGGCATGGTACAGAATATGCACTTCATGAGAAGCTCTGTCGATGACATGCTCAAGCAGGCTGACTTGATGGCCGCACAAATCGTGATGGTAAAACGCATATACGAATTGCAGCTGCAGCTTACCGCCGCTACTCACCATTCGATCGGCGTGACACATGAAATGGCCGACATCATCGATGAGTTAAGAGACCACATCTCCGATTTTGAAGACTTCTGGAGGCCAATTCGAAGTTACTTTTACTGGGAAAGGCACTGCTACGACATCCCGATATGCTGGTCGTTCAGGCAGATATTTGAAAGCATCGACGGTGTCGATGAGGAAGCCGATAAACTCCACGATGTTATCCGGGACGCGGACAAGCTGGACGCGCTGCTGCCGCAGTTAAATCGGCTGATTCCCCCGACGATCGCAATTATGGAGAACATGCGGACGATGATACTGACCATACACAGCACCATGGCCGGGTTCTTCAACGAGATGGACGAAGCGACCCAGAACGCCGCCGCCATGGGACAAGCGTTCGACGCCGCCAAGGACGACGATTCCTTCTATTTGCCGCCGGAGGTTTTCAATAGCCCGGACTTCCGGCGCGCGATGAATTCCTTCCTGTCTCCGGACGGGAAGGCGGCTCGATTCATCATTTTGCATAGGGGCGACCCTGCGACGCCCGAGGGCGTAGCGCGGATCGATAAGATAAAGACGGCGGCCGAGGAGGCGCTCAAGACGACACCGCTGGAGGACGCCAAGATCTATATCGGCGGCACCGCGTCGACCTATAAGGACTTCCGAGACGGCTCCAAATACGATCTACGGATCGCGGGGGTTGGTGCGCTCTGCCTTATTTTCGTCATCATGCTCATCATCACGCGAAGTTTAGTGGCCGCACTAGTTATCGTGGGTACGGTCGCACTTTCGTTGGGCGCGTCGTTTGGGCTGTCGGTGCTCGTCTGGCAGTATATTCTGGGCATCAAATTGCACTGGATGGTCCTTCCGATGTCCGTGATCGTCCTTTTGGCGGTTGGCTCTGACTACAATTTGCTGCTGGTCTCCCGGATGAAAGAGGAGATAGCCGGCGGGATAAACACGGGCATCATCCGCGCAATGGGCGGCACCGGTAAGGTCGTGACAAACGCGGGGCTGGTGTTCGCTGTCACGATGTGCTCGATGGTGTTCAGCGAGTTGCGGGTTATCGGTCAGCTAGGTACCACCATCGGCCTGGGCCTGATGTTCGACACCTTGATCGTGCGCTCGTTCATGACGCCGTCCATCGCCGCTCTCCTCGGACGTTGGTTCTGGTGGCCGCAAACGGTGCGCCCGCGCCCGGCCAGTCAGCTGCTTCGGTCTGTCGGACCGCGTCCGCTGGTACGGTCCTTGCTGCTAAGGGAGGAGCACCGCGACGACGACGCGGTCACAACCGGCTCCCCGAATCCGTCCGTCTAGGTTCGGACTGGCCGTTCGCCGGCTAACCAGACCGCCGCCACGGCCGTCTTGCCCGACGCGTTCACTGTGGTAGATCCGCTCCAAGTTGTCGGCTTGGCCGAAAGCAAGCTCGACCTGGTCCACCAGTACGCTCACAGCTCCACAGCGGCGCACTCCACGGATATACCCTGACTTAGGACACGAATCCGCTTTGGGTTCGGCGATACGACTCTGATCAGCGGTTTTGTTCTGTGGTAGGTCGAAAGTTGCGCACTAATCGGGGCTCGTAGGGTGCAGCCGTGGCCTACGTTCGCACCGTGAAGACCGCGTCGGGAGCGACTGCGGTGCAGATCGTGTGGTCCTCGCGACGAGGGTCACGCAATATCGAGCATGTCGGCTCAGCCCATGATGCCACTCAGGTTGAGGCACTCAAGGCCGCAGCGAGCCAGCGCATCGCCCAGGGCCAAGGCGAGTTGGACCTGGGGCTGGACACCGCCGAAACCGGTAGCGGCCCAATGGAAATCATCGATTCGCGAGTAGCTCATCTCTGGGATGCGCTGTGCACGGCATACGAGACCCTCGGGTTTGATCGCGCCGCCGGTGGTGATGAGGTGTTTCGTGACCTGGTGCTGGCCCGCATCATCGAGCCGACCAGCAAGTTCGACTCGCTGCGGGTGCTGGCCGAAACCGGCATCGGCACGGTCACCTACCGGACACTGACCCGCCGGTTGCCCGGTTACGCCAAGTCCGCCTTTCGTGCCGCGTTATCGGCGGCCTGCACAAGCCATACCGAGCTGGGGCCAGCATCGCTGGTGTTGTACGACGTGACCACGTTGTACTTCGAGACCGACGCCGGCGATGGCTTCCGCGAGCCCGGATTTTCCAAGGAACGCCGCCTGGAACCGCAGATCACCGTCGGGTTGCTCACCGATTCCGCCGGCTTTCCGCTGGCAGTGGAGGCGTTCAAAGGAAACAAGCCCGAGACCGACACCATGCTGCCGGTCATCAACGCCTTCAAGAAAGCCCACCAGCTCACTGACGTGACCGTGGTGGCCGATGCCGGGATGATCTCGGAGGCCAACCAGAAGGCTATCTTCGCCGCCGGGCTGTCGTTTATCCTCGGGACCCGCATCCCCTACGTGCCCCAAGTCATCGGCGAATGGCGTGACAGACACCCTGGCCAGGAGATCCCTGATGGGCAGGTGTTCACCCAGCCGTGGTCGGCCACCGCCGCCGAGAAGGCTCGGGGCATCCCTGATCGGGTGATCTACTACCAGTACCGCGCAGACCGGGCCCGGCGCACGTTGCGTGGCATCGATGAGCAGGTCGCCAAAGCCGAGAAGGCAGTGGCCGGCAAGGTCTCGGTCAAACGCAACCGGTTCATCAAGCTCACCGGAGCCGACAAAAGCGTCAACCGTGATCTGGAGGTCAAAGCCCGAGCGTTGGCCGGGATCAAGGGCTACACCACCAATATCACCAGCCAGACCCCGGAATTCGTCATCGACGCCTACCACCGGCTGTGGCGCATCGAGAAGAGCTTCCGAATGTCCAAGCACGACCTGCAAGCCCGCCCCATTTACCACCACAAACGCGAATCAATCGACGCGCACCTGAGCATCGTGTTCGCAGCCCTGGCTGTCAGCCACTGGATTGAGCATCAAACCGGTTGGAGCATCAAGAAATTCGTCCAAACACTACGCCGCTACCGCACCGTGACCATCCGCGCCGGCCACCTCATCCTCACTGCAGCCGACCCACTGCACACCGAAACCCAGGAAGCCCTCACCGCCATCACCGCGGCCGCCGAAATGCCCAGAGCCACCGGCAGCAGTGGAGCCGCGGAAAGTGCGCACTAAATTGTCCTAACTCGGGTCCTGACTTAGGACACGAATCCGCTTTGGGTTCGGCGATACGACTCTGATCAGCGGTTTTGTTCTGTGGTAGGTCGAAAGTTGCGCACTAATCGGGGCTCGTAGGGTGCAGCCGTGGCCTACGTTCGCACCGTGAAGACCGCGTCGGGAGCGACTGCGGTGCAGATCGTGTGGTCCTCGCGACGAGGGTCACGCAATATCGAGCATGTCGGCTCAGCCCATGATGCCACTCAGGTTGAGGCACTCAAGGCCGCAGCGAGCCAGCGCATCGCCCAGGGCCAAGGCGAGTTGGACCTGGGGCTGGACACCGCCGAAACCGGTAGCGGCCCAATGGAAATCATCGATTCGCGAGTAGCTCATCTCTGGGATGCGCTGTGCACGGCATACGAGACCCTCGGGTTTGATCGCGCCGCCGGTGGTGATGAGGTGTTTCGTGACCTGGTGCTGGCCCGCATCATCGAGCCGACCAGCAAGTTCGACTCGCTGCGGGTGCTGGCCGAAACCGGCATCGGCACGGTCACCTACCGGACACTGACCCGCCGGTTGCCCGGTTACGCCAAGTCCGCCTTTCGTGCCGCGTTATCGGCGGCCTGCACAAGCCATACCGAGCTGGGGCCAGCATCGCTGGTGTTGTACGACGTGACCACGTTGTACTTCGAGACCGACGCCGGCGATGGCTTCCGCGAGCCCGGATTTTCCAAGGAACGCCGCCTGGAACCGCAGATCACCGTCGGGTTGCTCACCGATTCCGCCGGCTTTCCGCTGGCAGTGGAGGCGTTCAAAGGAAACAAGCCCGAGACCGACACCATGCTGCCGGTCATCAACGCCTTCAAGAAAGCCCACCAGCTCACTGACGTGACCGTGGTGGCCGATGCCGGGATGATCTCGGAGGCCAACCAGAAGGCTATCTTCGCCGCCGGGCTGTCGTTTATCCTCGGGACCCGCATCCCCTACGTGCCCCAAGTCATCGGCGAATGGCGTGACAGACACCCTGGCCAGGAGATCCCTGATGGGCAGGTGTTCACCCAGCCGTGGTCGGCCACCGCCGCCGAGAAGGCTCGGGGCATCCCTGATCGGGTGATCTACTACCAGTACCGCGCAGACCGGGCCCGGCGCACGTTGCGTGGCATCGATGAGCAGGTCGCCAAAGCCGAGAAGGCAGTGGCCGGCAAGGTCTCGGTCAAACGCAACCGGTTCATCAAGCTCACCGGAGCCGACAAAAGCGTCAACCGTGATCTGGAGGTCAAAGCCCGAGCGTTGGCCGGGATCAAGGGCTACACCACCAATATCACCAGCCAGACCCCGGAATTCGTCATCGACGCCTACCACCGGCTGTGGCGCATCGAGAAGAGCTTCCGAATGTCCAAGCACGACCTGCAAGCCCGCCCCATTTACCACCACAAACGCGAATCAATCGACGCGCACCTGAGCATCGTGTTCGCAGCCCTGGCTGTCAGCCACTGGATTGAGCATCAAACCGGTTGGAGCATCAAGAAATTCGTCCAAACACTACGCCGCTACCGCACCGTGACCATCCGCGCCGGCCACCTCATCCTCACTGCAGCCGACCCACTGCACACCGAAACCCAGGAAGCCCTCACCGCCATCACCGCGGCCGCCGAAATGCCCAGAGCCACCGGCAGCAGTGGAGCCGCGGAAAGTGCGCACTAAATTGTCCTAACTCGGGTCGACCTGGTCCACCAGTACGCTCACAGCTCCACAGCGGCGCACTCCACGGATATACCAACCCGCTCGATACCCACTCGATTTGCCGAAATACCGCATAACGGACCGCCGTTGACGCTAGTTTTCAGGTGTGAATGTGCCTCGACTGGCTACTCGACTGGCTATGGGTGCCTTAAGTGCGAACCGGCCGCAGCGCTACCGGCCCCCGATGCCGACGACGGAGCTAACCTGGCAGGCCGGCCGAGCGGCACCGCGAGCCCACGACGGTGGTGAGCTGGCTCGGCGGGGCCGATGTGTCGGTTTCTTCCAGGCTTTCCGCGGGTCGGCTGCCGGCCGCGGCGAACGCTGTCAGCGCACGCACCGACCCGTGGCGTGGCAACTCCCCCGGGTCGTGATCGGCTGCTCACTGTGAACCACAGTCCTGCCGCGGTGCTGTCGTGGATTTTGCTGGATCTTTGCGTTGTTCTTGTTGCCGCGCGGATTTTCGGGCGCCTAGCGGCGAAGCTGCGCCAACCGCCTGTAATCGGTGAAATACTCGCCGGGATAGCACTAGGTCCCAGCCTGCTGGGACTCCTGCCAGGCCACTTGAACAAGGCATTGTTCCCACCCGACGTGGTACCACATCTGAACGTTCTAGCTCAGGTGGGCCTGGTTCTGTTCATGTTCTTGCTCGGGCTAGAAATGGATATGGCGCTGCTGCGTGGCCGTGAGGGCTTCGCCGCCGCCATTTCGCTCCCATCAATGATCGTGTCGTTTGGGCTCGGTGCTCTACTCGCATTTTTCCTGTATCCACACCACCACACCGTGGCGGGGCACGAGGTGCCGAAACTTGCCATGGTGCTATTTCTTGGTGTCGCCATGTCGATCACGGCATTTCCGGTGCTGGCCCGAATATTATCCGACCGCCGCATCCAGGGCACCCCAATCGGCACGTTCGCGCTTGCCTCGGCGGCGATCGGGGACGTTATCGCTTGGATACTCTTGGCGTTTGTCGTCGCCGTGGTTAAGGGTGGCAATTCGCTAGAGGTGCTACGCACCGTCGCACTTACCGCCGCATTTACAATCGTCATGTATACAATCGGGCGGCGGCAGGCGGTACGACTGGAAAACTGGTACCACCGGGCGGGAAAGCTCAACCCCGACCTCCTCGTGGTCCTCTTGGTCGGGGCGCTGCTCTCAGCGTGGATTACCGACAAGATTGGCATCCACCCGATCTTCGGCGCGTTTATGTTCGGCGCGATATTGCCGCACCACGACGAATTTGTCCGAGACATTGTCGGCCGACTTCAACACGTCAGCGTGCTGCTGCTGTTACCCCTGTTCTTCGTGGTAACGGGTCTCGGCGTGAATATTGGCGGGCTGTCGGCGTCGGGCTGGGCGCAATTGGCGCTCGTTGTCGGTGTGGCAATCGCGGGCAAGTTCATCGGTGCCTACACCGGTGCACGATGCTCGCGCCTACCGCAGCGATATAGCCTGGTCATCGCTGTGCTGATGAATACACGAGGACTAACAGAGTTGGTGGTACTGTCGATCGGCAAAGAATTAGGGGTCCTCGATGGTGAAATGTTCTCCATCATGGTACTTATGGCGCTGATTACTACTGCCATGACGGGGCCACTGATGGATATTATCTATCCAGCCGAGCGGATCCTTCGCGATGCGGAAACTTCATCGCGGGACTTACCGAAAAGCACACCGCTCTCGCGCCGGCAGTCCGGTTAGCGAGTGTAGGCGACCCGGATGGGGCATCGCCAAGTCGGCGATCATTTGTCCAAATAACGGCATCGGCCCAGCGCGGCTCAGTGGCGAACCGAGATGGCTGAACGCTTCGCGGTTTGGGGCGAAGACTAGCGCGCTCGACCGGCGTCCGAAATGTCAACGACCCAAAGCTAATCCGTCGCTATCAGCTCTAAACTGGCTGTTGCACTACGCTTTCCGACTAAAGCGTGACAGTGCCGCCGGAGATGCTGCTACTCAGCTGTCAGTCCAGTCTGCTGCCAGACACCGACATCCGGACGCTGCGTCTCTTTCCATTGGTTGATCTCATCCTGCGACCAAACCCGGTACGGGGACGTGCCCACCGGCACGTCGACACCAAGCGGCGCGCCCAATCGATCCTCGAGCCAGGACGCGAAATCCGCATGGTACGACATCACGGCGCCGCCGCACGAATGCGGCCTATCCCAGCGGCCGAGCAGCGAGTCGCCAAAGTGAAACTCGTCTTCTGCGCCTCTGTGCAGGTGTCGAATGACTGGGTGCAAGAACACCGCCATGCTTGGTCTCGTGGGATCCGATGGTCCACTGAAACTCAACGGGTGGGCCTCGTGCTTATGGAAACCGAATTCCAACGTCAACATCAGCACGTGGTCGTCTCCAAAGTCACGCTCACGGATGTTGGCCACCGGCAATTCCCGCAAAATCGTCGCACGCGACAGATCGTTCGACACGATGATCGCGTCCCCCATGAATCCCCACAGCTCATTCAACGCAGCCGTCATGCTGACCCGGTCATACATCCAATCGAGCAGCGCGTTCCAGTCGAGAGGATCGAATACTTCCGTCGGATAGGGTACGCTCTCATACCGCTCATCGAGGAGGCTGACCAGCGACCGGATATTATATCTGTAGCCGTGAATGAATCCGGAGGAAGACTTGGTTTCCCTGTCGCCGCCTATCATGCATCCACCGACAAAGAACAGGTTCGGAACGTTGACGGACTCCCAGCTTGAGTTAAGCTCGGGATACTTTCCGCGATACCAGGTTTCTGGCACGAGTTCGGGGGCAAATAACTCGGTCGGCACCCACGTCCAGCCGGTGCAACAGATGATGATGTCGTACTGGCGCGTGAGATGCAGCGTGCCCGGAGGATCCCCGTCCGGGTAGTCGTATTCGTGCTCTGTCTTAAGTGCGCCGTCAGGCAGCTTTGTTATGCGACGAATTCTTGGCGTGAGAACTCCGTGCAGCAGCTTAAGTTGGAACATGTCAAGGATGTTCTTATTTGTCGCGCGGATGTCTCCCACGTGGTGGGTCTCCCACGCGGACCGCGCAGGCCTCTTGAGCAGCACGTTCACGAGTGCGGCAATGCCAAGCAACATGTCCGCGGTTTCGAACGCGGCGTTGCCCTGACCAATGATGGCAACCCTCTTGTTTCGATACCATTCGAGATCACGTGGCTGGTCACCGTAATCCGTTGTATGTTCGATGCCTTCAATCTCGGGCAAAATAGTCTTACCCGGCCCTACTCCGAGGAGAAGGATTTCGCACTCGAAGGTCCCGGTACTGGTTGATACGACGAAGTGACCTCGCTCATTCTTTTCGATTCGGGTAACTTCGGTTCCATACCTGATCTTAAGGTTTGTAGCCTTGGCGAAATCGTTCATGTACTGCACCACCAGATCGGCGGCGGGGTACATGTCGTCCGTATAGGGAGTGAACCGAATCTTTTCGTCCGAGAGGAGGGAGTTCCAGTCACTGCGCATGTTGAACTCGTCCTCTTCGAAGTAGTTGTACTTCTTGTTGAACGAGTTCAAGCGACGGCACACAGGAAACTTCGAGAAGAATGCCGCTGCGGCGTCCGTGCGCTCGAGGATCAGGTAATCTCGTCCGCGCTTCTCGAGGAAGTAACCAGTCTGCAAACCTCCAGGCCCGGCACCGACAACGAGATACTTGTGAAACTCCACCGACTTCGTCATGTTGTGCCTTAGCCCCCCACATCGGCGTCCACCATTCGGCGGACGATTTTCCAATTGAATGTCATCGACGGCCTCCGCGTAGCGGGGGACAGCCCAGGATACCGCATTCGAGATCGGCGCGACGGGTGTTTTCAAAGCACAGGCCCCATATTGCTGCGTTTCGATTGACACGCGTTAACTCTTCGAAAATGCGACTTTCCGCGGCCAAATGTGGTATCAGGAGCAATCCGGGCACCGCGCCCCAGGCCGACCCAACCGCCTGGACCCCCGGATCACCCTTGGCCTGTTAACCGACGGCATTCCTGCCGTGTGACTGGTGTTGCTTGCGGAGTTGTTGTTGCAAACACTGCTGCAATGCAACGGCGTCCAGCGCGTGGCGACTCTAGTACTCCAGCCGTAGATCGGGGTTGTTGATGCTGGCGTGTCTGCGGCTGGTAGACCCTGATCGGTGGCAGACGGAGTTCTCGGCGGTGATCGATCGGATCGCGCCGCGTTTTGCCCGTTACGAACCCTTGCGGCATGTCGGTGAATTGATGGCCGGGATGGTCTCGGGCCTGGACCGCAAGAATTGCTGGACCATCGCCGAACATCGCGGTGCGGCGACCCGGACGGGTTGCAGCATCTGCTGGTACGGGCCAGCTGGGACGCTGACGCAGTCCGTGATGATCTATGCGATTACGTCATCGACGCCTTCGGCGACCGGGGTGCGATCTTGGTGGTCGACGAGACCGGCGACGTGAAAAAGGGCACCGCGACGGTCGGGGTGCAACGTCAGTACAGCCGGACTGCGGGGCGGATCGAGAATTCCCAAGTGGCGGTGTATCTGACCTACGCCGCCCCACGCGGGCACGCCCTGATCGACCGGGCACTGTACCTACCCAAGTCGTGGAGCGACGACACCGATAGGCGTGCCGAGGCCGGAACCCCGCGGATAAGCGGGGTTTCACGACCAAACCGACGCTGGCCGCCGAGCTGATCGACCGTGCGGTGGCCACACGAATTCCCGCCGCGTGGGTGGGCGGCGACGAGGTCTACGGTGCCGACCTCAGACTGCGCGCAGCCATTCGCGGCCACGGTTTGGGGTATGTGCTCGCGGTCGCGGCCAACCGGCGGGTACCTACCGACGCCGGCCCGATCCGCGTCGATGCCCTACCCGCGCTGATACCCACACATGCCTGGCAGACACACTCCGCCGCCGCCGAGGCCCACGGCCTACGCCTGTACTCCTGGGCGTGGTTTCGGCTACTGCCAGAAGACGACACCGACACCGGCGCCCCATCATTTGCTGATCCGGCGCAACGACGCCACCGGCGGGCATGCCTACCTGCGCTGCTACAGCCCGCATCCGGTGCCACTGCGCACCCTGGTGGCCGTGGCCGGTCAACGCTGGCGCATCGAAGAATCCTTCCAAGCCGCCAAAGGGACTCGTCGGGCTCGATCAACACCAAGTCCGGCGCTGGACCTCCTGGCACCGCTGGATCACCCTGGCCATGCTCGCCCACGCCTTCCTGGCCGTGGCCACCGCCATCGAACGCGACACCGCACCCACCCCGACCGGGTTGATTGCATTGACTGTCAACGAGTTTCGGCGTCTCTTCGACGCACTGCTCCTGACCGCAACACACACCCTGACAAGCCTGCTGGCCTGGTCACGATGGCGACGACGACACCAATACCGAGCACGCCTTTCCCACTACCGACGTCGCGAACACCAATGATCCCGATCTACGGCTGCAGTACTTGTCCAGCCATGAAAATTTACAGCGCCGCTGGAGCTGGGGCCGGGCCGGGCCCGACGGCATGCTGACGCAGCCACCCGAATTAGCCCGAACCAGCTGAATAGCTACCCGCCGCCATATACGCTGTGCAGCGCTGCTGTAGTGGAAGCGAACGACCTTGTCCTATAGGTTATGACGGGAGAGGTAGTCCCAGGCGAGTGTTGGACGCCTGTCCCCACTGCGACGTTCGTCACTGGTAACGGTGGGGTATGGAGCTCGGAGTTCAAGCGTCTGTCGGTCTCTGATACTTGCTGGCGCGTGAGTGCCGCTTGTGTCGGAGATCGGTTGTGCAGAGGTGCTTTCCACGGGTGTGGTCGGCTGGTCTCTGTCCCACACGGACGCTGTGCGTGCAGGAGTGATCGGGTGGTGCTGGCCGGGGACCGGCGCGGTGGGTGTGGTGCGGCGGACGCGTTTGTGCCGGCGCTGTGTGGGAGTGGCAGTGGTTTTGCGCCGGGTTTTGCGTACTGGTTGGTGTTCGATGGTGGTGACGCGTTTGGGTTTGCCTTTGGGCCGCGTGACTTTCGTTTTGGCCAGCAGGACCCGTTTGGCGATGTTCTGTCCGGCGATCTGGTCCCGATCAGCGCCGGTGATGGCGCACCGATCGCAGTGGGCGCTGTGGTAGCCGCCCGGGCGGGTCAGGTCGGTATCGCAGCCCGGGCAGCGGGCTGAGGTGCCCCGCGGCGGGCACATCACCACTTCCAGACCGACCCGGGCCGCGGTGTGTTCCAGGGCTTGGTAGGCGCGGCGCCGCGCGGACTGCGCCGACCGGTTGTTATTGGTCCTGCCATGGCCGGTCGGTTCCAGGCTGCGCAGATCTTCGATCGCGATCACCCCGGCACCGGAGGAGGTGGCCATGGTGGTCATGGTGGTGGCGAAGTCGAACGCCATGTCCCGGTTGATCCGCTGCCGCTTGGCCCCCAATGCGCGGCGATTCTCTTTGAGCACAGCGATCTTGGCCGCTAGTGCAGTCTGGGTGGGTTCGGGTGCCGATTCGGCCAGCCTGGTGAGGCGGGCGATCTTTCCGGTCAGGTACTGACCTTCGGTTTGCAGCCGGGCCAGTCGTACTCCCAGACCGCGATCGTCATACACCTGGGTGCGGGCATCAGTGACCAGGTGCCCGTCGCGCTCGGCGACCATGGTGGCCGCCCCCAAGCTGGCCGGGGACCAGTCGATGCCCAGTGCCGCGGTCGCGGCCGCTGTGGACGGTTCGGGCACCTGCTCGGTGATGGTGAACCGCGCCAGCGGCGCGCCCCGATGCCAGCACAGGGTCGGCAGATGCCAGCACACGATGTCGCGATCTTTCAGGTGCGGCGGGACCGGGCACCACACCCGGTACCAGCACCACTGCCCGCGACTGGCCGGTTGGGCCGTGGTGGGCAGTTTGATCCGCAACCACACTCCACCGGGCTCCACGGCCGCCACCTCGACGAGCTGGCTGTCGGCGGCCCCCAGCCGGGCGATCCGCGGCACCGCCGGCGCGTCCTGGATTTCGGTGATGCAGCCAACCTCGCCGGTGCCGGTGCGGCGGAGTTGGCGGGTCAGGTTCCGCAGAAACGCTGCGCTGACGTACCGGGTCTGCTCGCTGTGGAGCCGGCCGCGGTCTGCTCGCCCGTGATCGTCCAGCACCGCAACAACATCGGGAATCAACCCATCCCGGTAGGCCATGGTCTTCAGGATCGGCACCACGGTGGCCTGGGCCAGACGCGTCACCCGAGACGGCACATACACCCCAACCGGTGGCTGTGGGTTCCAGCCCAGCCGGGCCGCGACCACCGCTGCGGTCGAGGGCAGCTTGCGACCCAACCCATCCACACCTGAACGCACGGTGGTGAACGTGACGGGCTGCCAGCAGCGCCCCATCAGGTCGCGGCCGAGATGTTCCACCAGGTCGAGCAGCCACCCAATCATCGGCGCCACGTCGGCCACCTCACCGGTGGACTCCTCGACCGCCGCGCCGATCCGCACCGGCACCGCCGACTGCACCCCGGCCATCAGGCACCTCCAGGGTGCGGTGCAGCCCTCACCGGGACAATCGTTTCCGGGCCGCGTCGAGCAGACGCTGCTGATTCTCCTTAGACCTGAGCTGATAAAACCTGCCCGAGAACGACGCCAGCAGCGCCATGAAATCGTCCATCAGCTCCTCCAGCAGCGACTTGTCCCCGCGTTGATGCACGGCCTCGACGCTAACCCCACACACCGACAAGTACCGCTCGATCCAGGCCACCCCGAACCGCGCCAGCCGATCCCGCCACACCACCCGCACCACCGTGAACCGGCCCTCGGCCGCATCATCGAGCAACCGGTCCAAACCCCGCCGCGACTCCCGCAACCCCGAGCCGCGATCCCGGTACACCCGAAACACCCTGCCGCTGGCGGTATCCCGCAACATCTGCTCCTGATTAGCCAACGACGACTCCGCACCCGTGGACCCCGATACCCGGCAATACAACGCCTCCACCCGACCAATCACCGCATCCACGGCCGGCGCACGGCGTCCCAGATACGCATCCAAATCCGCCTGATCGAACAACCGCTGCCCCGACCCTGAACGCCGAAACGGCAACCGCCCCTCCCGAGCAGCCTTACGCACCCCCACTACCGACATCCCCAGATAGTCGGCAGCCTCACCGATACGCATAACAGACAGTATCATCTAGTATCAGGAATCACGTCAACAGCAGACAGCCCAAGGGCTGCCGTACCATCCCGCGGCTACAGGTGAGGGAGGGCCGGACGGGTGAACGTGAGTGAATCCCTGATGATGCAAGGCACGCGGGATCCGGATCGGCTGATTCACTACGGATTGCCGGCCGCGAACGCCACCGCCATGACGGCTACCACGACGCCCACGGTGACCTCGTCAATTGTGAGCATGATGACGCCCGCACCGAGCAAGGTCAGCGTCCCAAACGCGATTGTCGCCGACGGCGCGCGGCATATCGCGCAACGGGCTCGCGTCGCTTGTTCCGCGGGCCAGCAGGTCTCCGGTGCAACCCCGGTCCAACAGTCCGATGGGCAGGCGCACAAAATGATTGGTGAAGACGGCTCGACAACCGCAACACGATCTTCTCGTCGGTCCGGTCGGTGTTGAAACCTGACTTAGGACACGAATCCGCTTTGGGTTCGGCGATACGACTCTGATCAGCGGTTTTGTTCTGTGGTAGGTCGAAAGTTGCGCACTAATCGGGGCTCGTAGGGTGCAGCCGTGGCCTACGTTCGCACCGTGAAGACCGCGTCGGGAGCGACTGCGGTGCAGATCGTGTGGTCCTCGCGACGAGGGTCACGCAATATCGAGCATGTCGGCTCAGCCCATGATGCCACTCAGGTTGAGGCACTCAAGGCCGCAGCGAGCCAGCGCATCGCCCAGGGCCAAGGCGAGTTGGACCTGGGGCTGGACACCGCCGAAACCGGTAGCGGCCCAATGGAAATCATCGATTCGCGAGTAGCTCATCTCTGGGATGCGCTGTGCACGGCATACGAGACCCTCGGGTTTGATCGCGCCGCCGGTGGTGATGAGGTGTTTCGTGACCTGGTGCTGGCCCGCATCATCGAGCCGACCAGCAAGTTCGACTCGCTGCGGGTGCTGGCCGAAACCGGCATCGGCACGGTCACCTACCGGACACTGACCCGCCGGTTGCCCGGTTACGCCAAGTCCGCCTTTCGTGCCGCGTTATCGGCGGCCTGCACAAGCCATACCGAGCTGGGGCCAGCATCGCTGGTGTTGTACGACGTGACCACGTTGTACTTCGAGACCGACGCCGGCGATGGCTTCCGCGAGCCCGGATTTTCCAAGGAACGCCGCCTGGAACCGCAGATCACCGTCGGGTTGCTCACCGATTCCGCCGGCTTTCCGCTGGCAGTGGAGGCGTTCAAAGGAAACAAGCCCGAGACCGACACCATGCTGCCGGTCATCAACGCCTTCAAGAAAGCCCACCAGCTCACTGACGTGACCGTGGTGGCCGATGCCGGGATGATCTCGGAGGCCAACCAGAAGGCTATCTTCGCCGCCGGGCTGTCGTTTATCCTCGGGACCCGCATCCCCTACGTGCCCCAAGTCATCGGCGAATGGCGTGACAGACACCCTGGCCAGGAGATCCCTGATGGGCAGGTGTTCACCCAGCCGTGGTCGGCCACCGCCGCCGAGAAGGCTCGGGGCATCCCTGATCGGGTGATCTACTACCAGTACCGCGCAGACCGGGCCCGGCGCACGTTGCGTGGCATCGATGAGCAGGTCGCCAAAGCCGAGAAGGCAGTGGCCGGCAAGGTCTCGGTCAAACGCAACCGGTTCATCAAGCTCACCGGAGCCGACAAAAGCGTCAACCGTGATCTGGAGGTCAAAGCCCGAGCGTTGGCCGGGATCAAGGGCTACACCACCAATATCACCAGCCAGACCCCGGAATTCGTCATCGACGCCTACCACCGGCTGTGGCGCATCGAGAAGAGCTTCCGAATGTCCAAGCACGACCTGCAAGCCCGCCCCATTTACCACCACAAACGCGAATCAATCGACGCGCACCTGAGCATCGTGTTCGCAGCCCTGGCTGTCAGCCACTGGATTGAGCATCAAACCGGTTGGAGCATCAAGAAATTCGTCCAAACACTACGCCGCTACCGCACCGTGACCATCCGCGCCGGCCACCTCATCCTCACTGCAGCCGACCCACTGCACACCGAAACCCAGGAAGCCCTCACCGCCATCACCGCGGCCGCCGAAATGCCCAGAGCCACCGGCAGCAGTGGAGCCGCGGAAAGTGCGCACTAAATTGTCCTAACTCGGGACCTCGTCAATTGTGAGCATGATGACGCCCGCACCGAGCAAGGTCAGCGTCCCAAACGCGATTGTCGCCGACGGCGCGCGGCATATCGCGCAACGGGCTCGCGTCGCTTGTTCCGCGGGCCAGCAGGTCTCCGGTGCAACCCCGGTCCAACAGTCCGATGGGCAGGCGCACAAAATGATTGGTGAAGACGGCTCGACAACCGCAACACGATCTTCTCGTCGGTCCGGTCGGTGTTGAAAATGCCCTAACGACTCCAGCAGCAGGCGTCCGACAAGCATGCTCATCCGCAAGGTGACCAAGGTGATATTTGGTGGGCCTGCCGCTGCGCGGTCGACCAGCCGGCCAGCCAGAAGCGCCTGCGGCAGGATAAGCACGGTCGCAACGCCGAGCAGAAACATGCTCGCCGTCATCGACACTTAATGAGCGCGAAGCAGAGTTAGCATAGTGCGACGTTCGGTGGCCACCGGGCTCTTGCCCCCACCAACACCTATCCTTTCCGGCGCGGAGTTCCTCAACCGGGCTAGAGCAGTCCGAGCAGTTGCAAGTCGGTGACGTATCTGAGGATGATCGGCGCCGAGACGTGCGGGATGTCGTTGTCCGGGCCGATTTCCGCTTCTTGCACCGCAGCGCGGAACCGGTCAGTCGGCCCGCGGAACCGTCGGACCGGCTCAGGGGCCTGCACTTGCTGCAAATTGCGCGACCTAAACATCTGCACCAGCGAGCGCTGGCGCTGCCGATCCGGCAGAGCACGCAGGGCGGTCTCAAACCGCTGCAACCACTCCCCAAAGTCGTCGATGCGCTCGATCGGGTAACCGGCCTCGATCAGCCAGTCGACGAATTCATCGGCTCCGATGCCGTCGTCGTGCGGGTTCATCACATGATAGGTCTCAAACCCGTCGACCGCCCCGGCACCCAGCGTGGCGATCGCCTCGGCGACGAATTTCACGGGCAGCCCGTCAAAGTGCACGGGTTGCCGGTTGCCCTCGGCGTCGAGCTGGAAAAACGAGCCCGGCGCGACACCGCTGGCCACCAGGCTCAGCAGCCCCCGGCTGAACATGTCCGACACGTTGAGCTGGCCCGCATAGGTGGGATCGGCCAGGATCATGGTGCAGCGAAACACCGCGACCGGCAGGGCGCACAGGTCGTTGGCCTCGCGCAGCAGCACCTCGCCGGCCCACTTGCTGTTGCCGTAGCCGTTGACGGGGGTGTCGTCGATTGTGCGGGTGGGGCTGATGACCCGGATGTCGGCGTCCTCGGTGAACGCCGACGGCTCGATCTGGTCGCCCACGTTGGCAGTCGACACGTACGCGTACGGCTTGAGCTTTGTGGTGAGCGCGATACGGATCAGCTCGGCGGTGCCCACGACGTTGGGCCCGAACAGCGCGCTGTAGGGCAGGACGGCGTTGACCAGGGCTGCGGAATCGACGATCAGATCGACGGTGTCGGCCAGCCGCTGCCAGGTCTGCTGGCCCAGGCCGAGGTTGGCTTCGACATTGTCGCCGGCGATGACCTGCAGATGATCGGCGGCCAGTTCCTGGAAGTGCCGCAGCAGTTGCGGGTCGCCGCTGTCGAAGGTCTTGTCCAGACGGCGCCGCGCGTCCTCGTCGGACTTGGCCCGCACCAAACAGATCAGCGTGCCGTCCACCAGCCCCATCCGCTCTAGCCATTCCAGGACAAGGTAGCGCCCGAGGAAGCCGGTCGCCCCGGTCAGCAGGACCGTCCGCACCTCAGCGCTTGGGCGGGGCAGCCTCGGGGCGGCGGTCAGCGTCGTGGTGTCGATGAACTTGTCCAACGTTAGGTCGCCAGCGTGCGCCTCCTTGTTTTCGGAGCCGTGCACGGACGCAAAGCTGTCCCGGCTGGCACTTTTGCCCAACTGCTGGCTCAGGCTTCTCACCGACGGCGCGTGGAATATGACGCCCACCGTTAGGTGGATGTTAAGGGCTGTGTTGATCTCGGCGATCACCCGCATCGCGGAAAGCGAATCCCCACCGAGGTCGAAGAACGAGTCGTCGACCCCTACGCGCTCGATCCCCAGCACCTGGGCGTATATGCCGGCCAGGATCTCCTCGGTGAGGGTGGCCGGGGCCCGATACTCCCCAGCGGAGTACTCCGGTGCCGGCAGCAACCGTTTGTCGAGTTTGCCGTTGACCGTCAGCGGTAACGCCTCGAGGACCACCACCGCGGCCGGGACCATGTAGCCAGGTAGCCGCTCGGCGAGCGCGGTATGCACCCCGACCGGGTCCGCTGTCCCGGTGACATAACCCACCAGGCGCTTATCGCCGGGACGGTCCTCGCGGGCGATCACCACCGCCTGCTCCACCCCGTCCAGCCCGGCCAGTGCTGCGCGCACCTCACCGAGCTCGATGCGATACCCGCGGATCTTGACCTGCTCATCGGCACGCCCCAGATACCGCAGCTGCCCATCGCGGCCCCAACACACCAGATCCCCGGTGCGATACATGCGAGTGCCGGGCCGCCCGAACGGACAGGCCACAAACCGTGACGCGGTCAACCCTGCCCGCCGCCAATACCCAACGCCCACAGCAGGACCGGCCACGTACAACTCACCGACCACCCCGGTCGGCACCGACTGCAAAAGCTCATCCAGCACGAACAACGCCGCCCCCGGCACCGGCGAACCGATCGGCGGCGCACCCGAGCCCGCCTGCAGCGGCGCGCTCAAGGCCACCCACATCGTCGTCTCGGTCGGGCCGTATTCGTTGATCATCACCCGCCCCGGTGCCCACCGATCCACCAACTCGGCTGGGCAGGCCTCACCGCCCACCAGCAAGGCCACCGACTCCAGGCCCTCGGGCGAGAGCATCCCCACCGCCGACGGGGTCTGGCTTAGGACGCTGACCCTTTCGGCGACCAGTAAAGCGTGGAAATCTTCCGGCGAGCCCGCCACCGACTCGGGCACCACCACCAGCCGCCCGCCGTGCAGCAGCGCACCGAAGATCTCCCAGCCCGAGATGTCGAAGCTATACGAGTGCCACTGCGACCACACCTGCCCCGGCGCCGCCAAACGCGGATCCAGCGATGCGATCAGCTGGGTGACGTTGTGGTGGGTGATGCCCACGCCTTTGGGCACGCCGGTGGTACCCGAGGTGTAGATGAGGTAGGCAATATCCTCGGGGACCGGCGCGTGGGGAGCCGTGCACGGATGGGTTTGGATGCGGGGGTCCTCGACATCGATGACCAGCAGCGCGTTCCCGTCCAGCCGGTCGGCCAGCCCGCTGGTGGTGATCGCGGCGACGGGCGCGGCATCGTCGAGCATGAAACCGATCCGGGCCGCCGGCAGCGCCGGGTCGATCGGCAGGTAGGCCGCCCCGGTTTTGAGCACCGCCAACATCGCCACGATCGCCTCAGCCGAACGCGAAAACAGCAGCGCCACATGCTGTCCCGGGCCCACACCGTGACCGGCCAACAGGTACGCCAACCGGTTGGCGGCCTCGTCCAGCCCGCGATAGGTCCACGAACGCTCCCCGCAGCTCAGCGCCACCGCCTCGGGTGTGCGCGCCACCTGCGCGGCAAAGGACACCGGAACCGACACCGCGGCGGGCGCGGGCCGGGTCAATACCGCCCGGTTGCCCATCTCATCGAGGCGGGTGCGCTCACCGACATCGAGCAGATCCAGCGACGACAGCCGCCGAGTGGGGTCGGCGGTCATCGCCGCCAACACCCGCCGCAACCGCTCGATCAGCACCTCGATGCTGGCCGCGTCGAACACATCGGTGCGAAATACCACCGCCCCGCCGAGCCCGGCCGGGTCACCGGCCTCGGTGAAGCGTTCGGCCAACGAAAACGACAGGTCCATGCGGGCGACCTCGGTGTCCACCTGTAGCGGGGCAACCTGCAGATCCCCCAAGGGAAGCCCGGCGGCGAGGTCATTGCCCTGCCGGGCGAAGTTCTGCCAGGCCAACATCACCTGGACCAGCGGGTGATGGGCCAGGGACCGGGTCGGGTTGAGCCGCTCCACCAGCACCTCAAAGGGCACGTCTTGGTGCTCGTAGGCGGCCAGGCTGCGTGAACGCACCTGGGCCAACAACTCGGCGACGGTGGGATCCCCGGCCACCTCGACCCGCAGCACCAAGGTGTTAACAAAAAAGCCCACCAACTCATCCAGGGCGGGATCACGGCGCCCGGCGATCGGGAAACCCACGGCCACCTCGCTGCTGGCGCTGAGCTTGGCCAGCAGCACCGCCAGGGCGGCCTGGATCACCATGAAGCTGGTCGCGTGGTGCTCACCGGCCAGCGCGCGCACCCGCTGCTGCAGCTCCGCCGGCCAGTCCACCGCCACGCTGGCGCCACGGTAATCGGCCACCGGGGGATAGGGCCGATCGGTGGGCAGCGCCAACCGCTCGGGCAGCCCGGCCAGGTCCTGCTCCCAGTAGGCCAGCTGCGCCGCGATGGGGCTGTCGCTGTCGGCCAGATCACCCAGCCGTTCGCGCTGCCACAGCGTGTAATCGACATACTGCACCGCCAACGGCGCCCAGCCGGGAGCTTGCCCCACACACCGGCTGGCATAGGCCGCCCCCAGATCACGCACCAGCGGGGTGATCGACCAGCCGTCAGCGGCGATATGGTGCACCAGGGCCACCAGCACATGCTCGTCGTCGCCGACGCGGAAAAGCCGTGCCCGCAACGGGATCTCAGTCGCCAGGTCGAAACTGTCGCGGGCCACCGCGCCGATGGCCTCACCCAGCCGGCTTTCCGGCCATCCGGTGGCATCAACGATCTGCCAGCCGAAGTCGGCCCGCTCGGCGGGCACCACCAGCTGCCGGGGTATCCCCTCGGGCGCCGGGAACAGCGTGCGCAGGCTCTCATGGCGGGCCACCACATCGGCCAGCGCGCCACCCATCGCGTCGGCGTCCAGGCGCCCGCGCAGCCGCAACGCCATCGGCATGTTGTAAACCGGGGAGGGACCCGTCAACTGGTCGATAAACCACAACCGGTTTTGGGCAAACGACAACGGAACCACCGCGGGCCGCTGGCCGACCACCAACGGCTCCAGCCGATCCCCATCCCCACCGATACGGGGCGCCAACTCGGCAATCGTGGGCGCCTCGAACACGGTACGCACCGAAAGGCCGGCATCCAGGTCGGCGTTGATCGCAGCGACCAGGCGCATCGCCGACAGCGAATCCCCACCCAAATCGAAAAACGAGTCGTCGACCCCGACGCGCTCGACACCGAGCACCTGGGCGTAGATGCCGGCCAGGATCTCCTCGGTGGGGCTGGCCGGGCCGCGATACTCACCAGCGGTGTATTCGGGTGCGGGCAGGGCGTGGGTGTCGAGTTTGCCGCTGGGTGTCAACGGCAGCGCGTCGAGGACCACCACCGCGGCCGGGATCATGTAGGCCGGTAGCCGCTCGGCCAGCGCGGCGCGGACCTCGGCCGGGTCCGCAGTCCCGGTGACATAACCCAGCAGGCGCTTATCACCGGGGCGGTCCTCGCGGGCGATCACCACCGCCTGCTCCACCCCATCCAGCCCGAACAGCGCGGCTTGGACTTCGCCTAGCTCGATGCGATAGCCGCGGATCTTGACCTGCTCATCGGCGCGCCCCACATACGCCAGCTGCCCGTCCGGGCGCCACCACACCAGATCCCCGCTGCGATACATACGCGCCCCGGACCCCCCGAACGGGCACGCCACAAACCGCGACCCGGTCAACGGACCCCGGCCCACATAGCCAACCCCGACGCCGCCACCGGCCACATACAACTCCCCGACCACCCCGGCCGGCACCGGACGTAACCACCCATCCAGCACAAACAACGCCGCCTCCGACACCGGCGCACCGATCGGCGGCGCCCCCGACCCCGCTGTTAAAGGCGCACTGATCGCCGCATACACCGTGGCCTCGGTCGGGCCGTAGGAGTTGATCATCACCCGCCCCGGCGCCCACCGATCCACCACCTCAGCCGGACACGCCTCCCCGCCGATCACCAACGCCACCGACTCCAACCCCTGCGTCGACAGCACCCCCACCGCCGACGGAGTTTGGATGAACACACTGACCCGCTGGGCAACCAGTAAGGCGTGGAAATCCTCCGGCGAGCCGGCCACCGACTCGGGCACCACCACCAGCCGCCCGCCATGCAACAACGCGCCCCAGATCTCCCACACCGAGCCATCGAAAGCATAGGAAAACCACTGCGCCCACACCTGTCCCGGCGCCAGGCCGGCGCGCAGTGAGTCCAGCTTCTGGGTCACGTTGTGGTGGGTGACGGCCACCCCCTTGGGAACCCCGGTGGTGCCCGAGGTGTAGATGAGGTAGGCGATGTCATCCGCCGCGGGTGCCGGCAACGCGGTGCTGGCTTGGCTGCCAACAGCGGGGTCCTCGACATCGATAACCAGCAGCTCGCACCCGCCCAGCCGCGACCGCAGGCCCGCGCTGGTGATCGCGGCGACCGGGGCGGCATCATCGAGCATGAACCCGATCCGGGCCGCCGGCAGGCTCGGGTCCATCGCCAGATACGCCGCCCCGGTTTTCAGCACCGCCAGCATCGCCACCACGGCCTGAGCCGAGCGCTCCAATAGCAGGGCCACACACGCACCCGGGCCCACCCCCTGGCCGGCCAACAGATGCGCCATCCGATTGGCGGCCTCCTCAAGCTCGCGATACGTCATGGAGCGGCCCTCGAAGGTCAGCGCCACCGCCTCCGGGCTGCGGGCCACCTGCGCGGCGAACACCACCGGAACAGACACCGCCGGGGGTGCCGGTGCGGTCAACACCGCCCGGTTGCCCCACCCATCCAGCCGGGCGCGCTCACCCCCATCGAGCAGATCCATCGACGACAGCCGCCCGGTGGGGTCGGCGGTCATGGCCACCACCACCCGCTCCAACCGCTCGATCAGCGTTTCGATGCTGGCCGCGTCGAACACATCGGTGGCATATTCGACCCGAAGACCCAGCTCACGGCCCGGCAGGGCCGCCACCGAAAGCGGGTAGTGGTTGGATTCGCGGCCGGTGGCGTCGGTGATAGTCAACTCGTGGTCGCCCAACGCCACATTGGTGTCGATCGGGTAGTTCTCGTACACGAACAAGGTGTCGAACAGCTGCTGCTGAGCGGTTACACGGTGGATTTCGCTGAGCGCCAGGTGGTGGTGCTCGAGGGTGTGGTTGTGGGCGCCCTGCAGCTGATCCAGTAGGTCGGTGGTGGTGGTTGCCGCCGTGATGGTCGCCCGCACCGGCACCGTATTGATCAACAGGCCCACCATCGATTCCGCACCGACCACCTCGGCCGGCCGCCCCGAGACCGGGACGCCGAACACCACATCATGCTGGCCGGTCAGCCAGCACAACAGCTGCGCGAACGCGCCCTGCAACACGGTGTTGACGGTGGTGTGACACGAGCGCGCCAGCTCGCTAACGGCCCGCGTGATCTGCTCAGGCACCCGAAACGAGGCAAAGCCTCGCGGCCCTTGCGCTAACCGGCCCGGCGGGCCCACCAATGTGGGGGTGTCAAAACCGGCCAATACCTCACGCCAGGCCGCGCGCGCGGCCTCCAGGTCACGACCGCCCAACCAGGTCACAAACCTGCGATACGAGACCGTCGCAGGCAGCCGCTGCCGCTGATAGCTGGCGAACATTTCGCCCAGCAGGATCGGCAGCGACCAGCCATCGAGCACGATGTGGTGATTGGTCAGCACCAACCGGTGCCGATCTGCTGCGATACGCAGCAAAGCCACCCGGAAGGCCGGCTGATCGGCCAGATCGCGGACCGCGGCGCGTTCGGCGGCGCACACCCGCGAGATCTGCTCGTCGAGGTCGAGGTCTTCGCCGTCCAGCTCGACATACCGCCACCCCGCCACCGGATCAGCCGGGATGATCTGCACCGGCTCGTCGAACTCGTGGCTGAATCGGGCCACCAGGTTGGGATGCCGGGTGACCACCGCGTGCACCGCATCGCGCAGCCGGTGCGGGTCAAGCGGGCCGGTCAGGGTGAAAGCCAGCTGCGCTGCATACACATCGCCGTCGTCGCCCTGCACGGTGCTGGCGTGAAACAGCAGCCCCTGCTGCAGCGGGGTCAGCGGCAAAATATCGGCGATCTGATATTGCCGCTGCAACTCCTCGATCTGCTGCTGGTTCAGCCGGGCTGGCGCGATATCCGAGGGTGTCAGCCCGCCCCCACCGGCGCGTACATGTGCGCTGATGCCGGCTAGGGCCTCAAACCACAACCGGCTGAGCTGGGTGATCGCCGCGTCATCTAGCGCCGAGAGCGCCCAGGTCCAATTGGCCTGCAGGTAGGAGCCGGTGTCGGTGTCGAGGGTGACGGCGTTGAGGTTCACGGTGTGCGAGAGCGGCATGGGTACGGCCGCGGCGACGCCGACCACCGACAAACCTTCTTGGCAGATCCGCCACCGATCACCGGAGAGCTCGGCCGCTGGACCGCCGAGGCGCCCTAGATAGTTGAACCCGATCGCCGGGTCGGAGGCGCCCAGGTCAACGTCGGGGTTCAGATAGCGCAGCAAACCGTAGCTCCACGGATCGGGCAGGGCCCGAAGCTGCTCTTTGGCGTCTTTGATCAGCGCCCCCAGTGCTGCGTCGCCGGCGATCACCTGCGCCCAGGACAGCCCACCGACCGCCAATGCCACCGGGTATTTGGTGGTGAACCACCCCACCGTGTGGGACAGGTCAACATGGGGGGCCAGCTCCTCGTGGCGGCCGTGGCCCTCGACGTCGATGCCGACCGGCGCGCTGCCGTTGCCCAAGAACTCAGACACCGCCAACCCGAACGCGATCAACAAGATGTCCTGGATCCCGGCATGAAACGCGGTCGGCACCGCAGAAAGCAGCATGCCGGTGGTCTCGACATCCAACACCACCGACAAACGCCCGGCGCTGGCGTAGGTGTCCACCGCGGGATTGACCGCGGGCAGCGCGGTGGTGGCCGACACCACCTGTTTCCATGCGTCGGCCTCCTGCACGACTTGCGGGCGGCCCGCGTGCTCAGCCAGCAGCTGCGCCCACCGGGCATACGACGTGCCGGTCGCCGGCAACACCACCTCATGGCCCTGGCGATGCTGGTCCCAGGCGAGGTTGAGGTCCTCCAGCAGAATCCACCACGACACCGCGTCGATGGCCAGATGTTGAATGATCAACACCAGCTGGCCGCTATCTGTAACCCAGAGCGCGCTCAGCATCACCCCGCCGGTCGGGTTCAACCGCGACCGCGCCGCCAGCAGCGCCTCCTCGGATAACACGTCCACCGCTTGCAGGCACCCGCGGGCATCCACCGACCCGGCCTCGGGCACCTGTAACGACCACCCCCCGGCACCCAAAGAACCGCTGTCATCGACGCGCAGCCGCAACATGGCATGGCGATCCAGCAAGGCCTGCAGCACGACCACCACATCGGCCTCGGTGACCCCCACCGGGGCCTGCACCACCAGCCTCTGGTTGAACTGCTGCACCGGGCCATCCACGCTGGCCAGCCAGCACATGATCGGGGTGGCCACCACCGGCCCGATACCCTCGTCACCGTCCTCAATCCCGCCGGCCACCCCGGCCACCCGGGCCAGCCTGGCCACGGTCTGCTCGACGAAAATGTCGCGCGGCCGGAACAGCACACCGGCGGCCCGGGCCCGGGCCACCACCTGTATCGACAAGATGCTGTCCCCGCCCAGCTCGAAAAACGACTCGTCGACCCCGACCCGCTCCAGCCCGAGCACCTGGGCATAGATACCGGCCAGGATCTCCTCGGTCGGGGTGGCCGGGGCGCGGTAGCGATCAACATTGTGGTATTCGGGTGCCGGCAGGGCGCGGGTGTCGAGTTTGCCGTTGAGTGTCAACGGCAACGCATCGAGGACCACCACCGCGGCTGGGATCATGTAGGCCGGTAGCCGCTCGGCCAGCTGGGCGCGTATCTCCGCCGGGTCCGCGGTGCCGGTGACATAGCCGACCAGGCGTTTGCCGCCGGGGCGGTCCTCGCGGGCGATCACCGCCGCCTGATCCACGCCGTCCAGCCCGGCCAGGGCGGCGCGCACCTCGCCGACCTCGATGCGATACCCGCGGATCTTGACCTGCTCATCGGCGCGCCCCATATACACCAGCTGGCCATCAGCGCCCCAGCGCACCAGATCCCCGGTGCGATACATACGTATTCCCGGCGCCCCAGCACCCCCGAACGGGCAGGCCACAAACCGCGACCCGGTCAACCCGGCCCGGCCCACATAGCCAACCCCCACGCCGCGGCCGGCCACATATAACTCACCGACGACACCGGTGGCTACCGCCTGGAGCCGCCCATCCAGCACAAATAACGCCGCCCCCGACACCGGCGACCCGATCGGCGGCACACCCGAACCCGCTGCCAACGGCGCACTCACCGCCGCACGCACCGTGGTCTCGGTCGGGCCGTAGGCGTTGACCATCACCCGCCCCGGCGCCCACCGATCCACCACCTCGGCCGGGCAGATCTCACCGCCAACCACCAACACCACCGACTCCAACCCCTGCGGCGACAGCATCCCCACCGCAGACGGAGTCTGGGTCAAGGCACTGACCTGCTCAGCAACCAGCAGGTCCTGAAAATCACTCGGCGAGGCGGTCACCGACTCGGGCACCACCACCAGCCGCCCACCATGCAACAACGCACCAAAAATCTCGCGGACCGAGACATCGAAGGCCAAGGAATGACACTGCGAGCACACCCCCGCCGCCGGCAGGCCGGCGTCCGATGACGCCAGCAGCTGAGTCACGTTGTGGTGGCTGATGGCCACCCCCTTGGGCGCACCGGTGGTTCCCGAGGTGTAGATCAGGTAGGCGATATCATCAGCGCCCGGCGCCGGCAGGGCTGTGCTGGGTTGAGTGTCAACAACGGGGTCGTTGACATCGATGACCACCACGTCATGGCCGTCTAGCCGATCGGCCAGATCAACGGTGGTGATCACCGCGACCGGCGCGGCATCGGCAACCATGAACCCAACCCGCGCTTCCGGCTGACCCGGATCGATCGGCACATAGGCCGCCCCGGTCTTGAGCACCGCCACAATCGCGGTGATCGCCTCGACGGACCGGGGCACCAGCAGCACCACACACTCCCCCGGGCCCGCACCGTGACCGGCCAAATGGTGCGCCAACCGGTTAGCGGCCTCATCAAGCTCCCGATACGTCATCGAGCGACCCTCGAAGGTCAGCGCCACCGCCTCCGGGGTGCGCGCCACCTGCGCAGCAAACACCTCTGGAACCGACACCGCCGTGGCCGCGGGTTGGGTCAACACCGCCCGATTGCCCCACCCATCCAACCGAGCGTGCTCCCCCTCATCAAGCACATCGATCGACGACAACCGCCGGGTGGGGTCGGCGGTCATCGCCACCAACACCCGCTGCAACCGCTCGATCAGCATCTCGATACTGGCCGCGTCGAACACGTCCGTGCGAAATTCCACCACCCCGCCGATCCCGGCGGGCTCACCGGCCTCGGTGACGCGTTGGGCCAGGGAAAACGTCAGGTCCATGCGGGCGGTTTGGCTGTCCACCGGCAGCGGGGTGACCTGCAGATCCCCCAAACTCAGCCTGGCCGCGGGATCGAGATGCCAGGGTAGGTTCTGCCAGCCCAACCCCACCTGGACCAGCGGGTGATGGGCCAGGGACCGGGTCGGGTTGAGCCGCTCCACCAGCACCTCAAAGGGCACATCTTGGTGCTCGTAGGCGGCCAGGCTGCGCTCTCGCACCTGGGCCAGCAGCTCGGCCACGGTGGGATCCCCCGCCACCTCGACCCGCAGCACCAAGGTGTTGACGAAAAACCCCACCAACTCATCCAGGGCGGGGTCGCGGCGCCCGGCGATCGGGAACCCGAACGCCACATCGGTGCTGGCGCTGATCTTGGACAGCAGCACCGCCAGGGCGGCCTGGACCACCATGAAACTGGTCGCGTTGTGCTCGCGGGCCACCCGGGCAACCCGCTGCTGCAACTCGGCCGGCCAGTCCATCACCACCGTGGCACCGCGATGATCAGCAACCAGCGGATACGGCCGATCGGTGGGCAGCGCCAAGCGCTCGGGCAGCCCCGCCAGGTCCTGCTCCCAGTAGGCCAGCTGCGCGGCGACCGGGCTGTCGGTGTCGGCCAGATCACCCAGCCGTTCGCGCTGCCACAGCGTGTAATCGACATACTGCACCGCCAACGGCGCCCAGCCGGGGGCCAGCCCCGCACACCGGCTGGCATAGGCCACCCCCAGATCACGTACCAGCGGGGTGATCGACCAGCCATCAGTGGCGATATGGTGCACCACGGCCACCAGCACATGCTCGTCGTCGCCGACGCGGAAAAGCCGTGCCCGCAGCGGGATCTCGGTCGCCAGGTCGAAACTGTCGCGGGCCACCCTGCCGATGGCCTCACCCAGCCGGCTTTCCGGCCAGCCGCTGGCATCAACGATCTGCCAGCCGAAGTCGGCCCGCTCGGCGGGCACCACCAGCTGCTGGGGTATCCCCTCGGGCGCCGGGAACAGCGTGCGCAGGCTCTCATGGCGGGCCACCACATCGCCTAGCGCCGCACCCATCGCGTCGGCGTCCAGGCGCCCGCGCAGCCGCAGTGGCGCCGCCAGGTTGTAAGCCGGCGAGGGCCCCATCAACTGGTCGATGAACCACAACCGGTTTTGGGCAAACGACAACGGAACCACCGCGGGTCGTTCACCGGCCACCAGCGGCTCCAGCCCGCCCGCACCCGCACCGATACGGGGCGCCAACTCGGCAATCGTGGGCGCCTCGAACACGGTACGCACCGAAAGGCCGGCATCCAGGCTGGTGTTGATCGCGGCGATCAGGCGCATCGCCGACAGCGAATCCCCACCCAGCTCGAAAAACGAGTCCTCCACCCCGACGCGCGCCACACCCAGCACCTGGGCATAGATACCGGCCAAGACCTCCTCGACCGGACTGGCCGGGGCCCGATACCCACCAGCGGCGTATTCGGGCGCCGGCAGGGCAGCGGTGTCGAGTTTGCCGTTGACCGTCAACGGCAACGCCTCCAACACCACCACCGCCGCGGGCACCATATACGCGGGTAACCGCTCTACCAACACAGCACGCAACCCCGCCGGGTCCGCGGTCCCGGTGACATAACCCACCAGACGCTTAGCACCGGGGCGGTCCTGGCGGGCGATCACCACCGCCTGATCCACCCCATCCAGCCCGGACAGCGCTGCTTGCACCTCGCCGAGCTCGATGCGATACCCGCGGATCTTGACCTGCTCATCAGCGCGACCCACATACCGCAGCTGGCCATCAGCGCCCCAACACACCAAATCCCCACTGCGATACATACGTATTCCCGGCGCCCCAGCACCCCCGAACGGGCACGCCACAAACCGCGACCCGGTCAAACCCGCACGCCGCCAATACCCACACCCCACCCCCGCACCCGCGATATACAACTCCCCCACGACCCCGGCAGGCACCGGACGCAACCAGCCATCCAACACAAACAACCCCGCCCCCGACACCGGCGACCCGATCGGCGGCACACCCGAACCCGCTGCCAACGGCGCACTCACCGCCGCACGCACCGTGGTCTCGGTCGGGCCGTAGGCGTTGACCATCACCCGCCCCGGCGCCCACCGATCCACCACCTCGGCCGGGCAGATCTCACCGCCAACCACCAACACCACCGACTCCAACCCCTGCGGCGACAGCATCCCCACCGCAGACGGAGTCTGGGTCAAGGCACTGACCTGCTCAGCAACCAGCAGGTCCTGAAAATCACTCGGCGAGGCGGTCACCGACTCGGGCACCACCACCAGCCGCCCACCATGCAACAACGCACCAAAAATCTCGCGGACCGAGACATCGAAGGCCAAGGAATGACACTGCGAGCACACCCCCGCCGCCGGCAGGCCGGCGTCCGATGACGCCAGCAGCTGAGTCACGTTGTGGTGGCTGATGGCCACCCCCTTGGGCGCACCGGTGGTTCCCGAGGTGTAGATCAGGTAGGCGATATCATCAGCGCCCGGCGCCGGCAGGGCTGTGCTGGGTTGAGTGTCAACAACGGGGTCGTTGACATCGATGACCACCACGTCATGGCCGTCTAGCCGATCGGCCAGATCAACGGTGGTGATCACCGCGACCGGCGCGGCATCGGCAACCATGAACCCAACCCGCGCTTCCGGCTGACCCGGATCGATCGGCACATAGGCCGCCCCGGTCTTGAGCACCGCCACAATCGCGGTGATCGCCTCGACGGACCGGGGCACCAGCAGCACCACACACTCCCCCGGGCCCGCACCGTGACCGGCCAAATGGTGCGCCAACCGGTTAGCGGCCTCATCAAGCTCCCGATACGTCATCGAGCGACCCTCGAAGGTCAGCGCCACCGCCTCCGGGGTGCGCGCCACCTGCGCAGCAAACACCTCTGGAACCGACACCGCCGTGGCCGCGGGTTGGGTCAACACCGCCCGATTGCCCCACCCATCCAACCGAGCGTGCTCCCCCTCATCAAGCACATCGATCGACGACAACCGCCGGGTGGGGTCGGCGGTCATCGCCACCAACACCCGCTGCAACCGCTCGATCAGCATCTCGATACTGGCCGCGTCGAACACATCGGTGTCGAATTCGACGCGAAAGCGCATTTCAATGCCCGGCAGGACTACCACCGAAAGCGGGTAGTGGCTGGATTGGCGGCTGGTGGAGTCGCTGATAGTCAACTCGTGTTCGCCCAACGCCACATTGGTGTCGATCGGGTAGTTCTCGTAGACGAACAAGGTGTCGAACAGCTGCTGCTGGCCGGTGACGCGGTGGATTTCGCTGAGCGCCAGGTGGTGGTGCTCGAGTATGTCGTTGTAGGCGCCTTGCAGCTGATCCAGCAAGTCGGTGGTGGTGGTTGCCGCCGTGATGGTCGCCCGCACCGGCACCGTATTGATCAACAGGCCCACTATCGATTCCGCACCGACCACCTCGGCCGGCCGCCCCGAGACCGGGACGCCGAACACCACATCATGCTGGCCGGTCAGCCAGCACAACAGCTGCGCGAAGGCGCCCTGCAACACGGTGTTGACGGTGGTGTGACACGAGCGCGCCAGCTCGCTAACGGCCCGCGCGATCTGCTCAGGCACCCGAAACGAGGCAACACCTCGCGGCCCTTGCTCTAACCGGCCCGGCGGGCCCACCAATGTCGGGGTGTCAAAACCGGCCAACACCTGCCGCCAGGCCGCGCGGGCGGCCTCCAGGTCACGACCGGCCAGCCAGGTCACAAAGCGGCGATACGACCCGGCCGCGGGCAGTCGCTGCCCGTGATAGCTGGCGAATATTTCGCCGAACAGGATCGGCAGCGACCAGCCATCGAGCACGATGTGGTGATTGGTGAGTACGAACCGGTGCCGGTCCTCGGCGATGCGGATCAAAGCGGTCCGGAAGGCCGGCTCGTCGGCGAGGTCGCGGACCGCGGCGCGTTCGTCGGCGCACACCCGCGAGATCTGCTCATCGACATCGACGACGGCGATGTCGTGGCCACCGTTAAGGTCGACATACCGCCAGGGCGCCACGGGATCAGCCGGGATGATCTGCACCGGCTTGTCGAACTCGTGGCTGAATCGGGCCACCAGGTTGGGATGCCGGGCGACCACCGCGTGCACCGCATCGCGCAGGCGATGGGGGTCAAGCGGGCCGGTCATGGTGAAAGCCAGCTGCGCCGCATACACATCGCCGTCGTCGCCCTGCACGGTGCTGGCGTGAAAGAACAGCCCCTGCTGCAGCGGGGTCAACGGCAGAACGTCAGCGATCCGCATATCGTCTCTCGAGTTCGTCGATCTGCTGCTGGCTGAGACCGGCAGCAACATCAGAGGGCGTCAACCCACCCCCGCCGCCCCGCACATGTGCGCAAACACCGGCCAGGGCAGGGCCCGGCCAAAGAATCTGCCATTGTCGTCGTCAAATGCGTTCGTGCTCACCTATTCTCCCTGCCTTACCGGCGACTTCTCCCCGCCTCCCCGGCGCGCTTCAGACGCTGATAGTAACCGCCCGGTTCGGAAGCCGCGCCTGATTACCCAAAATGCCCGGCTGGCTTGCTGTGGGGCTGTGACCCGCGGGTTTGTCTGGCGGCGGTGCGGATGCCCAGCGCGAACTGTTGACCACGATCCCTGGCATCAACCCGTTGGCTGCCGCAGCGGTCATTTCCGAAGCCGGGGCTGACATCGCCGAGACGTTCCCCTCAGCCGAACATTTCGCGTCCTGGATCGGACTGTGCCCCGGCAACCACGAATCCGCGGGTAAACGCCATTCCGGCAAGCCCCGGAAAGGCAACCAGCATCTCCAGCACGTGCTCGTCGAATGCGGGCGGGCCGCCTCGCGCACCCCGGGCTACCTGCAAAGCCTCCACCGTTGGCATGTCCGCAAGTTCGGCGGTTCGCGCAGCCCGACCGCGAAGAACAAAGCCATCGTTGCCGTCGCGCATAAACTCAGCGTGATCATCTGGCACGTGCTTGCCACCGGTAAGCCCTATCACGATCTGGGGGCAGACTATCTCGTCCGTCGAGTTGACCCCGAAAAGAAACCCGAACACTCATCGCCAAACTCCAAGCCCTCGGACACACCGTCACTACCGAACCCGCAGTCTGAACAAAGGCACCTGACGATCACATCCGGCTACCCCGGATGGCTTCGCCCTGCTTGGTCGCCATCGATTCACGTACCAGCACGAAATGGGCGCATTAGCATAATTGAAGTGTCTACGAAAGCGGGGCTGCTCCACGTGACAGGGCCAAGACCTGGCCGTCAGCGCGGGATGCGCTGGGAGACAGAAACCTCTTGAGGTGTTCACCGGTGCCTTCGGCGGCGAACACGTCGGCGAAGTTCTCCAATTGGTGGGTCTCACCGAGTAGGTCGGTCATGTCGTGGCGAGTCAGGAAGTCGAGGGATTCGGAGAATGTCCCATACGACACCGCCTCGAAAACCACCTCCTTGCGCACGGCGGCCGCGAGGTCGATCGCCACCGGGCCGGCGGGTCGGCTCTTGAGGATGATCCGGCCACCGGGACGTAAGACCCGGATCATCTCGTCGAAGCCCTGCGAGCTAGGTTGGGTCTCGATGACGAAGTCGTACGCATCCGTTTCCAGCGGCACCAACAGGTCCATCCGGTAGAGCTCAACGGCTGGGAAGCCGGCCGCCGACAGCACACGTCTGGTCAGTTCCGCGTGCCGGTTGTGGCCATAGATTAGGCCGCGCTCGTTCGGTTGGATACCGGATTTGAGCACGGCAAGGGTGGCGCAAACCGGTTCGGTGTAGGCCCCTTCCAAGAAAGACAGCGACTGCGGCAGGTGATGCACTACCCGAGCAGGTACGGCAATATACTCAGCAAAGGCTCCGTGTCGGCCGACTCCTACGAATTGGTGGTGTGGGCAGCATTCGGGTGCGCCGCGACCGCATTGAAGGCACGCTCCACACGGGATCACCGGCATCACCGCTACCCGGTCTCCACTAGCGAACTTGTGGACGTCCAACCCGCTGGCGACGACGACGCCGGCGAACTCGTGCCCGAGAATCAAGGGGTTGGCGCAGGCGAGCTTTCCCTGAGCGGCGTAGATGTCGGTGCGGCAGACTCCAGCCACCTCGACCCGGATGAGGACCTCGCCCGGTCCTGGCTCAGGCACCGGCACCTGGCACACCCGCACGGAAGAGCCCTGCTTGACGATCGCCCGCATCTCCGGCACCCTATGCGCGTCCTTTCCCGAGTGTGACGCAATTTAGGCGCACTAACCCTCGCGGGCTCCGGGGCACTCTCACATCACCCGCGCCTTCCAGTCGGACCATGGGCGGTAGTCTAGAGGGTTGTCGATCGTGTGACCTGACTTTTAGCAAACTGGTGCGCACCTCGCACTCCGCCTGAGTTTGGACATGCCCGGCGAGTTTCTGGGTAGCGCTGTGAACAGGGGTTTCCCTGGCGGCGATGGGTGATTTGGGGTACTAAACGGGTAGGTTCGGGCGGCGGCGTACGTTTTGCGTTATTGCCCTGCGCAGGCCTTTGGTCGCTCTGTCGGGTTCGGTATCCATTTTCTGCGGACCAGTCCTATTCGCTATTCCTATTGGCTCTCAATCGCCCAGGGTGATGAGCAGCTCGTCGAGGTTCATGTTTGCGACATCTTCGGTACGGCCTGGTTGCGAATGTTGCCCGCGATCCACCATGCCTAAAAGCATGTCCAGAATTCCTGCCTCCCGAAGTTGTTTGACCGGGATCGAAGCAATGAGCCGGTAAATCTCGGAATCGCGCGGGTCGCCAGCTTGGCCAATGTCACCGTCCGCACCTATCTGGCGATGGATGTGGCTGGCCAGCGCGGCGGGGGTGGGGTGGTCGAAGATCACGGTGGCCGGCAGGGACAGCCCGGTCTGTGCGGTCAGGGTGTTGCGTAGTTCCAGGGCGGTCAACGAGTCGATGCCCAGGTCGGTGAAGGGCCGTTCGGTGTCCAGGGCGCCCGGGTCGGGGTGGGCCAGCACGGTGGCGGTGGCGGTGGTCACCAGGGTGGTCAGGGTGTGCAGTTGTTTGTCGGGGGTTTGCACAGCTAGCCGCGCGGCCAGGGTGTCGGGGCCGGCGGCGGTGGCCGCCTGCGGGCGGGCGCGGGTCAGCCCCGACAGGATCGCGGGCAGGGTCTGCAGGCGGGCATGGCGGGCCAACGCCGAGGCGTTAAAGGGGCAGGGGATCAGGTAGGGCTGCTGCTGAGACAGCGCGGCGTCGAACAGGGCCAGGCCGTGATCGGTGCCGATCGGGACCAGACCGCCATGGGTCAAGCGGGTCTGCTCGGCCGAGCTGAGCCCGGCGGTCAGGCCCGTGCCCGGCCAATACCCCCAGGCCAGGCTGGTGGCGTGCTGGCGGTGATGAGCCAGCGCGTCGCAAAAGGCGTTAGCGGCCGCGTAGTTGGCCTGCCCGCCAGCACCCAGCACCGCCGCCACCCCGGAGAACACCACAAACAAGTCCAGCTCGGCATGCCGGGTCAAATGATGCAGATGCCAGGCGGCGTCGGCCTTAGCGGCCAGCACCGTGTCGAGTTGCTCACCGGTCAACTCGCCGATCACCGCGTCCTCGAGCACCCCGGCGGCGTGGATGACCGCGCGCAACCGATGCCGCGCCGGAATCGCCTCCAGCAGCGCCCCCAGCTGCCCGGGGTCGCTGACATCGGCGGCGCTGATCGTGACCCGAGCACCCAACCCGGTGAGCCGCTGATGCAGCTCGCCGGCCCCGGCAGCCGCCGGGCCGGACCGCGAGACCAGCAACAGATGCCGCACCCCGTAGCCACGGACCAGATGCTCGGCGAACACCGCGCCCAGCGTGCCGGTGCCCCCGGTGATCAACACCGTGCCCTGCGGGTCAAACACCGCGGGAGGCAGCAACACAATTTTCCCGGTATGCCGGGCCTGGCTCATGTCCCGAAACGCCCGCACCGCCTGCGCCAGGCCATAACTGGTGATCGGCAGCGGCTGCAGGACCCCGGCGGCGAACATGCCGGCCACGGCGGTCAAGGCGGCCTCAGTGGCCAGCACCTGCTCGGGGGCCACACCACTGACATCCACGGGGTGATAGCCGATGCCGGGGTGGGTTGCAGCGATCTGGGCGGGCGAGCGGATATCGGTCTTGCCGATCTCCACGAAACGACCACCGCGGGCCAGCAGATCCAGCGAGGTGTCGATGAACGGCCCGGTCAAACAGTTGAGCACCACATCCATGCCCTGCCCGCCGGTGGCCGCACCGAACGCCGCCCCGAAATCCAGGCTGCGCGAGGAGGCGATACACCCGCGCGGCACACCCAGGCCTTCCAGCACCCCATGTTTGCTGGGATGGGCGGTGGCATACACCTGCGCCCCCAGATGACGGGCGATCTGAATGGCCGCCTGACCCACCCCGCCGGCACCGGCATGGATGAGCACCCGCTGCCCCCCCACCAGCCCGGCCACCTCGACCAACGCCAGATAGGCCGTCACAAACGCCACCGGCACCGACGCGGCCTGAGCAAACGAGCACCCCGCGGGCACGGCCACCACCAGCCGCTGATCGGTGACCGCGGTGGGCGCAAACCCGTTGTTCGGGAACAGGCCCATCACCGCATCACCAACACCGAAAGCGGTCACATCCGCGGCGGTCTCGATGACCACCCCGGCGGCCTCCCCGCCCAGCCCCTCATCGGCGACCGCGCCCACCGCCACCACCACATCGTGGAAATTCAGCCCGGCCGCGCGGATCTGAACGCGGATCTGCCCGGCACCCAACACCGCCGGCTCGGCCGGCAGCAGCGCCAGATTGGCCAAATCACCCTTGCCGGTGGTGTCCAGCCGCCAGCACGGCGTCGGTGGCGGGGTCAGCGCCCGCGCCCGGGTCAGCCGGGGCACATAGGCGCTGCCGCGGCGCAACACCAGCTGGGGTTCGCCTGCCGGCCACCGCGCCAGCACGCCCAACAACGCCGCCTCGGTGGCCGCGGTGTCATCGGTGTCGAGCACCATAACCCGCTGCGGATGCTCACTTTGAGCGCTGTGGATCAACGCCCACGCCGCGGCGTGGACCACATCCGGGGCCCGATCGACCGCGCCGATGCTCACCGCGTGACGGGTCACGATCACCAGGCGCGAGGCGCTGGTCTCAGCGCTGGTCTCAGCGCCGGCCAACCACTGCTGCAACCCACCCAGGGTGCGCGCCGTCAGGCGATGCAACCGCGGCAACGGATCAGCATCCCCCTCGAGGGTCTCGGGGATCTCGGGCAGCGGCAACACCCAGATCACCAGCTCCGGACACGACCCCAGCCCGGCCAGCCCGGCCAGCCCGGTGTGGACCACACCGCCCCGCAGCACCTCGGGCAGCTGATCGGGATCCTCGCTCACCACCACCCACTCCGGCACCGGCGCCGCCGCGGTGTCCTCGGGCAGCGGTGACCAGGCCAGCTCGAACACGCTGTCCCCCGCCCCCACCGGGGCGTGCTGCCCAAAACCCTCGGGCACCGCGCGCACCGTCACGGTGTCGATGCCGATCACCGGCGCACCGGCCGGATCGGTAGCACACAACCGGAACGTGTCCACACCGATGCGAGTCAGCTCGACATCGAGCACCGTGGCCGCACTGGCGTGCAAACTGACCCCGCCAAACACAAACGGCAGCCGCGCCACTTCCGCCTCAGCCCCGCTAGTGCTCAAAAACCCGGCCGCGAACCCCTGCAACGCGGCATCCAGCAACGCCGGGTGCACACCATAACCGGCCACATCGGTATCAGCGGGCAGCCCCACCCGCGCATACACCACATCCGGAGCGGCCGGGTCGACCCCGATACCCCGCAACGACCGAAACAACCCACCATAGCGGTAACCACGCTCGGCCAACCCCGCATAAAAACCGTCCACATCGATGGGCTGCACACCCACCGGCGCCCCCGCCGAGACCACCAACCGCGGCGCCTCGGCACTCAACACCCCCGAAGCGTGCAACGTCCACCCCGCACCGGGCCCCTCACCACCGGGGCGGGCGTGCACGGTAAACGCCCGGCGCGTGTCGTCCTCGAGGGCATGCACCGCGACCTGCACATCAGTGCACCCGTGCTCGACCAACACCAACGGGGTCTGCAACACCAGCTCATCGATCACCGGACAACCCACCCGCTCACCGGCGGCCAACACCACATCGATGAACCCCGTGGCCGGGAACACCACACTCTCACCGAACACATGCCCGCCCAGCCAACCCTGCGTCGCCCTCGACAACCGCCCACTGACCACGATCTGGTCCTGATCAGCCAGCTCGGTCACCGCACCCAACAACGGATGCTCCGAGCGGCCCAACCCAGCGGCACTGACATCGCCCGCCGACGACGGGGCCAGCCAATAACGGCGGTGCTCAAAAGGATAGGTAGGCAACGCCACCGCACGCGCCCGCGGATACACACCCCGCCACGACGGGCTATGCCCATAACTGTGCAGCCGGCCCAACGCGGCGGCCAGCGCATCCAACTCCGAGCGCTCCCGGTGCAACGTGGTAATCACCGCCGAACCGGCCCGCCCCCCAAGCCCACCCAGCGCATCGGTGATCGCCGGAGCCAACACCGGATGCGGCGACAACTCCACAAACGTGCACTCCCCGGCGGCCAGCAGCCCGGCCACACCGTCATAAAAACGCACCGGCTCCCGCAAATTGCGATACCAGTAGTCGGCGCCCATGGTGGTGGTGTCCAGCGCCTCAGCCGACACCGCTTCTCCCACCGTGGAATACAGCGGGATACGCCCCGGCCCCGGCGCCAGATCCGCCAACTCACCCAGCAGCTGCTCACGCAATGTCTCGACCTGAACCGAATGCGACGCGTAATCCACCGCGATCCGCCGGATCTCGACGCCCTCATCAACGCAGGCCTCGATGAACTGCTCCACAGCGCCCGCCTGACCGCTGACGATGGTCTGCGACGGGCCGTTGACCGCCGCGATACTCAACGCCTGACCCCAACGCCGCAACCGCGGCGCCAGCTCGTCGGCAGCCAACAACACCGACACCATGCCGCCACCACCGGACAGCGCGCTCAACGCTCGACTGCGCAGCGCCACAATCTTGGCGGCATCCCCCAGCGAGAACACCCCGGCCAGATACGCCGCCGCGATCTCTCCTTGGGAATGCCCGATCACCGCATCAGGCACCACCCCATAGCCGCCCAACACCTCGGCCAACGAGACCATCACCGCGAACAGCACCGGCTGCACCACATCGACACGCTCCAGCGACGGCGCCGCCGGATCCTGACACACCACATCGCGCACCGACCAACCCGTCCACCCGCGCAGCGCCTGATCACACTCATCAAGACAGCGCGCGAACGTGCGGTGGCGCTCATAGAGCTCTTGGCCCATGCCCAGGATACTGAGCACCCTGGCCGGGCAACACGAACACCGTCTTACCGGCCAGGTGGGCCAGCTGATGGTGTTGGGTCACCCGCGGGTGCGGTTGGCCGCCGCTCAACGCCTGCAGAGCACCCAACAGCCCCTGACGCAGATCGGCGCTGGTGACCGCGCCGGTGATCGCGGCCCGATACGGGTGCTGGGCGCGAGTGGTCGCCAGGCTGTAGGCCACATCGGCCAGATCCAGATCCGGGTGACTGACCAGATGCCGGCAAAGCCGCTCAGCCTGAGCCGCAAGAGCTTTGGGGCTGCGCGCCGAAACCGGCCACACCCACACCAAGGACTCCTCGACGGGCTCGGTCACCGCAGGCGCGGACACCTCAGCCCCGACCGGGGCTTGCTGCAGGATCAGATGCGCGTTGGTCCCGCTCATGCCGAACGCGGACACTGCCGCGGTGCGGGGGTGGTCGGTCTGGGGCCAGGGCATCGGTTGGGTCAACAGCTGCACGGTGCCCGCTGACCAGTCGATATGCGGGCTGGGCGCATCCACGTGCAACGTCGGCGGCAGCATCTCATGGTTGAGCGCCAGGATCATTTTCATCAGCCCGGCCGCTCCGGCCGCGGCCTGGGTGTGACCGATATTGGATTTGATCGACCCCAGCCACAGCGGGTGCTCGCTGTCCCGGGCGGTGCCGTAGGTGGCTAAAAGCGCGCCGGCCTCGATCGGATCCCCCAACGTGGTGCCGGTGCCGTGCGCCTCGACCACATCCACCTGATCCAGGCTTAGCCCGGCGTTGGCCACCGCCTGACAGATGACGCGTTGCTGGGCGGGCCCGTTGGGGGCGGTCAACCCGTTGGAGGCGCCGTCTTGGTTGACCGCCGATCCCGCGATCACCGCCAACACCGGATGGTTATTGCGGCGGGCGTCGCTGAGGCGTTCCAGCACCAACACCGCCGCGCCTTCGCCCCAGCCGGTGCCATCGGCGGCCGCGGCGAACGCTTTGCAGCGCCCGTCGGGGGCCAACCCGCGTTGGCGGGCGAACTCGGTGAACGCCACCGGGGTGGTCATCACCGTCACCCCGCCGGCCAGCGCCAACCCCGATTCCCCGTTGCGCAACGACTGACACGCCAGATGCGTGGCCACCAGCGACGACGAACACGCCGTGTCGACGGTGATCGCCGGGCCCTGCACCCCCAACACATAAGCCACCCGCCCGGAAGCCACGCTGCTCGCGCTCCCGGTCAACGCGTAGCCCTCCACGCTCTCCGAGCCGCCGGCCCCATAAGGTTGAGACCACGCCCCCACAAACACCCCGGTATCAGTGCCCGCCAAACCAGCAGGATCGATACCGGCGGTCTCCAACGCCTCCCAACACACCTCCAACAACACCCGCTGCTGGGGATCGATGGCCAACGCTTCGCGCGCCGAAATCCCGAAAAACTCGGCATCAAAGCCCGCTGCCTGGGCCACGAATCCGCCGTGGCGGGTGTAGGTTTTGCCCACCGCATCCGGGTCAGGGTCAAACAACCCCGCCACATCCCAGCCCCGGTCGGCGGGGAAACTGCCGACCGCGTCGGTGCCGCTGGCCACCAGATCCCACAAACCCGCCGCCGAATCCACCCCCCCGGGCATCCGGCAGGCCATCCCGATCACCGCCACCGGCTCCTCGGTCCGCACCCCGGCGGCAGTGATCATCGGCACCGGCGCACCGGCGCCGCTGAGCAGCACCACCAGCTGAGCAGCGACCGCGGCGGGGGTGGGGTGGTCGAAGATCACGGTGGCGGGCAGGGTTAGCCCGGTCTGTGCGGCCAGGCTGTTGCGCAGTTCCAGGCCGGTCAACGAGTCGATGCCCAGGTCGGTGAAGGGCCGTTCGGTGTCCAGGGCGCCCGGGTCGGGGTGGGCCAGCACGGTGGCGGTGGTGCTAGTCACCAGCTTGGTCAGGGTGGCAAGTTGTTCCTCGGCGCTTTGCGAGGCTAACCGCGCCACCAACGCCTGGGAGCCTGGCGTCGTTGTGGTCGTGCGGTCGCCAGAGGGGTATGCGGACGCCAGCTCTGTAAGGAGTGGGTGGGAGCGGCGAGCGGTGAATATCTCCAAGAACTGATTCCACGAAACGTCGGCGACAGTAATTAGTGTGTCGTCGACGTCGAGGGATTGTTGCAGCGCGGTGATGGCGGTGCCGGGGGAGATCTGGTTAACCCCGATGCGGTGGAAGTAGTCGACGCTCTCGTGGGGCATTGCTCCGTCGTCCGCCCAAGGCCCCCAAGCCACCGACAGCGCCGTCGTGCGTCCGTTGGCACGCAGCCGCGACGCGAGTGCATCGATATGGGCATTAGCGGCGGCATAACAACCCTGCCGAGCGCCGCCCCAGACACCTGCCGCCGAGGAAAAGAGGATGACAGTGTCAGGCGGCTCGTGTTCTAGCAGGTCGGCTAGGTAATCGGCTGCTACCGCCTTGGCGTAGTCGCTGGCGAACTGGTCAGCCGTCACCTCGGAGATGGTGTGCACTCCGATGGTCGCCGCGGCATGCACGACGGTGCGAATCTGTCCGTGTTGGCGACGGATCTGCGCAATGACGTCCGCCAAACCCGACCGATCGGTCATATCCACCGATGCCACTGTCGTGGTCACACCAGCGGCGTTTAATTCCTGTTCCAGCTCCTTTGCCTTAGGGCTTTGGGCCGCGTTGCGGCTAAGCAGTACAAGATGCGTGGCACCGGCGCGCACGAGCCAACGAATAATGTGCTCACCGACGCGGCCGGTTGCGCCGGTCACCAGGGCTGTTCCCGACGTTGTCCAGGTGCGCACACGATGCAGCGGCGACGGCGCCTGCTGCAGGCGCCGGGCACTAACACCATGCTGACGTATCGCGAGTTGGTCCTCGATTTGAGGGCAGCTCAATATTTTATGCAGCCGCTCGACCTCGTCTGGTGTCGCAGTGTGAGGAAGGTCAATGAGTCCACCCCACTGATCGGGATGTTCCAGACAGATGGACTGCCCTAGGCCCCATACAGCCGACTGGCTCGGACTGGGAGCAGCGTCGTCTGGGGAAAGGTCAAAAGCGCCTTGGGTCAGAACCCACAATGGGACGGTCAGCCCCGAATCGCCATAGGCTTGCGCAACGAGCAGCGTTGACATCAGACCCGTCGATATTGCGGGGAATCCCGGATGAGGCTGCTCGTGCAGCGGCATGAAAGAAACAACAACGTCACACTGGGTGCGCGCGGCCGCACTGGACAGCAGTTGCGCCAAGGAATTTCTGTCCCAGTCACTGGGATCTACGGCGAGCACTTCTATTTCATCGGTGTATAGCGCTGACAAGCCAGTTACCCAGAAATTATTTTCGACCTGTTCAGGAAATGCTAAAACCAACCACCGCCGACACGTCGGCGGGAACGTGTTGGGAGTAATAGGTTGCCAGCCGATTCGATAACGCAATTTATCGACTACCGACCGATCCCCGAGATCTTTGCGCCATTCACGCAGGGCGTGTACAACCGGACCAAGTGACGCGGCATCGCTGATCCTCAACGTTTTGGCGACGGTCTCGAGCGCGTCATCGTCGACGGCTTTCCACAACACACGTTCAGCTTGGTCGCCAATGTCGACGACCGCGCTCGAGGCCAGCCAATAGCGGCGGTGCTCAAAAGGATAGGTAGGCAACGCCACCGCACGCGCCCGCGGATACACACCCCGCCACGACGGGCTATGCCCATAACTGTGCAGCCGGCCCAACGCGGCGGCCACCGCATCCAACTCCGAGCGCTCCCGGTGCAACGTGGTAATCACCGCCGAACCAGCCCGCCCCCCAAGCCCGCCCAGCGCATCGGTGATCGCTGGAGCCAACACCGGATGCGGCGACAACTCCACAAAAACCCGCTCCGACTCGGTGAGCAGGCAAGCGACACTGTCATAAAAACGCACCGGCTCCCGCAGGTGTCGGGTCCAGTACTCGGCGCAGGTCAGTTGGTCGCCGGTGGCGATGTCTCCGGTGAGGTTGGACAGCACCGGCAGGCTGGGCGGGTCGAACCTTAGACCGGCGGCGATGGCCTGGAATTCCGGCAGCGCGGGATCCATCGCGGCCGAATGAAACGCGTGGCTGACCGTCAACGGGGTGACCTTGAGATCGCGCGCGGCACAGTCCTGCCCGACCCGGGCGAGCTGATCGGCAGGCCCGGAAACAACCACCGAGGCGGGGCCGTTGATCGCGGCGATCACCGCACCGGGGTGATCTGCGAGCACGGCCGCCACATCGTGCTCGCTGGCCGCCACCGCGATCATCGCCCCGGCAACACACGATTGCATCAGCCGGCCTCGAGCGGTCACCAACACCGCGGCATCAGCCAGGGAGAACACCCCGGCCAGATACGCAGCGGCCAGTTCGCCGATGGAATGGCCCAAAAGATAGTCCGGGTGGATACCCGCCTCGGCGAACAGGGCGTGCATCGCCACGCCGAAAGCGAACAAGGCAGGCTGGGCGTAGACGGTTTGATGCAGCAACTCGCCGGCGGCGCTGCCCGTCTCGGCGAACATCACCTCCCGTAACGCGACATCAAGATGGACGTCGAGGGCCGCGCAGACCTCATCGAGGGTGCGCGCGAACGTGCGGTGGCGCTCATAGAGCTCTTGGCCCATGCCAGGATACTGAGCACCCTGGCCGGGCAACACGAACACCGTCTTACCCGCCAGGTGGGCCAGCTGATGGTGTTGGGTCACCTGCGGGTGCGGTTGGCCGCTGCTCAACGCCTGCAGAGCACCCAACAGCCCCCCGCGCAGGTCGGCGCTGGTGACCGACTCGGTGATCGCCCCGGTGATCGCGGCCCGATACGGGTGCTGGGCGCGAGTGGTCGCCAGGCTGTAGGCCACATCGGCCAGATCCAGATCCGGGTGACTGACCAGATGCCGGCAAAGCCGCTCAGCCTGAGCCGCAAGAGCTTTGGGGCTGCGCGCCGAAACCGGCCACACCCACACCAAGGACTCCTCGACGGGCTCGGTCACCGCAGGCGCGGGCACCGTAGCCCCGATCGGGGCTTGCTGCAGGATCAGATGCGCGTTGGTGCCGCTGATCCCAAACGACGACACCGCCGCGGTGCGCGGATGATCTGTCTGGGGCCAGGCAACAGCTTCGGTGAGCAGCCGAACCGTGCCGGCCGACCAATCGATATGCGGGCTGGGCGCATCCACGTGCAGGGTCGGGGGCAACATGTCGTGGTTGAGCGCGCCAACCATTTTGATGATCCCGGCGGCTCCGGCCGCGGCCTGGGTGTGACCGATATTGGATTTGATCGACCCCAGCCATAGCGGGTGCTCGCTGTCCCGGGCGGTGCCGTAGGTGGCTAAAAGCGCGCCGGCCTCGATCGGATCCCCCAACGTGGTACCGGTGCCGTGCGCCTCGACCACATCCACCTGATCAAGCCCGATGCCGGCGTTGGCCGCGGCTTGACAGATGACGCGCTGCTGGGCGGGCCCGTTAGGAGCGGTCAACCCGTTAGACGCGCCGTCCTGGTTGACCGCCGAACCCGCGATCACCGCCAACACCGGATGGTTATTGCGGCGGGCATCGCTGAGGCGTTCCAACACCAACACCGCCGCGCCTTCCCCCCACCCGACACCGTCAGCGGCGGCGGCGAAGGCTTTGCAGCGCCCGTCGGGGGCCAACCCGCGTTGGCGGGCGAACTCGGTGAACGCCACCGGGGCGGTCATCACCGTCACCCCGCCGGCCAGCGCCAACCCCGATTCCCCGTTGCGCAACGACTGACACGCCAGATGCGTGGCCACCAGCGACGACGAACACGCCGTGTCCACCGTGATCGCCGGGCCCTGCACCCCCAACACATAAGCCACCCGCCCGGAAGCCACACTGGTCGCGCTCCCGGTCATGGCGTAGCCCTCCACGCTCTCCGAGCCGCCGGCCCCAAAAGGTTGAGCCCACGCCCCCACAAACACCCCGGTATCAGTGCCCGCCAAACCAGCAGGATCGATACCGGCGGTCTCCAACGCCTCCCAACACACCTCCAACAACACCCGCTGCTGGGGATCGATCGCGTGCGCCTCCCGCGCCGAAATCCCGAAAAACTCGGCATCAAAGCCCGCTGCCTGGGCCACGAATCCGCCGTGGCGGGTGTAGGTTTTGCCCACCGCATCCGGGTCAGGGTCAAACAACCCCGCCAGATCCCAGCCCCGGTCGGTGGGGAAACTGCCGACCGCGTCGGTGCCGCTGGCCACCAGATCCCACAAACCCGCCGCCGAATCCACCCCCCCGGGCATCCGGCAGGCCATCCCGATCACCGCCACCGGCTCCTCGGTCCGCACCCCGGCGGCAGTGATCATCGGCACCGGCGCACCGGCGCCGCTGAGCAGCACCACCAGCTGAGCAGCGACCGCGGCGGGGGTGGGGTGGTCGAAAACCAGGGTGGCGGGCAGGGTTAGCCCGGTCTGTGCGGCCAGGCTGTTGCGCAGTTCCAGAGCGGTCAGTGAATCGATGCCGAAGTCTTTAAACGGCCGGTCGCGATCTAGAGCGCCCGGGTCGGGGTGGGCCAGCACGGTGGCGGTGGTGCTAGTCACCAGCTTGGTCAGGGTGGCAAGTTGTTCCTCGGCGCTTTGCGAGGCTAACCGCGCCACCAACGCCTGGGAGCCTGGCGTCGTTGTGGTCGTGCGGTCGCCAGAGGGGTATGCGGACGCCAGCTCTGTAAGGAGTGGGTGGGAGCGGCGAGCGGTGAATATCTCCAAGAACTGATTCCACGAAACGTCGGCGACAGTAATTAGTGTGTCGTCGACGTCGAGGGATTGTTGCAGCGCGGTGATGGCGGTGCCGGGGGAGATCTGGTTAACCCCGATGCGGTGGAAGTAGTCGACGCTCTCGTGGGGCATTGCTCCGTCGTCCGCCCAAAGCCCCCAAGCCACCGACAGCGCCGTCGTGCGTCCGTTGGCACGCAGCCGCGACGCGAGTGCATCGATATGGGCATTAGCGGCGGCATAACAACCCTGCCGAGCGCCGCCCCAGACACCTGCCGCCGAGGAAAAGAGGATGACAGTGTCAGGCGGCTCGTGTTCTAGCAGGTCGGCTAGGTAATCGGCTGCTACCGCCTTGGCGTAGTCGCTGGCGAACTGGTCAGCCGTCACCTCGGAGATGGTGTGCACTCCGATGGTCGCCGCGGCATGCACGACGGTGCGAATCTGTCCGTGTTGGCGACGGATCTGCGCAATGACGTCCGCCAAACCCGACCGATCGGTCATATCCACCGATGCCACTGTCGTGGTCACACCAGCGGCGTTTAATTCCTGTTCCAGCTCCTTTGCCTTAGGGCTTTGGGCCGCGTTGCGGCTAAGCAGTACAAGATGCGTGGCACCGGCGCGCACGAGCCAACGAATAATGTGCTCACCGACGCGGCCGGTTGCGCCGGTCACCAGGGCTGTTCCCGACGTTGTCCAGGTGCGCACACGATGCAGCGGCGACGGCGCCTGCTGCAGGCGCCGGGCACTAACACCATGCTGACGTATCGCGAGTTGGTCCTCGATTTGAGGGCAGCTCAATATTTTATGCAGCCGCTCGACCTCGTCTGGTGTCGCAGTGTGAGGAAGGTCAATGAGTCCACCCCACTGATCGGGATGTTCCAGACAGATGGACTGCCCTAGGCCCCATACAGCCGACTGGCTCGGACTGGGAGCAGCGTCGTCTGGGGAAAGGTCAAAAGCGCCTTGGGTCAGAACCCACAATGGGACGGTCAGCCCCGAATCGCCATAGGCTTGCGCAACGAGCAGCGTTGACATCAGACCCGTCGATATTGCGGGGAATCCCGGATGAGGCTGCTCGTGCAGCGGCATGAAAGAAACAACAACGTCACACTGGGTGCGCGCGGCCGCACTGGACAGCAGTTGCGCCAAGGAATTTCTGTCCCAGTCACTGGGATCTACGGCGAGCACTTCTATTTCATCGGTGTATAGCGCTGACAAGCCAGTTACCCAGAAATTATTTTCGACCTGTTCAGGAAATGCTAAAACCAACCACCGCCGACACGTCGGCGGGAACGTGTTGGGAGTAATAGGTTGCCAGCCGATTCGATAACGCAATTTATCGACTACCGACCGATCCCCGAGATCTTTGCGCCATTCACGCAGGGCGTGTACAACCGGACCAAGTGACGCGGCATCGCTGATCCTCAACGTTTTGGCGACGGTCTCGAGCGCGTCATCGTCGACGGCTTTCCACAACACACGTTCAGCTTGGTCGCCAATGTCGACGACCGCGCTCGAGGCCAGCCAATAGCGGCGGTGCTCAAAAGGATAGGTAGGCAACGCCACCGCACGCGCCCGCGGATACACACCCCGCCACGACGGGCTATGCCCATAACTGTGCAGCCGGCCCAACGCGGCGGCCACCGCATCCAACTCCGAGCGCTCCCGGTGCAACGTGGTAATCACCGCCGAACCAGCCCGCCCCCCAAGCCCGCCCAGCGCATCGGTGATCGCTGGAGCCAACACCGGATGCGGCGACAACTCCACAAAAACCCGCTCCGACTCGGTGAGCAGGCAAGCGACACTGTCATAAAAACGCACCGGCTCCCGCAGGTGTCGGGTCCAGTACTCGGCGCAGGTCAGTTGGTCGCCGGTGGCGATGTCTCCGGTGAGGTTGGACAGCACCGGCAGGCTGGGCGGGTCGAACCTTAGACCGGCGGCGATGGCCTGGAATTCCGGCAGCGCGGGATCCATCGCGGCCGAATGAAACGCGTGGCTGACCGTCAACGGGGTGACCTTGAGATCGCGCGCGGCACAGTCCTGCCCGACCCGGGCGAGCTGATCGGCAGGCCCGGAAACAACCACCGAGGCGGGGCCGTTGATCGCGGCGATCACCGCACCGGGGTGATCTGCGAGCACGGCCGCCACATCGTGCTCGCTGGCCGCCACCGCGATCATCGCCCCGGCAACACACGATTGCATCAGCCGGCCTCGAGCGGTCACCAACACCGCGGCATCAGCCAGGGAGAACACCCCGGCCAGATACGCAGCGGCCAGTTCGCCGATGGAATGGCCCAAAAGATAGTCCGGGTGGATACCCGCCTCGGCGAACAGGGCGTGCATCGCCACGCCGAAAGCGAACAAGGCAGGCTGGGCGTAGACGGTTTGATGCAGCAACTCGCCGGCGGCGCTGCCCGTCTCGGCGAACATCACCTCCCGTAACGCGACATCAAGATGGACGTCGAGGGCCGCGCAGACCTCATCGAGGGTGCGCGCGAACGTGCGGTGGCGCTCATAGAGCTCTTGGCCCATGCCAGGATACTGAGCACCCTGGCCGGGCAACACGAACACCGTCTTACCCGCCAGGTGGGCCAGCTGATGGTGTTGGGTCACCTGCGGGTGCGGTTGGCCGCTGCTCAACGCCTGCAGAGCACCCAACAGCCCCCCGCGCAGGTCGGCGCTGGTGACCGACTCGGTGATCGCCCCGGTGATCGCGGCCCGATACGGGTGCTGGGCGCGAGTGGTCGCCAGGCTGTAGGCCACATCGGCCAGATCCAGATCCGGGTGACTGACCAGATGCCGGCAAAGCCGCTCAGCCTGAGCCGCAAGAGCTTTGGGGCTGCGCGCCGAAACCGGCCACACCCACACCAAGGACTCCTCGACGGGCTCGGTCACCGCAGGCGCGGGCACCGTAGCCCCGACCGGGGCTTGCTGCAGGATCAGATGCGCGTTGGTGCCGCTGATCCCAAACGACGACACCGCCGCGGTGCGCGGATGATCTGTCTGGGGCCAGGCAACAGCTTCGGTGAGCAGCCGCACCGTGCCGGCCGACCAATCGATATGCGGGCTGGGCGCATCCACATGCAACGTCGGCGGCAGCAACTCACGGTTGAGCGCCAGGATCATTTTCATCAACCCCGCGGCCCCGGCCGCGGCCTGGGTGTGACCGATATTGGACTTGATCGACCCCACCCACAACGGGCTCTCGGCGGTATGGGCAGCACCGTAGGTGGCGATCAAGCGCGCCGGCCTCGATCGGGTCCCCCAACGTGGTACCGGTGCCGTGCGCCTCGACGACATCCACCTGATCAAGCCCGATGCCGGCGTTGGCTGCGGCTTGACAGATGACGCGCTGCTGGGCGGGCCCGTTAGGAGCGGTCAACCCGTTGGAGGCGCCGTCCTGGTTGACCGCCGAACCCGCGATCACCGCCAACACCGGATGGTTATTACGGTGGGCATCGCTGAGGCGTTCCAACACCAACACCGCCGCGCCTTCGCCCCAGCCGGTGCCATCGGCGGCCGCGGCGAACGCTTTGCAGCGCCCGTCGGGGGCCAACCCACGCTGCCGGGCGAACTCGCTGAACATCACCGGTGTGGTCATCACCGTCACCCCGCCGGCCAGCGGCAAACCCGATTCCCCGTTGCGCAACGACTGACACGCCCAATGCGTGGCCACCAGCGATGACGAGCACGCCGTGTCCACCGTGATGGCCGGGCCCTGCAAACCCAACGCATAAGCCACCCGCCCGGAAGCCACACTGGTCGCACCCCCGGTCAACGCGTAGCCCTCCACGCTGTCCGAGCCGCCGGCCCCATAAGGTTGAGACCAGACCCCGGCGAACACCCCGGTATCGGTGCCCGCCAAACCGGCAGGATCGATACCGGCGGTTTCTAGCGCCTCCCAACACACCTCCAGCAACACCCGCTGCTGGGGATCGATCGCGTTGGCCTCGCGTGGGGAGATCCCGAAAAACTCGGCGTCGAACCCGGCGGCGTCGGCCACGAATCCGCCGTAGCGGGTGTAGGTTTTGCCCACCGCATCGGGGTCAGGGTCAAACAACTCCGCCAGATTCCAGCCCCGATCGCCGGGAAACTCCCCCATCGCGTCGACACCACCGGCCACCAAATCCCACAACCCCGCCGCGAATCCATCCCTCCCGGGAACCGGCAGGCCATCCCCACCACCGCCACCGGCTCATCAACCCGCGCCGGCGCCCGCGTGGCGGCCACCACCGATGTCGCAGCCCCGCCAAGCAAACTGACCAGGTGGCCGGCCAGCGCGGCGGGGGTGGGCTGGTCGAAGATCACGGTGGCCGGCAGACTCAGCCCGGTCTGTGTGGTTAGGGTGTTGCGTAGTTCCAGGGCGGTCAACGAGTCGATGCCCAGGTCTTTGAAGGGCCGTTGGGTGTCCAGGGCGCCCGGGTCGGGGTGGGCCAGCACGGTGGCGGTGGCGGTGGCCACCAGGGTGGTCAGCGCAGCCAGTTGTTGTTCCGGGGGTTGAGCGGCGAGCTGGGCGGCCAGCGTGTCGGGGCCGGCGGCGGTGGCCGCCTGCGGGCGGGCGCGGGTCAGCCCCGACAGGATCGCGGGCAGGGTCTGCAGGCGGGCCTGGCGGGCCAACGCCGAGGCGTTCAAGGGGCAGGGGATCAGGTAGGGCTGCTGCTGAGACAGCGCGGCATCGAACAGGGCCAGGCCGTGATCGGTGCCGATCGGGACCAGACCGGCGCGGCTCAACCGGGTCTGCTCGGCCGAGCTGAGCCCGGCGGTCAGGCCCGTGCCCGGCCAATACCCCCAGGCCAGGCTGCTGGCCTGCTGGCGGTGTCGGCGCTGCTGGACCAGCGCGTCGCAAAAGGCGTTAGCGGCCGCGTAGTTGGCCTGCCCGGTAGCACCCAGCACCGCCGCCGCCGAGGAGAACACCACAAACAAGTCCAGCTCGGCATGCCGGGTCAAACGATGCAGATGCCAGGCGGCGTCGGCCTTAGCGGCCAGCACCGTGTCGAGTTGCTCACCGGTCAACTCGCCGATCACCGCGTCCTCGAGCACCCCGGCGGCGTGGATGACCGCGCGCAACCGATGCCGCGCCGGAATCGCCTCCAGCAGCGCCCCCAGCTGCCCGGGGTCGCTGACATCGGCGGCGCTGATCGTGACCCGAGCACCCAACCCGGTGAGCCGCTGATGCAGCTCGCCGGCCCCGGCAGCCGCCGCGCCGGACCGCGAGACCAGCAACAGATGCCGCACCCCGTAGCCACGGACCAGATGCTCGGCGAACACCGCGCCCAGCGTGCCGGTGCCCCCGGTGATCAACACCGTGCCCTGCGGGTCAAACACCGCGGGAGGCAGCAACACAATTTTCCCGGTATGCCGGGCCTGGCTCATGTCCCGAAACGCCCGCACCGCCTGCGCCAGGCCATAACTGGTGATCGGCAGCGGCTGCAGGACCCCGGCGGCGAACATGCCGGCCACGGCGGTCAAGGCGGCCTCAGTGGCCAGCACCTGCTCGGGGGCCGCACGCAGCTGACATCAAGGAAGTGATACGTGATGCCGGGGTGGGTTGCAGCGATCTGGGCGGGCGAGCGGATATCGGTCTTGCCGATCTCCACGAAACGACCACCGCGGGCCAGCAGATCCAGCGAGGTGTCGATGAACGGCCCGGTCAAACAATTGAGCACCACATCCATGCCCCGCCCGCCGGTGGCCGCACCGAACGCCGCCCCGAAATCCAGGCTGCGCGAGGAGGCGATACACCCGCGCGGCACACCCAGGCCTTCCAGCACCCCATGCTTGCTGGGATGGGCGGTGGCATACACCTGCGCCCCCAGATGACGGGCGATCTGAATGGCCGCCTGACCCACCCCGCCGGCACCGGCATGGATGAGCACCCGCTGCCCCCCCACCAGCCCGGCCACCTCGACCAACGCCAGATAGGCCGTCACAAACGCCACCGGCACCGACGCGGCCTGAGCAAACGAGCACCCCGCGGGCACGGCCACCACCAGCCGCTGATCGGTGACCGCGGTGGGCGCAAACCCGTTGTTCGGGAAAATACCCATCACCGCATCACCGACACGCACAGCGGTCACATCCGCGGCGGTCTCGATGACCACCCCGGCGGCCTCCCCGCCCAGCCCCTCATCGGCGACCGCGCCCACCGCCACCACCACATCACGGAAATTCAGCCCGGCCGCGCGGATCTGAACGCGGATCTGCCCGGCACCCAACACCGCCGGCTCGGCCGGCAGCAGCGCCAGATTGGCCAAATCACCCGTGCCGGTGGTGTCCAGCCGCCAGCACGGCGTCGGCGGCGGGGTCAGCGCCCGCGCCCGGGTCAGCCGGGGCACATAGGCGCTGCCGCGGCGCAACACCAGCTGGGGTTCGCCTGCCGGCCACCGCGCCAGCACGCCCAACAACGCCGCCTCGGTGGCCGCGGTGTCATCGGTGTCGAGCACCATAACCCGCTGCGGATGCTCACTTTGAGCGCTGTGGATCAACGCCCACGCCGCGGCGTGGACCACATCCGGGGCCCGATCGACCGCGCCGATGCTCACCGCGTGACGGGTCACGATCACCAGGCGCGAGGCGCTGGTCTCAGCGCTGGTCTCAGCGCCGGCCAACCACTGCTGCAACCCACCCAGGGTGCGCGCCGTCAGGCGATGCAACCGCGGCAACGGATCAGCATCCCCCTCGAGGGTCTCGGGGGCCTCGGGCAGCGGCAACACCCAGATCACCAGCTCCGGACACGACCCCAGGCCGGCCAGCCCGGCCAGCCCGGTGTGGACCACGCCGCCCCGCAGCACCTCGGGCAGCTGATCGGGATCCTCGCTCACCACCACCCACTCCGGCACCGGCGCCGCCGCGGTGTCCTCGGGCAGCGGTGACCAGGCCAGCTCGAACACGCTGTCCCCCGCCCCCACCGGGGCGCGCTGCCCAAAACCCTCGGGCACCGCGCGCACCGTCACGGTGTCGATGCCGATCACCGGCGCACCGGCCGGATCGGTAGCACACAACCGGAACGTGTCCACACCGATGCGAGTCAGCTCGACATCGAGCACCGTGGCCGCACTGGCGTGCAAACTGACCCCGCCAAACACAAACGGCAGCCGCGCCACTTCCGCCTCGGCCCCTCCGGCGGTCGTGCTCAAAAACCCGGCCGCGAACCCCTGCAACGCGGCGTCCAGCAACGCCGGATGCACACCATAACCGGCCACATCGGTATCAGCGGGCAGCCCCACCCGCGCATACACCACATCCGGAGCGGCCGGGTCGACCCCGATACCCCGCAACGACCGAAACAACCCACCATAGCGGTAACCACGCTCGGCCAACCCCGCATAAAAACCGTCCCCATCGATGGGCTGCACACCCACCGGCGCCCCCGCCGAGACCACCAACCGCGGCGCCTCGGCACTCAACACCCCCGAGGCGTGCAACATCCACCCCGCACCGGGCTCCTCACCACCGGGGCGGGCGTGCACGGTAAACGCCCGGCGCGTGTCGTCCTCGAGGGCATGCACCGCGACCTGCACATCAGTGCACCCGTGCTCGACCAACACCAACGGGGTCTGCAACACCAGCTCATCGATCACCGGACAACCCACCCGCTCACCGGCGGCCAACACCACATCGATGAACCCCGTGGCCGGGAACACCACAGTCTCACCGAACACATGCCCGCCCAGCCAACCCTGCGTCGCCCTCGACAACCGCCCACTGACCACGATCTGGTCCTGATCAGCCAGCTCGGTCACCGCACCCAACAACGGATGCTCCAACCGGCCCAACCCAGCGGCACTGACATCGCCCGCCGACGGCGGGGCCAGCCAATAGCGGTGGTGCTCAAAAGGATAGGTAGGCAACGCCACCGCACGCGCCCGCGGATACACACCCCGCCACGACGGGCTATGCCCATAACTGTGCAGCCGGCCCAACGCGGCGGCCACCGCATCCAACTCCGAGCGCTCCCGGTGCAACGTGGTAATCACCGCCGAACCAGCCCGCCCCCCAAGCCCGCCCAGCGCATCGGTGATCGCCGGAGCCAACACCGGATGCGGCGACAACTCCACAAAAACCCGCTCCGACTCGGTGAGCAGGCAAGCGACACTGTCATAAAAACGCACCGGCTCCCGCAGGTGTCGGGTCCAGTACTCGGCGCAGGTCAGTTGGTCGCCGGTGGCGATGTCTCCGGTGAGGTTGGACAGCACCGGCAGGCTGGGCGGGTCGAACCTTAGACCGGCGGCGATGGCCTGGAATTCCGGCAGCGCGGGATCCATCGCGGCCGAATGAAACGCGTGGCTGACCGTCAACGGGGTGACCTTGAGATCGCGCGCGGCACAGTCCTGCCCGACCCGGGCGAGCTGATCGGCAGGCCCGGAAACAACCACCGAGGCGGGGCCGTTGATCGCGGCGATCACCGCACCGGGGTGATCTGCGAGCACGGCCGCCACATCGTGCTCGCTGGCCGCCACCGCGATCATCGCCCCGGCAACACACGATTGCATCAGCCGGCCTCGAGCGGTCACCAACACCGCGGCATCAGCCAGGGAGAACACCCCGGCCAGATACGCAGCGGCCAGTTCGCCGATGGAATGGCCCAAAAGATAGTCCGGGTGGATACCCGCCTCGGCGAACAGGGCGTGCATCGCCACGCCGAAAGCGAACAAGGCAGGCTGGGCGTAGACGGTTTGATGCAGCAACTCGCCGGCGGCGCTGCCCGTCTCGGCGAACATCACCTCCCGTAACGCGACATCAAGATGGACGTCGAGGGCCGCGCAGACCTCATCGAGGGTGCGCGCGAACGTGCGGTGGCGCTCATAGAGCTCTTGGCCCATGCCAGGATACTGAGCACCCTGGCCGGGCAACACGAACACCGTCTTACCCGCCAGGTGGGCCAGCTGATGGTGTTGGGTCACCTGCGGGTGCGGTTGGCCGCTGCTCAACGCCTGCAGAGCACCCAACAGCCCCCCGCGCAGGTCGGCGCTGGTGACCGCGCCGGTGATCGCGGCCCGATACGGGTGCTGGGCGCGAGTGGTCGCCAGGCTGTAGGCCACATCGGCCAGATCCAGATCCGGGTGACTGACCAGATGCCGGCAAAGCCGCTCAGCCTGAGCCGCAAGAGCTTTGGGGCTGCGCGCCGAAACCGGCCACACCCACACCAAGGACTCCTCGACGGGCTCGGTCACCGCAGGCGCGGGCACCGTAGCCCCGATCGGGGCTTGTTGCAGGATCAGATGCGCGTTGGTGCCGCTGATCCCAAACGACGACACCGCCGCGGTGCGCGGATGATCTGTCTGGGGCCAGGCAACAGCTTCGGTGAGCAGCCGCACCGTGCCGGCCGACCAATCGATATGCGGGCTGGGCGCATCCACATGCAACGTCGGCGGCAGCAACTCACGGTTGAGCGCCAAGATCATTTTCATCAACCCCGCGGCCCCGGCCGCGGCCTGGGTGTGACCGATATTGGACTTGATCGACCCCACCCACAACGGGCTCTCGGCGGTATGGGCAGCACCGTAGGTGGCGATCAACGCGCCGACCTCAACTGGATCCCCCAACGTGGTACCGGTGCCGTGGGCCTCCACCACATCCACCTGATCAAGCCCGATGCCGGCGTTGGCCGCGGCTTGACAGATGACGCGCTGCTGGGCGGGCCCGTTAGGAGCGGTCAACCCGTTGGAGGCGCCGTCCTGGTTGACCGCCGAACCCGCGATCACCGCCAACACCGGATGGTTGTTACGGTGGGCATCGCTAAGCCGTTCCAGCACCAAAACCGCAGCACCTTCGCCCCACCCGACACCGTCAGCGGCCGCACCGAACGCCTTACACCGCCCGTCGGCGGCCAACCCACGCTGCCGGGCGAGCTCGATAAACGCCAAGGGTGTGGTCATCACCGTGACCCCGCCGGCCAGCGCCAACGCCGATTCCCCGTTGCGCAGCGCCTGACATGCCAGATGCGCGGTCACCAGCGACGACGAACACGCCGTGTCCACCGTGATCGCCGGGCCCTGCAACCCCAACACATAAGCCACCCGACCCGAGACCACACTGGTGAGGTTGCCGGCGGCGAAGTGGCCCTCCACGCCGTCAGAGCTACCGAAACCGTAGAACTGTTCCCAGGTCCCAACGAACACCCCGGTATCAGTGCCCGCCAAACCGGCCGGATCGATCCCGGCGGTCTCCAGCGCCTCCCAACACACCTCCAACATCAGTCGCTGCTGGGGATCCATCGCGCGGGCCTCCCGCGCCGAAATCCCGAAAAACTCGGCGTCGAACCCCGCGGCGTCGGCCACAAACGCGCCATAACGGGTGTAGGTCTTGCCCACCGCATCCGGATCAGGATCAAACAACTCCGCCGGATTCCAGCCCCGATCGCCGGGAAACTCCCCCACCGCGTCGACACCGGTGCTGGCCAAATCCCACAACCCCGCCGCGCAATCCACCCCACCCGGGAACCGGCACGCCATCCCCACCACCGCCACCGGCTCTGTCGCGCGGTATTCGTTTTCCCTCAGCCGTTCGCGTGCCTCATCGAGCTCGACAGCAACCTTTTTCAGATACCGGAAGAGCTTTTCGTTCTGCGGGTCGGGGCCTTCACTGCTCATAGCCGTAGCCAATTGGTCAACTCTCGTCACTGCCGAGCTGAGAATCGATGAGCTTGAAAATCTCGTCCGGGCTCGAGGCAGCCTGGATCCGCTTCCCCAAGCGATTTTCGCCGTCGGTAATGGTGCCCAAGAGGGCACGCAATCGATCGGCCACGCGCTGCTTCTCGCTCTCCGGGATCGCCGCCACCAGCTCTTCGACTTTCTTCAACTCGTCTTCGAGTGGTGGGAGGCCGTTCGCGTTCCCCGGAAGAGTAGACGTTGCCCGCCTATCCCCGGACAGTTCAGCCTCCAAATACTGGGCTAATCCTGATATCGAGCCGTAATCCCACCCGACTGTTTCGGGCACCCGCAGGCCCGACGCCACTCCCAGTCGATTACAAAGTTCGACCGTCATTTTCGAGTCAAAACCCAGCTCGGAGAAGGCCAGATCCGGATTGACCGACCGGGGATCCGGCTCACCCAGCATCTTCGCGGCCTCTGCGCTTACGGCCTCCAGCACCAGCCGGTGACGTTCTTGCTGCAAGGCGGCCAGCCGCTCTTTGAGCGTCACTTCGCCGGCAATTCCGACGACGTGCTGCATATCCGATGCCGGCCGGTCATCGGGCTGCGCCTCGGCGTCAGACTGCGGCTCGATTGACGAGAGTTCCGAAATCGGTTCCGCGCCAAGCGCGGAAGGGGGACCTATGTTGATGTCTCCGATAGTTTCGGTGTCGAGCCGAAGCGCGCCGCCATCCTCTTCCATCTAATGGCTCCAATCCATAGGCGGTTACGAATCGGAACCCTGGCTCTGTGCCAGCCTGTCGCGCAGGCTTTTCGGCCGTATATCGGTCCAGTTCTGTTCGATGTAGTCCAGACACTCAGTCCGGCCCGCTTCGCCGTAAACCACCCGCCAACCGTCGGGAACGTCAGAGAAAGTTGGCCACAGACTGTGCTGCTCCTCGTCGTTCATCAAGACGAAGAAACTGCCATTGTCGTCGTCAAATGGGTTCGTGCTCACCTATTCTCCCTGCCCTCCCGGCGACTTCTCCCCGCCTCCCCGGCGACCTTCAGACGCTGATAGTAACCGCCCGGTTCGGAAGCCGCGCCTGATTACCCAAAATGCCCGGCTGGCTTGCTGTGGGGCTGTGACCCGCGGGTTTGTCTGGCGGCGGTGCGGATTCGTCACCAGGAGCCGGTCCGACGGGTGCGCAGGTGGCCTATGCGCGCATGAAGACCGATTCTTGGGCGACGGCGTAGCACCTCGGCGCAGGCCATGACGAACCGAGTTGGCGGCGTTGAGGACCTGATGAACGCGCAGAGCCGCACGGCGGTGGGCCGCGCCGGGTGCGCCTAGCGTGCGACCGAGATCTGGCCGGCCCGGCACGACGCCAATGTGCCGAACCGGTCCTCACCTGGCCGCCACGCATTACGCTCTGACCAAGATCGCGAGCACACCGGTCACGCGAAACGAGGTGTGCATCAAACCCGGGACGCTTCAGCGGCCGGAGAGGGAAGAGGATAAGTGTTGACGGCGCCAGCCAAGGACCCCGAGACCACCGCATATCGCCCTATGCTCGCTCTGCTTCGCGCTCATTGGGTGCCGATGATGGTAAACGTGTTTGTGCTGGGAGTTGCGGCCGTGCTGGCCGTGCTGCAGCCGCTACTGGCGGGCCGGCTGGTCGACCGTGCAATGGCGGGCTCACCAAGTTACAAGTTGACCCTGTTACTGGGGATAATGCTTGTCGGACAGTATCTGCTGGAGTCGACAGCGCAATTTCAGCTGAAACGGATCGGCGAGAAAATCGTCCTGCGGTTGCGAGCCGTCTTCACCAATCATGTCGTGCGCCTGCCGATTGGATTGTTGGACCGAAGTCGTACCGGGGACCTGCTGGCCCGCGGAACAAGCGACACCAGTCTGCTGCAGGAGATGCCAAGCGCCGCCGCCAACATCGGGTATGGGATGCTCACGTTGCTCGGTACGAGCATCTTCATGATCACGATTGACGCGATCACCGTCGGCATCATGGTAGCGGCCATCACGGTGGCGTTCCTGGCCGGCGCTCCGTTTCTATTACGGGTCCAACGCGCCGCACTGAATCGTCAAGAAGCGGTGGGTGCCTACACGGCGGGGTTGGACCGAGCCCTGGGCGCCGCGCGCACCCTAAAGCTGTTCGGTGCCGAAGACCGCGAAATCGAGTTCATCGGCGTCAGCGCCCATGCCGCCTATAAGTCCGGCGTCCGCATTGCGTTATTCACGTTCATGGCGTTACCCATTTTCCGGTTGGGCATCGGCGGCTCATTTCTGGCAATCATGATCATCGATGGGGCCCGCGTCGCCGACCGTGAGTTACCCGTTGGCCAGTTCATCACTCTGATCTTGTTCGCCATGTACGCGGTTTTTCCTGTCGCCGCTGGCTTCACCGCGCTCACCGCGCTGCGTACCTGCTCCGGCGCGTATCAGCACCTCGCCACCACCCTGCGCGAACTGCCGGAAGGCGACCCGCCAACGCTTGCCGTCACGGATGCTGCCGAAACGCGGTGCGCCCCGCTCGCAGCCGCACCGTTGGTTGAGTTCGACCAAGTTTCGTTTTCTTACGGCGTTACCCCCGTCCTCGACGACGTCTGCTTCACCCTCGGCCAAGATCAGATCACCGCGCTGATCGGGCCGTCTGGTGCCGGAAAGTCAACCATCCTGGCGCTGCTGTGCCGCTTCCACGACCCGGGCGCCGGGGCTGTGCGCTGGGAAGGTCACGACTTGCGCCGCATCCCGCTTAGAGAACTCCGCGGCCGGCTCGGCCTGCTGGAACAGGACGCGCCTGTGCTTCATGGCACCATCCGGGACAACCTGCTCATCGCCGATCCCGACGCCGGCGACGCCGATTTGTGGCTGGTCCTCGAGCAGGCGAACATTGCCGACGAAATCGCCCGTTTCCCTGAAGGACTCGACACCCCGGTACTCGAACGCGGGCGCGGCCTTTCCGGTGGCCAACGCCAGCGACTGGCCCTGGCTCGTGCATTCCTGTCGCAATCGCAGCTGATCCTCATGGACGAACCAACCGCCCATCTCGACCGCGCCAACGAGTACGACGTGATGACCAACCTGCTGCAGGCGCGCGGCCAGCGCAGTCTCCTCGTGGTTGCCCACCGACTCTCCACCGTTACCAACGCCGACCAGATTCTGCTTCTTGACGGGGGCCGGATCCAAGCGACCGGCACCCACGCTGAATTATTACGCACGCCCATTTACCGCAAACTCATCGAACACGAACTCGCGCCGAGCTGACATCTTTCTCCGCCGAGCGTGCGCAAAATGCCGCCCCGCGCGCCGTGTTCGCGTACAAACACGCACGCTCGCGGCGACGGGAGCCTCAGCCGGCGGGATACCCCACCGGACTTGATCTCGGTGTACTGGTCGAACCCGGCGACACCGTTCTGGCGGCCCACCCCGCTGTACTTGTAACCGCGTGCGCCACGAGGCGCTGATGTTTCGAGTGGAGGTGAGAGACCTTCGCCGCCGGACCTGTCGCAGCAGGGACGGTGAAGCTGGGGGCAGCCCGACCCGGGAGGTGCCGGAGAGGGTGGGAGCAGCCCCGACGAAGCCGGGACGCGCCAGTACTGCCAGATGGTGCGGGTTCGGCGAGCGTGACGGAGTGGAGTACGCGAGGAACCAGCGTGAGTACGTCCTTTGAAAGGTAAACCGGCTCAAATCTGGCAGATATGGGCTGGGCGCGGTGCGCACCTGTTCGATTGTCAACGGGACAGGGAACTTCCGGGCTGGCTTGCGGATGTCGGTCCGGGAGGCCACGGTGACGTGCTGCGGGGTAGCCGTGGCGATGCCGCAGGGACAGAGTTGGGCTCCTCCTTCGTCGAGCGAATCACAGTGAACGTGGGAACCGTTTCGGCTGTTGCCTGGTGTCGTGCGTCCAGCACGGCGGTTCGGGCTGGGTCCACCGTCGACCGATCGGCCCGAGACGGGGCGGAGCCGCTGTAGTACTCCGAGCCGGGGAGAGCCCGTGCACATGGGGAAGGGCGGCAGCAGTTTCGAGAAGGGATGGAGGCTGTAATGCCGAAAGATGCGCCGGTGAATACCGGCGCCTCGCTTGAGTTGCCTGTGGGGCCGCGACAGCGGGTATCGGAGATGCAGGCCAAACTTCACCGATGGGCGGTGGCCGATCCCGGCCGCCGGTTCGACGACCTGTTCAACTTCGTGTGCGACCCGGCAACGCTGTTCGTGGCGTTCGACCGGGTCGCGGGTAACACCGGATCCCGGACACCGGGCGTGGATGGCCTCACGGTCACCGACGTCGAGGAACGGGTCGGGATGCCCGGGTTCCTGGACGATCTACGCGCTCAGCTCAGGCAGGGCGTGTTTCGACCACAGCCGGTGCGGGAACGTAAGATCCCCAAACCGGGAGGGTCGGGGAAGCTGAGGAAGCTTGGCATCCCCACCGTGGCCGATCGGGTGGTTCAGGCTGCGCTGAAGCTGGTGCTGGAACCGATCTTCGAGGCCGACTTCGTGCCGGTCTCCTATGGGTTCCGGCCGATGCGGCGAGCCCACGACGCAATCGCCGAGATACACCAGTACGGCACCCAGGGGTATCGCTGGGTGCTGGATGCGGATATCGAGGCGTGCTTTGACTCGATCGACCACGTGGCCTTGATGGACCGCGTGCGTTGCCGGGTCAAAGACAAGCGGGTACTGGGTCTGGTCAAGGCGTTCCTCAAGGCTGGCGTCCTCACCGAGGTCGGCGACCGCGAGGACACTCACACCGGGACGCCGCAGGGCGGGTTATGTTCAGCTGAACATAAGCCTCCTTATGAACAGCGCCGGGTTATGCGCAGCGCCGACCGGCAAGGCCTGGTGACAGCGATTTTGGGGGTCGATCACTGCGCATAACCTTGTGGTGTGTGCTGGGCTCACAGGCTGGCGAGCCAGGTGAGCAGCCCGGTGTCGTGGTTCCATTCGGGTAGCTCGTCGGTGACGATTTCGGTGTAGGTGGCTTCGAGGGCTTTGCGTTTGGCCTCGGTGGAGGCGCGTGCGTAGATCTCGGTGGTGGTCAGGTCGACGTGTCCGAGGATGTCGCGGATGTAGGGCAGCGGCACGCCTGCTTCGTAGAGGTGCATGGCCTTGGAGTGGCGCAGGACGTGCGGGCTGAGGTCGGCGCTGGCCAGTGCCGGGTCGCCGGCGCGGGCCTGGTATTTGCCGATGATCCAGGCGATGCCGCCGCGGCTGAGTTTGTTGCGATGCTGGTTGGTGAACAGTGGGTGGTCGTCGTGGCCGGGTTTGTCGAGGCCGTGTTCGGTCAGGTAGGCGTTCAGCAGTGCTGCGGTGTTGTTGCCGAGCGGGACGTGGCGGGTTTTGCGGCCCTTGCCGGTCAGCGCGGCCAGGGCAGGGGGCTGGGGGCGGATGTCGCGCACGGTCAGGTCGGCGAATTCCTGGACCCTGGCGGCGGTGTCGTAGAGGGTGGCCAGCAGGGTCGCGTCACGGCGGCCTCGTCGGGTGGACCGGTCGGGCTGGGCGAGCAGACGGCGAGTCTGCTCGATGGTGAGGTGATTGACGCTCGGCTGGGCCTTGCGTTTGGCGGGGACGGCGAGGATGTCCTGGCAGCCGGCCATCCTGGTCGGGTCCTGGGATTGCAGCCACCGGAAGAACGAGCTGACCGCGGCCAGGCGCTGGTTGCGGGTCGAGATGCTGTTGTGCCGTTCAGCTTCCAGCCAGTCGAGGAACACGGTGATCGCGTCGGCGTCGATGCGATCGAGGGTGAGTTTGTCGGGCGGGATGGATCTGCAGTCGCGGAACCAGGCGATCAGCAGCTTGAAGGTGTCGCGGTAGGAGGCGATCGTGTTGGGTGAGCAGCCGCGCAGCCCGGCCAGGTGCGAGGTGAGGAAGCGGTGCAGCAACACCGCGAAATCAGTTGCCATCACAGGGGCCTTCCGTGACGGGTGGGACGACGTCGCCGTAGGCACGCTGGATGCAGGTGGTGATGTGCGGGTAGGACTCGGCGGTCAGCCTCAGGTAGTAGTCGGTGTCGGAGATGGAGGCGTGGCCCATGTAGGTCTGCAGGACCGGCAGCAACGCGGCGACGTCCTCGCCGCCGGCGAACCACGACCGAAAATTGTTGACTGCCATGGTGTGCCGCTTATGCGGAATTCCGCATAAGCGACATTAGGTGGACGGCCGGGTTATGCGACCTGTTGGATCGTTTCTGCTGGCTAAGGGGTTGCTGCGGGCGGTTCTGTCCGCATAACGCCGGGGGCGGCGTCAACGGTCCAGCGAGTCGAGCCAGCCGATCAACGACGCATCCGAGGTCCAGTCGGGCAGGACGTCGGGGGTGAGCGGCTGGTAGGCGTTCTCGATCGCTTTGCGTTTGGTCTCGGCGTCGGCGCGGGCGTAGATCTCGGTGGTGGACACGTCGGCGTGTTTGATATACGGGTGATCTGAGGCGGGTCGACCACCCGGGCGTGGGTCGGTTGACCGACGAGCGAGGAGACCCCGATGGACCAGTTCATGCCGTGCTTGATCCGTCACCATCGTGGGGTGGAGCTCGTCGCGATCACCCTGGGGCATCCGCTGCTCGATGACTATCTGGCCTTCGTTGCGGCGCGGGCCAGGACCAATACCTGGCTGGCGGTGGCGTCGGATTTGAAGATCTTCTTTGGTGTGGTTGCTAAGCAGCCAGCACAGGTCAACGCTGCAGATGTCTTCGCGTTCTTGGCATCTCAACGTACTTCCCGCTTGGGCGAGCGGGTGGTGCGATTGGAGGACGGCGAGCCGGGCCTGGCGGCGCGCACGATCGCCCGCCGATTGTCGAGTGTGCGTGGCCTGTACGCCTATCTCGCGGCCCGAGGTGACACCGGCGTGAGCCGCAACCCGGTACCGACCAGCCTGGCCGCCCGCCGCCCCGGTGCTCGGCGCAGCAAGGGCGGGGTGCCGTTGATCCGCACCCCTCGTACGCTGCCGCGGGTGCTGGCGCCCAGCGAGGTCGACGCGCTGCGGGCGGCGCTGCGCACTCATCGCGACCGGGCCATGGTCGAGGCGATGCTGCTGGGTGGCCTGCGACGCTGCGAGGTACTCGGCCTGCGCCTCGACGACGTCAACATCGGCGAGCGGCGGGTGTTCGTGGCCGAGGGCAAGGGCGGTCGGCAGCGGATGGTACCGGTATCGGCGCGGTTTTTCGCCTCGCTCGGGGACTATCTGGATCAGGAGCGGCCGCCGGTGTCGAGTGATCGGGTGTTCGTGGTGTTGAAGGGACCGCGGCGCGGTGAGCCGTTGTCTGCGGCGGGTCTGGACGAGATCCTCGAGGGTGCGCGCGGCCGCGCCGGGCTGACCCAGGCGACGTGCCATCAGCTGCGGCACACCTGTTTCACCCGGCTGCGGGAGGCCGGGATGGCACTGGAGGCCATCCAAGCCCAGGCCGGCCACACCTCGATCGACTCCACCCGCATCTATTTGCACCTGGCCAACGACTGGTTGGAACGGGAGTACCTGCGGGCCGCCGAAGCGATCGAGGCGCAGGTCGTCGCGTCCGGCGAGGCGTCCCAGGCATGAACCAGTCACCAGCACATCGCCACGACATCGAGGAGCTCGTCGAGGCGTATCGGGCCGACCTCGTCGCGGCCGGGATGTTCGCCGGACACCCGGTGACCTCGGTGGCGCGCACGTTTCTCACCCGCGTGGGGGTGGCCGGCTGGTCGGCGTTGCCGCTGGCAACCCAGTGCGCATTGCCGCTGAAGGACCGACGGGTGGTCGGTTGGCTGATCGTGACGGGACGGCTGCGGCCCAGCCCCGACTATCTCGTGGCGTGCCGGCCCTACCTCGGCGAAATCGCCGCCCATCATCACCGCAGGTTCCACGAACGGTTCACCGCGACCTCCGCCGAGCTCGGGTTCGATCCCATCGTGACCCGCCTGCAGTGGTCGGCGCTGGCCAAGGTGGCAGCGCTGGCCGGGCTGACTCCCCAGCGGCTGACCCAGCCGGTGATCGACGCACAGCGAAAAGCGTTGACCGCCGCGATAACTCGCCACCGACCCGACAGCCACGGCGCCAAGGCGCTCAGCGCGGCGCTGTTCGGTGCGCAGACCACTTTGTTCCACCTCGGCGTCCTTGACACCGCTCCCCGCAAAACAGCCCCCGACCGCTCGGCCGAGCGGGCCGCCCAGTGGGCGGCGGTCCCGCCACGGCTGGCCACCACCCTCACCGGGTACATCGCCCAGACCCGGCTGTCGCTGCGGGCCGCGACGATGGTGCGCGTCGAGGGCGTGCTGCGGGAGTTCGCCGGCTGGCTGGCCGTCAACGCCCCCGAGGTGCTCTGCGTCGCCGACCTGCGTCGGGCACACATCGAGGCCTACAAGCTGCACCTGTCCACCCGGCCCTCGGCCCGCGGCGGCAGGTTGTCCAAGATCGGTCTCGCCGAACACCTTGGCACCCTGCGCACCTGCCTCGAGCGGCTCACCGAATGGGACGGCGACGACATCCCCGCCCGCGTGCTCATGTTCCCCGGCGACCTGCCGCTGCGCGACGACCCGCTGCCCCGGTTCCTCGACGACGCCGCCTTCACCAAGCTGCTGCAGGCCGCGCGCGCCGCCGACGACCCGTTCGTGCGACTGTGCGTGGAGTTCCTGGCCCGCACCGGCCTGCGCAAGGGCGAATTCCTCGACCTCACAGTCGATTCCGTCGTGCAGATCGGGGCCGCGTACTGGTTGCACGTGCCGCTGGGCAAACTGCGCACCGACCGCTACATCCCCTTGCATCCCCAACTCAAGGATCTCCTCGACACCTGGATCGCCGCCCGACCCACCAGCCTGCGCAGCCGCTACCTGTTCGTCGAGTACGGCCAACGCATCGGCGAAGGCCGCGTCGATCGGGCAGTCGCCAAAGCCGCGAAAGCGGCTGGCATCGGCCATGTTTCGCCCCACCGCCTCAGGCATACCTTGGCGACCCAAGCGATCAACCGCGGCATGACACTTGAAGCCCTGGCCGCGTTGTTGGGGCACCGATCGATGCGGATGACCCTCGTGTACGCCCGAATCGCCGACCGCACCGTCGCCGACGAATACTTCTCCGTCAGCGAAAAGGTCGAAGCCCTCTACAACCAACCACGCGCACTGCCCGCCGATGCCGAAGGCGCCGAAATGCGCAAGCTGCGTGTCGAGATGCACCGCCGCATGCTCGGCAACGGCTACTGCGCCCGACCCGTCGGCCTGGACTGCCACTTCGAATCCATCTGCGAATCCTGCACTTTCTTCCAGACCACCATCGAATTCCGCCCGACCCTGCAGGCACAACGCGACGACGCCGCCGAGAAAGGACAACTCGGCCGCCAGAAAGTGTTCGACGGACTGCTCGCCCGACTCGATCAAAGCGCCTCCTGACAAGACGCACTTGACAACATCACCCGCATAATGGCCGAGCAGGTCGCGAATGTAGATCAGGTTGACGCCGGCCTGGATCAGGTGCATCGCCCGGCTGCGCCGCAGGGTGTGGGGCGTGACCGACAGTCCGGGTGCCCAGCCGGGGTCGTCGGCCCGGACGGCTCGCACGTGGCGGGCGAGGATCTTGGCGATGCCGGATCTGGTCAGTCTGGAGTGGTTGGGTCCGTGGAACAGTGGGTCGGTGTCGGCGCCGAGCCCGGGGTGCGGCTGGAGGTGTTCCAGATAGTCGGTGACGAGCCGGGCGGTCGGGCCCATCAGGGGCACGTATCGGATCCTGGAGCCCTTCCCGTGGATCGTCATGGTAATTGGGTTGGCGGGGCGGATGTCGGCGATGTTGAGGTCGCAGACTTCTTGGGCGCGGGCGGCGGTGTCGTAGGCCAGGGCGAGCAGGACGGTGTCGCGGATGGCGCGTGTACTGGCGGTGCCGGGCTGGGCGAGCAGTATCTTGATCTCGTCGCCGGTCAGGTGTCCCAGATCCGGGGCGGGGGTGTTCTTCTGCCGGATCGTCAGGATCTGGGTGAGCTGGTCGAGGTGGTCGGGCTGCTCGACGGCGGTGTAGCGGCAGAACGACTTGATCACCGCGAGGCGTTGGTTGCGGGTGGCCGCTGAGCAGCCCCGTTCGGTTTCCAGCCAGTCCAGGAACCTCAGGACCCGGGGCCGGTCGATGTCGGCCAGGCGCAGTTTCTCGGGCGGTATGTGCTCTGAGGTTTTGAACCAGATCAGCAGGAGTTTGAGCGCGTCCCGGTAGGAGCCGATGGTTCTCGGCGAGGCCGCGCGTTCCCCGGCCAGGTGATCGGTGAAGAATTTCGCCAGGTGGCGCCCCGCCAGGTCCGGGGGCGGCGCCGGCCGCTGCCGGGTCATGACTCGCTTCCGGGTGGGGCGGGAATGACGTACCCGAACCGGATTTGGGCTTGGGCTATCACCTCGGGATAGGCATCGGCGGTCAGCCGCAGGTAGTACTGGGTGCCGCGCAGGTCGGCGTGGCCCAGGTAGCAGGCCAGGTAGGGCAACATCACGGCCACATCGGTGCCGGCTTCGGCCCAGCGCCGCAGGTTGGCGACGGCGAATCCGTGACGCAGCGAGTGCGGATGCGGACCGCCGGTGAAATGCGGGATTCCGGCATCGGCCAAATAGCTGCGGAACCGGACGTAGACGCTCGCCTGGTTGATCGGGCTGCCCGGCGCCCTGCTGTAGAAGACGTGAGCGTCGGGTTCGGGCACCGGGTGCGCGGCCGCGATGTAGGAATCCACAGTCGCGGCCAGCCGGCGGGTGATCGGGATGGTCCTGCCCGCACCGTTTTTCGAGTCCCGGATCTTCAGCGTCCCGGACTGCGTGTCCACGTCCGAGACGGTCAGGTTCAGCGCCTCGGAGATGCGCAGCCCGGCGCCATAAAGCACCCGAAACAACGCCGGGTCGACCATCGCCTTGTTCGAATACGAGGACATCGGCTGGGAATCGATTACAGCGAACAATCGGCGCACCTCGTCGTCGGTGAACACATACGGCACCTGATGACGGGCACGGACCAGGGTTGCCGCGGCCGGCATGTAGGCCTGCCAGCCGGCGGCTTGGGCATGAGCGGCCAGTTGGCGCAGCACCAACTCGTTGCGCCGCAGGGTGCTCGGACGCAGGTGACGGCCGTAGAGGAACCCGTCGACCGCTTCTTTGGTGATCGACCCGTCCGAATAGCCTTCCCTCCGGCAGTGGTCGGCGAATTGGCGCAGCACCCGTTCCGGGACTGTGAACCGGTATCCGCCGGCGTGACGCACAGCGACCAGCTCGGCGACCAGGCCGGGCAGTGTGATCTCACGCATCACGCTCACCCGCCTGGGCCGGTTCGGTGACGTCTTCAACATCCAACGCGCAACAACGCAGGCGTTCGACGTCGAACCGTAATGGCGACGTCGGGTATTGGAACTGTCCGAATGCCCCTATGCTCCCGTCGGGCGCTGGCTGACCTCAGCGGCGTAGCTGGTCCAGTCTCCTGCGGAGAGGCGTTGCCAGGAAACGGCGACGTCGGTGTGGATGCCCAGGGTGCGTGCCAAGATCGCGGCGGGGATCTCGGTGGCGAGCTGCAGCAGGGCGGTGCTGCGAGCGGGGCCGGGGCGGATCCCGAGTCGGTTGAGTCGATGGGTCAGCTGGCCGGTGCTGATCGGTCGTCCGGGCTGGCCGCCGGGAAGTAGCCAGGGCGAAGGCGCTAGAGCGCCGATTGTGGCGTGGCCCTTGCGGTTGGCGACGACGGATCGAGCGATCTCGGCGACGGGCTCGGGGAGGTGGATGGGTGCGCGGCCCAGGTGCAGGCTGACTGGGTCGCTGGTGGTGTCGATGTTGGTGACGGCCATTCGGCAGATGCTGGCCGGGTTCTGGGCGTAGAGAAGGACGAGTAGGCCCGCGAGGCGGTCTTCGGGTTTGAGGTTGCTGGTGTCGTGTAGGAGGCGTCGCGCCATGTTCCAGCGGTACTGCTCATCGAGGGATTGGGTGGGGCCGGTCCATCGGTGGGCGCGTGCTCGGACGCTGGTCAGCTTGTTGTTATGGGCCCAGCGGATGAAGTGCCCGGCAGGACCGCGATATGCCGCGGTGTGGTCGGTCAGCCAGCGATCGAGGTCGGCTTGCCCACAGCTGCTGAGCGTGAGCCCGTTGAGGGTGAGCCAGTCCAGGAAAGCAACAGCTCCGTAGGTGCGTTGACGCACGGACGCGAACTGCTGGATGGTGGTCGGGCGGCCGTTGTTGCGTTGCCGCAATCGGCGAATGAGGTGCCAGGTTGTGTAGTGGTGCAATACTTTCCGCGGCGCGGGGTCGACTTGCGCAGCCAATGTCTGGCTGACGAATCGTTCGGTCCGGATCATTTGTTCATCGCGGGCGGGTAGGGCGCCGACGCCGATGAGGACCTCGCGCAGGTGCGCCAGCGGCTGGCTTTGAGGCAGTTCGTCGAGCGCGTCGTGTGTCACGTCGCGGCGGCCGGCGGCGAGGTCGGCTAGGACCGGAGCGACGGGCTTCTTCTTTAGCCATCGCATGGCGGTGATGGGGTGTTCGGCGGTGGCGATGTTGTGCCGTAGCGCCTGCAGACCGGGATGAAGCGATGCCGACGGCGGGCCAAGGATCTCGTTGAGTGATTTGTTGACCAGGCAACGACCGCATTGGCCGGGATGCGGGTAGGAGGGGTCGTTGCAGGTTGGGCAGTCGTGCCAGACTTCGCGGGTGGTGCAGTCCTGGCAGCGTGGCTGGGTGCGGGTGCCCGAGATGATGGGCGCCGTCTGTCCGCAAGAACTGCATCGTGCTGTGTGGTGCTGGCAGTCTGGGCACCACGGCCGCCCGGTGATTCGGGATGTGCCGCAGGGTTTTTCTTCACGGCAGATCGAGCAAATCGTGATCGGCAGGGGCGGGCAGCATCCGCAGATCGGCCCGTCCAATGTTCGGAGGCTGACTGGGCGTCGTCGACCGCAGTTGAGACAGATTTCGAGGTTGTCGGGGTCGGTGATCAAGCAGTTCGGACACAACGGCTGACCGTTGCGGTCGCGGGTGGCTGGTTCGCGATACGTGCCACAGCGTACGCATTCCTGGATGCGGGTGTGGGCGATGCAGGTGCGGCAGACCCGGTGCCCATCGAGCGGTTTGTCGACCTTGACGACGCGACGACACCGCGGACACGCCGGGGCCACGATGCCGCCGATACCCGCGGCGCGCAGCGCGTCGATCAACGGAACGATCGCGCGCACGGGTGCGAGATGACCAGCGCCGGCGAGTAATTCAGGTTGAGCTTCTAACGCCCAGCCGATCTTTCGTTGATGTGTCGGCCGGGATGCCAGCTTGCGGACCGCCGTCGCGATCACATCGCGGTCGGCGGCTGGATCCAGCTGGGCGATCACGTCGTAGATGACCGAGATCGGATCGCGCTCATCGCGATCGGGACATTGCGCGCATCGAGGCCCTCCGGCGCGATCACGGGTCGCTACACGTTGCTGTTGGCCGCAGGCGGCACATGCAACCGGGCGTAGGCTGCACGACCCGCAATACCAGTCCTGGCCCATCCGCTGCAGAGTCCGCAGCTGCTTGTCGCACTCGGCGCAGACCGGCGCCGACACCGACGCACCGGCACCCCGCAGCGCGATCAATAGATCACCGACCGCCCTGGGTGCCGGAGACCTCCCGTCGCGCAACACAGCCGAACGGTCGGCGAGGAAGGCTGCCAGACGCCGCGACTTTGCCCGACCACCGGCGATCGTCGAGACGATTGCGCGGATCTCTTCGGGAGCAAGCCGATCATCGACCGCCACCACCAGCTCGGTGATGAACTCGACCGGATCGGTCACCGCGCGGCCGTGATCGATGTGGGTCACGACAGCTCGGCCCCGCGCACGCGTGCCCGCTTGGGCCGCAGACCCCCGATGCCGGCTTCAGCACCCGCGGCTTTCTTCCGGGGTGTCCCGGCCGTGGCGCGCGCGACCGGCTCGATCAGATCGTCCAAGGTGCAGTCCAGGATGTCGAGCAGCGCCATCAGAACCTTCAGGCTCAGCCGTTCGGGACGTTCGACGACCAGACGGTAGACCTGGCTCGAGGACAAGCTGATGCCGCGCTGCTGCAGCGGGGCGATCAGGTCGGTGGTGGCGAACATTCCGCGGTCGGCCATGACCTTGCGCAGGTGCCATTGATAATCGAGCTTGGCGGGCATCAGCTGTCCTTGTCTGCCGGGATGCCCGCGTCGAGCGCAGGCGCGAGCGCTCGCTGCAGCATCGTGTTCATGTAGTCGGTGCTGACGTGGGTGTAGATGGCCGTCGAGCTGTCACATTCGTGCCCAACCTGGGATTGAATAAATCGCCGGTCGACACCATCCTCGGTGAGATGTGTGACATAAGAATGGCGGATCGAATGCAGCACAAGCGCTTTCGGTAACTTCAAGGCGTCGCGGTAGGCCACGAACCGAGCGTTGATCTCCACGGACTTGATCCGCCCACCCCGCTCGGTCACCCACAGGGCCGGATGGTCCTCACAGCCGAACTTCGGCCGGGCATTCTCGACGTAGTCGGCGACCGCCTCCACCGCCCAATCCATCACCGACAACACGTTCCGACGCCGCGGTGGCTGGCCCCTCTTGGCCTTGCCGTAGCGAACGTTGAGCATCCCGTAGCACCCGAACTGCGGAGCCTTCGGATTCCGTCCGAAATCAACCAGGTCGAGCTTCGCAGTTTCGGTGCGCCGCAAACCCCAGCCGTAGATGACCTTGAAGATTGTCGCGTCGCGATAGGCAGCGAGGGCGCCTTTGCGTTTCGCCCGCACAGCGCGCTCGACCTGCTCGTCGGCGTAGTCGAGGAACCGCTGGATCTCCGCACGCGTGAACGCGCGGGCCTCCGGGCGGCCCTCGTAATCGTTCAGGTGCGCGATCGTATTCCACTCGTGGCAGATCGGCACAGGATGATTCCCCGGTCCGAACTGCTTCTCACACAATGCAACCCAGCCGTAACGGGCGTCGCACAGATACTCGCTAAACAACCGCAGCTCGGTCTGGTAGCCGCGGATCGTCGACGGCGCCAGATGCGCCTCGGCTGTTAACGATTGGGTCCACTCGTCCACATGGCCGGGCAGCCAGTGCCACGGATACTCATTGGTGAACTCGACGAACCGGCGCACCAACCGCTCGCGTGGCATGACGGTCTCTTCCTGCAGCCCGCGCGCGGTCTGCTGGGCCCGCCAACCACGCAACATCGCCTCCACCGTGGCGTCCTCCGGGCGAAGTTGCACCACCCCGGAAACCAGCTCCAAATGCGCCGCACCGGCCAGATCCGCTCGTCCCATACCCGCCTCCAACCCCGAATCGATGCGACCCTTTGAAGCAAGGATCATGCATCTAACGGGTTAGCGATTCAAGCAGCGCTGGTGATGCGGCGTGTCGAGCTGGCGGCGTGGCACCATTCCCGAACCCTGCTTAGCTGGCGACCTGCGGAAACGCGCCCATCTGATGCAATTCCCGAGCCTTCAGGTAATAGGCCTGCGTCGTATCGCTCGACGCATGCCCCAACACGGCCGACACCACCGGTATCGACGCGCCGGTGCCGATCATGGCCACAGCCAGCGCGCCGCGCAGCGAATGCATCCCGCAGACCTGGTCCAGCGGGAAGACGATCCCCGCGCGGACGGCGTGCCTTGACAGCCGAGAGGCGATCGATGAGGCGCAACCGAACGTATCGAACGGGTGGCGGTGCTTGACGAACACCTTGCGGCAGACCGTTTCGGGGCGGCCGTGCCGGATGTAGTCGATGATCGCCCAGCCGACGTCGTCGAGCAGCGGAAGACAAAGCGGCCGGCCCGTCTTGTGCTGAACAATCGTGATCGTCTTCGCCCTCCAGTCCAAATCGGACAACTCAAGGTGACGCAGATCCGATATCCGCAGGCCCAGCCGGGCGGCGGTCAGGATCATAGCGAAATCACGCTTGCCGGTAGCAGACTCGCGGTCGATCCCGGCCAGCAGCCTGCGGATCTCATCGACGGTCCACAGATGAGGCTCGGACTCGTGACGCACATGCCGGTGCGGCGGCAGCCTGTTTGCGAGGCAGGTCGGTGTCCGTCCCGTGCCGGACAGAAACGACAGGAAGTCCGCCAGGCACGATCTCATGGTCGCAACGGTCTTGCGCCGTAGATGACGTTGGCGCAGCAGGAATCCCGACACGTCTCGCACGTCGAGTCCCGCGAGATCACGGGCACCCATCTCGTCCAGGTAGGCCAAGAGTTTGCTGGCTGCTTTGTCCTTGGCGATCACGGTCGCATCGGCGTTGCCGCGTTTGCGGCACGAAGCGAGGTAATCGTCCCTGAGTCGAAGGAACCCGGTAGGACAATCGTCCTTCGCCGGGATCACCGGCCGGTCGATATCGACCGCCCGGCCGGCCAGCATCTCCGCCATCAACACCACCGGCCGACGAACCGCCTGAACTTTCTTGTCTGTCACCGGTTCTCGCAACGACCCCAACCTCACCCCGGTCTGGTTCGCGATGAAGTCGATGCACACCCCCTCACTCGCCGCGTCCAGGCCGCGCCCGATCAAGAAGGCGGCGAACCGCTCCAGTACGGCCCGGTGGCGCCGGACCGTGGCCTCGGATCTGCCAGCGGCGCGCAACACCTCTACGACGCGGCCGACCGCGTCCTGGGCAGCTTTCTCGTCCATCAGAATCACCTCTGCATCCGGTAGCGGAATGAACACAGAGTGATTTTTCGCCGACGCGAAAAGCGCCCAGCCGCACAACGAGGGAGCCCGACACGTGCGGTGTTATGCGGACAGAACCGCCCGCAGCAACCCCCTAGCCAGCAGAAACGATCCAACAGGTCGCATAACCCGGCCGTCCACCTAATGTCGCAGATCGTGGACGCGGGGGCCATGGCCCCGGCCGCCGTGGGGGATGCGGGCCTGCCACAGAAACCGGCGGAAGTTCTTGTCGATGTTGCCGATCGTCAGCGGGCGCCCGGCGGTGCCGGGGAAGAACCAGTCCCCGCCGGTGCGCCCGGCGACGCGGGCGTGGTAGTCGGCCAGTCTGTCGCGCAGCCCGGCGCTGACTGGGACCTGCCGGTCTTTGCCGCCCTTGCCGTCGCGGATTGTCAAGACCCCGGCGTCGAGGTCGACGTCGTCGAAGCGCAGCAGCCGGGCTTCGGAGGCACGCAGGCCGCAGGCGTAGATCGTGCGGAACAGCACCGGCATGACCAGGTGCCGGAACGGGACCTGCGAGTCGTAGTGGCAGCGGTCGGTTTGGGTGAACAGGGCCGCCAGTTCCTGGTCGGTGTAGATGTGCGGGACGTAGCGGGCGGGGCGGGGCAGTGCCCCGGCGGGCAGGACGTAGGCCGCCACGCCCCGGCGGCCCAGCCAGCGGGCCAGCTCCCGCACCGGCGCGGCCAAGCTGTGCAGGGTCGCCGGGGTGACTCCGCGCCGGCGGGCGACCGCAATCCAGGCCTCGACCGAGGCCCGGGTGGGCGCCTGCTGCCCGGGGAACTCACTGGCGGAGAACGCGGCGAACCGGGTCAGCACCCGCTCCTCGGCGTGGTATTTGTAACCCGTGGCGCGTTTTTCGGTGACCAGGGCGGTGATCGCCTCGGTCATCGTGATAGCGGGGCTCATCGCGACACCCCGTTCGCCGGTGCGTCCGGGTCCAGCGCGCACTTGGCCAGCAGGCCCAGAGAGGATTTCAGGTAGACACCGGTCGACTCGACGGACTGGTGACCGAGGATGTCGGCGATCTGCTCGATCGGTGTGCCGATTTCCATCAGCCGGGTCGCCAGCGAATGCCGCAGCGAGTGCATGCCATGGCGGCGTTTCTCGCTCACCGGAACGTGTGCTGCGCGGGCATGTTTGACCAGAATCTGATGCAGATGATCCTGGTCGGAGAACGGGCCGATCGGGGCCATGTGCCGCACGAACACCTGCGGGCAGTCGCAGTCCGGCCGGCCATGGCGGATGTAGTCGATCACCGCCCAGCCAACATCTTTCAGCAGCGGCAACGCCACCCGGTGACCGGTCTTGGCCTGCGTCACGAATAGCCGGTTGCCCGGCCAGTCGAAGTCGGCGAACTCCAGCCGCTTGATGTCCACGCCGCGCAGCCCGAGCCTGGTGATCAGCAGGATGATCGCGTAATCCCGTTTCCCGCAAGGGTTGTCCCGGTCGATCGCTTCCACGATCCTGGCCACCTCGCCCGGATCCCACACCGACGGGATCCTGGCCTGCCTGGCCGAGCGTGCCGCGGGCACCGCCTCCAGGCACGCCCCGTCAACCAGGCTGGCGGCGCAGGCGAACCGCAGGAACGACCGCACCGCGCACAGTTTCTGCTCGACAGTCTTGAACTGGTATCCAGTCAGCGTGGCAACAAACGCCCCGATCATGGCGGCGTCGCAGCAGCCCAGCCCTCCGCGGGTGCCGGTGAACGCGACGAACTCCTCGGCCAGCGTCCCGTAGGTCCGCACGGTCGATGCCGAGCGCCCAGCCGAGCGCAGGTGCTCCTGGAACCGGGCGACCGTCTCGGCGCCAGCCGCGTTCAGTTTGCTCACCGACCGGTTATAGCGGCGCAGCACCGCCCCGTGGACCGCGTAATCCCCCAGCATCTGAGCGACCCTGAACAAATACACATCGGTGCGCTTCAGAGCGCCGGCCTGCTCCTTGCCGAAGAACCCACACGCGTCGTCGACCCACGCCATCGCCGCATCCAGGGAGAACTCCTCGACACCACGCGCAGCGAAGTACTTCTGCATCCGCCGCCAACAGCCCCGGTACCAAACCAGCGTCGAATCCTTATAGCCCAAACGCTGTAACTCTGCCTCCAGGCCCGACACCAACGCAGACAAAGTCGCCATATAACTGACCTCCGACCATGCGGCCCGGCACCATACCGGGCCTCCTGATCAGAGGATCTGCGTTATGCGCAGTGATCGACCCCCAAAATCGCTGTCACCAGGCTTTGCCGGTCGGCGCTGCGCATAACCCGGCGCTGTTCATAAGGCGGGATCTTATCCCCGCTGTTGGCCAACATCGCCTTGTCGGTGCTCGATGAGCACCTGCACAAGCCCTGGCGGCCGGGCGGGACGATGTCCACGGCCTATCTGCGCAGCCGGCGCCGCGTCCATGGCCTGCCGAGATGGCGAATCGTCCGCTACGCAGACGATTTCGTTATCCTCGTGCACGGCGAGCGGGCGCACGCCGAAGCCCTACGCGAAGACGTCGCCGTCGTGCTCGCACCCCTGGGTCTTCGACTCTCCGAGTCCAAAACTCAGGTGGTCCACATGAGTGACGGGTTCGACTTCCTCGGCTTCCGCATCCGGTGGAAACGCAAGAGGGGCACGAACAAGTGGCACGTCTACACCTTCATCGCCGACCGGCCCATCCGGTCGGTGAAGGCCAAGATCCGTGCCTTGACTCGCAGGACGTCGCAGCAGGATCCCGCGACCGTGCTGATCCGGCTCAACCAGATCATGCGCGGCTGGGCCAACTACTTCAAACATGCGGCCTGCAAACGCACGCTCAGTCGGCTGTCGCACTTCGTGTGGTGGCGGGTGATTGGGTGGCTGCGCAGACTGCATCGCTGGAGGTGGAAGGACGTTCGCCGCCGGTTCACCACACCCTCCGGGCAGTGGACACCGATCACGGCGGACGGGATCAAGTTGTTCAACCTGGCGGCGGTGCCGGTCACCCGTTACCGCTACCGGGGCAACACCATCCCCAACCCGTGGACCCTGCCCAACCACGCCCACACGGCAGGAACCGTGGAGAGCCCGGTGCGATGAAAGTCGCACGCCGGGTTCGGCGAGCGGCCTGGGGAAACGGACCGAGAGCAATCCCGGCACCGCGCCCCAGGCCGACTCAACCGAACGGGGTGTCGGCGCCGTACGGAGCGCCGCTGTTGACGCCCATGAAGCCGCCCGGATCCAGCGGGCCACCGCCAGCGAATGCTCCAGTGAGCCCGACATCACGTTGCCGGCCAACCCGTACATGCTGTCATTGGCAATCCGGATCGCGTCCTCCTCGTCATCGAAGGGGATCACGGCCAGCACCGGCCCGAAGATCTCCCCCTGGGCGATCGTCATGGAGTTGTCGACGTCGGTGAAAAGCGTTGGCCTGACGAAGAATCCCCGATCGAAGCCGGTGGGCGCATCCGGGCCGCCGACCAGCGCCGGCGTCGAACAGTTTTCCTGGCCAGCGATGCGGTGGATCTCGGGAAGCGCCAGGTGCTGGTGCTCAAGCGTGTCGTTGTAAGCGCCTTGCAGCTGATCGAGCAAGTCGCTGGTGGTGGTTGGCGACCTGACGGTCGCCCGCACCGGCACCGTGTTAATCAACAGGCCCACCATCGATTCCGCGCCGACCACCTCGGCCGGCCTACCCGAGACCGTGGTGCCAAAGGCGACATCATGCTGACCGGTCAGCCAGCACAACTGCTGCGCGACGGCGCGACATCGACATCGACATCGACATCGACGACCGCGATGTCATGGCCACCGTTAAGGTCGACATACCGCCAGGGCGCCACGGGATCAGCCGGGATGATCTGCACCGGCTTGTCGAACTCGTGGCTGAATCGGGCCACCAGGTTGGGATGCCGGGTGACCACCGCGTGCACCGCATCGCGCAGGCGATGGGGGTCAAGCGGGCCGGTCATGGTGAAAGCCAGCTGCGCCGCATACACATCGCCGTCGTCGCCCTGCACGGTGCTGGCGTGAAAGAACAGCGCCTGCTGCAGGCAGAACGTCAGCGATCCGCATATCGTCTCTCGAGTTCGTCGATCTGCTGCTGGCTGAGACCGGCAGCGACATCAGAGGGCGTCAACCCACCCCCACCGCCCCGCACATGTGCGCAAACACCGGCCAGGGCATCACACCACAGCTGGCTCAGCCGGGTGATCGCCGCGTGGTCCAGGGCCGAAGACGCCCATATCCAATTGGCGTGCAACTGAGGACCGGCGTCGGCGTCCATAGTGACGGCGTTGAGCTCGACAGTGTGCATCAGCGGCATTGGCACTGCCGCAGCAACGCCGGTGACCGACAGGCCGTCCTGGCAGACCCGCCACAGATCACCGGACACCTCGGCCGCATCAGCGCCCGCGGCGCCCATCCGCCCCAGATAGTTGAACCCGATCGCCGGGTCCGACCCGCCCAGCTCCACGTCGGTGTTCAGATACCGCAGCACCCCGTAGCTCAGCGGATCCGGCAGGGCGCGAAGCTGCTCTTTGGCGTCTTTGATCACCACACCCAACTCCGCCTCGCCGGCCACCACCTCCGCCCAGGACAGCCCACCCACCGCCAACGCCACCGGGTAGATGGCGGTAAACCACCCCACCGTGCCCGTCAGGTCCACATTGGGGGCCAGCTCCTCGTGACGTCCATGGCCCTCGACATCGATCCCTATCGGCGCGCCGCCGGTGCCCGAAGAACCTGAAAACTCCGCCCACGCCAAGGCGAACGCGATCAGCAAGATCTCGTGTATCCCGGCATGAAACGCCGCCGGCACCTCAGAAAGCAGCATGCCGGTGGTCTCGACATCCAACATCACCGACAAATGCCCGGCGCTGGCGTAGGTGTCCACCGCGGGATTCACCGCAGGCAGCGCCGCGGTGGCCGACACCACCTGTTTCCAGGCGTCGGCCTCCTGCACGACTTGCGGGCGGCCCGCGTATTCAGTCAGCAGCTCCGCCCACCGGGCAAACGACGTCCCGGTCGCCAGCAACACCACCTCATGGCCCTCGCGATGCTGGGCCCAGGCGATGTTGAGGTCCTCTAGCAGAATCCCCCACGACACTCCGTCGATGGCCAGATGGTGAATGACCAATACCAGCTGATCGCTATCAGCCACCCACAACGCGCTCAGCATCACCCCGGCGGCCGGGTTCAACCGCGACCGCGCCCCCAGCAACGCCTCCTCGGATAACACGTCCACCGCGTGCAGGCACCCGCGCGCATCCACCGCACCCGGTTCGGGCACCTCTAGCGACCACCCCCCCGCACCGTCGTCATCGACGCGCAACCGCAACATGGCATGGCGATCCAGCAAGGCCTGCAGCATGACCACTACGTCGGCCTGGCTGACCCCTGCCGGGGCCTGCACCACCAGCGTCTGATTGAACTGCTCCACCGGGCCATCCACGCCGGCCAGCCAACAGATGATCGGGGTGGCCACCACCGGCCCGATGCCTTCATCGATGAGGCCCGTCGCATCGTCGGCCACCGCGGCCAGCCGGGCCAGCCCGGCCACCGACTGCTCGAGGAAAATACCGCGCGGTGTAACAATCACCCCCGCGGCCCGGGCCCGGGCCACCACCTGCATCGACAAAATGCTGTCCCCACCGAGCTCGAAAAACGAGTCGTCGACCCCGACCCGCTCCAGCCCCAGCACCTCGGCGTAGATGCCGGCCAGCACCTCCTCGACCGCGTTGGCCGGGGCGCGATACCCGCCAGCGGTGTATTCGGGTGCGGGCAGGGCGTGGGTGTCGAGTTTGCCGCTGGGTGTCAACGGCAGCGCGTCGAGGACCACCACCGCGGCCGGGATCATGTAGGCCGGTAGCCGCTCGGCCAGCGCGGCGCGGACCTCGGCGGGGTCCGCAGTCCCGGTGACATAACCCAGCAGGCGCTTATCACCAGGGCGGTCCTCGCGGGCGATCACCACCGCCTGCTCCACCCCATCCAGCCCGAACAGCGCGGCTTGGACTTCGCCTAGCTCGATGCGATAGCCGCGGATCTTGACCTGCTCATCGGCGCGCCCCACATACGCCAGCTGCCCGTCCGGGCGCCACCACACCAGATCCCCGGTGCGAAACATGCGTTGTCCTGGCGCTCCCGCGCCGCCGAACGGACACGCCACAAACCGCGACCCGGTCAACGGACCCCGGCCCACATAGCCAACCCCGACGCCGCCACCGGCCACATACAACTCCCCGACCACCCCGGCCGGCACCGGACGTAACCACCCATCCAGCACAAACAACGCCGCCTCCGACACCGGCGCACCGATCGGCGGCGCCCCCGACCCCGCTGTTAAAGGCGCACTGATCGCCGCATACACCGTGGCCTCGGTCGGGCCGTAGGAGTTGATCATCACCCGCCCCGGCGCCCACCGATCCACCACCTCAGCCGGACACGCCTCCCCGCCGATCACCAACGCCACCGACTCCAACCCCTGCGTCGACAGCACCCCCACCGCCGACGGAGTTTGGATGAACACACTGACCCGCTGGGCAACCAGTAAGGCGTGGAAATCCTCCGGCGAGCCGGCCACCGACTCGGGCACCACCACCAGCCGCCCGCCATGCAACAACGCGCCCCAGATCTCCCACACCGAGCCATCGAAAGCATAGGAAAACCACTGCGCCCACACCTGTCCCGGCGCCAGGCCGGCGCGCAGTGAGTCCAGCTTCTGGGTCACGTTGTGGTGGGTGACGGCCACCCCCTTGGGAACCCCGGTGGTGCCCGAGGTGTAGATGAGGTAGGCGATGTCATCCGCCGCGGGTGCCGGCAACGCGGTGCTGGCTTGGCTGCCAACAGCGGGGTCCTCGACATCGATAACCAGCAGCTCGCACCCGCCCAGCCGCGACCGCAGGCCCGCGCTGGTGATCGCGGCGACCGGGGCGGCATCATCGAGCATGAACCCGATCCGGGCCGCCGGCAGGCTCGGGTCCATCGCCAGATACGCCGCCCCGGTTTTCAGCACCGCCAGCATCGCCACCACGGCCTGAGCCGAGCGCTCCAATAGCAGGGCCACACACGCACCCGGGCCCACCCCCTGGCCGGCCAACAGATGCGCCATCCGATTGGCGGCCTCCTCAAGCTCGCGATACGTCATGGAGCGGCCCTCGAAGGTCAGCGCCACCGCCTCCGGGCTGCGGGCCACCTGCGCGGCGAACACCACCGGAACAGACACCGCCGGGGGTGCCGGTGCGGTCAACACCGCCCGGTTGCCCCACCCATCCAGCCGGGCGCGCTCACCCCCGTCGAGCAGATCCATCGACGACAGCCGCCCGGTGGGGTCGGCGGTCATGGCCACCACCACCCGCTCCAACCGCTCGATCAGCGTTTCGATGCTGGCCGCGTCGAACACGTCCGTGCGAAATTCCACCACCGCGGCGATCCCGGCGGGCTCACCGGCTTCGGTGAAGCGTTCGGCCAGGGAAAACGACAGGTCCATGCGGGCGGTGCGGGTGTCCACCGGCACCGGGGTGGCCTGCAGATCCCCCAACGCCCACCCCGCGACGGGATCGCCGCTGCGCCAGGGGAGGGTCTGCCAGCCCAATATCACCTGGATCAGCGGGTGATGGGCCAGGGACCGGGTCGGTTTGAGCCGCTCCACCAGCACCTCAAAGGGCGCGTCTTGGTGCTCGTAGGCGGCCAGGCTGCGTGCTCGCACCTGGGCCAGCAGCTCGGCGACGGTGGGATCCCCGGCCAAATCGACCCGCAGCACCAAGGTGTTGAGGAAACAACCCACCAACTCATCCAGGGCGGGGTCGTGGCGTCCGGCGATCGGGAACCCGATCGCCACCTCGGGGCTGGCGCTGAGCTTGGACAGCAGCACCGCCAGGGCGGCCTGGATCACCATGAAGCTGGTCGCGTGGTGCTCACCGGCCAGCGCGCGCACCCGCTGCTGCAGCTCGACCGGCCAGTCCACCGCCACGCTGGCGCCACGGTAATCGGCCACCGGGGGATAGGGCCGATCGGTGGGCAGCGCCAACCGCTCGGGCAGCCCGGCCAGGTCCTGCTCCCAGTAGTCCAGCTGCGCCGCGATGGCGCTGTTGCTGTCGGCCAGATCACCCAGCCGTTCGCGCTGCCACAGCGTGTAGTCGACATACTGCACCGCCAACGGCGCCCAGCCGGGAGCTTGCCCCACGCACCGGCTGGCATAGGCCGCCCCCAGATCACGCACCAGCGGGGTGATCGACCAGCCGTCAGCGGCGATATGGTGCACCGCGATCACCAGCACGTGCTCGTCGTCGCCGATGCTGAAGAGCCGTGCCCGCAACGGGATCTCGGTTGCCAGGTCGAAACTGTAGCGGGCGGCGGCGCCGATGGCCTCACCCAGCCGGCTTTCCGGCCATCCGCTGGCATCAACGATGTGCCAGCCGAAGTCGGCCCGCTCAGCGGGCACCACCAGCTGCTGGGGTATCCCCTCGGGCGCCGAGAGCATCGTGCGCAGGCTCTCATGGCGGGCCAGCACATCGGCCAGCGCGCCACCCATCGCGTCGGCGTCAAGGCGCCCGCGCAGCCGCAACGCCACCGCCATGTTGTAAACCGGGGAGGGCCCCGTCAACTGGCCGATAAACCACAACCGGCTCTGAGCAAACGACAACGGAACCCGCTCCGGGCGCGGCATCACCCGCACCGGCGGGAGGGCTGGGCCGCCGCGATGCCGGTGCAGATACTCGGCGAGACCCCCCACAGTGGGCGCGTCAAACAGATACCGCACCGGCACTTCCCTGCCCAACGCCAACTGCAACCGCCCGCTCACCCGGGTGGCGACCAACGAATCCCCACCCAGGGCAAAGAAATCGTCATCGAGCCCGACCCGATCCAGGCCCAACACCTCGGCGAACATCCCGGCGACGATTTTTTCGATCTCGGTCTGTGGCACCCGGAAGGGTGTGACGGCAAACACCGGTGCCGGCAGGGCCTTACGGTCGAGCTTGCCCGAGGAGGTCAGCGGGAACTCCTCGAGCAACACGATCTCTGCCGGCACCATGTAATCGGGCAACCACGCGGTCAACCGCTGACGCACCGCGCTGATTTTGGTGTTGGTTTGCGGGTCGTTGGCGTGGGTGGCGCGCTGGTGGTCCCCGGCGGGGGGCAGGTAGAGGCCGGTCAGCGGCGGGGCGTGCCGGCGGTGGGCATCGGTGGAGGTGAGGAAAACCGCATCGAGGGTGCCGGGTTGGGTGCCCCAGGTGACACCGACGTGGTATCCGGTGGTTGCGCCGAGGTGGTGCAGCTGTTCGGGGATGACGGTGTCGAAGGCAGCGCAGTCTTGAGCCAGAGCCTCGGGCACGGGTAGCCCGGCGGCCAGGGCGGCCTCGATGTCGACGTCGGCGATCAGCCCGGCGCGCGGGATGTCGGTAACGCGCACGGTGGCCGGACGCTCGGATACCAACCGGGTGTGCAGCCCTTCCAGGCCTGCGCAGTCGGGCCACGCCCAGGTGGGTGCGGTGGCCAGGATGCATACCGCGGTGGGGGTTTTGTGGACGACGACGTCGTAGCGATAGCGGTTGAGTTCGTTGTCGGCCGATCCGCGTTTGACTTCGATGTCCATGCCGGCCACCGACGCATGCTCGCCGGCCCAACTGGTGAAAAACTCTGGCGCCAGCAATAGTTCGGGTTCGGTGAGCATGGCGCGCTGAACCCGTTGGCGGATCTCGGCGCCGTCGATGGTGTCGGAGGTGGTGGTGCGGGCCAGCGCGATCGCGGTTTGGAACGCGCCCTGCAAGGTGTGGTTGCGCACGTCGCCGATAAACAATGCCCCACCGGGGGCCAGCAGATCCAGGGCCTTGTCGATGACATCGGCCAGATATCCCGCGTTGGGGAAGTACTGGACCACAGAGTTGAGGATGATGGTGTCGAAGTAGCCCCGCCGCAGTCCCTCGGTGACGTGGGCGGGCTGGGTCAGCAGCTGGACCCGATCACGCCAGTCAATCTGCAGCCGCTCCAGCGAGCGGGCCAGGTTGTCGATGACCACCGCCGACATATCGGTGCCGACATAGTGTTCGCAGTGCGGGGCGATCTGGGACAACACCAACCCCGAGACCGCGCCGATCTCCAACACGCGCCGCGGCCGCAGCGCCATGATCCGATCCACCGCGGCCGAACGCCACTCGATCATCTCCGCCAGCGGAATCGGTTCACCGGTGTAACTGCTGTTCCAGCCCCGAAAATCCATGCCGAACCCCGACACCTCGACCTCGGCGCCGTACAGCTCGTTGGACAGGTGTTGCCACTCTTCGCCGGTTTCGGCGTCTTCAACCGCCCCGTCGGCGGAGTCGGTCGTAGCGGCGCGATCGAGGGTGATGTAGGCGACCAGGTGGGCACCGGTATCGCCGTGGTGCACGGTGGCCGCGGCCCGGGTGACGTGCGGGCAGGCCAGCAGGGCATTTTCAATTTCGCCCAACTCGATGCGCTGCCCGCGCAGTTTGATCTGGGTGTCGGCGCGCCCCAGATAGTCCAGTGTTCCGTCGGGGGACCAGCGCACCAGGTCACCGGTGCGATACATGCGTGCCCCGGCGTCCCCATACGGGCCCCCAAAAGGATTTGCCACGAACCGTTCCGCGGTCAACTCCACCCGGCCCACGTAGCCGCGGGCCAGCCCGGGCCCGCCCAGATACAGCTCGCCCACCACCCCGATCGGGGCCGGGTTCAACCGCGCATCCAGCACCAGCGCGCACACCCCCGGGATGGGGGCACCGACGCTAACCGGCTGACCCGCCGACACTTGTGCGCCGGTGGCCCAGATGGTGGTCTCGGTGGGGCCATAGTTGTTTAACATCCGCCGACCCGGCGCCCAACCGGCCACCAGCTCCGCCGGGCAGGCCTCCCCCGTGGTGATCAGCGTGTCCAACCTGTCCAGCCGGGCCCGATCCAACGTCGCCAGCACCGTCGGGGTCAACACCGCCGCACTGACCCGCTGATCCTGCAGCAATCCGGTCAGCGCTTCCCCGGCATACACCCGTGGCGGGGCCACCACCAACCCCGCCCCCGACCCCACCGCCCACAACAACTCGGCGATAGACGCATCAAAGGTCGGCGCGGCCACCATCAACACCCGCGCATGAGCACCCACCCCGCACAACTCGCGTAGCGCCGCGGCCACCCCCAGCAGACCGGCGTGGCTGACCATAACCCCCTTGGGGACACCGGTGGACCCGGAGGTGAAGATCACATAGGCGGTGTTATCCAGCGTCAGCGGCGCCAGCCGGTCGGTGTCGGTAATCGCTTGCGCGGAGCGCGCAGACATGTCCAGACCGTCCGGAACGTCCACGCGCAGCACCGGGCGCTCCCCGGCCCCGGCCACTGTGTCGACACCACAGGTCAACACGCACACCGCGGCCACCGCGTCGAGCACCGCCGCGACCCGCTCCACCGGATGAGTCTGATCCACCGGCACGTACACCCCGCCGGCCTTGACCACCGCCCACCACGCCACCACCAACTCCACACACCGATCCATCGCCACGCCCACCGCGCGCTCGGGACCCACCCCCGCCTCGATCAGCACCCGCGCCCACCGCGTCGACCACTCATCCAGCTCCCGATACGACACCTGCCGCGCGCCATCGATCACCGCCACCGCGTCCGCGTCGGCAGCCACCGCGGCAGCCAACAACTGCGGCGCCACCCCCACCGGGGCCCCCACCCCGGCACCAGACCACTGCGACAGCACCAGATCACGCTCACCGCGATCCAGCAACGACACGTCCCCCACCACCACCGACGCATCGGCCACCACCGCTTCGATCACCCGCCCAAACCGGGTGACCAACCGCTCGATGCTGGCCCGGTCAAACAAATCCGTGGCATACTCCACCTGCCCGCCGGCCATCGGCGCGGCCGGGTTTTCGGTGGGCATCTCCGACAGCTGGAAATCCAGGTCGCACTTGGCGGTGCCGGTGGAGACCGCCTCCAGTTCGACGCTGACCCCCTCGAGCGGCATGTCGGGATGCACCACGTTCTGAAAGACCATGGCCACCTGAAACAACGGATGATGCGCCGCCGAGCGCACCGGCTTGAGCTGCTCGACCAGCAGCTCAAAGGGCACATCCTGATTCCGGTAGGCGTCCAGCGCCTTGTGCCGCACCCGCTCAAGCACCTCGCTGAACCGGTCCGCAGCACGCACCCCCACCCGCAACACCCACGTGTTGACGAAAAACCCGACCAGATCATTGAGCGCCTCATCCAAGCGCCCGGCGATCGAGGCCCCCAGCACCACATCCTCACCCACCCCGGCCCGGTACAACAGCACCGCCATGACGGCCTGCAACACCATCTGGGGCGTCGCATTATGCGCCGCCGCCAACGCCTTGACCCCCGCCCACGGCTGCGGGTCGATGCGTATCTGCACCTCATCACCGCCGTAACTGGGCACCGGGGGACGGGCCCGATCCGCCGGCAGCGACACCACCTGCGGCAGATCGGCCAACTCCTGCCGCCAGTACCGCAACTGCTGAGCAATCAAACTGTCGGGATCAGACAAGTCCCCCAGACAATCCCGTTGCCACAATGTGTAATCGGCATATTGCACCGGCAACGGCGCCCACTGCGGGGCCCGGCCCCGCCGCCGCGCCCCGTACGCCTGGCCCACATCACGGGCCATCACGGCCAGCGACCACCCATCAAAAGCGATGTGGTGCACCACAATGCTCACCACATATTTCGCGGGCCCCACCGAATAGAGCTGCGCTCGAATCGGGATCTCCGCCGACAAATCAAACCGATACCCCACCAGCGCCGCCAACTCGTCGGCCACATCGGGCTCGGGCAACGACACCACCGCCGCGCCGTCGCACCGCCACATCCCGGCCCGGGCCGGCAACACCTGCTGGAACGGCGAACCGCCCATGTCGGGGAATATGGTGCGCAGCGATTCGTGGCGGGCAATGACATCGTCGAGGGCCGCGCCCAGCGCCTCGAGGTCAAGCGCCCCGCTGATCCGAAGTGCCAACGGTTGGATGTAGGTCGCAACCCCGCCCTCGAACCGGTTGCGGAACCACATCCGCTGCTGGGCAAACGACAACGGAACCACCGCGGGCCGCTGGCCAGCCACCAACGGCTTACGCCGACCCTCATCCCGCCTGTCGGCGATGACCGGTGTGGTGGCGCCGCCGAGCAGGCTGGCCAGGTGGCTGGCCAGCGCGGCGGGGGTGGGCTGGTCGAAGATCACGGTGACCGGCAGGCTCAGCCCGGTCTGTGCGGTCAGGGAGTTGCGCAGTTCGACGGCGGTCAACGAGTCGATGCCCAGGTCGGTGAAGGGCCGTTGGGTGTCCAGGGCGCCCGGATCGGGGTGGGCCAGCACGGTGGCGGTGGCGGTGGCCACCAGGGTGGTCAGCGTAGCCAGTTGTCGTTCCGGGGTTTGAGCGGCGAGCTGGGCGGCCAGCGTGTCGGGGCCGGCGGCGGTGGCCGCATGCGGGCGGGCGCGGGTCAGCCCCGACAGGATCGCGGGCAGGGTCTGCTGGCGGGCCTGGCGGGCCAACGCCGAGGCGTTCAAGGGGCTGGCGATCAGGTAGGGCTGCTGCTGAGACAGGGCGGCGTCGAACAGGGCCAGGCCGTGATCGGTGCCGATCGGGACCAGACCGGCGCGGCTCAACCGGGTCTGCTCGGCCGAGCTCAGCTGGGCGGTCAGGCCCGTGCCCGGCCAATACCCCCAGGCCAGGCTGCTGGCCTGCTGGCGGTGTCGGCGCTGCTGGACCAGCGCGTCGCAGAAGGCGTTAGCGGCCGCGTAGTTGGCCTGCCCGGTGGCACCCAGCACCGCCGCCGCCGAGGAGAACACCACAAACAAGTCCAGCTCGGCATGCCGGGTCAAATGATGCAGATGCCAGGCGGCGTCGGCCTTAGCGGCCAGCACCGTGTCGAGTTGCTCACCGGTCAACTCGCCGATCACCGCGTCCTCGAGCACCCCGGCGGCGTGGATGACCGCGCGCAACCGATGCCGCGCCGGAATCGCCTCCAGCAGCGCCCCCAGCTGCCCGGGGTCGCTGACATCGGCGGCGCTGATCGTGACCCGAGCACCCAACCCGGTGAGCCGCTGATGCAGCTCGCCGGCCCCGGCAGCCGCCGCGCCGGACCGCGAGACCAGCAACAGATGCCGCACCCCGTAGCCACGGACCAGATGCTCGGCGAACACCGCGCCCAGCGTGCCGGTGCCCCCGGTGATCAACACCGTGCCCTGCGGGTCGAACACCGCGGGGGGCAGCAACACAATTTTCCCGGTATGCCGGGCCTGGCTCATGTCCCGAAACGCCCGCACCGCCTGCGCCAGGCCATAACTGGTGATCGGCAGCGGCTGCAGGACCCCGGCGGCGAACATGCCGGCCACGGCGGTCAAGGTGGCCTCAGTGGCCACAGCTGCTCGGGCGCCATCACCACTGACATCCACGGGGTGATAGCCGATGCCGGGGTGGGTTGCAGCGATCTGGGCGGGCGAGCGGATATCGGTCTTGCCGATCTCCACGAAACGACCACCGCGGGCCAGCAGATCCAGCGAGGTGTCGATGAACGGCCCGGTCAAACAGTTGAGCACCACATCCATGCCCTGCCCGCCGGTGGCCGCACCGAACGCCGCCCCGAAATCCAGGGTGCGCGAGGAGGCGATGTGCCCGCGCGGCACACCCAGGCCTTCCAGCACCCCATGCTTGCTGGGATGGGCGGTGGCATACACCTGCGCCCCCAGATGACGGGCGATCTGAATGGCCGCCTGACCCACCCCGCCGGCACCGGCATGGATGAGCACCCGCTGCCCCCCCACCAGCCCGGCCACCTCGACCAACGCCAGATAGGCCGTCACAAACGCCACCGGCACCGACGCGGCCTGAGCAAACGAGCACCCCGCGGGCACGGCCATCACCAGCCGCTGATCGGTGACCGCGGTGGGCGCAAACCCGTTGTTCGGGAACAGGCCCATCACCGCATCACCAACACCGAAAGCGGTCACATCCGCGGCGGTCTCGATGACCACCCCGGCGGCTTCCCCGCCCAGCCCCTCATCGGCGACCGCGCCCACCGCCACCACCACATCACGGAAATTCAGCCCAGCGGCCCGGATCTGAACGCGGATCTGCCCGGCACCCAACACCGCCGGCTCGGTGGGCAGCAGCGCCAGATTGGCCAAATCACCCGTGCCGGTGGTGTCCAGCCGCCAGTCCGGGGTCGCCGGCGGGGTCAGCGCCCGGGTGGGGATCAACCGGGGGATGTGTGGGACACCGCGGCGCAGGGCCAGCTGGGGCTCAGCGGCGGATCCTGACAGGTTGGCCACCACGTTGATCAGGGTCTGCTCGGTGGCGGCGGTGTCATCGGTGTCGAGCAAGCTGATCTGGTGCGGGTGCTCGCTTTGAGCGCTGTGGATCAACGCCCAGGCCGCGGCGTGAGCCAGGTCAGGGGCCAAGTCATTGGCGCTGGTGCTGACCGCGTGGCGGGTCAGGATCACCAGGTGGGCATCGACGGTGTCGGGACGGGCCAGCCAGCACTGCAGCCCGGCCAAGGTGCAGCGGGTCAAGGCGTGGACCCGCTTGACAGGATCGGCGTCAGCGTCGGTGTCGCCGGGATCAGCCAGCGGCAAAGGCCAGATCACCAGGCCGGTGCGGCCCAGGTCGGGATGGGTCCAATCGGTGTGGATCGAGTCGTGGGGCAAGCCGGACGGAAGCTGATCGGGGTGCTCGGTGAGCACCGCCAACCCCGGCATGGTCACCGGCGCCGGGAAACGGTCCTCAGACGACACCTGCCAGTCCAGCTCGAACAAATCGCTATGCGGCCCCACGGCCGCAGGGCCCGGCGCGGTCAGGGTGTCGGGCGCCGCCCGCAGGCTCACGGTTGCGATGGTGATTACCGGCGCCCCCGCCGGGTCGGCAGCATGCAACGTGTAAGTGTCGGGACCGGTCGCGATGAGCTGGACATGCAGCCGCGTCGCCGCGGTCGCATACAGGGTGATCGCGCTAAACGCGACCGGAAGCCGCAGCGCCACCGGGTCGGCGTCATCGGTGGGGCTGTCCGGCACCGCGGCCAGGGCATGTAACGCAGCATCCAGCAAAGCGGGATGAATACCGTAGCCGGCGACGTCGGTGTCGGCGGGCAGCCCCACCTCGGCATACACCGCGCCGGGCTGGCCGGGGTCTTGGCCGATCCCCCGCAAAGACCGAAACAGGCCGCGGTAGCGGTAGCCCTGCGCGGCCAACCGCTGATAAAAGCTGTCCGCCTCGATGGCCTCAACCCGTGGCGGTGCCGGCAACGGGGCAGCCACCGGGTGCTGGTCGCTGCCCACCGCGCCGCTGGCATGCAGCGTCCAGGCCTCGGCAGTGTGCTCGTGGCTGGTGCGGGCGTGCACCGTAAAAGAACGCCGCCCACCGTCATCGACAGCCGCCACCATGATCTGCAGATCGATGGAGGTGTCCTCGGACACCACCAGCGGAGCATGCAAGACCAGCTCATCAATGACCGGACAGTCAACCAACTCGCCAGCCCGCAAGATCACATCGATGAACCCCGTCGCCGGGAACAGCACACTGTCACCGAGCATGTGGCCGGCCAGCCAACCCTGGGTGGCCGTCGACAACCGCCCGCTCACCACGATCTGGTCCTGATCAGCCAGCTCGGTCACCGCACCCAACAGGGGATGCTCGGGTCGGCCCAAACCCAGGTCGGCGGCATCGCCGCCCCGGGTGGTGGCCAGCCAATAGCGCCGGTGCTCGAAGGGGTAGGTGGGCAACGCGACCGTGCGCGCGTGCGGATAAAGACGCTGCCACGACGGGCTATGCCCATAAGTGTGCAGCCGGCGCAACGCAGCAGCCAGCGCATCGAGGTCGCGCCGGTAACGGTGCAACGTGGTGATCACCGCCGAGCCGGGCCGCCCTGACATCCCGGCGAGGGTGTCGGTGATCGCCGGGGCCAACACCGGGTGCGGGGACAGCTCCACAAGCGTGTGCTCACCCCCGCTGAGCAGCCCGACCAGACTGTCGTGGAAGCGCACCGGCTCACGCAGGTTGGCATACCAGTACTGCGCATCCATGGTGGTGGTGTCCAACGGATCACTCGAGAGCGCGGTTGCCACCGTGGAATACAGCGGAATCCGCGCGGGCCGCGGGGCCAGGTCGGCCAGCTCAGCGACTAGCTGTTCACGCAGGGGTTCGATCTGAGCCGAGTGCCCCGCGCCATCAGCAGCGATGGATCCAACCTGGATGCCCTCACGCTCACAGGCCTCGATGAACTGCTCCACGGCGTCGGTCTGGCCGCTGACGATGCTGTGCGAGGGTCCGTTGATCGCGGCGATAGTTAATGCGGGGCCCCAGGGCTGCAGCCGGGGGCGCAGTTCGTCGGCGCCCAGCATGACCGAGGCCATCGCGCCAGCCCCGGACAGACGCGTCACCGCCTGGCTGCGTAACGCCACCACTTTGGCGGCCTCATCGAGGGAAAGCGCCCCGGCGATGTAGGCGGCGGCGATTTCTCCTTGGGAATGCCCGATCACCGCATCGGGCACGATCCCATAACTACCCAGCACCTCGGCCAGCGAGACCATCACCGCAAACAGCACCGGCGGCACCACATCGACGCGATCCAGCGACGGTGCCGCGGGGTCTTCGCACAAGACATCCCGCACCGACCAGCCCGTGAACGGCCGCAGCGCCTGATCACACTCATCCAGGGCCGCTGCGAAGACGCGGTGCTGACCGTAGAGCTGGGCGGCCATCCCGGGATATTGGGCGCCCTGGCCGGGAAACACGAACACGGTCTTGCCGACTTGGCCGGCCAGGTGGTGTCGCAGCAAGCCGGGGTACGGCCGATCGTCGCGCAGCGCGCCCAACGCCTCGAGCAGATCCCGGCGCGGATCCTCGGTGCCAGCAGGTGCGGTGATCACCGCCCTATAAGCGTGCTGGGTGCGAGTTGTGGCCAGGCTGAAGGCCACATCGGCCAGATCCAGATCCGGGTGACTGGTCAGGTGCTGGCAAAGCCGCTCGGCCTGGGCGGCCACCGCCGCCGGGCTGCGCGCCGAAACCGGCCACACCCACACCGAGGGCTCCTCGACGGGTTGGGTCGCAACAGGGGCGGGCACCTCAGCCCCGGCAGGCGCTTGCTGCAGGATCAGATGCGCGTTGGTCCCGCTAATCCCAAACGAGGACACCGCCGCGGTTTTAGGGTGGTCGGTGTGCGGCCAGACAATGGCCTCGGTCAGCAGCCGAACCGTCCCGGCCGACCAGTCGATATGCGGGCTGGGCGCATCCACGTGCAGCGTCGGCGGCAGCATCTCATGGTTGAGCGCCAGGATCATTTTGATCAGCCCGGCCGTCCCGGCCGCAGCTTGGGTGTGGCCGATATTGGATTTGATCGACCCCAGCCACAGCGGGTGCTCGCTGTCCCGGTGCGCGCCGTAGGTGGCGATCAACGCGCCGGCCTCGATCGGATCCCCCAACATGGTGCCGGTGCCGTGCGCCTCGACCACATCCACCTGATCCAGGCTGATCCCGGCGTTGGCCACCGCCTGGGTGATCACCCGCTGCTGTGCCGGGCCATTAGGAGCGCTCAACCCGTTAGAAGCGCCGTCCTGGTTGACCGCCGACCCCACGATGACCGCCAAAACAGGATGGTTGTTGCGGCGGGCATCGCTAAGGCGTTCCAACACCAACACCGCCGCGCCTTCCCCCATGCCGGTGCCATCGGCGGCCGCGGCGAACGCTTTGCAGCGCCCGTCGGGGGCCAGCGCGCGTTGCCGGGCGAACTCGGTGAACACCACCGGTGTGGTCATCACCGTGACCCCGCCGGCCAGCGCCAAACCGGATTCCCCGTTGCGCAGGGACTGACACGCCAGATGCGTGGCCACCAGCGACGACGAGCACGCCGTGTCCACCGTGATGGCCGGGCCCTGCAACCCCAAAACATAGGCAACACGCCCGGAAACCACGCTGCTCGCACCCCCGGTCAGCGCGTAGCCCTCCACGCTGTCCGAGCCGCCGTCCCCATAGGGCTGCGGCCACGCCCCGGCGAACACCCCGGTGTCGGTGCCCGCCAAACCGGCCGGGTCGATGCCGGCGGTTTCTAGGGCTTCCCAACACACCTCCAGCAACACCCGCTGCTGGGGATCGATCGCGCGGGCCTCCCGCGCCGAGATCCCGAAAAACTCGGCGTCGAACCCGGCGGCCTCGGCCACAAACGCGCCGTAGCGGGTGTAGGTCTTGCCCACCGCATCGGCGTCCGGGTCAAACAACTCCGCCAGATTCCAGCCCCGATCGCCGGGAAACTCCCTCATCGCGTCGACACCACCGGCCACCAAATCCCACAACGCCGCCGCGCAATCGACCCCACCGGGGAACCGGCACGCCATTCCCACCACCGCCACCGGCTCATCAGCACGCGCTAGAAGAGCACGATTCTGCTCCTTCAACAACGCGATTTGCGTTATTGCCCTGCGCAGGCCTTTGGTCGCTCTGTCGAGTTCGGTATCCATTTTCTGCGGACCAGTCCTATTCGCTATTCCTATTGGCTCTCAATCGCCCAGGGTGATGAGCAGCTCGTCGAGGTTCATGTTTGCGACGTCTTCGGTACGGTCTGGTTGCGAATGTTGCCCGCGACCCACCATGCCTAAAAGCATGTCCAGAATTCCTGCCTCCCGAAGTTGTTTGACCGGGATCGAAGCAATGAGCCGGTAAATCTCGGAATCGCGCGGGTCGCCAGCTTGACCAATGTCACCGTCCGCACCTATCTGGCGATGGATGTGGCTGGCCAGCGCGGCGGGGGTGGGCTGGTCGAAGATCACGGTGGCCGGCAGGGACAGCCCGGTCTGTGTGGTCAGGGTGTTGCGTAGTTCCAGGGCGGTCAACGAGTCGATGCCCAGGTCTTTGAAGGGCCGTTCGGTGTCCAGGGCGCCCGGGTCGGGGTGGGCCAGCACGGTGGCGGTGGCGGTGGTCACCAGGGTGGTCAGGGTGTGCAGTTGCTTGTCGGGGGTTTGAGCGGCCAGCTGTGCGGCCAGCGTGTTGGGGCCGGCGGCGGTGGCGGCCTGCGGGCGGGCGCGGGTCAGCGCCGACAGGATCGCCGGCAGGGTCTGCTGGCGTGCCTGGCGGGCCAACGCCGAGGCGTTAACGGGGCAGGGGATCAGGTAGGGCTGCTGCTGGGACAGGGCGGCGTCGAACAGGGCCAGGCCGTGGTCGGTACTGATCGGGACCAGACCGCCACGGGTCAACCGGGTCTGCTCGGTCGAGCTGAGCTGGGCAGTCAGACCTGTGCCCTGCCAATACCCCCAGGCCAGGCTGGTGGCCTGGTGGCGGTGTCGGCGGTGATAGGCCAGCGCGTCGCAGAACGCGTTAGCGGCCGCGTAGTTGGCCTGTCCTGCATTGCCCATCACGCCCGCGGCCGAGGAGAACACCACGAACGCGTCCAGCTCGGCGTCTCGGGTGAGGTGATGCAAATGCCAGGCGGCGTCGGCCTTGGCGGCCAGCACGGTCTCGAGTTGCTCACCGGTCAACTCGCCGATCACCGCGTCATCGAGCACCGCGGCGGCGTGGATGACCGCGCTCAACCGATGCCGGGCCGGAATCGCCTCCAGCAGCGCGCCCAGCTGGCCGGGGTCGCTGACATCGCAGGCGCTGATCGTGACCTGAGCACCCAACCCGGTGAGCCGCTGATGCAGCTCGCCGGCCCCGGCAGCCGCCGCGCCGGACCGCGAGACCAGCAACAGATGCCGCACCCCGTAGCCACGGACCAGATGCTCGGCGAACACCGCGCCCAGCGTGCCGGTGCCCCCGGTGATCAACACCGTGCCCTGCGGGTCAAACACCGCGGGGGGCAGCAGCACAATTTTCCCGGTATGCCGGGCCTGGCTCATGTCCCGAAACGCCCGCACCGCCTGCGCCAGGCCATAACTGGTGATCGGCAGCGGCTGCAGGACCCCGGCGGCGAACATGCCGGCCACGGTGGTCAAGGTGGCGTTGAGCCGCTCGGGCGCCATCACACTCACATCCACGGGGTGATAACCGATGCCGGGGTGGGTGACAGCGATCTGGGCGGGCGAACGGACATCGGTCTTGCCGATCTCCACGAAACGACCACCGCGGGCCAGCAGATCCAGCGAGGCGTCGATGAACGGCCCGGTCAAACAGTTGAGCACCACATCCATGCCCTGCCCGCCGGTGGCCGCACCGAAGGCCGCCCCGAAATCCAGGGTGCGCGAGGAGGCGATGTGCCCGCGCGGCACACCCAGGCCTTCCAGCACCCCATGCTTGCTGGGGTGGGCGGTGGCATACACCTGCGCCCCCAGATGCCGGGCGATCTGGATGGCCGCCTGACCCACCCCGCCGGCACCGGCATGGATGAGCAGCCGCTGCCCGCCAACAAGCCCCGCAATGTCGACCAACGCGTGATAGGCGGTCACAAAAACCGACGGAACCGACGCGGCCTGAGCAAACGAGCACCCCGCGGGCACGGCCACCACTGCCCGGTGATCGGTGACCGCGGTGGGCGCAAACGCGTTGTTGTTCGGGAACAGGCCCATCACCGCATCACCGACACGGAAGGCGGTCACATCCGGAGCGGTCTCGATGACCACCCCGGCGGCTTCCCCGCCCAGCCCCTCATCGGCGACCGCGCCCACGGCCACCACCACATCGTGGAAGTTCAGCCCGGCCGCGCGTACACCGACACGGACCTGACCGGGACCCAACACCGACGGCTCGGTGGGCAGCAGGGCCAGATTGGCCAAATCACCCTTACCGGTGGTGCCCAGCCTCCAGCAAGGCGTCGGTGGCGGGGTCAACGCCCGCGCCCGAACCAGCCGGGGCAGATAAGCGCTGCCGTGACGCAACACCAGCTGGGGTTCGCTGGCAGGCCACCGCGCCACAGTGGCCAACAAAGCCTGCTCGGTGGCCGCGGTGTCATCGGTGTCAAGCACCACGATGCGCTGCGGATGCTCACTTTGGGCGCTGTGGATCAACGCCCACGCCGCGGCGTGGGCCATATCGGGAGCCCGGTCGACCACGCCGATGCTCACCGCGTGACGGGTCACAATCACCAGGCGCGAGGCGCTGGTCTCAGCGCGCGCCAACCACTCCTGCAACCCACCCAGCGTGCGGGCCGTCAGACGATGCAACCGCGGCAGCGGGTCAGCATCCTCCTCGAGCGGCACGGGCAACGGCCAGATCACCAGCTGCGGGCTCGACCCCAAAGTGGCCAGCTCGGTGTGGACCACGCCGCCCTGCAGCGCAGCCGGCAGCCGATCGGGATCCTCGCTCACCACCGCCCACTCCGGTACCGGCGGCGCCGCTGCGCTGTCGTCGGGCAGCGGCGACCAGGCCAGCTCGAACATGCTGTCCCCCGCGGCGCCCACCAAGGCGCGCAGCCCGATCCCCTCGGGCACCGCGCGCAGGGTCAGAGTGTCGATGCTGATCACCGGCGCACCGGCCGGATCAACGGCGCACAACCGGAACGTGTCCACACCGGTGCGGGTCAGCTCGACATCCAGCGATGTGGCCGCGGTGGCGTGCAAACTGACACCGCCAAACACAAACGGCAGCCGCAGCGTCCCCGCATCAGCCCCACCGGCGGTCGTGCTGAAAAACACCGCCGCCAACCCCTGCAACGCGGAATCCAGCAACGCCGGGTGCACACCATAACCGGCCACCTCAGTATTAGCGGGCAGCCCCACCCGCGCATACACCACATCCGGAGCGGCCGGGTCCACCCCGATACCCCGCAACGACCGAAACAACCCACCATAGCGGTAACCATGCTCGGCCAACCCCGCATAAAAACCGTCCCCATCGATGGGCTCCACACCCACCGGCGCCGCCTGCGGGGCCACCAGCTGGGGCACCTCGGCGCTCAACAACCCCGAGGCGTGCAACGTCCACACCCCCGCGCCGTGCTGGGAACCGGTTCGGGCGTGCACGCTAAACCGCCGCCGGCCCTGCTCAAGCGGGGCCACCACGATCTGCACATCGGTGGGCGCATCCTCGACCAACACCAACGGGGTCTGCAAGACCAGCTCATCGATCACCGGGCAACCAGCGCACTGGCCGGCCTGCAACACCACATCGACAAACCCGGTTCCGGGGAACACCACACTGTCGTGCACCATGTGCCCGCCCAGCCAGCCCTGCGTGGTCGTCGACAATCTCCCACTCAACACGACCTGGTCTTGATCAGCCAGGTCAGTCACCGCCCCTATAAGGGGATGCTCAGCGCGCTCGAGCCCAAGGTGGCTGGCCTCGAGGGCCGGGGTGGGCGTCAGCCAGTACCGGCGGTGCTCGAAGGGATAGGTCGGCAGCCCCACGATGTTCGCCTGCGGATACAGGGCCGACCAGGACGGGCTATGACCATGGGTATGCAGCTGGGCCAGCGCGGTGGCCAGCGCATCCAGCTCGGGCCGGTCACGATGCAAGGTGGGGATCACTGTAGAGGTCCGCGCCCCCGCACTTGCCACGGTGTCGCTGATCGCCGGGGCCAACCCCGGGTGCGGGGACAACTCCACAAACGTGTGCCCACCGCGGGCCAACAGCTCGACCACACTGTCATGGAATCCGACCGGCTCACGCAGGTTGCGATACCAGTACTCGGCGTCCATGACGGTGGTGTCCAACGGGTCACCCGAGCGTGCGCTATCCACCGTGGAATACAGCGCGACCCGTGCGGGCTGCGGGGTAAGGCCGGCCAGATCGCGCAGTAGCTGCTCACGCAGCGCTTCGACCTGAGCGGAATGCGACGCGTAGTCCACCGCGATAGAGCGGACCTGGACGCCGTCTTGCTCACAGGCCGCGCTGAACTGCTGCACCGCGTCCACGTCACCGCTGACGATGCTGTGTGAGGGTCCGTTGATCGCGGCGATGCTTAACGCGGCACCCCATTGCTGCAGCCGCGGACCCAGCTGCTCTGCGGCCAGCATGACCGACGCCATCGCCCCTGACCCGGACAGACGCGCCAACGCGGCACTACGCAGCGACACAATTTGGGCGGCCTGGGCCAACGTCAGCGCCCCGGCGACATAGGCGGCCGCGATTTCTCCCTGGGAGTGCCCGATCACCGCGTCGGGCACAATGCCATAGGAGCCCAACACCTCGGCCAACGAGACCATCATCGTGAACAAGACCGGCTGGACCACATCCACCCGCTCCAGCGACGGCGCGCCGGGCTCCTGGCACAACACATCGCGCACCGACCAACCGGTCCAGGGCGCCAACGCCTGGTCACACTCGTCAACCAGGCGCGCGAAGCCGCGGTGGTGGCGGTAAAGCTGGGCACCCATGCCGGGGTATTGGGCGCCCTGGCCGGGGAACACGAACACGATCTTGCTGGCCTGCCCGCCCACATGGTGGTGCCGGGTCAACCCCGGGTAGGGCCGGTCAACGCTCAGCGCGCCCAGCGCCCCGAGCAACTCGGCGACCGGATCGCCGGAGTCGGCGGGCACGGTGATGGCCGCCCGGTGGGGGTGATGGGTGCGGGTGGTGGCCAAACTGTAGGCCACATCGCTTAGATCCAGGCCGGGATGATCGAGCAGATACCGCTGTAACCGGCCGGCCTGAGCACTGAGGGCCGCAGGGTGGCGCGCGGAGACCGCCCAGACCGATAACGCGGGCTCACCAACAGCTTCACCCCCACCAGCTTCACCCCCACCAGCTTCACCCCCGCCCACAACCGATACGACGGGCTCGGGGGCCTGCTGCAGGATCAGGTGCGCGTTGGTCCCGCTCATCCCGAACGAGGACACCCCCGCGGTGCGGGGATGATCGGTCTCCGGCCAGGGCACCGGCTCGGTCAGCAACCGCACCGTGTCCGCCGACCAGTCGATATGAGAGCTGGGCGCATCCACATGCAGCGTCGCCGGCAAAATGCCGTGCTGCAGCGCCGCAACCATCTTGATGATCCCCGCGGCCCCCGCGGCAGCCTGGGTATGCCCGATATTGGACTTGATCGACCCCAACCACAACGGCCGCTCGGGACTGCGGGCCGCGCCGTAGGTCTCGATCAACGCGCCGGCCTCGATCGGATCACCCAGGGTGGTGCCCGTACCGTGGGCCTCCACCACATCCACCTGATCCAACCCGATCCCGGCGTTGGCCACGGCTTGGGCGATGACGCGTTGCTGAGCGGGCCCATTAGGAGCGCTCAACCCGTTCGAGGCGCCGTCCTGGTTGACCGCCGAGCCCGCGATCACCGCCAACACCGGATGCTGGTTACGCTGGGCATCACTAAGCCGTTCCAGCACCAACACCGCAGCACCCTCACCCCACCCGACACCGTCAGCGGCCGCGGCAAACGCCTTACACCGCCCATCAGCAGCCAACCCGCGTTGCCGAGCGAACTCGGTAAACGCCAGCGGTGTGGCCATCACCGTCACACCACCGGCCAGCGCAAGAGACGATTCCCCATTACGCAGCGACTGACACGCCAAATGCGTGGCCACCAGCGACGACGAACACCCGGTGTCCACCGTGATGGCCGGACCCTGCAAACCCAGAATGTAGGAGACCCGCCCGGAGGCCACACTGGGGAGGCTCCCGCTCACGTAGCCCTCCACACCCTCCGAACCCCCACCGCCGGCCGCTCCGTATTGTTGTGTCCAGGTCCCGGCGAACACCCCGGCATCGGAACCCGCCAAAGCGGCCGGATCAATTCCCGCGGTTTCCAACGCTTCCCAACACACCTCCAAAAACAGCCGCTGCTGGGGATCCATCGCGTGGGCCTCCCGCGCCGAGATCCCGAAAAACTCCGCGTCAAATCCCGCCGCGTCCGGCAGAAACGCGCCCGCGCGGGTGTAGGTCTTGCCCACCGCATCCGGATCAGGATCAAACAACCCCGCCAAATCCCAACCCCGATCGGCAGGGAAACCCCCCACCGCATCCACACCGGCAGCCACCAGATCCCACAAACCCGCCGCCGAATCCACCCCACCAGGAAACCGACACGCCATCCCCACCACCGCCACCGGCTCATCAACCCGACCCGCGACTCGGGCGAGCGGTCCCAGCGCGGGCGCACCGGTGCCGCTGACCAGCATCTCCAGGTGAGCGGCAACCTGGGTGGGGGTCGGGTGGTCAAAGACCAGAGTTGACGGCAGGCTCAGCCCGGTTTGTGTCGAGAGGCTGTTGCGTAGTTCCAGGGCGGTCAGTGAGTCGATGCCGAGGTCTTGGAAGGGGCGGTCGGTGTCCAGGGCGGCCGGGTCGGGATGAGCCAACACCGCAGCGGTGGCGTCAATGACCAGCGCGGTCAACGTGTGCAGCCGTTGTTCGGGGGTTTGGGAGGCCAGCCGCGCGGCCAGCGCCTCGGAAATGGCCGTGGTGGTGGTCGTGCTGTGCGCCGATGGGTCTGCCGCCACCAACTCGCTCAGAAGTAGGCGAGAGCGCCGAGCGGTGAAAACCTCCAGGAATTGCTTCCAGGAAACGTCCGCGATCGTAATCTGTGCGTCATCGGCGTCGAGGGATTGCTGCAGCGCACTAAGGGCGATTTCGGGCGATATCGAATTGATCCCGATACGGTGGAAGTAATCAAGGATCTCAGGTCGTGTCCCCTCCTGCCCCGCCCAAAGCCCCCAAGCCACCGACAGCGCCATGCATCCGCGGGCGCGCAACCGCGACGCCAGGGCATCGAGGTGGGCGTTAGCGGCCGCATAACAGCCCTGCTCAGTGCCACCCCAGATCCCGGCCGCCGAAGAAAACAGGATAAAAGTCTCTGGTGGCTCGTCGTCGAGCAGCTCGGCTAGGTTATCGGCCCCGACCGCTTTGGCGTAATCGCTGGCGAACTCTGCTGTGGTGACCTCAGATATGGTGTGCAATCCGATGGCCGCTGCGGCATGCACGACGGTGCGAATGGGTCCGTGTTGGTCACGGATGCCGGCAATGACGTCCGCCAACGCCGACCGATCGGTCATATCCACCGAGGCCAACGTCGTCGCTACCCCGGCGGCGTTTAATTCCTTTTCCAGTTCTGCTGCCCGAGGACTGTGGGTAGCGTTGCGGCTAAGCAGGACAAGGTGACTGGCCCCCGCCTCAGCAAGCCAGCGCACAATGTGGCCACCCAGGCGCCCGGTGGCCCCGGTGACCAGAGCTGTCCCCGAGGCTGTCCAGGCGCGAACCCGTTCGAGCGGCAACGGTGCTTCCCGTACCCGTCGCGCGCTGACCCCCCGGGGGCGGATCGCGAGTTGGTCTTCAGGTTGCGGGCAGCTCAGTATCGCGTGCAGCTGCTCGACGTCGTGCGGGGTCGCCAGGTCAGGAAGGTCAATGAGCCCTCCCCACCACTGGGGATGCTCCAGACCGACCGACTGTCCTAGCCCCCACACCGCCGACTGGCTCGGCCTGGCAGCCCCATCATCTGGGCAGACACTCACCGCGCCTTGGGTGATGACCCACAGCGGCACCCCAAGGCCGCAATCGCCATAGGCCTGCGCGACGCACAGGGTGGCAATCAGGCCCGTTGATATTCCGGGGAAACCCGGATGGGTCCGCTCTTCTAAGGCCAGGAAGGAAACCACGCCGTCGCACCCGGTGCGCTCGGCCGCGCTGGACATCAGGGCGGTCATGGAGCTTCTGTCGACATCACTGGGATCAATGGCGAGCACGTCGATGTCATCGGCGTATCGCCCTGACAGGCCGGCGATCCACGCATCATCCTCGGCCTGCTCGGGCCATGCCAAGACCAGCCATCGTTGCCGGGTTCGCGGGGACGTTTCCGGGGTGATGGTTTGCCAGCCGACCCGATAACGCAACTTGTTGACTTTCGAACGGTCCCCGAGATCTTTGCGCCATTGCCGCAGGGCATGCACCACAGGACCCAGCGATGCGGCCCGTTGGTCATCACCCAATTGGTCATCACTCAGCCGCAACACCTTCGCCACCGTGTCCAGCTCGCCCTCATCAACGGCTTTCCACAGCACACCCTCAGCGGGATCACTGGCCTCGGCGGCCGGGGTGGGCACCAGCCAATAGCGGCGATGCTGGAACGGATAAGTCGGCAGCTGCAGTGCATCCGCGTGTGGATACAGGGCCCTCCAGGACGGGCTATGACCATGGGTATGCAGCCGGGCCAGCGCCGCGGCCAGCGCGTCTAGCTCGGGACGGAATTGGTGCAACGTGGGGATCACCACCGAGTGCGCGCGGCCCCCCACACTTGCCACGATGTCGTTGATCGCCGGGGCCAACGCCAGGTGCGGGGACAACTCCACAAACGTGTGCTCACCGTGAGCCAACAGCGCGACCGCAGTGTCGTGGAATCCGACCGGCTCACGCAGGTTGCGATACCAGTACTCGGCGTCCATGACGGTGGTGTCCAACGGGTCACCCGAGTGTGCGCTAGCCACCGTGGAATACAGCGCGACCCGTGCGGGCTGCGGGGTAAGGCCGGCCAGATCGCGCAGTAGCTGCTCACGCAGCGCTTCGACCTGAGCGGAATGCGAGGCGTAGTCCGCGGCGATAGGCCAGACCTGGATACCGTCTTGCTCACAGGCCGCGCTGAACTGCTGCACCGCGTCCACGTCACCGCTGACGATGCTGTGTGAGGGTCCGTTGATCGCGGCGATGCTTAACGCGGCACCCCATTGCTGCAGCCGCGGACCCAGCTGCTCTGCGGCCAGCATGACCGACGCCATCGCCCCTGACCCGGACAGACGCACCAACGCCGCACTGCGTAACGCGACCACCTTGGCGGCCTGGGCCAACGTCAGCGCCCCGGCGACATAGGCGGCCGCGATTTCTCCCTGGGAGTGCCCGATCACCGCGTCGGGCACAATGCCATAGGAGCCCAACACCTCGGCCAACGAGACCATCATCGTGAACAAGACCGGCTGGACCACATCCACCCGCTCCAGCGACGGCGCGCCGGGCTCCTGGCACAACACATCGCGCACCGACCAACCGGTCCAGGGCGCCAACGCCTGGTCACACTCGTCAACCAGGCGCGCGAAGCCGCGGTGGTGGCGGTAAAGCTGGGCACCCATGCCGGGGTATTGGGCGCCCTGGCCGGGGAACACGAACACGATCTTGCTGGCCTGCCCGCCCACATGGTGGTGCCGGGTCAACCCCGGGTAGGGCCGGTCAACGCTCAGCGCGCCCAGCGCCCCGAGCAACTCAGCGACCGGATCGCCGGAGTCGGCGGGCACGGTGATGGCCGCCCGGTGGGGGTGATGGGTGCGGGTGGTGGCCAAACTGTAGGCCACATCGCTTAGATCCAGGCCGGGATGATCGAGCAGATACCGCTGTAACCGGCCGGCCTGAGCACTGAGGGCCGCAGGGTGGCGCGCGGAGACCGCCCAGACCGATAACGCGGGCTCACCAACAGCTTCACCCCCACCAGCTTCACCCCCACCAGCTTCACCCCCGCCCACAACCGATACGACGGGCTCGGGGGCCTGCTGCAGGATCAGGTGCGCGTTGGTCCCGCTGATCCCGAACGAGGACACACCCGCGGTGCGGGGATGATCGGTCTCCGGCCAGGGCACCGGCTCGGTCAGCAACCGCACCGTGTCCGCCGACCAGTCGATATGAGAGCTGGGCGCATCCACATGCAGCGTCGCCGGCAAAATGCCGTGCTGCAGCGCCGCAACCATCTTGATGATCCCCGCGGCCCCCGCGGCGGCCTGGGTATGCCCGATATTGGACTTGATCGACCCCAACCACAACGGCCGCTCGGGACTGCGGGCCGCGCCGTAGGTCTCGATCAACGCGCCGGCCTCGATCGGATCACCCAGGGTGGTGCCCGTACCGTGGGCCTCCACCACATCCACCTGATCCAACCCGATCCCGGCGTTGGCCACGGCTTGGGCGATGACGCGTTGCTGAGCGGGCCCATTAGGAGCGGTCAACCCGTTCGAGGCGCCGTCCTGGTTGACCGCCGAGCCCGCGATCACCGCCAACACCGGATGCTGGTTACGCTGGGCATCACTAAGCCGTTCCAGCACCAACACCGCAGCACCCTCACCGAAGCCGACACCGTCAGCGGCCGCGGCAAACGCTTTACACCGCCCATCAGCAGCCAACCCGCGTTGCCGAGCCAACTCGGTAAACGCCAGCGGTGTGGCCATCACCGTGACACCACCGGCCAGCGCAAGAGACGATTCCCCGTTGCGCAACGACTGACATGCCAGATGCGTGGCCACCAGCGATGACGAGCACGCCGTGTCCACCGTGATGGCCGGACCCTGCAAACCCAGAATGTAGGAGACCCGCCCGGAGGCCACACTGCTGGACGAACCGGTTAATTCGTAGCCTTCCGAACTGTCCGAACCACCCCCGCCGTAGGGTTGTGTCCAGGTCCCGGCGAACACCCCGGCATCGGAACCCGCCAAAGCGGCCGGATCAATTCCCGCAGTTTCCAACGCTTCCCAACACACCTCCAACAACAGCCGCTGCTGGGGATCCATGGTTTGGGCCTCCCGCGCCGAGATCCCGAAAAACTCCGCGTCAAATCCCGCCGCGTCCGGCAGAAACGCGCCCGCGCGGGTGTAGGTCTTGCCCACCGCATCCGGATCACGATCAAACAACCCCGCCAAATCCCAACCCCGATCGGTGGGGAAACCCCCCACCGCATCCACGCCGGCAGCCACCAGATCCCACAAACCCGCCGCCGAATCGATCCCACCCGGGAACCGGCAGGCCATCCCCACCACCGCCACCGGCTCATCAACCCGCGCCGGCGCCCGCGTGGCGGCCACCACCGATGTCGCAGCCCCGCCAAGCAAACTGACCAGGTGGCCGGCCAGCGCGGCGGGGGTGGGCTGGTCGAAGATCACGGTGGCCGGCAGACTCAGCCCGGTCTGTGTGGTTAGGGTGTTGCGTAGTTCCAGGGCGGTCAACGAGTCGATGCCCAGGTCTTTGAAGGGCCGTTGGGTGTCCAGGGCGCCCGGGTCGGGGTGGGCCAGCACGGTGGCGGTGGCGGTGGCCACCAGGGTGGTCAGCGCAGCCAGTTGTTGTCCGGGGTTTGAGCGGCGAGCTGGGCGGCCAGCGTGTCGGGGCCGGCGGCGGTGGCCGCCTGCGGGCGGGCGCGGGTCAGCCCCGACAGGATCGCGGGCAGGGTCTGCAGGCGGGCCTGGCGGGCCAACGCCGAGGCGTTCAAGGGGCAGGGGATCAGGTAGGGCTGCTGCTGAGACAGCGCGGCATCGAACAGGGCCAGGCCGTGATCGGTGCCGATCGGGACCAGACCGGCGCGGCTCAACCGGGTCTGCTCGGCCGAGCTGAGCCCGGCGGTCAGGCCCGTGCCCGGCCAATACCCCCAGGCCAGGCTGGTGGCGTGGGGGTATTGCTGGACCAGCGCGTCGCAGAAGGCGTTAGCGGCCGCGTAGTTGGCCTGCCCGGTGGCACCCAGCACCGCCGCCGCCGAGGAGAACACCACAAACAAGTCCAGCTCGGCATGCCGGGTCAAACGATGCAGATGCCAGGCGGCGTCGGCCTTAACGGCCAGCACCGTGTCGAGTTGCTCACCGGTCAACTCGCCGATCACCGCGTCCTCGAGCACCCCGGCGGCGTGGATGACCGCGCGCAACCGATGCCGCGCCGGAATCGCCTCCAGCAGCGCCCCCAGCTGCCCGGGGTCGCTGACATCGGCGGCGCTGATCGTGACCCGAGCACCCAACCCGGTGAGCCGCTGATGCAGCTCGCCGGCCCCGGCAGCCGCCGCGCCGGACCGCGAGACCAGCAACAGATGCCGCACCCCGTAGCCACGGACCAGATGCTCGGCGAACACCGCGCCCAGCGTGCCGGTGCCCCCGGTGATCAACACCGTGCCCTGCGGGTCAAACACCGCGGGAGGCAGCAACACAATTTTCCCGGTATGCCGGGCCTGGCTCATGTCCCGAAACGCCCGCACCGCCTGCGCCAGGCCATAACTGGTGATCGGCAGCGGCTGCAGGACCCCGGCGGCGAACATGCCGGCCACGGCGGTCAAGGCGGCCTCAGTGGCCAGCACCTGCTCGGGGGCCACACCACTGACATCCACGGGGTGATAGCCGATGCCGGGGTGGGTTGCAGCGATCTGGGCGGGCGAGCGGATATCGGTCTTGCCGATCTCCACGAAACGACCACCGCGGGCCAGCAGATCCAGCGAGGTGTCGATGAACGGCCCGGTCAAACAGTTGAGCACCACATCCATGCCCTGCCCGCCGGTGGCCGCACCGAACGCCGCCCCGAAATCCAGGCTGCGCGAGGAGGCGATACACCCGCGCGGCACACCCAGGCCTTCCAGCACCCCATGTTTGCTGGGATGGGCGGTGGCATACACCTGCGCCCCCAGATGACGGGCGATCTGAATGGCCGCCTGACCCACCCCGCCGGCACCGGCATGGATGAGCACCCGCTGCCCCCCCACCAGCCCGGCCACCTCGACCAACGCCAGATAGGCCGTCACAAACGCCACCGGCACCGACGCGGCCTGAGCAAACGAGCACCCCGCGGGCACGGCCACCACCAGCCGCTGATCGGTGACCGCGGTGGGCGCAAACCCGTTGTTCGGGAACAGGCCCATCACCGCATCACCAACACCGAAAGCGGTCACATCCGCGGCGGTCTCGATGACCACCCCGGCGGCCTCCCCGCCCAGCCCCTCATCGGCGACCGCGCCCACCGCCACCACCACATCGTGGAAATTCAGCCCGGCCGCCCGGATCTGAACGCGGATCTGCCCGGCACCCAACACCGCCGGCTCGGCCGGCAGCAGCGCCAGATTGGCCAAATCACCCTTGCCGGTGGTGTCCAGCCGCCAGCACGGCGTCGGTGGCGGGGTCAGCGCCCGCGCCCGAGTCAGCCGGGGCACATAGGCGCTGCCGCGGCGCAACACCAGCTGGGGTTCGCCTGCCGGCCACCGCGCCAGCATGCCCAACAACGCCGCCTCGGTGGCCGCGGTGTCATCGGTGTCCAGCACCATAACCCGCTGCGGATGCTCACTTTGAGCGCTGTGGATCAACGCCCACGCCGCGGCGTGGACCACATCCGGGGCCCGATCGACCGCGCCGATGCTCACCGCGTGACGGGTCACGATCACCAGGCGCGAGGCGCTGGTCTCAGCGCTGGTCTCAGCGCCGGCCAACCACTGCTGCAACCCACCCAGGGTGCGCGCCGTCAGGCGATGCAACCGCGGCAACGGATCAGCATCCCCCTCGAGGGTCTCGGGGATCTCGGGCAGCGGCAACACCCAGATCACCAGCTCCGGGCACGACCCCAGCCCGGCCAGCCCGGCCAGCCCGGTGTGGACCACGCCGCCCCGCAGCACCTCGGGCAGCTGATCGGGATCCTCGCTCACCACCACCCACTCCGGCACCGGCGCCGCCGCGGTGTCCTCGGGCAGCGGTGACCAGGCCAGCTCGAACACGCTGTCCCCCGCCCCCACCGGGGCGCGCTGCCCAAAACCCTCGGGCACCGCGCGCACCGTCACGGTGTCGATGCCGATCACCGGCGCACCGGCCGGATCGGTAGCACACAACCGGAACGTGTCCACACCGATGCGAGTCAGCTCGACATCGAGCACCGTGGCCGCACTGGCGTGCAAACTGACCCCGCCAAACACAAACGGCAGCCGCGGCGCCCCCGCCTCAGCCCCGCTAGTGCTCAAAAACCCGGCCGCGAACCCCTGCAACGCGGCGTCCAGCAACGCCGGGTGCACACCATAACCGGCCACATCGGTATCAGCGGGCAGCCCCACCCGCGCATACACCACATCCGGAGCGGCCGGGTCGACCCCGATACCCCGCAACGACCGAAACAACCCGCCATAGCGGTAACCACGCTCGGCCAACCCCGCATAAAAACCGTCCCCATCGATGGGCTGCACACCCACCGGCGCCCCCGCCGAGACCACCAACCGCGGCGCCTCGGCACTCAACACCCCCGAAGCGTGCAACATCCACCCCGCACCGGGCCCCTCACCACCGGGGCGGGCGTGCACGGTAAACGCCCGGCGCTCGTCGTCCTCGAGGGCATGCACCGCGACCTGCACATCAGTGCACCCGTGCTCGACCAACACCAACGGGGTCTGCAACACCAGCTCATCGATCACCGGACAACCCACCCGCTCACCGGCGGCCAACACCACATCAATGAACCCCGTGGCCGGGAACACCACACTCTCACCGAACACATGCCCGCCCAGCCAACCCTGCGTCGCCCTCGACAACCGCCCACTGACCACGATCTGGTCCTGATCAGCCAGCTCGGTCACCGCACCCAACAACGGATGCTCCAACCGGCCCAACCCCAGGTCGGCGGCATCGCCGGGCCGGGTGGGAGCCAGCCAATAACGGCGGTGCTCAAAAGGATAGGTAGGCAACGCCACCGCACGCGCCCGCGGATACACACCCCGCCACGACGGGCTATGCCCATAACTGTGCAGCCGGCCCAACGCGGCGGCCAGCGCATCCAACTCCGAGCGCTCCCGGTGCAACGTGGTAATCACCGCCGAACCAGCCCGCCCCCCAAGCCCACCCAGCGCATCGGTGATCGCCGGAGCCAACACCGGATGCGGCGACAACTCCACAAACGTGCACTCCCCGGCGGCCAGCAGCCCGGCCACACCGTCATAAAAACGCACCGGCTCCCGCAAATTGCGATACCAGTAGTCGGCGCCCATGGTGGTGGTGTCCAGCGCCTCAGCCGACACCGCTTCTCCCACCGTGGAATACAGCGGGATACGCCCCGGCCCCGGCGCCAGATCCGCCAACTCACCCAGCAGCTGCTCACGCAATGTCTCGACCTGAACCGAATGCGACGCGTAATCCACCGCGATCCGCCGGATCTCGACGCCCTCATCAACGCAGGCCTCGATGAACTGCTCCACAGCGCCCGCCTGACCGCTGACGATGGTCTGCGACGGGCCGTTGACCGCCGCGATACTCAACGCCTGACCCCAACGCCGCAACCGCGGCGCCAGCTCGTCGGCAGCCAACAACACCGACACCATGCCGCCACCACCGGACAGCGCGCTCAACGCTCGACTGCGCAGCGCCACAATCTTGGCGGCATCCCCCAGCGAGAACACCCCGGCCAGATACGCCGCCGCGATCTCTCCTTGGGAATGCCCGATCACCGCATCAGGCACCACCCCATAGCCGCCCAACACCTCGGCCAACGAGACCATCACCGCGAACAGCACCGGCTGCACCACATCGACACGCTCCAGCGACGGCGCCGCCGGATCCTGACACACCACATCGCGCACCGACCAACCCGTCCACCCGCGCAGCGCCTGATCACACTCATCAAGACAGCGCGCGAACGTGCGGTGGCGCTCATAGAGCTCTTGGCCCATGCCCAGGTACTGAGCACCCTGGCCGGGCAACACGAACACCGTCTTACCGGCCAGGTGGGCCAGCTGATGGTGTTGGGTCACCCGCGGGTGCGGTTGGCCGCCGCTCAACGCCTGCAGAGCACCCAACAGCCCCTGACGCAGATCGGCGCTGGTGACCGCGCCGGTGATCGCGGCCCGATACGGGTGCTGGGCGCGAGTGGTCGCCAGGCTGTAGGCCACATCGGCCAGATCCAGATCCGGGTGACTGACCAGATGCCGGCAAAGCCGCTCAGCCTGAGCCGCAAGAGCTTTGGGGCTGCGCGCCGAAACCGGCCACACCCACACCAAGGACTCCTCGACGGGCTCGGTCACCGCAGGCGCGGGCACCGCAGCCCCGACCGGGGCTTGCTGCAGGATCAGATGCGCGTTGGTCCCGCTGATCCCGAACGACGACACCCCCGCGGTGCGCGGATGGCCGTTCACCGGCCAGGCAACAGCTTCGGTGAGCAGCCGAACCGTGCCGGCCGACCAGTCGATATGCGGGCTGGGCGCATCCACGTGCAGGGTCGGGGGCAAGGTGTCGTGGTTGAGCGCCAGGATCATTTTCATCAGCCCGGCCGCTCCGGCCGCGCCCTGGGTGTGGCCGATATTGGATTTGATCGATCCCAGCCACAGCGGGTGCTCTGCGTTACGCGCGGCACCGTAGGTGGCGATCAGGGCGCCGGCCTCGATCGGATCCCCCAACGTGGTACCGGTGCCGTGCGCCTCGACCACATCCACCTGATCCAGGCTGAGCCCGGCGTTGGCCACCGCCTGACAGATGACGCGTTGCTGGGCGGGCCCGTTAGGGGCGGTCAACCCGTTGGAGGCGCCGTCTTGATTGACCGCCGATCCCGCGATGACCGCCAATACCGGATGCTGGTTGGCGCGAGCATCGCTCAGTCGTTCCAACACCAGGACCGCAGCGCCTTCACCAAACCCGGTGCCATCCGCGGCCGCGGCAAACGCTTTACACCGCCCATCAACAGCTAGCCCACGCTGACGAGCGAACTCGATAAACTCCATGGGGGTGGTCATGATCGTGACCCCACCTGCAAGAGCCAGACTGGATTCGTTGTTGCGCAGTGATTGACACGCCAAATGCGTGGCCACCAACGACGACGAACATGCCGTATCTACGGTGATCGCCGGTCCTTGCAGCCCCAACACATACGCGATACGACCCGAAGCCACGCTTGAAGCCCCCCCGGTTAGCCCGAAACCTTCGGCACTCTCAGAGCCCATGCCCCTGGCGGTCCCGTAGGGCTGGCCCCAGGTTCCGGCGAACACCCCGGTCTCTGAACCCGCCAACGAAGCCGGGTCTATACCAGCGGTCTCCAACGCCTCCCAACACACCTCCAACAACACCCGCTGCTGGGGATCCATCGCCAACGCTTCGCGTGCCGAGATCCCGAAAAACTCAGCGTCAAACTCCCCGGCCCCGGACATAAACCCACCGCAACGGGTGTAGGTTTTGCCCACCGCGTCAGGATCAGGATCAAACAAACCCGCCAGATCCCAGGCCCGATCGTCGGGAAAATCCCCCATCGCGTCAGCGCCGCGGCACACCGCTTCCCACAAACCCGCCGCTGACTCAATACCACCAGCAAATCGGCACGCCATCCCCACCACCGCCACGGGCTCTAACGCACGCGCGCGAAGTTGCCTCAAATCTTCATTCTCAATAAGAGTAGCTCGGAGCGCCTCTGTTAATTTGTAGAGTTGGCTTTGCATCGATGCTCTCTATTCCTATTTAACTAATTCTCGAGTTTCTGAACGCAACAGCAATTAAGTCCTCCGCGTCCATATCGGCGATGCGGGACTTATTTTGTTGATTTGCAGCGTCGCTATAGTCGCTCGATGAGAGTTTCTTTAGCAGCTCTAATATGTCGGCCTCTTCGAGTCGATTGGTCGGAATCGACGTAATCAATTCTTGAATCTGCTGGATGTAGTCGTTGGTCGGGGATGCGGGCGTATCCGCGCTGAGTTGGGTGGTGAGGTAGTGAGCTAGCGCGGTGGGCGTGGGGTGGTCGAAGATCACGGTTGGGGGCAGGGTGAGGCCGGTGCTGTGGTTCAGGGTGTTGCGTAGTTCCAGGGCGGTTAAGGAGTCGATGCCGATGTCTTTGAAGGGTCGATCGGGGTCGAGGGTAGTTGGGTCGGGGTGGGCTAGGACGGTGGCGGTGGCGGCGGTGACCAGGGTGGTGAGGGTTTGGCGGCGTTGGTCTGCGGTTTGGGCGGCTAGTTGGCTTGCCAGGGTATGAGTGGTGGCGGTGGTGGCGGCTTGGGGTCGGGTGGTGGTAAGCGCCGACAGGATCGGGGGCAACGTGTTATCGCGCGCTTGGTGGGCCAGTGCGCGGCGGTTAAGGGGAGTGGGAATGAGGGTGGGTTGGTGGTGGGTCAGGGCGGTGTCGAAGAGGGCTAGGCCGTGTTCGGTGGTGATCGGGGCTAGGCCGTTGCGGGTCACGCGGGCCTGGTCCGCCGTGTCGATGTGGGCTGTCATTCCTGAGGGGGTTTGCCAGTAGCCCCAGGCCAGGCTTGTGGCGGGCAGGTGGTGACGGTGGCGGTGGTGGGCCAGTGCGTCCAGGACGGCGTTGGCGGCGGCGTAGTTGGCTTGGCCGGGATTGCCGACGGCGGCTGCGGCGGAGGAGAACACGATAAACGCGTCGAGGTCGTGGTTTTGGGTGAGTTGGTGTAGGTGCCAGGCGGAGTCGGCCTTAGCGGTGAGCACGGTGTCGAGTTGCTGGCTGGTGAGCTCGGTGATGACGGCGTCGTCGAGCACGCCCGCGGCGTGGATGACTGCGGTCAGGGGGTGGTGGGTGGGGATGGTGTCGAGTACTGCGGCTAGGTCGGTGGGGTTGCTGGTATCGCAGGCGGTTATGGTGATTTCGGCGCCGAGTTCGGTTAGGTGTTGGCGTAGTTCGGTGGCGCCGGGGGCGTTGGGGCCGCGGCGAGAGATCAGCAGCAGATGCCGGATTCCGTAGTGGGTGATCAGATGTTCAGCGAAAACCCCGCCCAACATTCCGGTACCCCCCGTGATGAGCACGGTGCCATCCGGATTGAGTGTGGTGGGGGGGACCAGCACAATTTTTCCGGTGTGTCGGGCCTGGCTCATGTGCCGGAACGCTTGGCGGGCGTGCAGTAGGCCGTAGCTGGTGGTGGGTAGTGCTGTGATGGCGCCGGTGTTGAGCATTTCGGTCAGCACTGCCCAGAGGGTCGCCAGCCGATCCGGTGTTTCGTTGGTTAGGTCATAGGCGTGGTAGGCCACGCCGGGATGGGTTGCAGCGATCTGGTCAGCACTCCGGATATCGGTTTTGCCAATTTCGATGAAATGTCCACCCCGGCTGAGCAGTTGCAGCGAGGCGTCGATGAAGTCGCCGGACAGGTTGTTTAACACCACGTCCATGCCGTGGCCGGTGGTGAGGTCGGCGAATGCCTCGGCGAATTCTAGCGTGCGTGAGGAGGCGACGTGGTGGTCATCAAGCCCTAGTCCATGCAGGACGTGATGTTTGCTGGGGTGAGCGGTGGCATACACCTCAGCGCCAAGGTGACGCGCGATTTGGATGGCGGCTTGACCCACTGCGCCGGCGCCGGCGTGGATAATGACCCGCTGTCCAGCGTGAAGCCCGCCCAGCTCGACCAAGCCGGCGTAGGCGGTTAAAAACGCCACCGGTACCGAGGCGGCCTGCGGGAACGACCACCCGGCGGGTACCCGAACAACGCTGCGGTGATCCGTGATGGCGGTGGGAGCAAAAGCGTCCTGGAACAAACCCATCACCGCATCACCACGAGCAACGGTGGTCACATCCGCGGCGGTGTCGATGACCACGCCAGCAGCTTCCCAACCAAGCCCCTCATCGGTGATCGCGCCCAACGCCACGACCACATCGTGGAAGTTGAGTCCGGCCGCGCGGATGGCCACCCGGATCTGTCCGGCAGCTAACTCGGTGCCGGGCTGGGTGGATACCAACGTCAGGTTGGACAAGTCGCCCTTGCCGGTGGTAGCCAATTTCCAATGCGGGGTTGAGGGTGGGATCAAACCCGCGGCGGGGGTCAACCGCGGAGTGGAGGCCACACCTGCACGCAAGACGAGTTGAGGTTCTGCGCTCGGGCGCTGGGCCAGACCGGCGATCACCCGGGCAAGGACGTGCTCGGTGGCCGCCGTGGTATCGATATCCAGCACCGCCAGGCGACCCGGGTGCTCGTTTGCCGCGGTATGAAGCAACGCCCACGCCGCGGCATGACCCAACTCCGGCGCAGGGTCAAAGGGGCTAATGGCCACGCCATGGCGGGTCAACACCACCAGCGGAATATCAATCGTGTCGGGGCGGCCCAACCACGTCTGCAACCCCGCCAAGGTATGACGCGTCACCGCATGCACCCACGACAGCCCATCGATAGCACTACCAGCCTCGGGCACTGGTAGCGCCCATATCACCATCTCGGTGTGGGCGAGATCGGGGTGGGTGAGGTCGGGGTAGATATGGTGATCCAGGCCGGCAGGAAGATGCTGGGGCTGGTCGCTGATCAGCACGCCCGTTGATGGGGTCGTGATGGGCCGGAAAAAGTCCTCGGCCAACACCGGCCAGGCCAGCTCCAACAACCCCTCACCCGGTCCGGCTGGCACAGCCGGGCGGCCTAGGGCCTCCGGCAAGGCCCGCACAGTGACCGCCTCGATCGTGATCACCGGCGCACCAGCAGGATCCACAGCATCCACCCGGAAGGTGTCAGTCCCCGTACGCACGAGTTGCACATGCAGGCAAGAAGCCCCCGTGGCAAACAAACTGACCCCGGTCAACGCAAACGGTAACCGCGGCCCGGCCGGCTCAGCGTCTGTTGGTTGGGCCATCATGATCACCAGGGGATGCAGGGCGGCATCCAGTAAAGCGGGATGGATGTTAAAGCCACCCAGATCGGTGTCGGCCGGCAACGCCACTTCGGCACAGACCCGCTGCGGGTGGGCGGGATCACTACCCATACGTTGCAGCGAGCAAAACGGGCCGCTGTAGGCCAAGCCCTCGGTGGCCAGTTGCTCATAGAAACTGTCGGCATCGATGGGTTCGGTAACCGCTATCGTCGACCACGGCGAAACCAGCCCAGGGCGAGTACTGCTGAGCGTGCCGCTGGCGTGCAACGTCCACGCGGTGGGCTGTTGCTGCTCACCGCTGCAAGCGTGCACGCCAAAGACCCGCCGTCCCTGCTCATCAACGGGTCCGACCACGATCTGCAGATCCGTGGGGGTGTCCTCGGACAACCGCATCGGGGTGTGCAAGACCAGCTCGTCGATAAGAGCGCAGTCAACCAACTCAGCAGCAGCCAACACCACATCGACAAACCCGGTAGCCGGGAACACCACGGTCTCGCCCACCCGGTGACCGGTCAACCAGCCCTGCGTGCTCATCGACAACCGTCCGCTGACCACCACCTCATCACGGTCGGCCAAACGAGTAATCGCCCCCAACAATGGATGCTCGGGCCGGTCTAGCCCCGCAGCACTGACATCAGCGCCTAGGGTGGGCTTGAGCCAATAACGGCGGTGTTCGAACGGGTAAGTGGGCAGCGGGATAGTCCCTGTCTGCGGATACAGGGTCGACCATGACGGGCTATGGCCATGGGTGTGCAGCTGCGCCAGCGCAGCAGCGACAGCGTCCAGATCGGGCCGGTCACGGTGCAAAGTAGTGACCACCGCGGACTGTGTCCGTCCCTCGACACTGATGAGAGTGTCGACAATCGCCGGAGCCAACACCGGATGCGCAGACAACTCCACAAACGTGTGCTCGCCCTTAGCCAACAACTCAGCGACACAGTCATAAAACCGGACCGGCTCACGCAGGTTGCGATACCAGTAGTCGGCATCCATGGTCGCGGTGTCGAGGGGATCGCTCGATAATGCGCTGTCCGCTGTGGAATACAGCGGGGTCCGTGCTGGAACCGGGCTCAGATCGGCCCACTCACCCAACAGATACTCACGCAGCTCTTCCACGGCGACCGAGTGCGCGGCGTAATCCACCGCGATGGGCCGTACCTGGATACCCTCACGATCGCACGCCGCGATGAACTGCTCCACCGCGAGTGTTTCGCCACCGATAATGGTCTGTGAAGGCCCGTTGACCGCAGCGATGCTGAGCGCAGAACCCCATGGCTGCAAACGCGGCCGCAGATCAGCGGCGCCCAGCAGGACCGAGGCCATAGTCCCCGTCCCGCCTAGGCGCGTTAGAGCTTTAGCGCGTAACGCCACCACTTTAGCGGCATCAGTCAAGCTCAGCGCTCCGGCGATATAGGCGGCCGCGATTTCCCCTTGGGAGTGACCGATCACCGCGTCGGGCACAATCGCATAGCTGCGCAACGTTTCCGCCAGCGAAACCATTATCGCGAATAAAACGGGCTGGACCACTTCCACGCGATCCAACGAGGGTGCCCCGGAGTGCTGACAAATCACATCGCGCGCCGACCAGCTGGTATAGGGCCGCAACGCCTGATCACACTCATCAAAGACGCGCGCAAAGACGCGGTGATGCTGATAAAGCTGGGCTCCCATGGCCGGGTATTGACCGCCTTGGCCGGCAAAGACGAATACGGTTTTGCCGCCCTGATGGGGCCGGTAGTGATGTTGGGTCACATAAGGGTGGGGTGGGCCAGCTGCCAGGGCGTTTAAGGCCGTGAGCAGGTCTTGGCGGGGATCTGAAGCACTGACCGGAGTGCTAATAGCCGCCCGATAAGGATGATGGGTACGCGTGCTGGCCAGGCTGTAGGCCACCTCGGTGATATCCAGGTCAGGATGCTCGATCAGATGCTGACCCAGACGCTGGGCTTGTGCAGCCAACGCTGCGGGCGTGCGCGCCGAGACTGGCCAGATTCTTAATGGGGGCTCTACGACAGGCTCTGCCGAGGAAATCGGTGCCGCCGGCGGCATGGGAGCCTGTTGCACGATGACATGGGCGTTGGTGCCGCTGATCCCAAACGAGGACACCGCGCCGGTGCGGGGATGATCGGTAACCGGCCAGGGCACCGGCTCGGTGAGCAGGCGCACCGTGCCCGCCGACCAGTCGATGTGCGGGCTGGGGCGATCGACATGCAGGGTCGGGGGAAGGGTGTCGTGATTGAGGGCCGCAATCATTTTGATCATCCCGGCGACACCGGCCGCGGCCTGGGTATGCCCGATGTTGGATTTGACCGATCCCAACCACAACGGGTGCTCGGAGTCACGGTGCGCGCCGTACGTGGCGATCAAGGCGCCGGCCTCGATCGGGTCGCCCAACGTGGTGCCGGTGCCGTGGGCCTCGACCACATCGACCTGATCAAGCCCGATACCGGCGTTGGCTGCGGCTTGGGTGATCACGCGTTGTTGAGCGGGCCCGTTGGGGGCGGTCAACCCGTTCGAGGCGCCGTCTTGGTTGATCGCCGATCCCGCGATGACCGCCAACACCGGGTGGTTGTTGCGCTGGGCATCGCTGAGTCGTTCCAGCACCAGCACCGCGGCCCCTTCGCCCCAGCCGGTGCCATCAGCGTTGGCGGCGAACGCTTTACAGCGCCCGTCGGCAGCCAGCCCGCGTTGCCGGGCGAACTCGGTGAACGCCACCGGTGTGGTCATCACCGTCACGCCACCGGCCAGGGCCAACCCCGATTCCCCGTTGCGCAACGACTGACACGCCCAATGCGTGGCCACCAGCGACGACGAGCAGGCGGTGTCGACGGTGATAGCGGGGCCCTGTAAGCCCAACGCATAAGCGACACGCCCGGAGGCCACACTGGTGGACGAACCGGTTAGTCCGTATCCCTCCGAACTGTCCGAACCGTCCCCGCCGTAGGGTTGTGCCCACGCTCCGACGAACACCCCGGTCTCGGAGCCTGCCAAACCGGCCGGATCAATTTCCGCGGTTTCCAACGCTTCCCAGCACACCTCCAGCAGCAACCGCTGCTGCGGATCCATGGTTTGGGCCTCGCGCGCCGAGATCCCGAAGAACTCCGCGTCGAACTCGGCGGCCTCCCCCAGAAACCCTCCGGCGCGGGTGTAGGTCTTGCCCACCGCATCAGGATCGGGATCGAACAAGTCCGCCAGATCCCAGCCCCGATCGCCGGGAAACTCCCCCATCGCGTCGGTGCCACTGGCCACCAGATCCCACAACGCCGCCGCCGAATCCACCCCGCCGGGAAACCGGCACGCCATCCCCACCACCGCTACCGGCTCCCCTAATTCCACCCGCGATGCCACCGGCGGAGCCGCCGCCACCGACCCGCTCAGTAGTTGGCCCAGGTGGGTGGCCAACTCCGCCGGGGTGGGGTAGTCGAAGGCCAGGGTGGGTGACAAGGCCAGCTCGGTTTCGGTATTGAGTCGGTCAAGCAACTCGGTGGCTTTGACCGAGTCAAAGCCCAGGTCTTGGAACGCGCACTCGGGGTCGATGTCGTTAGGGCTGGGACTGCCCAACACCGTTGCCATCTGCGAGCACACCACCCCCACCAGCAGATCGTGTTGCTGCTGGCGAAGCGTGCGCAGGCGTTGGGTCCAGCCCGAGTCGGCCCCGGCGCCAGCATCGGTGTCGTCGGCCATGCGCTGCGTTGGCTCGCGGATCATCCCGTCCAAGCGGGTGAACTCGTCCTGCCGATACCGCTTTAAGCAGTCCCTCCGTCTGACCTTGCCGCTGGTGGTGAGCGGAATCGAATGAGGGGGCACCAGAACGAGATCCGCCACACTCAGACCGTGCGTCCTCGATATCGCTGCGGTTACTTCCCTCCTCACGGCGGTCAACTTCGTCGCGGCCTCTTCGGAGTCGCCGGGCGCCTTGAATTCGACGATGGTGACTAGCTTCTCAACGCCGCCATCGTCGTCCGGAACCGCTATCGCCACGGAGCGGTTTCGGGTGACCTCCTGGATCGTCGCCTCGATGTCGTCGGGAGCGTAGTTGCGCCCATAGACGATCAGGAGATCCTTCATGCGGCCGACGACGAACATCTCGCCGTCGGAGAAGAAGCCAAAATCTCCGGTTCGCAGCCAAGGCCCTTCGGGTGTGCCGGCCGACGGACCGACAAGCGTTGCGCCGAAGGTGCGTTCGGTCTCTTGGGGTTTCTGCCAGTAGCCGTCCGCGACGTTGTCGCCGTGCACCCAGATCTCACCGACCGTTCCCGCCGGACACTCGATAAGGGTCTCGGGGTCGACGATGCGCACGGTCGGCGACTCCCGCATGCCATAACTGACCAGCGGTGTACCCTCTCCGCTTGCGCAGGGCTTCGCATGGCCGGCGGTCAGTTCCTCGGATTCGAAGCAAACGGTTACTGGTAGCTGACGCGGCGTGAGGGTCGCCACGTACAACGTTGCTTCTGCCAGCCCATATCCGGGTCGCATCACTTCGGGGCGGAGATTGAACCGAGCGAACCGCTCAGCGAAGCGCCGCAGCGTCGCGGGTTGTACGCGTTCGCCACCACAGAGGATGTTGCGCACGCCCCCGAGGTCAAGCCCGACCATGTCCTCGTCTGATATTTTGCGTGCCGCCAATTCGAAGGCGACGTTCGGCGCTCCCGTAAATACGTGACTGTTGCTAGCCAGCATCTGGATCCACCGCGCCGGTCGCTGCAGAAACGACGGCGGGCTCGTCACCACGGCGGGGAATCCCCCCAGAATCGGGACGACAATTCCAAGTATCAAACCGAAGTCATGAAAGAACGGCAGCCACGACACCACGGTGGTGTCCGGCGGCGCACCCCCGTCGTCGCCGTACCAGGCGGACATCAGCTGTTCGAAATTGACCTGAATGTTTCTGTGCGAGACCACAACTCCCGCTGGTGTGCGGGTCGACCCGGAGGTGTATTGCAGATGCGCAATGCTGGACGGACTATCGTTCTCGGCAGCGGATTCTCTCTCAGACTCCAGGTCCAGCAAATCAACCTCGATGAGCCAGGGCGCGCGCTCAGCGGACTTCGACTCGATGTACTTGCCGATGGTGCCCGCGATAGAGGACGTCGTGAGAATGGTAGAAGGCGACGCGTCGTGCAGGACCGAACTAACACGCTCATCGCTGGCGCCATCCAGCGGAGCCGACAGCGGAACCGCGATCTGACCGGCCTGCAACGCGCCCAGAAACGCAACGACGTACTCCAGTCCCTGCGGCGCCAATATGACCGCGCGGTCACCCGTTGACCCGCACGCTTTGAGCTCCTGTGCGACGTTCAGAGTCCGTCGATACAGCTGCGACCACGTCAGGCTTTCCGCAACGCCCGCCGAATCCTGCTCGTAATCGACGAACGTGAACGCTGTCTCACCCGGCCGCAGACTGGCACGTTCCCGCAGCACAGCGGGAATGGAAGACTCAACCACGGCTTTGAGGCCGCGTTTCGGCCGGTTCGGTCGGCGAGGTGGGAGCTTGTCGCAGGATCAGGTGCGCGTTGGTGCCGCTGATCCCGAACGAAGACACCCCCGCGGTGCGGGGATGATCGGTGACCGGCCAGGGCACCGGCTCGGTGAGTAGGCGAATAGTGCCGGCCGACCAGTCGATGTGCGGGCTGGGGCAATCGACGTTCAGGGTCGGCGGCAAACTGTCGTGGTTGAGGGCCGCGATCATTTTGATCATTCCAGCGACACCGGCAGCGGCTTGGGTGTGGCCGATGTTGGATTTGATCGATCCCAGCCACAGTGGGTGCTCTGCGTTACGCGCGGCGCCGTAGGTGGCGATCAGCGCGCCGGCCTCGATCGGATCGCCCAGGGTGGCGGCCTCCAGCACCAGCCGGTGACGTTCTTGCTGCAAGGCGGCCAGCTGCTCGTTGAGCGTCACTTCGCCGGCAATTCCGACGACGAGCTGCATGTCCGGTGCCTGCCAGTCATCGGGCTGCGCCTCGGCGTCAGACTGCGGCTCGGTCGACGAGAGTTCCGAAATCGGGTCCCTTGAGTTTTCCGCACGAAGCGCGGAAAGCACATCTATGTTGATGTCTCCGATAGTTTCGGTATAGAGCGCAAGCGCGCCGTCAATCGGGTGCATCCAGTGGCTCCAGTCCGCAAGCGGTTACGAATCGGAACCCTGGCTCTGTGCCAGCCTGTCGCGCAGACTTTTCGGCCGTATATCGGTCCAGTTCTGTTCGATATAGTCCAGACACGCAGCGCGGTCCGCTTCGCCGTAAACCACCCGCCAACCGTCAGGAACGTCGGCGAAAGTCGGCCACAGACTGTGCTGCTCCTCGTCGTTCACCAAGACGAAGAAGCTTCCACTGTCGTCGTCGAATGGATTGGTGCTCACTAATTCCCCTGCCCCTTCGCTCTCATCAGCGCTGATGATATCCCGGCCCTTCGGTAGCCGCGCTTGATTACTGAAAATGTCCAACCCGGCTTGCGCCACTGAGGTGTGTTCGTTCTGCGCCGCTGCGGGGCTGACCTGCGGAGTTGTCGGTCGGTCGGTGCGGACTTGCGCGCTAAGCGCCGGCTAGCAAGGTTCGCTCGGGGCCCATTGCGCGCGCGGCCGAAGACCAGTTCTTGGCCGATGGCGGGGCAAATTGTTTGCTCGTCTCGGCGCGGGTCACGCTCGATTGCTCATCGCCGATCTCGACGCCGACGACGCCGACTTATGGCTCGTCCTCGAGCAGGCGAACATCGCCGACGAAATCGCCCGTTTCCCTAAACAACTCGACACCCCGGTACTCGAACGCGGGCGCCGCCTTTCCGGTGGCCAACGCCAGCGACTCGCCCTGGCTCGTACATTCCTGTCGCAATCGCAGCTGATCCTCACGGACGAACCAACCGCCCATCTCGACCGCGCCAACGAGTACGACGTGATCACCAATCTGCTGCAGGCGCGCGGCCAGCGCAGTCTCCTCGTGGTTGCCCACCGACTCTCCACCGTTACCAACGCCGACCAAATTCTGGCTCTTCACCAGGGCCGGATTCAAGCAACCGGCACCCACACCGAACTATTGGACACGCCGATCTATCGCGAACTCATCGAACACGAACTCGTGCGGAGATGACATCTTCTCCGCCGAGCGTGCGCAAAATGCCGCCCCGCGCGGCGTGTTTGCGTACAAACACCACGCGACGCGGCGACGGGAGCCTCAGACGGCGGGGTACCCCACGGACTTGATCTCGGTGTACTGATCGAAGCCGGCGACACCGTTCTGCCGGCCCACCCCACTGTCCTTGTATCCGCCGAACGGGGTGTCGGCGCCATACGGAGCCCCACCGTTGACGCCGATGAAGCCGGCCTTGATTCGGCGGGCCACCGCCAGCGAGTGCTCCAGCGAACCCGACATCACGTTACCGGCCAGGCCGTACACGCTGTCGTTGGCGATCCGGATCGCGTCCTCCTCGCCGTCGAACGGGATGACCGACAACACCGGCCCGAAGATCTCCTCCTGGGCGATAGTCATCTTGTTGTCGACGTCGGTGAAAAGCGTTGGCCTGACGAAATATCCCTTGTCGAAGCCGGTGGGCGCATCGGGCCCGCCGACCAGCGCCGTGGCGCCCTCTTCGACGCCCTTGCGGATGTAGCCCATCACGCGGTCGCGCTGTTTCGCCGAAATGACCGGGCCGCACAGGGTTCCGGGGTCCTGCGGGTCCCCGCACGTCACGTTCTCGTAGATGCTCTTGAGGATCGCCACACCCTCCTCGTAGCGAGACCGCGGCAACAGCATCCGGGTCGGGTTGGCGCAGCCCTGCCCGGCGTGCATACACGGCGCGATGCCGATAGCGCAGGCCAACCCGAAGTCGGCGTCCTCCAAGACGATGGTGGCCGACTTGCCGCCAAGTTCGAGGAACAGCCGCTTCATGGTGGCCGCGCCCTTTTCCATGATCCGCTTGCCGACCACCGTCGACCCGGTGAACGAGATCAGGTCGACCTTGGGCGACAGCGTAAGCTCCTCGCCCACAAAGTGATCGGATGCGGTGACGACGTTGACGACCCCGGCGGGGATGTCGGTCTTTTCGGCGATCAGCCGACCCAGCCGGGTCGCGTTGAACGGGGTGTTGGGTGCCGGCTTGAGCACCACGGTGTTACCGGTCCCCAGCGCCTGGCCGAGCTTGTTGAGGGTGACCTCGAACGGGAAGTTCCACGGCACGATCGCGCCGACCACGCCGACCGGCTCCCGCCAGACCTTGATGGTGGTGTTCGCGCCGGTGAGGCTGATCACCCGGTCGCCGAGATCGGTTTCCCAGGCGTACTCGTCGATCAGCCTGGCCGGGTACTTCAGTCCGTCGGCCAGCGGGGCGTCCAGCTGGGGGCCGAACGTGATGGCACGGGGAGAGCCGACCTCGAGGATGAGCTCCTCGCGCAGCTCCTCCTTCTCGGCTTCTATCGCGTCGTGCAGTTGCACCAGACAGCGCTTGCGCAGCTCCTTGTTGGTCGACCAGTCGGTCTCGTCGAAGGCCCGCCGGGCGGCGTCGATGGCCCGGTGCATGTCCTCCTTCGACGCGTCGGCGACCTCGCCGAGTGGCTCCTCGGTTGCCGGGTTGATGTTGGTGAAGGTGCCGGCCTGCCCGTCGACGAGCTTGCCGTCGATCATCATCTTCGGCTCGAACCGGACCTTTACAGTGTCAGCCATATCTGTCACTCTCTTTTGACTCGTTGAGCGGCGTCTCACAGAGCGCTGGTCACGCTATGGAGAGCCTTACTGGAAACTAGCCGATTGGCAAGCTGCAACCTTTTCGGGGCTGGTCACTGGGCATCGAACGACACCGGCAACGACGTCGGCGACCGGAAAACTTGGCCGCGAATGTGGGGGTCGTCGCCGTCGGGGTCCAGCCGGAGATTCGGCAGCCGGTCCAACAAGAGATTGATGGCGGTGCGCATCTCCAGCCGCGCCAGGTGCATGCCCAGGCAGACGTGCACGCCGTGCCCCCAGCCCAGATTCGCCTTGGCTTGTCGGTGAATGTTGAACGTGTTGGGGTCCGGGTAGCGATCTTCTTGCCGGTTCGCCGAACCCAGCATCGGCATCACCGTCGCCCCGGCGGGGATCGCCACGCCGCCGAGTTCGGTGTCGCGAGTCGCCACCCGGGTGATGGTCAACAACGGTGGTTCCCAACGCACGCCTTCCTCGATCGCCTGCGGAAGGAGCGACCGGTCGGCGCGGATCGCGGCCAATTGCGGCGGATCCGACAACAGACCGAAGAGCAGACTGCCCAGCGACCGGTAGGTCGTCTCGACGCCCGCGGGGAGCAGCAGCCGAAGGAACGAGAAGATCTCTTCGTCCGCGAGCTTTTCCCCGTCGATCTCGGCCGCAGCGAGCGCGCTGATCAGGTCGTCCTTCGGCTCGGCGCGGCGGGCCTCGAGTATCGGGGCGAAGTACTGACACAGGGCAGCCGATGCCGCAAGACCGCGTTCCGGGTTCATGATCCAGCTCAGCAACGATATGGACCAGCGCTGGAACTGCGGGTAGTCCTTTTCCGGCAGGCCCAGCAGGCCCGCGATGATCTGGCTCGGATAGTCGAAGGTGAACTCCTTCACCAGATCTGCCTTGCCATTGGGTGCGAAGTTGTCGATCAGACTATTCGCCACGCGGCCGACCAACTCGTCCTGCCAGCGCGCCAATGACTTCTGCGAGAACGCCTTTGACACCAGTGACCGCAGCCGGCCGTGGATGGGTTCGTCCATGCCGAGCATCACGCCTTCACCCAGCACGGGGCCGAACGCGGCGATCACGGCCGCCGACGAAAACGTCTCGTTGTCGCGCAGCATCTGCTGGACATCCTCGTGCCGATACACGATGAACATCGGCAGCGACTCCTCATGCGGAAGCGCCCCTGACGTCTCGAGCCGCTGCACCGGCTCCTCGCGGCGCAGCCGCGCCAGTTCGGTGTACGGGTCGCGGACGTCACCGGAAATCGCGTCGTCGAAGGAGCCGAAATCCTCCAAGTCGTCAAAAAGCTGTTCCATGCTTACCCCTTAGTCCCCTTCAGTTCCCTTGCTTCCCTTGCGCTTCGCCGCCAGCGACGCCAAGCGCTGTAACACCGGCTGCGGAAGAATGCGCGCCACCAACACCATTGCTCTTTGGCCAACCGTCAACGGCCATGCCCCGCCCCGCATCGACCCCTGCTTGGGTATGCCCAACACGATCCGCGACATGTGGTGCATGCCAGACGCCGGGAGAACCCTGTTGGCGGCCAGCAGCATGGACGCATCCGGCCCAACGCCGCGGCGGCGGAACGGCCCGCTGTCCTGCAATGCCTTGACCAATCCGTCGGTAAACCGTTCCGGCGCACGGGCGAATCTGATGGCGAAGCGCCCGCGGGTGTTCATGGTCTGGTGCAACCGGGCGTACGGGCCGGCGAAGTCACGGTCGTCGGTGGTGCCGGCGTCGGTGATGATGTCGGTGTCGTAAGTGCCTGTCACCAGGATGGTGACGCCGAGGCCGAAGGGCGCGATCTCGCACGCCATCGATTCACCCCACCGCTCCAAGGCGCCCTTGGCGGCGGAATACGGCGCGGTGCCCGGCTGACCACGCACCCCGGCCGTGCTGGCTACCAGCACGATGCGGCCTTCGCCGGTGGCGCGCATGGACGGCAACAGGGCCTGGGTGAGCGCGACCGGGCCCAGGACGCTGGTGGCGAACATCTTCTGCCACAGCGCCATATCGGTCTCCTCCACCATCCCGGCGGCGGAGATCCCGGCATTGTGCACGAGCGCGTAGGGTGTGCCGACGGCTTCGTCGATTGCCTTGGCGGCCGCGGAGATCGACGCGCTGTCCAAAAGGTCGAGCTGCACACCGATCAGCCGATCGTCGTCTTCGCCTGCCCCAGTCGCCTGCCGCAACAACGGAATTCCGCGGTCGAGTGTGCGCATGGCCGCGACCACGCGCCACCCCTCTCGATACAAGCGCACCGCCGATGCGAACCCCAGTCCGCGGGACGCACCGGTGAGGACGACCGTGCGCGGCTCAGCCATTCTTGCCCGCACAGGCGCCTTCACCGGGTGGCGGTGGGTCGACATGTGGTCGCCCGTTCGGCTCGCCGCTCGCCCAGGTCGACCAGATGCCGACCGAGTACGGGCCCGCAGCGCCGGCCTTCTCGTAAACGCCTTGCGGGTCATAAACTTTGGCCTCGGGGTAAGGCCACGGGCAGGCAACGGAGGTGGCCGCATGGCTGGCCTTGATGGCCCAGAACCACGACCCGTAGGCGAAGTAGGACACGTTGATGATGGCGAACATCACCAGGAAGGTGCCGAGCACCGGACGGGCCGGAAAGATCTTCGCTTTCGCGGCCAGCTTCTCGGCCACCGACTTCCCGGTGTCGTCGCGATAGCAGAGGATCGCCGCGGGCACCATCACGAACGTCACCGAGAACGACTCCCAGATCAGCGGGAACTGGAACGTCGTCCCGGTGAACACCGAACCCCACGGAATCACCTGGGAGTAGACGTACATGCCCCAGTGGATGAGGGTGTTCTCCAGAAACGCATCCATGACGAAGCCGATCGCCATCGTCACCAGGCCCAGGCAGAACAACGGGTGCCGCGACACGAAAGCCTCGGGTCCGTACTTGGCCTGCAGTTTGCGCAGGATCCAGACCGCCGGGAAGTAGGGGCCGAAATAGAACATCACGTAGCCGAACACCACGAACGGTTCGACTGTCGGCGACAACGAAACCAGCGGCCAAGACTCCGGCCAGTGGACGAGGTCGGGGTTGTAGACCGCGAACGGCGACCAGTTCATGATCGGGTCCTGCCACACGATCAGCGAGGTGCACAAGAACATCAGCATGACCGGACTGCCCGGGTTCCGTCGCCAGCCTCTGACAAAGACCAGCAGCAGCACGATGAGCGCCACCACGGTGGCCCAATCCAGGAACCCGATGTAGTCCAGCCCAAAGAGGAATTTCACCGGCCGCGGCCGGCCTTGCACATTCGGGTTCGCCACGCGTGGGTCGAGGGCGACGCGGCAGTTGGCGATGAAGAAGAGCGCGAACGCCGCCAGGGCCGCGCCGGCTATCCATCCACCCCAGCCACGCCTCTTGTCTGAGCGCGTCGGCGTGGGCTTCTCGTCCGCTTGTAATGGTGTGGATTGTTCGGTAGACATCTCAGCCTTCCTCTCCGAAGCGATCGAGCAACTTCGAGTTGACGCCGTCGGCGTCGAGGGTCCGAGCCACCAGGTAGCCGGCGCCCATCCAGGCCCTCCGGGTCCATTTGCCGAAGGACACCCGGGTGCCGGGTGCGCCGGATGCGGCGGGCATCATCTTGACGCGTTCCAGCGCCTCCTTGACGCCGCGCGGGCTCAGCGGGTGCGAGTCGGTAAAGGCGCGTACCAGTGTCGCGGCGACGTCGCGGTTCACCACCGGCACGCAGTATTCCGGGCGGCTGCCGTTGTACCTCTTCGCGTAGCGGTCCAGGAAATCCTGTCCGATCGCGTTGCCCTCGTCGTACTGATCGATCCCGACCCAGCCCATGAACGCGGTCCACATGATCGGGTTGACCCACGCGTTTTGAAACGCGGTGGTGGTGAACCGAGGCGGGTCCCAGTCGACGGCCTCGAGCGCTGGGTTGATGAACACGATCCCGAAACCGAACCCGAGGTGGACGATCGCCTCGGCCTTGGCGTCGTGCAGCGTGCGCACGGCGTCGTTGATGTCCTGCGCGACCTGCGCGATCGCCGCTTCGGCGACGATGCGAATTCCCTTGCGTGCGCACGCACTTCGCAAATTCTTCAGGTAGCTCTCACCGATCAGGTTCTGCTCGACCAGAACGCCGATACTCCGCAGGCCTCGCTTGGCGACCAGGTCGGCGATGAAGATCGGTTCGTCGGTCATCGACCCCTGCGGGAAGGCGAAGGTCCACTCGCCGAGCCAATCGTCGGTGCCGGTGACAGCGATGGCCGGGACCTTGAAGCGCTCTTCGATCGCCTCCCGCGTCGGCACGCAGTTGTCGGTAATGTGCGGTCCGAACACCACCAGGCAACCCTCGTCGACGAGTTCGCCGAATGCGTCGATCACCGACTTCACCGACCCCTTCGGCAGCCCCTCCACCTCGCGGTAGATCATCTGCACCGGCCGATCCATCAGTCTTTGCTCGAGCGCTTCCTCGAAGACGAGGTCAAAGCATTGAGTGAAGGACGCCTTCAGCTCCTCCGGGAAACCGGGCGGGAGCGTGAAGTCCATCAGGTAGCCGACCTTGATGGGCTCTGCGCTGCTTTCGTAGGACATCTGACCTCCGGGAGTTGACCTAATATTTGTTCGGACCGTACTGGCAGCGGCATGGAGCGTCGATCATCGGGATCCGTCAGACCCGCCCAGATAGACCTCGATCATCTCGCCCAGCCCCCTACCCACGGCGACATCGTCGGTGAGCGGTCCGGCGATCGCGGCCCGGGCCGCCTCTTGCATCGTCAGCCCCTCGGCGATGAGCCGGCCCGCCGCGATGAGCACGCGGGTTGATGCCACCTCACGCAGCCCGCCGGTTTCCAGGCGGCGGATGGCTTGGCCGAAGCGCACCAACACGGCCGCGGCGGCACCGTCCACGCCCGCCTCGTGCGCAACGATTCGCTCTTCGACATCGGCTGCGGGGAAACCGAATTCGATGGCGACCATCCGCTGTCGGGTGGAATCCTTGAGGTCCTTGAGCACGCTTTGATAGCCGGGGTTGTAGGACACCACGAGGCCGAACCCGGGGTCCGCGTCCAGCGTGACACCCAGGCGCTCGATGGGCAGCTGCCTCCGGTAGTCGGCCAGCGGATGCAGCACTACCGTCGTGTCCTGCCGGGCCTCCACCACTTCGTCCAGGTAGCAGATCGCACCCTCGCGCACCGCCCGGGTCAGCGGGCCGTCCATCCACACCGTCTCGTCGCCGCGCAGCAGATACCGGCCGACAAGGTCCGCCGTGGTGAGATCGTCATGGCATGCGACGGTGATCAGCGGCCGGCCGAGATCGTGGGCCATCGCCTCGACGAAGCGGGTCTTGCCGCAACCCGTCGGCCCCTTGAGGACGAGCGCCAGACCCTGGCGGTAGGCGGCCTTGAAGACGGCCTCTTCGCGACCGACCGCCTGGTAGAAGGGCCGCACCCCCGCACCGTCGCTTTCGGGGTCGGGATCTGCCGGGTCGGGATCCGCCCCGTTCCGGCAAGCGATCCCGGACTCGTTGGCCATAACGTCCCTTCCGCCGTTCTGTGCAGCCTAACCGGAACAGATGTTTGTTTCAAGTGCGCTGAAGTGCGGGTACTCGGGTTGGTTGTGACTTAAGGCCCTCCTGCCAACTGCATTCTGGGACATGGCATCAGGCATATCCGCATGACGGGTCATGACACCCGCCGGCGGACCCCGCGACTGGCCTGAGCGGAGCGCAGCGCGGACCGAAATAGCGGTCCGATCACACCCGCAAGCTGATCTGGGCGCGCGATCGTCGCATGTGCGGCGCTGCCGAACACCCTGCGCAGCGATCGCACGTCGGTTCCCGCGCCGATCGTCAGGCACACACAGCCGGTGCCGCGGCGACGGGCCTCGGTCAAGGCTCGGCGCGCGTCGGCGGCACCGTAGGCCCGCTCGTATCCGTGGTCGTAGGCGAGACCGTCGGACAGCACCACCAACAGCCGCCGGGACGTACCCCCGCGCGCCTCCAAGACCGCCGAGCCGTGCCGGATGGCCGCGCCCAGGCGGGAGTATCCGCCGGGCTCCAGGCTGTTGAGCCGCCGCATGACCCGGGCGTCCAGGTGGTCGTCGAATCGCTTGACGGGCACCATGGTCACCGCCCCCCGGCCCAGCGAGTAATACGCGTAGAGCGCAACCCGGTCACCCAGATCGTGCAGCGCGACGGTCAGGTTGGCGACCGCCGCACGCTGTTGTTCGTGCACCGTGCGCCCCACCGTTCCGGGCTCGGCCGCCGACCCCGACACGTCGAGCAGAAGCAGCACCGACAGGTCACGCCGGCGCCGCAGGCTGTCCAGGTAGACCGCCTCGTCGGGCACCGATCCGGCCCGCACCTCGACACGGGCCTCGACGGCCGCGTCGATGTCGATGTCGTCGCCCTGCGACTGGCGGTGGCGGCGGTGCAGACCCATGCCAAGCCGGGACAGCGGGCGCCGCACCCCGACGGCAGCGTCGATCGGGGGATGGCCTGTAAGAGGTGGGCCTTGATCTTCGGCTCGACCTCGCGCACGGTGCACCACGCGGGCCGGTAGCTCTTGCGGGCGGCGTCCCATTCCGGATACTTCACACCGTCCGGAGCGGATTCTTTGTCGTCGAGGTCCTCGCTCGGCGTCGAGGCCAGCGACGACACGGCGTATACGCCGCGGTTCGAAGAGTTGGTGCGATGCGTCGGGGAATCCGCGCCGGGCGGTCCGCCACCGCTGCCGGTCTTACGTGCCGAGGACAGCATCTTCTTCAACCACTTGCCGATGAAGCCGCCGCCACCGACCGGGCTGGTGAACAGGTCTGGATCGTCGGAGTCGTCGACCGCACCGTCGTGAAGCTCCTGGAGGTCCTCCAGTTCCCGCGCGCCGGGACCGCGCGGGACATGCTGGGGGTTCTGTTGATCCTGTTGTTCGGGCGCTCGGGAGCGGACCGCCAGCACCTTCCCCGCACGGATCACGCCGAACTCCGGCGCCGGCTCGTCGATCGCGGCCCGCCCGGCGGCAATGCTCAGCGAAGCGGCGGGCGAATCGCTGCGACTCGCGATCTCGCGGTTGGCCAGCGACGCCAAGACGCCGGGTAGTAGGTCATCATTGCCGACGAGTGCGCGGTGGCCCTCAACCGCCAGATAGCGCCGGGCCAGCCGGGGGTGACGGACCAGCTGACGCACGACGTCAGGCTCCAGGCTGCCGGCGGCGATCAAAGATGCCTGCACGGCCAGCGCCTCGAGTTTCGCGAGGGGCGTCGCGGCAGGATCGACGTAAATCGTCTGGCCGTCCGTCCACGGGGAGTCACCCGCCTTCAGTTCGGCGACCGCTACCGGTCGGCCGGCAAGCGCGGACGCGAGCATGCTCAAGCCCTGCGACACGCTCAACCTCCGAACCACGATCTCATTGACCAAATATCTGTTCCACCGTAGAGTCCGGTCAATCCGGAAGGCAAGGACGTAGCCACATGACCGTCGACGACGAGCTGCGAGACCAGGTCAAGCGGCTCACCGACCGCGCGGAGATCCGGGACTGCATGCAGCGGTACGCGCGCGGAATCGACCGGCAAGATCGTGCGCTGCTGCGATCGGCCTACCATGACGGCGCCGTCGATGACCACGTCGGATTTGTGGGCAACGTAGACGATTTCATCGATTGGGCACTGGCCTACCACAGCACGCAGACGCGATACCAGCACTATCTGCTGAACCACACCGTCGACATCGACGGCGACGAAGCCCACGCCGAGACCTACTACCTGTTCGTCGGGACCGACCGCGAACCGGCGAATCACATGACAATCTCCGGGGGCCGTTACATCGATCGTCTGGAGTGGCGCGACGGACGTTGGGCGATCACCGATCGCGTCTGCCTCGTGGAATTCATGAACGAATCGCAGTCGCTGCTCACCGAGGAGGCCATCGCCGCCGTCCCGGGGGCGCGGACCCCCCGCCACGATGGGACGGACGCCTCCTACGATCGACCGCTTGCGGCGGCACGTGCGTATTGCATCACGTCAAGATGCCCGCGAGGAGTGATTCGTTGCCTCATCCGAGGATGCCCGCGTGGCGGGGGCTTTCTTGGCCGGTCCGGCCTTGCTGGTGGTGATCGTGAGTAGCTCTGCGGTCAGGGCCTGGATCTGGCGCTGGACGGCGGCGGGGTTGATGCCGGTGTAGGCGTCAGCGAGGATCGCCTTGTCCTCGGCGGAGACCGCCTCGTGGCGCTCGGCGCGGCGGTGTGGAGTCGTGGCGGTGTCGTATTTCTTGGACACCTTCGCCCCGGTACGGACCTTGGAGACGAGTTTTTGCTGCGGGTAGAAGTAGTTGGTCAGCAGTGACTGCAATGTCCAAATTTTGTTGAGCAACAACAGTTCTGCCTTGGTGTCGTAACGATGGTAGCCGACCACGGTGCGCACGACCGCCCAGTTCTTCTGCTCCACGTAGCAGCCGTCGTTTTTGTTGCCGGACCGCGACCGGGTGAAGGTGATCTGGCGCTGCTCGCACCACGCCAGCAGGTGGTAATTGATGAACTCCGATCCGCAGTCGCTGTCCACACCCAGGATCGGGAACGGCATGATCTTGGCGATGTCGTCGAGGGCGGCCAGCACCCATTTACGGGCCTTGTTGGGCACGCTGCGGTTCTCGGTCCACCCGGTGGCGATGTCGGTGACGGTCAGGGTGAAGGCGTGCTCACCAGCGGCGTTGCCGCCCTCATGGCCGACCAGGTCGATCTCAACGAACCCGGGCACCGCATCGTCCCAGTCGGCCCAGGTGCGGATCGGGATCTGGCTTTTGAGCAGCGTCCCCGGTTTGGTGTGGCTGCGGCCCTTCAGCTCGTGCTTCTTGCGCTCGGGCGCCAGGCGGCGGTCGATGGTGGCCGCCGACATGCCCGCCAGCAGTGCGGCGGTGTCGTCGTCGATGTCCAGCTCCTCGAAGCGACGCAGTCTGTCCACCAGCTCGCCCAGCATCGGCGCCAGCCGCTTACCGGCCGGCATGCCCAGCACCGCCCAGCAGAAGATCAGTGCCGCAATGACTTTCGGACCATACTTCGGTGGACGTGACATCCGCTGGCGGACCACCCGTGGCCGCAGGGCGCCACGCAACGCCTTGCGAGCATGATCGCGATGCCACCCCGTCGTGGCGCACAATTCATCGAGGATCTTCGCTTTACCGGCCTTGTCCGCCCGCCTGTAGCGGGTCGCGATCGCCTTCGTCACGGCCTTGCGCTCTGCCATTGTCAATCCCATTCTCCGGCGCTAGCGCAACCCCGCTCTGACGTTCGGACGACACGCCGCACGCGGGCATTCTCATTTGAGGCAACGAAGGGGGCTACGCGGGCATCTTTGGTGAGTCAACGCGACGTGTTGACCAAAAATCTGCTCCGACGTAAAGTCCGGCTTGGTCGCAGTCAATCGCGCGAAGTCAAGGACCCTCAAGGACTCGAAGTCAAGGCAAGTGGATTTCTCATACCCGGCGGAAGTGGAACGGTTCCGCGCCGAGCTACGCGAATGGCTGGCCGCGAATCTCACCGATGAGCTGATAGCCGCCCGTCGCCCCTCGGGCCGCACCGACGCCATATTCGAGGCGCTACGAGCGTTTAACCGCACGATGGCCGACGCCGGGTGGGCCGCGGTGTCGTGGCCCCGCGAATACGGCGGACGCGGGGCGACGGTGCTCGAGCAGCTGGTGTACACCGAAGAGACGACGCGCGCCCGGGCGCCATTGCCGCTCAACGTCATTGGTATGAACAACATCGCTCCCGCCATCATGCAGTACGGCACCGAAGACCAGAAGACGGGACTGCTGCCCCGAATGATGCGCGCCGACGACATCTGGTGTCAGGGCATGTCGGAGCCGGAAGCGGGAAGCGACCTCGCCGCGCTGCGGACGCGTGCGGTGCGCGACGGGGACGACTTCGTCGTCAACGGGCAGAAGATCTGGACCTCGCTCGGGCATCGGGCCGACTGGTGTCAGTTGTACGTGCGCACCGATCCCGACGCCCCCAAGCACCAGGGCATCTCCTGCCTGATCGTCGACATGACGCTACCCGGCATCGAGGTCCGTCCACTCGTCACGCTCAACGGTGACAGCGATTTCGCCGAAATGTTCTTCCACGACGTGCGGGTGCCGGCGGACGCGCTGCTCGGTCCGCTCAATGGCGGCTGGCAGGTGGCCACCACCACGCTGAGCCACGAACGGGCCGGGGCCGCGCGGCTGTATGCGGAGATGGAGATGCGGCTCGAGGAACTGGTCGCCGATTTCGCGGCAGCCGATGCGTTGGACGACACGGTGACGTTGTGGCGCCTGGGCGAAATCGCGGTCCGCATCAAATATCTGGAAGTGCTGTGTCAGCGCTCTATCTCGGCGACCTTGCACGGCGGCCCAGACAATGCCGCGCTCGGCTCGGCGAGCCTGGCCAAGACCGTGTGGGGTGAGGTCGGACAGGATCTGGCCACCCTGGCCTTCGACGTGCTGGGCACGCCCGGGGTGCGTAACCAGTGGGTCGACTACCGCCTGACGTCGCGCTCGCTCACCATCGCGGGCGGCACCAGCCAGATCAACAAGAACATCACCGCGCAGCGGGTGCTGGGATTGCCGCGCAAATGAACCTGGAACTGACCGAGGAGCAGGTGGCACTGCGCGACACCGCGCGGCGCTTTCTTGCAGAGAGAGCATCGATTTCGGGACACGTGCGGCCGCTGCTCGACGATCCGACCGGCCTTACCGACGCGGTCTGGCGGGGCCTCGCCGACCTCGGCACGACCGGGCTGTTGGTGCCGCAGGAATACGGCGGCGCCGGCATGACGATGGTCGAGGCCGGCGTCGTCGCCGAGGAACTGGGCGCCGCGCTGCACCCGGGACCGTGGCTGTCGACCGCGGTCGCTGCGCCGCGCGCGCTGACCCGATTCGGCGCCGAAGATGCCCAAGACGCTGAAGCCGCAAAGCTTCTCACCGGGATCGCCGACGGCACCACCATCGCCGCCGTCGGTCCGCTCGACGACGCCAGGGTCGCGGCGGTCCCGCAGGGGTCGGAGGTGGCGCTACGGGGCGAGTTCTCGGTGCTCGATGCCGCCGCGGCCGACGTCCTGCTGGTGCTCGCCGAGGATCCCGAGGGCAACGCCAAGGATCCAGGGGGCAACTCGGAAGGCAAAAGCCTCTACGCCGTGAAGACCACCTCTCCCGGCCTCTCGGTGACACCCGAGCCCGGTATCGACCAGACCCGCAAACAATTTCGGCTGGCCCTCGATGACGCGGCCGGGCACCGCCTGGCCGCCGCGTCATCGGATACGGTCGCGGCGGTGGTCGACGATGTGCTTATCGCGACCGCCGCCGATGCGCTCGGCGCGGCGCGGGCCGTCCTGAGTCTGGCCGTCGAATACGCAAAGGTACGAAAGCAATTCGGTCAGGCGATCGGCTCGTTTCAAGCCATCCAGCACCTGTGCGTGGACATGTACGAGACGGTCGAGCTGGCCCGCAGCGGGGTGATCCACGCGCTGTGGGCCGCCGATGCCGCCGACTCCCAACCCGACGAGCGGCACCTGGCCGCGCTGCGGGCCAAGGCGTTTGCCGGGCGGTTGGCCACCGTGGGCGACACCGCGATCCAGGTCTTCGGTGGCATCGGCTACACCTGGGAGCACGACGCTCACCTCTACCTCAAGCGGCTGCTGAGTTGGAGCGCATTGCTCGGCGGCCCGGATCGCTACCTCACCGAACTCGGCGCGCGCCTTGCCAACTCAGCAGGAAAGAGGCGGCAATGATCGATTTCACCGACCAGGTCGCGATTGTCACGGGAGCCGGCCGCGGGCTTGGGCGTTTGTATGCGCTGGAGTTGGCCAGGCGCGGTGCCGCGGTGGTCGTCAACGACCTGGGCGGAACGATGCACGGCGAGGGCACCGACACCAGCGTCGCCGACCAGGTCGTCGCCGAGATCGACCAAGCCGGTGGCGTGGCGGTGGCATCCCACGACTCGGTAGCCAGCCCGGAGGGCGGCGAGGCGATGGTGGCGCTGGCCGTCGAGCGGTTTGGCCGGTTGGACGCCGTGGTCAGTAATGCGGGGATTTTCAACAGCATTCCGTTCGACGAGCTGTCCGCGGACGATTGGCGACGAATGCTCAGCGTGCACCTCGACGGCGGGTTCTATCTGAGCCAGCCGGCGTACCGGGTGATGAAGGAGCAGCGCTACGGCCGGTTCGTGTTCATCTCGTCCTCGGGAGGGATGTTCGGACAGCCGCTGGAATCCCACTACGCGGCGGCCAAGGCCGGGCTGGTCGGCCTATCGAACGTGATCGCGATCGAGGGAGCCGAGCACGGCATCCTGTCCAACACCGTGCTCCCATTCGGCTTTTCGCGGATGGTGACCGAAACCGTGGGAGACCCGGAAGCCCTCAAACAAATTGGCTTTCTGGACGTGATCAAGCCCGAGCTGGTGGTGCCTATCGTCGTCTTCCTGGCAAGCCGGGCCTGCGAGTTCAGCCACCGGAACTACTCGGCCTGCGCCGGTCGCTTCGCGCGGGTCTTCGTCGGGCTCGGCCAGGGCTGGTTCGCCGAGAAGGACAGCAACCCGAGCGCCGACGACATCGTGGCCCACCTGGACGAGGTGTCGGCGACCGAGCCCTTCACGGTGCCCGGTTCGATTTTCGAGGAGGTGTTCGCTGTCGCCGCACAGCTCGGCGTCACCACCGGATAATGGACATCGACTACCTTCTCAACAACACCCGCTCCGCGCGCAAGTCGCTCGACCTGGACGCGCCCATCGACCTCGCCGAAATTCGCGAATGCCTGCGCACCGGGCTGCAGGCCGCCAACGGTTCGAATCAGCAGAACTGGCGGTGGCTGATCGTCACCGACCCCGCGTCGCGGGGCAAGGTCGCCGAACTATACCGGGAGGCCTACCTGCTGCGGGTCGGCGGAAAGATGTTCGCCGACCTGATGCCGCCCGGCACGCCCGAGACCCGGCTGATGTCGTCCACGGAGTGGCTGGTGCAGAACATGGCGAAGGTGCCGTTGCTGGTAATCCCCTGCTATGAGCCGTACCTGCCCCGCATCGACGGCGACGAATCGTTTCACCTGGCGGTGCTGTACGGCTCGATCTTCCCGCCGGTGTGGAACTTTCAGCTGGCCCTGCACACGCGCGGCTACGGGACCTGCATCACGACCCTGCACCTGCACCGCGAAGACGAGGTCCGAAAGCTGCTCGGGATTCCCCAGACCTACGTGCAGGGCTGTTTGCTTCCCGTGGGCCGCCTCCGTGCCGGGCACACGTTCTCACCAGCCGTTCGCCGGCCCGTGGACGAGGTGGTCGCGTTGGACGGCTGGGATGGACCCGCGCTCGAGAATGGGCCTCTGGAATGAGCCGGTCACCACTGTAAGCAGCGCATCCGCCCAAGGTGTCGGCGACCGAGCCGTTCACCGTGCCCGGCTCGATCTTCGAAGAAGCCTTCGGTGTCCGCCAGCAACTCGGCGTCAACACCTGACTGTGGACAACATAGCCAATTCACCGAGGCAACCCACCGAAAACCCCGGCCACTCCAATTACTTAGGTCCTATCCAATCCCCTTGCGCGGCACCACACTAGGTCGGCTCTGCGTGACATGCGGACTCGCCCCGCCGCGACCCATTATCCCCCCGGGCACCCCGCCACCGGCACCGCCCATACCCATGGGCATCGGCATCATTGGCATGCGACCGGCGCCCCCAGCCCCAGCCTGCTGCATCATCTCGGCGGCGTTGGGCACACCCGCCGCGCCCAACCCCGACATCGCCGAACTCGCCATCCGAGTCGGCATCGACCCTTGCCACCCGGGCGGCACCGACATCGCCCCCACCAAACGCGCGTTGCCCAAATGCGCCGCCATGCCCGCGCCCAGCCCGTGACCAAGGCCGCCCAACCCCTTCATCGGCATCGCGTTACCGGCGAGCTTTGGCACATCGGCCGCCATCGCGCCCGCGCCGGCGCCGGCGGCGTGCGCCACGGCAGCCGAGTTCGAATTCGCCATCTGCATCAGCGACATCATCGGCGACAGCATCATGCTGGCCGGATACATCCCGATCTGCCCCACCTGAAGCAACGACGACCATGGCAGCGCCGAGGCCGACGACTCCAGCGACGACATCGCATCCGGAACCGCCGAAACCACCGACGACAACGAGGACCCCCCCGACGCAAGCTGCGAACCCACCTGCGAGGCCGCCCCCGCAACAGCAGTACCAAACTGGCCCGCCCACGACGACAACCCCGCCAAATTCACAGGCGGAATACTAAAGGTCCCCAACGACGAGGCCACCGACGTCGCCCCCGCGTGATACCCCAGCATCGCTCCCACATCCTGGGCCCACATCTCGACGTACTGAAACTCGGCGGTCGCAATCGCCGGAGCGTTAAGCCCAAAAAAGTTCGTCGCCAACAGCGCCGACAACGTCGTCCGATTCGCCGTCACCGCTATCGGATGCACCGTGGCAGACAACGCCGTCTCAAACGCAGCCGCCGCCGCCCGCGCCTGCGCAGCCGCCGACCCCGCCTGCGCCGCCGCCCCGCTCAACCACCCCACATAGGGCGCCGCCGATACCGCCATCGACGCCGACGCCGGTCCCGACCACGGCCCGGCCGTCAACCCAGTGATCACCGACTCGAACGATGCCGCGGAAGCCTGCAAATCCTGCGCCAGCCCATCCCAGGCCACCGCAGCGACATGCAACGGCCCCGACCCCGCGCCGGCAAAGATACGAGCCGAGTTAATCTCCGGCGGTAACCAGGCAAAATCCAGAACCATCACACCTCACTACAGCCAGCCGAATCAACGGCGCGTCCGCCAACCACCAATCCCTACAACCCATCCACAGCAACATTCGACTAGAGCAATAGTCGCCTGCAGCGATATATGCTCACGGCGACATGCTAAGGCGATCCCCCGCAGAAAATCTGCGCTTTCAGGAACCTCTACGCCAATCCGAAGCCCCGTGACTGACATGGGCCGGACCGCGGTACGCCTGCGAGAAGGTCGCACCTGCCGGCTGCGACGGCAGCGGGGCTCTAGAATCACCTCGGCACCGCCCTACGCAGCGCATTTGACCGCATTTGTCGGTAGTCGGTCTGATAGCCTTTAACAAAGATTTGGTTCAGTCTTTTTCCTGGGAGGACGAGCGGGTGGCCAAAGCCGATGCACTGGCCAAGGGCCGGTGGCCGGCGGCTATGGATCAATCCGACGACTCCGGGACGCGGCGGACCGAGATCCTGCAGACCGCTGCCTCGTTGATCGCCTCCTCGGGATTGCGGACGTCGTTGCAGGAGATCGCCGACGCGGCAGGCATTCTCCCCGGAAGCCTGTATCACCATTTCGAGTCCAAAGAGGCGATCCTCATTGAGCTGATCCGCCGCTACCAGGACGACCTGGATCGCATCGGGCGCAGCGCCCAGGCCAGATTGGACGAACCCGACACGCGACCCGTGTCCGAGAAGATCATCGAGCTGGGATCGGCGATCGCCAACTGCGCCGTGCAACACCGGGCCGCCCTGCAGATGTCGTTCTACGAGGGACCCAGCGCGGACCCCGAGCTGATGAAGCTGACCCAGCAGCGACCCACCGCGATCCAGGAGGCGATGCTGCACACGCTGCGCGCCGGTAGGTGGAGCGGCTACATCAAACCCGACATCGATCTGCCCACGCTGGCCGACCGGATCTGCCAGACGATGATGCAGGTGGGGCTCGACGTCATGCGCCACAATTCGTCCGCCGACCAGGTGGCCGGGGTGCTGTGCCGAATCATCCTGCAGGGGTTGGCAGCTCAGCCACCCACCGACGCGGCTTTGGATCGGTCCAATGCGTTGACGGCCGCGAGCGAAGTCGTGGCTACCTGGGCCGGCGACCGCGACGCCGATCCCGGCGACAAGGCGGCCCATGTCCGCGCGGTGGCGCGAACAGAGTTCGGCCGCAAAGGCTATGAGGTCACCACGATTCGGGACATCGCGGCGGCGGCGGGTCTGGGCACCGGCACCGTCTATCGGGTGATCGGATCCAAGGACGAACTCCTCGACTCGATCATGCGATCCTTCGGGAAGAAGGTTGAGGCGGGATGGGTGAGCGTGCTGCGCTCGGATGCCGCGCCCATCGAGAAGTTGGACGCGCTGAGCTGGGTCAACGTCAACGCGCTGAGCCAGTTTTCCGACGAGTTCAGGATCCAGCTCGCCTGGATGCGGCAATCACCGCCGACAGCAAACCCGGGCTGGTCGTATGCCACCCGACTTCGGCAGATGAAATCGCTGCTCTCCGAAGGGATCCGGTCGGGCGAGCTACGCATCGACGCGCCGTCCACCGCAATGCTGGCACGGGCCGTGATCGGCGTGCAGTGGATACCGGAGAACATTCTTCGCGCCGTCGGGACACGCGCGGCGCTGGTGCACGCGCGCGACACGGTGTTACGCGGCGTCGCGGTTCGCGGCGACTAAGACCAGCCCGGTGTTGAACCAAATATATGTTCTATATATGGTCTAACTAAAGTGAGCCAGGTAGGGCATGGCTCGCCAGTGACAGGGCCAGTGGAGAGGGAGAGAACTGCAATGACCGCAATGGACCGACTCCGGTATGACGGCAAGCGGGCGCTCGTCGTCGGCGGTGCGACCGGCATGGGCGCCGCCGCGGCCAAGTCAGCGGCCGAGCTCGGCGCCGAAGTCGTGGTGATGGACTACGCGCCGGTGAACTACGACGTCGCCCGGGCCTTGCAGGTCGACCTGCGCGACCCCGCTTCGATCGACGCGGCGATCGAGCAGCTGGGTGGACCGGTGCATGCGGTGTTCTCCGCCGCCGGGATCGCCGACGGGCCCGACCTGATGAAGATCAACTTCATCGGCCACCGCTATGTCATCGAGCGCCTGCTCGACAAGGGTTGGCTTCCCTCCGGCTCGGCGATCTGCTTCATCTCCTCGGTCGCCGGCATGGGCTGGGAGAACGACCTGCCGCTGCTGCAGGAGTTCCTGGCCACGCCAGACTTCGCGGCGGCCCAGGAGTGGGTATCGGCGCACGAGGCCGAGGGCATCATCCACTACGGCTTCAGCAAGAAGGCTGTCAACGCCTACGTTGCGACGCAGGGCTATCCCCTGCTGAAGAAGGGCGTACGGATCAACGCGATCTGCCCGGGTCCCACCGACACCCCGCTGGCTCAGGCCAACGCCGACCTGTGGCTGACCTTCGCGCAGGACTACCGCGACGAAACCGGCTCCAAGGTCCACACCCCGGAGCAGATGGGCGACGTCATGTGCTTCCTCAATAGCGCCGCCGCCTTCGGCATCAATGGGATCACGCTGCTGGTGGACTACGGGCACACGATGGCGTCGCTCACCGGGGCATTCCCGCCCGGCAAGCCGATCATCGACCTGATCATGGGCCGGGTCTCGCTGTCCTAAGGGAGCGTTAGGGGCGGTACCGTCGGGGTCATGGCACGCATCGTCGTCATCGGTGGCCACGGCAAGGTGGCGTTGCAGCTGGCCCGCATCCTGACCGAGCGCGGTGACGAGGTGAGTTCGGTCTTCCGCAATCCCGACCACTCCGACGATGTCGCAGCCACCGGCGCCAGGCCCTTGGTAGCCGATATCGAGCAGCTCGACACCAATGCGCTGGCCGACCTGGTGGCCGGGCACGACGCGGTCGTCTTCTCCGCCGGAGCGGGCGGTGGCAACCCGACGCGGACCTACGCCGTCGACCGGGATGCCGCAATTCGGGTGATCGATGCTGCCGAGCAGGCGGGCGGGCGGCGGTTCGTGATGGTGTCCTACTTCGGCGCGGGTCCGGATCATGGCGTACCCCAAGATGCTTCGTTCTTCCCGTACGCGGAGGCCAAGGCGGCCGCGGATGCCCATCTGCGCGCCAGCGACCTCGACTGGACGGTGCTGGGACCCGGCCATCTCACCCTGGAACCGGCGACCGGCCGGATTGTGCTAGGTGACGGAAAGCGTGGCGGAAAAGGCGAAGTCTCGCGTGCGGACGTCGCGCTCGTCGTGGCCGCCGCGCTGGAAGACGACTCGACCATCCGCCGAACCATCGAGTTCAACAACGGCGCGGCGGGAACCGGGGTCCCCATCGCCGACGCGCTGGCGGGCTGACCCGTCGCATTGCCCGGCGGGTAAGCTGCACAACGCAGCTGGTCTGTCGGCACCGCAGCACGCGGCGCCGGCGTCGAGCGAAGCATGTTAGATGCGCTTCGCGAGAGGGAACCCGGTGAGAATCCGGGACTGTCCCGCAGCGGTATGCAGGAACGACCGCCGTCAACAGCACTGGTCACGAGGCCCGGAAAGACAGGCCCAAGGCTGGGAAGCGACGGCCACTAGGAGCACACCCCTCGGTGTGCGCGCCTGCGAGTCCGAAGACCTGCCAGCTGTGCCGGGCGCGCCGCGTCCGGTGGCTCATCGCCTCGTGGAATGGGCGTTTGGCCGTGGCGGTTCCGGTTATGTGTACCAAGGGTGCGCACCGCAGACCGCGTCGGCTGTTCGTCCGCGGGTGGTGACCATCCCCCGATCGAAGGACGACATCGTGACCTCGCAAACATTCACCGCCACTGTTACCGGCTCACCGCGCATCGGCCCGAAACGCGAACTCAAGCGCGCCACCGAGGGCTACTGGGCCGGACGCACCAGCCGATCGGAACTGGAGTCCGTCGCCGCGACGCTGCGCCGCGACATGTGGTCGCAACTGGCCGCCGCCGGTCTGGACTCGGTGCCGGTGAACACCTTTTCCTACTACGACCAGATGCTCGACACGGCGGTGCTGCTCGGCGCGCTGCCGGCCCGGGTGGCAAGCGTCTCCGATGAGCTGGACCGCTATTTCGCGGCCGCGCGCGGCACCACTGACGCCCACGACATCGCGCCGCTGGAAATGACGAAGTGGTTCGACACCAACTACCACTACCTGGTTCCCGAGATCGAGCCCGCGACCAAGTTCGCGCTCAACCCGGACAAGGTGCTCTCGGAACTGAAAGAGGCGGTCGAGCAAGGGATTCCGGCGCGCCCGGTGGTGATCGGGCCGGTCACCTTCCTGCTGCTGAGCAAGGGCGTCAACGGCGGCGGCGCGCCGATCGAACGGCTGCGGGAGCTGGTTCCCATCTACTCCGAGCTGTTGTCGCTGCTCGCCGAGAACGGCGCGCAGTGGGTGCAGCTCGACGAGCCCGCGTTGGTCACCGACATCTCCCCCGACGCGCCCGCACTGGCCGAAGCCGTGTACAACGCGCTGGGCTCGGTGAGCAACCGGCCCGCCATCTATGTCGCCACCTACTTCGGTGACCCGGGCGCTGCCCTGGCGGGACTGGCCCGCACGCCTGTCGAGGCGATCGGCGTCGACCTGGTGGCCGGTGCCGGCACGGCGGTCGAGTCCATATTCCGGGCGCCCGAGCTGGCCAACAAGATCCTGGTGGCCGGCGTCGTCGACGGACGCAACATCTGGCGCACCGACCTGGAGTACGCCCTGAGCAAGCTGGCGACGCTGCTGGGTTCGGCGGCCACGGTCGCGGTGTCGACGTCGTGTTCCACCATGCATGTGCCGTATTCGCTGGCGCCGGAGTCCGACCTCGACGACGCGTTGCGCAGGTGGCTGGCGTTCGGCGCCGAAAAGGTGGGCGAGGTGGTGACGCTGGCGCGCGCACTGCACGACGGGCGCGACACGGTCGCCGACGAGATCGCGGCGTCCAACGCCGCCGTGGCTTCCCGCAAGCGTGATCCCCGGCTGCACAACGGACAGGTCCGCGCCCGCATCGACTCGATCGTCGCTTCCGGTGCGCACCGCGGCGCTGCGGCGCAGCGCCGCGCCAGCCAGGACGCGCGGCTGCACCTGCCGTCGCTGCCGACCACGACGATCGGCTCCTACCCGCAGACCTCGGCGATCCGCAAGGCGCGCGCGGCGCTGCGGGCCGGTGAGATCGACCAGGCGGAGTACGTAAGCCGGATGAAGAAGGAGATCGCCGACGTCATCAAGCTGCAGGAAGAGCTCGGGCTGGATGTGCTGGTGCACGGTGAGCCGGAGCGCAACGACATGGTGCAGTACTTCGCCGAGCAGCTGGACGGCTTCTTCGCCACGCAGAACGGCTGGGTGCAGTCCTACGGCAGCCGGTGTGTGCGCCCGCCGATCCTCTACGGCGACGTCGTCCGGACCCACCCGATGACGGTCGAGTGGATCACCTACGCACAGTCACTCACCGACAAACCGGTGAAGGGCATGTTGACCGGGCCGGTCACCATTTTGGCGTGGTCGTTCCTCCGCGACGACCAGCCGCTGGCCGACACCGCCAACCAGGTGGCGCTGGCCATCCGCGACGAGACCGTGGATCTGCAGTCCGCCGGTATCGCGGTCATCCAGGTGGACGAGCCCGCGCTGCGTGAGCTGCTGCCGCTGCGTCGTGCCGAGCAGGATGACTACTTGCGTTGGGCCGTAGGCGCTTTCCGCCTGGCTACCTCCGGCGTCGCCGACTCGACGCAGATCCACACCCATCTGTGCTACTCGGAGTTCGGTGAGGTGATCGGGGCGATCGCCGACCTGGACGCCGACGTCACGTCCATCGAGGCCGCCCGCTCACACATGGAGGTGCTGGACGACCTGAACTCGGTCGGCTTCGCCAACAGCGTCGGCCCCGGCGTGTACGACATCCACTCGCCGCGGGTGCCGAGCGCAGGCGAGATGGCCGAGTCGCTGCGTGCCGCGTTGCGAGCGGTTCCGGCCGGACGGCTGTGGGTGAACCCTGACTGCGGTCTGAAGACCCGCTCGGTCGACGAGGTGACCGCGTCGCTGCAGAACATGGTCGCCGCGGCGCAGGAGGTGCGGGCGGGGGTCTAGGGCTCGGGCTCGCGGGTGCCGAGTGTGGGCCCGACGCACGAATTCCGGCCCGACTTAGTACTTAGGGCCCACACTCAACGATCGACTCGCGCCTCGGCGTCACTCTGGCGTTACGTTCGACGCCTGGTCGGAGGGCGCCTCGTCGGCCAGCACCTGGACCGGGATGTCGTCGTCCCAGGGCTGCCGGGTCACCATGTCGGCGACTTTGATCACGCCGCGCTCGAATTCGCCGGTCGCCGCGTCCACCAGCCGATAGGTCTGGGTCTGCTTGTGGATCGGCTGCGCGTCGAGCAGCACGACGCGCACCTCGCCGGGCACGAAGCCGCAGCGCCGCTGCATCGCGGCGATCAGCTGCTCGTTGTGCATATGGCCGTCACCGAAATTCCACCCGATGGCGGTGCTGCAGATCCGCTCGCCGTCGGTGAGGACGTACTCGTCCTCGTTCTGTCCGGCCATCGCCCGATGCGCCAGCGTGAACAGCGCCCTGCCGTGGCTGTTCATGGCACGGAACGCATATCCGAGATACATCGCGGTCTGCGCCTGTTCCTTGCCGAAATACCGCTCCAGCTGAGCCTGCGGCATGCTGGCGATCGAGACGATGTTGTGGTTGATCTTCTTTTCCGCCGAGGGTTTGATGCACCACAGCGTGGTGTCCCAGTTGCCTGCGTAATAGCGCATGCCGGGCAAAAAGGAGATCTTGCGCGGGAACAGGTTGCCCGCGAGCACGATCACGGCCACGAAGGCGATGAAAATCGCCACGGGCACCGGGTTTTTCAGGTTGCTCAGGCCGAGCCTGGCGTGGCCGACGAACAGCGACAGCACACCAAAGATCATGAACACGTTCCACTCCAGCGGGACGCCCATCGGGATGGCCGTCAGGATGCCCAGGTGGAAGAGCACCATGATCGTCGCGGCCACCGTGGTGGGCCAGCCGCCGTGCGCGACGAACAGCGCGGCGGGCACGCACATTTCGACGAACGTGCTTACGTGGGCGAAGATCCGCGATAACCGTCCGGGCCGCAGGTCGTCGGGGAACTTCTCGAAGAACATGCGCTTGATGAACCGCGGCCGGAAGAGCGGGTTGTTGGACATCATCGTCGACATCACGAACGGGAAGTGCCTGTTGAGCTTCGACGTCGCCGCGCCCATCCAGATCACCAGGAACACCAGCTTGGCGGCGATGACCATGTCGACACCGGCGAACAGGAAGGTCACCGTCAGCGTCGCGTAGACCTCGCCGCGCGCGGCCAGAAAGATCACCTTGTCACGCAACCCCAATATCGCGAGGATCGCGAGGATCACCCCGATCCGCCACATCGGGAGCAGCCCGACGTTGGTGCCTAACTCAGGCACCCGGCCGGTGCCATCCGCGAACAGCGTCCCGAACGTCATCAGCACCAGCGCGGCGTACAGCGCGACGTCCACGAGGGTGCGGACAGTGCCCTTGGTGAATGGGACGCGACCCGGCCACGGGGGCAGGCGGATGGTGTCGGGCCGCAACCAGTACAGGATCGAGCCCATCGGCGGGAAGAACCGGTTGTTCAACGGCCCGAAGCCGCAGCCCAGCCCGATGACCTCGAACAGCATCGTGTACAGCACGACTTTCTGGAACACGATCGGCTCTGAGTACCAACCCACGACGTCGGTGGCCCCAGCCAGGCCTACGGTGGTCGCCACGGCGAACAACCAGGCACCCAGGATGTAGAGCAGGATTTTGACGACGTAGAACAGGTGCATCACGACCGGCGTGCCGAAACCCACCTCGGCCCAGTGCCTGGCCATCGGGCGGATCTTCTCGCTGCGGGTGCCCTTGCTCCATTCGGCTATGTCGATCTGCGGCATGTCGGGCTTGAGGAATCCCATGATCGTCAGATTAGAACGTGTTCTAGGCCCATGCGCCCGGTATCCGCTGGGTTCGCCCCGGTAGTCGACGAAGGGCGAGGGCGAACCCTTTGCCCGCGGGTGCTTGCTGCCGATACCGTCGAAGGCGGCGTCCCCACCCACCGGCCGGGGCACGATCTAAGCCTAGGAATCGACCAACACTCCAGGACACGTACAGTGCTCACCGGCCAGCGGCTCGGAGATCAGCTTTCCTCGACATCGGCCACATCCCAGTCAACGGCGCGCTGATCGATCCCCATTAGGAGATGTCCGTCATGCGCAGACTTCGGTTCCTCCCGTTGGCGACGATCACGGCGGCGACGATCACTGCCATCCCACCGGTCGCATTGGTCACCGGGGGCGGCACCGCGCACGCCCAGCCACCCGCGCGGGTGATTCGTGCACGGTATTGCACGCAACCACCCAGGACGCCAACGGCCGGACGATGTGGTGTAACCCGACCATGACCGGCAATCACAGCCTGGTATGGCAGTACGGCGGACCCTCGTAAGTTGGGGTAAGTTGGGTCGGCGCGTTCTGGCTTACCGGCGGGCCAGTGCCCGCTGCTTGCGCCCCGAGTACGCGCTCAGCGGCCGGATCAACGAGTTGGACGCCGCCTGTTCCATGATGTGAGCGGTCCATCCGGTGATCCTGCTCATCACGAAGATCGGTGTGAAGCAGGCGATGTCGAATCCCATCAGGTAATAGGCGGGGCCGGTTGGGAAGTCGAGGTTGGGCTTGAGACCCGTGGCCTCGAACATCTCGGCTTCCAAAATGTCGTACATCTCCAGCCAGCGCCGGCCGTCCCGCACGGCCGCGACGCTGGCCAGTGCCCGCTTCATGGTCGGCACCCGGGAGTCGCCGTTCTTGTAGACCCGGTGGCCGAAGCCCATGACCTTCTCCTTGCGAGCGAGCCTGCCGCGCAACCACTCCCGAGCATTGCCGGGAGCGCCGATTTCGATCATGTCGTGCATCACCGCCTCGTTGGCACCACCGTGCAGCTGCCCCTTGAGTGCGCCGATCGCCCCGGTCACCGCGCTGTAGATGTCCGACTCCGTCGACGTCACCACCCGCGCGGCAAATGTGGATGCGTTGAAACCGTGTTCGGCGTACAGGATCATCGACTGCTCAAACGCTTTCACGATCTCCGGTTCGGGAACCTCGCCGAAGCACATATTCAGGAAGTTCTCGGTGTACCCCAGTCCGCTGTGGGGTGCGATCGGAGCCAGTCCCCGGCGGCGCCGCATATCTACCGCGACGATGGTCGGCAACACCGCGAGCATGCGCAGCGCCTTGGCCCGGTTCGCCGATTCGACGTCCTCGTCGGGATCCTCGGCACCCAGATAGCTGATCGCGGTGCGCACCACGTCCATCGAGTGGCAGTTGTCGGGCAGCTTGGCCAACAACGACAGCGTCGACCGATCCAGCCGGCGGCTGGCGCGCTCCCGCTGACAGAACAACGCCAGCTCCGCATCGGTCGGCAGCTCACCGCGCCACAACAGGTAGGCGACCTGCTCGAAGCTGCAGTGCGCGGCCAGGTCTTGGACCGGATATCCGCGGTACGTCAGCGAATTGGTTTCCGGCACCACCCTGGAGACGGCGGTGGTGTCCACCACCACGCCGGCCAGGCCTTTCTTGATGTCAGTGGTCGGCGCGGTCATCATTGGTCTCCTTCAAGGTGAAGTTGTAAGTCTGGGTGTCGATCTCGTTGTAGTCGGCGTAGCGCAGCAGCTCGTAGAGCCTGCTACGCTGCTGCATCCGATCCAGCAGCCCGGATTGTGTTCCGGTCGAATCGATTTCGAGCAGTCCGACCTCGACGGCGAACATCGCCAGCCGCAGCGTAGTGACGGGATAGATGACGGCGTTGTAGCCGATGTCGCTCAACTGGCGCACGGTGAGCAGCGGGGACTTGCCGAACTCGGTCATGTTGGCCAGCAAGGGGATGTCGACCGCGGCGCGGAACCGCTCGAAGTCGGCCACCTCGTACAGCGCCTCGGTGAAGATCAGGTCGGCGCCGGCGTCGGCATATGCGTGGGCGCGATCGATGGCGGCGGATACGCTTTCGACGCCGGCCGCATCGGTGCGGGCGCAAATCACGAAGTTGGGGTCAAGCCGCGCGGATACCGCTGCGCGCAGCCGCTTTACCATGTCGGCGGCCGGGACGACGGCCTTCCCGTCCAGGTGCCCGCATCGCTTCGGGTTGACCTGATCCTCGATGTGGCACCCGGCCAGCCCGGCGTCCTCCAGGAGGGTCACGGTGCGCGCCGCGTTGAGCGGCTCACCGAATCCGGTGTCGGCGTCGATCAACGTGGGCAGGTCGGTGGCACCGGCGATCTGAGCGCCACGCGTCGCGACTTCGGTCAGAGTGGTCAATCCGATGTCGGGCAAGCCAAGGTCGGCCGAGAGCGCTGCGCCGGACACGTAGACCCCCTCGAAGCCGACTTCGGCGATCACCTTGGCCACGAGTGCGGAGAAGGCGCCCGGAAATCGCTGCAGCCGACCGGAATTCAGACCGGCACGCAGTGTGGCGCGCTTGTCGGCCGGGCTGGCTGCCGCCGCGAGTGGGCCGCGCCCGCCCTTCACTGGAAGATTCCCGGCGGAATCACGGGCGCCTTGTCCAGCACCCGCGGATCGACCGCCACATTGAGCGCGCCCAGGGCGCCGCCCTGGATATCGGAGAGAGAGTCCACGGTGGCCAGGAACCGTTGCTGCTCAGCTGATTCCACCACATCCTCGGCGAGTTCGGTGAACTTCCGCACGTACTGCTCGCGGACGAACGGCCGGGCGCCCAGCGGGTGGGCGTCGGCCACCGCCAGTTCATCGGACATCACCTCACCGTTCTTGAGTGTCACCTCCGCACGCGCCCCGAACGCCTTCTCGGCCGGATCGCTCGAGTGATAGCGACGGGTCCACTCGGGATCCTCGACGGTGGAGATCTTGCGCCACAGCTCGATTGTGTCGGGCCGGTGCGCCCGCTCGGGAGCGTAGGAACGCTCGTGGTGCCAGCTGCCGTCCTGCAGCGCGACGGCGAAGATGTACGGCAGCGAGTGGTCGAGCGTTTCACGCGACGCGCCGGGGTCGAACTTTTGCGGGTCCCCGGACCCCGTTCCGATCACCACGTGAGTGTGGTGGCTGGTGTGCAGCACGATCGTCGCGATCTGATCGAGGTCGCCTATGCGGACACGCAGCCGCCGTGCCAAGTCGATCGGCGCCTGGCTTTGGTACTCCGCCGAGTGCTCCTTGGTGTAGCTGTCCAGAATGGCGCGCTTGGGTTCCCCGGGAGCGGGCAGCCGAACCTGGTATTCGCGTTCGGGTCCGCCGAGCAGCCAGGCGATGACGCCGTCCTCGCCCTCCCAGATCGGTGCCGGCGCTCCCTCACCGCGCATCGCCCGGTCGACCGCCTCGATGGCGATCTTCCCGGCGAACGCGGGTGCGAACGCCTTCCAGCTGGAGATCCGGCCCTTGCGGGATTGGCGCGTGCTGGTGGTCAGGTGCAGTGCCTGTCCGACCGCCTGGTAGATGGTCTCGGCGTCCAGCCGCAGCATGGTCCCGATACCCGCGGCCACCGATGGACCCAGGTGCGCAACATGGTCAATCTTGTGCTCGTGCAAGCAGATTCCCTTGACCAGGTCGATCTGGATCTCGTACGCGGTCGCCAAGCCACGGATCAGGTCTGCGCCGCCCACGCCGAGCTGCTGCGCGACCGCCACGAGCGGCGGGATGTTGTCGCCAGGGTGCGAGTAGTCGGCGGCCAGAAAGGTGTCGTGGAAATCGAGTTCGCGCACCGCAACCCCGTTGGCCCAGGCCGCCCACTCCGCCGAATAGGTGCCCTCGACGCCGAAGACCCTGGCCCCCTGCCGCGTGCCATGGGCCAGTGCCTGCCGACGGGCAACCGTGACCGGCCGGCGCAGCACCGAAGCGGCGCTGACGGCGGCGTTGTCGATGATGCGGTTGCGCACCATCTCCGCCGTCGCGGGTTCGACGGCAACCGGGTCGATGGCGACGTCCGCGATCTTGGCGGCCAGGTGCTCGGCGCGCGGGAAATCATCGGCGCTGCGCCGGGTCCGAACCGTATGCATCAACATAATCCGCACACTATGCAAAGCCAGTCGCTAGGGAAAGTACCTGTACATGCGTAATTTTGTGTCCTCGTCCAGCACAGTTTGCAAACTTTGCGAACAAGCGTTGGAGTAATGTGTCTGCGGTGGCTCGCACATCTTCCAAGACATTTTCGAGGATGTTTTCGGGTGCCCGGTTACGGCGGTTGCGAAACGAGCGCGGGCTCACCCAAGCCGCGCTGGCACAAGCCCTGGACCTGTCCACCAGCTACGTCAACCAGCTGGAAAATGACCAGCGCCCCATCACCGTGCCGGTGCTGCTCGCGCTGACCGAGCGCTTCGATCTGCCCGCGCAGTACTTCTCCCCCGATACCGATGCCCGGCTGGTGGCGGACCTCGGTGACGTCTTCACCGAGGCCATCGCCGAGCACGCGGTCAGCCCCAGCCAGATCGAGGAGTTCGTTGCCCGGATGCCCGAGATCGGACACAGCCTGGTCAGCGTGCATCGGCGGTTGCGCGACGCCACCGAGGAACTGGAGGGCTATCGATCGCGTGCCACCTCCGAGACCTCGCTGCCACCGGAGCGGCCGATGCCGTTCGAGGAGGTCCGCGACTTCTTCTACGACCGCAAGAACTACATCGGCGAGCTCGACCTCGCGGCGGAGCAGATGTTCACCCAGAGCGGGATGCGAGTCGGCGGGTTGGACATCCAGCTGGCGGAGCTGATGCGGGATGGGTTCGGCATCACCGTGGTGATCGACGGTGACCTGCCCGAGACCACCAAGCGCCGCTATGAGGCGGACACCAAGGTGCTTCGCGTCGCCCGCTGGCTGATGCCCGGCCAGCGCGCCTTCCAGATCGCCACCCAGCTCGCTCTGCTCAGCCAGTCGGACCTGATCTCGGCGATCGTGGCCACCGACGACCAGCTCAGCGCCGAAGCCCGTGGCGTCGCCCGGATCGGCCTGGCCAATTACTTCGCCGGCGCGTTCCTGCTGCCCTATCGCGAGTTCCACCGGGCCGCGGCGGAATTGCGATATGACATCGACCTGCTGGGCCGTCGGTTCGGGGTGGGTTTCGAGACGGTGTGCCACCGGCTTTCGACGCTGCAGCGCCCGCAGCAGCGCGGCGTGCCGTTCATTTTCGTACGGACCGATAAGGCCGGAAACATCTCAAAACGACAGTCGGCCACGGCATTTCACTTCAGCCGGGTGGGTGGCAGCTGTCCGCTCTGGGTGGTGCACGACGCATTCGCCCAGCCGGGCCGGATCGTCGTGCAGGTGGCGCAAATGCCCGACGGTCGATCGTACTTCTGGGTCGCCAAGACCACCGCGCCCGAAGGCTTCGGAAATTCGGGAGGTTATCTCGGCCAGCAGAAGAGTTTCGCCGTCGGGCTGGGCTGCGACCTCGCCCACGCCGACAAACTCGTCTACTCCACCGGGGTCGTCCTCGACGATCCGACCACCGCGGTCCCGATCGGGGCCGGCTGCAAGATCTGCAACCGTACGTCGTGCGCCCAACGCGCGTTTCCCTATCTCGGCGGCCGGCCGGTGGTCGATGAAAACGCGGGCAGCAGCTTGCCCTATTCGTCCACCGGCCAACCGGTTTGACGAACCGGTGAATTCTGCCGGAACCGGATTGGCCGGTGTCGCGATCGGTGTAACTTGCTGCACAGGCGGCAAGGGCAACTGCAACCAAAGGAGACGGGCGTGGCGGATTTCGATTATTGCGTCGTCGGTGCGGGATTTGCGGGCTTGACGGCTGCGCTGCGGTTGAAACAAGCGGGCCGCTCGGTTGCCCTGCTGGAGGCACGTGACCGGGTCGGCGGTCGTACGTGGACGGTAACCCGCGACGACGGAGCGTGGGTCGATCGGGGCGGCGCGTGGGTCGGGCCGGGCCAGGACCGGATCTATGCCCTGATGCACGAATTCGGTGTGGCGGAATACAAGCAGCACAACGACGGTCAAGCCATGATGATCGTCGACGGCAAGCAGCACCGCTACGGCGGCACCATCCCGTGGACGGTGAGCCCGTGGGCGATAGCCAATCTTGGCATTGGCCTGCTCCAGGCGGAGCAGATGTGCAAATCGCTTCCACGCGAAGCCCCGTGGGCGGCGAAGAAGGCCGCCGAGTGGGACCGGATCAGTGTCGGGGAATGGCTCGAGAAGAGCGTGATGTCCAAGGCGGCCCGCGAAATGCTCGACACCTCCCTGGCCGGCCCGTACACCACCGCCGCGTCAGAGACGTCGTTGCTGTGGATGCTGCTGCAGCAGGGGTCGGCTGCCGGCCCCACCATCAGCGGTCCCGCCTTCGTCATTTCCGGCAAGGGCGGCGCCCAGGATGCCCGCCCGGTCGGCGGCATGGGTGCCATCTACCGCCCCATCGTCGCCGAACTGGGCGATGCGGTGCATCTGTCGCAGCCGGTGCGGACCATCGCTCAGGACGCTGACGGCGTGACGGTGCGCTCGGATGGCCTGACGGTCCGTGCGCGCCGCGCGATCGTGGCCATTCCGCTGGCGATCGCAAACACGATCAGCTACGAGCCGATGCTGCCGGTGGACCGCTCGATGCTGCATCAGCGGATGCCCGGCGGCGCGATCATCAAGATCTCCATCTTCTATGACGAGCCGTTCTGGCGCGCCGACGGGCTGTGCGGCCAGTCGGTCCAGCCCGGAAGCCCGGCCACGCTGACCCTCGACGCGTGCACGGACACCGGCGACCCTGGGATCATGTGCGTGATCACCGAGGGACGCGCCGCGCGCGATCTGGGACGGCTCGATGAGGCCGAGCGCAAAGCGACGGTGGTGCGCGAACTGGTCGACCGGTTCGGCGACAAGGCCGGCTCGCCCGTCGAGTTCCACGAGCAGGACTGGACCAAAGAGCGCTATTCCGGTGGCGGGATGATCAGTCACGCGCCGCCGGGTGTCCTGACCGAGTTCGGCCACGCACTGCGTCCGCCGTGTGGTCGAATCCATTGGGCCGGCACCGAGAGTTCAGCCACCATGTGCGGGTGGGTCGATGGCGCGGTTCGCTCCGGGGAGCGCGCCGCCGCCGAGGTGATGTCACGCGAAGCCGCGCCCGTCGGCTGAGAACGCATTCGGAAACTGGTCACGTCCGCGCGAGTCGTCGGGTCATGAGGCCGATCATGGCGATGTGGATGACGGCCTCGTGGTGGTCGGGTCTGCCGCCAGGGGATTCCACCGCGCACCACGTACAGAATCGCATCCAGAATCAGGCGGCGACAGTACTTTTCGGGTCTACCGCCACGACCCGCCGCATTGCCGGGCGGTGGCAGCAGCGGTTCCAGCACCGCCCACTGCGCGTCGGTCAGCGACGAGGACGAATACACCGCACACCGATGCCCATCCGAGTAGGGCGGGCACGATGGGCACGACGAGATGGACCCGACGGCAATCACAAGTCACGGTGACGAAAACCGCACCGACCAATTATGATTGAGCGATCGGGCGATGCTCATTGCAACGCCTGATCGAGGACAACCGCGCTCATCGCGAGCGCCGCCGACATGTCAGTGTCCGGTCCCGAACTGTACCTCGATCGCGGTCAGCACCACGTTTGCTCAACGATGTCATGAGTAACGCCGTGCAGAACGCCCCTGCACCCGTCAGGAGCAATTCCCCGTCAGGCACGCTGGTCCTCACAATGACCGCCACTGCTCCTGCCCTGCTCGACGATCCGAGCGACCTGTCCGCGCTGCGGGCGAAGGGCGCGGACCCCGACGTGCTGTTCGCGTCCTTCGCCGCATGGGCCGAAGCGAGCGGCACTGTGCTGTACCCGGCGCAGGAGGAGGCGCTGATCGAAATGGTCAGTGGCGCGAACGTTGTCCTGGCGACGCCGACCGGGACGGGCAAGTCGCTGGTGGCCACCGGCGCGCTGTACGCGGCGCTGGCTGCGGGACGGAGCAGCTACTACACCGCGCCGATTAAGGCGCTGGTCAGCGAGAAGTTCTTCGCCCTCTGCGACGTGTTCGGGGCGGCCAACGTGGGCATGCTCACCGGCGACGCCGCGGTCAACGTGGGGGCACCGATCATCGCCTGCACCGCCGAGGTGCTGGCCAACATCGCACTGCGCGAGGGTGCGAGCGTCGACATCGGCTTGGTCGTCATGGACGAATTTCACTTCTACGGCGACCCCGATCGCGGCTGGGCTTGGCAGGTGCCGCTGCTTGAGTTACCGCACGCCCAGTTCCTGTTGATGTCGGCCACGCTCGGCGACGTCACGTTCCTCCGTGAGGACCTCACTCGACGCACCGGCAGGCCGACAGCGCTGGTCGCCAATGCCGAGCGTCCGGTTCCGCTGTTCTACAGCTACGCGACCACGCCGATGCACGAAACGATCGGCGACCTGCTCGACACGAAACAGGCGCCGATCTACGTCGTCCACTTCACCCAGGCCTCGGCGCTGGAGCGGGCACAGGGGCTGATGAGCGTCAACGTGTGCACCAAGGAGGAGAAGGCGGCGATCGCCGACATGATCGGTGGGTTCCGCTTTTCATCGGCGTTTGGGTCAACGCTGTCGCGACTGGTCCGGCATGGGATCGGCGTTCACCACGCCGGGATGCTGCCCAAGTACCGGCGGCTGGTGGAACAGCTGGCCCAGGCCGGCCTGCTCAAGACCATCTGCGGCACCGACACCCTCGGCGTCGGTATCAACGTGCCGATCCGGACCGTGGTCTTCTCGGCCTTGTCGAAGTACGACGGCACGCGCACCCGACTGCTCAACGCCCGCGAGTTTCATCAGATCGCCGGGCGGGCCGGGCGGGCCGGCTACGACACCGCGGGCACCGTCGTCGTTCAGGCGCCCGATCACGAGGTGGAGAACCTCAAACAGTTCGCCAAGGTCGCCGACGACCCGAAGAAGCGCCGAAAGCTGGTGCGCCGCAAGGTGCCCGAGGGCATAGTGCCGTGGAGCGAGTCGACCATGACCCGGCTGGTCGAGGCCGCCCCCGAGCCGCTGACCAGCAATATGCGGGTGTCGACGGCGATGATCCTCGACGTCGTCGACCGTCCCGGTGACCCGTTCGTCGCGATGCGCCGGCTGCTCACCGAGAACCACGAGCCGCGCAAACGGCAGCTGCAGCTCATCCGCGACGCGGTCGGCATCGCGCGCTCGCTGCTGCAGGCCGACGTGCTGGAGCGGCTCGACGAACCCGACGCCGACGGACGGCGCTACCGACTGACCGTCGACCTGCCGCCCGACTTCGCGCTCAACCAGCCGCTGTCGACGTTCGCGCTCGCTGCGGTCGACGTGCTCGACCCGGCGTCCGAAACCTATGCGCTGGACGTAGTTTCGGTCATCGAGGCGACCCTTGAGGACCCTCGCCAGATCCTGGCGGCGCAGCTGAATAAGGCCCGGGGCGAGGCTGTGGCCCAGATGAAGGCCGAGGGCATCGAGTACGACGAGCGGATGGAGCTGCTGGATGAGGTCACCTATCCCCGGCCGCTCGACGAGCTGCTCGGGCACGCCTTCGAGGTGTATCTGCAGAGCAACCCGTGGGCCGCTGACGGGCAGCTGTCGCCGAAGTCCGTCGTGCGCGAGATGTGGGAGCGGGCGTTTACGTTCCGGGAGTTCGTCAGCGTCTACGGGCTGACCCGCTCCGAGGGCGCGGTGCTCCGCTATCTTTCCGACGCGTTCAAGGCACTGCGGTCCGGAGTGCCCGCCGCCGTGCGGACCGAGGAGGTCACCGACGTCGTCGAGTGGCTTGGCGAGCTGGTGCGCCAGGTCGACTCGAGCCTGCTCGACGAATGGGAGCAGCTCACCAGCCCGGACCAGCCGCTGGGCGTGCCCGTGGCCGTACCGGCTCGCCCGCTGACGGGGAACGAGCGGGCGTTCACCGCGATGGTCCGCAACGCGCTGTTCCGGCGGGTGGAGTTTTTCGCACGGCGCAGCTGGCACGACCTCGGCCTGCTGGATGCCGACTCCGGGTGGACCTCCGATCGTTGGGAGGACGTCATCCGCGCGTACTTCGGCGAGCACGACGTGGTGGACACAGGCGCCGACGCCCGGGGCCCGGCGCTGCTGATCATCGACCGGCAGCCCGGCGTGTGGCGGGTGCGGCAGATCCTGGACGACCCGGCTGGCGACCACGACTGGGGCTTCGACGTGGAGGTGGATCTAGAGGCCTCCGATGAGGAGGGCTCGGCGGTTCTCCGCCTGGTCGACGCGGGCCGCAAGGACTGAGAGTGCATTCGAGAACTCATGACGGCGCTGGTGAGGTAGGGGTGGGCTTCCTGGTTGGGTCAGGGATGAAGAGTCGCTGCCGGTACCCAGGAGGCCCACAATGCCATCTGCCCCCATCTCGTCGTGCCCGTCGTGCCCGCCCTGCTCGGATGGGCATCGGCGTGCGGTGTATTCGTCCTGGTCGCTGACCGACACGCAGTGGGCGGTGTCCGAACCGCTGCTGCCGCCGCCCGGCAATGCGGCGGGTCGCGGCGGCAGACCCGAAAAGTACTGTCGCCGCCCGTTTCTGGATTCGATTCTGTACATCGTGCGCGGTCGAATCGCCTGGCGGCAGCTGCCGGTGGAGTTCCCGCCCGCGTCGACGGTGTACCGGATCTTCGTGCGCTGGGTCCGCGTGGGGGTGTGGCGACGCATCCACGACGCGTTGCGCGACCGGGGGCGGGTCCGTGCCGGGCGGGACCGCTGCCCGACCGCAGCGGTCATCGACTCGCAGACCGTGCCCGCCGCCGACACCGTGCCGCGGTCTCGTCGCGGGTGGGACGGCGGGAAACCGACGAACGAGGGCAAGCGCCACATCGCGGTGGATGCTTGCGGGCTGCTGTTGGCGGTGGTGGTGACCGCGGCCTCGATCCAGGACCGCGACGCCGCGCATCGGTTACTGGCCGCAGTGCGCGGCAGCTTCTCCAGCATCCGGCTGGTCTGGGCCGACGGTGGCTACCCCGGGCGGCTGCTGGGTTGGGCGAAAGGTGTACTCGCCCTTCGGGTTGAGATCATCAAACGGCTCCCCGGCAGCACCGGATTCCACGTGCGGCCCCGAGTTTGGGTGGTGGAGCGCACGTTCGGCTGGATCATCAAGCACCGTCGTTGCGGGCGTGCCTACGAGACCCGACCCGACCACCACGAGGCCGTCATCCACATCGCCATGATCGGCCTCATGACCCGACGACTCGCGCGGATGTGGCCAATTTTCGAATGCGTTCTAAATTACTGGCACTAGCACACGGCTTCTTATTCGGTCCGTTATCTGCTTGCGTGCCAAAGCTGATCCATCGCTACTGCTCCAAAACAAACTGCACCACAATAGTTTTCAACTAACGTGACAGTGCCACGTCATCCGGCTGCGCGGATGACGCCGCCGCCGACAGCGCCACCGGTTGTGAAGTTAGTGGCTTCTAACCCGGATCATCTGGGCTGCCCACCTAGTAGACGTCTTGGTGGTAACGCTTGTCGGCGCTTTACGACCGGACGTAGTCCTCCGCCGCGTCCAGATCGAGGTGCCCATGGTCGGTCGCGGTTTCACAGACGCACAGCTGTGCGCCGTCCGGTAGCCATCGCCACAGGTAGGCTCCGCGCTTGCGCATCAGGTGCTGCACGTAGACCTTGTCGCGCTGCCGCTGGGAGAACGCCAAGTCCAGGTCGACGGGGAACCCTGCCCAATCGACTTGGTCACCTGTCGACGCCTGATCACTGGGTGGGTTGTCACTTGCAGCGCCATGCCGCAGCCGACACTGCAATGGGCAGACAGCGTGCACAGCGTCCCTAACGGGCCCATCACACTCCCGAGCCACGGGTACGTCCCTCCGTCGAGCGCGCAACCAAATCTCGAGTGAATGGTGCGACGAAGATGTTTCGGCAGAAGGTGTCCGGCGTTTCCGCTGCATTACGGTTCCTCGCAAACGGGAGGATGGCTTCAGTAGACGTCGCGGTGGTAGCGCTTGTCGGCACTTAACGACTGGACATAGGCCTTCCCCGCATCGCGTTGGAGGCTCCCGTGTTCGGCGGCGATGTCGCAGAGAGTGCGATCGACGTCCTTGGCCATGGACCCGTCCGGGCTGGATCTGGTGGCAGTGATGATCGACGGGGTGCACTCCGCCGAGTCCTGCTGCGTCGTGGCGCTGGGCATCGACATCGAGGGCAACAAACATCCGTTGGCGCTGGTGGAGGGCTCGACGGAGAACGCCACGCTGGTCGGCGGGCTGCTGGTGGGATCGTCAAGTTATTTGCGAATGCTTGTGGCGCAGTCGATGTGAGTAGATTCGGTGGCGGAATGTAGTGGTTGACTGTGTCTTTCATGCCGCTGCAGCGGCTGTGATCTCATCCCAGACCGCGAAGCGGTCGGTCATCTCGGTTCGCCATTGGGGTGCACTGATCAGATGACGACGGGGCCGAAAATGCTGTTGGATGTGGCTGAACACAAAGAGGAACCGTTGGGCCTGCCCGAGCGAGGCGAAGCGTTTCATCACCCGTTCCCGGATCCTGGTCGGCTGATGGGAGTTCCGCATGCCGCAACGATTTTGGCCGGTCCCCGATACCGAGTCCCCCTGATTTTAGAGTCAGGTTGTTTGATCGGATTCAGTTGATTTCGCAGGTCACGGATTGAACTAAGCCTTGTAGCTGTAACTCCATATACCTATGCCGGACATGGTTGGGTGCGGCACGGACCCAACCGGGCGGTAGTCCGCGTAGGCCTTGAGATTCAGCGTCTCCTCGATGTGCTTTAGGCCAGCTTTAGGCCCGCCCAGTACGCAGCCTCTATCGTGGTCCCCTGGGGCAACTCGAGCTTGAAGCTGTGCGACTCCATAGCGCCAGACGATACGCCGCACTGCAGGCCAGCCGGCCAGCCATTTTTTCGGCAAAAGGGGTTCGGACGTTGGTGACACCGAGCCACGTGGAGAGCTACGGTCGCCCGTCGCGGATCTGATAGACGCGCGGTACTGACAGCCCGGGCGCCTCGGCGAGTTGCTCGCCGGGAATGTCTTGCTCGAACCCTGCGTCGATGGTGATCGAGCGGCTCAGTAGCTCGGCAGCGTGAAGGAACGTCCGACCGCCAGCGACTTCCGGGCGACGAGTTTGCTGACGCCGGGGATGCTAAGGAGTCGAAGTCCGACGTTTCGGAGCCAGGTGATCCAGGCCGAGGAGGGGTTGTCCAGCTTGAGGTTGTCGATGGCGAGCTTCTGGCACCGCGCCACGTATGGCACGAGCAGCTGCTGATATTTGGCGAACGCCGCCGCGTGGTCCCCGCACGTGGCACCCAGCTCGTGGGCCAGCACGTAGGCCCCGACCACTGCGAGGCTGGTTCCCATGCCCGAACGGGGCGAGGCGCACCGGGCCGCGTCGCCGATCAGGCACACGCGTCCGCGTGAGTAGGAACTCAGGTGGACTTGGGCGAGCGAGCGCCACAACGACCAATCCTGGCAGCACCACACCTGGCCAACAACTTGACGATGCCATCCAAACAATCTGACAACGTTGCCGACCGGCCGACTTCCCTAGCGAGAGCTAGACGCCCCGCGCATCCCTGGATCTGCGGTTTCGGAGGGCCGCCCATGCCCCCGTGCACCACAGCGCCCAGATCACGAGCAGCGGCTGGAACAGCAGCCGAACACCGCGTACGAGGTCGGAGTCGAGCCCGAAAGCATTTGCATGCGTGACGAATTGGGAGACGTTGCCGGGAAACACCAGAACGAAGAAGATCGCCACGACACATCCGACCGGCACTTGCCACCGGCTCAGAAGCACCAGGCTCGCTCCGAGCGCGATTTCAACCACGCCTGAGCTTGCTTTTTAACCCGTATCGGGCTTGCTCGGTTGGGTAGTGGCGCGCTTGCCGACGTGGTGCCGGGTGGCGCGCTGCTTGTTTTTGGTGCCGGGTGGGCGTCCGGGGCCGGGTCGGGCGGGTTTTGGTGCGCTGGCCGGCAGGGGTGTTGTCGGGCGGATGTTCCGAAACCCTCGGCGGACCCGCGCTGGGGTGAGCCGGCGGGGCTCGGTGGCGGGTTTCTCCCAGGGTCGGCGTAGGTCTTCGGCGAGGTCGCGGGCGAGCCGGAGTTGGGTGTGGGCGGCGATGATCAGCCAGGTCCAGCGGTCGGCCTGCTTGGGTGTGCGGACCCGGGGGCGGGTCCAGCCCAGGGTTTGCTTGAGGAACCGGAAGGTGTGTTCGATGTCGAAGCGGCGCAGGTACATTCGCCAGAGCCGGTCGATGTCGGCGGGTTCGGCGTGTGGGTGCGAGGACCACAGCCACACGGGTTTGGGATCGCGGTCGCCGGGGAGGCGGTCCACGGTCAGCCGGATCAGGGTGCCCTCGATGATCGGTAGCTGGCCTTCGTGGTGTCGCCAGGCGGTGCGGCTGGTCAAGCGCGGGTGCAGCCGGTGCCAGGCGCATGCTTGCGCGGTGCCGTAGCGGCTGGTGTGGCTGGTGGTGGTCGTGTCGGGTTCGGGGTGGGTGGCCGGGTCGGCCAGCGCGAAGGCGGGGCCGTGTTTGGCGGGACGCCCGACCGTGCCCTGTTGGGGTGGCACGGGGAAGTGCAGGACCCGGTCGCAGCGGATGCGGCCCAGCAGTTCCACTGGCAGGTCGGCCAACAGGTAGGCAAGCCGGGTGACGTCGTAGCCGGCGTCGAACACGATCAGGATGTCGGGGTCGCCGGGCCGGTGTTGGCCGGTCGCTTGGATCCGCTCGATGACCTCGCGGACCTGCGTGGCGGTCACCTCGGTGGGGTCGTCGCAGGGGCCCAGCCGCTGCGCGTCGAGGATCGCGGTCCAGCAGGTGCGGCCGGTCTCGAGTGCGGCGACGAACGAGTAGGGCCAGCCCGGGATCATCTGTGCGTTGCCTTTGCCGCGCCCGTAGACGTGGCAGAACAACCGATCCGGGCTGGTGGCCGCATCAGGGCGCAGCCACGGGCTGACGTCGACGGTGAGCGTGATCCGGCCCTGTGGGTCGCGGGGCAGCGCGAGCGTGGCCAGCGACACGCGCAGCCGGGCGACGTCGATGTGCCCGCAGGCCAGGCCGTCGTAGAGGGCGCCGTGCCCGCGGCGGTGCTCGGCGGTCAGTGACAGCTCGGGCAGCGAGACCACCGGTCCGTCGGCGCACAGCAGCGCGTCGGTGAGTTCGAACAGTGCGTCGGCGCGGCGGTGCAGGCAGGCGTGGTAGTCGCGGCGGAACCCGGCTAGTGCCCCGGCCTGTGCGGTGCGCATGTCGGTCCTCTCCGGATCACCCTACCAGACAGTATTAATACTGTCTGGTAGGGTGGGACAATGCCAGCCGACACGCCGACACAGGAGCAACGAAATGTCCGAATCAGCCGCCCGCACAGAGCAATTGGCCGATTACCAGCGGCAGTACCGGAAACTGGTAGCGCAGCTGGCCCAGATCGGGTTCATCGCCTCCGGCACCGTCATCGAACGCAGCACCCGCTGCGGCACACCCGGCTGCCGCTGCCACGCCGACCCGCCCCAGCTCCACGGCCCCTACCACCAATGGACGACCAAGGTGGCCGGCAAGACCATCACCCGCCGCCTCACCAGCCAGCAGGCCGCGCTCTACCGAGAATGGATCGACAACAACCGCCGACTTCGCCGACTCGTCACACAAATGCGCCAGATCAGCGCCCAGGCAGCGGAACTGATCCTCCCGCCAGACACGCCGGCAACCCGATCACGCACCATCGAGAAAGGTTAAAAATCAAGCTGAGGCGATGACGACGAAGTCGGCGTTCAACGGCAGCCACGGCGGTACCTGGGCGTAGAAGGCGGTCCGGGCAAAGCTCAGATGACTGACCCCGGCGAATATCAGGAAGGCGCCGAGAACAAGACGCGCGATAGTTCGCGACAGGGAGGACACGGGTCGATCGGCGACTGGATGACTCATCACCACATCCTCCCCGGGTGTCCCGTCTGTCGCGCGCCCCCGCCGACTCCACCGATAACTACGTCATCCGGCGGCTGAGTGAGTGTAATCGTCTCCGACGCCACATTGGTTGTCCACGCATTTGGGCTAGTTCGGCGCGCCCTCTTAGGCCCTCCGAACAACGCGCGCAAACAGCGGAACCGCCGGTGCGCGAACTGCACTCACCTATTACCGCTGCTGATCGACCGGTCCGTCCGGCGCGAGGATCGTGACTACGCCGGGCGGCTGAGCGTCGCAGTTTCGAGGTGACGGGCGAAGCGCGCCAATCGCGTCGCTCGGCGATGGTCCTCCGCCTCGGCTCGCCGCCGGCATCGCAGACGGCATCGTCAAGTTGTTGGCCAGGTGTGGTGCTGCCGGGATTGGAGGTTGTGGCGATTGCGGCAAGATACAAGGGCTATCGGTATCCGATCGAAATCATCGGGCACGTGGTGTGGCTGTATCACCAACTTGTTGAATGTTCTCCGGGAGATCGTGGTCTACAGGGCACTGTCAAGTTAAGCGATCGGATCGGGATCGGAGGCGATGCGTTCCCGTGAACCCCCAGGTCACGTGTGACGTATGAGGCTGATGGGATTGACGGCCGCGCCCACTTCGCTTAACTTGACAGCGCCACCAGGCAGGCCCGCCAGTAGCTCTCCCACCGAAGACCACCCCGACCCACTCACGATCAAGGACCATCAGCAGAAACCTCAGCTCCCCGGCTACCGGGGCTTGGAAGGTCGCCCGTCAACGGGTCAGGTCAGCCCCGGGCCCCCCATGTGCGTTGAAGTGTGGCCGCTGCCATCGTTAAAACATGAATACGAGCATCGCCGAATCGCCCTGGGCCCGGTCTTGCTGGGGCTTGGTTTCCATTGCCAGGTTGTTTCGATAGTGGTGCCGGCGTGGACGCTGTCATGCTCACCGACGCTGCAGTGCAGGGTCCGGTGGGCGAGGTCGCAGGTTTCGACGAGCACTTCGTTTTCCAAAAGGCCAAGCGGGTTGCGGATCAGCCGCGCGCCGAATCGCTCGGTTTTGCCGTGGGCCTGCAGCCGTTGGGCGATGCCGGCCAATACGGGCTCGTCATCGGGGCTCAGCGGCGAGGTGGAGCCGAAGTCGGTCGGATCGGCGAACTCCATGCCGATGACACCGACACCAGAGCAGACGTCGTCGAAACATATCGAGGTCGCGTCCAGACCCTGCGCGGAGCACCGCTGGACAGGCGTGGTTTGGGTTCCGCGCGGCGCCGTGATGACGCTTTCCACAAAGACCTCTCCTGCAGCCGGTTCAAAGTGCTTATGCAGCAGCCAGATCGCGAAGCGCTGAAATGCATCGGTGGAGACGAGATACTGGCCCAACTCGTCAAGACAAGCGCGGTCGTCCTCGTCCAACACAGCGACGTCGGTGGTGTCCATGTCGCGTAACGTCGCATAGTCCTCAACGTCGTGATCCCGCATCGATAACATTGCTGCTCTCCTTTTGCCAACATGACCCAGGAAAACATCGACGCGAGTCCCAAGGGCCAAGCCCAGGGTCGTGGTGTAAGAGTTCGTTCGATCGCGTGACCCTTCGTGGGGCAGTTTAGGCGGTCAGGGCTGGTGTGGTGGTGGTTTGCTGGCCGGCGGGTTGGTCTGTGCTGGTCAGCGTGGCTCGGGCGCGGGTGAGGACGTCGAGGCCGAGGTAGCGCCGTCCTTCGATCCATTCGTCGTGTTGTTCGGCGAGCACGGCGCCGACCAGGCGGATGATGGAGGTCCGGTCGGGGAAGATGCCCACGACGTCGGTCCGGCGCCGAACCTCTCGATTGAGGCGCTCCTGGGGATTATTGGACCAGATCTGGCGCCAGATCTGTTTGGGGAAGGCGGTGAACGCCAGCAGATCCACGCGGGCGCCATCGAGGTGCTCGGCCACTTTGGGAAGCTTGTCGGTGAGCGCGTCGAGTACCCGATCGTATTGAGCGACAACAGATTCCGCATCGGGTTGGTCGAAGATGGAGTGCAACAGGGTGCGTACCCACGGCCAGGACGATTTGGGGGTGACCGACATCAGGTTGACCGCGTAATGAGTTCTGCACCGTTGCCAGGCCGCCCCGGGCAAGGTGGCCCCGATCGCGGCCACCAGCCCCGGGTGGGCGTCACTGGTGACCAGCGCAACCCCGGACAGGCCGCGGGCGACCAAATCGCGGAAGAACGCCAGCCAGCCCGCCCCATCTTCGGCGGAGGTGACCTGTACCCCCAGGATTTCCCGGTAGCCCTCGGCGTTGACGCCGGTGGCGATCAGGGTGTGCACGCCGATGACGCGGCCGTTCTCACGCACCTTGAGCACCAGGGCGTCAGCGGCAACGAATGTGTACGGGCCAGCGTCGAGGGGGCGGGTGCGGAAGGCCTCCACGGTCTCATCGAGCTCGGCGGCCATGACCGAGACCTGGGACTTGGAAAGTCTTGTCACGCCCAGGGATTCGACGAGGCGTTCCATCCGCCGGGTGGACACGCCCAGCAGATAGCAGGTCGCCACCACCGACGTCAGTGCCCGCTCGGCGCGCTTGCGCCGCTCTAAAAGCCAGTCCGGGAAATAGCTCCCCGAACGCAGCTTAGGGATCGCCACGTCCATGGTCCCGGCGCGAGTGTCGAAATCACGAGGCCGGTAGCCGTTGCGGCTATTGGACCGCTCGTCGCTGCGCTGGCGGTAGCCCGCACCACAGATGGCGTCGGCTTCCGCGCCCATCAGAGCGTGGATGAACGCCGACAGCAGACCACGCAGCAGATCCGGGCTCGCCTGCGCGAGTTGATCAGCCAGCAGCTTCTCGACGTCGATAGGGTGGGATGAGGTCATCGCGTTGTTCTCCTTCGATTGACTTTGCCGGTCAGTTCGAAGGATCACGCGATGACCGCCCTCTACCGGGCTACGACACGCCCACCAGGCCTAACCGCCCATACACCACGCCCCTGGACGTAACTGTCCCAAGAGCTTTGGGGGGTGGGGCGATCGTGCATCACACGACGGGGCCGCCGCCACGCGTCGGCTGGGTTGATCGGATGGCACTTGAGTCGTTCGGTTGTTGTCCTCAGTCATCATTGTGCATCGTTGTTAGGTACAGGTTGGGTAGCAGCTATAGCTCGACTGTGAGATCACGCGGAGACTTGGCCGAGTCCGATCGGCTCTACCTGTGGGTGGTCGGCAAGGTGCCAAATGGTCGAGTAGCTATCACCTATTCAGCATTCGCCGCAGGCCAGTGCTGACGCGACACTCTCGCGGCTCTCGCCAACCTGCCCCTGTTGGCAGACGGACACCTCGATCGGGTGCGTACGTCAGGATTCCGCGCTGTATGTCGTCAGGCTCATCCGGTAACCAAAACTTCCCCCGCCAGGTGTCCTCGGACGACAAATACCCCTTCATATCGACCCCCCTTCAATCGTGGACTGGTGAGCTACCGCAGTGCCCAGGGCTTGCGCAGTTCTTCGGCGGGTGCGATACCCGCGAACGCCGCGAATCGGTCGGTGGCCACAGGTGCGGCGAGCATCGCTGCTCGTACAGTGCCGAGGAACCGTTCGGCAGGAATCGTCGCATCGAGCACGACATAATGGTCGCCCTCGCCAGCGCGGGGCGCGTTGGCGTGCCTCGCAGGTCAATGAAAACCGTGCGCCCGACCGCTGAGCAAGCGCCATTCGGACACGATGTAATGGACCTACTCGCCGCCGCGATTAGGGGCTGATGCCCAGCACACGAACAAAAAGTCGGACGGCGTATCGATCGTGCATAACCGCTGTTATCCACGGTAAAGCTCTTCGTCATTGCATCTGATGAATCACCACTCTTGTCTGGTCTCGGTAGAGCTGTCGGGTTTCGCCGTCAATCTGGCGGCCGACGGCGACCGGGAAGCAGTAGAGCGCCTTGGTGCGAGGCCAGATCGCCGAGGAACGGGGTCCGCACCGGGCCGCGCGTCGGTGATGTCGGGGTGCACACCGTCACGCCGGGCTATCGTCGTTTTCGATGAGCGCACACTTCGAGGAGTTGGGCTGGCGGCAGACTCCGATGGGTGTGATCAGCTTGCGGCGCAGATTCGATCTCTCGGTGCGCGCCGATGTGTATGAGGTCAAGCTCGATGACGAGTACCTGATGTCGAGCCTGTTCACCGTCGCCGAACGGGAGCTGGCGCGGCTGGCACTGGCGAGGACGCCGGGACCGGGCCTGGACGTGGTCGTTGGTGGTCTCGGCCTCGGCTATACCGCTCAAGAAACGTTGGAGTGCAAACGGATTCGGACACTGACAGTTATCGAATACTCCGATGCTGTCATCGACTGGCACGAACGCGACCTGCTACCAGATACGGTTGGCCTAGCCGCCGACGGCCGCGTCGCCCTGGTGTGCGCGGACTTCTTCGCCGCCGCCACGAGCGTGGTGGGATTCGATCCGGAGCGCCGTTGCCGAACCTATGACGCGATCCTGCTCGACATCGACCACTCGCCCCGCCACCTGCTCCACGATCGACACGCTGACTTCTACACCCACGACGGTCTACGAGCCGCATCCGCTCATATCGTCCCGGGTGGAACGTTCGCCATGTGGTCCGACGATGCACCGGACGAGGACTTCAGCGCGGTCCTCGAAACCGTATTCACCGACGTCGAGGCCCAGCAGGTCTGGTTCGACAACCCCCTCACCGGAGGCCGGTCGGCCGCCACCATCTACCTTGCGACCCGGGCATGACGTGCATGGCAGGTGCTGGAACACCGTGTGCAGCTACTTATTTAGCGCCGACCTGCTCCCCGCCAACCCCATGCAGCTGGTCGGGCGCCCCAAACCCGCCAAAACCCTGCCCAAATCGCTTCCCCGCTCCGCCGCCCAGGGGCTGCTCGGTTCACTCGACACACGCACTGGGCTCACCCGGCGCACCGACTGGCCCGAACGCGACCGAGCCCTCATCCTGACCGCACTGCTCGCCGTCCTGCGCGCGCAGGAGCTGCGTGGCGCCAATGTCGGCGATCTGCGCGTCACCGACGACCGTGCCGGTGTGCTGCACGTCCGCGGCAAAGGCAACAAAGACCGCGCCGTCCCGATCGAGGCGGCCCTCATCGATGTGCTCACCGCATACGTGGGCAGCAGAGCCGCACGCTTGCCCGCACCACCGCGCCGCCGCGCCGGCGGGACCGAGCTCAACCGCTGGCCGGCCGACGCCCCACTGTTCGTGGGCCACGACGGCCACCGAATCACCCGCGGAGCCTTGCAATACCGCGTCCTGCGCGCCTTCAAGCTCGCCGGCCCCGACGCCGGGCGCAGCCCAGGGGCCCTCGTGCACGCACTACGACACACGTATGTTATCTGTACTGGTAGGGAGCGTATGAGCCACGTGAGTTCAGCGGCCTGACACGCCGGTGCCTTACGAATATCCGGTACTTTGAGGCACGACCGTTACGTTTGGCACGTGAACGCGTTCCGCGCCGACGGGCGGTTTCACCCCTGGATGGATCCGAGTTGTGGGTGGTGCTGGACTGCGGATTCGTGATGCACCGGGAGGCCAGCGACTTCCTGCGAGCGCTGCATGGGGCCGGGCGATCGCCGCAGACGATCCGTGCCTATGCCGGGCGGGTGGCGAACTTTCTGGGCTGGTGTGCTGACCATGGGGTGGACTGGTCCTCGATCAGCCTGACGGGCTTGGCCCGGTTCAAGCACTTCGTCGAAGCCACCCCGCACCGGGACAAGCGATTGCGTTCGGGCGCAACGGTAAACGCGATCCTCACCGCGGTGTGTGAGTTCCTGCGGTTTTGCGCCAGGACCGGGGTGATCGATCAGGCTGTGGCCGACAGGCTGTCCGAACCTCGCTGGCTGCGGTTCACCCCGCCGGGTTTTGATACTGGAGAATCCGGCCAGTTCCGGACGGTGCGGGCCCGCGCACTCAAGGCCAGGACCGAAGAGGCGTTCCCGGAGGCGTTCACCGCCGAGCAGGCCGACCGGGTCGTGGCGTGTTGTCGGCGGCCCCGGGAACGATTCATGGTGTCTTTGCTGCGTGAGGGGGGCCTGCGGATCGGGGAAGCTTTGGGATTACGCCGATCCGATCTGCACCTGCTGCCCGATTCGCGCAGCGTGAGTTGCACGGTTTTGGGCGCTCACGTTCACGTGCGGCACCGGGCCAATCCCAATGGGGCACTAGCGAAGTCGCGGTTTGCCCGCACCGTGCCGGCGAGCCCGGCGGTGCTGTCGACGTACGCGGACTACCAATTCGAACGCACGGAGATCCTCGGTGACGACGACTGCGACATGGTGTTGGTCAACCTCTACCACGACCCGCTGGGCGCGCCGATGACCTATCGCGCGGCGAAACGGTTCTTTGAGCGACTGGCCACAGAGTGCGGCTTTGCGGTACGGCCGCACATGCTGCGCCATACGGCGGCTACGAACTGGGTACGCGCAGGGGTGGATCTCGATGTCGTACAACGACTTTTGGGTCACGCCTCGTTGGCCTCGACCGCTGTTTACCTGCATGCACGAGACGAGGACAAACGGCGAGCCGTGGAGGCTGTGGCTGCCGGGGAGCGCTTCCGATGACCACGCCAGCTTCTCATCTGCTGGTCGGCGCCGGCGCCGACTCGAGGTCGGTGACCGATGCCGCGTGGCTGCAGTGGCTGTCTGAGCACATTGATGCCGCGTGGCGCCCAGGTGAGTGGGATGGGTCGCTGTGGCTGTTTACCGGGGATTTGGACAGTGACCGGACCGCTGCGTGGCGGTGTCGGACTCCGGGCTGCCCCACCGCTGCGCGAGGCTTTAACGGCCGTTGTTCGAGTTGCCGGCGGGCGCGCGAGGTGGCCGGTGTCTGCGAGGAGGAGTTCGACCGCGCTCCACGGCGGCGCCCGACTCGCCCGGTTGCCCGAGGTGTCTGCGCGGTGCCCGACTGCCAGGGCGAGTTGCATTGCCGCGGGCTGTGTTTCCGGCACGAGCGGGCCTGGCGCAAGGCCGGCGCCGGACCGTTGGAGGAGTTCATCGCAGCGGCTCGGCCACTGGTCCGCACCGAGCCGTGCCTGGTCATCGGTTGCGGTCGCGACCGGGTCACCCGGCGTGGGCTGTGCTGGTTCCACGGCAATCGGCTGCAGCGCCAAGGCAACCCCGCGTCGATGTCGCCGCAGGAGCTGGCCGCGTGGATCGCTGGTGAGAAGCCCCGGATCGCGGCCCACCAGTTCTCGTTGGCCGGCCTGCCCGAGCTGGTGCGTTTGGAGCTGCTTTACGCGCTGCAACGCCGCGACCAATCACCTCCCCCGTTGGACCCGCTGCCGGTGCGGATCCTCATCGCACGCCTCAAAGGGGCCGACTCGGTTCGCCATGTCGACCCCGAAACCGTATGTGGCAGCGGTGGTGTGCAATACAACGCGGCCGTGAGGGGCTTGTTCGCCGACCTGCGCCGGTACCTGGAAAGAGCTTGGACTCAGTACGCCGGCACCGACCCCTACGCCGGCGATGTGTGGCGGGTGCAGCTTTTGGACCTGCAGTCCAACGGCTCACGCCGCTGGCCAGCCACCAAAGGGACCGTCGACTTCGGCTGCATCGAGTTGGGTTGGCTGCGCGAAGTGATCAAGGACTGGGCCCGTAACACCCGCCCCTACCTGCAACGAGTGCGGCAAGCGCTGCGGGCCTGTCGGGTGGCCTCACAAACCCTTGGTGGCCTGCGGCCGCAGCGACCCGAGCGGCCTGGGCGCGGGTGACTTCGTCCTGGTCGAGCGGGCCATCGTCGAGCAACGCCGCACCGACGGCAGTGCGCACTCCGCTTCCTACCGCACCCAGCTGCTGCGGGTGTTCTGCGAGGTGATCGAGCACGGCCGCGCCAACGCGCTGTTGACCGAGGTGCCCGACCCGTTTCGACCAGCCCCGCGCCGCCACCGGGGCGGTCGAAGACGTCAACGAGGAACAGCTGGGAAAGGCGTTGCCCGACACCGTGATCCGCCAGCTTGACCGGCACCTTCACCTGTTGGGTCCGACATCGGGACACGGCTCGATCAGTGCCGCCGACCTGCGGGCCATGCATCAAAGCATCTACCAGATCCTGCGAGACACCGGGCGGCGCCCTGGCGAGATCGTCAGCCTCAAGGTCGGCTGCGTGGAAGTCATCGACGGCCAACACAACCTGATCTACGACAACCATAAGGCCGCCCGGCGGCGCCGCCGGCTGCCTATCGCCACCGCCACCGCCGAGATCATCACGACCTGGCAGCATCGCCGCGAGCAAATGCCCACCGCCCCGGCGACCCGGCAGTGGCTGTTTCCCTCCCCGCTACTGCGCTCCCACCAGGCCCGCGGCCACCTGACCGCTTCCTGCGTCGGGGTGGCGTTCCGCCTCTGGACGCGGGCCATCCCGAACATCAATAGCGAACTCCTGGGCCTCAACGGGGCCCCGCTGCCGTTTGACCGCTCGCTAATCACCCCGTACGTGCTGCGGCACTGCTACGCCCAGCGCCACGCTGATGCCGGCGTGCCCGTTGACGTGCTCAAAGACCTGCTTGACCATTATGCGGGTGATGTTGTCAAGTGCGTCTTGTCAGGAGGCGCTTTGATCGAGTCGGGCGAGCAGTCCGTCGAACACTTTCTGGCGGCCGAGTTGTCCTTTCTCGGCGGCGTCGTCGCGTTGTGCCTGCAGGGTCGGGCGGAATTCGATGGTGGTCTGGAAGAAAGTGCAGGATTCGCAGATGGATTCGAAGTGGCAGTCCAGGCCGACGGGTCGGGCGCAGTAGCCGTTGCCGAGCATGCGGCGGTGCATCTCGACACGCAGCTTGCGCATTTCGGCGCCTTCGGCATCGGCGGGCAGTGCGCGTGGTTGGTTGTAGAGGGCTTCGACCTTTTCGCTGACGGAGAAGTATTCGTCGGCGACGGTGCGGTCGGCGATTCGGGCGTACACGAGGGTCATCCGCATCGATCGGTGCCCCAACAACGCGGCCAGGGCTTCAAGTGTCATGCCGCGGTTGATCGCTTGGGTCGCCAAGGTATGCCTGAGGCGGTGGGGCGAAACATGGCCGATGCCAGCCGCTTTCGCGGCTTTGGCGACTGCCCGATCGACGCGGCCTTCGCCGATGCGTTGGCCGTACTCGACGAACAGGTAGCGGCTGCGCAGGCTGGTGGGTCGGGCGGCGATCCAGGTGTCGAGGAGATCCTTGAGTTGGGGATGCAAGGGGATGTAGCGGTCGGTGCGCAGTTTGCCCAGCGGCACGTGCAACCAGTACGCGGCCCCGATCTGCACGACGGAATCGACTGTGAGGTCGAGGAATTCGCCCTTGCGCAGGCCGGTGCGGGCCAGGAACTCCACGCACAGTCGCACGAACGGGTCGTCGGCGGCGCGCGCGGCCTGCAGCAGCTTGGTGAAGGCGGCGTCGTCGAGGAACCGGGGCAGCGGGTCGTCGCGCAGCGGCAGGTCGCCGGGGAACATGAGCACGCGGGCGGGGATGTCGTCGCCGTCCCATTCGGTGAGCCGCTCGAGGCAGGTGCGCAGGGTGCCAAGGTGTTCGGCGAGACCGATCTTGGACAACCTGCCGCCGCGGGCCGAGGGCCGGGTGGACAGGTGCAGCTTGTAGGCCTCGATGTGTGCCCGACGCAGGTCGGCGACGCAGAGCACCTCGGGGGCGTTGACGGCCAGCCAGCCGGCGAACTCCCGCAGCACGCCCTCGACGCGCACCATCGTCGCGGCCCGCAGCGACAGCCGGGTCTGGGCGATGTACCCGGTGAGGGTGGTGGCCAGCCGTGGCGGGACCGCCGCCCACTGGGCGGCCCGCTCGGCCGAGCGGTCGGGGCTGTTTTCCGGGGAGCGGTGTCAAGGACGCCGAGGTGGAACAAAGTGGTCTGCGCACCGAACAGCGCCGCGCTGAGCGCCTTGGCGCCGTGGCTGTCGGGTCGGTGGCAGTTACGCGGCGGTCAACGCTTTTCGCTGTGCGTCGATCACCGGCTGGGTCAGCCGCTGGGGAGTCAGCCCGGCCAGCGCTGCCACCTTGGCCAGCGCCGACCACTGCAGGCGGGTCACGATGGATCGAACCCGAGCTCGGCGGAGGTCGCGGTGAACCGTTCGTGGACCTCCGGTGATGATTGGCGGCGATTTCGCCGAGGTAGGGCCGGCACGCCACGAGATAGTCGGGGCTGGGCCGCAGCCGTCCCGTCACGATCAGCCAACCGACCACCCGTCGGTCCTTCAGCGGCAATGCGCACTGGGTTGCCAGCGGCAACGCCGACCAGCCGGCCACCCCCACGCGGGTGAGAAACGTGCGCGCCACCGAGGTCACCGGGTGTCCGGCGAACATCCCGGCCGCGACGAGGTCGGCCCGATACGCCTCGACGAGCTCCTCGATGTCGTGGCGATGTGCTGGTGACTGGTTCATGCCTGGGACGCCTCGCCGGACGCGACGACCTGCGCCTCGATCGCTTCGGCGGCCCACAAGAATTCCCGCTCCAACCAGTCGTTGGCCAGGTGCAAATAGATGCGGGTGGAGTCGATCGAGGTGTGGCCGGCCTGGGCTTGGATGGCCTCCAGTGCCATCCCGGCCTCCGCAGCCGGGTGAAACAGGTGTGCCGCAGCTGATGGCACGTCGCCTGGGTCAGCCCGGCGCGGCCGCGCGCACCCTCGAGGATCTCGTCCAGACCCGCCGCAGACAACGGCTCACCGCGCCGCGGTCCCTTCAACACCACGAACACCCGATCACTCGACACCGGCGGCCGCTCCTGATCCAGATAGTCCCCGAGCGAGGCGAAAAACCGCGCCAATACCGGTACCATCCGCTGCCGACCGCCCTTGCCCTCGGCCACGAACACCCGCCGCTCGCCGATGTTGACGTCGTCGAGGCGCAGGCCGAGTACCTCGCAGCGTCGCAGGCCACCCAGCAGCATCGCCTCGACCATGGCCCGGTCGCGATGAGTGCGCAGCGCCGCCCGCAGCGCGTCGACCTCGCTGGGCGCCAGCACCCGCGGCAGCGTACGAGGGGTGCGGATCAACGGCACCCCGCCCTTGCTGCGCCGAGCACCGGGGCGGCGGGCGGCCAGGCTCGTCGGTACCGGGTTGCGGCTCACGCCGGTGTCACCTCGGGCCGCGAAATAGGCGTACAGGCCACGCACACTCGACAATCGGCGGGCGATCGTGCGCGCCGCCAGGCCCGGCTCGCCGTCCTCCAATCGCACCACCCGCTCGCCCAAGCGGGAAGTACGTTGAGATGCCAAGAACGCGAAGACATCTGCAGCGTTGACCTGCGCTGGCGCTACAACCACACCAAAGAAGATCTTCAAATCCGACGCCACCGCCAGCCAGGATTGGTCCTGGCCCGCGCCGCAACGAAGGCCAGATAGTCATCGAGCAGCGGATGCCCCAGGGTGATCGCGACGAGCTCCACCCACGATGGTGACGGATCAAGCACGGCATGAACTGGTCCATCGGGGTCTCCTCGCTCGTCGGTCAACCAACCCACGCCCGGGTGGTCGACCCGCCTCAGATCACCCGCATAATAAACACGTCTCTATCCAAACCACGATGGGTTACTACTCAAAGGCTGGGAATTGCATCAGATGGGCGCGTTTCCGCAGGTCGCCAGCTAAGCAGGGTTCGGGAGTCGTGCCAGCAGCCAGCTCGTCACGCCGCATCACCAGCGCTGCTTGAATCGCTAACCCGTTAGATGCATGATCCTTGCTTCAAAGGGTCGCATCGATTGGGGTTGGAGGCGGGTATGGGACGAGCGGATCTGGCCGGTGCGGCGCATTTGGAGCTGGTTTCCGGGGTGGTGCAACTTCGCCCGGAGGACGCCACGGTGGAGGCGATGTTGCGTGGTTGGCGGGCCCAGCAGACCGCGCGCGGGCTGCAGGAAGAGACCGTCATGCCACGCGAGCGGTTGGTGCGCCGGTTCGTCGAGTTCACCAATGAGTATCCGTGGACCTGGCTGCCCGGCCATGTGGACGAGTCGACCCAATCGTTAACAGCCGAGGCGCATCTGGCGCCGTCGACGATCCGCGGCTACCAGACCGAGCTGCGGTTGTTTAGCGAGTATCTGTGCGACGCCCGTTACGGCTGGGTTGCATTGTGTGAGAAGCAGTTCGGACCGGGCAATTATCCTGTGCCGATCTGCCACGAGTGGAATACGATCGCGCACCTGAACGATTACGAGGGCCGCCCGGAGGCCCGCGCGTTCACGCGTGCGGAGATCCAGCGGTTCCTCGACTACGCCCTGAACACGGAGCAGGTCGAGCGCGCTGTGCGGGCGAAACGCAAAGGCGCCCTCGCTGCCTATCGCGACGCGACAATCTTCAAGGTCATCTACGGCTGGGGT
>CAWJSU010000002.1:0-547322 GCA_963845595.1 uncultured Actinomycetota bacterium
GGCGCACCGAAACTGCGAAGCTCGACCTGGTTGATTTCGGACGGAATCCGAAGGCTCCGCAGTTCGGGTGCTACGGGATGCTCAACGTTCGCTACGGCAAGGCCAAGAGGGGCCAGCCACCGCGGCGTCGGAACGTGTTGTCGGTGATGGATTGGGCGGTGGAGGCGGTCGCCGACTACGTCGAGAATGCCCGGCCGAAGTTCGGCTGTGAGGACCATCCGGCCCTGTGGGTGACCGAGCGGGGTGGGCGGATCAAGTCCGTGGAGATCAACGCTCGGTTCGTGGCCTACCGCGACGCCTTGAAGTTACCGAAAGCGCTTGTGCTGCATTCGATCCGCCATTCTTATGTCACACATCTCACCGAGGATGGTGTCGACCGGCGATTTATTCAATCCCAGGTTGGGCACGAATGTGACAGCTCGACGGCCATCTACACCCACGTCAGCACCGACTACATGAACACGATGCTGCAGCGAGCGCTCGCGCCTGCGCTCGACGCGGGCATCCCGGCAGACAAGGACAGCTGATGCCCGCCAAGCTCGATTATCAATGGCACCTGCGCAAGGTCATGGCCGACCGCGGAATGTTCGCCACCACCGACCTGATCGCCCCGCTGCAGCAGCGCGGCATCAGCTTGTCCTCGAGCCAGGTCTACCGTCTGGTCGTCGAACGTCCCGAACGGCTGAGCCTGAAGGTTCTGATGGCGCTGCTCGACATCCTGGACTGCACCTTGGACGATCTGATCGAGCCGGTCGCGCGCGCCACGGCCGGGACACCCCGGAAGAAAGCCGCGGGTGCTGAAGCCGGCATCGGGGGTCTGCGGCCCAAGCGGGCACGCGTGCGCGGGGCCGAGCTGTCGTGACCCACATCGATCACGGCCGCGCGGTGACCGATCCGGTCGAGTTCATCACCGAGCTGGTGGTGGCGGTCGATGATCGGCTTGCTCCCGAAGAGATCCGCGCAATCGTCTCGACGATCGCCGGTGGTCGGGCAAAGTCGCGGCGTCTGGCAGCCTTCCTCGCCGACCGTTCGGCTGTGTTGCGCGACGGGAGGTCTCCGGCACCCAGGGCGGTCGGTGATCTATTGATCGCGCTGCGGGGTGCCGGTGCGTCGGTGTCGGCGCCGGTCTGCGCCGAGTGCGACAAGCAGCTGCGGACTCTGCAGCGGATGGGCCAGGACTGGTATTGCGGGTCGTGCAGCCTACGCCCGGTTGCATGTGCCGCCTGCGGCCAACAGCAACGTGTAGCGACCCGTGATCGCGCCGGAGGGCCTCGATGCGCGCAATGTCCCGATCGCGATGAGCGCGATCCGATCTCGGTCATCTACGACGTGATCGCCCAGCTGGATCCAGCCGCCGACCGCGATGTGATCGCGACGGCGGTCCGCAAGCTGGCATCCCGGCCGACACATCAACGAAAGATCGGCTGGGCGTTAGAAGCTCAACCTGAATTACTCGCCGGCGCTGGTCATCTCGCACCCGTGCGCGCGATCGTTCCGTTGATCGACGCGCTGCGCGCCGCGGGTATCGGCGGCATCGTGGCCCCGGCGTGTCCGCGGTGTCGTCGCGTCGTCAAGGTCGACAAACCGCTCGATGGGCACCGGGTCTGCCGCACCTGCATCGCCCACACCCGCATCCAGGAATGCGTACGCTGTGGCACGTATCGCGAACCAGCCACCCGCGACCGCAACGGTCAGCCGTTGTGTCCGAACTGCTTGATCACCGACCCCGACAACCTCGAAATCTGTCTCAACTGCGGTCGACGACGCCCAGTCAGCCTCCGAACATTGGACGGGCCGATCTGCGGATGCTGCCCGCCCCTGCCGATCACGATTTGCTCGATCTGCCGTGAAGAAAAACCCTGCGGCACATCCCGAATCACCGGGCGGCCGTGGTGCCCAGACTGCCAGCACCACACAGCACGATGCAGTTCTTGCGGACAGACGGCGCCCATCATCTCGGGCACCCGCACCCAGCCACGCTGCCAGGACTGCACCACCCGCGAAGTCTGGCACGACTGCCCAACCTGCAACGACCCCTCCTACCCGCATCCCGGCCAATGCGGTCGTTGCCTGGTCAACAAATCACTCAACGAGATCCTTGGCCCGCCGTCGGCATCGCTTCATCCCGGTCTGCAGGCGCTACGGCACAACATCGCCACCGCCGAACACCCCATCACCGCCATGCGATGGCTAAAGAAGAAGCCCGTCGCTCCGGTCCTAGCCGACCTCGCCGCCGGCCGCCGCGACGTGACACACGACGCGCTCGACGAACTGCCTCAAAGCCAGCCGCTGGCGCACCTGCGCGAGGTCCTCATCGGCGTCGGCGCCCTACCCGCCCGCGATGAACAAATGATCCGGACCGAACGATTCGTCAGCCAGACATTGGCTGCGCAAGTCGACCCCGCGCCGCGGAAAGTATTGCACCACTACACAACCTGGCACCTCATTCGCCGATTGCGGCAACGCAACAACGGCCGCCCGACCACCATCCAGCAGTTCGCGTCCGTGCGTCAACGCACCTACGGAGCTGTTGCTTTCCTGGACTGGCTCACCCTCAACGGGCTCACGCTCAGCAGCTGTGGGCAAGCCGACCTCGATCGCTGGCTGACCGACCACACCGCGGCATATCGCGGTCCTGCCGGGCACTTCATCCGCTGGGCCCATAACAACAAGCTGACCAGCGTCCGAGCACGCGCCCACCGATGGACCGGCCCCACCCAATCCCTCGATGAGCAGTACCGCTGGAACATGGCGCGACGCCTCCTACACGACACCAGCAACCTCAAACCCGAAGACCGCCTCGCGGGCCTACTCGTCCTTCTCTACGCCCAGAACCCGGCCAGCATCTGCCGAATGGCCGTCACCAACATCGACACCACCAGCGACCCAGTCAGCCTGCACCTGGGCCGCGCACCCATCCACCTCCCCGAGCCCGTCGCCGAGATCGCTCGATCCGTCGTCGCCAACCGCAAGGGCCACGCCACAATCGGCGCTCTAGCGCCTTCGCCCTGGCTACTTCCCGGCGGCCAGCCCGGACGACCGATCAGCACCGGCCAGCTGACCCATCGACTCAACCGACTCGGGATCCGCCCCGGCCCCGCTCGCAGCACCGCCCTGCTGCAGCTCGCCACCGAGATCCCCGCCGCGATCTTGGCACGCACCCTGGGCATCCACACCGACGTCGCCGTTTCCTGGCAACGCCTCTCCGCAGGAGACTGGACCAGCTACGCCGCTGAGGTCAGCCAGCGCCCGACGGGAGCATAGGGGCATTCGGACAGTTCCAATACCCGACGTCGCCATTAATCACCCATAAGCGCAAGCAGCAGGCAATCCGAGCTGTCGGATCCCTGGCTGTGGACGCATCGGGCAAACCGTCCTCGTTCGCCGACCCGCTGGCCTACGAGCGGGCTTCGGTGTCGGTCCCATTCGGCAACTGCACCGAGCCGTCCAACGTCAAAGCCGGCGGCGGAGCCTTGCCCCATCCGATTCCAATGCGCCGGCTGCGGCTTCTACCGCCCGGACCCCTCGTATCTTCCCGCCCTCGAAGAACACATCCACTCGCTTAAGGCCGACCGGGAAACCGCCCAGGCGATGGGCGCCGCCGACTACGTGATCACCAACATGAGCACCGAGATCGACGCGTTCACCGGCGTGGTGGACACCATGCGACGCCGCCTGGCCGAACTCGACCCCGAGCAGCGGGCCGAGGTGGAAGAGTCCAGCAAGATCCTGCGGCGGGCCCGTGCCGCACGCCGCCTGCCGCTTATCGTCACCACCGCCAAGCAGACCGGATGAGCACCACCACAGCCGACCGGGCCCGTGCCGCATCATTGAAAGCGGCCCGGGCCAAAGACAGCCAGCACAAGCGTCAGCGCACCCTGGCCGCGCTGCAAACCCTGGAAGCCACCGGCGCGGCGATCACCTTCGCCGCGGTGGCCAAGGCCGCCGGGGTCTCCACCTGGCTGGTCTACGCCGACGGGATCCGCGAACACATCGACGCCGCGCGGCACCGCCAGAACAACGACCACCCCGGGACCCACACATCGTCAGCCTCCCGCACACCGCCCGCGACACCGGACAGCCTGCGCACCGACCTGGCCGTCGCCCGCGAACAGATCAAGACGCTGCGGGCCGAACGCGACAAACTCCAACAACGCCTGCGGCTGCAACTGGGCGCCGAGCTCGAAGCACCCGACCAGGCCCACTTGACCGCACGGGTTGCCGATCTCGAGACCATCAACCGTCAACTCGTGGCCGAACGCGACGCCCGCACCATCGAGGCCGATGCCGCCAAAAGTCGGGTCACCGAACTCGAAGACGAACTATGCGCTGCACGCGAGAGCCTGCGCCGGATCATTAAAGCCCAAAACCGCTCACCGTGACGCATACCTTCGCAGCGGTCACCGCCCGCAGCACCACACTCCCACGTGCCTCACGTGCCCAACACTCGAAATCGCTTCTGGTCAGCACTTTTACAGAAAAAGTACAGATAACCTGGGCCACCGAACTGGCCAACACCAACATCAGCGTCTACACCCTGATGAAACTGCTTGGGCATGAATCCATGGCCACCTCCCAGCGCTACGTCATCAGCGCCGGCGCAGAGACCAAAGCCGCGGCCGCGCAGAACCCTCTCTACGACCTCGCCAGCGACCAGGGCGGCCACGCACCGAAGTGAATCCCGTCGAACGAGATTATCGAAGCCCAGAAATCGTGCATCGCAAAGTATTTGGCGCCGAGTCCGGTGCGCTTGGCCGGAATCAGTTTTCCAGCGATGGCGCCCTATTGCGGACCGTGTCGCGCGGGGGCCTGGGTCGGCGGCGCTCCCGATGAGCGCGGTTGTCCTCGATACAAACACATTCACCGCCTCGGCCGACACTCCGACCAGATCCTCGCCCCGCCAACGGCATCCGGCCAGGAACCGATCGGCGACGCTACGGTAATTGCCCACAGTCGAGACCGCCAACCCGCGCTCGGCGATCAAATAGCCGACGAACCGCTCCGCGCAAGAAACGGTCAATTCGCTTGGATCCAAGCCGGTATCAGCCAACCAGCGGCTCAGATGCGCCATCAACTGAAGATGACCGGCCGCCGGACTCGAGGAGGCACTGTCACGTTAAGCAGAATGGGCGCTGCCGCCCATCACATCAGCCCCATGCGTCACACCTGAGCTGGGGGTTCACGAGAACGCATTGGCTCCAGTCCCCGCCTGATCGCTTAGCGTGACAGTGCCGTTTTGAGGTCGCTGACTCAGCGGCATGCCAGATACATGCTAAATCGTAGGAGAACCGCGCGGTCGACTTGGCCGCCGGCCGTTGCGACCGCGCTACTGCACCGGCAGCTCCAGCACGCCGTTGTTCTGGTCGGTGACGTAGAGGTTGCCGGCGGAATCCACTTCCCAACAAAGGAAGTGCGCAAGAAACCGGGGACGGTTCACCGCGAAGGTCGTACTCCGGCGTGCCCCGTTCAGGTTCGCCATCAGTTCGCATCCATACAAGGTCCTCCCCAGCGCTACGCACACAACCGGCGACATGCGGCGGGCGAATTCGGCCGGCCCAACTATCTGCGGTGCATATGACGGATCGGTTATATTGATGAGGTGGGTTCGTACGGCGGCGATCTGATCCGTGAGGCGCGCAGGCGCGCCGGGCTCACTCAAGCCGAGCTGGCCACCCGAGCCGGCACGGCCCAGCCCGCCATTGCACGCTGGGAATCTGGTCGCATCGCGGTCAGTCTCGATGATGTGTTGCGCCTTGTGCGTCTGTGTGGCTTCGACCTGGAACTGATGGTTGTGCCGCGCGACGACAGCGATGCGGCACAAGCGGCCCGGCTTGCCGAGCTCACCGGTCAGCAACGCTTAGACCGCCACGCGCGCGTGCTGCGGCAGCTCAATGAGCTACGAGAAGCCGGCCGCGGTTAACGTGGAACTGGATCTGCCACGTCTATTTGAGGTCCTCGACCGCCACGAGATCGCCTATATCTTGATCGGCGGCTTGGCTGCGGTTTACCACGGTTCCCCGTTTCCGACCGAGGATGCCGACATCACCCCACAGGCCGACCGGGCGAACCTGACCCGGCTCGCGGCTGCGCTGCGCGAACTTAACGCGCGGGTCCGAACGGAGTCTGAGCCCGAGGGCCTGCCATTCGCTTGCGATGCTGAATCCTTGGCGGGCGTACGCATCTTGAACCTCACGACCGACGCCGGTGATCTCGATTTGACCTTCGAGCCGGCGGGTACCGGCGGTTATGCGGATCTGCGCCGCGACGCGGCACCCGTCCAGCTGTACGGCGTTACCGTGCGGGTGGCCTCACTGAGCGATGTCATCCGGTCGAAGCAGGCCGCGAACCGGCCCAAGGATCAGCGCGTGCTTCCCACCCTGCGTGACATCTTGGCCGCCGCGCCGCCCGCGCAGCGAAACGACACCACGATCGAGCGCGACCGCACCAGAGGTGGTCGACGACAACGGGACCGCCACGACAGCGGCGGCGACCTGCGTCAGTGAAGGAGCGCCGCCGGTATGGGCGCGTGCGCATATGACAAGACGGCGTCGTCAAGTTATTTGAGAATGCTTGTGGCGCAGTCGATGTGAGTGGATTAGGTGGCGTAATATGTTGGCCGACAGTGGTTTTTCATGCCGCCCCGGCGACTGTGATTTCGTCCCATACCGCGAAGCAGTTGGTCATCTCAATTCGCCAATGCGGTGCACTCATCAGATGACGACGGGGCCGAAAGTGCTGCCGGATATGGCTAAACGCAAACAGGAACCGTTGAGCCTGCCCGGGCGAAGCGAAGCGTTTCATCACCCGTTCCCGGATCCTGGTCGGCTGATGGGAATTCTCAGCCCGATTGTTCAGGTACTTGGACTGCCGATGCTCCACCGAGGCCATCAGCTCGCGGGCAGCGACCCCGTAGCTGGCCAGCTTGTCGGTGATCAGCACCCGGGGCACATAGCGCAGGCCCTTGAGCAGTTTACGGAAAAACCGCTTGGCTGCTTTGGCGTTTGCCGTGACTGAACCAGGATGTCGAGCACGTTGCCGTGCTGGTCGACCGCACGCCACAGGTAATGGGTGATGCCGTTGATCTTGATGAACACCTCGTCGAGGTGCCATTTGTCGCCGGGGCGGGGACGGCGTACACGCAGCTGGTCGGCGTAGTCCAGTCCGAACGTCGCACCCCAGGACCGGATCGTCTCGTAGGTGACCACCACCCCGCGGGTCAGCATCAACTCTTCAACGTCGCGCAGGCTCAGCGCAAAACGGCGATATAACCACACCGCATGCCCGATGACCTCGATCGGATACCGATAGCGCTTGTATCTTGCCGCAATCGCCACAACGACCAATCCTGGCAGCACCACACCTGGCCAACAAGTCGGGTGGCCCGGGGGAATCTCACCCCCGGGCTCCCACAGATCCGTACGTGAACCTCTCAGTTCATACGGCTCTTGTCATCTTGGTCACCAGACGGCGGGGACGGCGGTGGTCCAGGCCCAGTGCGCGAAGAACCGCGGGTACCCGTCGGTGACCCGCTGCCAGGCTTGCTGGAGCTGGTGCCGTCCCTTAAACCGGCGATATTTGTTGTGGGCCCAACGCATCAGGTAGGCGTTGATGCGCGTCAGGAGCGGATGCAGCGCTGAGCGGCGGAACGCGCCGTAGTACTGCATCCAACCCCGCACAATGGGATTAACCCACTGGGCGAGCTCGGAGAAGGATTGCCGGGTACGGCGATGCAGTCGCCATGACCGCACCTCCCGCCCGATCCTGGTCAGGGCGTCCCTGCTGATCGCAGGCAAGAACGACAGGAAAATCCGGCCGTCTTTGGTCCGTGCTCTACGAGGCCGAAAGGTGAAACCGAGAAACGTAAACGCCGTGTGCTGATAGTCCGCACGCCGTTTGCCGTCCTTGCAGTACACGATCCGGGTCTTGTCGGGGTGCAGCCGCAACCCAACCTCGGCCATCCGATCCTGCAGCGCGGCCAGCACCTGGCGGGCTTGGCGCTCGCTGACGCAGTGTATGACCGCGTCATCGACGTAGCGTTCGAACCGGACGCTCGGGAACTCCCGTGCCATCCACATGTCGAACGCATAGTGCAAGAACAGATTTGCCAGCACGGGCGAAACCGGCGACCCTTGTGGGGTACCCCGGTCCCGCTGCTGCAGGGTGCCGTCGGGCAGTTGCACCGGGGCTTGCAGCCACCGGCGCACATATAACATCACCCACGGCAGATCGGTGTTGGCCTGCACCGCCTTGAGCATCAGATCCCAGGAAACGCTGTCGAAAAATTTTTGGATGTCCAAATCGAGCACCCAATCGGTTTTCCAGCAACGCTGCTGGCACACACCCACCGCGTCCAACGCCGAGCGGCCCGGTCGGTAACCATAGGAATCGTCGTGGAAGATCACCTCGACCCTCGACTTCAACTCCTCGGCTACCACCGTTTGCGCCACCCGGTCGGCGATAGTAGGCACACCCAGCATTCGGGTCCCTCCGCCATGCGGCTTCGGTATCTCCACCGCACGCACCGCAGGGGGAAAGTAGCTTCCCGACGACATCCGATTCCAGACCTTGTACAGGTTGTTCTGTAGGTCGGCCTCGAATGCCTCGATCGTTACTTCATCCACACCCGGTGCGCCCTTGTTCGCCTTGACCTTCTCCCATGCCCCCTGGACCGCCCACTTCGAAATATCGAACGGCTTGTCCGGCGACTTCAACTCGTTCACTCGACTCCTCCCGAACCCCAACGGGTTTCGGTTGATCTAACGAACACAGTCACAGATGACCCGGCCCCTTCGCTCCACCCCCATTACAGGAGCTTCACCACTACTACCTGTTGACTGAACTAATTGGGGCGTACCGGCATGTCACGCGGTATTGGTGAAAGACCCGTTTTACGGTCTGTGTCGTGTTTGACCACTTCGAGGATGCTCGGGATCTGTCGGTGTTGGAGGTTGCGGCGGTCGGGTCGCTGTCGGCGACTGGATCGAAGTGGGAACCGTACCGGTTACTCGATCGGCAGGGGCGAGAGGTCGGGGCGGTCGCTGCGTTCTTTAGCGACTTGCTTGCGGCGGGGCGCAGCCAGGCCACGGTTCGCTCCTATGGGATGGACCTGCTGCGATGGTTTCGGTTCCTGTGGGCGGTCGAGGTGGCGTGGGACCGCGCGACCCGGTCGGAGGCCCGCGATTTCTGCCGATGGCTTGCGATCACGAACGGCGTGAAAGGTTCTGGTCGGGGAACGCCGTATTCGGTGTCGGTGCGGGCGCACAGCGAAACAGTGCTGCGCTGCTTCTACGACTTTCACCGCGACGTGGGCACGGGCCCGATGGTCAATCCGTTTCCGCTGGACCGGTCCCGGCGCGGTGGCCGGGCACACGCGCATCACAACCCGATGGATCCGTATCACAACCAGCGGTCTGGGTTGTATCGGCCTCGGGTGGTCAAACGGATCCCGCGCGACATCCCGGATGCGCAGTTCAACGAGATCTTCGCGCGGTTGCCGTCGCATCGGGACAGGGCGTTGGTGGCGTTCTACGTCTCCACCGGGGCACGCGCCTCGGAGCTGCTGACCGTGACGCAGGGTGGTGTCGATCCCGGGCGGCAGTTGATCACGGTGGTGCGCAAGGGCTCTCGTGAAGAGCAGGAGCTGCCGGCGTCGTCGGACGCGTTCGTGTGGCTGCGGTTGTATCAGGTGGAGATGGAGGGGCTGATCCCGCGCGGACGAACCAAACCGTTGTGGTGGACGCGGCGGAAGCCGTTTCGGCCGTTGACCTATCACGCGGCGCACCGCATGTTCGAGCGAGTGAACATCGATGCCGGCACCGGTGCCACGCTGCATGCGTTGCGCCACACTGCGGCCTATCGGATGGCGCGGGACCCGGCGATGCCGCTCACCGACGTGCAGTACGTGCTTGGGCACGTGCAGTTGACCACCACGCAGATTTACCTGACCCCGCGCAAGGAGGACGTGATCGAACGCGTGCTGGCCCACCATGCCGAACAGACCCGCAGAGCCGCCGAGCAGCACACGGTGGCCGCGGCGGCGGGTTATCGACCCGAGACGCTGGACGTGCTATTCGCCAGGAGGCGTCCATGACCATCGTCGAAACGATCCCCGCGGCGAGGACCGCCACTCCTGTCGGCGCCGAATCGCTCAAATCAGCATCCGCTCAACCGGATTGGCGAACTCGCTATCCCGCCCGTGTGGTCGGGACGGACTGGCCGGCTACATGCGCCGATCGTGGGGAAGTGGATCGGATCGTGGCCGCCGCGACCGCCGAGTTGCCGACGCAGCGGGTGCGGGAGGCCCGCCGCTGGGGCATGCCGTTGCTGCTGGATTGGCTCGCCGGCCAACCCGGCCAAACCTGGCAACAGCGGTGGATGGCCAGCGGCGCTGACACCGCCGGCGCGGACTGGGCGCAACATCCCGAGCAGTGGCTTCGCCGCCAGGGAAAGTACTCCGAGTGCCGGTTGGTGTTCATGACCAGCTCGCTGCTGGTCATGGTCGGCGCGGATGCGGTGCGACCGTCGCTGGCATGGCTGTTGACCGCCGGCAAGAAACGCAAGCTGGTCCGCAACATGGTCTACGGGCGCGACGGCGCGGGCTTCGACCAACTCCGCCGATTGTGCGAGCAGGAACGCGCGATCACGCCCGATGCCGTGGGCGACATCCTGTTTCGCTGTGCGGTGATCGTCGCCGCCAAAGGCGGCATGCTGGCCGACATCACCGTTGGCGACGTGCTGGAGATCCTCGACACCGAATACGCCATGCGGGGCCGCGCGGAATCGGCGTCGGCGACGATTCGAATGCTTCGGGAGGCAGGGGTTCTCGAGGCGGACACGCCCACTTTGGCCCAGATCCGCAGCCTCGGCCAACGCTCGGTCGCCCAACTCGTCGACCGCTACCCGATCGCGTGCCGACCGATCCGCGACCTGCTCGTGGCCTACCTGTCCGAACGGCGACCGGCGATCGACTACACCACGCTGGTCGACCTGGCTTACCGCCTGGTGCGCTGCTTCTGGTATGACCTTGAGCAGCATCATCGCGGCATCGACTCGCTGCGGCTGCCACGCGAGGTCGCCGGCGCGTGGAAACGCCGGTTGCGCACCAAAACCACCACCGTCACCCGCGGCGACGAACGCGTCGAGGTCGAATCCGAACGCCTCGGCTACCTCGACACGCTGGCCACGGTGCGGGCGTTCTACCTCGACCTAGCCCAATGGGGGCTCGACGACCCGATCCGGTGGGGTGTGTGGGTGGCACCGTGCCCGATCAGCCAGCAGGACCTGGTCCGCCGCAAGTTCCTTCGCCGCCGTAAGGCCCGCATGGACAGCCGCACCCGCGAACGGCTGCCCGTGCTACCCGTGCTGGCCCAAGCCGCCGACCGGTGGCGTCGCGAGTCCCAGCAGTTGTTGCAAGCCGGGCAACAGACCCGGCCCGGCACGCAGTTCACCGCTGCCGGAAAGACCCTGACCAGGATCGACCGGCCCACTGCGGCCCCGGACAACGTCTGGGCAACCGACCCCGACACCGGCAAACCACGACTACTCAACCTCGACGAGGAACACGCATTTTGGGCATGGGCGCTCATCGAAGTGTTGCGCCACACCGGCATCCGGGTGGAGGAACTGCTTGAACTCAGCCACCACAGCCTGATTCAGTACCGACTGCCCAGCACCGGCGAACTGGTGCCGCTACTGCAGATCGCCCCTTCCAAGACCGACACAGAACGACTTCTAGTGGTCGACCCGGAGCTGGCCGACGTGCTCAGCGCCGTCATCTGCCGCGTCCGCGGCGCCGACGGAGCCGTCCCGCTGATCCGTGCCCGCGACAGCCACGAACTGGTGTGGCTGCCGCCGTCCCCGCTACTGTTCCAACGGCGAACCAGATCCGAAAACCGTTCACTCAGCGCCGATTTCATCGCCAAACTGCTCGACGAAGCCGTCGCCCACACAGGGCTGACCGACGCCGCCGGCCAACCACTGCGCTTCGCCCCACACGACTTCCGCCGGATGTTCATCACCGACGCCGTCCTCAACGGTCTCCCGCCGCACATCGCCCAAGTCATCGCCGGACACCGCGACATCGGCGTTACCATGCGATACAAGGCCGTCTACCCCGACGAGGCCATCACCGCTCACCTGGCGTTCCTCGCCCGCCGCCGTGCGCTGCGCCCCACCGAGGAATACCGCCAGCCCACCGACGCTGAATGGCAGCAGTTCCTTGGCCACTTCGAACGACGCAAGGTCTCCATCGGCACCTGCGGGCGCGCGTTCGGGACGCCCTGCATTCACGAACACGCCTGCGTCCGTTGCGCTTTACTCTGGCCAGACCCAGCACAACACGATCGTCTCGTTGAGATCCGCGACAACCTCAAAGCCCGCATAGCCGAAGCCGAACGCCAGGGCTGGCGCGGGGAAGTCGAAGGACTCCAAGTCAGCCTCGCCGGCACCGAAGAAAAACTCATCCAAATCGAAAACCGCTGCAGCGCACCAGAAACGGCAACAGACCTCGGAATTCCAACCTTCTCAGTCGAATCCCGAAACTAACCAGACATCGAACATATGTTTAGTTCAGAGAATATGAGCCGGTCCGACGGCCGAATCCGCAACGGTACTCACACCCACGCCAAGCGCGGGCTACTCCCTATCTCCCACTCGGAAACCCGAATGACAGGTATCGGTTCCGGCCTTCTCCTGTTCCATGCAGAAGCCGCAGACCGGGCTCGCGTCGCCTTCATGCCGGACACCGCCTGGCCAATCAGCGGGCCTCCGCCAGACTCCTCCCGGGATCGTCAAGACACCCCGGTTTCGATGTCACCTAAAGCATTTTCGACACGTCAACAGCGATTCGCTTGCGCTCGCCTTCCCGATCCCCACCTGACGCATGACCTGCGCCTTTTCCACATCGCTCACCACGATCACGTCACCGCTCCCGCAGCATGTGGCGGTTTGAAGCCTCCCCCCGCAGGGCGACTCCGAAGGGCCAACAATCCTTCATCTCCTGCACAGCACCGCTTCCACAAGCTCTACCTACATAGAACTCCCTTCCACGTTCAGGACACACCTTGACGATGCCAACGGAAGTGATGCGGCCCCGTCGGCAGCATCGCCCGCATGTCCAAGCCCCGAGGAACTCCGGCATCGTCGAGCGCCTGGTGGGCGAAGGTATCACACGAGGCGGCCCAATCATTCATCGTGACTATGCGTTTCGGCGCACCCGTGGTGCCGCCGGATTCGAAAACCTCTTCAAAAATCCTACATTTAAATGGTATTGGTAGCATGCTGACCACGAGTGCGACTGTTTGCTGGCGTGAGTTGATGGCCACATCGTTACCCAGGCCGCCGATGACGAGATCCGCGCGGCAGCGGCGTGGGCCGACACCACCGCCGCAGACACGGTGTAAAGGGGGTTGAGCCGCTGAAAACAGGAAACGTGTTGCCGGGATCACGATACAATTTGAGTCCGTTCATCCTCGACGGGGCGGCCGATCACGAAGCCCCGCCCGGCGTTGGGAGCAACTGATGTCGTCTCTGTTGGCGGCCCCGGAGATGCTGGTTTTGGCGGCCACGGATTTGGCGACTCTTGGTTCGACGCTGAGCGCAGCACACATGGCCGCGGTGGCCCCGACCCTCGCGCTGATGCCCGCGGCCGCTGATGAGGTGTCGGCGAGTATCGCACACGTGTTCTCCGTGCACGCCCAGGACTATCAGGGGCTGGCCGGGCAGGCGGCGGCGTTTCATGAGCAGTTTGTACAGCATTTGACCGCCAGTGCGGGCTCGTATGCCAGCACTGAGGCCGCCAACGCCGCGTCGTTGCAGCCCTTGAATGCGATTGCGGGCTCGTTTACCGGCGCTATCGCCGCCATCCAGGACCAGGTGGTCAACTTGTTTAATACCGTGTTGAGCCAATTACTCAATTTATTAACGAGCTTTTGGAATACGTTAACAAGTTTTGTGAATATGGTATTAGATCTTGCCGTTTTGTTATTGGTACTTGGAGCAATTCCCTTATATTACAGGCTAATGGGAATCACGGATCCATACGGATTCTAATAAAAGGAGACCATTAACGAGCCTCGAACACACGCTTTTCGACAGACAGCACCGTGCCGCGCCGATCGCCCCGGCAACCCCTGTCCAGGCGCACTGATCGGGCGGCCCGTCCGCCGGCTCGTGGCGGAGCCTGCCTCAGAAAATGAGTGCACGAGTGAACAATACCGATACCGATCAGATTATCGGCAAGTCGCTCAACGCTGAAACACACTAGTGCACAAGGCTATACCGGTAACAGAGTGGCTTACCGGTAACCCTCCATATTCAAATCCGCCGTATTCGGTTGGGGTCGACAGCGGGCAGCGGGCGGAGGCCCGGGTTAGTTCGCTTCCAAGCCTACAGTGAGGTTTTTCATGGATAACCGGGATTATCCATGAGAAACCCGAAGCCGCGATCGGCGGGAATTCTTCGCAATTCACGGTGTGCTTAACCCCGCGCGTCCTACCCTGACGTTGAGCCGTGCCGCGTCATGCAACAAGGAGGCTGGGCGCATGTTTGTCCGTGCAGCTCTCATCGCGGCAGCGATCGCCACGGCTACGGTCGGTTGGGCATCACCGATTAATGCACAATCGTCCACCGCAGCGGCCATCACCGCGCCGACATCCCCAGTTATCTCCGCCGATCAATGTGACGATGGATACGAGTGGAGTAAAACCGCTGGCAGCGGCATACCTATACCAACAGCGGCACCGACGGCACCGCCAGGGGCGACCTTTCTATGTGTCGACGGGACCTATTCCTACAGCAAGACCTCCCAACGTGCGTGCTCCCGACACGGCGGTATTAAGGCGCCGATCGGTCAGTAGACCGCAGCGGACGCGATCTCCGTCCAAAGCACCCTCGCGGTGACCGGGCCTGGTCATGGTGTTCGGTGATGTCGGCGAAGCGGCGGCTGACCTAGCCGTCGGACCAGGTCCCACCAACTACACCGCGCAGTCGCAGCCTGGGCCGGGAACCTGCCATTACCGCACCGCCAACAACGGCCAGACCCTGCCCGACCCGAATTGCACCCCCGGTGCCATCAGCCCGAAGGTCACCCAAGACACACTCGCCACGACGATTTGCAGGACCGGCTACACGAAGTCAATCCGCCCGCCGGCTTCCATTACCGAGATGGACCGACAACGTCAGAAGAATGCGTAGATAGCGCACTGCGGGGGGTCGTAAATTTGCGGTCAACGGTGTGCGGGGATTTTCGCGACGGCGTAATAGCCGACGAAGCTAACGCCATTTACCGTGGGTCTTGTTGGCATGCGAAAGGCGCGGGTAACACACTTTCTCACGTGTTACCCGCGCCCCACGCCGGGTGATTAAGCCCAGCTAGATCCTACAGCGGAATCGGTGCTGGCCATGTTGCTGCCGGCCGATTGCACCTTCTGCCCATGAGCATTGGCCTGCTCATAGATCACCTGGAAATTGCGGCCCAACTGCGTGATGAACTCCTGGCAGGCCACCGACCCGGCGCCACCCCAGAAATCCCCGGCGGCCAACACATCACGCACGATCGCCTGATGCTCGGCCTCTAACGACGCCGCCTGAGCCCGAATCAAGGCCCCATGGGCATCCACATCACCGAACTGGTAATTAATCGTCATCGCCAAGTCTCCTAACTGCTCAAAATCTGCTGCGAAGCCTGCTCTTGCTGCTCGTAGTTGTTCGCGTCGCGGACCAATCCGTCGCGCACCCCGTGCAGCATGCTCACGATGTTGCGAAACGCCTGATTCATCTGACCCATCGTGTCGTAGGACGTCGCCTCGGCCGCCCCACTCCAGCCCACACCAGAAATGTTCAACGACGACGCCCACATCCGACGCGCCTCATCCTCAACCGTTTGCGCATGCGTCTCGAAACGCCCCGCCATCGCGCGCATCGCGTGCGGATCCGTCATAAAGCGAGTAGCCACCAGACTGCTCCTTTCAATGTCTGTTCCAACAAGTGAATGAATTCCGTTCGGGTACCGCAAAACCGTAAATTCGGGCCATCACCCCCTATCCGATCCCAGTCCGCGGGATGACGCTGGGCCGGTTCTGCAGCACGTGCGGACTGGCCCCACCGCGGCCCATCATCCCGCCCGGCATACCGCCACCGGCGCCGGCGCCCATCGGCATCGGCATCATTGGCATCCCGCTCGCAGCAGCACCAGTCATTGCGGCACTGGGCATTTCGGCCGCGCCCAGTCCCGACATGGCCGTGCTGGCCATCCGCGCCGGCATCGATCCCTCCCACGTCGGCGGCACGGACATCGACCCGGCCAGGCGAGCCTTACCCAAACCCGCCGAAATCGGCGAACCCATGCCCGCTCCGCCGCCCAGCGGCTTCACCTCGGGACCAGCCCCACCCACGAGCTTGGCGGCATCCGGCAGCGCTGTCGAGACACTGGCCAGGCCCGTGCTGCCGGTCTGCGTCGCACCTTGCGTTGCGCTGGTCAGCAACGACGTCAAGGGAGAAATCGCAAGGCCGATCGGAGTCGACAAAGCCTGCAGCCCGGACTGCGCCGCCTGCACCAGCCCCTGCAGCGCCGACCCAATGTCTGGGGTCGCCGGGGGGGTCACCGGCGGGGGAGTCGTCGGCGGGGCGTCCGCCGCAGCGCGGGCAGCCACCCCCGCCAACTTCTTTGGCGCCGTGCCAAACGGCGGCAACAGCGAAGCCACCGATGTCGCGCCCGCGTGATAGCCCACCATGGCGGCCACGTCCTGGGCCCACATCTCGACGTAGTAAAACTCGGTATCGGCGATCGCCGGCGTGTTCTGGCCCAAGAAGTTCGTCGCCACCAACATCATGAGTAGCGTCCGGTTAGCCGTTACTGCGACCGGATGCACGGTCGCCGTGTGCGCCGCCTCGAACGCCGTCGCCGCCGCCCGAGCCTGCGCCCCAGCACCTTGTGCCTGCGCCGCCGACGCCGCCAGCCACGACACATACGGCGCCGCCGCGCCCGCCATCGCCGCCGACGCCGGACCCAACCACGGTCCACCGGCCAGCGCCGCGACCACCGACTCGAACGACGACGCCGTCGACCACAAGTCCGAAGCCAACCCATCCCACGCCGCCGCCGCCATAAACATCGGGCCCGCACCCGCTCCCGCGTAAATCAGCCCGGAATTGAGCTCCGGCGGGAAAATCAGAAAATTCATCGAGCGTCCCTTTCGCTTAGTGGAAGAACCCAACCTGCTCGGTGCCCCTGTTAAAGCCGCCCGAGCTGTCAATGCCCGAGTTGCCGATCCCCGAGTCATCGGTGCCCGTGTTGCCGATGCCAGTGTTGGCGTGGCCCGCGTTGGCGATGCCGATGTTGAAGTCGCCCGAGTTATTGATGCCCGCGACATCCTTGCCCGTGTCCCCAATGCCCGAGTCAAAGGTGGCGCCCGTGTCGTGGAAGCCGGAGTTGGCGCCGCCCGAGTTGAAGAAGCCCGAGTTATCCAGGCCGGTGTTGCCGAAACCCGAGTTGGTGACCTGTTGGCTGACCGCGCTACCGAAGCCGGTGTTCAGGCTGCCCGAGTTGAAGGCGCCCGTGTTGATTCCGCCCGCATTACCCCAGCCCGTGTTGACGCCGCCCGAGTTCCCCCAGCCCGTGTTAATCGCGCCCGAGTTCCAGCTGCCCGTATCGAAGCCGCCGGAATTGCCGAAGCCCATGTCTAAGTCACCCGCGTTCCCGCCGCCGACGTTATTGATGCCGGCATTCAGGAATCCGAAGTCGTTGCTGCCGCCGTTCCAGAAGCCCGTGTTGAAGCTGCCCCCGTTCCCGAATCCGGTGTTGATGTCCCCCGAGTTTCCGACGCCGAAGTTACCGGTCCCGGAGTTGAAGAAGCCGACGTTGCCGTTGCCCGAGTTGAAGAAGCCGATGTTTCCGGTGCCGGAGTTTCCGAACCCGATGTTGCCCATTCCTGTGTTGAAGCCCGAGTTCAGCGCGCCAATGCCGACCTGGTTGTCGCCGGTCAGCCCGAAGCCGATGTCATGGTTGCCGGTATTCGCGAAGCCGATGTCGTTGCTGCCGTGGTTGGCGAAGCCCACGTCGTGGCCACCGAGATTTCCTATGCCCCAGTTGAAGTCGCCGCTGTTACTGCTGCCGACGTTGGAGTTGCCGGCGTTTCCGCTGCCGACGTTTCCGGAGCCGGCGTTTGCGTTGCCGAAGTTGCGGCTGCCCGAGTTTCCGCTACCCACGTTGCCGCTGCCGTTGTTGCCGCTGCCCACGTTGGTGTTGCCGGTGTTCCCGTTTCCCAAATTGGTATTGCCGGTGTTTCCACTGCCCAGGTTGATAGCGCCGGTGTTTCCACTGCCCAGATTGGTATCGCCGGTGTTTCCGTTGCCCAGGTTGGTGTTTCCGTGGTTGCCGCTGCCCAGGTTGAGGTTGCCCCTATTGCCGATGCCCACGTTGAAAGCCGGGCCACCGACGGCCTGCGCCAGCCCCTGGAACGGCGCCAACCGCGCGGCTACCGCCGAGGCCCCGCCGTGATAGCCCACCATAGCGGCCACGTCCTGGGCCCACATCTGCTCGTACTCGGCTTCGGTGGCCACGATGGCCGGGGCATTGAGCCCCAACAGGTTTGATCGCACCAACGACACCAGCTGCGACCGATTGGCCGCCACCACCACCGGATGCACCGCCGCCGACACCGCAGCCTCGAACGCCGACACCCCTGTCCGAACATGACCGGCCGCCGCCTCCGCCTGGGCGGCCGCCGCGGAAAGCCACCCCACATACGGGGCCGCCGCCCCGGCCATCGCCGCCGCCGCCGGACCCTGCCACGAAGCACCCGCCAGCCCCGAGGTCACCGACCCGAAAGAACTTGCCGCCGAGCCCAACTGGTCGGCCAACCCGTCCCAGGCCGCCGCGGCCGCCAACATCGGCATCGACCCCGCACCGAGGTACATCCGCGCCGAATTGATCTCCGGCGGCAACACCAGAAAATTCATCACAACCATCCGTTCATTGAAGGAAGAAACCCGCCTCCGCATTTCCCCTGTTGAAGAATCCCGAGGTATTGCTGCCCGAGTTGGCGGCGCCCGAGCTGCCGGTGCCCGAGTCGGCGATGCCCGCGTTTTGCTGGCCAGAGTTTCCGATCCCGGCATTGAAGGTTCCCGAGTTAAGGAAGCCCGCGTTATCGCCGCTACCCGAGTTAAAGAAACCCGTGTTGAAGCCGACGGTGTTGCCCAAGCCGGAGTTACCGAAGCCCGAGTTGAAGAAACCCGAGTTATCGAAGCCCGTATTGCCGAAGCCCGAGTTAGTGACCCCGGTTGGGGTAACCGCGCTGCCGAACCCGGTATTCAGAGTGCCCGAGTTGAAAGCACCCGTGTTGATCCCGCCCGAATTTGCCCATCCCGTGTTGAAGTCGCCGGAGTTGAAGAGGCCCGTGGTTTCGGCGCCCGAGTTAAAGCTGCCCACGTCGAGGGAGCCGGCGTCTCCGAACCCCATATTAAAGGAGCCCGCGCTTCCGCTGCCAAAATTGCTCGTGCCGGAATTCCCGAAACCGAAGTTGTTGTCGCCCGCGTTCCCGACACCCGTGTTTTCGAAATTGGAGTTCCAGAAGCCGGTGTTGGTGGCGCCCGAGTTCGCGAAGCCAAAGTTACCATCGCCAGAATTGAAGAAGCCCACGTTGCCGTTGCCCGAGTTGAAGAAGCCGATGTTCCCGGTGCCCGAGTTCCCAAATCCGATGTTCCCGGCGCCCGAGTTCAGCCGGCCAATGCCCATCTGGTTGTCACCGGTGAGCCCGAAGCCAATGTCGTGGTTGCCGCTGTTCCCAAAGCCGATGTCGTTGCTACCGCGGTTCGCGAGGCCCACGTTGCTGTTGCCGCGGTTTCCGGTACCCCAGTTGGAGTCGCCGAGATTTCCGTTGCCAACGTTGGAATCGCCGTCGTTTCCGTTGCCTGTGTTTCCGCTGCCACCGTTCCCGTTCCCGAAGTTTCGGCTGCCGATGTTCCCACTGCCCAGGTTGGTATCGCCGTCGTTGCCGCTGCCCAGGTTGGTGCTGCCGCTATTCCCGTTGCCCAGGTTGCCGTCGCCGACATTGCCGCCGCCGAAGTTGGAATTGCCGCGGTTTCCGCTCCCGGCGTTCGCGTCGCCCCGGTTTCCGCTACCCAGGTTGTTGTTTCCCAGGTTGCCGTTGCCCAGGTTGAGTTTGCCGATGTTGCCGACACCGAGGTTCATCTCGCTAATGGCGTTCGCGATCGCCGAGGCCCCGCCGTGATAGCCCACCATCGCGGCCACGTCCTGCGCCCACATCTGCTCGTACTCGGCTTCGGTGGCCGCGATGGCCGGGGCATTGAGCCCCAACAGGTTTGATCGCACCAACGACACCAGCTGCGACCGATTGCCCGCCACCACCACCGGATGTACCGCCGCCGACACCGCCGCCTCAAACGCCGACACCGCCGCGCGAACATGACCGGCCGCCCCCTCGGCCTGGGCCGCCGCCGCGGAAAGCCACCCCACATACGGGGCCGCCGCCCCGACCATCGCCGCCGCCGCGGGACCCTGCCACGAAGCACCCGCCAGCCCAGAGGTCACCGACCCGAAAGAACTTGCCGCCGAGCCCAACTCGTCGGCCAACCCGTCCCAGGCCGCCGCGGCCGCCAACATCGGCATCGACCCCGCACCGAGATACATCCGCGCCGAATTGATCTCCGGCGGCAACACCAGAAAATTCATCACAATCGTCCGTCCTTAAAATTCGGGCACGCCTACTCAAAGAAACCGGCTTGTTCGTCGCCTCGGTTGAAGGCTCCGGAGCTCTCCCTGCCCGAGTTGGCGACGCCGCTGCTGACGCTGCCGGTGTTGGCGATGCCGGTGTTCTCAAAGCCCGAGTTGAACAGGCCCGTGTTTTCATCGCTCGAATTACCGATGCCAGCGTTTTCAGCGATACCGGCATTGTTGATACCTGACTCAAAACCGAGACTTACGTTGTGGAAACCGGAGGAATTCATGCCGGAGTTGAAAAAGCCCGAATCGCCGGTGCCCGTATTGCCGAAGCCCGAGTTGGTGACGGCTTGGTTGACCGCGCTGCCGAAGCCGGTGTTCAGGCTGCCGGAGTTGAAGGCGCCCGTGTTGCTGTTGCCCGCGTTTCCCCAGCCCGTGTCCAACGAGCCCGAGTTGCCCCAGCCCGTATTAAGGGAACCCGTATTGAAGTCGCCGGTGTTGAGGCCACCTGTGTTTCCGAAGCCCATGTTAAGTGGGCCCGAGTTCCCGCCGCCAAAGTTATTCATACCGGAGTTCCCGAAACCGAAGTTGAAGCTGCCCGCATTCCCGAATCCGGTATCTGTAAAGCCGGAGTTCGAGAAACCAGTGGAGAAAGCGCCTGAGTTCGAGAAGCCGAAGTTACCGGTTCCCGAGTTGAAGAAGCCGACGTTTCCGGTGCCCGAGTTGAAGAAGCCGACGTTTCCGGTGCCCGAGTTCCCGAACCCGATGTTGCCCGTTCCTGTGTTGAAGCCCGAGTTCAGCGCGCCAATGCCCACCTGGTTGTCGCCGGTGAGCCCGAAGCCGATGTCGTGGTTGCCGGTGTTGCCAAAGCCGACGTCGTTGCTGCCGTGATTGGCGAAGCCCACGTTGTGGTCGCCGAAATTTCCGCTACCCCAGTTGAAATCGCCGTCGTTTCCGCCGCCGACGTTGGAGTTGCCAGCGTTTCCGCCGCCGACGTTTCCGCTGCCGTCATTTCCGCTGCCGAAGTTCCGGTTACCAAAGTTTCCGCCACCCACGTTGCTATTGCCGAAGTTTCCGCTGCCGACGTTTGAGTCGCCCCGGTTCCCGGCGCCCACATTGCCGCTGCCGGTGTTGCCGCCACCCAAGTTGGTATTGCCGCTGTTTCCACTGCCGAGGTTGGTGTTACCGGTGTTGCCGCTGCCCAGGTTGGTGTTGCCCAGGTTGCCGTTGCCCAGATTGAATGCGCCGTTGTTACCGATGCCCAGGTTGACCGTCGGCGCTTGTGCCAGCCCGGGCAAGGCCTGCAGCGCCTGTTGGAACGGCGTCAACTGCGCGGCCAGCGCCGAGGCCCCGCCGTGATAACCCACCATCGCGGCCACATCCTGGGCCCACATCCGCTCGTACTCGGCCTCGGTGGCCGCGATGGCCGGGGCATTGAACCCCAACAGGTTTGACCGCACCAGCGACACCAGCTGCGTCCGATTGGCCGCCACCACCACCGGATGAACCGCCGCCGACACCGCCGCCTCAAACGCCGACACCGCCGCCCGGACATGACCGGCCGCCCCCTCGGCCTGGGCCGCCGCCGCGGAAAGCCACCCCACATACGGCGCGGCCGCGTCCGTCATCGCCGCGGCCGCCGCACCCTGCCACGACTCGCCCGCCAGCCCCGAGGTCACCGACCCGAACGAACCCGCCGCCGAACCCAGCTCGCCGGCCAACCCATCCCAGGCCGCCGCAGCTGCCAGCATCGGCATCGACCCCGTACCGACATACAACCGCGCCGAATTGATCTCCGGCGGTAATACCGAGAAATTCATGATGACCATCCCCTCTTGAACAAAACACCTACTGGAACAGACCCGACTTCACGTCATGCCTGTTGAAGAATCCGGAGTCGCTGTTTCCTGCGTTGCCGATGCCCGAGCTGAATAGGCCCGAGTTTCCGATACCAATGTTGAGGAAGCCAGTATTTCCGATGCCGATAAGGGTGTCGCCCGAGTTAAAGAAACCCGCCTCAGTGCCCCTTCCCGAGTTGAAGAATCCCGAGTCAAAGGCGATGCCGGTGTTCCGGAAGCCGGAGGTATCGTTAGCCGAATTAAAGAAGCCCGATACATCGGTCCCGGTGTTGCCGAAGCCCGAGCTTGTGACGCCGATTGGTGGGGCGGTGGTGCCCCCGAAGCCGGTGTTCAGGTTGCTCGAGTTAAATCCGCCCGTATTGGTGCTACCCGAGTTGCCCGACCCGGTGTTGACGTCGCCCGAGTTAAAGCCGCCCGTGTTATTGGAGCCCGCGTCCCCGCTACCCGTGTTTTGGAACCCGGCGTTTCCAATACCCACGTTTTGGGCGCCCGCGTTCCCGAAGCCTAAGTTATTGGAGTTCCCGTTCCAAAAGCCGAGGTTTGTGTCGCCGGCATTCCCGAAGCCCGTGTTGTCGAAGCCCCCGTTGAAGAAGCCCGTGTTGAGGTTGCCGGCGTTTCCGATGCCGAAGCTATTCGAGCCGGAGTTGAACAGGCCAACGTTTCCGGTACCCGAATTGAAGAAGCCGATATTTCCGGTGCCGGAATTACCGAAGCCGATGTTCCCGGTGCCCGAATTCAGCCCGCCAATGCCCACCTGGTTGTCGCCGTTGAGCCCAAAGCCGATGTCGTGGTTGCCGGTGTTGCCAAAGCCGAAGTCGTTGCTGCCCTGGTTCGCGAAGCCCATGTCGTTGTCGCCGCGGTTCCCGAGGCCCACGTTGGAGTTGCCGCGGTTTCCGCCACCGATGTTGGAGTCGCCGCGGTTTCCGCTGCCGAAGTCAGAGCTGCCCTGGTTTCCATCTCCGACATTCCCGTTGCCGAAGTTTCCGCTGCCGATGTTGCCTTTGCCGAGGTTTCCAATGCCCAGGTTTTGGTCGCCGCGGTTGCCGCTGCCAACGTTGGCGTTGCCGGCGTTTCCGTTGCCGAAGTTCCCGTTGCCGAAGTTTCCGCTGCCCACGTTTTGGCTGCCGTTGTTGCCGTTGCCCAGGTTGGCGTTCCCGTGGTTACCGCCGCCGAAGTTTCCACTGCCCGCGTTGCCCAGTAGGTCGGTCATGACTTCGCTGAGCAGAGGTGACGCGTTGGCCGCCTCGGCGCTGGCATACCAGCGTCCGCTAACACTCAACGCCTGCACGAACTCCTGATGGAACGTGGCCGCCTGGGCGCTCAGCGTCTGATACGCCTGGGCGTGCCCGGCAAACAGCGACGCCAACGCCGCCGACACCTCGTCGGCACCGGCGGCCAGCACCCCGGTGGTCGGGGCCGCCGCCGCAGCGTTCGCCGCGCTCAACGTCGAACCGATGCCTTCCAAATCCGTCGCCGCCGACGCCAGCAACTCCGGTATCACCACCACGTGCGACATCGCTGTCCCCTCACCAAGTCGTCATCGAGCTAGCGGTGCACACCCAGCGAAATCGCGGTCCCGGCCCGACGTTCTTTAAATCGAGTTAAGAATGCGAGGCGATCGATCGAACTAACGTCGGTTCCAGCGCGTAGATACAAAGCGTGAGGGGTCGTATTTGCAGCGCGGTGAGGGGTCGTAGGTTCGCCTGCGGCTACCGAGTGGCTAACGCCTCGGTGCCATGCGCCCGTCCGCACGGCCTTGCGGTAATGGGGGGCCGTTTTCTGTCGGTATCGGACCCCTGGTGGCTTACATGAGCGAAACTGATCTACGCGTGGATGTGTCATGGGACAGGAGTGACCAGGACGTGCGCACCTCTTTGCCGACCGGAACGGTGACCCTGCTGGTTGCCGATTTCGAGGGCTGGGCGCGGCTGTGGGAGACCCAGCCCCAGGAGTTGACGGCCGCGCTCAATCGCCTCGATCGCGCGCTGCCCAACATCGTCGCGGCGCACGATGGCGTGCTGTCGCTCGAACAAGGCCCGACCGATAGGCCCGATAGCTTCCTGGCCGCCTTCGCGCACGCGACCGACGCCGTGGCATGTGCCGTGGCGTTGCAGCAGGCGCCATTGTCCCCGATCCGGCTGCGCATCGGCGTCCATACCGGCGAGGTGCAGCTGGGCGACACGGGCAACTACATCGGGCCCACCCCCAAGCGGGCAGCTCGGCTGCGCGAGCTGGCGCACGGTGGGCAGATAGTGGTGTCGGGCACCGCGTGCAATCTGGTCGCCGATCGACTACCGGCCGGCGCCTGGCTAACCGAATTGGGCGCCCATCTGCTCGGTGACTCTCCTCGCGCCGAACGGGTGGCGCAGTTGTGCCATCCCGACCTGGACACCGAGTTCCCGCCGCTGCGCGCGGTCGGCAGCATTGTGCCGCACGGTCTTCCGGTGCAGCTGACGCGGTTCGTAGGTCGCGTCGCGCTGATGAACGACGTAATCAAGGTTCTGCCGGACAACCGGCTGGTGAGCCTGGTTGGCGCGGGCGGGGTCGGTAAATCGCGGTTGGCGGTGCAGATCGCCACCCAGGCGGCGGCGGAGTTCAGCGGCGGCGTGTGGTTTGTGGATCTCGCGCCGCATAGCGATCCCGGGTTGTTCCCGGTCGCGGTGATGCGCGCACTCGGCGTGCCCGATCAGCCGGGCCGCGACGCAACGGACACCCTTGCCCAGTTCCTCCTCGACCGTCAGCTGCTGTTGGTGTTGGACAATTGCGAACACCTGCTCGATGCGTGCGCGGCGTTAACCGTCGCCCTCCTGGGCGCGTGCCAGCAATTGACGATTCTGGCCACCAGTCGCGAGCCGATCAAGGTGGCGGGCGAGCTGACCTGGCGGGTGCCGCCACTGTCGCTCGCCGACGAAGCAATCGAACTCTTCATCGACCGTGCGCGGCTGGCTCGGCCCGACTTCGGCATCGCGATCGACGACACCGCTGTCGTGCGCGAAATCTGCGGCCGCCTTGACGGCTTGCCGCTGGGGATCGAGCTGGCGGCCGCGCGCGTGCGGGTGATGTCGCTCGCCGAGATTCTCGACGGCCTGCGTCAACGCTTCCGCCTGCTGACCCACCACGTGCGGACCGGGGTGCGCAGCACCAAGACGCTGGGTGCATCGGTCGACTGGTCTCATGAGCTGCTGAGCGAACCGGAACGCGTCTTGTTTCGCCGGCTGGCGGTTTTCCGTGGTGGATGCGACCTCGACGCCGCGCGGGCCGTCGTCGGCGGCGCCGGCCTGGCACACCACCAGGTCCTCGATCAGCTCACTCTGCTCGTGGACAAGTCCCTCGTCGTGGCGGAGAGCATCGGTGACCGAACGCGGTACCGGCAGCTGGAGACGGTGCGCCACTACGGGATGGACAAGCTGCGCGAGTCCGGCGAAGCCGACGCGGTTCGCACGCGTCACCGCGATCACTACGGGGCGATGGCGGCCCTGCTGAACGACACCGCGCAGGCCCTCGACGAGCGCCACATTGCGCGGGTGGAGATCGAGTTCGACAATCTGCGCGCGGCCTTCGAATGGAGCCGCGACAACGACGAGATCGAGCCGGCGTTGGCACTCACGTCGTCGCTGCAACCGCTGTGGTTGACGCGGGGCCGCATCCAGGAGGGGCTGGCCTGGTTCGACGCCGTTCTTGCCGATCACGATGCCGCTCTTGCCGACCACGCCGACATCTCCGCGGTGGTGCGTGGGCGCGCGCTCGCCGACAAGGCGTCGCTCGACGCGTCGCGCAGCCTGCACGACAACCTCAACCAGGCGCAACAAGCCGTGACGATCGCGCGCGAAGTCGGCGACCGCGCACTGTTGGCCCGCGCGCTCACCGCTTACGGCGCGATCGCCTCCTACCAAGCCGACGCGGCCCGCCCGTACCTCGACGAGGCGATTGCGATTGCCCGTGCGCTGGGCGACAAGTCGATGCTGACCGAGGCCCTGACCTGGCAGGCGTACGCCGCGTTCTATTCCGGCGACCCGATCGCCGCGGCCGCGGCCTCCGTGGAAGGACGCGATCTCGCCGACGCGATCGGCGACCAGTTCCATTCGCGTTCGTGCCGCTGGACGCTCGGCTTGGCGCAGATGATGAGGGGCGATCTGGCCGACGCCATCGCGCAGTTCCGCGAGGTGAGCGCCGATGCCGACGCCGCACGCGACGTGTTGTTCAGGTGGGGCAGCCGGCTCAGCCTCGGTGTGGCGCTCGCTTTCCACGGCGATACCGGCGCGGCCGAAGCCGTGGCCAACGCATCGCTGGCGGCGGCGGCCGATCTGTGGTGGTACAACGAAGGCTTCAGCTATTCGGTGTTGGCCACCACGGCGGTGGCCGCGGGCGATGTTGCAGCGGCGGCCGAGGCGAGCGAGGCGGCCTGGGAGCGGCTGAGTGTGCAGCGAGAGCTCGGGGCGGCAGCCGCCAACCCGATAGCTGAAATCGCCTTGGCGCGAGGCGATTTGATCGCGGCCGGACGCTGGGCCGACGAGGAGGTCTCGGCGTCGGCGGGTTGGCACCAGGCCAGGGCACTGGCGACGCGCGCTCGCGTGGCGATGGCCAAGGGCGAGCCTGATCTGGCCGAACGCGACGCCTATGCGGCGCTCGGCCGCGCGGTAAGTCTTGAGGCGTACCTCGCCGTCCCCGATATCCTCGAGTGCCTCGGCGGGCTGGCCGCGGACAACGTCCTCAGTTATCGCGACGCGGCACGGCACTTCGGCGCGGCAAACGCAATTCGGCAACGCACGGGCGCCGTTCGATTCAAGGTCTACGACGCCGATTACCAGCGGGCGGTCACTGGGCTTCGCGACACCATGGGTGAGGCGGACTTTGACGGCGCGTGGGCGGAGGGGGCCGCCATGTCACTCGACGAGGCGGTCGCCTACGCGCGGCGCGGTCGCGGGGAACGCAAGCGGCCGACGAGCGGCTGGGCATCGCTCACCCCCACGGAGCGCGACGTGGTACGGCTCGTCGGCGAAGGGCTGGCCAACAACGAGATAGCCGCCCGGCTATTCGTTTCGCGCCGGACCGTGCAGACCCACCTGACGCATGTGTACGCGAAGCTCGGGATCAACTCGCGTGTGCAGCTTGCCCACGAAGGCACCAGCCACGGCTGAGCCGCTGCACACCCGGCAAAGGCGAATCTACGACCCCCGCCACGCGGAATCTACGTCCTATGACCGACGCTCCGACCCGCACCTCCGGCGCATTCTCAAGTCGATTCGAAATGAACGTCGGGCCGGGGTAGCGACGCGTGGTCCCCCCGAGCGCTCGACGACGACCGGGAGGACAGCGATGTCTCATTTGGTAGTGGCCCCCGAGATGCTGGCGGCGGCTTCAGCGGATTTGGAGAGCATCGGGTCGGCGCTGAGCGCGGCCAACGCGGCGGCGGCTGCTCCGACTGTCGGGGTGCTGGCCGCCGGCGCCGATGAGGTGTCGGCGGCGCTGGCGTCGCTGTTTGCCGGGCACGCGCAGGCGTACCAGGCGCTGAGCGCCGAGGCGGCGAGCTTTCATCAGCAATTCCTGCAGGCAATGAGGGCCGCCGGGGAGATGTACACCAGCGCGGAGGCGGCCAACGCGTCCCCGCTGCAGACCCTGGAAAACGCGATCAACGCGCCCATTCAGGCGGTGACCGGACGCCCGCTGATCGGTAACGGCACCAACGGCGCCCCGGGGACCGGGCAAAACGGGACGTCCGGCGGGTGGTTGATCGGCAATGGCGGCGCCGGCGGATCCGGCACCAACGGCGCCAATGGCGGGACCGGCGGCAACGGCGGGGCCGCCGGGCTGATCGGCAATGGCGGGGCCGGCGGCGCCGGCGGATCCGCCTCGGTCGGCACCGGTGGGACCGGCGGCCACGGTGGGGCCGCCGGGCTGTTCGGCTCCGGCGGGGTCGGCGGGGCCGGCGGGAACTCGGCCGCGGTTGGCGGGGTCGGCGGGGCCGGCGGCAACGCCGGCCTGCTCTTCGGCGCGGCGGGGGCCGGCGGCTCCGGCGGCCTCACCGGCAGCGTCACCTCCAACGGCGGGGCCGGGGGCAACGGCGGTGCCGGCGGGCTGTTCTCCGGCGGCGGGGCCGGCGGACTCGGCGGAGCCACCGAGGGCGGGACCGGCGGCGCCGGCGGGGCCGGCGGGGCAGGTGGGATATTCGGCCCCGGCGGGTCCGGCGCGGCCGGCGGAGTCAGCGAGGGCGGGACCGGCGGGCTCGGCGGGGCCGGCGGGACAGGCGGGTTGTTCGGCGCCGGCGGTCACGGCGGCAGCGGCGGGCACGGCGCAGTCAGCGGCGGTGCCGGCGGCAACGGCGGTAACGCCGGCTTGCTCAGCATCGGGGCCGCCGGCGGCGCCGGCGGCGCCGGCGGCGAAAGCATCACCCCGGCGACCGGAAACGGCGGGGCCGGCGGGGCCGGCGGCAACGGCGGCATGTTCTTCGGCGAGGGCGGGGCCGGCGGCCACGGCGGGTTCGGCCCCACGAACGGCGGGAAGGGCGGGGCCGGCGGTAACGCCGGCATCCTTGCCGGCTCCGGCGGCGCGGGCGGCACCGGCGGCGACGGCGGAACCACTCTGGGCGGCGCCGGTGGCGCTGGCGGCAGGTCCGGGCTCATCGGGAACGGCGGTAACGGCGGTAGCGGAGGTAACGGCCTGGCCGCCGCCGGCGGCATCGGCGGCGCGGGCGGGGCCGGCGGCAACGGCATGCTGATCGGCGACGGCGGTAACGGCGCTAACGGCGGCCTGGGTGCGGGTGCGGGCAAGGCCGGCGCCGGCGGCATCGGCGGCCAGCTGTTGGGTCTGGATGGTGTCAACGCTCCCGCCAGCACCAACCCGCTGCATGCCCTACAGCAACAGGCGCTCAACGCGATCAACGCGCCCGTCCAGGCGGCGACCGGCCGCCCGCTGATCGGCAACGGCGCCAACGGGATTGCGGGAACCGGGGGTGCTGGCCAGGCCGGCGGGATCTTGTTCGGCAACGGCGGGATCGGCGGGTCCGGCGCGGCTGGCGCCACCGGCGGGGCCGGCGGGGCCGGCGGCGCCGCCGGGCTGATCGGCGCCGGCGGCGCCGGCGGCGCCGGCGGCGCGTCGGCGACCGGAAACGGCGGGGCCGGCGGGGCTGGCGGATCCGGCCTGTTATTCGGCTCCGGCGGAACCGGAGGAGACGGCGGAAGGACAACGGGCACCGGCACCACCGGCGGAGCCGGCGGGGCGGGCGGCAACGCCGGCTTGCTCTTCGGCGCCGCAGGGGACGGGGGCACCGGGGGCGTCGCCTTCCCCAGCACCGGCGGCACGGGTGGGGCCGGCGGGGCCGGCGGCACCGGCGGGCTGTTCGCCAGTGGCGGGGTCGGCGGCGACGGCGCATTCGGCCAAACCAGCGGGGCCGGTGGGAACGGGGGCGCCGGCGGGCTGGTCTCCGCCGGCGGGGACGGTGGGGCTGGCGGGTTCAGCAACCTCAACGGCAGTAGCGGGGCCGGCGGGGCCGGCGGCAACGGCGGGCTGTTCGGCGCCGGCGGCAACGGCGGCACCGGCGGATTCGGCCAGACCACCGCCGGCACCGGCGGGCACGGCGGCAACGCCGGCCTGCTGAGCCTCGGCGCCGCTGGTGGGGCCGGCGGCGGCGGCGGGAACAATGCCGGCGTCGGCACCGGCGGCACCGGCGGCACCGGCGGCACCGGCGGCTTCGTCTTCGGCGAAGGTGGGGCCGGCGGCGCCGGTGGCGGCGGCGGGTCCAACGGCGGGGCCGGCGGCGCCGGCGGCAACGCCGGCATGCTCATCGGTTCCGGCGGCACCGGCGGCGCCGGCGGAAATGCGGACATCAGCGCGCTGACCAGCGGTGGCCCCGGCGGGTCCGGCGGCAAGGCAGGTCTGATCGGCGACGGCGGCAACGGCGGCGCCGGCGGACTCGGTAATGGCAGCCCCGGAGGCAACGGCGGCAACGGCGGCAACGCCGTCGTGCTCGGCGACGGCGGAAACGGCGGCAACGGCGGGACTGGTACGCCGCCCGGTACGCCTGGCACCGGCGGCACCGGCGGGCTGCTACTCGGCCAGGACGGGATGACCGGGTTGGCCTAGCCGCCCGTGCCGGGCAGCTATCCGACCCGCGACGCCGGCAGTCGCTAGCATCTCAGCAACTGACCGATGGCATCGGCGAGGCCCGGGCCCACCGGGAGCAGCAAGCCGTTCCAGCCGTCGAGCCGGTAGTCGGTGAAACGCCGCAAGCGCCCGGCAATCACCGCGGGACGGGCAATCCGGTCCGGTCCACGATGCGTCGGGCGGCTCATCGGCAGGCACATCTCTGGCATGCGCGGTGCACCCCTTCGCTGCCTGATTTCGGCGCCCGATTTAGGCGCCTGAGCCCGCCATGGCGCGGTTCGTTGCAGCCGCTGCTGACCGGAGCCGAAACATATGAAAATTCACTGAATCAATTTGCTGCAAATCCAATCCGATGCGCGCAGTCTTGTTTGTTGGGGTGGCTGCGCAGTTCACGGGACTGTCTTGAAGGTTCGTGTCGCCCCGCGGTGATTGGAGCCCAAGATGTCGTCTTACTTGATCACAGCACCTGCGGCGTTGGCTTCGGCGGCGGCGGATTTGAGTGGCATCGGGGAGGCGATCAAAGAAGCCACGGCGACGGCGGCGCCGTCGACGACCGGGGTTGTGCCGCCGGCCCTGGATGACGTGTCGTCGGCAATCACGCGGTTGTTTGCCAACTATGGGCAGCATTTTCAGTCGTCGAGTGCGCATTCGGCGTCGCTCCATGCCCGGTTTGTGCAGGCGTTGTCCTCGGGCGCGAGCGCGTATGCGGCCGCGGAGGCGGCCAATGCTTTTTTACCAGGGCCGCTGCAGAGCTTGGAGCAGGACCTGTCGGCGCTGGCGTTCTTTTCCCCGGTGCAGGGGTTGACGGGGCGCCCGTTGTTCGGCAACGGCGCTAACGGCGCGGCGGGCACCGGGGCACCCGGCGGGGCTGGCGGCTGGATTATCGGCAACGGCGGCGACGGCGGGTCAGGCACTCCGGGGGTGGGCGGCGGGTCCGGCGGGTCCGGTGGGGCCGGCGGCACCTCGGGCCTGATCGGCCACGGCGGGGCCGGTGGGGCCGGCGGGGCGGGCGGGCCTGCCGGCGGGACCGGCGGTAATGGTGGCGCCGGCGGGTCGGCGTGGCTGTGGGGCGCTGGCGGTACCGGTGGGGCCGGCGGGGGCGGCCTGGCCGGGGCTGGCGGTAACGGTGGGACCGGTGGGGCCAGTGGGCTGATCGGCGGTGCCGGCGGTGCGGGTGGTGCCGGCGGCAACGGCGCGGCCGGCGCCACTGCCGGCCAAAACGGCGAGGCCGGGGGCAACGGCGGGGCCGGGGGCACCAACAGCCAGCTGTTTTCGCTGAGCGGCCACGGCGGGGCCGGCGGGGTCGGCGGTACCGGCGGGGCTGGCGCGGCAGGGACGCCGGGTATCGCGGGTGGTGGGCTGGGGTCCAACGGCGGGGGCGGCGCCAACGGCGGGGCCGGCGGTGCCGGCGGGATCGGTGGGGCCACCCAAACGTTGTTCGGCGGCGTCGCCGGTAACGGCGGGGTCGGTGGGGCCGGTGGCATGGGCGGCAGCGGCGGGGCCGGCGCCAGCGGCGTGGGCGTTGGCGTGGCGGGCGGTGACGGCGGTAACGGCGGAGTCGGCGGGACCGCCGGGGCCGGTGGGGCCGCCGGTGCGGTGGCGTCCGGATTGCCGAGCTTGCTCGGCAACGCGGGTGTCGCGGGTAATGCGGGCACCGGCGGCACTGGTGGCACCGGCGGCACCGGCGGCACCGGCGGCGACGGTGATGTCGGCACGGCGGGCAACAAGGGATTCACCGGCGGCACCGGCGGTAACGGCGGCCAGGGCGGTGGCAGCGGCGCCACCGGCATCGGCGGCACCGGCGGCACCGGCGGCACCGGTGGCAACGGCGGAGACGGCGGCGCCGACATCGGCGCCGGAGGGGCCACGGCCCCGGACGGCGGCACCGGGGGCAACGGTGGCAATGGCGGCGCGGCCGGCACCGGCGCCGCCGCGGGCACCGGCGGTGCCGGTGGCACCGGTGGTAACGGCGGCCACGGCACGACCGGCAACGACACCGCCGCCAAGGGGCTCAGCGGCGACAACGGCGGCGACGGCGGCCAGGGCGGCCAGGGTGGCACCGGCGGCAACTCGGGCATCGGCGGCAACAACGGCGCCGGCGGCAACGGCGGCACCGGCGGCGACGCCGGCACCGGCGGCAACTCCACCAATTTCCAGGGCGGCGGCGCCGGCACCAGTAGCAACGGCGGCGACGGCGGCGACGGCGGCGACGGCGGTGCCGCCGGCGCGGCCGGCACCGGCGGCACCACCCTCCCCGGCGGCGGCCAGGGTGGCACCGGCGGCAACGGCGGCACCGGCGGCAGCTCGTTCGCCGGCGTTGGCGGCGCTGCCGACGCCAACGGCGGCGACGGCGGCAACGGCGGCACCGGCGGCGCCGGCGCCATCGGCGGAACTGGCGGCAACGGCGGAGACGGCGGCGCTTTTGCCGGCCAGAGCAACACGTTCGCGCGCGGCGGCGACGGCGGCGACGCCGGCGACGGCGGCGACGGCAGCAACGGGGCCGGCGGTGCCGGCGGCAATGGCGGGAACGGCAACTACGGCGGCGCCGCGACAACCAAAGGCGGCGGCGTCCCGATACTGAACGGCGCCCCCGGGGGCACCGGTGGGGCCGGCGGTGACGGCGGCAACGGCGTCAACGGGCCCGGCGGAGCGGGCGGATCCGGCGGTTACGCCGGCATCAGCGGTGCCGACAGCGTCGGTGCCACCGGCGGCGCCGGCGGCACCGGCGGCACCGGCACCGGCACCAATGGGACCGGCGGCGCCGGCGGCAACGGCGGCGGCGGTGGCGGCAGCGCCACCACCGGCGGCATCGGTGGGGTCGGCGGTACCGGCGGCGACGGCGACCAGGGCGGCGGGGACGGCGGCTTCGGCGGCAGCGGCGGCGGCGGCAGCGACTCGGGCTCACTCATGTTCCCCAGCAACGGCGGCAACGGCGCCCAGGGCGGCAAGGGCGGCGACGGCGTCAACGGGCCCGGCGGCAACGGCGGCAACGGCGGCGGCGGCGGCTTCGGCTTCGAGGGCGGCAACGGCGGCGATGGCGCCGGCGGCGGCGACGGCGGCAGCGGCGCCGGCGGACCTGGCGGCACGGGACAACCTGGGATCACGCACACCGGTGAGAATCCCGGCGACGGCGGCGACGGCGGCTCCGGCGGGCCGGCGTAATAGCGCATTGGGACGCGCCTGCGCACCCAAATGGGACTCTTCGGATAAGTTCGACTCGGCCCTTGCTGGATCGAAATGCTTTCGGTTGCAACATGTTACGGTCCAAAGCCCCGTCGAATCGCTGCGGTGAACCCGATGCCCGGAAAGGCCGTCGACGTCGCGGTCGGTGGCGATCCCTGGGAACTGCTTGCGCCGAGTGCTCTCGCGTACAACTGGCCCACAGGGAGCCCGCCACCGTTGCCGGGTGGCGGGTCCCCCTGCGGCCGTTAACGAGTCAGCGGTGCCGGCCTGCGTGGTAATGAATGCCCGGCGGATCCGGCTGCGGATTGAAGGCGCGGACGGGGGATTGCGTGTTTGGGTGGATAACTTTGCCCGGCGGATCGGGCTGCGGGTTGAAGGCGTTTGCTGTCCCGGTGGCCAGCGCGAATCCCGCGACCGCGACGCCGCTCGACAGCAGCGCCCCGGCGATCATCTTCTTCAGGGTGGTGTGCATCGTGTGTTTCCTTAGTGGCGAATGAATCCCTGCGTGGGGTCGGCCGCCGTGGCCGACACCACCCAGGCTGGCGCACACCACTTGCCGGATGTTGGCGGAATTCATGCGGAATTCTTACGTACGCTCGATATCGGCAGCGAGAGATGAAACCGCACGTCATGGCCGTAATTCCGCTGACGCCACAAGTTGCTTTCGGCCCGCTTGCAGATCGGCCGGCCGCGCCACGCGCCGACGGCGAAGGCAACCCGTGCGCGCCGATTACTTGGCCTGGGTGACCGGCGGCCGGTAAAAGATCAGCAACTGACCGATGGCACCGGCGAGGCCCAGCCCCACCGACAGCAGCAAGCCGGTCCAGCCGTCGAGCCAGTTGTGCCCGAAGATCAGCCAATCCAGGCTCAGCCTGCCGGGACCTATGGTGGCCACGGCGACGGCGCTGAGCGCCAGCACCAGGTTGTATTCCCAGCCTTCCTTGACGATGAAGAAGCCGTTGTGGCGGTGCACGGTCCAGGCCGCGACCAGCATCAGCGACACAAAGCCCGCCGCCGGGATCGGCGTCAGCAACCCCGCCGCCAGACCCAGTCCGGCAGACATCTCGGTGGTGGCGGCGACGGTGGCGTGAAACGTACCGGGCTTCATGCCGATGCTCTCGAACCATCGCGCCGTTCCCGGTATCCGGCCGCCGCCGAAGAACTTGTTGAAACCATGCGCAGCCAATGTCACGCCCAGCACCAGCCGCAGGATCAACAATCCGACGTCATAGGGAGTCATACGTGCAAACCTAGATGATCGGGCCCCAGATCATCAGAGGTCATTCAGGAGCGGCGAGCCGCTGACCCGGGTAATCCATGTGGGAACATAGCTGGCGTTCCGGCGTCCGCGGAGAAAAGTTGCTGAGCCACCAGGGGGTGCACCACGACTCGCATCGCAGGAGGCAACGACGTCCCCAAGAACACCGTGGTGTTGCTGGACGGCGATGCGAATCAGCCGCGAGAGCTCCTGGGCAACAAGGGCCATGGCATCGACGCGATGCGCCGGCACAATTTGCCGGTCCCGCCGGCGTTCTGCATCACCACCGAAGTTGGCGTCCGTTTTCTCGCCGAACCCGGGCCGGCGATCGACGCGATCTGGGACGACGTGCTGGACCGGATCGGCTGGCTGGAGGCAGAAACCGGCCGCACGTTCGGGCGGGGACCGAATCCGCTGCTGGTCAGCGTGCGCTCGGGAGCCATCCACTCGATGCCCGGCATGATGGACACCATCCTGGACCTGGGTTGCAGCGATGCCGTCGAACAAGCGTTGGCCACGTCGATCGCGCCGGACTTCGCCCGCGACACCCGGCGCCGGTTCACCCGCATGTATCGGCGAATCGTGGGTAGGTCGGAATCCGTGCCGGCCGATCCGTACGCGCAGTTGCGCGAGGGCATCGAGGCCGTGTTCGCCTCATGGAATTCGCCTCGCGCGGTTGCCTACCGCGCCCATTACGGCCTCGACGATCAGGCCGGTACCGCCGTCGTCGTGCAGGCCATGGTGTTCGGCAACCACGGCGCCAATTCCGGGGCCGGAGCGCTGTTTTCCCGCAACCCGATAACCGGCGCGAACGAACCGTTCGGCGAATGGCTGCCCGGTGGCCAAGGCGACGACGTGGTGTCGGGATTGGTTGACGTCGAACCGATCACGGGCCTGCGCGCAGAGCAACCGGCGGTCTACGACGAGTTGATGGCCGCCGCCCGCTGCCTGGAGCGCCTCGGGTCGGACGTGCAAGAGATCGAGTTCACCGTCGAGGACGGCAGGTTGTGGCTGCTGCAGACCCGGGCGGCCGAGCGCTCGGCGCAGGCGGCCGTGCGACTGGCTTTGCAACTGCGGCACGAGGGGCTGATCGACGACGTCGAGATGCTGCGCCGGGTGACCCCGGCGCACGTCGAGACCCTGCTGCTGCCGGCGTTGCAGCCGGAAACACGTTTGGCCGCAACGCTTTTAGCCAAGGGCCTGCCGGCGTGCCCGGGTGTGGTGTCGGGCAAGGCTTACACCGACGTCGACGACGCGCTGGACGCCGCCGATCGGGGCGAGCGGGTCATCCTGGTGCGCGACCACACCCGGCCCGAAGACGTCCTGGGCATGCTGGCCGCGCAAGGCATTGTCACCGAGGTCGGTGGCGCCGCCAGCCATGCGGCCGTGGTCAGCCGCGAACTCGGCCGGGTGGCCGTGGTGGGCTGCGGCCAAGGAGTCGCTGCGGCGCTGGCCGGCAGGCAGATCACGGTCGACGGCTACGAAGGCGAAGTGCGCGAAGGCAATCTGACCCTGTCCGCGTGGTCGGAGAGCGATACGCCGGAGCTGCGTGAGCTGGCCGACGCCGCACGGCGGATCAGCCCGCTACGGGCGCACGCCACCGGTGAGTACCCCAGACTGGATGACCCGTCAGAGTCCGGGGTGCGCGCCGCCATGGACGCCGGGCGTACCGACGTGGTTGCGACCACCCCGCTGATCGTGATGATGACCGCGCTGCGGCTGGCCGGCTCGATGGATTTACGAGCAGCCAAGTGACCGAATTGACTGTGCTGCAAGCGGTCCGGCTGAAGGGACGGGTGCGGCCCGCCGACCTGGCGGCGACCCTGCACGAAGACCCCGCCAGCGTCACCGACACCGTCGAGCAGCTGAGCGCATCCGGCCTGCTCGTCGAGGGCGTGACGTTGCGGATCAGCCCCAGTGGCCGCGCCAGGCTGGACGCACTGCTCGCCGCGGAGCGCAAGGGAATCGACTCGACGGCGATGGCCCTCACCTACGACGACTGCCGTTCCGTGAACACCGATTTCAAGGCACTGGTCACCGACTGGCAGCTCAAGGACGGCAAGCCCAACAGCCATGAAGACTCCGAATACGACGCGGCGGTCCTGGCCCGCCTCGAAGCCGTACACAAACGGGTGGTGCCGATTATCGCGGCGGCCGCCGAGCAACTACCGCGGTTGAACGCCTACCTGGCGAAACTGCGCGCGGCACTGGACAAAGTCAAGGCCGGCGAGATCGCGTGGCTGAGCAGGCCGCTCATCGACTCCTACCACACCGTGTGGTTCGAACTGCACGAGGAGCTGATCCTGGCCACCGGCCGCACTCGGGAGGAAGCCGCGAGATCCGGTGACGCGCAGTAGGTTCCGCTAACGCCAGACCCGCCACTGCCGTCGTCAGCCATGCGCGCCCTGGTTGCCGTGCGCGCCAATGTCGCCAATCGCGCCGTCAGGGCTGCCGCCCGCACCGGTGCCACCCGCGCCGCCCGCGCCGCCGTCCCCGCCGTTGCCGCCCGCGCCACCGGCCATGCCGGGTCCGCCGCGACCGCCGGACCCGACATACGACATCGGCTTTTCCTTCCGGCATTCCCTAAAAAAGTAGCGCCGGCAAGCGAGCGAAATCGAGCGCCTTCGTCGCTACAGCGCGGCGTCGAGCAACTGCAGATAAGTGTCGATGTCGCCTACCGCGGACTTTGCCGCGTGGACGCTGATCGCGACGGTGTCGCCGATGCCGTGCACCCCATGGGTCAGACCCATCGACGGTGACAGCGACGGATATCCGGCCGTCAGCACCACCGGCGCGTCCCCGAAGCTCAGATCGGCCGCGCCGCGGTGCACGCTGGACACCACGGTGTTGCCGCCCACCTGCGCCGACCGGGCGTCGGGGTCGAACAAGGAGACGCCCCAACGCAGCAGCGGCGCGGGTATCGCGGCGAACGCCCGGTCGCTTGAGCGGGTGGCCGGATGTTCGACGCGGCGGCGGCCGTTGGCCAGGTCGGTCGCGATCCGCTCGATACGGTCCTCGTGGCCAAGCTGCGGGTACAGCCCGACGGTGACGTTGTCGAAGTGGTTATGTGCGTGCGGCACACCGGGTTTAGCCACTGGAACCTCGGCGCCCAGCGAATCGACAGACCCGCCAAGCAGGTTGGAGAGCGCCGTGGACACCGCGGCCAGCGCCGCGACGGTGACGGTGGGACCGCGCAGTTGCGAGCGGTGCCGCACCAGGGTTCGCACCGCGCGGCCGCCGTGATACGTGTTGGTGGTCAGCCGCGGCCGCGGCCCCAGTCCCGGTGCCAGCAGCCCCGCGCTGATATCACGGACCAACTGGCGGTGGGCGCGGGCCGCGTCGGCGGCTCGCCACGGCAGAAAGCCCAGCGGCGGCCGTTGCACCTCGGGTACCCGGGCCGCCCGGCCGAAAAGACAGGCCGCCATCGCGGCACCCCGAATGCCGTCGGCCACTGCATGCGGGGCCTGCATGACCGCGACGGCGCCCGCGCCGGTGACACCCGGAATGTCGAGCACCGGCGTGAAAACATGCAGGCGCCAGGGCATCCGGCGAATGTCCAGCTGGTCGCGGCCGAGACCGACCACCGCCGCCAAACAGCCCCGCCAGCTGTGATCGGCCAGCTCGTGGCGGACCACCTGGTCGGGCCCGACCGCGGCGGGCACCCACCGCGGGTAGGTGATGCCGCAGCCGTCCTGTACCCGCATCGTCAGGTCGGGGCAGGTGCGGGCCCGACGGCGGACCTGCTCGATCGCGCCCCCCAGATCCGAAGGCTCGCCGTCGAATGCGTACAGCAGGAACTCGTCGTTGGGGACTTTGGCCGACATCCAGTAGAACTGCGCATCGACGGCCGCCATCCGGTGGGCCGGCACCGCCCCTCAACCGGGCGAGCCGGGCGAGCCGGGCGAGCCGGGCGAGCCGGGCGAGCCGGGTGAGCCGGGTGAGCCGGGTGAGCCGGGTGAGCCGATGAACGCCAGCACCAGGTCGGCGACCTTGTCCGGCTGTTCGAGCTGCAGGAAATGCCCGGCGTGTTCGACGATGGCCACCTCGCTGCCAACCGGCAGCACCTTTTCCGCCCAGTACGCGAAAGCCGGTGACATGCAACCGTCGTCGCGGCCATGCAGGTACAGGGTCGGCAGCATCGGAGGCTCGGTGTACAGCCGGTTCAACGCGGCATAGCGCGCGGGCGGTCGGGTGTTGCGGATGGTGGCCCGGTACGGCCCGAGCGCCGCGCGCCAGCTCTCGGGTGTTCCGATCGCGGCGTCGACATGGCGCAGATCTTCGTGGGCGCCGCGATAGCCCGGCGACCACCGCCGCCACAGCAGCGGCAGTATCCAGGGCGCGGAACGCTCGGGCAGACCCGGCAATTGAAAGTACATGATGTACCAACTGCGCAGCAGCTGGCGCGCTAAGTGACCGGCCAGCCGGCCGCGGTCGGCCACCCGGCCCGGCGGACGGAACGCCGCCGAGGGCGGCACCGACATGATCACCGCCTTGGCGAACGGGCCGTCGGGCATCGCGGCCAGGCCGCTGGCGGCGATCGCACCCCAGTCGTGGCCGATCACCACATCGTGGTCGGTGCCGCCCGCAGCCGAGCGCACCCGCAGGGCGTCGTCCATCAGCGCACCGATGTGGTAAGCGCCATCGGTCGGAATCGACGACGGCGCGTACCCGCGCATAAACGGCGCAACGACCCGCCAGCCCGACTCGGTCAGCCGGGGCGCCACCTTGCGCCACCCATAGGCGGTGTCGGGGAAACCGTGCAGACACAACGCGATCGGGGCGTCGGCCGGTCCCCAGGTCAGGGCCTTCAGATCGCCAACCGGGCCCGGCACGTCGATCCAGCGCGGCTCGGTCATCGTCGGATACCTCCCCCCAGGATCGGATTCTGTCACCGTTACCACCGTGCGTTTTCGCGGCTGGATGCCCGATGGACACACGCGCCCGCACCGACCAACGTAACGCGGCCCGATAGCCTCGGGCCAACCCGTTAACGTCTAGGTATGACGACCTCGGCGCAGGCTCGCCGCTGGGCCAAGACCGACGCCACCCAGCGGCGGATCCTCGACGCGGCCACCGAGGTGTTCGCGACCAGGGGCTTCACCGCGGCGACGATGGCTGACGTGGTGGTCGGCTCCGGCGCCAGCGTCGGCAGCATCTACCACCACTTCGGCGGCAAGAGCGAGCTGTTCCTGGCGATCTTCGAGCAGATGGCCGACGCCGTCGACCGCCGCATCGAGATGGCGATGGACCAATCCCGTCAGCAAGCCGGCGACTCCGGACCAGAACGGGTCGACCGGCGGCGCATCTTCGAGCTGCACGTGCGGGCCTACCTCGAGACGATGTGGGAAAACCGGCGCCTGGCCAGGGTGCTGACGTCCGGGGACGCCCCGGCCGGGTTCGAGGTCGCTCGTCGCGACCGCATGCAGGCCGCCTTCCGCAGTTGGATGGCGGTGCTGGAGCTGGACAAGTCGCGTCGCGGACAACTGCTGAGCCGCATTCTGGTGGCCACCATGGCGGAGTCGTCGCTGATGGTGGCGGGATGCGAGTACGCGGACGACGTGCCGCCGATCATCGACGCGACGATCGAATGGATCGACCGACTTATCGATTGAACTCGAGCGCCGCCTGCTCGAGCTCGGCGATGACGATCTTGCGCGTGCCGAGCATCGCCCTGGTGGCCGCCGCCGCGCGGGCGGGATCGGGATCGCCGAGCAGCTCGTAGAGCCGGTCCGGGACGATCTGCCAGCTCAGCCCGAAGCGGTCCTTGAGCCAGCCGCACTGCGATTCCTCACCGCCGTCGGAGAGCCGGTCCCAGTAGTAGTCGACCTCCTCTTGGTCTTTGCAGTTGACCGTGAAGGACACCGCCTCGGTGAACCGGAATTGTGGGCCGCCGTTGCGGCCAGTGAACCGCACGCCGTCGAGCACGAAGGTACCACTCAACACGCTGCCCGGTTCGCCCGGTCCCGCCTCGGTGGTCCTGTTGAAACACTCGATCCGCGAGTTGGGGAAGACCGAGGTGTAGAACCGCGCTGCCTCCTCCAGGTTGTAGTCGAACCACAGCGAGGGCATGATCGCCGGCATAGCCAGTCTCCTTTTCGTCAGGTCTTCGTCTTACAGGCAGACCCCGGCGCGGTCCAGAACTCACCGCGACCCGCAAAGGGTTCGGATCTCCTTCATTGACGTCCTCCCCGCACTAAAAGTGCGGGGATTCCCCATTTCCAACCAGCAGTCTCGTTGCTCAAGTGGGCAACGCCGTAGGCCGATTCGCGGTGGAAGTTCGCGCCGACCGGCTCTGTCGCCTCGCGGCCCGGCGGGCCTTGATGCGCGCCACTGACCTCCGCGAGCGCGGATGCCTGCGGCCTCGCCGGTTGATTACTGCTGTACGGCTGGTCCTCGGCGACCCATCAACGTCCTGACGGTGGTTCAGCCAACCAAGGTTGGCTGCCTGCAGGTCCAGCCGGTCGAGACCATCAGCCTGCCTGCCGACATGCAGTCCCAGGTAGGCCGAAAACAGGTCCCGGTCTTGGGTGATGCCACACCCACAACGGTGGAACCGTTGGGAGAGCGGCTTTTTCTTACGGTTCCCGCACAAACAGGTTTGCGATAGGGCAGTCGTTTTGGTGCTGAACTCATAAAGGTGATCACCGCCGGCGCTTTCAGCCTTGCGGCGCATCACCTTCACCAGCAACCCCGGTGCCCGGTCGCGCACACTGCGCGGGAAGTTCTTCTGCCACGAAACGTAATCAATCTTCTCGCACACCACGTCGACACCGTGCGTGAACAACCGGTTAGCCAACGCCCCATGCAACGTCTTACGATGCTCGCCCAGCCGGCGATGCTGCTCGCCCACCCGCGTGGCACTGTGTGTGGCGGCGTGGGAACGCTGCCAGCCGCAGCGGCCAGCTTTATGCGTGCCGTCGGGATTGAAGCAACCCGGCGAACCGGCGCGGTGCTGGCGGTCCAGATGCCGCTGCGCCCGACCTAACCGCAGGGTGTTGGGCCGGATCCGATCGGCTAGCGGCTCAATCCAGCCCGCCCAGGTCCCATCGCTGCCCTCGACGGCGACCGCGATCTGGCTGGGCCCCAGATCAAACGACACCCGACCATCGCCGACCCGATGCCGGCGCGTCGGATACCCGTCCATGACCATTTGCATGCGGTAGGTGTCGCGCCCGTTGATCAGCGTGCGCACGATGCGAGTGGACAACACCTTGCCCGACGCGATCAGCGCCTCGATCTCGGCCAGCTCGGCCTGCTGCTCCTTACCACGGCGACCCGTCTGCGCCGCCGCGGCGATCGCCACCACGAACCCGGCCCCCCACTGCAACCCGACCAACTGGCCAGCGGCGTTGGTTTTGGGTCGCAGCGCGCCGTTGCCGTCTTTGGCCGCCAACGAGTGCAACCCGCGCTTTTTGTTCTTGAACCGCGGTTTACCCCGACGCCGAACATGCCACTGCTTGACCGCATCAAAGGCCCGCGCACCCAGGTTCTGCGTCTCCTGGGCCGGCAGGTGTTGGCGCACCCAAGACTGGCGCAGCGACGACGCGAACGACTGCGCCTCACGATCAGTGAAACCATGGGCCACCGCGACCGCGTCCAACGCCGCCGCACGGGCGGCGCGTTCCTTCTTGGTGCGCCGCGGCAGTTGGCGCGCCGCCTGCCACGCCGGATCGGATTTGACCGCGCGACTGCGCCCGATGAACTCGGCCAGAACCGCGTTATAGACCCGTGTGCCGGTGAAAAACCGTGTCCGGATGTCGCCGCACTGCGCCGGATCCGGGCGCAATGGCCACGACCGCACATGCGTCGGGGCGCCCTTCGGGCGCTTGCGGGCACGCGGCTTGCGCTCGACCCGCGCCGGCTCAGCGGCCAGTGTCGATTCGACGCGGTAGGCCGTACCCATCTGCACGCCACCACCGTAGAGACGCCCACTGACAAGCCCGCCCCACCGACGCGCCCGACACCGCGTGTCGCTGCACCACGCGCATCTTGTGTTCGCAACCACGTACCGCCGCTCGATTTTCACCGGCGAAATGCTGACTTTCTGCGAGCCCACCCTTTGCACGGTGTGCACCGAGGTCAATGTCGAGTTGGTGGAATTCAACGGCGAAGCCGACCACGTGGCGCCTGCTCGTCGCCTACCCGCCGAAATTGGCGATATCCGTTCTGGCACAACGACTCAAGGGCCGCACGGCTTACGCGGTGCGCCGCGAATACACCCAACCCTGTATCCGCGCCCACCTGCGCGCATACCTATGGCCCCGTCCTATTTCGCCGTCTGCCGCCGAGGCGCACCACTGCCCATCATACAATACATCGACGGCCAAGCACGCCCACTTTGAACGCCGGGCTTCGCCCGGCGACAAACGGGATGGGCTTACCCCGGGCTAAAGCCCGAGGCTTGCGCCCAAGAAGGTCCGGTCAGCCGATGCCGCGGGCACCTTAGGCGCGCTCGGCCGTCATGTCCATCTCGATCCAGCCCTGGCACGGGCCGCTCAAAATGTCGGTGTGCATGACGCCGGCAAGCGTTCCGTCGGCTTGGGGCGTGTAGCGCACGGTGGCTCGGGCCGGACCCCATTGGATGGTGGTGTCGGGCATCATGCAGTCCCACTGGAAATCGCTGACTTGCGTCCAGGACGAGCCATCCCAGGTGAATTGAACCGGTTGCGGAACCGTCGGATTGCTGGGCGGAGGCCCGCCGATGATCGTGGCGACGCACTTCCCGCTGGTGCAACTCGAACGGAAGGTGTAGGTGTCCGTGTGCTGCACCTCGGGGTCACCGACGGCCATGCTAGTCCCTGACTTTGGACCAACCATGAACGTGATCGCGTAAGCGCCGTTCCAGGACGGAGGGTCAGCGGAGGCAGTTGGGGCGAGCGACAGGGCGATCGTGAGCGACGCGGCGCACAAACCGACGAGGCTGCTCAGGCGGTCTGGGGCCATCGGTTTTCTCCTCTAGGTCCAAAACAACGCTGGAACTAGAGTGCACCATGAAGCTTCGTCATACCACGTCGCCCGGTTTCCCCGGTCCCGCTTCGGCCCCAGCCGACCCCACACCGTACTGGCCGCGGACGCTTCAACCCAAGCCTTGCGGGCGTTGGCCCATCCTCGGGTCAGAAGCCTCACCGCTGTGAACTGGCCGCTACCGCGCCCGCGGCAAGCGACTTGGCGAACCCGCTGACATCGCGCAGGCTCGCCGCGAAGACGTCGGGCATGGCGCCGGCGAGCAGCATGTCACCACCGTGACACGTACCGGCGACCACCCGGCCCATCGCCGCAACTCCCGCGCGCGCCAGGCGGCGGTAGTAGTCGAGTCCCTCGTCGCGGAGCGGATCGACCTCGTTAACAGAGATGACGTGCGGAGGCATGCCCCTCAAGTCCTCATCCGTGGCGACGCCGGCCCAGCAGGTGGGGTCATCGGAGTGCGCACACTCGGGGTCGTAGACCGACGCCAATATCGCGAGCAGTTGACAACTGATGAAATAGCCGTCGTTTTCTCTCATTGACGGAAACTCGTCGGGTTGTTCCAGCCACCGGTTGGAGATGTAGGGACACTGGGCGTACGCGCCGGCGATCTCGTGCAGCCAACCCTCGCGCTTGGCCTTGTGCATGACCGCCAGCGTTAGGTTGCCGCCACCCGATTCTCCGGAAACGATCAGGTGAGTGATGCCGAGTCCCTCGCGGTTCGCGAACACCCAGCGGACGGCGGCGACGCAGTCGTTCAGCCCGGCGGGATATGGATGAACGCCCAACTTGCTGGCCGAGTTACGGAATTCGACGCCGACGACGACAAGCCCTGTGGCGGCAAGGCATTCGCGTCCGCGCATGATCGCGGTGTCGGCGGCGCTGAGGATCGCCATGCCGCCGCCGTGCAGGTGCACGACGCACGGCAGGCGAACGGCGGTGTCAGGTCGGCTGACATACAGCGTCAGGTCTTGGCCATCGCCGCCGGGGATTGTCACGATCGTGGTTGTCACCCCGTCGGCGATCGGCATTGCTTGCGCCAACGCCTCGAACACCGTACTGATCATTTCTTCGGTCCCGGCGAGGAAGGAAAGCCGATCATCGAGTGGCGCGTCGGCGGTCATGGGCAGTTCGGGCAGGAGAGCGGCAATGCCGAACGGCTCTAAAGCCTCGACCATTCGGGGGTCGGAGCGTGGGTCGGTAGCCAGGGAGCAATCGGGATCGGCGAGTCGACCGTCGGCCATGACGCAAATCGTAGATCCCAAACGCCACCTGAGGTCAGGATGGCACCCGCGGGCGTTGTCGTGTGCGGCGGGGAGCACGTATTGCATCACGTCAAGATGCCCGCGAGGAGTGATTCGTTGCCTCATCCGAGGATGCCCGCGTGGCGGGGGCTTTCTTGGCCGGTCCGGCCTTGCTGGTGGTGATCGTGAGTAGCTCTGCGGTCAGGGCCTGGATCTGGCGCTGGACGGCGGCGGGGTTGATGCCGGTGTAGGCGTCAGCGAGGATCGCCTTGTCCTCGGCGGAGACCGCCTCGTGGCGCTCGGCGCGGCGGTGTGGAGTCGTGGCGGTGTCGTATTTCTTGGACACCTTCGCCCCGGTACGGACCTTGGAGACGAGTTTTTGCTGCGGGTAGAAGTAGTTGGTCAGCAGTGACTGCAATGTCCAAATTTTGTTGAGCAACAACAGTTCTGCCTTGGTGTCGTAACGATGGTAGCCGACCACGGTGCGCACGACCGCCCAGTTCTTCTGCTCCACGTAGCAGCCGTCGTTTTTGTTGCCGGACCGCGACCGGGTGAAGGTGATCTGGCGCTGCTCGCACCACGCCAGCAGGTGGTAATTGATGAACTCCGATCCGCAGTCGCTGTCCACACCCAGGATCGGGAACGGCATGATCTTGGCGATGTCGTCGAGGGCGGCCAGCACCCATTTACGGGCCTTGTTGGGCACGCTGCGGTTCTCGGTCCACCCGGTGGCGATGTCGGTGACGGTCAGGGTGAAGGCGTGCTCACCAGCGGCGTTGCCGCCCTCATGGCCGACCAGGTCGATCTCAACGAACCCGGGCACCGCATCGTCCCAGTCGGCCCAGGTGCCGGATCGGGATCTGGCTTTTGAGCAGCGTCCCCGGTTTGGTGTGGCTGCGGCCCTTCAGCTCGTGCTTCTTGCGCTCGGGCGCCAGGCGGCGGTCGATGGTGGCCGCCGACATGCCCGCCAGCAGTGCGGCGGTGTCGTCGTCGATGTCCAGCTCCTCGAAGCGACGCAGTCTGTCCACCAGCTCGCCCAGCATCGGCGCCAGCCGCTTACCGGCCGGCATGCCCAGCACCGCCCAGCAGAAGATCAGTGCCGCAATGACTTTCGGACCATACTTCGGTGGACGTGACATCCGCTGGCGGACCACCCGTGGCCGCAGGGCGCCACGCAACGCCTTGCGAGCATGATCGCGATGCCACCCCGTCGTGGCGCACAATTCATCGAGGATCTTCGCTTTACCGGCCTTGTCCGCCCGCCTGTAGCGGGTCGCGATCGCCTTCGTCACGGCCTTGCGCTCTGCCATTGTCAATCCCATTCTCCGGCGCTAGCGCAACCCCGCTCTGACGTTCGGACGACACGCCGCACGCGGGCATTCTCATTTGAGGCAACGAAGGGGGCTACGCGGGCATCTTTGGTGAGTCAACGCGGAGCATTGACACTTTTAGAACGCAATTCTAATATTCGCAGACATGACCGCGGTCGTCGAGCAGCAACAGACGCCCCTCAAGTTGTGGGCCAACTCGGGCGATTCTCACTTCATCGAGCCCGACGACCTGTGGCAATCCCGGCTCCCGAAGCGATTGGCCGAGTTGGTGCCGCGCAGCGAGAGGGATCCCGACGGCCGATGGGAATCCATCCACGTTGACGGCCAAGTGTTCCGCCGCCGGCTGCCGAGCATCGCCCAAGAGGAGTTCATGGCCGCCACCGTGGCCGCCCCCGGCTCCCGCGACGTCGGCAAGCGGCTCGCCGACCTCAACGACGAAGGCATCTGGTCGGAACTGGTGTTCCCGTCGCTGGGGATGTGGGCCGGCTCGTTTCGCACCCCGGAGCTCCTGCGCGAAGCGATGCGGGCGTCCAACGACTGGTCGAAAGAAACGATCATGGACCACTCGCCGCGGCTGATCCCCACGGCACAGGTCTCGACATTGGATATCGACGACGCGGTCAACGAGCTCAAACGCTGCGGCACAATGGGATTCAAGGCGGTGTTTCTTCCGGTGGCCCCGCATCCCGCGCAGCGCGACTACAACCGAGACGAGTGGGAGCCGTTCTGGGCCACCGCCGCGGACATCGGCATGGTGATCGCCTTCCACATCGGCACGGAGCCAATCGATTTCGCCGCCGGGAACTCGATCGGGGTCACCCATCACGGCCCCGGCGGGGCGGTGCTCAACTACACCGAGACCTCGTTCGGCGGGCAGCGCGCGGTGGTGAAGCTGGTGGCCTCGGGAGCCTTGGATCGGCACCCGAACCTCAAAGTGCTGATATCGGAGGGCGGGGCGACCTGGGTGCCGTTCATCGCCGACCGGATGGAAGAGGGCTATCGCCAGCACGCAATGGTGGTGCGGCCCAAGCTCAATCGCAGCCCACGCGAGATCGTCTACTCGCAGGTGTACGCGTCGTTCCAGCACGACTCGTCGGCCATCGCGGCGATGACGACGATGGGCTTCAACAACGTCCTTTGGGGTAGCGACTACCCGCACATGGAGGGCACTTTCGGCCACACCCAGGCGACGCTGCATCAGCTGTTCGACGGCGTCGATCAAACCACCAGGGACCGTATCCTGTTCGGCAGCTTCGCCGAGCTGTTTCCCGACGCGCCCCTGCCACCCGCCCCGGGTGAGAGTGCTTAACCTAACTATGTAACGTCAAAGCCCGTGAGCACGGTAAGCAGTCCCCAGACGGTTGAGTTCGCTGGCTTCGACGGGATCACCCTGGTCGCCGACGAATGGAACCGCGACACCCCAGCCAACCCGGCGGCCGGCCGGCCGACGATCCTCATGCTGCACGGGGGCGGCCAAAATCGGTTCTCCTGGAAGAACACCGGTCAGGTCCTGGCCAACGAGGGGTATCACGTCGTTGCGCTCGACAGCCGTGGGCACGGTGACAGCGACCGCGCGCCGAACGCGGACTATGCCGTCGAAACCTTGACGGCCGATGTGCGCAGGGTGCTGAACGCGATCGGGGGCCCGGTGGTGCTGGTCGGGGCCAGCATGGGCGGGCTCACCGGCATCCTGGTTGCCGATAGCGCCGGCCCCGACAAGGTCACCGGCTTGGTGCTGGTCGACGTGGTGCCGCGGTACGAGAAAAACGGCAGTGCCCGCATCCGGGATTTCATGCTGGGCAACATCGACGGCTTTGGCTCCCTTGAGGAGGCGGCCGACGCCGTCGCCGCCTATCTGCCCTACCGCAAAAAGCCGCGCAGCCCCGAAGGGTTGAAGAAGAACCTACGGCTGCGCGACGGACGCTGGTACTGGCACTGGGATCCGGCGTTCATGACCGCACCCGGCGACGACCCGGAGCTGCGGACCGAGAATTTCGAGCGGGCCGCGGCGGACCTGAAGGTCCCGGTCCTGCTGATCCGCGGCAAGCTCTCCGACGTGGTGAGCCCCGAGGGCGTCAGGCATTTCCTGGCCACCGTGCCGCGGGCGGAATTCGTCGAACTGTCCAACGCCGGGCATACCGCCGCCGGCGACGACAACGATGCCTTCAGCGGCGTAGTGGTCGACTTCGTCAGGCGCTTGACGAGTTAGTTGGCCGGTTTCTCCGCGTGTCCGCCGAACTGCTTGCGCATCGCCGAAAGCGCTTGGTTGGCAAAGTCATCGAGGCTGCGTGAGGCGAAGCGGGACTGCAGCGCGGTGGTCAGCACCGGCGCGGGAACTCCCTCGTCGATCGCCGCGATCGCGGTCCACCGACCCTCGCCGGAATCGGAGACCCGGCCGGAAAACTCGCTCAGGTCGGGCGATTCGTGCAACGCGATCGCGGTCAGGTCCAGCAGCCAGGAACCGATGACGCTGCCCCGGCGCCACACCTCGGCGACATCGGGGATGTCGATGTCGTACTGATAGCACTCGGGGCTCGAGAGCGGCGCGGTCTCGGCGTCCCCCTTTCCTACGCGCTTGCCGATGTCGGCGTTGCGCAGGATGTTCAGGCCCTCGGCGAGCGAGGCCATCATCCCGTACTCGATCCCGTTGTGCACCATCTTCACGAAGTGCCCGGCGCCGGTCGGGCCGCAGTGCAGGTAGCCCTTCTCCGACTGCGCGATCTCGCCGTCGCGGCCCGGGGTGCGCGGCGCGGCGTCGAACCCAGGCGCGACGGTGACGAAGATCGGCTCCGCGTGCGCGAAGGCGTAGTCGTCGCCGCCGATCATCAGGCAGTAGCCGCGCTCGCGGCCCCACACGCCGCCGCTGGTGCCGACGTCCAATAGGTGAATCCCCTTCTCGGACAGCAGCTTTGCGTGCTTGAGGTCGTCGCGGTAGTAGGAGTTGCCGCCGTCGATCACGATGTCGCCTGATTCGAGTGTCTTGGCCAGCCCCTCGATCGCCGAAGTCGTGATGTCGCCCGCCGGTATCATCACCCACACCACTCGCGGCGTGGCCATCTTCTCGGCCAGCTCTTCCAGCGACGACACCCCGGTCGTGCCTTCCTCGCCGGCCATCGCCTTGACCGCGTCGGGACTGTGGTCATACACCACGCACTCATGCCCGCCCTTGACCAGGCGGCGCACGATGTTCGCGCCCATGCGGCCCAGGCCGATCATCCCCATTTGCATTTGTCGGGTCTCCTTACTGTGCGGCTTACGTTTTTTGCGGCATCCAGGGCTCTTGCCACTTGCGGTGGCCACGCAACAGCGCGCTGGCCGTCTCCGGACCCCAAGAGCCGCGGTCGTATTGGTGGATTTCGCAGGGATCGTCGAGCAGTGGCTGCACGATGCGCCACGTCTCTTCGATGCTGTCTATCCGGGCGAAAAGCTGACGATCGCCGGTCAACCCCGCGTGGAGGAGCCGCTCGTAGGGTCGCTCCGGTTCACCGAGATCTTCGGCGAACGAGGAGTCCAGGTGGACGTCTTGCCAAGAGTCGCCGACTTGGGCGGACAACTGCAACCGCATCCCCGGATCGGGATCGATGCGCACCACGATCTGATTGGGCTCGGCCGGCCGGCTTTTGGGCAGGAACGCCAAACCGGGAACACGGCGCAGGAAGAGCCGGACCTCGGTCACTTTCTCCGGCAGGGCTTTGCCGGCCCGCAGGAAAATCGGCACCCCGGCCCACCGCCAATTGTCGATCTCGGTCCGCAATGCCACATAGGTCTCGGTCTGTGAACCCTTGGCCACCCCGGCGACATCGGTGTAGCCGCGGTACTGACCGCGTACGCAGCGCTGCGGATCCAGCGCCGGCATCGCACGGAACACCTCGGCCTTCTTGTCGTTCAGGTCGTCGGCCGCCGCGCCAACCGGCGGCTCCATGGCCACCAGGGCGAGCACCTGCAGCAGATGGTTTTGCACAACGTCGCGCAAAGCACCCACCGCGTCGTAGAACTTGCCGCGGTCCTCGACCCCGAAGTCCTCAGCCATGGTGATCTGGACCTCGGAAATGCTGTGCCGGTCCCACAGCTGCGCGAGCGCCTGATTGGCGAATCGCAGGTACTCCAGTTCGACGACGGGTTGCTTGCCCAAGAAGTGGTCCACCCGCAGGATCTGGTCTTCGTCCAGCACCGCGCGCAAGCGGGCGTTGAGTTCGCGCGCGGAGGCCAGGTCGTGGCCGAACGGCTTTTCCACCGCGACGCGGGCCCGCTCCAGCAGCCCAACCTTGGCGAGATTTTCCACGATCGGGGCGAATAGGGCGGGCGGCATTTCCAGGTAGTACAGCGGACGGTAGTCCGACCCGATCAGCTCGGCCAACTGGTCGTAGAGCGCGCTGTCGGTGACGTCGCCGTGCAGGTAGTCCAACCGGCCCGCCAGTCGGTCGAACACCGCGTCGACGATCTTCTCGCCGGATTCGCCGATGGCCTCCCGGGCCCGCTCGACCAACTTCTCGACCGAGATGTCGTCACTGGACACACCCAGGATCGGGCAATCCAACAGGTCGCGTGCCTCGAGCCGGTACAAGGCGCGGAATGTCATCTTGCGGGCCAGATCGCCCGTGATTCCGAAAATCACCAGCAGGTTTGACGAACTACCACCGGTACTAGCACCGTCGGCCAAAACCGAACCTCCCAAAAGTCACCTGATCGGCTCACTTGAGATGCATAACCGGGGCGTCCGTGTTCAACCCTAGACACTGCGTATAGGCCCGACAACCTGGGGCCACCACCGGCTTTGTAAGGATGCTGAGGTGGGTCCACAACTGGGAGATGCGCTACATGTCGTGGTCTACGTGCTGGCCGGGGTTGCCGCCGTCGAAGCCGGCGCGCTTGTCGTGCTGTGGAGATTGCTGCTTCGCAGCCGCCGGGAAGCCGACGAGTTGCGGCAGCGAGGCGACCCCCGCAGTTGGCTGCTGTCGGGCGGTCGCGAGGCCGTCAAGACGGTGTGGCAAACGGCGAACATCATGCGCAAAGAGGGCTTCGGCGCGGCCGTGCGCAGCTCGATCGAGGACCTCGCCGACTGGGCAGAGGTGGAGCGGCCGGACCTGGCCCGGGTCACCCCCGACGGCCGGGTGGTGATCCTGTTCTCCGACATCGAGGAGTCCACCGCCCTGAACGAGCGGATCGGCGACCGCGCGTGGGTCAAGCTGATCAGCTCGCACGACAAGCTCGTGCACGGACTCGTGCAACGCCGGTCCGGACATGTGGTGAAAAGTCAGGGCGACGGGTTCATGGTCGCCTTTGCTCGTGCCGAGGAGGCGGTGCGCTGCGGCATCGACGTGCAGCACGCGCTGCCCGAGGACGCAAAACGCAAGCGGCACGAGGAAATTCGGGTGCGAATCGGCATTCACATGGGTCGCTCGGTGCGCCGCGGCGACGATCTGTTCGGGCGCAATGTCGCCATGGCGGCCCGGGTCGCCGCGCAGGCCGTCGGCGGCGAGATCCTGGTGAGCCAGCCCGTGCGCGACACGCTGCGCGACTGCCCCGACATCGGTTTCGACGAGGGCCGCGAGGTCGAATTGAAGGGCTTTTCCGGAAGCTATCGCTTGTTCGCGGTGGAAACGGACGCCGACCCCGATTTGGACTGAAAGCTGTCCGCCTCGGATTCGGCCAGCCGCTGATGCAACCGGGCGCGGATGTCGTCGGGAGTGTAGGCGCGTCGTTTCCGCTGATCACGAGCCACCAGCGCGCCGCCCGCGACGACGCCGGCGACACCGGCCAGACCGATCCACTTCCAAATGCCTCGCATGGTTACAGGGTATTCGCGGAGGCTATTCTTGTGTGCTCTTGAAACACCACGGAACTCACTCGGTGCGTTAGAGGCGGCATGGACACACTGCGCGAAAAGGTCGCGGTCATCACGGGAGCGGCCAGCGGCATAGGCCGGGCCATCGCCTGCGCGCTCGCCGATCGTGGCGCCCACATCGTGGCCGTCGACATCAATCGCGACGCTGTCGACGTCGACGACCTGAACGCCCGCGGAGCCTCCGTGCTGCCGCAGCGCGCCGACGTCTCGGATCCGCAAGCATTCGAAGGCATTCGGACCGCGGCGCTGCAGCGGTTCGGCCGGGTCGATGTTGTGGTCAACAACGTCGGTGTGCTGACAAACGGCCTGCCTACCGACATTCCCGTCACCGAGTGGCAACGCATTCTCGACATCAATCTGATGTCGGTGGTGCGCAGCAACGCCGCCTTCCTGCCCCTGCTGCTCGATCAGGGCAGCGGACATCTGGTGAACACCGCCTCCCTCGCCGGCCTTTTCACCTATTCCTACGACCGGCTGCCGTATGCGGCCAGCAAGGCCGCCATCGTGCAGATCAGCGAAGGTCTGGCAATCTATTTGCGGCCCAAGAACATTGGCGTTACCTTGTTGTGTCCGGGCCCGGTGCTGACCAACATCGCGGCTGCCGTACCGACATTCGGCGCCGGCGCGGCGCTGCGGATTCCCGGCGAGCAATTCGAGCTGCTCAACCCCGAACCGGTGGGCGAACTGGTCGCCGATGCGATCCTGCGCAACCGATTCTTCCTGCCCACCCACCCGCAAGTCACCGACGAGTTGCGCCGTCGTATCGCGGACTGGGATGCCTATATCGACTACCAGATTTCACGCGAACCCCTGCTTTAAAAGGAACAGAAAGGCAGATACCGATGGCTGACACCCGCACCCAGGGCCTGGCGGTGGTGAAGGACATGCTGGGCATCCCCGACGATGTCACCAGCCTGAGCGACGGCGGCTTCGCCGACGAACTCGGCGAACTGAGCCTCGACCACGTTTTCGGCGCACTATGGACCCGGCCCGGCCTGGATCGACGCTCGCGCAGCCTGGTAACGCTCGGTGCGCTGATCGCCCTGCGGGCCAGCGACGAACTGAAGGCCCATTTCCAGATCGCGCGGCGCAACGGGTTGACCCTCGAGGAGATCGAAGAGGTGATCTACCACATGACGGCCTACGCCGGTTACCCGGCGGCCGTCAGTGCGCGCAGGGCCGCACGCGAAGTTCTTTCCCACTAAGCGGGCCTGACGCGAACATGCTGACCCTCGACCAAGCTTTGAACGAAACCCGGACCGGCGACCTGTGGCTATTTCGCGGCGGTTCACGACCCGACCGCGCCATCCAGACTTTGACGAATAGTCCGGTGAACCACGTCGGCATGACGGTGGCCATCGACGACATGCCGCCGTTGATCTGGCATGCCGAGCTGGGCGACAAGCTCCTCGACATGTGGACCGGAACCAACCACCGCGGTGTGCAGCTCAACGATCTGCGGCAAGCCGTCATGCAGTGGACCGGGCGTTACCACCAGCGGTGCTGGCTGCGTCAGCTGACGCCGTACGCCACCCGCAAACAGGAGAACGAACTGCTGCGGGTGATCGCCCGGATGGATGGCACCGCGTTTCCCACCACCGCCCGGCTGACCGGCCGGTGGTTCCGCGGGCGGGTCCCGACCATCAACGACTGGGTGCGAGGAATCCCGTTCGTGGACGAAAAGGTTCGCGAACAGACGTCGCGACGCAGGGAGCATCGCAAGATGAGCCTGGGAACGGCGTATTGCGCCGAGACAGTGGCGATCACCTACGAGGAGATGGGATTGATCGTCACGGACAAGGATGCGAACTGGTTCGACCCTGGCTCGTTCTGGAGCGGGGACGACCTACCGCTGGCGCCGGGTTATCAGCTGGGCGAGGAAATCGCGGTGGACGTCGGTTCGGCCGGCTAGGCCGGTTTAGTTGACGGTCATCTCCCCCATTGCCGACCAGCCCGTCGCGTCGATCGCCTGGCTGATGATCTTGGGCGTGGACTGCAGCGCCTGCGGCAGCTCCCGCATCGCGTTCTTGAAGTGATCGCTGTTGACGTGGGCGCCGCCCGCCTCGGCGTCACGGAAGGCTTCGACCAGGACGTAGTCCGCCGGGTTGTCCAGACTGCGAGACCACTCGAACCACAGATTGCCCGGTTCGGCGCGGGTGGCCTCGGTGAACGGCGCAACGAAATCCGGCCAGCGCTCACTCCACTCAGGCTTGGTTTCGAACTTGACGACGATAAAGATCATGGCCGGTCAGGATACGCGTTCAGGCGAATCTCCGGGCTCGTCGGCACCGTGCGCCCGCCCGGGTCAGCTCGGCGTGACTCGAATTCACGTCGGTACAGCGCTTGCGCAAAATGGTTTGCAGCCACGCCCGCAATTTTGTGATTTACCCCACAATTTGCGGAGTGCGGGCGTGGCTGCAATTGTCGATCGTTAAATGTGATCTATCTCGCACAATGATTGTTGCTTAGATCACTTCGGTTGTTGTGTTGTGTATTCGCAATTCCCGGGTTAGCCGGCCGGCGGCACATCCGCAGGCGGCGGGGCGGGCATTTCGGGAGCCGGAGCCGGAGCCGGTGGCGGGGCCGGAGCCACCGCATCGACCAGAACGGGCGCCGGCGGCGGGGCGTCGGGAGGCGGCGGGGCGTCGGGAGCGGGCGGCGCGAACGGAGGCGGCGGGCTTGCGCCATCGTCCGCCGACACCGGCAGGAACATGTGGTGGGTGAATCCGCGCTGGTAGGCGCCCGGACCACCGACGTGTACCCCGCCACGTTCACCACTGGACACCGAGGTGCCGTCGGGCAAGGTCACCGCGGTGTGACCACCGTTCCACCCGATCACCACGGCGTCGGGCGCGGTTCCATATTGAAAGCCGCGCTGCAACAAAGCAGCTTCCTCGTTGCCGGTATTAAACCTGCTGCCGAACATCGGCCTGTCGCTTGCCGCATTCGCGACCCACGAAGCCAGTCCCGAGCAGTCGGTCCCGGCGGGAGTGTCTCCACCCGGAATATACGGGGTGCCGGCGACCTGATTGATGAGCGACAACAGCGTTGCTAGAGCGATCATGGGGAGGAACGCTACCAACAATATTCATAGGGTATCAAACTTTGTGGCATTTATCACGCGTAAATTGGATAATGGCAGGTAACCATATACCGCCGAGATGTCACACAATGGCTAATGTAATGAAACAGAACTACTTCAAAATGGTTGCTAGCAAATCACACTAACATGCCGGATTATCATGAATCAGGCTTCTGAGCTCGCTAAACAACCGTGGTCGTCATGAGTCTGATTTGCGGGCCGCAACGGAGCGATATGTGTCTCGTGAGGCCCACGCTACGCCAGTGACCGCGAGAATAGTGGGTGCGGCCCACTCAGGGCTGTGGAGCAAGGGAACGTAGGCCGGGACCGTTTCTCACCATGCGCCGCCCGACGTCGTCGCGTCATGCAGCAGGACCCGGGGCAGTTCCGAAGCAAGATGCGACGTTCGCCACGGACCACCCAACGACTGAGGATCCTAAGTCGGGGCGGCGGCCCTGCCCCGACCCTTCGGAGGCGGGGGCGAGTCAAGCGCAACTGGGCCTGGCCAAACTGCGAAAGTGAATTTCACGACGCGACGCGCCGGCGATTCGTCGCCAAATTCACACTCGCGGAAGCCCATCAGGGTTGAGGCGCTGTCCAACTCTCCAACGCGCTGCAGCCTTGCGGTAATCGGCCTTGCCCGCGGCCAGCGCAATGATGAGATCGTATGCTCATCGTCGGGCGCGACCACGTCGTAGCCGTTGAGCCCGTAGAACACATAGGTGGCCAACCGCGATCGGCGATCGAGCAGATCGGAGTAGCGGGTACGCCCCCGCTCGGAGGGTTCGCGAACCCTGGTGTCGTGCGTACGGCGCGCCGCGGCTTCAACGATCGCCCGGCAGGCCGCCTCCTGCTTACTGACACCATCGGCTTTGGCGAGCAGCGTCAGCGCGCGGTCCTGCTCGTCGGTCAGTCGCAGCGTCATGGCCATATCGAATGGCATCACTTTGATACCATCGCGACCCTGTTGCTGCGCTACACGTTGGAGTGGAACTCCACCCGATTACGTTGCCCAGCAACGTCACGGCTCCTCGAACACCGGCGCTAGGACGTCAGCGCAGGCTGCCTTCAATCGTTTATCGCGGGTCCACAACCGCGCGCCGTCGATCAGAGTGACGGACCCGAGCAGGTGGACATCGACGGCGCTCAAACCTCGCCCCCAGAGCCGCCTTCGCTCAATCAGATGGAGAACCTCGCCGTGGCCCAGCACCGGGAATTGATAGAGGTTTGCCAGCAAGTCGAGCACGACATCGCGCTGCTTGATCGCGCCTAGCGCCATTTCCTCGATCACCAACGGATGACAGCCTGCCTCGTCATTACTCAACAGGTCGACGAGCCGCGATTCGCCACCATGCAGATGGTCGATCCATATCGCGGTGTCGACCAAGATCACCGAGCCGTTCTCCGTCGAGGGGCTGCCGTCGCCTGCCGATCCGTCCCGCCCAGAGCGGCCAGGCGACGACCGCTCTCCACCCGAATCAGCGTCTGCAATCCCCTCCGGAGCAGCGCGCCGTTTTCGCTCACCCCGGTTAGCTCGGCCGCCTTGGCCAGCAGAGCGTCGTCAATCGTGACCGTCGTCCTCACCTGCACCATCCTGCGCATCATCTGATGCGTTCCATGATGCCACAGGGCAGGACGGAACTCGACCACGTCGCCGTTCAGCACCCCGACCACCACCAAGAGTGAACCTCACGCATGAAATCGAGATCTGCCAACTCGTTGGTGCACCGTAGGCCGTAGTGGCTTTCGAGGCGGCGGCCCAGACGTGCGCTCAATTGTTCGGGAGTTGCTCCGCTTTCCAGCCACTCGCGGATCGGTCCGACGAGGTCGTCGTACTCCTCATCGTCCGGCGGCCGGATATCGCGCCGGTAGACCCCCAGCACGTCCCACGATTGCAGCTTGCCGGTGAGAACCCGGCTTCGCTCGTCGAACGTGTCGCGATGCCGTGCGCACATGGTTAATCGCCGGAGTCGTCACGAACCGCAGACCACGCCGCGGCCAACAAGGATGCGTAGTCGGCGGAGAACGGCTCGACCAGCACGCGCTCGAGCATGCATAGCAGATCACCGAGCACCCGCCGCTCCGCCTGATCGGCGAACGGCACCGGTTCGCGCGCGTCTGACGTCCGCGCCAGCCAATCGAACAGCACCAGTGCCTCGTCGGCGGAGAGTTCAAGCGTGACGCCCCTGCGAGGACCGTTCACTTCTTCTGCTACCAGACGTTGCTTGAAACCGGAACTCGACTACGTCGCCGTCGGGCCATCAGTCGGCCTGGGCGTCGTCCGACCGATAGCCAACTTGCCGCCCTCGAACAGCAACGGGTAGATCAGACCTCCGATGAGGCCCCCAACCAGCGGTGCCAGCCAGAACACCCACAGTTGGCCGGGCGCGCCGTCCCCGTTGAAGAAGGCGACGCCGGTGGACCGTGCCGGATTGACCGAGGTGTTGCTGATCGGGATCGAGACGAGGTGGATCAGCGTCAACGACAGGCCGATGGCCAGCGGACCGAACCCCTTGGGGGCGCGGTCGTCGGTCGCGCCCAGCATCACGATGAGGAAGAACGCCGTGAGCAAGCCCTCGGCGATGATCACGGCTGCCAGCGAGTAGTGGCTAGGCGAATGCTCGCCGTATCCGTTCGCGGCCATATGCCCGACGGGTGAGAATCCGGGCTTTCCCTTCGCGATGAGCACCAGCGCCCCGCCTGCGATCAGACCCCCGACGACCTGGGAGATCCAGTACCCGGGAAGATCCTTCCACGGCAGTCGGCCGCTCACCGCGGCGCCCAGACTGATCGCAGGGTTGAAATGCCCGCCCGAGATGTGACCGACGGCGTAGGCCATGGTGACGACGGTGAGCCCGAAAGCCAATGCCACTCCGAGGAAGCCGATGCCCAGTTGGTAGGCGCCGCTGCCATCCTCGGCTTGGGCGATCTGTTTGGCCGCAAAAATTGCGCTGCCGCAGCCACCGAACACCAACCAGAACGTGCCGAACACTTCGGCGGCGAGCTTCGAAGCGAGCGACGACGTTGTCATGTGCCGCCTCCTTGAGAGGGGTGTCTCTGTGATGATGGTAACTCTCGCCAAGCGACGCCCAAACGCTTACGGCCGGGCTACACGTTGAACCGGAATTCGACCAGATTACGACGTCATGCAACAATATGGCAATGGGTACGGCACGCCGCGCCGCGGTCATCTCCGGATCTCTCTCGACCAGACCGGCGAGGGCCTCGCGATCGCCCGCCAGCGCGACGAATGCGCCTGCATCATCAGCCAGCGCGGCTGGACATCCGCCCGCGAATTCGTCGACAACAGCATCTCGGCCAGCGATGCCCGCAAGAACCGGCCCGGCTACGACGCGCTGGTCCGCGCATACGAGGCTGGCGAATTCGACGCGCTCGGTCTGCTACGACCTCGACCGCCTCACGCGCCAGCCACGGCAGCTCGAAGACTGGATCGAGGCCGCCGAGGGCCGCGGCCTGGCGCTTGTGACCGCCAACGGCGAAGCCGACCTGACAACCGACGGCGGCCGCATGTTTGCCCGCGTGAAGCTCGCCGTGGCGCGCGCCGAGGTCGACCGCAAAGCGCGCCGCCAGCGCGACGCCCTCAGCCAACGCGCCCGCCTGGGCCGAGCGCCCCTAGGTGTCCGCCTGACTGGATATACAACCGAAGGCGAAACGCTGCCGGACGAGGCCGACATTGTGCGGCGCATTTTCAAGATGTTTCACGCCGGCGAGACGCTGCGGTCCATTTCTCGGACTCTCAGCGACGAAGGCGTCGTAACCCGCCGAGGCGGCCCCTGGAACCCTTCCACCATCCGCACGATCCTGGCAAACCCACGCTACGCAGGCCGCGCAATCTACCAAGGCCGTCCGACAGGTGGGCAAGGGACTGGGAGCCGCTAGTCAGCGGCGATGTGTTCGACGTGGTTCAAGCGCGGCTGAATGATCCGCGCCGAGTGTCTAACCGTGCGGGCACCGACCGTCGTCATCTTGGGTCTGGGCTGTTTCTGTGTGGGGTCTGCGATGAGCCGGTCGGTGGATGGTCTCAGGGCCGCTACCGCTGCAAAGAACGACATGTAAACCGCGCCCGAGGCCCAGTCGACAAGTGGGTACGCGAAGTGATTGCCGCCCGGCTGCGCCGCGAAGATATGGCCGACCTATTGGCGCCGGCCGAAGCAGAACTTGCGCCACTCCTGGCCGAATCGACCCGGCTGCACAACCAGCTGGCCAAGGCCGAGGCGGACTACGACGCCGGCCGGATCGACGGCTACCGCTACGCGTCAAGGACGGCCTACGTGCGCGCCGAGCTGGCTGCGGTGGAGCGCCAGATGGCCGCACACAGCACAAGCGCCGCGCTTGCTGAAGTGCTTAACTCCCCCGACCCGGCCACGGCTTTCCTGAACTCGGGCCTCATGGCTCAACGGGCCGTCATTGACGCGCTGTCCGTGGTCCGACTACACAAAGGCACCAGGTATTCTCGGGCGTTCGACCACAACACCGTTGACGTCACGCCGCGGCGGTGGGCGAAAAAGTGAGCAGCAGTACGTACTACCGGGTGGTTTGCGACCGACACACGCCGCCGGTCCTGCTAGCCGATATCACCTGCGACCCCGACCAGGAAGCGTCGCAACGCCACGAGCAGGAACTCCGGCGCTGGGATCGCCACGCTACCGGTGAAGAAACGATACTCAACAGCGCCGGGTATCCCTATCCGCGCGACTTCCGCCCGGACTTATACCGGCACAGCTCACGGAAGATCACCGTCTATCCGCACGAGCACATGTTCGTTCCCGAGTTGGTGGACCCATCCAGTCAGGATCCGGTTGACGCGATCCTCCGCGGTGAGCCGCTCCCGCCGCCCGGTCACGAGGATTCGTGCGAGTGCTGGGCTACGAGATGGGTGACACCGAGCATGCCAACGGATGCGAAATCCGGATCGCCTGCGCGCTATGTGCACAGGTGAGCCTGCGCAGAAAGGCTCTATTCGCTCTCGTGTCGGCTGACACACTGGCGATAGTGCTCGGCCGGGCTCGCCGCCGGTCTGACCACCGTGTCGTTGCCGATCATTGATCAACGGGGTTTGCAGGCCACCGGCGAGACCATTGAGGCTCGAATCGTCACACTGCACGACCTTCGCAAAGAACTCGGCCGGAGCCCGCGTGGATAACCTGCGTGTCACAACCGCTGCGACGGTCTGCCGCATGTAATCTTTGCTGTTAGCGCCTCCGGGTCCCTCCGGGTTACGCGTTCCGTTGACAAATGGAGCGCAACCCCTAATGCCCGTTGATACCCTCCCATCCCGTCGTCGTTCTCTTGCTGGCCGGAAGGCAGCGCTGCGGCGATCGCGGCCCGATGATGACCCCGAATACGTAGCGGTCTCAGAAGATCTCGCCTATGAGCAACTTGCCGAGCATGCCGCGCGCGTCGTCGCTGACTGGCCGACCGCCGGCCGAAGTGCGCGACCGCATCGCAACCATCCTGCGTAGTGGTGTCGCGTAATGGATCAACACAATGGGCCACCCGAAGAAACGGCGGGCCCGGACGCCAGACCGGACCCAACCGCCATCACCATCTCCCACACCAGCCGCCAGCTGAGCAACCCGCGCAGTGTCGAGTTTAACGGCACACGACGACCGGCGGCTCAATACTCCACCGGGTGGCGCCACGGATTTGGGTGCGGCTTTCGCGATGCGCTCCGAATCGCCGCACGGCGGCTACCACCCGACACATGGCCAGCGCTCGATGCCATCGTCGACGACTACGAGCTGGCAGGTGGCCAATGACCGGCTCGCGGCAGGTGTCCTGGGCTCCCGTCCACGAGTTCCTGCAGGCCGCTCTCGCTCAGGCGAACGCCGGTCCACTGCCCTGTGCGGGCACGCCAGCGTGGTGCGAGCTAGCTGATGGAGATCCGCGGAAACTGCTGTCACTAGCGGTTGCCGGTGAACATCACGTTCTGCGCGTCGAAGTGGCCCAGACCGCTCGCGCTGAGGCCAGCCAGGCGGTGGCGGCCGCTGCCGATTGGCCGCAGGTCTCACGAGAGATTCGACAGCTCAATAGCTTTCGTGAAGACCGCTCCTGGACGAAGCGAGTGGTTGGCCAATGAGCCAGGATGTCGACCGATCAGACGAACTGCTGGAATGGTATGGCGAAGACAACCCGGACGGCCCTCAACTGTTCGACGACCTGCGGGATTTTCTGGCGCGATTCGTCGTCTATCCGAGTTTGCACTCCCTGGTCGCACATGTCTTGTGGATAGCGCATGCGTGGCTCATGGACGCCTGGGATTCAACTGACGCGGATCGCATTCCTGTCACCAGAACCCGGGTCAGGTAAGTCTCGCGCCTTGGAGGTCACAGAACCGCTCGTGCCGCGACCTGTGCACGCGATCAACTGCACACCCGCGTACCTGTTTCGCAAGGTGTCTGATCCGGACGGCGAACCCGACCATTCTCTACGACGAGTGCGACACGTTGTTCGGCCTGAGGGCCAAGGATCACGAGGAGATCCGCGGCATGATCAACGCCGGACACCGCAAGGGCGCGATGGCCGGCCGGTGCGTCGTGCGCGGCAAGATCGTCGAAACCGAGGAACTGCCGGCCTACTGCGCGTAGCGCTCGCCGGACTCGACGACCTGCCCGACACGATCATGACGCGGTCGGTCGTCGTGCGGATGCGACGGCGGGCACCGAGCGAGCTCGTCGAACCGTGGCGGCGACGCGTCAATGCAGCCGGAGGCGGAGAAGCTACGCGATCAACTGATCAACTGGTCGAATCCGTGCGGAGCGACGCTGTCGGGGGCTCTGGCCTGAGATGCCGCCTAGGTGTCGAGGACCGTGCGGCAGACGTGTGGGAGCCGCTGCTCGCCGTGGCTGATCTGGTCGGCAGAACACTGGCCACAGACTGCGCGTGTAGCCGCTGTAACTCTTGTAACCGAAGCTAAGTCAGCCACGTCCCAGCCTCGGAGTGATGCTGCTCAGGGACATCCGACGGTGTTCGACAAGCTCGGAATCTGTAACTCTGTAACCGATCAGCTAATAACAAACTTAAAGGAGATAGAAGACAGTGCTTGGGCAGTCATCAGCAAAGGCGAGCCGCTCAACGCTCGCGGCCTGGCACAGCGGCTGAGCAAGTACGGCATCGAGCTGAAGCCGATCCGCGACGGCGATAGAGTGTTCAAGGGCTATACACGAGCGCAGTTCGAGGATGCTTGGAGCCGCTACATCGACCTCTGGGACCGGCTGACATAGATGCGGTTACATCGGTTACAGCCCGCTGCAGACTCGGCGCTCTGGTCGAGCAGACCAACTCGAAACACTGGGCTGCTGCGCCGAATGCGGCTTTCGATCCACCGACCCAGGGCCATCACGACGACTGTCCGCGCGCCGGCTGGGGAGCGACGGTGACCGGCGGCGGCACGATGCCGGTGATGACTGGGAGATCCTCGACCTCGCCGCACGGTGGGCCTCGGGGATGTCGGTTCTCCCGACCACCTTGCCGCCACCGTGGTCAGCGCCGATGGTGCCGCGCACCTGGTGCTCGCCCGGCGCGATGCACTCAACGATCCCAACGTGCGCTGCGACGCGACATGCTCTGACACCCCGCACGAGCAGCTCGGGCACTGCCACTAGAATCCGTCAAGCGCATCACGATCACCCGCAGGAACCGACGATGAGCGCAAGCGGCCCCGTTGCCGCCGCAGCGCCAAGACAGCCGGCAGGAGATCGAGACCGCCATCGCAACTGCACTCGCGGCCGCGCTCGACGACGACCGGATCGAGCGCCGCACCCGCAACGGCGCCAAGGACCGCGGCGACATCAGCGGAGTGCGGTTGCACGGCCAGCGCGTCGTCCTCGAATGCAAAGACAGCGCCCGCCTATGCCTGCCCGAGTGGACGGCCGAAGCGCACATCGAATGCGGGCAACGACGACGGCCTCGTCGGCCTGGTCGTTCATAAACGACGTGGCGTCAGCGATCCGCTTCAGCAGTGGGTGAGTTGTACGGTCGCTGATCTCGTGGCGATTCTGACTGGACAGCAGGCAGAGCAGTGACCGACGACGACGGAAGCTGCAGCAGCGGCGGCTACATCGACGGCGCACGAACCGTGCAGCCTCCACGACGCCGGTTGGCGCCAGCATGCTTGCCGCAACACTCGTCGGCGCTGACTACGTGTGTCTCGCGATCGTCGATACCGAGTAGCTGGGGGGCGATGGGGCAAGTTCGATCCCGTCGCGAAGTGTTGAGCACGAGCAGATCGGACAGCTACCAGAGGAAGACGATCGGTGCCTCGCGGTTAGCCAACGAAGGAACCGACCGACCGACAAGGAAGAGACGAGGGGCGTCGAGCGATGACGACAGCTGGCGATATCCGGTACGGAGACGGGGTAACCATCTCGTTCGGCGTGGCCGCGGTCATGGTGGACATCATCACTCTCGCCGAGAAATTGCTGAGTCGCCAAAACGGACAGCTGTTGCCACCCAAAGCGGAATCTATACGGAACGGCTTGAGGGGTTCCCTCGCTCGCGCGGCTGCTAACGCAGACGTCAGTACGAACGCCGTTATCGCCCAGAGTGTTCTAGCGTTTGAGAAGAGCCCCGACGCAGAGGCCGAGATCCTCGGCATCAAGCCCGGCAGTGTCCGCTGGGCGTGTCGAGCTGGCCGGCTCGGGAGAAAGGTCGGCGACCGATGGCTGATCAACGACGAGGAGATCGCGATGTATCGGAACAACCTACCAACGAGCGGTGAGCTGACGTGACAGGAGCTGCAGACCACGAGGCCCGGCGCCTGGCTCAAGAGGATGCCCGCTTGGTCGCGGCGGCGGCCAATGACGGTGGTATCGGCGTAGATAACTGCTGCACTGGATGATGGCCATCAAGCGGACGTCGGCGCCGGCAAGACGCTGGCGTCGTTGACATGGGTACGAAGGCTGCCCGATTGGCGAGCGGCGCAGCCCGCAAAACGAGGAAGAACCACCGCCAAGTGCTGGGGCGCCTGGGTATCCGGCCGTCGCCGAACGCGGAGCCAGCTTCGCGGACAGTGCAGGCTGGCTACACCAACGCCGTTGACCAGCACGCCATCCGGGACGGCGCGGCGCGCGACTGTGCCGTCCTCGATGACCTAGGTCTGAGCGCTCCCGCAAACGCCCCGGCCGGTGAGGATCGTCCAGGGCAAGGACCCGGCGACGTGGAACCAGCAGGAGCGTGACGACGCGGTGCTGTGGGCGCTGGGGCCGGCGTTAAGAGAGAGGAATGAAGAAGAAGATAGGCGGTGAGGCTATGTATCAGCAGACGGGAGAAGAGCTCTACGAGATACGATGGAAACAGCTGATGGCTAAGGGTCTAGAGCGTGCTAAGCTCGACTATCGGCTGCGAGGGGACTAGAACTGGCACCGCAGCTAGGGGTCTGGACAATGAACAAGGGCACTACTGGCTACTGGAAAAAAGTGCGCCGGTTCCGTGTAGATAGCGCCATTGGTGGTCGCGAAGGGCTTTAGACGGAAAACTGCAGCAAAAAAAAAAAAAAAAAAAAAAAAAAAAAAAAAAAAAAAAAAAAAAAAAAAAAAAAAAAAAAAAAAAAAAAAAAAAAAAAAAAAAAAAAAAAAAAAAAAAAAAAAAAAAAAAAAAAAAAAAAAAAAAAAAAAAAAAAAAAAAAAAAAAAAAAAAAAAAAAAAAAAAAAAAAAAAAAAAAAAAAAAAAAAAAAAAAAAAAAAAAAAAAAAAAAAAAAAAAAAAAAAAAAAAAAAAAAAAAAAAAAAAAAAAAAAAAAAAAAAAAAAAAAAAAAAAAAAAAAAAAAAAAAAAAAAAAAAAAAAAAAAAAAAAAAAAAAAAAAAAAAAAAAAAAAAAAAAAAAAAAAAAAAAAAAAAAAAAAAAAAAAAAAAAAAAAAAAAAAAAAAAAAAAAAAAAAAAAAAAAAAAAAAAAAAAAAAAAAAAAAAAAAAAAAAAAAAAAAAAAAAAAAAAAAAAAAAAAAAAAAAAAAAAAAAAAAAAAAAAAAAAAAAAAAAAAAAAAAAAAAAAAAAAAAAAAAAAAAAAAAAAAAAAAAAAAAAAAAAAAAAAAAAAAAAAAAAAAAAAAAAAAAAAAAAAAAAAAAAAAAAAAAAAAAAAAAAAAAAAAAAAAAAAAAAAAAAAAAAAAAAAAAAAAAAAAAAAAAAAAAAAAAAAAAAAAAAAAAAAAAAAATGCTGGGATGGGAGAAAGGAAAGGAAAGAAAAGAGGAGAAAAGATGAAGGAGAAGATAAAAAAGGAGAAAAGAGAGAAAAAAGGAAAAGAAGGAGAAGGTATAGATAAATAGAAAGAAAAGTTCTGAGAGGCAGTGAGATATGCAAATGACCGAGAGAAGAGAGAGAAAGAGGTGAGAGAGATAGAGAGAGAGGAGATAGAAAAAATAAAAGATAAAAGGAAAGAAAAAAAAGAGAGATAAGAGAAGGATGGAGAACTACTAAGACGAAACCTCAAGTCTCGAAGGAGAAAAAAGATAAAGAAGAGAAACAACTAGTAAGAGACGAAGACAAAGTGGGTGCTCAAGGCGCTGACGGCTAAAGCTATGGAGCTTCTTGCCAGAGGGAATGCAAAGGAAGGTGGATGTAGAAAATAAAGATATAGTAGAAAAATGAAGCTACTACTAAGATAGCTGGTGACAAGGAAAGAGACGGAGAAGGGATAGGAAAAGCGAGGGAGGTAGGGCAACGCTGCTGCGAAGGCGGAGAAGGTGGTGACTGGAGATAAAAGAAAAAAGAAGCTAGTTAGGATGAGGCAACACGCTAGCGCGGTCTAGGATAGATATGAAAAAAGGCGGTGAGCGGTGGCAATCCCCAGAGAAAAACAACTAGAGCTACGAAGACAGCTAAGCAGACGAAGAAGCAGACAAGATCAACGGACACTACGGCAGCGAGGGACGACAAGCCGGTGAAGCAATAGAAAGGAACTAGCCGCGAAGCTGAGAGAAAACAAAGAGAAACAGCAGGTAGATGGAGCAACTGAAGAAAAGATACAACGAAATACAGGGTAGAAGGAAAAGGATCTAGAAGAGGCTAAGCAGCTGCTAGAAAAGAGAGAAAGACAACGGCTAGCACAGCGAAGCAGAAATAGAGAGGAAAGAGGGAGAAGAAGAGAGGGAGAGGAGACGACAAACAGACGACATCAAGGCACAGCGAGAGACGCTCGCCCAATAAAGAAGATAAAGAGAAGAGGCGAGGCAGACCTAGACAAGCACAACAAGATACTAGAAGAGAGAGAGAAGAAAGAGAAAGAGGACACAGAAGAGCAAGACTCATATACGAGCAGATAGAAGGAATAGGGAGACTGTAGAACAAGGAAGGAGTAGGGCGCAGGGAGAGCAGAAAGAGATGCTGGGAGGAAGAAAAGGCGGCGTCAACTCCGGAAAGAAGATGCTGAGAGGTGGAGGAGAGCTGGGCGAGGCGACGCTGGGTATGGCCGCCATGGCCGGCGTGGTGGCCGCCGCCGGGAAGGGCTGCTAGAGAACAAAAAGAGTCTCTATGAAGACTAGAACGCCTGGGACGAGATGACGAAGAACATGGCGTTCAACACAGGCCTGCAGGGCGGCGCGTTGAGCGAGATGACAGAGATGGTGGGAGAGATATCCACGAAAACCACGGCGTCGCTGGTCAAGATCGGTGCGGTGGCAACACAAGTAGGCGGCGAGCTGCACCTGACCGGTGAAGAGCTGGCGACCATCACCCAGCAGATGGTTGAGTTCAACAACAAGACAGGGCAAGCGATCAACGTGCGTGAGCTTGGACAGGTCGCATGCGCCTTCAAGCTCGAGGGCAAAGACGTCGCCGCGCTGCTCGACGAGATATACACAGAAGACAAGAAGACCGAGATCGGGTTCAACCAGATGATAGCCATGCTGATCAAGGCTAGTCCGCTGCTGCGCGAGTACGGTCTCGATGCTGGGCAGAAGGCTGACTTCCTAGAGCAGTTAGACGAGGACGGAGTCGACATCAACAAGCTCATCACAAGCCTGGGCCACGCCTTCAACGACACGGCGAAAGCGGGCGAGTAGATCCAGCAGTTTATGAGAGACAACGTCAAGCAGATCGAGAAGCTAGACAAGGCCGGCAACTAAGTTGAGGCAGCCAATAAGGCCAACAAGATATTTGGCACGAGATTGTGCAATGGCGGAATCACCTGGCTGGACATGATCAAGGCCGGAAAGCGGGAGCTGGAAAACCTCGGCCAGGGAGGTGGCCCACCCCAGTCGATCCTGAAGAACGCCGAAGCTGCGCAGACGATCGGCGAGAAGCTGCAGATCATGCGCAACAACATCGACGAGGCCTTGCGCCCGGCCGCGATGCCGCTGTTCGACCAGCTCGGCCACAGCGTGGAGGGCCTGACGAAGTGGGTACAGGCCAACGAGCCGCAGATCATCGATTTCTTCAAAGATGTCACGATCGCCGATGCTGCTTGTTACCGAAGGCATCTCACGACTGGCCTCGGTGTGGCTACGTGGCATGTCGAATGATCGCCAAGGTGACGGCACCACTGACAAATATGGTACTCGACGGGATTCGGTAACATGGCCGAGGGACTAGGGGATCGTCCTGGAAGCGTTCGGTGTCACGGTCTGGGTCACAAGCTTGAGGACCGCCGGTAAGGAGGCTCTCGATTTCCGCGCCGAGGTCGACAAGTCTGGGTGATCAGCACTGGGCGCACGCCGCGAACAGCGTGGACGGGCTATAAGTACACGGTGCGGCTCCTGGAATAACGCAGTATGCGGCTTACGCCGATCGCGCCGCGGAGGCGGCCAAGCTGACCACCGGCCTCGGGGAGGCGGCCAATAGTCTCAAGGCCGACGGTCAGAACGTCACTATCGACGTGAAGGACAACACCTGGGAGGTCCAGGAAAAGCTCAGCGCGCTGCACCTGCACCTGGAAGCGCTCGCGGGCGACCCGACGCGCATGAAGATCGTCGCCGACACCGCCGAGGCCCAGCACACGCTCGGACTCTTGGCGCGAGCAGGCCCAGGGTAAGCCAGTCAAGGTGCCGGTGGGCGCCGACACCTCGGGCATGGAAGGCCAGATCGGCTCAGCGCTCGGCCGCATGCATTTCACCGTCGATGTACAGGACGCAGTCCTTCATGAAGAGAACCGGAATCCAGCACGTTCTCGCACGCGCTCGGCGGAATCTTCGCTCTTGGCGGCATCGGCGGCATGCCCACCGCGGCGACCATCCATGCGCCGGCGGGTAAGCGCGGCCTGGTGCAGTGGGCCGAGGATTCCACCGGCGGCGAGGCCTACATCCCGCTGCGCGGCGGGGCGCGCTCGCGCAACATCTGGGTGCAGACCGGGCGCCTGCTGGGCGTGTTCGACCAGGGTGGCCTTCCTGACCTGACTATGCGAACGGTATCGTCGCGACCGCGACCTCGGTGGCCGCGCCATTCTCAACCAGTGGGGTAGGCGCGATCCGGGCCTGAGCGGCTACCAACCGGGCGACACGCTGCCGCCAGGAACATTGCAGCACTTCGGCCTCTGGCCGATGGGTGGTTACGGTCGTTCGATGCCGCCGCTATCGGCGGCATCGCCCGCTTCGATGAGGGCGGTTTCGGCGGCCTGTACGGCACTGCAGCGGCGATGGCCGGTGATTCCTACGTGTGGGGCGACACCGACTGCTCCGGCGCCGTCAGCCAGCTCGTGGACGCCGCGCTAGGTACTTCCGGGCGCATGTCCACCGCGACGGCGGCGGGCTGGCTCACCTCCAAGGGCTTCATCCTGGGCAGCGGCGGACCGGCACGCTGCGAATCAGCTGTCACAACGGCGGCCCGGGCGGCGGCCATATGGCGCCACACTGCCCGACGGCACGCATTTCGAGTCCGGTGGCTCCAATCCCGGCGTTTCACTGGGAGCGCACGCGCAAGGGCGCGGATGATCCGCAGTTCGACCAGCACGCCTACCTGCCGCTGGCGGTGCTATACCCCGACGGCCCCGCTGGTGCTGGCGGCGCGTCGGCGCTGGGCTACGGCTCGGGCGGTGGTGGCTTCGGTGGTGGCGGCGGATCGGCCGGCGCGGGCGGGTCGGCGGCGGCGCAGGTGTGGGCGCCGGTGGTGGTGCTGGCGGATCGGCAAAGGTGCAGGCGGCTGACAACGCTATGCCGCGGCGCAGGAGCGCCTGGCGACGCGAGGGAGCACGAGCAGGAGACCTGGCCAACCGAAAGCCAAGGAATCCGACAAGCAGAAGGCGCACGACCAGGTGCTCGAGGCCGAGCGCGCGCTGGCGCTCGCCGACCGCCAGCTCGCCGAAGCACGCTCGGGCGCCGCTGAGGGTAAGGGCGGCAAGGGTGACCTCGGGCAGATCGGGGCACCGATCGATGAGGGCTTCGGGATCAAGAAGGGACTGCCGGGGATCGCGGACAACCTCGTCAAGTTCCTGGCCGATCTGGCTTTCGCGCCTGCCCTAGGCGCGCTGTCCGCGGTGACGAAGTGGGGCGGCGACAATGGTGGGCGGGGCATCGTCGGGATGATGGCCACCGCCGGGGGCTTCGGTGGCACGCCGGGTGGCTACGGCGGCGGAGGTGGCTATAACGGCGGCTACGGCGGAAACGAGCCCCTCGACGCCTACGGCTACGGTCCGCAGGCCGAGGCGGCGATGGCCGCCCGCGGCGGTGGTTTCCCGGGGGCGCCCAGCGGCTTCTCATCCGGCGGGATCCCCGCCGTGGGCGGCATCGCTCCCGCTATGGCAGGCGTCGGGCTCGGCGCAGCGCCGCGCTTCGGGCCTGCGGGCATCGGCTCCGGTGGACCTGCCCGGTGATGTTGGGGCGGTCAGCACGGGGAAATCGGCTCGCCGACTCTGGGCAAAAAACGCGGCGGTGGCGACAGGGTCGGCACATTCGGCCCGCGGTCCAGCTCGGTGGGCTCCGGGCGCCAGATGACCCAACACCCCGGCGGTGGCCTCAATGTCGGCGGCGGCCTGCTCGGGCTGGCCGAGCAGCTGCCGCTAACAGCCGCCTCGGGCGCAGCGGGCAGCGCCGGCATGATGGCGCCCGGCGCCGGTGCGAGCGCCGCCGTCGCGTCACAGGCCGCGCAGATAGGCATCGACGAAATCAACCGCGCCATCAGTGCCGGCAGCCAGATCGCCGGCATCGGCGCGCAGGGGTTCCTGGAAAGCTTCCATCTCAACGACTCGGCGCTGGCTGAACTCTGCGAGTCGTGGGCGGGCCGAATCCTGGGAGCCGCCGCCAACGCCAAGCCAAGCCTGCCGAACATGGCTGGCGCGCAGACGCCGGAGCAGGCGAACGTGGGCGGCTCCAAGCAGGAGATGCCGACGGCAAGGGCCAGGACCCGAACGACCCCAACGGCGACCAGGTGATCTCCATTTGCACTACCACGCAGCGGATGGCGCCGACAATGGCTCTGGGTTGCGTGACATGGACCGGACGCTTGGCAACCAGCAGGCGGCGCAATACTAGTCCTCGTCCTACCAAAGCGGCATGGGATCGTTCAACACGTGACTGATAAATACTGCGCTGCCTGCCTTGAACGGCATACCGGTGATTTACGACCACGACGCCGAAAACCGCGCTGCGATTCATCATCGCCATGATCAACGACGACTCAGTACGCGGCAGAAAAGATTGTGCAGCAGATGGGCGACTGTCTCGGGTGATTATGTGCCTTCGGCTGGCACCTCGGTGGTGTCGCGAGCGGCATGATGCTCTCCGTTCAGAGAAGAAAATGCGGCCGCGGTCGCCGGGGTCTATCTGATCTACTATTCGCCGGACCTGCTGAATCCACCGGAGTAGCCCTGGACCCCACGACCCAACACCCGGCTTCAGACGCGTGCTCGGCGCCTGGTCGCCGCGATCCCGCCAGCCCAGCCGCGCACGAGCGACCAGACGCTCCAAGCGCCGACGCTCGCGGCGGCTGTGCACAACCCGCATCCACAGAGCTGCGATGGGCGCGTAGCTCGTCGAGGCGACGCTCGACGAAGCTCAGGGTGATCCGCTGGCCGGTCTCTTCGGCGTAGCGGAAGGCGTCGAGCGCAAGACGGTCTTGGTTGCGGGATATGGCCATGGGGTCAAGTGTGCATCGGGCGGACGTGGATGCCAGCGGGCACCGCGCTAGCGTTAGCATCCTCGACTGTGACACGCGGGTCAGCTACTGGGTGAGAAATGGCCGTCGATGCGCGGCGCGGGCGCTGGAGCGAATCGTGAAGAAGTATTGCGGCGAGCCCATCAGGCAAAAAGGATCGCATCGCCGATTTCAAGGACGACAGCGCAAATTCACCTTCACATACCATGATGGAGCGGAGGTAAGCGCGAACAACGTGCGACGCGTCTTAATTGAAGATATCGGCCTCAGCCCGGACGAAGCGAGTAGGGAGGTGAGTTGATGGCCCGACAACCCACGCAGACGGTCATCTACCGCCAGAACGACACGCTGAAGCCCGCGTGGCAGTTCTACTCGATGCCTGAGAGCATTGTCGGCGGCTCCAACACCCTCAAAGCCGCGCGCGAGCAGTACCGCGACGCCCTCAAGTTCTCACTCGAACAAAACCAACTGCCCGAGATTCACGAGTACATCGAACGGGAGCACACACCGGGGATCTGATTCGCACGCCGTTGGGCAACCCCTCCGCAGATAACTCTTTTAACGAGATCGCCGGCCAGATCGCCCAGTATCCCCCTGAAGAACTTGAGTGGTACCACCGCTATCCCACCGCGGGAGGGGACCCCGTAGTTGTTCCCGGCGCGCCTGATCAGCCCCTAAGTAGCATCTTCGCCCAGATGAGCCCGTTCGATTCCCTGATATTAGTCATGGGTCACTTCGATGGCCTGAAACGGCGGCTCGTCTGGGTCGTTATCAGTGGCATCGCCGCTGGCTACGATGTCGGCAACCCGCCGATCGGCCTTGACGAATTTGGGCTTCGCCCCGATTCTTCCCTCGCCGAAGTGTTCAAAACGGCTGTCCGTGACGAGCGACTAACCGCAACGGGGCTTCTAGCACCTGCTTAATCCGCCCAACAATCCGGCGCCTTCCTTGGCTCTGATTAAGATGGCTTGCCCTGCGACTGGTGCGGACGGCCGATGTACCGGGACCGCACGCGCAACTTCGACTACAACCCCTACGGAGCAACCCGGCCAGCGGCACCCTGCATGCCGACCACTCCAAGATGAGCAGAGCCGAAGCAATCCGCCGCGGCGTCCCCATTCCGCTACCCGACCGGCTGCTCCACGGTCTATGCAACATGGAACGCGGGAATGGCGGCCTTGACCATCTCTCCTTCGCAGCAAACAAGTCAGATGGTCCTGCGGCAAACCAAGCTAACGACCTGGTGATGCCGTGGCCGTGGGTGTGACGCGGGTACCCATAGGGGGTACTTGGATTAGACGCGAGCAAGACTCCAATCGTGGGGATTGGGCGTGGAACCGCTGGCTATACCTCACCATGGTATGAAAGTAAACATGCAGGTCAGAGGCGCGCGACGTCGTATACCCCCCCGAAAAATATTGGAGGGTGGGGGGTAGGTAGGCGCGACGGCCAGCTCGCGCCTTTTTCACACACGAATGAAAAATTTTGAGGACTATACCCCCTAGTGGTACATCGAAAGACAGCCGCGAAGCCTACTGTCCGGCAAACTTCGTGAGAGCGCACCTCCTCACAGGAGATCCCGCGCCTCGGGCAAGTCGGGATATGCCGCATACAGTGTCATCCCAGCCGAGTTCATGGCGCAGCAGTTGACCGAACAGAACTCAATCGATGCCACCAACTTGGACATCGTGACCTTCATGACCAGGCACGGGAAGCGGCGGGACGTTCCCTAGCCATGGAGCACATGTTTCGGCGGCAGGCATCGTGGCCTGCATCATCAACGCTCGGACGTCGATCTCCTGCTCCTCAGCTTCAACAAGCATCGGTTCCAACCATTGGCCAGTTTCGTCTATCATCGCCTTATCGCCTCACCACGCCCCGCCGCGGCCCGCGAAATCTTCGTCGTCGCACTCAGCGGCCCTCATCATCAGGCGTACTGCGGACAGTAGAAGACGACCGCCGCGGCCATGAAGTCCACCGCACCCAGCTCCGTCAGCTCGGGGTTGTTCTTCTTCAGCATGGTGACGACATCGGCCCGTGCGTAGCCGTCACCGAACTTGCCGCACACCCAGCGCGCCCCGGCCAGAGCCTTCGACTGGTCCGCGATACGACCTCCGCGCGCCGAAGCGCCTGGAAAAATGCCCGGTCGTTGACGTCGATGCTGGGCTCATCAACAGGCGTGGGGTCAGCTGTCCCCGTCATCGCCGGAAGCGAAGGGGACGCGGCTGCGGCTGTCCCGGACAGCACTGGCGCGGCCACAGAGATCGTCGTCGTCACCGGCGCCGGATTGCGGACACCGCGCTCACTGCCGAGCAGCGCCCAGCCCACGATGCCGACCACGGACGCGAGCAGCAGCACCGCGATCGACAGCAGCACCGCGGATGGGCGGCCAGGGGCGTCCGCCAGATGGACACCCTTCTGGTCGTCATCGTCATCGAGGGACCACGCGAGCTGGTGGGCGCACAGCGTGGGGTCGCCGGCATCTGCGACACAGGCCGTCTCAGGGTCAAAGTCATGACTCGTCATCGCAGCATCACCACGCGCAGGCCGCGGCCGCGGGGATCTGATGGGTGTCGTCCGGGCACCTGTCACAAATGTGACACCTACCCATCAGAGCAGCGATCGCGCGCCAGCTCGACTGAGGTCACGGACATCTTGTCCGTGACTCTTTGGGCCTAATCGCCTGCGCCTGGCGGTAGTCGAGCCGCTGTATCGCCCTGAGCCGCTGAGCGTCCGACGCGACAACACATGAATCTGCGCTCGATTGCAGCGATGAGTGCCGCAACAAGGTCTGGGCGGTCCGTGCGTCGGCGCCGTTCACGACCAGGTTTGTCCCGTAAGAGTGTCTGAGGCTGTGGGCTGTCCCGGGCACCCCGCTCCGCAACATCAGGTCCTTCAATGTTTCTCCGACTGACCGGGAGCCCGACGTGTCCGGCGCGGCGTGTCGATGATGGGAACCACCATCCCGACCGCGGCATCGTCGATGCCAGGGTGACGAGCTTCGGGTGAAGCGGCAACGTGTCGACCCTGCCGCCCTTGCCCTTCACGATCACGATTCCCGCGGTCAGGTCGAAACACTCGCCGCGCAGAGCGGCGATCTCCGAGACCCGCAGCCCGGCGTAGAGGGCGAGCAGCAGGTAGGCGTGGGTTGTGGGTCGCGTGTGTGCCGTGAGCAGTTTTTCCACGTTCGCCCGTGACACCGGGTGAGGCTCATAGCGGGGCCGTTTCGGGGCGGCTAGCGGGAGTCATCGGGTTGTCGGGCCTGTAGCCGTTGAGGCACAGCCATGTGAACCACGCGTTGAGGTGAGTCCAGTAGGTGTGCCGCGTCGAACCGGTCCATTGACCGCGCGCGAGCCACGACGCCACGTCGCTGGTTGTGGCGACATGCGGCGCAACGTCGGTGTCCGCGGCGAACTGGCTCACCGCACGTTCGCGCTCGTTGACCGTCCGCAGCGACAGGGCACGAGGCGAGCTGATGCACCCGCCAGGTGTCTAACAGCTTCGCGTGCGTCGCATCGGCGCTCATCGCTGAGGCTCCAATTCACTCGCCCACGCGTAGGCCGCTGCCGCACGGATTTCGTCGTCGTCCACCGCGGTGTACCGCTCGGTCGTTGCGATTGAGGCGTGACCCAAAAGCGTCTGGACTGCTCTTAGATTCCGGGTGCCCCTGATAAGCGCGGCTGGCAAAAAGATGCCTGAGGGAATGCATCGAGTAGCCCTCGGGTAGTACACCTTTGACCAAGTTGCCCACGTATTCGGGGGTGAGGTGGTCGCCGTCGCGGCGAGGTAGCCGCCGCCGCCCTCGGGGAACACCCACCCGTCCGACGGCGCGCCTGGCGTATGGCCGGCCGCCCGCGCCGCAGCCGCGCCGCCAGGTCGTCGCCGATCGGCACGACGCGCCGTTTCCCGCCCTTGCCTTGCACCAGCAGCGAAGCCCCGCCGGCCCCGTCGATCAAATCTCGCGTGTGCAGCCGGGCGACCTCAGCGCGCCTAAGCCCGCATTCAGCAGCCAACCGCAGCATCAGGCGTGTCCGTGCATCGGCGCCCGCCAGTGCCGCACGTAGCGCATCGCCGGGTGCAGGCCGCGGGACCGCCTGTGGGGGGCGCGGTTTGGGTAGCTCGTCGCTGATGTAGGCGGCCACGCGGCCGGTGCGGGAGCACCAGGTGAAGAATCCGCGCGCCGAGCTTCGGTAGCCCTTGCGTGTCTCGGGTGCCCAGTGCGTCTGCCGTCCGAACCACTGGACCAGCAGCTCGCCGGTGACCTGCTGGGACGACCGACGCCACGGGCCATCGTGGTGAGGTAGCTTCGCCGCACCTTGAGCGTGGCTCCGCGCTGACCGGCGGCAGCCAGCGTCAGCAGGTAGTCCTCGATTGGCTGTGCCCAGCCGTCTGGGATGGCTTTGCGCAGCGCGGAATACGCCTCGGGCGAGGGGCTCATCGCAGGGCCTCGAGTTCGTCGGCGGCGTTGAGCAGGTCCGCTGCGAGCTTGCGGGCGGCGACAGCGTCGATGCCGTCGCGGGGTGGTTCGAAATACAGGATGCGCGGCGGGGTGCGCAGGATCGGACCGGCGACAATATGGTCGTCGCAGGACACCCACACATCGCCGAAGTCGCGGCACCACGTGCAATGTTGCCGCCGCCGTACTCATCGGTCAGCCGCCCCCACCGCGGTGCGGCGTCGGGTAGGCACCAGGGCGGCGGGGGTATCGCCGGGCCGACGTCGGTGAGTTGGTCGGTGGCATCCGCTGAGCGGATCGTCGCTCGCTCATCGAACTACCTCCGCACGCTCGTCGCCCTCGACGACGACCCGCAGCCGCTGCGCATACTCGAGGGCATCGGAGAGCTTGGCGACCAGCTCGGCGCCGTGTAGCTCGAGTCCCGGTCAGTTGCACGGCGCGTTGTCGGCCGCTATCCGAGCGTCCAACAGGTTGATCCACGCGCAGCCAGGTGCTCACGCGCGGTGAAGCGGCACGGGCAGCGGTTGCGTCGCCGTTGACGTCGGCGTGGGTGCAAGGGGCTGGTTGTCGTGGCGCCGGCTGGGCGGCAGGGTCGCGCCAGTGGTGTGGGTTGTGTCATCGGGTGCTCTGGAGGGAAGGGAGCGAGAGGGGAAGGGTTGCGCCGTGCCGGAATTCGACCACGTCGCCGTCGGCCATCACGTAGTCCTTTCCTTCCATCCGGACCTTGCCGGCCGCCTTGGCGGCCGCCATCGACCCGGCGGCGATCAGGTCGTCGTAGGACACGATCTCGGCTTTGATGAAGCCCTTCTCGAAGTCACTATGAATCACCCCTGCGGCCTTGGGCGCCGTGTCACCTTGATGAATCACCCACGCCCGCGCCTCTTTTGGGCCCGCCGTCAGGAAAGTCTGCAGCGCCAGCGTGTGAAAACCGGCCCGGGCCAGTGCGTCGAGGCCCCGTTCGGTCTGCCCGATCGACTCGAGCAGCTCGGCCGCCGACTCGTCATCGAGCTCGCTCAGCTCGGATTCGATCGCGGCGTCCAGGAACACCGCGTCCGCGGGCGCAACGAGCTGGCGCAGCTCGGCGACCCGGGCGCCGTCGGTCAGCACCGCCTCGTCGGCATTGAACACATAAAGGAACGGCTTGGTGGTCAGCAGATTCAGCTCGCGCAGCAGCGAGCCGGCGGAGCCATCGATACCCGCGGCGAACAAACTCGTTCCGCCGTCCAGCACCTGTTGAGCGGCCAACGCCGCGTCGTGGAGCGGCTTGCGGTCCTTGTTGGTGCGGGCCTCCTTCTCCAGCCTGGGCAGGGCACGTTCGAGGGTTTGCAGGTCGGCCAGGATCAACTCGGTATCGATGACCTCGATATCGGATTTGGGATCCACGGCGCCGCTCACGTGCGTCACATCGTCATCGGAGAACACCCGGACCACCTGGCAGATGGCGTCGCATTCGCGGATGTGGGCCAGGAACTTGTTACCCAGCCCGGCCCCCTCGGACGCGCCCTTGACCAGGCCGGCGATGTCGACGAAGGTCACCGGCGCCGGCACGATGCGCTCCGATGCGAAAAGCCCTGCCAGCTCGGCCAGCCGCGGGTCGGGCAGCGAAACGACACCCTCGTTGGGTTCGATCGTTGCGAACGGGTAGTTGGCCGCCACCACATTGTTCCGGGTCAGCGCGTTGAATAGTGTCGACTTGCCGACATTGGGTAGACCCACAATTCCCAGGCTCAGGCTCACAGGGAACCAAGTGTAGGGCTCGGCGGATCCATGCCACGCCGGGCTTCTTGACAAGCTATTTACGGGCCTTTGGCCCCGTTGCCGGTACGGTTCAACTTGTGTCAGCGCAGCGGGCCAGGTCGGCAGTGGAGGCTGCCCACCGCTCGATACACCCCAATGTCCCGGGTGTGCCGTGGTGGGCAGCCGTGCTGATCGCCACCACCGCGACGGCCATCGGGTATGCAATCGACGCCGGATCGGGTCACAAAGAGCTGACCAACATCTTCGCGGGCCTCTATATAGCCGGCTGCGTGATCGGGGTACTGGCGGTGCGGCAGGCGGGAGTGTTCACCGCGGTGATCCAGCCGCCGCTGATACTTTTCTGCGCGGTGCCCGGCGCCTACTGGCTGTTCCACGGGGGCAAAATCCGCAATATCAAAGACCTTCTGATCAACTGCGGCTACCCGCTCATCGAGCGGTTCCCGCTGATGGTGGGCACCGCCGGCGGCGTCGTGCTGATCGGCCTGGTCAGGTGGTATTTCGGGACGACGCAACCGACCAGGTCACGAACCACACCGGCGGCGAAACCCAACGACGACGCGGCCCCGGTCAGTGCCGGCGAGCCAAGGTCGGCCATCGGCGGCCTGGGGCTAGTGGCCGCGAAACTGACCGCGTTTCTGCGCCGGGACCACGATGACCTCGCCGACGAGGGTCCTTCCACCGGCTCACCGCGGGTCGAGCCGGTCAGCCGGCCCGCGCGAACCAGCCGCCCGGCGCGCGGCGGCCGCACTGCCGCGCGTCCAGCCCGAACCCACTCCCGGCATGCTCGACCGGCACCGGAGGACGAGTACGGACCAACGACCGAGCATCCGCGACGCCAAAGCCGGAGACGCCAGCCGCCGCCCGCCCCCGACTTCGACGCTGCCGACCCACCGCGCCGGCCGCGCCGCCGGCCCAGACCGCAGGGTCCCAGACCACAGGGTGATGGGGACCCGCGTGCCCAGCAGCCGCAAGAAATGCGTCGCGATCCCTACGGGCGCCGTAACCCCTATGAGCGGCCGACGAGCCGTACCGGTCGCTACGACCCCTACGACGGGTACGAACCGGCCGGGCCACCCGAGCAGTTCGGGCCGTACCAGAGGCCCCACGAGCAATACGAGTCGTACCAGTCCTCCGAGCAGCCGCGCCGTCGCGGCGCGCCCAACAGCGCCAACCCGACTCACCATCCGATCTCGCAGGTGCGCTACCGGGGGTCGGGCGCGTCAACCCCCCGCGACGAGCCCCGCAGCGAGCGGCGCGACGAGCCGCGCGCCGAACGCCGTAACCGCTCGCGCGCACCCGGCCGCCCCCAAAACCGGCACTCGGCGGAAAACTGGGAATACGACATCTGAGTCTTGAAAGACTCGTTCAAAGATTCGTTCAGAGAACTTTCCGGATCTCCCGGGGCAGCGCGAACACCAGCGTCTCCTGGGCTGTCGTGACCGGTTGCACCACGTCGTAGCCGCACTCGGCCAGCCGCTCCAGCACGCCGCGCACCAGAACCTCCGGGACCGACGCACCCGAGGTGACGCCGACCGTGGTGACGCCTCCCAGCCACGACTTGTCGATGTCGTCGGCCCAGTCGACCAGGTGGGCGGCCGCAGCGCCCCCGCCCAGCGCCACCTCGACCAGCCGCACCGAATTCGACGAATTTCGCGACCCCACCACGATCACCAGCTCGCACTCGGGCGCCATCGCCTTGACCGCGACCTGGCGGTTCTGGGTCGCGTAGCAGATGTCGTCGCTGGGCGGATCCTGCAACTTCGGGAAGCGCCGTCGGAGCCGCTCGACGATCTCCATGGTCTCGTCCACCGAGAGCGTGGTCTGCGACAGCCAGACCACCTTGTCCTCGTCGCGGACCGTCACGTTCTGCACGGCCGCGACCCCGTCGACCAGCTGCACGTGCTCGGGCGCCTCCCCGGCGGTACCGATCACTTCCTCATGGCCCTGGTGGCCAATGAGCAGAATGTCGTAGTCGTCGCGCGCGAATCGCCTGGCCTCGTTGTGCACCTTGGTAACCAGCGGGCAGGTGGCGTCGATGGTTTGCAGGTTACGTTCGGCCGCCGCCGCGTATACCGTCGGCGCGACACCGTGCGCGGAGAACACCACGATGGCCCCTTCGGGAACCTGATCGGTCTCCTCGACGAAGACCGCCCCGGCCTTGACCAAGGTATCAACCACGTGCCGGTTGTGCACGATCTCGTGGCGCACGTAGACCGGCGGGCCGTACTTCTGCAGCGCGCGCTCGACGGTTTCGATGGCCCGATCCACACCCGCGCAGTAACCGCGCGGCTCCGCGAGCAGTACCCGTTTGCGGGTTGGGGTGTTGGCTACCGAGCTCCCCGACTTGCTGGTACCGGGAATTCCCATGTCGACGGTCGGCGGCATGACATTCAGGGTACGTTCCGCCGACACGAGCTCGCCAGCTCACGCCTCCGGCTTGGCGTTGGCGGCCGCTTGAGGCAGTCTTGGACCCATGGCTACTGCACCGTATGGAGTTCGGCTACTGGTCGGCGCGGCGACAGTCGCCGTCGAGGAGACGATCAAACTGCCGAAAACCATCCTGATGTATCCGATGACGTTGGCCAGTCAGGCGGCGCACGTGGTGATGCGATTTCAGCAGAGCCTGGCCGAACTGGTGACCAAGGGCGACAGCACCCTGGAGACGCTGTTTCCGCCCAAGGACGAGAAGCCGGAGTGGGCGACGTTCGACGAGGACCTGCCCGAGTCCGCCGAAGGAGTTCTGATTCCGTTGGCCGGCGGCGACGCGAGTGACGGCGAGCGCCGGGCCGAGGGGCGGTTCGCTTTGTACTCGGTATCCGACGCACCAAACGCGTCGGAGACGGCCAACGCTTCAGGCCGGCCGACCAAGCCGCAGCCCACCCAGCCCACTAGGCCCACGAAGAAGCCCGCGGCCAAGTCGACGGCTCCGGTGCCGCCCATCGCCACCGAACTCGACTACCAGGCGCTGACGCTGGCCCAGCTGCGCGCGCGGCTACACACGCTGGATATCGGCGAACTCGAAACCCTGCTGGCCTACGAGAAGGCCACCAAGGCCCGTGCTCCGTTCCAGACGCTGCTCGCCAACAGGATTACCCGCGCGACAGCGAAGTGAGCCGGGTGGATTCGGCGACAGCTTGAACTCAATGGGGAATTCGGCCGAGAACCCGTTTCCGGTTCGCGCGGTAGCCATCCGGGTTGCGGGCTGGATCGACAAGCTGGGCACCGTTTGGGTAGAGGGGCAGTTGGCCCAGATCACCATGCGGCCCGACTCCAAGACCGTGTTCATGGTGTTGCGCGATCCGGCGGCCGACATGTCGCTGACCGTGACGTGTTCGCGCGACCTGATGCTGCGGTCCCCGGTGAAACTGGCTGAAGGCATTCAGGTTGTGGTTTGCGGGAAGCCGTCGTTTTACACGGGGCGTGGCACATTTTCCTTGCGCCTCAGTGAGATTCGCGCCGTTGGCGTGGGCGAGCTGCTGGCCCGCATCGATCGGCTACGCCGGCTATTGGACGCCGAGGGGCTCTTCGACCAGCGCCTCAAACGACCAATCCCGTTCCTGCCCAACATGATCGGGCTGATCACCGGGCGCGCCAGCGCCGCCGAACGCGACGTGACGACGGTGGCCGCAGCGCGCTGGCCCGCGGTTCGTTTCGCGGTCCGCAACACCGCGGTGCAGGGGCCCAACGCGGTCCCGCAGATCGTCGAGGCGCTAGGCGAACTGGATCGCGACGGCGACGTCGACGTGATCGTGGTGGCCCGGGGCGGTGGCAGCGTCGAGGACCTGCTGCCGTTTTCCGACGAGACGCTGTGCCGTGCGATCGCGTCCTGTCGCACCCCGGTGATCAGCGCGATCGGTCACGAGCCCGACAACCCGCTGTGCGATCTGGTCGCCGATCTGCGCGCCGCCACTCCCACCGACGCCGCCAAGAAGGTGGTCCCGGACACCGCCGCCGAGCAGCGGCTGATCGATGACCTGCGCCGGCGCAGCGCCCAGGCGCTGCGCAATTGGGTGTCCCGCGAGCAGCGCGCACTGGCTCAGTTGCGCAGCCGCCCAGTGCTGTCCGAGCCGCTGACGGCCCTGAACGCTCGCGCCGAGGAAATTCACCGGGCCCGGGCGGCGGTTCGTCGCGACATCACCCGGCTGGTCGCCTCCGAGACCGAGCGCATCGGTCACTTGGCCGCGCGGCTGGCGACATTGGGCCCCGCGGCCACATTGGCCCGCGGCTACGCCGTCGTACAGACGGTCGCGCCGGGCGGACCGGCCGCCCAACCAATGAGAGTGCTGCGATCGGTCGACGACGCGGCGGCGGGCACCAAACTGCGGGTGCGGGTTTCCGACGGCGCCATCGCAGCGGTAAGCGAAGGACGGACCGATGGTCCCTGAAGAAGCCGACGAGACCGACTCCATTACGCCTATTAGTCAGCTTGGCTATGAAGCTTGCCGGGACGAGCTAATCGAAGTCGTACGGCTGCTAGAGCAAGGCGGGCTCGATCTGGATGCGTCGCTGAAGCTGTGGGAAAGGGGCGAACAACTAGCCAAAAGGTGCGAGGAACACTTAGCTGGCGCGCGCCAGCGAGTCGCCGATGCGCTCGCCGCCGGCCAGGCCGAAGAAAGCTGACCCCAGCCAAATTGGGAAACCAATTTTTTATCCATATTGGAACACGTTTTAGTTATGCTTCGCCGCATGGGTGATGCATCGTTGACAACAGAACTCGGACGCGTCTTAGTCTCCGGCGGCTCAGGCTTCGTCGGCGCCAATATGGTGACCACGTTGCTCGACCGCGGGTACCAGGTACGGTCGTTCGACCGTGCGCCGTCGCCGTTACCGGACCATCCGAACCTGGAAGTGCTGCAAGGTGACATCACCGACGCGGCCACCTGCGCCAAGGCCGTCGAAGGCATCGACACCGTCTTTCACACCGCGGCGATCATCGAGCTGATGGGCGGCGCTTCGGTGACCGACGAGTATCGGCAGCGCAGCTATGGGGTCAACGTCCACGGCACCGAGAACTTGGTCCACGCGGGGCAAAAGGCCGGAGTCAAGCGCTTCGTCTATACCGCGTCGAACAGTGTGGTGATGAGCGGCAGGCCCATCCCCGGCGGCGACGAATCGATGCCCTACACCGACCGGTTCGCCGACCTCTACACCGAAACCAAGGTGGTCGCCGAGAAGTTCGTGCTGTCACAGAACGGCGTAGACGGCATGCTGACGTGTTCCATCCGGCCCAGCGGCATCTGGGGTCGCGGGGACCAGACGATGTTCCGCAAACTGTTCGAAAGCGTGGTCGCCGGACAGGTCAAGGTGCTCGTCGGCGGCAAGAACGCCAAACTGGACAACTCCTACGTGCACAACCTGATTCACGGCTTCATCTTGGCCGCGGAGCACCTGGTGCCGGGCGGCACCTCGCCCGGACAGGCCTACTTCATCAACGATGGTGAGCCGATCAACATGTTCGAGTTCGCGCGGCCGGTCGTCACGGCGTGTGGTCAACCGTGGCCGAAGATGCGGGTATCGGGCCGGCTGGTGCGTGACGTGATGCTGGTGTGGCAGCGGCTGCACTTCAAGGTCGGGCTGCCCAAGCCGCCGCTGGAACCCAATGCGGTGGAACGGCTTTACATGGACAACTACTTTTCCATCGCGAAGGCGCAGCGGGACCTGGGCTACCGGCCGCTGTTCACCACCGAGCAGGCCATGGCCGAATGCCTGCCGTATTACCAAGAGCTGTTCGAGCAGGTCAAGGCCGCGTCCAAGCCCCATCTGGCGTCCGTCGTCGCCGCGCCGCCGCCGGAGTAGCGCCCCGCGCACGGTGCCCGGATCGGCGGGTAGCCACGAAAGTGCAACTGCCGACACGTTTCCAGAGCTAGCGTGTCCCAGAAATGTCCCAGACTGTCCCTGAATGCACTTTCGCGGGCAAGGAATGCGCCATGAACACTGAATTCACGCTCAATCAGAAACGCGCCGTCGCGATCTTCACGATCATCGCTCTGCTGTTCGGTGCGTACTTCCTGCGCGACTATTTTGTGCTGATCGTGGTGGCCGCGGTCGGGGCGTATTTGTTCACACCGCTGTTCAATTGGTTCAACCGGCGTCTCGGCACCGGCTTGGCCGCCACCGCCACCTTGCTGTCGGCGCTGGTCATCGTGATCGTGCCGATCGGACTCCTGCTGGTCCTCGCCTTTGTTCAGATTTCCCGCATGATCAACGACATCGCGGGGTGGGTGAAGACGACCGACCTGAGCGTGCTCGGCGACAGGGTCCTGCACTACGTCAACGACCTGCTGGCCCGGGTGCCGTTTGCGCACATAACGTTAACCGCGGAGACCCTCCGGAAAGCGATAGTCACCGGAGGACAGCACGCGGGCCAATGGCTCCTGCAATTTCTGCAGGGCGCCGTCGGAGGCATCGCCGGCGCCGTCACCCAGGCCATCATCTTTCTGTATGTGTTTGTCGCACTGTTGGCGAACCGGGAGAAAGTGCGGACGTTGATCGGCCAGCTCAACCCGCTCGGCGACGAAGTCACGGATCTGTACTTAACGAAGATGGGTGCCATGGTGCGCGGCACCGTGAACGGACAGTTCGTGATAGCGCTATGCCAAGGTGTGGCCAGCGCCGCGTCCATCTATGTTGGCGGATTTCACCACGGCTTCTTTATTTTCGCGATCCTGCTGACGGCGTTGTCCATCATTCCCCTCGGCGGCGGCATCGTGACGATTCCCTTTGGTATCGGGATGATGTTCTACGGCAATGTCGCCGGCGGCGCGTTCGTGGTGCTGTGGCACCTCCTGGTGGTCACCAATATCGATAACTTCTTGCGCCCCATCCTCGTCCCGCGCGACGCTCGGCTGAATTCGGCACTGATGCTGCTTTCGGTGTTCGCGGGCATCGCGACGTTCGGCGCGTGGGGCATCGTCATCGGTCCGGTGCTGATGATCCTGATCGTCACCACCATCGACGTCTACCTCGCGGTGTACAAGGACGTTGAACTGCAGCAGCGCGGCGAAGAACCCGTCCGCCGCAGGTGGCGCGGGCGCAAGAAGGGGCAGAATGCCCAGCCCGCCCAGCCCGTTGAGCCTGTGAGCCCGCCCGAGCCGGCTAACGGAAGCTGACCACCTCGCTCCCCCAGGTGGCCCGGATGTGCGCGTCGATATCGTGCCCGACGGTGTCGCGCTTGCCGATGATCAGGCAGGCACGATCGGTGGCCTGGTAGGGAGTCCACTCGGGCTCGCCGGCCAGGCCCGAGGGCTTGCCCGCGGCGGCGAAGTTGATCCACCTGGTCAGGATTCTTCGGGAGACCGCCTTGGCGGTTCTGGCGCCGCCGAGCTTCAGCGTGGGGTCCTGAGGTCCCCCGAGATTGCCCCAGACAAAGGGCAATTCGGTGGCATGGGCACCGCTGACCAGCAGCAACTTCAGCAACGGAGTCGAGTAGTCGAAACGGTACAGGTAGACCGGCGCCACCGTGCTGTGCCCTTCGGCCAGCCACACCGACGGCATCCGGAAGCCGACGTCCGTCGCGATGCTCAGCCCTCTTGCCTTGCGCCTCCGTCCCGAATACGCCAACGCGATCTGCTCCTCGGTGGGCAACTCCAGGTCGGGCTGTTCGGCGGCGATCTGGCTGAACATTGACGTGATCGCGTGCGGAGTGATCGGCAGGAGCGGCGACCTCAACAATCGGAAGAGCGCCGCCTCGTGCCTGTTGGTGCCGATGATCAACGGGACCGGGAGTGAACGGCCCTGCTGGGCCGCCTTGACCGGGTAGTCGTGCAGCAGTTCGCCGTCGACGATGGGGACGAACGCAAGCGTGCCAGGGTTACGGACGGGCACCTCGTCGAACACCTCTTGCGACGCGGTCATGATCTCCGCGGTCGGCACCTCGCGCAACCAGGCCGCGTCAGACTTGGCGATTCCCAGCCTGTCCAGGATGCGCACCGCGACACGCCGCGCCCGGGCACCGTCGTACACCGATGTCGCCGGTGAGCTCTGCGCGATCGCGCCGGCGAACAGGCCCTCGGCAGCCGGCGTGGCGAGCAAGGTCGTGACGATCCCCGCGCCGGCGGATTCGCCGAACAGCGTGACCTTGTCGGGATCGCCGCCGAACGCCGCGATGTTGTCGCGCACCCAGCCCAACGCCGCCAGCACGTCACGCAGCCCGACGTTCGAGTCGAAACGCCGCCGCGGCGTGTTGAACGACGACAGGTCAAGAAAGCCCAGCGCTCCCAGCCGATAGTTGACCGTCACTACCACCGCGTCGCCGCGACTGGCCAACCTGCGGCCGTCGTAGAGCGACTGACTGCTGGATCCCAGCACGTAGGCGCCACCGTGCAGCCAAACCATCACCGGCTTGCGGTCACCGGGCTCGGCGCCAGGCGGTGCCCAGATATTGAGCCGCAGGCAGTCTTCGCCCTGCGGCGCCCCCAAGTCGAGGGGAATGTTCGCAAAGACCGGTTGCGGGCAGGCCGGACCGAAGGCGGTGGCGTCGAAGACCTCGGTCCACGGCTGCGGCGGCTGCGGCGCGCGGAAACGCAGGTCGCCGACGGGCGGCGCGGCGTACGGAATGCCCTTCCACGCCCGCACGCGGCCGTCATCGGTGCCCAAGACCGGGCCGTAGCTGGTTTCGACCACTCGGTTGTCGATCGCCATACGTCTTCGCACTCCCCATTCCGGCGCTTAACCCCAGGTTAATGGCCGGTGGGCGCTGCGTGGCGGAAACGTGCCGGTGTAGCCCTTAGCTGCTAGGTCAGACTCCGGGTGAGGAATTCAACCACCCGCTTGCGTGCCTCGTAGGCCGGCTGGCCGTCGACCTCACGGACCTCCTCGGTCAGCACCGAGTGCGCCGTCCTGCCGAACCCGTATTCGTTGCCCCGGCTCGAGTCGATCTCGATCACCTCGAAGGCGTCGCCGAGCCGCTCCTTGAGCGCCGTAAACCGTTCGGCCGGCACCGTCCTGTCCTCGCTGAACCGCAAGCCCATGGCGCACAACCCCTCGTTGGCGCAGCGATCAGCGATGGTGGTCATCTCGGGTTCGCTGAGCCCGGTATCGCGGCGCCGCTTGAGGCCCAGCGGCAGCGGCACCGACGGCTGGCTGAGCACCGGAGCCAGCACGCTGACGTCGACCGCGGCGGCCAGCGCGAAGCCGCCGGTGAAGCACTGGCCGATCACGCCGACGCCCTTGCCGGGCGTCGACGCGTTGAGGTCGCGGGCCAGCGCACGCAGGAACAGCGACACCGGCCGCGGCTTGTTGGTCGCAAACGCGGCGAATTCCCTTGCCACACAGACCCGTGCGAGGACCCCAGCGAGGTAGCCGGCCGTCGCGGGCTTGCCCGGCTCACCGAACAGCGACGGCATGGCGACGGTGAACCCGTTGTCCACCAGGTGATTGCCGAGGGCCAGCACTCCGGGATGGATCCCCGGTATTTCGGGAATCAGCACCACCCCCGGGCCGGCGCCCTTGCGGTAGACGTCGTGGGTGTAGCCACCACCGGTGAACGGCGCCGCCGACCACCCAGAGAGGTCTGCTTCGGGTGCAGTCACTCCGATGTCCCTCCTATCGAGTTGCCCGCTATCGGCCGGGTAACGGCGACTGCGATTGTGTCGCCGACGCAAGCGTACGGAACTCATCGGAGCTACCCGCACCGGTGACGGCGGTCTGGGTGGGGCCGGCCGGGCTGGGCAGCCTGGTGGTCCACACCGGCTCAGCGGCCGCCCCGCTTTGATCGCCGCTTCGGTAGACGATCCAGTTGACGCCCGAGACGTCCACCGTGCCGGCCGGATACATATTCGGATGGATCGAGGCCACCAGCTTGTCCTCGTCGGCGTTGCTCTGGGTCAGACTCAAATACAGTCCGGTCGGGCTGATGTATCCAACGATCGAGGTCACCGCATTCAGCCGCTGACCGGTCGAGGTGTCAGTGCGCCCGTTTTCGATGCCGCCGCGGCCGCCGGAGTTGGGCTGCCAGCCCGCGGGCAGCCGGGGCAGTCGAATCGGGAACCCCAGCGTCGCAGCGTCGGCTCGCAGGGCCGCCGCCGCGTCGTAGGTCGGGATCGTTCCTTTCATCGTTTCGCCAGGTTGAAACGAACACATCCCGACCAGGCCCGCCAGCACGACGCAGCCAACCACGATCGGCGCGAGCGACCAAAACATGTCGCGACCATCTTGTAGCACCCGCGGCTTGGCCGGCCTTGCCGCCGGACCCGGTTCGCCGGTGGCCCCTTGATCCTCACGGGGGTTCGGCGGCGGCTGCACGGTCACCCCTCAAGTATCCCAGCCCGCAAGGACCACCCGGAGGACCGCCCAGAGCCCAGCTCCAGCGCACGGATCCGCTTCTGGGACAATCACCAACCATGAGAGCTGAGGGCGACCGCTCGTCTGGATCTGTGCGGGCTCGCGGTGAAGCCCCGGACCGCAACCTGGCCTTGGAGCTGGTGCGGGTCACCGAGGCCGGCGCCATGGCCGCGGGCCGCTGGGTGGGCCGCGGCGATAAAGAGGGCGGCGACGGCGCGGCGGTCGACGCGATCCGTGAACTGGTGAACACGGTGTCGATGCGCGGGGTGGTGGTCATCGGCGAGGGCGAGAAGGACCAAGCGCCGATGCTGTACAACGGCGAGGAAGTCGGCAACGGAGACGGACCGGATTGCGACTTCGCCGTGGACCCCGTTGACGGCACCACGCTGATGAGCAAAGGCATGCCCAACGCCATTTCGGTGCTGGCGGTGGCCGATCGCGGCGCCATGTTCGACCCGTCGGCGGTGTTCTACATGAACAAGATCGCCGTCGGTCCCGACGCCGCACACGTGCTGGACATCACCGTGCCGATTGCCGACAACATCCGGTCGGTCGCCAAGGTGAAGGGCTTGTCGGTGCGGGACATGACCGTGTGCATCCTGGACCGGCCTCGGCACCGCGAGCTGATCGACGAAGTCCGGACAACCGGGGCCCGGATCCGGCTGATCACCGACGGTGACGTCGCCGGCGCGATCTCGGCGTGCCGGCCCGACTCGGGCACCGACATGCTGGCCGGAATCGGCGGCACCCCGGAGGGCATCATCGCCGCCGCGGCGATTCGCTGCATGGGCGGGGCGATCCAGGCCCAGCTGGCACCACGCGATGCCGCGGAACGCCGGAAGGCTCTCGACGCCGGTTACGACCTGGATCAGGTGTTGACCACCGAAGATTTGGTCTCCGGCGACAACGTCTTCTTCTGCGCGACCGGCGTCACCGATGGCGACCTGCTCAAGGGAGTGCGCTACTACCCGGGTGGCTGCACCACCCAGTCGATCGTGATGCGTTCCAAGTCGGGCACCGTCCGGATGATCGAGGCTTATCACCGGCTGTCGAAGCTCAACGAATACTCCGCCATCGACTTCACCGGCGACAGCACCGCCGCGTATCCCCTGCCCTAATCCAACATCGACACCAAAGGAACTCCATTGGCCGATAGTGCCGACACCGAATACCGCATCGAGCACGACACCATGGGCGAGGTCCGGGTGCCGGCAAAAGCGTTGTGGCGCGCCCAAACCCAGCGCGCGGTGGAGAACTTCCCCATTTCCGGGCGGGGTTTGGAGCGCACCCAGATCCGCGCGTTGGGCCTGTTGAAGGGCGCCTGCGCGCAGGTGAACAAGGACCTCGGGTTGCTGGCACCGGACAAGGCCGACGCGATCATTGCCGCGGCGGCCGAGATCGCCGACGGCCGCCACGACGACCAGTTCCCCATCGACGTCTTTCAAACCGGCTCGGGCACCAGCTCCAACATGAACACCAACGAGGTGATCGCCGGCATCGCGGCCGCCAACGGCGTTACGGTGCACCCCAACGACGACGTCAACATGTCGCAGTCGTCCAACGACACCTTCCCCACCGCCACCCACATCGCGGCCACCGAAGCCGCGGTGCGTCATCTGATTCCGGCGCTGCAGGACCTGCACCAAGCACTGGCAGCCAAGGCACACGATTGGCGCACGGTGGTCAAGTCCGGCCGCACCCACCTGATGGACGCCGTCCCGGTGACGCTCGGCCAGGAGTTCAGCGGGTATGCGCGCCAGATCGAGGCCGGGATTGAAAGAGTGCGCGCGTGCCTGCCGCGGCTGGGTGAACTGGCGATCGGCGGCACCGCGGTCGGCACCGGTCTCAACGCCCCCGAGGGCTTCGGCGCCAAGGTGGTACAGGTGCTGGTCGACGAGACGGGTATATCCGAATTACGAACGGCGGCAAACTCTTTTGAGGCTCAAGCCGCTCGCGACGGGTTGGTGGAAGCGTCCGGCGCGCTGCGCACCATCGCGGTGTCGCTGACCAAGATCGCCAACGACATCCGCTGGATGGGATCCGGCCCGCTGACCGGCCTGGCCGAAATCCAGCTGCCGGACCTGCAGCCGGGTAGCTCGATCATGCCGGGCAAGGTGAATCCGGTTCTGCCGGAAGCGGTTACGCAGGTCGCCGCGCAGGTGATCGGCAACGATGCGGCGGTGGCCTGGGGCGGCGCGAACGGCGCGTTCGAGCTCAACGTCTACATCCCGATGATGGCCCGCAACATCCTGGAGTCGTTCAAGCTGCTGACCAATGTGTCAAAGCTGTTCGCGGAGCGCTGCATTACCGGGCTAACGGCCCACGTCGAGCATCTGCGCGAGCTGGCCGAGTCGTCGCCGTCGATCGTGACGCCGTTGAACTCGGCGATCGGCTACGAAGAGGCCGCCGCGGTGGCCAAACAAGCGCTCAAGGAACGCAAGACCATCCGCCAGACCGTGATCGACCGCGGCCTGATCGGTGACAAGCTGTCCATCGAGGAATTGGACCGGCGACTCGACGTATTGGCGATGGCCCACGTAAAGGCCGAGGTAAAGCCGGACGACTAGTGGTGGGTCGCCACCATCAGGACTAGGCAGCGGTCATACTGGGCCGACGGTGATACTGGGGCGTCGCGCGGATAATTGCGGTGACGCGGTCGCGCGGCTACCTCGGGCGAGGTGGTTGATGAGAGTAAGGGTGATTTAACAATGACGGCTCCTCCGGGCGGCCCGTACGGCCAGGATCCCTACGGAACGAATCCGTATGGACAGGACCCATATTGGGGTGGACAGCCGCAGGGCGATCAGCCGCAGGGCGGCTCGTACCCGTACCAGCAGGGCGGGACATACCCGCAGGGCCCGCAGGGCGGGACATACCCGCAGGACCCGCAGGGCGGGGCATACCCGCCGGGCGGGACATACCCGTCGGGCGGGACATACCCGTACCCGCCCACAGGTCCATACGCCACTGCCCCGGGCGGCACGGATCCCAACGCCGCGGCCGGCTACCCACCCCAGCAGTATCCCCAAACCGGCCAGCAGTTTACCCCCGGCTGGTCGGGCGGGCCCTACCCGCCGGGACCACCGCCGGGTGCGCCACGCTCGAAGCTGCCGTGGATCATCCTCGCCGCTATCGCGGTGCTGGCTGTGATTGCGCTGGTGGTGATCCTGGCGCTCAACATCGGCAACGACAACAAGTCGACCCAGGCAAAACCCTCGGGCACCTCGGCGACAAGCGCCACTAGCTCGCAGCCGAGTTCCGACCAAATCGCGACCGACTGCACGCCCAATGTGTCCGGTGGCCAGAAGCCCGGCGGCGGCCCCGTCACCGCGGGCAAGCTGTCGTTCCCGATTAACGCGGCACCCGGTTGGACGGAGTTCTCCGACGACTCGTCCCCGAACCTGATCGCCGCGGTCGGGGTCGCCAAGGAGGTGCCGGGCGCGAGCCAGTGGGTGATGCAGGCCGAGGTTGCCATCACCAACTTCGTCGCCAGCATGGATGTCACCGCGCAGGCTTCGAAGTTGTTGCAATGCGTGGCCAACGGCCCCGGCTACGCGAACGCGTCACCCACGCTGGGCCCGGCCAAGACGTCGTCGACCAAGGTCGACGGGGTCAAGGCCGCGCGGGTAGACGCCGATATCACGATCGCCGACCCAACACGCAGCATCAAGGGCGACTCCGTCGTGATCATCGCGGTCGACACTAAACCGGTCACCATCTTCTTGGGCGCAACGCCGATCGGCGATGCCGCCTCGGCGGCCATCATCAACCAGGTGATTTCGCAGCTTAAAGTCAACGGAGGTTAGTCGCGATCGCGAGCGCGCGCTGGGGGCACCTCCCGCTTGCGGGGGACCGGGCGAACCGGGTCGCCGCCATCAGCACTAAGAGCTCCGGCCGTCGACCGTCGGCGCCGAGATGTGCGTGGCTTCGGAACGGCCGCGCAGCACCGTGGAATAGCATTCGGCCCAGCGCTCGCGCTCGGCCGCACCGGCCCGCTCGACGGCGGCCGCCGAGCACAGAATCCGCCGGTCGGCGGTTTTGGCGAGATCGGCCAGCCGGGCGGCCTCGTTGACGGCGTCACCGATCACGGTGTATTCGTACCGGTTTTCGGCACCGATGTTGCCGGCAAAGACTCGACCCGCCGAAACACCGATGCCGAAGTCCACCATGGGTAACTGCCGCAGCTGGGTACCCAGTGCGCGTGCTGTCGCCAGGGCCGCCGACGCGGGTTCATTCATTCGCAGCGGCGCCCCGAAGACGGCCAGTGCGGCGTCGCCCGCGAATTTGTTGATCAGCCCCTGACGTTCGTCGACGGCGCCGACGACGATCCTGAAGAAGTCGTTGAGCACCTCGGCAACCTCTTGCGGCGGACGGCTCTCCGCCAGCTGGGTAGAGCCCACTAGGTCGATGAAAAGCACTGCCGCGTCAACCACATCGCCCGACAGCACCGCGCCCTCTTCAACCGCGCGCCGGGCCACATCGGCTCCGACGTATCGGCCGAACAGGTCGCGTAACCGGTCGCGCTCGGCGAGTCCGGCCACCATCCGGTTGAATCCGGTTTGCAGGCGCCCGATTTGGGAGCGTTCATAGGCGCCTACGTATGTTCCGATGTTGCCGTGTTCGACTTCGGCCATCGCGTCGACGACCTCGCCGACCGGGTCGGCGATGGACCGCGACGTCAGAATCATGGTGGGCAGCCCGAGAACCAGCGCCGCTATCGACACCACCAGGACGGGCACATCCAACGACGCAGATTTTTGAATGAGCCACCCGTTTGAGCGCAGAACGACAAAGGTCGCGATGACCCCGACGGGAAGTGCGCTGCACAAGAACCACAAGAGAACCAGTCGCGCAAACACACCCGGTACCGATAGACGAGGCTCGCTACCGATCGTCGCGGCCCTGATGATCGGCCGCAGGGTGCGTTGCGAAAGCAGCAGTCCCATTCCCGCGGCAGCCGGACCGCCGAGCAACACACCAAGCAGGACTGGCAACAGCACGGCGGCCCCGCCACCGTGATTGAGGACCATCAGGATTGCGCCGGCCAAGCCCCACGCCCCGAACAGGATCGCCGACTGCCGGCCGGGCAGTTTCATTGCGGCGTCCCGTTGGTCTCTCGTCGGTTCCTTCCCGGCAACGAACCAACGCAGCGTCGGTGCCAGGCTCACGATGTCCGCAATCGCGACGCTGATGGTTCCCAGTACAACCAGCACCACCACCGCCATGGTGTTCCGCTCCGCGAAGTCGATGGACGTGTGGCCCCGAAGCGGGATCAAAATGGCAGACACACTGACGACGGCAAGGAGGTAGGCGCTGGCGAGGTCGACCGCATATTGAATCGACAACCCGACGGCGGTCCGGCGACGCTGTCGGCCGCCCCAACCACGAAGCCAGCCGGCCTTGCTCACGCTCACAAGGTAGCGGTTTCTAGCTCAGCAGGTCTCGGGCCCCGTGCTAAGCACCGTTGTTCGGTCCGCCCGAGTTCTGGCCCGGAATGTCGCTGATCGGGAAGTTGGCCATCGGTTGGGGCGACGGGGTGTTGGGCAACGTCGGGATCTGGCCGGCCGGGATGTCGTGCAGTTCGTTGACGGGTGGACCGTTCTCGCGGCCGCCGTAGGTGCTGCCGGGCGCCCGTGGCCCCAGGAGTTCGCTGACCGTCACCAGGCGGTAACCGTTGGCCTTGAGCACCGGGATGAATTGGTATACCAGGTCGACCGTGCTCGAGTAGGTGTCGTGGAACAACACCACCGAGCCCGGCTTGATCTGCGTCATCAGCAGATCCCGCGTGGCTCCCGTGTTGGAGTCGTTGGCCCAGTCGAAAGGTATTACATCCCAAAGGATTTCGGCCAGCCCGAACCGGCCGGCGACCTGGCGCACCGCGTCGTCGGACAAGCCGCCGGCGGGGCGCCACAGCGTCGGTGTGCGGCCGGTTGCGGCGTTGATCGCGTCGTTGGCCCGGGAGAACTGACCGGCGATGTCCTCGGTAGGGATCGTCGTCATGTTGGGGTGTTCCCAGGTGTGGCTGCCGATTTCCATACCGGCGTCGGCGATGCGCTTGGCCCCCGCCGGGTTAGCCGCCACCTTGTTGCCGATCAAGAAGAACGTGGCCTTGGCGTCATTGTCCTTCAGGATTTGCAGCAGCCGGTCGGTGTACGGTCCGGGCCCGTCGTCGAACGTCAGGGCGACACACTTGACCACCGCGCAGCTCAGGCTGTCGGCGCGCGTCACGTGGCCGGTGAGGCCACCGATCAACAGCACCGCCCCGGCCGCGACGACACCGATGACGGTCCGCCAGTAGCGCCAGGCCTGGCTGTCGGGTCGTTTCGGCACGCTCGAAGTTTACCGTGGCCTGAGTGTGCAATCTGGGCGTCGACTGGGCGCACAGGCTGACAGAACGGCCTTGGGCCTCTCAAATCCCGCCTTCAGCGCACGCTCGCGGCCAGGACTTGGCCGGTCTAGTGCGGCCCGGCGATTTCCTCGAGCATCTCGGTGACCAGGGCGGCGATCGGCGACCGCTCGCTGCGCAGCAGGGTGATGTGCGCGAAGAGCGGGTGTCCTTTGAGCTTCTCGATCACGGCCGCAACCCCGTCGTGGCGGCCGACCCGCAGGTTGTCGCGCTGGGCGATGTCGTGGGTCAGCACCACCCGCGAACCCGTGCCCAACCTGGACAACACGGTCAGCAGGACGTTGCGCTCGAGTGACTGTGCCTCATCGACGATGACGAACGAGTCATGCAACGAGCGGCCCCGGATGTGGGTCAGCGGCAGCACTTCGAGCATGCCGCGGGAAAGCACTTCCTCGAGCACCGCCGGGCTGGCCAGGCCTTCCAGGGTGTCGAAGACCGCCTGTGCCCACGGGCCCATCTTTTCGCTCTCGCTGCCGGGCAGATAACCCAGCTCCTGGCCGCCGACGGCATACAGCGGACGGAAAACCACCACCTTGCGGTGGGTGCGCCGCTCCAGCACCGCCTCCAGACCGGCGCACAACGCCAACGCCGACTTGCCGGTGCCGGCTTTGCCGCCCAGCGACACGATGCCCACCGACTCGTCGAGCAGCAGCTCGAGCGCCACCCGTTGCTCGGCGGAACGGCCACGCAGCCCGAACACCTCGCGGTCGCCGCGTACCAGCTGGACGCGTTTGGCAGGCGTGACCCGGCCCAGTGCGTGGGAGCTACCGCCCAGCAACCTGATCCCGGTGTGACACGGCAGCTCCCGGGCTTCGGCCAGGTCGATCTCGCCGTCGGCGAACAGCGCGTCGATATCCTCGGGACCGGTCTCGATCTCGTGCATCCCGGACCATCCGGAGGCCACGACGTCCTGCGCGTGGTATTCGTCGGCGGCCAGCCCTACCGCGGCGGCTTTGACGCGGAGTGGAATGTCCTTGCTGACCAACGTGACCCGCTTGCCTTCGGCGGCCAGGTTGGCGGCGCAGCTCAAGATCCGCGAGTCATTACTGTCCGTACGGAAGCCGGCGGGCAGCACCGCCGGATCCGTGTGGTTCAGCTCGACGTGAAGCGTACCGCCTTGGGCGCCAACGGGAATCGGCCGATCGAGCCGTCCGTGCGCAAGCCGAAGATCATCAAACAGACGCAACGCCTGGCGGGCGAACCAGCCCAGCTCGTGGTGGTGCCGTTTGGCTTCCAGTTCGCTGATCACCACCAGCGGGACCACCACTTCGTGTTCGGCGAACCGGCTGCACGCCCACGGATCGGACAGCAGCACGGATGTGTCGAGCACGTACGTCCGGAGATCGGTCACGGAGCGCTCCTCGAGCTAAACCGGTGGGGCCCCACACAGGCAGGTAGGCGGGAGCCGCAGCACCAGGACCGGGACCGGTCCTGCCTCGAAACACCGAGTAGTGACCCGTGCAGAAACCGGGAGTGCCGCCCTGGCAGCAGAACATATCGCTGACCATCATCTGCGACGCTACTCTCGTGGCCGCGCCGCCGCCGTGCAGGCGCGCCGGGACCCCCCATGGCGCCGGGTTGGCGACGATGCGACAAGGCTTCATCGAGATTGACGTTTTCCCGAAGAAGCGCGAGTGACCAGCACGAAAACGTCGATCTCGGGTGCCGAAACACCCCGTTCGCTATCAAACATGCGCGCTCGCTCAGCGCGAACGAATTGACGACTTGAACCTAGTTGTTGACGAATTGCCGCAGCTGGGGCTCGTCGGCCACGCCCCAGGCGGTGATGCTCTCGGAGATCACCTGCCGCAGCTGCTCGGGCCCGAAAATGCCGGCGTCGGCCACGGCCTTCACCTTGTCCTGGTAGGTCTCGATGTCGGCGCCGACGACCTGAAAGTCTGCCGCACGGGCGGCGATCGCCGCGATCGTCTCGTCGCGGGTGTATCCGAGGCAGTGCTCGACGAGGTTGGCGAAGAACTGCTCGTGACGCTCTTCGTCCCTGGCGATCCGGTCGACGAGTCCGGCCAGGATGGGCTCCTCGGTCTGCGCGGCCAGGTTGCGGCAGAACACTTTGTGGGAGCGCTCGTAGAACGCCATGTACACCAGGGTCTCGACCTGCGAGTACGTGTCGGCGCGGTAGCCCTTCATCACGTGCTGGAGTCGAACGTCTTCGTTGGCGGCCGGGTCGACCTCGCGGGTCACCACCAGGTACTCCCGCAGCGCTATGGCGTGCAGATGCTCCTCCGCGGTCCAGCGACCGAGCCAGCGACCCCAGTTCGCCTCGAGAATGAAGTGCTCGACGAGCTCACGGTGATGGCCGCCTAGGTTGTCCTTGAGGATCAGCAGAATCTCGCAGGCGTCCGTGATGACCCTGGGCAGCGTCGCCTGGGACGGATCCCAATCGCGTCCGCCCAGGAAGGCGAAGTTCTCGCCCCGGTCGAACGGCACGTAGTCGTGGGCGAACCAGATGTCGTCGGTGTCGAGGTGGCGTGCCATGTTCGCTTCGCACACCGGCTCGAGTTCGAGGACCAGCGCGTTAGGGACAGGTTTCTGTGCCATGCGGTTACGGTAACCCGCGTTCACAGGTTCTGTGAAATTGCGGTGGGTCGTGTCGCTCGGTCATTGGTCGACCAGTGTCCAGTCCTCGAGGCCCTCATACAGCGGGAACTCCCTGGCCAGCCGCGTCACCCGCTCCCGCAGCGCGGACACGTCGGCAGATTTGCCCGCGGCCAGGGCGGTCGCGATGACATCGGCGACCTCGGTGAATTCCGCGTCGCCGAAGCCGCGGGTGGCCAATGCGGGGGTCCCCACTCGCAGGCCCGAGGTCACCATCGGCGGCCGGGGGTCGTTGGGGACGGCGTTGCGGTTGACGGTGATGCCGGCCTCGTGCAGCAAGTCCTCGGCAGCCTGGCCATCAAGTGGGGAATCACGCAGGTCGACCAGTACCAGGTGGACGTCGGTGCCGCCGCTAACCACCGACACACCGGCCTTGGCGACATCGGCGGCCATCAGTCGATCGGCGAGGATCCGGGCGCCGGACAGCGTGCGCTGCTGCCGGTCGGCGAACTCGGGCGTGGTGGCGATCTTCAGCGCGACGGCCTTCCCCGCGATGACATGCATCAGCGGCCCGCCCTGCTGCCCGGGAAACACCGCTGAGTTGATTGACTTGGCGAATTCCTGCTTGCCCAGGATCATGCCGGACCGGCCCCCGCCCAGCGTCTTGTGCACGGTGGTGGACACCACATCCGCGTGCGGCACCGGGGACGGGTGCAACCCCACGGCGACCAGTCCCGCGAAATGCGCCATGTCGACCCACAAGTTGGCGTCGACCTCGTCGGCGATCGACCGGAAGGCCTCGAAGTCGAGAATCCGCGGGTAGGCCGACCAGCCGGCGATGATCACCTTCGGGCGGAACTCTCGCGCCTTGGCCCGCACCGCGTCCATGTCGATCAGATGCGTCGTCGCGTCGACGGTGTAGAAGCCGGTCTCATACAACTTGCCGGAGAAGTTCAGCCGCATGCCGTGTGTCAGATGACCGCCGTTGGCCAGGTCCAGGCCCAGCAGCCGCTCCCCCGGAGACATCAGCGCGTGCAGTATCGCGGCGTTGGCCTGTGCGCCCGAATGCGGCTGCACGTTGGCGAAGTCGGCGCCGAACAGCGCCTTTGCCCGGTCGCGGGCGATGTTCTCCACCACGTCGACGTACTCGCAGCCGCCGTAGTAACGCCGGCCGGGCAACCCCTCGGCGTATTTGTTGGTGAGCACGCTGCCTTGCGCCTGCAGCACCGACCGCGGCACGAAGTTTTCCGACGCGATCATCTCCAGGGTGTCGCGTTGCCGGCCGAGTTCCTTGCCCAGCAACTCGGCGATGTCGGGGTCGACTTCGGCGAGCGGGGCTGACATCACGGACTCAGTGCGAGAGACAGCGGTACGGGCATGAGGTGCGGCGGTCACGGGCGCCAGTCTATCTAGCGATGCTTTTGGCCAGCCCAGCCGTCGGACTCGCGCCCGTCCCTGCAACACTGGCACTATGCCCCGGCTTAGCGAGCCGAGCCCGTATGTGGAGTTCGACCGAAAGCAGTGGCGCGCGCTCCGCATGTCGACGCCGCTGGCCCTGACCGAAGAGGAACTGATCGGCCTGCGTGGTCTGGGTGAGCAAATCGACTTGCTCGAAGTCGAAGAGGTTTACCTGCCGCTGGCCCGGCTGATTCACCTGCAGGTCGCGGCCCGCCAACGGTTGTTCGCCGCCACCGCGGAATTCCTGGGCGAGCCGCAGCAAAACCCGGACCGGCCGGTGCCGTTCATCATCGGTGTGGCCGGCAGCGTGGCCGTCGGCAAATCAACCACCGCCCGCGTGCTGCAGGCGCTGCTGGCTCGCTGGGATCACCATCCCCGAGTGGACCTGGTGACCACCGACGGCTTCCTCTACTCCAACACCGAGCTTGACCGGCGAAACCTCATGCACCGCAAAGGCTTTCCGGAAAGCTATAACCGCAGGGCACTGCTGCGGTTCGTCACCTCGGTGAAATCCGGGTCCGACTACGCGTGCGCGCCCGTGTATTCACACCTGCACTACGACGTCATCCCCGGGGCCAAACACGTGGTCCGCCATCCCGACATCCTGATCCTGGAGGGCCTCAACGTCTTGCAGACCGGCCCCACCCTGATGGTGTCGGACCTGTTCGATTTTTCGCTGTACGTGGACGCCCGGATCGAAGACATCGAGCAGTGGTACATATCCAGGTTCCTGGCGATGCGCGGCACGGCGTTCGCCGACCCGGAATCCCACTTCCACCACTACTCGGCCCTGACCGACCCCAAGGCAGTCGCCGCGGCACGCGAGATCTGGCGGTCGATCAACCGGCCCAATCTGGTCGAGAACATCCTGCCGACCCGTCCCCGCGCCACCCTGGTGCTGCGCAAAGACGCCGACCACTCGATCAACCGGCTACGGCTGCGCAAGTTGTAGGTCGGCTACACGCCAGCCGGCGCCGAGCGCCGCGCTAGCGTGGCACACGCGTGTCAGCGCCACTCTGGCGTGACGCTCGGCGCGAGCCAATGCGGGGGCCCCCACGGCATCGTGCAGCGGAGGCGCCCCGCATGGCTGGTTTCACGGGCGGGATGGGAAGTTATGCCTCGAGCCGACGAACTCCCAGGTACTGCAGTCCCGCGAAGAACACGGTGTAGACACCGCTGGCCAGCGTCAAGGCCACCCCGATGGCGGTCATCGGCACCAGTTCGGCGGCAACGATCGCCGCGACGGTGTAGACGATGTTGGCCACCACGACGCCGATCCCGGCGCGGCGCAAGTTCGGCAATGCGGCGAGGCCGAACACCACCAGGCCGTACAGCACGAAGAAGGCGCCCATGCTGTATTCCTGGATGGACGTCAGCCCGGTCAGCGATGACAACGGGTCAGCGACAAAGGCCGCGGCCAGACCCATCAGCCCCGTCAACGTGGCGTCGGCACGCATCGCGAAACGCAACAGCGAGTCGGTCGAGTCGTACAGGGGGCGGGTCGTCGGTCCGGATATTGCGGTCATGATCACTCCTCGTGATGGCGGTTAGGTCGAACAGGTTTGAGCGTGCCGGCGAAGCACTGCCAGATCGACGCGTGACGCTGCCAACTACTGCCACGGATGGAATGACCACCTAGTTCACCCGGCTATTCCCGATTGGACTAATTGCTGGCTAAATTGCTCTCGCCTCCACGATGCTGAACGGCGACGCGGTTTCGACCACCCGCGTCAGCTGAAAGCCCGCTCGGTCCAGGAGGCACTCGTACTCGGCGGGGGTGCGTTCACGCGCTTCGAGGCCGAGCAGCATCTCCAGGTCGAGCCATTTGCCCAGAAACTCACGGCTGTGCGCGGGAATCACGAGTTCGACAAGCAGCACGTGTTTGCCCACCCCGGCGGCCGCGCGCACGTTGCGAAGAATGCGCACCGCGTCGTCGTCGGACCAGTCGTGAATCACGTTCTTGAGAACGTAAGCGTCGCCACCTTCGGGCACGTCGTCGAAGAACGACCCCTCGGCAATCCGGACCCGGTCTTCGACACGGCGCTCGCGGAGTAGCGCCGGGGCCCCCGCCACCACCTCGGGCAGGTCGAACAGGATGCCGCGCACGTGGGGCGTCGCGGCCAGGATCGCGGCCAGCAGCCGGCCCCGCCCGCCGCCGACATCGACGATGGTGGCAGTGGGGCCGAAGGCCCCAAAGTCATAGGTGGCGATTACCGGTGCGATCGAGAGTTCTGATCCGCTCGTCATGGCCTGATTGAAGATTTCACCGAGTTCGGGCTCACCGGCCAGGTAGTCAAAGATTGGTTTGCCGCGCAACGCGGGGACAACGGCCCGGCCGCTGCGGATCGCTTCGGTGAAGTGGCTCCAATGCTCACGGTGGTGGGGCGAACCCACCCATCGCGCCCAGCCCGCCACCGATACCTCCGCGTCGCGGCGAAGAGCGGCGGCCAGCGGGGTCAGGTCGTAGCGGCCATCACGACGCCGCCGGAAAATGCCCCGGCTGATCAATGCCCTGAGCAGACGACTGACCGCGTCGGCGTCGGCGTCGACCGCGGTGGCCAACTCGTCGGCCGCTAAAGGTCCGTTGGCGAGCGCGTCGGCGATGCCGAGGTCCGCCGCCGCGGTGATCGCCTGCGCGGCCCACATGTCGACGATCATTTCCATCATCACCACCGGAGCCGGGGCCATGCTCCGGTGCAGCCGAGCCAGTTGGTGTCTGGCCAGTTCCAAGGCCCGCGCCACTTTGGCGGGCGGAAGCTTCCCAGCCTTGAATGGACCCATGAATTCCCCTGCCTGACCAATCGGTGGTCTCTTTGGGCGTATTCGTAGCAGAGGGCCCAGAAGATGGTCGCGAAGGTGGCCGCCCCGCAGAGCTAGTCGGTGGGGACTGGGACTCGCCCGCGCAGATCGGCGGCGATGAGCCGGGCCGCGGCGTTTTGCCAGTTATGCAGCGAGCGCTGCGGGACCTCGGTAACGAACCACTGCCAGGCCTGCCGGGCGGTTGGGTCCAAACCAGAGGCGGTGGCGTTCTGCGCGTAGGCGCGCACGCCGACGACGTAGGGGAAATACAGCGAGTTGTAATAGCGCCACTGCTCGGTGGTTCCGAAGTCGCCGCCGTCGCGCGGCTTGAGCCGCCCGATACCGTCGGCAAGAACGGCCTTCAGTTCGTTGGCCCGCTCCAGCGGGTGGTCGGGCGCGCCGCGCGCGGCCAGCCGCTCATCGATCACCGGCAACGTGGTCAACGGGCTGGCGACCAGCTTGGTCAGGTCACCGTAGTGGCCCAGCGCCCGGCGGGTGAGCCGGACGAAGGTGTCGTCGTCGACATCGCTGAGCGGATCCTGCGACCGCAGCGGCAACGCCGCCCCGGTGTGCCGGAGCGCGGCCCGGTCGGCGCGCAGCCTGGGCGACTTGGAGAACGCCAGCCGGTCCAGGATCCCGGCCAACGGATCGGCCAGCACCTGAACCGTGATCGAGATCGCCAGGCTGGTGAACAGCAGCACGGTCAGCGCGGTCTGCGCGGTGGGTTCGTTGTGGGTAACCGCCAGACCGATCAAGGCCTGACCACCGAGCAGCGCCGCCACCACCGAGCAGCCGGCAAACGAGCGCAGCATGTCGGCACGCAGTGCCTGGCCCTCGTCGAATGCGTCCCACAACGCGACCGCGCCGCCGAGCGCCAGGACATCGAAACCGGTCGACGCCAGGGCCAGCCAGCTGGGCACCAGGCCCAGCGGAATGATCAGGATGGCGTTAGCCAGCGCGAAGAACAGCGTCGCGACAGCTATTAACCCCAGACCACTCCGGCCTACCGGAGTCGGCTGAGCGGGCCGCAACACCGCAACGACCATCGCCCCCAGCGTGGAAACGGAGATCACCGCGATCATCACCAGGTGCCCCGGCCGCAGCGGGCCGTTGACGCTGCCGGCCATCATTGCGCCGAACAGGGTCAGCGCGGCGACACCGCCGATGAGCAACAGCTCACGGGTGCGGGCCCGCCAGCTGTCGCACGGCCGCGCCAGCTCGACGAGCACCGCGAACCACGCCACGCTGGGGATCGCGGCCAGGTAGATCTCCAGCTGGCTGAGCAGCTGGGCATGCGCTTGAAGAGTTTGGGAGCTGACCGTCCGCACCGCATCCAGCGCCACCACCAAGGCGAAACCACACAGGCCGGTCGCCGCCAGCACAAGCACCGGCTTGCGCGGATCACGGGCCAGCAGGTACAGCCCGAGCCACCCGCTCAGCGTGAACACCACCGCCGACAGCGCCGCCATCCATCCAGTGTGGCACGCACGGCGCCGCGCTAAGCGCGCTAAGGGGTCGCTACCGGCCGAACCTGCGATGCCGCTGGCTGTAGTCACGCAGCGCACGCAGAAAATCGACGTGGCGGAACGCGGGCCAGTGCGCTTCGGTGAACCACATCTCCGAATAGGCGCTCTGCCACAACAGAAATCCGGACAGTCGCTGCTCCCCCGACGTGCGGATCACCAGGTCGGGGTCGGGTTGCCCGGAGGTGTAGAGGTTTTCGGAGATGGCCTCGGCGGTCACCTCGTCGACCAGCTCCTCGGCGGTCGCGCCATCGGCAATCGCCTTGCTCAGCAACGCGCGCACAGCGTCGACGATCTCCTGCCGGCCGCCGTAGCCGACCGCGACGTTGACGTGAAAAGGCGCGACGCCGGGTGTGGATTCCACCGCGCCGCGCAGCCGGCGGGCCGGCTCCTCACCGAGCAGCTCAAGATCCCCGACGGTACGCACACTCCAGCGGTTGGCCGGTGCGCAGATCTCCTCGACGACATCGGTGATGATTTCGATGAGTGCGGCCAGCTCGTCGGGATCGCGCTGCAGGTTCTCGGTTGACAGCAGGTAGACGGTGGTCATTTCGATGCCGGCTTCCTCGCACCAGCGCAGCATCTCGGCGATCTTGGCGGCACCCTTCCGGTAGCCGTAGCTGACGTCCTCGTATCCCGCGTCGCGGGCCCACCGCCGGTTTCCGTCGCACAGGACGGCGATATGCCGGGGAAGTTCAGGTCTCGAGGCGGCCAGGCCCTGCCTCAGCCGCAGCTCATAGAGCCTGTACAACGGCTCTTTGAGCCGCGGCGGGATGATTTCCACGAATGTCCACACTACTGTGACCGGCACCAAATTCCGGCCCACAATGAAGACAAACTCACCCCGCCGCCCGCACCGCGCTGTCATAATTCCCGGCTACTGTGATTCTTGACAGTCACCGGCTAGGAATCACAAAAGTCAAAGCAAGGCAACAGGAGACATGAGCAGCACGGCCACCACCAACGCGGAGCCCGCATCGCAGGAGCTCACGTCGGGCAATGCCGCCCACCAGATCGTCGAAGGCGTCACCCGCGTTCTGACCAAGCCGCGTTTCCGCGGCTGGATCCACGTCTACTCAGCCGGAGCCGCCGTCTTCGCGGGTGCCTCGCTGGTGGCGGTGTCCTGGGCGGTGGCGTCCACCCGCGCCGGGCTCGCGACATTTCTCTACACCGCGGCCACGATCCTGATGTTCACCGTCAGCGCCACCTACCACCGGGTGCACTGGAAGTCCGCGACCGCCCAGAAATGGATGAAGCGGGCCGACCATTCGATGATCTTCGTGTTCATCGCGGGCAGCTACACACCGTTCGCGCTGCTGGCGCTGCCGCCCGACGACGGACGACTGGTGTTGTGGATCGTGTGGGGCGGCGCGGTGGCCGGGATCCTGCTGAAGATGTGCTGGCCGTCGGCGCCGCGCTGGGTGGGGGTGCCGCTCTATCTGATGCTGGGTTGGGTGGCGGTCGGGTTCACCGTCACGATCCTGCACAACGCCGGGGTGGCCGCGATGGTGCTGCTGTTCGTCGGGGGTGCTTTGTACAGCATCGGCGGAATTCTCTACGCGCTGCGCTGGCCCGACCCGTGGCCGACGACGTTCGGCTACCACGAGTTCTTCCACGCCTGCACCGCGGTGGCGGCGATTTGCCACTACATCGCGATGTGGTTTGTCGTCTTTTAGCCCGCTCCTTTAGACCTTCAGGGCTGCTTTAGACCTTCAGGGCTTCCGCCAGCTCCGATGCCCCGGTGACCGGTAGGTCGCAGACCCGTCCCCGACAGACGTAGGCGGCGTCGGCGCCGTCCACTCGGTCCCGGCCGACCAGCAGCGCGGCCGAATCCTTCTGGCCGCCGACGACGATTGCGCCGCCGGGCGCCAGCTGGCGCGCCTCGGCCAGCAGCGGCGACTGCGATGGGTCGCAGGCCACCGCGATCTGCAACGGCCCGCGTACCGACGACTCGGCGACGGCCAGCCAATGTCCGGACGACCGAGGGGCGTGTTGCAGCAGCACCGAATGCGCGCTCAGGGCCTCGCTCGCGGCCTGCGCATACGGCTCGGCGCGGTAGATATCGACCAGGTGCGCGGCGGTCAGCAGCGCCTCAGTAACCGACGCGGCTCCCGAGGGAGTCGCCCCATCCACCGGGTCGGCGGGGCGGAACACCAACCGCTCGGCATCGTCGGCGGTGTCGAACCAGCGGCCGGGGCGGTCCCGGTCAGCGAAGTGCAACAGCGCCGTATCCAGCAGCTTGGTGGCCGACGTCAGCCAGCTCTTGTCGGAGCTCAGCTGGTACAACGTCAACAATCCGGTGGCCAGCATCGCGTAGTCCTCCAAGATGGCGGCGCTGTCGCCGACCATCCCGCCGAGGCTGGCGCGTCGCAGCCGGCCGTCGACCAGGTGCAGGTCCAGCACTGCCGTCGCGCAGCGCTGCGCGGCTTCAATCAACTCAGAGGCCAGCTCGGGATCTCCCAAAGCCACGCTGGCCTCGGCCAGCGCGGTGATGGCCAGCCCGTTCCAGGCGGTGACGATCTTGTTGTCGCGTCCGGGCTGGGCCCGGGTACGCCGGGCGGCCAGCAGCGCGGCCCGGATCCGCTCCAGTCGTTCCTGGTCGTCCGGGTCGGCGGGCAGCTGCAGCACCGATGTCCCGTGTTCGAATGTGCCGGTCTCTGTGACGCCGAAAACACCTGCCGCCCAACGACCGTCGTCATCACCGAGCACCTCGGTCAGCTGCTCCTGCGTCCAGACGTAGGTCGAGCCCTCCCGGCCGTCGGCGTCGGCGTCCAGCGACGAGGTGAACATGTCGGCATCGGTCAGCTCGTCGAGCAGAAATCGCGCGGTTTGTCCGGCGACCCTGCGCGCCAACGGATCTTCGGTGCGCCGGGCCCAATGCGCATAGGCCCGCAGCAACAGCGCGTTGTCGTACAGCATCTTCTCGAAATGCGGTACCACCCAGGCGTCGTCGACGCTGTACCGGGCGAAGCCGCCGGCAAGTTGGTCGTAGATGCCGCCACGCGCCATCGCGGCGCCGGTGTGTGAGACCGCCGCGAGCGCTGCCGCCGACCCGGTGCGCTCGTAGTTGCGCAGCAGCGCCTCCAGCAGCGCCGACGGCGGAAACTTGGGCGCTTCGCCGAAGCCACCGCGAGCCTTGTCCTGATGAGCCAGCACGGCTTTGACGGCGTTATCGCACAGTTCCGGCGCCACCTCCGGACCGGTGGGGGGTAGCTTCACCGACGCGCGCAACTGCGCTGCGATCTGGTCAGATGCCTGCTCGACCTCACCGCGGCGCTGGACCCAGGTCTCAGTGATGATCGAAAGAAGTTCCAGGAAAGCGTCTTTCGGGTAATACGTGCCGGTAAAGAACGGGCGGCCGTCGGGCGTGAGGAAACACGTCATCGGCCAACCGCCTCGGCCGCTGAGTGCGACGGTGGCGTTCATGTAGACCGTGTCGATGTCGGGCCGTTCTTCGCGATCGACCTTGATGCAGACGAATCCCGCGTTCATCGCGGCGGCCACCTCGTCGTCCTCAAACGATTCGTGGGCCATGACGTGACACCAATGACACGCGGCGTAGCCGATGGACAACAGAATCGGCACATCGCGCGCCGCCGCGTCGGCGAGCGCCTGTGGCGTCCACTGCTGCCAGTGCACGGGGTTGTCCGCATGCTGGCGCAGATAGGGGCTGGTGGCCAGCCCGAGGGTATTGGTGCCGGAAGGGTCGGAAGGGTCAGCCTGGGTCATCACCTTGTCCCGATGCTCGCGCGGATCCGTTGCGGTGGGTCCCCGGCCCGCCCTCACCAACGTCGCCCACGGAGTCGGTGCCCTCGTCGGCGGCCTGGTCGGGTTCGGGGTTATCCCGGTCGAACGATTTGGGGACCTTGCGTAGTTGCCGATTCATCGACCGCAGCAGGAACAACGTGGCGATCAACAGCAACACGACAACCAGCAACCCCAACGGGCTGGCCTTGCCGAAGTCCGGACCGTGATTGTGCGGCCCGCCGTCAGCAATCACGGTGAGCAGAAGGTGGCTCACAAGTGGGTCTCGATTCCCTCGAACAGGTCGGTCTCGGGCAGCCGGGCGGGCACGCGCGAGCGAGCCAACTCGAATTCTTCGGTCGGCCATAGCCGCTGCTGCCATGGGATCGGGGCCGCGAAGAATTCGGCGTTCGGGTCGATCTGGGTGGCGTGCGCCCGCAACGCGTCGTCGCGCTGGCTGAAGTATTTCGAGCATTCGACGCGGGTCGTCACCCGGGAGGAAAACGGATCCGCCGAGGCGTGCCAGTGCTCGAGCCACTTCCCGAACGGGCCCTCTTGGCCATGCTTGGCGAACTCGTCCTGCAGCATCTGCATCCGCTCCCGCAAGAAGCCGTGGACGTAATACAGCTTGGACACCGTCCATGGCTCACCGGCGTCCGGGAAGAGACGATAGTCGCCGGCCGCGTCGTAGGCACCGAGCGAAACTTGGTGGCAGCGAATGTGGTCGGGATGCGGGTAGCCGCCTTGTTCGTCGTAGGTGATCATCACCTGCGGCCGGAACTCGCGCACCACCCGCACCAGCGCTTCGGTGGACACTTCCAGCGGCGCCAGCGCGAAGCAGCCCTCGGGCAGCGGGGGCGGCGGGTCACCCTTGGGCAAGCCGGAGTCGACGAAGCCCAGCCAGCTGTGCTCCACACCGAGGATCTCGGCGGCCTTCGCCATCTCGTCACGGCGGATTTCGGTGATGTGACCATGCACATCGGGCAGGTCCATCGCCGGGTTCAGAATTTCGCCGCGTTCGCCGCCGGTTAACGTCACCACCAGTACGCGATGGCCCTCATCGGCGTAGCGGGCAAGGGTGGCGGCGCCCTTGCTGGACTCGTCGTCGGGGTGGGCATGCACCGCCATCAACCGCAGTTCGCTCACGTGCCCCCTTGTCCGATGTCCGTCTGCTGGTCGCCCGATTGAGCCTATAAGGGACCCTATAATTCCAGTTCACCGAGACCGGACAGAGCCCGGAAACAGACCCGAACACAGACACCGACACCGACCCGGCTAAGGCCGGATAAAGGCCCGACAACCCTAGCCATGGACCCAGCTGTGGACCCAGAGCCCACCGGGCGGCCCGAGGCCCGCTACGGGCGCCCGCGACTGTCCAGCCGATCGCGGCGCCGCGTCGCCATCGGCGTGGCGGTGTTGGTCGTCGCGGCCGGCACCGCCATCGCCGTCATCGGTTACCAGCGGCTCGGCACCGCCGCGGTCACCGGCTCGCTGGCCGGCTATCAAGTGATCGACGACGAGACGGCATCGGTGACCATCAGCGTGACTCGCTCGGACCCGTCGCGGCCGGTGGAGTGCATCGTTCGGGTTCGCTCCAAGGACGGCAGCGAAACAGGCCGACGCGAAGTACTGGTCCCGCCGTCCAGCCAGGCCACGGTGCAGGTGACGACGACGGTGAAATCCTTCAAACCCCCGGTGATGGCCGACATCTACGGCTGCGGCACCGACGTGCCCGGCTACCTGCGGACGGGCTGATGACACCACAAACCGAGCTGCGCATATCCCGTCATCGGTTGTTTTCGCAGTGGTAATATGGATGAATGCACGGTTCCGGCTGGGACCGTGTATTGCTGCATTAGTGGCCGTGACCAGAACGGAGCGGCAGCACCCGGGGCGGGACCCGGATACCTCCGGGCCGGGGGTTCAGAAGCTTACGCGGATACGCGGAACCGAGAACACGAGGAGCGCGACGAGATGACGGATACTCAGGTGACCTGGTTGACCCAGGAGTCACATGACCTGCTCAAGGCGGAGCTCGACCACCTGATCGCCAATCGTCCGATCATCGCCGCGGAAATCAACGACCGCCGCGAAGAGGGTGACCTGCGCGAGAACGGCGGATATCACGCCGCCCGCGAGGAGCAGGGCCAGCAGGAGGCCCGCATCCGCCAGCTACAGGACCTGCTCAACAACGCGAAAGTCGGCGAAGCCCCCAAGCAGTCCGGCGTGGCGCTGCCCGGCTCGGTGGTGAAGGTCTACTACAACGGCGACAAGTCGGACAGCGAGACGTTCCTCATCGCCACCCGCCAGGAGAGCGTCAAGAACGGCAAGCTCGAGGTCTACTCGCCGAACTCACCGCTGGGTGGCGCGCTGATCGACGCCAAGGTGGGCGAGACCCGCAGCTACACGGTGCCCAACGGCAACACCGTTAAGGTCACGTTGGTAAGCGCGGAGCCGTACCACTCCTAAACGCGCCTCGAGTGTGAATCGCACGACGTCGGCGCGGCGTGTCGCCTCGTCAGAGGCACAGTTGGCGCGGCTGGGCGCGACTTAGGCGCAACTTAGCCCAGGGCCTGTTCGAGATCGCCGATCAGGTCGGCGATGTCTTCGATGCCGACCGAAAGCCGCACCAGGTCGTCGGGTACTTCCAACTGCGAACCGGCCGTCGACGCGTGCGTCATCGCACTGGGATGCTCGATCAGCGACTCCACCCCACCCAGCGATTCGGCCAGAATGAACACCTTGGTGCCGGCGCACAGATCCTCGGCAGCTTGCCGGCCGGCGCGCATTCGCACCGAAACCATGCCACCGAAGCCGCGCATCTGCCGTGCTGCGACCTGGTGCCCGGGATGGGTCGGCAGGCCCGGATACAGCACGGTGCTCACCGACGGGTGCCCGGCGAGGAATTCCGCTACGGCAGAAGCGTTTTCGCTGTGGCGCTGCATCCGCAGCACCAATGTCTTCAGGCCGCGCATCGTCAGGTAGGCGTCAAACGGGCCGGGCACCGCGCCGGCGCCGTTCTGCAGGAAGGCGAAAGCGGCGTCCAGCTCGTCGTCGTTGGTGACCAGCGCGCCGCCCACCACGTCGGAGTGGCCGCCGATGTACTTGGTGGTGGAGTGCAGCACCACGTCGGCACCCAGCGTCAACGGCTGCTGCAGCGCGGGCGAGGCAAAGGTGTTGTCCACCAATACCTTTGCGGAATTCTGCTGGCCGAGCTCGGCCATTGCGGCGATGTCGACGATGGACAGCCACGGATTGGTCGGTGTTTCCACCCAAATCAGCCGGGTCCGCGGCGTGATAGCCGCGCGGACCGCGTCCAGATCGGACTGCGCCGCGGGCGTGTACGCGACATTCCACTGGGTGAAGACCTTGTCGATCAGCCGGAAGGTGCCGCCATAGGCGTCGTCGGGAATGACCACGTGGTCGCCGGGTCGCAGCATTGCCCGGAGGGCGCAGTCGGTGGCCGCCATCCCGGAGCCGAACGCCCGCCCGAACCGGCCCTCTTCGACCGCGGCCAGCGAGGCCTCCAATGCGGCTCGGGTCGGGTTGCCGGTGCGCGCGTATTCGAATCCACCGCGCAGACCGCCGACACCGTCTTGGGCGAACGTGCTGCTGGCATAGATCGGGGCGTTCACCGCCCCGGTTGCCGGGTCCGGCCGGTAGCCGGCGTGGATGGCTTTGGTTGCCAAGCCGGTGATGCCGTCGTGCGCGTTGCGCTGTTGGCTCATCGGCGATCGGCCACCGCGCCTTGATTACCGGGTCGTTGCGGCGGGTGGCCGCTGCACGGCGGGGGCGGGTAGTTACCGAGGGGCGGCTGGTCGGTCATCGCCCCTCCTACCCGTCCTCCCCCTACCGTGTGCGGTCGAGTCGCCTGCAGCGCCGTCAGACGGGCAGGCAGACCGTTGTCATGATCTTGTCCGCAAAAGTTTGCCGCTTGGCGTCCCACAGCGGAAACAGGTAACCGACGAAGCAGAACGAGTCGGCGACGTGCGCGATCTGGCGCACCACGGACATCCCGAAACCGATCGGCTGGCCGCTGGTCTCGCTGACGACCTTGAACTTCATGACCCCCTTGCCGATGCTCGACCCGGTCGTGCCCTGCTTGTAGCCCCAGTTCCACACCGCGTAGGCAAGGATTATTAGCCACACTAATAGGCCGACTATCGCGGCTATGGCCGACCCTCCGCCGCCACTGCAGTGCACGCCGTAGGCGTCCGAGGTACACGTTGGAGCTGAGGTAGTGGCCGCGGTGATCCCGGCAGAGATGCCATACAGGATGACGATGGGGATGCTGTCGATGAGGTACGCCAACACCCGAGTGAACCACGGCGTGTAGGCGTCCTGCGGCAGAGCACGGACGGCCGGTCCCGGTGGCGGCGGCGCATACCCACCGGCGGCCGACGGGGGCGGCGGGTAGGCAGCCCCGTCGGGCAGCGGCGGCGGAGGGCCCGCGGGTCCAGGGAAGGCGCCGCCGGGTGCGGGCGCCGGGGGCGGAGGCTGGTACCCAGGGCCTGGCCGGTCCCCGCCCGATGGCCCGGGGGGCGGAGGCGGCGGGTAAGACCCGCCAGGCGGCGGTTGATTGGTCATGGAGCACCCCTTCCACGTCGAAGCAGCTGAACTAGGCCGCTTACAGTACCCGAGGACCGGGTTGGCGCAGCGACCGGGCGAGAGCTACGTCACACCCCCCGGGGCGGGCGGCCGGATCCGATTGCAGCCCAACCAGTTTGTCGCCCGCTACCGCCGGCGCGGCCCATCCGAAAGGAAGCCCAACAAGTCGTACCGGGTAATGACCCCTACCGGCTTGCCCTTCTCCACCACCATGAGCGCGTCGGAATCACGCAAAGCCTTGCCGGCCGCGGTGACCAACTCACCGGCACCGATCATCCGCAGCGGCGGGCTCATGTGTTCCGAGACGGCGTCGGCCAGTTTGGCGCGACCCTCGAAGACGGCCGAGAGTAGTTCGCGCTCGGAGACACTGCCGGCGACTTCGCCGGCCATCACCGGCGGCTCGGCGCCGACGACCGGCAATTGCGACACCCCGTACTCACGCAGAATGCCGATGGCGTCACGCACCGTCTCCGACGGATGGGTGTGAACCAGGTCGGGCAGCGCGCCGGATTTACGGCGCAGCACATCGCCGACCGTGGACTCCTCGGTCGACCCGTCCAGGCGGCTGCGCAGAAACCCGTACGACGACATCCACGCGTCGTTGAAGATCTTCGACATGTAGCCCCGGCCGCCGTCCGGCAGCAAGACCACGACCAGCGCGTCTGGTCCGGCTTCTTGCGCCACCTTCACTGCGGCCACGACCGCCATCCCGCACGATCCGCCGACCAGCATCGCTTCTTCGCGGGCCAACCGCCTGGTCATGTTGAACGAGTCGGAGTCGGACACCGCGATGATCTGGTCGGGCACCGTGGGGTCGTACGCCGCCGGCCAGAAGTCCTCGCCGACCCCCTCGACCAGATAGGGCCGGCCGCTGCCGCCCGAGTACACCGATCCTTCCGGGTCGGCGCCGATTATCTTGACCGGTCCTTCCGGTCGCGCGCCGGACACCTCCTTGAGGTAGCGGCCCGCGCCGGTGATCGTCCCGCCAGTGCCGATGCCGGCGACGAAATGGGTGACCTTGCCGTCGGTGTCGGCCCAAATCTCCGGTCCGGTGGTCTCGTGGTGGCTGGCCGGTCCCGCCGGGTTGGCGTACTGGTCGGGTTTCCAGGCACCGTCGATCTCTTTGACCAACCGGTCGGAAACGCTGTAATAGCTGTCCGGGTCGTCGGGCGGCACCGCCGTCGGGCACACGACGACCTCGGCACCGTAGGCGAGCAGCACGTTGCGCTTGTCCTCGCTGACCTTGTCGGGGCAGACGAACACGCACTTGTAGCCGCGGGCCTGCGCCACCAGGGCGAGACCGACACCGGTGTTGCCCGAGGTGGGCTCGACGATGGTGCCACCCGGCTTCAGCTGACCGCTGGCCTCGGCGGCGTCGATCATCTTCACCGCGATCCGGTCCTTGGAGCTGCCGCCCGGGTTGAGATATTCGACCTTCGCCGCCACGGTGCCGGCACCGGCGGGGACGACGGAGTTCAGGCGAACCAGCGGCGTGCCGCCGATGAGGTCACTGATGTGCTGGGCAATCCGCATACGGTTCATCGTCTCAGGCGATTTCGGGCCACGCACACCCACTCCGCCGAGCTGATGGCGGCGCTGATGGCCGCCGTGCCGCAACCCGAAGCGGCGTAGTCCCAAGGCGCTAGCCAGTGGCTTCGCGGATGTACTCGCCGATCTGGCGCAGCGAACGGACCGCCTCCGGCACCAGCGGCGCCGCCAACTGGAAGTCGTGAACCTGGCCAGGCCAGACCCGGACCTCGGCCGGCACACCGACCGCCGCCAGCCTGGTGGCGGCCAACTGCGCGTCGTGCAGCAACACCTCGGAGCCGGAAACGTGGATCAGGGTCCGCGGCAAACCGGGTTTGATGTGTTCCAAGGGCTCGTAGATCTGTTCGGGCTTGCCGTTGACTTTGCGCTTCGCAGCCGCGTTAGCAACCAGCGCGACGAGCGCATCGAAGGCCTTCGACGGAAACATCGCGTCGGTCTTGATGTTGGGGTGCGCCTGCTTGCATTCCTTTGCTAGCTGCAGCAGTGGCGAGATCGCTACCAAGGCCGCCGGCTCCTCGCCGACCTCCTGCAGCCGCTGCGCGAGGCTCAGTGCCAGGTAGCCTCCGGCGGAGTCACCGGCCAGCACGATCTGGTCCGGTTCGTACCCGCGCAGCCGCAGCCATTGATAGCCGTCGTAACAATCGTCGAGGGCCATGCCGACCGAATGCTTGGGCAACAGCCGATAATTGACTACAAGAACCGGCGCGTCAGCAAAACTGGACAGCGTTTCGACGAGCCTGCCGTGCGAGTTTGCTCCACAGGTCAAAAACGCTCCGCCGTGGAAGTATAGAACCACCCGCCTGGTGCCGTCGGCGGGCAGCACGCCGGGCGCGCGCACCAACTGCGCCGAGGCGTTTGGCAAGTCCACAGTGGCTCGGACGGTGGCAGACACCGGAAGCAGAACCCGCGCCGCGAGGTCGATGAGCCCCCACGGCCAGGGCACGGTAGGTGCGTAGCTACCGACAGTCAGGACGGGCCGAATCGTCAGCCGCGATGCCAGTGTAGCTACTCGGGCGGCGACGCTTGGCCCGGATTCGACGACCTCGACCGGCGCGCCATCGCTGATCGCGAATCTGCGCAGCCTGACCCTGCGGGCCTTGAGGGCGTCATGTCGACAGATGGGGTTCCGGGGTGAGCCGGATACCTTGTTCGGTGCAGTCATGCTCAACACTTCCTACGCCTTTGTAGTCCATACAGCATGTGACGAGGCAGCCGAGCCGTTGGTTCATTCCGTTCGCTGGAGGCGGTCAGCCAACCCGTCGAACTTAGCTTGACAGCTGTTTCTGAGCAGAACGTTTGAGGAAGCTGATTCGATACCACAAATGTTCCACACCGTAACCGCGTTATTTCTCAGCTATCCGCAAAAACGCCACCGCAGCCGCCCTAAAATAGATGCGTGACCATACGGGTGCCGCGTCGTTCGACGATCGCTCTGGCCACAGCGGGTGCGCTCGCCTCGACAGGGACGGCCTATCTGGGCGCACGCAACCTGCTGGTCGGCCAGGCGACGCACGCGCGCACCGTCATCCCCAAGTCCTGGGACATTCCGCCACGCGCGGACGGTGTGTACACCCGCGGCGGCGGCCCGGTGCAGCGGTGGCAGCGGGGCACGGACGTTGACCTGCATTTCATGATCTTTGGTGACTCGACGGCCACCGGTTACGGCTGCGACAGCGCAGAACAAGTGCCGGGCGTGCTGATCGCGCGCGGGCTCGCCGAGCGGACCGGCAAGCGTGTCCGGTTGAGCACCAAGGCCATCGTCGGCGCCACCTCTAAAGGCGTATCCGGCCAGGTCGACGCCATGTTCGTGGCCGGGGCGCCGCCGGACGTGGCGGTGATGATGCTCGGCGCCAACGACATCACCGCGCTCAACGGCATCAGCCAATCGGCACAGCGGTTGGCCTTGACGGTGCGCAAGTTGCGCGCCCGCGGTGCGGTTGTGATCGTTGGCACCTGCCCGGACCTGGGAGTCATCAGCGCCATCCCCCAGCCGCTGCGCTCGCTGGCAAGCACTCGTGGCCTGCGGCTGGCCCGGGCCCAGGCCGCCGAGGTCCGCGCGGCCGGCGGCGTGCCGGTGCCACTGGCACATCTGCTGGCACCGCAATTCCGGGACAGGCGCGAGCAGATGTTCTCCGCTGACGGTTACCACCCCTCGTCGGTCGCGTATGCTCTGGCGGCCGAGCAGCTGCTGGTCGCGGTGTGCGACGCGCTGGGCGAAAAGATAGAGCGCCCACCGCTTCACCAGGGGTCAAGTCCCAGCGTCCCGGTGCTCGGTCCCGGCCGCCCGCGTGCGTCCGTCCTGTCGCGGTTGTGGCGGGCCCCGGCACGCGATCTGCCCGCCCCGTCGTCCCCCCCGGTGGCCAGCGACTAGATTTGTCTGGGTCTGTGCCACCCGATCGAGAGGCGAGCCCGCACTCGCTGGATGCGGCTGGATGGGCCTGGATGCGGCTGGGATGGGCCTGGATGGGATTAGGAAGGAAGCAGTCATGCCGGAAGCCGTGATCGTCTCTGCTGCCCGCTCGCCGATCGGCCGCGCGATGAAGGGGTCGCTGGTCAGCATCCGACCCGACGACCTGACCGTTCAGATGGTGCGGGCCGCGCTGGACAAGGTGCCCGCGCTGAACCCGCACCAGATCGACGACCTGATCCTGGGCTGCGGCCTGCCCGGCGGTGAGCAGGGCTTCAACCTGGCGCGTGTGGTCGCCATCGCGCTCGGCTACGACTTCCTACCGGGCACCACGGTCAACCGGTACTGCTCGTCGTCGCTGCAAACCACCCGGATGGCGTTCCACGCGATCAAGGCCGGGGAGGGCGACGCGTTCATCTCCGCGGGTGTGGAGACGGTGTCCCGGTTCGGCAAAGGCAACTCCGACTCGTGGCCGGACACCAAGAACCCGCTGTTCGACGAGGCCCAGGAGCGCTCCGGGGCCGAGGCTTCCGGGGCCGCGGGCGCCGACGAATGGCACGACCCGCGCGCGGACGGGAAGGTGCCCGACGTCTACATCGCGATGGGCCAGACCGCCGAGAACGTCTCCATCCTCACCGGCATCAGCCGCGAGGACCAGGACCACTGGGGTGTGCGCAGCCAGAACCGCGCCGAAGAGGCGATCAAGAGCGGGTTCTTCGAACGCGAGATCACCCCGGTCACCCTCCCGGACGGCAGCACCGTGAGCACCGACGACGGCCCACGTCCGGGCACCACCTACGAGAAGGTCAGCGAGCTCAAGCCGGTGTTCCGGCCCAACGGCACCGTGACCGCCGGCAATGCGTGTCCGCTCAACGACGGCGCCGCCGCGCTCGTGATCACCAGCGACACCAAGGCCAAGGAGCTGGGCCTGAAACCGCTGGCCCGCATCGTGTCCACCGGGGTCAGCGGCCTGTCGCCGGAGATCATGGGCCTGGGTCCGATCGAGGCGTCCAAGCAGGCCTTGGCGCGGGCCGGCATGTCGATCGGCGACATCGACCTGGTCGAGATCAACGAGGCCTTCGCGGTGCAGGTACTGGGCTCGGCACGCGAGCTGGGCATCGACGAGGACAAGCTGAACGTGTCGGGTGGGGCGATCGCCCTGGGCCACCCGTTCGGCATGACCGGCGCGCGCATCGCCACCACGCTGCTGAACAACCTCACCACGCACGAAAAGACGCTGGGTTTGGAAACGATGTGTGTCGGCGGCGGCCAGGGCATGGCGATGGTGTTGGAGCGGCTCAGCTAACTTTGTCGCGTTGACTCTGCGTCCAGGGCGCGAAAGTGCGAGGCGGAGTGGCCCACGCCCTCAGCGCAGAGTCGACGCTCGAGAGCAACTAATCGTTCTGTAGTAGATAGATCAGACGCAGGATCTCCAGGTACAGCCAGACCAGCGTCACGGTCAGGCCCAGGGCGATGCCCCAGGCGGCCTTCGCGGGCGCTCCGGCGCGAATCATCTGGTCGGCCGCGTCGAAGTCGATCAGGAAACTGAAGGCCGCGATGCCAATGACCACCAGCGAGAAAAGAATCGATATCGGGCCGCCGCTGCGCAGGCCCAGGCCCGTACCGCCGCCGACACCGAACATGCCCAGCACCAAGTTGCCAAGCATCAGGGCCACCGCACCGAACATCGCGGCAACCACCATTCGGGTGAACTTCGGCGTTACCCGGATGGCGCCCGTTTTGTAGACGACGAGCATGCCGAAGAACACACCGAAGGTGCCCAGGATGGCCTCGCCGATCATCGCCCCCGCGTTAACCTGCCGGCCACCGATCGACGTCTGGAAGGTCAGCAGGAAGGAGAAGGCACCGAGGAAAAGCCCCTCCAGCGCGGCGTAGGTCAGCACGACACCCGGGCTGTTCTGCTTGCGGGCGAAGATGGCGATCATGACCACCGCAAACCCGCCCAGCGCGCCGATCAGTGTCAACGGCCCCGCCAGCGCGTGATTGGACGCCACCAGGTAGAAGGACACCACGGCCGAGGCCGTCAGCGCGGCCAACGTGATGCCGGTCTTGGTGACGACGTCATCGATGGTCAGCGGACGGGAGGCGATGTCACGGGCTTCCTGATAGGGAGCGTAGGGGTCGGCTTGGTAATACCCCGCCTGCGTCGCGGCCGCGCCAGTGCCGAACTGCGCGTATCCGCCCCGCTGCTTAGGCAGCGAACGAAACACCGGGTTACTTGTCTCCCGCACCGTCGGATCCTCTCTAGTGGCTGTGGCTTCGAGCCATGCGAACACCTGCTCAACGAATCGGTGGCCCGCCCGAGTTCCGGGCAGAGCTCCCGTGTTCTGGTTTTTTTTCCTGGCTCTTTCCGGACTCTTTCCGGACGCCCTGGTAGTGGTCCGGCTACCGATAAACCTTAGCCCCGCGGGCACCGGGGAGCGAGTCACGATCTAGATTGCTCGTCAAGCCTTGAGTGGCTCTTGAGTTGCGCTGCGGCGATGGGAGGCGAATACGTGACCGGGGCAGTGACTGGCGAATCCCACGAGGTCCTGACCCGCGTCGACGGTGGCATCGGCTTGATCACGCTCAACCGCCCCAAGGCGATCAACTCGCTCAACCAGACGATGGTGGACCTGCTGAGCACGGTGCTCGTCCGTTGCGAACGCGACGACGCGGTGCGCGCGGTGGTGCTCGCCGGAGCCGGAGAACGCGGACTGTGCGCCGGCGGGGACGTGGTGGCGGTCTACCACAGTGCGCGCAAGGACGGCATCGAAGCGCGGCGGTTCTGGCGCGACGAATATCTGCTCAATGGTCAGATCGGCCGGTTCGCCAAGCCGTTCGTGTCGTTGATGGACGGCATCGTGATGGGCGGCGGCGTCGGCGTCAGCGCGCACGCGAACATCCGGGTGGTCACCGACACGTCAAAGGTCGCGATGCCCGAGGTCGGAATCGGGTTCGTCCCGGACGTGGGCGGGGCGTTTCTGCTGTCCCGGGCGCCCGGGGCGCTGGGCCTGCACGCCGCGCTGACCGGAGCACCGTTTTCCGGCGCCGACGCCATCGCAATGGGTTTCGCCGACCACTTCGTGCCGCACGGCGAACTCGACGCGTTCACCGCGGCGATCGTCTCCGACGGCGTCCAAAGCGCGCTGGCCCACCACACGATCGAACCTCCGCCGAGTGAGCTTGCTGCGCAACGTGATTGGATCGACGCGTGCTTTGCGGGCGACACCGTTGCAGACATCGTCGCCGCGCTGCGCGGTCACGGAGCCGGGCCCGCTCAAGACGCCGCCGATCTGATCGTCAGCCGCTCCCCCATCGCCGTATCGGTGGCGTTGCAGGCGGTGCGTCGTGCCGCCAACCTGGAAACGCTGGAAGATGTTCTGACGCAAGACTATCGGGTGTCGTCCGCGTCGGCGCGGTCACACGATCTGGTGGAGGGCATTCGCGCGCAGATCATCGACAAAGACCGCAATCCGACGTGGTCGCCGGCGACGCTGGCCGCGGTCAGTGCCGCCGACGTCGACGCGTATTTCGCGCCGGTCGACGACGACTTGAGTTTCTAGAAAGGCGGTTCGGTGACAGACAACACGCAGTACGAAACCATCCTGGTCGAGCGCGACCACCGCGTCGGCATCATCACATTGCACCGGCCGCATGCGCTCAACGCGCTCAACAGCCAGGTGATGGGCGAAGTCACTAGCGCCGCAACCGAACTGGACGACGATCCGGAGATCGGGGCAATCATGATCACCGGCTCGGCGAAGGCGTTCGCCGCCGGCGCCGACATCAAGGAGATGGCCGACTTGACGTTCGCCGACGCGTTCGGCGCCGATTTCTTCGCCACCTGGGGCAAGCTGGCGGCCGTCCGCACCCCCACCATCGCCGCGGTGGCCGGATACGCACTCGGCGGTGGCTGCGAGCTGGCGATGATGTGCGACCTGCTGATCGCGGCCGACACGGCGAAGTTCGGTCAGCCGGAGATCAAACTCGGCGTGTTGCCGGGGATGGGCGGCTCGCAGCGGCTGACCCGGGCCATCGGCAAGGCCAAGGCGATGGACCTGATCCTGACCGGGCGCACCATCGACGCCGACGAGGCGGAACGCAGCGGCCTGGTGTCGCGGGTGGTGCCCGCGGACGACTTGATCAGCGAGGCCATGGCCGTCGCCACCACCATTTCGCAGATGTCGCGGTCGGCGACCCGGATGGCCAAGGAAGCCGTCAACCGGGCCTTCGAAACCACTCTCACCGAGGGTCTCCTCTACGAACGCCGGCTCTTCCACTCGACCTTCGCGACCGACGACCAGTCCGAAGGAATGGCGGCGTTCATCGAGAAGCGCCCTCCCCACTTCACTCACCGTTAGGAAGGCACCAGTGAGCGAGCCGGGCTCGGCGACAACCGCCTCTGGCGATAAATCAGTCAACGACGAACCGGCCACCAAGACCGAAAAGGTCGACGGCGCCGAAACCCCTGCCGAAGGTGGCGCCGAAGCCAGCCCCGCCCCCAAGCCACAACCGACCCACAGACCTTGGTGGGTTCGGCGTTACACCTTCACCGGCACCTCGGTTGGCTTGCTTTTCATCTGGTCCTCCATGACACCGTCGCTCCTGCCACGCACTGCGTTGTTCCAGGGCCTGGTCAGCGGCGTCTCTGGTGCCATTGGCTATGGCCTGGGCGTGTTCTGCGTCTGGCTGGTCCGTTACATGCGTTCGAAGGATTCCAGCCCGCCGGCACCGGTTTGGGCGTGGAAGGCGCTGGTCCCGATCGGCGCGATCGGCATGGTGATCATGGCCATCCGGTTTCACGTCTGGCAGGACAACGTGCGCGACCTAATGGGAGTCAAGCACCTGCAGTGGTACGACTACCCGGAGGCCGCAATCCTGTCGCTGGTGGTGTTATTCGCGCTGGTCGAGATCGGCCAGCTGATCCGACGGCTGGTCATCTTTCTGGTGGGGCAGCTCGACCGGATCGCACCATTTCGCGTCTCAGCGACGATCGTGGTGACCATGCTCGTGGTGCTCACGATCACACTGCTCAACGGCGTCGTCATCAAGTTCACGATGCGCACCTTGAACAACACCTTCAACACGGTGAACGAGGAGGGGAAGGCCGCTACCGCGGCGCCGAAATCTCGGCTGCGATCGGGTGGCCCGGAGTCGATGGTGCCGTGGGAGACCCTGGGCCACCAGGGCCGGATCTTCGTGGCGGCCGGACCGAGCGTCGCCCAACTCACCGCGTTCAACGGCGCTCCGGCCACCGAGCCGATCCGGGCCTACGCGGGGCTGAATTCCGCGGACGGCATCGACGCAACCGCCGAGCTCGCCGCGCGTGAGCTGCAGCGCACCGGCGGACTGGACCGCGCCGTCGTCGCGGTCGCCACCACCACCGGCACCGGCTGGATCAACGAGGCCGAAGCCGACTCCCTGGAGTACATGTACAACGGCAACACCGCGATCGTGAGCATGCAGTATTCGTTCTTGCCCAGCTGGCTGTCCTTCCTGGTGGACAAGGAGAACGCCCGGCACGCGGGCCAGGCGCTGTTCGAGGCCGTCGACAAACTCGTCAAGCAGATGCCGGAACCGCAGCGTCCCAAGGTCGTCGTGTTCGGCGAGAGTCTGGGATCGTTCGGCGGCGAGGCGCCGTTCATGAGCCTCAACAACGTCCTCGCCCGCACCGACGGCGCGCTGTTCAGCGGCCCGACGTTCAACAACACCATCTGGACTCAGCTGACGGCGACCCGCGATCGCGGTTCTCCGGAGTGGTTGCCCATCTACGACGACGGCGACAACGTCCGTTTCGTCGCGCGCCCCGGCAATCTGGGGCGCCCGGCCGCACCTTGGGGCAGACCGAAGGTGGTGTATTTGCAGCACGCCTCCGACCCGATCGCCTGGTGGACTCCCGACCTCTTATTCAAGAGACCGGACTGGCTGCGAGAAACGCGGGGCTACGACGTGCTGCCGCAGACGCACTGGATCCCGGTGGTGACGTTCCTGCAGGTCTCCGCCGACATGGCGGTGGCCGTGGACGTTCCGGACGGGCATGGCCACCATTACGTCGCCGACGTCGCCAACGGCTGGGCCGCGGTGCTGTCGCCGCCCGGCTGGACTCCGGAGAAGACCGACAAACTGCGGCCGTTGCTGCACGCCGACGCCCTCCCCAGCGGCTCGAGTGGCGGATAAAACGCCTGGTCAACAGTCACCGGTCGCCCTGCGGCAAAATCGGGTGCACTGCTTTGTCCGAAACCGATTCACGCTGCCCCTTCCGCGTTAACCTCCCGAGTTGTCGATCCCGTAGCGGGGTCCGCAAGCGGTAGAAAGCTGGTCTGGGAGGTGCGCCATGTCGTACGTGTTGACGGCTCCGGAGCTGGTGGCCTCCGCGGCCACGGACGTGGCCGGAATCGGGTCGGCGATCAGCGCGGCGAACGCGGCGGCGACGGCCCCGACGACGCGGATACTGGCCGCGGCCGAAGACGAGGTTTCAACGCGGATTGCGGCGTTGTTCGGCGCGCACGGCCAGGAATTTCAGGCGCTCAGCGCGCGAGTGGCGGCGTTTCATGACCAGTTCGTGCGCACGCTGGCCGGCGCCGGGAACTCCTATGCCAGCGCCGAAGCGGCGAGCGCGAGCTCGCTGAGCACAGCGGAGGACGACGTCCTGTCCGTGATCAACTCGCCCTTCGAGTCGCTGTTGGGTCGCCCGCTGATCGGGAACGGCAGCAACGCGACCACGGCCGGGGGCAGCGGCGGCGAGGGCGGAATCTTGTACGGCAACGGCGGTAACGGCGCCGCCGGCGGCACCGGACAGGCCGGCGGTAACGGCGGCAGCGCCGGATTGTTCGGAAACGGCGGGTCCGGCGGGGCCGGCGGCACCGGTACGACCGGTTCGACCGGCGCGTCCGGCGGGTCCGGCGGGTCCGGTGGCAAGTTCTTCGGCCAGGGCGGCGCGGGCGGTCAGGGCGGCACCGGCGGCACCGGGACGGCGGGCGGCACCGGCGGCATCGGCGGGTCCGGCGGGTCCGGCGGGTCCGGCGGGATGTTCTTCGGCCAGGGTGGTGCGGGCGGTCAGGGCGGCACCGGCGGCACCGGCGGCGCCGGCGTCACCGGCGCGGCCGTCGGCAACGGCGGAATAGGCGGACTCGGCGGGGCCGGCGGCACCGGCGGCGACGGCGGGTCGGGCGGGACACTGTTCGGCGCTGGCGGGGACGGGGGTGCCGCCGGCACCGGCGGCGCCGGCGGCCAGGGCGGCCAGGGCGGGACGGGCAGCACCTCGACCGGCGGTGTTGGCGGCACCGGCGGTGTTGGCGGGGCGGCCGGCACGGGCGGAGCGGGCGGCTCAGCCGTCCTCGGCAGCGCAGGAGCCGGCGGCGCCGCGGGCGTTGGCGGCGCCGGCGGCCAGGGCGGCCAGGGTGGGACCGGCAGCACCTCGACCGGCGGCACCGGCGGCACCGGCGGTGTTGGCGGGGCGGCCGGCACGGGCGGGGCGGGCGGCTCAGCCGTCCTGGGCAGCGCAGGAACCGGCGGCGCTGCGGGCGTTGGCGGCGCCGGCGGCCAGGGCGGCACCGGCGGCACGGGCGACATGGGCACGACCGGCACCAATCGCGGCGACGGCGGCAACGCCTATGGCGGCGGTACCGGCGGCCACGGCGGCGCCGGCGGCAGCGGCAATGGCGGCACCAACGGCAGCGGTGGCCAGGGCGGCAGCGGCGGCACCGGCGGCAACGGCGGCAACGGCGGGGCGAGCAACAGCTCGAATAGCGGCTCGAATGGCGGCGACGGTGGCACCGGCGGCACCGGCGGAGCCGCCGGGGCTGGCGGGTCAGCCGGCACCGGTGGGACCGGCGGGTCCGCGGGTGCCGAGGGCAACGGCGGCAACGGCGGCACCGGCGGCAACGGCGGCCAGGGCGGCACCGGCCTTAACGCCATCCTGAACGCGGCCGGCGGCAACGGCACCAACGGTGGTGCCGGCGGCAACGGCGGCGCCGCCGGCACCACCTCCGGCGGGACCAACGGCAGCGGTGGAGCCGGTGGCACCGGCGGTGCCGGCGGCACCGGCGGCACCGGCGGTGACAGCGGCAGCAGCAAGAGCTTTGCCGGCGGCCAAGGCGGCCAAGGCGGGACCGCCGGGACCGGCGGGGCGGTCGGCACCGGCGGGACCGGCGGGTCCGCGGGCAGCGCGGGCACGGGCGGCCAGGGCGGCCAGGGCGGCGCCGGCGGCGCCGGCAACACTGGCACGACCGGCACCGGCGGTGGCAGCGGCGGCAGCGGCTTTACCGGCGGGGCCGGCGGCACCGGCGGCACGGGCGGCAACGGCAACGGCGGCACCAACGGCTCCGGTGGCACCGGCGGCAACGGCGGCACCGGCGGCACCGGCGGCGCCGGCCAGACGGGGGGCAACGGCGGCGCCGGCACCGACGGGGGCACCGGCGGGGCCGGCGGGGCGGCCGGCGCGGGCGGGACAGTCGGCACCGGCGGCAGCGACGGCAGTGTCGGCAATTACGGCACCGGCGGCACCGGCGGCACAGGTGGCCAAGGCGGCACCGGCAATAACGGCGTCAGCGGCGGCGGGATCGGCTTGGACGGCGGCAGCGGCGGCACCGGCGGCACCGGCGGCACCAGCGGCACCGGCGGCACCAACGGCAGCGGCGGCATCGGCGGCAGCGGTGGCACCGGCGGCACGGGCGGCGCCGGCAACAGCTCGAGCGCCGGCGGCACCGGTGGCGACGGCGGGAGCGCCGGCAAGGGCGGGGCGGCCGGCACCGGCGGCACCGGCGGCAGCGACGGAAACTACGGCCTCGGCGGCACCGGCGGCAACGGCGGGGCCGGCAGCAACGGCTCCAGCGGCACCAACAACAGCACCAGCGGCGGCACCGGCGGCAACGGCGGCAACGGCGGGGCCGGCGGCACCGGCGGCAACGGCGGCTCCACCGGCAGCACCGGCACCAACGGCACCGGCGGGGCCGGCGGCCAGGGCGGCACCGGCGGGGCCGGCGGGGCCGGCGGGGCGAGCACCTCCAGCACCACCGCCGGCGGCAACGGCGGCACCGGCGGCAACGGCGGGACGGCCGGCGCGGGCGGGTCGGCCGGCAGCGGCGGCACCGGCGGCAGCGCCGGCAACGCCGGCGCCGCCGGTGCCGGCGGCACCGGCGGCAACGGCGCCAGCGGCACCAACAACAGCACCAGCGGCGGCACCGGCGGCAACGCCGGCAACGGCGGGGCCGGCGGCACCGGCGGCACCGGCGGCTCCGGCGGCAGCACCGGCACCAACGGCAACGGCGGGGCCGGCGGCCAGGGCGGCCAGGGCGGCACCGCCGGGGCTGGCGGGGCGAGCACCTCCAGCACCACCGCCGGCGGCAACGGCGGCACCGGCGGCAACGGCGGGGCCGGCGGCGCGGGCGGGTCAGCCGGCAGCGGCGGCACCGGCGGCAGCGCCGGCAACTACGGCAACGGCGGCGCCGCCGGTGCCGGTGGCACCGGCGGCGCCGGCGCCAGTGGCAGCAACAACAGCAGCAGCGGCGGCACCGGCGGCACCGGCTCCAACGGCGGCGCCGGTGGCGCCGGCGGCACCGGCGGGACCAGCTTCACCGGTGGCACTAACGGCAGCGGCGGCACCGGCGGCACCGGCGGCCAGGGCGGCGCCGGCGGCAGCGGCGGGGCGAGCACCAGCTCCACCACCGCCGGCGGCACCGGGGGCAGCGGCGGCCAAGGCGGGGCCGCCGGGGCGGGCGGGTCAGCCGGAACCGGCGGCACCAGCGGCAGCACCGGCAACTACGGCACGGGCGGCACCGGCGGCACCGGGGGCACCGGCGGCACCGGCTCCAACGGCACCAACAACAGCAGCAGCGGCGGCATCGGCGGCAACGGCTCCAACGGCGGCGCCGGCGGCACCGGCGGCACCGGCGGCACCAGCGGCAGCGGCGGCACCAACGGCAGCGGCGGGGTCGGCGGCACCGGCGGCAAAGGCGGCCAGGGCGGCAGCGGCGGGGCGGGCAGCAGCGCCAACGGCGGTTCCGGCGGCCTCGGCGGCAACGGCGGGACCGCCGGCGCCGGCGGGTCAGCCGGCACCGGCGGCACCGGCGGCACCGCCGGCAACTACGGCACCGGCGGCACCGGCGGCACCGGCGGCACCGGCGGCAATGGCGATACCGGCACGACCGGCACCAGCGGCGGCACCGGCGGCGCCGGCTTTAACGGCGGTGCCGGCGGCACGGGCGGTGCCGGCGGCACCAGCGGCAGCGGCGGCACCAACGGCAGCGGCGGGGTCGGCGGCACCGGCGGTAGCGGCGGTACCGGCGGCACCGGCGGGGCCAGTAGCGGGTTGGGCAACAACGGCGGCGCGGGCGGCACCGGCGGCACCGGCGGTGCCGCCGGTGCGGGCGGGGCCGTCGGCGCCGGCGGCACCGGCGGCAGCGCCGGCAACTACGGCACCGGCGGCACCGGCGGCGCCGGCGGCACGGGCGTCATCGGCGGTAACGGCGGCACCCCCGGCGGGAACGCCGGCAACGGCGGAGCCGGCGGCAACGGCGGCAACGGCGGCGGCAGCGGTACCGGCGGCACCAACGGCACCGGCGGTGCAGGCGGCACCGGTGCCACCGGCGGCGCAGGCGGCGCAGGAGTAGTCAGTGGAGGCGTAACTAGCAACGGCGGCAACGGCGGCACCGGCGGTGCGGGCGGCAACGGTGCTTCGGCCGGCTCCGGCGGCACCGGCGGCAGCACCGGAGTCGGCGGCAACGGCGGCGCTGGCGGCGCCGGCGGCGCCGGCTCCGCTGGCAGCAGTAGTTCCACGGCCGGCAGGACCGGCGGCACCGGCGGCACCGGCGGGGCGGGCGGCAGCGGCAGCACCGGCGGCACCGGCGGCGCCGGCGCCCTCGGGGGTAACGGCGGTAACGGAAACACCGGCGGCGCTGGCGGTGGCGGCGGCCAGGGCGGTGGCGGCGGTAAGGGCGGTACCGGTTCCGCCGGCAAGGGCGGCAACGGCGGCAACGGTGCCAACGGTGGCACCGGTGGTACCCCGGGTACCGGCAGCAGCACCGTTGGCACCGGCGGCGCCGGGGGCAGCGGCGGCACTGGCGGCACCGGCACCACCGGCAGCGGCACCACCGGCAGCAACGGCAGCACGGGAGCAAACGGCTGAACCGTTCCAGCCGGTGGGCTGCGGTGCACCACGCGGCTTCACCTGTGCCGCTCGGCTAATGCCGGCGACGGCGGCTTCGATGAAGGAAAAAGCTCGGCGCTGCTCGGGTGTGACGTGAGCCGGGGGTATGAGTGGCTATATCCAGCGACGGGCTATCCCGTTGTCCGGGCGCAACACCTCTTGCAACCGCGGACTTCGGTCAAGGGAACCGCTGACGCCAACCGGACGTCCGACCAGGTCGGCCAGCACGCCGGCGGCCGCCAACGCGTGGTAGCCGCCGACGACATCGGTGGCGCGGTGCAGGCCCAGGTCCAGCAGGGCCGCGGCCGCGAGGCTGGACGTGTAGCCCTCCGAGCAGACGATCACCCACTCGACGTCGTCGCCGACGGCCTGCGGCAGTCGCGCGTCGCTGGTCGGGTCGCAGCGCCATTCCAGCACGTTGCGTTCGATCACCAGCGCGCCCGGCACCTCGCCTTCGCGGGCCCGCTGCGCCTGCGGCCGGATGTCGACGAGCACCGCCCCGCGCCGCAGCGCATCGGGCACCTCGGCCGCGGGAAGGCGGCGATACCGGCCACGGGCCGCGTCCAGTACACGATCAATGCGGCTCATCACGATCCCTCGGGTTGGTCGGTCAATTCGGTGCGCTGGCGGCGCAACGTGTTGCGGTCGGTGACCTCGTAGTACGACATCGCGGTCAGCGGCGGCGAATAGGCGTGCACGCTCAGGGTCGGCCGCACCGGCGCGGCATGGGACTCAGGCGCGGGCCTGGGCGCCCACACCACGTCGTGCACCCAGCCCAGCGGGAACCCCGCCTGATCGCCGGCATCGAGCCGTCGGCGCCGCAACCGCCTTCCGTCCCAACGGTATTCGTTGAGCGCCCCGGACAGCAGAGTCAGCGCGCCGAGCGACCCGCCATGGTCATGCAGTTCGGTCGCGTGGCCGGGGACCCAGCTGATCAGCCAGACGTCCAGTTCCTCGTCGCCGCTGATCCGGGTGAACCAGCGCTGGTCGGGCGGGACGCCGCCCGCGGGCAGCAGGTGGTCGCACCGTCCGCTGAGCACGTCGTCGGCGGCTTGGTCGGTGGCTTGCAGCAGATCGGGCACCCGCAGCCGCGTCGGTCCCGAGGATGGGGACGGGATGGACAGCGGGCGCGCAACCGGATGGACGACAGTCGGCAAAGACAATTGGGACATGTGGGAGCTCCAGAAGAGGACGGATCGGACAAGCGGCGGCGAGTCAGGGCCGACAACACTCACAAAATCCGAAGCGCTCCATCACGCCAGCAGTCTTGCATAGATTGACACCGTGCGCTGGTGCCGTCGCCGCTCCCCGCTGCGGAGCAAGGTCGTTCTCGTGGCCGGTTTGGCCGGCCTGGCCGCGTTGCCGGCCGTCCCCGGGTGCTCGCACGAAGCCGGCACCAGCAAGGCCGCGGCGCGGTCGTCAGCCGCGCCGGCTGCCCAGCCGCCGGCCTCCGTCGGCGTCTCGCCCGCCGGAATCACGACCCGGGTCGACGCCCCCGCGGAGTCCACCGAAGAGGAGTACTACCAGGCCTGTCACGCCGCAAAAGAGTGGATGGACGCCCAGCCCAAGACGGGTGGGTCGCTGTTCGAGCCGTACCTGGCCATGGTTCAGGCGTCGCCATCCGGCACCGCGGGCGGCTGGAATATCCGGTGGGCGGATATGACCCCGGCGCGTCAGGCGGCGGTGATCGTCGCCGCGCGCGCCGCCGCCAACGATGAATGCGGGTAGCCCGGCGACCCGCCGCGTCGCCCCGCTGCGCAATTGAGATCACGTATGCACGAAATTGCCGACCCGACCCATGACGGCGCATTCCGCCGCGCAAAATGAAGGAATGCCTGGCCCAACTGGCACAGTAGCCACTCGCTCGCAGGGGTCATCGCCAACTCGCGTGGCACTGGCGCTCGGTAGCGGCGGCGCCCGCGGATACGCCCACATCGGCGTGATCCAGGCGCTGCGGGAGCGCGGCTATGAAATCGTCGGGATCGCCGGCTCGTCGATGGGCGCGGTGGTCGGCGGTGTGCAGGCGGCCGGACGACTCGACGAGCTCGCCGACTGGGCGAAGTCGTTGACGCAGCGCACCATTCTGCGGCTGCTGGACCCGTCCATCAGCGCGGCCGGGGTGTTGCGCGCCGAGAAGATCCTGGACGCGGTGCGCGACATCCTCGGCCCGGTCACCATCGAGCAACTGCCCATTCCGTACACCGCGGTGGCCACCGACCTGTTGGCCGGCAAGTCCGTGTGGTTTCAGCGCGGCCCCGTCGACGAGGCGATCCGCGCGTCCATCGCGATACCGGGGGTGATCGCCCCGCATGAAGTCGGCGGACGGCTGCTCGCCGACGGCGGCATCCTGGACCCGGTGCCGATGGCGCCGATCGCGGCCGTCAACGCCGACCTGACCATCGCGGTGAGCCTCAACGGCAGTGAGCCCGGCGCCGCTCGCGACACGGAGCCGGGGGTCACCGCCGAGTGGGTGAACCGCACGGTCCGCAGCACCACGGCGCTGTTCGACGTCAACGCCGCCAGGTCGCTGCTGGACCGGCCGACGGCGCGGGCATTGCTCAGCCGGTTCGGCGCGACGATCCCGGAGTCGGACAGCTGGCCGGAAAACCCGCAAGACCCGGAAAACCCGCAAGACCCGGCAGACCCGGAAGAACCCGGGAAACCTGGCGCAACCACCGGCCGAGCTGGACGGCCTCGACGGCCCGCCCGGCGTTCCGAAGCTGGGCAGCTTCGAGGTGATGAACCGGACCATCGACATCGCCCAATCCGCGCTGGCGCGCCATTCGCTGGCGGCCTACCCGCCCGACGTGCTGATCGAGGTGCCGCGAACGACGTGCCGAAGCCTGGAATTTCACCGGGCGGTGGAGGTGATCGCCGTCGGCCGCGCGCTGGCCGCGCGTGCGCTGGACGCGCTCGAAATCGAGGCGGACAACACGCCCGCCATCGACGGCTGATCTCGGGTCGGGCCCGGACTAAATCAGACCCGCAGGAACCGCGCCACGGCCGGCGCTTCCCGGCGGCCCTGCTCGCGCCCGGCCACCGCCGAGGTGATGCGGCAGCGCGGATCCAGCGGGTTGGGCCCGAACGCCGCCAGCGAGTCGTCGTCGGCGAACACCGTCAACACCGAAAACTTGGCGCCGGCGAAGGCCGCGATCTCGGCAGCCGGCCCGCCGCCGAACGGCGACGGCGCACGTAAGCCGTCTGCGCCGGCGGGCACCAGGATTACCGCCTCGGCACAGTCGCCGGCGACGCCCAGGTTGACCGGGCTGGCGACCCCGCCGTCCATGTACCGCCGGCCCGCGATCGTCACCGGCGGCCAGGCTCCCGGCACCGCGCAACTGGCCGCCACCGCGTCGACGAGCCCCACGCCCGAGTCCCGATCGAAGACGACCAGTTCGCCGGTGGCCACGTCGATCGCGGTGACGCGCAGCACCCGATCCGGCCAGTCGTGCGACGGCAGCCGCTGGGCGATCACGTCGCGGCGGACGGGCTCGGGAGCGGTTTCCGTCGCCAGCGCCACCGCCCCGATCTTTTGCAACTGCTCCCGCTTGTTGCCTCCCAACGTGTTTGAGTCACCCAGGGCGGCAAGGAAAAGTTCGGTGATGGCGTCGATGTCGACGCCGGGATCGATCTCGGCCGACGTCTCGGCGACCTGCCGGGCGAACAGGTTCTCCAGCGGGCAGCCGCTGGAAAGCTGCGCGGCGACCGCCGAACCGGCCGACGTTCCCAGCAGCACATCCGAGCCCAGCAGCCGCCGCGCCGCCGCCGGTGACTCGTCCGCGATGCCGCACAAAACGCCTGTCTCCCAGGCGATTCCCGCCAATCCCCCACCGGCCAGCACGAGCGCGCGTTTGGTTGTCATGCGTGCGTTCTGGTGTGCTGCGCCAGCTCGACCGGCGGGCTCAGATCGGCCCGACTGATCGGGTACCTGGGCGCGTCGGGCAACACCAGATTTCGGGTGACCCGCAACGCCGAGTCGACGTGGACCAGCTCCCCCGGGGTGAGCAGGCTCCAGCGTGGATCGTCGTCCATCCGTTCGGTGGCGAACACCACTGACGGCCGGGTGCACAGCGGCTGGGACCACGCGCGAATTCGGTTGGTGCGCAAGTCGAAATCCGGCGCACCGTCCAGGCGCCGGTCCAAGACATATAGTTCATGCGATTCGGGGTAACGCAGCGCCCACATATCGGTGGCGGTGCTCAGCAGCACGTTGACCGCATAGATCGGCACATGCGCCGCGAGCCAGCACATCGCGTCGACCAGACCGGCCGATTCGTCACCGTCATGGGCGCGGATCGAGGCGGTGATCAAGGCGAATACCCGCTCGGAATCGGTATGACCCAAGACGAGATCGTCGGTGCCGACCTCGCGCAGCCGTTCGTCGAGAGCATCCAGGCCCTCGAGCACACCGTTGTGCGCAAAGATCCGGCCGTCCTGCAGGAACGGGTGGGTGTTGTGCACGTCGAGCGATCCGGTGGTCGCATAGCGGACGTGAGCAATGAAGGTCGTGCCGGTCATTTGGTGGGCATCGCTAGCGAAATCGGCGTCCTGCCACGCCGCTATCGCCTCCTTATGCACCTCCGGCCGGCCGTCCCGGTCGAAGACGCCCAGGCCGGTGCCGTCCGGGTTCCTGCGGCTTTGCTCGGCCAGGCTGTCCGGCGCGTCCAGCAGCCAGAACGTGGCCGTGACGACGTCGCTACCCGCGTGCAGGCCAAAAAGCCGACACATGGGCGATCAGCCGACCAGCTGCGCGGACAGCTTCTCGAGGACTATTCGCGCGTACCCCTTCCACAGTCGGCCGAAAACGGGCAGCACCGGCGCGGTCAAGGCCGACTTCGGGTGCAGGGTCCATTGCCAGGTGATGTTGGTTCCGGTGCCCGCGGGGGCGAAGCTCCACCGGCCGTCGACGTGGCTGACCAGCGGCGCCATCGGGCCCTTGATGCCCGAGAGCGTGTAGGAGAACGACCGCGGCGGGTCGACGTCGGTCAGCTCCTCGTGCACGCTGCCACCGCCGGCCATCAAGATGGTGCGGGTCTGGCCCGCGGCGTCCCAATCCCCCGACTGGTCCCGGACCTGCTTGATCGGCGGGATCGGTCCGTACCAGTGTGAACAGATCGAGGACAGCGGGATCGGCATCGTGCCATGGAACGCATCCTCGACAGCGACGGGTATTGCTCGCGATTGTGCGACCACGACGGACTTTGGCATTGGACATCGCCTCACGGTGTTGGGATTTAGGCGCCGCAATCGAACATAACTCAATTTCAGGCTCGCACCGCGGCGAGGCCTTCCTCGCGAGCAGACACAAAATCGCACGTTCCGGCGCGAAATTGTGCGATTTTGCGTCTGCTCGCGAGCTGGGGTGTGCGCGCAGCGCTCAGTCGCGCGCCTCGATCACCTGATAGACACCGTCGGCGTGGCGGGATCGGATGTTCTTCTTGTCGTACTTGCCCACACTGGTACGGGGAATCTCATCGGCGAAGGCCCAGCGTTCGGGCAACCACCACCGAACGACCTTGTCCGCGAGGAAGGTTCGCAGTTCGCCGGCGCTGACGGAGGCGCCTTCGTTGACCACGACGACGGCCAGCGGTCGTTCCTGCCAGCGCTCGTCGGGAACGCCGACGACCGCGGCCTCGAGCACGTCCGGGTGCCCGATCAGGCAGTTCTCCAACTCGACCGAAGAGATCCATTCCCCGCCGGACTTGATGACGTCTTTGGCGCGGTCGGTCAGCGAGATGAAGCCCCGCGCATCGATGGTGCCGACGTCGCCGGTGCGCATCCACCCGGACTCGAACTTCGACGCGTCGCGGCCCTGGTAGTACGAGCCGGCAATCCACGGGCCACGCACCTCCACCTCACCGATGGCCTTGCCGTCGTTGGGCAGCACGTCGCCGTCGTCGTTGACAATTCGGGCTTCGACACCGCAGACCGGTTGACCCTGTTTGCCGCGGAACGCCCAGTGCTGGTCCTCCGGGGTTCCCGGCGGCGGCCAGGCCATGGTCGCCAGCGGCGACGTTTCCGTCATGCCCCACAGCTGCCGAATTTGCACGCGGTGTTTTTCTTCGAAGGTGCGCATCAGCGAGACCGGAACCGCCGATCCGCCGCAGACCACCAGCCGCAGCGACGAGATGTCATGGTCCGGCTCGTTCTCCAGGCAATGCATGACGTCGTTCCAGATGGTCGGCACCGCGCCGGCCACCGTGGGCCGCAGCTTTTCGATCATGTCGATCAGCGAGCGAGCGCCGAGGTGGCGGTCGGGCAGCACCAGGTCGGCGCCTGCCATCAGCGCCGCATACGGCAACCCCCACCCGTTGCCATGGAACATCGGCACGATCGGCAGCACGCTGTCGCTGGACCCGACGCCCATGCCGTTGGCCGTACAGACCCCCATCGTGTGCAGGTAACTCGAACGGTGGCTGTAGACAACGCCTTTCGGGTTGCCGGTGGTGCCGCTGGTGTAGCACATCGCGGCCGCGGAGTTCTCGTCGATCCGCGGCCAGTCGAACTCGGTCGACTCGCCGCCGATCACCTCGGCGTAGCGCAGCACGGTCTTACCCGATTCCTGCAGGGGCGAAAGGTCGCCCTCCCCGACCGCGATGACGGTGTGCACGGACTCGAAGCTGGGCAGCATCGGCCCCAGCGCGGCGGCCAATGACATGTCGACCAGGACGACCTGGTCTTCGGCCTCGTTGGCCACAAAGGCGACCTGTTCGGGAAAGAGCCGGATGTTGAGGGTATGCAGAACCGCACCCATCGACGGCACCGCGAAGTCGGCGGCCAGGTGCTCGGCGTTGTTCCACATGAAGGTGCCGACGCGCTGATCCCCGGTGATGCCAATCCCGCGCAACGCGTTTGCCAACTGTGCTGCCTGCCGGCCCAGGTCGCGGTAGCTGATCTGCCGGTAGCCGGCCCCCTCAGCACCCATAGCGGTGGTGACCGTGCGTGCCCCGTGCACACCGCAGCCATGCCGCATGATCGCGGCGATCGTCAACGGAAAGTCCTGCATCGTGCTGTACATCGACGCACCGCCTTACGGGTTTCGGCGCGGCACCGCCTCATGTTCGGTCGGGCGAATGCTATCGCCGCAGCCAACCGTGCGAAACGGGCCCCCCGGGATGGGGGTCTGACGCCGCGCTAGGCCAGGGCCGGCTCGTAGGCCAGCAGCTCGGGCACAGCCCATTCGGCTGGGGTATCCGAGGTCTCCGCCTCGCTCTCGACGTCAGAAGCGATGGCGGCGATGGCCGAGGCAACCGGCGCCACGATGACCGCGCCGGAGTAGTCGGCGATGTAGAGGTACTTCCCGTCCGGGCTTTCGACCACACACGACGGCTGGGCCACCCGAACGGTGCCGGTGACGTCATGCGTGAGCGTGCACAGCACCGTGATGCCGTCGTCGCTGACCAGGTAGGCACGATCACCGTCGCCGGACAGCGTCATCCCGGTGAGGATGCCGCCGATCTCGCCGATCTTGCGCGTGCCGGTGATCTTGTTCTTGCGGGTGTCGACCACGTCGACCACCGCGTCGCAGTCGACACCGCAACTGGCCACATAGGCGTTGGCGCCGCTGGGGCTGAGCGCGATGTCGCGGATAGGCAATCCGATCGCAATGGTGGCCAGCACGCTCCAGGCCGTTTGCGCCGCTGCCTCGCCAGACCGCGTGGACTTCTTCGAGCCCTTCTTGCGCCAGCGTGTGCGTCCCGTCGCGGAATCGTCGGACTTCGCGCCGATCACCACGAGCCGCCCACCGGCCGGACCGTTGGTGCCGACGTACAGGCGAGCGCCGTCCGAGCTGACGCGCACGCATGCCGTGGTGATTCCCGGCCCTGAAGGCGCCGAAGACGCTTCCGACGTTTCCAGGAGGTCGATCACCTCGACCCGGCCCGTCGTGGTGTCCAGGACCACGACGTCGGCCCCGCGAACGCCGTTTCGGCTGGCGTAGACGTACCGCCCGTCGGCGCTGACCGCCAGGTCGCTGACACTGAGCGCCAGCGGATGCGTCGCGGTAACCGTGTTGGTGGGCATGTCGATCACCGCGATCGAGTCATACGCCCGGGACACCGTGGTCACATACGCGTGGTCGGGGTCCGCGCCGCCCATCGCGATCGCGTATGGCTCGTTGACGCCGTCGACGGTCTCCAGGACCCGGCAGGTGTCGGTGTCGATGACCGAGACGGTGTCGCTGCCGTAGTTGGTGACGAGCAGCCGGCCGCCGTCGGGGCTCGCGACGATGCCGCTGATCGGGCCGTTGTGCACCGGAATCTCAACAACGACGGGGAAGACCGCGTCGCCCGAGTCGAGAGCCTGGCTGTCCCGGCCGTTACGTCCGTTTACGTCGTGCACGCTGGCACCGCCTTTGCTGTGTTGGACCTCGTTGCGCGCAACAGCCGTCGCGACAACCCTGTGCGACACGGGCGGTCCTAGAAATACCGCCATAAACGCGCGTTCTTACGCCTGTTTCAAAAAGGAGTCTAGCGGGGAGAATATTGACCAAAAAGAATTCAAATTAAGCACTGTTACCCACGTCACGCGGTCAACTTAGACTCCGCTCAGGCTACCGATATCGAGCCCGCTGGCGAGTGGCCGATGGCAAACCACTGCTATATGCCTACCAGCAAGTTTAACTATTCTGGCTAACAATCGGTACCTGCGGTGAACAGGTGTCCAGATAAGAAACTCTCAGATTCAGCCACCAACGAGGCAAATATCACACTTTGTCGTTCGCGCGCGTTCGCGTCGTTTCGGCGTGCAAAAGATTTATGCCTGGTAGTCGCGAGCGCCGGCCGCCGCGGCGTCAAAGCGCGTCGTGGTCGCGTTCCCCGGTCCGGATACGGATGAGACGCTCAACCGGAGTAACCCAGACCTTGCCGTCGCCGATCTTCCCGGTGCGGGCCGCCTTGATGATGGCATCGACGACTCGGTCGGCGAACTCGTCGTCGACGACCACGTCGACACGGGCCTTCGGGACGAAGTCCACGTTGTATTCGGCGCCCCGGTAGACCTCGGTGTGCCCGCGCTGCCTGCCGTAACCCTGGACTTCGCTGAGGGTCAGACCCAGCACGCCGGCGGCCTCAATGGCATGCCTGACGTCATCGAGGGTGAACGGTTTGATGATCGCGGTGATCAGCTTCATGGTTTTCTCGCAGCCGTCAGTCGTCAACCGACTCGGCGGATTGGGTGGTCGCGGCCGCCCGCGGCGTCGCCAGCGCATCGACCCGCCGGCCCGTGGCGAGCCCTTCGTCGGGGTAAGCCTCTTCGTCGTGCACGCCGAGGTCACCGGTTTCCAGGACTTCGTCGGGCAACCGCAGCTTCATGAACAGGCCGAGGACTTTCAGGATGACAACCGTGATGAGCGCATCCCAGAAGATGACCGTGGCCGCGGCACCGAGTTGGATCAGTATCTGTTTGGGATGGTCACCGTACAGCCAGCCGGAGGCGCTAAAGCCGCTCTGACCCCCGCCGGGCAGGTATTCGATAACCTTCGGGTCTGCCAGCACCCCGACGAGCAACCCGCCCGCCAAGCCCGCCACGCCGTGGGTGTGAAATACGCCCAGGGTGTCATCGACCTTCTTGAACGGCCGCGTCTTGCCGAGCCAGTTCCAGGACATCCAGACCAGGGAGGAGGCGACGACGCCGATGATCATCGCTCCAAAGCTGTTGACAAAGCCGGCCGCCGGGGTGATCGCGACCAGGCCGGTGATCATGCCGTTGACCGCGCCGAGGAACGTCGGCTTGCGCTGCTTGCTCACGAAGATGTCCCAGATCACCCAGGTGAGCAAGGCGCAGCCGGTCGCCAGGTTGGTGTTGAGCACCGCGATCGAGGCGTCCGCACCCGCGAAGTACGGGTCACCGCCGTTGAACCCATTCCAGCCCAACCACAGGACGCCGGCGCCGACCGCGGCCATCGGAAGGTTGTTTGGCACGGCGTGTTCCCGGTCACGCTGCAGCCTCGGACCGATCACCGCGGCGGCGACGAACCCGGTTGTCCCGGCGGCGAGGTGGATCACGTACCCACCGGAGTAGTCCAGGGCACCCGCCTCTGCCCACCAGCCGCCGCCCCACAACAGGAACGCGTTGACCGAGTAGGCGAACGTCGACCACAGCGGCACGAAGATCAGCCACACCTTGAAGTTCATCCGGCCGACCACGCTGCCGAGAAACAGCAGCGGGGTGATGGCGGCGAACACGAACTGGAAGTACGCCAGCGTGGTCTCCGAGAAGTTGAACTTCGGCATGCTGCCGTCCAACAGCGGGATCACTGCTCTGTCCATGTTGTTGGTGCCCAGGATCGTGTGGGGGACCCCGAGCACGGACCTCAGGACGGGGATGCCCTTGAAGAGCTTGATCGGCTCGCCAAAGCCCATCTTGAAGCCCCACAACACCCACACCACCAGCACCAGCGAAAAGCCGGTGAAGGCCATGAGCATGGTGTTGACGGCCCATTTCTTCTGGACAATTCCGCCATACAGAACGGCGATGCCCGGAAGGCTCATCAGGCCGACCAGAGTCGCCGCCACCAACTGCCAGGCGTTGTCTCCGGAATTTATCCAATCGGGATAGGGCACCATGGTTCAGACACTCCCCTAATTCGAGCCAACACGGGCTTACAACGGGCTAAGTGGAATCAGCTGAGGTAGTTAGTGACGCCGCAGACGGGTGGAAGCATCGAATGGGAATGTTTCGGATACGTGTGCAACCGTTTAAATATTGATTTCAGCGTGCGGCTACGGTGCCCGGTTAAACGACTCGCGAGTCTTCTACCTGCGCATTTGTTCGGAGATCAAGGACCAAGACGAACCGGCGTCGACGCCCGCCCGCCGCGATGGTAACGGTCAGATTGGGAATTGACTGACGGTCAGCTGTCATTTTGCTGTACAAAAGCTGGTGATTATTTGTGAAAATGCTGACAGGCGGTGACGGGTCCGATAATTTTGCTGACCAGCTTGCCTGCTGCCGACTGTACGCGCGTAATTCGGCCGACATCAGCACATCCGGCGTCCGGGACTTCTCTCGTGCACCGGCTACCCAGCTTGCTGTCGTCCTCCGGGCCGCCGCTGAGCCGATTGCGCTGCGACGTCGTCGAAATGGATGAAGCAAGCGAAAGGCAAATCGCGGCTGTACGGCCGGGCAGCTATCCGACCGGCCGCGTTTCCCGACGCGCCGCCGAGTTCGTGGTGAACCGGGCGGAACCAAGGGTGGCACGGGTGGAACGACCCGTGACTGCCCATTTGAATTCAAACTGACAATTAACCATGCCTCTCGGCAAACCGACCGATCAACTCCCGGTCAACTCCGAAGCCCCTTTTTGATTAATGGGCAAAAGTCCGTATGCGACGCGCCGGGTTGGCACGTCGTGGCCCATACGGGCCCGGTCTCTTGGGCGGCGATGCGCAAGAGAAGCCGCGGTAGTAAGCAAAAGCAAATTCGACGGAGTCTCGCGCCGCGATTTTTTTCCCCGGCGCCGTTGGCTTTTGATCAGCGCGCGGTTCACCGGTGCCCATCCGCAGCCCATGCCCAGTCGAGAAAGCGGGCCCACCCCACGGTATTGCCAGCGGCGCGCGGGTGAAAGTTGGCTAGCTGAAATGGGTTTTCGGCCGGGCCAGGGCGGCACCGTCGACGATGATGTCGAGCTTCTCGTTGTAAAACGCCACCAGGTTGGTGATTTGGCCGACGGCAGGCAGCGGATAGTGATACGTCCATGCCAGGTCGGCATGCACGGAATCGCCAACCCGCACCGACCAGTAGCCCGACGTCACCCCCTTGTACGGGCACAGCGTCTGCGTCGGGCTGGGTTCCAGATGCTCGAAGGCGATATCGGTCGGATCGATGTAATACCTTGTGGGCAAACCGGTTTCGAATAACAGCACGGGCGAGCGGGTGTCGGCGAGCACCACGCCGTCCAGTTCCACCCGGACGTGCCGGTGCGAGCGCAGCACGTCGACCCGCACATACGGGTTGCGCGGGTGGCCGTAGATCGGCTCGTCCTCCTCGAACCAGCGCAGCGGGTTCCAGTCGAATCGCACGGTGCCCGCGACCGGGCTGTCGCCGTCGGCGTCGAACACCCGCGCCGCCGCCTGGTGGGTCTGGCCGGCGCCGATCAAGGAGTAAAGCCGCGACGGCCCTAACTGCACTTTCTGCGGGTGGTTATCGTCGCGCAGGAACTCCGCGCGCACATCCGCCAGAGGAACGTAATACGCAGGGTAATAAGGGATTTCCCACACGTAACGGGCCGCGGTGGTGTCGAAGACCAGCTGGTGGCCGAGAAATCCGCGGACCCGGCGCGGCGCGGGCTCGATCCTGCCCCGGGTGGCGGCGTTTTGCGGGTAGTCACGCTGGTCAATATCGGCAGTCATAAGTCACCTACTGGTCCTTGGACGCCAGGCCGGCCGGCGCATGGGCGATCGCTGTACGGATGGCGTCGGCCAACGCCAGGGCGCTCTCCTCGGTGAGTTCGAGAGCCACCCGTGCGGCCGGGCCGAGCTGCGGGTTGATGACGTCGATGTTGACCGTGTGGCCATAGGGCGCATGGACGGGATGGTCGACGTACACCGTCGCGCGGTTGGCGCCAAACCAACCCGTCGCGCCTTTGCCGCTGCCGTCGATCTCGATGTGTTCGGTGAGATAGGTGCACATTGCTTTGCGATACCTAGCCTTTCAGGTGGGTGGCGAAGAACTCGTCGATGCGGCGCCAGCCGTCCACCGCCGCCTCCACGCGGTACACCGGCCGGTCGACCGAGAAGAACGCGTGGCCCGCACCCTGGTAGGAGTGAAATTCGTGCGGCTTGTCCAGCCTGGTCAGCTCGGCGTCCAGCTGGGCCACCGCGGCGGGAGCCGGGAACCGGTCCTCGACTCCGAACAGACCGAGCAGCGGGCAGCTCAGCTTCGGCGCCAGGTGCAGGATCGGCTGCATGGCCTTGGGCATCCCCTCGGGCGGGTCTTCGACGATGAACGCGCCGTAGCAGTCCACCGCGGCGTCGAACGGCAGCGAGCACGCCGCCAGGTACGCATGCCGCCCGCCCGAACAGTGCCCGATGACGCCGAACTTCCCGTTCGCCCCCGGCAACGAACGCAGCTGCGCGACCGCGCCGGCGACATCGCCGACCAGGCGCTCATCGGGCACCCCGCCGGCCGCCCGCACGGCCGCGGCGGCGTCATCGGGGGCGGCGCCGGGGGCCTCGCGTGAATACAGGTTGGGCGCCACCGCGTGATAGCCGTTGACGGCCAGTCGCCGGACGAATTCCTTGGTCTCCCGGTCGTAGCCGGGCATGTGGTGGATCCAGACGACGCCACCACGCGACCCCTCCGCAAGGGGCATCGCACGGTAGGCCTCGATCTCGTCGCCGCCGTGGCCGGTGATGGCAATCGTCTCTGCGCGTATGGCATCTGGGCTCAATTCGTTCACGGTTTCAGCTTGCCACCGTAGCGAGCAGTGTCTACCCGTGGCGCTCACCCGATACAGCCCGATTCGGGGCCGGCAGATGCGCCTGGATGAGGCCCCGATAGAGCGTGCCCTGATGACGCCGGTCGGCTACCAGTTCCTGTTGCACGTTGCGCCGCGCATCGACAAGGTGCTCATCCCACGGACCAAGGGCCGGCTGAGCTCGGCCGGAATGAATGTGGTCGGCCTGGTCACCAGCACCGGCGCCAAGTCCGGACAGCCGCGCACCCACCCGCTGGCATTGCTCGACGACGGTGACGGGCTGCTGGCGATCGGGTCCAACTACGGGCGGCCGTAGCACCCTGCCCGGAGTACCCACCTGCTGGCGCACCCGGACTGCACGGTGGAGTTCCTGGGTCCACCCGCACGGTTCAAGGCCGAACTGCTCACCGGCGACGCCCGCGCCGAGGCATGGGCCAAGGCCACCGACTGCTACGCGGGCTACGAGCGCTACCGCAGCCGTTGCGCGCCCCGCGAGATCAGGGTCTTCCGGCTGCGGCCCGTCAGCCGAGGGGCCGCCTGAGCAGTTCGGACTTCAGTGGCCTTTGTCGCGCACTTTGTAGGTGGACGGCCACGACTTTCGCGACTCGTCGCCGGTCAGCGGGGTTCCCATCCCCCCGACCTTCACGTTGTAGGCCTCCTTACCCGCGCCGACTTCGCGATTGGCGTGTTCCTGGGCAAGGTAATACAGCTCGTCGATGGTGGCTTCGTCGTAAGCAACGAACGACGTTTCCCGGGCAACGTCGTCGATCCCGGCCAGCATCCGGTCGGGCACGAATCGCGAAGCCATGGCCGCCAGTCCGAACAGCGAGAACGGAATGACCCAGTAACCGACGAACGACATCGGAGTCGTCGTGTCGCGCAGCGTCGCGTTCCCGTGCACGATCGGCGGGACCAACGACGACGCCGTCATGCCGGCGAACGTGGCCACCCAGATCCAGGTCACTAGCTTGGTCATCCGGCCGAACAGCTCGGTCTTGACCACATCGGCAGGTTGTTCGGCTACGGCGAACTCGTGCACGAACGGTTTTCCGATCAGCACACTGGTCAGCGCGACGAGCAGGATCCCGGCATTGCTCAGCGGCGGTAGCCACCGCGCCATGGGCGACTCGCTGATCGCAACTATCAGCACCGTCAGCACCAAAAATGTTGCGATAGAGCCTATTTCGAGCGTAGTCGCCGACTTTCGGGCGGCCCGCCCGATCGCAAACCCGGCGACGGCGAGCGTTAACGCCACCAGCGCGGCGGTAAGGAAGGGGACGTTACCGATAAGGACCCAATAGACGATCCACGGCGCAAAGCCAAACAGCATGCCCACGATTGGCCAGTGTATGGGTCGGCTTTGCCCAGTTTCTGGATGGGCCAACGCAGCCGTAATCTCACGCGCGGACGTGGCTGCGGCTTAGCATCGCTCAAGAGGTTGCGGGAGGTTTGCTGCCGTTTTCACCCGAACCGCTGGTGACCGCCGTTGGCAACCCATGCGCGTGCGGGCACAAGTTTTCCCGGTGCCGAACCCGGGGGCACCAGGGGCAAAGCCCGGCTTAGCAATTCAGGTGTCAATGGTTGTCGTCCCGACGCGGCCGGGGCTGTTGGCGACGTATACCGGTAGCTGCGCGAAGGGTATGTAACCGGTATTGAACACGTTGACGACCGACACCGTTGGGCCGTCCCATCCGTTCGTCGTGTACGAGTACAGCAGCGTAGAACCGTCGCTGGTGTACACCGAAATGGCTGTTCCCGCGGGCAGGGTTCCGGAGAGCTGACTGTTCCCGACTACGTATGACGGGAGGGTTCCGGTCACACCACCGGAATCGATAACCCCGATAACGGGTACCTTGGGCCCGTTATTGACCTGTACGTCCAGGATGGTAATCGGCGCGCCGAAAAGCGAGGCTGTGGTGGGCAACGGGTTGGGACCGAACTGGAGGACACCCGCGGATTCGTTTATGAGCACACCCTGGTTGAGGTCGCCGGGCAATGCCGTGGTGACACTGCTGGGACCCGGGCCCAGCGCATTCGGCCCAATACCCAAAACGCCATGTGCACCGGCGGGACCAAAATAGTCGCCGAAAGATTCTGGGAATGACGCCAGGACGACGTCAACTTTCGTCGGTGCGGTGACGATTCCATTGCCGAAATTCACCGTCGTGTGATACGTCGCGTAGAGATAGGTCAGCCCCCCGCTGTAAGCGCCGATACCGAATCCGGTAGGTAGGCCGAGGTTCAGCACTCCCGTTGTTCCCCCGACGTCTTCGGGTAAGACAACAAGACCACGAGATCCGGTGTCGACCAGCACGGGCACACTCGGTCCGCCGTTTACGGAGATGTCTACCGCCGGCTCGGTGACATCAATGATTTGCAGCGGAACCGTTCGGCTCACCGGGCCGACTCCCCCTTGCCCGGCGGCCCCGGCGCTGCCAAACAGCCAGCCGCCGTGGCCTCCGAAGCCGCCAAACCCGCCAAATCCGCTGCCGGAGGTCCAGGTACCGGCCGCCCCGCCGGCACCACCGGACCCACCGGCACCGAACAAACCCGCAGCGCCACCGGTTCCGCCGACCCCACCACTCGCGGCGGCGACACTCGACGCGCCCGCCGGGCCGGCGCCGCCCTGTCCACCGGTCCCGCCGTGACCGAACAGCCACCCACCGCGACCACCGGCCCCGCCGGCGGCGTTGGCTCCCCCGGCACCGCCGCCACCCCCATTGCCGATCAGCCCCGCCGGACCCCCGGCGCCACCGGCCACGCCCGCCATCGTTTCGGAATAGCCGGTGCCGCCGTTGCCATACAGCAGTCCACCGGTCCCGCCATCGGGGCTCAAGGCCGTGCCGTCCGTTCCATTGCCGATCAGTGGACGCCCCATCCACGCCAGCGCGCTCGCATTGACCGCGTGGGGCACCTGCTCCACAGCCTGCACAGCGTGCTCGACAGTCCGCAGTGACGAGGTGCCGCCGAGGCCATGCAACGACGTGGCGCCGGCTGCCTCGGCAGCCGCATACCAGCCCCCGCCGGCGGTCAGGGTCTGCACGAATTCGCCGTGAAATCTTGCCGCTTGGGCGCTCAGCCGCTGATAAGCCCGGCCGAACCCGGAAAACAGCGCCGCAACCGCCGTCGACACCTCATCGGCACCCGCCGCCAACATCCCCGTCGTCGGGGTCGCCGTCTACTCCGGCACGCCGGCGCCGGAAGCCCGCTCGGCGCCTGGTGGCCCCCGCAGGCGAAGCCGTCGTTGTCCCGGTCCAGCCAGGGTAGGTAGGAGGGTCGCCTTCGGAATGTCGTACCGGCCGTCCTACGAATAGGGTGGCGCGTAGTAGTTAGTCCGCCAGCGGAGTAGGGTGGCGGGCACGGTTGGGAGACGCTAAAAACACCCCCAGGTGCATCGCGGATAGACAGCTAGACGGCATCAGATTTCAAGCCTGGCTATACGAAAAGTCCGAGCGTCTCAGTAAATCCCTGCCACAGGAAGAAATCATGCCCACCTTTGAGGCGCAGCTCCGCCAGGACTTGCGCAACTACGCCGTCGAGTTACGGCAACTTACCTACACCCTGTCCGAAGGTGTGGGCGAGCACGATCCGCTTCGATTGCCTGGTCGGATGCGCGCTACTGCCGATCAAGTGGAGCGTTAATCATGGCTGATCGCGTCATGAGAGGCAGTCGCCTCGGATCCGTGAGCTACGAGACCGACCGCAATCACGACCTAGCGCCACGTCAGATCGCGCGGTATCGGACCAAGAACGGCGGGGAGTTCGAGGTCCCCTTCGCCAGCGACGCTGAGATCCCCGACACCTGGCCGTGCCGCAACGGCATGGAGGGCACGCTGATCGAGGGTGGTGACCCGGCCGAACCCAAGAAGGTCAAGGTGCCGCGCACACCCTGGGACATGCTGCGCGAACGCCGTTCGATCGAGGAACTCGACGAACTGCTCAAGGAACGCCTCGAGATCATCAAATCGGGCCGCGGCCGCCGCGGCAGCTAGCTTAGCTTTGGGCGTTTCCACTTAGAGATTGCCGAGGCATATGCTCCGCGCATGCGCGGCATCGAGACCATCGACTCCGAGCTGAGATGGTGGCGGTTCTTCGCCGTGCGGCTCGGGAACGGAGTGGGCCGCTGCCGTCGCCTCCGTGGCGGACACGCTCCTGGATGAACGCCGCGAACTGACCGAATGCGCTGCAACCGCCGGCCAGGAATTTTCACGGTCATCGTGCACCACCGCCAGATGCCGCGGCGGGCCGCAAGCAGTTGGAGTTGCGACAATCGGTGACACCGAGACTGGCTCGCAGGTTGACGCCAAGTGCCAGAACCGCGTCTAGCTGCGCGAACGGGGTGCCCCCAGTCGGACTCGAACCGACACTGGGCGGATTTTAAGTCCGCTGCCTCTGCCAATTGGGCTATGGGGGCCCGGCGGCGAATCTAGCGCGCGCACCCCGACCTGCAGCATCCGGCCCATAACGATTTTCGTCAATCTCAGGACGTGCGTCAGCGCCGCGTTTACCCTAAAATCCGCGCGCCGCGCGACGTACACCTTTGCTGCAGGGCGGGACCAGATGACACCGCTATGTCGACCCGTAAGAGCCTGTTAAAAGTGCGCGCGCCTTCGTTAAGAAGCCGTAAACGCCCGCCACCCCGGCCGTTCCCATCGGGACTGTGGACGCGGGGATCGCTAGCCTTACGCGATACACAGGGGCCCATACGCCAACGCACAGGTCGGCCCAGCGCCTTGGGTCGGGAGTTCCATACACATTAGGAGTGGTAGATGTCTTTTCTGACAACAGTACCTGAGGAGTTGTTAGCTGCGGCGGCGAAGCTCACGTCGATCGGTAGCAACCTGACGGCGCAGAACGCGGGCGCTGCAGCACCGACCACAACCGTCGCTCCCGCAGCCTCCGACCAGATATCCCAGATACAAGCGGGACTCTTCGGGGCGTACGGCGCCCTCTACCAGCAGATCGCCGCCGAAGCTCAAACCATTCACGAGCAGTTCGTCAACACGCTGGGGCTCAGCTCCGGCACCTACTCCGAAATGGAGGCCACCAACGCCGCGGCGTCCAGTTTGGCGAACGGCCCGGGTAGCCAGCTGACCGGCATCATCAACAACATCAGCACCTTCCTTGGCGGGCCGGGCAACAGCCTCGGCGGTAGCCCGTTCAGCCTCTCCAGCAACGGAGCCAACTTCCTTAGCTTCGAGGGTGGGAACTGGGCCTCGGCCATGTCCGACTGCCTCGGCATGGCCGGTGGCGGTCTGATTGCGCCCCAGGACATCTCCAACCTCGCCGGAACGATTCCCGCCGCGGACGCGGGTGCTGTCGCCGATGCCACCGCGGCGTCCAACGTCACCCCGGTTGCGGGGATGGGTGGCATGGGCGCGATGCCGATGGGTGGGGGCATGGGCGGCCTGGGCCAGGCGAGCCTGGTCGGCAGGTTGTCGGTGCCGCCGAGCTGGGCCAGCGTGGTCCCGACGGCGGGAGTTGCCTCGCCGATCCAGACCGTGGGCTGGACCGCCGCCGCGCCGCAAGCCGGGACGGGGGCCATCATCCCCGGAATGCCCGGGATGGGCGCGGCCGCGCGCAACAGCGCCGGCTTCGGCGCCCCGCGCTACGGCGTCAAGCCGATCGTCATGCCGAAACCGGCGGCCGTCTAGGGCTCGGGTCCCACGCGGTCGTCGCTAGTCAACAAAAAACGAATTTCGGTCACAAGGAACGGGATAAAGAAAAATGGTCTTAGATTTCGCAGTTATGCCGCCCGAGATCAACTCCGCGCTCATGTACAGCGGCGCCGGCTCGGGACCGCTGATGGCCGCCTCGACGGCCTGGAGCAACCTGGCCGCGGAGTTGAGCAGCACCGCAACGCAATACGAGTCGGTCATCACGGCGCTGACCACCGAGCAGTGGACGGGTGTGGGTTCGGCGGCGGCGGCCGCCGCGGCCCAGCCTTACGTGGGGTGGCTGACCCAAACAGCGGGGGCGGCCGAGCAGGCGGGCGCCCAGGCGACGGCGTCAGCGGCCGCTTACGAGGCAGCGTTCGCGGCGACGGTGCCACCGTTGGTGGTCGCCGCCAATAGGGCTCAGCTGGCGGCCTTGGTGGCAAGCAACATCCTGGGTGTAAACACGCCGGCGATCCTGGCGACCGAGGCGCAGTACATGGAAATGTGGGTCCAGGACGCCACCGCGATGTACACCTACGCGGCCGCCGCGACGATGAACAGCGTCCTTCAGCCGCTGACGCCTGCGACGCCGAACACCAACCCGGGCGCAGCGGGCATCCAGGCCGCGGCGGCGAGCGGGACCACCGCGGCCTCGCCCGCGACGGCGCTCGCGAACTCCGCCGCCTCGCCCGCGGCGGGGCTGCTTGGCAATACCCTGGCACCCTTTGGTCAGCAATTATTTGAATCGTTGCCTCAAGGTGTGCAGGACTTCCTGAACGCGGTGGACGGCCTGGGCGGCACGCTGTTCAACTTCAACTTGGTCCAGCAGGTCGGCGTCACGGCGGCATGGTTCGTCGGTAACACCATCCCGACCGTGGCGTCGTATGCGCACACCGTCTGGGCGGCAGGCACGGCGGCGCCGGCGGCGGCCGCAGCCGCCGACGCCGTCGCACCCGCCGTCGGGGCGGAAGCCGCGCTGGCAGGCTCGGCGACGCCACTCGGCGGCTTGGGCGGGGCGATGTCGGCGGGCATGGGCGAGGCGGGCGCGGTCGGTGGCCTGTCGGTGCCGGCCGGCTGGTCTGCGGCCACCCCGGCAACGTTGGCTTCTTCCACCGCGCCGGTCGAGGGCAGCGGCTGGACGGTTCCCGAGGAAGGCGCCGGGCCGGTCGCGGCGATGCCCGGGATGCCGGGTGCGGCCGCGGCCGCCAAGGGTGCGGCCGCATACGGTGCCGGCCCGCGGTACGGGTTCAAGCCCATCGTCATGCCCAAACACGTCGTCGTGTGATATCGAACGACGTCGCCATGCGATGGCTAAGGGGTCATCGTGCTATCTGCAAACAGGTCGTCGTGTGATGCCGGAAAAAAGGGAGGATATATCACCTGTTTGAGGCCACCAGCTAAGCGGTAGGCCGTAATCTATCCGTCATGCGGCACGCACCGCACCGATCAACAGCAACAACTTCGAGAAGCTGAACCTACGACAAGGAGAAATACAACATGGCACGCTTTATGACCGACCCGCACGCGATGCGGGCCATGGCAGGGCGTTTCGAGACCCACGCCCAGACGGTCGACGACGAGGCTCGCCGGATGTGGGCGTCCTCGCAGAACATCTCCGGCTCGGGCTGGAGTGGTATGGCCGAGGCAACCTCCTACGACACCATGGGCCAGATGAACCAGGCCTTCCGCAACATCATCAACATGCTGCACGGTGTGCGCGACGGGCTGATCCGTGACGCCAACAACTACGAGCAGCAAGAGCAGGCTTCGCAGCAGATCCTCAGCAGCTAGCCCTCCGCAAATAGTCCAAAACTACTGCTGCCCAAATACTTTCAAACTTAGGAGAACGTAAAGATGACCATTAATTACCAGTTCGGCGACGTCGACGCGCACGGCGCCCTGATCCGGGCTCAGGCCGCATCATTGGAAGCCGAGCACCAGGCCATCGTTCGCGATGTGCTTGCTGCCGGTGACTTCTGGGGCGGCGCCGGTTCGGTGGCTTGCCAGGAGTTCATCACCCAGCTGGGTCGCAACTTCCAGGTGATCTACGAGCAGGCCAACTCGCACGGCCAGAAGGTGCAAAGCGCCGGCAGCAACATGGCCAGCACGGACAGCGCCGTAGGCTCCAGCTGGGCCTAACCGCATACAGCAAATAGCGGGGCCGCACACCGAATGGTGGGCGGCCCCGCTATTTGTGGTCCGTTTGTTTCTCTCCTATCCCGTTACCGATGAACAGATAAGCGGTGTGCCGCGGTACCCAATCCGCTCGACCCCACCGTCGACCTCGCAGCCGACCATGCCCCCCATCGCCGGCTGGGCGACACCCCCAGGCGCGGGCTTGATGGCGACGCGAGTCGACGGCCACGTCATCAGGTCGCCCGGGTGGCCAAGGCCCGCTTCCACCCAGCCCGCGTACATTTGAGAACCCTATGAAGCCCGTGACAAACGGCATGTGTGCTGGGAGAAGCTAGGAGGATGACCGCAACGACGAGCTACGCGGGCAGCCAGCGGCCGCGCCAAGCCATCCTGAGGCCAACTGCCCCGGATCTATCGCACCGATGGATCCCCGATCCGGGTTTTGCTGGTCGACGATGAGCGGGCGATGACCAATCTGGTGAAAATGGCGCTGCACAACGAAGGCTGGGTTGTCGACATCGCCCACAACGGACGCAAGGCCCTGGCCAAGTTCGAAAAGACCGGCCCTGACGTGCTGGTCCTCGACATAATGCTGCCCGACATGGACGGGCTGCGGATCCTGGAGCGGGTTCGCGAATCCGACGCCTACACCCCCACGCTGTTCCTGACCGCCCGCGATTCCGTCATGGACCGGGTCACCGGCCTGACCGCTGGCGCCGACGACTACATTGACCAAATGCCAAAGCCGACGGCCATCTAGGGCTCGGGCCGCGCGCGGTCGTCGCTAGTCAATAAAAAACGAAATTCGGTCACAAGGAACGGGATAAAGAAAAGTGGTCTTAGATTTCGCAGTTATGCCCCCTGAGATCAACTCCGCGCTCATGTACAGCGGCGCCGGCTCGGGACCGTTGATGGCCGCCTCGACGGCCTGGAGCAACCTGGCCGCGGAGTTGAGCAGCACCGCAACGCAATACGAGTCGGTCATCACGGCGCTGACCACCGAGCAGTGGACGGGTGTGGGTTCGGCGGCGGCGGCCGCCGCGGCCCAGCCCTACGTGGGGTGGCTGACCCAAACAGCGGCGGCGGCCGAGCAGGCGGGCGCCCAGGCGACGGCGTCAGCGGCCGCTTACGAGGCAGCGTTTGCGGCGACGGTGCCGCCGGCGGTGGTCGCCGCCAATAGGGCTCAGCTGGCAGCGTTGGTGGCCTCGAACGTCCTGGGTATCAACACGCCGGCGATCCTGGCGACCGAGGCTCAGTACATGGAAATGTGGGTTCAGGACGCCACCGCGATGTACACCTACGCGGCCGCCGCGACGATGAACAGCGTCCTTCAGCCGCTGACGCCTGCGACGCCGAACACCAACCCGGCCGCTCCGGGCATCCAGGCCGCGGCGGCGAGCGCGACCACCGCGGCCTCGCCCGCGACGGCGCTCGCGAACGCCGCCGCCTCGCCCGCGGCAGGGCTGCTTGGCGGCGGTACCCTGCAGCCTTTCGGTCTCCAGGCATTCAACTGGTTCAACTCCACCTTCCCCCAGTTAGGGAGCCTCGTAACTTCCCTGGACGGCCTGGGCGGCACGCTGTTCAACTTCAACTTCGTCCAGCAGATCGGTGTCACGGCGGCATGGTTCGTCGGCAACACCATCCCGACCGTGGCGTCGTATGTCCACACGATTGCCACCGCCCCGGCGGCGGCCGCCGCCGCGGCCACCGGCGACGTCGTTCCGGCCGCCGCTGGGGCGGAAGCCGCGCTGGCGGGCTCGGCGACGCCACTCGGCGGCCTGGGCGGGGCGATGTCGGCGGGCATGGGCGAGGCGGGCGCGGTCGGTGGCCTGTCGGTGCCGGCCGGCTGGTCTGCGGCCACCCCGGCAACGTTGGCCTCTTCCACCGCCCCGATCGAGGGCAGCGGCTGGACGGTTCCCGAGGAAGGCGCCGGGCCGGTCGCGGCGATGCCCGGGATGCCGGGTGCGGCCGCGGCCGCCAAGGGTGCGGCCGCATACGGTGCCGGCCCGCGGTACGGGTTCAAGCCCATCGTCATGCCCAAACACGTCGTCGTGTGATATCGAACGACGTCGCCATGCGATGGCTAAGGGGTCATCGTGCTATCTGCAAACAGGTCGTCGTGTGATGCCGGAAAAAAGGGAGGATATATCACCTGTTTGAGGCCACCAGCTAAGCGGTAGGCCGTAATCTATCCGTCATGCGGCACGCACCGCACCGATCAACAGCAACAACTTCGAGAAGCTGAACCTACGACAAGGAGAAATACAACATGGCACGCTTTATGACCGACCCGCACGCGATGCGGGCCATGGCAGGGCGTTTCGAGACCCACGCCCAGACGGTCGACGACGAGGCTCGCCGGATGTGGGCGTCCTCGCAGAACATCTCCGGCTCGGGCTGGAGTGGTATGGCCGAGGCAACCTCCTACGACACCATGGGCCAGATGAATCAGGCCTTCCGCAACATCATCAACATGCTGCACGGTGTGCGCGACGGGCTGATCCGTGACGCCAACAACTACGAGCAGCAAGAGCAGGCTTCGCAGCAGATCCTCAGCAGCTAGCCCTCCGCAAATAGTCCAAAACTACTGCTGCCCAAATACTTTCAAACTTAGGAGAACGTAAAGATGACCATTAATTACCAGTTCGGCGACGTCGACGCGCACGGCGCCCTGATCCGGGCTCAGGCCGCATCATTGGAAGCCGAGCACCAGGCCATCGTTCGCGATGTGCTTGCTGCCGGTGACTTCTGGGGCGGCGCCGGTTCGGTGGCTTGCCAGGAGTTCATCACCCAGCTGGGTCGCAACTTCCAGGTGATCTACGAGCAGGCCAACTCGCACGGCCAGAAGGTGCAAAGCGCCGGCAGCAACATGGCCAGCACGGACAGCGCCGTAGGCTCCAGCTGGGCCTAACCGCATACAGCAAATAGCGGGGCCGCACACCGAATGGTGGGCGGCCCCGCTATTTGTGGTCCGTTTGTTTCTCTCCTATCCCGTTACCGATGAACAGATAAGCGGTGTGCCGCGGTACCCAATCCGCTCGACCCCACCGTCGACCTCGCAGCCGACCATGCCCCCCATCGCCGGCTGGGCGACACCCCCAGGCGCGGGCTTGATGGCGACGCGAGTTGACCGCCACGTCATCAGGTCGCCCGGGTCCGGTGGCGCCATCGCCAGCGAATCGGCCCAACTCGGCGGCACCGACAGATAGCCGACCGCCTCCGCCTGGCCGAAGTCCGCTTCAGCGCCTGAATCGATGCCCGAAGGCATGCCTGAATCCATGCCTTCCCATGGATCGGCGAGTGCGCCGAGACCGTCCACAGGCACCTCGGGCGCCAACATCGAATCCCCACCGGTCAGATCGAGTCCCGTGCCGAACGGGTCGCTGCCCACACCGGGCGTGGAAAGACCCCGCAGCGCTGGGGGCACCGAGGAGATCAACTTCGTCGGCGTGGTCTGCGTGCCGGCCCCGCTACCGCCCTGCGCGACGGCCCGGCCGGCAAGCGGCTGCGTAAAGATCGAAAAGGACGAGGCAGCAGCCGAACGGGCGGCATAGTTGTACATCGCCGCCGCGTCCTTGGCCCACATCTCGCAGTACTCGGCCTCGGTGGCCGCGATCGCCGGCGTGTGCTGCCCCAGCGAATTGTTCCCGATTAACGTCGCCAGCCGATCGCGGTTGGCCACGACCACCGGCGGCGGCACCGTCATCGCGTACGCCGTTTCGTAGGCGGCCGCGACGGCGGTGGCCCGGGTGGCCGCCTCCTCACATTGGCCAGCGGTCGCCCTCAGCCATGCCAGAAAGGACGCGAACGCCGACGCCATCGACGTCGACGCCCCGCCCAGCCACGATTCGTCGGTCAGGCCCGAGATCACCGACTGGTACGCGCTCGCGGTGCTGTGCAACTCGACGGCCAGCCGTTCCCATCCGGCGGAGGCGTCCCGCAGGCTCGCGGGCCCCGGCCCCAGATACATCCGGCCGGAGTTGACCTCCGGCGGCAATGCGCCGAAATCCATCGCCTGTCCCGCTACCTTTCTATACCTGAGTTTGCTGGTCAGGGTCACGCGGCGCGGCCTCGGCGACCCTGCCGGCAAAGGCTCACCCAGGCGGTCGGGAACAAGCCAGCAATCGCAACCGCGAGTGCCCCGACCTTGCTGATTGCTGGCGCCGCGTACGACGAAGTGGGTGTCGCCGTCATCGCCGAGATCTGATCGGCCGCTACCGTCAACACCGAGCGGACGGGACGGTGGGTGGCTAAATCTCCGATGGCAATCATCAAGTTATCGAAACCGAATCCCGGCAATTCGCCAGCCGTCGCGCATACCTTTTTCTACCGCACGTCCGCGATGTTCGTCGCGAAACACATTCAAATCTCCCGACAATCGTAACTTGGTGTAACTTCGCGTTCACGGAAGGCCGAGACCTCGGCGTCCTCGGCCGTCGCGCAACCGTTTTAGTCCTCCGTCGGCGAGCGCCGGACGGCCAAATCGCGCTAGCCAACGTAATCCGCTTGCGGGCCCATGATTTGAAGAGCTACCCCATTCAATTGATATGCTCCATCACACCAATGGCTACACATTACGGTATTTTTCGCGGAATTATTTAACCCGAGTCGGCGTGTGCCATGCATATGAAATGCATATTTCTGCGGCCGTCGGCCCGCTGCTGCCCGGCCCGCATAAATTTGAGAACCCTATGAAGCCCGTGACAACGGCATGTGTGCTGGGAGAAGCTAGGAGGATGACCGCAACGACTAGCTACGTGGGCGGCCAGCGACCGCGCCAAGCCATCCTGGGGCAACTGCCCCGGATCTATCGCACCGATGGATCCCCGATCCGGGTTTTGCTGGTCGACGATGAGCCGGCCCTGACCAATCTGGTGAGGATGGCGTTGCATTACGAAGGCTGGGTTGTCGACATCGCCCACAACGGACGCGAGGCCCTGGCCAAGTTCGAAAAGAGCGGCCCTGACGTGCTGGTCCTCGACATAATGCTGCCCGACATGGACGGGCTGCGGATCCTGGAGCGGGTTCGCGAATCCGAGGCCTACACCCCCACGCTGTTCCTCACCGCCCGCGATTCGGTCATGGACAGGGTCACCGGCCTGACCGCTGGCGCCGACGACTACATGACCAAGCCGTTCAGCCTGGAGGAACTGGTGGCCCGACTGCGCGGGTTGCTGCGCCGCGCCAGCCAGCAGAGCCCACCCGCGGCGGAGGCGCTCAAGGTCGGCGATCTGCGGGTGGACACCGCCAGCCGCGAGGTGACCCGCGACGGTGAGCAGATCTCGCTTTCCTCGACCGAGTTCGAGCTGCTTCGCTTCCTCATGCGCAATCCCCGCCGGGCGCTGAGCCGTACCGAGATCCTCGACCGGGTCTGGAACTACGACTTCGCCGGGCGCACCAGCATCGTCGATCTGTACATCTCGTACCTGAGGAAGAAGATCGACTCCGGTCGGGAGCCGTTGATTCACACCGTCCGTGGGGTTGGATATGTGCTGCGGCCACCTGAATGACCCCGTGAATGCCCCTGAAACCTCCTGAATGACCGAAGAACCATCCGCTCGGACCGGAAATCTTCCCTGGTGGTTCCCGCGCTCCTTGCGCCGCCAGCTGCTGTTGGGCGTGTTGGTTGTCGTCACCGCGGTGCTGGTCGCCGTCGGCGTCGTTTCGGTGCTGAGCCTGCGCGGCTACGTCACCACGATGAACGACGCGGAGGTTGCCAACTCCTTGCACGCGTTCACCCACTCCTACGACCGGTGGCGCAACGGCGAACACACGTCGGCGCACGCCGGCACCCCGCCGGTGGGGCAGGCGCTGTTGGAGTTCACCGGGCAAACGCCGGGAAACCTCATCGCCGTGATGCGCGACGGCGTGGTGGTCGGCTCGGCGGTCTTCTCCGAAGACGAACCGCGACCGGCGCCACCCGACGTCGTCCGCGCTATCCAGGCGCAGACCTGGGTCGACGGCCCGGCCCATACCGAAAAACTGGGCAGCCTGGGCGCCTTCCGGGTCGACTGCCGCATCGAGGGCTCCGAAGTGCTCGTCGTCGGGGTATCGCTGACACTGGCCAACCAGATCATCGCGCGCAAGAACATCACGACCACCGCGCTGGTGGCCTTCGCGCTGGTGGTTACGGCGGGACTCACGGTGTGGGTCGTCGGGTACACCCTGCGCCCGTTGCGGCGGGTTGCTGTGACCGCCGCAGAGGTCGCCGCCATGCCGCTCTCCAGCGACGACCACCGGATCAGCGTGCGAGTGCGGCCCGAGGATACCGACCCGGGCAACGAAGTCGGGATCGTCGGGCACACACTGAATCGGTTGCTGGACAACGTGGATAGCGCGCTGGCCCATCGCGCCGAGTCCGACCTGCGGATGCGGCAATTCATCACCGACGCCAGCCACGAGCTGCGCACTCCGCTGGCCGCGATTCAGGGTTATGCCGAGCTCACCCGCCAAGACAGTTCGGCACTGCCGCCGACCACCGAGTACGCGCTGGCCCGCATCGAGTCGGAAGCGCGGCGGATGACGTCGCTGGTCGACGAGCTCTTGCTGCTATCCCGGCTGGGCGAGGGCGAAGATCTGCAGACCGAAGACGTGGACTTGGCCGACCTCGTCATCAACGCGGTGAACGACGCGGCCGTCGCGGCACCCACGCATCACTGGGTCAAAGACCTGCCCGACGAGCCGGTATGGGTGCGCGGGGATCACGCCCGGCTGCACCAGGCCGTCAGCAATCTGCTCAACAATGCCCGGATGCACACGCCGCCCGGCGTTACGGTGACCGCGGGGATCACCCGGCACCGCCGCGGCCCGGACGCGCCATGCGCCGAACTGACGGTCGACGACGATGGCCCCGACATCGACGCGGCGGTGCTGCCCCGGCTGTTCGAGCGGTTCGTCCGTGCGGACAAATCCCGGACCAACGGGGCGGGCAACGGACTGGGCCTGGCCATCGTCGCCTCGATCGTCAAGGCGCATCGTGGTTCGGTCACCGCCGAGTCCGCCGACGGCCGAACGGTTTTTCGGGTGCGGCTTCCTTTGATCGAAAATCCCAGCACCGAAAGCGCGTGAGGCGGGTGGCCGGCGTCATGCTCGTGCGCGTCTGCCAGAGGCTGGCCGCTTTCCATGGTTGGCGTTCTTCTTGCGACGAGCAATGTCCAAGCGAGCGGACAAGAAGCGGGCTGGGCTAAGGCGTGTCTGACAATAGTTTCGGGTGTTGTGCCTGAGGCTTAGGGGTATGTCGCGGTTTCAGGTGTTGTCTGATGCTCAGTGGGCCTTGATCGAGGATCTGTTGCCTGTTCGGACGGGTAAGCCCAGATCGACACCTTGACCGTGCGCATCGAGGAGTTGATCGCTGAGCTGCCCGCCGCGGCTGGGGCCATCGATCACAGCGACCCCGGCACGGGCCCGGGTGCGGGCATCGATGCCGATCGGGACACCAGCGGTAGCGATCCTGACACCGGCGACGGCACCCGGGTCGATCCCGTCACAGTGGCCCAATGCGCGCCAAGCGTCATCGAGCGCCTCGATGAGATCCCGGGTATCGGCCAACGTGCCGCGCAGAGGATCATCGCCGAAATTGGACTGGAGATGACCCGTTCTCCCACACCCGAGCACCTGGTCTCCTGGGCGAAACTGTGCCCACGCACCATCCAGTCCGGTCCCATCAGCCGCGCCGCCAAGACCGGCAAAGGCAGGGTTGGGGTGCGCGCAATACGGTTCAACCTCTACCGCGGCGGATCGACACCAGTGGGCGAAATCGATGCCCTGGCCCGCCGCGTGCACGACATCGTCGGCTGGCACGCCGAGTTCTACGTCGACGCCGCTGACCTGGCCGACCTGGAACGCGCGCTGGCGAGTCTGCCGCAGGTCAGCATCGATCACCTCGCGATGTCCGACGACACCGCCGGGGCGTTGCTGCGGCTCGTCGAATCCGGAATGGCGGTCAAAGCAACCGGTTTCGGCCGCATCCACGTCCGCGACCCCGACAGGTTGATGCGCACGATCGTAGACATCAAGCCCGCCGCGCTGATCTTCGGCAGCGACCTCCCCTCAACTCGCGCCGCGACCCCGTTCCGCGACGCCGACCTCGACCGCATCGCATCTGCAGTCGGCGCCGAGCACGTCGCGGCCGTCCTCGCGCAGAATGCCCGCATCCTCTACCGGGCCACCAGCCGGTAGCGACCACCACGCCGATCACCACCACGCCCGGCGGGCGCTCCCGTGGGGTCGCCCGGTTTGCTGGACTTCGATGCGGGGGTGACCGCCGCGGTTCAGATGAGCTGGGCAACACCGTCCGCGCCCTCGGGCGCGATCGGGTGGGCGGCCCGCGGCGGGCTTTGACGCCGACCTTGTGGTGCTGGACCGCGACTTGGCGGTGAGCGCTGTCATGGTCCGCGGCGGCTTGGCGTCTGTGACCCGGACGCAATCGCTCCAGTCACCTAATGAAGCGTCAGTCAAAAACGAGTGCACAAAATTGTCCAATTCGTCCACATCCAAATCCGTTGCGCGTACGTTCGACGGCGCCGTCCTGAAGATTGTGGGTTTCGACCCCAGCGTAATGGGAGCCAACGATGTCTTCTTACCTGATCGCAGCACCGGAAGTATTGGCCGCAGCCTCGTCGGAGGTGTCCGGGCTTGGGGAGGCGATCAAGGCGGCCAACGCAGCCGCGGCGACCCGGACGACCGCGATTGTGGCCGCTGCCGGCGATGAAGTGTCGGCGGCTATCGCGGCGCTGTTCGGCACGCACGGCCAGCAATTTCAGGCGCTCAGCGCGCAGGCGGCGGCGTTTCATGCGCGGTTTATGCACGCCTTGAATGGTGCCGGGGTTTCGTATGCGGCCGCCGAGGCGGCCAGCGTCTCGTCGATGCAGGACGTGGAGCAGCGGGCGCTGGCTGCGGTGAATGCGTCCACCCAGGCGTTGCTTGGGGTCCCGCTGGTCGGCAACGGCGCCAACGGGACGGCGACGAACCCGAACGGCGGGGCCGGCGGGTTGTTGTCCGGCAACGGAGGAACCGGCTACAGCTTCACCAGCGGCACCACCACCGCGGCTGGCGGTAACGGTGGAGCTGCGGGGTTGTTGTCCGGCAACGGCGGGAACGGCGGGAGCGGCTGGTTAGGTGGGGCCGGCGGTGCCGGCGGTGCTGCGGGGGCAGGCAACGGCGGGAACGGCGGGGCTGGCGGGGTCGGGTCGGCGGGCGTGCCGGGCGTTCACGGTGGCGCCGGCGGCAGCGGCGGGGCCGGCGGCGCCGGCGGCCTGTCGATATTGGGCCACGGCGGGTCCGGCGGGGCCGGCGGCATGGGCGGGGCCGGGGCCACCGGCGCCAACGGCAGCGGCTCGGGGGCCTCGGGTACCTCCGGTGGCGCCGGCGGTGTGGGCGGTGTGGGCGGGGCCGGCGGGGCCGCATACGGTAGCGGGGTCGGCGGGGCCGGCGGGGCCGGCGGGGCCGGCGGGGCCGGCGGTCACGGCGGTAACGGGGTCACCGGCGCGGCCGGGGTGGCCGGGGTGAACAACGGCGCGGGTCAGGCCGGCGGCAACAGCGGGGCCGGCGGGGCCGGCGGGGCCGGCGGGGCCGGCGGCAGCGGCGCCAGCGGCGCGGGCGCCAACGGCGACGGCGGGGCTGGCGGGGCCGGCGGCACCGCCGGCGCGACGGCGGGCAACGGCGGGGCCGGGGCTGCGGCCACAATCGTGGGCGTCGCCGGCGGGGCCGGCGGGGCCGGCGGGTCGATCGGCGCGGCCGGGGCCGGCGGGGTCGGCGGCGCGGCCGGCAGCGGCGGGGTCGGCGGCAGCGCCGGGGCCAGCGGCGGGGCCGGCAAGTCGGTCGGTACCGGCGGGTCCGGCGGGGCCGGCGCCCAGGGCGGGGCCGGGGCCAGCGGCGCGAACGGCAGCGTCTCGGGGGCCTCCGGTGTGATCGGTGGCAGCGGCGGGGTCGGCGGGGCCGGTGGGGCCGGCGGGGCCGGCGGGACGACATCGGGGGTCGGCGGGGCCGGCGGGGCCGGCGGGGCCGGCGGGGCCGGCGGTCACGGCGGTAACGGGGTCACCGGCGCGGCCGGGGTGGCCGGGGTGAACAACGGCGCGGGTCAGGCCGGCGGCAACAGCGGGGCCGGCGGGGCCGGCGGGGCCGGCGGGGCCGGCGGGGCCGGCGGCAGCGGGGCCAGCGGTGCGGGCGCCAACGGCAACGGCGGCGCCGGCGGGGCCGGCGGCACCGCCGGCGCGACGGCGGGCAACGGCGGGGCCGGGGCTGCGGCCACAATCGTGGGCGTCGCCGGCGGGGCCGGCGGGGCCGGCGGGTCGATCGGCGCGGCCGGGGCCGGCGGGGTCGGCGGCGCGGCCGGCAGCGGCGGGGTCGGCGGCAGCGCCGGGGCCAGCGGCGGGGCCGGCAAGTCGGTCGGTACCGGCGGGTCCGGCGGGGCCGGCGCCCAGGGCGGGGCCGGGGCCAGCGGCGCGAACGGCAGCGTCTCGGGGGCCTCCGGTGTGATCGGTGGCAGCGGCGGGGTCGGCGGGGCCGGTGGGGCCGGCGGGGCCGGCGGGACGACATCGGGGGTCGGCGGGGCCGGCGGGGCCGGCGGGGCCGGCGGGGCCGGCGGTCACGGCGGTAACGGGGTCACCGGCGCGGCCGGGGTGGCCGGGGTGAACAACGGCGCGGGTCAGGCCGGCGGCAACAGCGGGGCCGGCGGGGCCGGCGGGGCCGGCGGGGCCGGCGGGGCCGGCGGCAGCGGGGCCAGCGGTGCGGGCGCCAACGGCAACGGCGGCGCCGGCGGGGCCGGCGGCACCGCCGGCGCGACGGCGGGCAACGGCGGGGCCGGGGCTGCGGCCACAATCGTGGGCGTCGCCGGCGGGGCCGGCGGGGCCGGCGGGAACATCGGCGCGGCCGGGGCCGGCGGGGTCGGCGGCAACCACGGCACCGGCGGCACCGGCGGCACCAACGGCACGACCGGCACCACCGGCCAGTCGGTCGGTACCGGCGGGTCCGGCGGGGCCGGCGCCCAGGGCGGGGCCGGGGCCAGCGGCGCCAACGGTGTCAACCCGGGTGACTCCGGTGTGATCGGTGGCAGCGGCGGGGCCGGCGGGCAAGGTGGGGCCGGCGGGGCCGGCGGGACGACATCGGGGGTCGGCGGGGCCGGCGGGGCCGGCGGGGCCGGCGGGGCCGGCGGTCACGGCGGTAACGGGGTCACCGGCGCCACCGGGGTGGCCGGGGTGAACAACGGCGCGGGTCAGGCCGGCGGCAACAGCGGGGCCGGCGGGGCCGGCGGGGCCGGCGGGGCCGGCGGCAACGCCGGCAGCGGGGCCAGCGGTGCGGGCGCCAACGGCAACGGCGGCGCCGGCGGGGCCGGCGGCACCAGCGGCGCGACGGCGGGCAACGGCGGGGCCGGGGCTGCGGCCACAATCGTGGGCGTCGCCGGCGGGGCCGGCGGGGCCGGCGGGAACATCGGCGCGGCCGGGGCCGGCGGGGTCGGCGGCAACCACGGCACCGGCGGGGTCGGCGGCACCAACGGCACGACCGGCACCACCGGCCAGTCGGTCGGTACCGGCGGGTCCGGCGGGGCCGGCGCCCAGGGCGGGGCCGGGGCCAGCGGCGCCAACGGTGTCAACCCGGGTGACTCCGGTGTGATCGGTGGCAGCGGCGGGGCCGGCGGGCAAGGTGGGGTCGGCGGGGCCGGCGGGACGACATCGGGGGCCGGCGGGGCCGGCGGGGCCGGCGGGGCCGGCGGGGCCGGCGGTCACGGCGGTAACGGGGTCACCGGCGCCACCGGGGTGGCCGGGGTGAACAACGGCGCGGGTCAGGCCGGCGGCAACAGCGGGGCCGGCGGGGCCGGCGGGGCCGGCGGGGCCGGCGGCAACGCCGGCAGCGGCGCCAGCGGCGCGGGCACCAACGGCAACGGCGGCACCGGCGGCCAAGGCGGCACCAGCGGCGCGACGGCGGGCAACGGCGGGGCCGGGGCTGCGGCCACCACCACCGGCGCCACCGGCGGGGCCGGCGGGGCCGGCGGGAACATCGGCGCGGCCGGGGCCGGCGGGGTCGGCGGCAACCCCGGCAGCGGCGGGGTCGGCGGCACCAACGGCACGACCGGCACCACCGGCCAGTCGGTCGGTACCGGCGGGTCCGGCGGGGCCGGCGCCCAGGGCGGGGCCGGGGCCAGCGGCGCCAACGGTGTCAACCCGGGTGACTCCGGTGTGATCGGTGGCAGCGGCGGGGCCGGCGGGCAAGGTGGGGTCGGCGGGGCCGGCGGGACGACATCGGGGGCCGGCGGGCAAGGTGGGGCCGGCGGGCAAGGTGGGGTCGGCGGGGCCGGCGGTAACGGGGTCGACGGCGCCACCGGGGTGGCCGGGGTGAACAACGGCGCGGGTCAGGCCGGCGGCAACAGCGGGGCCGGCGGCCAAGGCGGCACCGGCGGGGCCGGCGGCAACGCCGGCAGCGGCGCCAGCGGCGCGGGCACCAACGGCAACGGCGGCACCGGCGGCCAAGGCGGCACCAGCGGCGCGACGGCGGGCAACGGCGGGGCCGGGGCTGCGGCCACCACCACCGGCGGCATCGGCGGGGCCGGCGGGGCCGGCGGGAACATCGGCGCCGGCGGCGCCGGCGGGGTCGGCGGCAACCCCGGCAGCGGCGGGGTCGGCGGCACCAACGGCACGACCGGCACCACCGGCCAGTCGGTCGGTACCGGCGGGTCCGGCGGGGCCGGCGCCCAGGGCGGGGCCGGGGCCAGCGGCGCCAACGGTGTCAACCCGGGTGACTCCGGTGTGATCGGTGGCAGCGGCGGGGCCGGCGGGCAAGGTGGGGTCGGCGGGGCCGGCGGGACGACATCGGGGGCCGGCGGGCAAGGTGGGGCCGGCGGGCAAGGTGGGGTCGGCGGGGCCGGCGGTAACGGGGTCGACGGCGCCACCGGGGTGGCCGGGGTGAACAACGGCGCGGGTCAGGCCGGCGGCAACAGCGGGGCCGGCGGCCAAGGCGGCACCGGCGGGGCCGGCGGCAACGCCGGCAGCGGCGCCAGCGGCGCGGGCACCAACGGCAACGGCGGCACCGGCGGCCAAGGCGGCACCAGCGGCGCGACGGCGGGCAACGGCGGGGCCGGGGCTGCGGCCACCACCACCGGCGCCACCGGCGGGGCCGGCGGGGCCGGCGGGAACATCGGCGCCGGCGGCGCCGGCGGGGTCGGCGGCAACCCCGGCAGCGGCGGGGTCGGCGGCACCAACGGCACGACCGGCACCACCGGCCAGTCGGTCGGTACCGGCGGGTCCGGCGGGGCCGGCGCCCAGGGCGGGGCCGGGGCCAGCGGCGCCAACGGTGTCAACCCGGGTGACTCCGGTGTGATCGGTGGCAGCGGCGGGGCCGGCGGGCAAGGTGGGGTCGGCGGGGCCGGCGGGACGACATCGGGGGCCGGCGGGCAAGGTGGGGCCGGCGGGCAAGGTGGGGTCGGCGGGGCCGGCGGTAACGGGGTCGACGGCGCCACCGGGGTGGCCGGGGTGAACAACGGCGCGGGTCAGGCCGGCGGCAACAGCGGGGCCGGCGGCCAAGGCGGCACCGGCGGGGCCGGCGGCAACGCCGGCAGCGGCGCCAGCGGCGCGGGCACCAACGGCAACGGCGGCACCGGCGGCCAAGGCGGCACCAGCGGCGCGACGGCGGGCAACGGCGGGGCCGGGGCTGCGGCCACCACCACCGGCGCCACCGGCGGGGCCGGCGGGGCCGGCGGGAACATCGGCGCCGGCGGCGCCGGCGGGGTCGGCGGCAACCCCGGCAGCGGCGGGGTCGGCGGCACCAACGGCACGACCGGCACCACCGGCCAGTCGGTCGGTACCGGCGGGTCCGGCGGGGCCGGCGCCCAGGGCGGGGCCGGGGCCAGCGGCGCCAACGGTGTCAACCCGGGTGACTCCGGTGTGATCGGTGGCAGCGGCGGGGCCGGCGGGCAAGGTGGGGTCGGCGGGGCCGGCGGGACGACATCGGGGGCCGGCGGGCAAGGTGGGGCCGGCGGGCAAGGTGGGGTCGGCGGGGCCGGCGGTAACGGGGTCGACGGCGCCACCGGGGTGGCCGGGGTGAACAACGGCGCGGGTCAGGCCGGCGGCAACAGCGGGGCCGGCGGCCAAGGCGGCACCGGCGGGGCCGGCGGCAACGCCGGCAGCGGCGCCAGCGGCGCGGGCACCAACGGCAACGGCGGCACCGGCGGCCAAGGCGGCACCAGCGGCGCGACGGCGGGCAACGGCGGGGCCGGGGCTGCGGCCACCACCACCGGCGCCACCGGCGGGGCCGGCGGGGCCGGCGGGAACATCGGCGCCGGCGGCGCCGGCGGGGTCGGCGGCAACCCCGGCAGCGGCGGGGTCGGCGGCACCAACGGCACGACCGGCACCACCGGCCAGTCGGTCGGTACCGGCGGGTCCGGCGGGGCCGGCGCCCAGGGCGGGGCCGGGGCCAGCGGCGCCAACGGTGTCAACCCGGGTGACTCCGGTGTGATCGGTGGCAGCGGCGGGGCCGGCGGGCAAGGTGGGGTCGGCGGGGCCGGCGGGACGACATCGGGGGCCGGCGGGCAAGGTGGGGCCGGCGGGCAAGGTGGGGTCGGCGGGGCCGGCGGTAACGGGGTCGACGGCGCCACCGGGGTGGCCGGGGTGAACAACGGCGCGGGTCAGGCCGGCGGCAACAGCGGGGCCGGCGGCCAAGGCGGCACCGGCGGGGCCGGCGGCAACGCCGGCAGCGGCGCCAGCGGCGCGGGCACCAACGGCAACGGCGGCACCGGCGGCCAAGGCGGCACCAGCGGCGCGACGGCGGGCAACGGCGGGGCCGGGGCTGCGGCCACCACCACCGGCGCCACCGGCGGGGCCGGCGGGGCCGGCGGGAACATCGGCGCCGGCGGCGCCGGCGGGGTCGGCGGCAACCCCGGCAGCGGCGGGGTCGGCGGCACCAACGGCACGACCGGCACCACCGGCCAGTCGGTCGGTACCGGCGGGTCCGGCGGGGCCGGCGCCCAGGGCGGGGCCGGGGCCAGCGGCGCCAACGGTGTCAACCCGGGTGACTCCGGTGTGATCGGTGGCAGCGGCGGGGCCGGCGGGCAAGGTGGGGTCGGCGGGGCCGGCGGGACGACATCGGGGGCCGGCGGGCAAGGTGGGGCCGGCGGGCAAGGTGGGGTCGGCGGGGCCGGCGGTAACGGGGTCGACGGCGCCACCGGGGTGGCCGGGGTGAACAACGGCGCGGGTCAGGCCGGCGGCAACAGCGGGGCCGGCGGCCAAGGCGGCACCGGCGGGGCCGGCGGCAACGCCGGCAGCGGCGCCAGCGGCGCGGGCACCAACGGCAACGGCGGCACCGGCGGCCAAGGCGGCACCAGCGGCGCGACGGCGGGCAACGGCGGGGCCGGGGCTGCGGCCACAACACCACCGGCGCCACCGGCGGGGCCGGCGGGGCCGGCGGGAACATCGGCGCCGGCGGCGCCGGCGGGGTCGGCGGCAACCCCGGCAGCGGCGGGGTCGGCGGCACCAACGGCACGACCGGCACCACCGGCCAGTCGGTCGGTACCGGCGGGTCCGGCGGGGCCGGCGCCCAGGGCGGGGCCGGGGCCACCGGCGCCAACGGTGTCAACCCGGGTGACTCCGGTGTGATCGGTGGCAGCGGCGGGGCCGGCGGGCAAGGTGGGGTCGGCGGGGCCGGCGGGACGAACATCGGGGGCCGGCGGGGCAGGGGGGCCGGCGGGCAAGGTGGGGTCGGCGGGGCCGGCGGTAACGGCGGCGACGGCGCCACCGGGGTGGCCGGGGTGAACAACGGCGCGGGTCAGGCCGGCGGCAACAGCGGGGCCGGCGGCCAAGGCGGCACCGGCGGGGCCGGCGGCAACGCCGGCAGCGGCGCCAGCGGCGCGGGCACCAACGGCAACGGCGGCACCGGCGGGGCCAAGGCGGCACCAGCGGCGCGACGGCGGGCAACGGCGGGGCCGGGGCTGCCGGCCAACACCACCGGCGCCATCGGCGGGGCCGGCGGGGCCGGCGGGAACATCGGCGCCGGCGGCGCCGCCGGCACCGGCGGCGACGGCGGGCACCGGCGGCACCGGCGGCACCAACGGCACGACCGGCACCACCGGCCAGTCGGCCGGCACCGGCGGGTCCGGCGGGGCCGGCGGCCAGGGCGGGGCCGGCACCACCGGCACCAACGGCGCCACCGGCACCGGCGCCAACGGCACCGCCGGCGGCACCGGCGGCAACGGCGGGGCCGGCGGCCAGGGCGGGGCCGGCGGGACGACATCGGGGTACCGGCGGGGCCGGCGGGCTCGGCGGGGTCGGCGGCACCGGCGGGGTCGGCGGTACCGGCGGCAGCGGCGCCACCGGGGTGGCCGGGGTGAACAACGGCGCGGGTCAGGCCGGCGGCAACAGCGGGGCCGGCGGCCAAGGCGGCACCGGCGGGGCCGGCGGCAACGCCGGCAGCGGCGCCAGCGGCGCGGGCACCAACGGCAACGGCGGCACCGGCGGGGCAGGCGGCACCAGCGGCGCGACGGCGGGCAACGGCGGGGCCGGGGCTGCCAACAACACCACCGGCGGCATCGGCGGGGCCGGCGGCGCCGGCGGGAACATCGGCGCCGGCGGCGCGGCGGGCACCGGCGGCAACCACGGCACCGGCGGCACCGGCGGCACCAACGGCACGACCGGCACCACCGGCCAGTCGGCCGGCACCGGCGGGTCCGGCGGGGCCGGCGGCCAGGGCGGGGCCGGCACCACCGGCACCAACGGCGCCACCGGCACCGGCGCCAACGGCACCGCCGGCGGCACCGGCGGCACCGGCGGGGCCGGCGGCCAGGGCGGGGCCGGCGGGACGAACTCGGGTACCGGCGGGGCCGGCGGGCTCGGCGGGGTCGGCGGCACCGGCGGGGTCGGCGGCACCGGCGGCAGCGGCGCCACCGGGGTGGCCGGGGTGAACAACGGCGCGGGTCAGGCCGGCGGCAACAGCGGGGCCGGCGGCCAAGGCGGCGCCGGCGGGGCCGGCGGCAACGCCGGCAGCGGCGCCAGCGGCGCGGGCGCCAACGGCAACGGCGGCACCGGCGGCCAAGGCGGCACCAGCGGCGCGACGGGCGGTGCCGGCGGGGCCGGGGCTGCCAACAACACCACCGGCGGCATCGGCGGGGCCGGCGGCGCCGGCGGGAACATCGGCGCCGGCGGCGCCGCCGGCACCGGCGGCAACCACGGCACCGGCGGCACCGGCGGCACCAACGGCACGACCGGCACCACCGGCCAGTCGGCCGGCACCGGCGGGTCCGGCGGGGCCGGCGCCCAGGGCGGGGCCGGCACCACCGGCACCAACGGCGCCACCGGCACCGGCGCCAACGGCACCGCCGGCGGCACCGGCGGCACCGGCGGGGCCGGCGGCCAGGGCGGGGCCGGCGGGACGAACTCGGGTACCGGCGGGGCCGGCGGGCTCGGCGGGGTCGGCGGCACCGGCGGGGTCGGCGGCACCGGCGGCAGCGGCGCCAACGCGACCGGCACCACCGGCGCCAACGGTCAGGCCGGCGGCAACAGCGGGGCCGGCGGCCAAGGCGGCACCGGCGGGGCCGGCGGCAACGCCGGCAGCGGCGCCAGCGGCGCGGGCGCCAACGGCAACGGCGGCACCGGCGGCCAAGGCGGCACCAGCGGCGCGACCGGCGGCACCGGCGGCCAAGGCGGCACCGGCACCACCGACACCGGCAGCGGCGCGGGCACCGGCGGCACCGGCGGCGCCGGCGGGAACATCGGCGCCGGCGGCGCCGGCGGCACCGGCGGCAACCACGGCACCGGCGGCACCGGCGGCACCAACGGCACGACCGGCACCACCGGCCAGTCGGCCGGCACCGGCGGCAACGGCGGGGCCGGCGGCCAGGGCGGGGCCGGCGCCAACGGCACCAACGGCGCCACCGCCGGCGACGGCACCGCGGGCGGCACCGGCGGCACCGGCGGCCAAGGCGGCGGCGGTAACGGCGGCACCAACGGCAACGGCGGCACCGGCGGCCAAGGCGGCACCGGCGGCACCGGCGGCACCAGCACGTCCGCAGGCGGAAACGCCGGAAACGGCGGAGACGGCGGCACGGGTGGCACCGCCGGCGCCGCCGGCACCGGCGGCACGGGTGGCAGCGCCGGCACCGCCGGCGTCGGCGGCACCGGCGGCAACGGCGGTGTTGGCGCCGTGGGCACCGCGGGCGGACAAGGCGGTGCCGGCGGCACCGGCGGTGATGCCGGCACCGGGGGAGCCGGCATAACCGGCGGAAACGGCGGAAGCGGCGGCACCGCCGGCGACGGCGGCGCCGGCGGCAAAGGCGGAAACGGCTCCGGCACCGCTGGCGGTGCCGGCGGAACCGGCGGAAACGGCGGCACGGGTGGCACCGCCGGCGCCGCCGGCACCGGCGGCACCCAGGGCGGCCCGGGCGCCGCCGGAACCGGCGGCAACGGCGGCAACGGCGGCAACGGCGGAACCGGCTTCGCAGGCGGAAACGGCGGAAACGCCGGCACCGGCGGCACCGGCGCCACCGGAATCAGCGGCGGAACCGGCGGAAACGGCGGCACGGGCGGCACCGGCGGAAACGGCGGCAACGGGACCACCGGGAGCGGCAACGGCCCCAATGGCGGCAACGGCGGAACCGGCGGCACGGGCGGCACCGCCGGCACCGCCGGCACCGGCGGCACTGCGGGCAGTGTGGGCGCCGCCGGACCCGGCGGAAACGGCGGTGCCGGTGCCGCTGGCGCAACCGGCAAAAACGGCGGAACCGGCGGCACCGGCGGCACCGGCGGCACCGGCGCGGCCGGCCTCGCCGGCCAAGACGGCGGAGACGGCGCCATGGGCGGAACCGGCGGCACCGGCGGCAACGCCGGCACCGGCGGCACCAACGGCACCGGCGGAAACGGCGGCTTCGGCGGCACCGGCGGCGACGGTGGCACCAGCACGTCCGCCGGCGGAAACGGCGGAAACGCCGGAGACGGCGGCACGGGTGGCGCCGCCGGCAGCGCCGGCACCGGCGGCACGGGCGGCAGCGTGGGCACCGCCGGCACCGGCGGCACCGGCGGAAACGGCGGCGACGGCCTCGCTGGCACGGCCGGCGGCTCCAGCACCGGCGCCGCCGGAACCAGCGGCGGAAGCGGCGGCAACGGCGGGGCCGGTGGCGCCGGCGGAAACGGCGTCGGCGGCGTCGGCGGCGGAACCGGCGGCATCGGCGGCGACGGCGGGGCCGGCGCAAACGGCGGCAAAGGCGGTTCCGGCGGCTTGAACCAAACCGGTGGAAACGGCGGCGCCGGCGGCGGCGGCGGCACGGGTGGTGCCGCCGGCGCCGGCGGTACCGGCGGCGGCACCAACGGCACCGGCGGCGCCGGCGGAACCGGCGGAACCGCCGGAACCGGCGGCGCCGGCGGAGTTCAAACCGGATCGGGCGCCGGCGAAAGCGGTGGAACCGGCGGCAACGGCGGCGCCGGCGGCGCCGGCGGCGCCGGCATCGGCACAACCGGCGGCGGAAACGGCGGCGCCGGCGGCAACGCCGGGAACGGCGGCGCCGGCGGCACCGGCGGCTCCAGTATTAGCGGCAACAACTCCGGCGGCACCGGCGGCACCGGCGGCAAGGCCGGCACCGGCGGTGCCGGCGGCACCGGCGGTGCCGGCGGCGGCAGCGGCGGCGACGCCGGCGACGGCGGCACCGGCGGCAAAGGCGGCTTCGGCGGCCTCGGCCACGGCAACGGCACCGGCGGCGACGGCGGCACGGCCGGCATCGGCGGCGCCGGCGGCGTCGGCGGCAGCGCCGGCACCGGCGGCAACGGCAACGGCGGCAACGGCGGCAACGGCGGCACCGGCGGCGCCGGCGACTTCGGCGGCTTCGGCGGTAACAACGGTGGTGGCGGCAGCGGCGGCGACGGCGCCAAAGGCGGCGTCGGCGGCGCCGGCGGCAATGGCAGCGGCACCGGCACCGGCGGCACCGGCGGCAACGGCGGCAACGGCGGCAACGGCGGCGACGGCGCCAGCGCCACAAGCGGCGGCGTCGTGGTCGTCGTCGCCGGCCCCGGAATCGGTTCCGCCGGCAGCAACGGCGGAACCGGCAAAGCCGGCACCGGTCCCACCGGTGTCACCGGTGGGACCGGTGGGGCCGCCGGCGCCGGCGGCAACGGCGGCAACGGCGGCATCTGATCGCGGCGGACCAGCAGCGCGGCGATGGTGCGGGCATCGGACCGGGCGCCCGGTAACGGCGGGTCCGGGCCAGGTTTGACGACGAGCTGCGGGCCGCGCGCTCTGCGCGCGTCGTAAGCGGCTTGCCGAATTGTGTAGAGTTCGCTGGCCCCGGTCAGCGACCCGGTTTTGCCGGCGGGATCGGCCATAGTGAACCCGTCGGAGGCGACGACCAGCGCGAGCACGCCGGCCCGCGCGGCCCCGGGTGCGGGCCTTGTTGACATCGACCCCGCCGACGCGGGCGCGCCGCGATGGTGTCACACGCGCAGTTGATCACCGCCCCGGATCCGAAGATCAGGTTGCGGCCGTACTCGACCGCCTAGATCGCCATTGCGTAGCCGAACCCGCCACGGCGCTGCTGGCCCAGATCCAACCCGAAACAGGCCCGCGGTGTCGATTCAGGCGTCGACGACCCGGCTCGAGCACCCCATCGTCTCGGGCGAAGACCAGCTGTCTGCGAGCCGGGCCAGGCGCTCGGGGTGATCGATGCCGGCGCAGCGGTTGCCCCAGCTTCGCAATACAACACCGATGCCGGGCGCCCCCGGCGGCGCCGACGACGTCCTGGTGACCGTTGCGGGATCAGCTGCGCCCCCAACAGCGGATGCCCACTCATCGTGATCGTCACGTCCCCGAACCTCGGGTCCATGATGTGGGACGAATAGTGGCTAACGAACCGCCGGGTGTTATCCAGGTGGGGATCACCCCGGCTTTCGACCGACTCAGCTTGCACACCGTCGCCGGCGCCCAGGCCACCAGGATCAGCACCACGCCCACCCTCGGCGGTGCACGCGCGGGTACTTCTTGGCGGTGCGGTGTTTTGCGTTCGTCGACCCCGCAGTCGATCACCGCGACGCCGTGCGCCCAGGCGGGTGCCCGCGCACAACGGCTTCAGCATCACCGAGTTCGTCGCCAAGGTCCACGGAATATCACCGGCACGTCGAACCTGCACCACAGCGTCCGGCGGGCCGGCCACGACCCGCGCACACTGCGCGGCACACAACTCCTCGACAAACCCGGCCGCGTCCGCCGCACGACGCACGCACCTTCGCTGCCCCGCTCACCCCCCCGCCAAGCAGGTCATCGTGCCGATCCTCGCCCGTGTGCCAACCTCCGGGCTGGGACGCAAACCCGCCACCTCGGCCAGCGTCGACCGCGCCGATAAGTCGACGATGATCGGGGCAGGAGGTTAGCTACGTCGTATCTGGTGGCGCCCCCGAGATGCTGGCAGCGGCGGCAACGGATTTGCAGGGCATTGGCTCGGCGATCAGCGAGGCCGATGTGGCGGCGGCCGCCCCGACCACCCAGGTGGTGGCGGCGGCCGCTGATGAAGTGTCAGCGGCCATCGCGGCGTTGTTCGGCACGCACGCCCAGGCCTATCAGGCGCTCAGCCCCCAGGCGGAGGCGTTTCATCAGCTGTTTGTGCAGGCCCTGAATGGCGCTGGGGTTTCGTATGCGGCCGCCGAGGCCGGGCCAACGCCTCGTCGTTGCAGAGCGTGCAGTACAGGAGCGCTGGGTGTGGTCAATGCGCCCACCCAGGCGTTGTTGGGGCGCCCGCTGATCGGGCCCGGCGCCAACGGGGCGCCGGGGACCGGGCAGCCCGCCGGGGCTGGCGGGCTCTTGTACGGCAACGGGGGCAACGGCGGGTCCGGTGGGGTCGGCCAGGCCGGTGGTCGCGGTGGGGATGCCGGGTTGCTCGGCAACGGCGGAGCCGGTGGGGCCGGCGGAGTCGGTGCGGCCGGCGGAGCCGGCGGTACCGGCGGCATGTTGCTCGGCTATGGCGGCGCCGGTGGCAGCGGCGGTGCTGATGGTGGCACCGGCGGTGCCGGTGGAAACGCCGTGCTCATCGGTGACGGCGGTCCCGGCGGAGTCGGCGGCACCGGTGCAGCCGGTGCGACCGGGGCCACGCCCGGCACTCCCGGCGCTGATGGTCTTCCCGGCGGCAACGGCGGGTCCGGCGGCAACGGTTCGGCCGGCGGCACGGCGGTATCAGTGGCCTCGGTGTTGACGGTGGGCGTGGCGGGTGGCTGCTCGGCAATGGCGGTGCCGGTGCCGGTGGTGGCGGTGGTGTCGGCGGAGCGGGCGCGGCCGGTGGTGATGGCGGCATCGGTGGCAACGGCTCACCCGCCACCCTCGCGGCGGCCAGACCGGCGGTACCGGCAGGGCCGGGGGCAACGGCGGCACCGGCGGTACCGGCGGTGCCGGAGGCATGGGCGGCATGGGCGGCACCGGCGGCGCGGGCGGTCTGATCGGATCTGTGAGTCACGCCGGTAACGGCGGGGCCGGCGGTAATGGCGGGCTGGGTGGGGCTCCCGGCGACGGTGGGGCCGGTGGCAACGGCGGCACTGGTTTGATCGCCGGCACCGGTGGGGCCGGCGGCAATGGCGGTGACCCGGGCGCCGGCCGCACCGGCTCCACCACAGGCTTGGCCGGCGCGACCGGCAGCACCGCCACCAGCGGCGGCAACGGCGGCAGCGGCGGGGCCGGCGCCGACGCCACCACTGCGGGCGCCACCGGCGGCACCGGCGGGGCCGGCGGCAACGGCGGGCCGGTCGGCAACGGCGGGCACGGTGGGGCCGGCGCACCCGGCGCCAACGGCACCGACGGCATCGGCTTGGGCGCCTCCGGCAACCCCGGCCAGACCGGCGGCATGGGCGGGGCCGGCGGCGCCGGCGGGACGACATCGGGGACCGGCGGGGCCGGCGGGCTCGGCGGGCTCGGCGGTACCGGTGTTAACGGCGCGGCCAGGGTGGCCGGGGTGAACAACGGCGCCGGTCAGGCCGGCGGCAACAGCGGGGCCGGTGGCATGGGCGGGGCCGGTGGCGCCGGCCGGGCCGGCGGGACGAACCGGGTACCGGCGGCACCGGCGGCACCGGCGGGGTCGGCGGCAGCGGCGGTACCGGCGGCAGCGGCGCCGACGCGACCGCCAACAGCGGCAACCCGAGCCTGGGGCCCGCCTGCAAGCTCCCGACCCCCCGAGCGATTGTGTCCGGATGTGCGCCAGTCGCCTCCGCGACCGTCTTGATCCCGCCGGGCCCAGCCCATCCGCCTCCGCGCCCAAAACAGCCGCCGAAACCGCTCATCCAAATGAGCCCGCAGCGCCGCATACCTACGTGAGATGGACTCCACGACATCCGATCTCGGCGGCAGAGCACAACGCTAGACGAAGCGGGCCAAAAACCTACCTTATTGTGTCGCGGCTCCTACGCGCTGTCACCGCGATTGGCGACTGGACCCCGCCGCGGCCAGTGTGAACGAAACCGGTATGGGTGGAGCCACCTCGGCGGTGGCCTCCCAGTCGTCATAAACACCGATTGTGTACTCACCTTCGGCCGCGGCCTCGAACGAGAGCGAGTGAATAAAGCACCGGTACTTCGATGATTTGTTGCCATCGTCCGGCCAGTGCCAAATCGATTCGATGGTTCCGCGCCGCTCCCCGGCGGGGTCTTTGCACACGACATATAGTTTCGCGTCATAGTCCTTACCAGCTGGCGTGTGCACCACGACAACGATCAAAACCGTCATCCCTGAGGGGATTTGGTCGATCTCATAGCTGGTCATAGGTACACACGTCGAATCGATCGCGCCGTTGTTTAGCGTGGCGGATTCGGCCAGGAACAGCGCAGCTACTTCCATCACGACAGCGTAGCTGAAACTGTGTTCGCATTCCACGACTCCGGCGTGCCTCACTGAATTTGAGCGCGTGGCAGGTGGTGGTGCTTGACCGGAAAATACCCAAGGTGGGTAGGGCAGGCGACACAACCGTGGCGCACTGCGGCCCGACACTGATCGGCGAGTTCGCCCGCACGCTGACGATGACCGACCTCGTGATCGGCTGGACGGAGAACTGCTCGATCCGCAACAATGCCGCGAAGGCGTGTCTGACAATAGTTTCGGGTGTTGTGCCTGAGGCTTAGGGGTATGTCGCGGTTTCAGGTGTTGTCTGATGCTCAGTGGGCCTTGATCGAGGATCTGTTGCCTGTTCGGACGGGTAAGCGGGGCAGGCCTTTTCGGGACGCCTGGCAGAAGGTGGAGGGAATTATCTCTCGCTACCGGTGCGGAATCGCCTGGCGGGATGTGCCGGAGGTGTTCGGCCCGTGGCAGACGATCTGGACTTGGCATCGGCGGATGAGCAAAGACGGCACCTGGGATGCGGTGTTGGCGGGGTTGCCGTCCGCGGCCGAGCAGGCCGGAATCATCGACTGGTCGGTGTCGGTGGATTCCACGATTGCTCGTGCTCACCAGCACGCCACGAACATCACTCGCGACACAGGGGGCTGGGTCGAATTACGAGAATCTGGCAGTCGAGCCGCCTGACCACGGCATTGGCCGCTCGCGCGGCGGGCTGACCAGCAAGATTCATCAGCTGGTCGACGGCGCCGGACGGCCTTTAAGGGTACTGGTTTCAGCGGGCCAGTCTCACGATGGTCCGGTGCTCGAGCATTTGCTGGCGCACCTCAAAGTCGGGTGTGGCCAGCGCGGCCGGCCACGTACTCGCCCCGACCGCGTGCGCGGTGACAAGGCTTATTCCAGTCGCGCGACCCGCGCACATCTGCGGCGGCGCCGCATCGTCGCGGTGATACCCGAACCCAGCGACCAGATCGCCCACCGTCAACGACGGGGTCCACGCGGGGGTCGGCCACCGGCGTTTGATGCCGAGGACTACAAGGGCCGCAACGTGATCGAACGCGGGTTTATCGTCGTAAAGCAAAGGCGCGGCCTGGCCACCCGCTACGACAACTCGCCATCGTCTACCGCGGCGGCGCCGTTCTCAGGGCAATCACCATATGGCTAGTCGCGTGCTTTCTTTGTCAGCGCAGCACTGAGTCGACGAGGTGAGCGCTGAGTTTCGCCAGCCGGTTCCGGGCGCGTGGGTTCTCGACCAGGGCCGCCGCCGTGGCGAGTCTCAGACCGTCGTAATAGCCACCGTCGACCACGGGATATGAGGGTGATCCCAGCGTGGTCACGATGGGTGCAGCCTCCTCGGCCGGTCGGCCGACTCGGTCGTAGATCGGCAACAGCCGGGTTTGGAACACGCCAGGATGAACGCTGAGCGCGGTGAATGAAGCGCCGCCGGCCTCGGCCAGCGACTTGGTGTACATCGTCAGGGCGAGCTTGGACTGTGCGTAGGTCGCCAGCGGCCAGTACTGGTCACCGACAAGGTTGTTCCAATTAATGTTTCCGCCGCGATGCATAACCGACGACACGTTGATGACGCGTCCACCGGCGCTGGCGAGCCGCGGCACCAGTTTCGTGGTTAGCAGGTACGGCGCAAGGTAGTTGACCTGGAAGGTCAGCTCCTGGCCATCCTGGGTGTAGGTGCGCCGCTCGGGTGCGGCGACCGCCGCGTTGTTGACCAGCACATCCAGCGCCGGCAGGGTCGCGGCGAGCGCGTCGGCGAGCCCGGCGACCTCATCCAGCCGGGTGAAGTCGGCGACGACCAGGTACAGGCGCAGCGGTTCCGCGCCGTCCTTCCCCAGCCGGGTCATCGCCTGTTCACCGCTGTCCTGGTCCGGGGCGTGCAGATACACGGTCGCGCCCTCATCAGCAAACCGGCGGGCCGTTGCATAACCGATGCCGTCGGTGGCGCCGGTGACGAGAACGGTAGGACAGGTGGAAACAAGTTAGGACATAATGGCTTTCGCAAACTGAAGGAACGACTGAAGACATCGCGTGATAAGACGCGACAGCAGATGCAACCGAAATCGGATAGCAATAAGAACGAATCGAAAAGGTCTGAACCGTCGAGCGCTAAACGGCCCGGTTCAGAAGATGATTCAGCTGCGCGATGGCGGTTCGTCGTCCCAGCCCGCACCGTAACGCTCCAGCGGAGAAGGCACTGCGAGGGCGACAACGGTGGCGCGAGCCATGGGTTCGAGTGCAGCAAGCCCCCACGCGGGAGGCAATGCCGCTTACGGCTTCTTGACGCGAGAGGGGCTTTGCTTGACGGTTTCTTGACGCCCGTATATTCGGGAAGCGCACCAGGCTTGGAACAACAAGACCCACAACAAGACCCACAGGCGTTCTTAGGCGTCGCCTGCACGCAGTGCGTGAAATCCGCTGTATTACTTGCGTTTGACGGTTGCGGTCGGCGGCGGCCGCCGACCAGGCCAAGATTGGGAGCGGGATCGGCCATGTCCCTTCCGACCCCAGTACCAGGCGGTCACCAAGGTTGATGCCGCAGCGACTGCCAGGGGAATCTGCGACACCGCGTCAGACAGAGGCGCCCCTTTCGAGACGGTCGTAAGCTTCCCACCAGGTGGCCTCATGCTCCACCGGTGAAATCGCACCGGCCATCAACATGTGGTCAGCGCGGATCAGCATATGGACCAGGGTTTGCCATTCGGTGTACCTGCGTAGCTCGTCCGCGTCGGCGGTTTCAGGCATCAGAATGACTGACATTGACCTGACTTGCACGCGGACGGGTCCGGCCAGCAGGAAGAGGAGCGCGCCGACGCTCACGTAGGCGACCAGGGCGACTGCCAACACCGCATTAGGTGAGGACACCACGTTGCCGAGCAGCATGACCGCCAGGAGTCCGAGCACGGCGCCGCCCACCAGCCACCCCCGCCAAACACGCGCCAGCCGCCGCGCGGCAGTGGTGGTTCCAGCCGGGTAGATGATCAACCGATAGCGCCGAACACCGTACCGACCGACCATGGCATCAAGCGATCCCCACGGATGGGCGCCGTCGAGCAGCCGAGACCACAGATCCAAACGGGGGTAGTGCCAAGCACCCCCGGGTGCTGCGTGTCACGGCGCCCCGTTAAGAAAGCGTAAAGGTGCCCCGCTACGCCGTTAGGAAAGTGTCAACCAAACGCCCATCCGGCCAGTCCCCGCTTAGTTTCAAGCTGGCTTTGCCCTCCGAGGACTGCGTTGTAGCTGACTCGTTGAGGTTCCTTCGTATGCACGTGACTGGTGAGGAACGGAGACAAGATGGGCGTGGTGATATTCATCGTGCTGACGGTGGCGGCATTCGCCGTGCTCGGCCTAACGCAGAAGTTGGTCGAGCGGCTGTGAGCTACGAAAACGTTGTCGGCTTGGCGCTTTCCATCATTCTTGCGCTGTATCTCGCGGGCGCCCTGCTGTTTCCGGAGAGGTTCTAGTGAGCACAACAACAGCGGGCATCATCTTCCTCCTCTTTCTCGTCGTGGCACTGGTGGCCGTGCATGTGCCCTTCGGCGACTACATGTATCGGGTCTACACGTCGGAAAAGGACCTGCGCGTCGAGCGAGTGATCTACCGGCTGATCGGTGTCGATGCGCGCTCGGAGCAGACGTGGGGCGCCTACGCCCGAAGCGTCTTGGCGTTCTCCTCGATCAGCGTCCTCTTCCTGTTCGTCTTCCAGCTTGTGCAGGGCAAGTTGCCGTTGCATCTGCATAACCCGGCAACACCAATGACCCCCGCGCTGGCGTGGAACACCGCGGTCAGCTTCGTCACCAACACCAACTGGCAGGCCTACTCCGGTGAGTCCACCGACGGTCATTTGGTGCAGATGGCCGGGCTGGCGGTGCAGAACTTCGCCTCGGCCGCCGTCGGCATGGCGGTGGCGATCGCGGTGGTCCGCGGGTTTGCCCGCCACCGCACCGGCGATCTGGGTAACTTCTGGGTCGATCTGGTGCGCACGGTGCTGCGCATCCTGCTGCCAATCTCCGTCGTCGGCGCGATCGTGCTGATCGCTGGAGGCGCGATCCAGAACTTTCATCTGCACGACCAGGTTGTCACCACCCTGGGCGGCGCCCAGCAGACCATCACCGGGGGTCCGGTGGCCAGCCAGGAGGTGATCAAGGAGCTCGGCACCAACGGCGGCGGGTTCTACAACGCGAACTCCGCGCACCCGTTTGAGAACCCGACGACGTGGACCAACTGGTTCGAGATTTTCCTGCTGCTGATGATCGGCTTCTCGCTGCCGCGCACGTTCGGGCGCATCGTGGGCAGCACCAAGCAGGGCTATGCGATCGCATCGGTCATGGCGACGCTGTATGCGATCAGCGTGTCGTTCATGCTGTGGCTCCAGTTGCAGCACCACGGGACGGTGCCGACCTCGATCGGCGCGGCGATGGAGGGAGTCGAGCAGCGGTTCGGCGTGGCCAACTCGGCCGTGTTCGCCGACTCGACAACGCTCACCTCTACCGGTGCCGTCGACTCGTTCCATGACTCCTACACCAGCCTCGGCGGGATGATCGCGCTGTTCAACATGCAGCTCGGGGAGGTCGCCCCTGGCGGCACCGGCACCGGCCTGTACGGCCTGCTGGTCCTGGCGGTGCTCACCGTGTTCGTCGCCGGACTGATGGTGGGTCGCACACCGGAATACCTCGGCAAGAAGATCAACCCCCGCGAAATCAAGCTGGCCGCAAGCTATTTCCTGGTCATGCCGGTGGTCGTGCTGATCGGCACCGCGATCGCGATGGCGCTGCCGGGCGAACGCGCCGCGATGCTCAACAGCGGCCCGCACGGGCTATCGGAGGTCTTGTACGCGTTCACGTCCGCGACCAACAACAACGGGTCTGCATTCGCCGGAATCAGCGTCAACACAAACTGGTACAACACCGCCCTGGGGCTGGCCATGCTCTTCGGCAGATTCTTGCCAATCGTGCTGGTGCTCGCCCTGGCCGGCTCGCTGGCCAAGCAGGGCCACACGCCGGCATCGGCGGGCACGCTGCCCACCCATCGGCCGCAGTTTGTCGGAATGGTCGCCGGCGTCACGGTAATTCTCGTTTCCCTTACTTTCCTGCCCATGCTCGCGCTTGGGCCTCTCGCTGAAGGAATCCACTGATGACCGCGACCACCATCGATTCGGCTGAGCAGACGCAGCCCGCGACTACCGTTAGCCCGAAACGGGTACAGGGCGGTTTGCTCGATCCCAAGATGCTGTTGAAGTCGACGCCGGATGCGCTGCGCAAACTCGACCCGCGCACCCTGTGGCGCAACCCGGTGATGTTCATCGTCGAAATCGGCGCCGCCTGGAGCACCTGGTTGGCGATCGCCAACGAAACATGGTTCGCGTGGCTGATCGTGATCTGGCTATGGCTGACCGTGCTTTTCGCGAACCTCGCGGAGGCGGTGGCCGAAGGCCGCGGCAAGGCCCAGGCCGAAACGCTGCGCCGAGCCAAAACCTCCATGATGGCCCGGCGACTCACGAACTGGGAGCCCGGCGGGTCCGCCGTGGAGGAAGAGGTTGCTGCGCCGCTCTTGCAGCAGGGCGACATCGTCGTGGTCGAGGCCGGGCAGGTGATACCGGGTGACGGGGACGTGGTGGAAGGCATTGCCTCGGTGGACGAATCGGCGATCACCGGTGAGTCGGCGCCGGTGATCCGCGAGTCCGGCGGCGACCGCTCGGCGGTCACCGGCGGAACCACGGTGCTGAGCGACCGGATTGTCGTGCAAATCACCCAAAAGCCTGGGGAAAGCTTCATCGACCGGATGATCGCGCTCGTCGAGGGCGCCAACCGGCAGAAAACCCCCAACGAGATCGCGCTGAACATTCTGCTGGCCGCGTTGACGATCATCTTCGTCTTCGCCGTCGCGACCCTGCAGCCGCTCGCGATCTACTCCAAGATGAACAGCCCCGGCGTCCCGGACACCGAGGCGCTCAACGGAAGCGGCGTCACCGGGATCGTGATGGTGTCGCTGCTGGTGTGCCTGATCCCGACGACCATCGGCGCACTCCTGTCGGCCATCGGCATTGCCGGCATGGACCGGCTGGTGCAGCGCAACGTGCTCGCGATGTCGGGGCGCGCCGTGGAGGCCGCCGGCGACGTGAACACGCTGCTGCTCGACAAGACGGGCACCATCACCCTGGGCAACCGGCAGGCCGCCGCCTTCATCCCCCTCGACGGGGTGACCAATGAGCAGCTGGCCGACGCGGCGCAGTTGTCCAGCCTCGCCGACGAAACACCGGAAGGACGCTCGATCGTCGTGTTCGCCAAACAGCACTTCGGCCTGCGCGAGCGCGCGGAAGGCGAACTCGCGCAAGCCCAGTGGGTGGCCTTTTCCGCCGCGACCCGGATGTCGGGTGTCGACCTCGACGGACACATGCTGCGTAAGGGCGCGGCCAACTCGGTCGCGGAATGGGTACGCAGCCAGGGCGCCAAGGTTCCGCACCAGCTCGGCGAGATCGTCGACGGTATCTCCGCCGGTGGCGGCACGCCGCTGGTCGTCGGGGAGACCCGCGACGGCGAGGCGGCGGTGCTGGGAGTCATCCACCTCAAGGATGTCGTCAAGCAGGGCATGCGTGACCGTTTCGACGAGATGCGCAAGATGGGCATCCGGACGGTGATGATTACCGGCGATAACCCGTTGACCGCCAGGGCGATTGCCGACGAGGCCGGTGTCGACGACTTCCTTGCCGAGGCCACGCCCGAGGACAAGCTCGCGCTGATCAAGCGCGAGCAAGAAGGGGGCAAGCTGGTCGCGATGACCGGCGATGGCACCAATGACGCGCCGGCCCTGGCTCAGGCCGATGTGGGCGTGGCCATGAACACCGGCACGTCGGCCGCCAAAGAGGCCGGCAACATGGTCGACCTCGACTCCGACCCCACCAAGCTCATCGAGATCGTCGAGATCGGCAAGCAGCTGCTGATCACCCGCGGTGCGCTAACCACGTTTTCGATCGCCAACGACATCGCGAAGTACTTCGCGATCATTCCGGCGATGTTCGTCGCGCTGTTCCCCGGGCTGGACATGATCAACATCATGCGGCTGCACAGCCCCCAGTCGGCGATCCTGTCGGCGGTCATCTTCAACGCGATCATCATCGTCATGCTGATCCCGTTGTCGCTGCGCGGCGTGCGCTACACGCCGAGCAGCGCCTCGAAACTGTTGAGCCGCAACCTCTACATCTATGGGCTCGGCGGCATCGTCGCCCCGTTCATCGGGATCAAGGCAATCGACCTGCTAATCCAATTCGTCCCCGGGATGTCCTGACATGAAGTTCTCCAATTTCGTCCGCATGCACTGGGCGGCCTTCCGCGCGCTGCTGGTGCTGACCGTGATCACCGGTCTCGCCTACCCGCTGTTCATCTGGCTGGTCGCGCAGATACCGGGACTGCACGACAAGGCCGAGGGGTCGATTCTGACCGTCAACGGCAAGCCGGTCGGCAGCCGGCTGATCGGTCAGCTGTTCACCGACAAGGACGGCAACGCGTTGCCGCAGTACTTCCAGACCCGCCCCTCGGCGGCCGGCACCGGCTACGACCCGCTGAATTCGAGCGCGAGCAACCTCGGGCCGGAAAGCATCGTCGACACACCCGCCGATCCGTCGCAATTGGCGGCCGGCAAGTCCGCGTCGGATGCGGGCTTCAAGCCGAGCCTGCTGACACAAGTTTGCACGCGCAGCAGCGCAGTGGGCCAGCTGGAGGGTGTGGATGGGTCGCGTCCGTTCTGCACCGGCGGCGGTGTGGGCGCGGTGCTGTCGGTGATCGGGCCCCGGGACGCCGGCGGGAACGTCGTGCACCCCACCCGGGTGGTCAGCGTCAACGAGCCGTGCCAGACGACGCAGACGCCGTTCCTGGTCATCTATCAAGGTGTGCGGGTGGAGTGCGCCAAGTACGGCGAGGACTACTCGATCGGCCAGATCGTGCCGATCCGCGGAGCCGCCCCCGCCAACCCGGCCGTGCCTGCCGACGCGGTCACCGCCAGCGGCAGCGGCCTCGACCCGAACATCTCCGTGGCCTATGCCGACCTCCAAGTCGCGCGGGTCGCCAAGGCTCGCGGCGTCAGCGCCGATCAGGTGCGCGCCCTGGTTCGCGCCAATGAGGACGGACGGGACCTCGGGTTCATGGGCGAGGCGCGGGTCAACGTGCTGGAGCTCAACGTCGCGTTGGACCGCAGCTATCCGGTGCACCCCTAGCTCAGGTGGCAGCTGCGGAGATAGCCGTCGTTCCCCGGCAATGACCCGCCAATGACAAGGGTGTTGGTCATCGAGGACGAGCCGCTCCTGCTGCGGACGCTGCGGATCAATCTGGCCGCGCGAGGCTATCAGGTCGTCACGGCCAGCACCGGAGCTGCTGGGCTACGCGCCGCCGCCGCACAGCACCCAGCCGTGGTGGTGATCGATATCGGCCTACCCGATGTGTCCGGGATCGAAGTGCTCAAGACCCTGCGTGGCTGGATGACCGCACCGGTGCTGGTGATGTCGGGCCGGACAAGGGCCCGTGACAAGGTGGAAGCGCTGGACGCCGGTGCCGACGACTACCTAACCAAACCCTTTGATATGGACGAATTCCTGGCCCGGCTGCGCGCAGCGGTCCGGCGTGCCGCCGCACCGGCCGAAATCGCCGAACCGGTCGTCGAAACCGCCGCCTTCACCGTTGACCTTTGGGAAAAGAAGGTGATCAAAAACGGATGCGAGGTACACCTCACGCCCACGGAGTGGGGCATCCTCGAGGTGCTGGTACGCAACCGCGGAAGGCTGGTGGACCGCGAGTCACTGCTCAACGAGGTCCGCGGCCCTTTCCACGATGCCGCCACCAACTACCTGCGCGTCTACCTGGCCCAACTACGGCGCAAGCTTGAAGACGATCCTTCCCACCCCAGCCACCTACTCACCGAAGCCGGCATGGGTTACCGCTTCCAACAGTAAGGCGTCGACCATCAGCTACCTGGTCACGAATTCGCGCGCCATGGGAGGGATGATGGTTGACGTGAGTACCCCCCAGCGGCCCAAACGCGGAGAGCTACGCATCTACCTCGGCGCGGCTCCCGGAGTCGGCAAAACATACTCGATGTTGGGAGAGGCACACCGGCGATTGGAGCGCGGCACCGACGTGGTGGCCGCCGTGGTCGAGTCGCACGGACGGCGGAAAACCGCTGAGCTGCTTGAAGGAATCGAGGTCGTCCCGCCCCACTACGTCGACTATCGCGGCACCCGCTTCCCGGAACTCGACGTTCCGGCCGTGCTGGCACGCCACCCACACGTGGTCCTGGTCGACGAACTCGCACACTCCAACACCCCGGGCAGCAAACACCAAAAACGTTGGCAGGACGTCGAGGAGCTGCTGGACGCGGGCATCACCGTGATCTCCACGGTCAACATCCAGCACCTGGAAAGCCTCAACGACGTCGTTGCCCAGATCACCGGAATCGAACAGAAGGAGACGATCCCGGATTCGATTGTGCGGGAAGCTGCGCAGATCGAGCTCATCGACATCACGCCGGAGGCCCTGCGCCGCAGGCTATCCCATGGCAACGTCTACGCTCCGGAACGAATCGACGCGGCGCTTTCCAACTACTTTCGGCGTGGAAATCTCACCGCACTAAGGGAATTGGCGCTACTGTGGCTGGCCGACCAGGTCGATACCGCACTGGCCAAGTACCGGGCGGAGAACAAGATCACCGACATGTGGGAGACGCGGGAGCGGGTCGTGGTGGCCGTCACCGGCGGCCCGGAGTCGGAGACGTTGGTACGGAGGGCGTCCCGGATCGCGTCGAAGTCCAGTGCCGAGCTCATGGTGGTGCACGTGATCCGCGGCGACGGACTGGCCGGCCTGTCGGAGTCCCGGATGAATAAGATCCGCGAGCTGGCCAACAGCCTGGACGCCTCCGTGCATACCGTGGTGGGTGACGACGTGCCCACGGCCCTACTCGATTTCGCCCGTGAGATGAACGCCACCCAACTGGTGATCGGCACATCGCGCCGGTCCCGGTGGGCGCGCATATTCGACGAGGGTATCGGTCCGACGGTCGTCGAGCGGTCCGGCAAGATCGACGTGCACCTGGTCACCCACGAGGAATCCAAACGCGGTATTCGGGCGGCGACGCTCTCGCGCCGTGAGCGGCGCATCGCGAGCTGGCTGGCCGCCGCCATCATCCCGTCGGCCATCTGCGCAGTCACGGTGACCTTGCTGGACCCTTATCTGGACACCGGCGGTGAGAGCGCACTGTTCTTCGTCGGAGTGCTGTTGGTGGGCCTACTGGGCGGCGTTGCCCCGGCGGCACTTTCGGCGGTGCTGTCCGGGCTGCTGCTCAACTACTATCTGATCGCTCCGCGGCACAGCTTCACCATCGCCGAACCCAACAGCGCTATAACCGAGCTGGTGTTGCTGCTGATCGCGGTCGCGGTGGCGGTCCTTGTCGACGGCGCGACTAAACGCACCCGGGAAGCCCGGCAAGCCTCCCAGGAGGCGGAATTGCTGACGCTGTTCGCGGGCTCGGTGCTGCGCGGCGCGGATCTCGAGACGCTGCTGGAACGCGTGCGAGAGACCTACTCGCAGCGCGCGGTCAGCATGCTGCGAGAGCCCCCCGAGCAAGACCGTTTCGGTGGAAAGCACAAGGGCTACCTCGTCGCCTGCGTGGGCAAAGACCCTTGTACCACCGTTGATTCCGCCGACACCGCGATCGAGGTCGGTGACGACGAGTTCTGGATGCTGATGGCGGGTAAACAGCTGTCCGCACGTGACCGCCGGGTGCTCACCGCGGTAGCCAAGCAAGCCGCCGGGCTGATCAGGCAGCGCGAGTTGGCCGAAGAAGCCGGCCGCACGGAGGCGATCATGCGAGCCGACGAGCTGCGGCGCTCGCTGCTGTCGGCGGTGAGCCACGACCTGCGGACCCCGCTGGCGGCGGCCAAGGTCGCGGTGTCCAGCTTGCGGGCGGAAGACGTCGCCTTCTCACCGGAGGACACCGCTGAATTGCTGGCCACCATCGAGGAGTCCATCGACCAGCTCACCGCGTTGGTCGGAAACCTGCTCGATTCATCGCGTCTGGCCGCCGGAGTGATTCGTCCCGATCTACAGCGGGTCTATCTGGAGGAAACGGTGCAGCGCGCGTTGGTCAGTATCGGCAAGGGCGCCACCGGATTCAACCGATCCGCGATCGACCGCGTCAAGGTCGACGTCGGAGACGCGGTGGTGCTGGCCGACGCCGGGCTACTCGAACGGGTCTTTGCCAACCTGATCGACAACGCGTTGCGATACGCGCCCAACAGCGTGGTCCGGGTCAACGCGGGTCGGGTGGGCGATCGCGTCCTGATCAATGTCATCGACGAAGGCCCCGGAATCCCGCACGGGACGGAGGATCAGCTCTTCGAACCCTTCCAGCGGCTCGGTGACAACGACAACACCACCGGTGTGGGTCTGGGCATGTCGGTGGCGCACGGCTTCGTCGAGGCGATGGGCGGCACCATTGCGGCCAGTGACACGCCGGGCGGCGGACTCACCGTGGTGGTGGATCTGGCCGCGCCGCAGCGAGACGGTGAACTATGACGCGCGTGCTCGTGATCGACGACGAGCCACAAATCCTGCGCGCGCTGCGAATCAACCTGTCCGTGCGGGGCTACGAGGTCAGCACCGCGTCGACCGGTGCCGGTGCTCTGCGCGCCGCCGCCGAGCACCGGCCGGACGTGGTGATCCTGGATCTCGGCCTGCCCGACATCTCGGGCATCGAAGTGCTGGAGGGCCTGCGCGGCTGGCTGACGGCGCCGGTGATCGTGTTGTCGGCGCGCACCGATTCGTCGGACAAGGTCGAGGCCCTCGACGCCGGCGCCGACGACTACGTCACGAAACCGTTTGGGATGGACGAGTTCCTGGCCCGGCTGCGTGCCGCGGTCCGCCGTAACGCCGCGGCGTCCGAGCTGGAACAGCCGATTGTCGAAACCGACTCGTTCACCGTCGATCTGGCCGCCAAGAAGGTCACCAAGGACGGTGCCGAGGTGCATCTCACCCCAACCGAATGGGGCATGCTCGAGGTGTTGGTCCGCAACCGCGGCAAGTTGATCGGCCGCGAGGAGCTCCTCAAAGAGGTGTGGGGACCGGCGTACGCCACCGAGACCCATTACCTGCGTGTGTATCTGGCGCAGCTGCGCCGCAAACTCGAGGACGACCCGTCGCACCCCAAACACCTATTGACCGAATCGGGCATGGGCTACCGCTTCGAGGCATGATCTTTGCGCCGAACGTCGAGTTGTTCGACACGTTCGGCCGCTACTGGCACCACAAGTCGACGTTCGCGGTCAACTGGCCAGCGACAGTGCGATGCCGTCCAGGATGTCGTGTTCGCTGACGGTCAGCTCGTCGATGCCGGCCCGGGTGCGCAGCTCGCGCGCCAGCTCCTGCACCACGATCGCACCGCCGCCGATCACATCGGCCCGGCCCTCGTGCATCGGCGGGAGCGCGGCCCGCTGGGCACGCGTCATGCCGATCAGCCGGTCACACACCGCCATCAGATCACCGCCGGCGACCCGCGAAAGATGAATGGCCGCAGCGTCATACGTCGTCATGTTGTGCGCCAGCGCGGACAGCGTGGTCATGGTCCCGGCCAGCCCGACCCAGGTCCGGGCCCCCTCGACGGGCACCACGCGCAGTGCGGCCTCGAGTCGTTCGCGAACCACCTCGCGGGCCGCCGCCACCTCCCCCGGAGTCGGCGGGTCGGAGTGCAAGCAGCGCTCGGTCAGCCGGACACAGCCGATGTCGGCCGAATAGCTCGCCAGCACCGTGTCCTGGCCGAACACGATCTCGGTGGAGCCGCCACCCAAGTCGGCCACAACGAAAGGCGCTCCGGCACCGTCTAATTCGCCGACCGCGCCGCGGAAGGACAGTTCGGCCTCCTCGGACCCGGTGATCACCTCGGCTACCGAGCCAGGGATCACGACGCCGAGCACCTCGGCCGTCATCGCGAAGAAGACATCACGGTTGGCGACATCGCGAGCGGCCGACGTGGCGACCATCCGCACCCGCTCGACGCCGTGGGCCCGCAGCAGTGCGGCGTAGTCCACCAGTGCGGCCCGGGTGCGGGCAATCGCGTCCGGCGCGAACTCACCCGTCGCGTCGACTCCCTGACCCAGCCGCACGATCCGCGTCTCGCGATGCACATCGCGCAGCTGCCCGCTTGCTAAACCGTGTGGCCCGCCTGATAAGTCGGCGATCAGCAAGCGAATCGAGTTGGTACCACAGTCAATCGCGGCGACCCGGCTCACAGCCATACCTGCGCCTCCAGCACCGCGGCGATCGCCGGCTCGGCCGCCAGCAGCGCCAGCGCCTCATCGCCGAGCGGATTGCAGCCCGGACCCTTGGCCAGCGAATGCGCGATCAGCACATGCAGACACTTGACCCGGTCGGGCATGCCACCGGCGGAGAACGTGGTTCCCAGCGACTCGATCGCATCGCGCTCGGCCAGATACGACTCGTGCGCCCGCCGATACGCGGCGGCAAGTTCGCCGTCAACCCGCAGCCGCTCGGTCATCTCGCGCATCAGTCCCGTCGACTCCAGCCTGCTCGCCGCCGCGGTGAGCGCCGGATGCGTCAGGTAGTACAACGTCGGAAACGGGGTTCCGTCAGGAAGTTTCGGCGCGGTCTTCACCACGCCGGGGTCACCGTTGGGGCAACGGTAGGCGATCTCGAGCACCCCGCGCGGCTCACGACCGAGCTGGCGCGCGACGGCTTCCAGGTCGGCACGATCAACCACCGGGCGGCCCGGGCGGCCCGGGCGACTCGGGCGTCGGCGCGGCCGGCGGCGCCGGACCGGGTGCTCCGGGTGGCGGGACGGCGGCTGGTGGCAGGTGCGGCGCGTCGGCGATGGTGTGCCACAGCGAGGTGTACCAAGGGTCGCTCTTGGCCGGTTTCGCCGCGTCGGCACCCGGCTGCGGGGAGACCGCCGCCGTCGGCGGAAGCTGCACTTGAAACGGGGTATCTCCGGGCATCACAAAGCCAAGGCGCTGGCGGGCCTGGGTGGCGATGTAGGCCGGGTCATTGAGCTTGCCCTTCCGCTGCTCGAGGTCGGCGATCTGGGTGCGCAGCGCGGCCTCGGTGGCAGCCAACTGCTCCATCTCGGTGCGCTGCGCGAAGTAGGTACGTACCGGACCGGCGATGGTCAGCGTCAGCACGCACATCACCGCGGCCAGCACCGCCACCCGCCGTGCGGTGAAGCCCAGCCGCTGCTCCATGCGCTGCTCGATGGATTCGGTGACCGACCGCTTGATGGGTTCGACGACGTCCTCCAGCTGCGTGCGCTGAGAGGTCGCGGTGTTGCGGCCCACACTGGGCGCGGCTTTGGCGGGCTTCGAGCTGTTGGTGGCGCGACGCCCCCGAACCGAGTCGCCGGCCTTAGCCGGGCGCGACGCCGGCGAGCGAGATCGTTTCGCGTCGGGCATTAAACGCGTTTCCCGTTGACTGTCAACCTATTTGGCTTCCGGCGTGTAGCGCGGAAATGCCAGATCGCCGGCGTATCGCGCCGCGTCGCCGAGCGCCTCCTCGATCCGCAGCAGCTGATTGTATTTGGCGACGCGCTCGCTGCGAGCGGGCGCACCCGTCTTGATCTGGCCGCTGCCCACCGCCACCGCCAGGTCGGCGATCGTGGTGTCTTCCGTCTCGCCGCTGCGATGGCTGATCACGGTGCGGTACCCGCTGTGATGCGCCAGCGCGACGGCATCGAGCGTCTCGGTCAGCGTGCCGATCTGGTTGACCTTGACCAGCACCGCGTTTGCCACACCCTTTTCGATGCCCTCCTCGATCCGCTCGGGATTGGTGACGAAGATGTCGTCACCGACGATTTGCACCCGATCGCCGATCGACGCCGTCAGGGCCGCCCAACCGTCCCAATCGTTTTCGTACAGCGGATCTTCGAGGGACACCAGCGGGTAGGCGCCGACCAGGCCGGCGTAGAACTCTGTCATCTGTTCGGCCGTCCGGGACTGGCCCTCGAAGGTGTAGCCGTTGGCGCCGCTGTGGAATTCGTTAGCGGCCGAGTCGATGGCCAACGCCACGTCGGCGCCGGGCTTTAAGCCCGCCGACTCGATGGCCGAGCTGATCAGATCCAGCGCCGCCTTCGTGCCGGCCACGTCCGGAGCGAATCCGCCCTCGTCGCCCAGGCCAGTGCTCAGCCCCTGCTTCTTCAGCACGGACTTGAGCGCGTGGTACACCTCGGCACCCCAGCGCAGCGCCTCAACGAAGCTGGGGGCGCCGATCGGCACCACCATGAACTCCTGAATGTCGACGGCGGTGTCGGCATGGGCACCGCCGTTGAGGATGTTCATCATTGGCACCGGCAGGATGTGCGCGTTCGGCCCACCGATGTAGCGGAACAGCGGCAGATCCGCCGAATCCGCGGCCGCCTTGGCGACGGCCAGCGAGACGCCCAGGATGGCGTTGGCCCCCAGCCGGGACTTGTCGGGGGTGCCGTCGAGGTCGACCAGCGCCTGGTCGACCAGCCGCTGATCGTCGGCGTTGAGCCCGATCACCGCCGGGCCGATCTCGTCGAGCACGGCCTGCACCGCGTTTTTCACGCCCTTGCCGCCGTAACGATCGCCGCCATCGCGCACCTCGACGGCCTCGTGCTCCCCGGTGGACGCGCCCGACGGCACAGCGGCGCGGGCAAACGTTCCGTCGATAAGAGCCACCTCGACCTCGACCGTCGGGTTGCCGCGGGAATCGAGGATCTCGCGGGCCCCGACCTGCTCGATAATCGGCACTGGGTTCTCCTTGTGTCGTAGCTGCTGCCCTGAATATCCCTGACGTCTGGGCCTGTCCCGGGCCGCCCTTCAGCGTAAGGCCTGGGTCAACGATTCATCCTGCTACAGCGGGTGACCCGCCGCGTAGGCGGTCGCCCAGTCCCGGACCGCCCGCGCATACACGCCGGAGTTGTTGTAGGCCCGCAGCGCCGTTATCCACCCCCGCGGTGTCGCCAGATCCTTTCCGCGCCAACACAAGTAACCCGCCGCCGAAAGCGCCGCGTCGTCGATGTTGTCCGGGCTGATGACGCCGTCGTTGTTGGCGTCGACGCCGTACAGCCGCCAGGTCTCCGGAATGAACTGCATCGGTCCCATGGCGCGCGCCACCCCGCCGTCGGCGTCCATGCCGTCCCCCATCCCGTCCGAGTCGCCGACGATGCGCACGGTGTCGCCGGAGCCGTCGAGGCGAACACCGCGAATGGGCGGACTCACATCTCCGTTCGGTGCCAGCGTGGCACCCCGGTAGGTGCCGTGGTGACTCTCCACCTGTCCGATGCCCGCCAGCGTCGTCCAGGCGATATGGCACTTCGGGTTTTCCACCTCGGCGACCCGGGCGGCGTAGGCGTAAGCCTCCAAGGCGATGACCGGAATTTCCAATTGCGGGGAGCGCTTTTCCGCCCACGCACGCAACTGATCGGCGGGCCGCCCGCTGGCGTGGGTGTCCACCGGCGGCACCGGATCCCCAGCCGGCGGCGGCACACCGTCGGGGATAAAAAGGCTGAGCTGCCACGTGCAGCTGGACGCCAACAGCATCGCGGTCGCGCCGATAACGGCGACCGCTCGCAACCAACGTCTCGGCGACACAGTGCTAGCCTGCAACTCCCCTCCTCCCTGTTCGGCCACGTTCATGTTCGCATGGGTTTGCCGACTAGCCCGCCGCTTCAGGGCCCGGCACACGGGCACATCGCCGATTTCAGCCGACGATCCCTTGGCTTTTCCTGGTGCTAGATGCAAAGAGGGCAAACGCCGGGACGATCGCTGACGATCGCTGGGCTTATCGACGGCCTTTGCGCTTCTTGGAAGCTTTGGGCTCGTCGGCGCCGCCGTCTTCATCGACATCCTGGCCGTCGTCCTCTTCCCGTTCGTCCGAATCCCGTTCGTCCGACTCCCGATCGTAGGACTCCCGACCGTAGAACTCCTGTTCGGCCGACTCCTGCGCCGCGGGCTCCGCATCGGCCGCGGGTTCATCGGATGGCCAATAGGCGCGCCACTCCTGCGCACTGACCTCGCCGAGCCGCGCCATGTCGAACTCCTCCGCGACGTCGTCCCCGCGGCGCCCGGCGGCAATCGCTCTCTCGACATTGCGGACGTTGTCCACGAACTCTAAAACCGCTGTGCGTAACGAATTTTCGACGTCGAGATCGGTTACGACGGATATCGTGGTGATCTCGGTGGGAATCAGGTCGGCAGGCACCCCGGCTTTATCGGCCCGCTGAATCACCTTCTGCGCCAACGCCAATGCCGGCTGACCGGTATGAACGTCGTCCATCGCCGAGTCCCGCGACTTCTCCGCCGCTTTGCGTTCTTCCCACTGCGCCAACTGGTCTTCCAGTGAAATCGATTCGCCCGCAAGCACTCCCGGTACCCGATTGCCCAGCTTCCGCATCAGGGTGACGGCGACGTCGTCGATGGTGAAGGGAAGCTGCGCCGCGTCCTCGGCGATGCGGGCGTGGAAGAGCACCTGTAGCAGTACGTCGCCGAGCTCCTCGCGCAGCTGGTCGGCATTTCCGCTGCGGACCGCGTCCAACAGCTCGTAGGTCTCCTCCAGCAGGTACCTGCGTAGCGAGTCGTGAGTTTGCTCACTTTCCCAGGGCCCGGCGGTACGCAGTTTGTCCATCATCGCGACGGCATCCACCAGTCGTTCGCCGCGCGGCGATTCGGGCGCCGAAATCAGCCGGGCGCCCGCCGCCAGTCGAGCGGTGACGGCGGGGTGATCGGGGTCCGACGAGAGCAACACCGGCGCGTCGTCTCCGGTGTGCACCGGGCGCGCCGCGGGCAGCGACCAGGGCACCGCGACGGGCATTTCCTCGGTGTATTCCACTTCGCCGGAGAGGTACTCGATGGCTTCGACGGGCACCAGCGACGGGCGGCGGGGGTCGCACAGGACGACTATCATCGCGCTCGCCGCTCCTCAGTCGACATCGCTGAACCTGATTGCCCGACCCGGCCCCGCGAGCTGGGGGTCCTCCCCTGCGAAGCGGGGACCCCACCCTTTGGGGGCGTGCCCCCACCTGGGGCCGCGGAGCCGTCGTCGAGCGCGGGTAACGCACTCGTTATACCAAGTTCTTGCTGGGGTTTCCCCTGCAGTGCCGTTACCAAGTTGGCCACCATCTGCACCAATTCGACATCGCGGATGCGCGCGGCACCCACGCCGCCGCCGGACCCCCCAGATCTAGGAATGGGAACTTGCACCGTCGAGGTGGTGGCCCGGTAGTGCGCGCCCGGATGGATCCGCTTCAGCCGCACCTGGGCGGAATCCGGCAACGTCATCGGCGACAGCCGCACGGTCGCCGCCGACGGGGCGCTCACCTCGGTGACGCCGGCGTCGCGGCACAGCAGCCGCAATCGCGCCACCGCCACCAGCCGCTCGGCCGGCTCCGGCAGCGCCCCGTAGCGGTCGGTGAGCTCTTCGATAACGGCGGCCACGGCCGCGTCGTCACTAGCGGCGGCCAGCCGGCGATAGCCCTCCAGTCGGAGCCGGTCGCTGGCGATGTAGTCCGGCGGCAGGTGCGCATCCACCGGCAAGTCGATCCGCACGTCCTTGGGCTCCTCGGCGAGGGTGACGGTTTTGCCGTCTGAGGCCGCTTGATAGGCCGCTCGATAGGCCTCCACCGCCTCCCCTACCAGCCGCACGTACAGGTCGAAGCCGACTCCCGCCACATGCCCGGACTGCTCGACGCCCAGCACATTCCCGGCGCCACGGATCTCGAGGTCCTTCAGCGCGACCGCCATGCCCGCACCCAGTTCGTTGTTCTGCGCGATCGTCGCCAGCCGGTCGTAGGCCGTCTCGGTCAGCGGCACGTGCGGCGGATAGAGGAAGTAGGCGTAGCCGCGTTCCCGGCTGCGGCCGACCCGGCCGCGCAGCTGGTGCAGCTGGGACAGCCCGAACGTGTCGGCCCGCTCGACGATGAGCGTGTTGGCATTGGAGATGTCCAGGCCGGTCTCCACGATCGTGGTGCACACCAGGATGTCGTATTCGCGGTTCCAGAACCCCGCCACGGTGCGTTCCAGCAGGTCCTCGGGCAGCTGCCCGTGCGCGACGACCACCCGCGCCTCGGGGACCAGCTCGCGGACCCGGGCGGCGGCCTGGTCGATCGAGCTGACCCGGTTGTGCACGTAGAAGGCCTGCCCGTCGCGCAGCAGCTCGCGGCGCAACGCCGCGGCGATCTGCTTGTAGTCTTGCGGGCCGACATAGGTCAGCACGGGGTAGCGGTCTTCGGGCGGCGTCAGGATCGTCGACATCTCGCGAATCCCGGCCAGGCTCATCTCCAGCGTGCGCGGGATCGGGGTGGCGCTCATGGTCAGCACGTCGACGTGGGTGCGCAGCGACTTGATGTGCTCCTTGTGCTCGACGCCGAACCGCTGTTCTTCGTCGACCACCACCAGGCCCAAGTTCTTCCACTGCACCCCGGTCTGCAGCAGCCGATGCGTGCCGATCACGATGTCCACCGAACCGTCGGCCAGGCCGTCGATCACGATGCGCGATTGGGCGGCGTCGGTGAACCGGGACAGACCCTTGACGACCACCGGGAACCCGGCCATCCGCTCGGTGAACGTCTGTTGGTGCTGATCGGCCAGCAGGGTGGTGGGCACCAGCACGGCGACCTGCTTACCGTCCTGAACCGCTTTGAACGCGGCCCGCACCGCGATCTCCGTCTTGCCGTACCCGACGTCGCCGCAGACCACCCGGTCCATCGGCACCGGCTTTTCCATGTCGGCCTTGACCTCGGTGATCGCGGTCAGCTGGTCGACGGTCTCGGTGAAACCAAACGCGTCCTCCATCTCCGCCTGCCACGGGGTATCAGGCCCGAATGGGTGTCCGGCGCTGGCCTGCCGTTTGGCGTACAGCGAGACCAGCTCGCCGGCGATCTCGCGGACCGCGCGGCGCGCCTTGGTTTTGGTGTTGGCCCAGTCACTACCGCCGAGCCGGCTCAGCGCCGGCGCCTGTCCGCCGACATACCGCGACAGCTGGTCCAGGGAATCCATCGGGACATACAGTTTGTCGGCCTGCTGGCCCTTCTTGCTGGACGCGTACTCCAGCACCAGGTATTCGCGGCGCGCCCCTCCGACGGTGCGCTCGACCATCTCCACGAACCGCCCGATGCCGTGCTGATCGTGCACCACCAGGTCGCCTGCGGTGAGCGCCAGCGGGTCGACGGTGTTGCGTCGCTTGGCCGCCAGCCGCTTGCCGTCGACCGCCGTCGCGCGGCTTCCGGTCAGATCGGTCTCGGTGATGATCACCAGGTTGGCCCCGGGTATCACGACGCCGTCGTGCAGCGGGCCCTTGAGCACGCCGACGATGCCGCTTTTCAGATCGTCTTTGGATGTCACCCCGGATTCCAGCATGGCCGCCGGGGTGTCGGAGTCGGCCAGCCGCTCCACCACGCGGTGCGCGGTTCCGGTCCCGGGTGTGACCATCACCGCGTAGCCGCCGGTGCTGACGTGGGCGCGCAGCATCGCAAAGATGCCGTCGATGTCGTGCTGGTGCCCGCGGGCCGAGGGCGCCGCCTTGATGTCCAGCTCCATCGCCGACTCGTCGGACAGCTGGCTCAACGTCCACCACGGATGACCGGACTTGGCCGCGGCGGCCTGCACTTCGTCCAGCTCGGCGAAGCCCGACCCACCCAGCTGCTCGACGTCGATGGGCGCGTCCGTTCCCAGGGCGGCGACCGACCAGGACGCCTCGAGGAATTCGCGGCCGGTCTTGATCAGGTCGGCGGCGCGGCCGCGGATCTTTTCCGGGTCGCACAGCAGCACCGGCGTGCCATCGGCCAGCTGATCGGTCAGCAAGCTGTGGGCCCCGGTTTCCCCTCCTTCTGCGGGCTGCAGCACCGGGAGCAGCGCTTCCATACCGTCGACCGGGATGCCCTCGGCCAGCTTGGTCAGCATGTCGGTGACGCTGCCGGTGATGGCCGCTTCCCCCTCCGGCCGCCCTGCGGCCTGGGCGGCGGCCAACCGCGCGGCCCGCGTGCGCACATCGTCGCTCAGCAGAAGTTCCCGGCAGGCGACCGCGACCAGCGTGTCGACCTCGATCTCCGGAATGGAGCGCTGATCGGCGACCGAGAACATCCGCATCTCGGTGATCTCGTCGCCCCAGAACTCGATCCGCACCGGGTGCTCGGCCGTCGGAGCGAAGACGTCGAGAATCCCGCCGCGCACGGCGAACTCGCCGCGCCGGCCAACCATGTCCACCCGGGTGTATGCCAACTCGACCAGGCGCGCGATCACGCCCTCGAAGGCGATCTCCGCACCGACGCTCAAGGTGACCGGCTCCACCAGGCCCAGCTGCGGCGTCATCGGCTGCAACAGCGAGCGCACCGAGGTCGCCACGACCCGCAGCGGCGGGCCCACCCGTGCATCGTCCGGATGGGCCAGCCGGCGCAGCACCAGCAGACGGGCGCCGACGGTGTCAACCCCGGGTGAGAGCCGTTCGTGGGGCAGCGTCTCCCAGGACGGGAACAGGGCCACCGCGTCGCCGAAGACGCCCCTCAGTTCGGCGGTCAGCTCTTCGGCCTCGCGGCCGGTGGCGGTCACCACCAGCAAGGGACCCTGCCGCGCCAGCGCAGCGGCGACGAACAACCGCGCGCGAGCGGGGCCGACCAGGCTCAATCCGGCGGGCCGACCGGCCGTGTGCTCGATGAGCTGCTGGAATGTCGGCGCGGTGAGCGCCAATTCAACGAGCCCCGCGATCGGGGTTTCTGGGCAAGCAGGCCCCGGTGCGGTCATGATGCGCCCATTCTAAGTGCCATTGCCCGGCTCCTCACTCGCGCCGATGCGGCGCTCGCCGTCGCCGGGCGGGTGCGATCTGGGGGGCGCAGTTGGGCACCGAACTTCGTCAATATTGCGCCCGGCACCGTCAAGGGATCGTAAGGAAAGCGAAACCCGGCACCGGCCGGACGCACTTTAGAGTCATGACATTGCTCGATATCCTGCCTTCCCTCGGGAAGGCGGCCCCCGTCCGGTTCGATCCCGCGATCTGGCCGGCCACCACAACTTCCGACGAGGAGGGCCGGCTCTGCATCGGCGGCCTGCCCCTGTCCGACATCGCCGACGAGTTTCGCACGCCCGCGTACGTGATCGACGAGACCGACTTCCGCCGTCGCGCCCGCCGCTACCGCAAGGCGCTGCGCGGTGTTGAGGTCGTCTACGCCGGCAAGTCGCTGCTGACCACCTCGGTGGCGCGCTGGGCCCGCGAAGAGGGACTCGGCGTCGACGTCTGCTCGGCCGGGGAGCTGGCCGTCGCGCTGGCCGGCGGGGTGGAACCGTCCCGCATCGTCATGCACGGCAACGCGAAATCGCCCGATGAGTTGCGCGACGCGGTGGGCGTTGGGGTCGGGCGCATCGTGGTCGACTCCTTCATCGAGATCGCCTACCTCGCCGGATTGGCGCGCCGGCGTCAGCCGGTGCTCATTCGGGTGACCCCCGACGTCGACATCCACGGGCACCGCGCCGTCACCACCGGTATCAGCGACCAGAAATTCGGCTTCACGCTCGACGGTGACCAGGCAGCCGACGCGGTAAAACGCGTGCTGGCGCATCCGATCCTCGACCTGGTCGGGCTGCACTGCCACATCGGCTCGCAGGTCGCCGACCCGGCCCTGTACGGCGAAGCGATGCACCGGATGATCGCCGCGATGGCCGACATCCGCGCCCGGCATGGCGTCATCCTCACCGAACTGAACATCGGCGGTGGCCACGCCATCCCCTACTTCCCGGGTGACCGTGAGCTCGACCTCGATCAGCTGGCCCTGGCCATCGAGGACGCGCTGGACGAGGCGTGCGGCGCCGAGCATTTTCCGCGGCCGACCATCGTGGTGGAACCCGGTCGGGCCATCAGCGGTCGCGCCGGAGTCACGCTGTATCGGGTGTGTTCGGTCAAGACCCAAACGGGTGGCCGGACGTTCGTCGCCGTCGACGGCGGCATGAGTGACAACCCCCGGGTGTCGCTGTACGGCGCCCAGTACACGGTCGCGCTGGCGAACCGGCATTCGCTGGGAGCCAAGCAGCGGGTCACCATCGCGGGCCGGCACTGCGAAGCCGGGGACGAGATCGCCCGTGATGTCGAGCTACCGGCCGACCTGCACCCCGGTGACCTGCTCGCCGTGGCCTGCACCGGCTCCTACCACCACAGCATGGCGTCCAACTACAACATGGTCGGCCGGCCGCCGCTGGTGGCGGTCAAGGACGGTCGCGCTCGCGAGCTGGTTCGCCGCGAATCGATCAGCGATATGCTCGCCCGCGACTGCGGCTAGCCCGTCGCGCCCCTACCAGCCCATCTGGTTCCACTTGTAGAAGGCGCCGGTGCCGATGTCGTGCACGCCGTAGTAGTCCCAGTAGTAGTCGTGGCATACGCCGGTGTCCCACGGAACGGGTCTGCCCGCCGGGTTGGGGTCACCTGGGCACCAGGTCATGCAGGATTTGCCGGCGGGGCACGGAGCGGCCTCGGCGGAAGGCGCGGCCAGTCCGGAACCGCCCCAGAGCAATAGCGTCGTTGCTAACCCCACAAGTGCTGCTTTCATGCCGGTGAGTATTCTCCGCTGCAACGTCGTGTACTGCGGAAATGCGGCAATTCGTGGCGTTTGCTCCACGATGGCTCGTCGGTCGTTCTTGACCGCACAGCACGGGCCAATGTTTCCGAGTTCTACAAGCGCCGAGCACCTAGACCGGTGGTCGTGTCGAAACCTCCCGCCCGGCCCCCCACACGAACGGACAGGCGCCTGGCGCCTGGCGAGGTTATTCGTGTTGCCTGGCCAGCCCATACCTTGCCAAGTTGTGGCGTTGCTAAGTTATTGAGTACTCACTAAACTAATCGGATGCCTCACCTGCAACTCGATACCGCCTGGTCCTATCCCGTCGAGGTCAAGCGCGAGCTGGCCCGCCGCTTCGGCCAGGTCTATGCCGAAACCATGCAAACCACGCCCGACGTCGTCGACGTGACGATCCGCGAACTGGACGGCGGTGTGTGGCGGTGCGGGGACGAACCCCGTCCGGCCGCGGTGTTGTCCTGTGACATCCGTCGGGGCCGTCCCGCCGAGCAACGCGCGCAGCTGGGCGAGGCCCTGTTCGAGGTCACCGAGGAGGTCCTCGGGATCGATCCGGTGATGCTCAGGGTGGAGTTCACCCAGCACGCGGGCGACGAGATCTACGCCGCGATCGAGATCGACGGTGTCGTTCGCAAAGGTTTCGCCCCGGACTGGACCCCGGCCGAAGCGGGCACATCGCTGGTCGACCAGTTGCGCGAAGCCAACCGCTAGCCCGTGGCGTCACCCGTCAGCGTCGCTGATCACACGCCCCGGCGCCGGATGAGCGCCGAGCTCCGACGGGCACAGGTCGTCCGCGTGGCCATCGCCGAGTTCGCGCGCGGCGGGTACCACGGCACGTCAACCGAGGCGATCGCGCGGGGAGCCGGAGTGTCGCAGCCCTACCTGTTCCGGCTCTTCGGCGACAAGAACGCGTTGTATGCGCGGTGCGTCGACCAGGCTTTCGCCGAAACCGAAGCCGCGTTGCGCGATGCCGCGACCGGGCATGCGGGCGCGGCGGCCATCGCGGCCATGGGCCGGCGGTATCGGCATTTGCTGGCCGACACCGCGTCGACGCGGTGTCAGCTGCATTTTCAGCTACAGATGTATGCGGGGGCGGTCGGCGACGAGCGGAACCGCCAAATTGTCCGGGAAAAGAAGGCGAAGTTGTTCCGGTTCATCACCTCGATCGAAGGGGTGGACGCGGTGATGGCGACCGACTTCCTGGCCACCGGGATGCTGCTCAATGTGCTCGCCGCGCTGGGCTTCGACTTTTCGGACTATTCGCCTGACCGCCAGCAGCTGCCGGCGGCTCTCGACGCCTGGGCCTCCGGGAGTGCTACTCGTCCTGCAGCCGCGGGTCGGCTTCCAGGTGAGTCAGGCCATTCCACATCAGATTGACCAGGTGCGCGGCGACCACTTCCTTCCGGGGCTCCCGCGTGTCGAGCCACCATTGCGCCGTCATCGACACCGAGCCCACCAGCGCCTGCGCGTACAGCGGGGCCAGGTCCGCGTCCAAACCGCGGCGGGCGAAGTCGCCGGCCAGGATCGAGCTGACCTGGCTGACCGCGTCGTTGAGCAGGCTGGAATAGGTGCCCGAACTGATCGAGGCCGGCGAGTCGCGGATCATGATCCGGAAGCCATCGGTGCGTTCTTCGACGTAGGTGAGCAGCGCCAGCGCGACCCGCTCGACACGCACCCGGGACCGGTTGTTGGTCAGCGATGAGGTGATGCCGTCCAGCAGCGCCGACATCTCCCGGTCGACGACCACGGCGTACAGGCCTTCCTTACCGCCGAAATGCTCGTACACGACCGGCTTGGAGACATTGGCGCGCTGCGCGATCTCTTCGATCGAGGTGCCGTCGTAGCCGCGCTCGGCGAACAGCGAGCGCGCGATGCCGATGAGTTGGTGTCGGCGCTCGCTGCCGGTCATCCTGGCGCGCGGCGCCCGCACTTCTTTGTCCGGCTCTTTGTCCAGCACAGCCACGTTAATCAGGGTATCGGTTTGCGCAGGGGCCGGAGGCTGACGACAAATCGGCATTTCCCGGTAATGGTGTCCTCGGCGTCCGTCAGAGACACGTCGACGTCGATATCGCACCCCTGGCCGGCCTTGAGCGACCGCTGGACGTCTGGAATTACGGCCGGTTCGACTTTGCCGCTCGCGGCGATGCCGCCAAGGGCGGGCCTCTGGTAGTCGATTGTCGCGCTGCGGATGACGGTGAAGGCACCTGTTCCGGCTTCGCCTGCTGCCAGCACAGCCGCGCCGGCACCGGCGACCTCGGCGACACCGTAAATCACCGGTGCGTTGACGTGCCCGTTGTGATTGACATGCTCGGGTTTGGGGCGTCGCAGGACCGCACGCACCGACCCCTCTGGGCCAAGCTCGGTGTCCAAATCCAGCCACACTATCCATGGCACCTGCTTCATCGCGTCCGTTGCGGCCATTGCGCAGTTCCCTCCACGCGTTGCGAAACCTCGGTGATTAGAACATTGCTCTAATCACGTCTACGCTAACCTAGGTGGCTACGCACCCAACGGCAATACAGCTCCTGGAAAGCGCGTTGGGGATCATCGACCGGGACGGCGTCGACGCGCTGACCGTGCGCGCCCTCGTCCACGAGTCCGGGATCAGCAACGGCAGCGTCTATCACCATCTGGGGTCGTTGGACCGATTGCGTTCCGCGGCCGCCGACGAGGCGACAAGGATCTGGTCGACCGATTTCTTGGCCGCACTGCGACGCCGAGGATATGCGGCGGCTGTGGCAGCCGATCGCGCCTGGAGCCGGGTGCACCCCGGGCTCGCGCGACTCATCGACGACGAAGGCCGGCGTGGCCGACTGGGTCCCGCTGCTGTGCGCTTCGGCGTTGAACTACGCGCGTGGCTGGACAGCCGGCAGCTGGCGGTCGGGGCACCGGGTCATCTGGTCGCCGCCGTCACCTTAGGGCCACTCGTCGAGCTGCGCCGCCTCGAACACGCGACCGGACGCCGGCCCACCGACGCTGACTTGGAGTCGCTCGAAACGGCCGTGACGGCAGCGCTGTCCGCCCTTTTATAGGTGAGCGCCGAAGTCCGGTGAAGACACCGGCCGCAGCGGTTTGTCACAATGTCTTAGCCTGCGGGGCGGAACCGCTCGTCGTGGGTATGCGATCCGTCGTGGTGTAATCGGCAGCACATCAGATTTTGGTTCTGAGAGTTCAGGTTCGAGTCCTGGCGACGGAGCTCGGCTCTTTGCCCCGAGCGTGCGTGAAATGACACGCTGGACGGCGTGTCGGCGATCACACACGCACGTTCGCGGGCGGAAGGGAGAGTTGATGGCAATTCGTGGTGAGACCGCCGTCGTGGTCTTAGCGGCCGGGCCCGGCACCCGGATGCGGTCAGATACCCCGAAGGTCCTGCATAATCTCGCCGGTCGCAGCATGCTGTCGCATTCGCTGCACGCGATCAGCAAGCTGGCACCACAGCATCTGATCGCGGTACTGGGCCACGAACACGAGCGCATCGCGCCGCTGGTCGACGAACTGGCCGACAGCCTCGGACGCACGATCGACATCGCCCTGCAGGATCGACCACGCGGTACCGGTCACGCGGTACTCTGCGGCCTGTCCGCGCTGCCCGATAACTATGCCGGCATTGTCGTCGTGACCTCGGGCGATACACCGCTGCTGGACGCGGACACCCTGGCCGATCTGATCGCGGCTCACAGTGCGGAGTCGGCTGCGGTGACGGTGCTGACCACGACGCTCAGCGATCCCTCCGGCTACGGCCGCATCCTGCGTACCCAGAACAACGAAGTGGCGGCGATCGTCGAACACGCCGATGCGACGCCCTCGCAACGGCTGATCCAGGAGGTCAACGCCGGCGTCTACGCCTTCGACATCGCCGCGTTGCGATGGGCGCTGCGCCGACTGAACTCCAACAATGCGCAGCAGGAGCTCTATCTCACCGACGTCATTTCCATCCTTCGCTCCGACGGCCGGACCGTGCATGCCCGCTACGTCGACGACAGTGCGCTGGTGGCCGGCGTCAACAACCGGGTCCAGCTGGCCGAGCTGAGCGCCGAGCTCAACCGCCGGATTGTGGCCGCCCACCAGATGGCCGGTGTCACCATCGTCGATCCCGCCACCACCTGGGTCGACGTTGACGTGACGATCGGCCGCGACACCGTCATCCACCCCGGAACCCAGTTGCTCGGCCGCACCCAAATCGGCGTTGGCTGCGTGATCGGCCCGGACACCACCCTGACCGACGTGACCGTCGGCGATGCCGCCTCTGTGGTCCGCACCCACGGCACGTCGGCGTCGATCGGTGCCGGCGCCACGGTGGGCCCGTTCACGTACCTGCGGCCCGGCACCGTGCTCGGCGCTGACGGCAAGCTGGGCGCGTTCGTCGAGGTCAAGAACTCCGACATCGGGACCGGCACCAAGGTGCCGCATCTGACCTACGTTGGCGACGCCGACATCGGCGAGCACAGCAACATCGGTGCGTCCAGCGTGTTCGTCAACTACGACGGCATGACCAAGCGGCGCACCACCGTCGGCTCGCACGTCCGCGCCGGGTCCGACACCATGTTCATCGCGCCGGTCAACGTGGGCGACGGCGCTTACACCGGCGCCGGCACAGTGCTGCGCGACGATGTCCCGCCCGGCGCGCTGGCGGTGTCCGCGGGCCCGCAGCGCAATATCGAGAACTGGGTGCAGCGCAAACGGCCTGGCACCGCGTCAGCCGAGGCCGCGGAAAGAGCCTCCGAAAACTCTGAAAAGACTGCTGAACAGACCGAGAAAACAGCCGAACCCGAATAGACACCGTGGATTCAGTTTTCGGCAACCCGGCCGTTTACGGTTACCCTTCCCTACGTACGATGGGTCATCCATTTCGATCCCGAACAGCGGGGGCAGCACGTTGAGCCACGACTGGACCGATAACCGCAAAAACCTAATGCTCTTCTCCGGCCGCGCACATCCCGAGCTGGCCGAGCAGGTAGCCAAAGAACTCGACGTCCACGTGACCGCACAGACGGCACGCGACTTCGCCAACGGCGAGATCTTCGTGCGCTTCGACGAGTCGGTGCGCGGATGCGACGCGTTCGTCCTGCAATCGTGCCCGGCACCGCTGAACACCTGGCTGATGGAACAGCTGATCATGATCGACGCGCTCAAGCGGGGCAGCGCCAAGCGGATCACCGCCGTCATGCCGTTCTACCCCTACGCCCGGCAGGACAAGAAGCACCGCGGCCGGGAGCCGATCTCGGCGCGGCTGGTCGCCGACCTGCTCAAGACCGCAGGCGCGGACCGGATCGTCACCGTCGACCTGCACACCGATCAGATCCAGGGTTTCTTCGACGGGCCGGTCGACCACATGCGCGGGCAGAACCTGCTGATCGGCTACATCAAGGAGAACTACCCGGACGGCAACATGGTGGTCGTCTCCCCCGACTCCGGCCGGGTGCGCATCGCCGAGAAGTGGGCCGACTCGATGGGTGGTGTTCCGCTTGCCTTTATTCACAAGACCCGCGATCCACGGGTGCCGAACCAGGTGGTGTCCAACCGCGTGGTCGGCGAGGTGGAGGGGCGTACCTGTGTCCTGATCGACGACATGATCGACACCGGCGGCACCATCGCCGGCGCGGTCAAGTTGCTGCGCGACGACGGCGCGAGCGACGTGATCGTCGCGGCTACCCACGGTGTGCTGTCCGACCCGGCCGCTGAGCGGCTCGCCGCATGCGGCGCCAGGGAGGTGATCGTCACGAATACGCTCCCGATCGGCGAGGAGAAGCGTTTCCCCCAGCTCACGGTTTTGTCCATCGCGCCGCTGCTGGCCAGCACCATTCGCGCGGTCTTCGAAAACGGATCGGTCACAGGACTATTCGACGGAGACGCGTAGGTGGCCGGTAAGATGGCTGGTAAGCCAGACAAAACCGTCATCTACCACAACCCCAAGTGCACCACGTCCCGCAAGACGCTGGACTTATTGCGGGACAGCGGTTTTGAGCCCACCATCATCCAGTACCTGAAGACGCCGCCGTCCCGGGACGAATCCCCCGCAAGCGGGTGGGGGTACCTCCCACTTGTGGGGGCGTGCCCCCAGGTGCGCATGATCCGCGACGCCGGCATCGACGTGCGCACCGCGGTGCGCAAGCGGGAACCGCTGTACGCCGAACTCGGGCTGGCCGACGCGACCGACGGCGAGTCCCCCGCAAGCGGGAGGTACCCCCAGCTCGACGCCATGGCCGAACATCCGATCCTCATCGAACGGCCGTTTGTCGTCACGCCGAAGGGCACTCGGCTGGCTCGGCCAATCGATCTGGTCCGCGAGATTCTGTGAGACCGCGATTAGCCGCGGTCGCGATGGCGCTCACGGTGTCGGCGGTCGGTTGCGCACCGAAACCCCCTGACTACCAGTCGATCTGGACATCGACTTCGACGAAGGCCACCAGTGCCGCCCCGACGACGGGCAAGCCGGTGCCGTTTTCGAAGTACCTGGAAGGCATTGGTGTCGCCGGAGACTCGGTGGCGCCCAACACGCTGACCGACCTGACCGTGTCGATCCCCACACCACCCGGCTGGAAGGTGACCAACAATCCGAAGGGTTCCCCGAACGCGGAGATAATTTCCAAAGACGGGCAGTATCCGGCGGCCCTGCTGCAGGTGTTCAGGCTACGCGGGGATTTCAATGTCGCGGAGGCGATCAAGCATGCCAATGGCGATATCCAGGCTTTCGAGAACTTCAAGCAGCTTGACGCCTCGATGGCGGATTTCAACGGCTTTCCCTCGTCGATGATCCAGGGCAGCTACGACCTCGGGGGCACGCGGCTGCACAGCTATAACCGGATGGTCATCGCCACCGGCTCGCCGCCGGCCAACCAGCGATACCTGGTTCAGCTCACCATTACCAGCCTGGCCGACCAAGCGGTGACGGACTCGTCCGACATCGAGGCGATCATCCGCGGATTCGTGGTCGCCGCAAAGTAACTGAGCCGGCGGAGACTATGTCTTTTGCCCGCCTCCGAGCGACAACTGGATGAGCTGTGCCCGGGAGGTCAGGCCGAGCTTGGCGTAGACGTGGGTGAGGTGACTTTGAACCGTCCGCGGTGAGATGAACAGCCGCGCGGCAATATTCTTGTTGGCCAACCCTTCCCGGACCAGACCCACCACATCGCGCTCCGTGGGCGTCAAAGATCCCCACCCGCTGGTAGGCCGCTTACGCTCACCGCGACCACGTTGCGCATACGCGATCGCCTCCTCGATCGAGAGAGCGGCACCTTCGGCCCATGCGGCGTCAAAATCGCTCCGCCCCAACGCCTCCCGAGCGGCGGCCACTGCCCCGTCGTAGCCGGCTTGATGCATCGGGAGCCGAAAGTCCCCGATGCGTCGGCGGGCGGCTTCCGCCGTACCCAGCAGACGTGCCGCATGCTGGTGGTTGCCGCCGTCGGCCGCTAGGCGGGCCAGGCATTCGAAGGTGTCGGCCACCCGCGTGTAAGCCTGGGTGCGGGCGGCGACCGCGAGTGCCTCGTGGGCGTCGCGCTCGGCCTGTTCGGGCTCGCCTCGTGCGATCGCCACAAAGGCCCGCACGGTCCGCGCGAGCATTTGGTACCAACCCGGGACCACGGCGATGACGTCGTCGGCCCATCGGCGGGCGGCGACCAGATCACCATCCGCGAGTGCGGCCTCGGCCAGCGGTGCGGCGCCCTTGATGAACACTTCACGCACGGGAACGGTGTGCCGCAGGGCCGCCTCGGCTGCCTGCCTCGCCGCCGGCGCGTCGCCGCGAGCCAAGGCAGCGTTGGCGAAGTACACATACACCGTGTCTTCAAAGAACCCGCCCATCCTCGCTGCGGCCGCCTGGGCGGATTGCGCCGCGGCGTGCAAGGCAACCGCTTGTCCCTGCAAAACAAGCACTGCGCCGTGGCACACGTGACCAAAGATCGTCATGGTGAGGTCCCCGGCCGCCTCCGCCTCGTCGACTAAGGCGCGTGCGACCTGGTCAGCCTGCACGAGATTTCCGTGCATCGCCAACGCAATGCCCAGCCAGAATCGGCAGGTCCGCGAGAAGAACCGGTCGCCCAGCGCGTCGGCGATGTCACGTCCCTCTTGTGCTGCCGCAATCGCGGGGATCGGTTCACCGGCATAACTGCCCGCGCTCGCCTGATAGCTGAGGATCTGGCACAGACTCCACCGGTCACCGGCCGCACGGGCCACGTCGATCGCCTCGGCGAGGTATTGCTGGGCCAGCTCGGGGCTGTAGATGGCGCTCATCCCGCATGCGACGAGGGCCGGGGCGATCAGTGCGGGGTCATCGAGCTCACGCGCGATCTCCAGCGCCTCCTGTGGTCGGCCCAGCTCCGTCGGCATGGCCGCCCAGGCGGCGAGGATGCTTTGCTCGGCCACCGCGGCCGACCACACTGCCGGTGCGATCCCGGAGTGATCCGGATCGGCCAGTACCGTGTCCAACCCGGCCAATGCCTCCTGGACACGACCGCCCCGTAACCACAACGGCCGCAACGACAAGATGAGCCGCAGGGCTATCTCGAGGTCGGAATTCTCCCGGCTCCAGGCGAATGCGGTACGGAGGTTGTCGATCTCGGTCTGCGCCCATGCCAGCAGCCGATCATCGGCGGCGTGTCCGTGTGATTCGAGCTCAGCGGCCATGGCGGTGTAGTGGTCGCGGTGGCGGCTGCGCGCCTCGTCGGCCTCACCGGACTCGCCGAGCTTTTCTTGCGCGTACTGGCGCACCGTCTCCAACAACCGGTACCGCATCCCGGCCCCGGTGTCGTCAGCGACCACCAAGGATTTGTCGACCAGGAGGCTCAGCTGGTCCATCAGCTGGTACGTTTCGACCTCGCTGCTGGCGCCGACGGCCTGTGCGGCCTCAAGATCGAAGCCGCCGGCGAACACCGCGAGCCGGCGGAACAAGACCCGTTCGGGCTCGGTGAGCAGCGCATGTGACCAGTCCACCGAGGCACGCAGCGTCTGTTGGCGGCGAACCGCGGTGCGCGCGCCCCCGGTGAGTAACCGGAACCGGTCGTGCAGGCTGTCGACGATCTGACGCACCGACAGCGCCCGAACCCGCGCTGCGGCAAGCTCAATCGCCAGCGGCATGCCATCAAGGCGCCGGCAGATCTCTTCGACCAGTGCTCGGTTGTCGCCGACCTCGAAGTCGGGGCGGGCGTGCCGGGCACGGTCGGTGAACAGTTCGATGGCCTCGTCGTTGAGAGACAGGGACGGCACCCGCCAGCTCAGCTCGCCTGGCACGCCGAGCGGCTCACGGCTGGTGGCCAGAATCGTCAGGTGCGGGCAGGCCGCAAGCAATTCGACGACCAGGGTTCCGCACGCATCGAGCAGATGCTCGCAGTTGTCGAGCACCATCAACATCGTTTTGTCGTCGAAGAACCGCTGCAGCAGATCCATCGTGGAGCGGCCCGGTTGATCCGGAAGGCCAAGCGTGCGAGCGACTTTCACCGATGTCGTGGCGGGATTGGTGATCGGTGCCAGATCGATGTACCAGATCCCATCGGAGAACTCGTTGGTGAGCTGAGAAGTGATTTCGATGGCGAGTCGCGTCTTGCCGGCACCCCCCGCGCCGGTGAAGGTGACCAGGCGCTTGTCCGCGAGGATCTGCCGCAATTCCGCCATTACATCCTGGCGTCCAACGAAATTCGTCAGCTGCGCCGGCAGGTTGTGCGCAGCGGCAACCTGGCGGACCCGAAGTGGCGGGAACTCGTTGCGCAGGTCGGGGTGGCACAACTGCATCACGCGCTCCGGGCGCGGCACACCACGCAGCGGATAGCTGCCGAGATCGGTGAGCCAGACACCGTCGGGTAGGTGATCGATGACCAGCGTTTCGGTCGCCCCTGACAGAACTGTCTGCCCACCATGGGCCAAATCACGTATCCGCGCGGTGCGATTGATCGTGGGGCCGGCGTAGTTGGACTCGTCGCGCAGCTGGATCTCCCCGGTGTGGATGCCGATGCGGATCCGGATCGGGGCCAGCGGGGCGCGCTGTAGCGCCAGTGCGCACGCCACCGCGTCGGACGCCCGCGCGAACGCGGCCACAAAACTATCGCCCTCCCCCTGCTCCAGCGGGCGCACTCCCTCATGAGCGGCGATCGCCTGGTTGACGGTCCGACTCAGGAGCGCCAGCGCCGCGGTCATCTGTTCGGGCTGGGTCTCCCACAACCGCGTCGACCCCTCGACATCGGCCAACAGCAAAGTCACCGTTCCGGTCGGCAGCAACTCGCTCACGCCCAATTCGCTCCAGGTAAGCGGCGGCATCTCCGCATGTTGGCTCATGTTAGCCAGCATTGCGGCCAGCACTACGCGTTACATCGGCGAGAACGCGCAAATCGGTGCCGACGGGCTTGCGTATCTACGACATGGAGCGCGTAGATCTACGCGCTGCGGCGGATGGTCTTGGGGCGACGGCATCGGATAGTCGACTCGAACCCGACCCTCGAATCCCACTGGGAGGCCCCCGTGACCATCGAGTCCATCGACACCGTCCAGCTCGGCAGCTGCCCTGATGTCTTCAGCGCGGGGCTGCCGTCGCTGGCCTACGACCACCTGACCGATCCCGACGAGGCGCACCGCGCCATCGCCGACGCCCGCGAGCAAGCCCCGATCGCGATGGGCCCGCACGGACCCGAGGTGCTGAGCTACGAGCTGGTGCACACCGTGCTACGGGACAGCCGTTTCGTCACCGCCCACGGCCTGGGACTCGATCTACAGGGCGTCACCTCGGGCCCGCTGTGGGACAGGGCGACCAGCAACATCCTGGGTCTCGACGGCGAGCAGCATCATCGGCTGCGCCGGATCGTGTCCAAGGCGTTCGCACCCCGCGGCGCCGAGCGGCTGCGCACGGTGATCCTCGAGGTCATCAACGGGCTGGTCGACCCGCTCACCTCCGTCGGGCACTGCGACGTCGTCTCCGACATCGCGCGGCGCTATCCCACGCCGATCATCTGTGCACTACTCGGCGCGCCACCCGAGGACTGGCACCTGTTCTCCGACTGGGTCGACGACATCAAGAAGCTGTTCGAGTGGAACGTCGTCGAAGACGGCCCGGCGATCCTAGCGGCGTGGGATCAACTCGATGCGTACCTCGAGGACCTGATCGACCGCCGGCGCGCCTCGCTGACCGACGACCTGATCTCCGAGCTCATCCGCGCCGAAGACCACGGCGACCGGCTCACCCACGACGAGCTGCTCATGCTCAGCGCCACGCTGCTCGGCGCCGGCACCGACACCACCCGCAACCAGCTCGCGGCGGCGGTACAGGTGCTGTCCGGCCATCCCGACCAGTGGGCCTTGCTGGCCGAGCATCCCGAGTTGGCGCCCAACGCGGTTCACGAACTCATGCGCTACTGCCCGATCATTTTCGGCGCCGGCCGCCAGGCCGCCGGGGACGTCGAACTGGCAGGGGTCCGAATCCCCGCCGGCACCCTCGTGATTGCCAACACCGCCTCGGCCAACCGCGATCCCGCTGTGTACGACGACCCGAACCGTCTCGACATCACCCGAGAAGGACAACCGCCCATGCTGACGTTCGGCGGCGGCGTCCACTACTGCCTCGGCTCGCACCTGGCGCGCCTGGAACTGACCGAAGCGCTTCGGGTCATCACCAAGCGCATGCGCAACGCCCGCCGGACCGGGCCCGCGCCGTGGCCGGCCATGAGCGGGATCACCGGGCCCCTCACCGTGCCGCTGGAGTTCGACATCGAGCGCTGAGCGCCCGATTCACGTGCCGCTGGAGTTCGACATCGAGCGCTGAGCGCCCGATTCACTAGTGTCCCGATTCACTAGTGTTAGGAGGCATGACGACCTGGACCGCCGCGGATCTCCCCTCGTTCGCCGGGCGCACCGCCATCGTTACCGGAGCCAACAGTGGGCTGGGCGCGGTCACGGCCCGCGAGCTGGCCCGCAGCGGCGCCAAGGTAGTCCTGGCCGTCCGCACCGTAAGCAAGGGCGAGGCCGCCGCCCAGCAGATGCCCGGTCAAGTCGAGGTGCGTCAACTCGACCTGCAGGATCTGGCGTCGGTGCGTCAGTTCGCAGACGGGGTGGACAAGGTCGACGTCCTGATCAACAACGCCGGCATCATGGCCACCCCGCTGGCACGGACCGCCGACGGCTTCGAAAGCCAGATCGGCACCAACCATCTCGGTCATTTCGCACTGACCAACCTGCTGCTGCCCAAGGTCACCGACCGGGTGGTGACGGTGTCCTCGATGCTGCACTACATGGGTCAGATCAGCCTTGACGACCTGAATTGGAATACCCGGCGGTACGCACCATGGCTGGCCTACGGCCAGTCGAAACTCGCCAACCTGCTGTTCACCAGCGAGCTGCAGCAGCGTCTGACGGCGGCCGGTTCGCCGCTGCGATCGCTGGCCGCCCATCCCGGCTACTCGCACACCAACTTGCAAGGGCACTCCGGCCACAAGGTCCGCGACGCGGTGATGTTGGCGGGCACCCGAGTGGTGTCCACCGACGCCGATTTCGGCGCCCGGCAAACGTTGTATGCGGCGTCGCAGGATTTGCCCGGCAACACCTTCGTCGGCCCGAAGTTCGGCTTTCGTGGCCCGACCCAGCCGACCGGACACAGCCGCGCGGCTCAAAGCGCGGCGACCGCCACCGCGCTCTGGGAGCTATCCGAGCAGCTCACCGCCACCAAATTTCCGCTCTGAGGTGCACATGCGCTAACCTGTCCGGGCGTCACGGCGAGGGTGGATGGCGGTCCGCACAGACTTCCTTAACACCGTTATCGACGGAGACCGACATACCGTCGTGACCCTGGCCGTGCCCCCGAACCTGGCAGCGAGCACACAGGAGCGACATCATGGCTAAGTCAACGGTCAACCAGCTGAGCGTCTCGGTGCGCACCGAGACCGGCAAGGGCGCGTCCCGGCGAGCAAGGCGCAACGGCAAGATTCCCGCCGTGCTCTACGGTCACGGCGAAGACCCGCAGCACCTGGAGTTGCCCGGACACGACTTCGCGGCCGTCCTGCGGCACTCGGGCACCAACGCGGTGCTGACCCTCGACATCGCCGGCAAGGAACAACTGGCACTGACCAAGGCAATTGAAATCCACCCGATCCGCCGCACCATCCAGCACGCCGACCTGCTGGTCGTGCGTCGTGGTGAGAAGGTCGTCGTCGAGGTCAACGTCGTCGTCGAGGGCGAGCCCGCACCCGACACCCTGGTCACCCAGGAGACCAACGCCATCGAGATCGAGGCCGAGGCCCTGTCGATTCCCGAGCAGTTGACCGTGTCCGTCGAGGGCGCCAAACCGGGCACCCAGTTCACCGCCGGGCAGGTCGCCCTGCCGGCCGGCGTCAACCTGATTTCCGACCCGGAATTGCTGGTGGTCAACGTGGTGAACGCACCGACCGCCGAGGACCTCGAGGAAGAGGGAGCGGGCGAGGAAGCCGAGGCAGAAGAGGGAGCAGGCGAAGAAGAGGCTGGCGAAGCCGCAGACGAGTCCGAGTAGGCGGCTCACGACGTGGCCGATCCTTCCCCCGCGAGCGGGTGGGGGTCCCTCCCGCTTGCGGGGGCGTACCCCCACCTGGTGGTCGGCCTGGGCAACCCCGGAGAAACCTACGCCCGTACCCGGCACAACCTCGGGTTCATGGTTGCCGACCTGCTCGCCGCACGGTTGGGCTCGAAATTCAAGGCGCACAAGCGTTCCGGCGCCGAAGTCGTGACCGGTCGGGTGGCCGGGCATGCGGTGGTGCTGGCCAAGCCGCGCTGTTACATGAATGAGTCCGGTCGGCAGGTGGGGCCGCTGGCCAAGTTCTATTCGGTGCCGCCGGCCGACATCATCGTGATCCACGACGACCTCGACCTCGAGTTCGGTCGCATCCGGCTCAAGATCGGCGGCGGCGAAGGCGGCCACAACGGGCTGCGCTCGGTGGCCGCCGCGCTGGGTACCAAAGACTTTCAGCGGGTGCGCATCGGCATCGGCCGCCCGCCGGGACGCAAAGACCCGGCGGCGTTCGTGTTGGAAAACTTCACCGCAACCGAGCGCCCCGACGTCCCGACGATCTGCGAGCAGGGCGCCGACGCTACCGAGTTGCTCATCGAACTGGGCCTAGAGCCGGCGCAGAATCGCGTGCACGCCTGGTAAGTATTGGCGAGCAGACACAAAATCGCACTGCGCGGACCTCGCGCGTGCGATTTTGTGTCTCGTCGGGAATTAGATGACCAGGATGACGGAGTTGGCCCGCCGCAGCTTGCCCGACGGCGTCTTAGGAATGGTCCCCGGACCGAGAACCACGACATTACGTGGCCGCATGTCGACCTCTTTGAGGACCTCGTGCGCCACCTGATGCTCGATGCGGCGCACCTCGGCGGGGTCTTCGAAGGCGTTCGACTCGACGGCGACGGCGAAGGACTCGCGGGAATGTCCGGCGTCGAGTCGCACGGCCACCGCACAACCCGGGCGGACACCGTCGACGCGGCCTGCCGCCCGCTCGATGTCGGTCGGGTAGATATTGCGCCCGGCCATGATGATGACGTCTTTGACCCGGCCGCACACCACGACGTGACCGTTGTCCATCAGGTAGCCGAGATCACCGGTGTCATACCAGCCGTGCTCGTCCTGTGCCGGCATGAAGCCGCCCATCGTGAGGTAGCCCGGGCTGACCGACTCGCCACGCAACTCGATCACCCCGACACCGCGGGCGGGCAGCACGTTGCCGTCCTCGTCGACGATGCGGGCCTCGATGCCCTGCAACAGCGGCCCCAGCGACGCCAGTCGCCGGGTGTTGCCCTTGGTGGCCGGCACCGCGCGCCGCAGGGCGGCCAGCAGGTCGGCGTCCACCTCATCGACCACCAGACCGGCGCCGCACTCGGAGAATGCCACCGCGAGGGTGATCTCGGCCATCCCGTAGGCCGGCAGGATCGCCTGGGGCTTGAGCCCGAACGGCGCGCCGGCATCGCACAGGTCCTCGACGTCGGCGGGCTCGACCGGCTCGGCACCGGACAGCGCGAAGCGCAGGGTGGACAGGTCGAACTGGCCGGGCTTGGCCTGCTTGCGCAGCCGCTTGGCGAACAGCGCGTAGGCGAAGTTGGGGGCGGCCGTCATCGTCCCCCCGTACTTGTCGATGAGCTTGGCCCACAGCAGCGTGTCCCGCATGAAGTCCATCGGGGTGACCTTGACCAGCTCACCGCCGGTGTACATCGGCACGGTCAGGAAGCCGATCATGCCCATGTCGTGAAACAGCGGCAGCCAACTGACCATGACGTCGGTGTCTTCGTTGTACTCGGCGCTGATGTACATCGCCTCGAGGTTGGCGAACAGATTGCGGTGGGTGATCTGAACGGCTTTAGGAGACCCCGTCGACCCGGACGTCAGCTGCATTAACGCCAGGTCGTCCTCGCCGGTCTCGATCGGGTCGATCGGGTCGGATGCCAGCAGCTGCTCGACGGTCACCACTTTGATGCCCCGCTGGGCAAGCACCGGCGCGGCCGCCATGAACGGATCGGAGACGACCACGGCCTTGGCCTCGATCATGTCGACGACGGTCGTGGTGTCCTCGGCCCACACGGCCAGGTCGGTGCGGGGGGTGGGCTGGTGCAGCATGGTCAGGCTGGCGCCGCGCATCCACAGCCCTTGGGCGGTCGGAGCGATCTCCACCGGCGCACCCGCCAGCACGCCGACCGTGTCGCCGTGGCCTACGCCGACGGCCGCAAACCCACCGGCTATCTTGCGGGCCCGTTCGTGCACCTCGCCCCAGGTGTGCCGAATCGGGGTGTGTGGTTCACCGGTCACCATGCCCTTGGTCGTCTCGCGGGCGTTGCGGAACATATTCTCGGTAAACCTGCTCACAAAACCTCCTCGGTTCCGGCGTTTTCCCCAAGGGCCCGAAATTTTATGTTCCGCCTGCGCAGGGTCACTTTGCCGAAAGCACGCGGGCACAGTTGGGGAGCGGTTAGGTCTCGAACCAGTGATGAGCCAGAAACCTTGCGTTCAGCTGCCTGAAGATTCCAGAGATTCGTCGACCGCCCGCCGGAGCGTCCGGCGGGCAGCGGAATCACTTGCTCCTGCTCTTGCCCATCTCTACTCGTCACCGCGGAACATCTTAAACTTCTCTTAAGAAACTACCAAACTCGTGCTAGTTTCCGGGCGCGTTTTGAGGGAAAGCTCACACTTCGGTCATCGGCGACGGGACCACCCGGGCACCGGCCACGGGTCCGGTGGCAACCCGCACGGTGCGGCAAACGCCCGCCCCTGACAACTGGGCACCGACATCGATCGCCGAGTCCGCCGATTCGCACAGGAACGCACACGTGGGACCCGAGCCGGACACAATGCCCGCCAACGCCCCCACATCCACACCGGCGCGCAGCGCACGCCGCAGCGCCGGGTCCAGGCTGACCGCGGCCGCTTGCATTTCGTTGCCCAGCAGCGGCGCCAGCTGCTCCGGATCGCCCGAGGCCAGGGCCGCCAGCACCGGCCCGGGTTCATCCAGCCGTGGCGGGTCCCCGACATCCCTGAGGCGGTCCAGCTCGGTAAACACCGCGGGAGTGGGCAGTCCGCTCTCGGCGAACGCCAGCACCCAGTGAAAGGTGTTGCGGGACAACACGGTTGCCAGCTCCTCGCCACGACCGGTGCCCAGCGCGGTGCCGCCGTGCAGTGCGAACGGCACGTCGCTGCCCAGGCGGGCGGCCACCACGCGCAGATCGCGACGGGGCACGCCGAGTTCCCACAGCGAGTTCATCGCCACCAGCACCGCCGCCGCGTCCGCGCTGCCACCCGCCATCCCGCCGGCCACCGGAATGGATTTGTCGATCAGGATCGAGACATCGGGCGACCGGCCGACGTGCTCGGCCATCATCTCGGCCGCCCGCCAGGCCAGGTTGCGTTCGTCAGTGGGCACATGGCCGGCGCCCTCGCCGACGAGCTCGAGCGACAGCACGTCGGCGTTGCGCACCGTCACGTCATCCACCAGCGAGACAGCGTGAAACACCGTCGTCAGCTCGTGATAGCCATCCTCGCGGCGATCACCGACCGCCAGGTACAGGTTGACCTTTCCGGGCACCCGAACGGTGACCGACCCAGTGGGCACCCACAACTCAGCGGTGTTGCCGTCAGACATTGCCAGCCACCGCAGAAGACTATCGCTGCAAGCGGTGAACCACACGCGGCGGGCGGGCCGACCCAAAACCCCGGCCGGGCGTCAGCCCGCCGGAGCCGGCCCCAAAACATTCCGCCGCCCGGTGTTTGGGCCGGCGTCCTGGCCACCGGAGCGCTGCAGCAGTCGCACGAAGTCGTCGATGCGCAGCGTCTCACCGCGACGCGCGGGATCGATGCTGGCGGCCAGCAATCGATTCGCCGACTCGCTGCCCGAGCCCGCCCACTCCGCGAACGCGTTACGGGACGTCTTGCGCCGCTGAGCAAATGCGATGTCCACGAGTTCGAATACCCGATTCCGGAAGTCCGCGTCGGTCGGCCACGGCGACGTCGCGTAGCGATCGATGCGCACCAGCCCCGAATAGACGCGTGGAATCGGCCAGAAAACAGTCGGCGACACCATCCCGCAGCGGCGAACCCCTCCGAAGAAACGCACCTTGACGCTGGGCACGCCGTACTCCTTGCCACCTGGTTCGGCGGCAAGTCGTTCGGCGACCTCGGCCTGCACCATCACCGTCATGGTCTGGATGGACGGAAATTCGCTCAGCAGGTGTAAGAGCGCCGGAACGGCAACGTTGTACGGCAGATTGGCGACTACAGCTGTCGGGGCTGTCGGGGCTGTCGGGCCTGTCGGCTCGGCAGCCAGATCGCCACGGCGCAGGGATAACACGTCACGGTTGCATACCGTCAGCCGACCGATCTCACTATGCGAGTGCTCGGCAATGGTCTGCGGCAGCCGCGCGGCCAAGACCGGGTCGATTTCGACCGCTGTCACGGTGGCGCCGCGATCGAGTAGTGCCAGCGTGAGCGACCCGAGGCCAGGACCCACCTCCAGGACTCGGTCCGTACGGCCGATCCCGGAGGTCGAGACCACACGTCGCACCGTGTTGGCGTCGTGAACGAAATTTTGGCCGAGGGATTTCCGTGGCCGAATTTCGAGTTCCTTGGCCAGCCGCCTGATCTCGGTGCGCCCGAGCAGCCGGATGGTCAGCGTGCACCCGTTCTTCCACTGCACACCGGCCACGCGCCCCAGCCCTGACGCTGCTGCGTCACCGATGCGACAGCGATCTGCTCTTCCCGGGTGGCGAGGTCGGCGCGCGGGGCGTATTGCAGCCCGCCGCTGCGTTCCCAGGTGCCCTGGTCGAACTGCACGCCACCGTAGTACCCGTTACCGGTGTTGATCGCCCAGTTTCCGCCGGCCTCACAGCTCGCGATGGCGTCCCAGATGGACCCGTCGTTAATCGGGGGCAGCGCGGTGCCTGGCTTGGTGCCGACGCGCACCACGGCCTCCCGGGCCGGGGTGATGATGACGTTGGCGACGGGCAGCCGGCCCGTCTCGACACCGTTGACCGTGGCCACCGCGAACGTCACATCCTGCTCGCCCGGGCTACCCGGGTCTTCGACGACCTGCCGGCTGATGTTCATCTCCGGGTCCTCGATCCGGCGGGAGTTCGGCGGCAACGGAATCCGCTGGGTGACCCGCTGGATGCGGTTGCGGGTCACCTGGACCTGCATACCGTCGATAATCGGCGACGTGGCGCCGGGCGCCACCTGGTCGCTCTCCAGCAGCGGTATACCGGCCGCGGCCAGCAGCCCCGCGACATTCGGCGCCGGCAGATGCACCAGGCGCACCGCGCCGCCGTCGTTGATCTGCACCGTCTTGGCGCTGACGACCGGCAGCGCCATCCCCGCCAGTGGGACCCGGCTGCCGCGCGAGGCCGCGGCGGGGGCCGTGTCGGTCATGGCGAGTTGGGCCAGCGCCTCGTCCACGGTGGATGCCGTGGTCCAAACCTTCTTGACGTCATGGCCGTCCAGCGAAATCTCCAATGGCCGGCTGCGGCGCAGCACGATGTTCTCGGCGTCATGGACCGCCACATCGGCAGCCGGATAGAGGTCATCGCGTTCGTCGACGGAGAATCCGTTCTCCTGGATGATGTCGATCACTCGCGACTTCATGGTCGTCACCCGCATCGCGGTTCCGTCCACGCTCAGCGTCACCGTCTTGCAAGCCCTGACCGCGTAGCCCCCGGCGAACGCCAGGACCAACAGCAGCCCTCCGACAACGAGCCGCAACATCGGCGACGGGTTCTGCTGGAGCTTGGTCAGTACACTCAACGCGCATCGACCCCGAAATCAGCCACCACTTAAACGACCTTTTCAGCTCTTTAATGACAAAAAGGGCCCTGAGGCCCCCGCAACATCACAAGACGGTAACGAACCGGCCATGGTACGGCAACTCCTGAACCGACCCGAATCGGCGATCAGGCGGTCCAGCGAGCTAGTCAGGGCCCAGTTCGTAGACCCGACGAGCATTGCGGGTCGTGATGAGCGCCAATTCCTCCGGAGAATGACCTGCCAGCTCAGCGAGGGCCCGCACGGTGTAGGGCAGGCAGTAAGGTTCGTTTGCTGCACCCCGGTACGGGTGCGGCGTCAAAAAAGGTGCATCAGTTTCCACCAAAATCTGCTCCACCGGTATCAGTGGGACGGCTTCCCGCAGGGCGCGAGCGTTACGGAAGCTCACCGTCCCGGACAGGCTGAGCACCCAGCCGGCGTCGACGCAGCGACGGGCCATCGCAGCGTCCGATGAGAAGCAGTGGAAGATCACGGTGTCGGGCGCGCCCTCGGCCCGCAACACGTCGAGCACCTCGGCGTCAGCCTCCCGGTTGTGGATCATCAGCGGCTTGCCGATCCGCTTGGCCAGGTCGATATGCCACGCGAAGGCCTCCCGCTGCACGTCTGGTTGCGCGCACCCGTCCAGGCGCCCGGGCCAATACAGATCCATGCCGGTCTCGCCGACGGCGACCACCCTGGGGTTGGCCGCCAGTTGTTCAACCTCGGCCCGAGCGGCATCCGTCAGCGCATCGGCTCGCGTCGGGTGTAACGCGACGGCGGCGTAGACCCGCGGATCCCACCCAGCGGCGTGGGTCACCCAGCGCGCCGAGGTCAGGTCGTCGGCGATGGTGACCACCGCACCCACACCGACCGCCGCGGCGCGGTCAAGGATGCCGCGCACGTCGTCGGCATCGCGGGCACCGCACGCGTCGAGGTGGGTGTGCGCGTCGATCAGCGGCGCCAGGGGCTCCGGCGCGGGCGGCCCTTTTGGTCTAACTGCGCGGTTGGAGCTCACCCGCCACACAATAGGGTGGAGTCTCGATGAAGCCCTATTACGTCACCACCGCGATCGCGTATCCGAACGGTGCGCCGCACGTGGGTCACGCGTACGAATACATCGCCACCGACGCCATCGCCCGATTCAAGCGCCTCGACGGCTTCGACGTGCGCTTCCTGACCGGAACCGATGAACACGGCCAGAAAGTCGCCCAGGCCGCCGCGGCCGAGGGAGTGCCGACCGCGCAGCTGGCCCGGCGCAATTCCGACGTATTCCAGCGCATGCAGGAGGCGCTGAACATCTCCTTCGACCGGTTCATCCGCACCACCGACGCCGACCACCACGCGGCGTCCAAGGAAATCTGGCGGCGGATGGAGGCGGCCGGCGACATCTACCTTGACACCTATTCCGGGTGGTACTCGGTGCGCGACGAGCGGTACTTCGTCGACTCGGAGACGCAGGTTGTGGACGGCACCCGAATCGCGACAGAAACCGGCACCCCGGTGACCTGGACCGAGAAGGAGCAGACCTATTTCTTCCGGCTGTCGGCGTATGCCGACAAGTTGCTGGCCCACTACAACGCCAATCCGGACTTCATCGGACCCGAGGTGCGCCGCAACGAGGTGGTCAGCTTCGTCTCCGGCGGGCTGGAGGATTTCTCCATCTCGCGCACCACGTTCGACTGGGGCGTGCAAGTACCCGAGCATCCCGACCACGTCATGTACGTGTGGGTCGACGCGCTGACCAACTACCTCACCGGGGCCGGCTTCCCAGACACCGACTCGGAGCTGTTCCGTCGCTACTGGCCCGCCGATCTGCACATGATCGGCAAGGACATCATCAGGTTTCACGCCGTCTACTGGCCAGCGTTCTTGATGTCGGCCGGAATCGAGCTGCCGCGAAGGGTTTTCGCGCACGGCTTCTTGCACCACCGCGGCGAGAAGATGAGCAAGTCGGTGGGCAACACCGTCGACCCGGTGGCGCTGGCGGAAACGTTCGGCGTGGATCAGGTTCGCTATTTCCTGTTGCGCGAGGTCCCGTTCGGCCAGGACGGCAGCTACAGCGAGGACGCCATCATCAATCGGGTCAACACCGATCTGGCCAACGAGCTGGGGAACCTGGCGCAACGGTCGTTGTCGATGGTGGCCAAGAACCTCGGCGGGGTGGTGCCCCAACCCGGCGAATTCACCGCCGCCGACACCGAACTGCTGGCCACAGCCGACGGCTTGCTGGAGCGGGTGCGCGCCAATTTCGACGTACAGGCGATGCACCTGGCCCTAGAGGCGATCTGGCTGATGCTCGGCGACGCGAACAAATATTTCTCCGCAGCACAGCCCTGGGTGCTGCGCAAGAGTGAGTCCGGGGCGGACCAGGCCAGGTTCCGTACCGTCCTGTACACCACCTGCGAGGCGGTGCGCATCGCGGCGCTGCTTGTCCAGCCGGTCATGCCGGAGTCGGCCGCCAAGATGTTGGACCTGCTCGGCCAGGCCGAAGACCGGCGGACGTTCGCGGCGGTAGGCGCACGGCTGGCTCCCGGCACCGTGCTGCCGGCGCCGACGGGAGTGTTCCCGCGCTACCAGCCACCCGCCCAGCCGGAGTGAGCGGGAGTTGGAGAGTGCAGATTCAAGGAATTGCCCGATCCACGGGCGCAACGCCTAACTGACTTCGGACACCACCACGACCGGGTCCTGATCTGGCGATGCCGCGGCCTGCGTACGGCCCTGCATATGACGTAGCGCCTCGCGCGCGAGAAACTGACGGAAATACGGAAGCGACGCCTCAGTCGCAATGCCGGCGAGGAGCAGTTCCCACATTCGACCGGTTCGCCCGGCGGGGTCGCCATCAACGAACGCAACACTTCCCCCGGCCAGCCCCTTGGCGGCAATCGTGTTGAATAGCAACCGCGTTCCGAACATGGCGCCTACGATCGACTCGCTGACCAGCGCCGGATCGACGTCTTGTCGAAGGTCTCCTTCAGCGCTGGCCCGCCGGGCCTCAGCAGCCATCAGCTCCACCAGGCCTGCGCAGAAGCGGGCGGCCGCTTCGTTGAATCCACTCAGGGCAGCGGTCAACTGCTCGGCCGCACGGCCCGTTTTGTCCGAGCTGAGCAGGTTCGCGACCGTGAACGTGCCATGGATCATGTTCTCGAGCGCCGGCGAAGACGACCCGCACACGTTGCGGAAAGCGGCGAGGAGTGTGTCGGAACCTTCCTCAATGATGGCCGACGCCAGTGCTTCCTTGGAATCGAAGTGATGATACAACGCTCCCTTAGTCATCCCGGTGCGCTCGATGATCGTGCCCCATCCGGCGGCCGCATATCCAACCTCACCGAACACGTCAATCGCGGCATCGAGGATCTTTCGCCGGGTGGCTTCGGCTCGAACCTGGCGCGCCATCGCTCTTTCAACCTCCAGACTTCCGTGATCTGTATAGGTTCCGGATCTCGGCGTGTCCGGCCCCAGGAACATCAGCGACATAGGCCGGCTTGCTACACCGTTGCTTCAGCGCTTAGGCCAGTATACATACTATTTGTATGATCGGAACGATGAAACGGACTTAAAGTCTCGCAATCGGCCAAGATCATGGTCTCGGCGCGACATCGTCAAATCACGGCCGCTAGACTGACCAGGCGTGGTATCGGGGAACCGTGTCATTGCTGGCCACTGGTTCTCGGGACCAAAGACGCTGCAACGAGGATCAGTGGCCCGCAACAAGGATCAGCAAACGCCTTAACGCCGCACCGCATCGGTTCCGCTATCGCGCAGATCAGGGAAATACATCTACCCGAGATTCTGGGGTGGACGCGGTGGAGAGGATGCGCCCCATGACGCTGGTGACCAAGAAGCTGTTTGGTGGAGCAGTGTTGAAACGGCGATCGCCGGGTCGCCGATGAAGGAGCAACGCCGGCTCGGGCTGGCTCTCTCGTGGCCGCGGGTCACCGCGGTTTTCGTCGCCGACGTCGCTGTGCTGATACTGGCCAGTCACTTCCCCGGCGCACCGCAGAAGGTCGCGTGGTGGGTGGGTGTCAGCGCCGCGGCACTGGTGACGATCGCCGTGATATTCACCCACCGCGGGATCACGTTCGCCTCAGCGGTCGCGTCAGCTCTGGCCAGGTTGACGTGGGATTTGTTGGCCCGCAAGGTGCGGGACTCGGCCACCGACTCCGAAGCGACACTGAGCCCGGAATGCACGCCCGCGGTCGACCACCGGCGCCGCTTCGGCCGCGACGTGGTCGGGGTGCGCGAGTACCAGGGCCAGCTGGTCGCGGTGATCGCCGTGGACGAGCGGGCGGACGCACCAATGGGGCGCCATCAGCACGAGGAGGTGTCGTCGGGAAGTTTGCCGGTGGTGGCGGTGGCCGCGGGGCTGCGCCAGTTCGATGTGCGGCTCGACGGCATCGACATCGTCTCGGTGCGGAAGCGACGGGTCCCCGAGGACATCGATCCGTCAAACCCGGAAGGCCCGGAAAGCCCCGACGATCAACCCGCGGATATCCAGCACGGCACGTGGCTGGTGTTGCGGATGGATCCGCAGCGCAATGTCGCCGCCCTGGCCACCCGCGATTCGGTGGCCTCGACTTTGGCGGCGGCCGCCGAGCGGCTCGCCGGCGATCTGGACGGACGGCGCTGCGCGGCCCGGCCGTTATCCGGCGATGAGTTCGCCGAGGTGGAGACCGCCGTAGCCGCGGGTCTGCAACCGGCTGGGACTCGGCCGGGATGGGGTCACCTCAAGCATGACGACGGGTACGTCGAAAGCTTCTGGGTGTCGCCGCGGGACATCACGTCGGAGACGCTGGACTGGTTGTGGTTAAACGACACGGACGCCACTGTGGTGACGATCCGACTCAGCGCGGCCGCCGGCGGGGTCGAGGTGTCGGCTTGGGTGCGCTATCACAGCAAGGAGCCGCTGGATAAAGAGGCGTGGGCCGGGCTGAACCGGCTCACCGGCCGCCAGTTGGCCGCGGTGCGGGCGAGTCTGCCGGCCCCTGTCCAGCGCCCACTGCTGTCGGTGCCGGCGCGGGCGCTGCGCGATGACGAAGAGCTGGCTGTGCGGGTGGGTCCAACATTGGTGGGCACGGCACCGCAACGCACTCAATGAGCCTGGCCCAACGAAGTGATTTGCACGGCGAGCGGCGGCGGTGGCGCTCGCGGGCGCCCCTGACGGCCACCGGCCTCGTGGCATTCGCCGTTGCCGGCTTGGCCTTGGCGTCACGGTACTTGCCGATCACCAACCACGTCGTGTTGCTGACGGCCGCCTTGTCGCCATACCTGATGCTTTGCGGACCGGTGTCGGTGGTTTTGCTGCTCCTCGCCAGACGCTGGATTCTCGCCTCCGTCGCCATCGGCTTGACGGTGGCGACGCTGGCGGTCCAGCTGCCGCTGTACCGCGGTTCGGACGCCGGCCCAACCGCGGGCGTCGGGCTCCGAGTCATCTCGGTGAACATCCGCGAGGGACAGGCCGATCCAGACTCTCTGGTGAGATCGGCTCGCGAGCAGGCCGATGTCATTGCCTTCCAGGAACTGACCCCGGAGGAAGTTGATCGTCTGGCCGCGGCCGGATTGGACGCCACGTTCCCCTACCGGTGGCTCGCCCCGCGCGGCGAGGCTTCTGGCGTCGGCGTATGGAGTCGGTTCCCGATGCATTCGGCCCAGCCGATCGACGGTTACGCCAACGCATTCATTACGGCGCGAATACAAGTCACGGGCGTACCGATAGATCCCACTGTCGTCGTGGCACACATAGCCGGCCCATGGCCGCAGCCGATCGATGACTGGCTTCATGACTTCGATCGTTTGCCGGTTACCTTGCATGAGGTCGCCGAGCAGACGGGCCGCGGATGCGTGATCGTCGCGGGCGACTTCAACAGCACGACCGACATGCGCCCTTTCCGCGCTCTGCTGCGCAATGGTTATCAGGATGCGGCGGAACAATCCGGGGCGGGGATCGAGCCCACCTTTCCCGGCGATTGGCGGCTACCGCCACTTATCACCATCGATCACATACTGACCCGAAGCTGCGCGGCGACCTCGCTGCGCACGATCAAGGTTCCCGGTTCGGATCATCGGGGCCTGGCAGCGACAGTGGTGATCCCGCGGTCGTCGCCCGGCCCCTAAATCGGCAACGCAGTGCCGACGAGCCGGCGAAGTCGCGGCCAACAACGGGATAAATACCGCCCACCACAGTTTTCGGGCCTACATCATCCAAAGAGTATGTATACTGACAGCTGTTGCAATGATTGGTTTGTGCGCGTGGTCCACCCATGATGCCGTCGGTTCGGTCCTGTTAGGGAGACGTACGTGTTGTTCGTAACCAGGCAGTCCGGGCAGTTCGGGCAGTCCGGGGCCCCGATGGCCTCGGCTGCGCCTGCCACCGCGACGGCGCCGCGCGCGGACGTCGTCATCTGCACCTACACCCTGGCCCGGTGGGAGCTGATCGTGCGGGCGGTCGAGTCAGTGCTCGCGCAGACCGTCGCCCCACTGCAACTCATCATCGTCGTGGACCACAACGATGAGCTGCTCGCCCGGTGCCAGCAGCAATGGGGCTCAGAAAGTGGCCGGGCCAGCGCCGACTCGCCCATCGAGATCGTCGTCGCCGCGAGCCAGTTCCACAGCAGGCAGGGTTCGTCGCGCAATACCGGGCTGTTGCTCGCCCGCGCTGAGATCGTCTCCTTCCTCGACGACGACGCCGAAGCGGAACCCGACTGGCTCGAGCGGCTGCTCACCGTGTACACCACGCACCCGGGAGCCGTAGCCGTCGGCGGCGTGGCACGGCCGAACTACGGCGCACCCCGGCCATCCTGGTTCCCGCCCGAATTCGAGTGGGTGTTCGGCTGCCACTACCAAGGGCTGCCGGACCGACTGGCTCCCACACGCCACCTGATCGGCACGAGCATGAGTGTGCGTCGCGACGAAATGCTCGCTGTCGGCGGCTTCCACTTCGACGACTTCGACGACATGGATCTCTCGCACCGGATCGCCCACGCACATGGGTCGGCCGCCGTCCTCTATGAGCCTCGCGCCAAGGTCAATCACTATGTCCCTGCCGACAGAATGACGTGGTCGTACTTCTGGCGGCGCTGCTTCTCCGTGAACCGCAAGAAGGTCGCCGCGTTGGTCGACATGGGCGATAGCGGCAACATCGGCGCCGAGCTGCGCTTTGGTTTCGGCGTGCTGCTGGCGCTCGTCCCGGCGCTGCTCGCCGCCGTGACCGGCCGGCCCGAGCGACTGCGCCAGGCGCTGGTCGCAGTGGCCGGCCTCGCGCTCGCCGCTTCCGGCTACGTCACCGGCAGGGTGCAGCTTGCGCGGGGTCGCCGGCCGGACATCCTGACGACCGGCCTCGACGTTGCCGAGGTACACCAGGCCCGCGCCGCCGTCCCGGCAACCGACCATGCATAACGTCATCGTCGGGACGGGGCCCGCAGCGGCGGCGGCCATCCTCGCCCTCGCCGACGACCCGTCCGAACAAATCACCGTCGTCGACATCGGCGAACGGCTGGCCGACGACAGGGCCGCGGCGGTGGACCGGATGAGCGCGCTGCAACCGGTGCAGTGGGCCAACGCCGACCGCGAATTGGTCACCGTGGGGCCGGCGGGACTCGCCGGATCGGCGCTCCCCGAGAAGCGCGCCTACGGTTCGAACCACATGTTCGTCGATCGCGGGCAGCAGCGCGGTCTCGCCATGCCCGACCGCGGGAACGATGCAGCGGTGTCGGGCGCCCTCGGCGGGTTCTCGACGGTCTGGGGCGCGCAGATCATGCCGTACTCCCGGGCCACCTTCGACCGCTGGCCGTTCGGGTGGGACGATATCGAACCGCACTACCGCGCCGTGCTGGCCGAGGTGCCGCTTGCCGGCGAGGTCGACGACTACGCCGAGGACTTCCCACTGCTGTCGGCGGGCGCGCCGCTGCCACCGGTGTCCGCGCGGACGGCCGCCGTGCTCGACCGGTACCGGCGCCATCGCGACGTCATCCGCGCGGCGGGCATCGTGGTCGGTAAGGCGCGGCTGGCGTTGGCCCCGAACTCGTGCGTGAACTGTGGACTGTGCATGACCGGTTGCCCGTACTCGCTGATCTACTCCGCGCGGCACACCGTCGACCGCTTCGTCGCCCGCGGTCGGGTGCGGCACATATCGCGCGTGCTGGTCACTGCGGTCGATCAGCCCGTCGGCTGCACGCCGTCCGTTCGCGGCATCGACCTCGCCAGCGGGCGTGAGCTGCGCCTCGAGGCCGACCGCGTCTTTCTGGGCGCCGGTGGGCTCGGCACTACGCGGATCGCGCTCAACTCGCTGCCCGCACCGCCGAACCAGGTGGGCCTGCAGGAGTCCATGCAGTTCCTGGTGCCGTTTCTATCCCGGCGATCCACCGGCGATCCGCGCGGTCAGCGGGACTTCACGCTCAACCAGTTCAACCTGCTACTGAAATACGACGACGAGGCGTACACGACCTCCCAGGTCCACTGCTATCCCTACAACCCGGCGATCGCGGAGGCGCTTCCGGGCTGGCTCCCGCCGTCGTTGAGCGGGGCCGTGCTCGGGCGAGTCACCGCGGCGCTCGGATACCTGCCGTCCTGGCGGTCGCCCCAGATGCGGATAGACCTGCGCGCCCGGCACGAGGGCGCTTTGCCGGACATCGCGGTGCGGGTCGTGTCCGACCGGCGTCCGGCGATGATCGTCTCGGTGCTGCGCCGGCTGAGCGCGCTCGGGCCCAAGCTCGATCTATTCCCGGTGTTGCCGATGGTGCGGCTGTCCGGGCCGGGCAAGAGCTACCACTTCGGCTCCACCTTCCCGCACGGCAATGGCTCCACTGGCCCCAACGGGTCCGACGTACTTGGTCGCATCGGACATTTCCGTAACGTCCACCTCATCGACGGCTCGGTGTTGCCGTCGGTGCCGTCGACCACGTTCACGCTCACGGTGATGGCCAACGCCCACCGAATCGTGTCAGCGAGCCGGCATGTCTGACCCGGGCAGCCGCGCAGTCGCGATCACCGGCGCCAACGGGTACGTGGGTAGCACACTGGGCGCCGTTTTCGCCGCCTCCGGCTACCGGGTGATCGCGCTGCAGCGGTCGGCGCCCCCAGCGGATAAGGGATGGGACTACGTGCCCTACTCCCTTGAGGATGGACCCGCGGCACGGTTGCCTGACGACGTGGCCGCGGTTGTCCACTGCGCCTACGACCTGCGTGCCCGCGACCGGGCCGAAATCGAACGAATCAACCTCGGCGGCACCGACCAACTCATCCGCGCGGTCGGTGAGATCCCGATCGTTCTCATCTCCTCGATGTCCGCCTACGCCGGCACGCAGCAGATCTACGGCCACACCAAGCTGGCCTGCGAGGACCTGGTCGCCGCGCAGGGTGGGACGTCATTGCGGCTTGGCCTGGTCCACGGCGACGGCGACGGCGGCATGATCGGCGCGTTGCGGAAGGTGGCCGCGCTGCCTCTCGTGCCGATGCTGCGTCCGGACTCCTACCAATACACCGTCCACGCCGAAGACATGGCGCAATGTGTACTCGCGACCGTCGAGCAGCCGCCGCCACATCGCGTCCTCGGCGTGGCCGACCCGCGCCGGGTGCCGTTCAGCGAGATAATCCGCACCCTGCGCGCGGCCGCCTCAGCCACGGCAGCCACATCCAAGGGGCTCCGTCCCGTGCCGCTGTCGTCCACCCTGCTTTACCGCTGGTTGCGCGCGGCCGAGGCGGTCGGCCTGCGGATCGGGTTCCGCGCCGACTCGCTGCTCGGGCTCATGCATCCGGCACCCAACGTCCCACACGTCGGATTCTGGGCAGGGCGGGGCATCTCACTGCGGGGCTTCGCGCCAGGACACCCCAAGATGACCGGCACATTCCCAACGTGATCGCGTGCCGGCGTGATGCGGTCCCGCTCGCCAGTTGGTTCCTCGCGTGCGGGCCACTACGGGCGTCGACCACGGGTCAGCTTGACCCCTGGTATGGCGGAGCCGAGAGTTGGTAGGTCGGCCCACCCACCCATTGCATCGCCAGCCGTGACCGTGCCCGAGGTCGACACCAGGGCGGCTTCCGAGACGCCGTAGTTGTTGACCAACCGGAGCGGCTGTGCAGCACGTCGCCGCCGGTGAGCATGACCCTCAAGGGCGCAATATCGGGCCAGTCGAGCGCCATCACCGCCTCGCACAGCGGCGTCGGCACAAACGTTGTCGTGATGCGCTCGGCCAGCAGCCAATCACGCAGCGCGATGGGATCGGTTTTCACCCGCTCTGGCGGCACGTGCAGTGCCCCGCCGGCGGCCAGGCACGGCCAGATCTCCCAGACGGCCGCGTCGAAGCCGGGACTCGATATCAGCGCGGTTCGGTCGAATTCGGTGATGCCGAACTCCTTCTCATGCCAGCGAATAAGATTTGCCAGGCCAGCATGCTCGATGATTACGCCTTTCGGGCCGCCCGTGGACCCTGAGGTGTAGACGATGCAGGCCGGATCCCCGGCCGCGACCGATACCGGGCCGGCCAGTCCCGACGCGCGATATTGCATTGGCTCTATCGCGCTGGGTGCACCAATGCGCGCGGCCACATCCGCGTGTGCCACGACGACCCGGGCACCCGAATCGGCCAGCATGAATCTAAGCCGGTCGTCGGGATAATCCGGGTCCAGTGCTACATAGCAGCCGCCGGCAGCCAGGACGCCCAGCGCACCAACTATCAGCCTGATCGATCGAGGTAAGCACAGCGCAACGGGATCGCCCCGGCGCACGCCTGCTTCATTTAGCTTCCCTGCCAGGGCGAGCGCTCGCAACCACAGTTGCTCATATGACAGATTCCCGCCCGATGAACTCAGCGCGTATGCATTCGGGCGCTCCCGAGTCGCTCTTTCCACACGCGCAACTACATCCATTAAGACATGCCCCACGTGCCATACCCTTTCCGTGCGTCAGGGGCAGCCTCCCGCTCCTGCAGCAACCGTTCTGCCGTTAGGAGCACTGGCTTTTCGAGTTTTTCGCGCATACCCGGAACGGATCTGAGATGATGCCGATCCGCGGCCGCGGGGCGTCCTACGCGCGTCGGTACTGTCGCTTGCCGAAGCGACTCGAACATGACCCGTGCGAGGTCCTCCACCTTGGGCAGATCGAGCATTGCGAAGTGGTCGCCGGCAAAACGATCCACCGTGATCGTTCCGTTGTGAAATCCATCCCACCCCAATAGATCTGACTCCACCTCGGCTGCCGAGTCCTCGCTGACGAACAAGTGCATCGGCACCTCATGTCCGGGGTGCTGATAGCGGCAGCCGATCTCCGTGGCGCCGCGATAGTCGAAATCGTTCTTCGGCCACAGCGCGTCCGGGCCACCCCGAAGCACCCGGCGCGCGACTTCGGCGTACTTGGCCCACCGCTCACGCGCGGGCTGTTCGCGTATCCGGCGAAGCTGCCATCGCAGCGTCATTTGCGCCCGCAGCAGTCGCTCCAGCGACGGTGCCGCCGCATCGAGGATGCCCAGCCAGCAGACCTCCTGGCCGGCGTTGATAGCCTGGCGGGCAACTTCGTAGGCCACGAGCCCACCGATCGAGTAGCCGGCGAGCGCAAGCGGACCATCCGGCTGCCGGCTGCGGATCGCCGAAAGGGCTTGGCTGGCATGCTGTTCGATGCTCACGGATCGGTCGAACCGCCCGCCTGGCTGTTCGGGGATCAACGGGTGTACGCGCAGCGCGGCACCCCACTGCGCCGTAAAGTGTCGCATGCTCATCCCCGACAAAAGATTGGCGAAGATGAAATGCAGCGGTGGGCCAGACGTGACGTCCTGGGTCCGGCTGGGACTCTCCGCACGGACTAACTCAGCGAGTTCTGCAACGGTTCTGCCGTTATCGAGGAACGCCGCAAGCGACAGCTCTACCCCAAAGGCCCGCTGAACCTCTGGGATCAGCCGGGCCGCCAGCAGCGAGTGGCCGCCCATATCGAAGAAGTCGGAGTTGACGTCGACTACCGGGATGGCCAACAGATCAGCCCACAGCGCGGCGACGCGCCTTTCGCTGTCGTTGCGGGGAGGCCGGGCGCCGGTGCGGGCCGTTTCCCGCGGCGACGGTGCGGGCAATGCGGCTTTGTCGAGTTTGCCACTCGCCGTCGTCGGGAGCGCGCGCAGATGCACGAAGGCACTGGGGACCATGTACTCGGGCAGGCGGCGACGTAGCCAATCACGTGCCTCGGCGTCGCTCGGGCGCGCCGGCTCGCCCACGATATAGGCGACTAATTGCTGTTCACCGTTGGGCGCCTCGCGAGCGACCACCGCACAGCATCCCACGTCTGGGTGCTCGCACAGGGTGGACTCGATCTCGCCCGGCTCGATACGAAACCCGCGGATCTTGAGCTGGTCGTCATAGCGGCCCAGGTGTTGCAGCCGGCCATCCGGCAAAAACCTGCCACGATCACCGGTGCGGTAGATCCGTCCACCGACATGGAATGGATCGTCTCCGAACCGACGAGCCTGCTCGTCAGGACGATTGAGGTAGCCACGAGCCAAAGCGACGCCGCCAATGGCGATCTCCCCGGGAACGCCGACCGGTTGGAGTCGCCCGCGGAGATCGGTGACGTACACCCGCGCGTTCGCCAGGGCTCTGCCCACCGTGATGGTGTCTTTCTCGGTCACCCGCGCATAGTTGGTGCCGACCGTGGCCTCGGAGGGGCCGTAGGCGTTGTAGACCGCCTTGCACCGTTGCAATAGGGCCTCGGCCAACCCGCCGGTGAGCGTTTCGCCGCCAGACGACGCCGTGAGACCACGGTTGCCGCGCCAGCCCGCGGCCACCAGGGCTCCCCAGGTGGTTGGTGTCGCCATCATGTAGGTCGCACCGCTGTCGGCGAGCAGCCGGCTTAGCGCGAAGGGGTTCGTCGCCTGCGCGGCGGTGGCGAGCACCAGGCGCGCTCCACACGCCAGCGCACAGACGATGTCGCCGAGCGCGAGGTCGAAGCTGGTGGAAGCCACCGACAGCACGGTGTCGGAGCCACCGACGCCCATCGCTTGAAACATGGTGCCCATCAGGTTGGTGACGCTGCGATGCTCGACGAGCACCCCCTTGGGGCGACCGGTGGAGCCGGAGGTGTAGACCACGTAGGCAAGGTCCCCAGAAGACACCGAAGACACGGTGCTTGACCGGGCGCGCCGGCGCGATGCGTGCGGCCCCAGCTCGCCAAGGTTGATGACTCTGGCGGTGACCGCGTCCCCGCCGGTCGGCAGCTGACGATCGGTCAGAACGATCCTCGCGTCGGCGTCGTTGATGCAGAAGGTGTTCCGGACGGCCGGCTGGCGCGGATCCAGCGGCAGAAGTGCCGCGCCGGATTTGAGAACTCCCAGAACGGCCGCCACCAGATCGGGCGTGCGGTCCAGCAGCACGGCCACCACCGCGCCGGGCCCGGCGCCCGCCTCCACCAAGCTCGATGCGATGACCGCCGCCCGGTCGTCCAACTGCCGATACGTCAGGGACGTGTTGTCGACCTGTACCGCCACCGCTTCGGGCGTACGTTCGACCTGAGAGCCGATGACCTCGTGCACGCATTGCGACGAAAAGCCATGTTGGGTGGTCACATTCCAGCTCAGCTGACGCTGTCGCTGCGCTGGGGTGACCAGATCATGTTCGGCCATCGGTGTTTCGGGCGCCGCCGCGAAAGCATCGAGCACGCGGCGCAAGTGTGACGCCATCTCGCATGCCGTCTGTCGGTCGAACAAATCCGTGCTGAAGACTAACCCTCCCGAGACATGCCCCTCGGGCCGCTCGTCCAACTCGATACTGATGTCGAACTTCGCGGACCCCATGGCGTCACGAACATCGGAATCCATCAGCTGCAGTGACCAGTCGTCGGCCGGGGACATCGGCTGCGGCTGAAATAGCAACGCCGTTTGAAAGAGTGGCTGGTTGCGCGGATCTCGCGGCACGCCGAGGCCGGACAACAGGGTCTCGAACGGCACCACATCGCTGAGCGCCTCGGTGACCACGCGACGGATTCTGCCCACCAATGCGGAGAAGGGCTCTTCGACCGATACGTCGCATCGCAGGACGACCGGGGTGACGCAGTGGCCGGCCACCGCCGACAGGTCGTTGCGGTCGCGCAGGTCATGCGGGATGCCGAAGACGACCTCGGTCGAGTCGGTATACAGATGCAGCCACCAGGCATATGCGGCGGCCAGGGCGTGGAAAAGGGTGCCGCCCGCGGCCCGAGCCGCGCGGCGCAGCCCGTCAACGGTGTTGTGCTCAATCGTCAGTGGGATAGTCCCGCCGGCAAACGTCTGACGCGGCGGTCGCGCGTGATCCAGCGGCAGCTGGCCGGGGGTGCTGCCGGCAAGCCGCCTGCGCCAGTTGCCTATGCGGCCGGCTACCTCCGGTCCGCGTACCCAACCCAGCTCCCACATGGTGTAGTCGGCGTATTGTGCCTTCGGGTCGCGCGACAACGACGGCACGCCCATGGCGTAGCTACGGTACAGGGCCATGAGCTCCGGGAATACGACACGATTCAGGGTTGTCCCGTCGAAAACCAGGTGATGTAGGCCCAAATAGAGCCGGTGGTCGTCCGCGGTGATACGGATCAGCCGCGGACGAATCAATGGCCCGTTCGCAAGGTCATAGGGCCGCAGCATCTCGGCGGCGGCGATCTCGGTGGCTCGGTGAATGGCGTCCTCGGGATCTAGGTCCGTCAGATCGGTGAGGGGCAGATCGACTGCCGCCGGCTCCCAGATGAATTGATGAGGAACACCAGCAACGGTTCTAAAGGTGGTGCGCCACGCCTCGTGCCTCGCGGTCGCCTCGGTGAAAGCGCAGCGCAGCGCTTCCACGTCGAGCGGACCCGTCTTGCGGATCGTGATCACCTCGTTGCAGGCGCGTGAGTCCGGCGCAAGTTGGCCGAGACGCCACAGCCGAGTCTGCGAAACCGACAATGGCAGCGGGACCGATCCGGATCTAATCATCGACCGCACGTTGGTTCCCTGAGCCGTACCAGCGCTCCGCGGGTTTCTCGCGGCGAGCGCCGGCAGTTCCGGCTGCGAGGTCACAAACGACATTTGCTCCTCCCATGGAGGCAGGCCCCCCGAACGCCCATCGCGGTTACCGCGGGCCTAGGCTCGACGTGCGTATATACCGGCGATGCACTTAAAAATTTCGGCTTACATACTGCTAGGCTTTCTATTGGCTATCTTACATACCATTGGACTTATTGCAAGGAGCTCTGCAACTTTTAGTCTAGTTACAGACGGAATGCATACATGTACCCGGGGGACTCGACAGACTACAGACCGGCTGGTGCGAAGCAGTTCGGTCGAGGAGGTATCCGCCGGAGCGAAGGCAGGGCGCATCTTCCACTGCGCGCCTTCCCCGGTACTCGTGGGACCACTGCGGCTAGGCGCCCTTAAACGCCGGTGACATCGCGATGCTCGAGGTGCGCATTCGCCGCTTAAGAGAGCTTTAGGGAGCTGTGCCGAATGCCGAAATTCAGGCATTTACACCAGTCGCCGGAGCGCCTGGCGGAATACGCGCGTCCAATCGCCTATCGAAGCTTGATCACCGAGAGCGTGTGGTTGAGGTAGTTGGTGACGTAGGCAATGTGAGCGCTCGCATCCACCGCCACCGCGTTCGGGCTGTCACCGACGGTCACCGTGGCGGTGACGGCGTGCGACGACCCGTCGATCACCGACACCGAGTGGTCGGCGAAGTTGGTGACATAGACAGTGTGCCCGCCTGAATTAGGTCACCTCCGGTGGGTTTTCCGACCGGCACTTGGCTGACCTGCTGGTTTGGCGGCCCGGTGGGGTGATTTGGGGTACTAAACGGGTAGGTTCGGGCGGTGGCATACGTGCGGAAAGTGCGCACCGCCTCGGGTGCGGTGGCGGTGCAGGTAGTCCGCAAAGAAGCCGGCAAGGTCGTGATCATCGAGCACGTCGGTTCGGCTCGGACCGATGCTGAGCTGGGTGTTCTGTTGCAGCGTGCCCGCGGCCTCGTCGAGGGGCTGCAGGAGGTCCTCGATTTGGAGGTGGCCCGTCGGGTCGCCCGACTGGACGAGGTTTCCGATTGGCGCCCGCCCGGTCAACAACAGCCTGTCGCTGATGCGGTGGCCGGGCCTGGCCGCACGGTGGCCACCAATTCGCGGTTGCTCTATGAGGCGATCGGCGCGGTGTACGACGCGCTGGGTTTCGATGCCCTCGCCGATGTGGTGTTCAAGGATTTAGTGATCGCCCGGGTCGTTGAGCCGACCAGCAAGCTCGACTCGGCCAGAGTGCTGACCGACCTGGGTGCAGATACGGTGTCCTACAGTACGATTCAACGGCACCTGCGGTCGGTCAACACCGACAATTACCGGGACGCGATCGCCGAGAAGTGTTTTGCGCACTCGACTGATCGGGGCACGTTGAGCCTGGTGCTCTACGACGTGACCACACTGTACTTCGAGTCCGAGAACGAAGACACGTTCCGCAAGGTCGGCTATTCCAAGGAGCGCCGCATCGATCCGCAGATCGTGGTCGGTCTGCTGGTCGACCGGACTGGTTTTCCGTTGGAGGTCAGCTGTTTTGAGGGCAGTACCGCCGAGACCACCACGATCGTTCAGGTCATCGACGCCTACCGCGGGCGCCATGACCTGACCGGGGTGCCCATGGTGATCGCCGCCGATGCCGCCATGCTGTCCTGGACAAATCTGAAAGCTCTGGATGAGGCGGGGTGCTCGTTCATCGTTGGGTCCCGTATGACCAAAAGCCCCTGGGGATCTGGACAGTCATTTCCATTGGCACGGCAATGCGTTCGCTGATGGTCAGGTCATTGATACGCTCACCCCGCGGCGCGCCGGCACCGTGGTCAACAACACCAAGGTCAAGGCTGAACCGGTCTGGACCGCTGAGTCTCATCCGAAGGCGTGGCGGGCGATCTGGCAATACCGCGCTGCCCGGGCCCGCCGTGATCAGAAGACCCTCGATGCGCAGGAAGCACGTGCGAAAGCTGTTGTGGCCGGGGAGAAGAACGCCAAGATCACCCGCTTCGTCACCGTCAAAGGTGACAGCCGCACCCTCGATGAGGCCAGTCTGAAGCGGGCCCGAGACCTGGTCGGGCTCAAAGGCTATGTCACCAATATCGACGCCGCCGCGATGGCAGCATCAGAGGTGATCGCCAAGTACCACGAGCTCTGGCATGTGGAGCTCTCGTTTCGGATGTCCAAGCACGACCTTGCCGCCCGGCCGATCTTCCACCACCTTCGTGAGTCGATCGAGGCGCACCTGACCATCGTGTTCACCGCCCTGGCTGTCGCGCACGCCATCCAAGACAAGACCGGCATGGCGATCGCGAACGTGGTCAAGCAGCTCCGCCCGCTGCGCAGCGCCACCATCGCCATCAACGGGACCAGCCAAACGTTCCCACCCGAAATCCCAGACGCCCAAGCCGAAATCCTGACCCACCTGGGTATCGCCAACAGGGTACTAAAAATGACCTAACTCAGGTGTAAAACGCCTGCTAGATGGCTTGCCGGGGCGGGGCGTTGGTGCGGGAAGGCCGTTCACCCCGGCGCGTGGGCGAGATGTGTACGGGAACGGTTGCGCCATGAGCGAACGGGGCCACGACGTCGCCGAGATATGTCGCAGGTAACTTCCCCTCGTGGAGGGTGTCTGGCCAGGGGCCAACTTCAACGGTGGTGAGTCGGTAAGCCGGTCGGCTCACTCATCGACGGCATCCTGGTCCATGTTGCGCTTCGAGCGCACAGTCGGCCGCGTCGACCGCCGCCGCGGAATGCGGTCTGTGATGCCACTCAGCGAGTTGACCATCCTGTTGAGGGTATCGACAGCAGACTCAAGGGTGTCGGCGGTGGGCGTCAACGTCTCCACGGCGGGCTGGAGCCGACTCAGGATTTCAGCGGCTTCGGTGAGTTGTTCAAGCGGTCCATTCTTAGCCAGCAGCTTGTCGATGATGCCGTCCTCTACAAACATCCGCTCGATAATGCCGTCCTCGGCGAACATACGCTCTAACGGCCCGTCCTCTGCGAGCAGCCGATCTACGAGCCCACCGGGCGCCAGGACCCGCTCTAGCGAGGAGCTACCTCCAACGGATACCCGATCGAGTAACCCACCGGGCGCATCCAACAGATCGACAACCCCACCCGGACGCATCAGCTTGTCCGCCGGCCCGCCGCGGACCAGAGCGCGCCCCATAGCCCTGTCGTTTTCGGTTAATTCGGCAACTCGGTTCGCGCCTACGAGTGCGCCGCGCAGCGGAAATAGATCGGTAATCGGGTCTACCGTCTTCGGGCCGTCCTCGCCCAAGGATTGCTTCACAGCCCCGAGCGCCATGACCGCAGCGGCGAGTCCGGCGTCGGCCACCTTGACGCCGGCCCGGACAGGGGCTATCGCTACGCCGACAATGAGCTCGCTGATGTTCACGCGGCAAGTGTATGGCTCAGTGTCGTCTCCATGGGCGGCGCCAATGGGATGGCGGTCGAGCCGGACGATGATCTACGTCGCCAACCAGGGCTTCTCAACTGGGTCAGCGTCGCCCACAGCGGTCCCGCGGCGCCTCAGCCGATTCATTCGTCATCCGTCGGGTTAAACCCGAGTTAGGACATCGTGTCCTAAGTCAGGTTAAACGCCGGTGACATCGCGATGCTCGAGGTGCGCATTCGCCGCCTAAGAGAGCTTTAGGGGCTCTTCCGGCTTAGTGGGGGTCTGGTGTAGCCGATTGGGATCGTGTCGGTGACTGATTAAGGGCTCGCGCCCTTGTGAACTGGGTGTTGTCTACGCATCCAGGAGCAAAGGCGCGAGCATGCCCAACGATAATGGTTCACTGCTGCTCGGACTCGACGGTGTCGTCGTGGATTCGGTGCAGATCGATGACGACCGGATCCGTACGGTCCATGTTCTGACCGGTCCCGACTGGGTGGGGGTGTGTCCGCAGTGTCGGGGACGGTCGTCGCGGTCGAAGGGGTGGGTGATCACCCGACCGCGCGATATCAAGATCGGCCCGGATCGGCCGCGGATCGTGTGGCGGAAGCGGAAATGGTTGTGCACCAATATGTTCTGCAAACGAAAACGTTTCACCGAATCGGTGCCGGCCGTCCCGCCCCGGGCGCGGGTGACGGTCCGCGCGAAGGCGGAGATGGCGTTGGCGGTCCTCGACGACGACCGCTCTGTCAAGGCCGTCGCCGCGGCGTACGGCACCACCTGGAACATCTGCCATGGGGCCGTGAAGGCGACCGCGGACCCGGTGCTGGCCGCCGAACCCGACGACGTCACCGTGCTCGGCATCGACGAAACTCGCCGCGGGAAAGCCAAATGGGAGACCTGCCCCGACACCGGTGGGCGGCGATGGGTGGATCGCTGGGACACCGGGCTGGTCGACATCACCGGTAAGGGCGGGTTGTTGGTGCAGGTCAACGGCCGCGCGGCGCAACCGGTGATCGACTGGCTCGCCCTGCGCGAGGAGCAGTGGAAAGCCGGGATCAAGTTTGTGGCGATCGACATGTCGGCGACCTACGCCAAGGCCGCGCGGGAGGCGTTGCCGCATGCGCAGCTGATCGTAGATCGGTTCCACCCTATTGACCGGACTAACTCGAGTGGCCGTGCGTGTCGCGCAGGCCGCAATACCGGTGAGGAGGTTGGCTTCGTGCAGCAGGACTAGCAGGGAGGCGCTGTATGGGCGAAGTCTATGAGGTGGCGCGGGACATCGAGTCGATCCGGCTACCGCAGTGGGGGCGGGTCGTTGCTACCGGCGACGATGTGGCGCCGTTCGTCGTGGTCGATCCGGACGGACAGCCGGTGGAGCCGATCAGCCGGTTCTTGCGCGACTTCCTCGCGCGGGGCCGCGCCTTGGGCAGCGTGCGCAGTTACGCGTTCGACTTGCACCGCTGGTGGCGGTTCCTTGGCGCGGTTGGGGTGTCGTGGGATCAGGCGACGTCGGCGGAGGTGCGGGACTTCGTTTTGTGGCTTCGCCAGGCCGACAAGCAGCGGCAGCACCGGCGCACCAAGTCGCGGGCGACGGCCGGGCAGATCAACCCGGTTACTCGCAAGCTCCATCAGGACGACCACTATCAGCCGCGTACGATCCGGCACAGCAACGCGGTGTTGCGCAGCTTTTACGAGTTTGCCATCGACGAGCAGTGCGGACCGCTGGTTAACCCGGTGAAGCAAGAACGGTCTTGCGGGCGGCGCGCGAACGCGCACCACAACCCGCTGGAGTCGTTTCGTGCGGAGGGCCGCTTGCGCTACAACCCGAAGCTGCCGCGGCAGCGGCCGCGGGCGATGCCCGACGAGCGGTGGCTGGAGTTGTTCGGGCAGATGCGGTCCAACCGGGACCGGGCGATCCTGGCGCTGGCGGTGAGTTCGGGTGCTCGTGCCGGTGAGCTGCTCGGGATGCGCGCCGCCGACATCGACTGGGGTGAGCAGCTGATTCAGGTGCGGCGAAAGGGTTCTCGTGCCGCGCAGTGGCTGCCGGCGAGCGCCGAGGCGTTCGTGTGGCTGCGGCTGTATGTCGACGAGATCGACGAACCCAAGTCGCCCAACGGTTTCGTGTGGCAGACGCTGCGTCGCCGCAGCTACCAGGGCGCGAAATTGAGCAGGCGACCGATGAACTACGAGGCGCTGCGAGCGGTGCTACGACGCGCCAACGACGCATTGGGCACCAACTGGTCGATGCACGACTGTCGCCACACTGCAGCGATCAGAATGACCCAGTCGCGCAAACTGTCGGTGCGCGACGTGCAGGCGATCCTGGGACATGCCCACCTGACCACGACGCAGATCTACCTGGTCGACGATGAGAACGCAGTCCTGCAGCGCGTACGCCAGTACCTCGCCGAACGCGCAGCCGGCGCGGACAAGCCGGTCGCGGTCGGGGGCGGCTACGACGCCGGCGATCTGGCCGTACTGTTCGGCGGTGACTGGCGATGACGACTAGGGTGGCGCCGACGGTCCCAACCCGTGCTGGTCAGACCCCACCGACGCCAGGCACGACGCGACAGAGCCTCACCGGGCCGTGCGACAACTACACGATCAGCGAGGTGATGGCACTGCTGATCGAGCACGCCGACCGGCTCGGCTTCTCCTGCGACCGTAAACGCCGGATCCGGCACAGTAGCCCGGCGATCTTGGAATGGCTGCAGTCATACCCCGCAGAAGGCTGGCAGCAGCGCTGGCTGGCCGCCGGGGCCGACACTGGCCTGGACTGGTTGAACGATTTGCCGACCAGTTCGCTGGTTCCGGCGAAGGAGAAGCGTAACGGCAATGTCGTGGCGACCAACAGCTTGTTGCTCAACCGCATCGTGTTGCCCAGCTACGATCTGCTCGTGGGGTGGGGAGCAATGACGCTCTATCAGGACACGCTGAAAAGCATTCAACCCGAGGTCTTCTCGCAGATCTCCGAGCAGGCTGACCGGCACGGGATGGTCGGGTGCCGCAAGCAGGCGGGTCTGAAGGTGCTTGCCAAGCTCGTGCTGCACACCGGACGCGATGTGGACCGGTTGACCAGCGACGATTTCGTCGGTTACCGCAACTGGGGGCTGGCGCATAACGGGTTGGCGCCACCGGGGATCGTTCCCGCATGGGACCTGTTGCGCTGCGTCGAGATACTGCCGAGCAACCTCACGTTCAAAGCGCACCTGCATGCTGGGCAGCGCCCGACCGCAGAACTCGTCGACCGCTACCGGTTGCGCTGCACCCGGGTTCGCGACGCGCTGCTGCGTTACCTCGACGAGCGACGACCCGGCCTCGACTACGTGTCGTTTAATGCCTTGGTTGTGCACCTGGTCGGGGAATTCTGGGCGGACATCGAACGTCACCACCCCGAACTCGACAGCCTCAACGTGCCGGCCGAGGTAGCCCAGTGCTGGAAGCAGCGTGTTCGATTCGTTACCACGAAGAATCGCCCGCCACGCCCACGTAAGTCCTACCCGCAGCTGCTCATGAAGGTTCGCAGCCTCTACCTCGACATCCAGGAATGGGCGCTGGAAGACCCGTACTGGGTGCAACACGCCTTCCCCAGCCCGGTTCGGCGCAACGAGACCGACGGTGTCGCCAAGCACAATCGCGCGACCGCGGCCGCGATGCATCAGCGCGTCCGCGAGCGGCTGCCGAAACTACCGGTGCTCGTCGAGACGGCCGAACGCGTCCTGGCAACACAACAAGCGCTGCTCGAAGCCGCTCGCGCCACCCCGATTGGCGGCGTGCTGGTCCACGACGGGGTCAGCTACCGGCGCACGACCTACCAGACCCACCAAAAGAGCCCGTCCTGCTCGCGGCCGCAAGTCGTGCTTGTCCAGCATCTTGAGAGCGGCGAACAAACCGACGTTTACGCCGCCGAGGACGACGCATTTTGGGCGTGGGCGATCATCGAGACGTTGCGCCACACCGGCATTCGCCACGAAGAGTTGCTCGAGATGACCCACCTGGCGTTGGTGTCCTACCGGTTGGCCGACACCGGCGAACTCGTGCCACTGCTGCAGATCCTGCCATCGAAGAACAACCAGGAACGGCTGCTGCTAGTGTCGCCGGAGCTGGCAAGCGTGCTCGCCACGATCATCACCCGGTTGCGTGAGCGCAACGGTGGCACGGTGCCACTGGTCAGCCGTTACGACCATCACGAACGCACCTTCGGGCCGATGCTGCCGCATCTGTTCCAGCGTCGCAGCCGCGGGCATCGCAACGAGGTCATCTCGGACACTAACGTCCGAAAACTGCTCGACAAGACCCTTACCCGCACCCACCTACGCGACGCCGCGGGCGAACCACTGCGGTTTACTCCGCATGACTTCAGAAGGATCTTCGCGACCGAAGCCGTGACCGGTGGGCTGCCAGTGCACATCGCCGCCCGGCTACTTGGGCACGAGGATTTGTCCACCACGCAGGCCTACCTCGCGGTGTTCCAGGACGACCTGATCCGTTCCTATCGGGCGTTCCTCGATCAGCGCCGCGCCGTGCGGCCGGAGGCCGAATACCGCGAGCCCACCGAGGACGAATGGCGCCAGTTCCAGCACTACTTCACGCTGCGCAAGGTTGCGCTCGGCATTTGCGGGCGCCCTTACGGCACGCCGTGTCGACATGAGCACAGCTGCATCCGCTGCCCGATGTTGCGGATCGATCCCCGCCAACGTCCCCGACTGGTCGAGATCATCGCCAACTTAACCGAGCGGATCGAGGAAGCTGAACTTAACGGCTGGCTCGGCGAGAAAGAAGGCCTCGGCGTCAGCCTCCAGGCTGCCCGCGCCAAACTCGCCACGCTGGGCCGACAGCAAGCCCAATCCGCTTATCCGACAACCAACCTCGGCATCCCCCAGATCACCACAACACACTGAGCACCTACCATCCGACGTAGGCACCCCAGCCAGACCGATCTAGTCCGGAAAAACCTGGTCAAAAGAGCCAACGAGATGCTCGATGCGGTGCGTCGCCGCACCACTGCGGCGCATCGACTACGGCGTGGCCGCAAATGCGATCCGGAGTGGATCAACCGGCGCCGACTGCTGCGCGCGGCCGAACGACTCACCGACGAGCAACGCAGCAGGTTGTTCGAACAGCTCACGTCGGCGGACCCCAACGGCGACATCGCCGCCGCCTGGATCGCCAAAGAGCTGTTGCGAGATGTGTTGGCCTGCACCGCCCGTGGCGGACTGCGTTACGAAATCTCTGCCGCCCTATACGCGTTCTACACGTTTTGCGCTGCCTGCTCGGTGCCCGAGATCCAGCAGCTGGCCGAGACAATTTCCAGCTGGCAGGAACCAATGATCCTGGCCATCCAGACCGGCCTGTCCAACGCCCGCAGCGAGGGCTTCAACCGGATCGTCAAACACGTCGGTCGCGTCGCATTCGGCTTCAGGACGCCCGAGAATCAACGCCGCCGAGTACGGTGGGCCTGCACCCGCCAATCACGGCGAGCGCCATCCAGAACCAGACAGCTGCACCCCTGTTAACTCGGATGAGCCGCTTTAGGGAGCTGTGCCGAATGCCGAAATTCAGGCATTTACACCAGTCGCCGGAGCGGCTGGCGGAATACGCGCGTCCAATCGCCTATCGAAGCTTGATCACCGAGAGCGTGTGGTTGAGGTAGTTGGTGACGTAGGCAATGTGAGCGCTCGCATCCACCGCCACCGCGTTCGGGCTGTCACCGACGGTCACCGTGGCGGTGACGGCGTGCGACGACCCGTCGATCACCGACACCGAGTGGTCGGCGAAGTTGGTGACATAGACAGTGTGGGTGCCCGGATCCACCGCCACCCCGAAGGGACTGTTGCCGACGTGCACCTCGCCGACGATTCTGTCCGTCTGGCCGTCGATCATCACCACCGTGGGGTGGCCATAGATAGCCACGTAGACGGTGTGGGTGTGCGGATCCACCGCCACCCCGTAGGGGCTGTTTTCAAGCAGCACGGTGTCGGCGACCTTTTGCGTCCACAGGTCGATCACCGACACCGTGTGGTCGCCGGAGTTGGTGACATAGACGCTATGGGCGCTCGGATCCACCGCCACCCCGACTGGGCCACTGCCGACGGGCACGGTGGCGGTGACAGCGTGCGTAAACCCGTCGATCACCGACACCGTACTCGGGTGGCCGTTGTTGGCGACGTAGACGTTATGGCTTTCTGGATCCACCGCGATCCCCATCGGGGTGTTGCCGACCGGCACGGTGGCAATGACGGTGTGCGCCGGCCCGTCGATCACCGACACAGTGTGGGAGTCGGAGTTGGCGACGTAGACGGTGTGGGTGTCCGGATCCACCGCCACGCCGTCCGGATGGGCGCCGACCGGCACCGTGGCGATGACTTCGTGCGTGTCCCCGTCGACCACCGAAAGGGTGTTGGGGAGGTTGTTGGTGACGTAGACGGTGTTGGTGGTTGGGTCCACTGCCACCGCGTTCGGGGTCGTGCCGACGGGCGAAGCGGTGTCGTGCAGCGGAAGGTTCACCCAATAAACCATGGCAAACAGGCCAACCCCCACGACCGCAAGTACCACCAACATCAACGCCTCGAGTTGGCCGGGGTGCATGCGGGCCAGTCGCGCGAGTGAGCGCTTCCTACTCTGGGTTTGCTCGCGACTGGCTTCTTGTTCTTGTTGTTCCGGCGGGGACGGTTCGGGTTGCTCCGGCGGGGACGGTTCGGGTTGCTCCCGCGGGGACGGTTCGAGTTGCTCCCGCGGGGACGGTTCGGGTTGCTCCCGCGGGGACGGTTCGAGTTGCTCCCGCGGGGACGGTTCGGGTTGCTCCCGCAGGGACGGTTCGAGTTGCTCCCGCAGGGACGGTTCGAGTTGCTCCCGCAGAGACGGCTCGGGTTGCTCCCGCAGAGACGGCTCGGGTTGCTCCCGCAGAGACGGCTCGGGTTGCTCCCGCAGAGACGGCTCGGGTTGCTCCCGCAGAGACGGCTCGGGTTGCTCCCGCAGAGACGGCTCGGGTTGCTCCCGCAGAGACGGCTCGGGTTGCTCCCGCAGAGACGGCTCGGGTTGCTCCCGCAGACACGGTTCGAGTTGCTCCCGCAGACACGGTTCGAGTTGCTCCCGCAGACACGGTTCGAGTTGCTCCCGCAGACACGGTTCGAGTTGCTCCCGCAGAGACGGTTCGGGTTGCGCCTGCAGAGACGGTTCGGGTTGCGCCTGCAGAGACGGTTCGGGTTGCGCCTGCGGGGGCGGTTCGGGTTGCTCCTGCGGGGGCGGTTCTGGTTCGGGCGGACTGGGTGGCTGGTCGGTTTCGGAATCGGCCGGCCGTGCGCCATTCGAGCGATTCCCCCCACCTCCGCCGCCCGCATATCGGTACCAGCCACGTCGTGGCGGCCGGCGTGTCCGTTGGAACACCGACTTCTTGTCCGATTGAAGGCTGGAATCGTCTCCTTCCTGCGGACTTCGCCATACCGGTCGCACGTCCCCCATGGCGGTCACCCGACCGGTTCCGCGCGGCGTTGTCGCCGGACTTCGCGCAGGTACAACCAAGCCCCCTGGAGAAGGCCGTTGCGGCCCGCCCGCAGAAGATTCTCGGGGACTCCCCCGGTTGGCTCGTCCGGCTGACCCGAGCCGCGATTAGCCAGTATTCGTTTTATCCCCCGAGGGACGAACCTCAGGATCCGCCAGACGTATTTCGGCGATGTCAGGATCATGCTCATGTAGAACGCCGTGAGACCCGCGGAATACCCAAAAAACTGCTGCTCCAGGGCCTCGTCGGTCCGGCGGTGGTAGTGCCACGTGATGGCCGGTGGCCAATACAGGATCATCGAGCCGTTCTCGAGCAGGAGCGAAAGAGCTCGCGTCTCTTCGCCCCCTTGGGTCGCGGTCCCGGCGCCCAGCCGATTGTCGAAGCCACCGATGGCACGCAGCATCTCCGTCCGAAAGGCCATATTGCCGCCGGCGCCGAAGTTCGGTAGTGGGTAGAGGGGATCGAGTACCGACGGTCCGCCCGCAAGCAGCGGAACCGGCTCGATGCCGCGGCCCTTGTTGAACCCACCGTAGCGTTCGAAGTTGACCTGGGCGTCCGTTTCCAACTCGGCTGGCAGCATCACTCCCGCCACGGCATCGGGTCGATCCGGGAACGCGAATCCTCGCCTGATCCAGGCGATCCAGTCGGGGTCGGCCACCTCGTCGTCGTCGATCCAGGCGATGAGATCGCTGCGGACCTCGGACAGCCCGCGGTTCCGGGCACGTGACAGGCCTGGTGCGGGCTCGTGGCAACACCGCACCCTCAGACCCTCGAAGCCACGCAGCGTGCGGGCGACCGCGCCGTCGTGCGAGTTGTCGACAATCACCACCTCGAAGCCCGAGTCGGACTGCCCGGCCAGGCTGGCCAACGTCGTCAACAGGCCTTCGGGCCGATCGCGGGTACAGATCACCACCGTGAGTGATGCGTCGCGCGACTCTGGGGGCTCGACCGGCCGGGGGAGGCTCAGAGCGGCAAACCGGTCGCGTAGTTTCGCCAGCGCGATCGACGAGTCGGCTTCGATGTCCAGGAATCGCGTTGCCACCGGAATACCGTTGTGGCGCACGAGGCACCACGCCGTCGCAAACCGCGCGACATCGATGGCTTCGTCGCCATAGGCGCGTGCGAGGTCGATGTCGATCACCCACGCCGGCGCGCGCAGATCACCACGCTCGATGTCACGCATAGTGCAGCCCCCGACTCGACGACAACGCGGTGACCACGATGCGGACTGCAGCGCAGGCGCGCGCCGCCGATCTAGCGGGCACCATACAGCCGCTCGATCAGACGGATCGCGAATACCACGATCATGAAGCTGGAGTTCGCCTGGCCGGACGTCACGAACACAGAACTGCTCACGACGTGGACATTAGGGAGACCATGGACGGCGAGATTCTCATCGACGACGCCGTCTTCCGGGTCTCTTGACATGCGGGTCGTTCCTATCTGGTGGAAACCTCCGCCGGTACGCGCGCGCACTGCCGGGACAAGATCGTCGGCGCGATACTCAAGCCGACCGACGCCGCTGGCGCGCAGGTGGCTATCCCAGTGTTTGTGTGCCGCCAGTACGCCTTCGATGTCATCGTCCGTGAACAGGATGTCGATGTCGAGTTTCGGCATTCCGAGGTCATCGACATCCTCGGCAAGCCTTACGCAACTGTCGTAGTGGGGTAGATGCTCAGCGTGGTACTGCAGCGGGTAGCGATTCGCGACATTCCCCACGAAGAAGCCCGGCGGTTTACGGCCCCGAGCAAACACTCGTCTGATGCCGAAGTCGACAATGAATTGTACGGTTTCGATCGGATGCCACAGCAGGTTACGAATGTGCGCCCAGACCGACGATCGCTTCGCCATGCCGTAGGGCGTTCCAGGGATTTTGCAGCCGGTCAGTGAAAGTCGTTGCGCTGTCGGCGCAAGCAAGAAGCCGAGGGGCGAGATCAGGGCCAGATAGGTCAACGACAGCTGCGCATTGCGATGCGACGCGTCAGCCAGCTCCGGGTTGGCGATCCATCCCGAGATGTTGGGCAGGCCGTGCTCGACCAGGTAGCTTTCGGCAAACGCAAATCTGCGTCTGACATAGGAACCGTCGATGTCGCGCTCGTACCGGTAGATTGTGCCCTCAGCGGGGGTGGACAACACCAGGTCAGCGATCGCACCCTCGAGGTGGGCCATGTACCAGTGGCCTAGCTGACCGGAATGGTCGCCGATGCTCTTGCCTCCCCGGCCCGGTGAACACATCAGCAACCGGGTGCTTTCCAGCCCACCCGCCGCCACGATGACGTCCGCCGCCGCGACGGTGAACGAATGCCCCGAAAGGGTCCTGCATTCGATGTCGGTTGCACGTGCCTTGTCCTCATCGAGGTTGATCCGCACGCAGGTCGCGTCGATAATCACCCTGAGCCCCGCCGCAGCGCGGAGATCGTCGAAATAGACCTTGCCGAAATCGGTTGGGAGTGACCATCGTTCGAGCGATGACGTGGTAACTGCACCGTCTTCAAAACCCGCGATCATGTTTCGGGGTAGATGCTCAAGGTCGTTGACGTCGAAGGCCGAGCGACCGCAGAGCATCCACTGGCAGGCCCTTTCGAAGTAGCACTGCACGTCCTGGTATTTCAGCGGCCACGCAGAATTCGGCGCGATGTCGCGCTCGACGAAGTCGACCTGATCGTAGGGAACGCACCGTCCACCCCAGATCGAAGACGTACCGCCGAGCTGGCGGCTGATCGTCAGTTCGACCGGCGCGTGCAAATCCGGGTGCTGCCGATGCGCTACCGACAGCTTCTGATACTGCGGGCTCTGCTTCCTATTCCCGGTCTCGATCAAGATGACGTCAACGCCTCTCCGCGCCCCTTCGAGCGCGGAGACGATGCCCGCCGGCCCAGCCCCAACAACAACCAGACCCGCATTCAGTCGCGAGCCGTGCACAATATCGTTCCCGCGGATGATCATCGCTCGCCTCGCGTCTCGAGGCACTTCTCCCGGATCATCCTCGCCACCTCGGCCTCGTTGCGCAGAGCCACGTCCGCGGCGGCGAAAGCCATCTCGAGGTTTCCGGTCTTGGTCGACGACAGCAACACCGTTCCGCCTTGATTGTGCGCGACCGCGTCACGCACGAGCAGCTTGACCACGGCTTTCGCATCCGAGAGATCGGCGTCAAGCAATTCGCTGCACTCGTCCCGAAATTTCGGATCATGCCTCAGGACATCCTGTACGCGCGGCAGCGCTCCGGAGAGAAAGCCGAAGGTGATGCTGGGCCGGTCCCGCTCCGGCCGCGGTCCCGCATATCCGACGATGAGATCGTAGGGAAACTGCAGCACGGAGGCCCGCGCGCACAGGGCAGCCAGCACTGCGTCGTCCATCCCGGATAGATCACCCGCCGGACCCCAGTGTCCGATTACGCCTCGGCTGCGCTCGGTCTCCAGGTAGTCGACGAGATCGCCGTAGTAGTCGGCCGGCACGCCGACCGGTTCGTGCAGCAGGAAGTAGTCGATTCGCTCCGCGCGCAGCGCCCGAAGGCTCGAAACGAGAGCCTGCCGGACGCTCGCCGCAGAGTAATCCCGGCGAGAATAGAGAATTCGTCCGACAGCGCCGGCGTCCGGCGTGCCGCCGGATTGTTTGACTTTGGATTTAACAGTGGAGGACATCTGCAGCACTCGCCGGATTGGTGGCTGGACGTACCCGGCGAGCTGACCGACCGCGGTCGGCCTGATGCCGAATTTCGTCGCGATCCGTATATCGGTGTGCGATTGCGCAAAATCTGCCAACTCGGCTTCTGCTATCCCAAGACCATAGATGGGCGCCACGTCGAAATGCCTGATCCCGAGGTCATAGGCGCATTCCAATACCGCACGCCGGTCCCGCCTTCCGGGCAGTCCGTAGAGGCTTGCGCAGCCAAACCCGAGGGTCCCGCTCTGCGACGGGGTGGGCGGATCGGTCGAGCGTGAGTCGATCATCTATTCCCCCGAATACGCTTGATCGCGAATGTTGGCAGTTTCTTGATGCCCGGTGGGCGCCCACCAATTTCGTAAAACTGACTCAGCGAGCTTGCCCTTGATAGCGAAGTCGAGCGGCTCGTAAAGCCCATTGTCCGTCCACCACGACCAAAAGAACACGCCGGCCCACCAAGGCTCGCCGGTGAACGTCGCAAGCAACGCCTCATAGGCGGCTGCCTGCTGCGGCTGAGAGGGCGTACGACTGTTTTGGTTGTTCCATGGGTTCACCGCCGCGCCCACCTGGCTGGGATACCCGGCCTCGGTGAACACGATCGGACGCCCGACACCGGCAGCGAACGCGGACATTTGGTTTCGTATCGGAATCCAGGCCGCCTCCAGCGCCGATACATCCGTTGTCGGCTGCGTGCTCAACGGGAAGTAGGCATCGATCCCGATAAAACTGAGCTGATCCCAAAATGACACGTTCGGGTATTCGTCGGTGGTGGCCGCATAGACGAGCGGACCGCTGTATATGGCCTTTATTGCATTGATGACCGTCAGCCACGCGCCGCGATCCGCGGGACCCGACATGGTGGCCAGTTCGCAGCCCACCGAGAACTCGTCGACGCCTTTCTGCTGGGCGATCGCGGCGTAGTGGGTAATCATCGATTGATAGGAGTCGAACCACGCTGTCCGGCTCGATGGGTTGATTTCCCAGCGGTTTGTATTGTCCCGAGGGTCGACATGCGGCTTCAACAGAACCTTGAGGCCCTTGCTGTGGGCAAGGTCGATTGCTGCTTGCACAGCGGCGTCGGTGACCCTCCAGGCGCCGTCGATCTTGGTGGACGTTCCAGTGGCCATATTCCACGTCGGGGTGAACTGAATCCAGGTCGCGCCGAGGCCGGCGATGTCGCTTATCGCTTGCGTGGTCGCCGTGCCGTCGTAACCATTAATCCGCCAAGTCGGCAACGCGACTCCGCGTTGCTCGACCACCCCGCTCCGCTCGTGCCGCTCTTGTCGCTCGTGCGCTTTCAGCATGGCTGTGGCCGCAATTGTCAGTGCGAGCGCAATGACCAAACCGCCGATGATCAGTCGCAGCGGGCGCATCGCCGACTCCATCGGCGGGAGAGCTTTCCCTTGGGCCCTATAATTCCCAAGCCAACTCCTCTCACTTGCCGACAAATCGAAGGTGTCGGCTGTCGGCGGTCATGGCTTGGGGCGAGCTGGTTGAAGCATTTGCGCTCGTACCAGCTTAGCAAGTTAAAAACAGCCGACCCGGGCCATGATCGCCAGCTGCACAGCACGGCCGCGGAAGACCGTGCATCGAGCCTGGCAGTCCGATAAGAACGGTCAAGCACCTTCATCTTTCCGGGGCCTTTCCAAGCCTTCCAAGCCTTTCCAATGCCTTTCAGCGGGCCTTTCAGCGGGCCTTTCAGTGGGCCTTTCAGTGGGCCTTTCAGCGCCGCAGCCTAGCCAGTCGGCGAGTGGCCGTGGTCAGCCGCAACACGGATGGCGGCAGGTGCGCGCGTAGGTAGCAACGCATGCGCCACCGCCACGGTGCGACAATCGCCAGCGGACTCGAAGCCTGAACGACGTTCTGTCGCGCGTTATCCGAAAGCCGGGATTGGCCATTTTCATTAGCAAACAGAAAGGTGTTGAAGCGATACCACGGCCCAATCTCTTTCAGACCGACCACCGGACGACGAGCACAGTCGAATACCGCGTAGCCCCGTGCCGCGAACTTCTTGCGCCAATACTCATAGGGCTGCTCGTTCACGTGGAAATCGCCGCCCTGGCCCGGAATCGCGGCCGAGAACATGATGACGTCGCCATGCCTGCAAAGGTTGTCGATCAGAGTGTCGGCGTGAACTGCCGGAATATGTTCCGCTACCTCGAGGCACAACACGAGGTTGAAGCTCTGTCCCAGGTCGAACGGCTGAGATATGTCAATCGCCCGGAAAGCGTCTGCGGGAATAGTCAATGCGCTCCGCGGAAGGTAATCCCCGTCCACCCCTATGATCTCCATGACCCCGAGGCGGCTCCATTCCGCCAGCCATATACCAGGTCCGCAGCCGACGTCGAGTACCGATATTGGAGAAGCTCCGTTGAAAGCGACACGAACGAGAGAGTTCAGGAATGGGCCGGCAGATTGGCCGGCGCTGCCGGCCACGAAATCGAAAAACTCAGGGTCGTAATGAGATGACATGCGCTCACCAAATCCAAGCAGGCGGACCGAGGTTGACCCGCTCTTCGTGAAATTTGAGCCTCCGCTCCCCAACTTGCGCCCCTGCTCCGCGGCGGGTTTCGGGCACTCGGTTCTTTGGCTCCGACACCATAAAAGCGCCTAGGCGCTGCGACCCACCAATATCCGCGAAAGCATTTTGCCCGAGACTGGGTTTGAACGTCGGCCAAGATCGCTGGGTATATTTAGGTCGGCAATCTCTCCTCCCCGGCCGCCGCGATTGCGCTCCGCGCTTTTGACCCGCTGGCCAGACCAATTTCGCTCCTTATGGATGGTCGGCCAGAAGAATACCGCTTCTAACACCATTGCCGCGCAAAGCGCCACTCCAACACCAGTTACGCCATCCAGCTTAAGCCCCAACTCGACAGCTGCGAGTTCCAGGGCCGCACCAAGGGTGGCTGCCAGTGCGGCCTTGCTCAGCGCACCCTGCGCTCTCCGTACCGGAATGTAGATCGATTTTATTGCGAATGGGAATGTGCAAGCCACGAGGGCGATGAGGCAGTGGCTGGCCTGTTCATACCCGGGCCCGAAAATCGCCAGGACCGGACGTGCCAAGGTGGGAGCTCCCGCGGCGGCCAGAACGGCTACCACCCCTGACAGCCGGAGTGCAGTCTTGAGCCCACGACCGAAGTGCTCCGCGTTTCCCCCGTCGAGCGTCAACATCGCGGTAGCAAGATGATTCGGAATAATCCAGATAACGCTCACCAGGAGGAGGGCCGCATAGAAACCCGCGTTGGCCTGAGCGCCCAGCTGGGCGGCAACCATGACCGGCATAGCCAGCAGCGGCGCGTGGGTAGCGACGTTAATCCAGTAATAACCCGCGGCAGTGCGCCATAAAGGAGCAAGCCCGCGCAGGGATGGCATCGTCTTTAACCATTCCCGCGGTGCCTTGGTTCGCAGTCCCAGGGTCAGCAGCGAGACAAGGTTTCCCAGCAGCCAAACCGAAAAGACGGCTTGTGGTGACAGGCCTACAGCAAATGCGGCGACGGGCAGCGCAATCAGCTTGCCGAGCGAGAACACCAGGTTGCGTGACGCCTGCCGCCCGCTTTGCTGAACTCCAACCAGCGCGCCATCCAAAACGATCGCCACCGCAGTGGTGGCGGTGCCGGCACCGAAGAGCGCTATGCCGAGTGGCGTGGCGTAGATCGAGTCACCGGTCTTAGCCACGATGTGATTCACGACCGCGTACACCGTCGCAATCGTGAACGCCACGCCACCGGCGATCCCAAGGCTGGTAACGACAAGACGCTTCACATCGGCACCGTCGCGCCTCGGAAGTTCCGCGATCAGCAGTGTTTGCAGGCCAAGCGTGCCGAACGTAGCAATGAGCTGCATCGCAGAGATCACGGCAGACGCGCGACCTACGACGTCGGGGGTGGTGATGTGAGCGGCGAGAGCCCAGAACACGAAGCCCAGCCCCGCGGTTACGATGGTCGTGCTAAAGAGCGAGAGCGCGATCGTGATGACAAGACGCCCAGTAGACTTCGGAGCGTCGCCACGTTCGACTCCAAGACCACTTTTTCGAGGCCACCGCTTGCGCGAGGTCTGCGCCGCACAACTGCGGGCGTCTAGGTTTTCACCGCGTAACAAACCACACCGTCCTATAGGGAGGGTTTGCCGGGCCGCCTCGATACACAGTGGCTACGGGCTTTTCGCCGTCGATAGGAAAGCCCTGCGTCCACACCTGCTTCGGAGCGAGCGTCACCCGGCGTGTCGTGGTCTGGCTGCCCGTGTTGATGACGACTGTGAATTCTTCATTCGACGACTCATGGCTTTTTATACCGAATACAGCGCTCGTCGCACCCACGGGAGAATGCGTTGGGCCGCCCGGCACAAACCACACTTCAGTGAAGGGCTTTTCTCCGTGATTCGACCCGTTGATGGATATGTATATTGCCGCGGCTAAGATTAGGACGGAAGCAACCAGTTTCGCGCCAGAAGCCCAGGTCAGGGACAGGAAATCCGCGCGTTTCCACTCCAATGCACCGCCAGCGCCACGTGCACGCGCAACGACGTAGGCAATGAGCGTAGTTGCGAGCGCATAGGTAATCCAATTAATTCGAACCAGGCCTGACGGAATAAAATTGATAATGAGGCCGCCAATGATGCCCGCCGCCAACGAGCAGGCAATTACCGCGGCGAACCGCGCACGGCCGCCCACGCGGCGGGGAAAGATCGCGGCCGCCAGAGCGACTCCGGTCAGGATGAAACAGAGGGCCGATCCCGTCACCGCCGATATTTCACGCGGAATGAATGGCAAGACGGCTACGCCGTAGCACGCAAGAGCGGCCACTGCGACGCAGTCAAGTTTGCAGAACCTGAGGCTATCCATATATGCCCTTGATGCCTCGTAGGTCGTAGAAATGGTCGTAGCCCGAGTCGTAGATTCTGGATATTCCGGGATAATCGTCGAACTTCGCCAGGTCGGCATCATATATAGGTGTTTCTCTTTCCCCATTCATGACATCGGCGGTGAAATAATTTCGAACAATGGGAGCCTCTTGAGCCATTCGCATGTCCACGTCCAGGTATATTGCTTGCTGACCGTCGATAAGCGCAGAATCCTCCGGAATGAGCCGGTCGCTGTCGTAAAGCGATCCCGGGCCGTTGATGGGGTCCAGCTGGGCCAGCGGTCCAAGGACAAAGACCGACGTAATGTCGCCAAAGTAGCGGGAGCCGGGTTGCAGGTTTGTTGCCGCCCATTCGGCTCTGCTCACGGCTACGGCGTCTATTCCACTTGATCTGCCGTCGACCCGGAATACGCCTGGAAGCCGCTGCCACCACTGCGGCAGACCGGTGGTTGTCGAGTGCAGGAGAAGTGCGATGGCGATTGCGGTTGCACTCGTGAGCCCGCTTGGCGTGAGGACCAACCCGCGGTAGCGAACAGCAGCAGTCGCTACGAGACGGTCTAAAACCACGGCCACAGCTACCGCTGTGAAGATCGAAGCGTAGGTGAGCAAACGGACCGCCAGCTCAGCCCCGTCCGGTTTCCCACCGTCCGCCGCCGAACCTACACCTAGACGTATCGATATCATCGCTACATATGCTGCGGGCGCCAATAAGAGAAATAACCGCTCCAACGGCGGCCGGAAACGGGCAAGGCGGACGCCCACGGCGAGCAGCACTAGCATGAGCGCAACGCCGCCGGGGTTGCAGACGCGATCCAAAATTGGGACCTTGAGGTCGGTTGGCAGCGCAGCCTTTCCTTCGACCCTCCCAAGTCTGGCAACGCCGTTTACGACACTCGTGCTGGCCTCGTTGAGGTAGTCGCCGGTGTCGGGTGCGACGAAGAACATCCAGCATGCGACGATGAGTGCCGCTGACGCCGTACAGATCGCAAGAGGCTTTGCAAGATTGCGACTTCGGGGGAACAGCCAAGTCGCAAATGTAATAGTGGCCAAAATCGCGACCGTCGCCAGTGCCGTCAGGTGATGCGTAATCACGACAATTAAGACGCAAGCCGAGAGGCCGGCGAAGCTCTGATACCGGCCGCGCTCGCGGGTCGCGAAGCGGATTGAAAAGTAGAGCGACAGTACCAGAAATGGCAATGCCAGCATTTCATAGACGAATGATGTATCGAAATAATGAATCTGCGGGCTCAGCATATACAGCAGTACGCCGATGCACGCTATGCGTGACGACCGAGTCACTTCTCGGAAGAGCAACAAGATGCAAACTGCGAGCATTAGATGCGCGAGACCGGCGACGATGACTCCGGCAACGAATGGGCCGGTCGACGACACCTGGGCTAGCTCGGCGGTGACATTCTCCAGGCCCGGGTATCTAGGGCTGATCGGCAGCCCCAGATTCGGGTGGAAGAGGTGGTGTGTCGCGAGCACGTTACGAAGTGATCCAAGATGCTGTATCTCGTCGTACCACGTGAACATATCTGGGCTGTATGCGAACCTAATCACGGACTGGGCACCCGCGTACAGAATCACCAAGAATTCGCGCTCGCGAGGCAAAGTAGACGGATTCAGTACGCGAACGGCGACGAAAACGAAGGTGAGTATTTGCCCGGTCCAGAACAAGGGGCCGGCGAAACCCAAACTTCCTCGCGACCGGGCATAAGCAAGGGCGACGAGCAAAATGCCTGTCGCCACCACCAGCAGAGCGTCGGGGATGCGGTTGCTGGCTTCCTCGTGCACGGGGTCCAGCGAGCCTCCGCCTGGCGGGAGATCGTCAACATCACTGGCGTTAGACGGATTTGGTGCCACCTCAACGCTCATCATCAAGCCGTGGCTTCCTGCTCACAGCAACGACTTTCCGAAGCGCACGTTATGGAGGCATCTCTGATTATTTCCGGCTGGGCTCGGGCGACTGCGCTGTCTCCGGATTTTGCGGTGCGTCTGGCACTTGGGTCCACGGTCAGTGTCGACAACGCATTTCCCGTCACACCACCTTCGCCGGCGCAGGTCTGCCGGTCGGCACGTACACGATGGCCGGCCGGTATCCGGGGATCGACGGCGCGAGTTCGCCGGCTACCGCAGCCGCCGGGATTGACGACTCCGCGGCCGGCCCGTATCCAGCGGCCGGCGGGCGCGCCATCACGGTGGCGACGGGCAACCCAAATTTTGTAGCACTTGTACCGCCCGCGCCCGCCGCGGCGGCCTGAGGTAGGCCGCCGAGCATCATTGGGAAACCCACCCCGGTGGCAAAATCGGCCTCCCCCGCCGCCAGCGGCGCCACCATCGGCACATTACCCAGCACCGCCGCCGGACCTGCCGCGGCCCAGCCCCAGTTCACCGGCACGGACAACCCGCCGACCGGCAACGCTTGACCCAGACCCGCCAACGCGCCCACGCCTGCCGTCTCCCCGATGCCTGACCCCAGCGCGGCTTCGGCGGCCTCCGGCCCTGCAGCTTCGGCAGCAGCCGCTGGAGCCGCGCTCGCGGCGTTGAATGCATTGCTTATCGGCGTACTCATCAGGGGGTTTAGCGCGCCCTCCGCCATGAACATGCCCATCCACCCCGGGATGGAAAGGTAATCCACAGCCACACTTTGCAAGATGCTGCCAGCGGACGAGCTGCCCAGGAACCCTGCCGACGAACCGGCGGAAGACCCACTCAGAAGATCATTCAGGATTCCTGAGAGTCCCGACGACGAAAATGACGACGAAACGGACGACGAAAGGCTTTGTAGTGCCGTGGGAATCTGGGAGAGCAGGCCCGACAGCGAGGACAGCACGCTCGAGCCAGACGCGGCAGCGGACTGGGCACTCGCGGCCCCCTGCGCGGCCACTCCGGCCACGTTGGTGGTCTGCGGCGCGGCGCTGAACGGCGTCGTCCCTGCGGTGCTGGTCGCCGAATTCGCCGCGTAGGTGTACATCGCCACGGCGTCCTGGGCCCACATCTCGGCGTATTGGGCTTCGTTGGCCGCGATCGCGGGCACGTTCTGACCGAAAAAGTTCGTCGCTACCAGCATCATCAGCTGAGCCCGGTTCGTCGCGACCAGCGCCGGCGGCACGGTCATCGCGAACGCCGCATCGAACGCGCTCGCTGCCCCCTCGGCCTGGCTGGCCGCCAGCTCCGCCTGCCCGGCGGTTGCGCTCATCCAAACCACGTACGCCGCGGCTGCGGACGCCATCGCCGTCGACGACGGGCCCAGCCACCCAGTGGTGAGTTCCGAGATGACCGAGTCGTATGCCGACCCCGCGGAACGCAAATCGGCGGCCAACCCGCTCCACCCGGCCGCGGCAGCCCGCATCGGGCTCGAACCCGGGCCAACATACATCCGGGCCGAGTTGAACTCCGGCGGGAACGCTCCGAAATCGATCACTGAAACCCCTGGACCCCGTGCGAGCTTCAGTCGACCGAGGCGGCGTTGGCCGCCTCGGTGGCCGCGTAGGAAACGCCGCTGATCCCCAGGGCGCTCACAAATAGTTCATGAACTGCCATAGCGTCGGCACCGATCGCCTGGTACATTTCGCCGAGCGCGGCGAAATGCGCCGCCGTCAGGGCCGACACCTCATCGGCAGCCGCGGGCAGAACCCCGATCGTCGGGGCTGCCGCCGCCCCATTCCCGGCGGCCACCGCCGAGCCGATGCTTTGCAGGTCTTCGGCCGCGGACGCCAGCATCTCCGGGCGGGTGGTCACGTACGACATGTGCTCCTCCTGACGGAAGCAGACGGCCCACTGCCCGGCCGCGATCATCGCAACGCTTAGGTAGCGACCGTATGGATATACCGATGATGCCCCTGGATGAGAGGATACATACCAAGTGGATATGAAGCAATCGTTATCAGACTAGAAGTTCAGTTGGCTGGCGATAAAACGTCCATCGACTCCTAAGCGGCCCCGAAAAACAGACCGCGCGCTCGTTGCCCTGCCGGCAACCCAGCTCTCTGCAGATGGCGCATCGGCAATGCGATGGTGTTGCCAAGCGCCCCGGCCGGCACAGCAACCCCGAGACGGTCCAACACCACCAAAGAACACCACCAGAGCAGGCAACCGCGTCAGGGCGACGTCTAGTGGTGAATCGCCAGAACTCCCAGTACGTTGCCGCTCAACCCGCCGACAGCCGTCCATCCATGGACGTTCGCTGGGGTGATCGGGTGGGCCCCCGGCATGCGACCACGCGCTGGACGTCGATGGCACAGAACGCCCGCATCTCGGAGTACGTGGGTCACGACCGACATGTGCACCCCCTTGGGGAAAGAAATCGACCCTGAGGCGTACCCCGGTTACCGCTGCGCCTGGGCGTCACCGCCCAATTTGATACTAGCGATACATCCGAATCGGCAGTATACATACTAGTCGGCATGAGGTGATCCCGTTAACAGACTTGTAGTCTTATGAAAAACTTGTGGAGTAGGTAAAGTGCGGGCTACTGACCGGACCGCGGACCAGGGCAAGGCTCTCGCGGTGAAAACGCCGCCCCCGGCGGGTAGGCACGTTGGGCGCGCTATTGTCCCCTATCATCGAAGGGACTGGCTCGGGGCCGGAAGATGTCTGGACGCGAAGCAATCGCGCCGCCGCGCGGCAGCCGCAACGAGACAGGGAGCGTGATGACGGAGGCCACCGAACGACGGGCCGGCGCCACGCGCCATCGACTCATTGCCGCCGCATCGCGCGAGTTCGGCCACCGCCCGTACAACATGGTCAGCCTCGATGACATCTTGGCAGAGGCCGAACTCACCAAAGGGGCAATGTACTTTCACTTCCCGTCCAAGCAGGCGCTCGCAATGGCGATCGTCGACGATTTCCACGAGATGAGCCGTACCGCAGTCACCGACTTGCTCGCCCGCAAGATGTCGGGATTAGAAACAGCGATCGATCTTGTCTATCTCCTTGCGGTTCAAAACACCCAAGACGAGGTGGCCCGAGCCGGCGTCCTACTGCTGGAGACCCTTGATAACACAACCGCCCTGTGGCAGTCGTGGATTGAGTTCGTCACCACCCTGATCCGAAAAGCGGTCACCGAGGGCGACGTCGTCGACCAGCACGATCCCGAAGACATTGCCAAAATGCTGGTGGCGCTGTGGGCGGGCATCCGCCGGATCAGCGATCTCGACCGACCCGAGAAGCATCTCGATAACCTCCAAAACGCATGGACACTGGCGCTACCCAGCTTTACCAATCCCGACCGGATCGACTACTTCGCCCAGTTCATCAAGCGCCGCCACGGACTTGCCGTGAAAAAGGTTTCCGCTGAGTCCGCTGCGATAGTTCCGCTTTGACCTTTACGACACCCTTCACGACAGAGCCGCACGCCGGCCTTGGCCCGACCACTGCCGGACTTGTGCCACGCACAGCGATGTAGGTAGTCGCAGCCGCCCGGGGCTGCTTGGTCAGGGAGTCGATCGTCAACGCCCTGCGCGTCGCCTACTGCTCTTTAAGACGGCGACCGTACTAGTGCTCGTCGACCCACAGTCGCTCCGTCAAATTCTCAAACGTCACCAGCACCACCGGGTCATTGCGCCGCATCAGCGCCGACTTGCTCATCTTGGCCCGCACCGTCCAACCCTCGCCATGCCGCAGCTCCACCACCAGATTCGCCAGGGCTTCGACGCCAGAAAGGGCGCCTAGCGCGGCCGGTGCGGTATGGAAGACCTCAGGAAACGCCAACCCCGCCAGGCTGTCCTGCTCGTAACCCATCATCTCGGTAAACGCCGTGTTGGCGAATAGGATGGTGCCGTCGCGCGCCATGGCGAGCGTAGGGACCGGGAGCCGTTCCAACACGACCACAGCAGGCAACCGCGTCAGGATCTCCATCGGTGAATCGTCAGAACTCCCACTGCGCCGCCGCTCAACCCGCCGACTCTCTCCCATATCAACCCCCGTACCAGCGCCGTCACGACGGGGATGGTCGGGCAAGCCCCCACCAGCCAACCGCGGATCAGCCATGGATGGCACAGTAGCAACTCGACAAGATCAAAGCATCAGAACAGGCAACCCAGTCGGCCGCCGTCGACCCCGCTTGACCGGACCAGGTCCGCCCGACCACGGATGATTGGCCTGCTCGTGGTCTCCGGTCCGATTAGCCGCTGTGTGCTTGCCGGGCGCGGCGCACCCGCTCCTCTGGACGCAGCGGCCCTTCGCCGGAGTCGTCCGCTGATCTGTGGCCCGTCCGCACCCTGTCTGTGGTCTGTAAGGGCGTACTGTCCCTGGGCGCATGGATGCTTTCGCCACCAACGACAAGATCAACGGTTTGTATATCGCTTTACAGCATTACTATAAGTATGTATGCTCCCATCCTAGTGCATGGTCGGTATATGTAGACGTCGCACTCAGGCGTGGTTGGCACCGCGGCCCCGCCTCCGGGTCGACCTGCTTCCACTAGGAGCCAACATGGGACCTAGGCAGACGGCGGTCAACACGCTGAGCTACGCAACTAGATCGCGCGGTGAAAAGGCCGGCCAAGAGTCGACAAAGGTGATCGGAACCGACGTTTGCGAATGTCCGCGCTGCACCGAGTCAGGACCCGGACCGCGGGTCGACCAACGGTCGCCCACGCCGGTCGGCGGTGGTTGGACCGCCGCCACAACAGCTTTCGTCCACGCCAAACCAACGCCATCGAGGTTTCCGGCCGATCGTCCGGGCCACCAAGACCTGGTCGGGCATCGCGTAACACCGTTGTTCTCATTCAGGCTGCGCGGCGTGCAGCACTTCACCTACAGGTTGGAAGCCGAATCATGACCAGCATTTCATCGTCAAGCTCAGCTGAATTGGGACACGGCGTGTCGGGGCGGCTCCCGGCAGAATCCACCGGAACCAACGAGCATCCCCTCCATCTGCTCCCTCGCTCTCGCCAGAGACCACCACCCATCACAGATCCGACCGTAAGCCTGGTTATTCCGGTCAGGAACGAGGCTCGGAACATCAGCTGGGTCCTCGAGCAGGTCGTCGACGAGGTGACCGAAATCATTCTCGTCGACGGCGATTCGACCGATGTCACGCTCGTCACGGCCCGTCGATGCAGGCCCGACGTCCGGGTCGTGCCGCAGCAGGGTGCCGGCAAAGGTAGCGCACTGCGTACCGGCTTTCTGGCCGCCAGCGGCGACATCATCGTCATGATGGACGCGGATGGCAGCATGCTGCCCAGCGAGATCACCCACTATGTGCACTACCTTTCCAACGGCTACGACTTCGTCAAAGGATCGCGGTTCATCAGCGGCGGATCGTCGTTGGACATCACCCCGTTCCGGCGGCTTGGCAACCGGTTCCTGCTCGCGGTGTTCAACTCGCTGTACGGCGGCCACCTGACCGACCTTTGTTACGGATTCTGCGCGTTCGACCGCCGCTATCTCGAGGCCCTCGACCTAACCGCGACCGGCTTCGAAATCGAGGCGGAAATGACCGTGCGGGCCATGCAGGCGGGTTTGCGTATCACCGAGGTTCCCAGCATCGAGTTGCCGCGCCGGAGCGGAAAATCAAACTTGCACGCGATCCGTGACGGCATCCGGGTGCTACGGACCGTGTTGCGCGACCATCGTTCCGGCGTTTCCGGGCATCTCGTGCAGGCCGCGCGACAACGTGTTCATGCCGCACGGCCCATCGCTGCCGCGGCGGTGGTGGCCGATCAATGAGCAGCCGACGGGGCCGCCGGTCGACGGCGCCACCCTCGTCGTCCCGGAGGATCGGAGTCGATGATCTTCCGATCGGTGTTATCGACGTCGAACTGAGCATGCCGCCGGCCGAACTCGTTAGACGTTCGGCATGAACCCGCTGACGACCGGCGGGATCAAATGCGTTGCGGCCGTTGGAGCGCACTGTGACGACATCGCCATTGGCGCCGGCGCCACTTTGATGCAGATCGCCCGTCGCAATCCGGGTGTCGTGGTGCACGCGCTGGTGTTGACCGGCGCCGGCACCGACCGTGAGGTCGAGGAAAAGAACGCCTTTGCCGCGCTGTGTCCCCAAGCCGACGTCCGGTTGACGGTGGCCGACCTACCCGACGGTTACCTGCCCGACCACTGGGGACTGGCGAAGCACCATATCGCCAAGTTTCGCGGCAACTGCAAGCCCGATCTAGTGCTGGGTCCGCAGCGCCGCGACTATCACCAGGACCGTCGTCTGACCGCGGAGCTCATCCCCACCGAGTTCCGTTCGCAAGTCGTGCTCGGCTACGAAATCCTCAAATGGGAGGCGGACTTGCCGAATCCCACTATTTACGTGCCGATTCCGGACGAAATCGCGCAACAGAAGACGCGAGTGCTCAGGCAGTGCTACCCGTCCCAGTCCAGCTGCGACTGGTTCGACGACGACGCATTCCTCGGGTTGCTGCGGGTCCGCGGTGTGCAGTGCCGCTCCCGTTACGCCGAGGCCTTCGTGATCGAAAAGGCGATGCTGAGCCCCAGCGCCGGCTATTCAGTCAATTAGCCGGCCAAGGCCCGAGACCCTGCCCAAACCGACCGAAAGACATCTCATGAGCCTAGGAAGTAAAGCTGCTGGCGGAAGAGTCCAGCAGCTACTTCCGAACCAGTGCAGATCCCTCGAACCACACGCGCGGCCGGCTTGGAAACAGTCGCATTACTTCTGGTCGCCAGCACCGAAATGTGAATTCGTGTCGTGAAGCTGCCTGGCCGCCTAAGCGCGATGCGGATGCGCCACCGCCAACCCGCACCTTCGCCGTTGACGACATTTAGGTACACCGTGCCGGTCGGAACACCGAGTGCCACGCGAAGAATCGAGAGCGGCATAATTTGCCGCTTATGCCAGTCGGACCGACTGCTGAGCGTCTTGGACCTCGGCTCGACCCCGCTCCGCGAAAAATTCCTCACCGCCGACGAACTTGACCTACCGGAACCGACCTTTCCGCTGCACCTGGCGGTGTGCGGGGACTGTTTGCTACTGCAGATACCGGCGTTCATCACGCCCGCGGACGCATTCACCGAATATGCCTGCTTTGCCTCGTATTCCGACAGCTGGGTGCAGCGCGCCAAGGCTTACGTCGACCAAGCCGTCCGGGGCCTGAATCTCGGACCCGAGTCATTCGTGGTGGAGGTCGCCAGCAAGGACGGCTACCTGCTGCAACATGTGGCCGCCGCAGGCGTACCGTGCCTGGGAATCGAGCCGTCGGCAAACGCCGGTGCCGCTGCCCGCGAACGCAATGTACCCACGGTGACGGCGCTCCTGGATCAGCAGCTGGCGCGCGAGATTCGCGCCCAACACGGCCCGGCGGACCTAGTCGTCGCGAACGACATCTACGCGCAGATACCCGATCTGCGCGGCTTCACCCGATCGTTGGACGGACTGCTCGCCGACGACGGTTGGCTAAGCATCGAGGTGAACCACGCGCTAAACCTGGTGCACCTTGGGCAGTTCGACACGATCTTCCACGCACACTCCCAGTACTACACACTGCTCTCGGCGATAAACGCGCTGGCCACGGCCGGCCTGGCCGTCGTCGACGTCGAACTCCTGCCTACCCACGGCGGGTCGATCCGGCTCTGGGCGCGTTCCGCCGAGGTTGCCGGGCCGCCGACCCAACGGGTGGAAAAGGTGCTGCGCGCCGAGGAAGCGGCGGGACTGCATTGCGTCGACGGCTACCTGCAATTGCGTTCGCGCACCGAGGCCACCCGACACGAGCTGTTGCGGTTCTTGCTGCAGTGCCGTGCCGAAGGCAAACGCGTCGTCGGCTACGGCGCGCCGGGCAAGGGCAACACCTTGCTTCACTACTGCGGCATCCGCGGCGATCTGCTGGAGTACACCGTCGATCGCAATCCCTACAAGCACGGCCGGTTCACACCGGGTACGCGCATACCGATATACGAACCGGAGCGCATCGCCAAGGACCGCCCGGACGTAGTTCTGGTGCTGCCGTGGAACCACGAACCCGAGGTGACCCAGCAACTCCGCTACATTGCGGAGTGGGACGGCCAGCTCGTCTTTCCACTTCCGACACTGCACGCCGTCTCACCGTAAAACGGGAAGAGGACCGCGGCCGGCGATGATGTCGCCGGTCCTGTAGGGGTGCGACACATCATTGACCGCTGGCTAAAGTCTGCGTGTCGCGCGCTATGTCAAGCGTTGCAACCGGATACATCCCGGAGCCGTCGCGGCCGTCCCGGGCCAACGCCATGGGCGGATAGTTCACCACATGGGTTCCGCCCGGTTTGTGCTGCTGCCAGTCCACCGTGGCCTGCAGCGTGTAGTGCCCCGCCGGCAAGCCACCCAGGTCGACATGCACCGCCTCGGTGGTCGACGCGGGGACCACCGTGTCGCTCTTCTGGCTGGAGTCATCGTGGAGCAGCGTCTTGAGGTTGACCGTCGCCGGAATGGTCCGAACTACCGTGCCCGAGAAATCCACCAATTTGTAGCTGGGAACCCAATTCTCGGTTGCCACCGCGGCGCCGTAGTTGGTCCATTCGACGGATATGGTCGCCACGTTGCCCTGGATCGATTGCGACCCCGGCTTCGCATCCACCGAATACCGGTAGCCCGCGGCGATGTTGGCTTGAGCCCACAGTAGGTAAAGCGCGGGGTCCATCGGCGTGGTCGAACCCTCGTCCGGAAAGTTCATGCTCGAGGTCATCGACACGTGATACCTGACCACGTCGTCCAGGCCCTTCGTGTAAACGTCGATCGGGCTGGTTTTGTCCGGCGGCTGGCGGCCCCACTCGGTGATCACCGGCGCCGTCGCCAGCCGCTTGCGCAGATCGGCGACCAACGGATCCTTGTGTTGCACATACCAAGACGTGTCGTCGGAGGCCCAGACCGGGAACGGTGCGGTGCTGCCGAGCTCATCGGAGCGGATACCCGCGGGCGCGATCAGTTTCTTGGTGACATCGTCGGCGAGCATCTGCCGCACGATTTCGGGGTTCCCGACGGTGACCACCATTTGGGTGTGGGGGAAGGCGTTGACGTTGGCCGCGACCAACTTTCGAATGGAGTCGATGGTGAGGCTCTGGTCACGGAACTGGCTGTAGTAGCCCAGCTGGGCCATGCTTTCGTCGGCCGCCGCGCCGGGCGCCCCCAGCGTGTCGCGCAGGTACGTGATTTGGCCCTCGCCGGAGTCGCCGTAGCCGGAGAACTCGAAAACGCTGAGCCGCTCGTCGTTGTCGTAGCGACGACCGAGCGCGGCCAGCAGCTGCTCGAAACCGGCGAGGTAGCCCGGATCATTCCAGTTCGGCACCACCTGCGTAAGGCCGTGTGTCGACGAGCCCGCCGGCGGTCCTTGGTAGCTGGTGCTGGCACCGGGGAGGGCGCGGACCCAATCAGGAATCTCGATATTCGTGTCGTTGGGATAGACGGCATCGCAACAGGAGTTGTAGGAGTACACCCGAAGCGTCAGCCGCATCCCGCGGTCGGCGAGTTTCGTCAGCGCGTCGTCGATCATGCTGAAGTCGTACTTGCGATCGTCGGGAGCATCCGGGGGCAGCGTGCGCGGGTCGACGGGCTGCAGTTGTCGCCAAGATAGCCGCAGGCTGGCGTCATACGACTTGGGCCAGGCGGGGTACCGCCGCTGGGCCGGATTGGCCTGCGGGAAAAGCGGTTCCATGCGGTCTTCGTACTGGCCGCGCAACGGGTTGGGTATTTCCTGCGCGGTCGTGGGTATGGCCGGACTGACCATCGCGTTCAGCGGCCCGGGGTTGACGCGGGGGTGGCTACATCCGTTCAGGGATCCGTTCAGGGCCAGCGCCGCGCACGCGACAACCAGCACCGTCTTTCTCGTCAAGCTGCAAACCATCCCGCCAGTGTCAGATCGCGCCCAGCGACAACGCCTCGCGATCGGCGAGGAACGGCATCGGCATCCAGCGCGCGGCTAGCAACGCTTCCATAGCGTTGCCCGGGACGGGGCGCGACAACAGGAACCCCTGCGCCCGGTGACATCCATGTTGCATCAAAGTCAGTGCGGCAGCCGGTGTCTCAACCCCCTCGGCGACCAGTTGCAGGCCGAAGGCCTCGGCAAGCCCGATGATGGCGCGAACGATGGCCAGGTCACCGGCGTTGGTGCCCAAGTCGCGGACGAATCCGGTGTCGATCTTGAGCATGTCCACCGGCAGCGACTTCAGGTGCGACAACACCGCATAGCCGGTGCCGAAGTCGTCGATGGCTATCTGGACCCCGACCTCCTTGAGCTCCGCCAGGGTCTTGCGGGTGGTTTCGATGTCGTGCACCACCGCCCGCTCGGTGATCTCCAGACAGACCGATCCGCCGTCGATACCGAACTCCTCGATGGTGTCGGCGACGCTACGGACGAAGCCGCGGGTGATCAGTTGGACCGGCGACACGTTGATGCGCAAAATGGCGCTTTGCCCTACGCCGTTGGACCGCCACCGGCTGAATTCGGCGCACGCGCTTCGCATCACCCACCGGCCCAGCTCCCCGGCCAGGTTGGTCGATTCGGCCACCCCGATGAACGAATCCGGCAGCAGCAGCCCCCAAATCGGGTGCCGCCAGCGCACCAGCGCCTCGGCCCCCACAATGGCGCCGGTCCACAAGTCGACCTCGGGCAGGTAGTGCAGTAGCAGTGCTTCGCTGTCGATATCGCCCTGCAGGTGGAGCTCGATGTCGTTGCGGAACGCGCTCTTCAGAGACATGTCGTCGGTGGACAGCGCAATCTGGTTACCACCCCCGCGCTTGGCGGTCAGCACGGCCTCGTCGGCCCGGCGGAGTAGATCGGTGCTGTTGTCGCGCCCCGGCATGCCCACCGCCAGCCCGATGCTGACCGTGCGGGTGATCATGTGGCCGCCGATGGCCAGGCGTTCGCGCAGCATGGTCCCGAGGCGACGGGCGAACGTCTCCGCGGTTCCGGCTGCCATCGGGTGGTCCGGGATGACGACGAACTCGTCCCCGCCCAGCCGGGCGATCATGCTCTGATTGCCCGCGCACACCCGAATGCGTTGCGCGAACACCCTGATGAACCAGTCGCCCGCAGTGTGGCCCAGGTAATCATTGATCGGCTTGAGCCGGTCGAGGTCGAGGTAGAGGACCGCGACCGGCCCGGGGTTGCCCGCCGCGAGCCGCTCGGAAAGATGGGCAACCAGCGCCCGACGGTTGTAAAGCCCGGTCAGATCGTCGTGTTCAGCCAGATAGCGAAGCTTTTCTTCGGCCGCGATCCGCGCCTGCAGCTGCGCGAACAGGGCGGCCACCGCCTCGAGCGTGTTGATCTCTTCTTGCTTCCACTTCCTGGCTCCGAACTTGACGAAGCCGAGCACGCCGGTGGTCACGTCGCCCGACACCAGCGGTGCGGCGGCCACCGAGGGCGCGGTGGGCACTTTGCCTCCGCTGAGCCAGCGCTGGAAGGAGCGGTTAGCCGGGTCCGGCCGTATCACGATGGGTTTGCGGCCGTGTTCGCACTGTGCGAGGACCGGGTCGGCGCTGGTGAAATGCACAACGGCCATCGGGTCCGGGTCCGGGATTTCGACGCGCGGCGGCCACTCCGCAACCAGCACCGAAGCCCGGATGTCGTGGTCGTGGTGGCGCAAGAAGCTGGCGTCCACATCGAACTGTTCGACGAGCTGCGCGAGAACCTTTTCGCTGACCTGGGTCGCGGTGGATGCCGTGGCCTCCATCAGCCGGGTGGCGACGGAGGTGACGACGAGATCCAGGCTGCGCGGCAACGGGGCCCCTCCGGTATGGCACGTGTCCCGTATGGGCGCGGGCCCAATCAGGGGATGGTCGTCTTCAAGACTGCTTCTCGCAATGCACTACGCTGCGCACTCAAGAACCCCATTGTTCGCGTTATTTGTCTAGTGGTTAATTCGGCCCGGGGCAGGCACGAATTGAGACAAAAAAAGCCTAACACGCGTCAACGTCCGCAGTCCCACGAAATCGGGCCGGGTATTGACCCCGAGATGAAGTGCCCTGCCTGCGACTTTGCCGGGGAATCTGGGAGTTCACTGGCTGCTTTTCTGCTTGGTTCGCGCCTCCCAAACACCCTGGCACAACCCTGGAACACCGTGGCGCAAGTGCGCCTCGATTAGGCCTGGGGCTCGCAATTAACACCGGCACCCGCTGCCCCCGGTCCCCCGCAAGCGGGTGGGGGTACTCCCCCGCAAGCGGGAGGTGCCCCCACCCACTTGTGGGGGCGTGCCCCCACCGCCGGGCCGCCCAGGAGAACCACCGCGCATGGCTGCCGCACGCTCGGCCACACCTTTGCCCACCCGCGCCGTCTACGTCAGAAACTTCGTGTTCATGCCGAGGGAGTGAGACCGCTCACAATTGCGGGGCAATCTGTCACAGACGGTCGGCCTGCGGTGTCTCAAGGGCACACGCCTACAAGAGGAGACACAAATGACTGAGATGACACGCGTCGTCGTCGTCGGCGGCGGGTACGCCGGAACGCTGGCCGCCAATCATCTGCGGCTGCGCCCGGACATCGACATCACCCTGGTGAACCCGCGTCGGGTGTTCGTCGAGCGAATCCGCCTGCACCAGTTGGTCGCCGACACCGGCACCGCAACCGTCGACTACGGCACCCTGCTCGGCGACGGAATCCATTTGGTGGTCGACACCGTCGACCGGATCGACACCGATGACCGGCAGGTCCTGCTGACCTCCGGTGCCGCGCTGAACTACGACTACCTGATCTACGCCGTGGGCAGCACCGGCACGTCGGCCGCCAAGCTTTGCGGGGTGCCCGGTGCCGTCGACTTCGCGTATTCGGTCGCCGATCTGGAAAGCGCGCAGCGGCTGCGTTACGCGCTCGCCGACACGCCGACCAGCGCACCCGTCACCGTGGTCGGCGCCGGACTGACCGGCATCGAAACGGCCTCCGAGCTGGCCGAGCAGAGACGCCCGGTGACCCTGGTCTGCGGTGGTCTGCTCGGGCCGTCGCTGAGCAAACGGGGCCGGCGGTCGGTGGCCAAGCAACTGCGCAAGCTTGGCGTGAACCTGCTCGAAGACGCCTTGCAACCCGTCAAAGTGACCGAGGTGCGGTGGGACTCGGTGGTACTGGCCGACGGCAGCGTGCTGCCCAGCTCGGTGACCGTGTGGACGGCGGGGTTTGCGGTGCCGGATCTGGCCGCGCGCAGCGGGCTTACCAGCGATGCGCTGGGCCGGCTACTCACCGACGAAACACTGACCAGCATCGATGACGAGCACATTGTCGCGGCCGGTGATGCCGCCGCGCCATCGGGCGAGCCGCTGCGGATGAGCTGCCAAGCCGCCGGGCCGTTGGGCGTTCAGGCGGCCAATACCGTGCTCAGCCGTATCGCGGGGACCGCGCCCGTGGTGCTGAATCAGGGTTTCGTCGGGCAGTGCATCAGCCTGGGCCGCTCGCAGGCCACCTTCCAGCTCGCCCACACCGACGACACCCCGATGGACGCGTACCTCGGCGGCCGGGTCGCCGCCTCCCTTAAGGAAGCGGTCTGCAAGGGCACGGTGTGGTCCATCCGGCGCGAGGCCGCCAAACCCGGTTCGTACTTCTGGGTCAAGCGTGGCAGGCGGGTGCCGGCCGAGCAGCAGGTCGCCCTGCGATGACGGGCGCACCCGCCGGTGGTGAGCACGCCGAACGGTTCACTCTGTTGCGCGCGTTGCTGTTCACCATCGCCTACGAAATCCTGGGCTCGGCAACCGAATCCGACGACGTGTTGCAGGACAGCTATCTGCGGTGGGCGGCCGTCGACCTATCCACAGTGCACGACACCAAGTCCTACCTGGCGCGGCTGGTCACCCGCCAGGCGCTCAACGCGTTGCGGGCGGACGCCCGTCGCCGCGAGGAGTATGTGGGTCCGTGGCTGCCCGAGCCGCTGCTGCTCGACGAGCAGGACCCGTCGGTGGATGTCGTTCTGGCGGAATCGGTGTCGATGGCAATGCTGGTCCTGCTGGAAACGCTGAGCCCGGACGAGCGCGCGGTGTTCGTGCTGCGGGAGGTGTTCGGGTTCGACTACGACGAGATTGCCCAAGCCGTGGGCAAACCGTCGCCAACCGTACGACAGGTCGCCCACCGGGCGCGCGAACACGTGCGGGCCCGGCGGAAGCGGTTCGATGCGGTGGACCCGCAACGCAACGCAGAGGTCACCGCGCAGTTTTTGGCGACGGCGGCCAGCGGGGATGTGGGCGCGCTGATGGCAATGCTCGCGCCGGACGTCGCCTGGACGGCCGACGGCGGCGGCAAGGTGAGTGCGGCGCGCAAACCGGTGGTGGGCGCCCAGCGCGTGGCCAGGGCCATCGCCCGGCTGATGCGCAGGACGGCGGGCCGGTTGCGTTTGGACATGGTGACGTGCAACAGCGCTCCGGCGGTCTTGCTGTACCTCGACGAACAGCTCGAGGGGGTGATCACGGTGGAGATTGTCGACGACAAGATCACCAACTTCTACGTGATGCGCAACCCCGACAAGCTGACCACCGTGGCGCGCAACTCTCCGGTGCGCGCGATTAGCCGCAACTAAAGGCCAGCTCAGCGACGGTTGCGCTGCGGAAATCTGCCGTTCTGTCAAGCTAGGGCGGTGCGAATCGACCGGCTCGGCGATCTTGGCGGCGCGCCAAAGGTGCTGCGCGCTATCGGTGACGCCACCGGCCGGCTCGATCTGCCACCGCCGGCCGCACTGACCGGCGATTGGTTCGGCGCGCTGGCCGTCATTGCGCCGAGCGTGTCGGTGCGACCAGTGCGGGTCGACGACGCGTTCGCAGTCCGTCCACCGGCCGATGCACCCCGCTCGCCAGCGGTGGGCGGCGGGTGGGTCGGCTACCTGTCCTACCCGGATCCCGGAGCCGACGGGCAGCCGAACCGGATCCCCGAGGCAGCGGGCGGCTGGACCGACTGTGTACTGCGCCGCGACTGTGACGCGCAATGGTGGTACGAGAGCCTATCCGGTGCACCGATGCCGGACTGGATGGCCGGCGCTCTGGCAACAACACCGGCACCGGCCCCCGATCCGCGTTGCCGGATCGACTGGGACGCGGCCGACCACGACGCCCATCGCGCCGGCGTCTTGGCCTGCCTGGACGCGATCGGCGCCGGCGAGATCTACCAGGCGTGCGTGTGCACACAGTTCACCGGGGCGGTCACCGGGGCCCCGCTCGACTTCTTCGTCGACGCCGTGGCGCGTAGCTCTCCGGCGCGCGCGGCCTACGTCGCCGGACCCTGGGGTGCGGTGGCGTCGCTGTCCCCGGAGCTTTTCCTGGCTCGCCGAGGCGGCGTCGTGACCTCAAGCCCGATCAAGGGCACCCTGCCACTGGATGCCTGGCCGGCGGCGTTGCGGGCTTCGGCGAAAGAGGTGGCCGAGAACATCATGATTGTGGACCTGGTCCGCAATGACCTGGGCCGAGTGGCGGTTACCGGCACGGTCACCGTGCCCGAGCTATTGGTGGTCCGGCGCGCGCCCGGCGTATGGCACCTGGTGTCCACGGTGTCGGCCCAGGTTCCCGTCGAGCTGTCGCCGTCGGCGCTGCTGGAAGCGGCTTTCCCGCCAGCCTCGGTCACCGGGACTCCCAAACTGCGGGCGCGCCAGCTGATCGGGCAATGGGAGCAGCGTCGCCGCGGGATATATTGCGGCACGGTTGGGTTGGCGTCCCCGATCGCCGGGTGCGAGCTCAACGTCGCGATCCGGACCGTCGAGATCGACGCCACCGGTAACGCCGTGCTGGGGGTCGGCGGCGGGATCACCGCCGATTCCGATCCCGACGCCGAATGGGAGGAGTGCCTGCACAAGGCCGCGCCCATAATCGTCGGACTGCCGTCCACAGCGACCGCTAAGCAGGTCGGGTAACCAGCGGATTTGGCGATAACTGCACGTCGCGCGCGCATCTTGCAATAAGCTCAAGGCAAATTGACTCGTGGCGATCGCGAGTCGACTGCGAGTTGGGGGCCCTATGAGAATCGCCGTCCTTGGCGCGGCGGCGGCCGCGGTGCTGGGTGGGACGCTAGCCATCACCCCGCTGAGTTCGGTCGGTCCGCCGATGCAACGCGGGGCAGTCTGCGACAGCGGCGCAACCGGCGCGCATTGCGAGCGACTCGCTTCGGTGCTCATGCCGCAAACGGCGACGCCGCCGGGACTGCCGGCCGCAGCGGCACCGGGGGCAGCCGGGCCCGCGGCACCGGCAGTCGCCCTGCCTGGGCAGAGCGCTCCCGCCACGATGCAGGCGTTTGTACCGGGTGGCTCCGCACCGGGCGTGCCGTTGGCCGCGGTACCGGGCGTGCCGGGAGTGCCTGGCGTACCAGACGTGGCCGGCCTGCCGGCTGCGAGCGTGCCCGGGGTGCCAGGGGTGGGGGTGCCCGGCCTGGACGCGCTTGGCGTACCCGGCCTGCCCGCGCTGGGCATACCCGATGTAGCCGGCGCGGCCGGCGCGCTTGTGGGCGGCTACGGGGCCTGGACTGTCGTCCCTTCGGTGGTAAACGGCCTCGTCACGGCGGGTAGCATCGCGGCGGGGGTCGGCGTCAGCGGCGTTGGGCTGCTCGCCATCCTGGCAGTGCTAAACAACGCCGGGGGCGCGGGCGGCCTGCTCACAACGGCCGGACTGGGTGCGCTGCTGGCGCCCGGGGTGACCCAGGCGATACAGGCGGCTGGGCCGGCGATACTGGCGGGCCTCACTACGGTCCCGCAGGTGCTCGCGTCGCTGCCGCGATTACCGGGTCTCCCGGGTCTCCCGTCGCTGGCCTCCGTCCCGGGTCTGTCGGCGCTGGCCGCCGTCCCGGGTGTGTCGGCGCTGGCCGCCGTCCCGGGTCTACCGTCGCTGCCGGGCGTCTCGGGTCTCCCGAGTCTGCCTTCGCTACCAGGCGTTCCCGGTCTTCCGGCGCTGCCGCAGGGTCTTCCGTCGCTGCCCGCCGCACAGCTGCCGCCTCCCCCGCAGCTGCCGCCTCCGCCGCACCTGTGCGTTCCGCACATCTCTTGTTAGGGCTGCGTGTGGCTGGCTGCGGTCAGCCGCCGTCAGTCTGGCGGGCCCGTAGCACCGCATCGTAGAGCTGGCGCGAGCGCACCTGAGGGTGCGCGGCGGCCACCTGGCCGCAGGCGTCCTTGACCCGGACACCAGCATTGACCAGGCCCTCCACTTCTGCCACCAGGGACGGCAGGTCGGCGCGCGGGGTGGCACCGGCCAGCACGACGGTGATCTCGCCGAGCACGCCGTCGGCCGCCCACCGCGCCAGATCGTCAAGCGATCCCCGCACCACTTCCTCGTGCACCTTGGTGAGCTCCCGGCAGACCACCGCCGTACGTGCACCGCCAAGCTGTTCGACCGCATCGCCCAGACATGCGGCCAACCGGCGTGGCGATTCGAAGAACACGCAGGTGCGCCGCTCGTCGGCCAACGAAGCCAGCCACGTTCTGCGCGCCGAGCCCCTGCGTGGTGCGAAGCCCTCGAAGCAGAACTTCTCCGCCGGCAGACCGGACACGGCCAGCGCAGTCGTCACCGCGGACGGCCCCGGCAGGCACTGCACCGGTAAGCCCGCATCCACGCACGCCACGACCAGCCGATAGCCGGGGTCGCTGATCACCGGCATCCCGGCGTCACTGACCACCAGCACCGTCGCGCCGGCCCGGACCGCGTCGACCAGGGCCGGTACCCGCGCGGCCTCGTTCTGGTCGAACACGCTGACCACCCGTCCGGTGATCGCCACATCGAGCGCCTTAGCCAGATTTCGCACCCGCCGAGTGTCCTCGGCCGCCACCACATCGGCATGACGCAGTGCGTCGCTCAGCCTCGGCGACGCGTCCGACGGCTGGCCCAAAGGGGTCGCACCGAGCAACAGCCGACCATAGGACATGACCGACAGCTTACGATCGACGAGATGACCGCCCCGCCCCGCGAAACCCCCGTCGCCGTCCAGGAGCGCGTCGCACCCGTCGTCAGCCCGGGCCCGGTGGTTCCGGTCGCGGATTTCGGGCCAACCGACGATATCCGCGGCTGGCTCGTGACCGGCGTGATCGCCTTGCTGGCCACGGTGACCCGCTTTTTGAACCTCGGTTCACCGACCGATGCCGGCACACCCATCTTCGACGAGAAGCATTACGCGCCCCAGGCCTGGCAGGTACTGCACAACCATGGGGTGGAGGACAACCCCGGCTACGGCCTGGTGGTTCATCCGCCGGTCGGCAAGCAACTGATTGCCATCGGCGAGGCGATCTTCGGCTACAACGGGGTGGGTTGGCGGTTCACCGGCGCGCTGCTGGGCGTGATCATGGTGGTGCTGGTGATGCGGATCGTCCGGCGGATCAGCCGGTCGACACTGGTCGGCGCGATCGCCGGGTTGCTCGTCATCTGCGACGGCGTCAGCTTTGTCGCCGCGCGCACCGCGCTGCTGGACGGCTACCTCACTTTCTTCGTGGTCGCGGCGTTCGGCGCGCTCATCGTCGACCGCGATCAAGTCCGGCAGCGAATGCACCTCGCGCTGGCGCAGGGACGTGCCGGCGAGACGGTCTGGGGCCCGCGGCTGGGCGTGCGCTGGTGGCGCTTCTTGGCGGGGGTCCTCCTCGGATTGGCCTGCGGGACAAAGTGGTCCGGTCTGTACTTCGTGGTGTTCTTCGGCGTGATGTCGTTGGCGTTCGACGTGGCGGCCCGGCGTCAATATCAGGTGACCAGGCCATGGCTCGGGGCTTTTCGTCGCGACTTGTTCCCCACGGGGTATGCGCTGGGGCTCATTCCGGTCGCGGTCTACCTGGCCAGCTACGCACCGTGGTTTGCGTCCGAGACCGCGATCGACCGGCACCAGGTCGGTTTGACGGTTGGTCGGGATGGGGTCGTCCCGCTGCCCGACGCGATTCGCTCGCTGTGGTACTACCACGCCAAGGCTTTGCAGTTCCATGAGGGCCTGACGAATTCCGCGGGCAACTACCACCCGTGGGAATCCAAGCCGTGGAGCTGGCCGATGTCGTTGCGGCCGGTGCTCTACGCCATCGATCAGCAGAACGTTGCCGGTTGCGGCGCCCAGTCGTGTGTCAAGGCGGAGATGCTGGTCGGCACGCCCGCCCTGTGGTGGCTGGCGGTGCCGGTGCTGGGATATTCGGCCTTTCGAATGCTGGTTCGGCGTGACTGGCGCTACGCCGCCGTTTTGACCGGCTATTGCGCCGGGTGGCTGCCGTGGTTTGGCGACATCGACCGGCAGATGTATTTCTTCTACGCGGCGACGATGGCGCCGTTCCTGGTGATGGCCATCGCGCTGATCCTCGGCGACATTCTCTATCCGGTCGGCCGCGGCGCCCGTTCTCAAAGCTCGCAAAGCTCCGAGCGACGCACCCTGGGGCTGATCGTGGTGTCCTGCTATGTGGCTCTGGTGGTGACCAACTTCGCCTGGCTGTTTCCGGTGCTGACCGGCCTGCCCATCTCACAGCAGACGTGGGACATGGAGATCTGGCTGCCCAGCTGGCGATGATCTGTCGGCTTTCGCGCGCTATCCGCGTGCGCCTTCGGCGCGCACTATCGGCGTGCGCTTTCGCCGAGATTGCCGTGATGGCTGTGGTTCGAGCCTCAACCATGACCATGGCGGCAATCTCGGCGCACATGTCAGTCCCAATGAGCATCATCATCGCGTGGCAGCGGTCTTTCTCGGAAGCGAAGCGATAGCGCGCGGTGCCCTGACACGCGGCCAATTGCGTTGGAAATTCCGGCAGGTACATCGCGACGTCTACCTCCCAAAGGATGCGCGCAGGACGCTGCGGGACGACATTCACGGGGCCTGGTTATGGTCCGGTCGGCGGGGCATAATTGCCGGCCGGGCCGCCCCCCCAAATCAGGGCACTCCATGGGGCGAAATGGGTGGACGATTTCACTCCGGTGGAGCTCTTGGGGCCGTTCAACCATCCGCCGGCGGGTGTCATCGTGCGCCGGGAACGGTGCAGCGACGAGGACGTCGTCGAACTCGCCGGGCTACCGGTGACGAGCCTGACGCGCACCGCGTTCGACCTGGCCCGACACCTGCCGCGCCTCGTCGCCGTGACTCATCTCGACGCGCTGTCCGCCGCGACGGGCCTCACCGCCGCCGATGTCACGCCGCTGATTGCCCGCCACAAAGGAGCTAGGGGTGTACGCCAGTGTCAAACGGCCCTCTCGCTGCTGGACGGCGGCGCGCAGTCACCGAAAGAAACCTGGCTACGGCTCGTCCTCATCGACGCCGGCTTACCCAGGCCCGTCACGCAGATCAGGGTCACCGACGGCCACCTGGTGGCCTACCTCGATATGGGTTGGGAAGAGCCGAAGGTCGCCCTTGAGTACGACGGCGACGAACATCGCAGCAATCGGCGGCGATATGTGAAAGACATTCGCCGAGCTGAGATGTTCGATCGTCTTGGTTGGCACGTAATCAAGGTGATACACGAGGATCCCGCGAACGTCATCATTCAACGGGCGCGTGACGCGCTGGCCCGCCGCTCGTCACCGAGATTGCCGTGAGGGTTGCGATTCCAGCCCCAACCACGACCATGGCGGCAATCTCGCTGCGCAACAACGGGCGCGTGACGCGCTGGCCCGCCGCTCGTCACCGAGATTGCCGTGAGGGTTGCGATTCCAGCCCCAACCACGACCATGGCGGCAATCTCGCTGCGCAGACCACTAAATGGGGTCGCGGGCGGCCGGGCAGGACATGCAGCGGGGCCCGCCACGGCCGGTGCCCAATTCGGAGCCCGCAATGGTCAGCACCTCGATGCCCGCGTCCTGCAGCCGAGCGTTGGTCTGCGAGTTGCGCTCATATGCGACGACGACACCGGGCGCCAACGCCAAGGTGTTGTTGCCGTCGTCCCACTGTTCGCGTTCGGCGATGACGGGATCCAATCCGGTATGTATGACCCGCAGCTTGTCGATTCCCATGGCCACGGCCGCCGCCTCGAGAAAAGGGGCCGAGTCGCTGATGGTCACGGCGTCGGGCCTGCGCTGGATGGTGAACGCCGAGAGCGTGTCGACGATGTTGGCGTACATCACCACGGTGTCGGTGTCGACCATGGTGCAGACCGTGTCCAAATGCATTTGTGCGCGCTTCTGAGCGATCGGCACCGCCAACACCGTGTTGGCCAGGTCGTCGTCAAAGAGGCTGCGCGCCAACGCTTCCGCACCAGCCGGGGTGGTGCGCTCACCCACCCCGACCGCGATCACACCCGGGGCGAGCAACAGCACGTCACCACCCTCGACGGGAGCGGACCTCGACTCGTAGGCCTTCCGCACGCCGGTGAACCGCGGGTGGTGGGCATAGATCAGGTCGGTCAGCGACGCCTCGCGCACCCGAGCCCGCAACGCCAGCGACGGGATCACCACCCGCGGCCCGACCCAGATCGACGAGTCCCGGGTGAACACCAGGTTCGGCAATGGCTCGATGACGAAATCCGCCCCATGATGCATGCGCAGCACCAGCGACACGTCGGTCCTGGTGCCCGACGGCAGCTCGTTGAACGTCATGCCGGCCGTCAGCACATGAGCCAACCGGACCGGATCGAGTCCACGCAGGTACGCCGAAAGCTCTTGCGCCAAAGGCGCTCCCAATCGGCGCGCGTCGACGGCGGCGGTCACCCCCTGCATCCGGGCCGCCCCGCTGTGGTTGAGCGCCTCGGTCAGCAGGTCGGACAGCAGCAGCACTTCCACGCCGCGGGCCCGCAGCAGCTCGGCAAACTCGTCGTGCTCGTCCTGCGCGCGCGAGACCCAGGGCAGCCCGTCGAACAACAGCTGGTCGTTGTTGCGCGGGGTGAGCCGCCGCAGCTCGGCGCCCGGGCGGTGCAGGATGGCGACCCGCAGCGTTCCGACCTCGGAATTGGTGCCCAACTCGACGCCACTCACAAGTAGAACCGTAGCGGGCGGCCCGATCGGTCCCGCGTAATCGAACTAATGTGCGATAAACTCGCGAGCGTGGGGATCGCGGTGCAGGGTTCGCTATTCGAGCACACCGAGCGCAGGCAACTCGGTGACGACGCCTTCATCGAAATCCGGGCCGGCTGGCTGACGGGTGCCGATGCATTGCTCGACGCGCTGTTGTCGACGGTGCCGTGGCGAGCCGAACGGCGGCAAATGTACGACCGGGTGGTCGACGTGCCGCGACTGGTGAGCTTTCACGACCTGACCGTCGAAGATGCTCCGCATCCGCTGCTGGCGCGGCTGCGTCGGCGGCTCAACGACATCTACGCCGGCGAGCTGGGTGAGCCATTCACCACCGTCGGATTGTGTTGTTACCGCGACGGCTCCGACAGCGTCGCCTGGCATGGCGACACCATCGGTCGCAGCAGCTGGCAGGACACCATGGTGGCGATCGTCAGCCTCGGCGCCACACGTACTTTCGCATTGAGGCGGCGCGGCGGCGGCCCGTCGTTGCGACTGCCACAGGCGCATGGCGACCTGCTGGTGATGGGCGGTTCGTGCCAACGCACCTGGGAGCACGCGGTTCCCAAGACGTCGGCACCCGCGGGTCCGCGGGTCAGCATCCAGTTCCGGCCGCGCGACGTGCGCTAGCTGCGTCGGCTGCGGACTCAACTGCGAATCGAGGCCACCGCCTTGACCAGCAAGTCGCGGGCGCGTTGCGTGTCGACCTTGGCCACCGGCTGATCGGGGACGACAAGCGGATTGGCGATGACGATCACTTGGTAGTCGCCGAACTGAGCGGTGTAGTCGTAGAGCTCACCGGTGTGGGCCCCGTTGCCGTACACCGCCTGCAAAACGCGGTGTATGCCCTGGGTGTGCGTCCCGTCGATGTGCGGCGCGTCGATTACCTCGATGCCGCCCCGCAGCTGGGGCCCGGAGAACGCCACCTTGCTGCAGTCCTTCCCCGGGTCCTGGAGCGGCACCTCTTGGGACGTCTCCACGGCGATGACGACGTACCGGATGCCGTTGCCCTCGGCGGACACCGCGGCCATATTGCCCTGCAGATCGGGAGGCATGTCCGGCCCGACCGCTGCCTTCGCGCAGTTGGCGGGATCGAAAGTCAGCCCCTCGGGCAGCTTCCGGGCAGCAAAAAACTTGGGATCGATCGCCCTTTCGGTGACGTCGGCGACCTTGAACTCGGGCCCGAAGCTCGACTTCACGCCGGAGACCTTGGCGATGTCGGCCTTCGTCGACGAGCTATTCGCGTCCGACGAGCAGGCGGCGAGCAAGCACACCGATGCGACCGCGAGCGCCACCTTCAACATCGTGGCCAATCTACCCAAAGCCGACGGTCAGCCGCGCAACGTAGACACCGTTTTGACCAGCAGATCGGCGGCGAACTGCGGTGACAGCGCCGGCAGCGCCGAGCCGGGGTCCACGGTCAGGGCGGTGAACGCATAGTAGTCGCCCAGATACGCGGTGAATACATAAGCCCGCGAATCGATTTCGGCGCCGGACTCGACGGGTGTCCGGATGTCGGTCACCATGCCGAGGGTTTCGACGCCGTCGATCTTGGGAGCGTCGGTGAGCCGAACGCCGGCGGTGGCGTGCCCGGCGACCATGGTCCACTGAGCACACGCGGCGACAACGCCCTGGTCCAGCGCCACGGGTCCCGGCAACCCCGGCAAGGCCACCACCACCGCGTCGACGATGCCGCCCGAACCCGACCCCGACACTCCCTGCGCGGATTGATCGCGTCCATTGCCGGGGTCGGCGAGTATCGCACACGGTTGCGGCTTCGACGTCGCGTCCGCGCCCAGCCCCCAGATCACCCGTGGCGAGGCCGCACTTGGGATGCCGCTGGTCACCTCGTAGCCCGGCGGCAGCTCGTGACCGATCCGCCTGATGTTGGTTGGGTTCACCGCAGTGCCATGAGCCGTCGGCGATTTTGTGGGCGAGGCCAGACTGGAGCCGGGTGTGGGCGCGGTCGACTGAGCGCATCCGGCCGCCAGCAGCGTCACCACCGGGATCGCCACCGCGCCAAACCAGAGCGGCCGCATGCTCGTTCATATCACGGTGTTCGCGGGTCAAGGAGCGCGACACCGCACCGATCAACCGATCGCCTCGATCACTTGGCGGGCAACGCGCTTGATCTGCTCGGCCAGCTCCCGATTGAGGCCCAGGTCGCGGCTTCGGGGCACATCGATCACGGTGGTGATGACCCCGACGTCTTCGCGCTCCCAGACCGCGCCGAAGCGGTCCATGATCGTGCGCATCGGGGTATTCTCGGAAAGCATTCGTGCGGAAAATCTTTCGACCCCGTCGACCTTGGCGGCCAGCGAGAGCGCGCCGATCAGAAAGGTCCCGATCCCCCGGCCCTGATAGGCGTCGGCGACGGTGAACGCGATCTCGGCGGCCTTGGGATCGTTGGTGTCACGAACAAAGCGCGCGTCGGCCACCGGGTCGCTCCCGTCGGTTACCACCCAGACGAAGTGGTCGACGTAGTCGACCTCGGCCAGGTAGTGCATCAGTGCCGGGGTGGGGGCGCGAGCCGTCATGAACCGCCGATACAGCGTCTCGCTGGAGAATTGAATGTGCCCGTGCACGGTGCGTTCGTCGTCACCGGGGAGGACCGGACGCAGCAGCAGCTCGGTTCCATCGCGAACCCGTATCGGGATCGGCGCGATGAAACCGGCGAGACGCTGGCGCACGGTCCGCAGTAGCCGCGGCATGACTCCGGGGATTTGCACCAGCCGGGTGAAGGCGTTGTTGTCGCCCATCCAACCGGTCAGCGCTTCGGTCGCGGTGACCGTCGCGATCCGCGGGATTTCGCGCAGCAGGGCGATCTCGCCGACGATCTCGCCGGGACGCGCCTGCCCGACGGCCACCACGCCGTCGCGGCCGAGCCGCTGGATCTCGGCGGTACCCGACGAGATGAGCAGGAACGAGACGGCCTGCTCGCCCTGCTGCATCAGCACCTGGCCGGCGGCGGTCCGCAGCGGCTCCACGTTGGCTGCCAGGTCCATCAAATCCTCGGCCGGGCATCCGTCGAAGATGTGCAGCGTCGCGAGTTCTTCCGCGCGGGCGCGGATCAACTCGCTCACTGCGACATCCCCTTCCTGTCTGACGTGCCGTCGATGTTGCTCAGGTTATGAGGTCGGTTCCGGCCGCGGCAAGGCCGCGAGAGCTACGCCTCATCGCGGTGATCCCGGTCATCCCGGTCTCACCCCGGACTTATCCCGGCCGGTCCCACTAGCCTGACAGACATGAGCCAGGATCCGCTCGAGCTGACCCGTGGTCTGCTCAACCGGACCGCCGCGCTGCGGCACGGTTTCCTGGACGCGTTGGGGGAGTCGACCGCGTCTCCGGATTCGACGCTCGCTCAACGCGCCATGAACAGCCCGTTCGTCGCGACCGTGTACCAACGGTTGTGGCGTCCGACGTCGTTCTACCTTGCCAGCGGCGTCACCACACGAGCCGAGCAGCGACGCGCGGCGGGGGCCCTGCGTTTGTCAAGTGCTAAGCGTATGCTCGACGTCGCTTGCGGCCCAGGCAATTTCACCGGGCCGCTGGCAGCCGAACTGCCGGATGACAGCCTGGCGGTCGGATTCGACCTCTCGGAGCCAATGCTGACTCGGGCCGTGCCGGACAACAGCGGGCCCTGACATATTAGGACATGTTATGTCCTAACATGTCCTAGGCCCGTTATTCTCGAGCCCACCACATGCCGTTCGCCGATGAAACATTCGATGCCGTCTGCTGTTTCGGCGCGCTGTACCTGGTGCCCGAGCCTTTCGCCGTCGCTGCCGAGATGGTGCGGGTGCTGCGGCCGGGCGGACGGATCGCGATCCTCACCAGTTACGCCGGCCAGACGGCGCCGATCCGGCGCGCCCTGACCGCTGGCGCCGACGCGATCGGGCTGACGATGTTCGACGGACACACCTTCGTCGACCTGTTTGAGGCGACCGGCCTGGTTGACGTCGAGCAACACGCGCAGCGCGCGCTGCAGTTCGTCGCCGCGGGAAAACCCGGCTGACACGTTTGCCGTCAGGAAGCGGCCTGGCAAACTCCGAGCAGCCGAACGACCGGCGTGCCCGCTTCGTACTCCAGCACCCACGGCTCGCCGCCGTCGACCCGCTGCGACGTGAGAGTGAAAATCACCGGCCGACCGCTGCGCTGCGACATCTGGGTACATTCGACCTGGAACAGGCGGTAGTCGCCGTCGCGGCCAATGGCCAACGAGAAGCCCGGCTGGACTGCTTCGACGGGTACCTTTTGCAGGTAGTACTTGGTGCTCATCGTGCTCATCTCCCCGAGATTAGGGCCTCGCGGGCACGAATGCGCGTGCCGCCACGCTGTCTTAGCAAATATTCAGCAGATTATTGGAAACACAACAGATTTCACACTGGATGACTGGCGCCACACATCTCAGCCGGCGCTCTCGGGTCCGCCCGCCTCTATGGCCAAGCTGTGGGCAACAGAGATGCAGTGCAAGGTCGTCGACAAGTGCCTGCAGTTCTTCGGCGGACCCGGCGTGCCGCCACGGTGTCGTTGCTTAGTTGACGCTGGGTACCCAGTTGCCGTGGAATCCGGCGGGCACCCGGTGCGGCAGCTTGATGCTCGCGATGTCCTGCAGGGTTTGCGCGTCCAGGATCGCCAGCTCGCTGCGGTCGCTGGACTGGTCATACACATAACCCATCAGCACGCCGTCGTTTTCGGCCGCATCGGGCGATGACGGGTGGAAGACGAACTCGCCCAACGCCTTCCCGGCACCGAACGAGCGCGACTCGGTGCTGCCGCCAACGAAGTCGTGCCTGAGCAGGGCATCGCCGCCGGCCACACCCTCGCCGATCGCCGGCGCGTAACCGTACCGATGCCGCTTTCCGACCAAGCGCTCGTCCACGCGGGGAAACTCCTGCCCGTGATCGTCGAAACGCGATTCGCGCACCTTGCCGTCGGCGAGATCGACGGTCCAGCGATCGAGAGTCGGCAACCCCTCGTTGGGCCCGGTGTGGTCGCGGTCGAACATCTTGGGGTGCCGCACCACGTCGAGAACAATGGTGTCGCCGTCGTCGTAGGCGTTCATTGGGTGGAAGACGTAACACGGTTCCACGTCGAACCAGCGGATGTCGGCATCGCCGCCGTCGCGTGGCATCACGCCGACGCGCGCCGGGTATTTCGGATCCCAGGAGTACGGAAATCGCCTGTCGGAGTCCTTTATTCGGGGCTGACGCGCGGCTATCGGATCGGGGATGCGGACCCGGCCAACCACGGCCGACAACATCAGTCGGGTGGCCAGTCGCGCACCGCGCGGCATGGTGATTTCCGCGGCCAGCGCGGCGTCGAACGTCACCGGCAGGTCGTAGAACACAACGTGGCCGTCGGTCAGCGAGAAGTCGTGCATCATCGGGCTGCCGCCCACCGTGATATCGACGGTGCGGCGGGCTCGACCGTCGACGCCGATCACCGAGTACTGCACCGTGTTGCCCCGGTTCATGCTGTACGAAACCGCATGCAGCTCACCGGTTTCCGGGTCGCGCTTGGGGTGGGCCGTGTACCCGCCGGTCAATGTTCCGTCGAAGTCGCATACGCCGACGGTTTCCAACTCGTCGCTGAGCTGATAGTTGGAGGTGCCACCTTCGACCAACGCGAGCGTCTTGCCGGCGTGTCCGATCACGTTGGTGTTGGCGCCGAGGTCCGACACGCCCAAATGCCCGGTCGGCGGCGGCTCGCCCAGTGCCCTGGTCGCCGCGGGTCCTCGCACCCAGCGGTTGCGGTACCACTCGGCCTTACCGTCGCGGATCCGGATGCCGTGCACCATCCCGTCGCCCACGAACCAGTGGTACAGCTCGGGATCGATTTCGCAGATGGGATTGGGTCCGTTTCGCAGGAACCGCCCGTCCAGATAATCCGGGATCGTCCCTGCCACCTCCAGATCGGTCAGCGTGAATTCTTCGTGCACCGGAGCGAAGAAACCCTGCAGATAGCGGTTGGACATGACAGACCTCCCCTGGAGATGCCGAGCCTCCGTCAGGTATAGCACGGTGCTGAGCTACGTGCCAAACCGCAAATCAGCAGGTCAGAGGGGTGAACTATGATTCTGACTCGTGTCATTGACGGTCGTCATTGACTGGCGGCAACGAAACTGGGTATCGTGCGTTCATGGGGTCCGCACACGCCGTCACGCAAGCTCGATCGACCGGCGGAGGCGTTCGAGAGGTCCGACGTTTGGAAACGCGGGCGCGCCTGTTCGACGCCGCGCTGGCCGAGATCGGCCGGTCCGGGCTCGCCGGTGCCGACGTCAGTGCCATCGCGAGCGCCGCCGGGGTGGTGCGGGGCACCTTCTACTTCCACTTCCCGACCAAGGAACACGTGTTGGTCGAATTGGAACGCAACGAAGAGGTGAAGATCGTCGTGGAACTCGACGGCGCGCAGTCCGAGACCGATGACTTGGTGTCGGTGCTGTCACTGCTGGTTCGGCATGTGGTAGCCGCCGAGCACCGGTTGGGGCCGGTGGTCTTCCGCGACATGTTGGGGTTGCACTTCTCCACAACTCGACCGGCCGAGGATCAATTGGCCGAACACCCGCTGGCGGAGTTCGTCATTGCCGCGATCACCCGCGCGCAGGACGCGGGCCGGGTCGCGACGGAGCAAGACGCGGGCGAGCTCGCGATGTTCTTTTTGACCGGACTGTTCGCGCTGCTGGCGACCGGCGCTTTAGATACCGCGACGTCGGACGCCGTATTGGGTCGGTATGTAACCACCATTGTGAAGGGAGTCGAATCACGATGAATAACAACGGAATCGAAGGCTACCGGGACTTCTTGAAGAGGCGCGACGGGGATGCTGATCTGCTGAATCGGCGCTTGGCGAATCGCGACGAATTCTTCGCCAGGATTGAGACGAACCCCGTCCGGTCGATTCACCCCGCCGACCGAGCGACCTTCCAGCGGAACCTGCGCCGCCGCCGACCCGAACCGGGCCTGGACCGGAAGATGCTGTTTCTGCTCGCCACCGCCAAGCTGAATCAGGCGGAACGATTCGGCGTCGGCCTCGGGGAAACCTACGGACTCAACAGCGACGAGGACGCCGCGCCGGAACGGGTGTACCTCGAACTCGAGGAGCACTACCACACCCGGTTGCTGGCTTACGTGCTGGACGTATTCGACCTGACGTTTCAGGTGGTCCCCCCGCCGTTCGTCATGCGCCAATTCGTCAAGGCGGGGGTGTTTCTTCCGGAGCGGCCTGGGATCGGGTTCGTCGGAGCGGCGGAGATGGCGGGCTGCGTGTTGTTCGACGAGCTGCGCCGCGTCGGGGTTGCATTATTCGCCGACGAGCCCGAAGTCGCCGAACGGGTCGAGCTGCTCTACACCGAAATCCTCACCGATGAGGTTGGACACGTCGGTTACTGCGCTTCGCGATGCACCGCAGCCGAACGGGCCATGATGCGTTGGCTTTACCCGCACATGGCACGGCTGTTTGCGCGCCAGACCGCGGAAATCAGTCTCCTCGTCGACCGTGACGAGTTCCGCGCGCGGCTCGACCGCCCCTTCAACGTCGACGAGCTCACCGCCGGACTGACTAACGAGACGTATCTGGTCACCCACCCGTGATGAGGCCGGCTGGTGTGCGGGACCGTGCCTCCCGGGCGTCGGCTCCCAATTCTTGAAGCCGCTGAGCAGGTCAGGCGCCTTTTCCCCGGGCCCATGCGCGCACGACTGGCATACTCGTGAGGTGACCGCGCCTGGCGCCGCGATCCCGCCGGACCGGGCTCGATCGCTACGACCCAGCGAACTGGCGCAGGCATCGGTGATGGGCGCCCTGTGCGCCGCAATCGCGATCATCGCGGTCGTCCTCCCGCACGCAGGGGGGCTGGGGCTGCTGGGCGCCGTGCCGCTAGGGCTGCTGGCCTATCGCTACCGGATCCGCGTTCTGATCACCGGGACGGTCGCGGCTGCTGTGATCGGCTTCTTGGTGGTCGGCTTGAGCGGCCTCGGGGCGGTCGCGCTCTGCGCCTACGTCGGCGGGCTGGCTGGCATCGTGAAGCGCCGCGGCCGCGGCGCCCCGACCGTGATCGCGGCATCCATTGTCGCCGGCGCCGTCATCGGTGCCGCGGTGGTCATCGCGTTGACCGTCCTGGTGCGGCTTCGACAGCTGGCGTTCCACACGATCACCGCCGCCGTGGACGGAGCCGCGACGGTCGTGGCGCGGGTGGCTGCGCTTCAGGCCGCCGCGCGGGAGCTCAAGCTGTTCTTCGCCGAAGCGCTGAATTACTGGCAGTGGTTGGTCCTCGGATACGCCGTCGTCGTGATCACGTGCGCCTCGGTGATCGGTTGGTGGGCGCTGTCGCGGGTGCTGGAGCGGCTGCGCGGCATTCCCGATGTGCACAAACTGGACGCACCGGTCAGCACCGGGCCGATCCAGCCGGTCCCGGTGCGGCTGGACGAGGTACGCCTCCGCTACCCCCGCACCGACCACGACGCGCTGCGTGCGATCAGCCTGGACGTGCGGCCAGGCGAACACGTTGCGGTCACCGGCGCCAACGGCTCGGGGAAAACCACGCTGATGCTGATCATGGCCGGCCGCGAACCGAGTTCAGGGACCGTCGAGCGCCCCGGCGCGGTGGGACTAGGTCAGCTCGGCGGGACCGCCGTCGTCATGCAGCACCCGGAAAGCCAGGTGCTGGGCACGCGGGTCGCCGACGACGTGGTCTGGGGACTGCCGCCCGGCGCGACCACCGATGTCGGCCGGGTGCTCGGCGAGGTCGGGCTGGCCGGCCTGGCCGAACGCGATACCGGCGGCCTGTCCGGCGGTGAACTGCAGCGCCTGGCCGTGGCCGCGGCGCTGGCGCGGGAGCCGGCGCTGCTCATCGCCGACGAGGTCACCAGCATGGTCGACCCGCAGGGCCGCGACGCACTGCTCTCGGTGCTGTCCGGTCTCACCGATCGTCACCAAACCGCCCTTGTGCACATCACCCACTACAACAACGAGGCTGAGTACGCCGACCGCACGATCAACCTCAGCGATTCGCTGGATAACACCGCCATGGTCGAGACCGCGGCCGCGCCCGCGCCGACGGTCGCGGCGGGCCACCTACACCACGCGCCGGTACTCGAACTCGCAGATGTCGGCCACGAACACGGGAGTGGCAGCCCCTGGGCACAGACCGCACTCCGCGACGTCAGCTTCGTGGTGCATGAGGGCGACGGGCTGCTGATCCATGGCGGCAATGGCTCCGGCAAGTCGACGCTGGCGTGGATCATGGCCGGATTGACCGTACCGACCACCGGTACCTGTCTGCTTGACGAGCGCCTCGCCTCCGAGCAGGTCGGCGCGGTCGCGCTCCAATTCCAGGCGGCCCGGCTGCAGTTGATGCGCAGCCGTGTCGACCTGGAAGTGGCCTCGGCGGGCGGCTTTTCGCACGACGATCACGCCCGGGTGAGCGCGGCGCTGGCGGTCGTCGGCCTGGATTCGGCGCTGGCGAAGCGGCGCATCGACCAGCTCAGCGGCGGCCAGATGCGTCGCGTGGTGCTGGCCGGGTTGCTGGCGCGGTCGCCGCGCGTGTTGATCCTGGACGAGCCACTGGCCGGGCTGGACGCCGCCAGCCAGCGCGGTCTGGTGCGGCTGCTCGCCGATCGGCGCCGTGACACCGGTCTGACGGTGGTCGTCATTTCGCATGACTTCGCCGGACTGGAGGAGCTGTGCCCGCGTACCCTGCACCTGCGCGACGGTCTGCTGGAACAGGCGCCGGCCCAGGGGAATTCAGCCCCGGGGGATAACGTCATTGCAACGTCGCCGGCGAAGCACCCGACCCGGCGTCAATCCCGCCCCGTCGTGTTGCTGCGTCCGGTACCCGGGCGCTCCGCCATCCACGAGCTGTGGGCCGGCACCAAACTGATTGTCGTTTTTGGCATTTCGGTGTTGTTGGCGGTCTTCCCGGAGTGGGCGGCGATCGGGCTGTCGGCCGCGCTACTGCTGGCGGGAGTGTGGGTCGCACATATTCCCCGCGGCGTGCTGCCGTCGGTGCCGCGCTGGCTGTGGATCCTGCTGGCCATCGTCGGCATCACCGCGACATTGGCCGGCGGCAGTCCGCAGATCCACGTGGGCACGGTCTTGCTCGGCCTCGGCGGCCTGTTGGACTTCCTGCGCCTCACCGCGCTGTCGATCGTGTTGCTCGGCCTGGGCGCGCTGGTGTCGTGGACCACCAACATCGCCGAAATCGCGCCCGCGGTGGCCACTTTGGGCCGCCCACTGCGGCCATTGCGGATCCCGGTCGACGACTGGTCCGTCGCATTGGCGCTCGCACTGCGCACGTTCCCGATGCTGATCGACGAATTCCGGGTGCTCTACGCCGCCCGCCGGTTGCGGCCCAAGGAGACACCGCCGACCCGCTGGGCCCGTCTCAGACAGCTGGTGGCGGATGTGGTCGACCTGATGGTGGCCGTCATCACCGTGACATTGCGGCGCGCGGACGAGATGGGCGATGCAATCACCGCTCGCGGTGGTACCGGTCAGATCTCGGCGGCCCCGTCACGACCGAAACGGGCTGACTGGATAGCGTTTTCGATCGCGTCGGCGGTGTGCACGGCCGCCCTGGCAGCCGAGCTGGTTTTGGGCGGCTAGCTGTTGACCGCGCCAGTTCTCACCAATATCGGTACCGGGAGCTGAAACCGCTGCAACGACGTTAGATGGTCTCGAGGGCGCCTAGCTGTGCCACGGGCACAGGTCACGGATAGCGATTCCGACGACCTGCGCCGCCCCGTCCGGACCCAGCGTCGGGTTCATCGCCGAGAACTGTCTCACCATGTTCTGTCGACTCAGGCCACCGTCCATCAGGCCACAGATATCCAGGCCCTGGTCCAGCGCCACCTGGTTACCGCCGCTGTCCCCAAAGCCAGCCGCAGTGATATCTGCCAGGAACGCACGCGAACCGCACCCCGGCCCCGTTGCGGGCCCTTGGGGGCATCCCGGGAGTACCGGAGCGGCGTTCGCAACGGGGTTGGCGCCCATGCCGATGGCCGCCAGGACGGCCAGGCCAACTATCCCCACCCTTCGCGCGCCACCGTTAGCGCGCCTGGACGCGACCGCACTATCGAGAACTACGGGAGACATCGCAACCGCCTTGCTACGCCTGTTCTGTTCAGCGTGCTTATTAGGCTGATCGCGCAAACTTTCGCGAGGCTTTGTTTTAGTTAGGTGTTTCCTATCTTTTGCCGGCACTTCACCGTTGCCCGTAGACGATGCATGGTGCGGACGGCGGCCGCCCAGCATCCTGGAGCGTCAGTCAATGCGGCTAGATCCTGCCGGGTCATACACCCCGCGATCCAAGCGGCCGTTCTCAGCGAAGCTGTGTCTGCCATACTCATTCACCCACGTTCGGGACGGGCTTCATGAGCGGCTGAGGGGTCGTGCCGGCCGGACACATAAACCACTGAAACTGCGGGAGAATGCAAGGAGTTCCTTCTTCAACGTGGTTGCCACTGATGACGTAGTCGTGGCAGACGGAAGTGTCCCAAGCCGGGTAGATGGGAACCCGCTGCGTGCGTCCGCTCGCGTCAATGATGACGCCCTGCGGCTGGGGATCGCCAGGGCACCAGTGAAAGGCCCCCGCGTGCGCGACACCTGCGGCAGGCCCCAAAGCAGCGCACCCCAACCCGGCAGACACCAGCAGAGCGGTCGCCACCCCCACGAGGGGTCGCCTCACAAATTGGAATTGCCCTCTTCGGCACGCCAGCCGACTAGTGGAATTTGGCGTTTGATCGCAACATTCGGTTCGCGTCCCTTCGTTGCTGTCGGGCCGTACATTAGCGCCGATCACATGCGGAATTCTTGCGTTCGCTTGGGTTTACGATTCCAACGATGCTGGGAGACGCGGCGTGGGCGGCAGTATCGACGGCTGCGCACTGAGGTCAGGGGTGGCACCTGTTGGCCGCGCTACAGCAGCTCGACGATCACTTCGCAGGGGATGGCTGAGTCGAGGTTCAACTAACCATCGTTGACGAGATTCGCGAGGAACGCGGGTAACCGGCCAGCGCCGAAGTCATAAAACCGCGCCCACTGCGGCTCGATCGAGATGCGCACCATCTGCTTATACGTCGACCGCACGTTGCGTTCGAACTCGGCAAGTTGGGGTTCGCCCATTGATCTCCTCGCAGCCGCGAGGTACTCATCGGTGACGCCGTCGACGGCTTCCACTGTGGCGAGGCCACGCACCAAGAGGGCCTTCGCCTCTTCTGGTGTGGAGCCGGTGTCGATCGTCAATGCGACTTCCGGGCGGGACGAAAGCGCGCGGGCTTTCGGGGAGGTCGGTGCCGTGGAGACAACGATGCGTTCGCCGGTCCAGTGGAACCCGACGGGGATGACCCGCGGGAAGCCATCGTGTCCGTTGTAGGCGAGCCGGGCCATGGAGCCGGAGAGTAGCTTCTGGGCGTCGGGGTGGCCAAGCTCCCAAGCCAACTCCTGCGTGTTCATCACACTCGTAGACCTACCCGATCCGGCCAGAGCTAGACACTTCCGGACAGCCAACAAAGGTGCACGCCAACTTGTTCGACGACGCCCTCGACGACGTCGCGACGAGGCTGGACGCAGCCATGCGCGACTGCCGGGGTGCGTGTTGGCAGCGCTCGACGTCGCCTCAGTGCCGGACAGCTGGGCTAGTGGTTGCGGGAGTGTTGCGGCGCCCGCGGGCATCCGGCTGAGCCGAGAAACGCTAGAGGCGTGACGGGGGTAGCGTCACAGGTATGCCTCGCACCAGGGCGGTCGTCGTCGCGGTGGCCTCCGTGATCGTCTCGGGGTTTCTCAGCGTCCCAACGGTGGCGCACGCCGACTCGTGCATTAACGGCACCGTCCGGCCCGGCGGTTCGGGTGGCGACGTCTTCCTGTGCCAGGATCGCGGGTGGCTTCACGTCGTACAGACCGGCCCGAACAGTGCCGACGGTTATGGCCCAAATCAGCCGCTGCCACCGACGTGTGTGAGGTTTCCGGACAAGTACATGTGCCCGACTGATGCGCCTCCGCCCAATGGGTAGGCCCGGTGCCCACCAGAGTCAACTCCTTCGAGAGCGAGCCGAAAACATAACCTCCTGATCGCAACCCCGAGGTGGTCCGGTTCTTGGGCTACACCGGCCAGCGATGGGCGGGATGGCGGCGCTGCGGGTTGTGTGACTTCAACACGTTCCGCCGCCGGGCCAACGTGTCGCGGTCGGCCACCGCGGTGGCCGCATCGGCGCTATGGTCGGGCCGCGACAAATACCGACCGGGCCCCTCACCGGATGATCGAACCGCCGACACCGGATGAACGCGCCCGCCACCGCGGGGCGGGCGGTGGGAGATTAGGTTGCGGCGTGACGTTGTCGGCGATGTGCGTGCGGCATCAATGCAGTAGCTGTTCCCAGTCGGCAGGGACGCGTCCGGCGGGTCCTGGCGTCGGTTGATCGAGTGGGTGATGATCCGGCGGCGCGAGTTGGGGACCGTCGTCATAGACCTGTTGGTCGCGGTAGTTGTAAAACCAGTGTTCGCCCGGCTCATAACTGGTGATCCAGGGATGTCCGGTTGCTTCGGCGTGGGCGGTGATGTGCTGACCAGGTGAGTTATCGCAGCACCCGATATGGCCGCACTGCCCGCACCGGCGCAGGTGAAACCACCATCCGCGTTGTTGTTCGCACTCCACGCAGCCCGGGCCGGTGGGCGGAACGGTGGTGTCGATGCCCCGATATTCCGTCACCATTCCATCCTGATCCACGTGAGCCGGCGATGCACCTCAAACGCCCGGCCTCACCTAAACGCGTGATTGATGGTCGTCGGACAGCACGACAGGCTCGGTACCATAACGGTCAGGTAGCTGGCGTCCCGCCGCGCGCAGCCGCCCTGGCAGGAAACGACCACGAGGGCTAATCCACATCAACTCGCGCGCCCGAAATGAGCAACCCGATTCCGGCGAAACCCAGCCTGCGCCGGTTTCCGCGGACACGCGACCCTCACTGACGCCACCGATGATGGCGCGCCTGCGTGGGTACGGATCAGCCGAGGCGATCGCCGCCGGTGATTTGATCTATCAGCCCGGCGACGACAGCCACGATTTGATCCTGATTGAATCCGGCCGCGTCGATCTGCTGTGCGAGCAGTCAACGGACCAAGCCCCGTTGTTCGTTGCAGAGATGGGACCCGGTGATTTCCTCGGTGAGATCAGCCTGTTCACCGGAGAACGTATGTTCACCACGGCGTGTGCCCGCGAGGCTGGGACCATCTATCGCATCGGCGCAGAAGCCTTCCACCAGTTGATGTCCCACGACGCCGAACTCTCCGACGTGATCCTAACCGCGTTGTATCGTCGCCGTGGCTTGCTACAAACCGCGCTAGCCGACACCGTCGAGATTCTGGACCGCCAGAATTCGCCAGCAACAATGCGGCTCGTCACCTACGCCGAACGAATGGCGATTCCCTACCGGTGCACCGACGTGGCGTCGCAGCGCGGCACGGCATTGGTCGCAAGCCTCGATCTGCAATCCGGTGATTTGCCCGCGGTGTTGTTGCCCGACGCCGTGCTTGTCGGCGCAGCCCCAGCGGAGCTGGCGCGACACCTGGCGCTGTCGCCGTCACGTATCGCGAAAGAAACGGCCGATTTAGTCGTGATCGGCGGCGGGCCAGCTGGTTTGGCCGCCACCGTGTTCAGCGCGTCCGAGGGCCTTCAGACGATTATGCTCGACGCGGTGGCGCCCGGCGGCCAGGCCGCCGCCAGCTCTCGGATCGAGAACTACCCCGGGTTCCCAAACGGACTCAGCGGCGCGGATTTCGTGCGACGCGCAACCATCCAGGCACTGAAGTTCGGGGCCCACCTGTACGCCCCTTACCGGGTAGTGGCACTGCACGCTCAAGCCGGTCTGCCGATCGAGCTGACTCTCGACGATAAGTCACGGATCACCACCCGCGCGGTTATCCTCGCCACCGGAGCCCATTACAAGAGGTTGCCCCTGCCTCGCTGGGGGGAGTTTGAAGGTCGCGGAATCTACTACGCTGCAACAGAATTAGAGGCGCGTCGGTGTCCGCAATCGCCAGTGGCAATCCTCGGTGGGGCCAACTCCGCCGGCCAGGCGGCACTATTTCTCGCGGAGCGCTGCGAGCACGTCACGCTGATAGTACGGGGAGGAAGCATCCACTCCGACATGTCGGCTTACCTTGTCGACCGCATCGTCGGCAACCCCATGATCACCATCGCCACCCAATCCGAAGTTACCGCCCTGTATGGCAGCGATTGTCTGGAATCCATTGCCGTCAGGGAGCGCTCAGCCGGCAGGACCACCACGATCGATTGCGCAGCGCTGTTCTGCCTTATCGGCGCACTGCCCGACACGAGTTGGCTCGCGCAGGTACGCACCGACGAGGACGGCTTCATCTGTACCGATACGCAGGTCGACCGGGACGACCTCGGGCCGCAATGGGAATCACTTGCGCGCCGGCCGTTGCCATTTGAGACATCCATTCCCGGTGTCTTCGCGGTGGGCGATGTCCGCAAAGGATCGATGAAGCGGGTGGCAGCCGCGGTCGGCGAAGGCGCAAGTGCGGTCGCTTCGGCCCATACGGTCGTCAATCTCCCCAGGCCGAATTGACGCGTCAACCGTAGACCTGCCCAACCCGGCTCCGTTAGTCCTTGTCGACGCGCTTTCAGCTGTCAAGTAACAGTCGGTAACGTTGTGCTCATCATCTGAGCCGGACTGCGCTCTGCAGTGTGACCTCGGAAATGTCGGAATGGCTCTTCCCTCCGGTGGTGCCGAGAGTGCTTATCCAGACCAATACGAACGTTGTTGGGGCGGAGGCATTTACGTTGATCACGTTGTGGCCGGCTTTCAACGGGGTGGGCGGGCTGAGTTCGGCGTGTCGCTAAGCTTCGCGGGCGTCGCGTTCGCCGATGATCGTATTTGTGCCACGGTGCCTGTGCTGTCTAGGTCGATCGTGACAGCTCTTAGCGACGCTGGCTCGGGAAGCAAGCCGGGCGTGGACCCTCTGAAACCATGGATCACGGCTACGCTGCGGGCTTGACCCCTGGGAAACAACCACAGTCGGGTGACTGGCGTACTCGGTGACTGACCACGTATCAGTGGTCGAAGTGGTCCAGCAATGTGATCCGTAGCCAAGGCCTCAGCGATCGACGCCTTCGTGGCGGGAGCGGACCAATGCGTTGCTGGGACGCAGGAACCCGGGCTGCTGGAACTTTCGGATTGCCCGCAGCGTCCCTGAAGGGATCACGCGCATGAAGAAGACGCTGGCGTCGAAAGCCGCGCGTACTTCCTTAACATAGGACTTCGGGATACCGAATCGGATCAGTCCCTGGCTGACGTCGACGAGGTCGGCCCGCCGAAAGGCCTCCACCAGCGGTGCGTGCGGCCGGGTCGGGCCGTATCTGGAAAGCCGATGATGTTCGGCAACGATGAGCGCCAGCTCGTCGGACCAATTCTCCCGACCGGTCTCTTGCAGCCAGGCGTCCTGCGCCTCGATCGACGGCACCAGATAGTCGAGGGTGTCGAACGCGGCCAGGTCATGAAACGCTGCGGCAATCGCCAGCTTGTCGTCGCGGTCTGCTCCCTGCGGAGCCAGGGCACGGGCGAAGTTGACGACGCGGTACACGTGTGCCTTGTAAGCGGCGTAGCCGGCGTCGTCGCCGTGGGCACGCTCGCGATGAGACTCGAGGATCTCATCCGCCAAGGGCAAGCTGTGCAGGATATCCGGCGCGGTCACGACATGAGCGTAAGCCTTCACAGTCCGAGCCGGTTGACGAGCGCAAAGCCGTCCGAACATGCGGAACGGATTGCCATCCTTAGCCACTCACAGCTGGGCCGGCATGCTGTCCCAGCCGCGCACCGCTGAAGATGACGAAAAGACCGCGGCGTCAAGGTCGACTTCCCAGTCGGGAAAGCGATTCATGATCTCGTCCAAGGCGATTCGTCCCTCGATTCGCGCGAGCGCATTGCCTAGGGCGTGTCTCCCGAATGGGAGGGCGTTGACCAGCGACGATTGGCCGGTGACGCGAATGGGTGTGATTTCTGATCAGTTTTGGACGGCTGTCGAATCGGTGATGCCATCGGATGAGGGCAAGCGGGGCAACAGGTTCGGTGACCATCGTTTGATACTGGAGGGGATCGCATGGCGATTCCGCACTGGTAGCCCATGGCGGGACCTGCCAGCCGATTTCGGACCGTGGCAAACGGTGTGGAAGCGGCATCACCGATGGTCCTTGGACGGCACCTACGACGCGATGTTCGCCCAGGTGGCGGCGATATTCGGGTTCGACGCCGCGATGGTCGAGGACATCGAGAAGCTGCTGGCGGTGGATTCGACGAACGTGCGGGCACATCAACATTGCGCGGGCGCACGCTCCGACACGCTCGCCCCAGGGGGCTCTGTCGAATTACAAGAAATCTGCCGATGAGCCCGACGATCACGCGATCGGCCGCTCGCGCGGCGGGCTCACCACCAAGATTCACGCCCTGACCGATCAGCGGGAAGCCCCGGTCGCGGTCCGGTTGACCGCCGGACAGGCCGGCGACAACCCCCAGTTGGTGCCGCTGCTCGACGATTACGCCGCGCCCTGCAAGGAGCAGGACGTGTCCGGTAGCGACTTCCGATTGCTCGGCGACAAGGCTTATTCGCATCCGAGCACGCGCACCGAATTGCGTTCCAGAAGAATCAAACACACAATTCCTGAACGCAAAGACCAAATCGCTCGACGCAAAGCCAAAGGATCAACAGGCGGTCGGCCGCCCGCATTCGACCCCGCCCTCTACGGGCTACGCAACACCGTCGAACGAGGCTTCAACCGGCTCAAGCAGTGGCGCGGCGTCGCGACCCGCTACGACAAATACGCTCTCACCTACCTCGGCGGAGTCCTACTGGCCTGTGCAGTCATCCATGCCCGCGTGGGGGCCACTGAATTGGGAGACACGCCCTAGGCAGTAATGCGCACCCACCCCGAAGGTCAGATGCTGGCGCGGTGCACGCGTCACATCAAAAGTCTCTGCATTCTTGCCGAACCGCTCTTCGTCACGATTGGCAGCTCCGATCAAAGTCAGAATCGCACTTCCCTCAGGGACGGTAGCCCCGTGGAATTCGACATCGCGAGTGACGTACCGGGCCGCTTGGAGCGCTGGTGGCTCGAAGCGCAGAATTTCTTCGATTGCCCCTGGCAACAGCGATCGATCACGAACCAACCGTCGGCGCTGGTCTGGGTGTTCAGACAACAGCTTGCCCGACCAACCAATCAACCGCGTCGTGGTCTCTGAGCCAGCAACAGCAACGACTTTCATGAACATCAGCAGTTCGTCGCGGTTCAGCTTTCTGCTGGTGCCGTATTCGTCCTGGAATTCGACGTTGAGGAGCTCGGTCGTAAGGTCGTCCGCAGGATGGTCTAAGCGCCAATCAATGAAGTCGGCGAAAACCTCTCCGTCGGCAAGCTTGGCATCATGATTGTCGGTCATTCGGCCGCCGCGCTTGGTGCGGACGAACTTTTCACCATCCTGTTGAACTCGGCGCTGGTAGTCCTCGGGAATTCCGAACAGCATGCCCACCACCCGCATTGGCATTATGGCGCCGAGATCCTTGACGAAGTCCAGGCGATCGCCGCCAATCAGCGGATCCAGGCACCGCTGCGTGAACTCCCGGACCATCGGCTCGAGGGCGTTGATCTTGCGAGGCGTGAACGCACGGGACAGTAAGCTACGGTGGATATCGTGCACGGGCGGGTCTTCGAAAATCACTAGGCCAGGCGGAATCTCGATGGCCGCCTTGATGATCTCTAACACGACTCCGCGTGCAGAACTGAAAGTCTGATGGTCCACAAGTGTCCGGTTGACGTCATCAAACCGACTCAGTGCATAGAAGTCATGCTTCGCGTTGTAGTACAGCGGCGCGTTCTCGCGTATGCGCCGAAACATCGGATAGGGATCGGCATTGAGGTCGGCATCCCACGGGTCGTAGTACACGTCGTCGGCAATACTGATGGTCGTAGGGTCCCCCATGGAATAGCACCGAGGTCAGTCATGGCACGGGTTCGGATAGGCAATCCAATGTGGCGGCACCCGAGTCCGGCACCCGCGACTGCTTCCAGCACTCAATCGGAAATGACGCCATGATTCGTAGGACACCGGTTCAGTACCCAGTTGCGGATAGTGCTGCGTCCAACTTCCTTCGGAAGGTTTTGGGTAGCAAGCCATATGTGCTCCTGTCTAATGCAGCTATTTGTCCGGGCCAAAGGTTTCACGATGCACTTCGGTCAAGGCATGGACTTGCTCGAGGTAGTGCTCCAGCGAGTGATGGACGAAGCGAGCCGAAAGTGTTGTGGTGCCGCCGGCGGCCAGTGCCCGCAGCGTCTCCTTTGTTGCCTCCGGTTTCCCGACGGGATCAAGAGGATGACCGGCAGGCATGACCACCTCGAAACCGGGAGGTAGCTCAAATGCCTGCAGCCACTTCGCCGCGGTTTCGATCGACACGTAATACGGACGCCAGCCATCCGCGAGCGTGACCGCTCGCCGCAGCGAGCGTCGCGTTCGACCGCCGATCCAGATCGGCATGTGCGGCTGTAACGCACAGGGATCGACTGTCAGCCCAGCGAACGAGTAGTACTCACCTTCATAGGCCGGCGCACTACTCGGCAGTGCCGCGCGCAGCGCTCTCAGTGCATCATCGCCACGGGCACCGCGATCTTCGAAAGACGCTCCGAGAAGGTCAAACTCCTCCTTGAGCGAGCCGACGCCGACACCGAGGATCACACGTCCCGCACTGACGTGATCGAGTGTGCCGTAACGCTTCACGATCGCCAACGGATGGTGATATCCCAGCACCAACGTCATGGTGGCCAGCCGAATCTGCGTCGTGCGCGCCGAAATATAACCGAAGGTGGCAAGTGGATCCCAGTACCGTGCTCCACGCCGCCCGATTTCGGTCGAGGGCACACCGATATGCTCGCTGCACGTCATATGGTGATAGCCGAGCCGATCCGCGACCTCGGCCACCCGGCCTATGTCCTCGACGCCGGCGTCCTTCTCCCACTCCAACGGCGCTCCACCGACATTGGTGACGACAGGCGTGGCGATGCCGAGTTTCACTGCAGTGGCTCTTCGCCCGCCAAGATGGTTCGGTGCATGAGGCGGCCGCTGTCAACCGCATATGGCAACACTCGGTGCATGGTTCCGGTGTTGTCCCAGATGAGCAGATCACCGGGCTGCCACTCATGCCGATAGACGTACTGGGGCTGGGTAGCCCAATCACGGAGGCGCGCAAGCAAAGCGCGGCTTTCCTCCACGGAGACCCCGAGTACGTAGTCTGACGTCGCGCCCAGCAGCAGTGACTTACGGCCTGATTGGTGCGTCCACACAATTGGGCAAGCCTTGGTGGCCGACTTCTGCCAGAACGTCACCTCCGCGTAACTCATCTCCGGGGTGACGAAATACTGCGAACGCTCCGCGCTGTGCACTACCCGCAAATCCGCTATTTCTTGCTTTTCAGCTTCCGGAAGGTCCTCGTACGCCTTGTATGTGTTGCAGAATTCAGTCTGCCCTCCGGTTTCGGACAGCTTCACAGCCCGCAGGAACGTCGCCAAGTTCGGTAGCGGCTGCAGGGACCCGTCGAAGTGCCAAAACATCGAGCCCTGCAGATACTTCGCGCGTTGGTTCACCTTTTCGTCAAGCGAGATCTTGTTGATGCCACCCTGGCCCTCGTTGGCGACGAGGTTGCCTAGAGTCTGGGCGATCGCGACTTGGTGCTCGTCGCTGATCTCCAGTCCACGAAAGAACACCACCCCGCGCCGCTCGAGCGTCTCGCGGATCGTCGCAGCCTCTCGACCGCTCAGCAACGTGTCGAGGTCGGTTCTGATCTCACTGCCGATGTTCGGAGTGAGGTCGACGATCTCTAGCTGCGCCGAGCTGAGTCCCATGATCTCAGCTCAATCTCGTGAGGATGGTGTTGGCCGAATGCTTGACCCGCGGCTGTTTCCACAGCTCGACCGCCAACGAGACGGTGATCAGCGAGTAGAGCAGGTTGCGGAGATTCGCGACGTCGTCGGGCAGCGGTTCGGAGTAGTCGAACTTGTCGATATAGGCGACCGCCTGCTCGGCGTGCGGAAATACTTCGTCATAGAAGGTGCGGATGTCGTCCATGGAGCTGTTAACGCGCTTCACGTAGCGCTGGTGGCCATCCTCGATCGCCCACTCGGGAACCAAGTGTTCCAGATGCGAAAACTCCTGTGGTAGAACTGCATTCATTGTTGAGTCGCCTTTGCCTGCTCGCCGGCCTCGACATAGTCAGCGACCACCTTGTGCAGATGACGCAGCAGGATTTCCTCATCATTCATCGTGAAATGCGTCAGGACGCCACTGTTGAGCATCGCCTGCAAACCCTCGGAGGGGCTTGCATCTTCCAGGATGATGTCATTAAGAAACGTGACCGTGAGCTCCTGGCCGAGCCGCTCCTTGTGCGTCCTCGGCGGCTGGTAGAACATCTCGGCTTCGAAAAGGTGCGAATGTGGTCCCGTCGGCCAGTGGGCATGGGTGCTGAACCCAGATGCACCGAAGATGAGCACAAAGTTGGGGAAGAACTGGAAGGAGTCGAAGCCGTACTTCTCCGCCCGCGTGGGGTTTATCCCCGGTGGAATGGGACCCTTATCGACCCGCTTGTTCCATGGCCCCGCCGCGCTTGCTTCCATCACGCATTCGATCGGTTTTGAGTAGGGCGTCTTTCTCGATGGCTCACCGGAGAACGAGAACATCCGATGCGGGCCGCTCAGTTGGTATGCCAGCGCATCGGTGAACGGATTCGGCTTATCCAGCGCCTCCTTGGCCTCGGCGGTGAGGTTGCCGAACGACGACGCATGCAAGTACGGCCCGTGGTAGCTCTCCGCGAAGCTGTCGACGAAGATTTTCCAGTTGCACTGCAACTCGGCCGAGAACTTGTAGATCTGATGCGGGCCGTCGAAGGGATAGCCCTCAATGCCGTGCGCCAGCTCACCGAGGAAGGAGCGCAGCGGCTCGGTGTTGTGCGGATTGAGGTTGATGAAGATGAAGCCTTCCCACACCTCACACTGCACCGCCGGCACCCGGCAGCTGTCGGCGTCGAAGTCCAGCAGCAGATCCTTGCGAGTGGGCGAGTGCAGCGAGCCGTCCAATTTATAGCGCCAGCCGTGGAAACGGCAGTACAGCAGCGGCGCGCGACCAGACACCTCCGCGAACGGATCGTCTTCCCACAACATCTTGTTGCCGCGGTGTGGGCAGACGTTGTGGAAAGCGCGGATAACGCCGTCTTTGCCGCGCACGATGATGATCGAGGTGTTCAACACCTTAAGCTCGCGGGTGAAGTAGCTACCCGAGTGAGGGACTCGTTCGACGCGCCCGACGTAGAGCCAGGTCGTTTTGAAGATATGCTCGCGTTCTCTTTCGTAGAACTCTTCGGACACACAGTCTTCAAGCGAGACTGGGCCGCGGCCGAGTTCGGGATGCGCGTCGGTCCAATGCCCGCTTGCGGGCTTGGTCACCAGGCTGTAGTGACTCATGAGGCCCTCCTCGGGCCGACGGTAACAGCTGCGGAAATAGTGAAGACAGACGCAAAACGGCAACATCCTGTTGCATAATTGGAACACTGCCATGGAACAGAATCTGACCTTCGATCTCGATGCCCTGCTGGTGTTCGGCAAGGTCGTGGAAACCCGCAGCATCTCGAAGGCGGCCGCGTTGCTCAGCATGCCCAAATCCACCGTCAGCCGTAAGGTGACGAAGCTGGAATCTGATCTCGGCATCAAGCTGCTGCGCAAGAACACACATCAGCTCACCGTCACCGATCTCGGCGAGCAGGTCTACCACCACGCCGTGAACATCCTGACTGAGGCCAACGGCGTTCGCGCCCTGGTTGAGAGCAGCAAGCAGGAGCCGCAGGGCGAGTTGCGAGTCGCGATACCGGTTTTCGTCGGGGTGGACTACGCATCCAGGGTCGGCGCCACGTTCCTTCAGCGCTATCCCCACTCGCGCTTGGACATCCGGTTGGTCGACAACATGGTGGACCCAATCAAGGACGGCTTCGACGTCGTGTTCGGCCCCGGGCCGCTACAGGATTCGACGCTGATCGCACGCAAGCTCTTCGACTTGAACCTATTTCTCTGCGCCTCAACCCATTTCGTGGGGCAACTGACGGCGCCCATCACTTTGCCGACGCAATTGAATGACTTGCCCTTCATCGATTTCGGCTTCGGTGGGTCCCGCAAGCTCACGGTCACAAGAAACCGGCGGCAATACGAGCTGTCGCCTCAGGTGCGCGCACGCGCCAACAACTTCCAAGTGTGCAAGCAGTACATCCTGCAGGGCCTCGGCATAGGCGCCATGCCTACTCAAATCATCTGCACCACGGAACTGCACGAGGGCACCATCGTGCCCATTCTTCCCGAATGGACCCTGGAACCTTTGGCCGTGCACATGATCTATCCCTTCGAGCTCTCCTTCTCCACCCTGATCAGTGCCTTCTATGACACGGCCTGCCAGATCATCGTCGAAAACATCGCCAGAAGCCGAGACCTAGAGGTCGGCGGCGCCGGCATCGGCCAACAAACCGGCAAGGCGATCGGTGCGCGAACGTTCTTTGTCGGATCCGACCATCAGTCCGATTCGCACGGGATGTTCTCCTGACATTAGGGATGCCGCCGAGGGTAACCGCGGGGGTGCCACCCGACTCGGGCTATCCGACACCCGAATGGGTGCTCGACGGGCTGGGCAAGCGGCTTACAGATTCGCGAAGCAGCGGTTGTCCTGCGGGATGGATGCGTTGCGCGTCGAAAAGTGGCCCACCACACCGCTATCCGTGACCTGCACGCTGTCGGGATGGATGCCGAGCGGGTAGCTATTGGTCAGCTCGTTGGCAAACGCGTCCAACGCGGGCTGCACCGACTCGCTGGGCAGCGTGAGGCCTAGTCCGTTGAGGTTGATGACCTGCAGCTCGATTCCGTTGTGCCCGACCTGCGGTTTGGCGGTAATGCTGCCTACGATGCCCTGCAGCTGGATCGTGCCGTCGGACGGATTGGTCTTGACGCCGTCGAGGAAGCTGCCGAACAACGGGATCGAGTTCTGAACGGTCTGCTTGATGCCGTCCGACGACCAGGTGATCGTGGCGTCCAGCGCCCCGATCGTGCCCTTTGAGTTGGCGGTGCTCTTCAGCCGCACGTCGTCGATGCTCACCTGGGCCTTCATGCCCTTGGCCTCGCGGATCTGGTTGCCCGCAGTCGTGATTGAGATGTTGCCGTAGTGGCGGGTCATGTGTTGCAGCAGAAACGGGCTAGCCCCGAACGACACGCTCGCTTTGTCCTGCACCACGCACTCGGTGGCCGCCGCGACGGAATTGTCGGCGCGGTGCCGCGCGTACAGCTCCGCGCCGAGAAGGCTGCTGGCGACCAGGGCCACCACGATGACGACGACCAGGACGATCGACAGCGGATCGCCAACGCGGAACCGTCGCACTTTCGGGCCCGCCGGGTGCTGCTCGGTCAGTGGAGCGAACATGTCCCTCGGCGGCCGGCCCTCACGACGTTGGCCGTACCGCGTCTGATGCGGAGGACACTCGTCATGTCTCCGTCCTACCACCTTGACCCGGACAACTGCCACGACACGGGCTGGGCGGAGACGGCCGCGCCCCGTGAGAGTCGCCCGGCATCGTCCCGGTGTCTGGCGTAACAGTCGCGCTATGCAGGATGTCACTCGACCCACATCAGTGGAGTATCGATACCCCACGGCGTAATCGACGTCATCGAGATCTAATTCGTCGCCGACATCATCGAGGTCGTTCAGGACTGCCATGTCGACAGTCTCACCAGCGCCGACGGACGAATCGATTTCTGGTTTTCCCTTTCCAGGCGGGAAACTCAGGTCCTGTTACGGATACCCAACACCGTTCCTGATCAGTGAGCAGGAGAGAGTCCTGCTTGGTGCGGCCCGAACGGTGTTGGCCGCTGGCGGCGGCACGCCGATTACCGCGATGCCGCGCCGCGCCGTCATCGCAACCAGCCGATCCCGAAACCGACGGGTGGGGATACCGGCCACGGTGCGGCGCAGTCGTTTTCCCCGGTTGCCACGCCCAGGGCCTCGCGCCCGCCAACTCGCGCGTCAGTGAAGTCCAGGTTTTCCACCACCACCGCCGGGCAGTTGCGGCGCTGGGCGTGATCAAGCAGCTCGGTGATCGCCGCGCGCACCCGCCCATCACGCCGCGACGCCGCGAACCCAGCGGTGATCATCTCGACGCTCACGGGCTCACCGACCGGATTACCCGAACTGTCAAGCACACCGGCGGCCAGATGGCCGACGTTGAGATCCACACCCAGCACCGGCCCGCAGCGCGGTTCCTCCAACCCCGCTGCGGGTTGTGGTCTGGTCCTCCAGGACGTGTCCAAATACCAGCGGCCACGGGCCGGGTCGTAGCTGACGTCGCAGCGCACCGCACGGCGCGCTGCGACCCGATCGGCCCACTTATCGCCGCGATGACCGAACCGGATCAGGGCGGCGATCACCACATGCAAGCCCAGCTGGGATACCAGCGCGGCTGGAGTCTTGATGCAATCTGCCCTCGCCATCGACGCGCATGGTCTCGTTCCCGCCGGCCTTGCCCGACTCGCCATCGGCAGTCAAAAACCCTCGCGCCGCATCCCAGCGCAGCCGCCACTGCTGTTCGGTCATGCCGGCGGCATCAAGATGATGACCCATGCGCCATAAGCGTTTCCCGCCGACCGTGATCGATGGCCGACCCGCCGCCGCGGCGCGCTCGGCAGCGGCCAGCCGCTCACGCAGCCCTGCCAGGCGCCGGGTCTTGCCAAACCGCTCAGCCGCACTGCCATAGCCCCGACGTCGCCGCGACACGCCGCGGCGCCCGGCCCCGTCGTCGACCGGTGCCAGATCGCCGGGGCGCAGCGCGCACCGCAACTCGAGCACCTCCACCGCAGCGCGCAGATCGGCCACCCGGGCCACCAGCCCACGCATCCCCAACTGGTACTGGTCCTCCACGGCGCGGGTAATCGCCCCTGCCCAACGCGACGACGACACCGCCGTCACCGCGTGCTTACGCTCTGCCCGCCACCGCGCCTGCCCCTCCCGGTCCAAACGACCCAACCGCACCCGCTGGGCCAACTCGCCGCGATACACCGACCCCAGAAACTCCCCGATCGCAGTCAGCGCCTGCGCCTCCACTTCGGCCGGACGGAGGCGAGTGCGGATACGCACCCCCGCCGATGGCGCAGCCACCACCGAATCAGCGATCCTCCGCAGCCGCGCACCAGCAGCCATGGACCACATCCTGACAGCCACCACCGACAACAACACCCACCACGCCGAGCGCCACGACTCACTTCCGCGCGGTATCACACACTTCCGCTCACTACCCAGCCAACAGTTGACAACCCCCGGCTGGCGTTGTCGGGAGTCTTAAGCCCCGGATCTTGACGGGGCATCCGCGTTCGGGGATTTTGGCACTTTGAGCTGCACTTTTCTGGTGGAGCTAAGGGGATTCGAACCCCGTACCGAACCTGGAAAAATGGCGCTTGAACTGCGCTTTTTGTCATTCGGTGTCGTTACGCGGGTGCTTCGTTTCCTGCGGATATGCGTGGGCGTGTTACGCGACGTAACAGTGCTAGATCGACTTGTATGGCGCCCTACCGCCCGCGGTCGAAAGGACCTTCTGCATGCGAAGCTGAGGCGAAGTCAAAACCAAGGCGGCTGGTCAAGCCGGACGAACTGGACTCATCGTGGGGGTTCAGAGCACACGCTACGACCGGCGTGGCGGATACGGAGCGGATGAAAACCGAACCACTGATCCGTAAGCACAGGCCGAGGGTGCGACCAGGCACGATATGTCGTCCGCCAGGTAAGAAAGGGACCAGCCTGTTGTCAGTCGATGTATCACCTCATCGCTGAGATTCGCCTGACGACCGCAGCTTGCGAAGGCGGGTGCCAGTGGTGACCGCGTGTCTGTTTGGGGATCCGTACCCGGACACGGATGCGGATGCTCACCTCGTGGCCTTTCATACATTGAGTCGCGCATGCCCGGAAACCACGACCTGTTGTGAATTGGCCTGCAAGTGTGTGATCGCCCCGTATGGTTGGGCGCGGGTCCTTCTGTCGTACTCAAGGAGTCTTGATGACGGAGTCTGTCCTAGTCCGGGTGGGTGACACCGAGTTCCTTGCTCGGGTTGCCGAGGATGGGGGCGCGCAGGTTGTCGGGTTGCGCGAGGCGTTCTCGCTTGATGGTGTTCGGCAAACGATCGAGGCGGTCGCCGAGCAGCTACCGCGTGCATCGGAGAAGGTCCAGCTCAGTGAGGCCAGCGTCGAGTTCGGGATATCGCCGAGCACGAAGACGGGAAAGCTCAGTGCGCTGCTCGTCGAGGGCGGTGGTCAGGCGACGTGAAGATCACACTTAGCTGGATTCCGCCGAACAGGCCGAACACCGGGTAGCGGGCATGTATCAGTGTGTCGAATCGTCGGCGCTGCGCCGGTATGTGGTGCGTGTGCAGTCGCTGGCTGGGGATGTGCTCGGGACCGGGTTTTGGGTCGCGCCGGGCAGGGCGCTGACCTGCGCGCACGTGGTCGGCGACGATCCGCGGGTACATCTGGTCCCCGCTGATGACCTCGCTGCCGCGCCAACCGAGGCCACCGTGTTGGCCCGCACCGAACGACCGGTCGATGCCGGCCAAGTTCCTTGGCCGTTCCCCGACCTCGCGGTGCTGGGCGTCGACAGTGGGTTGGATCATCCTTGCCCGCCGCTGCTGGCGGGTGATCCCGCCGGGGATCAACCGTGCCACGCATTCGGATTTCCGCCCAGGCAATCCGAGCGACCGGTCGGCTCACCCCGCACATTCGACTACGAGGGCCGTGATGACGATGGGTACCTGCTGCTGAAGAAGGGCCAGTCGGCGCCGGGCATTTCGGGTGCACCGCTGCTTTGCCCGTCGCGCCGGGCGATCGTCGGCGTGGTCGCGGTATCGGGAAACAGCGCAACCGATCTTGGTGCATGGGCATCCCCGCTGGAGGCGTTGCTGACCGGCAACTTCGCAATCGCAGGCGAGCTGGCCGACGTGGGCCGGGATATTCAACAACGCAACCCTATGGCCGCGGTGGCCGATCGCATGACATGGCAGCGGGTACTTCCGATCGATCCCGCTAATACTCCCGAACCGGCGTGGGCCGATTTCGTCCGCGGCGCGAAATCGAAGCCGTCGGAGCTCCTGCTCGCCGGGTTCGGGGTGGTGCCGTACCTGTTTCGCGATTTCGAGCTCGCCAAGGCACAGAGTTGGTGCGATTTGGCCCAGCCGTTCTCCATCCTGACCGTGCCGGGAGTTGGTGGGGCCGGCAAGACCCGGTTCGCGGTCGAACTGTGTCGTCAGATGATCAGCCAGGGCTGGGTCGCGCAGTTCTGGCGCAGGGGCGATGCGGCCCCGGTCACGCGCGCGCCGCGGCTGGTGGTCATCGACTACGCCGAAGATGTCGGTGCTCAGGCACTAAGCCACCTCATCGCCGAGCTGCGTCAGCATTCCACCGCGATGACACCGACCCGGCTGCTGCTTTTGACGACAGATCGAGGTGGCCGCAGAATCGACCCGCTCGATGACCTGCGGCGCGAGGCTTCGCCCGGTGTCCTCCGTGTCCTCAACGACGCCGAGGACTCCGAGGCAGCGGCAGCCGCCTTGACTCTTGAGCACGGTCAAACCCTCTACGCGGAGGCATTCCGCCGATTCCACCAGGCCTGGTACCCGATGGCCACCGACCAACCAGCGCCGGCACCTGTGGACCTGTCCGACCCGCGCTACGCCACAGCACTAGACGTCTTGTTCGAGGCGTTCGACTGCGCGCTGGCCGCCGAGACCACAACGGAGCGCCCCGAACGTGCCCCGGTTGAGCGGATCCTCGACCACGAACAACGGTACTGGCGGCAAACCGCACCCGACGGTCTCACGGTCGAGCAGATGCGGCTCGCAGTCGCGCTGGCCACCCTGTGTGGGGCAGACACCGACGAGGACGCAGATTCCTTGATGACGCTCGTGCACGGCGGCGGCGCCGACCTCTCGCCGATACGGGCATCCACCAGGAACTGGGTCGCCGGGCTGTACGACGGTTCGGGGCGCCTGAACCCGCTGCGGCCCGACCGTCTCGGAGAGGCCCTGATCAGCGACGTTCTCTGCCAGCAAGACGGGGTCGGTCGACAGCTGCTCACAGCCGTGTTCGACTGCGCATCGGACGGCCAGCTCGAACGCACCCTCGAGGTCCTCACTCGACTTGCTGCCTCCGACCCCGTCATGCGGGCCCTGACAGCGGCGGAGGCTGGGGCGGCCCACTACTCGCTCGTGTGCCGCGCCGCGCAGCAGGCCAGCGGAACCGTCGACCGGCCGGCACGCGCCGCCTTGGCCGTCAGCGCCGCCCGCCTGTTCGCCGGGCCCATCGCCGAGGACCTGGTCGCGCTGGCCCCCGACAACCCCGTGTACCGCCGCGGCCTGTCCCTCTCCTGCGGCAGGCTGGCCGACCTGGCCCGCGCCAGCGGTAACAGCGGCGAGGCCGAACGCCTGCACCGGCAGGCCCTGGACATCGCCGAGGACCTGGTCGCGCTGACCCCCGACAACCCCGTCTACCGGCGCGACCTGTCCCTCGCCTACGGCAGGCTGGCCGACCTGGCCCGCGCCAGCGGTAACAGCGGCGAGGCCGAACGCCTGCACCGGCAGGCCCTGGCCACCGCCGAGGACCTGGTCGCGCTGGCCCCCGACAACCCCGTCTACCGCCGCGGCCTGGCCCTGTCCTGCGGCAGGCTGGCCGACCTGGCCTGCGCCAGCGGTAACAGCGGCGAGGCCGAACGCCTGCACCGGCAGGCCCTGACCATCGCCGAGGACCTGGTCGCGCTGGCCCCCGACAACCCCGACTACCGCCGCGACCTGGCCCTGTCCTGCGGCAGGCTGGCCGACCTGGCCCGCGCCAGCGGTAACAGCGGCGAGGCCGAACGCCTACACCGGCAGGCCCTGACCATCGCCGAGGACCTGGTCGCGCTGGCCCCCGACAACCCCGACTACCGCCGCGGCCTGGCCCTGTCCTGCGGCAGGCTGGCCGACCTGGCCCGCGCCACCGCTAACAGCGGCGAGGCCGAACGCCTACACCGGCAGGCCCTGACCATCGCCGAGGACCTGGTCGCGCTGGCCCCCGACAACCCCGACTACCGCCGCGACCTGTCCCTGTCCTGCGGCAGGCTGGCCGACCTGGCCTGCGCCAGCGGTAACAGCGGCGAGGCCGAACGCCTGCACCGGCAGGCCCTGACCATCGCCGAGGACCTGGTCGCGCTGGCCCCCGACAACCCCGTGTACCGCCGCGACCTGTCCCTGTCCTACGGCAGGCTGGCCGACCTGGCCCGCGCCACCGGTAACAGCGGCGAGGCCGAACGCCTGCACCGGCAGGCCCTGACCATCGCCGAGGACCTGGTCGCGCTGGCCCCCGACAACCCCGACTACCGCCGCGGCCTGTCCCTGTCCTACGGCAGGCTGGCCGACCTGGCCCGCGCCAGCGGCGACAGCGGCGAGGCCGAACGCCTGCACCGGCAGGCCCTGACCATCCGCGAGGACCTGGTCGCGCTGGCCCCCGACAACCCCGTGTACCGCCGCGACCTGTCCCTGTCCTACGGCAGGCTGGCCGACCTGGCCCGCGCCACCGGTAACAGCGGCGAGGCCGAACGCCTGCACCGGCAGGCCCTGACCATCGCCGAGGACCTGGTCGACCTGGCCCCCGACAACCCCGACTACCGCCGCGACCTGTCCATCGCCTATGGCAGGCTGGCCGACCTGGCCCGCGCCACCGGTAACAGCGGCAAGGCCGAACGCCTGAACCGGCAGGCCCTGGCCATCCGCGAGGACCTGGTCGAGCTGGCCCCCGACAACCCCGACTACCGCCGCGACCTGTCCATCGCCTATGGCAGGCTGGCCGACCTGGCCCGCGCCGGCGGTAACAGCGGCAAGGCCGAACGCCTGAACCGGCAGGCCCTGGCCATCCGCGAGGACCTGGTCGAGCTGGCCCCCGACAACCCCGACTACCGCCGCGACCTGTGCGTCTCCTACGAACGGCTGGCCGACCTGGCCCGCGCCGGCGGTAACAGCGGCGAGGCCGAACGCCTGAACCGGCAGGCCCTGGCCATCGCCGAGGAGCTCGTCGCGCTGGCCCCCGACAACCCCGACTGCCGCCGCGACCTGTCCCTTTCCTACGAACGGCTGGCCGACCTGGCCCGCGCCGGCGGTAACAGCGGCGAGGCCGAACGCCTGAACCGGCAGGCCCTGGCCATCGCCGAGGAGCTCGTCGCGCTGGCCCCCGACAACCCCGACTACCGCCGCGACCTGTCCGTCTCCTACGAACGGCTGGCCGACCTGGCCCGCGCCGGCGGTAACAGCGGCGAGGCCGAACGCCTGAACCGGCAGGCCCTGGCCATCCGCGAGGACCTGGTCGTGCTGGCCCACGACCCCGAAAACCCCATGTACCGCCGCGACCTCTCCATCGCCTACGAACGGCTGGCCGACCTGGCCCGCGCCGGCGGTAACAGCGGCGAGGCCGAACGCCTGCACCGGCAGGCCCTGGCCATCGGCGAGGACGTGGTCGCGCTGGCCCCCGACCCCGACGACCCCATGTACCGCCGCGACCTCTCCATCGCCGACGAACGGCCGGCCGACCTGGCCCGCGCCGGCGGCAACACCGGCGGGGCCGCTGAATAGACAAGGCGCTGGGTATGAGGCGCTCCGTGAATCAGATTGAGCCCGCGTAGTGGACTTTGCCAAGGAGCGAGAACTTGCATATCGCGTTCGACGTGACCGGAGGCCTAACACTCCGCGCTGCGGAGTTGCTCAAATTTGCACCCAACGGTTCCGGTGCTTCGCCGTCGGTTGCCGCCGCTCGCTATGACCCGGCAACCGGTCGCTACGTCACACCCGATGGTCAGTTGTTTCGGCAGGCTGACCTCGCGCGGTCATCGAAGCCCCGGACGTGGAAGGACATGCTCATCACCGCGGGATGAAGCCTCAACGGCCTTCCCATTACCGGCCGCTGCCGGGAGTCAATATAGGTACATAGCCAGCACTCTATCCTCACGATGAGGATGCGCCTCTGGATCTGCCAATTGTGTTGCCGCGCAGCACCGAAATGAGAAGCCGTCATGAGGTGTTCGACGCCGTCGAGGCTGCGCAGCTCTTTTTCAGCTACAAGACGGGTGACATGATGTCGACGGTTCCCGGAGCCGTCGGGCGAGGCTTATGCCGCTCCGCTTTCGTCCAGGTACCGGTACAACGTCGCACGGGACACGTTGAGATACTTCGCTATGTCTTTGGCGGTATGGCCGCCACCCTTCATCCGCTTTGCGGTAGCGATGTGCTCGGCCTTGTCGACCTTGCGGGGCCGCCCGAATTTGGTGCCGTTAGCGCGAGATGCTTCCCGCTTCAACGCCGTCCGAATATCCAGCCTTCCAGGGTGATTCGCCGGCATCCCAGCTGCGCTGAATGTCGGGGTAGAGGCTGTCCTGGTCGGTGGCGACCGAGTCCTTGACCTGGCGGGTCCAGTCGTCGGTCAACACTTCGGGTTGTCCTTTCTCGACGGCGTCGAGCGTTTGCGCGGCGACCTCGCGCGGCGAGATCTTGGAATCCTCCACGGTGGCGGCCATTTCGGTGTCGATCCACCCAGCGTGTACCCCGACGACCAGGGTGTCCTGGCCGCGCAGCTCCACCCGCAGCGCGTTGGTCAGCGCCCACTCGGCCGACTTGGACGCGCAATAGGACCCGTTGAACGGCGACGCGAACCAGCTCGTCACGGACAGTATGTTCACCAGGACACCGCCGCCGGCCGCGGCCAGCACCGGGGCGAACGCCCGCGCCATCGCCAGGGTGCCGAAGTAGTTGGTCTCCATCTCGGTGCGCGCGGCCGACACGTTGGGCGCGGACAAAAACGGTGTCTGCAGCATCGCACCGGCATTGTTGATCACCAGCGACACGTCGGTGCAGTCACGTGCGGCCGCGGCGACATCGCTCGGGTTGTTGATGTCCAATCGCACCGGCACGACGCGGGTGTCGGTCACGCCGACGGTGCCGGGATCACGCGCACCTGCGTAGACCGTCGCCGCGCCGCGGTCGAGCAGTGCCTGCATGAACGCCTTACCCAACCCGCGGTTTGCTCCGGTGACCAGTGCGGTGATGCCGTCGATCGGTCGAGCCAGAAAACATGGATGCGCTGACATGATGTGCTCCCTCCGTTGCATTCCTGTCAACGCAGCCGCCTCTGGCGGTTCATCCGATTCGCTGAGACCTTTTCGTGCACGATCAATACCCTCCGGGTATCAGATGGTAAGGGAGGGCTTGGATCTCGAGGCCCAGCTGGCCGCCGCAGTCTGGGCAGCTTGTTGGGAAGGAATCCAGCCAACGGCGAGTTTCAGTCACCCACCTGGGTCACCGCGCTTTCGGCCAGCCGCACGAACTCAGCGATCAACGGGGTGCGGCGTGCGGAGACCCATGCCAGTCGCACTTCGTTGGGTGGGATATCGGTTATCGGCATCCAAGCCACATCCGGGCGCTGGTAATAGCTGGCCGTGGATTGGGGCAGCACGCTAAAGCCGCGGCCGGCGGCAACACGTTCCAGCTTCTCCTCCACGCTGCGCGCGTCAACAAAGGTGGGACGGCGTCTGTCACGCAATTCGGTCGCCACAGTCCGCCATTCGGGCACGGCCTCCGGGTGCTGCAGGAGATGCTCGTCGGCAAGATCATGAATGCTCACCTTTTCCTTGCCGGCGAGGCGGTGACTGGTGGGCAACACCGCAACCCGCGGCTCGGTGAACAACAGCGACGACTGCAGTCCGGTGAGGTCGACGGGCATCCTCACATACCCGATATCGGCGCGGCCGTCATGCAGCACGCTGATCTGGTCGGTCCAGTCGGTCCGCAGCACCTCGACGCTGATGTCGGGGTGGGCGGCGCCCAGTGCGCGCACCGGCTCGGTGATCGTCAGGCCGGGCATGAATCCCACCGTGAAAGTGACGGTTCCCGCGGCGGCCTGAGCCACCCGGTGCCGCGCGGCGTCAGCATTGGCGAGCAACAGCGTGGCATCGGCCAACAGCTGGGTGCCCGCCCGGGTCAGCTGGGTGCCGCTGCTGTCGCGGACGAACAGCTGGGCGTGCAGCTCCTTTTCCAGTGCACGGATCTGCCGCGACAGCACGGGCTGGGCGATGTGGAGGCGCTCGGCCGCGCGGCCGAAATTCAACTCTTCGGCGACCGCGACGAAGTAGCGCACCTTGCGCAGGTCAAGATCCATCGGGCCTCCCACGGCGACTGATACCTCCAGGGTATTGCACGCGACGTAACAGGTCTTGGACCTGCGGTTTTGGCGATGGCAGCCTCGAAGTCGAGACCACTGGACCACAGGGAGACCACGATGAAGGTTTTGATCACCGGCGGGTCGGGCTACCTCGGCCAAGCCACCATCCGCGCCCTGCAAAGACATGGGCACCAGGCCGTCGCACTGGCGCGCAGCGACGACGCCGACCGAGTTGTCACCGATCTCGGTGCCACCGTCGTGCGAGGTGGCCTCACCGACCTCGACGTGCTTCACAAGACGGCGATAGACGTCGACGCCGCGATTCACCTCGCACAGGACTACGGTCCTGACACCGCGGGAGTCGACCTGCGCGCAGCCACCGCAATCCAGGACGGTCTCGGTTCGAGGCCGTATGTGCACACCGGTGGTGTGTGGGTCTACGGGCACACCGAAGGTGTCGTCGACGAGACGGCACCACAAGCACCTCCGCCGGTAACGGCGTGGCGCGGCGACAACGAACGCCGCATTCTTGAACGCACCGGTGGCGGCGGCCATCCCGTTCTGGTGATGCCCGGGGTCGTCTACGGCCACGGCGGCGGGCTCATCGGCCGGTTCATCGGCGCGCCGGCCCACGCCGGCGCCGCCCACTATATCGGCGCCGGCGACAACCGTTGGGCCGTGGTCCATGTCGACGACATCGCCGAACTGTACGTCGCGGCGCTGGCGAGCCCGGCGGGCGGCGTCTACGCCGGGGTCGACGACAGCCAGTCACCGACCATGTGCCAGATCGCCGAGGCGGTGAGCATCGCTGCCGGGCAACCCGGTACCGCCAGCTCGATCACGATGGAGCAGGCTCGACACGAATTCGGAACGCTCGCCGACGCGTTCGCTCTCGACCAGCGCGTCACCGCCGCCCACGCCCGCCAGCACCTCGGCTGGGCACCGGCCGCGCGCGACGTTCTGACCGAGCTCGCCACCGGCGGGTAAGACGGTCGCCACCAAGCCTTCGCATGTTCGCATTGAACACGGTGACCTTGAGGGCACTCACGACAACGGGGTATACCGATTTCTCGGCGTTCCCTACGCCCAGGCGCCGGTGGGGAAACGGCGCTGGCGCCCGCCGGCGCCGGCCACGCCATGGCGAGAGCCGTCCGATATACATCAGCCCACTCACCGAGATTCTCCGATCGCTGCGAGTCAGCGGCAACGTTGCCGTCGGGTCGACACAGGCGCTCGCTGCGGCCCCGGAACGCGCGATCCGCAATCCCTGCGAGCACGTTTGAGATAAGGGCTCGGATGCAGCAGCACCAAAGTGAGGTCCGCGGCGGCATGCGCATCGAATGGGACACGCCCATCGATATGGACGTTGCTTCGATCGTTCCGGTTAGAAATGGGCCCTCGTGATATACACGCCCTACACGTTGCGGTTCGCCGTGCTGCTCACGGTCGCCAACAGTTTGCTAGATACCCACACCTACCTGGTGCGCGGCGGGGTGTTCGCCAACCTGCAGACCGGCAACGTAATCTTTTTCGCGATTCACTTGTCTGAAAGGCATTGGGGCAATTCGGTATCACGATTCTGGCCGATGTTCGCCTTCATCGCCGGCGTCGTGTTGTCGTCACATATCAAGTCCGGTCGAGTCGGCAAAGTAGTGGCGCAGCCGCTCCGATGGACGATGGCGAGCCAAGCGGCCGTCCAGGCCGGGTTCGGATTCCTGCCCGCAACGCTGCCGCACAATTTGGTCGTGGTGCCGATCTCCTTCTTGGGCGGCATCCAGATCGGCCTGTTTCGCAGCATCGGCGACCTCGCATACATGCCGCTCGCCACCACCGGCAATCTGATGCGGGTGGTTGAAGCCGGATACGACTTCTTCGTAGCGAAGAACAGCAATTCCCGGAGAGCCTTCATGGTTTACGCCGGCTTGATCGGAGCGTTTGCCGCCGGCTCAATCGCCGGCGCGTTCACCACCCGCGCCTGGGGGTTGCATGCGATCTGGGTGCCCGCCGGGCTGCTCGGCGTCACGCTCGTTCTCTTCGTCATCGACGAACGCGAAGGCACGGTGTCGAAATAGTGGTCGAACGCCCGCACGCAAGTGCGCGTCGGTCCACGGGTGCCCACCCGAGTAGCCGATGCCCTGCCGGAGAAGAAGTTTCGACAGCAGGTGCAGGTGGGATGGCAACGATGTTGTCCGACAAAAGAATATCAATGCATTGGACGACGATTGCCACGATCGAGAAGATCGACCGTTCGGTAAGGATCCCCAAACGCGCCACACCGTGAAGACCGGCAAGGGTGCAGTGTCGCCTCCCGCCTCACGCACCGGTGCCAGCACCCGCGCGACGGGCCGGGCGGTGAAGGCAGCAACCAGCTCAACGAGACGTGACGTGACGTGCGTCCCGCTCACGCTTGACATGAAGTACTCCGCTGCTATTTATTGTATATAGCTACTAGTTGGTGTACTCCACCGATTTCACCTCTGGGAGACGGCATTGAGCGCTCACTCCACTGGCTTCGGGCCAGAATCTGGTTCTTCCCGACTCCGTCGCCCATGCCAAACACGACTTTCGCGCCGCACGGCATTAGCCCTATGAAGCGTTCTTGGGTTGGCGGCGTCGTCAGACGACGCTGGGCGGTGCTTGTGGCCGTGTTTGTGTTGGCCGTTGTGGGATTCACGGTTGATCGACTGCACGGGATCTTCGGCTCTCACAACACGGTGTCTCGGCCCGGCTCCGGCGCCCTAGAGAACACCGGTTACGACCCCAAGCACGTGCTCTTCGAAGTCTTCGGCAGTCCCGGATCGGTCGCGACGATCAACTATCTGGACGAACAGGCCCAACCTCAGCGCGTAGACGATGCGAGGCTGCCGTGGTCGCGGCTCTTAACGACGGACGAACCGGTGCTTTTCGCCGACCTCCGCGCGCAAGGCAACGGTGATTCCATCGGTTGCCGCATCATCGTCAACGGTGTGGTCAAGGATGAAAGGTCTACCAGCAACGTGAACGGATACATTGCCTGCTTGGACAAGTCCGCATGAGCGATCCTTCGGAAGGTCCGCGCGAGCGTTCGTTCATGGCGCGCAACATCTATCGGCTTGCCGTACCGATCCTGCTGTTGTGGATCGTCATCGCCGTCCTGCCGAACATCTTGGCGCCGCAGTTGGAGGATGTCGGAGCGGCGCATTCGGTGCCGCAGAGTTCGCCGGATTCGCCGTCGCTGCAGGCGATGAGCCACATCGGAAAGGTCTTTCGCGAGTTCGATTCCGACAGCGCCGCGATGATCGTGCTCGAAGGTGACCGTCCTCTCGGCGAGGACGCCCATCACTTCTACGACACGCTGGTCCAACGGCTGTCTCAAGACACCAAACACGTCGAGCACATCCAAAACTTCTGGGGGGATCCGCTCACCGCGGGTGGTTCGCAGAGCAAGGACGGCAAGGCGGCGTACGTGCAGCTGTACCTGGCTGGCGACCAGGGCCAGGCGTTGTCCAACCAATCCGTTGACGCCGTCCGCGACATCGTCGCCAACACCCCGGCACCGCCCGGGGTCAAGGCTTACGTCACGGGCGAAGCGCCACTGGTCACCGACAGTTTCGAGGTGGGCAGCAAAGGTACTCAGAAGGTCACGGTGATTACCGTTTTGGTCATCGCGGTGATGTTGCTCATCGTTTACCGTTCCATCGGCACCATGCTCCTCATGCTGCTCACGGTCCTCGTCGAGTTAGCCGCCGCTCGGGGCGTGGTCGCCGCGTTGGCCAACTATGGGATCATTGGCCTGTCAACGTATTCGACGAACCTGCTCACGTTACTCGCAATCGCCGCCGGCACTGACTACGCGATCTTCATCGTCGGCCGTTATCAGGAAGCACGCGCCACCGGCTCGGATCGTGAAGCGGCTTATTACACGATGTTTCGTGGAACCGTGCACGTCATCGTCGGCTCGGGGCTGACGATCGCCGGGGCCGTAGCGTGCCTGAGCGTCACCCGGTTGCCCTACTTCCAGAGCATGGGCGTGCCCGGCGCTATTGGAGTCCTGGTGACGCTCGCGGCGGCGCTGACCCTGGGGCCGGCCGTGCTGGTGATTAGCAGCCGCTTCGGGCTGCTCGAACGGAAGCGCTCGGTGCGTACCCGCGGATGGCGCCGCCTTGGCGCGGCCATCGTGCGGTGGCCCGGTCCCATACTGGTCGTCTCGTGCGCGATCGGCCTCATCGGTCTGCTCGCCCTGCCGGGTTACCAAACCAGCTACGACGGTCGCCCCTATCTGCCTGCGGCAGCGCCGGCCAACGTCGGCTACGCGGCCGCCGAACGGCACTTCTCCGAGTCCCGGCTCAATCCCGAGTTACTGATGATCGAGACCGATCACGACATGCGAGATCCCGCGGATATGCTCATCCTGGAACGCGTCGCGAAAAGCGTTCTGCACACTCACGGCATCGCGTTGGTGCAGTCGATCACCCGGCCGTTGGGTACGCCGATCACCCACAGCTCCATACCGTTTCAAATCAGCGCGCAAAGCGCCAGCCAGATGATGAACCTCAGCTACCAGCGTGACCGGGCCGCAGACCTGCTCAGGCAGGTCGCCGAAACCAACAAGACGATAGACATCCTCAAGAATCAAATGGCGCTGCAGGAGGCCAGCTCCGCCGCCACGCACGAGCAGACCCAAGCGTTCCATGACACCGTCGCCGTAGTGAACGAGTTGCGCGACAAGCTCGCCGACTTCGACGACTTCTTCCGACCAATCCGCAGTTACTTCTACTGGGAAAAGCACTGTTTCGACATCCCGGTCTGCGCGGCTCTCAGAGCGGTGTTCGATGCCCTCGACGGCATCGCCGCGCTCTCCGACAAATTCGGGGACATCACCTCGAGTCTGGACAAACTGGATGCAACTCAAAGACAACTTGTGGCCTTGCTGCCGCCGCAGATCGACGTTCAGGAGAAGAACCGCGACCTGACTTTGTCTAACTACGCCACCAATGCCGGAACCAATGCGCAGTCGCAGGAATCGCTGCGCAACGCGACCGCACTGGGACAGGCCTTCGACGCCGCCAAGAACGACGACTCCTTCTACCTCCCCCCGGAAGCCTTCGACAACCCGGATTTCAAGCGAGGCCTGAAACTATTCATGTCCCCGGACGGCAAGGCCGCCCGCATGATCATCACACACCAGGGCAATCCCGCGACTCCGCAGGGCATCTCACATGTCGATGCGATCAATGATGCCGCGTTCGATGCGATCAAGGCCACCCCGTTGTCGGACGCGAAGATCTACGTCGCCGGAACCGCGGCAACGTATAAGGACATTCAAGACGGCGCCACATACGATCTGCTGATCGCCGCACTCGGCGCACTGAGCCTGATCCTGCTCATCATGGTGTTCATCACCCGAAGCTTGGTCGCCGCCATGGTCATTGTGGGCACTGTCGCGCTGTCACTCGGCGCGTCTTTCGGATTGTCAGTGTTGGTCTGGCAGTATATCTTCGGGGTGCCGCTGTTCTGGATCGTGCTGGCGCTGGCCGTCATCCTGCTCCTCGCCGTGGGAGCCGACTACAACCTGCTCCTGATATCCCGATTCAAGGAAGAGATGCGGGCCGGACTCAACACCGGCATCATCCGCGCCATGGCCGGAACGGGCGGCGTCGTCACCACTGCCGGCCTGGTGTTTGCGTTCACCATGTCCTCGTTCATATTCAGCGATCTGCGGGCGCTCGGCCAGATCGGCACCACCATCGGCTTGGGTCTGCTCTTCGACACATTGATCGTCCGGTCGTTGATGACCCCGTCCATCGCGGCCCTCCTCGGTCGCTGGTTCTGGTGGCCGCTACACATGCGCCCTCGCCCTGCTAGCCGGATGCTGCGCCCGTACGGAACCCGCAGCGCCGTGCGACAACTGCTTGGAGCAGGCAGTGGCTCTAACGCCAGTGACCGCTCGCTAATACGGGCCGGCAGTGGTGAATGAGCTTATCTGGGAGGCGCTTTCGCTATCGCGACGCTGTCGCATTGGTCAGCAAGATCGCATCACCGCCGTGCCGGTCGCGCCGCCTTGTACCGCCTTCACGACGATTGCGGTCGCGCGGCCCGTACGCGACGGTTGTTGCGGATCAACACGGCGTCGGGATCGGCGGCCAACACCGGCTTAGCCGGCGCGTTCAGTTCTGCCAGGCGGCGCCGGAACGCCTCGGTGAGCTTGTGGCTGATGTCTAGCAGGCGCACCTGGTCCTCATCGGCGAGATCTCCGAAGGCGACGGCGACCTTGCTCTGATGCTCTTCCCACCTCTGCTGTTGCTGTTGTCGGCCGGCCTCGGTGATCTCGACGATGGTGCTGCGTCCGTCGGTGGGGTGGGCGTAGCGTTCGACGAGCCCGTCTTCGGCCAGTGCGTCGACCAGGGCGGTGACCCGGCGCCCCGTCACTTCGAGCGCCTCGGCGAGCTTGGTCATCGTCAGCCCCTCTTGCTGGCATTTCAGGGCGTTGAGCACCCGTAACCGGGCGTAGCTGACGGTGTCGTCGGGGATGGTTGCCTGCACCCACCGGACCCACGCCGGGCCCATTTCGCTGAAGGCAGCAACCAACTCGATGAGACGTGCGTCCCGCTGCTTAGTTGACATGGAATACCCCGCTACTATTTACTGTATATAGCTACTAGTTGATGTACTCCACCAATAATACCTTAGGAGGGCGCCATGACCGCTCACTCCACTCGTTTCGGTGTCAACCTGGTTTTCGCGGGCACCGTCGCCCAGACCGTCGAGAACGCCAAACGCGCCGCCGACGTCGGATTCGACGTGGTGATGGTCGGCGACCACGTCGGCTCTCCGGCGCCGCTGCCGACCCTGGTCGCCATCGCCGCTGCGGTGCCCTCCGTCCGGATCAGCAATCTGGTCATCAATGCGCCGCTCTACCAGCCAGCGCTGCTGGCCCGCGATCTGGCCACGGTGGACGCCGCCAGCGGTGGGCGCCTCGAGATCGCCTTGGGCAGCGGGTATATCGCGGCCGACTTCGCCGGTTTTGGATTGCCGTTCCCGTCGGCCGGGCAGCGGGTGGAGGTGCTCACCGACCACGTCACGACGATCCGCAACTTGCTGTCCAGCCCGGACTACCGCCCGGCACCGGTGCAGTCCCCGCCGCCGATCATGGTGGCCGGCATCGGCGACAAAATGCTGTCGATGGCAGCCCAGCACGCCGACATCATCGCCATCGCAGCCCAGGGCCACCAAGACCAACTCGGCGAGCGCATCGACTATGTCAAAAGCCACGCCGGGCCGCGTTTCGACCAGATCGAGTTCGCGTTCAGCTTCTTCCAGCTGTCTTTCAACAAGACACCGGACCTGACGTTGCTGCGGTCAACCTCACCGAGAAGCACCGACGAGGAGCTAATGCAGTCAGTGACATTGCTGCAGGGCTCGGTCTCTGAAGCCGCCGAGCGCATCGCCGCGCTGCGCGAGCAATTCGGGATCAGCTACTTCACCCTCAACCTATCGCCGGGCATCACTTGGGAGGACCTCGAAAAACTCCTCGCCATCGCCAGATAACTGCCCATGCGCCCTCGGTGCCGCGAGCGGACTCGGTGGCCGCCAAGCGCCGGTTGACCGTCAGGCCCCAAAGCCTTCCTGCACCCGCGCTGCGGCAGCGCCGCGAATCACACCACCCCAGAAAGGATTTCGACAATGAGCCCATCGACAAGTGATCGTCACCGCCTCGCGGACAAGACAGTGTGGCGAGCCGGGTACGGCGCCATGCGGCTGGCCGGCGACGGCCTGCAAGGTCCACCCTTAGACCGCGGTGAGGCGTTAGCGGTGCTGCGCGCGGCCATCGACGCCGGGGTCGACCACATCGACACCGCTCAGTTCTACGGGCCCGGCATGGCCAACGAGTTGATCCGGGAGGCGTTGTTCCCCTACCCCGCAGGACTGGCGCTGGTGAGCAAGGTCGGCGCCCGCCGTGACGACTCCGGCCACATGATCCTCTGGGACGACCCCGACCAGCTGCGCGCCGGCATCGAGGAAAATCTCGCTACGCTGGGGGTCGACCAACTCACCGCGGTCAACCTGCGCCTTATCGAAAACGCCGTCCCAGACGCGCGATTCATCGACCAGCTTGGCGCGCTGATCGCGGCTCGCGACGAGGGCTTGATCGTCGGTGTGGGGATCAGCAACGTCAGCCTCGCCCACCTGCAGCGGGCGGTCGAGGTCACCGAGATCGTCTGTGTGCAAAACTCGTACAGCCTCGCGGATCGCTCGTCCGAGCCGCTCCTGGTCGAGTGCATTGCCCGCGATATCGCGTTCGTGCCGTTCTTCCCCCTAGGCGGGTGGGACGCTCAACGCGACGCAATCCTGTCCAACCCGGTTGTCACCGCGGTCGCCGCCCGCCACGGCGCGCTCCCCGCCCAAGTCGCCCTGGCGTGGCTACTGGGCATCGCCCCAAACGTTCTGCTGATCGCCGGGACCACAAACCGCGGCCACCTCGCAGAGAACCTCGTCGCCGCGGATTTGGCACTGTCGGACGGCGAGATCGCCAGCCTCACCAATGCATTCAGCTGACCGCCTGAAAGGAGCGCACCGTGAGCACCGTCAGTTTCGACATCGTTGACAACCTGGGCCGCATCACGCTGACGAGCCCGCCGTACAACTTCGTCAGCGCCCAATTCAACACCGATCTGGCCACTGCGGTGCACGAGGCCAGCGACAGCGACATCCGCGCGCTTCTGATTCAGGCTGAAGGCCCCAACTTCTCTGTCGGTGGCGCCGCGGACGAATGGCCCGGCAAGAGCTACAGCTGGTTTCGCACCTTCATCGCCGAGGTCACCAACAGTTACCGCGCGATCGAAGCCCTGCAGATACCGGTCGTAGCCGCCGTGCGCGGCAAGACTGGCGGGGGTGGCCTCGAGCTGGCGCTGTCGGCGGACTTTATCGTCACCGCCGATGACACCGTCATGTGGTGCGCGGAGGTCATCATGGGCCAACTGCCGCTGGCTGGCGGCTACCAGCGCCTGGCCAGTCGGATCGGGCCGTCTGCGGCGCGCCGCATGGTCATGCTCGGCGAACCCACCCCGGTCACCACCATCCCCGCGGTCGCCGACTACATCGTGCCCGACGATCAACTCGACGACACCGCGCTACAGCTGGCCACGAGACTCTCGCAAGGCCCTACCCGCAGCTACGCGGCAGCCAAATCCGTGCTCAAAGCCTGGTCGGCGGGCGGCATCGCCGCAGCCGACAAACTCATGCTCGACCTGACCATCGGGCTGTTTAACACTGACGACTTCCAACAGGGCCTCGAAGACCCCCAAAAGGGCCTCGACGCGCTGCTAGGCATACTGGCGCGCGGCGAGCAACCGGCCATCGGCCCCGACTCGCCCGGCATCACCTTCAGGGGCCGCTGACGACGAAATAGCCAGTCTCAGCATCGCATTCGACGAACCGGACACGCCAGCGAATGCCGTGTTGGAATGCTCGGTGCCCCAAACTGATTGCCGTCACGTGCCTAAGTCGGTAATCGACGATCAGATAGCGCAGCACAAATCGCTTAACGAGCTGCGCGTTTCGCGAGGCGCTGCGTCATCCCCGCGGCGTTCAGTTTCGACATGAACAGCGCCCCCGCCCAGCCGCGGTAGCGGCCCGGTCCAAAAACGTTCCCCACAGGGCATTCCCGGCCAAACCAGGTCATTCCCGGCCAAAGAGGCGTGTTCAGGATGCTTTGGGGGTAGAAGTCACCTTCCTGGCTGCTCCGGCGCTCACCCGCGGTGGCAACTTCTGACCCCCCTACTCCTTTTGACGGGAACGGGCCGGTCGAGACCTCCCGCGGTCAGGACAGCCCCCGCGGTACGGGACTGGGTGGCCGGGACAGACAGCCCCCTGGTGGGGACTTGGGTGTCGACGGGGTTGGTTTCAAGATGGGCCAGGGGCCAACGCGTGCCCTTGACGCTGTCCGAGACCTGCGGCTTGACGCGGCACCAGGTCGCTTGATGGCCCGAGGATATCTTGTAGTGCTTGCGGTCGCCTGGGCACGGTCCGCAGACTCCCACGACCGCGTGATGTTGGAGCGGATGTCGGCGATCTTTGAAGGCCAGGAGGGTCAGGAGGGCTAAGTCAGGCCGGGCAAGGTCAACGAGGTTGCTCTGTCTCAATTCGGTTGGCGCATAACCGTTTTCTTACCTGCGTCGAGTCAGGACGATCGAGAAATTTGAAGGGGTGCACTAATATCGTCCTCGGCATGCGTTACTAACAGCGCGAGGAGTGATCGTGACTATCTCCAAGGGAAATACCCCGGCACAGGGTTCTTCGTCGATGGCCCGGTGCAACTGATCGGCGACTACGTCCGGCTCCCGTTCGTCCTTAAAGATCACGATGGTTCCACTGTGGCGACGGGCCAGGATTTCCTCCGGCTCGCCGCCGACGGAAGAGCCGAATTGATGTACGCGTTCTTCGACGAGTAAAGCCGGCGCTGGTCGTCATGGCCGCACCGGTATGAGTTCTGCTATTTCGTCATCCACGCGGTCGCGTGGACGTTACCCGAGTGGATCGCAGCGTATGCGGCCTGCGAGCATGATCACCCTGGATGTGACGAAGAATGCTGTTAGGCCGCAAAGGCTCTGGGGAGTCTTGCTAAGCGCGGTCAGCTTCCAACCAAGGGAATGATTATGTCGAACATCATCGAAACGCTGTTACTGCGTAATTTGCAGGAAGTCTTTGGTGAAGGCGACCCCGAACGCCGACGCTCCGCTATCGAGGAGCTATACACCGAAGATTGCGTGGTCAACCTGCCCGTCGACCAGTACCACGGGCACGACGCACTCGACAGAATCTGCGGTGAGTTGCGCGCCAGCCATCCCAGCTATGTTTACACCCCACATAACGCGCCAATGGCAGTACAGGACGGCGGACGTGTTGACTGGGGTTCTGGACCCGCAGGCGAACCGCCGCGATACACGGGTATCGACATCATCATTACCCGTGACGACAAGATTTCAGCCCTGTATGTCTTCCTCAACTCCCCGCCGATCTGACGCTGCTTCTCAGCGTGCAAGTCAGCCGTGCTGTTTCAGGGATCGGCGACTTTGTTATCCATGCGGTCGCCTGGCAGTTCTCTTACGTCGAAGGTGCGTCTGCGGTAGAGCCGCGTGACCGCCAACTGTTGACCAATCCGTTCGCTAGGACCTCAGATGTCAAAGTGAGACACGATCGGAAGGAAATCGTAAGTGAGAACCCTTTTACCAGATAACGGCCACGTCCGATCGGGAAAGGTAGATCACGAAGCGGTGGAGAGCGGCCGTCAACCGGTCGAGTCTCGATCGCCCATCGTGATTTGTTGGAAGCGAAGGGAGCAGAACGAATGACCGATGGCGGTGGCATCTTCGTTGCCCTCACCAGTTGTCGTGACGAAGAGCGCGTTGAGGAGTTCTTGACCTGGTACGAGGAGGTCCAGTTTCGTAATGCTCTCGCCGTGGACGGCGTCGACGCAGCGACGCTCTATCGAAGCACGGAACCCGGCGAGCCGGGATTTCTGGCTATCTACTCGCTGACCGGTGACGTCGCAGATACCGCGGCCCGATTTCGGGCGGCTATCGAAGACCGCCACGCCGCGGGCGACCTCACCGAGCTTTTGGAGGTTCGCTTCGCCGGACCGTTCCAAGTCGAGAAGCGGAGGACATCATCACCCATTGACCCGGACTGAACGTCTTCGAACTGTTCAAGGTTGGGGTCAGCGGCCATCGGTCAGCGCCGCCCACGCCCGCGTGGCTACCTGTGGAAATACCCTTTGGCCTGCAGGTTCGCTCCGTCTCGTTCCGATTCAGTACCCCTCGTTACCTGCGGTTTCGTTCCCGGGTCTTGACGGCCACGCAAACTGCGATTCGGCGCCGCCAGGTATTGGCGCCAGTCTCGCAGCGGAATCTTCGACGTGACCAGAGTCGTTGACAACCCCCATGTACGGGACTTGACTAAGCGGGACAAATCTTAGGTTTAACGCGAGTGGTCGTGCGGCTTTGCCAAGAACTGGCAGTCAACCCGTCGACAAGGAGTCGCAGTGGCCACCGAACAGGTTGATCGGCTCGACGACAAACGAAGCCGGGTGTCGCGGTGGTTGGTCATCGGCGGTGTGGCCAGCCTGACGATCCTCGGTTTGATCGTCCACCACGCCCGCTACGGAGCGGTCTCAGCCCGCATCCGCAACCCGAATGACAGCGGGGTCCGCCATCAGCTGACGGACCCTTTGTTTGGGTACCGCCACTGGATCGTAACGGTCGAGATCTTCAGCTACCTGGCGCTGATCAGCATCGTCGTGCTGGTGGTGGTTCAATGGCGCCGCCATCCCAAGCATCCCTATCTGTTGATGACGATCGCCGTCAGCACGCTCGCCTGGTTGGACGCGCCGATGAATTGGGTGACGTTCGCGGCCTACAACCCTGATCTGTGGCACTGGCCAGAGGATTGGCCGTTAGTCTCGTTGTCGCCGACCGTCGAACCATTGTTCATTGCGGCCATTTCGATGTTTGTCGTGCCGCCGTTCTTCCCCGCCATCTGGGGGCTGCGTCGCCTCCAAGCGCGCCGTTCACCCGATGCGTTCGTTTGGCGGCATCCACTAATCAGCCTGTCGGCGTTGGTCTTCGTGTGCGGATTCGTCTACGACTTCGCTATCGAGGAGGTGTGCGTTCGCCTAGGTCTCTACAGCTTCACTCAGGTGATACCGTTCGGCTCGGTATTCGTCGGCACGCGTTGGCAATTCCCGTTGCTATGGCAGTCGTCGCTCATCGGCATCTTGATGATTCCCGCGGCAGTGATGATCTACCGTGACGACACCGGTCGGACAGTTGCCGAGAAGCTGGCGCAGCGTGCGAGGATCTTTCCTGCAAAGCCGGCGCTGGGTTCGTTCGTAGTGATGCTCGTCTTGGTGAATGTCGCCTTCATGACATACGGCCTTGCCTACACGGCCATCACCAGGTGGTCTGGCGCTGCGACCTCGGTGATCTGCCCGTGGCCGTGGCCAAGCGCGAAAGTCTATGACCCGCAGGGGTTCTACGAACGGAACGGTGCCCTGGGGCCATTCTCGGTAGGAATCTGGTCGACCTGGGAGAGCGCCCAACCAAATGGACGGCCGAACATACGGCAACCTGTGCACGGCATCGGTTGTGTTCGCCCGCCGACACGGCTACAGCTACTCGGTTGATGCCCCGCCCGGACGACAGTTCGGACAAGTTCTCGAAGACCTGGTACTCACGCCGGACTCCGAGCCCGGTCGAAGAGTCCGTGACGAATTGATCGAGCGATTGCGGCACAGCGAGTATCTGGCGACACAGGTCGACCACGAAACCGAAGTGCAAGTCATGCAAGTTTCAGCGCCGGTCTTCGACGCCGACGGTGTGGTGACCGCATCGATCATGGTGCTGGGCTCTCTTCGCCCGATGCGCGGCGCGGAAGTGGAAGCGCTCGCCGGCCGAGTCGTGGAGGCCGCCAACGGGCCACCACCGTGGCGCGAGAACTGCGCCTCGGCGAGCCCGCTGCCGCGATATGACCTTCAGCGCCTTTAGTGAACCGACGGATCGCCGGTCACACCCGCAGTGCACACAAGGCGCTATCTTGCCGTTGAGCCATTGCGCCGCCGCAGAGCGCGGGCTACGTTACAACAACGTATTTTTATTGGAGCGGTGAGGATGAAAACTGCTGTGATCACTGGCTGTTCGGCCGGTGTCGGCCGAGCCGCCGCGCTGCTACTGAACCGAAGCGGCTGGCAGGTTTTCGCAATCGTTCGCAAGCAAGCCGACGCTGAAAGCCTGGAAGCCGACGCGCATGGCCCGCTGAAAACCTTCCTGGCCGACGTCACAGACCGCGACCAGGTATTCGCAGCGGCAGGACGAATTGGCGAGTTTTGCCAAGAACATGGTCTCGATGGACTGGTGTGCAACGCCGGCGTCGGCGGTGCGGGGCCACTGGAGTTCGCGCCGATGGACGAACTGACCATGCCCGTCGACACCAACTTCTATGGAAGCATTTACTGCGCACAGGCTTTCCTGCCCTTGTTGCGCACGGCAAGGGGCCGAATCATCAACGTGACCTCTGGCTCAACTCTGCTCAACATGCCACTCGTCAGCACGTATCTGGCGGCGAAGTAGGCGCTTGAACTCCTCACCCGTCAACTCAGGGCCGGGGTCAGACACTTCGGTGTCCAAGTGATTCTTCTAGATCCCGGGCACGTTAAATCACGAATGACACTGTCGGCAGAAGAGCAGAACGCCGTGGCCCGGGCCAAACTGCCGGCCCAGGCGACCGACTTGTACGGAGACCTGCTGGCAAGCCTCGACCGCACCGTTGCGAATATGGTCGGCTCGGGCAAGGAGCCCGAAGTGGTCGCACAGGCCTACCTCAAGGCGTTGACCGATCCCCGACCGAAGCGCTTCTACACCGTGGGCATCGACGCGAAAGACCTTCGGATCATTGGGCGCTGGTCACCCCAGTGGCGCTTGGACGCGATGGCCGCCCGAATCATGGATGGCGCCGCAAGCCCGCGAAAATCCCCCGGTCAGCCTTTGGCCGCACCGTCGCGTCCGATGCCGGCCGACTAGGGTCCGACGGATCACAACACGGCGATGAAAATGGGCGTCACGATCGCAATTCCTTGGGCGACGCCGGTAGCCGTCACGCCGAGTATGTTGCCGAAGACGACGGCGAGGGCGCCATCGAACAAGCGCGAGCGTATCGCGTTGCCCGCCCGGCATTTCAGCAGCGTTTTGATGTTCCGCGGCGGCGATCTTTCGTCGATGGGGGTAATCACAGCAGTTAATAACGCCAAGCGAGTGGCGCCGCGAGCGATCATCTCCGTCGGGCCTCAGCGATCGACGCCTTCGTGGCCGGAGCGGACCATGCGTTGCCGGGACGCCGTGCAGGCCGGGATATTTGATTTCGACCGGGGTTGGTCAGTTCGGTTCGTAGCACAAAGCAACGTGCCTCGAATTCTGTGTGGGGAATGTCGTCGAGGTAGCCCCGCAGGCAGGTGGTGTTGGTGCCAGTGGAAACCGTGTCGCTCGATCCGGTTGCCAACTATCTTTGAGTTTGCCGTTTCGCTACAGCAGGAAGGTCTTCGTCATGGGCACTCTCCGGTTCGTAAACCTAGCGATGTTAGCGACAGTCACCGAGATCGCGGCCGTCGTCCTAAGCGGGCCGGTGCATGCGTCTCCACCCAATGTTGGGGATCCATGTTCGGTGCAAGGTGCGTCTTCGCAGGCCGCAGACGGCACGCTGCTCAAGTGCGATCGTCCCGCGCACGGCGCACCGCTGATTTGGCAGGGGGTTTCGCTGCCTGGGGGTGTCATCCCGGGGGGTTGATCGTGGCGGGCAATGTCTACCCGTAGCGTGCTGCACATGCGAAGCCTCCACGGCGCTGGACGTTCACGCCGATCTCTTCGGTGGGGATTTGGACGGTGTTGCGAGCCGGTTAGAGGGGGAAATAGATCCGAACCGCTGGTCAAGTGGTGGAGGCAATAGGAACGTACTCGAACACAGGTCCGCCTCGCCTCGCCTCGCCTCGCCTCGCCTCGCCTCGATCGCAGGTGATCCGGTCCCGTTTGGATTCTCAGATCGCCCGACAGAGGCCGTGATTACCGTTCGCCGATCGCGTACTCGTCGACAGGGTTTGAGCGGGTGACGATGAGGGGATCGGTGTTCGTGAACGGGAACACCGGCAGCGCCGCCAGGTGTGTGCTGAATGTGGCGGCGAGGACTTCTCGGGAGTAGGCGCTCGCGGATGCACGGAAACCGATATCACCGGGCATGGCCTGATCGAAGAAGATCAGAAAGTGGATGTCGTCAGATCCGACGACCTCGATGTGATGCGGGTAGGCGCGCGGGATGAAATAGACGTCGCCCTGTTTGAGTCGCCACGTGTCCACGCTGCCGTCGGGATCCATGATCGTCATGCGCGCGGATCCGCGGTGCACGTAACCCATCTCCGCGGTGACCGGGTGCCAGTGGGGCTCCCGCATCCCGTCCTCACGGATCCGCAGCGAATACATCGACAGGTCCTTGAGCGCCGGCCACACCTGCACCCGTGCCAAGTGCGCCGAACCCACCATCAGACTGATCGCTGCGGGCTGGCCCTCCACGGAGAATTTGTGCGGGTCGTTGAAATGGGCAGACGGCGGAACCACGGCATCGCCCTCGCGGGCCGCCAACGCGCGGTCTACCGTGTCGCGGCGGATGGCGGCGAAGTCTGAGGCGGGCAGGTCGTAGGTGTTGCCGAGGACGGCGTTGGTGAACGCACCGAACGACGCACCGAGGCTGAAGTCTTCGGGACGTTCGCTGCGGAAGGCGATGATGAACTCAGCCACGTCTTCGCCGATGTTTTCGATGTGGTGCAACGACCCGGAGTCGATATGGAACATCTCGCCCGCGCTGATCGTGAACGACGAGAACTTGCTATACGAATCCAGGACGGACACTAGTGCGGTGCCCGACAGGCAGTAGGTGAGTTCGTTGGCGTTGGCATGCCAGTGTGGGGTGCGCATCGCGCCTGGGTTGATGACCACCCGCTTGGCTGACATGCCGTTGAGGATCGGGAAGTTGTCTGCAGTGACCCGAGTGATGGAGCCAAGGTCGGATTCCTCGACAATGGCGCCGTCGGTCAGCGATGTCGCGTGCGGGCTGGTGGCCGTCAACGTGGTGCCTTTCTGGCGAACGTGTGATTACTCACGGGGTTGTATCTCATCCAACAGCAAACGCCACTCACCTATGACGCGACGCGATCAGATACCCGCGGCCTGCCCGTCGCGGCGCGGGTCACTGGCGGCGAGGTAGCCGTCATTGAGCCGCCAGATGGCCTGGCAACTACCGAAGCTGTTGTAGTCGTCGACTGTGACGAGTTCGTGGCCGCGCTGCCGAAGGCCGTCCACGGTGGCCGGCGGAAAGCCATCTTCCAAGCTGACCTGCATGCCCTGCACCCATCGGAACCGCGGCCCGTCGCATGCCGCTTGCGGATTTTGGGCATAGTCGGCGATACGCACCACGACCTGGACGTGGCCCTGCGGCTGCATGGTTCCGCCCATCACACCGAAGGACATCACCGGTACGCCGTCTTTGGTCATGAAACCGGGAACGATCGTGTGGTACGGCCGCTTGTTCGGCCCGACCTGATTCGGGTGTCCTTGTGCTGCAACAAAGTTCGCGCCGCGGTTGTGCAGTGAGATCCCGGTGCCGGGCACAACCACACCCGAGCCGAAGCCCACATTGTTCGACTGGATCATCGACACCATCATCCCCGAGGAATCAGCGGCCGTGAGGTACACCGTCCCGCCCTGCAGCGGCTTGCCGGCCGCGACAGGCTTCGCGCGGTTGCGGTCTATCAACTCAGCTCTTTCCTGCAGGTAGTCCTTGTCGAGAAGCCGGTGTGGGTCGAAAGGCATGCAATCGATATCGGCGACGTAGGCAAGCGCGTCGGCGAAGGCGAGCTTCGCTGCCTCGATCTGAAGGTGCACGCTCTCCGCGGAATCCACTGGAAGGCTGGCCATGTCGAAGTGCTCAAGGATGCCCACCGCGATCAACGCGATGATGCCCTGACCGTTGGGCGGAATCTCGTGGATCGTGTAGCCGCGGTATTCCTGGGTGATCGTTTCGACCCAATCGGGCCGGTGCGCGGCCAGATCGGAAACGAGCATGGCACCCCCGTTCGCATCGGAATGCTCGTGCATCTTCTCCGCGAGTTCACCTTGGTAGAACGCTGCGCCCTGGGTGGTCGCGATTTTCTCCAACGTCGCCGCGTGCTCGGGAAAACGGAAGCGCTCTCCGGGAGCCGGCGCGCGGCCGCCCGGCAGGAACGCCTCTCCGAAGCCCGGCTGTGACTTCAGCTCCGCCACCTGTGCCGCCCACTGCCGCGAGATCATCGGTGAAACGAGGAAACCGTTGCGACCGTAATCAATCGCGCGCTCGAAGAGCCGCTCAAAAGGAAGCTTGCCAAACCGAGCGTGCAACTCAACCCAGGCCGACACCGCGCCAGGAACGGTGACCGAGTTCCAGCCACGGGCCGGGACGCTTCCACCATTGAAATACTCCGGCGTCCACGCCGCAGGCGATCGTCCCGACGCGTTCAATCCGTGCAAGCGATGGCCGTCCCACACAATCGCGAACGCATCCGAGCCGATCCCGTTCGAAACCGGCTCAACCAACGAGATCGTCACCGCGGTCGCCAGCGCAGCATCGACCGCATTGCCACCCTCGGCGAGCATCGCCAGACCCGCCTGCGCGGCAAGCGGTTGCGACGTGCACACGACATCGCGCGCGAGAACAGGTGTGCGGGGCCATGCATACGGCAGCAGCCACGAGAACGGAACACTCATGCGTCGAATCGTAGGTGCCATGGGCTGCAGCCTCGCAGCCAACACGAGTGCTCGACCGCCACACCGAAGCACCGATCCGCAAACTCACCCAGACCACACAGCCTTGGAGCGCGAGAATCGTTGCAAGCCGAACGCGAAGCCCGACGCATCAAGGTTCGAGTAAGGACGCTTAGGTGTCTGCCGGCTTCGTCTTATCGCGACCGCTTGGTTATGAAGGTTGCTCAACCAGGTCTGGCGAGCGCGGAGCGGGCAAGACGAGGGCCTGGAGCATCTATCCACGCCGTTTTGAGCTGGCCGGGATTCCTGGATACGGTCACCCTTCCCGAGCCCGCCAGGACCTGCGATAGGCAACCGGCCCTGGCACACACGGAGTAGCCGCACCGCGTGGCGTCATGGCATCGCCTCGGCCCACGCGATATGCCCTTCGAGGCCAAGCGTTCTCGCCATATCGCAGTAGCGATCCCGGAAATCTGTGTAGGCCGTGGCGTCGCCGTGAGCGCGCGCCAGGAGTGCCCGCAGCCGCAACAGCCAAATCTCGCGTATCGCCATACCCTCTTCGGCTGGCGCGGTCGCTAACCGCTCGATCGCGGCCTCGGCTTCGGCGACGTCACCGTCGGACCCGCGCTCAAGCAGTGTCTCCACCAGGACACCCGTCGCTGGAATGCCCCACGCCAGCACCTTCCCCTCGCGGACCAGATCGTCGAGGGCGGCGCGCATGAGCGGGATGGCGTCATCGCGATCTCCACGCCGAGCCCTCTCACGTGCCGAATACACGTTGACGATCGCTAACTCGCCCAGATTGTGTCCCCGGCGCAGGAACACGTCGCTGACCTCGGCCAGGAGCTTCTGTCCGCGGTCATGCCCTGGAGCCGTTGGGCGGTGCACCAACGCAAAGCCCAGTGTCACCCGGGCGTGGGCCAACGCGAGGTCATCACTGGATCGTTCGGCAACTTGTAGGGCATCCTCGATCTCGCGCACCGCCCGATCGTCGGCCGCAAGGACTCCACCCGGTATTCCCACGAGGTAGACGTACATGACGACCCTGACGTAGGTCACGGGGTCGGTGTCGCGGGCCATGGCCAGGGCCTGCCGCACGTCGTCTCGCCATCCGGGACGACCCAGGCAATAACGGGCCATAGCCCGCGTCGTCAAGGCGTGCGCCAACGGGGACCCAATAATGAAGTTGCCTTTTAAGGGGTCCCCGTTGGCCAGGTCAATGACCCGCTGTGACCATCGCAGCACGCCACACCACTCGCCACTTTCACCCTTGGCGTAGATGGCCGTAAAGGATAGCCCCACCGTCAGGTTCGGATCGTCGACCGACTCGATGAGGGCCATGGCTTCCGATGCCAGCTGCGACGCCTCGCGCAGCCGGTCCTGAAACGCATGATCCATCACCAGCCCCGCCATCCCGATGGCCAGTGACGCCTTGTCCCCGGCGGCGGTGCACAACTGCCGCAATTCCTCGAAGCGGGTATCGGCCAACTGTGCATGGACTCGAAAGGCGGTCGCGCACAACATGGTACGCGGGGCAATGCGCATGGCCGCTCGGTTGGGATCATCGGCGGGCAATGCATCGGCGATCGCTTGGGCGCGCTCCCAACTCAGTCGCGCCGCGCTTATGTCGCGATTGGTCGCCCACGGTGCCGCGCGCATGTGCCAGCCGTAGGCGGCGTGCAGATCACCGGCGGCCTCCAGATGCTCGGCGATCAACGGAGCGTTCTCCTCCGCCACTGCCGGGTCACGTGATTCGATTACCGCCGCGACGCGCCGGTGCAGCTCTGCGCGATCCGATTTGAGCTGTGATTCGTAGGCCACCGTACGGATCAGCGGATGGTGAAACACATACTCCGGTTGCCGGGTGAAGCGGACCTGATCGATGAGCTGAGCGGCCAGCAGATCATCAACGACAGCGTCAACCCCCAGCGAGGTCAGCAGGTCGACGGTGAATCGCGCACCGAGCACCGCCGCCGCGCTTAAGGTGCGCTTGGCGACCGGATCAAGCCGGTCAATGCGCGCCGCGATGGTCGCCTGCAGCGTGACAGGCACGCTCACCTCACCAACCTCTGCCGCCGATATGTAACCGCCGGGCTCGCCGCGCAGCACGCCACGCTCGGCCAATTCCCGCACGATCTCCTCGGCGAAAAATGGGTTACCGGCGGCCCTCTCGGCGATCTTCTGGGCCAGTGCGCCAACCGATGGGTCCGACCCGATCAGCCCTGCGACCAGTGCCGCGGTCTCTGAATCGCTCAGCGGCGCAAGGGCGATGGTTTGAGCACCGTGCACCCGAGCCAACGGCCCGTCGTACTCCGGTCGGTAGGTGGCCAGCACCAGCGAAGGCGTCTGCGGGATCACGGTGAGAAACTCGGCCAGCATCGACTCGCTGACCTCATCAATCCAATGGACATCCTCGATGACGTACAGCGCCGGGTTTTCGCGGGCCAACGACGCGGCGTTCACCAGCGCGGTCAGCCGGCGCCGACGCGCATCCGGATCGATCTTCGGCAGCTCGAGATCGGGATCGGCGATGCCCAGCAGGTCATCGAAGAGCACCAAGTCCTCAGGCTCCGCGTCGCGAGCCTGAGTCCGTATCCGCGTTCGGGCGGCATACGCGCCAAGACCCTCGACACCGGTCGCCGCGCGCAGCAGGCGTGCCACGGCATGGAAGGGGACTTGGCTGGTGTGCGACTCACAGAAGGCGGTGAACACCTCCACGCCGCGGCGACGCGCCATCGCCGCCACATCGCGCACCAGCCGGCTCTTGCCGATGCCAGGTGAGCCCACCACGGCGACCACCGCCCCGTAACCATCGATGGCACGCTCCAACAAGCCTTCAACCGCGGGCATCTCCCAGCGCCGACCGACCAGATTCAACTCAGCGCGCCGGGCAGCGCGATGCCCGTCGTCCATGCCCAACAGCCGACGGGCGGGCACCGGCCCGTCGGCACTCTTGATCTCAACCAGCTCAGATTCGCCGAGAGTCACAGCGCTCTCAACGAGTCGCGCGGTCGACGCACTGAGCATCACTCCGCCCGGCGATGCCGCCGATTCCATCCGTTGCGCCATGCCGACTTGCTCACCGACGGCGGTGTAACCGAATGGCCCCGAACCGATCTCACCGGCGATCACCTGACCGGAGTTAAGTCCCACCCGCAACTGGAGGTCCACACCGTCGCGCTCCTGGACGTCGACTGCAAGCCGCCTCGCGTCCTCCTGAACGCCCAAGGCAGCCAGGCATGCACGAACGGCGTGGTCCTCCAACGCGACCGGCGCGCCGAACACCGCCATGATCCCGTCGCCGGTGAACTTGTCCACCGTGCCGCCGTATCTCTGCACTACTGCCGCGCAGCGGTCGACTAGCTCGGCCATGATCTCGCGCAACCGCTCGGCACCCACCGCCGCGGCGATCTCCATCGAATGCACCACATCGGCGAACAGGACGGTGACCTGCTTGTATTCGGCCGGTTTCGCGCCCGTCGAAACCGCTGCACCGCACTCGCTACAGAACTTGGCATTCTCGTTCAGTTCACTGCCGCACGATCCGCATGAAAGTCCCGTGGTTGTCATCTCACGCGAAGCTCCACTTGCTCACATCGATATGGTGTCACCGCTCGTCGACCAGCGTGCGTCAATCGTGGCGTCAACATCCGATCTAGCGCCGGACTTCTGACGGTTCTGCTTGAACAGCTCGACGAGATCCAAAGCGATTTGCGCGACCGCGCTGGATTTCGAAGCTCGTGGGACGGCGATCCCCGCAAGGGGGGTGCATCACCGAAAGGCGAGGACACAATATCCGATTGGTTGGTGGAGCAAACGCGCCTGCCGCTTCGCCCTTACGTCGTCGTCGATCGCGGGATCCAGGTGGCGCGGCACAAGGGGGCCGGCGTCGGCACCCGCATCGACATCACAGCTACCTCCGGGGCGAAGAAATTGGGCGAGTGGTCTTCGAAGCCAAACGAGTCGACAACCGGGAATTGCCAACCGCCATTGAGGATCAGCTTGTCGCGAAGTATGTGAATCCCGCAGGATTCAGCCACGGCATCTACATCGTCTACTGGACCGCTCCTGGACTGCGGCCGTCGGCGTGGCACAAAAAGCATCCGGACGCAGATGCACTGGCCGAGGAATTACGCGAGCAGTCGCAGCGTCACCTCCCACTCAAGCGTGTCGAGGTGGTCGTCTTGGATATCGGTCCCGCGGTCTGAGCTTCTCCGGCACCGCCTAACCAGGGCAGGAGATTCGACGCTGACCATCCCACGACCGACGACTCCGATTAACGACGCGAAAGCGGGCTGCGCGTTCAAACAGCTAGTCATATAACACTTCACACGCTCCGAGATGAACTGAACCATCCCGGGAGCTGTGGAGGCTCCAGACCTTGGAAACGAGGATGGAGTCATGCCGAAGGAACAGGTGCCTGGAATGCCGGCGTCGCGTCGGTATAGCCCGGACGAGAAGGCCGGTGCGGTGCGGATGGTGCGGGCGTTGCGTGCCGAGTTGGGCACCGAGCACGGGACGGTGCAGCGGGTGGCCCGTCAGCTCGGGTATGGCATCGAATCGGTGCGGGCCTGGCTGCGTCAGGCCGACATCGATGACGGGTACACCCCGAGAGTGTCGACCTCCGAAGCGCAGCGGATCAAGGGCCTTGAACAGGAGAACCGAGAACTTAAGCGCGCAACCTGCAGCGCATGCTCACCGCCATCCCACTCACCGACGACGAACGCGCCGCAGTCGAGGACGGACACAGCGCAGTCACCGCCCTGCTCGATCGCCTCGCCGATGTCTCTACCCCAGCTGGCCCGACACCGCGCGAGATCGGAACGCCTGCCACCGTAACCCTGCTGCCGATCGTGCAGATCCGACCCGGGAAATGCCGATGAACTTGACAATTTTGATTCCACAGAATGTGCTTTCTCATCGATGCCTTCAGCCGCATGATCGTAGGCTGGCGGGTCGCATCACACATGCGCACCAGCATGGTCCTCGACGCCATCGAGATGGCCCGGTGATCTCGCGGAAAGATGTTGGCAGGGTTGCGATGTCACTCCGATGCCGGCTCTCAATTCACCTCCATTCGATACGGTGAACGGCTCGCCGAGATCGGCGCGGTTCCCTCCATCGGCACCGTCGGTGACAGCTTCGACAACGCCCTCGCGGAAACGGTTAACGGCTACTACAAGTTCGAACTCATCTACGGTCCGGCCCAGACCGGCCCGTGGAAAACAATCGCCGACGTCGAGTTGGCCACCCTCGGCTGGGTCCACTGGCACAACACCAGCCGACTGCATGGCTACCTCAAAGACCTACCGCCCGCAGAGTTCGAAGCCACGTTCTACGCTACGAAACGGACCGACCTACCCCTGGTCGAAATCCAATAACCAGAGTCTCCATCAAAACCAGGGCGAATCAGGTCAGTGTCTCCTGGCTGTACAAGTGGCTGGGTCGTGAGCCCACCGAGCGCCAGTCCCGGCGTGCGGCATTGGACAAGCGAGTGCGTGAACACCGTGGCTGACTCGATGCGACGGCAAGGCCTGCAAGGCCGCAAACCCAAGCGGCCCAAGGGATTGACCAAGCAGGACAAGAAGGCGCCCAAATTCCCGGACTTGCTGCGCCGCGACTTCACCGCCTCGGCGCCAAACCGCAAGTGGTGCGGCGACATCACCGAAATCCCCACCGACGAGGGCAAGTTGTATTTGGCCTCGGTCCTGGATCTGTGTGGTCGGCGTTTGCTGGCTTGCCCGACGTCGGAGCATCCGGACTCCGAGCTGGCCGGCGATGCGATCAAGATGGCCACCGCGGTGCGCGGTGGACAGAATGCATTCGATGGCGTCGTGTTCCACACTGATCGCGGATCAACTTATACCGCAAACGATTTCACAGCCCTTTGTCGGCGTCTTGGAATCCGGCAATCGATGGGACGCGTCGGTTCGTGCTTCGACAACGCCGCCAGTGAGGCGTTCTTCTCCACCCTGGAGCACGAGGTGCTCTTGCGGCACCACTTTGCCGCCAAGGCCCAGGCTCGCGCCGTCATCACGGCCTGGTGCCACGACTTCTACAACACTCGACGACGGCACAGCTCCGCGGGGTTGCTACCACCAATCGAGTACGAGAAGATCGCTGCCGTCCAACCGGACGCAGCATAAACGATGCCTCCACGATTTGGGGGGAAGCCCAGGGCCGCCCTTGTCAAGCGTTAAACGTCCAGTCGCAGAGGGGCCAGAATAGCCGGGGTCCGGTAGATTGAGCAACACGATCGGAGGCGCATCGCGATGTCGTTTGTAGTGGCTACACCAGGCACTTTGCTAGCCGCGGCAGCAGATGTCGCCGGTATCGGTTCGTCGTTGAGCGAGGCCAATGCGGCGGCGATGATTCCGACCTCTTCAATGCTCGCCGCCGGGGCCGATGAGGTGTCGGCGGCGATCGCGTCGCTGTTTTCGGGCCACGCCCAGGCGTATCAGACGCTCAGCGCTCAGGCGTCGGCGTTTCACGCCCAGTTTGCGCAGGCGTTGACACGGGCCGGGGACGCTTATGCTGCCGCCGAGGCGGCCAATGCCTCGCCGTTGCAGAGCATCGGGCAGGACCTGCAGAGCCTGGCGGTGTTTACGCCGGTTAAGGACCTGACGGGGCGCCCGCTGATCGGCCCCGGCACCAACGGGGCGGCGGGCACCGGACAGGCCGGCGGAGCTGGCGGGTGGCTTTTCGGCAACGGCGGCAACGGCGGGTCGGGTGCGCCCGGGCAGCCCGGCGGTGCCGGCGGTAGCGCCTTCCTGTTCGGCAACGGCGGGTCCGGCGGCGCGGGCGGGACCGGCGTGACCGGTCAAATGGGCACCGCCGCCACTTCGAGCTCCGCGCCTGGGACCGGCAGCATCGGCGGCACGGGCGGCAACGGTGGCGCCGGCGGCAGGGGCGGCCTATTCGGGGGCAACGGCGGTGCCGGCGGTATCGGCGGCGTGGGCGGCATCGGCGGTGCCGGCGGGGCCGGCCTCGACGGAATCACGCCCTCCGACGCGAACGCCACCGACGGCGGCACCGGTGGAAACGGCGGCAGAGGTGGCACCGGCGGCGTTGGCGGGGCCGGCGGGCAAGGCTCGGCAGCGGGCGGACACGCGGGCGCCAACGGCAATGGCGGCACGGGCGGGCAGGGTGGTACCGCCGGATCAGGTGGGGACGGTGGGTACGGTTCGGTCGACCTCACCACCGGTAACGGGTACAACGGCGGCAACGGAGGTGCTCCCGGCACACCGGGCACCGGTGGAGGCGGCGGAGCGGCTGGCGGTTCCGGAGCGGTGCCGGGCGGTACCGGCGCGGACGGCGGCTATGTCGTCGGTGGCAACGGCGGCCACGGGGGCGACGCCACGACCCTTCTGGGCCAAGCCCCAGGCATCGGCGGTGCAGGCGGCAGCGGCGGGCTGTATGGCAACGGAGGCGACGGAGGCAGGGGCGGCGACGCCCCCTCCGGCAGCGGATACGCGGGCGGCACCGGCGGCGACGGCGGTCCCGCCGGGGCGATAGCGGGCAACGGCGGCAACGGCGGCGACGGCGGGTGGGGCGACGGCCTCTACAACGTCGCCACCGGTGAAGGCGGCGGAAACGGGGGCAACGGCGGAGTCGGCGGAGCCTCGATACACGACACCAACGACGCGGTCGGCGGCAACGGTGGCGCCGGCGGCTTCGGCGTCATCGGTGGAACTGGCGGCCAGGGCGGGCAAGCGCAGATCCTCGGCAGTTCTTCGACTGCCACGGCAACCTCCGGCAGCGGAGGCACTGGCGGCAACGGCTACACGGGAGGGACCGGTGGCGCCGGCGGTCTCGCGTCCTCCAACGGAACCGGGCAGGTGGCTGGTGGCGCCGGCGGTGCGGGCGGCCCCGGCGAGATATTCGACGGGGGCACCGGCGGTACCGGCGGCACAGTCGAAATCAATAACGGCCATTCATCGGTAACCGCCATCGGCGGCACCGGCGGTGCTGGCGGCGAGGCGACCGAAATTGGCGAGGGCGAGAACGGCAACGGTGGTCACGGCGGCTCAGGCGGCAACGCGCTGATATACGGCAGCTCGTCGGAAGCCGACGCCATCGGCGGCGCGGGCGGCGCGGGCGGTGAATCCGACGCCAACACTGGCGGCCAGGGAGGCACCGGAGGCACGGCGACCGACAACGGCTCAGGAAACGCGACGGGCGGCGCGCCCGGGTCCGGCGGCAACGGCTTCAACGGTGGCGCGGGAGGCAATGGCGGTAGTGCGGTCGCCAATGGAACCGGAAACGCCACCGGCCACGACGGCGCCGACGGCGCACAGGCCACCGGCAATACCGACGACGCGGGGAACGGAGGCACCGGAGGCCGAGGTGGCGATGCATTTATCGAGACCGCTGGCTCGTCGGCCACCGCGTCCGCCGGCAACGGCGGTAACGGCGGGAACGGCACTCCCGAGGGCGCCGCCGGAAACTTCGGGGGCACCGGCGGGTGGGGGGGCGACGGCGGCGACGCACGTGTCGAAGCCGACTCGACTTCAACCGCCACGTCAGGCAACGGCGGCTCCGGCGGCAACGGCGCCGCGGGCGGAAATGGGGGCAACGCGGGGTACGCGTTCACCGACGGCACCGGCGCTGTGCACGCCGGCGCCGGAGGCAACGGCGGCTACGGCGGCGAGGGCGCCGGCGGGGACGGCGGCGCAGGCGGAGGCGTGGAAATCGACAGCGGTGGATCCCGCATCGAAGCTGTGGGCGGCAGTGGCGGAAACGGCGGAAACGGCATCGGCGTTGGCGCTATTGGTGACCCCGGGCGCGGCGGGTCGGGCGGGAACGCGCAAATAGATAGCGCGGGCTCTTCAGCCGACGCTATGGGTGGTACCGGCGGAACGGGCGGCAGTTCGCAAACTCCCGACGGCGAGGAGCTAGCTGGGCATGGGGGCGCCGGGGGCGCCGGGGGTGATGCGACCAACAACGGGTCGGGCGACGCCATGGGTGGTACTCCCGGCGACGGCGGCCTAGGGGGCACCCCCGGCACCGGAGGCGGAGGCGGCAGTGCGTACGCCAATGGAACCGGAGACGCCGTCGGCCACGACGGCGCCGCCGGGGGCGATAGCGGCATCGTGGGCGGGTCTGGCGGTGCGGGCGGCGATGCGGTCACTACCGGAACCGGACACGTCACCGCCGGCAATGGCGGCAGTGGTGGCAGCGGCGGCGGTCAGGGCGGGGACGGCGGCGACGGCGGAAACGCGGTAATCGACAACACAGGCTCGGCCGTGAGCGCCGCGGGGGGCAACGGCGGCGACGGGGGCACCGGCTCCGGCAACGGCCCGACCGAGGGTTACGGCGGGGCCGGTGGCGACGCCACCGTCGACAGCGTCTCGTCCGGCGTCACCGCCACCGGCGGCCATGGCGGATCGGGCGGCAACGCCACCGCCAGCGACGGAGCGCCCGGCGGCGACGGCGGTGATGCGACCAACAACGGTGGCGGACAGGCGTTCGGCGGAACCGGCGGCAATGGTGGCAATGGTGGCACCGGCTCCGGCGCGAAGGGTGGCGCAGGCGGCGACGGTGGCGACGCCTCCGCAACTACCGCAGGACACGCGACTGGTGGCTTCGGCGGCTCCGGAGGTTCGCCCGACGGCGCGCCCGGCAACAACGGAACGCCATGACGTTGCTCGTGGGTTTAAGGCCGCACTACGCCACCGGTTCCACGCAGTAGCGAACCCGCCTCACCACGCGCGGCCGAAATCCGCGTGCTGCCGAACCCAGGCGTGCATACCTGAGCAAGTGGCACCACTAGCACGATGTAAGCGCCTGTGCCGCTCCGCATCCGCCGATTCAAAAGGTCGGCGGGACCGGATCGCGGTAGAGTAAGCTTAGAGGGATCGGCCCCTTGCGGGCCTTGCCCTAGAAGAGGGTAACGCCGTGGCTCCGGTTTGAGCCTGATCGTGCTAATTGCACGGGGACAAAGCGAACGTATCGACCGCACCGAAAACTGGTGCGGGCGCTGGCTTGTCTCGTCTGAATGGCGGGGCTGACTTTGGAGCAGCTCATGGCGAACGATAGCGGTGTTATCGACCCGCTTGATATCCCGAACCTGACCGAGCAACAGCTGTTCGAGAAGCTGAGTGATTTGGGTTTCCCTGTTACCCGAAGCGGCGTCCATAAAGCCGTGATGCAGCGCGAGATTGAGCCGATGCGGATGGGCGGCAAGAACTGGTTCAGCGTCCGCGACGGACTGGACTGGATTGCCTCGCGAAAGCAACCAGAGGCCACAAAGTTCGTCGGTGTTCACGCTGGGCGTGGGCTGAAAGTTGCTGCACAGCCATAAAACGTTGATCACCCCCGGCACGTTGGCGGGCACCGAGGGTGATTTCAACCAAACCCTGCGCGGACGAACCAACAATGAAGAAATATGAGTTTACCGGAAGCTCGCCAAGGCGGAGAGCCAAAGCGGGACAACCCGTTTGCCGACAACTGGCCTGATGTCAGCGGCTTGGCGAACGCGAAGGCTGCAGAGCTGTATGCGAAGTCGGGCATACCCGTCGTCCCGATTCGCCCCGGAACCAAGAACCCCGGCAGCTACCTTGGCCGGGGTTCGCCCGAACGGGCGACGACCGAACTCGCCACCATCCGCGACTGGTGGCGACGGTGGCCGGATGCGGGGATTGCGACTCATGTTGGCGGCGGCCGACTTCTCGTGATCGACGTCGATGCCCCGGACAAAGTGCCCGACTGGCTTTGGCCGCTACTTGAGTCGGCGGTATTCCTGCCGACCACATCTGACCCCGAGGGCAGGCGCGGCCACTATGTCTATCGCCAACGGGCCGGTGATCGGTTCGGCAATGGCCCCGGCAAGCTCTCAAGCAGCCGAAGGGCGAAAATTGGGGTGAGATCCGGGGCTACGGTGGCGGGCTCGTGCTGGCACCGACCGTGCACCCGCGAGCTGACGAGGGTGGCGCGTACACCGCTGTCCCGGATCAGCCGGTCCCTTACCTGCTGGAGGAGATAGCAACCAAGCTCAACGCTGTTGCGGAAGCCGAGGATCGCCAACCCCTAACACCCGCAGAGCTGGACGCGAATGCCGAGGCGTTCCTGGTGGCCTATACCGATGACCGAGAGCCCTACGCCTTGAAGCCGATACTTGCGGCGTTCGACCCAACACCCGGCGGCCGCCACGCGAGCATGTGGGAGGCGATGTGCTGGGGGCTGCGAGCGGCCAAGGCGGGGAGGTTCCCGGCGCAGACGGCGGTCGATGAGCTAAGGACGCGCTGGGACGCTGCCGTTGACGGTGAAGCACGCGACCCCGAGGAGTTCAACCGGATGGTTGTTGACGGGGTTGTGATCGCGGACGCGGATGACGTGGAGACGTTGCAAAGCCGCACCGGCAAGTTCGCCAGCGCCGAGACCTCGCGCATGGCACGGAAGGCGATGGAGCCCGGCGGGTTTTGGCACCCCGAGACCCTGGCCAAGCTTTTGGCTGAGCAGCCGGCCAGCGATGGCGGCCGAGTCACCCGGCTTTTGTCCGATGTTGTGCCGGTTAAGGTTCAGTGGCTCTGGCGCCCGTGGCTGCCGTTGGGCAAGGTGTCGATCCTTGAAGGCGATCCTGACGTCGGCAAGTCGATGTTGACGCTCACGCTGGCCACGATTGTGTCGACAGGGTGCAAGTGGCCCGAGACGAGGGTTGACGCACGCACCGTTCAGCAGGCCGAAGCAGACCCCGCTGGCGTGGTGTTGGTCGGTGTCGAAGACGACGAGGAAGACACGATTGTTCCTCGCCTTATCGCGGCGGGTGCTGACCTGACCCGAGTTGCGACGATGCAGCAGCCGACTGCCGACAACGGCGATCCGGTGCCGTTTTTGATTCCCGACGATGTTGATCGACTACGGCGTGCAATCGCCGAAGTTAATGCGCGGCTGGTTGTCATTGATCCGATTACAGCGTTCTTGTCGACTAGGAGCGTGAAGGCTGGTGATGACCCGAGCACTCGTCAAGCGCTGATGCCCATCGTGACGCTGGCCCGCGAGACCGGGTGCTCGATCCTCTTGGTGCGTCACCTCAATAAAGCGACGGGTATGAGCGCAAAGCACCGAGGCAGCGGGACCATCGCCTATACCGGCATCACGCGCTCGGTGATTGTGGCCGGAAAGCTTGTGGAGACGAAGCCAAACGGCGCGACGCACGCGATTGCGTTGACGAACGGCAACCTGACGAAAGACCCGAGTGCTTTGGGCTACCGGTTGAAAAGTACAGAAGGTTGCCGCGAGTCGTGGCCCGAGGAGATGGTCGCTGAGCGTACCCGTGCGATCAACGCGTTGACGGCACTCTTGCGTACGATTGAACTCGGTATTGATATGCGTAAAGCACTGTCGCACAGTCAGTTCAAGGTCATCGCCAGTTGGCGTGAGCGTCGCGAAGATGCTGTCACCGCTACCTGCCGACAGGAAGCGGTCCGGCTGGCCAAACGTATCGTCGCGCTCGACGGCGAGCTGGCCGACAACCGCAAAGCCCTCGATTCCGCTGTTGTGGAGGTCGCTCCGGAACTATGCGAGTTGCCCGGTGTCGGCTCGGTGGTCGCCGCGTGTGTCCTGACGGCGTGGTCGCACCCCGGCCGAGTGCGCTCCGAAGCGGCGTTCGCCGCCCTGGCAGGCACCTGTCCGATCCCGGCATCCTCGGGAAATACCGTGCGGCACAGACTCAACCGCGGCGGGGACCGGCGCCTCAACAGAGCACTGACCACCGTGGTCATCGTCCGCATGCGCACCCACGCCCCGACCCGCGCGTACGTCGCCCGCCGCCGAGCCGAAGGACGCACCACCAAGGAAATCATGCGATCCCTCAAGCGCTACATCACGCGACAGCTCTACCGAACGCTCGCTGCAGCACATCCCGTGCCAGCAACCCCTTGACACGATATAGAAGCATCCCGGTGAGCCCCGAGACTTTCTGATATGAGAGCTCAGCCGGCGACCGCAACATGGTCGCCGGTCAACGCGTCAAGCTCGGCCCCCGCCACCGCGGCAAAATCGTGACTGCCGTGATCGAGGACACGCACCTACGCATCCTCAACGGCGAAGAAGAGATCGCCGTACGTCCCCGACGAAACCTCAAACCCATCACCCGGTTTCATGTCACCGGCGCTGGAGCCAACTCCCGAAAATCGTCAAGCATCTCCTGACGACAAAACGTCAACAATGTCCTGAGCCCATACACCGACAACCCACGCGACTCCTCGTGGAACGAGCTATGCCAAGAACTCGGCGTCGGTGAGGTTGACGCCGCGGAAATCGCGTTCGTCGAACACCACACGCTCGGTTCGCAGTCGGCTCAGGTCGTCGTCACGGAAACCATGACCGACGTATTCGCTTTCGACCCAGACTGTTTCGGAATCGCCCACGCGGTCAGCCGCGCAGCGGCGTGAGGGTGCTCAGAGAGTACTCCGTGACGGCGATCAACGCGGCCTTCGCCGAGTGGCGATCACGAGCATCGACGGTGATCACCGGGATGTGGTCGGGCAGGGTCAGCGCATTGCGGACCGCGTGCGTAGGATGCCCTGGCGCACCGTCGAATTCATTGACGGCGATCAGAAACGGCAGGTTACGCGCCGCAAAGAAGTCGGCGGCGGCGAAGCTGTCTTGCAACCGCCGGACATCTGCCAGAATAATCGCGCCGATCGCGCCACGGACCAGGTCGTCCCACACGAACCAGAACCGGCGCTGGCCCGGCGTGCCGACCAGGTAGAGCACCAGGTCCTCATCGAGGGTGATGCGGCCGAAGTCCATTTCCACTGTCGTGGTGTTCTTCATCGGGGTGGCCTCAAGGCCGTCCATCCCCGCAGACGCGTTGGTGACCAGCGCCTCGGCGCGCAGCGGCATGATTTCCGAGACCGCGCCGACGAACGTCGTTTTGCCGGCCCCGAACCCGCCTGATATGACGATCTTCGTCGAGGCGGCGCTCCACCCCTCAGAGTGCTCGTAGGCCACGCAGGGTCCTTCTTATCAGTTCACGTCGTTCGTCGATTGTCATCGAGTCACCGAGGGGGTCGTGCACCCGCAAATAACCCTGTGCCACCAGGTCGCCGACCAGGAACCGCGTCGCACCGAGCGGCAAGGACAGACGAGCGGCGATCTCAGCGACCGAGGGGTTGTGCACGCACCACGTCAGGATCTGGCCCCGCACATCATTTCTCGGCCAGCGCGGCGGCTTCGCCGTGGTGCTGAGCGCTTCGACCCGAGCCTCGAGTGCCAGTTCGACACCAGAGTCGATACGGCCTGCCGTCAGCGCGTATGGCCGGACCAGGCTCGGCTCGTCCGCGGTTTCCGGTTCTGTGAACCAGTCGCCGATCGGTTCGCCCTTGCCCTGCGACTGCTGATGCGCGTCGGTGTGCTTCTCCCGGACATGTCGCGAACCATGCGGCACGATGTGGTTCTCCAAGAACCACAAGGTCTGGTCGGCGTGCACCGATGCGCGCAGCTCGTTGGAGACGACCTTGAGTACGGTGCGGTCGGTGTCGATGACGAATGTGGTCCGTCTGACCGGCAGCAGCCGGGCCAGCAGGCCACGGCGCCGAGTGTGCCGGCCACGCCGGGCCGCCTCACGCGCCACGACGGATCTACGCAGCTTGGCGAGCCTGCCGCGGCGCACCCCGAACAGCTCGGACACCACGCCGTCCCAGTCGGAGAGCAGCGGATAGTCGAACGAGCGCTGTTGGGCGAAGTGGGCCTGCTTGTCGACGGTGTCGGTGCTGATACCCACCCGCTGGGCGCCCACCCTGGCGAATTCGTTGCTCAGGTCCCGAAAATGACAAGCCTGGGCTGTACAGATCGGTGAGGACGCTATTGGGAAGAAGAACAGCACAACCGGCCCGTCGGAAAGGAGCGCGGACAGTGTCCGAGGCCGACCGGTGTGATCGTACAGAGTGAAGTCAGGGGCCTTCTCGCCCGCGATCATCGGCAAAGAGTAACGCGGGGAAGCTCTGCGCGACGCACGACTCGGATAATTCGGTCATCGCCGAACAGCTACCAGGTGGGAACCGTGATCGGCTCGGCCACGCCGAGGATGCCGGGTGTTCAGACCCGCAGTCGCGAAGTGCCAAGTTGCGGATGAGACCTTCCCAACGATCACCCCACACGACCCCTGAATCGCTTTCTGTCATTTGGTGTCGCTACGCGGGTGCTTGGTTTCCGGCGGATATGCGTCGGCGTGTTACGCGACGTAACAGTGCGAGACCGACTTGTATGGCGCCCCACCGCCCGCGTTTGAAAGGACCTTCTGCATGCGAAATGGGTTTTCGACTCACTCCAATGTGTTTCTGCTGGTCAGGACGGTCTTAAGACGCCGAATTGGGCCACCTGTTCTGAAAGTTTGGCCCTATTTTGGCCCTATAGAATCGGCTCGATAACGTGGGGGTTGGCTGCGCGGTCGCAGGCGTTCCGCCCCGTTACATGTAACATGGCCGTATGGCATCTACCCGCGACCGGGTGCGGCAGTATCGCCAGCGACTGCGCCAACAAGGCTTGCGGCCGATTCAGATCTGGGTTCCCGATGTGAACGCCCCCGAATTCGTCCGCGAGGCGCACCGCCAATCGGCACTCGTCGCCGGGAGCGATCAGGATCGAGACGATCAAGCCTTCGTCGATGCGGTGTCCTCCGACTGGGACGACGACACCTAACGTGCGGCGGGGCGACATCTACACCGCGGCCGCCCGTGGTGCCTACAGCGGCAAACCTCGCCCCGTCGTCATCATTCAAGATGACCGGTTCGATGCAACGGCCTCGGTCACCGTTGTTCCGTTCACGACTAGTCAGGTCGAAGCGCCGCTGTTGCGACTTCCAGTAGAGCCCTCCGACACAACCGGATTGACGCGCGTTAGCCAGCTGATGATCGACAAGGTCACTACGGTTCCGCGGACCAGCCTCGCCCATCGCGTCGGACGCTTGTCCGACTCTGACGTCGTTGCACTTGACCGGGCACTTGTAGTCTTCCTGGGACTTGCGGTCTAAGCAGGCCGCGAACCGTGCCGCCGCCTAGCGCTGTCGACATCGCCCAAACCGCCGACCCCCCACACACTCCCAGGCAGTTCGAACATTACCGGCCATCCCCAATGGCGCGGTTCGCATCGCCGTGGGAACGGCTCGTCATGGGTTTGCGGTGGTTGGCCGTGTCTCCGATGTTGCGCCGGCTGGGTGCGCGGCGGGGGACACCGGCTATGCCAAGAGGTTCGCCGGTGTGGCCGGACATGGCTGGTCAGCGGATTGATCCGGCGTGGCCCGGCTAGAGCGGGCCACCGTCGCCACCGTTGCCGCCGGGGCCGCCGGCGCCTCCCGAGGTGCCCGAGTGGGGCTGACCGGCGGTGCCAGCGCTGCCGCCGGTACCGGCACCGCCGGAGCCGTCGCCGCCGGGGCCGCCGGGCCCGCCAGTGGCGCCGTCGCCCCCGGCGCTGGTCCCAGCGCCGCCACTGCCGCCGTGGCCACCGGCGCCGCCGTTGCCGCCGGTGCCGCCCGCGACACCGAAGCCCTGGCCGCCGACGCCGCCGAGGCCGCCGTCCCCGCCCAGATGGGTGCCGTTGCCGCCGGCACCGCCGTTGCCGCCGTGGCCGCCGGTGCGGCCCAGGTTGCCGCCGCCGCCCGCACCGCCGGTGCCACCGGACCCGCCGTTACCGCCGTCGCCGGCGTCGATGTGGGCCTCGATGAAGCCGTTGTTGCCGGAGCCGCCGTGGCCGCCCTGTCCGCCGTCGCCGGCGGTACTGCCGGCACCGGTCCCGTTGCCACCGGCGCCGCCGTTGCCGCCGGTGCCGCCCGCGACACCGAAGCCCTGGCCGCCGACGCCGCCGAGGCCGCCGTCCCCGCCCAGATGGGTGCCGTTGCCGCCGGCACCGCCGTTGCCGCCGTGGCCGCCGGTGCGGCCCAGGTTGCCGCCGCCGCCCGCACCGCCGGTGCCGCCGGTGACGCCGTCGCCGCCTCGGCCGCCGTCGCCAGCGTTACCGGCCGCGTTGTTAGGAAGGTCGCCGTCACTGACGCCCGTGGCGCCGCCCACGCCGCCGCGGCCGCCGTCGCCGCCGGTGCCGCTAGCACTGGTGCCGCCAGCGCCGCCACGGCCGCCGTTGCCCCCGGGATCGGCCGAGTGACCGTTGCCGCCGCCGCCGTGGCCGCCGGTGCCGCCGGTACCGCCGTGGCCAGCCCCGGCGCTGGCACCCCCGGCGCCGGCGTCGCCGCCGACGCCGCCCTTGCCGCCGACCCCGCTGTTGCCTGCCTCACCGCCCGTGCCACCGTCGCCGCCGTTACCGCCCATGCCGCCGTTTCCGTCCACACCGCTGGTTCCGCCGGTGCCGGCCAGACCGCCCGCACCGGCGTTGCCGCCATGGCCGCCGTCGCCGGCGCCGCCGCCGGGCGCAGTCGACCCGACACCCGCGCCGCCGGCCCCGCCGCTGCCGCCGGCGCCGCCGCGGCCGCCGGCCCCGCCGTTGCCGTTGAGACCGCCCGGCCCGGCGTCGCCGCCGGCGCCACCCGCGCCGCCGGCCCCGCCCGCGAGGCCGTTGGTCCCGGGACCCGGGCTGACGCCGGCCGATCCGATCGTGCCGTTATCGCCGGCACCGCCGGTGCCGCCGACGCCGCCGGTCCCGCCGTTGCCCGCATTGCCTTTGCTGCCGCCGTTGCCGCCGGTGCCGGCCTCACCGCCTGCGCCGGCGTTGCCGCCGTGGCCGCCGGTGCCGCCGTCGCCGCCGGCACTGCCAAAGCTGATGCCGGAATCGCCGGTGCCGCCGACGCCGCCGCGGCCGCCGTTGCCGCCTACGCCGCCGCTGCCATTGGTGCCGCCGGTACCGCTGTTGCCGCCCGCGCCGCCGGACCCACCGGCGCCCCCGTTGCCGCCGGCCGCGCCCGCGAGCGTTGCGCCGTCACCGCCCCGGGCGCCGGCCCCGCCGTCGCCGCCGATGCCGCCGCTGCCGCCCGTGCCAGCCCGCCCTTGGCGCCGCCGGCCCCGCGGTGGCCGCCGGCCCCGCCGTGGCCGCCGGCCCCACCACTACCACCGGCGGTTCCCGCGCCATCGCTGCCCACAACAGCCGACGCCTGGGCTGACCGCGTAACCGCATTGTCGTTCGTGTCACCGGAAGTCGGACAGAAGCCTTGGATGCTGACGAGGCGTTGCCAGGACAGCCGAGGGTGGGCCGCAGCCGGGCAAAGGACTCGTCGCGAATATCGAAGGGCCGGAACCGAAATAGCGGCGGCTAGATATCGATGGCGCGATGCGACCTTAAACGCGATGCGACCTTAAATACGCGGTGTCGGCGACGTTCAGATGTGGGCTGCGACCTGGGCGCCGTCGCAATCGCCCTGGTAGTTCTCCGGTGGCTTCACCGTTGGTGTAGACCTCGATGCCGCTGACGAAGGTGTGTAGGTAGCCGTCGGCGAGTTGCATTACTCGACGGCCGCTGGGTTCGGGGGCGGGTCTGCGGCCGGTGGAGGTGGCGATCCGCACCCCGATGACCGAGCTCGACGGGTCCCTGCTGCAACAGCTGCTGGCTGCCGACACCGGGCATTGCGGGCCGCGTATCGACTGCGGGGCAAGGCATTTCGCAGAGTTCGTCGGCTACCGCGACAAGTGGATCGACACCGTGCTTGGGCGGATCACATTGCGCGCGCCTATTACCACTGCGGGCAGTGCAAACGTGGGATCGCGGCCCCCGCGACGACGACCTCGACGTCACTGGCGTGCAACCAGCATCAACCCCGGTCACCTACATTCGTGTCGCACACCCTCCGGGCAGCCACCTATCGCACGTTGATCGCCCTGTTGCGGTTAAGTCAGAAACGCCTCACATAAGAGCATCGGGATGCTTCACTTTATGCGCACATGGCATTGGTGATTGAGGCGAAAGGGATAAAGGGCAGCGTGTCACTGCTGGTAGTGGCTCCCGAGTTGTTGGTATCGGCGGCAGCGGATTTGGAGAGCATCGGTTCGGCGCTGAATGCCGCGAATGCGGCGGCTGGTGTTCCGACCACTGGACTGGTGGGTGCTGGCGCTGACGAGGTATCTGCGGCGGTGGCAGCGCTATTTGCTGACCATGGTCAGCAGTTTCAGGCGCTCAGCGCGCAGGTCAGGGAGATTCATCAACAGTTTGTGGAGGCGCTGAGTTCGGGGGCGCGGTCGTATCTGGCTGCGGAGGAGGCTAACGCCTCGCCGTTGCAGACCGTGGAAAACGACTTGCTGAATGTGATTAATGCCCCCGCCGAGGCGTTGTTGGGGCGTCCGCTGATCGGTGATGGAGTAAGCGGGACGGCCGCAAGTCCGAATGGCGGAGCTGGTGGGCTGTTGTATGGCAACGGTGGCACCGGTTATTCCGAGACGGCGTCGGGGGAAGCCGGTGGGGCCGGCGGTGCGGCGGGGTTGATCGGCAACGGGGGTGCCGGAGGTGCCGGCGGAGCCAATGCTTCTGGTGGGGCCGGTGGTCATGCTGGGTGGCTGGTCGGTAACGGCGGGGCCGGTGGGCAGGCAGGAGCCGCTGGAGGCGGCGGAACCGGTACCGTCGGCGGAGCTGGTGGTAATGCGGCTCTGTTCGGCGCGGGTGGGGCCGGTGGTGCCGGCGGAACCAACGCAGCTGGTGGGGCCGGAGGCCGCGGCGGCTGGTTGTATGGCAACAACGGGGCCGCTGGTGTCGGTTCACCGGTGAGCGCAACCGTCCCGCTCAACACAACGGAGGACGGCATTGAGCCGGTGACATATGTCTCCGTAAACGGCGGACCGAGTGTGCCCGTGGAAATCGATACCGGATCGGATGGTCTTATTATCCCGTTCTGGCACATCGGACTGCAGCACCTAGGCTTGCCCACCGGGATTGGTGTCGCCGGTTACGGCTCGGGCGTCGACTGTATATACCTTACGTTTGACACGACGGTGAATTTCGGGAATGGAGCCGTCACCGCGCCCACCTCTGTTGGCGTCGCTGGCTTGTTAATCCCGACATCACCCTACGCCCTTCTGACTTTGGCCTTGGGCCCCGTTGGCCCCGCTATCGGTCTAGGCCCTTTCGGCACCGCCAATGGCATCTTGGGTATCGGGCAGAATACGGGGGGCTTTCCGACTGTGGGAAGCGCACCTCCAGGTAGTGTGATCACGGCGTTGCCGGGCGACCTGAATCAGGGTGTGCTGATAAACGCACCCCAGGGTGAGCTGCAGTTCGGTGCCAACCCGCTAACCCCAATCCCTCACGCCTCGGTTTCCGGAGCGCCGGTGACCACCCTGGACGTGCAGGTGAATAACGGACCTCTCGAACCCGTGGTCGCGGTTGTCGATTCCGGTGGTACGAGTGGATTCCTCCCGTCATCCGCACTAGGGACTGATCAGGTCTCCGGAACCGTTCCAGTGGGAACAACCATTTCGGTCTACACCAGCGATGGTCAGACGCTGCTGTACTCGTACACGACAACCGCAACGGTCGGCCCGCAACTCGGCCCAACGGTTATGTCAGAACCCACCTCGTTGGGATACCAGATGGATACCGGGTATGTTCCCTTCGCGCTGGGGCCGGTGTACATGTCGAACAGCCCCAACGGTGTCGGGACGATAATCTTTGATTCCTGACGTGAATTCCCTCCTCACGCCGCTACGCGGCCTGCATCGTTTCCGGGCGGAATCACCATGCCAATCCCCCTACTCCGAAGTTAAGGGGCTCTTCCGGAATCAGAGTGCATTGATCAGGCTGGGGTCGCGTCCCAGATTCGGTGTAAATGGGTTCGGACGCAGGTTCCCTCGAAGACCAGGTAAGTCTTTCTGTGGAGCTAAGGGGATTCGAACCCCGCCTTGACCAGGCCAAATGCTGGCTTACCTGCGGTTTCGCTGCGTCTCGTTCCGATTCGTTCCCGCTCGTTACCTGCGGTTTCGTTTTCGGGTCTTGACGGCGTCCAGAGCCGGTCGAGGTGGCGTGGGCTGCGCCCGTTTGTCTTCGTGCTCAATAACTCTGGCGATCTCAGCGAGCGCCTACTGTGCATGACCCGAGTTAGGACAATTTAGTGCGCACTTTCCGCGGCTCCACTGCTGCCGGTGGCTCTGGGCATTTCGGCGGCCGCGGTGATGGCGGTGAGGGCTTCCTGGGTTTCGGTGTGCAGTGGGTCGGCTGCAGTGAGGATGAGGTGGCCGGCGCGGATGGTCACGGTGCGGTAGCGGCGTAGTGTTTGGACGAATTTCTTGATGCTCCAACCGGTTTGATGCTCAATCCAGTGGCTGACAGCCAGGGCTGCGAACACGATGCTCAGGTGCGCGTCGATTGATTCGCGTTTGTGGTGGTAAATGGGGCGGGCTTGCAGGTCGTGCTTGGACATTCGGAAGCTCTTCTCGATGCGCCACAGCCGGTGGTAGGCGTCGATGACGAATTCCGGGGTCTGGCTGGTGATATTGGTGGTGTAGCCCTTGATCCCGGCCAACGCTCGGGCTTTGACCTCCAGATCACGGTTGACGCTTTTGTCGGCTCCGGTGAGCTTGATGAACCGGTTGCGTTTGACCGAGACCTTGCCGGCCACTGCCTTCTCGGCTTTGGCGACCTGCTCATCGATGCCACGCAACGTGCGCCGGGCCCGGTCTGCGCGGTACTGGTAGTAGATCACCCGATCAGGGATGCCCCGAGCCTTCTCGGCGGCGGTGGCCGACCACGGCTGGGTGAACACCTGCCCATCAGGGATCTCCTGGCCAGGGTGTCTGTCACGCCATTCGCCGATGACTTGGGGCACGTAGGGGATGCGGGTCCCGAGGATAAACGACAGCCCGGCGGCGAAGATAGCCTTCTGGTTGGCCTCCGAGATCATCCCGGCATCGGCCACCACGGTCACGTCAGTGAGCTGGTGGGCTTTCTTGAAGGCGTTGATGACCGGCAGCATGGTGTCGGTCTCGGGCTTGTTTCCTTTGAACGCCTCCACTGCCAGCGGAAAGCCGGCGGAATCGGTGAGCAACCCGACGGTGATCTGCGGTTCCAGGCGGCGTTCCTTGGAAAATCCGGGCTCGCGGAAGCCATCGCCGGCGTCGGTCTCGAAGTACAACGTGGTCACGTCGTACAACACCAGCGATGCTGGCCCCAGCTCGGTATGGCTTGTGCAGGCCGCCGATAACGCGGCACGAAAGGCGGACTTGGCGTAACCGGGCAACCGGCGGGTCAGTGTCCGGTAGGTGACCGTGCCGATGCCGGTTTCGGCCAGCACCCGCAGCGAGTCGAACTTGCTGGTCGGCTCGATGATGCGGGCCAGCACCAGGTCACGAAACACCTCATCACCACCGGCGGCGCGATCAAACCCGAGGGTCTCGTATGCCGTGCACAGCGCATCCCAGAGATGAGCTACTCGCGAATCGATGATTTCCATTGGGCCGCTACCGGTTTCGGCGGTGTCCAGCCCCAGGTCCAACTCGCCTTGGCCCTGGGCGATGCGCTGGCTCGCTGCGGCCTTGAGTGCCTCAACCTGAGTGGCATCATGGGCTGAGCCGACATGCTCGATATTGCGTGACCCTCGTCGCGAGGACCACACGATCTGCACCGCAGTCGCTCCCGACGCGGTCTTCACGGTGCGAACGTAGGCCACGGCTGCACCCTACGAGCCCCGATTAGTGCGCAACTTTCGACCTACCACAGAACAAAACCGCTGATCAGAGTCGTATCGCCGAACCCAAAGCGGATTCGTGTCCTAAGTCAGGTTTTCGGGTCTTGACGGCGTCCAGAGCCGGTCGAGGTGGCGTGGGCTGCGCCCGTTTGTCTTCGTGCTCAATAACTCTGGCGATCTCAGCGAGCGCCTACTGTGCATGAACCCGACATCGTCCGCAACGACATCGCATCCTGGAAAGCCTGGCACCAGTGTGTCAGCGAAGTCTCAAGTGCCAGATTGCGCGATGCCATTTAGGTTGGAGTCATGAGCGACATCCGGTCCCAGTTTTCGGTTCTGAAGCAAACCGCCGATCGGGCCGTCGCGGATGCCATCGCACGGCTGATCGAGGACGGTGAAGATTATGAGCTCAATCGAATCAACGCCCTGGACTTTTCCAAGCGCACCGGCTTCGACGAAGAGAAGGTGATTTCCGGCTTCCTGCATGCCTCGCGGCTTGGCCTGTTCGATCTCACCTGGAACGTGCTTTGTCCCGGTTGCAGCGGCGTGCTGGACGCGCATGACACGCTGAAATCGCTGCGTAATGGCGACTATCACTGCGGATTATGCGCCTGCGGCTACGCGCCTTCCGTCGACGAGCAGGTCGAGGTGGCCTTTACGGTCAGTCCCAAGGTCAGGCGGATTGCCGCCCACGATCCCAACACGCTGCCGCTATGGGAATATTACAAGCAGGTGTTCTGGAGTTCGGGCATCGATCTCGACAAGGATTCCTTTGCCTCGCTGACCGAGGAAGTGACGCTGGATGCGCTGGAGCTGTCCGCCGGCGAAAAGGCGGTGCTGTCGATGCAGCTTCCGCCGCAATTCATCATCGTTTTCGAGCCGGTGACGCATTCCGCGCATTTCATCGACATCCAGGGCGAGCCGACCAAGGAACATCAGCAGCTCGGGCTGATCTTCAACAAAGCGCATCCGCCGACCGGGTCGATCACCTTGCGTCCGGGTCCGTTGCGGCTCGCGCTCGACAATGAGTCCAGCCTGCGGACGCTGCCCACCGTCTTTGTCGCGGCCGACGCGCTCCACCATCTGCTGGGCAAGCGCAGGCCGTTCCTTACCGCCAAGCGGATGCTGTCGAACCAGACGTTCCGCGATGTGTTCAAGGCCGACAATCTCAACATCGATCAGCGTCTCAAAATCACCTCGTTGACCTTTCTGTTCACCGACCTCAAGGGGTCGACCGCGCTTTACGAGCGGGTCGGCGACCTCACGGCGTTCGACTTGGTGCGCGCGCATTTTCATGCGCTTCTGGAAATCATCGCGGCCGAAAAGGGCGCCGTGGTCAAGACCATCGGGGACGCTGTGATGGCGACCTTTGTCCAGCCGGACCACGCGCTCGTCGCCGGCTTGCGCATGCGGGCCGCGATGGACAAGCTCAATGCCGAGCGCGGCAAGTCCGACCTGATCGTAAAAATCGGCATCCATGAGGGGCCGTGTCTCGCGGTGATGCTGAACGAGCGGCAGGACTATTTCGGCCAGACCGTCAATATCGCGGCGCGGGTGCAGGGCCTGTCGACCTCGCAGGAGATCCACATCACCGGTCCCGTGATTGATGCGCCCGGCGTCGCCGCCATCCTGGAGAAGGAGGCGATCCGGCCGATTCAGAAGAAGGCCGCGCTGCGCGGCATCGCCGACAAGATCGTGGTGTACGAGATTCCATAACCGTCAGGGGTGCAACCGGTGTTCGGCCAACCTAGCCGGACGCTACGTCCACCAACGTGATCAACACCCGGCACCGATCGATCCGCATTTCACTGGCGTCGGGCGTTGCAGGTACTGGTTTACCACGATCAAGCCGGGGCCCGATCCGTGCTGGGAAGGCGACTTGGAACATCAACGCCATCTGGCGCGATCCGATTGAATGTTGGCGTTCGTGACACTGATTCGCTTAGGTACTCGGGAGGCGGTGCGTCCGGTCGAGGCCACCACCACAACACCGCCAGAAGTGTTGCGGCCGTGCGAAGAATTCCTCGGCATTCCTGTTCGAACCGGACCCACTCACCGGGTCGCATTCGCCACCGCCGACGCCAAGTTGCCGTTTCTCACCGTGAATGAGCCGCTCTGGGCTCTATTCGAACCCAAGCTACGCCGACGCCTCGCCGATCTCGAGGGATCGGCGACAATCGCTGAACGGGTTCGCGCAGCACTCTTGGAGGCGTTACCGAGCGGATCGACATCAATGGACACGATCGCTCGAAAGCTGACGCTCAGCAAGCGGACACTGCAGCGCCGAATCGAAGCAGAAGCCACCAGCTACCAACAGATCCTTGACACCACAAGGATTGATCTGGCCAGGCACTACCGTGAGAACACCGAGTTGTCGGTCGAAGAAATCTCGCTTCTCCTCGGTTGCAGCGAGCCCAATTCGTTCTACCGGGCGTTTCGCGTGTGGACTGGCACGACCCCAGACAAACTTCGACGCGCTCGGGCAACATCGGCGTAGCGCAAACCAGGTGGAATGAGTCTTGATGCAGATTCCAGGTACGGTCAGATTAGGCTTGTGAACTGCTGTTTTTCGGTGGACCTTCGTAGAACTCTTTCAAACCCTAATAGCCCGTTTGTCAAGTTCATTTCATTGTATGAATATTTATCCCGGAACAGGGAAGATCCGGCATCGCCGCAAGTCAGCGAGGTAACAGCCCGCGACTACCGTATGACCCGCCGACTGACCCCTGATGAGGTGAACCAGGCGTTGGAGCTCTATCGCGCCGGTAAATCCACGTACACGCTGGCCCGCCAGTTCGGAACCGATCGCCATACGATCACCAGGTATCTGCGCCGTGGCGGTGTCGAGTTGCGTCCGCGTCAGAAGCTGACCCCTCAGCTCACCGAACAGGCAAAGCAGCTCTACGCCGAGGGCCACTCCCTCGCCGCGATCGGCGAGCAACTCGGCGTCGACCCCACCACGGTCCACAAAGCATTCAAGAAAGCCGGCGTGAAGATGCGGGACACGCATGGACGGCCAACTTAGGCTGCCTGGTCTTCCCACCCTTTCTCTGTCTCCTCCATCGCCACTGCTATACAAGCTCTGACGAACATCCTGATATCCGGTTCCGGCCGCACCACGCTTCGGACGGACAAAGTATCGTCCGTTCGGCATCACGGCAGAGGTTCCCCGGTACCACTCCCCCCGCTTGAGCTTGGCGTACACCCGGCCCGCCCGATGTGGCAGGGAAGGGTAAATTTCAGTGATCCATCGCCTGTAGGCGATCAGCTCCTCCGCGGTCAGGTCGACGCTCGGCCGGTAAAACCGGTGCAGTGTCCACTGGTCGTTCGGATGGATATAGGCAACCGCGCCAGCGATCGACAACATCCTGAACGAACGCTGTGAAGATACCGGAGTTATGTACCCGTCTACCTTTCCGATCGCCGTTGCGGACTCTCTACATCGTTTATCGGGCGGAACTAAACCGACCGTGTCGAGACCCCTGTGGGGGTACTGAGTTGTCAATGTCCACAACATGATTCGCGAAGATGCCCATCACAGGGCGTGATACATAAAATTGTCATCGGGGCGGGGCCAACTGCCAGTCCTCTGCGCGGTTGAACTGTCTTAGGGAAAGGCCCGTCAATTTATGCCAAACAACACATCTCGAGGGGCGCCCATGAACTACCGTTGCAGCCGCAGAGGGTTGACCAATAGGCAGTGCTGACCGCCCACCGCGGCGTTTCGTGACGCGCTGAGGGGCTTGCCAGCACTCGCCGCCGACGCGATGGGCGGTAACCGATGACGAGCACCGAAAACATTCCATGGAAGGTCCTACATACCGACCTTGGAGACGTGCCGTTTTACGTCATCACGTTCGACCAACATGGGACGTGCACGTCGCCAGCAGCACGGAGTCACCTAGTAGAAGTTAGCAAGACAAAGACGGACATCTTCGTGTTCTCCCACGGGTGGAACAACGACTGGGATGCCGCGACGAACAAATACGACACCTTCATCAACAAATTCACAGCGGAGCGGCAAAAGCGCTCGGAGTCCACCCAGTCGACACTTTGCTCCGGTTCTGGTCGGGGTATTTTGGCCGAGCGCCGCACTGGTAGCACCGTGGGAACATGCCCCCGACATTGCGAGCGCCGGGACGGACGACCCCGATGCTGCGGCGGTCATCGATGGACTTGACCTTGACCCTGTCGAAACCCAACGACTTCTCGAAATCGTCTCGCAGCCGTCCGACGGCGGACTCCGAGAACTGGCAAGGCTCTTGGCGCCGAAGCTCGCTGGCGGAGATGACGAAGTCGGTGAGAGCGGAGCGGCGAGCTCAGAGGAGGATCTGCTCGCGGTCTGGAACGCGGCCGGTGATCGCTACCCGACGGCTCCCGCGCCACCCCGTGGCGGCTTCATACCCCGCGGCACAGGCGACAACGGTGGAGAACCCGAGATTGCCGGCTGGAACCCTCTGAAGAAGATCCGCGGTGCGCTTCGACTGACAACCGTCTTACTCATGAAGGATCGCGCGGGCCGAGTCGGCGGATACGGAGTGGCCGAAACACTGCACCAACTCGCCGAGGCGTCCGAAGCGCGCATCTCATTAATCGGACACTCCTACGGCGCCAAAGTAGTCCTGTCCGCATTGGCCGTTGGGTCTGGTCCCAGCCGCAAAGTGGACTCGGTACTGCTGCTACAACCTGCCTTGTCCAGCTATGCATTTGCGGCGAATATCGACGGTGCGCAGGGCGGGTACCGGCCTGTTCTTCAACGAGTTCGACTGCCAATCATGACTACATACTCAGATCGCGATATGGCGCTGACAAAAGCGTTCCATTTAGCCGTGCGACGCAAGTCCGACCTTGGGGAGGCCGTGATCGCCGCCCCGCGGCAGCCGCCGTCAAAGTTCGCGGCTCTGGGTGGCTACGGACCCCAGGGAGTCGGCGCCGAATGGATCGACATGCCAGCTGAGGGTGTGCCGTACCCGTCGGCGGGAACGAACCTGATCGTTGCCCTCAATGCCACGCCTTTCATCACAAGCCACGGCGCGGTCGAGACACCCGAAACGGCGTGGGCTCTACTCAGCCAAGTTCGGAGTTGACGAATAATGTTGTCCACGTTGGATATTGATCTGTTGACGTTGCGTATCATGATCGCCCCGCGGCGTGACAGCGGCACGGAAGTGCTATTTCAGGTGGCAGGCGGAGACATCGACCCACTAGACGTGGTGCGGTGCAGTCTGGCCGAACTCGGAATGCCGGTCACGCTTGAGGGAATGCAGCCAGTCCGTGATCATCAGTTCAGGATTCCCGGCCGCGTGGTTTCGAAGGGTAGGTAACGCTCTCGACCAGTTTCGGTTCCGTCCGGACGTTCGCATTCCCAATGGAACCGAGGTGTGGCTCGAGTTTCCGAATCCTCGCGGCTCCCTTTACATCATGCCCTGGGAGCGACTTTTAAGGCCCCTAGGTCGGCAGTTGCTTCGACTGCCCTACCACGCGGTCCGTCCACCAGCACCAGGCGAAATACTTAGCGTGGCGATCTGCGCCACCACCCCGATGGCCAAGAGCAGGTTCGACGTCGCGACGGTACTTGAGCGGCTCATCGAACGGTATGCGGAGGCGACGGTGCGAACGGTGATCGTGCATGTCTTCACCGACCTCGAGTGCGCAGGCCTTGGTGACCGAAAGATTGGACCCCGCGGGCCACTTTGCGATCGTCCACAACCCGGCAAGCAACGATTGTTACAAGCCACCTCCACGCTCGACGCGCATTGGCGCAGAGCGCCGAATTGTCCAGCCCTTGGCTGTTGTGGATGCGCGACGCCATGCAGGGTCAACCCCTTCACGTCGTCCACTTCGTCAGCCACGGCTACATGTCTGGCGATCAGGGCGCGATCGCAATGGCGGCTTCGCCGACAAATAACTCCGACCCATCTCTTTCGCGGTTCATCGGCGCCGTCGAATTGAACACCTTTCTATCCCAGGTCGGCGCGTGGGGACTCGTGCTCACCGGCCCCGAAGACAACTACTCAGAAGCCGGCCAGCGTGAAGTCGCCGACGCGATCCCACAAACCCACCCCGGAGTTGCGGTGGTGCACGACTTCAGCCGAGACAAGGGCTGCCGACAAGGATGGGGAACTCCTCGGATCCGTATTCGACTCGACTCCGGGTAGCTTCGAGCCGAAGGAAGCTGTCACGTGCTGGGTTCACCCGAATTCCCTGCAACATCGCAGCCAACCTCACGACGGCCTTCATTTGAGGAGCGATGGTAGTTCGGCTTTCATTGGCGAGGCCACTCGAAAAGCCCTCTCCAACCTCCGAACTGAGGTCTGGGTGGCCTCGGCAGCGCGTGTGCTTTGAAGCCCAGCAGGCCCGCCTGTTGCCCGACACCTTGGACGAGCCGGTAGACGAGGGCGCCCGTCAACGCGCTGCGCAGCGCCGCCAAACTATTGGAGCAGAACGTGGCTCGGGTGTACGGGTCAACCACTTGACCTCCACAACCGGCCAGGCGAGGTGTCATGGTGAACAACAGGATCGTGATTCAACTCGGCCGAGGACGATGCCCGACCACAGTGACTACGTGTGGTTCGCGTTGCGCGAGCCGGAGCCGGACGAGGCAGTTACTCAAGCGTTTTTCGGTGCGCCGCCGATGATCCGGTGTTCGTGGCTCTGTCAAAAGCTTCGACAAAAGCCGACTCGGTTAAAGCGGCTGGCGTCCGTCTATTCAAAAGCTCTGCCCCATGGCTCATCCCGACATTGAACCTAGGTTGAGACTCGCGTTGGAGGCAACCGACGACAGTCGCTGCCCGATCTCGATCGAAATCGCGACAAAGCTCGGCGTGGAATCACTTCCGTGGGAGGCAATGTGTTCTCCGGACGGCAAGTACCTCGGTCTCGACTGAACGTCTGGCGTTGGCATGCATGGTCAGATCGAGAACGGAGATGGCTCTTTTCTACACGCTTACCCCGCCCGTCAGGGTTGCCGCCGGTGCTGTCGTGCCTTGGCATACGCGCCCAGGGCGAGCTCGACGCACTGCGGAGAGCTATTCGACAGGCCGGGTGTGACAACGTCGAATTGTTGGTAGTCACCAGCGAGGAACAGATGGTTCTGCAGATCCGCTCGGTTCTTGCCGCAGGCAAATGCCCCGAAGTCACCCGGGTGGAGTCGATGCCGGACGACCTCGACGGACTTCGTCGGATGATCTCGGGATTCGGCCCACACATATTGCATTTCTTCTGCCATGGATCAGTCGAGGGCAGCCCCCATATCGCAATCGCGACAACGAACGACTGGAGGGATAAGCAGGGGATCAGCTCAATCACCGCCGAGGCCAACGAGTTCGGAGGCTTCACCCGGCGTACTGATGACCTGCCTTGGCTGATTGTGCTGAATTGCTGCGAGGGCGCGGGCGTGAAGGGCGCTGGCAATTCGCAGTCACTAGCGCTATCCCTTGTGCTGAACGGTACATCGGCCGCAGCCAAAGGCATGCGTGAACCGGTGCAGCGATCCACCGCCAACAAGTTGACCGAGGCCCAATACGGAAAGGTCCTATCCGATCTCGCGGCGCGCATCGAGGCGCCAGCGGATTCACCTCAACCGTTGGATTGGCCCCTGTCTCCGCCGTCATCTGCACGCGATCGTCTCGCCACAGTCTACGGAAAACCTCGCAGCGCCACGGCAGCCTGTAGGAAGGAGTGGACGATGCCCGTGATCTTATGTTCGCCCAAAAAATTTCATGCTTCAGGTCTCGCCGACCCCCCACATACGCCTGAGACCTCCTCCTCACGTTCGACGGCCCCGATCTGGCGCGCGCGGAGTGAATTCGACCATCGCACTGCACGTGTTGAAATCACAGTCCTCAACGCCATGCTCGCGGATCAGCCGCCGGATCAGGCCGATGAGTTCAAGGATGACGCGATCACACGTGTCTAGGAACTGTCGGCCGACCTCGGTGTGGAACTGTCGCTTACCCGAACGCTCTCGATGAACGCCCCGGGTAATCGGGCTGGGGCCCACCACGATTGACGCCTTCACCGGAGATGGCCCAGTGAGCGGTCAGTTGGCCTCCGACTACCGTGCGTGGGCTTTGGCGTCACAGGCCTACGGCAGAACCGACAATGCTTCCCAACCCGCCCAATCCAACGAACTGGCGTGACGAACGGGTTGGATGGGGCATCATCCTGCCCGAACGAGACGGCGTCGATCTCGCGAAGGCCGCCGACACGCCAACGCCGATTCAGGAGCTCATCGCCGCGCGCTCAGGCAAGGTATTGCGCTACGCAGCGGGACACGAGTTCAGCGACTGGACACTGCGGGACTACGCACTTGAAGACGAGCTGTTCACGCCAGCGTCGCCCATGGGCATGGGCGAGGGTCCACTCTGAAAATACCTCTTGATCTATGCCAGACCCGATGAGGTGCCGTGGCACATTCAGTACGGTCTCAATCCGGTGCGATGCGTTGGCCGGCTTGACCTTACTGACCAACCGCTAGAGAACTATGTCGGTGAGCTACTGAGTGATTGGGCAGATGCTGAATGCTCCTATGCCGCCCCAGTGACCTGGGCAGTCGAGCATGATGCCGATGACATCACGGCATTGATGCGCGATGTCGTGGCAGCGCCAATCTCTGACCAACTCCGCATCGACTCCGACATGCCCGCAGCGAGGTTCATCGACGGTCGAGCCAGCCCTGCGACGCTCGAGGATTTGCGAGCGACGCTGGCGGCCAACAATCCGGCGTTGGTCGTAACGAGCAGCCACGGCACGACCGGGCCGCTGTCCAACGTCAAAGAGATGCGGTCAAGAATCGGACTGCTTGTGGATCAGAATGACCACGTACTCGACCCCCAATCACTCCTCAGTGGGTGGCAGCCCGACGGTGCAGTGTGGTTTGCACAAGCCTGTTGCTCGGCAGGGTGTGACAGCCCGACCGCCTACAAGGGGCTCTTCGAAGCGGGGTCGCCGCTGGACCAAACCCTCAACGCAATAGCGAAAGTCGGTGCGGGTACAGCCCCGATGCCCCGCGCGCTGCTTGGTGCACCAAAGCCTGCACGCGCCTTCATCGGGCATGTCGAGCCAACGTTCAACTGGACGTTGAGCTTCCCACCGAACCGTGCTTCGCTCGCCGACGGCCTGAAGCGAGCAATAATTGACAATCTGTGCTTAGGGGTTCCAGTGGGGATGGCAGTCAGCACCCACTACGAAGCCATCGGAGCACTACTACAGAATTATGAAAGCGCGCAACGGCAATACAACACAGCCGTTGGTGCCGAGGCCCAGCCATACCTGGACATGCTCATCTACAGCCGTGTGACGCGCACGATAGGGCCAGCACCGTGATTCTCGGCGATCCCACGGTAACCATGAAGGTGCCTAAGAGAACCTGAACACCTTGTCCGCCAGCCGATTCGGTGCGGCGAGACGCGACCGTCGTGCGTTGGGTACGAGTTACGGGTGAAATTGACACCATCTGATCGGCCGAGCGCTCGCGCAGATCGCCCGAACAGCAACGTGACGTCCACTGGTCGCTCTCGAGCGTGGTCCCCGATGGCGTCCAGGTTGACATTTCCTCAACGCACCGGCCTGGCCATCACCAACCTCATCAAGCAACTGCGGCCGCTACGGTCGGCGACCATCGCCATCAACGGCACCACCGAGACCGTCCAAACCCAAATCCCAGCACCACAACGAAAAATCCTGACCAGCCTCGGCATCCCCGCATCGGGGCACTAAGTCAAATGTCCTAACTCAGGTCTCCGCTACCGGCCACTCACTCGCCACCATCGGCATGCAGCTCGGTGTTGACCACGGCACCATCTGGCGCGCCTTACGCAAACGGGGTGTGCCGATGCGCGATACGCATGGGCGCGAAAGCCTATGAGGAGATCGAAGAGCCAAGCTTGCGTGCGCCGCCACCGACGGAATCTTTCCGCCTTCAAGGTGATGCAACGCGAGCGCATTGAGGTCGTGCCGCTCAAGTGACCCGCTCGCCTCCACCTCGCCCTTGTCGGCTGTTGCTCGCATTGTGATGAGCTGCTCGGAATTGAGCGCTCACTACGAGGCCAGGGCTACGAGTGGCGAAGATGTACTGACGGGTACCTCTTAGTTCGCGGAGGCGATCGACGAGGTAGTCCTCAATCCATGGTGCGTGAAGGGCATCTTCGGGTTGGTCAATGAGCACCGGCGTGTCACCATCAGCCAGAAGGATAACGAGGATGGCTGTGCACTTTTGGCCGTGGGAGAGATTCTCAATGCTGACGTGGTTGCCACCTTCGGGCTTCTTGAATTTGACGTCGAGTACGTCCGGTGTATCGATCTGCTGGAGTTCAAGAAGCTGAGTCCAAAGGTCGCGGTCAGCAATGTTCGTATAGAGGCGAGAGACGTCGGCAGTAGTAACGCCTTCGGGCAGTTTGCCAACCTTGGTCAAGTCACCAGTCCAGAGCGCACGTGCAAATTGGTAAGGATGTAGGTTTTGCTGCGATCAGATCCAGGACACGATCCTGTACGCGAGATCCGGTCTTGATGTCATTGAGCGCGCTCCGAAACTTTGACGTATCGCCTTTCGTCGGGATGTCGATCTTCACGAACCCGGCTGTCTTTTTTATTCAGTTGCATTAGCGCGTGCACGACGTAGCGCACGACGCTTGTCTCGCGCCTGCTTGAGTTCATCTAGAAGTGTCTCGCGGTGCGTCTCCAGGTTTGCCGTTGAATTTGCGTTGTGCGACATCCTTGAGCTCCGTGGCAGCGGACTGCGCCATGACTAAGCTCAGACTGGACCGACTGCATTTCGCGTCTCCAGCGTTGCCAAGGATGTTCCGCCTGACTTCGCGAGAGTCTCGTCGAGCTTGATATAAAAGCCTGAACCCCGACGCTCAAACTCTTTCTGAACCTCTGAAATCTGCGACCTTTAGTGTGTCTAGACTCGCCTCGACCAGCTTTTTTTGCCTCTTTGACTGCTTCGATAACAGTGTCCTGGGCTTTTTCTGACATGCGCCGCTCGAACGCGTGCCGCAGCTTTTCCGACCACGCGAAAACGTCAGCCTGCGAATCGATAAGGCGAACGGCATTATCGGTGAAGTGATCGCCCGGCTCGGCTGCCACTTCCTTGAGCGAGCGGTTCGGCTATCCGTTCTGCGTATTCGATAGTGGCAAGAGCTAGAGCTATGGCAGCCGGGATCGGCTTTTGGGTCCCGGCTATCATTTTCCGGCAACCGCGCCGCAGTCTCGGGACGCGGTAACAATCCATATTCGTATCCAATCTCAACGTCGGCGACATAATGAATTTGGCGAGCTTGGCGACGTCAATGCTCGGCGAAGCAAGGGCACGAACTGGCCGAAGAATCCGCCTTCTTTGCGCGGCTATCATGGCGTGATTAACGAGCATTAGCCGCATATCGGGGCGAACGCGTTCGTACTCCTCCGTCGGTAGCGTCAAGAAGAGCCCGGCGAAGCGAGACGCCCCAGATACGCACCACGATTGACGAGGTCCGCATGACCCTCGCGTCCGGTTGCGCCATTATCTCTACATTTCATCACGCTCGCCGGATTCCTCGATGAACAAGCTGGGAAGATAGGCGTTGCCGCCTGCAGGCGGGGTGAGCAATTTGCGCTTTGACCGCCTCGCGTTCGATGGCGGACTGCGCATAGTCATTGCAGTACGAGTGGATGACGCTCAGCGCCGCCCTTCCGGTGTAGTTTCTCCCGACATCGCGGAACAACTGCGCCGTGATGCTGTGCATGCGCACTTGATCAGCTTCAACACCCACTAAGAACCGGTGACGAAGCACTGACAACGATTCCGCGACGGCGGCCGCGCTGAGCGTCAGGTCGCCATATTCGAGCTTGACCATTTCCTGCGTTACCGCCTGAACAACTCGGAGCGGCGTGTACTCCTGTCCCAGGAACGCGATCGCAATCAGGCTTTGCGCTGCCCGTGGGTCCCGGATGTCCAAGCGTTCGAAATAGCTTTCATAGAGCACGTGTACCGCCCGCTCATGATTGGAGCGGTTTTGTATTATCCTGCTTTGCTCGCTATTGATGAGAACAGTCATTTCCTCAAGTGACATTTCGCTCTCATTGTGCATGCCCAGGCAGTCGACGATAAGCCGCGGCTTTCGCCCCACGGCGTTTACGAAGTCCTCAATGGCCTGGGTCGGTTCGTCCGGCCGGAGCCACTCGGCGATGTCGACTGCCAGGTCGATGGTCGGAGGATCGATATGGACAAAATCATGATCAATGTCAGCCGGGATGAAATCGTCTTGTTCGGCGGTAATGATGCTGCGAGGGACGGCTGCGCAAATCTGCCCGGCGAGCGTCCAGTCTTTGGCATTGTCGATCAAGACGACGTAGCGGCGCCATTCGTCGCTGCGCTGGATGTGACGCTGTAGCTCACTGACGGACTCGGCAAGCTGGGTCGCTGATCCGCCGGTTATCCGGTTGATGGACGAGATAATGGCCATCTCGCCGGAGCCGTCAACGATGTCATAGGCCTTTCCTCGGTCTAGTAGATCCAGCGACTGCAACGCGATGGTTGATTTCCCATCGCCGCTGTCCCCGGCGATGAGAAGCAGCGTGTCGTCGGATTCGGCGGATTCGAGCCACGATCTGACCGTGTCTTCTTCAGGACGCGGGACGATCGGAACGTCGACAGATAGTCGGCGGACCAGTCGCGAATCGGCGGCCCGGAAATTCAAGAGCGTGCGCGCCAGCTGGCGGCGCGCGGCCTTGTTGTGCCGCTTGAATGCTGTATCGAGAGCCTCGCTCTTGTAGTCGAGGCCCTCGATCCTTTTGCGAACAAGCTGCGTCAGTTCGTCTGGCCTCGCGTTCTTGAACCCTTGACTCAGACCAAACAGCAATAGCAGCCGTGCTTTGTTCTCAAATCTGTCTTCCGGCACGCTCTCGATAGCTGATCTCAGCCTCTTGGCTACGCCGTCACCCGTGGTCCTGGTCTTCTCAGGTAATCCGAGCGCGCCCATCAAGAGTTCAAAGTCTGCCGCCCAGTCTTTTACCCGCCAGATTCCGATCCGTCGCAGCCGCTCGAGCTGATCGGCGACGGCAAGTTCGTCCGGGGTCCAGTCGTCTGGCATGGCCCATTATGACCCCCGAATGACCCCTGATGCATGCCTTTGGTGACCCCTGGGCTCTGAAGAGTGGCCGTAACGAACGGCACCCGCGGTTCGCCAAATCCCAACAGCAGGAGGCACTTCCGCAATGAGAACACAAAACACATCTTATCCCCCCTCCGCACCCAGCCGGGATGATCACCGCGCTGCGGGCGTGATCTTGAATGGCGTCGTCGACTCCACGGTGAGCTTCACGGAGCGGCTGAGGCGCTTGGTGAACGCACATTTGGACACCGAGCCGGCGATCAGCCTGGGTGTCTTGGAACTCAACCACGACATCATTCGCGCGGTCATGCGCTGGATCGATCAGTGGCCGTCAACGGGTGAGGAGGGCGGCCGCCATGACCACCGTTGAATATCGGCCTGACACCCTGGCCGACGAGATGGCTGAGGCCAGCGACATTCTCAGTTCGTTCATCGAGCAGCCTGCCGCCGGACCGCCGAGGAGATCGGCTTCGGCTACGTGCTGATCCCCGATGCGCCGAACACCTATCCGACACTGCAGGCCGCGTTCAAGCACAGCCTGGCAACCGGCGCGCCGCTGCCGATCTCGTCGGAGAACAGCGACGGCGTGATCTACCGGCATCCGAGTGTCAATGGCGCGCTGCGCTTCTGGCACGACGTCAACCATGTGCTGCGCGATCTGAGCTTCGGCCTGGTCGACGAGTTGGAGCTCTCGCTCTGGCATCTGGGCGAGCTTGAGGCGGCGGGTCACGAACGGGGATCGCTGGACTGGCGGCTGCTACACGCCGATCTGATGGGCCAGGCGTACGTCCAGGCGTTCGCAAAGCGGTTTCCGCTCAATCAGCGACGATTCGTCACTGGTTGCGTCACTGCCGGTTTCGACCACGGGCTTCTCGCCGAACTTCGGGCCGGTGACATCGTAAGCCTGGATCCCGGCAAGCTTGGTCGACCGCGTCGTTGGGTGGTGCTTCAGCACCTTGCTGGCGATGATCGCACTCTACTGCGCGGTCAAGGTGCTCGAATCGATCTGGCCGACCGCTCGTCGTGATCGTCGCAATTGCGGCACTATCGCATCGGAATTATTCGCCTCGTTGTTTATTTCACATCACGAAGATATCGTGGTAAAAAAGTGGTGCTTCTACCTCTATTGACAAGACACTAAACACGTTGCGTAATCACTAAAATCACTATTGACTATTGAATCAATTCAATGCATAATATGGCCACGGGCATTGAATTGATTCAATAGCCTGAAATCCACTTAGCACTAATTCCAAAAGGAGGATACACTATGTCTAAAACAGGAAGAACAAATTACCGCCGCGGTACACGCGGCACCCGAAAAGCCGAGCGGCACATCATCGTTCGCAGCGTCCGCCGCGATCCGCCTGACTTGCGCAAATTGAGCCGCGCAGTCATCGCCATCGCATTGCACGACGCCGAAACAAAAGCCGAAGCCCGCGCAGCCATGAACGGCGGCAACGGCAAATCCGATTTACGCACGCCACCGACGGCTGACATGGAGAATCCGAATGTCTAAGTCGCGTGATGCCACCTGTCGGCTGGTTCGCTGGTATGGCAGCAGTTTTTCTGGCCGCAGCCGCTCACTGAAGCGACTGCGCTGGGACTGCTGCGCCACTGGGCAGCGCAAACCCACGCCCCGCAACTCATCTTGGAAGCGCGCGCCGACGTCAGCGGCGTGGAATACCTTGTCGGGAAGCCAGATCCGGCATGCAGCGGCCGTCCGCCGTGCCGTCGAGCAGCTTGCCAATGGCGCCATCGTCACCTCGTTCGAGCCTGACGATCGCAAGACGTCGCCACCGCGCGCCGTATCCAGTTGAGTACCAACGCCCGCCAGCTTGAGCCGGTCGACGCAGTGGCATCACACCGTTCAATCCTCCACGCCCTGACCGCAGTAGGGAAGGGGGAGCGCCTGACCATCCAAATAGTCCTTGGCCCGCGCCAGCACCCCAAAGGCGCTCCCGCAGAAGCAAAGCGGGATGACCAGATGCTGGTATCCAAGCTGCTGTTCGGTGTGACCGACACCCGCCCCGGTGCCCGGCAAGCCCTGGCGCACAAGCTCGGTCAGCACGCCTTCGCCGTGACCGTGCGGCTCGGCGTCCAGGCAGCAACTGCCGAGCGCCGCAAAACACTGCTGCTCACGCTGGCCTCCGCCATCAGTACCACCGAATCCCCCGACGTACGGATCACCCTGCACCAGGAGGATGCCCACCGGATAAACACGCCGCGCGCCTCGTGGTCGATGTTCACCCCGGCGCAGCGGCTGACCGTCACCGAAGTCGCCAGGTTGTCCGGCTGGCCGATCGCCGATCACGACGAGCAATTCCCGGGCCAACCGCCGCTCCACCCCCGTCCTGTACGCCCAACTGCTGCACTGCAATCGGGCCAGCGGGTCGTGGCTGAAGCGTCGCGCACCCGGTTCCGGCGGCACACCATCGGCTACGACACCACTGACGCATTACGCACATTCGTGGATTATCGGGCCCAACGGGGTAGGCAAGTCGACCCTATTGCTCCGACTGATTCTGCAAGATCTGGAAGCCGACCGGCCAGTCGTGGTGATCGAGCCCAAAGACCTTATCGCCGATCTGTTGGCGCGCATCCCGGAGAAGCGGAAGGGCGACATCGTTGTCCTCGACCCGCTTGACGAAGCGCCGGTCGGCATCAATCCGCTCGACGCGCAGACGCGGCGATCCAGACGTCGTGGCGGACAGCTTGTTCGGCACGTTCAAAGCGCTTTCGGCGATAGCCTCGGACCGCGCAGCGCCGATATCCTGCGCAACTGCCTCGGCGTCCTGGCGCGCCGCGACGACGCCTCGCTGGTCATGCTGCCGTTACTCCTGACCAATCCGGGCTTCCGCCGCAGATGATTCAACGCGTCGTCCGCGACGATCCGTTTGCCGCCGGTCCGTTCTGGCAATGGTTCGACAGCTTGTCGCCCGAAGCGGCCGCGCAACGTCATCGCGCCGCTCTCGAACAAATTGCGGCCGCTGCTCACCAAACCACTGCGAGAGGTGTTGGCGCAACGCTCCCCCAAGTTCAATGTCCGCCAAGTACTTACCGAAAGAAGGTGCTGTTGGTGCCGCTTCAGAAGGGTGTCATGGGACCGGAAAACGCACAGCTGCTCGGTGCCTTGGTAGTCGCCGAACTATGGCAGGCCATCCGCGAGCGCGCCGGTACCCCCGAGGGCAGCCGCGTCCCCGTCATGGTCTACATCGACGAGGTGCAGGAATACCTCGATTGCCGACAGATCTCGGCGACGCGTTGGCAATGGCCCGCAGCCTCGGCGCCGGTTTCCATCTGGCGCATCAGTATCAGAAGCAGTTGCCACCGGCCATGGCCGATGCCTTCCGCAACAACGCTCGTTCGCGAATTTGCTTCCGCTGCAGGCCGGTGACGCCAAAGAGATGACCGCCGGCCAATCCGTGCTCGGGGTCGAGGACTTCACCCGACTGCCAGCCCATCACGTCTACGCCAGCCTGGTCCGCGAGAACGCAGTCCAGCCGTGGGCGTCCGGCGTCACCAAACCAGCGCCCGCGCCCACGATCGATCCGGACAAGATCCGCCAACTGAGCCGCGAGTCCTATGGCCAGCCCCGCGAGCAGATCGAGGCCAGCTTCGCCGAGATGGTCGACGCGACCGCCGCTGCCACCGGCACGGAGGACATCGGGGCACCGACGCGGAGAAGGAGGCAGTCATGAATAGGCAAAGCAACGACGAACAAAACAACCAGCATCACCATGGATACCCGATCGCTCACCCGATCGATACGACCAAAAAACCACCTTTCACCAGTGTAAACGTCCATTTAATATCCGCGAATGATGGTGCCCATGCGGGCACCACAGACCCGAAGCGGCGCGGCAAGCAGCGCATGAATGCCCGCGACATTGAAGAACTGGCGGCATGGCTGAGCGAGCGCGACCGCGCCATCCTGCAGTCGGTCGCGGAGCACTACTTCCTCACCGCCCGCCACGTCGAAGCGCTCCATTTCGCCAACCACGCACCCGCATCCGGTTCACGGATCACCCGCCGCGCGTTGGCGCGGCTGCGTGATCTGCGGATGTTGGGCGCGCTCGATCGCCACATCGGCGGATTGGCGGCGCCGGGCTCCGAGGGCTTGGTCCATTACGTCGATATTGTCGGCGACCAAGTGCTCTCGGCCCGATCCGGCCGCCGCACCCGCGGCCTCCACCACGAACCATCCCGGCGCTTCGTCCGGCATACGCTGGCAATTGCCGATACCCGCATGGCACTCATTCAGGCCGACCGGGAGGGCCAGCTCGAACTCGATGACAGCACAGTGGAACCGGCCTCATGGCGCCGATTCACCGGCCTCGGCGGTGCCCGCCTGACGCTCAAGCCCGATCTCTACGCCGAAACCGCGGCGTCGCCCGGAAGCGAAATGGTCCACGCGTGGTTCATCGAAGTCGACCTCGGCACGGAGACTATTCCGACGCTGCTGAAGAAGTGTGCCGACTACGAGACCTATCGGCGGACGGGCATCGAACAGGACGCAAGGTGGCGGCTTCCCCGTTGTCGTGTGGAGTATGACCCACGCCGACGACGCCCGCGCCGAACGGCGACGGCTGGCGCTGCGCGAGGCGATCAACGGTGACCGGACCCTGACGTCGGCGCTCTTCCGCATCGTCGCTCCCGATCAGCTTGTGTCGCTGCTCGGCGAGAGGAGGTGCCGCGTGATGGCCGCCGTCTCCCCGCAACAGGCTGCTGGTCGGCGACGCCCTTGATCGCCTCCGCCGGCTGCCGGACAGCTCCGTCGACATGGCGTTCAGCTCGCCTCGCCTATCACCGTCTGCGTGACTATGGAGCCGACGGCCAGATCGGTCTCGAAGATAACGTCGACCAGTGGATTGACCGGCTTGTCGAGATCAGCACGGAAGTTCACCGCATCCTCGTCCCGACCGGCACCTACTGGCTCAACGTCGGCGACACCTACGCCACGCACCAGTCACAGGGAGCTCCCCGCAAGAGCCTGCTGATGGCGCCTGAACGGCTGGCGCTCCGCTTGCAAGAGTCGGGTTGGATCATTAGGAACAAGCTCATTTGGAGTAAGCCCAACGCGATGCCAACCAGCATCAAAGACCGGCTCAACACCACCTACGAGTTTGTCTATGTCCTCACCAAGCAACCGCGCTACTTCTTCGACCTCGATGCCGTCCGCGAACCGCACCTCACCGCGGCGACCAGACCGCGGCCTGCGGCACAGCGGGGCAGGGAATCGTGGCGCGGCCCGAACAGCGACACCGTTGCCGGACTCGACGTCGTCAAAGCCGAAGGCCGCGTTGGCCATCCGCTCGGCAAGAACCCCGGCGACGTCTGGCGCATCGCGACGGGCTCCGTTCCCGGTCACCACGCCGTCTTTCCCGTCCGTCTCGCGACGCGCGTCATTCAAGCCGGCTGTCCGGAGGCGCGCTGCACCGTCTGCCGGCTGCCATGGCGCCGGGAGGTGATTCGCTCCCTTGGCGGGACCGCAGTGCGGGCGGCCCTGGCTCCTACCTGCGACTGCGACGCGCCGTCTGAGGCAGGCCTGGTGCTTGATCCCTTCCTCGGCAGCGGCACGACGGCGGTGGCGGCCGAACAGCTGGGGCGCGATTGGGTCGGCACCGAACTCAATCCGCAATTCGCCGCCCTGGCCCGAACCCGCATCGCCAAAGCCAGCCAGCAGCAACGCCCGCTGCCAAGGCAGGCGGCCCACGCCAGTCCCCCAGCCTTACCCGCCTTGCACCGCGAGGAAGCTGCATGATCGGCGGCTCCCCTCGTCGGTGTCATGCGGCCGTACCTGTAAGCGCACCAAGCGTTTACCGGCCGCACAGCACCGAGGAGGTCGCTATGTCCACACCCAACGAGTCCGCCAAAGGCGTCAAAACCCTTGGCATCCGGCTCCAACCGGACGTCCACGCCCAGCTGAGCTTTGTCGCTCAACTGCGCGACGGCACCATCACCGATGAAATCCAGATCGCCATAGCCGAGCACATCGCTCGCGCGAAGGACGATCCAGAACTGGCCAGCAAGGCAGCTGAAGCCCGCGCCGAAATCGAGCGCGAAGCCGCAGCTCGCCAGCAAGCCATCGCCACCCTGTTCGCCGACGGCGGCGAACAAACCGAGACTCGGCCGCGCCGAGCCTCGAAGGGAGGTGAGAACCCATCGGAGAGCTAACCGTGCCCGTATAGGACGGACGTGAGGTGTCACAGTCGACTCTCACGGCGCACCAGGGGCCGGCGGGAAGCAGATCGAGCATCACGCTCTCTGCTTCCTGACCGGCCCCTCTCACCCAAAGCATTAGTAATCACAAATTCGAAAGGAGGTGGTTATGCATGAAAAGCAACCCCCTAAACCAGGAGATCACAACGAGCCCAACAATCGAGAACATCAACCAGATCACGAAGCCGAGCCGCAGCCATCACCAAGGATCTACGTGGCGAGCGCGGCCGACTCCGACAACGGCATCCTCCATGGCGCTTGGATTGACGCCGCCCGCGAAACACCGGAAATTCAAGCAGATATCGACGCCATGCTTGCGCGGTCGTCTCAACCGAACGCCAAGGAATACACCGTCTTCGACTCCGACCAGTTCGGGCCTTGCCGTATCTATGAACACACCCCGATTGATCTCGTCGCCCGCATCGCCCGTGGCATCAAGAAACACGGCTACGCCTTTGCCGCATGGGCCAGCGTCCATGAAGATGATCCGGAACAAGGCGACTCGCAACGCTCGGACGACTTCAGTAAGGCCTATCTTGGCCACCACGCCTCCGTGCGCGACTACGTTGAGCGACTCATGGACGACCTCGGGTACACCGAGCAAATCGCCAAAGTGGTCGAACAGCTGCGGCCCTACCTGGTCTTTGACAAGGAATGGCTGGCGCAAGACATGGAGCTGTTGGGCCAAGTCTCCAGCGTCCGTGACCCGGCTGGCGGAGTCTGGATCTTCCGCGGCAACGGTAAATGGTAATCGACTGATGATAATGACAATTTATTATTCGGATAAGCCTATCCTTGCCTCTGTTATTCGCGTTGTAGAATTGTCTCTCGCCATTGAATTAATTCAACATAATCGGTTACAATGGGTGCAGAAGGAGATAATTCTTATGACACCCGAACAGACAGTTCGATTGATAAATGCACTTGTAAATAAGCGCAAAGAGTCTCACTTAAGCGTTAACGAGGTCGCGCGCCGTGCCGAGGTTGATCCCGGAACCGTGTGGAGAATCGAGCAGGGCATGATTGCCACGCCAAAGGCGGACAGCCTGAAGGCAATAGGAGACGTGCTTGGTATCCCGGCCATCGATCTTTTTGTGACCGTGGGCTGGATTCCGAGCGGCGAGCTGCCCTCACTAAGCACATATCTTTGCGCCAAGTACGCCCATTTGCCCCCGGAAGCAGTGGAAGACGTCCAGTCGCATATTGAGGCTTTGGTGGATCAATATGGTGGCGAGGCCGACCAAAGCGACGGGAGCGGCCATCGCGCCGATAGCAGCACCGACCAGCAACCCCACGTGGATAGAGAGTGAGGGAAATCGATATGCAAGAGGAAACGCACGAAGAAGCCAAGGTTGCTGTGTCGTATGCCCGCGTCTCGACGAAGGAGCAGGCACAGCGCGACGGCGACCCCGAGGGCTATTCGCTGCCCGCACAGCTTGAAGCGAACCGCCGCAAGGCGGAGTCCTTGAACGCCCGAGTAGTCGAGGAATTCGTTGAGCGGGGCGAGTCGGGAAAATCAGCGGAAACTAGGTTGGAGCTGCAACGGATGCTCAGCTACATCAAGGAGCATCCCGTCGATTACGTGATCGTCCACAAAGTGGACCGTCTGGCCCGCAACCGGCTTGATGACGCACAGATCCACGTCTTGATCCAGAACGCCGGGGCGAAGCTTGTATCCGCGACAGAGAGCATCGATGAGACACCATCGGGGATGTTGCTCCACGGGATCATGAGTTCAATCGCCGAGTTCTACAGCCGCAATCTCGCCAACGAAGTCGTCAAGGGCATGGAGCAGAAGGCCAAGACTGGCGGTACACCCGGAAAGGTGCCGCTGGGCTACCGGAATGTCCGCCTAGTCAACGAGGATGGCAGCGAAGTCCGCACCGTCGATGTAGACCCTGAGCGCGCGGAACTGATCACCTGGGCCTTTATGGCGTATACGAAAGGGGATTGGACGCTCAGGCGGATGACAAACGAACTTGAACGCCGCGGGTTAACGTCCCGCCCGACACCAAGAGTCCCAGCGCGGCCTATCAGGCTCAACGGGCTACACAAAATCCTAACCACCCCGTACTACAAGGGGGAAGTCACGTATCGAGGTGTCCGCTATCCGGGCCGCCACCAACCGCTGATCGATGAAGTCACCTGGGAGCGTGTCCAAGACGTCCTCACATCACACGCGACCGGCGAGAAACAACGTGAGCACCCGCACTACCTGAAATCTAGTCTCTTTTGCGGGAAATGCGGTAGTCGCATGACCATCACCAACGCCAAGAACCGGCATGGAACGGTATATCCGTACTTCATTTGCATTGGCCGCCACCAGAAACGAAACGACTGCACTCAGCGGGCGCTGCTAATCTCTCGGGTTGAAGAACGGATAGAGCAGCACTACCAAGATTACCAACTTGACCCAGAGCTGCGAGACCAGATTGAGGCCACGCTGATTGACGAGTTCTGGTCTGTACGCCGAAATGTGCAGATCGATAACCGTCGTTTGACAACGCAGAAAGAACGGTTGACCAACGAACGGGCTCGACTCTTGCAGGCTCACTATGCCGGCGCCGTGCCGCTCGATCTCCTCAAGACAGAACAAGATCGGATCGCACGCCAGTTAGCAGACATCGATTCGCAGCTAGATGTGGCCACTATTGAGCTCGACGAGCTCCAAACGGGGCTTCACGAGGCTCTCGATTACGCGACCCGTTGCTATGAGGCGTATATGAATGCGAGACCACGAGAGCGCCGACTACTCAATCAGGCATTCTTTTCGCGCATAGAGGTATCCGAGGACGACATCGAATTCGACCTAGCTGAGCCGTTCAAGGCCCTGCTCAGTGACGAAATGGCCGATACGGCCAAACACTACATTGCAGCACGACGCGCGTCCGTCAACAAACTGCAGCGGGCGAGTCAACCTAGCCTGACCTCTGGTGAACCACATTCGGGTTTGAAAGAGACCACTTTGGTCACGGGTTTGAAAGAGACCGTTTCGGTGGAGCTAAGGGGATTCGAACCCCTGACCTACTCGATGCGAACGAGTCGCGCTACCAACTGCGCCATAGCCCCTGATCGGTAGCAGGCTACCAGTTCCGCGACACCAGGCGCCCCTGCGGGCACTACTCGCCGACGGCCCGCGGCAGGTCCCGGGGCCAGCCGAAGGTCCGCATCGCTCCCGCGTTCTCCAGATGCTCGAAGATCGGATCCTCGTCGTCGATCTCCAGGACCACCGCGCCCGGACGCCGCAGCCGCGACGGGACCACCTCGAAATCGCGGTCTCGGGCGTTCTCCACGCCAAGGCGTGCGCGCGCCATCCGCTGCGCCCGGCGACGACGCACCTTCTCCTCAATCCGGGTCTGCCGACGCAGATACGCCAGGTAGATCACCGTGACAACGGTGGCGATGCCGCAGATCCACCAGGCGGTTGGTGACACCTGGAACGCCGCCGTGGCCGAACCGACCAAGACGACCGCCATCAACATCAGCACGCGCTTGCGGAATGCGTACTTGCGGGCACTGACCGCAGCCGCGGTCCTGTCGTCGAACCGGCGCCGCCGCGAAACCGCCGGTGCAACGGCCGCCGACTCGCCGTCCTCTTGGGGGACCTCCGCTTCGGGCTCCAAACCGGACTCGTCCTCGACGTATTCGTAGCGGTCGTCGTCTTCCTCGTCGTCGTCCCGGTGGGCGTCCTGGTGGGTGTCCCGATCGGCCGATCCGCCCTCGTCGACCGCGGCAACCCGACCGTCGACCGCGAGCAGCACGGGCTCGGTCTGCTGGCTGCTGACGCCCGCCGGAAGAGCCCCGGAATCCTCGACAACGTCGACGTCCAGGTAGTCGGGCTCGGTGGAGTCGGCCACCGCGACCTTCACGACCACCGGGGTTCGGGGCGCCATCTCGTCGGTGTCGTGGTCTTCATCGGGATCAGCGTCCTCGTGGAACTCACGGTCGGCGGCGAACTCACCCTCGAACTCATTCTCAGCCGAGTCCTGCTCCCAGCCGTCCTCCGGCGTCCAGTCGGGGTCGCTGCGATGCCCCGCCGCCGGACCGCGCCGATTGAGCAGACGGCCACCGGCCCCGCCGTTCAGCACCCGCGTCGCCAAAGCAACGTCGCTGGTGCGACGTACCGCGTCGCGTTTGCTGATCAGCATCGGAACCAGCACGAACAGCCAGAGCACCACCAGCGAAATCCAGAGCAATGATTGGGGGATGCTTGGCATGATGACCTGCTCCTTTCCCCGCGAGGCCGATCGGGTGGCCTACGCGGCCGGGTCAATGCGACCAGCACAATTACACACCTGTAATTTGCCTGAGACAAGCACCAAACGTCACTCGTGTCACGCGAGCCACAAACAAGGCCTGACGGTTTTTCGCCGAAAACCGGGGCAACGTCCGCTCAGGGCCAGTTGGCGCGCCCGGCGCGCACCAGGGTCGAGGTCACCGACCCGTACACCTCTTCGGCGGTCAGCGCGACCAGCAGGTGGTCCCGCCACGCCCGATCGACCTCGAGGTAGCGCCGCAACAGGCCCTCTTCGCGGAAGCCGACCTTTGCCAGCACGGCCCGGCTCGCCACATTCTCCGGACGCACGGTGGCCTCTACGCGATGCAGCATCACCGGACCGAAGCAATGGTCGAGACCCAGCGCCAACGCTGCGGTGGCCACCCCCTGGCCGGTCGCCGACCTGCGTACCCAGTAGCCGATCCATGCCGACCGCAAGGCGCCGTGGGTGACATTGCCGATGGTCAACTGACCACAGAACCGCCCGTCGAGCTCGATCACGTACGGCAGCATGCGACCTTTGCGGGCCTCCGACCGCAAACCCGAACACAGGGACGGCCACGCGGCGATCGTGTGCCGGAGGGTCCAATCGCCGTCCGTGCTGGGCTCCCACGGCTCGAGATGTTCGCGGTCGGTCAACCGGATCCGGCTCCACTGGGCGCCATCACGCATCCGCACCGCGCGCAACCGGATCAGGCCCGCCTTGACCCGCAGCGGACCGACCTCCAGCGGCCAACCCGGATGCTTACCGCCGGAGCGCAACAGGTTCATGAGCGGGGTGACGTCGTCCGACTCAGCCGCGCTGAGCCAGGAAGGCGACGTCGACGATCTCACCGGTGCGAATCTGCTCGGCCCCACTGGGAATCACGACCAGGCAGTTTGCTTCGGCAAGCGTCGCCAGCAGATGCGATGACGCCCCGGGAGCTCCGCCGAGCGCCTGCACCAGGTATTCGCCGGTGTCCTGATCGCGCATCAGCTGACCGCGCAGGTAGCCCTTGCGGCCGGCCACCGACGTGATCGGCGACAGGGTGCGGGCCTGCACGATCCGGCGCATCGGCTGGCGCTTACCCAGCGACAGCCGGATCAACGGCCGGACCATCACCTCGAAGACCACCAGGGCGCTGACCGGATTGGCCGGCAGCAGAAACGTCGGCACACCCTCGCTGCCCAGCTGCCCGAAGCCCTGGACGGAACCCGGATGCATGGCGACGCGCACCACCTCCATCTCGCCGAGCTCGGAGAGCACCGCCCGCACCGCCTCGGTCGCCGCACCCCCGACCCCGCCGGCGATCACGATCACCTCGGCGCGACTGATCTGGCCCTCGACGATTTCGCCGAGCTCCTTGGGGTCGTTGCTGACGATGCCGATGCGGTTCACCTCCGCGCCGGCGTCGCGGCCTGCCGCGGCCAGCGCATAGGAGTTGACGTCGTACACCTGTCCGGGTCCGGGGGTGCGCGAGATGTCGACCAACTCGCCACCGACGGCCAGAACCGACACGCGCGGCCGCGGGTGGACCAGCACCCGTTCCCGGCCCACCGCGGCCAGCAGACCCACCTGGGCCGCGCCGATGATCGTTCCGGCGCGCACGGCCACATCACCGGGCTGGACGTCGTCGCCGGCGCGCCGCACATAGGCACCCGACGGGGCACCGCGCAGAATCCGCACCTTCGACTTCCCGCCGTCGGTCCAGCGCAACGGCAGGACCGCATCGGCCAGCGTCGGCAGCGGTGCCCCGGTCTGCACCCGGGCGGCCTGGCGGGGCTGCAACCTGCTGGGTGTGCGCGCACCGGCCTCGATGGTTCCCATCACGGGCAGCGTCAGCCCGCCGCCCTCGTCCTCTTCGGGGGCCCCTTCATCAGCCAGGGCATCCTCGATATCGCGCGGCTCGCCGACCCCGAGCACATCGACGCTGCGCACCGCGTAGCCGTCGATCGCGGCCTGATCGAAGCCGGGCAGTGGCCGTTCGGTCACCACTTCCTCGGCGCACATCAGTCCCTGCGCCTCGGCAATGGCAACACGTATCGGCCGCGGCGCCACCGCGGCCGTCGTTATCCGGGCCAGCTGCTCCTCCACCGAACGCACAGCGCGCCTCTCTGCCGTCGAGCCCTAGCGGGTGCCATATCAGGCGAACCGGGCCCGACCACCCAGTCGCCCGGCTATTGCTCGGTCAGGCCCAATCGCGCCACCAACCATCGCCGCAAATCCGGGCCATAGTCGTCACGATCCAATGCAAAGTCAACCGCAGCCTTGAGGTACCCGCCGGGATTTCCCAGGTCGTGTCGGGAACCGCGATGCACCACGACATGGACCGGGTGGCCCTCGCTGATCAGCAACGCGATCGCGTCGGTGAGCTGTACTTCGCCGCCGGCGCCGGGGTCGATGCGGCGCAGCGCATCGAAGATGGCACGGTCGAGCACATAGCGGCCCGCCGCGGCAAACATCGAGGGGGCATCGCCGGCCTTGGGCTTCTCGACCATGCCGTTGACCTTCAGCACGTCGGGGTTGTCCTGAAATGCGGGGCCGTTGACCGGTTCGACGTCGAAGACGCCGTAGGCGCTGATCTCCTCGGGTGTTACCTCGATGGCACACAGCACCGTGCCACCGTGTTCGGCCCGCACCTTCGACATCGTCTCCAGCACGCCGGTCGGCAACACCAGGTCATCGGGCAGCAACACCATGACGGCGTCCTCGTCGGGCGCCAGCACAGGCTCCACACAACTGACGGCGTGTCCCAGCCCGAGCGGCTCGGCCTGCACCACGGACTCCACCTTGATCAGGGCCGGCGCGCGCCGCACCTTGGCGAGCATGGCTTTCTTGCCCCGGGCCTCCAGCGTGCCCTCCAGCACCAGGTCTTGGACGAAGTGCGCGACGACGCCGTCCTTGCCTTCGGAGGTGACGATCACCAGCCGCTCGGCGCCGGCCGCGGCCGCCTCTTCGGCGACCAGCTCGATACCCGGCGTGTCGACGACGGGCAGCAGCTCCTTGGGCACCGTTTTGGTGGCAGGCAAGAAACGCGTGCCCAGGCCGGCCGCGGGCACGATCGCCGTGAATGGGATCGGGACTTGATCTGGGCGTGACATCAGTTCACACCATAACCCGACTACGCCTGTCGACTCGGGATGGCGGCGGGAAAGCCGGGCTGTCATCGTTGAGCGCATGGCGGCGGGGACCAAGGCGGCGTTGCGAGAACAGCTGCTGTTGGCGCGGCGGCGCGTTGCCGACGAGGTTCGGGCCGCCGAGGCCCGGATGCTCGGCGAGCACCTGGAGTCGGTGGTGAGCACCGACTGCACGGTCTGCGCGTACGTGCCGGTGGACACCGAGCCGGGGTCCATCGAGATGCTGGACGTGTTGCTGCGGCGGGCGGGACGGGTGCTGCTGCCGGTTGCGCGCACCGCCGCCGACGGCACTCCCCTGCCGCTGCGGTGGGGCGAGTACCGGCCCGGTGGACTCAACGGACTCATTCGCGGGCGCTGGGGGCTGCTCGAGCCCCCCGAACCCTGGCTGCGCGAGTCCGCCCTGGCCGAGGCCGGCCTGGTGCTTATTCCGGCGCTGGCAGTCGACCGGCGGGGGGTGCGGCTGGGCCGGGGCCGAGGCTTCTACGATCGCTCGCTGACCGGCCGCGACCCGCACGCGCGGCTGATCGCGGTGGTTCGCGACGACGAGCTGGTCGACGAGCTGCCGCCCGACCCGCACGACGTCCGGATGACCCATGCGCTCACGCCGCGGCGCGGGCTGAGCGCGCTGCACGCGTGCGGTCCCACACGGGAATGAGACACGTTACGTGGCGGTTCTAGCACTTGACAGGCTAGAGTGCTAACTAAGCTTAATATCTTGCGGAGGTTTTTGTGCCGACCTACACCTATGAGTGCACTGAGTGCGGCAACCGCTTCGACATTGTGCAGGCTTTCACCGACGACACACTGAGCACCTGCGAGCAGTGCGCCGGCCGGCTGCGCAAGCGCTTCAATTCGGTCGGAGTCGTGTTCAAAGGCAGCGGGTTTTACCGCACCGACAGCCGCGAGTCGAGCAAAAAGACGAGCGCTACCAACGGGTCTTCCAGCGACTCGGGGTCGAGCGATTCGGGGTCGAGCGAGAAGTCCGGGTCCAGCGAGAAGTCCGGATCGAGCGAGAAGTCCGGGTCCAGCGAGAAGTCCGGATCGAGCGAGAAGTCGAACGGCAGCTCGGTACCGTCCACCGCCGGCGCCTCGACCTAGCAGGTTATCCACAACGCCATTTCTGGCCGGCATCGTCGGCGCCGCGCCGCACCTACCGTTGCGGGGTGCGGGAAGCATCGCTGAATCCAAGCCTGTTCAGCCGGATATCGACGTCGTTGCGGCCGGACTGGACGCGGACGGTGCTGGCCCGGCGCGTCGCGGCGGGCGGGCTGGTGGTGCTGGCCGGGATCGCGGCCCTGCGCTCGAATCCAGACGGTGACAGCGTCGAAGTGGTGGTGGCCGTGCGCGACCTGCGCCCCGGCACCGCGTTGACCGCCGACGACGTCCGGCTCGAAAGACATTTGGCTACCACGGTTCCCGACGGGTCACCGGCCGACCTGGGCGCGGTGGTCGGGTCCACGCTGGCCAGCCCGACGCGGCGGGGTGAGGTGCTCACCGACGTTCGGTTGCTGGGGAGCCGGCTGGCCGAGTCGACGGCCGGCCCCGGCGCCCGCATTGTGCCGTTGCATCTGGCGGACGGCGCCCTGATCGACCTGGTCCGGGTGGGCGACGTCGTCGACGTGCTGGCCGCTCCGGCAAACGACTCACCGGTTGCCGGCCCGGTGGCCAGCCGGGTGGTGGCCACCGACGCCGTCGTAGTCCTCGTGTCGGCGAAGGAGAAAGTCCAGGTCGCTGATGGTGACCGCGTAGTGTTGGTTGCGCTTCCGGCTCGCGTGGCGAATACCGTGGCAGGCTCGACGCTGGGTCAGGCGGTGACCCTCACCCTGCACTGAGTACCTGGCCGATGCTCGGCACGTGATTCGCAGCAAACTGTGTCCGAGTTCAGAAAGGGCCTTGCCATGTTCAAAGGGTTTAAGGAGTTTCTCTCGCGGGGAAATATCGTCGACCTGGCGGTCGCGGTGGTCATCGGTACGGCCTTCACCGCGTTGGTGACCAAGTTCACCGAAAGCATCATCACGCCGTTGCTCGGTGCGATCGGCGCCAACCAGGAGACCCATGTCGGCATCTTGAAGCAACACATCCCCGGCACCGATCAGGACATCAACTTCAACACCCTCGTTTCGGCGACGATCAACTTCGTCCTCATTGCCGCGGTGGTGTACTTCCTGGTCGTGCTGCCCTACAACACGCTGCGCAAGCGCGGCGAGGTGGAACAGGCCGACGACGCGCAGGTCGTCCTGCTCACCGAAATCCGCGACCTTCTCGCGCAAAGCAACGGAGGCTCGTCGGGCAAGCACGGCGGGGTCGCTTTGTCACCGCCCCCGGACCACGGACCCCGCGCGGAAACCTAATCGGTCGATCGAGTTGTCGGGCGGCTCGTACCGGGTCGTCCGACAACTCCACACTCAGCCCGGGGCTAGATCTCCAGGCTCGACAACTGGCCAATAATCTTGGCCGCCAAGGGATTCAGCGTCGCCATTCCGTCGCGCACCGCGTACCGGTTGCCGGCGAGATTGACCACCAGCGTGCTTCCGGACACCCCGGCCAGACCACGCGACAACGCGGCGTCGACGATCCCCGCGGACAGCCCCGAAGCGCGGATCGCCTCGGCGATGCCGAGGATTTCCCGATCCAGAATGTCACGGGTGGCCTCCGGGGTGACATCGCGAGGCGTGACTCCGGTGCCGCCGACCGAGACCACCAGGTCCACCCCGCCGATCACCGCGGTGTTCAACGCGTTGCGGATCTCGACCTCGTCGGCCGCGACCGCCACCACACCGTCGACAACGAACCCCGCCTCGGTCAGCAGCTCGGTGACCAGCGGCCCGCTGTGGTCCTCGTCGCCGTGAGCGGTGCGATCGTCGACAACAACGACAAGTGCCCGGCCGACTACCAACTCCGCGCCTTTTTCCATGGGTGCAACCGTATATCCGAGCTCCGTCAGCGGCGCATCGACTCTCATCACTAATCCGCCTTGCCGAGGGTGACCGTAACCGTGCGGCTGCTGCCCGAAGGATCCTGATAGGTCAGCGAGACCTTGTCGCCCGGCGCCTTGGATCGCACCGCGGCAACCAATGCGTCTGCGCTGTTGATCGGGCGGTCGTCGACCTTGGTGACGATCACGCCCTTGGGCACCCCGGCATTCGCGGCCGCACCACCCTGCAGCACCTCGACAACCTTGGCGCCCGGGGTGCCCTTGTCATTGGTCACCTGCACGCCCAGCGAGGCATGTGTCGCCTTGCCGGTGCTCATCAGCTCGTCGGCGATGCGTTTGGCCTGGTCGACCGGAATCGCGAAGCCCAGGCCGATCGAGCCGCTCTGGGCATCCTGTGAATCCGCACCCAGCGTGGCGATCGCCGAGTTGACGCCCACCAGCTGGCCGCTCATATTGACCAACGCACCGCCGGAGTTACCCGGGTTGATCGCGGCATCGGTCTGGATCGCGTCCAGCACCGTGTTCTGGTTGCCCGACTCGCCGGTCGTCGACACCGGCCGGTTCAGCGCGCTGACGATTCCCGTAGTCACCGTGCCCGACAGGCCCAGCGGTGACCCGATCGCCACCACCGACTGCCCGACCCGCAGATCGGACGACGAGCCCATCGAAATCGGGGTGAGCCCGGAAATGCCCTGCACCTGCACCACAGCGATATCGCTGGTGGGATCGGCTCCGATCACCGTGAACGGCGCGGTCCGCCCGTCGGAGAAGGTCACCGTCGTCTTCGGCACCGCACCCCCGGGGGTTCCACCAGGGGCTTTGGGGGCGGCGGCCGCGATGACGTGGTTATTCGTCAGGATCTTCCCGTCGGTCGACAGGATGATGCCCGAGCCCTCCTCCGACTGACGACCCAGATCGGTTTCCAGCATGACGACGCTGGGCACCACCTTGGCGGCAACCTGTTCGACGCTGCCCGGTGGCATGTTCGCCGCCGGGACGCTGGGAGCCGCGCCACCGATCAGCCCGCCGCCGTTGCCGTTCGCGGTGTGCGTGCCGAGCTCGACGACCGTGGCCGCCGCGCCGCCGATACCGGCCGAGACCACCGCGATGGTCAGCGCACCAACGGTCAACAGGCCTGCGCGAGAACGCCTTTGGCGTTGCGGAGGACTAGGCGGAAGCATCGGCGGGAGCATCCCCGGTATCGTGTGCGTCCCTGTATGGCCCATCCCGGGCACCGGGCCCGGTCCGGTACCGCTGAACCTGGGCACCGGGCCCGTCGCGGTAGCGCCCATCCCGGGCACCGGGTGCGTTCCCGTACCCCCCAGCCGGGGCACCGGGCCCGTCCCGGTACCACCGAGCCCCGGCACCGGGCCCGTCCCGGTACCGCTGAAGGGCTCGTAGGACGGGCGGTACTGCTGTGATGGTTGTGGCTGTTGATACCGCCAGTCGAACTGGGGGTTATACGGGTTCCCCTGGGCATAGGCGGGGGGCACGGGCTGATTAGGCCCAGCACGGTACCCCGGCTGCTGCTGCGGCGGTGGCGAATACCTCGGGTCATTCGTCATGTCGCTAAGTCGCTCTTCCTCTACTTTGGCTATTTCGGCTCACGTGGCCCGACTGGGCTCGATTGTTGCTCGATTTTCTCAACACTAACTGCAACTACCTTGCCCGCGTCGACTGAGAGTCCACTGAGATAACGTTCGCCGAATCCCGAGAGTTCGCGTTGGTCACGGGTACCACGGGGTCGGTTTTGCCGTCGGCTTTCTCGTCGGTCTTGTCGTGGGCCTTCTCTTGGGTCTTCTCTAGGGTCTTGGACCGGGTCCTGGCCAGGGTCATCTTGTCGGTCTTGGCGTCGGCCATGGGCGTGGAGTACCCCGAACCGGGCATCGGCCGCCCGGGCAGCAGCACGTAAATCGACGTTCCCGGCGGCTGACCTCCCGGCACGGTGTCCTCGACGCGGAGTAACCCACCGTGATTGAGCACCACCTGCTTGACGATCGCCAACCCCAGGCCCGAACCCGGCAACGCCCGGGCGGTCGTCGACCGGTAGAACCGTTCGAACACCAGGCGGCGCTCGTGCGGCGGAATCCCGGACCCGTGGTCGGATACCACGAGCTCGGCGTGCGACGGGTCGAGTTGCCTCAGCGTGACGCCGACATGGCCCCCCGGCGGGCTCCACTTGGCCGCATTGTCCATCAGGTTCAGCGCCGCGCGTGACAGCCCGGCGGCGTCACCGTAGACCTGCCAGGGGGTCACCTGGACGTCGAAGTGAATATCGTTGCGCCTCCGCCTGACTCGTTCCAGACTGCGATCGATGAGCTCGGCCATGTCGACCGGCTCGTGCACCACCTGGCCGGCGGAGTCGCGGGTGAGGTCAACCAGATCGCCTACCAGCGTGGATAATTCCTCGATCTGGGCCAGCACATCGGCACGCAGGCCGACCATCTCAAGCTCGGGTAGCCGCGGCGCCCCGGGTTCCATCGCGGCCATCAGCAATTCGACGTTGGTGCGCAGCGAGGTCAGCGGGGTGCGTAATTCATGCCCGGCGTCGGTGACCAGACGCGCCTGCCGTTCCCGGGATTCGGCCAGCGCCCGCAGCATCAAGTTGAATGCCTCTGTAAGCCTTGCCAATTCGTCACTGCCGAACACCGGGATGGGGCGCAGGTCGTCGGTACGGGCCACCCGCTCGGCCGCTTCGGTCAGCCGACCCACCGGACGCAGCCCCGCCCGGGTGACCATTCCCCCGGCCACCGCGGCGACCGCAACGCCGATGCCGCCGACGAGCAGCAGCACCCAGCGCAGTTTGGTCATCACCGCTTCGGTGGGCTTGAGACTCTTGGAGATCAGCAACGAACTGCCGTTGGGCAGGTGGATGGCGAGTATCCGCTGATCCGATGCGGTGCGCCGGGACATGAACAACTCCCCCCGAATGACGGCCTTCTCGGCCGGTCCGACCGGCAGGGTCTGCCCCGGCTGGTTGGCGGTGTAGATCGTGTGGCCCGCCGGGTTCACCAGCATCGCGTTGACATCCGAGTAGGCGGTGCCCTCGATCGCCTTCCCGGGATCGGCGGCGAGCGAACCACTGGCGATCAGCAGCTGCGCACGGCTCTGCAGTTGGTTGTCGATGTCGCCGTAGAGCGCGGCCGAGATCACCGCGTAGACCGCGAAGGACATCAGCACCACGACCATCGCCACCATCGACATCGCCAATAGCATCACCCGCCAGCGCAGGGACAACGAGCTGGTGGCTGGCAGCGGCGCGCTCCGACGCTCGTGGAACCCAAGCATTACGGCGGCGTCTCGCGCAGCACGTAACCCACCCCACGCACCGTGTGGATCAGCCGCAGCTCGCCCTCGGCCTCCGTTTTGCGGCGCAGATACCCCACATAGACTTCCAGCGCATTACCGGAGGTGGGAAAGTCGAATCCCCACACCTCCTCGAGGATGCGGCTGCGGGTGAGAACCCGCCGCGGATTGGCGATCAGCATCTCCAGCAAAGCGAATTCGGTGCGGGTCAGGCTGATCCGGCGTTGCCCACGGGTGACTTCGCGGGTCACCGGGTCCAGGCTCAGGTCAGAGAACTGCATCGGCACCGACTCGGCGGCGTCGTCGGGCTTGGTGCGACGCAGCAGCGCCCGCATCCGCGCCAGCAGTTCTTCCAGGGCGAACGGCTTCGGTAGGTAGTCGTCGGCGCCGGCGTCCAGGCCGGCGACCCGCTCGGAGACCGAGTCGCGGGCGGTCAGCACCAGGATCGGCAGGTCGTCGCCGGTGCTGCGGAGGTGGCGACACACCTCCAGGCCGTCCAGCCGCGGCATCATCACGTCCAGAACCAGCGCGTCAGGCCGATCGCTGGCAATCTTGTCGAGGGCCTCGACCCCGTCATGGGCGAGTTCGACCGAGTAGCCATTGAAAGCGAGTGACCTGCGCAGCGACTCGCGCACTGCGCGATCGTCGTCGACGACAAGTATCCGCACGGCCACTAGTTTCGTCCCAGCGCCTGAGAGCGGCCTGAGAGGCGCGCCGGTTTTTAGTTAACGCTTGTCGAGGTCGATGAGGCCGAGGCGGGCCGCCTTGAGTAGCCGGCGCGGCACTTTGTGCTTCTGGCCCGCCACCGTCACACCGACAAGCTCGGTCCGGGTGGCTTTCCATTGCGCGCGCCGGCTTCGGGTGTTCGCGCGCGACATCCTGCGCTTGGGCACAGCCATGGTCAGGCCTTCCTCTGTAGGGGAGCTTCCGCACGGCACGTGGGTGCGGCGACATTTGCGCTCAGGATACCCGGTGAATACGACGCGGCCTAATTGCGCGGCCCGATCCCGGCTTGCTTGAACTGGTGCAACGTCAATCACCCGAACCGGAGGCGTCAGACATCAAAGGTGTTCGTCCCGATAGCGGTGGGGTCGTAGTTGATGTATATCGGTTCCTGCGCGAAAGGTATGTACCCGGTGTTCATCGTGCCGCCCGAGGTAACCGTCGGAGCGCCGCCCGTCGCGGTCGTCGTCGTGTAGGAGTACAGCAGCGTGTGGCTGCTGTCGGCGGTGTAGACCGAAATGGTTGTTCCCGCCGGCACAGTTCCGGAGACCTGACCGGTCCCGAGTACGGATGACGGGATGGTTCCGTTCACGCCACCGGAATCGAACATCACGGGCACGGTCGACGTCGGAGCAGTGCTATTGAACGTAGACCCGCTATTGATCTGTACGTCCACGGTGGATATCGGGGCTCCGGAAACCGACACACTGCTGGGCAATGGGTTGGGACCGAACTCCAGCACGCCCGCGGATTCGTTGATCAGCGCACCATTGTTGAGTACGCCCGGCAACGCCGTGACCACGGTGCTGGTGCCCGGGAACCCGTTATTGGGCCCGATACCCAAAACGCCTACTGCACCGGAGGCGGACAAAAAATTCTCCAAAGATCCCAGCGACGTCGAGGTGACGTTGACGCCGGTCGGCGCGGTGACAAGGCCGTTCCCGAAACTCACCGTCGTGTCATACGTGTTGTAGGTAAAGGCCAGACCGCCGCTGTAAGCGGCGTTACCCGACCCGACGGCGGTGCCGAGGCCCTGCGTCGAAAGGGCTTGGCCGTCGATGACAAGACCAGTGGATCCGGTGTCAAGCAGCACGGGCAGCGGCGTCGTTGAGCCGTTTATGTAGATGTAGACGATCGGCTCGGTGGTGTCGACCATCGTCAGCGGAACGGTTGCGTTTGTCAGAGTGCTGACGCCCGTTCCGCCCATGCCACCGGCTGCGCCGGCGCTGCCGGCGGTGCCGCCGGCGGCGCCGGCGCCGCCGCTGCTGGCCCCGCCGGTACCCCCGGCACCGTTGGTGCCGTACGTGCCGTCCGGGCCGCCGCTGCCGCCGGTGCCCCCGTTTCCGCCGTTGCCTCCGTTGGCCCCGGCGCCGCTGGCGCCGGCGCTGCCGCCGGTGCCACCGTTGCCGCCATTACCGGCGGATCCGGCGTTGGCCCCGGCACCGCCGGATCCGCCGGTGCCGCCGTAAGACCCGGTGCCGCCGGTGAATTGGGCGGTGCCGCCGCTGCCGGCGGCAGCGCCGCTGCCGCCCTGGCCGGCGGAGCCCCCGGTGCCGCCGTTGGCGCCGGTGCCGCCGGCGCCGCCGCCGCCGCCGGTGCCACCGAGGCCGCCAGCGCCGCCGTTGCCGCCGTTGCTGCCTTGGGAGTTGTAGTTGCCGCTGCCGTCACCACCGGCACCGCCGACGCCGCCCTGGCCGCCGTTGCCGCCTTGGCCGCCGGTAAAGCCGCTGTCGCCTTGCCCGCCGGTGCCACCTGCGCCGGCGATGCCGCCGGTGCCGCCGGCGCCGCCGATGCCGATGGGCAACGCTTCGCCCGCCGGCGCCGCGCTGTAGCCGTTGCCGGGCGCGCCGCCCGCCCCGGCCGCCCCGCCGTTGCCGCCGTTGCCGCCGGTGCCCCCGACGCTGCTGCTGCCGGTGCTGCCGTTACCGCCGGTGCCGGCGGTGCCGCCATTGCCGCCTGCGCCGCCGCTGCCGTTGGATCCGAAGTAGCCGTGCTGTGTTGATATTAGCTGTTGGGCAGCCGCGCCGCCTTGACCGCCTTGCCCGCCAGCGCCGCCGTTACCGCCGGCGAAGCCGGTGTTGCCGCCGGCCGCGCCGTTGTCGCCGCCGCCGCCGGCGCCGCCGTTACCGGCTGCGCCACCGTTGCCGCCGCTCCCGAACGATACGTTGGCCGCTTCTGCGGCTGATTTGCTGGCGCTGTAGCCGGGATCCCCCCCGGGGCCACCGCTGCCGCCGTTGCCGCCGTTGCCGCCGCTGCCGCCGACGTTGCTGATGCCCGCGGCCCCGCTGGTGCCCTGTCCGCCGGCGCCACCGTTACCGCCGGTGCCACCGCTGCCGCCAGCGGCAGTGCTGGCGCCGGGGTTGCCGGGGGCGCCGCCGGTGCCGCCGGCGCCGGCATTGCCGCCGGCGCCACCGTTGCCGCCATTACCGCCGGGGGTGGGCGCCCCGCCGTTACCGCCGGTGCCCCCGTTGCCGCCGGCGCCGGCGGCGCCACCGTTACCCCCGTTACCCGAGGTGCCGCCGGTGCCTCCACCGCCGCCGGTGCCACCTTGGCCGCCGGCGCCGCCCGTACCGGCGGTGCCCGCCGCGCCGGCGCCGGTGCCGGACTGCCCGCCGGTTCCGCCGCTGCCGCCTTGGCCGCCGGCGCCACCGGCTTGGCCGACGCCAGTGCCGCTGCCCGCGGCCCCGATGCCGCCGGTGCTGCCGGCGCCGCCGCTACCGCCCTGGCCGCCATGGCCGTTGATGCCGCCGCCGATGGCTGCGCCACCCGTGCCGCCGGTGCCACCGCTACCGCCGCTACCGCCGGTGCCGGCGGTGCCAGCGGCGCCGCCGCCACCGCCCGCGCCGCCTTGTCCGCCGGAGCCGGCGGTGCCGGCCGCCCCGGTGCTCGACCCGCCGCCACCAGCCCCGGCGTCCCCGCCGGTGCCGCCTACCCCGCCGGTACCACCCACACCGCCGGCCATGCCGGCAGTGCCGCTGTTGTCGTTGCCGATTCCGCCCTGGCCGCCCTGGCCGCCGACCCCGCCGTTGCCGCCCCGCCCACCGGCACCCTGGCTGCCGCCGGCCCCGGCACCGACCGCCCCGCCGGCGCCACCGCTGCCCCCTGCACCGCCGTCCGCGCCCTGACCACCGGTTGCGCCCGTGGTGCCTTGGCCGCCGGCCCCGCCGCTGCCGCCGGTGCCACCCACACCACCGGACCCGGCGCTGCCGGCCGCCCCGCTGCTCGACCCGCCACCGCCGGCCCCGGCGTCCCCGCCGGTGCCCCCACCCCCGCCGTTACCGCCCACACCGCCGGCCGTGCCGGCATTGCCGCTGTTGTCGGTGCCGGCGCCGCCCTGGCCGCCCTGACCGCCGACCCCGCCGTTGCCGCCCTGCCCACCGGCACCCTGGCTGCCGCCGGCCCCGGCACCGGCCGCCCCGCCGGCGCCACCGCTGCCCCCCGCACCGCCGCCCGTACCCTGACCACCGGCGCCGCCACCGGTTGCGCCCGCGCTGCCTTGGCCACCGGCCCCGCCGCTGGCGCCGGCTCCGCCTTGCCCGCCGGAGCCGGCGCTGCCGGCCGCCCCGGGACTCGACCCGCCGCCGCCGACCCCGGCGTCCCCGCCGATGCCACCATCCCCGCCGTTACCACCCACACCGCCGACCATGCCGACAGTGCCGCTGTTGTCGGTGCCGGCGCCGCCCTGGCCGCCCCGACCGCCCTGGGCACCGTTGCCGCCGCGCCCACCCGCACCCTGGCTGCCGCCGACCCCACCGGCCGCCCCGCCGGCCCCACCGCTGCCCCCCGCACCGCCGTCCGCGCCCGTATCACCGGCCCCGCCACCGGCCGCCCCCGCGGTGCCTCCGCCGCCGGCTCCGCCATCGCCACCGGTGCCACCTTGCCCGCCAGAGCCGGCGCTGGCGGCGGGCCCGCTACCAGCCCCGGCGGCCCCGCCGGTGCCGCCCACACCGCCGTTACCGCCCGCACCACCGGCCACGCCCTGGGCGCCGGCGCCACCCTGGCCACCCTGGCCGGCCACCCCGCCGAGGCCGCCCTGCCCACCCGCGCCCTGGCTACCACCGCCCCCGGTACCGGCCGCCCCGCCGGCCCCACCGCTGCCCCCCGTACCGCCGGCCGCGCCCTGACCACCGGCGCCGCCACCGGCCGCCCCCGCGGAGCCTTGACCGCCGGGCCCGCCGGTGCCGCCTGTGCCACCCACACCACCGGAGCCGGCGCTGCCGGTCGCCCCGGTGCTCGATCCGCTACCGCCGGCGCCGCCGAGCCCGCCCGTGCCCCCGGTCCCGCCGATACCGCCCACACCGCCGGCCACCCCCGGAGTGCCGCTGTGATCGAAGCCGGTGCCGCCCTGGCCGCCCTGACCGCCCACCCCGCCGTTGCCGCCCTGCCCACCCGCACCCTGGCTACCACCGACCCCACCGGCCGCCCCGCCGGCCCCACCGGTGCCCCCCTGACCGCCGACCACGCCCTGCCCACCGTTACCGCCGCCATCCGGCCCCTGAGCGCCTTGGCCGCCGGCACCGCCGGTACCACCGGTGCCCCCTACGCCACCGGATCCGGCGCTGCCGGTCGCCCCGGTGCTCGATCCGGTGCCGCCGAGCCCGCCGGCCCCGCCGATGCCCCCGACCCCGCCGGTACCACCCACACCGCCGGTCGCCCCGGCATTGCCGCTGTTGTCGGTGCCGGTGCCGCCCTGGCCGCCCTGGCCGCCCTGGCCGCCCACCCCGCCAATGCCGCCCTGCCCACCCGCACCCTTGCTCCCACCAAGCCCGCCGGCCGCCCCGCCAGCCCCGCCGCTGCCCCCCTGACCGCCGGCCGCGCCCTTCCCACCGGTACTGCCGTCGTCCATCCCCGGATCGCCTTGGCCGCCGGCCCCGCCGGTGCCGCCGGTGCCACCCACACCACCGGAGCCGGCGCTGCCGGTCGCCCCGGTGCTCGATCCGCTACCGCCGAGCCCGGCGGCCCCGCCGGTGCCCCCGGTCCCGCCGGTAGCACCCAGACCGCCGGCCGCCCCTTGAGTGCCGCTGTTGTCGGTGCCGGCGGCGCCCTGCCCGCCCTGGCCGCCGACCCCGCCAATGCCGCCCAGCCCACCCACACCCTGGCTGCCACCGACCCCGTTACCGGCCGCCCCGCCGGTGCCACCCGAACCGCCGGCCCCGCCTTGGGTGCCTTGGCCGCCTTGGCCGTCGTTGACACCGCTGATGCCCTGGGCGCCCTGGCCGCCAGTACCACCTTGGCCCCCAGCCCCGCCGATGCCCGCGCTGCCGCCGGCACCGCCGCTGCCGCCGCTGCCCGCGCTGCCAGCGACACCGCCCGTACCGCCGACGCCACCGGTGCCACCTGTGCCGGCGCCCGAGCCGGTGTCGTCTGCGCCGACACCGCCTTGCCCGCCTTGGCCGCCCATGCCGCCCGCGCCGCCACTGCCGTTGGTGCCGCCGTCGCCGACACCGCCCTGGCCGCCGAGGCCACCGGTACCGCCCTGGGTCCCTAGACCGCCCTGGCCGCTGTTGTGACCGCTGATGCCTTGGGTGCCTTGGGCGCCCTGGCCGCCGGTGCCGCCAACCCCGCCGGCCCCACCGGTGCCCGCCGCGCCCGCGCTGCCGCCAACGCCGCCGCTGCCGGCGCTGCCGCCGACACCTGCGGCCCCGCCGGTCCCGCCGGTGCCGCCGACGCCGGCCCCGGAGCCGGTATCGGCGGCCCCGACACCGCCCTGCCCGCCTTGGCCACCGAGGCCGGCGGCCCCGCCATTGCCGTTGGCCCCGGCCTGGCCGAGCATGCCCGAGGCTTGGCCACCGGCCCCGCCCACGCCGCCGTTACCGCCGGTGCCGCCGTTGCCGCCCGTACCGCCGGTGGAGGTGGCGGCACTGCCGGCGGCACCGGTGCCGCCGATCCCGCCGGTGCCCCCAACGCCGCCGGCGCCACCGGCGCCGCCGACACCACCGTTGCCGTACAGCAGCCCGCCCTGGCCGCCGACGCCGCCGGCCCCGCCGACGCCGCCGGTGCCAGCGTTGCCGCCGGTGCCGGCCGGAGAGCCCGCGGCACCCGCAGAGCCCGCGGTGCCCGCGGCACCGACCCTGCCCGCCCCGCCGGCGCCGCCCTGACCGCCGTTACCGAACAGCCCCGCAGCACCGCCGCTGCCGCCCGACTGCCCGGCAGCACCGGACCCGCCGTTGCCGCCGTTACCGAACAGCCATCCGCCGCCGCCCCCGTTTTGCCCGGTCCCCGCCGCCGCGTTGGTGCCGTTGCCGATCAGCGGGCGACCCGTCAGGTCCTCCACGGGCCTAAACACCGCCAGGTTCTGCAGGTCCTGTTGCAGGGTCTGCAACGGCGAGGCATTGGCCGCCTCGGCGGCCGCATACGAATTCCCCGCGCTGTTCAGCGCCTGCACGAACCGCTGGTAGAAGGTCTCCGCCTGTGCGCTGAGCGACTGATAGGCCTGGGCGTGGCCGGAAAACAGGGACGCGATCGCCGCCGAGACCTCATCGCCGGCTGCGGGCAGCAATGCGGTGGTCGATGCGGCCGCGACTGCATTGGCCTCGTTGATCGTGGACCCAACAGCGGCCAGATCCGACGCCGTCGATGCCAGCGTCTCCGCTGCTGCGATCACGAAGGTCATTTCACCCGGTCGCGGCAGCCCGAGCGGGCGCTCGGCGCGCTGTCGCGAAAAGGGACTCTACTCTGACGAGCGCCGCCGCGGGCCCACTTCGGCAGCCAAGGGCCAGCAGATTGGCACCCGCCCGCGGCAAGCGCGCAGTCCGGATCCGGCGGTGCTTTGTTGACCATTCGGGTTAGGCCCGGGTTAGGCCACCAATTTGTCGGTGAGCCTCACCGCGCCAAGGCTTGACCGCCCGGCTGTCCCCCGCAAGCGGGTGGGGGTACTCCCCCCGCAAGCGGGACGTGCCCCCACCCACTTGTGGGGGCCTGCGCCCACGGCGGGGCCGTTGTGCCGGCGCATTGTCGCCGCGCTCAGCGGCGGGACGGGCGGCCGGAATGCGCGGGCAGCGAACTGCTTCGTGACGGAGCGGCGAGCCTGGAGGCACCCGTTTTCCGGGAGCTTCCGCACGCACGTGGGCGCGGCGATATTGCGTTCGGGATACCCGTTGGATACGAGCCGGCCCAATTGCGCGCCCATTGCGGGTACGTCAGCTATCAAAGACTGTCGTCCCGACGCCGCTAGGGTCGTAGCTGACGTACACCGGTTGTTGTTGGAAAGGTATGTACCCGGTATTCATCGTGCCGCCGGAGGTCACCAATGGACCGTCCGTCGCGTTCGTCGTGTAGGAATACAGCAGCGTCTGACCGTCGGGTGTGTATACCGAAATGGTCGTTCCCGCCGGCACATTTCCGGAGACTTGACCGGTCCCGAGCACGGATGACGGGATGCTTCCGTACACACCACCGGAATCGATCGCAACGGGAACGGTTTGGAGAGCCCCGTTATTGATCCGGACATCCACGGTGCTCGTCGGGGCTCCGGAAACCGAGACACTGCTGGGTAATGGGTTGGGACCGAACTCCAGCGTGCCCTGCGATTCGTTGATGAGCACGCCATTGTTGAGAAGGCCCGGCAACGCCGTGGTCAGGGTGCTGGTGCCCGGGAACCCGTTGTTCGGCCCAATACCCAAAATGCCATCTGCACCACCATCGGGAGCCAGATAGGTCAGGAAATCCGGCGAAGACGAGGTGACGATGTCAATTCCGGTCGGCGCGGTGACGATGCCATTCCCGAAATTCACCGTCGTTGAATAGGTCGAGTAGTTATAGTTCAGCCCGCCGGTGTAGCCCGCCGAACCCGACCCGATGGCGGAGCCAAGGTTCTGCGTCGGGACGAATTGGCTGGCGATGACAAGACCGGTGGATCCGGTGTCAACCAGCACGGGCACCATCGGTCCGCCGTTGACGGAGATGTAGATGATCGGCTCGGTGACGTTGAGCATCTGCAGCGGGACGGTTGCGTTTGTCAAAGTGCTGCTGCCCGTGCCGCCCGTGGCGCCGTTTGCGCCGGCGCCGCCGGTGCTGCCACCGGGGCCGGTGCCGGCGCCGCCGGCGCCGCCGGCGCCGTTGGTGCCATAGTCGCCGTCTGGGCCGCCGCTTCCGCCGTCGCCACCGCTTCCGCCGTTGCCGCCGTTGGCCCCGTTGCCGCCGGCCCCGGCGCTGCCGCCGGCCCCGGCCGCGCCGCCGGCACCGCCGGCGCCGGCGTTGGCCCCGTTGCCGCCGGCGCCGCCGGTGCCGCCGTAAGACCCTGTCCCGGTGGATTGCGCGGTGCCGCCGTTGCCGGCGTCCGCGCCGTTGCCGCCCTGGCCCGCGTTACCGCCGATGCCGCCGTCGGCGCCAACTCCGCCGGTGCCGCCGATGCCGCCGGCGCCACCTGCGCCGCCGGCGCCGCCGATGCCGCCGTTGCTGCCTTGGGCGTTGTAGTTGCCACTCCCATCGCCGCCGCCGCCACCGCCGCCGCCCTGGCCGCCGTTGCCGCCTTGGCCGCCGTCGAAGCCGTTGTCGCCTTGCCCGCCGTTGCCGCCGGAGCCGGCGGCCCCGCCGGTGCCGCCGGTGCCGCCGGTGCCGATAGGCAGCGCTTCGTTCCCCGGCGCGGCGTCGACGCCGTTGCCGGGCGCGCCGCCCGCGCCGGCTACCCCGCCGTTTCCGCCGGTGCCGCCGGCGCCCCCGACGCTGCTGCTGCCGGTTCCACCGGTGCCGCCTGCACCGCCGGCGGCACCGCTGCCGCCTGCACCGCCGTTGCCGTTGGATCCGAAAAAGCCGTGGTAGTTCCCGTTGGGGAAGTTAGCCGCGCCACCTTGACCGCCTTGGCCGCCACCGCCGCCGTTACCGCCGGCGAAGCCGGCGTTGTCGCCGGCCGGGCCGCTGGCGCCGACGCCACCGGCGCCGCCACTGCCGCCGGCGCCACCGTTGCCGCCGCTGCCGAACGTTATGCCGGCGGCCACGTTGATTTGTCTGGTGGAGCCCAGCCCGGGGCTGCCACCCGCACCACCGTTACCGCCGTCGCCGCCGCTACCGCCGAGGCCACCTGCGCTGTTGACGCCCGCGCCGCCGGCAGTGCCTTGGCCGCCGGCGCCGCCGTTCCCGCCGGCGCCGCCGCTGCCGGTGGGGGTGGCGTTGATGCCGACCCCGCCGGTGCCGCCGGCCCCGGCGTCGCCGCCGTTACCGCCATTGCCGCCGTCGCCGCTGCCAACCGCCGCGCCGCCGTTACCGCCGCTGCCGGCATTACCGCCATTGCCGCCCGGGCCGCCGTTGTTGCCGTCACCGCCGACGCCGCCATCGCCTCCCGCGCCCCCCTGGCCGCCGGCGCCCGCGGCGCCCGCGGCGCCGGCGCCGGCGCCGGCCTGCCCGCCGGTGCCGCCGCTGCCGCCCTGCCCGCCGGCGCTGGCGGCGCCGCCGGCACCGGTGCTGCTGTCGGTGCCGTCGCCGCCGGTGCCGCCAGCCCCGCCGCTACCGCCCTGACCGCCGTCGCCGTTGGTGCCGCCGTCCGCGGCGGCGCCGCCTGTGCCACCGGTGCCACCTTTTCCGCCTTGCCCGCCGAGGTAGCCGGCGCCGCCGGCCGCACCGGTGGCGCCCTGGCCGCCTTGGCCGCCTTGGCCGCCCTGCCCGCCCGCACCGGCGGTGTCACCCGTGGTGTTGGTGGCCCCGCCCTGGCCGCCGATGCCGCCCGCCCCGCCGGCGCCGACGGCGCCCACGCTCGCGCCGCTGCCGCCGGCGCCGCCGTTGCCGCCGGTCCCGCCGGTACCACCGGCGGTGGCGTCGTTGCTGCTGTCATCGGCATAGCCGGTGCCGCCTTGGCCGCCGATGCCGCCGGTGCCGCCGGTGCCGCCGGCACCCGTTACCCCGGTGGTGCCGCCGTGGGCGTTGCCGGCCTGTCCGCCGGTGCCGCCGGTGCCGCCGGTGCCGCCCTGGCCGCCCTGGCCGCCCGGGTTGCCAACGGTCGCGGTGCCGGCGTTGTTCGCCCCGGCCCCCCCTGTGCCGCCCTGGCCGCCGTCACCGCCGCTGCCGGCGGTGCCGGTCGCCCCGGCGGTGGATCCCGATCCGCCCAGACCGGCGTCGCCGCCGGCCCCGCCGGCCCCGCCCTGGGCGCCGGTGCCGCCGGCGGTGCTGAGGCTGCCCCCGGTGCCGGTCCCGCCGGCACCGCCGGCACCGCCGGTGCCGCCGTCACCGCCGGCCGCGCCGGCACCCTGGACTCCAGTGGTGCCGCCGTGGGCGTTGCCGGCCAGCCCGCCGATGCCGCCGTTCCCGCCGGCACCCCCGGCGCCGCCGGTGCCGCCGACCGCCCCGGCCGCCGCCGTGGAGGTGTTATCCGCACCCGCCCCGCCGGCCCCGCCCTGGCCGCCGGCCCCGCCGCTGCCGGCGGTGCCGGCCGCGCCGCTGCTGGACCCTGTGCCGCCCAGACCGGCGTCACCGCCCTGTCCTCCGGCCCCGCCTTGGCCGCCGGCCTGCCCGTTGAGGCTGCCTGAACTGCCCGCGCTGCCCGCCCCGCCGACCCCACCGACCCCACCGACCCCGCCGGTACCGCCGGCCCCGCCGGCACCCTGGACTCCAGTGGTGCCGCCGTGGGCGTTGCCGGCCAGCCCGCCGATGCCGCCGTTCCCGCCGGCACCCCCGGCGCCGCCGGTGCCGCCGACCGCCCCGGCCGCCGCCGTGGAGGTGTTATCCGCACCCGCCCCGCCGGCCCCGCCCTGGCCGCCGGCCCCGCCGCTGCCGGCGGTGCCGGCCGCGCCGCTGCTGGACCCTGTGCCGCCCAGACCGGCGTCACCGCCCTGTCCTCCGGCCCCGCCTTGGTCGCCGGCCTGCCCGTTGAGGCTGCCTGAACTGCCCGCGCTGCCCGCCCCGCCGACCCCACCGACCCCACCGACCCCGCCGGTACCGCCGGCCCCGCCGGCACCCTGGACTTCAGTGGTGCCGCCGTGGGCGTTGCCGGCCAGCCCGCCGATGCCGCCGTTCCCGCCGGCACCCCCGGCGCCGCCGGTGCCGCCGACCGCCCCGGCCGCCGCCGTGGAGGTGTTATCCGCACCCGCCCCGCCGGCCCCGCCCTGGCCGCCGGCCCCGCCGCTGCCGGCGGTGCCGGCCGCGCCGCTGCTGGACCCTGTGCCGCCCAGACCGGCGTCACCGCCCTGTCCTCCGGCCCCGCCTTGGCCGCCGGCCTGCCCGTTGAGGCTGCCTGAACTGCCCGCGCTGCCCGCCCCGCCGACCCCACCGACCCCACCGACCCCGCCGGTACCGCCGGCCCCGCCGGCACCCTGGACTTCCAGTGGTGCCGCCGTGGGCGTTGCCGGCCAGCCCGCCGATGCCGCCGTTCCCGCCGGCACCCCCGGCGCCGCCGGTGCCGCCGACCGCCCCGGCCGCCGCCGTGGAGGTGTTATCCGCACCCGCCCCGCCGGCCCCGCCCTGGCCGCCGGCCCCGCCGCTGCCGGCGGTGCCGGCCGCGCCGCTGCTGGACCCTGTGCCGCCCAGACCGGCGTCACCGCCCTGTCCTCCGGCCCCGCCTTGGCCGCCGGCCTGCCCGTTGAGGCTGCCTGAACTGCCCACGCTGCCCGCCCCGCCGACCCCACCGACCCCACCGGTGCCACCGTTACCGCCCTGCCCGCCCGCACCCTGGCTGCCGCCGTTCCCGGTGCCGGCCGCCCCGCCGACCCCACCGTCGCCGCCCGCGCCGCCGTCCGCGCCCTGCCCACCGGCCGCGCCCGCGGTGCCCTGCCCACCGGCGCCGCCATTGGCGCCGGTGCCGCCTTGCCCGCCGGAGCCGGCGCTGCCGTCTTGCCCCGGGTTTGAGCCCGCACCACCGGCCCCGGCGGCCCCCCCGGTGCCCCCCACTCCACCGGCACCACCCACACCGCCGGCCACCCCGACAGTGCCGCTGTTATTGGTGCCGGCGGCGCCCTGGCCACCCTGACCGCCCTGCCCACCGTTGCCGCCCTGACCACCGGCACCCTGGCCACCCCCGACACCGGCACCGGGCGCCCCACCGGCCCCACCGCCGCCACCCGCACCGCCGTCCGTGCCCTGCCCACCGGCGCTGCCGAGCACCCCCGAAGGGCCGTGGCCGCCGGCCCCGCCGCCGCCGCCGGCGCCACCAGCGCCACCGGACCCCGCGCTGCCGGCCGCCCCATTGACAGAACCCGCACCACCGGCCCCGGCCGCACCACCGGTACCCCCCGCTCCGCCGGTACCACCCGCACCGCCGGCCACCCCGACAGTGCCGCTGTTATCGGTGCCGGGGGCGCCCTGGCCGCCCTGACCGCCCTGCCCACCGTTGCCGCCCTGACCACCGGCACCCTGGCCACCCCCGACACCGGCACCGGGCGCCCCACCGGCCCCACCGCCCCCACCCGCTCCGCCGGCCGCGCCGTGCCCACCGGCCACGCCACCGGCCGGCCCCGAAGTGCCTGGGCCGCCGGCCCCGCCGCCGCCACCGGCGCCACCAGCGCCACCGGACCCCGCGCTGCCGGCCGCCCCATTGATAGAACCCGCACCACCGGCCCCGGCTGCCCCACCGGTACCCCCCGCTCCGCCGGTACCACCCACACCTCCGGCCACCAGGACCTTGCCGCTGTTATCGGTGCCGGCGGCGCCCTGGCCACCCTGACCACCGACCCCACCGTTGCCGCCCTGACCACCCGCGCCCTGGCCGCCGAGTCCGGCACCGGGCGCCCCGCTGGCCCCACCGCTGCCACCAATGCCGCCGGCCCCGCCATGGGTGCCTTGTCCGCCTTGTCCGCCGGTGACACCGCTGACGCCCGCGATGCCCTGAGTGCCCTGGCCGCCGTTGCCGCCGTGGCCACCGGGACCGCCGATGCCCGCTGCGCCGCCGACCCCGCCGCCGCCGCCCTTACCCGCGCTGCCGGCGGCACCTCCCACACCGCCCATGCCGCCGGTGCCACCTTGACCGGCGCCGCTACCGATGTCGGCGGCCCCGCCGCCGCCCTGCCCGCCTTGGCCACCCGTGCCGCCCGCGCCGCCGCTGCCGTTGGTGCCGCCGTCGCCGGCACCGCCCTGGCCGCCGTCGCCACCGGAACCGCCCTGGGTGCCTTGACCGCCCTGGCCGTTGTTGTGACCGCTGATGCCTTGGCTGCCTTGGGCGCCTTGGCCGCCGCTGCCGCCTTGGCCCCCGGCCCCGCCGGTTCCTGCGGCGCCCACGCTGCCGCCGACGCCACCGCTGCCGGCGCTGCCGGCGAGACCTGTGGCCCCGCCGGTGCCGCCGTCGCCGCCGGCGCCGGCCCCGGAGCCGGTGTCGGCGGCGCCGGCACCGCCCTGCCCGCCTTGGCCGCCGAGTCCGGCGGCCCCGCCATTGCCGTTGGCCCCGGCCTGGCCGAAGATGCCCGAGGCGTGGCCACCTGCCCCGCCCGCGCCGCCGTTGCCGCCGTTGCCGCCGTTGCCGCCCGTACCGCCGGTGGAAGTGGCGGCACTGCCAGCAGCACCGGTGCCGCCGATCCCGGCGGTGCCCCCAACGCCGCCGGCGCCACCGGCGCCGCCGACACCACCGTTGCCGTACAGCAGCCCGCCCTGGCCGCCGACGCCGCCGGCCCCGCCGGTGCCACCGTTGCCGCCGGTGCCGGCCGGAGAGCCCGCGGCACCCGCAGAGCCCGCGGTGCCCGCGGCACCGACCGTGCCCGCCCCGCCGGCACCGCCCTGACCGCCGTTACCGAACAGCCCCGCAGCACCGCCGCTGCCGCCCGACTGCCCGGCAGCACCAGACCCGCCGTTGCCGCCGTTACCGACCAGCCATCCGCCGCCGCCCCCGTTTTGCCCGGTCCCCGCCGCCGCGTTGGTGCCGTTGCCGATCAGCGGGCGACCCGTCAGGTCCTCCCAGGGCGAAAACACACCCAAGCCCTGCAGCGGCGAGGCATTGGCCGCCTCGGCGGCCGCGTACGCATACCGCGCGCTGTTCAACGCCTGCACGAACCGCTGGTAGAAGGTCGCCGCCTGAGCGCTGAGCGACTGATAGGCCTGGGCGTGGCCGGAAAACAGGGACGCGATCGCCGCCGAGACCTCATCGCCGGCGGCGGCGATCAATGCCGTGGTGGGTGCGGCCGCGACTGCATTGGCCTCGTTGATCGTGGACCCAACAGCGGCCAGATCCGAAGCCGTCGACGCCAGCATCTCTGGTGCTGTGATCACAAAGGCCATGTCACTGTGCCGCGGCAGCCCGGGCAGGCGCTCGGCGCGCCGTCGCGAAAAGGGACTCTACCCCCGCGGGCGGCGCAACGGGCCTCTTTGGAAGCCAACGTCGCGCGGCGCCCCAGCGGGCCGTTGCGTCAGCATCGTCGCCGCGCTCCGCGGTGGGGCGGGCGGCCGGAATGCGCGGCAAGCGAACTGCTTCGTGACGGCGCGGCGGGCGCAGAGGCACCCTTGACGTGATACCGGTACCCGCTAACCTACCGGTTGGTTGGTAGCTTGGTCGGTAGTCCCATGGAGGGAGGACGCGGATGGTTTCTGGTCTCGTCCGGATCGGGAACTGCTCGGGCTTCTACGGCGACCGGCTATCGGCGATGCGCGAGATGCTCACCGGCGGCGAACTGGACTACGTCACCGGCGACTACCTGGCCGAACTGACCATGCTGATCCTGGGCCGCGACAAGATGAAGCACCCCGAGCGTGGTTACGCCAAGACGTTTCTGACCCAACTCGAGGACTGCCTGGGCCTGGCCTGCGACCGTGGGGTGCGCATCGTCGCCAACGCGGGCGGCCTCAACCCCGCCGGGCTGGCCGACGCGATTCGCGCCCTCGCGCAGCGCCTGGGCATCCCGGCCCGGATCGCTCACGTCGAGGGCGACGACCTGCTGGCGCGCGCGGCGGAGCTGGGGTTGGGCGCGCCGCTGACGGCGAACGCCTACCTGGGTTCGTGGGGCATCGTCGACTGCCTCAATGCCGGCGCCGACGTCGTGGTCACCGGCCGGGTGACCGACGCCTCCGTGATCGTCGGGGCGGCCGCCGCACAGTTCGGCTGGGTCCGCACCGACTACGACCAACTCGCCGGCGCCGTGGTCGCCGGCCACGTCATCGAATGCGGCGTCCAAGCCACGGGAGGCAATTTCGCCTTTTTCACAGAAATCCCAGCAGTGCCCGGCCTCCTCCACGCCGGCTTCCCGCTCGCCGAGGTCAACGCGGACGGCTCGTCGGTGATCACCAAGCACCCCGGCACCGGCGGCCTGGTCACCGTAGATACCGTCACCGCCCAGGTGCTCTACGAGATCACCGGTGCCCGGTACGCCAACCCCGACGTCACTGCCCGGATGGACAGCATCGAACTGGCCCCGGACGGCTCCGACCGGGTACGCATCAGCGGGGTGATCGGCGAGCCGCCGCCGCCCACGTACAAGGTGTCGCTGAACAGCATCGGCGGTTTCCGCAACTCCATGACCTTCGTGCTGACCGGCCTGGACATCGAGGCCAAGGCCGACTTGGTGCGACGGCAGCTGGAATCCAGCTTGACCGTCAAGCCCGCCGAGCTGGAGTGGACCCTGGCGCGCACCGACCACCCGGACGCCGACACCGAAGAGGCCGCCAGCGCGCTGCTGCACTGCGTTGTCCGAGACCCCGATCCGGCCAATGTCGGACGCCAATTCTCGTCGGCTGCGGTTGAATTAGCGCTCGCCAGCTATCCCGGCTTCACCTCCACCGCCCCGCCGGGCGACGGTCAGGTGTACGGGGTCTTCACCCCGGGCTACGTCGACGCCGCCGACGTGCCGCATCTCGCGGTGCACGCCGATAGAGCCCGCACCGAGATCCCCTGCGCTACCGATACTTTGGAGCTGACGCTGGTCGATCCCCCGCCGTTGCCGGACCCGTTGCCCGCCGGTCCGACCCGGCGGGTGCCGCTGGGCCTGATCGCCGGCGCCCGCAGCGGCGACAAGGGCGGATCGGCCAACGTCGGGGTCTGGGTCCGCACCGACGACCAATGGCGCTGGCTGGGCCACACGCTGACCGTCGAGCTGCTCCAAGAACTGCTGCCCGAGGCGGCCGATTTCGCCGTCACCCGCCACGTACTGCCCAACCTACGGGCGCTGAACTTCGTCATCGAGGGCATATTGGGCCAGGGGGTCGCCTACCAAGCGCGATTCGACCCCCAGGCCAAGGGGCTGGGCGAATGGTTGCGCAGCCGCCACGTCGACATCCCGGAGAGCCTTTTATGAGTATCTGGAACACGCCGGAGCGCGAGCAGCTGCGAAAAACGGTGCGCTCGTTCGCCGAACGCGAGATCCTGCCCAACATCGACGAGTGGGAGCGCACCGGTGACCTGCCGCGCGACCTGCACCGGCGCGCCGGCGAGGCCGGCCTGCTCGGCGCGGGCCTGCCCGAAGCGGCCGGCGGCGGTGGCGGCGACGGCGCCGACTCGGTGATCATCTGCGAAGAGCTGCACCAATCCGGTTCCCCGGGCGGTGTTTTCGCGTCGCTGTTCACCTGCGGTATCGCGGTACCGCACATGATCGCCGCCGGCGATGCCCGGCAGATGGACACCTTCGTTCGGCCCACGTTGGCCGGTGCGAAGATCGGCGCGCTGGCCATTACCGAGCCCGGCGGCGGCTCGGACGTCGGACATTTGCGAACCACTGCGGTCCGCGACGGCGATGACTACGTCGTCAACGGCGCCAAGACCTACATCACCTCCGGGGTACGCGCCGACTACGTCGTCACCGCGGTGCGCACCGGTGGGCCTGGCGCCGCGGGGGTTTCGCTGCTGGTAGTGGACCGGGCGACTCCTGGTTTTCAAGTCAGCCGCAAGCTGGACAAGATGGGCTGGCGGTCCTCGGACACCGCCGAGCTGTCCTATGTCGACGCGCGGGTCCCGGCGGCCAATCTGGTGGGCGCCGAGCACAGCGGATTCGCCCAGATCGCCCAGGCATTCGTCGGCGAGCGCATCGCCCTTGCCACGCAGGCATACTCGAGCGCGCAGCGGTGCCTGGACATCACCGCCCAGTGGTGCCGCGACCGCGAGACGTTCGGCCGCCCGCTGATATCCCGGCAGTCGGTGCAGAACACGCTGGCCGAGATGGCCCGCCGCATCGACGTCGCCCGGGTCTATTCGCGCCACGTGGTGGAGCGTCAGCTGGCGGGCGAGACCAACCTGATCGCGCAAGTCTGCTTCGCCAAGAACACCGCTGTCGAGGCCGGGGAATGGGTTGCCAACCAGGCCGTCCAGCTGTTCGGCGGGATGGGCTACATGGCCGAGTCCGAAATCGAACGCCAATACCGGGACATGCGGATCCTGGGCATCGGCGGCGGAACCACCGAGATCCTGACCGCACTGGCCGCCAAACTCCTGGGGTATCAGTCGTGACCGCGCTGCAGTCCACCCTCGACCCGAAGGCCGCCGCGTACACCGAGGCGGCTTCGGCGGCGACGTCAAGGCTCGACGAGATCGACGCCGAACTCACCAAAGCGCTTGCCGGCGGCGGTCCCAAGTACGTCGAGCGCCACCACGCCCGCGGCAAGCTGACCGCCCGGGAGCGCATCGAGCTGCTCGTCGACCCGGACTCCCCATTCCTGGAGCTGAGTCCGCTGGCGGCCTACGGCACCGCCTTCCAGATCGGCGCCAGCCTGGTGGTCGGCATTGGCGCCGTCAGCGGCGTGGAATGCATGATCGTCGCCAACGACCCCACCGTCAAAGGCGGCACCAGCAACCCGTGGACTCTGCGAAAAATACTGCGGGCCAAGCAGATCGCGTTGCAGAACCGACTTCCGGTGGTTTCGCTGGTGGAGTCGGGCGGGGCGGACCTGCCTACCCAGAAGGAAATCTTCATCCCCGGCGGGCAGATGTTCCGCGACCTGACCCGGCTGTCGGCGGCCGGCATTCCCACCATCGCCCTGGTTTTCGGCAACTCCACCGCGGGTGGGGCCTACATACCCGGGATGTCCGACCACGTGGTAATGATCAAGGAACGTTCGAAGGTATTCCTGGCCGGGCCCCCGCTGGTGAAGATGGCCACCGGCGAGGAATCCGACGACGAGTCGCTGGGCGGTGCCGAAATGCACGCCCGTATATCGGGTTTGGCCGACTACTTCGCTCTCGACGAGCTCGACGCGATACGGATCGGGCGGCGCATCGTGGCCCGGCTGAACTGGGTCAAACAGGGGCCGAAGCCGAAACCCGTGACCGAGCCGCTGTTCGACACCGAGGAGCTGATCGGCATCGTGCCCTCGGATTTGCGCATCCCGTTCGATCCCCGTGAGGTGATCGCCCGCATCGTCGACGGCTCCGCTTTCGACGAGTTCAAGCCGCTATACGGGTCATCGCTGGTGACCGGCTGGGCCCAGTTGCACGGCTATCCGCTCGGCATCCTGGCCAACGCACGCGGCGTACTGTTCAGCGAGGAATCGCAGAAGGCAACCCAGTTCATTCAGCTGGCGAACCGCTCCGACACGCCACTGTTGTTCCTGCACAACACCACCGGCTACATGGTGGGCAAGGACTACGAAGAGGGCGGGATGATCAAGCACGGCTCGATGATGATCAACGCCGTATCCAACTCGACGGTGCCGCATATCTCCCTGATCATCGGCGCGTCCTACGGCGCCGGCCACTACGGCATGTGCGGGCGCGCCTACGACCCCCGATTCCTGTTCGCCTGGCCCAGCGCCAAATCCGCGGTGATGGGCGGCGCCCAGCTCGCGGGCGTGCTGTCGATCGTCGCCCGCGCGGCTGCCGAAGGACGCGGGCAGCAGGTCGACGAGGAGGCCGACGCCGCCATGCGGGCGGCCGTCGAGGGCCAGATCGAAGCCGAGTCGCTGCCGCTGGTGTTGTCCGGGATGCTCTACGACGACGGGGTGATCGACCCGCGCGACACCCGCACTGTGCTGGGAATGTGTTTGTCCGCCATCGCCAATGGCCCGATCAAAGGGACGTCGAACTTCGGCGTCTTCAGGATGTGAATCCGATGATCACTCGAGTGCTGGTCGCCAACCGCGGCGAGATCGCCCGACGGGTGTTCGCCACCTGCCGGCGACTGGGCCTGGGCACCGTCGCTGTCTACACCGACCCGGACGCCGGTGCGCCGCACGTCGCCGAGGCCGACGCCCGGGTGCGGCTGCCGAAGACCAATGACTATCTCAATGCCGACGCCATCATCGCGGCCGCGCGTGCCGCCGGCGCCGACGCGCTGCACCCCGGCTATGGATTCCTGTCCGAGAATGCCGAATTTGCGACCGCGGTGCAGGCAGCGGGCCTGACATGGATCGGCCCGCCGGTGGACGCGGTGCGGGCAATGGGCTCCAAGATCGAGTCCAAGAAGCTGATGGCCGCCGCGGGAGTGCCGGTGCTCGACCAACTCGACCCCGACACGGTCACCGCAGCGCAGCTGCCGGTGCTGGTCAAGGCTTCGGCCGGCGGCGGCGGCCGCGGGATGCGGGTGGTGCGCGAATTGTCGGCCCTGCCAGGAGAAGTCGCCGCGGCCCGCCGCGAAGCGCAGTCCGCGTTCGGCGACCCGACCGTGTTCTGCGAGCGCTACCTGCCCACCGGACACCACGTAGAGGTTCAGGTCATGGCCGACACCCACGGCACCGTCTGGGCCGTCGGGGAACGGGAATGCTCGATTCAGCGCCGACACCAGAAGGTCATCGAAGAGGCACCGTCACCGTTGGTGGAGCGCACCCCGGGTATGCGCGCCAAGCTGTTTGACGCCGCGCGGCTGGCCGCCAGCGCGATCCGTTACGCCGGCGCGGGAACCGTGGAGTTCCTCGCCGACGATAACGGCGACTTCTTTTTCCTCGAGATGAACACCCGGCTGCAGGTCGAACACCCGGTCACCGAGGAGACCACCGGGCTCGATCTCGTCGAGCTGCAGCTCATGATTGCAGAGGGCCGCCGACTCAATACAGAACCACCTGCTGCCCGAGGGCATTCGATCGAGGCCAGGCTCTATGCCGAGGATCCTGCGCATGGTTGGCAGCCCCAAGCCGGCCTGGTGCACGCGATCGACGTGCAATCGGTGCGGGCCGAGTTCAGCTCGCTGGGACAGCGGACCGGCATCCGGCTGGACTCCGGCATCATCGGCGGATCGGTGGTGTCGATCCACTATGACCCGATGCTGGCCAAAGTCATCTCCTACGCTCCCACCCGCCGGCAGTCGGCGCTGGTGCTCGCCGACGCGCTGGCCCGCACCCGCCTGCACGGCCTGAAGACCAACCGCGCACTGCTAGTCAACGCGCTCCGCCATCACGCGTTCCTCGACGGCGACACCGACACTGCGTTTTTTGACACGCACGGTCTGGCGCAGCTGTCCACGCCACTGGCCGACGACGTGACGGTCCGGTTGTCGGCGATCGCTGCCGCGCTCGCCGACGCCGCACACAACCGCGCCGTCGCCCCGGTGTTCGGCTCGATCCCGGGCGGCTGGCGAAACCTGGTGTCGGGTTATCAGACCAAAACCTATCTTTACGAGGGCGACACCGAGCATCGCGTCGAATACCGATTCACCAGAACCGGATTGGTGCTTCCCGGCGACGAGTCGGTGCGGCTGGTATCGTCCGCGCCGGACCAGGTCGTGCTCACCGACGGCGACGGGGTGTCCTGCAGCTTCGCGGTGCAGCGCTACGACGACCAGGTCTACGTCGACTCGGCGCGCGGGCCGGTTCACCTGGTCGCGCTGCCCCGCTTCCCTGACCCGGGTTCGGCCGTCGAAAAGGGATCGCTGGTTGCCCCCATGCCCGGCAACGTCATCCGTCTCGGCGCCGAGGCCGGCGACACCGTCACCGCGGGCCAGCCGTTGATCTGGTTAGAGGCGATGAAGATGGAGCACACCATCGCCGCACCGGCCGACGGTGTACTCGCCGAACTCAACGTCACGACCGGTCAACAAGTCGAGGTCGGCGCCGTCCTGGCAAGGGTGGAAGCGCCAGAATCAGAAGGGGATTCAGCATGACCGATACCAGTTTCATCGAAAGCGAGGAGCGCCAGGCACTGCGAAAGTCAGTGTCGGCGTGGGTGTCCAATTACGGCCACGAGTACTACCTCGCCAAGGCGCGCGCGCACGAACACACCACCGAGTTGTGGTCCGAGGCCGGCAAGCTCGGCTTTATCGGGGTGAATCTGCCCGAGGAGTACGGCGGTGGCGGTGCCGGAATGTATGAGCTGGCGCTGGTCATGGAGGAGATGGCGGCCGGGGGAAGCGCGCTGCTGCTGATGGTGGTCTCGCCCGCCATCAACGGCACCATCATCAGCAAGTTCGGCACCGACGAGCAGAAGAAGCGCTGGCTGCCGGGCATCGCCGACGGCTCCCTGACGATGGCGTTCGCCATCACCGAGCCCGACGCCGGATCCAACTCGCACAAGATCATCACCACCGCGCGTCGCGACGGCGGCGACTGGATCCTCAAGGGCCAGAAGGTCTTCATCTCCGGCATCGACCAAGCGCAGTCGGTGCTGGTGGTGGCCCGTACCTACAAAGACACAGGGGCCAAGTCCGAATCGCTCAAGCCAGCGTTGTTCGTGGTGCCCACCGACACGCCGGGCTTCACCTACACGCCGATCGAGATGGAGCTGATCAGCCCCGAGCGCCAGTTCCAGGTCTTTATCGACGAGGTCCGGCTGCCCGCCGACGCGCTCGTCGGGGCCGAAGATGCCGCGATCGCACAGCTTTTCGCAGGCCTGAACCCGGAGCGCATCATGGGCGCGGCGAGCTCGGTGGGCATGGGGCGATTCGCGCTCGGCAGGGCGGTCGAGTACGTCAAGACCCGCAAAGTGTGGTCGACGCCCATCGGGGCTCATCAGGGCCTTTCGCATCCGTTGGCGCAGTGCCACATCGAGGTCGAACTCGCCAAGCTGATGATGCAGAAGGCGGCCTCGCTCTACGACCACGGCGACGACGGCGGAGCGGCCGAGGCCGCCAACATGGCGAAATACGCTGCGGCCGAGGCGGCGACACGCGCGGTCGATCAGGCCGTGCAGTCCATGGGCGGCAACGGGCTGACCAAGGAGTACGGCGTTGCCGCGATGATGACCTCGGCCCGGCTGGGACGGATCGCCCCGATCAGTCGCGAAATGGTGTTGAACTTCGTCGCGCAAACATCGCTGGGCTTGCCCCGTTCCTACTGATGACACGGTCATACTGATGAAGGGACTCGTCGACTACGCGGGCCCGGCCGAGTGCGGCGGTGCGTTCGCCCGGCTGACGCTGAACTCTCCGCATAACCGCAACGCGCTGTCCACCGCGCTGGTGAGCCAACTGCATCAAGGGCTGCGCGACGCCACGGCGGATCCGGAGGTGCGGGCGGTGGTGCTCGGGCACACCGGCGGAACGTTCTGTGCCGGCGCCGACCTTTCCCAGGCCAGCGGGGGCGACCCGTTCGACATGGCGGTGGAGCGGGCCCGGGAAATGGCCGCGCTGATGCGCGCCATCGTCTCCTCGCCGCTGCCGGTTATCGCAGCCATCGATGGGCATGTGCGGGCCGGCGGGTTCGGTCTGGTCGGTGCGTGCGATATCGCGGTCGCCGGTCCGCGCAGCACCTTCGCGCTGACCGAAGCGCGGATCGGCGTCGCCCCGGCGATCATCTCGCTGACGCTGCTACCCAAGATGTCGGCCCGGGCCGCGGCCCGCTACTACCTCACCGGCGAGAAATTCGGCGCCGCCGAAGCCGCGGCGATCGGACTGATCACGATAGCGGCCGACGACGTCGACGCCGCGGTGACCGCACTGGTCGCCGCGGTGGTGCAGGGCTCACCGCAGGGTCTCGCCGCGTCGAAAGCGCTCACCACGGCCGCGGTGCTCGAAGGGTTCGACCGCGACGCCGAACGGCTCGCCGAAGAGTCGGCCCGGCTGTTCGTTTCCGACGAAGCTCGCGAAGGCATGCTCGCGTTCTTGCAGAAGCGTCCACCCAACTGGGTCGCGCCGTCGGGCTGACGCCGCCGAAAATTCCCGGGGGTTAAGGCTGGCAGTTAAGCGCAGCCTGGGAGGAAGGTTGCAGTTTAGCGAACCCCTCTTGCAGCTAAACCTGGACGTCGTACGCTCGTGGGTGATGAGCAATTCTGCGCACCGCGACGCGAAAGACGCGGGCGATGATTCGTCTCGCGCCGGCGACACGGATCGCATCATGCTTGCCCAGTTGCTGGCCTATGCGGCCGAGCAGGGCCGCCTGCAGATGAAGGACTACGAAGACCGGCTGACCAGGGCATATTCGGCGACGACCTATGAGGAGCTGGATGAGCTGAGGGCCGACCTACCGGGTTCGGTGGTTAACCCGCGCAGGGGCGGCAAGCCCAATCCGGCGCCGTCGATGCTGCTGCTTGCTCTGATGAGCGGCTTCGAGCGGCGCGGCCGATGGAACGTTCCGAAGAAGCTGACCACCTTCACGCTGTGGGGCAGCGGGGTTTTGGATCTGCGCTACGCCGACTTCACCTCCACCGAGGTCGAAATCCATGCGTATTCGGTCATGGGCGTACAGAACATCCTGCTGCCACCCGAAGTCAACGTGGAGATCCACGGCCACGGCGTGATGGGCGGCTTCGACCACAAGGTCCTTGGCGAGGGCACGCCTGGCGCGCCGACGGTGAAGATTCGCGGCTTCTCGCTCTGGGGCGGCGTGGGCATCAAGCGCAAGGCCCGCAGGCCGCGCTACTAGCGGTGATCGCGAGCGCGGCGGAGCCGGGCGAAGCGGGTCGCCGCCATCAGGACCAGCGCCGAGCAGACGTCAGCTCCACGCCGCACGAACGGAAACCTGTGTCGGTGTACACCCGCCTGGACCGCCTCATCGAGGTCATCGACACGCTCGTCGACGAACAGCTGGCCGGCGGTGAAAGTCGCGACGAATACGACTACGGCTGTATGTGCATCGGCGAACGCGACGCCTGCCGGACCGGCCGCATCCAGGGACACCCGCGGGTGACCTCAATGAGTCTGCGCGTCGACGCCGACACGCTGCGAGGCGTCGACGCCTGGTTTAGTGAGAGAGGTGAGATCAGTTGCGGCTCTTAGTGATCGCTGACATAACTCCGAAGTTGGGGATGAGCATTCCCGACTATGTCGCGGCACACGACGTCGACGCGTTGGTTACCGCCGGTGATCTCACCCGCTACGATCTCGCGGGAGTCGAAAGCCTCTCGGTCCCCGTCTTGGGCGTCTATGGAAACCATTGTGACGGTAAGTACCTGAAGGACCTTGGCATCAGGAATTTGCATCTGAAAAAGGCTGTAGTGGGCGGAATTTCGTTCACCGGCCTGCAGGGCTGCGTCCGATACAAGCCCGGTACCACCGATGTGCTCTATACCCAGTGGCAGTACCAGTGGCTGGTCCGCAGACTGCGTTCCGCCGACGTCCTGGTGACGCATTGCCCACCCCGGGGAATCAACGACCACGAGGATGCGGCTCATATCGGTATCGACGCGCTGCGGAAGTGGCTGGACCGTGTTCAACCGAGGGTTTTGATCCACGGTCACACGTATCCCTCGCAGCCGGTGACCTCGTATGGCCGCACGCGTATCGAGTATGTGCGCGGAGGACGAGTCGTCGAAGTCTGACGATCGGCGCCGCTAACGCCGCCGCCGCGACCGCAGGTAGTCGCCCACCACGGCCGCTCCCAGCCCGTCGAGATCGGGCACCACGACGCGGCCCTCGACCCGTCGCGCGACCTGGTCTATAAAGCGTGCCAGGCCGGGGTCGCTGCCGAGCCGGAAGATGGTCACCTGCGCGCCCAGCCGGGCCATGTCGTCGAACCCGCGCACGGTGTGGGCGATGGTCCGCGGATGCGGTGGGTAATCAAAAAAGACCGAGGTACCGTCGCCGTCGAAGTCCTCCAGGTGGGCGGTGGGCTCACCATCGGTCACCACCAGCACGACGGGCTGCGCGTTGGGGTGCCGGCGCAGGTGCCTGCCCGCCAGCGCCAGCGCGTGATGCAGGTTGGTGCCCTGCTCGTAGACGCCTTCCAAGCCGGTCAGCTCCGCGGCGGTGACCGTTCGGGCATAGCGGCCAAACGCGATGATCTGCAAGGCATCCGACCGGAACCGGGTGCACACCAGGTGGTTGAGCGCCAGCGCGGTTCGCTTCATCGGCAGCCAGCGATTCTCCATCACCATCGAAAACGAGGTGTCCACCAACAGCGCAACCGCAGCCTGGGTGCGGGTCTCGGTCTCGGAGACCTCGACGTCGTCGACGGTTATCCGGATCGCAGACCCGGGGCCGTTCAAGGTCGCGGATCCCGCCTGTCGCAGCACGGCATTGGTCAGCGTGCGAGAAATGTTCCACGGCTCGGTGTCCCCGAACTGCCAGGGGCGCGTCGCGCCGGTGAGCTCGCCGGCTGCCCCGGCGCGCCGGTGGTCACGCTCGCCGCGACGGCCGGAAAGCTGTTGTGCCACATCGCGCAACGCCGTCTCGCCGAGCCGGCGCATGGCCTGCGGGGACAGCCGCCATTGCCCGTCGGAACCGCGGTCCAGGAAGCCCTGATTGACCAGTGCGCGTTCCAATTCGGCGAGGGTGCGGGCATCGACGGCGGCCTGGTCGCCGAGTTGGCGTGCCAGCGCATCGAGATCGACATCGTCCATGGTGGCGCCCGGATAACTCTGCGACAGTTGCTCGGCCAGCTGCTCCAGTTCGGCGATATCGGCCAGCGCCTGGGTGCCCTCGCCCATGCCGAACGGATTGTCGCCGGAGAACTGCTCGGACCCGGTCCAGTCTTCCCCCGGCCGCGCGGCCTGCAGGTGCGCGTCGAGGCGGTTCAACGCCTGCATCAGCGTCGGAGAGCCAAAGGCCTGCTGCGCCAAAGCATCCAGTTCGTCTCGTTGCTCCTGGCTCAGACTGTTCCGGAAGCGTTGCGCGGCCGCGGCCCGCTTGGCCAGCGAGTCCAGCAACTCCTCGACATTGCGCGGGTTCTCCGGGAAGAACTCGCCGTGCTTGTCCATGAAGTCCTGGAAATCTTGCGGGGTGTCCTGTCCTCTCGCGTGCTTGTCCAGCAGGTCGTTGAGGTCGTCCAACATCTCGTTGACGCGCTGGCGATCCGCGTCGGTGGCACCCTCAAGCGCCTGCTTCATGCCGGCAAAGTGTTGGTCCAGCATCTCGCGGCCAAGCAAATCCTTGATCTGCTCGTACTTTGCGCGCGCCTCCGCGCTGCGCCAGTTGTAGTCGGACAGCTCCTGGACGGCCTTGGCCGGTGACGCCGGAAGCGCATCCAGCTGCAGTTCGCCGAACCGGGCGTCGTCGTCCAGCGCGCGGGCCAGTTCCTTGCGTTCGGCCAGCACCGCCTCGTCGAGCAGCTTCTTGATCTCCTGCAGAGTGCCATCTAAGTTGTTGCGGCGCAACAACTCCCGACGGCGCCGGTTTGCCTCTGCCGCCAAGCGGTCCGCCCCGGGCAGGTTCCTGGTGCCACGCCGCAGCAGCTCGGACAGCGCACGGCGTGGCGAGGTGCCCGCCATGACGTCCTGTCCGATCTGCTCGAGCGCCTCGCGCAGATCCACCGGCGGAGCCAGCGGGTCGGGCCCGCCGGTATACGCCGAATATCGGGATGAATGCCCTCTAGAAGCAGGTTCAGCCATAGACGGTCTGGCCCTCCCCGGATACCTTGTCGATTCGCTTGGCCAAATACAACGCCTCCAGCGCCATCTCCAGCGCCGCGGCGCGCTCGCCCTCGGATTCGGCGCCCAGCTTTCGGGCGATTCTGTCTACGACCGGCAGGCCCGGAACGGCGGCCAGCACATCCTTGGCCGACACCCGCTCGCCCGTCGTCACCGCCGCTCCGCCCTCGACCGCGGCGACCAACGAACCGACGTCGATGCCGCCGAGCACTCGGGATGCGGTGTCGGCGGTCGCACGGCGCAACAGGTGCTCGAGCACCGCCTGTTCGCGGCCCTCCTCGCCGGACTCGAACTCCAGCTTGCCGCGCAGCACGTCGATCACCGTGCCCAGGTCGACGACGCGGGCCACCGGATCGGTCTCCCCCAGCACCGCGCCGCGGTGCCGGGCGGCGGCCGCGACCGTCTCGGCCGCCGCGATCGCGAACCGTGCCGAAACCCCGGACCGTTGATCGACCGAATTGGACTCCCGCAGGTACCGCGCAAACCGTGCCATCACTTGGATCAGGTAGTCAGGCACCTGCGCGGTCAAGTGCGCCTCCTGGGCGATGACGCCCATCTCCGCCTCCAGCTGCAGCGGGTAGTGGGTGCGGATCTCGGCGCCGAACCGGTCTTTGAGCGGGGTGATGATCCGGCCACGGTTGGTGTAGTCCTCGGGGTTGGCGCTGGCCACCACCAACACGTCCAGTGGCAGGCGCAGCGTGTAACCGCGGACCTGGATGTCGCGCTCCTCCATCACGTTGAGCATCGACACCTGGATGCGCTCGGCGAGGTCGGGCAGTTCGTTGACCGCGACGATGCCGCGGTGTGCGCGCGGGATGAGCCCGTAGGCGATGGTCTCGGGATCCCCCAGGGTGCGGCCCTCGGCGACCTTGATCGGGTCGATGTCACCAACCAGGTCGGCGACGCTGGTGTCGGGGGTGGCCAACTTCTCGGTGTAGCGCTCGCTGCGGTGCTTCCAGGCCACCGGCAACGCGTCGCCGAGCTGCGCGGCCCGCTTGATCGACTCCGGCGTGATCGGCGTATACGGGTGTTCGCCCAATTCGGCCCCGGCGATCACCGGCGTCCACTCGTCCAGCAGACCGGTCAGTGCCCGCAGCAGCCGGGTCTTGCCCTGGCCGCGCTCGCCGAGCAGCACGAAGTCGTGGCCCGCGATGAGCGCCCGCTCCAGCTGCGGAATCACGGTGTCGTCGAACCCCAGGATGCCCGGCCAAACGTCTGCGGCATCCGGGCCCTCGGCCAGCGCGGTCAGCAGATTCTCCCGGATTTCCTGCTTGACTCCCCGCTCACGATGGCCGGCGGCACGCAGCTCGCCGGCCGTGCGGGGCAGATTGCTCGGTGAAGTCACCTCTCCACGCTACGACGGTGCCGCCGAGAAGGCACTGCGTCCTCCCCTGACAGGCGAAGGCCGGGCACCCGGATCGAGCGCCCGGCCTTGGCAACGGCCTGTTAGCTGTAGCTGACTGTGGCCTCGTTTTCACCCGGCTTCCAGGTGAGCGTGCCGTGCTCGAACGTCTGCTTCTTCTGACCGTCGGGCGAGTCGACCTCGTCACTGGTCGGATACCCGAGCTTGCCCTCCGACCCGCCGAGCGTGATCCAGGCGTCGCGAATCTTGCCCCATACGACGGAGGCCGCGGTCGGCGTCTTGTAAATGATCACGCCGCCATCGAACGGTTGCCAAGCGCCGCCGTCCGGTTTCGTCACCTGATCGCGCGTCGGCGCTCCCAGGTCTTTCTTTGCGGCGTCGGGTAGGGACTGGTATTTCGTGAGAATCGGCCCCTGGACCGTGTACGACGTGCCGTTAGCACCCGGCATCTGGGTGGAAGGCCCGGCGGCGGTTGTGGTTGTGGACGCCCCCGCGGAGGACGTCGCAGACGAAGAGGTCGCGGAAGGCGTGGCTGAGCTTGTCGTGGTTGTCGTTTCGTTCGATTTATTTGCGTGGCACCCTGAACCGATCAGTGCAAATGCCGCAATCGCAGAGACAAATGCAACTGTCCGTTTACCAATTTGGCGCATCTCGTTCCTCTCGAATTCAGACGGGACGGAAATCGGCTTGTCCAATGCGGATGCTATTGCGGTTCGTCACCAACCAGCAATAAGGAATTCCATTGCATCGCAACGAGCGTGGCCTCGCCCCCGAGCCGGCCTCGATGGTCCGCTAATGCGCGAAGTGGCGCGCCCCGGTTAAGTACAACGTCACGCCCGCCGTGGCCGCCGCGGCCGTCACCTCGTCGTCGCGCACCGAGCCTCCGGGGTGCACGATCGCCGCGACTCCGGCGGCGGCCAGCGTCTCGAGTCCGTCGGGGAACGGGAAGAACGCATCGGAGGCCGCCGCCGCGCCACGCACTCGGTCGCCGCCGCGTTCCACGGCCAGCCGGGCGGCGTCGACCCGGTTGACCTGACCCATGCCGACGCCGATGGTGGCGCCGTCGGCGGCGATGACGATCGCGTTGGACTTGACCGCACGGCAGGCGCGCCAGGCAAAGACCAGGTCGGTCAGCGTCGCCGGGCCGGCCGGTGCACCGGTCGCCAGGGTCCAGTTCAGCGGGTTATCTCCGTGCGCGTCGAGCTGGTCGCGTTGCTGCATGAGCAGTCCCCCGCTGATCGGGCGCAACTCGCTGCCACCGGCCAGCGGCTCGGAGGCCACCAGCACGCGGATGTTCTTCTTGCGGGTAAGCACATCGAGGGCGCCCGGCTGGTAGGCGGGCGCGACGATCACTTCGGTGAAGATGGTGCTCACGTACTCGGCCATCTCCAGGCTGACCTCGGTGTTGGCCGCGATGACTCCACCGTAGGCGCTCAGCGGATCGCATTCGTGGGCTTTGCGGTGGGCGTCCGCGACCGAAACCGACGAGATCGCGATGCCGCACGGGTTGGCGTGCTTGATGATCGCCACGCACGTCTGTTCGTGGTCGAAGGCCGCCCGCCAGGCCGCGTCGGCGTCGGTGAAGTTGTTGTAGGACATGTCTTTTCCGTGCAGCTGCTCGGCCTGCGCCAGGCCCGGCCAGGCGCCGGGGTCGCTGTAGAGCGCCGCCTGCTGGTGCGGGTTCTCGCCGTAGCGCAGCATCGCCGTGCGCCGCCAGTTGCGGGCGAACCACTGCGGGAAGGTCGCCGGTGGATGTTCGGGCGCCAGCGTCGATTCCATCCATGTGGCGACGGCGATGTCGTACTCCGCGGTGTGCTGAAATGCCAGCGATGCCAGCCTTTTGCGCTCGGCGAGGGTGAATCCACCGCCGCGCACCGCGGCAAGCACTCCGTCATATCCGCGCGGGTCGGTGACCACCGCCACGCTGGGATGGTTCTTTGCGGCCGCCCGGACCATCGACGGCCCACCGATATCGATCTGCTCGACGCATTCGTCGACGCCGGCACCGGACTCGACGGTCTGGCTGAACGGATACAGGTTGACCACGACCAGTTCGAACGCCGCGATCCCGAGCCGTTCGAGCGCCGCGGCGTGCTCGGGTTTGCGCAGGTCGGCCAGCAGGCCGGCGTGCACGTGCGGATGCAGGGTTTTGACCCGGCCGTCCAGCACCTCGGGGAAGCCGGTTAGTTTTTCCACGGGTGTCACCGGAATCCCTTTGTCGGCAATGGTCTTCGCCGTTGATCCGGTCGAAACGATCTCGACGCCCGCGGCCGCCAGACCCTGGGCAAGGCCTATCAGCCCGCTCTTGTCGTAGACGCTGATCAACGCGCGGCGGATCGGCCTTCTTGCGTCGTCGGTGCTCATACTGTGCTCATCCCAGGGTCACCTTTCGTCCGATCGTCGCTGTTCGTCCGATCACCGTCACGCCGCGCGTCGCCATCGCCGCGACCACGTCCACCAGCAGCCGCCGTTCGGTGACCTTGATGCGCTCATGCAAAGTCTCTTCGTCGTCGCCGTCGAGCACCGGAACGGGCTGTTGCGCCAATATCGGCCCGGTGTCCGTGCCGGCGTCCACCAGGTGCACGGTAGCGCCGGTGACCTTCACACCGTAGGCCAACGCGTCGGCCACTCCGTGCGCACCCGGGAATGCCGGCAGCAACGCCGGATGGGTGTTGAGGATACGTCCGGAGAATCGTGAAAGAAATTGTGGTCCAAGGATTTTCATGAAACCGGCGGAGACGACGAGATCGGGCTGGTGCGCCGCGGTGGCGTCGGTGAAGGCGGCGTCCCAGGCATCGCGGGTGAGATGCTCGCCGAGCCTTACGGTGAAGGTCGGCAACGACGCCTGCGTGGCGACCTCGATGGCTCGGCAGTCGCGATCCACCCCGACGGCGACTACCCGCGCCGGATAATCGCCGACGGCCGCGTCGATCAGTGAGCCCAGCAGCGTACCGGTGCCCGACGCCAGCACCACCAGCCGCGCCGGTGCGCTTGGGGGCACACGGAGCGGTTCCTGCACGATCGCGAGCCTAGTCTGGCGACGATGCCGGCCGCGTCAGCGGCCGGAGGAGAAGCCCGACATTCGGGAGTCAGTCAAGCGACGATGCCGGCCGCCTCAGCGGCCGGAGGAGAAGCCCGACATTCGGGAGTCAGTCGCGCGGGCTTGGCCGGCGACTACGCCTGGCAGCGTCGGAGCACTTCGTTTTGCCCGCCTCCGCGCGACAACGCGTCGTATCCCGATCCGGTCGAAAACCGTTGTCGCGCGGAGGCGGGCAAAACGACTAGTCCCCAAGATCGCGCGCTGCGGACGGTGGCGCTTCGGGATCGCCGGATTCGCCGGCGGAAGGGTCGCCGACCTGTTCATCGTGATCCGGGTCTGCCGCGGAGTCGTCCGAATCCTCGACAACGCCCGCGAACTCCGCCGCTTCGTCGGCTTGCTCGTCGGCCGGCGGAGCGGGCGTGGGCACGGGTTTGCGCCGTCTCGGACGGCGCCTGATCCCGCCGGCCATCACCACCGTGGCGCCACCGACGACCGCGAACCAGAAGAAGACACCCACCGCCAACGCGCCCTGGTCCACACCCACGTCGCCGAAATTGCCCAGCCGGCCGCTTCCGGCGTAGGCGACCAATACCATCACCAGCGCCCCGGCCACGGCCGCGACCAGCAGCTTGACCATGGCCGGGAGCAACGGCAGCGGATGCCGGGCGCATTGTTGCCCGACGGCCACTCCGGACGACGCGCCGACGATGAGCAGGGCGACCCAAACCGGCCCCAGCGGTGGCGTCGGAACCGCGGCCAGCACCGGCAGTGCCGGGACGTCGCCGCCGAACACCGTGAACGAACTAAACGTCGCGAAGCCAAGATGCGCGCTGGACCCGACCGCGACCGCCGAAGTGCCGACGATGACGTTGGGCGCGTAGAGCATCGACAGCACCGTCAGGCTCAACTGGCCGAAAATCGAATCGGTGATCCCGTAGAGCTGTTGCATGGTTGCCCAGTGCACAACCAGCGACCCCGCCGTCACCAACCCGGAGAGTCCGAGCAACGCCAGCACGCCGGCCGCCGCGGCGCGCACCGAATCACCCAGCCAGTCGGGCAGTTTCGACGCTGCCAACGCCCGTCGCCCCACCCGGGACCACACCCCGATCGCGGCGCCGATGGCGTGTACCACCAGCACGCTGACGAACGCGCGCAGGGCGCTGGGGGTTTGCAGCTCGATGATCACCGACGACGCGTCATGGATGACCGCCAGCGCGATGGCCGCCAGCAGCAACGGGCCGCCCAGCGCCGACGCCACGACCCAGCGGACGACCAGCCACGACGAACCTGGCGAGGTGGCCCGGGCCGTGCTGCGCGCGGTACCCCACACCATCAACAGGATCGGCAGCAGCGGCATTACGCCCAAGTCACGGCCACCGATCGAGATCGGCACGTCATGCACGCCGAGCCACATGCTGGCGATGGCGCCTAACGCGCCGGTCATGTCGCTGTTGGCGATCAGCAACTGCAGCAGCGTGACCGCGGCGATGATGACCAATGCCACCAGCGCCGGGCCGAACGCGACCCTGACGAGGTCACGCGCCTGCCGAGCACCCGCTGCCCGGTTTTCCTCCACCCGTGTCACTCTTGGCGCGCGTACCCGGCGAGGCGCGAAAGCGCCCGGTTAGACCGGGGCCGCCCCATATCCCGATGACGACTGCTGGCCCTGGCCGAACGACTGCTGGCTCCCGGTGCCGGGGTTTGCGTAGTTGACCGGAGCCGAACCAGCCTGGGACTCGGTGCCCGCGCTGACCGCCGCCGACGGCGGTGGGCTGAAGCTGGGGAAGCCGGTGGGCGGGGTGGTCGGTGTCTGGTGCAGGGTTGGCTGCGGTCCCGACTGCGCCGACGGCTGTGCGCCGAATCCGCCGGTCGACGGAGTCGGGATCGCGGTCTGCGTCGGCCCCTGGCCCGCCGCGTAACCGCCGTACTGCGACCCATACGGGGATTGCTGCGGCGCCTGTTGCGGCGCCTGCTGCGGGGCGGGCGCCTGAAGTCCCCCCTGCTGCTGTCCCGCCGGCTGACCGTAGTACGGCTGTTGCCCGTACTGCTGCCCGTATTGCCCGTACTGGCCATACTGCGCGTAGGGGTCATACTTGGGCCGTGGTGCCGGTGGTGTGATGACACCCGCATCCAACAGCACAACGGCAACGGCGGCGATCGCTTGCAGCACGCTGCACCCCAGCAGCGGCCACATCGCCCAGCCGATCGAGAATCCGGTGGGCGTGTTGATCACCTCCGAGATCACCATCAGCGCACCCAGGACCGCGATCGCCCCGACAACCCCGACGTACTTCTTCGCCTTGGGCAGCAGGCTCAGCCCGGCAAGCAGCGAGGCCAGCACCGCCACGGCGACCGCGGTGCCGGCATCACCGGCGCGTCCACCAGATGCAGCACCGAGCTCGCCGCTGATGGTGAAGGTGGGGAAGAAATTCAGCAGATACACCAACACGCCGAACGCCACCAGGGCGAGGTTCAGGTACAGCGGCAACTTGGATTCACCGCTATCGGCCTTGGCGAACGAGGGCGTAGCGGGTGTGGCGGCGCCCGGGTAGGACCCGGCGGGCTGCGCGGGTGGATATCCGGGGCCACCGGGCGAGTAGGTCATGACTCCTCCTGTTGCTTCCACTGCCGTCACGGCGTCACTGTTGCGGTGCGACGCTGTACTCCCAGGGCGCCGTTCCATGAACGCCGCGGGCAGCGCCTGCGTTGCGACGCGATTCGATCACCAACGCTAGCGCACGTTTGTGTGCCTTTGGCTGGCACTGCCGGGGCGATCGCCGTTTCCGCAGGGCGGCGGCTTGCCCAGCACAGGTAGAACACGTTCTAATTCTGTCCATGGATTATGGGCTTGTGCTTTTCACCAGCGACCGTGGCATCACTCCGGCGGCAGCCGCCAAGCTTGCCGACGATCACGGTTTTCACACGTTCTACGTGCCAGAACACACCCATATCCCGGTCAAGCGGGAAGCGGCCCATCCGACTACCGGCGACGCATCGTTGCCGGACGATCGCTATATGCGCACGCTAGACCCTTGGGTGAGCCTGGGGGCGGCGTGCGCGGTGACGTCGCGGGTGCGGCTGTCCACCGCGGTGGCGCTGCCCGTCGAACACGATCCGATCACATTGGCGAAAAGCATTGCCACGCTGGACCATCTGTCCGGCGGCCGGGTAAGCCTGGGCGTCGGGTTCGGGTGGAACACCGACGAACTCGCCGACCACGGCGTGCCGGCCGGCCGGCGCCGCACGATGTTGCGCGAATACATAGAAGCGATGCGGGCGCTGTGGACGCAGGAAGAAGCCGCCTACGACGGCGAGTTCGTCAAGTTCGGGCCCAGCTGGGCCTGGCCCAAGCCGATACAGCCACACATTCCGGTGCTGGTGGGTGCCGCCGGCAATGAAAAGAACTTCAAGTGGATCGCCCGCAGCGCGGACGGCTGGATCACCACTCCGCGCGACTTCGACATCGACGAACCGGTGAGGTTGCTGCAGGACACCTGGGCCGCCGCCGGCCGCGACGGGGCTCCGCAGATCGTCGCCCTGGACTTCAAGCCGGTGCCCGAGAAGTTAGCGCGATGGGCCGAGCTCGGGGTTACCGAGGTGCTGTTCGGGTTGCCCGACCGCCCCGACGACGAGGTCGCCGCCTACGTGGAGCGGCTGGCCGGGAAACTGGCCTCTTTCGTCTAGCGACCGGGCGCCTCCCCCCTCGCGCCTCCCCCTCGCGAGCAGACGCAAAATCGCACGAATCCGCAGCGCGGCGTGCGATTTTGCGTCTGCTCGGCCGTGCTAACCGAGCGCGCAGCGGTTGCCGTAGTCGTAGGAGCGCACCCGGACCTCACGGCCGAGGGGATCGCCGTCGATCAGCAGCGCGATCAGCTCGTCGTCCTCGGTGGTGGCCAGGAACCGGCTGTCACGATGATCCCGGTCGGTCAACCGGCCGACGATGATCCCCGTCGGCCGTCCGCCATCACGGCGGACCGTATAGGTCTCGATGGTGGCGTCGCCGTCGGCGTTCTCGGTGACCGGCTGGGTGGGCCAACTGTCGACCTGCGTCTGCAATTGCGTGCTGCGATCCGGCTTCCATTGCGCCGGGGTGGTGGAGTAGACGCCGACCGAGTACTTGCTCATGATGCCGCCGTTGGCGCCGACAAGGCCGAATTGCCCTGGCGCGCTTCGCATCCGGGCCACCGTTTCGGCGACACCGTGCATCGAGTAGTTGTTGCCGGCGCCGCCGAAGAACGGCAGCCCCCCGGTCAGGGTCAGGCCGCGCGGATCGTCGGGCGCGATTCCCACGCCGTCGCAGATGTTGAACACCGGCACCGGGAAGCAGCTATACAGGTCGAAGGTGGCGATGTCGTCGACACCGATGCCGGCCATCGCCAGCGCCTCGCGCGCCGCCATGACCGCCGACGGCGCATGCCCCAGATCCGGACGCTCCAACATCGCCTGTTCTCGCAGGTCAGCGTGCCCATGCAGGTACACCCAGTTCTCCTCGGGCACACCCAGCCGGCGCGCCGCCGCAATCGACATCAGCAGCGCGGCTGCACCCTGGTTCACCTGATCGCGGGCGACCATCAGTCGGGGGTACGGCTCGGAGATAATCCGGTTGCGCTCGGACACGGTGATCAGTTCGTCGACGGTGCGTTCGACCGGCGCGGCGGCGAACGGATTGCCGGCGGCGACCTTGGTGAACGGCGCGAACAGCTCGCCCATCTGGCGCCGATACTCGGCCGGGCCCAGCCCGGTGCCGGCCCGTCGGGCGTTCTCCAACAACCCGTACTGCGTCGGCGCATCGATCAAACCGTGCATGACCGTGTAGCGCGAGATCAGTCCGCCGATGCCCTGGCCGCGATCTTCCAGCTGGCCCTCGACGGTTTCGGTGAAGTCCGGCTTGGCTCGCTTTTCGGAGCCCTGCGCGAAGTGTCGCAGCGTCGATGTTGCATCCGAGCCGAAGATCAGGGCGACCTGCGAGCGGCCCGCGGCGATCTCCGCGGCCAGCTCGCTGATCAGGTGCTGGGGTCCCTGACCGCCGACGATCTCCAGGATCGCGCGAACGGGTTCGGCACCGATCCGGTTGGCGACGGATCGCGGGTAGTTGTTGGACCGTCCCAGCGAGGCATTGGCGACCGGCCCGGAGATCTCGAATTGCCTGACACCGGCCACGGTGTCGACAGCCGCAGAAACGGACCCGAAGTCAGCAGCACAGTCGACGAGCGCGGCCCGGGCAGCGGCCGCGGCTAGCTCAACGGATGACATCGCCCGGTAATCGGGGTCGTCGATGCGCTCCGCCGCCTGCCCGACACCGACGACGACGGGCGTACTCGGGTCGAAGGCCATACCGTCACTATCTACCGCAGGCCCTCGATTCGCCCAGCACACCCGAAGCTGGGACTTTCCTGGGAGTTTCGTTTGTCTTCTCCCTGGTGGCGATATGCTTGGAAGTTGCCCATTTCATCCGTCTGACCTGGCGATCACGGATCGTCACGCCCCAATTGTTGGGAGGTGTCAGATGTCATTTGTTGTCGCGGTGCCGGAGTTTGTGGCGGCGGCGGCTTCGGATCTGGCGAATATCGGTTCGACGATCAGCGCGGCCAATGCGGGGGCGGTGGCCCCGACGACGGGGGTGCTGGCTGCGGGCGCTGACGAGGTGTCGGCGGCCGTCGCCGCGCTGTTCGGGACGCACGCGCAGGCGTATCAGGCGCTGAGTGCTCAGGCGGCGTCGTTTCATCAGCAGTTCGTAGCGCTCATGAATGCGGGTGCGGGGCAGTACGCCGCGGCCGAGGCCGCCAATGCCACACCTCTGCAGAGCATCGGGCAGGATCTGCTCAACATCATCAATGCGCCCACCGAGTTGCTGCTGCAACGCCCGCTGATCGGCAACGGCGCCAACGGCGCCCCGGGAACCGGGGCAAACGGCGCACCCGGCGGCATATTGATCGGCAATGGCGGCAACGGCGGATCCAACGTGGCCGCTGCCGCGGGCGGTCACGGCGGGGCCGGCGGCATGCTGTTCGGCAACGGCGGCGCGGGCGGTGCCGGCGGGGACGGTGGCACCGGCACCGGCGGTACTGGCGGTACCGGCGGGGCCGGCGGGCTGTTCGGCACCGGAGGTGCCGGCGGCGCCGGCGGAGCTGCAACGTCCGGCACTGGCGGGATGGGAGGCGCCGGCGGGGCCGGCGGGCTGTTCGGCACCGGAGGTGCAGGCAGCACCGGCGGAGCTGCAACGTCCGGCACTGGCGGGATGGGAGGCGCCGGCGGGGCCGGCGGGCTGTTCGGCGGCGGAGGTGCAGGCGGCACCGGTGGGGCCGCAACGTCCGGCACCGGCGGCGCCGGCGGCAACGGCGGCAACGCCGGACTGATCGGTACCGGCGGTGCCGGCGGCGCCGGCGGGCCCGGCCTCACCGGCACCGGTGCCGCGGGTGGCAACGGCGGCAGCGGCGGCATGCTCTACGGCGCCGGCGGTGCCGGCGGTGCCGGCAGCGCCGGCGGTACCACCGGCGGCGACAACGGCGGCGCCGGCGGCTCCGCTGGGCTCTTCGGCTCCGGCGGCGCCGGCGGGGACGGCGGGGACGGCGGCTCTGGGTCCGGCGGCAACGGTGGGGAGGGCGGCAACGGTGGCCTTCTCCGCGGCGCTGGCGGCGCCGGCGGCATTGGTGGCTCCGGCGCCGACGGCGGGTTCGGCGGAGCCGGCGGGGCCGGCGGCGGGCTGTCCGGCGCTGGTGGCGCCGGCGGGGCCGGTGGGGAGGGCACCGCCAATGGTGGCCTCGGCGGGCATGGCGGGGGCGGCGGCTTCCTCTCGGGCTCCGGCGGCAACGGCGGCAACGGCGGCGCCGGCCTCACGAAGGGCGGGGCAGGCAACGCCGGCGGCAGCGCCGGACTGATCGGCAACGGCGGGAACGGCGGCAACGGCGGGACCGGCCCGTCCCCGGGCTCCGGTGGCGGCGCCGGCGCCGGCGGGCACCTATTCGGCGCGAACGGGATGCCCGGGCTGACCCCAAGCTGACGCGTGGCCTCCCCGGTCAGCCGGCCATGAACAAAGAAAGGCCCCTTACAGGCTCCCCAGAATCTTTCCCGGCGGCCGGGTGCCCAACGGGCGCCCGCGTGGCCAGAAAATATCGGGAAACCCGGGGACGCCTTGTCCGGGATCGCGATACGACTAGAGGTAGCCGAATGCATCGACCTGACCAGGCGTTCCCCGGACACGTCATGACTTAATGCCGATGCCCTATATGGGCAGGTGGCAGATGTCGTTTGTGATCGCAGCCCCGGAGTTCGTACCGCCGCCGCATTGGGGTCGACATCAACAACAACACCGCGGGCGCCGGCGGCCTGGGCGGGTCAGGCGGACAGCTTCTCGGCGCAGACGGAGCGCCGGGCTTTAACGGTCTGACGCAGCTGGCCGTCCGCTACAGGCTGGCCAGGATCTCCCGGGCCAGCGCCGCCGTCTCCGACGGGGTCTTGCCGACCTTGACACCGGCCTTCTCCAAGGCCACCTTCTTGGCGGCCGCGGTACCCGACGAACCGGACACGATGGCGCCCGCGTGGCCCATCGTCTTGCCTTCCGGCGCGGTGAATCCCGCGACATAACCGACAACGGGCTTGGACACATTGGCCGCGATGAAGTCGGCCGCGCGCTCCTCGGCGTCGCCGCCGATCTCACCGATCATCACGATCAGCTTGGTCTCGGGATCCTTCTCGAAGGCCTCGATGGCGTCGATGTGGGTGGTGCCGACCACCGGGTCACCCCCGATGCCGATCGAGCTGGTGAAGCCGAAATCGCGCAGCTCGAACATCATCTGGTAGGTCAACGTGCCCGACTTGGACACCAGCCCGACGGGGCCCGGGCCGGTGATGTTGGCCGGGGTGATGCCGACCAGAGCCTGGCCCGGGGTGATGATGCCGGGGCAGTTCGGGCCGATGATCCGGGTAAGCGGACCCTTGGCCCCCCCTTTTCTAAGTTGTACGCCCAGGCATACGCGGTGTCCTGCACCGGAACTCCCTCGGTGATGACCACCAGCAGCGGGATTTCGGCGTCGATGGCCTCGATGATGGCGTCCTTGGTGAACTTCGGCGGCACGAAGATGATCGACACGTCGGCGCCGGTCTTTTCCATGGCCTCCGCGACGCCGCCGAACACCGGCAGCTTGATCAGCCTGCCGCCCTTGTCCTCGTGCGTGACGGTGGTGCCCGCCTTGCGTGCGTTCACCCCGCCGACGATTTGGGTGCCCGCCTTGAGCATCCGGGCGGTGTGCACCGTGGCCTCGCTGCCGGTGATGCCCTGGACGATGACCTTGTTGTCCTTGTTCAGAAAGATCGACATCTCCAGAAGTCCTTTCAGGCGCTCGCCAGCTCGGCGGCCTTGTCGGCGGCCTCGTCCATCGTCGGCACCATCGTCACCAGCGGGTGATTGGCCTCGGCAAGAATGCGCCGGCCTTCCTCGACGTTGTTGCCGTCCAGCCGCACCACCAGCGGCTTATTGGCATCGGCGCCGAGGATCTCCAAGGCTTTGACGATGCCCGTGGCTACCGCGTCACACGAGGTGATGCCACCGAAGACGTTGACGAACACGGCCTTGACCTGCGAGTCGCCCAGAATCACGTCCAACCCGGCGGCCATCACCTCGGCGGAGGCGCCGCCGCCGATGTCGAGGAAGTTGGCCGGCTTGACGCCGCCATGCTTCTCACCGGCGTAGGCGACGACGTCGAGGGTCGACATCACCAGACCCGCGCCGTTGCCGATGATCCCGACCTCACCGTCGAGCTTGACGTAGTTGAGGTCGTGCTCCTTGGCCTTGAGCTCCAGCGGATCGGTGGCGTCGCGGTCCTCGAATTCGGCATGGCCGGGCTGCCGGAAGTCGGCGTTGCCGTCGAGGGTGACCTTGCCGTCCAGCGCCAGGATCCGGTCGTCCGGGGTGCGCACCAACGGGTTGACCTCCACCAGGGTGGCGTCCTCGGCGACGAAGAGCTCCCACAGCTTTTGGATGGTGACCGCGGCGGCGTCGAGCAGCTCGGCCGGCAGATGGCCCTGCTCGGCGATGGAACGCGCGAAAGCCAGGTCGACACCCTTGACCGCGTTCACCGGGACCTTGGCGAGCCGTTCGGGTTTGGTGGCGGCCACCTCTTCGATCTCCATGCCGCCTTCCACCGAGCACATCGCGAGGTAGGTCCGGTTGGACCGGTCCAGCAGGAAGGACAGGTAGTACTCCTCGGCGATGTCGCTGGCCTCGGCGACCAGCAGCTTCTTGACGATGTGGCCCTTGATATCCAGGCCCAGAATGTTCTTCGCGTGCTCGTAGGCGTCTTCGGGGGTCGCGGCGTATTTGACGCCGCCCGCCTTGCCTCGCCCGCCTGTCTTCACCTGCGCCTTGACCATCACCGGGGCACCGATCTCGGTGGCGATGGCCTTGGCGCCTTCCGCGGTGTCGGTCACCCGGCCCTGTGTTCCGGGTACGCCATGCTTGGCGAACAACTCTTTCGCTTGGTACTCGAAAAGGTCCATGGGCTCACCGTCTTTGTGTTGGCCTATATGGAGACGAGTCCGGTCCGGCGACTCGCACGGAGGAACTGTATCCACACGCCAAATTGCCGCTAACGTCGCATCCCACCCGTGGGGCACACGGCATCTTAATGTTCATCCGTCCGTAACGTGACCCAAATCACATTCTCCGCCGGTTTTTGGCCTCGGGTTGCCAGCCCCATCCGTTAGCGGATAACGTCTCAGGGTCCAGATAACGTTATGGTTACGATCCGAGGACATTTCAGCTTGCCGCAGCACCGTCTCGCCCATTCGCGCCCCGCTGCAGGAGCAGCACGCCACCGTCGCGACCGCTGGACCGAAGACCGAAACGAGATCACCGAAATCCTCCCGCTCGACGGATTCGGCGACCTCGACGACCTGGATTACCTGGACCGCGGGGACATCGACGAGCTGGACTTGGGCAACCTGGAACTCGAAGGCAGCGCCTTCGACAGCGAATCCCGGGTGCTGCTGGCTCCCGAGCTCGACGACCTGCATGACACCGACAATCTCACTCCGGTACGGCTGGTGGGCCCGCCAGAGGTATACGTCCGCGCCACCGGCAACTCCGACCTCAACGCGCTGCTCGATCAACTCGTTGCGACCGACGTCATCCCCCTGCCCCGGCGCGGGCAGCATCGCAAGCAGGCAACCAGCGCCACCAAGGGCCGGCTGCTGATCTCGGCAATGGCCGCCGGCGCGGCGGCCGCCGCAGCGCACACGGCGACAAGCCATGCCGTTGCCCCCAAAACCGACACGGTGCTGACCGCCAACGCGTCGGCGCTCACCGGCGGGGCGGGCAGCAACCCAACCCGGGGCGTGCAGGTCATCCCGGTCCAGCCGGCCGCCAATGCCGCGACACACAACGAGGAGCTCGCCAAGGGCGTGGCGTTCGCCCAAGAGCGCGCTCAGCGCGAGGCGCGGCTGCAGCAGCCGCTCTTCGTCATGCCGACAAAGGGCATATTCACCTCGAATTTCGGGTACCGCTGGGGAGTGTTGCACGCCGGTATCGACCTCGCCAATTCGATCGGAACCCCCATCTACGCGGTGTCCGACGGTGTCGTCATCGACGCCGGCCCGACCGCCGGTTACGGCATGTGGGTCAAGCTGCGCCACGCCGACGGGACGGTCACGCTCTACGGTCACGTCAACACGACGCTGGTCAGCGTCGGCGAGCGGGTGATGGCGGGCGACCAGATAGCCACGATGGGCAACCGGGGCAATTCCACCGGCCCCCACCTGCATTTCGAGGTGATGCCGGGCGGCAGCGAACGCATCGACCCGGTGCCGTGGCTGGCCAAGCGGGGGCTCTACGTCGGCAATTACGCCGGTTGACCCGGTGAGCACGCCCGACGACACCCCGCCCCCCGCGCCACCGACCGACGGCACGCCTGACCCGACGCCACCGACCGACGGCACGCCCGACTTCGCGCCACCGCCCGACGAACCACGCACCCGGATCATCCGCCGCGCACCGAGCGAACCGATTCCCGTGATCGCGGAGTCCCCGACCACTCACCTCCCTCACCCGCCCGCGGGCGCCGCTCATCGGAGCCGGCAGATAAGCCTGACGGGCCCGCCGCACTATGAGCCAAGCGACCGCACCGCGGTCGCGGCCTGCGCGGTCAGCATCGTCGGCGGCTGGGCCACGTCGGTGGTTGCCACCGACCTGATCGCCGGCTGGTGGAAGTCCGACCGGCTGTTCTGCATCGCCGTCGGGTTTCTCGCCCTGGTCTTTGCGGTGACCACGGTCTCCGGCGTGATCTTGTTACTGCAGCGCCGGCCCTTCGGGCGCTACCTGATCGTGGCCGGTGCTGTCGTCGCGTTGCTGACCTACGGCGGGGTCTTCATCGCGGGCGCACGCGTCGCATGGGTCGTGCACACCCTGCCGGTTCTGCCGCTGGCCAGCATCGTCCTGGCGCTGCACCCGGAAACCAAGCGCTGGCTGCGGGGATAGGCGTGCCGAACGTGTTCTCACGGCGAGAAATCGGCCGGTTTTTCGCCCTGAGAACACACTCGGCGAAGGCGAAGTTATCGCAAGTTATAGCTTGGCCACCGGCGCGTGGTTGTGCATCAGCTTGACCCGGCCCGAGCTGCCGAAGTCGATCAGTGACATCGCCGATTCGCCGACGCCGGAGACTTCCTCGACCCGGCCCAGCCCGTACTTGTCGTGGGTCACCCGGTCGCCGGGCTCCAGCACCAGCAGCGGCCGTTTGCCCGCCCCCGAGCGGGTGGGCGCCGTGCGCGGCGTCCCGAACCGCCCGGCGCCGCTCACTGGCGCGCTGAACGACGCCTTCGGGGCGAGACGCCGCCAATCGATGAGTTCCTGCGGGATCTCGCGCAAGAACCGCGACTCCGGGTTGAGCAGCGGCTGTCCCCACGACGACCGGACGATGGCCCGGCTCACGTAGAGGCGTTGCCGAGCCCTCGTGATACCCACGTAGGCCAGCCGCCGTTCTTCGGAGAGCTCCGAGGGATCGTCCAGCGCCCGCATGTGCGGGAACATCCCGTCCTCCCATCCGGTGACGAACACCACCGGAAACTCCAAACCCTTGGCGGTATGCAACGTCATCAGCGTCACGACGCCGGCGCTGTGCTCGGGGATCTCGTCGGTGTCGGCGACCAGCGACACCCTTTCCAGAAACGCCGCCAGCACACCGGTGTCCGGCACGTCTTCACTGAGTTCGTCGTCGGCCGCGAGTGCTTCCGAATTAGCCAGGTCGGTGCTGAATTCGTGTGCGACGCTGACGAGTTCGTTGAGGTTGTCTAGCCGCGCGAGCTCCTGCGGATCGGTGGAGGATTCCAGTTCCCTGCGGTATCCGCTGCGTTCCAGCACCGACTCGACCAGATCGCCCAGGTCGTCGTCGAGGCGCCCACGCAGGTCGTCGAGCAGTTCGACGAAACCCGCGATCGCCTTCTCCGCGCGGCTGTTCAGCATCGGCACCTTGCCTTCGGCCGCGGCCTGCAGCGCGTCGGCGAAGCTGGAACCGGTGTTCTCGGCGTACACCGACACGCACGCCTCGGCACGATCGCCAATGCCGCGGCGCGGCGTGTTGAGGATGCGGCGTAGGCTCACCGCGTCGCCGGGGTTGTCCAGCACCCGCAGGTAGGCGACGATGTCGCGAATCTCCTTGCGCTCGTAAAAGCGCACTCCCCCAACGACTTTGTACGGAATGCCGGCGCGGATGAACACCTCTTCCAGCGACCGCGACGAGTTGTTGGTGCGATAGAAGACGGCCACATCGTTGTAGGTGAAGGCGGCGCGCTCGGCGAGCGCATCGATCTCTTCGGCGACGAACCTGGCCTCGTCGTGCTCGTTGTCGGCGACGTAGCCGACGATGAGCTCACCGTTGCCGGCGTCGGTCCACAGGCGTTTCTCGCGGCGTCCCGAGTTACGGGAGATCACCGAGTTGGCGGCCGACAGAATGTTTTGCGTCGAGCGGTAATTCTGTTCCAGCAGAATCGTTTTCGCGTCCGGGTAGTCGCGCTCGAAGTCCTCGATGTTGCGAATGGTGGCGCCCCGGAACGCGTAGATCGACTGATCGGCATCGCCGACCACGCACAGCTCCGCGGGCGGCAGGTCCGTCGAAGCTTGGTCGTCTTCGGCGCCGCGGCCCACCAATTCCCGCACCAGCACGTACTGCGCGTGGTTGGTGTCCTGGTATTCGTCGACCAACACGTGCCGGAACCGGCGCCGGTAATACTGGGCGATCTGCGGGAAAGCCTGCAGCACCGCCACGGTCTCCCCGATCAGGTCGTCGAAGTCCAGCGCGTTGGCCGCCCGCAGCCGGCGCTGGTACTCGCCGTAGACGGACGCGACCGTACGCGCCAGGTCGTCGGACTCGTCGGTCAGGTCGGACACCGCTTGATGCGGGTCAATCAACTCGTTCTTCAGGTTGGAGATGGCGTTGGCCAGTAGCCGCGGCGAGTACCGCTTGATGTCCAGGCCCATGTCGCGGCCGATCATCTGCAGCAGCCGCCGCGAATCGTCGGCGTCATAGATCGAGAAGTTGGAGTTCAGGCCCTCGATCAGCGACGCCTGGTTGCGCAGAATCCGCACGCAGCTGGAGTGAAACGTGGACACCCACATGTAGTGGGCCCGGTTACCGACCAGCCGCACCACGCGTTCGCGCATCTCGGCGGCGGCCTTGTTGGTGAAGGTGATGGCCAGAATCTGGCCGACCCCGACACCTCGGGCCGCGACCAGGTAGGCGATGCGCCGCGTCAATACCGCCGTCTTGCCCGACCCGGCGCCCGCCACGATCAGCAGCGGCGAACCCTCGTGCACCACCGCAAGGCGCTGTTGTGGGTTGAGGCCGTCCAGCAGTCGGTCCGCTTCGGGGGCCGTGTCGGTCGCGTGCACACTCATGTCGCTCCAAACTTACCGCCGCCCGGCGACGGGGCGGGACAGCGCACCGACCGCGCGAGAAATCAGGAGTTGAAGAAGCCCGACTGATCAGTGCCCTGGTTGAAGCCGCCCGAACTGCCGGTGCCCGAGTTTGCGACCCCCGAGTCGCCGACGCCCGTGTTGACAAAGCCCGAGTTGCCCGCGCCCGAGTTTCCGAAGCCCACATCTTCGAGAACGGGCGACGCGTTCGAGTTTCCGAAGCCGATCGAGTTAAGGCCTTGGTTTAAGATTCCCACGCCGCTGTTACCAGGACTCCCGACATGGCGCAGGAATTGTTGCAGGGTCACCGGTGGGATTTGATGTTGTAGTGCAGGGTCAGGTTGGTGCCGGGGTAGACGGTGTTGGTGTCGTTGAGGGCGTGGCAGAGTTCGGCGATCGCGGCGGTGTGCCGTGGCGTGGGCAGTGGGTCGAGTCGGATGTGCAGGGTGTCGGTGGATGCGTCGGGGATGATGTCGCCGGAGCCGGCCAGTGCGGTGCGGATCAGGGTGTGGGCTTCGTCGTCGGCGCGGGCGAGACCAGTGTCGGTGACGATCGCGCGCGCCAGGGTTTGCGCGGTGTTGAATGCCGCGATGCGGATGGCGTGGTGGATCAGTTTGGTTTCGGTGTCGAGGACCTGCTGGCCGGGATTGACCTGAGACAGTGGTAGCCGGGCGGGGATCGCTTTATGCGTGGCGAGCACCGTGTCCAGTTTTCTCTCGGCGGCGTGGACGTCGGTGTTGATGGTGTTGATCATCTCGTTGGTCAGCACCACCGAGGTTCCCGGTTGCGGCGATTGCGCGGCCAGCAGCTGCGCGTCGCTGACGGTTTCAGCCAGACGCAGTGCGCGGCGGGCCTTTTCGACCTGAGCGTAGGCGGGTTTCTTGGCCGGGTTGGGCACCATCCGGTCCGCGTCGTCGTCGCCGGCGCGGTAGGTGTCATGGGAGTCGAGATCGAAATGGATGCGGGCGTAGCGGTAGTGGTTCTCTTGGCGCCAGCGCGACCCCATCCGGTAGCGGATCTCACCCGGGGTCAGGTCGCGCCGCGTGGTCAGGATGTGCATCTGGCGGGTCCGGGCGGGGTCGTGCAGGCTGATCTGGCGCATTGCGAACACCTCGCCCTTGCGTGGCCCGTCGGCGATGTCGATGGTGACCTCGGTGTCGGCCAGTGCCCAGGTGTGGGTGCGACCATGCTCATCGGTATGGGAGTGCTCGGCGAACATCTTTTCTTCGATGTCGGCGATCTTGCCCTTGCGCCAGGTCAGGGTGTCGAACCCGGCCGCGTCCAGGTCGGCGAACAGCGTCGGTGACCAGCCGCCGCGGTCGAACCCGACCAGCACGCGGCGGTCGTCGCCGACCATGTCACGCAGGGCGGGGATCAGCCGGCGCAGCTCGGCGGCCAGGGACGCCGCGGGTTGGGCCATCACCACCAGCAGCGGGTCCCCGGCGGCGTCGGTGACCCAGGTTTCCACCGTGGCCGGGGCGGGGAACTTCAACCGGGGCACATGGGTTTTCGCGATGCGGCGGGTGCCCTGATAGGCGCGCACATGTCCGTCGACGTAGAGCACCGCCGACTGCTCGGGCCGGTCCTGGACGTGACGGGCCGCCATCGCGGCGATCCAGCCGCCGGCCCGGCCGGCAGCGGCGAGGAACCCGATCTTGCGGCGGATCGTCTTGACCTCCGGGGCGCGATCCAACCCCAACACCCGACCTAAGGCGACTGGATCGATGCGGGTGGCGCCCTCGGCGCGGGCCTCGCCGAGCAACGCGCGGAACACGCCCTCGCACAACATGGTGTCCAGTGAGTAGAACCCGTTCGGGAACCTCGCGCCGTAGCCGGCGTGCGCCGTGTCGAGCAGCCCGGTGCCCGCCAAGGCGGGCAGCGCCAGCATCAACCCGGCCAGCGGCGCGCGGGCACACGCGGTGAACACCGGCGCCGCGCAGGGAATCAGCCCGAACGCCGCCAGCGCCCGCTCGGCACTGCGATCGACCGGATCGGCCAACACCGGCACCGCACCCCCCGGCACCGGTCCCCGCTTCGGCTCGGCCACCGGCTCGGGCTGGCCCCCCGGCCCGGATTCCATCCCCGCACCCCTCGCGGGATCGGATTCGGCGTCAGAAACCGTTGCGGGATCACACTTCTCGGTCTCGGTCTCGGTCTCGGTCTCGATCTCGGTCTGGGTGTCGGACAGTGCTCGGCGGACGCTGGCCTCCGAGACCGCGACCCGCTCACCGATCGCCCGCAGCGACAGGCCCTGTCCGCGCAGGACGGCGATGGTGGCAATCACCTCGGGGGTGAGTTTGGAGGCGCGCCGTGGCCCCTTGCGGTGCGGAACCAATGCGCTCACCCCGGCCGCCGACAGTGCCTGCTCCCAGCGCCAGACGGTCAGCGGGGAGGTGCCGAACACCGCCGCGACCTGTGCTTGGGTGGCCGCCTTGGTCCGCATCAACGACACCGCCGCGAACCGGCGCCCCGCGGTGTCGCCGACGTCCCAGGCGAGGCACAGGTTCCCGTGCACATAGACCCGGCCGCCGTCGTCGTCCTCGATCATCGCGGCCGCGGCGCTAATCTCGGTGGCGCTGGCCGGGATCAGCGGCAACGGGGGTTGGGTGGTCATCACCGTCATCGTCGCACCCCACAATCATCCCAAAACACTTCACGTATTATATCGCGACGAGATCGGGAATCGGCGCCGACACACCACAAATCAGCAGCTCACCGCGACGGCACCGACCACGAACCCCCACCAACCCCGCCCCATGTCGGGAGTCCTGGTTACCCGAGTTGAAGAAGCCCGTATTGACGCCACCTGTGTTCATGAAACCCGTCTGATTTGGGCCCGCATTTCCGTAGCCCACGTCACCGACGCCGGTGTTCATGAACCCCGAGCTATTCATGCCCGTGTTATTGAACCCCGAGCTTCCGTCGGCATTCCCGAAGCCCGAGCTCAAGTCCCCGGTATTGGTCGCGCTCCCGAAGCCCGTATCAACACTGCCCGAATTCCCGAAGCCAGTGGCAACGATGCCCGAATTCCCGAAGCCCGTGCTGGTGTGGCCCGAATTCCCGAAGCCTGTGTTCCCGGTGCCCGAGTTCCCGAAGCCCACATCCTGGAAGTTCGCATTTCCGGAGCCGAGATCTAGCGTGCCCGCGTTAAGGTTGCCCATGTTAAAGTCGCCCGCGTTACCGAAGCCCACGTTGCCACCGCCCGAGTTCCAGAAACCCAGGTTCCCGTGGCCGGCGTTGCCGAAGCCCACGTTGTTAATGTTCGAGTTCCAGAAGCCCACGTTGTCGCCGCCGGCGTTTTGGAAGCCCGTGTTTCCGATACCCGAGTTCCCAAAGCCCGTGTTCGTTTGGCCCGAATTCCCAATGCCGAAGTTGCCATTGCCGGAGTTGAAGAATCCGACGTTGTCGTCGCCCGAGTTGAACAAGCCGATGTTCCCGCTGCCCCCGTTCAGCAGCCCACTGAAGTTGATGCCGGTTTGATTGCTGCCATTGAGCCCGATGCCGAAATCATTACTGCCGTTATTTCCGAAGCCGATGTCAAAGTTGCCTTTATTCCCCAAACCGATATCATTGCTGCCCAGGTTTCCGGCGCCCACGTTGAGGTTGCCAAAGTTTCCGGTGCCGAAGTTACTTGAGTCTACATTTCCGAAGCCAATGTTTGAGCTGCCGTCGTTTCCGCTGCCAACGTTTGCGCTACCGGTGTTCCCGCTACCAATGTTTCCGCTGCCGTTGTTTCCGCTACCCAGGTTGTCGGTGCCGCCCTTGTTCCCGCTACCGATGTTTCCGCTGCCGTTGTTCCCGCTGCCCAGGTTGCTGTTGCCGAAATTTCCGCTGCCCAGGTTAAAGCTGCCGACGTTTCCGCTGCCGAGGTTGAGGTTGCCTCCCGCGTTCCCGAAGCCCACGTTGAGGTTGCCGATGTTCCCGCTGCCCAGGTTTAGGCTGCCGGTGTTTCCCAAGCCCAGGTTTGCGTCGCCGGTGTCTCCCAAGCCCAGGTTCGCCTTGCCGTTGTTCCCGATGCTCGACAGGCCGGCGGCCGGACTCGCCAGCGCCTGCGCCATCTGCGCGGCCGCCGCCGAGGCGCCGCCGTGATACCCCGACATCGCGGCCACGTCCTGGGCCCACATCTGCTCGTACTGGCTTTCAGCGGCCGCGATCGCGGGCCAGTTGAGACCCAACAGGTTCGAACGCACCAACGACACCAGCTGGGTGCGGTTGGCGGCGACCGCCAAGGGATGCACTATGGCGGCCCGCGCCGCCTCGAACACGCTCGCGACCATCCGAGCCTGGCCGGCCGCCCGTTCGGCGTGGCCCGCTGCCGCGCTCAACCACCCCGCGTAGGGTGCGGCCGCGGCCGTCATCGCCACCGACGCCGGGCCCTGCCATGCCTGACTGGCCAGCCCCGACGTCACCGCCGAAAACGACGACGCCGCCGAACCCAGCTCCGAGGCCAGGCCGTCCCAGGCCGCCGCCGCTGCCAGCATCGGGCCCGACCCCGCGCCCGTGAACATCCGCAATGAGTTGACTTCTGGGGGCAACACCCGAAAAGTTCATCGCCCGAGCCTTCCCTTAGCTGGCCGGTATCGACACACACCAAACTCAAAGAATTATACGTCCCGAAGGGTGGCCTTACCGGGCCGTTCAGCCTTCCTTTCAGGAACCTCCCAGCCATCCGATCGCGCTTCGAGTTTGCCCGCCTGATCGGGGTCGATCAATTCGTTCTTCAGGTTGGAAATGGCATGGAAATGGCATGGAACGGCTGGAAACGGGGGTCGCCGGCAGCCGCGGCGAGCACCGCTTGATGTGTCCCGGCTAGCTGCCGAAGAAGCCCGACTGACCGGTGCCGTTGTTGAAGGCCCCGGAGTTGTTGCTGCCCCCGTTTGCCAACCCCGAGTTGTCGTTACCCGAGTTGAAGAAGCCCGCGTTGGCCGGTCCCGAGTTGAAGAAGCCCACATCTGGGTTAATGAACGTGTTCGAGTTCCCGAAGCCAACCGAGGCATCGCTGCCCTTATTCAAGATACCCACGTCATTGGTGCCCGAGTTGAAGAAGCCCGTATTGCCGCCGCCACCGGTATTTTCGAAGCCCGTTTGATCCGCGCCGTTGTTTGCGAAGCCGGCGTCATTAGTGCCGGTGTTCATGAACCCCGAGCTATCGGAAGCCGAGTTATTGAAGCCCGAGCTTCCGGCGCCGGTGTTTCCGAAGCCAGAGTTAATAGCTCCGGAGTTGGTCGCGGCGCCGAGGCCGGTATTGTCATTGCCCGAATTCCCGAAGCCTGTATTAGAGGGGCCCGAATTCCCAAGGCCAGTGTTTATGGAGCCCGCATTCCCGAAGCCCGTGTCCATGTTGCCCGCGTTACCGAAGCCCAGATCACCGCTGCCCGCGTTACCGAAGCCCACATTTCGCGCGCCCGCATTGAGGCTGCCCATGTTAGAGGATCCCGAGTTGCCGAAGCCGTCGTTTTCCCCTCCCGAGTTCCAGAATCCCGTGTTTGCCGTGCCCGCGTTTGCGAAGCCCACGTCCCTCGAACTCGAGTTCCAGAAACCCGTGTCTAGGGTGCCGGCGTTTTGGAAACCCGTGTTCGACACACCGGAATTGGCGAAGCCCGTATTGAAGTTGCCCGAATTTCCGATGCCGAAGTTTCCATTGCCGGAGTTAAAGAAGCCGATGTTGTCGTTGCCGGAGTTGAACAAGCCGATGTTTCCGGTGCCACCGTTCAGGAGTCCGCTGAAGTTGATGCCCACCTGGTTGTTCCCAACGAGCCCGATGCCGAAGTCGTTATCGCCGTTGTTTCCGAAGCCGATATTACCCACGCCTTTATTTCCGAGCCCAATATTCCCGTCGTTCGTGTTTCCGAAGCCCACGTTGAAATTGCCGACGTTTCCGCTGCCGAAGTTACTTGAGCCCTGGTTTCCGAAACCAACGTTCGAGCTGCCGATGTTTCCGCTACCCACGTTCGCATTGCCGTTGTTGCCGCCACCCAGGTTTGAGGCCCCAAAGTTGCCGCTACCCAGGTTTCCGCTGCCCAGGTTTCCGCTGCCGACGTTCGCGTTGCCGGTGTTTCCGCTGCCCAGGTTGCTGCTGCCGAAATTCCCGCTACCCAGGTTGAAGCTGCCGTGATTTCCGCTGCCGATGTTAAGGTTGCCGCCGAGGTTCCCGGACCCCACGTTGAGGTTGCCATTCAAGTTCCCGCTGCCCAGGTTTGCGTTCCCGGTGTTTCCCCAGCCCAGGTTCGCGTTGCCGATGTTGCCCAGGCTCAGGTTCCCGAAGCCGATGTTGCCGGGGGTCGACAGGGCGTTTAGCGCCGTCGCCGCCGCCGACGCGCCGCCGTGATACCCGACCATCGCCGAGACATCCTGGGCCCACATCTGCTCGTACTCGGATTCGACGGCCGCAATCGCCGGCGCGTTGAGCCCGAACCAATTCGACGTGACCAACTGAACCAGCCCAGTCCGGTTCAGTTGCACCATAAGCGGATTGACCGTCGCGGCCCGCGCCGCCTCGAACACGCTGGCCACCGTCCGGGCCTGCCCGGCTCGCCCCGATGCCTGGGACGCCGCCGCGCCCAACCACTGCGCATAAGGAGCGGCCGCGGCCGCCATCGCCGCCGACGCCGCACCCTGCCATGCCTGATTGGCCAGCCCCGACGTCACCGCCGAAAACGACGACTCCGCCGAACCCAGCTCGGCGGCCAGGCCATCCCAGGCCGCCGCCGCTGCCAGCATCGGGCCGGAGCCTGCGCCCGCAAACATCCGCAATGAGTTGACCTCTGGGGGCAACACGGAGAAGTTCATCGCCCAAGTCCTTCCTTAGCTGGCGGGTATCCGCTGCAACTAAAGGCCCATAAATTGTACGCCCGGCTCGCCGGTTGTATCAGCTACTTCACAGGTCCTTTCAGGAACTTCCCCAGTAAGGCCCCGGGCGTTTCGGGTCTGCGCGTTACAGCGGGATGGTCAGCGCGGTTTTTGCACCAGCACGGGTTTTGGTGGCTACACTCGGTTCGTGCTGAACGAACAGCGCCGATTTTTCTATGAGTACCCGCCAGCGGTGCCCGTGGTCTGACTGCATTCGCAGAGCCCCGAGGTCCGCTTCCGGATTCGGGGCTCATCTCTTTTGTGAGGTTCGATACCGGATGAGACCACAACCCCCACGTCACGAGAACGCGGAGTCAGCAGAGATGAACACCGAGACCGTCGATAGCGAGGAGCTCGATATCGACGAATTACGCGAAGAAATCGACCGGTTGGACGCCGAGATCCTCGCCGCGGTAAAGCGGCGCGCCGAAGTGTCCCAGGCAATCGGCAAGGTCCGGATGGCCTCCGGCGGCACCCGGCTGGTACACAGCCGCGAGATGAAGGTCATCGAACGCTACAGCGAGCTCGGTCCCGAGGGTAAGGACCTGGCGATCCTGCTATTGCGACTGGGTAGAGGACGACTCGGCCACTAATCGGTTACTACCGTCGTTACATTCCGCGGATTTCCGCTTTGCTGCGGTAAATTTCGCCGGAAATGGTTACGGCAGGAGCAGCTGGGGTTTCGCCGATGCGCCGGCTGATGTTGATATCGGCCGCAGCGTTGCTCGCGGTGCTGGGTGGGCTGTCCACCAGCTCGGCCCGCTCCTCCGCGTGGTCGCGACAAGGGCTGCCGATCGAGTACCTGATGGTGCCGTCGGCGTCGATGCAACGCCAAATCAAGGTGGAGTTCCAGCCCGGCGGCCCCCATGCCGTGTACCTGCTCGACGGCATGCTCGCCGCCGACGACTTCAACGGCTGGGACAAATACACCTCGGCGTTTGAGTGGTTCGATCAGTCGGGCCTGTCGCTCATCATGCCGACCGGCGGGATGGCGAGCTTCTACGCCGACTGGTACCGGCCGGCTTCGGGTCGCAGCCATGTCCAGACCTACAAGTGGCAAACCTTCCTGACCCAGGAGCTGCCCGAGTGGCTCTCGGCGAACAAGGGGATCAGCCCGTCGGGCAATGCCGCGGTAGGTGTGTCGATGGCCGGATCGGCGTCGCTGATCCTGGCGGCCAAACACCCGGAGAACTTCATCTACGCGGCCTCCATGTCGGGCTTCCTCAACCTGTCCGCCGGGCAGTGGCCCTCGTTGGTCGGTGTCGCGATGATGGGCGCCGCCGGCTATCGCGCCGAGGACATGTGGGGCCCGCCGACCGACCCCGCGTGGGCCGCCAACGATCCCACCGTCAACGTCGACAAGCTGATCGCCAACGGCACCCGCATCTGGGTCTATTGCGGCACCGGCGACGCCTCGGAGTTGGGCGGCAACAAGCCGGGCGCCGACTTCCTGGAAGACGCCACGCGATTGAGTAACAAGATCTTCCAAAGCCGCTACCAGGCCCACGGCGGTCGCAATGGCGTGTTCAACTTCTCCGATAAGGGCCTGCACACCTGGGAATACTGGGGTCCGCAACTGCAGGCGATGAAGCCCGATCTGCAGCGAGTCCTGGGCGCCGGCTAGACCTCATGCCCAGTCGCATTCTGGTCACCGGTGGCACCGGAACCGTCGGCCGCGTGGTGGCCCAGCGTCTTCTTGACTCCGGTGCGCACGTGCGCATACTCAGCCGCGGACTCCGCTCTCCAGGCACAGCTGGCCCGACGAGCCAGGCCGAATACGTGGTTGGCGACGTGAAAGCCGGTGCGGGCCTCACCGAGGCAATCGCCGACGTCGACACCGTCGTGCACTGCGTTGACCCGGCGCAGCACGTTGTCGACGCGGCGCTTCGGGCCGGACGTCCGCATCTGGTGTACATCTCGATCGTCGGAATCGACCGGATACCGCTGGGCTACTACCGGCGCAAGCTCGCCGACGAAGAGGTGATCAGCGGTTCCGGGCTGCCCTGGACAGTGCTACGGGCCACTCAGTTCCACGACCTCGTCGCGGTCATGCTGCGGGGCCTGGCCGCGCCACCGGTCATGTTCGTCCCGACAGGCTTTAGCTTCCAGCCGATCGACGTGCGTGACGTCGGCGCCGGACTGGCCGCCCTGGCCCTGGCCAGGCCCGCCGGGCGGGTGCCCGACATGGCCGGACCTGAAGTGTTGTCCGTCGCCGAGTTGGCGCGCCGCTACTTGGCCGCGGTGGGCAAACGCCGTCCGATAGTGCCGATATCGGTGCCCGGGCGCATCGGCCGCGGCTACCGAGCCGGCGCCAACCTGGCCCCCGACCGTGCGGTGGGAACCATATCGTTCGACAGGTACCTGAGGGAGCAGTTGGCCGCGGGCACCGTGCCCTACGGCGACGCGATCCGGTCCTACCTGAAGTTCCCGCGCCGCAAGCAGACCCGGTGCGGCGATTGATGCGGCTGCCACTCGCAACCCGGCGGCACTAGGGTCGAACCATGACCTCCGTGCGATCAATCCCTGACATCACCGCCACCTCGGCGTGGGACGCCCTGCGCAGGCATCACGAGGAAATCGGCGAAACCCACCTACGCCAGCTCTTCAACGACGACCCCGATCGCGGCCGCGAGCTCACGCTCGCCGTCGGCGACCTCTACATCGATTACAGCAAACACCGGATCACCCGCGAGACGCTGCGGCTGCTGATCGACCTGGCCCGGGCGGCCAACCTGGAGGAGCGCCGCGACCAGATGTTCTCCGGTGCCCACATCAACACCTCGGAGAACCGCGCGGTGCTGCACACCGCCCTGCGGCTGCCGCGGGATGCCGAGCTGACGGTCGATGGCCAAAACGTTGTCGAGGACGTGCACGCGGTGCTGGACGCGATGGGCGAGTTCACCGACCGGTTGCGCAGCGGCGAATGGACCGGAGCCACCGGCAAACGCATCAGCACCGTGGTCAACATCGGCATCGGCGGGTCCGACCTGGGTCCGGTGATGGTGTATCAGGCGCTGCGCCACTACGCCGACGCGGGGATTTCGGCGCGCTTCGTGTCCAACGTCGATCCCGCCGACCTGATCGCTAAGCTTGCCGACTTAGACCCTGCCACAACGCTTTTCATCATCGCGTCCAAGACGTTCTCCACGTTGGAGACACTGACCAACGCGACGGCCGCGCGCCGCTGGCTGACCGGGGAGCTCGGTGACGCCGCGGTGTCCAAGCATTTCGTCGCCGTCTCCACCAACAAGCGCCTGGTGGACGCCTTCGGCATCGACACCGCCAACATGTTCGGGTTCTGGGATTGGGTCGGCGGCCGCTATTCCGTCGATTCGGCGATCGGACTGTCGGTGATGGCGGTCATCGGCCGGGAAGCCTTCGCCGACTTCCTGTCCGGATTCCACATCGTCGACGAACATTTCCGGACCGCGCCGCTCGAGTCCAACGCGCCCGCGCTGCTCGGCCTGATCGGGCTGTGGTACTCCAACTTCATGGGTGCGCAATCGCGCGCCGTGCTGCCCTATTCCAACGACTTGGCGCGTTTCGCCGCGTATCTGCAGCAGCTGACCATGGAATCCAACGGCAAGTCGGCGCGCGCCGACGGCACGCCGGTAACCACAGACACCGGTGAAATCTATTGGGGCGAACCAGGAACCAACGGCCAGCATGCCTTCTACCAGTTGTTGCATCAGGGCACCCGGTTGGTGCCGGCGGACTTCATCGGCCTCAGCCAGCCCACCGACGACCTGCCTACCGCCGACGGAACCGGCAGCATGCACGACCTGTTGATGAGCAATTTCTTCGCCCAGACCCAGGTGCTGGCGTTCGGCAAGACCGCGGAAGAAATCGCCGCCGAGGGCACACCGGCCGACGTGGTGCCGCACAAGGTGATGCCCGGCAACCGGCCGTCGACCTCGATTCTGGCCAACCGGCTCACCCCGTCGGTGCTGGGCCAGCTGATCGCGCTCTACGAGCATCAGGTATTCACCGAGGGCGTGATCTGGGGCATCGACTCGTTCGACCAGTGGGGTGTGGAGCTGGGCAAGACGCAGGCCAAGGCGCTGCTTCCGGTGATCACCGGTGACGCGTCGCCCGCGCCGCAGTCGGACAGCTCGACCGATGCGCTGGTGCGTCGCTACCGCACCGAAAGAGGCCGCGCGGGCTAGGCGCCGACGGGTCGGCCCGTTAGCTCGGAGCCGAGTCGCCGCACAAAGGTGCGCAGACGTTCAGCGGACGCGGTCTGCGGATCACTGAGATGCAGCTGCAACAATTCGCGACCGGCAGCATGCAGGATCCGCGCTGTGTAATCCGGCTCATGCAGCCCGGGATTACGGCGCAGCAGTTCACGGACGAAAAACTTGAGCACGACGGCCTGAGATTGGGCCAGGCGGGCATACAACTCGGGCGGAGCTCCCTGCGGCGGAAACAAAAACAACCGCCATGTTGCCGGGTGCGCATCGACAGCGGCCAGCACACCGTCGAACGCGAGCACAAGGGACTGATCCTCGGCGGCCGCGTCCAATCCTGAGATCGCCGCAGCGAACTGGGCGCCGGCCCGTGCCGCCTCACGGTCGATCAGTTCGACGAACAGCCCGGCCAGGTCGCCGAACTTCTGGTAGATCAACGAGCGATCGATACCGGCAGCCTCCGCGATGCGGTTCGGTGTTGCGGCGTGGAACCCTTCGGCGTCGACGATCGCGTGCGTGATGTCGAGGATCTGCTCGCGCCGCCCCTCGGCAGTCATTCGCCGCTTCGGGTTGCCGTGAGTCACACTTGACAGCATAACTAACAACTTGTGAGTATTACACTCACAAAGTGTTAGTTAGCGGGAGGCAGTGATGGTCACGTACTACCCCGAACTCGCGCAGCGAGTCCGAAGCCAGCGCGACTTGCAGCCGGATCTCTACGGGGACTTCGACTTCAACCAGCAGCCTGATCGCCTGGCCACCGAGCCCGACGTCGACTCGGCCCTGCCGACCTGGGTCGCAGAGCGCGCACCGATCCTGGAAGACGACCGCGTCCTCGAATTGATCAGCACGGCCACCATGCTCGGCGACGTCGTCGCCGATCCCTATGCGGCCCTGATGAACACGCGCAGCGTCAGTCAGCTGATCGACATGCTCAAGACGGCCTGCCGAGAGGGAATCGAGGCGGTGCCCGACGCGCCCCACGAACTCGAGTCGTTCATCGCCGCCATGGAAGCCACACCGGAATGGATCGACTTCGACCTGGTGCGCGAAGGCGCCCGGCAGGAGCGCATCCCCGCGGCGCTGCTGGCCCCCTTCATTACGCGAGGCGCGTTCATCGCGACCTTCACCAACACGTACGCCGCGCTACCGATGGCCCTGACCGGCGCACTCTCGGGCAAGCGGGCCGCCCGGCGGGTCAACGAGACGGCCAGTTTCTTCGCCGTCACCACCCTGCCCGGTGCGCTGGACCGTTACGGCCCCGGCTTTGCAGCCGCCGCCATGGTCCGGTTGATGCACTCGATGGTCCGGTACAACGCGCTGAAGAAATCTGACAAACGGGACATTAGATGGGACAAGGCCATCTATGGCGTTCCAGTCCCGCAGGTCGACCAGATGCCGGCCGGAATGATCGGCCAGTACCTCCTGGCCCGGAAGGCGCGCCAGCAGGGCCGGACGGAGTTCACCGCCGAGGAACGTGCCGTCGTCGAATTCGCCAGGTATCGCTGCTTCCTGCTCGGCCTGCCGGAGGAACTCCTGCCCGCGGAACCCGCCGACATCATCCACGTCATGCACGCGCGCGCGGCACTGCTGCGCCACGGATTTGACAGCATCTGCCGCGAACTGGTCAGCGGCACGATGGCGGCCTATTTGCGCCCCAACACCACCTTGTTCGACCGTTGCGCCGACGCGGTCGAGAAGAGTTTCAGCAAGCTCACGTTCGTCCGCGTGTTCTGCGGTGGTGACCGCGACGTCGCCGAGGCCATGGGCGTCTCACTTGCATCGATGGATCTCGTGCGGGTCGCCCTCACCACGCCGTTCATCATCGGTCGTTTCAACGTGGTGAGCCAGGCCAGCCGTATCCCCGTGCTGCGCGACATCACCGACGCGTACGTCATCGGGCTCCTCAAGCTCCGGCTAGCGACCTACGGCAACCCCGAATTCACCTCCGATGGAGCGCATTACACACCAGTCCCGCACTGACTGCCGCCGCGAGTGTGAATCTGGCGACGCGACACGAGCCCGAGGCGGCCCGACCTTTCGCAGCCAGATGCACACTCGACGTGCTCTTAGGCGAAGTGCTTGGTCAGCGGCGGCGGCAGCACCCGCATCAGCTGCACCAGCGGGCCCCACGGCCACCACGGCACCACGGCCCGGCCAGGCTCGCGCTCGATGGCGTCGACGAGTGCCTTGACGCCAGTTTCGTTGTCCACCAGGAACAATGTGCTATTCGACTTGGCCGTCATCTCCGACTCGATATAGCCCGGCTCCAGCACCGAGACCTTGATCGGCCCGTTGCGATATTCGGCGCGCAGCGATTCGCCCAGCGAGCGCATTCCGGCTTTGCTTGCCGCGTAAGCGGCTTTGACGCCCGGCACCCCTTTGTTGCCCAGCACCGAAGCGATGAGCACCAAATGCCCCGAACCGCTTTTGTTGAACATCTCCAGCGCGGTTTCGATCTGCACGAGTGCGGCCACCAGGTTGGTCTCGATGGTCGCCTTGTTCGCCCACAGCTTGCCGGAACCCAGCTTGGCGCCCTTGCCGATGCCTGCGTTGACGATGATGCGGTCGATGCCGCCGAGTTCATCGCTGAGTTCGCCGAACACCTTGGGCACCTGCTCGTGGTCGTTGACGTCCAGCGCGGCGACCGCGATCTTGACGTCTGGATGTTGTTGCAATAGTTCGGATTTCAGCTCGTCGAGCCGGTCGGTGCGACGAGCGCACAGCGCCAGGTCGCGGCCCTTGGCGGCGAAGGAACGCGCCATCCCGGCGCCCAAGCCGGAACTGGCACCCGTGATGAGGATCTTCTGGCGAGTCACCCGGGCAGCATATCTACTACTTGAGCAGCCGCGACATGCGCCGGTCGGCTAGCACCTTGCCGCCGGTCTGGCACGTCGGACAATACTGAAAAGACTTGTCCGCGAACGCGATTTCACGCACGGTGTCCCCACACACCGGGCAGGGCAACCCGGTGCGTGCGTGCACCCGTAATCCGGAGCGCTTCTCCCCTTTGAGCATCGCCGCCCCCTGGCCGACGGAGCGGGTCACCGCGTCGGTCAGCACCGTGATCATCGCGTCGTGCAGGCCGGAAAGCTGCTCGTCCGACAGCTTCCCCGCCGTGGCGAACGGCGAGATCTTCGCGACGTGCAGGATTTCGTCGCTGTAGGCGTTGCCGATACCCGCGATCACCTTCTGGTCGGTGATGACGGTCTTGATCCTTCCGGTGTTGCCGGCCAGCACGCCGGCCAGGTCCTCGGGGCTGAGGTCCAGCGCGTCGGGACCGAGGGCGGCTATCCCCGGCACCTGCTTTGGGTCGTCGACCAGCCACACCGCCAGCCGTTTCTGGGTGCCGGCCTCGGTGAGGTCGAAGCCCGGCGCGCTACCCGGGGTGCCCAGGTGCACGCGCAGCGCGATCGGCCCCTTGCCCGGCCGCAGCGGGGCCGCGGCCAGCTTGTCGGACCACCGCAACCAGCCGGCACGGGACAGGTGGGCGATCAGGAACAGCTCGCCCGCCTGCAGTCCGAGGTACTTGCCCCACCGCTGCGCCCCTTCGACCGTCCGCCCGACCACGGCGTGGATCGGCGGGTCGAAGGTTTTCAGCACGGACAGCGCCGCGACGTCAACGCGGCCGATCGCCAGACCCACCGCGTGGCGCCGCAAATGGTCGACCAGCGCTTCGATCTCGGGAAGTTCGGGCACCCGACCAGTCTGCCGACCGCAACCGCGAGGTGTCCATCGCGGCTCACGCCGCCGGGCAGTCCACGGCCACGTGGGCTTTGACGCTAGGTCGTGGTACCCATCTTCCCGGGAGTGCCGAACAGCCGCCCCTTGCTGCCGGCGCTGCCGCCGACGCCGGGGGTGAAACCGTTTCCGCCATCGCCGCCGTTGCCGATCAGGTGGGCGTTGCCGCCGCCGCCGCCGTCGCCACCGCCGGGGTTTACTCCATTCATGCCGCCATTGCCGCCGTTGGCGCCGTTGCCGTGGAGGAGCCCGCCGTTACCGCCGAAGCCGCCCTCGCCGGCCGTGTTCCCACTGCCCGGATTGGCGAAACCGGCGTTTCCGCCGTTGCCCCCGGCCCCGCCACTGCCGAACAGACGGGCGTTGGCGCCGGTGCCGCCATCGCCGCCTTGACCAGACAAGCCGAAGTCAGTATGACCACTGACAGTGCCACTGCCACCGCTCGCACCGTCCCCGCCGCTCCCGCCGGCGCCGCCGTCGCCAAACAACCCCGACCTGCCGCCGGCGCCGCCGAAGCCACCGGCACCGCCGGTGCCGTTGGTGTTAAGCATGATGGCGGGGGCCGTGCTCCCACCTTGTCCGCCGTCCGCGCCGTCCCCGCCGGCCCCGCCGTTGCCGCGGAGCAGACCGGCGTTGCCGCCGTCGCCGCCGAAACCGCCGCTACCGCCGGTGCCGCCGATGTTCGAGCCAAAATCGCCGGGCTGACCGATCCCGCCGAGACCGCCCTTCCCGCCATTGCCGAACAACCCGGCGTTTCCGCCGGTACCCGCCATCAGGCCGGCCGAACCCCCGTTAGCGCCGTTGACGGAAATCGTGTCCTCGGTGTCGGTGCCCCCGCCGTCCCCGCTGCCCCCGCCGTTTCCGCCGTTGCCGGCCAACAACCCGCCATTGCCGCCGTTGCCGCCGAAGCCCCCGAATCCGCCGGTGCCCCCAGGATTGCCTGGGCTGCCTATGCCGCTTGTGCCTTCCCCGCCATCGCCCCCCATCGCGCCGCTTCCACCGTTGCCGAACAAGAGTCCGCCACGACCACCAAGACCTCCGTTGCCGCCATCGCCGCCGTTGGCGCCGGCCCCGGCTGCGGTCGTGAACAGGGCATTCCCGCCCGAGGCGCCCTGGCCACCGCTTCCGCCGGTGCCGGAGAGCCATCCGCCGTTACCGCCGTTACCGCCATTACCGCCGTTGAAGCCGGGTTGGCCGGCGCTGGCGCCGTTGGCGCCGGACCCGCCGGCCGCGCCGGTCCCGCCGTTGCCGATCAGACCGGCCGACCCGCCGTTACCGCCGGCCTGGCCGGTCGCGGCCGTGCCGGCCGCGCCATTGCCGCCGTTGCCATAGAGCCACCCGCCCGGGCTGCCGCTGCCGCCGGGCGTGGTCGCGCTGGCGCCGTTGCCGAACAGCGGGCGCCCGGTCAGCGCCTGGACGGGCGTATTGACCGCGCCCGCCGCTTCCTGCTCGATGCCCTGCAAAGCTGACACCATCGGCGAGGCGTTGGCGGCCTCAGCGAGCGCATATTGCGACCCACCGGTACTCATCAGCTGCACGAACTGGTTGTGGAACATCGCCGCCTGCGCGCTGAGCGCCTGATAGGCCTGGGCGTGCGCGCTGAACAACGCCGCTACCTCCGCCGACACCGAATCCGCACCCGCCGCCAGCACGCTCGACGTCGGGAATAAAGCCGCCGCGTTGGCCGAGCTGATAGACGAACCGATATTCGCCAGGTCGGATGCCGCGGCCGCCACGTACTCCGGCGCCGCGATGACGAACGACATCCCCGACCTCCAAGCCGCCCCGACGAGCGCCCAGTGACTACCGGAGTTGTCGGAAGAACGCAAGCTTAACGTGACCTTGGCCACACCCGGGGCGCTAATCGCAAATACTTAGGTGGGACTTAGTCGCGGCTTAACCGCGCGTTGGGCATGCCGCCTTGATTACGCCTGGATTACGTAGGTGTCCATGATCCAGCCGTGCCGGGCGCGGGCTTCGGCCCGCAGCTGCACGATCCGCGTCCCGACCTCGCCGATAGTGCCCGCTACCAGCAGCTCGTCGTCGGTGCCGAGGTAGGCGCCCCACCAGATCCGGGTATCGGCGGGGCACACCCGAAACGAGCATTCGGCGTCCAGCATTACAACGGCCGTACCAATCAACCGGTGCGCGCGCAGCTGCCTGCCGGTCGTGATGAGGACCGGTTCACCGACCTCGTTGAGCGGGATGCGGTGCCGGGCCGTCAGCGCCTGCACCGCGGTGATCCCCGGAATGACGTCGTAGTTGATATCAACCTCGGCCGCAACGGCATCGAGAATGCGCAGCGTACTGTCGTACAGCGACGGGTCGCCCCACACCAGGAAGGCGCCCACTTGGTCGGGGCCCAGTTCGGCGCGGATGGCCGTCGCCCAGATCCGCGCCCGCGCCGCATGCCAATCCGAAACCGCCTCGCGGTAATCGGCTTGACCAACTGACGGGGTCGACCGCTTCGGGTCGGGTAGCTCTACAAATCGATAGCCGGGCTCGCGGATGAACCGCTCGCAAATCTTCCGCCGCAGCGCCACCAGGTCGCTCTTCGCGTCGCCTTTCGCATCGCCCTTTTCCCGGCCCTTGTCCATGCCCTTGTCCATCGCGAAGAACACCTGCGTGTCGTTGAGCGCCTCGATCGCCTGGACGGTCAGGTAGTCCGGGTCCCCGACGCCGATGCCGATGACGTGGATCCGCCGACTCACCATGCCGGGCCACGTTGCCCGCAACGCCGCTGAGGGTCAACCCAATCGCAACCCGGAAGGCCTAGGCGGCGCCCCAAGTACCCGGTACCATGGGTATCGACTGAAGCACCCAATGAAGGGACGCCAGCGATGACCACTGCGCTTCGACCAGGTGGGCCGAGTCGTGAGGAGTTCTCGGAGCGGCTGCTCAAAGGCTCGGTCAAGAAGTCCTACGAGCCCATCGTCGACATCGACTGGGATGCCCCACTGGACCCGGACAAGTTCTACCTGCCGCCCAGGCTGGTGTCCCTGTACGGCACCCCGATGTGGGACGAGATGACCCGCGAGCAACGCATCGACCTGTCCCGCCAGGAACTGGTGAACACCCTGTCGGCCGGGATCTGGTTCGAGAACATGCTCAACCAATCGTTGTTGCGCACCGTCTTGCACGAAGACCCCACCAGCCCGACGGTGCATTACAAGCTCACCGAGCTGGGCGACGAGACCCGGCACATGGTCATGTTCGGCAAGGTGATCGAACGCATCGGCGCCAAGCCGGTACGCCCACGCCGGCTGCACCGGATGATCATCAACTCCCTTCCGCTGGTGTTCCAGTACGGCTCGATGCTGTGGGTGGCCGCGCTGATCGGTGAAGAGATCTTCGACTCGCTGCAGCGGCAGATGATGGACGATCCGGAGCTACAGCCAATCGTCCAGCGGCTCATGCGGATTCACGTCACCGAAGAGGCCCGCCACATCCAGTTCGCCCGGGACGGCGCGCGCAAGCGGGTGCAGTCCATGCCCCGATTCAACAGATGGTTCATGGCCAACATCAACGGGGCCGGTGGGTACTTCTTCCGCTACCTGTTCAGCTACCCGGTCCCCTACGCGCGCACCGGCCTGGACCCGCGACGGGCGCGGGCGGCCGCGCGCGCCAACCCACTCCGGCACGAAACTCAGGTGGCCGGATTCGCCCCGCTCGCAGCGTTTTTGAGCGAGGTCGGCCTGATGGGCCCGATCGCGCGCCGCAGCTGGAAACGCTGCAAGTTTCTGTGACCCAGATCGTCATCGGCGCGGGAGCCGCCGGTCAGCGCGCCGGAACCGAACTGCTGGCCGCCGGTATCAGCGACTTCACGATCCTGGACAAGCCCGGCCACGAAGTCGTCGCGGCGGTCTTCGACGACGACACCGACACCTGGACGCTGCAAACCGCGGCCGGGGAGACCTTCCGGGCCGGTGTCGTCATCGCGGCCCACCGACCGATACGCGTTCCGTGGACGCCAGAGTTAGCTGGGCGCAATGACTTTCGCGGAATCTCGTTTCACGCCGCGCGGTGGGACACCGATTTCGACCCGGCCGACAAGCGCATCGCGGTGATCGGCGCCGACGCCACCGCCGGCCACTACATCGAACAGCTGATGCAATCTGCGGCTTCGGTCGCCGTCTTCGCGCTGCCACCGCGACGAGTCGTCCCGAAGATAGCGATGCGGATCACCCTCGCCAAACGCTGGCTGCTCCGCCACGCCCGACGGGCAGCCGGCGGTGAGCAGCCCACGCTGGTGGGGTCGGCGATCGACGCCGTGACCCCGTCGGGCATCCGCACCAGCGACGGCGTCGATCACCCCGTCGACGCCATCATCTACGGCACCGGATTCGCCACCCCCGACGCGGTGCTGGTCGGCGCCGGCGGACTCACCATCCAGCAGGCCTGGCATGACGGCATGGAGCCCTTCCTCGGGGTCGCCGTCCACGGTTTCCCCAACTACTTCTTCATCACCGGACCCGATATCGCCGCGCAGGCACGCTACGTCGTGGCATGCCTGAGGCTGATGAAGCACACCGCCAGCACCCGCATCGAGGTGCGCCGCAGCACCCAGCAGGTGTTCAACGAGCGCATCTACGTCAAGCCGGCCCAGCCGCATCCGGTGAAATCGGCGTTCGACCTGTCAGCCAGCGGCGGCCAGGAGATCTACGACGGCGCGGCGACGCTGACCATCGCCGGCACCGGCCATCCGGTGCGGGTCCGGCTCACCGGCCACATCGACCCGATCGACGGCCACTACCACTGGCAGGGGACGGTTTTCACTTTCCCGGCCCAGCCCTTGCCGGATGACGCACTCAAGCAGGCCCGGGCGGCGACGCTGACGGTGGGCGAACGCAGCGCGCCGGCGCGCATCGTCGAACAAACCCCGTGGGGCACGCACGCGGTCGCCGGGGTGGGTGCCCCGCCGTACCCAGCGCCGACCGCGACCTAGAAGGGACCCGGCGCGCCTAGAGCGGACCGGGCGCTTAGTGCGCCCCGCTCGGCCATACTTTTTGGTTTGCCAGGTGTCGGCATCGGGGTAATACGGATACGCTGGGCTTCATCCCGCACTGGAGATTGGCCACAAATGAAGTGGGTAACCCCCGTGGGTGCGCGCGCTGTTGAAACGACGAGGCGGACGAGAACGGCATGTTCGGCGTGGTATCGGACGATGCTTGGGAGGGGCGGGGTCGAGGGGTTTGCCCGACTCGCGTCCACCCTGCTGCGCGGCCATGGGCCGATGTGCCGTGCCGTCAACCCGTGGTGTTTGGCGGCGTCGAGACCGCTCCCTTCGCATCAAGTGTTCTAAGTGTTCCGGCCGCCAATGACGGCGGCATCGTCAAGTCGGCCATGTGGAAGTTCGAGGAGCAGCAGATGGAACCGGACGACAGGATGGATCTGGCATGCCGGATCACGACGCGGTCGCTCCGGTGAGTGCGATAGCCGAGTCGCCCAGCTCGCTGGCCGTGGCGGCGCGAACGGAGCAGTCGGTGGCCGTCCTCACCGTCGAGGGAGTGCTTGACGCCAGCAGCACGGCGGCGCTCCGCGACAGCATCACAAAGACCACGCTCGACAACCCGTCCGCCGTCGTCGTGGACGTCAACGCACTTCAGGTCCCGGCAGAATCGGCGTGGTCGGCGTTCATCAGCGCACGCTGGCAGCCCGACGGCCGGCCCGACGTTCCGCTCGTGCTCGTCTGCGCTAATCGCGCAACCCGCGAGGCGATCGAACGCACCGGGGTCACCCGCTTCATGCCGGTGTACGCGACCGAGAAGGGCGCGATGAAGGCCGTTAGTCGGCTGTCGCAGCGCACCGTGCGGCACGCCGACGCGCGGCTGCCTGCCCACCTGACCAGCCTGCGGGAGTCACGCCGGCTGGTACGCGAGTGGCTTACCGCGTGGTCGCGACCGTCGCTCATCCCGGTCGCGTTGGTGGTTGTCAACGTGTTCATCGAAAACGTGCTGGAACACACCGGAAGCGATCCGGTGATGCGGATCGAAACCGACGGCGCGACAGCAACCATCGCTGTGTCCGACTGCAGCCCCTCACCGGCCCTACGGCTGCCCGCCCCCGCGAAGGGCATCGACGTGTCCGGTCTGGCGATCGTCGACGCGTTGTCCCGCGCCTGGGGCAGCGCCGCCACTTCGTCGGGCAAGACGGTCTGGGCGGTCATCGGCCCCGAGAACCAGCTCTAACCAGTCTGCTGCGCGGGACCCGGGTACGGGCCGAATTAGAACACGTTCTAGTGTCGGGTAACGGCCCGTTCAAGGAAGGCAGATGACGTGCGGTTCACCTACGCAGAGGCGATGACTGACTTCAGGTTCTACATCCCGCTGGCCAAAGCCGCCGAGGCGGCCGGCTACCATGCCATGACGATAGCCGACAGCATCGCCTATCCCTTCGAATCCGACTCGAAATACCCGTACACGGCGGACGGCAACCGCGAGTTTTTGGACGGCAAGGAATTCATCGAAACCTTTGTGCTGACAGCGGCATTGGGTGCGGTGACGACGACGCTGCGGTTCAATTTCTTCGTCCTCAAACTGCCCATCCGGCCGCCGGCACTGGTGGCCAAGCAGATCAGTTCACTGGCCGCGATGACCGACAACCGGGTGGGTTTCGGGGTGGGCACCAGCCCGTGGCCGGAGGACTATGAGCTGCTGGGCGTCCCATTCGCCAAGCGCGGCAAGCGGATGGACGAGTGCATCGAGATCATCCAAGGCCTCACCACCGGTGAGTACTTCGAGTTCCACGGCGAGTTCTATGACATCCCCAAGACCAAGATGAGCCCGGCGCCCACCCAGCCGATTCCGATCCTGATCGGCGGCCACGCCGATGCGGCGCTGCGGCGGGCGGCACGCCTGGACGGCTGGATGCACGGCGGCGGCGACCCGGCGGAACTCGACCCACTTCTGGCCAAGCTCAAGCGGTTTCGCGAGGAAGCGGGCAAGACCGGACCCTTCGAGATTCACGTCATCTCGGTCGACGGCTTCACGGTGGACGGCGTCAAGCGACTCGAGGACAAAGGCGTCACCGACGTCATAGTGGGCTTCCGCATCCCCTACATCATGGGGCCCGACACCGAGCCGCTGGAGACCAAGATCCGCAACCTGGAGCTGTTCGCCGAGAATGTGATCGCGAAAGTCTAAGCGCTACAGGGGATCCCGCAGATTGGTCGGCGCACCGCCCTCCACCCGGACGACGCGCAGTAAACGGCGCGCTGTTGTCGATGGAAGTCCACTCCTAATCGCAGGGTCCGCTGACGGCTTCGAGCAGCTCGAGTTCGCAAGCAAGCTCATCGGCGAGGGTGCTCATTTCAGGAACGGCGCGGCGGCAGCTGGTCAGGCCGAAGACGATCTGGTCATTGGTGCTGGTGCAGGTGATATTCAGCGCTTGCCCGTCGACCGGTATCGACATCGGGTAGAGCGCGTCCAGGTGGGCGCCGTTCCAGTACAGCGGGCCCCGCGGACCGGGCACATTGGAGATCATCACGTTCGGCGGGCGCAGCGGCCCGAGAGCGCGCCCCAGCGTCATGGCGAGCGCGAGCGGGACAGCGCCGAGCGCGCTCATCGCGATCACTTGCTCCCTGCTGCGGCCAGCGATGGCGGCCTTGCCCTCACGCATGCTGGCCCGCACGGCCGATAGACGCTCGGCGGGATCGGTGAGGTGCGTGGCCAGCGAGCAGATCAAGGTCCCGATCTTGTTGCCAAGAACCTCACGCATCCCGTCGACAGCGTCGGCGTCGCGCAGCGAGACCGGCACCATCGCAGTCAGCGGCGCACTCGGCAGCGCCCCGCAGCTGATCAGGTAACTGCGCAACGCCCCGGCACACATGGCCAGCACGACGTCATTGATGGTGGCATCAGCACGCTTCGCCACCAATCGCAGCCGCTCGATCGCGAAGGTGCAGCCGGCGAAAGACCGGGCGCTGTCAATCGACACGTTCAGCGGGGTGTGTGGTGCGGCCAGGGTCAGCGGGCCTCCGCGGCCGCGCGCAGCCCGCCACGCGGTGTCAGCCAGTGCCGGCACCATGCCCGCAACTCCCCCGGCCTTGCCAAGCATGGCTCGGGTCAGGGTCAGCGGACCCAACCGGGCCCAGGGTGCCGTGGGGTTGAACGGTGGTGCCTGCTCCGCCACCTCCCACAGGGCGGGCATCCCGCGCTGATCCGGGTCCGCGCTGACGGTCCGTTGTAGCAGCCGCAGCGCCGAGACCCCGTCGGCCAGCGCATGATGGGTTTTGATGTACATCGCGTACTGTCCGTCGGGCAGGCCCTCGATCAGATGCAACTGCCACAGCGGGCGGGCGCGGTCCAGCATCCCAGCGTGCAATTGCGAGACCAGCTCCCACAGCGCAGCAAGGCCGGCCCGCCACGGCAGTGCGCTGAGCTGCACGTGGTAGTCCAATTCGACCTCGGCCTCGGTGCGCCAATACCACTGCCCGAGTGAGGTCAGCGAGCGGTGCGGACTTCGTCGCCACAGCGACGCCACCTGGTTGCGCGCCAGCGCGCCCACGAACGCATCGCGCACGTAGCGTGCGCCGGCGCTCTCGGGGGGGCTCAGCAACGCCAGCGCGCCCATGTGCATCGGTCGCTTCGGCGTCTCGGCAACGAGAAACAACGCATCGGCGGCGGACATAGGAAAAAGCATGGGCGGCAGAACCTTTCAGGCGAACCGAAACGTCCCGCAAGAGATGGCCGTACCCCAGAACGAGACGCTGCTGACCACCGCCGGATCTGGACGGCCCAAAACCCGCCGAAAAAAATGGGCGGGCACTTCGGCCACCTTAGCCGCAGCTGTTTACTGATCGCAACAGCGCGCGTTGCCTCGTGTCAAGATGCGCGCGAAGCCTGATTCGTTGACTCATTTGCGGATGCGCGCGTAGCCGGTGCTTTGGTCTTGGGTCCGGCCTTGCTGGTGGTGATCGTGAGCAGCTCGCTGGTCAGGGCTTGGATCTGGCGCTGGATGGCCGCTGGGTTGATGCCGGTGTAGGTGTCGGCGAGGATCGTCTTGTCCTCGTCGGAGACGTCGTTGTGGCGTTCGGCGCGGCGATGCGGAGTTGTCGCAGTGTCGTATTTCTTGGACACCTTCGCGCCGTCACGGACCTTGGAGACGAGTTTCTGTTGTGGGTAGAAGTAGTTCGTCAGTAGTGATTGCAGAACCCAGATCTTGTTGAGCAGCAACAGTTCTGCTTTGGTGTCGTAGCGGTGGTAGCCGACCACGGTGCGCACGATCGCCCAGTTCTTCTGCTCCACATAGCCGCCGTCGTTGCAGTTGCCTGCCCGTGACCGGGTGAAGGTGATCTGGCGCTTTTCGCACCAGTGCAGCAGGTGGTAATTGATGAACTCCGATCCGCAGTCGCTGTCGACGCCCAGGATCGGAAACGGCATAATTCGCGCGATGTCGTCGAGCGCGGCGAGCACCCATTTGCGGGCCTTGTTGGGCACGCTGCGGTTCTCGGTCCAACCGGTGGCGATGTCGGTGACCGTCAGCGTGTAGGCATGCTCACCGGCGGTGTTGCCGCCCTCATGGCCGACCAGGTCGATCTCGACGAACCCGGGTACCGCATCGTCCCAGTCCGCCCAGGTGCGGATCGGGATCTGGCTTTTGAGCAGCGACCCGGGTTTGGTGTGGCTGCGGCCCTTGAGTTGGTGTTTCTTGCGCTCAGCCGCCAGTCGCCGGTCGATGGTGGCCGCCGACATCGCGCCCAGCAACACCGCGGTGTCCTCGTCGATGCCCAGCTCGCCGAACCGGCGCAGAACCGCCACCAGCTCGGCCAGCATCGGCGCCAGCCGCTTGCCGGCCGGCATTCCCAGCACTGCCCAGCAGAAGACCAGCGCCGCAACCACTTTCGGCCCGTACTTAGGCGCCCGCGGCGGCCGGGGCTTGACCACCGTCGGGCGCAGCGCGGCGTTAAGCGCCTTGCGAGCATGGTTGCGATGCCATCCCGTGGTGGCGCACAACTCGTCGAGAATCCGGCCCTTGCCAGCCTTGTCAGCACGCTTGTAGCGGGTCGCGATCGTCTTCGTCACGGCCTTGCGTTGACTCATCGTCAGCGCGTTGACTCATCGAGGATGCCCGGGTGCGGCGATTCGTTTCCTGGTTGCTGACCGGAAAATAAGCAGGGTGCATCGGCGGGTTGACCGCGCGGTTGGTTACGCGGTGTCACAAGGCCTCTCGGGCGGAGAAATCAACGGTCCTCGACCGGCTGTGGCGGCCCGGGGCACCGTGGTCAGCAGCGGGGATGCTTGGCCTTGACGAGCCGGCCCGCGATCTCAACAACACCGATGTTCGAATTCTGCGACAACTGCCTGAGCAGCTCGAATGCCTCAGCGGCGTCGATATTGAAGCGTTCCATGAGTATGCCCTTAGCCTGGCCGATGACGTCGCGGGACGCCAGCGCGCTGCGCAATTGCTGATCGTGGCGCACGATACCCCATGCGAGCGCGGCGTGGGTGGCCATGACGAACGCCATTTCCACCGATTCGGCGTCGAACGCGTGGGGTTGCTGGGCGTAAAGGTTCAGGAAACCCATGCCCCGGCGGCTGACGAACAACGGGATTGTCATAACCGACCGGACCGGCGTCTCGTCGGCAACATCGCGGCAATAGCCCGGCCAGCGCTGTTCGGCAGTCACGTCGTCGATGCGAATGAACTCGCCCTCCCATCTCGCGGTGCCGCACATATCCTTATGGCGTTGCTGAATTTCGGTGAGCAGAACCGGATACCCGGCAGTTGCCGACACCGTCTGCACCTCGTCGCGGCTACCAATCGTGAGTGCCGCATGCTGAGCACCGGGCACGAATTTAACGGCGGCGTCGAGAAATTCGCCTAGCCCCGTGCCGATGTCGTCGGCGTGCGGTAGCTGGTGCAGATTCCGCGCCAACTCGGCGACCTGGCGAGCAATTGCGTGCGACGGGCTAGCTGTCACGTGGTCTTCTCGGATCGGTACCGATGGGGAACCCCCATTCTCCTCCTCACGGCTCTTGCCGACAATAGTCGTGGCCAGAACGGAACACGTTGTGATTACTGCTCGGCGGCATACTTAAGTGACTTAAGTTCAGCTATCGCCGAGCAACTGACGGACCGGGCCTGGCGTGTTTTCGAGCCTTAGGCGACAGTGAAAGCCCCATTGCTACAAGGGATCCCATGTCGGAGCCCGCTTCTCCCGGTGCGCCTTGGCGGCCTCGAGCGGGTTATTGGTGAACCCGCTAAGGATCTGGGTGCGATTCTCCAGCTCAATGGCATGTCGCAAACTGGGTGCGTCCAGTGCAGTATTGAGGCCAATCTTGGTCTGCCACACACCGTAAGCGTTGTTCTCCGCGATCGAGCGGGCCAGCTTGAGGGCCGCCGGCATCAGGTCATCGGGCGCCACCACCTCGTGCACCAGCTTGATCCGATAGGCCTCGGCGGCGTCGATGATGCGGCCGGTCAGCATGAGCTCGCGGGCCACCCCGGCGCCGACGATCTTCGGCAGCAGGTAGCTGGTGCCCATGTCCATCGACGAGAAGCCAGCCTTGATGAACACCGACCCGAACCGGGCGTTCTCGGATGCCACCCGGATATCGCAGACCAGCGCGAACGCCAGCCCACCCCCGACGGCGACACCGTTGACCGCGCCGATCACCGGAATGGGCAGCTCGTAGATGCGGGTGAACAGGTCGGCCAGCCGGACCTGGGCGTCATAGTTGATCTTGAACGCCGGCGTGGTCGGTTTGGCCTTCGTCCAGGGCTGGCCGGTGCCGCTCAGGTCGGCGCCGGCGCAGAATCCGCGGCCGGCACCGGTCAGGATCGCCGCCCGAAAGTCGCCGCCGCCGAGCACATCCAACGCGTCGTCCACGCCGTCGATCAGCGATCCGTCGATGGCGTTCAGGCGCTCCGGGCGGTTCAGGGTGATGCAGGCGATGTTGTCCTCGAGCGTTTTCAGTTCCACTGCTGGTTCCACTGCTGGCATAGGCCAAACCATAGGTGGTGTGGGTGTTCACCGACGAGGCCTACCGTGGCTTGGGCGCATCGAGACCACACAGGGACAGAGGAGCAGGAATGACACGAAGCGAGGGAGACACCTGGGACCTGGCCAGCAGTGTCGGAGCCACTGCCACCATGGTCGCCGCGGCCCGGGCGGCCGCGACCAGGCATCCGCAGCCGGTGATCACGGATGAGTTCGCCGAGCCGCTGGTCCGCGCCGTCGGGCTGGACGTGTTCACCAGGCTGGCCAGCGGCGAACTGGATTCCGACGATCTCGAGCAAAGCATGGGATTTCCGCGGATGACCGACACGTTCGCCGCGCGGGCCCGCTTCTACGACGAATACTTCGCCGACGCCACCGCCGCGGGTCTGCGGCAGGTGGTGATCGTGGCGTCGGGTCTGGATGCCCGCCCGTACCGGCTGTCCTGGCCGGCAGGCACGGTGGTCTATGAGATCGACCAGCCCGAGGTGATCGAGTTCAAGGTCTCGACATTGTCGAAGCTCGGCGCCGCCCCCGCCGCCGAGCACCGCCCAGTGGGCATTGACCTGCGCGAGGACTGGCCGGCTGCGCTTCGCGCCGCCGGCTTCGATCCCGCCCAGCCCACCGCATGGCTCGCCGAGGGGGTGCTCATCGGCTTTCTGCCGCCGGAGGCCGAAGTTCGGTTGCTGGACAACGTCATCGCGCTGAGCGCCTCGGGCAGCCGGTTCTCCGCCGACTTCGGCACGATCACGGATTCTTCGGAGCAGGCGCAGGAACAGGCCCGGCTGATGAGCGAGGGCTGGCGACGGCACGGACTCGACATGGACATCGCCGGCTTGACCTACCCGGGCGAGCACACCGACGTCGCCGCGTACCTGCAGCGGCACGGGTGGACGACGGTCTCCTCCGAGCTCACCGACCTCTTCGCAGCTGCCGGCCTGCCCGGACTGGGTGATGCCGGGCCACAGGGCCCGCCCGCCACGATCAGCTTCGTACGGGCGGTCCAGGCCTAGCTCGGCGACGATGCAGCCCGCGCTGGGGGCACCGCCCAGCCGCGGAGCGGCGAGGGGGACGGGGTGAGGTGGGGGCACCGCCCGCTTGCGGGGCAGAGCCGAGCAATCCGACCTAGCGCACCGCACCGAGTAATCCCATTCGTCACTTCAGTCACCGAGAAACCTCTGTGGCGTTGTGCCCGCATCACAGCGACAACACAGCGACAAATGAAGACAAATGAAGTTGTCGCTCGCAGGCGGGCAAACCGGTGGGTGGTCCGAGGCTGCGACTGCTGTGGCGCATGTGACTCGGCCGGGTCAGGCTGAGCCCCGCTTGGCCAGCCACTCGGCCTGCATCACCAGCAGCGCCAGGATCTCCAGTTGCGGCGTGTCGGGGTCGAGTTCGCGGTACCGCTGGTAGACGTTGACGACGACGCGTTCGGCGTCCAGCCAGGTCGCGTACTCGCCGAGGTCGATGGTGTCCGCGGCCTCGGACCAGGACAGGCCCTTGCCGTAGGCGACCTCGGCTTGTTCGGCGACGTGCGCGAGATAGCCACGGACACCACGGATCCCATCCGGATCGGTGACCGGACCGTGGCCGGGAACCACCGTGGGTGCGTCCAGCGCGATCATCGCGTCGCACGCCGCCACCCAGTTGGCGATCGGGCCGGCCCACACGATCGGCGTGCAGCCGATGAACAACAAGTCCCCGCCGAACAGCACCCCGGCGTCGGGCACATGCACCACCGAATCCGCGGCGGTATGAGCCGGACCCAGGTTCAGCAGGTTGACCCGCCGGCCGCCGATGTCGACGGTGAGATCGTGGTCGAACGTCTGGTCCGCGTTGCGCACCCGGATACCGCTAAAGTCGAAGTGCCCGAACCTGTCTCGCGCATACGGTGTCGCGATCGGACCAAGATTGCCGGTCTGCGTCATGGCCAGCATCTCGGGCGGCATGCCATGCGCGATCTCCTCGGCCGTGCCTTTGGCGGCGATGATGCGCACCGACGCGTTGAGCAGTTGATTGCCGTGCGTGTGGTCGCCGTTGGAATGGGTGATCAACGCATCGGTGATGGGCGCGCGATCGGTGATGGGCTTCATCGCGGTGAGCATTTCGCGGGTCAACGCCAGATCGAAAAGCGTGTCCACCAGCAGCGAGGCGCCGTCACCGGCGACCAGTCCGGCGTTGCTCCAGCCATAACCACCGTCCGGCAGCGTCCACGCCCACACCCGGTCAGCGACCTCGTGCAGCCCGCGGGCGTAGGGCACCCGTGCGGGCGCCCGGTTGACCCGGCCGGAGGCCGGTGCGGCCTCCGGGTTGGGCCGGGGGGCCAGCGCGTGCGGGGCGCTGCTGGCGCGCACGGTTTGGCGGGTCTCCCCCAGTCCCTGCACCTGCAACGTGACGACGTCGCCGTCGTGCAGCCAGCCCGGGAACGATTCCAGCGCGGCGAGGCTGAGGTGCTCGACCAGTGTGCAAGTGGGCACGGTGCCCGAGCCGAAGACGTCGCCGGGGGAAAGCGTCACCCCGCGCGAGGCATACGAAATGACTTCGCCGAAGCTCCAATCCATTTGACCGGTGGACCCCGAGCCCACCACGGCGTCGTTGACCAGGGCGGTCACCTGCAGGCTCAGCTTGCCGTCGCGTCGATAGCTCTCCAGCTCGTCGGGGGTGACCAGATACGGGCCCAGCGTGACGCCGCTGTCCTTGCCCTTGGCCTGTCCGACCGCCAGCTGGCTCTCCAGCTGCTGCAGGTCGCGCGCCGACCAGTCGTTGAAGATCATGTAGCCGATGATGGCCCGGTCGGCCTCCTCGACGGTCAGGTCCCTACCGCCGGTTCCAATGACCGCGGCGATCTCCAATTCGAAGTCCTGCCAGGCACTTCCGGGAGCCATCGGGGCGTCTTCGTAGGGGCCGAGCACGGTCGCCGGGCAGGCGAAGTAGAACGCCGGGATGCGGTACCAGGTGTCCGCGAGCACCCGTCCGGCGCCCAGTGCGGCTTGGCAATTGCGCATGTGGTCCAAGAAGCACAGCGAATCGCGGATCGACGGCGGCCGCGGGATCGGCGCCATCAACGTCACCTCGTCGAGTCGCACGACGGCCGCGGGCGAACTTTGTGCTTCCTCGCCGGCTTCGCGCAGCCCGTCGGTGCCCCGCCCGACCAGGTCCAGCAGCGTAACCCCCGGTGGCATGGCGTGGATGAGGTCGCCGGACAGCACCCCGGTTCGTTCGCTGTTATCCCCTTGATAGGTAACCCATTTCATTCGCGCACCACCTCACTTGGTTTCTTGTCCGGTCGTAGCCCGCGCCAACTCGATTGGCGCAACCGGTTGTCCGGGGTCCATTCGCTGTACCGCACCTCACCGACCAGCACCGGCTCGACGAACGTCACACCCTTGGCGTCAGCAGCGGAAAGCTTTGCGTCGAACGGAGATTGGTCGGTGTGCAGCGGCGCCAGCGTCCGCTTCAGGTTGGCCAGGTCGCGTTCGGTGAAGCCGGTCCCGACCCGCCCCGCGAATTGCAGCCCGCCATCGCCGGGGATGCCCATCAGCAGCGCACCGATGCCACTGGTGCGCCCGCCTTCCCCGGCTCGCCAGCCACCGATGACGACTTCCTGGGTGTTCCAGTTCTTGTCTTTTATCCACGCCGAGGAACGCCGACCCGGCTGGTAGCTAGAGTCGCGCTTTTTGGCGATCACGCCCTCCCAGCCGTGTTGGCGTGAGTGTTCGAGCGCGTGGTTGCCGTCGCCGGGCAGCAGTTCCGGAACGGTGAGATCTCCCGCGGTGCTTAGTGTTTCCAGCAGCTTGCGCCGGTCTTGATATTTGGCCCGTAACAGTGAGCGGCCGTCCAGGTAGAGCAGGTCGAATGCCCAGAACTCAACGTGGGTGCCGCGGCCTCGGTTCTGCATCTCGTTGAAGCTGGGCACCCCGAACCTGTTGAGCACCACCGCCTCACCGTCGAGCACCGCGTGGTGATCGCCGAGATCGGCTGCCAGTGACTGAAATTGGGGGTATTCCTTGGTGACGTCGCGCCCGCTGCGCGACCGCAGCCGCACCGTTCCGCGGTCGGCCTCCACCAGCAGCCGGTAGCCGTCCCACTTGCCCTCGAACGCCCATTGACCGGCTTTCAGACCGGCCACCGAACCGTGCGTCGCAAGCATGGGTGCGATCTCATCGAACTCGAAGACCTTCTGATCCTTCATCCGGTGCGCCAGCCACTGATCGCCGTTGGTTCGAATCAGCGCATAGCGCCCGGAGATTCGGCTGCCGTGCAGGTTGACGATGACCTCCCCGTTGTCAGCGTCGTCGCGGAACTTCTCGGTGTCGTAGGTGCCGGAGTCCCAGATGATCACCCTACCGGCGCCGTATTCGCCCTTGGGGATGACGCCCTCGAACGTGGCGTATTCCAGCGGATGATCCTCGGTGTGCACCGCCAGGTGGTTCACCGATGGGGTGTCGGGCAGGTTTTTCGGCACCGCCCACGACACCAGCACGCCGTCCCGTTCCAGCCGGAAATCGTAGTGCAGCCGGCGGGCGTGGTGTTCCTGGATGACGAATGTATTGTCCTGGCCGGTAGCCGGTTTCGCTTCAGGTAGCGGCTCGGGGGTCTTCGACGCGTCGCGCATGCTGCGGTACTTGGTGAGCCGATCCGGCCCGCGTAAGTCGGCGTCCAGCGGCGCCAGTAGATCGCCGTCGCGGGCGACCCGCGCCAGCACCTCGTCGTAGCGCAGCTGGCGCAGCGCGGGGTCGTCGAGTTCTTCCCAGCTGCGTGGCGCCGCGACCGTCGGATGCTCGCGGCCGCGCAGCGAGTACGGCGCGATGGTGGTCTTCGAGCCGCTGTTCTGGCTCCAGTCCAGGAACACCTTTCCGGCCCGCAGGCTCTTGGTCATGGTCGACGTGACGAGCTTCGGCATCGTCTTTTCCAGTTGCTGCGCAACGCGTTTGGCTAACACGGTGGCACCGCGGCTGCTCACCGGCTCATCCAGCGGCGTGTAGAGGTGCAGTCCCTTGCTGCCGCTGGTGAGCGGGAAGGTGGTCAGCCCGATGTCGGCGATCAGGTCCCGCACGGCACGGGCCACCTCGGCCAGCTGGGCCATCGTCACGCCGTCGCCCGGGTCCAGGTCGAACACCAATCGTGTTGCCGGGCCGGGCTTGAATTCTTCAGCCCGGCTTCGGGACCATTCTGCGACGAACCGCCACTGCGGCACGTGCACCTCCAGCGCCGCCTGCTGACCGATCCAGGCCAGGCCGTCGGGGCTGTCGATGATCGGATACGTCGTCGTTCCGGACCGGTGGGTCACGCTGGCGCGGGGAAGCCAGTCCGGCGCCGACGACGCCAGCTGCTTTTCGAAGAACGAGGGCGCCTCGACGCCGTTGGGCCAGCGTTTGCGGGTTGCCGGACGCCCGGCGACGTGCGGCAGCATCACCTCGGCGATGCCGGTGTAGTAGTCGAAGACGTCTTCCTTGGTGGTTCCGGTTGCGGGGTACAGCACCTTGTCGGCGTTGGTCAGCTTCACCAGCTGCGCCGCTGAAGCCCGAGCAGCACTGGTACCCATCGTGTCAACGTACTTCGTTCCGCGCGCCCCGGTACCGTCGAGAGCGTGGTTCGGCTCAACAACGCCACCCTGCGGCAATTGCCGATCCCGACCCCGGGCTATGACCGTGGCGGCATCGGGGTGGGCATCGCGCATTTCGGCGTCGGCGGATTTCACCGGGCGCATCAGGCCATGTACATCGACAGGTTGCTGCGGCGGGGCCTGGCGCGGGAGTGGGGCATCTGCGGGATCGGAGTGATGCCGGCAGACCGCCGCATGAGGGATGTTCTGCACGCCCAGGACGGGCTGTACACGCTGATCCTGGAGCACCCCGACGGCGGCCGGGAGGCGCGGGTGATCGGCTCGATCGTCGACTACCGCTACGCGCCGGACGATCCCGAGGCGACGATCGAGTTGCTGGCCGCACCGGCGACCCGGATCATCTCGATGACCATCACCGAGGGCGGCTACCAGGTCAGATCCGCCCGCTCGGTCTTCGGCCTGATCGTCGAGGCGCTGGCCAGGCGCCGTGACCGCGGCATCAGCGCACCGACCATCGTGTCGTGCGACAACATCGAGCACAACGGCCTCGTGGCGCGACGAGCCGTCATCGACCACGCGGAACTCCTGCACCGGGATCTGGCCGGCTGGGTCGCCGAACACACCCGGTTCCCATGTTCGATGGTGGACCGCATCACCCCGGTCACCACCCCCGATATCGTCGCCGCGGCGGAGCGCGACTTCGGTGTCGCCGACGAGTGGCCGGTGATGGCCGAGTCGTTCACCAGCTGGGTGCTCGAAGACGACTTCGCCGATGGCAGGCCGCCGCTTGACGAGGCGGGTGTGCTGCTGGTCGACGATGTGGGCCCGTATGAGTCGATGAAGCTGCGACTGCTCAACGCGGGTCACCAGTGCCTGTGCTACTTCGCCTGGCTGTGCGGGTACCGCATGGTGCACGACGCGGCGCGCGATGAGTTGTTCGCCGAATTCCTGCTGGCCTATTTCGATTCCGAAGCGATTCCGACGGTGCCACCGGTGCCCGGAATCGATCTGGTTGAGTATTCCCGCGAGCTGATCGCGCGGTTCGCCAACCCCGGTGTGCGCGACACCATCGCGCGGCTGTGCGCCTACTCGTCGGATCGCATCCCGAAATGGCTGCTTCCGGTCATCCGTGACAACCTGGCCAGCGGCGGGCCCGTCCGGCTGGCCGCGGCGACGGTGGCCAGCTGGGCCCGCTACGCCGAGGGAGTCGACGAGCACGGCCAGCCCATCGAGGTGGTTGACCAGCTGGCCGAGTCGCTGATGGCGACCGCGCGCTCGCAGCGCGCGCATCCGAACGCCTTCATCGAGAACACGGCGCTGTTCGGAGACCTGGCGCTGCTACCCCGGTTCGTCGAGGCGTACCGGTGGGCGCTGGATTCATTGCACGCCCGCGGGGCGCGGGCAACCCTGGAGTTGATGCTGCACGGCGGCACTGAGGCAGTGAGCCATGACCCGCGGACTGATGATCGGTGAGTCGCAGCCTGTCGTCCCGACGCAGCTCAGAGGTGGTTTTTCGTCGCTGTGTCCCAACAGCATGTTGCACGACACGGTGGCGCTTTCAGGTGGTCGGACCCGAGCGGCCACGGAGGCACCTCGGCAGGTTCGGAATCCGGCCGGGAGCACTAAGCTTTCACCACAGGTAACCTGTCCATCTCGTCCTTTAGCGGAGTGGCGTCGCTCTCATCGTCACCACTCGCTAACAGATACGACGGCTCCCTGTAGAACGTCAAGCGAAGACCCTTGCGATACTTGGCAACACGGTCAACTATCTGAAGATAGTTGAAGAGTACCGGCGCAATCCCAGATAGGCTTTCCGACTTGCTAACGTGGCCGCGCTGATACGCCACATCTATCAGCTCGAGTTTGTCCAATCCTCCGTGTTCCTCGATGAGGGCGATCAGGTCGATGAGATCAGAGGCGAGATATGTTGATAGGTTGAGGAGTTCGCGGTTCAACTGCCGTGCGCGAGCGGCGTAAAAGTAGATGGCGTCCATCACCGTAGCGCTGATCGGATTGACGTCCTTTAGCAGGAATAAATCGGCAGGCGTCTGTGGCGTGATCTTTGCACACACCTCCTTGACGTTCGCCAGCGTACATTCACGGTCTGCGTCGAAACCTGCTGCCTTATTGAGCATTTGCATGAGTCCCGTTGCCTGGGCAACCACACGCGCGACAGGTCCGATGTGGCGATAGATGTCGCGGCGATCGCGTCGCAGCGGGAGCCTGATGTTAAGCAGATAGAACGTGAACGCTCCGGTATATGCGATGGCGATGTCATAACACAGCATGCCTAGGCGTGCGCCTCCGCGAAAGACCTCAGCAACATTGGCCAGGACTACATGCTGAAGCAGCGCGTATACCAAAGCGATCACCAGCAATGCCCAAAGCGACCTGTTGAGCCAGCGTTCAAAGCGGCTCAGATACTTCGCCTGATTCCAGCCTTGATACCAGCCAGACAGTCTCTCTGTTACTTTCATACGGGCTATCATGCCCGCCTGTTCGGTGATGGCCGGACAACCAGACCTGGTACCCACTTCGCTGGCGGCATCGCAAAGGAAGCAATCGACCCGTCAGTTATATAGCGAGTGGGCACGTAGGCACCTGACACCGGCACCGTTCGGCAACATCACGCTGGATCGGCTGCGCAAGAGTCACATTGAAGGGCTGATCGTTCGGCCTCGCGAGGAGGCTTTGTCGGATTCGACCGTGCGGCAAACCTACACGGTGCTGCGGGCGATCCTCACCGACGCCAAGTTGGATGGTCTGGTTGTCGAAAATGCGGCACTGCGTGTCCCCCGGCCACGGGTGCCCGACAGGAGGCAACCTACTTGCAGCGTGAAGGGGTGGTGGCTCTGTTGGCTGCCGCCGACGATCTCCGCTATCGCAAAGTGCTGATGCTGGTCGCAACCCTGGGGCTCTAGTCCTGCCGGAGCCCTTCGCGCTCGGCCCAGGACGGCCAACAACGCCAGTCTGATGCTTAGCTTGTCTGCACATTCGCCGGACGGACGCCGCCGTCCGTGTACGTCCAGGTAGACTTTCCCAGCAAACGACTTTTTGACCCGATGGCTGACTGACCCAAAACTGGGCGAAACTAAGCAAAACGGTGCGAATGGGAATCTATTGGGGTGGAGGCGAATCCGAAACGGTGGGAAACGGTGCGAAGAGGTCGAACTTGTCCCGCGGGCTGGTGATCGGTGAAGCCCTGATCGATGCCCTCGACGGACGGGTCGAACGAGTCGGCGGGAGCCCGCTCAACGTCGCCGTCGGACTGGCCAAGCTGGGCCGCGGTATCGATTTCCTGACCCACATCGGCAACGACGCGCACGGCCGGCGTATCGCCGAGTACGTCAACTCCTCTGGCGCACAACTCGTTCCGGGAAGCGTCTCGGGTTCCCGGACGGCGACCGCGGTGGCCACGATCGCCGAGGACGGCTCGGCCAGCTACACGTTCGACCTGGACTGGCAACTCTCCGGCACACCCGAAGTGCGGCCGCCGCTGTTTGTGCACACCGGATCGATCGCGGCCGTGCGCGAGCCGGGGTGCCTGGCGGTCGCGGCCCTGCTCGACGCCTACCGCGTGTCGGCCACGGTAACCTTCGATCCCAATGTGCGTCCGTCGCTGATCGCGGACCGGGATACGGCCCGCGAACGCATCGAGCACCTGGTCGAGCGCAGCGACGTCATCAAGGTCAGCGACGAGGACCTGCGCTGGATCAATCCCAACCAACCGCCGGAACGGACCGCCCGGACCTGGCTGGCGTCCGGACCTGCCGTCGTGGTCATGACGATGGGCGAACGGGGCTCGCTGGCCTATTGCGCGGCCGGCGAGGCGCGGGTGGCCGCCAGGCCGGTTCGAGTGGTGGACACCGTTGGCGCGGGTGATGCGTTCATGGTCGGCCTGCTCGACACGCTGTGGGAATCGGGCTTGTTGGGTGCCGGCCGGCGAGCCGACCTGCGCCGGATCGGGCTCGACGCACTGTCGGCTGCCCTGCAGGCAGCGAGCCTGTCGTCGGCGCTGACCATCGCCCGCGCCGGCGCCGACCTACCCGATCGAGCCACCCTGCAAGCCCAATCAACCTCTCCCCCCAGTGGTTTCGCCTAGCCGCGGCGGCTCGGGGATACATCGATTTGCCCGGCTTCCAGCGACAAAGCACGGCAAAGTAACCTTGGCGTGCTGTTTTGCGGGCGTCGCTGTGGGCATACTGGCTGCATGCGCTCCATCTGGAAGGGTTCGATCGCCTTCGGGCTCGTCAACGTCCCGGTCAAGGTGTACAGCGCCACGCAGGACCACGACATCAAGTTCCATCAGGTGCACGCCAAGGACAACGGGCGCATCCGATACAAGCGCGTGTGCGAGGTCTGTGGCGAAGTCGTCGAATACTCTGATCTGGCCCGCGCCTACGAATCCGACGACGGCCAGATGGTGATCATCACCGACGACGACATCGCCACGCTGCCCGAAGAACGCAGCCGCGAGATCGAGGTGCTGGAGTTCGTCCCGGCGAGCGAGGTCGACCCGATGCTGTACGACCGCAGCTATTTCCTGGAGCCAGACTCGAAGTCGTCTAAATCGTATGTACTGCTTGCTAAGACGCTGGCCGAGACGGACCGGATGGCGATCGTGCACTTCACGCTGCGCAACAAGACGCGGCTAGCGGCGTTGCGCGTCAAGGACTTCGGCAAGCGCGAGGTGATGGTGGTGCACACCTTGCTGTGGCCGGATGAGATCCGCGATCCCGACTTCCCGGTGTTGGACAAGAAGGTCGAGATCAAGCCGGCCGAGCTGAAGATGGCCCTGCAGGTGGTGGGGTCGATGGCCGAGGACTTCAATCCGGACCGCTATCACGACACCTACCAAGACCAGCTGCAAGAGCTGGTGGACGCCAAACTCGAAGGCGGCGAAGCATTTACCGTCGAAGACCAACCCAAGGAGCTGGACGAGACCGAGGATGTCTCCGACCTGCTCGCCAAGCTGGAGGCCAGCGTGAAGGCACGCTCCGGTGACGGGAACGCGCCGGCCAAGAAGACCACCGCGAAGAAGACACCGGCCAACAAGACACCGGCCAACAAGGCACCGGCCAAAAAGGCGGGCTCGAAAGCAAAGTCAACGTCGTAGACCATCAGCGCCGTCGGGTTGCCACGAAGCGGAACACCGCGGCCAGCAAGTTTGTCACGACCACCACGATGATCAGCGTCAGAGCCGCACCCCAGATCCTCAGGTACCCCGCGTGCTCGGGATTTTTGAGTTCGGTGAAGATCAGCAGCGGCAGCGAGGCCATGTTGCCGTCGAAGATGTTGAAATTTCTAGAGTGGCTGTACCCGCACAGCACCAGCACCGGCGCGGTCTCGCCGATGACGCGCGCGACGGCCAGCAAGACGCCAGACACCATGCCGGGCATCGCAATCGGAAAGACAATCCGCACAATCGTTTTCCACTTGGGAACACCCAACGCGTAGCTGGCTTCCCGCAGTTCGCGAGGCACCAACCGCAGCACCTCCTCGCCAGCCCGCACCACCACCGGCAACATCAGCAAGACCAGCGCCAGCGATACGGCGAAGGCGCTCTGCTGGAATCCCAGCGTGGCGATCCAGAGGCTGAATATGAACAGCGCCGCCACGATCGAGGGCACCCCGGCGAGCACGTCGACCATAAAACTGGTCACCCGCGCCAACCGGCCGGAACCGTATTCGACCAGGAACACCGCGGTCAGCAAGCCCAGCGGAACGGCCAGCAGCGCGGCAACCCCCGCCTGCGCCAGCGTTCCATACAGCGCGTGATAGACCCCGCCGGCGAACTCCTCCGGCAGCACGCCCCGCAGCGAGTGGGTCCACCAACCCCACTGGGTCACGCCGTACCAGCCTCGCACGATCACCACCGATAGCACCCAGACCAGCGGCACCAACGCGAGGACGAACGAGGCGACGAAGAACGTTGTCGCGACGTGATTTTTGATCCGGCGCTTAATGCTGAGCGGCCCGAATGCCGTGGCTTTGACCGGTCGGTCGAGCGTGTCGACGATCATGCATGGGCCTTCCCGCGGGCGATGGCGCGGGCAGCCGCATTGACCACGAACGTCAGAACGAACAGCGCAAACCCCGCGGAAATGTAGGCCCCGGTCGGCAGCGGTTCGCTGAATTCGGGTGCCGCGGAGGCGATCTTGGAAGCGAATGTGTAACCGCCGTCGAACAGCGACCAATGTCCCGGGCGGGCGGCGGCGCGCAAGATGATCAGCACCGCCACGGTTTCGCCCAGCGCGCGCCCCAAACCCAGCATTGACGCCGCGATGACACCGCTGCGCCCGAACGGCAGCACGGTCATCCGCACCACCTCCCACTTGGTGGCGCCCAATGCTTGCGCCGCTTCCTTATGCATATGTGGGGTCTGCCGGAACACTTCTCTTGATACCGAGGTGATGATCGGCAGGATCATCACCGAAAGCACGACGCCGGCGGTGAAGATGGTGCCGCCGCCGGCCAGGGAGACGTTGCCCCGCGCGAACAACGGAAACCAACCCAGGTTGCGATTGAGGAACGCCGCCACCGGCTCGAGCTTGGGCGCCAGCACGAACATCCCCCACAGGCCGAAAATGATCGACGGCACCGCGGCCAGTAGGTCAACCATCGCACCGAATGGACGCGCAAGGCGCGCCGGCGCATATTGAGTGAGGAAGACCGCTATTCCGATCGCGACCGGCACGGCCAGCACCAGCGCGCTCATCGAACTCAGCACGGTCACCGTGAACAAGTCGCGGATACCGAACGCCAGCTTGTCAGCGTCGTTGGCGTTGAATTCGGCACTGGTGAAGAAATTCGCGTGGTTCGCGCGCAACGACGGGACGGCGCGGATCAACAGGAACGTCGCGATCAGCAGGATCGCGACCACGACGGTCGAACTCGCGGCCCCGGCGACCAACTTGAACAGTCGGTCGCCCTGCCCCGCCCCGCGCGCATTTCTCGCTGTTAGTGCGGTCGTTGCCGCGGCCCGATCCGACGGCCTGCCCGGCGTTAATCGGGTCATGCCATCGCAGGTTACGTGATCGCGTTGACCGCGGTCCACAACCGCGGCTTGAACGAGTCCGGAATGGGGATATATCCGTTGTCCGCCAAGCCATTCTGGCCTGCGCCGAGGCTGCTCTGCAGGAAAGCCTTCACGGCAATACCGACCTGGGGATCGGGATACTTCGAGCAGACGATCTCATACGTCGCCAACACGATCGGATAGGAGCCCACCTCATTCGGCCGGTAGAACGAGATCGTGTCGAGGACGAGGTCGTTGCCCTGCTTGATGATGAAGGCCGATTCAACCGTCTTCCCCACCGAGTCCGCGCTGAGCACCACCGGGTCCGGCCCGGCCGACGTGATGATCTTGGCCATGCCCAGGTGCTCTTCCTGGGCGAACGACCATTCGTTGTAGGTGACCGCCCCTTCGGTCCGCTTGACGGCGGCCGCGGTGCCGTCGTTGCCCATCGCCCCCTCGCCGACGCTGCCCCTGAACTGCCGTCCGGCACCCTTGCCCCACGCATTGTTGGAAGCGGTATCGAGGTATCTCTGGAAGTTCTCCGAGGTCCCGGAGTCGTCGCTGCGGAAGATGACATGAATCGCCTCGGCCGGCAGGGCCACACCCGCGTTCAGCGCCTGGATCCCGGAGTCGTTCCACATCGTGATGCCGCCGTTGAAGATCCTGGCCGCAGTCGGACCGTCGAGGGTCAACGACGTCACACCATTGACGTTGTAGGAGATGGCGATGGGGCCGAACACCACCGGCAGGTGCCAGGCCGGCGAGCCGCCGCACCGCTGCTGAGCGGCGGTGTACTCGTTCGGGACCATCGGTGAGTCCGAACCACCGAAATCGGTTTGGTTGCCCGTAAATTCGGTAATGCCGTCACCCGACCCAATGCCCGTGTAGTCCAGCGTCTGACCCTGACAGGCCTGCTCGAACGCCTTGACGAACCGGGTCATCGCGTTTTCCTGGGCCGTCGACCCGCTGGCCTTGAGCTTCTTCTTTCCGCCGCAGCTCACCTTCGCCGATGACGCGCTCGTCGTCGCACTTCCGCCGGTAGCGTTGTTGTCGCTGCCACACGCCGACAACAGCAGTGCACCAGTGGCCAGGAGGCTCAGCGCGGCACCAAATCGATTGAGCTTCAATTCAAATCCTCACGATACTGATTAACCATGGATCTCCGCCGCCGTTGGCCGGGACCTGCGAACCCGCCGTATTCCTCGCAGCCAGGAAAGCTAACAGTAACAAGGTTAACGTTCGGCGAATCTGCCTGCTTATCGTCGCTGGACATGGCCGGGTTCGCAATTTCAGCCATCGTTGGCGAACCGTAGTGTCCCAACCTTGGGCCGCCGGGTCGCCACTCCGCCTACAAAAACTAGAACCTGTTCCAGAAACGCTGCCGAGCCGAGGCGGTGAGGCAAAGCGAAGCGGCAATGATCCTTTACCGGTAAACCAGAATTCCTCAGTGCTTGAATGACTTTGGACCTTTGTTTCCGGTGGGTAAATCAGTGCCAGCTATGAGTAATTCAGAATCAGCTGTGAGAAGCGTATTTCTATTGAGGCCCACCCGGCGGCGACATACCGTTTGTTAACCACCGGATTCGGCGCTGTGAACTGCTCGCGGGGGGCTCCGCGGCCGATCGCGCCGGTGGAATTGTAAGGCCCGGCGAAGGGAGCCTCGACGGTGAATAACACCATTTCGCGGGTAGGGACACGGTTCGGGCCCTACCAGCTGATGCGCTTACTGGGCCGCGGCGGGATGGGCGAGGTCTATGAGGCCGAAGACACCCGCAAGCACCGGGTGGTGGCGCTCAAGCTGATTTCGCCGCAATACTCCGGCGATTCGGTGTTTCGCGCGCGGATGCAGCGTGAGGCCGACACCGCCGGCCGGCTGACCGAGCCGCACATCGTGCCCATCCATGACTACGGCGAGATCGATGGGCAGTTCTTTGTGGAGATGCGCATGATCGACGGCGCCTCGCTACGCACCCTCTTGACGCACTATGGTCCGATCGCCCCGGCGCGGACGGTGGTCATCGTGCGCCACATTGCCGCAGCGCTGGACGCAGCGCACGCCAACGGGGTGACGCACCGCGATGTCAAACCGGAAAACATCCTGATCACCAACGATGACTTCGCCTATCTGGTCGATTTCGGTATCGCCCGCGCCGCCGCCGACCCGGGGCTGACCCAGAGCGGGATCGCCGTGGGTACCTACAACTACATGGCCCCGGAGCGGTTCACCGGCGATGACGTGACCTACCGGGCCGATATCTACGCGCTGGCCTGTGTGTTGGGTGAGTGCTTGACCGGGGCACCGCCGTATCGGGCCGACAGCGTGGAACGGCTGATCGCCGCGCATCTGCTGGAGCCCGCCCCGCGGCCCAGCCAGTTGCGGCCCGGGCGGGTTCCGCTGGCCCTGGACCAGGTGATCGCCAGGGGCATGGCCAAAAACCCCGACGAACGCTATCTGTCCGCCGGGGATCTGGCCGTCGCTGCCCACGAGGCGCTGACCGTACCCGAGCAGCTCCAAGAAGCCTCGATTCTGCGGCAAGGCCAGAACGCGAACGGGCTGGCCGGCGCCGTCAATGGCGACGGGGGCCACCTGTGGACCAATTACGTCGGCGTCCAGCCGCAGAACTCGCAAGTCTCTGCGTTCGGGGCTGCTCAACGGCCCTTTAGCGGCAGCGAGACGATGGTTGCTCCCCTGCCACCGAGTCCCGCAGTCGATAGCTGGCCCCCGGCCGGGACGCGGACCCAGCCCCCCGCCGCCGGCGGTGGCGGCTGGTCCGGCCATCCGTCGATCCCGTCGGTTAGTTCCGGGGTTAACCTCGGGCGCCCCTCGACCGATTTTGCGGTCCAACCGTCGCGGCCCCGCAACAAACGCAAGCTGTGGAGCATCCTTGGCGCTGCCGCGGTGCTGCTCGTCGTCGTCAGCGCCGCAACCGGATACCTGGTGTCGCGTCCCTCGTCGGCGTCCACGCAGGCCTCCGGACAGATCGTGCTGCCGTTCAACGGCCTCAACTTCCGCCTTTCCCCGGGCGGGGTGGCGGTAGATAAGTCCGGCACCGTCTACGTCACCAATCAGGGCATTTTCGGCCGGGTGGCGACGTTGGCACACGGGTCGAGCACGCCGACGGTGCAACCGTTCACCGGTCTGTACGAGCCCCAGGGCATAGCGGTGGACAGCAACGGCACGATGTATGTCTCGGACTTCAACAACCGGGTGGTGGCGTTGGCGGCCGGGTCCAACAACCAGGTCGTGCTGCCGTTCACCGGGCTCAATTACCCCGAGGGTGTGGCGGTGGACGCGCAGGGCAGCGTGTACGTCGCCGACCGGGGTAACAACAGGGTGCTCAAGCTGGCGGCCGGCTCCAACAACCAGACCGTCCTGCCGTTCAATGGCCTGAAGAACCCCGATGGTGTGGCCGTCGACTCCGCCGGCAACGTCTACGTCACCGACACCGACAACAACAGGGTTGTCCGGTTGGACGCCGGAACGAACCAACAAACGGAGTTACCGTTCCCCGGTATTAGCGCGCCGTGGGGTATCGCGGTGGACAACGCCGGCAACGTCTACGTCACCGAACATGACAACGACCAAGTGGTGAAGTTGGCGGCCAACGGGATCGCCCCGACCACGCTGGCGTTCAACGGCCTCAACACGCCACTGTCGGTCGCGACGGACAAGAACGGGAACGTCTATGTCGGAGACCGCGGCGACGACAGGGTGGTCGAACTCGCGGTCTGACCGGCTCGGTCTGACCGGCTCGGTCTGACCGGCTCGGTCTGACCGGCTCACCGGACGGCTAACCGCAGCCACTTGCGGCGCCGGACCAGGATGCTCGGTAACCACTCCCCCACGTCGGCGGCCTCGATCCAGGTGGTGCGGTTCAGCAGACCGCGCAACACGATCCGAGCCTCCAGGCGGGCCAGTGCGGCTCCCACACAGAAGTGCACACCCTTGCCGAACGTGACGTGGCCCTTGCCGCCACTGCGGTTGAGGCGGAATTCATTTGGCGCCTCGAAGTGCACCGGATCGCGGTTGGCCGCGCCCCACATCAGCAGCAGGTGCGAATCGGCGGGCACCTGCACCCCGGCCAGGGTGGCGTCGCGCCACACGTGCCGGTAGTGGCCACGAAACGGCGATTCGAAGCGCAGCACCTCTTCGATGAAAGCGCCCAGCAATTCTGGGTTTTCACGGATCTGCCGTTGCGTCTCCGGGCGATCGGTGAGAATCCACGCGGCGCTGCCCAGCAGCGAGGCGGTCGATTCACCGGCCGCGCTGAACAGGGTGAGCATCATCCCCAGCGCCGGCAACTGCTCCAATTCGCCCGCAGCGTAGCGCCCGGCCAGATCACCGATCAGACCGCGTTCAGCAGTGGCACTTGCCTTTTCGAAATGCTCCAGGACATAGGCGGACAGTTCGATCGCTGCCACGCCAGCCGCTTCGAGTTGTGCCGGCGTGACGATCCCGTCGAGCAGTGTGGTGGTGGCGTAACTGAGGCGGATGAGATTGTCGACGTCGTCCTCGGGCAGGCCCAGCAGCCTGGCGACCACCATCATGGGAAGCCGGTTGGCGATGGCGCTCATCCACTCGATCTCACCGTCGCGCAGATTCTCGTTCCATAACCGGTCGGCGGTCTTGGCGGCGAACTCTTCGATGATTCGCACCCGCTTGGCCGACAGGTGCGGCAGCAGGATTTTGCGGTGCATGGCGTGCACCGGGTCATCGGCGGTGGCCAACGCGTGAGCCGGGCCGCCGGGCGGTGCCATGGCGAACGGGGTGACGGTGCCGTCGTTGTGATAGACCATGGTCGCGGTGAGGTTCGACGAAAAATCGTCGACCCGCTCGACCGCCTCGAGCACCGCGTCCCAGCCGCACACCGCGTAGAACACCGAGGTGCCGATGCGGTGCACTGGCGCCTCGGCGCGCATGCGGTCATACACCGGATAGGGATCCTGTAGCGCCTCGCCGCCGAAGAATTGGGTCGGGTCTTCCACGACCGTCATGGCTTCAGGCTGAATGCGCCCGTGATCAGCGTCAACGGGTCGGGACAAAGTTGAGGGACGACTCCGGCCGGGTCCGCTGGGGGCCGAGACCGGCTATGCGGCGCCACCAGCCGGTTAGCCTGAGAAAAAGCGGCTCATTTTTCTCATGGTGCGATAAGACTTTCAGCGGGCCGCCGTGCGGAGGAGCATGGTCGGATGCCATCCAATGACTGGCTGGTGGGACGGGATCGCCGCAGTGCGGGCGCCGAACGGATCTACGCCGCGGCCGCAGACCTCATTTCTCGGCACGGATACGAGGCCTTCACCATCGAAGCGTTGGCGGCCAAGGTGCACTGCTCGCCCGCGACGATTTACCGGCACGCCGGCGGCAAGGCGGCCATCCGCGACGCCGTCGTCGTTATCCAATCCGCCCGCATCGTCGACTCGGCGCGCGAAGCCATCAAGGACCTCACCGGCCCGGATCGGGTGGTGACCGCCACCATCGTCGCCCTGCAGCGCCTGCAATCGGATCCGCTGGCCCAGCTCATGCGGTCCGTCCACGCGACCCCCGTCAGCGAGTGGATCACCAGCTCGCCCGCCGTCACCGGCTTCGCGGCCGAAATGCTGGGCTTCGAGAATTCTGACCACGATGACCCGCTCGCCGCGCAGTGGCTCATCCGCGTCTTCTTGGCGCTCTGGTGCTGGCCCCTCAAAGACGCCGCCGCCGAACGCGCCATGCTGCAACGCTTCCTCGGCCCGCCGTACAGCGTCGATTGACCTGACGAGAAGATTCAGGTGAGGTGAGTTCGCGGGGTGAGCGGCTCGGTCAGGACGCCTGGTCGAGGGTGACGCGGTAGCCCATGGCTTCGAGTTGGCGAACAGCGTTGTTTCGCGCTTTCTGCGGGTTGAGCCGGGTGAAGTAGTCGCCACCAGGATCGTGATACGCGGTATTGGTCGTGGCGATGTTCCAGATCGCGACGAGCAGTGCACGTTGAACGGCAACGTTGGCTCTCATGGGGCCACGGCGGGTAGCTATCCGGCGATATTTGGCGGCCAGGTAGGTGTCGCGGGTGTGGGAAATGGACATCGCTGCGGTGCCGAGGGCGCCTTGTAGGTACGGGTTGCCCGGTCGGGTGCGGCGCGATTTGACCTTGCCGGCCGATTCGTTGTTGCCCGGGGTAGTGCCCGCCCACGACGCGAGGTGTTGCGCGGTGGGGAATCTGGTCATGTCAGCTCCGGTCTCGGCGACGACGACGTCGGCGGTGAACCCACCGATGCCGGGGATGGTGCAGATCAAGTCTCGGAAACCGCGAAAGGGCTCCATCACCACCTCGATCCGCTCAGTGAGCGCCTCGATGGCCGCGGTGTGCTGGTCGATCAAGTCCAGGTGCATGCGGGTCAGAAACGCGTGATGGGAGTTGAACCGGCCGTAGAGGGCTTCGGTCAGCTGCGGGATTTTCATCCGCAGCCGTTTCTTGGCCAGGTCAGCCATGGCCGCCGGATCGGTTTCGCCGGCAAGCAAGGCGCCCAGCATCGCCCGCGAAGAGGCGCCGTTGAGATCAGCGGCGACCGAGGACAGTTTGATCCCGGCGTCCTCGAGCAGCTTTTCCAACCGCTGGATCTCGCGCGTGCGTTCCCGAGTCACGGCGGTACGGGTGCGGGTCAGGTCGCGCAACTGCCGGATCGGTTCAGGTGGAACGAACGACCCACGGACCAGACCATGGGCGCCGAGCTGAGCAAGCCAGGTTGCATCAGCGACGTCGGTCTTGCGGCCGGGCAAGTTCTTGACGTGGCGGGCATTGACCAGCATCACCTCCACACCAGGTAGATCCTCCAGCAGGTAATAGAACGGCTTCCAATAGTCGCCGGTGGCTTCCATCACCACACACGTAACCTGCTGTGCGGCAAGATGATCCCGCAAAGCCATGATCTGTCGGGTCGTCGCCCCGAACGTGGTCACTGTTTCACTGGTCCTGCGACGGCCTGCGCCGTTGATCCGGACACAGACTTTGGCATCCTTCTTTGAAATGTCCAGGCCCGCACAGCGCGGATGAATGATCTCCACGGCGCAGCTCCCTTCTCTCGTAGCCCACTGTGAAGGTGTCCGTCGTGGGGAGAGCAGGAGAGTCGGAAGTCTGACGCACGGGCTCAAGGCACCAATCCACGGTTCCCGTGGAAGCCCTCCGCCGCCATGCTGACTTACAGGCTCAAAGCACCAAGGTCTTTGCGGGGACAACCACGACGAGCACCAATAATGATCCCGCCGTGCCCGAGGTGAGCACAACAGGTGACCACCGCCGAATCTTCGCGAACCACGGTGCGCCAAACGGCGCCGGTCTGCTGACTTGGCTCACGAATCGGGATCCGCGGTAGTCGCAGCGGGTTGACCTGTTGCTTTCCGGCGTGGGCTGGGGGGATGTGCGCACTAAATTCAGCGCGGGGATCGGGCGGCCCGGATTTGTCGTAGGTGGCTGCGATGATGACGTGATGTCTTCGACCGCATCCGCTGGCGCCGTGGTGGCCAGTCCTAGCGAGCGTCTTGAGGTGCTGTTCGAGGAGCTGGCGGAGTTGACCGGTCAGCGCAACGCGATTGATGGGCGCATCGTTGAGATCGTGGCCGAGATCGATCGCGACCAATTGTGCGGCGCCACCGGCGCGCGGTCGGTGCCGGCGTTGGTGGCCTGGAAGACCGGCTGCTCGCCGGCAAACGCCCACACGATCACCACCATCGCGAGCCGGCTCAAGGAGTTCCCACGCTGCGCCCAAGGCATGCGAGAGGGCCGGCTGTCGCTGGATCAGGTCGGCGTCATCGCGGCGCGGGCCGGCGAGGGATCCGATGAGCACTACGCGCAGCTGGCGCGCTGCGCCACGGTCAATCAGCTGCGCACCGCGGTCAAGCTGGAACCGCGACCCGAACCCGAACCTCGGCCCGAGCCCGAGCGCTCGATCACCACGACCACCAACGAGCAGGGCAGTTGCTACCGGATCACACTTGCCCGCCGTGACGCCGCGAAGTTCGACGCCGCCTTGCAGTCTCATCGTGATGCGCTGATCGCCGAGTGGAAGCACGATCACGGCATCGGCGAGGGCGCTTCAGATCAGCGGCCCCCGTTGCCTACCACCGCCGAGGCGTTTATGCGCCTGGTCGAGGCTGGATGGGACGCCGAGGCGGCCCGCCGCCCGCACGGGCAGCACACCACCGTGGTGGTGCATGTCGACGTTGAGCAGCGCGCTGCGGCACTGCATCTGGGTCCGCTGCTCACCGACGCCGAACGCCGATACCTGACGTGTGATGCCACGTGTGAAGTCTGGTTCGAACGTCACGGCGAGGTCATTGGTGCCGGCCGGGCGACCCGCCTGATCAACCGGCGGCTTCGCCGCGCGCTGGAGTGTCGTCACCGCATGTGCGCGGTTCCTGGCTGTGGTGCCACCCGTGGTCTGCACGCCCATCACATCCGGCACTGGGAAGACGGCGGCCCCACGGAGTTGGCCAACCTGGTGCTGCTATGCCCTTATCATCACCGGTTGCACCATCGTGGCGTCCTCACCATCACCGGACCCCCAGGCGCTCTCACCGTCACCGACAACGCCGGCCGATTACTGAGCCCGGGATCGCTGGCGCGCCCACCAACTCAACCCCCGCCCGCGGTGGCGCCCTGCCCGGGACCTACCGGCGAGCGCGCCGACTGGTGGTGGTATGACCCCTTCCAACCCCAACCACCACCGGCCAACAACTAGCTTGGTTACCGGGGCCGGTCACCACCGGCAATGTATCGAAGCTCAAACACGTTGGGGCACCAGGAAATTCGTTCACACTATCCGGCTGCCTACCGCGTCGTGGACATCGGGGCCGACAACCAAACCCGCACCGCCGCCGACCCGCTGACCCCAAGACCTCCGCAACCCCTCATCAACACCCCGCGGTGACAGTGCGCACTGACACGAAAATTGAGGTGACCACGAGCTGGCGACCACTGATGGAACTGCCGGTTCATCGTGTCGCGCTGGATGCCTTATGCGGTGTCGTGTCAGCGAGCGGTGTGAGGGTGACGGTGTAGCCAAGTGCTTCGAGCTGGTGCACGGCGTGGGCTTTGGTTTTGGCCGGTTTGCGCAGGGTGTAGTAGTCGGTGCCGAGTTCGCGGTAGAACGCGCCGTTGGTGAGCATGTTCCACGCGGTGATGATCAGGGCGTGTTCAACGGCGACGAGCGCACGCATCGGCCCGCGTCGGGATTTGATCCGCTGGTATTTGGCGGAGAAGAACGTGTTTTTCGACCGCGCCGCCGACATTGCAGAGACTCCAAGTGCACCTTTGAGATACGAGTTACCCGGACGTGTCTTGGTGGATTTCACCCGGCCGGCGGATTCGTTGGACCCCGGTGAGACCCCTGCCCAGGAAGCCAGGTGCCCCGCGCTGGGGAACACGCTCATGTCCCCGCCAGTCTCGGCGATGAACACTTCAGCTGTCTTGGTGGAGAACCCGGGGATGCTCGTTAGCAGTTCCCGGGCGGTGCGAAAGGGGGCCATCGCTTCCTCGATGCGCGCGTCGAGACGACTGATATCGGCGCTATGAACATCGATGCGGTCGAGGAACAGCCGCGCCATGAACGCGTGATGCGCACTGAACCGGCCGATCAACGCCTCGGTCAGGTCCGGGATCTTGCGGCGAAGGGTTCGTTTGGCCAGATCGGCGATCACAGCGGGATCATCCTGGCCAGCGATCAGGGCTTCAAGCATCGCCCGCCCGGACACCCCGGTGATGTCGGTGGCCACCGAGGACAGTTTGATCCCGGCATCTTCGAGCAGCTTCTCCAGCCGCTGCACCTCGCGTGAACGTTCCCGGGTGATGTGGGTGCGGGTGCGGGTCAGATCCCGCAGCGCCCGAATCAGTGGTGGCGGTACCAACGACGCCGTCACCAGACCGTGCGCCCCGAGATCGGCCAGCCACGCAGCATCGGAGACGTCGCTCTTGCGCCCGGGTACATTGCGCACCCGCGATGCGTTAACCAGCATCATATCCAGCTCATCATCGAGCAGGTAGTAGAACGGTTTCCAGTAGTCGCTGGTGGACTCAATCACCACACAGGTGACCTTCTGCGCGATCAGATGCTCACGCAACGCCAGGATCTGAGAAGTCGTCGCGCCCCATGTCGTCACCGTCGATGACGCTCGTCTGCGTCCTTGGCCCTGAATCCGCACGCAGACCTTCGCGTCTTTCTTCGAGCAGTCGATTCCCGCGCACCGCGGGTGCACCACATCCATCGAAACTCACCGCCTTCAACGAGATTGACAAACAGGTGTGCTTCGGGGAGAGCAGGATGAAACAGAATTCTGACACTCGTGCTCGACGGCAACATTCCACGGTCCCCGTGGACAGGGCTCTCCACCCTCAAGCTAATTTGCGGGCTCACAGGCAACATAGTGCAACCGGGGTCGGCCGAAACACTCTCCAGCATGAACCTTCGCCGCCTTGCCGCTGAACCCCAGCGCAGGCCCCGTTCAGAACCGCAACGAACTCGCGGAATTTTCGATCACCACGGTGGGAGCGAAGCGGCCTGACAAGCTAATTTGAGCCAAGTCGGGACGCCGCCGCCGAACGCGCCATGCTGCAACGCTTCCTCGGCCCGCCGTACAGCGTCGATTGAGCCGGGGCCGTCATCCGAGACGGCGCGGCGTGTTGCCGTCTCGGCCGACAACTCAACGAAGAAAGCACGCAATGGTCCTGGACAGGTTCCGTATCGACGACCAAGTCGCCGTCATCTCATATTCCCGACGTGTCCACCGCGACACGGTCTGGACTGCTTAGGGGGATGCTAGCTCGATCTGGGTGTTTGAGCTGCCGGTAGCTTGAGGACCCGGCTGTTGCCGTCATAGGCCCGTTAAATTGACAAATATGAGATTGGCTAGGTAAAGCGCGCGCGGCACATAGCCGATGTCCAATACGCCCGACGTGTAGACGCCGAGGTTCGCCACTCCTGATAGCAGAACGCCCGCATTCAGAACGCCCGAGTTGGTTACGCCGAAATCCAAAATGCCTGATAGCGGTGCGCCGATGTTGAGCAACCCCGAGCCGCCGACGGCGCCGAGCAGTAGGCCGGAGTCTCCGGTGCCGCCGAGTAGTAGGCCGGCGTTTCCGGCGCCGGGATCAAGCAGGCCCGCGTTCCCGAGGCCGAAGGTCAACCAGCCGGAGTCTCCTCCGTTGATGTTTAAGAGGCCCGAGCTTCCGGCGCCTGGGTTAAAGTGACCCGAGCCGCCGGCGCCAGGGTTGAAGCTGCCCGAGCTGCCGCCGCCAGGGGAGTTCAGGGTTCCCGAGCTCCCGACGTTCACGATGTTGTCGGTGCCCGAGCTGCCGATAGTGAGGCTGACCGTTACGTCGTTGCCGCTGCCCGAGCTCCCGATGGTCCCCTTGTTGTTGGTGCCCGAGCTGCCGGCATTCGCGGTGTTGCCCTGGCCCGAGCTCCCTGCGCCTGCTGCGTTGCCTATGCCGGACTCCCCGCCGACCGCCGTGTTGTTCTGGCCCGAGCTCCCGATGGACGCAACGTTGTTGGTGCCCGAGCTCCCGATGGTGGCGGTGCTGCCGGTCACGTCGTTGCCGGCGCCCGAGCTCCCGATGGTCCCCTTGTTGTTGGTGCCCGAGCTCCCGGCATTCGCGGTGTTGCCCTGGCCCGAGCTCCCTGCGCCTGCCGCGTTGCCCATGCCGGACTCCCCGCCGACCGCGGTGTTGTTTTCGCCCGAGCTCCCGATGGACGCAACGTTGTTGGTGCCCGAGCTCCCGATGGTGCCGCTGGCCGTTACGTCGTTGCCGCTGCCCGAATTCCCGACGGTCCCCTGGTTGTTGGTGCCCGAGCTCCCAGCGCTCGCGAAGTTGTTGCTGCCCGAGCCCCCGCCGGTCCCGTGGTTGCCACTGCCGGAGCTCCCAGCGCTTGCGGAGTTGTTGGTGCCCGAGTCCCCGCCCGTCGCCGAGTTGCCGCTGCCCGAACTGCCAAAAGCGAGGCCGCTGTTGTTTTGCCCTGAATTCCCGGCGCTCGTCTGGTTGTTCGTGCCCGAGTTCCCGCCGGAACCCTTGTTTAGCGAACCCGAGTTGCCGCCGCTGATGCCACCACTGTTGTTGCTACCCGAGTTCCCGCCGCCGGCGAAATCATTGCTGTTATTGCTGCCCGAGTTGCCGCCGCCAGCAACGGCAGAAGCGTTATGGTCGCCCGAGTTCCCGCCGCCGAAGACACCGGCACTGTTATCGGCACCCGAGTTACCGCCGCCGATGAGCGCACCGTTATTGGTACCCGAGTTCCCGCCGCCGAGGCCACCGTTATTGGTACCCGAGTTCCCGCCGCCAACGCCACCATTATTGGTACCCGAGTTCCCGCCGCCAGCGCCACTGTTATCGAAACCCGACGTCCCGAAGGAGGGGCCGTTATCAAAGCCCGACGTTCCGAACGCAAGGGTATTACCAGTACCCGACCATAAGAAGGGGCCGTTGCCAGTCTGATCGCTACCCGTATTGTAGTCACCTGAATTGTTATCGCCCGTATTTACCTTACCCGAGTTGTTGTCGCCCGTATTGGTGTCGCCCGAGTTGTTGTTGCCTGTGTTGGTGCCGCCCGAGTTGTAGTTTCCGGTGTTGGTGCCGCCCGAGTTGTAGTTTCCGGTATTGGTGCCGCCCGAGTTGTAGGAGCCGGTGTTGGTGTTGCCCGAGTTGAAACCATCCGGGTGGCTGGGGTCGCTATAGGTATTGGTGTTGCCCGAGTTATAGTTGCCCGTATTAGTATTGCCCGAGTTGAAGTTACCGGTATTGGTGTTGCCCGAGTTCCCGTTGCCCGTGTTGGTGTTGCCCGAATCGTAGGAGCCCGTGTTGGTGTTACCCGAGTTGAAACCATCCGGGTTGCTGGTGTCACTATAGGTATTGGTGTTGCCCGAGTTGTCGTTACCCGTATTAGTATTGCCGGAGTTGTAGTTACCCGTATTGGTGTTACCCGAATTGTAGGAGCCCGTGTTGGTGTTGCCCGAGTTGAAACCATCCGGGTTGCTGGTGTCACTATAGGTATTGGTGTTGCCCGAGTTATAGTTGCCCGTATTAGTATTGCCGGAGTTGTGGTTACCCGTATTGGTGTTACCCGAATTGTAGGAGCCCGTATCGGTGTTACCCGAATTGTAGCTGCCGGTATTAGTATTTCCGGAGTTGAAGTAGCCTGTATTGGTATTACCAGAATTGTAAGTGTCCGGGTTGCTGGGGTCGCCGTAAGTATTGGTGTTGCCCGAGTTGTAGTCACCCGTATTGGTGCCGCCCGAATTGTAGCTGCCAGTATTGGTGCCACCCGAATTGTAGCTGCCGGTATTGGTGCCACCCGCGTTGTAGTCGCCGGTATTGGTGCCACCCGCGTTGTAGTCGCCGGTATTGGTGCCACCCGCGTTGTGGCTGCCCGTGTTGGTGCCACCCGCGTTGTAGCCGCCGGTGTTGGTGCCACCCGAGTTGTAGTCGCCGGTATTGGTGCCACCCGAGTTGTAGCTACCGGTGTTGGTGCCACCCGAGTTATAGTCGCCGGTATTGGTGCCACCCGAGTTATAGTCGCCGGTATTGGTGCCACCCGAGTTATAGTCGCCGGTATTGGTGCCACCCGAGTTATAGCTGCCGGTGTTGGTGCCACCCGAGTTATGGCTGCCCGTATTGGTGCTGCCCGAGTCATAAAGGCCCGTGTTCGTGTTGCCCGAATCGAAAAGGCCCACGTTAGTGTTGCCCGAATCGAAAAGGCCCAGGTTAGTGTTGCCCGAGTCATAGAAACCCGTGTTCGTGTCGCCTGCGTTCCACATGCCGGTGTTGTAATTGCCGGCATTCCAGAAACCCGTGTTCCAGCTACCCGCGTTCCAACAGCCGGTGTTGTAGTTGCCAGCGTCCCCTTCGAGCGTATTTCCAATACCCGAGTCATGCCAGCCCGTGTTACCATTACCGGAGTTCCCGAAGCCTATATTGTAATTCCCGGAGTTTCCGAAGCCAATATTCCCACTGCCCGAGTTACCGATGCCGATGTTAAAGTTACCGGAATTTCCGATGCCGATATTGAACCAACCCGAGTTCAGGCCGCCAATGCCTACCTTATTGTCTCCGGTGAGCCCCAAACCTATGTCATTATTCCCTTTATTACCAAAACCGATGTCGTCGTTGCCGGTATTCCCCCAGCCGAAGTTATTATTGCCGGTATTTCCGCCGCCCCGGTTGCTGTTGCCCGTATTTCCACTGCCCGGGTTGTCGTCGCCGGTGTTCCCACCGCCGGTGTTGAAGTTGCCTCTGTTGCCGTCGCCCGCGTTGCTGTTGCCGATGTTGCCGCCGCCACTGTTGTTGTTGCCGTAGTTGCCGGCGCCAGTGTTGGCGTCGCCCCAGTTGCCGCTCCCCGAGTTGCTGCTGCCCCAGTTGCCGCTGCCCCGGTTGTCACTGCCCTGGTTGCCGTTGCCCGGGTTATTGTTGCCGGCCCCCAGCGGTCCGATGCCGCGGTTGCCGCTGCCCGTGTTGCCGCTGCCGATGTTGCCGCTGCCTGTGTCGTTGCTGCCGGTGTTGCCGCTGCCTAGGTCGTTAGTCGCGGGGCCACCCAACAGAGTTCCGCGGTTGCCGCTGCCCGGGTTGTTGTTGCCGATGTTGCCGTTGCCCGTGTTGTGGTCGCCGATGTTGCCGCTGCCCGAGTTGTCGCTGCCGATGTTGCCGCTCCCCGAGTCGTTGCTCGCGGTGCTGCCCAGGGGGCCGTGGTTGCCGCTACCTGAGTTGTTGCTGCCGATGTTGCCGCTGCCCGGGTTGCTGCTGCCGATGTTGCCGCTGCCGGGGTTGTTGCTGCCGATGTTGCCGCTGCCCTCGTTGTTGTCGCCGATGTTGCCGCTGCCCGTGTTGGTGCTGCCGATGTTGCCGTTCCCAGGGTTGTTATCGCCCTTATTGCCGCTGCCCGTGTTGCCGCTGCCCTGATTACCGCTGCCCTGGTTGTTGTTGCCGATATTGGCGTTGCCTGGATTGCTGTTGCCCGTGTTGCCGCTACCCGTGTTGTCGCCGCCGATGTTGCCGCTGCCGGTGTTCCCCTGACTGAGGTCGCTGGTGTTGTTGTTACCGCTGCCCTGGTTATTGTTGCCGATGTTGCCATTCCCAGGGTTGTTATCGCCCTTATTGCCGCTGCCCGTGTCGCCGCTACCCTGATTACCGCTGCCCTGGTTGTTGTTGCCGATATTGCCATTCCCAGAGTTGTTATCGCCCTTATTGCCGCTGCCCGTGTTGCCGCTGCCCTGATTACCGCTGCCCTGGTTGTTGTTGTCGACATTGTTGTTGTTGCCGATATTGCCGTTCCCAGAGTTGTTATCGCCCTTATTGCCGCTGCCCGTGTTGCCGCTACCCTGATTACCGCTGCCCTGGTTGTTGTTGCCGATATTGCCGTTGCCGGAGTTGTTGTCGCCGGTGTTGCCATTTCCTGTATTGCCGACTGGGTTGCTAACACCATTGTTGTTGTTGCCGCTGCCCGAGTTGTTGTTGCCGGTATTGCCGTTTCCAGAGTTGCCATCGCCCGTATTGCCGCTGCCCAGATTGCCGCTGCCCAGATTGCCGCTGCCCAGATTGCCGCTGCCCAGGTTGTTGCTGCCCTGGTTGCCGCTGCCCTGGTTGCCGCTGCCCTGGTTGCCGCTGCCCTGGTTGCCGCTGCCCTGGTTGCCGCTGCCCAGGCTCGCATTACTGGCCAGCGTGGCGGCAGACTGGCCGCCGCCAGTGTTGGCGCTGTCCGCAGCGCTGCCCGCGCCGGCGCTGTTCCCGCTGGTAGTAGTGCCGGTGCCCGCGGCGCCGGTACTGCTGTGACCACCGCCCATCAGTGCACCGCTCACCTGGCTGAAAAGGCTCTGCAGCGAGCTATGCCACGGCGTCAGCCGCGCGATGGCCGCGGAAACCCCGGAATAGTAGCCCGACATCGCGGCCACATCCTGGGCCCACATCCGCTCGTAATCGGCCTCGGTCGCCGCAATCGCCGGGGCGTTCTGCCCCAACACATTTGAGATCACCAACGACGCCAGCCGAGCCCGATTGGCCACCAGCACCGTAGGATGCACCGTCGCCGCCAGCGCCCCTTCATATGCCCCCGCAGCGACCCGAACCTCACCGGCCGCCTGCGCGGCTTTGGTCGCCGCACCGTTCAACCAGCCGATGTAGGGGGCGGCCGCGCCCGCCATCGACAACGACGACGGACCCTGCCACGATCCACCCACTAGACCCGAAGTCACCGACCCGAACAAGCTCGCCGCCGAACTCAACTCGGCAGCCAGCCCCTCCCAGGCCGCCGCGGCGGCCAGCATCGGCCCCGATCCGGCACCGGCAAACAGCCGTGCCGAATTGACCTCCGGCGGCAGCACCAGAAAGTTCACGGCAAGCGCTCTTCTTAGCTGAACTGTCGCGCCGACGCCGCAGCAGCGCTGATCAATCCGAACAATCCGAGAACCCCCGCCGTCGGCGCAACCACCGCCCGACGGACCTCGGCGTGAACACCAACCAATCCAACAATGCTCGACAACCCAACCATGCGCGGTTGTCTGACGAAAACCGACATAACACCCCCACGAGTGACACCACCCAGAAGCCCCACGGCCGATCATCACGCAGATGACAGGCCGAACGCTACACGAAATCGCAGCGGAATATCCAGGATTCACACTGACTCACCCTGCGCCCGCGCAGGGTGATTCGTTGCCGCAGTCTGCCCATCCGGCTCGACCCACTGCTGACGCAACGGATATCCGACCATACCGGTCCCAGTCAAGTCTGGCTTTCCTCTGTGCCGATAGCGAATTCCTTTGGCTAGCCTCGGAATCCAGAGGCACTATTCGATATGGACGACATCGGTGGTTGGCCGCGACCGGCAGGGCGAGAATCCAGCCTTCGGCGGCGTCGTCCGCACTGAGCCCGTAGTTCTGCTCCATGTGCACGTTGCCACGCAACAACCGCGTCTTGCGGACGCCGCATCCGCCGCCGATGCACGAGTACGGGGCGTCGATTCCCGTCGCCACCAGGGATTCTCACGCCAGCGGGCGATGCTCAACCCCCCACCGGCAAACAGAACACCGTCCACGCGGTTCGCTAGCGACGCAGTTCGCACCACGTCACCGAGGGCGGGCGGCTCCAGACGCTCGACCCTAAGCCCCGCCTGCTGCCGACTTTCGGCCCAACCGAATACGGCGGCATCGAATATCGAGGGTTTGCAGTAAACCACTGCATATTCGTTAGGGCGTTTTTCCCAGAGTATTTCGGCGGCGCAACTGGCCGATAGTTCCTGGCCGATGTGATCTGCACTCTCCCAGCACTTCTCGCGACCCGAATCAGCACAGTCACTATCTCGATGTCGGCGCATCAGATGGATCAGAGCGCGTCGGGAAGAGCCCACAGTGCGCCCTCGTCTTCGACCCGGCCGCCGCTCCCTCACCGGGGGATTGCCGGGTACGGCCTGTCGGGCCACGAACTTGCCGGTCATACACCGCCGATGAGGTGCAGGCCAAACACCCTGCGGCGCGCACGACGTGCTGGCGAGCCCGCTCCTTCAGGGATGACACAGTCCCGTCCCTGCAGGGATGACACAGTCATTGAGATCCATCAGGAGTCAACCCCATTGAGATACTGCAGCACATCTGTACAACCAGCCGAAATTCAACGAACAATACAAATCCGCGCCTGTCCTACGACACAGCTAGGAACTCGGGATAGTCACACGGTCGTCAGCTTCGGCGAAGCATATGGCCAGGCATCCACCCGCATCGTCGACACGACGCGCGAAGCCATCAAGCACCTCACGGGCCCGGATCGGGTGGTGACCGCCACTATCGTCGCCCTGCAACGCCTGCAATCGGATCCGCTGGCGCGGCTGATGCGGTACGACTCCCGTGAGCGAATGCGTCACCAGCTCGCCAGCCGTCCCCGGCTTCGCGGCCGAAATGCTGGGCTTCGAGAATTCCGACAACGATGACGCGCTCGCCGAACAGTGGCTCATCCGCGTCTTCTTGGAGCTGTAGTGCTGGCCCCTCAAAGACGCCGCCGCCGAACGCGCCATGCTGCAACGCTTCCTGGGCCCGCCGAACAGCGTCGATTGAGCGGGGGCCGCGGTGTTACACCTACCCGCCCATATGACAAACTAGAACCTGTTTCAGAAAGGCCGTCACCTTGAGACGGCGCGGCGTCCCGCCGTCTCGGACGACAACTCAACGAAGAAAGGCCGCAATGATCCTGGACAGGTTCCGTCTCGACGACCAAGTCGCCGTCATCACCGGTGGCGGCCGCGGCCTCGGCGCGGCCATCGCGCTGGCATTCGCCGAAGTAGGTGCTGATGTCGTCATCGCCTCGCGAACGCAATCCGAGCTCGACGCAATCGCCGAACAGGTCCGCGCCGCGGGCCGGCGTGCTCATACCGTGGTCGCCGACCTGGCTCATCCCGACGCAACCGCGCAACTGGCCGGCCAGGCCGTCGAGGCCTTCGGAAGACTAGACATCGTCGTCAACAACGTCGGCGGGACCATGCCGAACACGCTGCTGACCACCTCCAACAAGGACCTCAAGGACGCGTTCACCTTCAACGTCGTCACCGCCCATGCGTTGACCGTCGCGGCGGTGCCGTTGATGCTCGAGCACTCCGGCGGCGGCAGCGTGATCAACATCAGCTCGACCATGGGCCGGCTGGCCGGACGCGGCTTCGCCGCCTATGGCACCGCGAAGGCCGCGCTGTCGCACTACACCCGGCTGGCCGCGCTGGACCTGTGCCCGCGGATCCGGGTCAACGCGATCGCACCGGGGTCGATCCTCACCTCGGCGCTGAACGTGGTGGCCTCCAACGACGAGCTGCGCAAGCCGATGGAGAAGGTGACGCCCCTGCGCCGCCTCGGTGATCCCGTCGACATCGCGGCTGCCGCAGTGTATTTGGCGTCTCCTGCGGGTAGCTTCCTAACCGGCAAGACGCTGGAGGTCGACGGCGGCCTCACCTTCCCCAATCTCGACATCCCCGTCCCGGACCTGTGAACCCATGACCCGCGAGACGCAAAATCGCACTCACGCGTTGCGTATCGTGCGATTTTGTGTCTGCTCGCGGTCTTACTAAGGAGGCACGTCATGGCAATACGCGTCGCTCAGTTGGGCACCGGCAACGTCGGCGTCCACGCGCTGCGAGCGCTGATCACCAACCCGGAGTTCGAGCTGACCGGCGTCTGGGTGTCGTCGGACGCCAAGGCCGGCAAGGACGCGGCAGAGCTTGCCGGACTTACGGATTCGACGGGCGTGAAAGCCAGCACCGATCTGGATGCGGTGCTGGCCACCGGCCCGCAGTGTGCGGTCTACAACGCGATGGCCGACAACCGGCTGCCCGAGGCGCTGGAAGACTACCGTCGCGTCCTGGCGGCCGGGATCAACATCGTCGGCAGCGGGCCGGTGTTTTTGCAGTACCCGTGGCAGGTGATCCCCGAGGAGCTGATCAAGCCGTTGGAAGACGCTGCCCGCGAAGGTAATTCGAGCCTTTACGTCAACGGTATCGATCCGGGTTTCGCCAATGACCTGCTGCCGCTGGCCTTGGCCGGCACCTGTCAGAGCATCCAGCAGATTCGCTGCATGGAGATCGTCGACTACGCCACGTATGACAGCGCCGTGGTGATGTTCGACGTGATGGGATTCGGCAAGCCGATGGACGAGATTCCGATGCTGCTGCAGACCGGTGTGCTCAGCCTGGCGTGGGGGTCGGTGGTGCGGCAATTGGCTGCGGGCCTTGGTATTTCGCTGGACGAGGTCGCCGAGGTGTACGTCCGCGAGCCGGCGCCCGAGGACTTCGACATCGCATCGGGTCACATCCCCAAGGGCAGCGCCGCGGCATTGCGGTTCGAGGTCTTCGGCTTGGTCAACGGCGACCCCGTCGTCGTGCTGGAACATGTCACAAGATTGCGCGAGGACCTGTGCCCCGATTGGCCGCAGCCGGCCCAGCCGGGCGGCTCCTACCGCATCGAGATCACCGGTGAACCGTCGTACGCGATGGACATCTGCCTGAGCAGCCGCCGCGGCGACCACAACCACGCCGGACTGGTCGCCACCGCGATGCGGGTCGTCAACGCGATCCCGGCCGTGGTGGCCGCGAAGCCGGGCATCGTGACGACGCTGGACCTGCCGCTGGTGACCGGGCGCGGGCTCTACGCAGCCGGAGACGCAGGTTCGAATTCGTAGTGTCGTTTTCTGTGGGAAAGATGGCCGATCGGCCATAGTGCGGCCGGGGGTGGCGTGGCTCAGACTGGGTGCATTAGGCCCAGCGACCCAAAGGAGCTTCGACCGTGACCTCATCAACCGCGAACATCGCCGGCATAGAACTCCCCGACACGCCACTGGTCCGGGACACCACCGATTTCGTCCGCGCACACGAGAATGACTTGCTCTTCGACCATTCCCGCCGGGTGTTTTTCTTCGGCGCGCTGCAGGGACTGCGCCGGGGCCTGCAGCCCAACCTGGAATTGCTCTACGTCGGCGCCATGTTCCACGATGTCGGCCTGACCGAGCGCTACCGCTCCTCCAGCCTGCGCTTCGAGGTCGACAGCGCCAACGCGGCGCGCGATTTCCTGCTGCAGCACGGCGTCGATGAAGCCGACGCGCGCAAGGTCTGGCTGTCCATCGCGCTGCACACCACTCCCGGCGTGCCCGAATTCCTGGAACCCGAAATCGCTTTGGTGACAGCCGGTGTCGAGACCGACGTGCTCGGCATCGGTCGTGACGACCTTTCGGCAGACAGCCTTGCCGCCGTCACCGCCGCACACCCGCGGCCCGATTTCAAACGCCGCATCCTGCATGCCTTCACCGAGGGCAACAAGCACCGTCCGCGAAGCACCTTCGGCAATGTCAACGCCGATGTGCTCGCCCACTACGACCCGTCTTTCGTGCGCGACGATTTCGTTGAGATCATTCTGAACAACAGCTGGCCGGAATAGCGCGAGGGGAAGCCATGTCGAAGCGGCGGGTTCTGATCACCGGGGCGTCGAAGGGCATCGGCCGCGCGGTCGCCGACCGCGTGGCCGCCGCCGGCCACGAACCGATTGGGCTCGCCCGGACGAAACCGTCGGATTTTCCCGGACAGTTCCACGACGTCGACCTCGGCGATCGGGCCGCCACCGCGCAAACCCTGGACGGGATCGTGGGCGAGGGCAGGGTCGACGCCGTGGTCAACAACGTCGGTTTGGCGCGCTTCGGCCGGATTGGCTCGATCCACCTGGACGACCTTTTCCTCACCTACGACATGAACGTGCGCACCGCGGTGCAGGTGGTGCAGGCGGTGCTGCCCGGCATGATGGATGCGAGCTGGGGTCGCATCGTCAACGTCACCAGCTTGACGACGCTGGGCACCCCCGAGCGCACCCCGTATGCCGCCGCCAAGGCTGCACTGGAAACCTGCACACGCATTTGGGCCGGCGAGCTTGCCGCAACCGGGATCACCGTCAACGCGATAGCGCCGGGTCCCGTCGAAACCGAGCTGTTCCGCGAACGCAGCCCGGCCGGGTCGGACCGTGAGGCTCGTTTCCTCGACACCATTCCGCTGCACCGGGTCGGCACCCCCGCCGAGATCGCCCATGTGATCTGTATGTTGCTGCACGACGACGCCGGATACCTGACGGGACAGATTCTCCGGGTCGACGGTGGCGGGAGCATCGGCGCCGCGTAGCCACGTTTGGCCGGAGCAAGTTTGTTTTGCATTCGCCGCGGGTACACGAGGCGTCAACGCGCGGCCGTTGCAAGGGGGTAACCGCCATGTCGAACGCAAACGTCGGCTATTGCCATACGCACCACAGCTGGACCGTGGTGGAGACCGGCCGCAGCCAGTTCGTGTGCGGTGAGCTAGCGGTGTGGGACGTTCCGCGGGGTCGATACATCAGCGTGCAGCAGTTGGAGGCTGAGATGCCCCGCATGCGCACGCAACGGCCGGTTTGGCACCAATACGTCCTCGGGATGGCCGGTCGATCGGCGTTGTTAGGCAACGACGTTTCCGTTCGCTCACGCAGGGCGGACGAGTCACAGCGTTAGGCCAGCCAGATACTTCGGGTCGACGGGGGCGCGGCCGCCTGGAGCGGCCGGCAAGTAGCGACAAATACGACAACCGTGGTTGACGGTATGCCGGATTGACGCTATGGTAGGAATCGTCAACCATGAATGACAATTCCCCGGTACTCGGTGCTCTCAACACGGCCAGGAACAAGCGGCCGTCCGGACCGCCCAGGTCGCCGGACCTGAGTTCTTCTGCGTCGACAACACGGGCTTTTTCAGGGGAAACACCTTCAGGGAGTTTGACGATGTCGAAGATTCGCCGCTTCTGCGCGGGTGTGCTGTGCGCCATTGGTAGATCGGTTGACAGACGGCCGCTGCGCGCCAAATTCATCCAGACGACGCCCGCAGAGCTGTATGCAAATCAAGATGCGTCCGGAAAAATGTGCCTTTGTAAAGCTGCTGCCTTACAACATTTTTCGTTAATCAGCGATGCGATGTTGCGGAGCAACTCGTCAAAAAAATCTGCTGAGCCTATCCGAAAGTCAGTTCGCTACAACATATCCCGTGCACCCAATGGTTAAAGTCACCACAACTTGGGTGAACGGTAGAGGTCAACGGGATCGAAAACCCCTTTCCCTATGGCGACTTCACCTATGGCCCCAAGCGACTTATAAAGCGCGTCGAGCGCCTCGTCGCCAACGCGTTCGCGGATCTCCCGATCCAGCTCGCCTGCGGCGCGCAAGCGCGCGGTGACCAGCTCGAGTGCTTTCGGGGTGAGCTCGACCACCTTCTCGCGCTGGTCGGTGGTCGACGTGGTGGCCCGCACATACTCGCGCTGGCGCAGTTCGCCGACGATCTTGCTGGCCGCCTGACGAGTGATGGCGAACTGCCGCCCCATTTCCGAAATCGTGACCGGCCCCGGCTGGGCGTACAGGGCGAACAGGTAGTTGATCGGATGGCTTCGCTCCGGAAAACCGGCGGACTCCATCTCGTTATCAACCCGCTGCACATAGCTCCACCAGGCAATTCGCAGGGCCTGACCGAGATCAGTCTGCGGCGGCCGGTAACCAGAAGTGACAACCATGGTTGACAGCATAGGCAGAATGCTCGTAGTCTTCCAATTGTCAATCGCATATGACAATCGAGGGGTACGCGGTGACGTCAACATGGCGTGGCAACTACGGCCTTTTCGAGGGCCTTTTCGAGGCCTTTTCGAGGCCTTTTCGAGGCCTTTTCGAGGCCTTTTCGAGCCTCCCGGAACCATCCGGGCCAGCCATGCCGTCGAGCAGCCTGCGTTTCTCAGCGTCGACAACGCAGGCTTGGCTGAGGGAAACACCTCCACCAAGCGAGAAGGGTTGTGAGCTGTTGCCTGTCGAGTGTATTTAAGTGTGCGTGAGTGTGTTCTAATCGGTGTTGTGAATTTGGCGGATTGGGCGGCGTCAGTGGGGGTGAATCGGCATACGGCCTATCGCTGGTTTCGGGAGGGCACGTTGCCGGTGCCCGCGGAGCGGGTGGGCCGGCTGATCTTGGTCAAGACCACTACGACAGCGGCCTCGGCGGCGGGTGTGGTGGTGTATGCGCGGGTTTCGTCGCATGATCAGCGTTGGGATCTGGACCGGCAGGTGGCCCGCGTAACGGCGTGGGCAACCGAGCATGGCCTGGAAGTGCGGCAGGTGGTGTGCGAGGTGGGGTCCGGTTTGAACGGTAAAAGGCCCAAGCTGCGCCGCGTCTTGTCAGACCCTGATGCCAGAGTGCTTGTCGTGGAGCATCGCGACCGGTTGGCCCGCTTCGGGGTGGAGCATTTGGAGGCGGCGTTGAGCGCGCAGGGCCGCCGGATCGTGGTCGCTGATCCCGGTGAGACGACCGATGATCTGGTGCGCGACATGATCGAGGTGCTGACCAGCATGTGTGCCCGCCTGTACGGGCGTCGCGGCGCGCGTAACCGGGCGATGCGCGCGCTTACGGCCGCCAAGCGTGAACCGGGTGCGGCCGCATGATCGTTAGGATGCGCACGATCAGGCAGGCCGCCAGGGTGGCTGAGCTGACCGGTGGTGTGCAGCTTCCCGGTAAGCCGAAACCTGAGGGGACACCCACGCTGTCCCGGTTTGTGGATGTCGGTGCGGATTTTGAGACGCACCGGCCGGTGGTGGAGTCGGTGACGGTGCTCTTCGACCTCTTCGACGGGAACTGCGATGGGTATGCGGCGACGGGCTCACCGGGTGAGTCGCTGCCCACCGGCTGGATGGTGACAGCGGCCAAGTTCGAAGTCGAATGGCCCACCGAGGCGGATCGGGCGGCGCTGGTGCGGTCTCATTTCGGTGCCCGCCGCAAAGCGTTCAACTGGGGCCTTGCCCAGGTGAAGGCCGACCTGGATGCGAACACCGTTGATCCGGCCATGAGTCGGTGGACTGGGACTTGAAGTCGCTGCGGTGGGCGTGGAACCGGGCCAAAGACGCAGTCGCCCCGTGGTGGGCCGAGAACTCCAAGGAGTGTTATTCGTCGGGTTTGGCGGATCTGGCACCGGGACTGGCCAATTGGAAGGCCAGCAAGAACGGTACCCGTAAGGGCCGCCGTGTCGGGTTTCCCCGTTTCAAGTCTGCCCGCCGGGACCAGGGCCGGGTGCGGTTCAGCACCGGGACCATGCGGCTCGACGATGATCGGTGCACGATCACGGTGCCGGTGATCGGCGGTCTGCGGTCCAAGGAGAACACCCGCCGGGTGCAGCGCCACCTGGCGGGCGGGCGCGCGCAGATCCTGAACATGACGCTGTCGCAGCGGTGGGGCCGGTTGTTCGTGGCGGTCTGCTACGCACTGCGCACCCCGACCACCCCGCGCGCCGTGGCCTCTGCGACGGTGCGCGCGGGGATGGATCTGGGAATCCGGGCCCTGGCCACGGTCGCCACCCTCGACACCGCCACCGGCGCCGAAACATTGATCGAATACCCGAATCCGGCCCCGCTGAAGGCGACGCTGACCGCGCGCCGCCGTGCCGGCCGTGAACTTTCCCGTCGCATCCCCGGATCGCGCGGCCACCGGGCAGCGAAAGCCAAGCTGACCCGGCTGGACCGCAGATGCGTGCACCTGCGCCGGGAAGCCGCCCACCGGCTCACCACCGAACTGGCGGGCGCTTACGGCCACCTCGTGATCGAAGACCTCGACGTGGCCGCCATGAAACGCAGTATGGGCCGCCGGGCGTTCCGGCGGGCCGTGTCTGACGCCGCACTGGGTGGTGTCAGGCCGCAACTGGTCTACAAGACAGCCCGTTACGGCACGGTGCTCACGGTGGCGGATCGCTGGTTCCCATCGAGCCAGATCCACCACGGGTGTGCCCAGCTGGACGGCACACCCTGCCGGTTGATCGGCAAAGGCCGCATCGACCAACACCTGGTCTGCCCGCAGACCGGTGAAGTGGTCGACCGTGACAGAAACGCTGCGCTTAATCTCCGTGACTGGCCGGATCACGCCAGTTGTGGCCCAGTCGGGGCCACGGCCCCATCGGTACCCGGGCCAACCAGACCATCGGTTGGTACAGGCCATGGCGCGGACGCCGGATCATCCGGCGCCGGCGGAGCTTCCGTAAGACCCCGCCCAAGCGGGGCTGGGAGCGGTGAGGCTAGAACCAAAACCCCGCAAGGGGACGCCGCGTGAGCGTGTCACCAAAACACACTCAACGGCAACGGAATTCGAATGTCGGTCAAGTCCCAAGATTCGCACCTTGTCGGCGGGTGTTCTGTGCGCCGCTGGTCTGTCGCTCACGGGAGTATTCGTGGGATCCGCGGTAGCGTCCGCCACCCCGCAACAGCCGACCGTGGGCAGCTGGGCGGGTCCGCAATTATGGGGCCACGGCACGTCCTTGCGTGCAGCGCCCGTCCCCGGTCAGGCAGGGACCGGGTGGGCCCGGCCCGGGTGGACCTGGCGGTCCTGGCGGTCCCGGTGGCCCTGGTGAGCGCGGCCTCGGCGGGCCTGGTGGATCTGGCCTCGGCACGCCTGGCCTCGGTGGCCGTGGCGGTCCTGGTGCTGGCCTGCTCCGTGGGCCTGCGCTTTGGGCACCTGGCGCCATGTTTTGATCCACCGCGACCAGTAGCGCCGAACCAGGGACGGCCCGCTTCTCGCGGGCCGTCCCTTTTTACATGAGAAGCACGCCGTCGATACGATTCCACCGACCCGGCTCGGGGCGCCAACTAAGACAGGTAGGTGGGCACGGCTGTGAATCCGGACAACAACACCGCGGCACCGGCACCGCAATTCGACGGCCTGCGCGCGCTATTCATCAACACCACCCTCAAGCGCTCGCCAGAGCTCAGCCACACCGAGGGTTTGATTGAACGGAGCTCGGGGATCATGCGCGAGCATGGCGTCGAGGTTGACGGTCTGCGCGCTGTCGACCACGACATCGCGACAGGTGTGTGGCCGGACATGACCGAACACGGCTGGGAGACCGATGAATGGCCGGACATCTATCAGCGCGTCCTAGACGCCCACATCCTGGTGCTGTGTGGACCAATCTGGTTGGGCGACAACAGTTCTGTGATGAAGCAGGTGATCGAACGTCTTTATGCGTGCTCGCATCTGCTCAACGAGCATGGGCAATACGCCTACTACGGGCGCGTGGGCGGATGCCTGATCACCGGCAACGAGGACGGCATCAAGCATTGCGCGATGAACGTGCTCTACAGCCTGCAACATCTGGGCTACACCATCCCGCCGCAGGCTGACGCGGGCTGGATCGGCGAGGCCGGTCCGGGCCCGTCGTACCTGGATCCCGGGTCGGGTGGTCCGGAGAACGACTTCACCAACCGCAACACCACGTTCATGACGTACAACTTGTTGCATCTCGCGCAGATGTTGCGGGCCGCGGGGGGTATTCCGGCTTACGGCAACCAGCGCACCAAATGGGATGCGGGCTGCCGACCGGACTTCGCCAACCCCGAGCATCGGTAGGCCCGCGGTTAGCCACCAAACAAGAGGTCCGCTAACCTCACTTTGCTATCGGCGGTTAAGGATTGAGGGTCGGTACGTTGGCGGAGGGCACCCAGGCGTCGCTTAAGACGAGCTGGTATCTGCTGGGGCCGGCGTTCGTCGCCGCGATCGCCTACGTCGATCCCGGAAACGTGGCGGCCAACGTCACCTCCGGCGCGCAGTTCGGCTACCTGTTGCTATGGGTCATCGTCGTGGCCAATGTGCTGGCGGGCCTGGTCCAGTACCTGTCGGCAAAACTCGGGCTGGTGACCGGGCGGTCACTGCCCGAGGCGATCGGCAAACGGATGAGCCGTCCGCTCCGCCTGGCCTTTTGGGTTCAGGCCGAACTCGTGGCGATGGCAACCGATATCGCCGAAATAGTCGGCGGGGCCATCGCCTTGCAGGTGCTGTTCGGCCTGCCGCTGCTGCTGGGCGGGCTGATCACCGGTGCGGTGTCTTTGCTGCTGCTGGCGGTGAAGGACGTTCGCGGCCAGCTCTGGTTCGAGCGCGTCATCACCGGATTGCTGCTCATCATCGCCATCGGGTTCGCGGCCAGTTTCTTCGTCGCGACGCCACCGCCGGGCGACGTGGTCGGCGGCCTGGTGCCGCGATTCCGTGGCTCCGAAAGCGTGCTGCTGGCCGCCGCCATCCTGGGCGCCACCGTGATGCCGCACGCGATCTACCTGCATTCGGGTCTGGCCCTGGACCGGCACGGACATCCCGACGCGGGGCACAGCCGGCGCTGGCTGCTGCGAGTCACCCGCTTGGACGTGGTGCTGGCGATGGCGGTCGCCGGAACCGTGAACGCGGCGATGCTGTTGGTGGCAGCGATCAACCTGCAGAACCACGGGGTCACCCCTTCCATCGAGGGTGCCTACGCGGCCATCCACGACACCCTGGGGGTGGCGATCGCGGTGCTGTTCGCGGTCGGGTTGCTCGCGTCGGGTCTGGCGTCGGCTTCGGTGGGTGCCTATGCCGGCGCCATGATCATGCAGGGCCTGCTACAGTGGTCGATTCCCATGCTGGCGCGGCGGTTGATCACCCTGTGCCCCGCCCTGGTGATCCTGGCAGCCGGTTTCGACCCGACACGCACCCTGGTGCTCTCCCAGGTGGTGCTGTCCTTCGGTATCCCGTTCGCGGTGCTTCCGCTGGTCAGGCTGACCAGCAACCGCAAGCTGATGGGTAGCGACACCAACCATCCCGTCACGACCGTCCTTGGCTGGGTGGTCGGGGCGCTGGTCAGTCTGCTCAACCTGGTGCTGATCTATCTGACGTTGAAGGGTAGCTAGGAGTACGCACTGTTGGCCGAGTTGGGGCTGGGTCGGAACTGAGGTCCGCCTGTGGGGCCGGATTCCGGCGACGTGCATGGTATGAGCGCGTCTGTTGTGAGATTCTGCGGGGGTGTCCGCTCCTGCGGTGGCTGCTCCTTCGGGGGTGGTGACGTTTCTGTTCACCGATGTTGAGGGTTCGACCCGTCGGTGGGAGGCGGACGCGGATGCGATGCGGGTGGCGCTGGCCGCCCATGACGAGGTGTTGCGCAAGGCGATTGAGGCGCATGGGGGCTGGTTGTTCAAGCACACCGGTGACGGGATGTGTGCCGCGTTCGCCTCGCCGCGCTCGGGGGTGGATGCGGCGGTGGCCGCGCAGCAGGCGCTGGAGTTGCCGGTGCGGATGGGGCTGGCGACCGGCGAAGCCGAGCTCCGGGGGGCGGACTACTTCGGTGCGGTGCTGAATCGTGCGGCACGGGTGATGGCCGCGGGGCATGGTGGTCAGATCCTGTTGGCCGATTCGACGGCGGGTCTGTTGACCGGAGTTGATCTGGTAGACCTGGGGCCCCGGCGGTTGCGGGATCTGGCGACCCCAATCGGGGTGTTCCAGGTGCGAGCAGCAGGGCTGCGCACGGAGTTCCCGGCCCTGCGGGCGCTGGATGCGAGTCCGGGGAACCTGCGGGCTGCGACCACCAGCTTGATCGGGCGCGAGGTCGAGGCCGGCGAGGTGCAAGCCGTGGTAAAGGCTCATCGGTTGGTGACGCTGACCGGGGTGGGCGGGGTCGGCAAGACCCGGCTGGCACTCGAAGCGGCGGGTCGGCTGGTCGACGAATTCCCGGACGGAGTCTGGTTTTTCGAGCTGGCCGCGGTCGCCGATCCGGCTGCGGTGCCCGACGCGGTGGCCGCGGTGCTGGGCATCACCCAACAACCCGGCCGCAGCGTGGCCCAGAGCGTGGCGGCCGCCCTGGAGGGCAGGGTGCGGCTGCTGGTGTTTGACAACTGCGAACACGTGCTGGATGCCGCCGCCGATCTGATCGAGGCCATCCTGGTGGCCTCGGCCACGACCAAGATCGTGGCCACCAGCCGCGAGGGACTCGGCCTCGCCGACGAGCAACTGTGGCCGGTGCCCTCGCTGGACGTCGGCGCCGGCGTCGACTCGGCCGCGGTGGCCTTGTTCGTCGAACGGGCGCAGCACGTGTCGCCGCGCTTCTCGTTGACCGAGGCTGACGAGGCGGCCGCGGTGGTGGAGATTTGCCGCCGCCTCGACGGGATCCCGTTGGCCATCGAACTGGCCGCCTCGCGGATGGCGTCGATGGCTGCCAGCGAGGTGCGCGATCGGCTCGATCAGCGGTTGCGGCTACTGGTGGGGTCGCGGCGCGCTCTGGAACGCCACCACACGCTGCGCCACGCCGTCGCGTGGTCCTACGACCTCCTCGAGGACGCGGAAAAGGCGCTGCTGGATCGGTGTTCGGTGTTCGCCGGTGGGTTCGACCTGCACAGCGCCTGCGCCGTAGCGGGATTCCCGGACGCCCCAGACGCCCCAGATGATTTCGCCACCCTGGATCTGCTCGACGCGCTGGTGCGCAAGTCGCTGTTGGTCGCCGACCGGTCAGCCGGGCGGACCCGGTTTTCGATGCTGGAGACGATCCGCCAGTTCGCTGAGGACCAACTCGTCGCCTGCGGCGAAGCGTCCGAGATTCGGGCCGCCCACTCGCGGTACTTCGCCGGACGCGAAGCCGACATCATGGCCCTGTGGGACAGCCCCCGCCAGCGGGAGGCCTGCGACTGGTTCACTCTCGAGCTGGCCAATCTGCGCACCGCGTTTCGGTGGGCCGCCGACCACGGCGATCTGGATGCCGCCGCCCCCGTCGCCACATACGTGGGGTGGCTCGGCACTTGTGTCCAAACCCTTGAGCCGATCGCCTGGGCTGAAGAGCTGATCGAGCCCGCCCGCGCGGTCGATCACGCCCGGCTGGCGACCCTGTACGTGATTGCGTCGCTGTGCTTCGCGACCGGACGGATTGAGGCGGCTGTCGGCTATGCCGAGGCCGGGCAGATCGTTGTCGGCAGGAGCCGCGATGCGCTGCCGTACGGCATCGAAGCCGCGCTTGGACTTGTGTACCTAGTCATCGGGCAGCCCGAGCGGTTGGCCAAGTTGTGCCGCGCCCAGCTCGCACGCCGCCGCGACAACAATGCGCACCTCCGGGCATGGCTGGTTAGCGCCCTTGCATTGGCCGGTTGCGTTGGGGAGGCGATGGATTCCGCGGACGGCCTGATCCAGGCTGCGGAGGCAACAGGCAACCCGTACTTGCTCGCGTTGGCGCTCGGTGCCTACGGTTCGGCTTTCCGCGACGCGGATCCCGTCGGGGCGCTTAACGCGGGCGGCCGGGGTCTGGTGATCGCTCAAGACAGCGGCAACCGCGCCGCCGCGTCAACCCTGGCGAACACTATGGCACGACTTGAGGCCGAACACGGCGACCCGGTGGCCGCGCTCGATCACCTCACTCTGGCGATCCGCAACTTCCACAATGCGGGCGACATCACGACGATCCGCGTCCCGCTGGCCGTCCTCGCCGCTCTTTTCGACCGGCTCGGACGCTACGAACCGGCGGCGACTATCGCCGGGTTCGCGCTCAGTCCTTTCTCTGCGTCGGCGGTCCCTGAAATCACCACCGCGATCACCCACCTGCGCGATGTCCTCGGTGAGGCGACCTACGAATCGCTCGCCCGCAAGGGTGAGACGATGACCACCGCTGAGATGGTGACGTACGCATACGACCAAATCGACCAGGCCCGAACAGAACTCGAACGCTCTGGTTGAGTTGCGCGAGTCGCGTGTCCAACGCGAGAGCGGGGCAGCATCCTCTCAATCGCCTTCAGCAGTCTGTTCGGCCAAAACGCGGTACACCGTCGCCCGAGTCACGTCGAGGACGTTGGCAATCGTGCTCGCCGACTCACCAGTAGCGTGCATCCGCTGCGCGAGAGCAGAGTTCGACTTGTCACGCGCCCTGGGTCGCCCAATCGACTGGCCGCGTGCCCTTCTGGCTTCCCGCGCCGCAGCACGCCGTTCGCGGCCCAACTCAAGTTCAAGTCCCGCCAAGCCGGCAACGACGCCTGCCGCCATCCGTCCGGTGGCGTTGGAGGTGTCGATCCCGTCGCGCAGTGACCGCAGAACGATATTGCGCTCGCCCAGTTCCCGAATTGTCGTCATGACCTCGGCGGCATTTCGGCCAAGCCGGTCGATGCCCACGACGACGATTGCATCACCGGGACGGGCGTAGTCCAGGAGGGCGGCAAGGCCAGGTCGCTGCTCTCGCGTCGACATTCCCGACAGCTTGTCGCTGTAGACCCGCTTCGCGTTCACGCCCGCTGCGGTGAGAGCGTCGAGCTGTTGGTCCAAGGACTGGTGGCCGGTGCTGACAAAGTTCTGAAACTCCCAGGCACCCGACCGAGCACACCCTCGTACGGGCGTCTCTCGCCTTCGCGTGCATCAGGTCTGTTCGCAGCGCTTGGGTCGATTGCCGGGCGGGCACCGTTGCTGCTGTGTTCGGGGTCCGCGCCACGCCGTCGCGAAGCTGCCACCGGCAGCAGTCATTCGCCAATAAGACGAACATTGCCGCGCGGATACCCGAGCAATCGGCGCCCATATAGATGTGCGTTCAAACACGGATTACAAGGTGGCACAGCCGTTTAGTCTCCATGAATGGATCGCTTATGGCAGTGGGTGTGGGATCGGTATGGGCCGAGGTACTCGTGGGCGGTCTTCGCCCTCATGGTGTCGCTGTCGCTGCCGATCAACCTTCTTTGGTCGTCTCTTGTTGTTGCTGTCGAGAAATCTGGTGCATACGCCGAAGCTGGCGCTATCACCGTGGTCGTCGCGACGCCGCTGCAGTGGGTGGCCGTTTTTCTCGGTTTGGGGGAGCGTCGCGTTGTGGAGCGGTGGGCGGCGGGTCAGGAGGTCGATCGGGCGAAGGCACTGGCCGCGACCTACTCCTGGACCCGGAAAATGGTTGTTCGCGCGGTAACGCTCAACGCTGTCTTGATCGGCGTGCTATCAGCCGTTGTTGGTCCGATCGCCGGGGTGACCGGTTCGCGGCTAGTCCAGTACGTGGTCCTGGGCGTCGTCGTAGGAGCGGCCCTGGCGCTGATAATAGTGCATTCCCTCCCGCAAAGGGCCGTGCGTCCTGCCAGAGTCGCTATAGCCGGTGATTCGGCGATTGGCGATTCCCTTCCCCGGTCACATCCGACCTTCGCCGCTTGGTCAAACGTGCTCATGCTGGCGGTCATATTCATGTTCGGTGTTTATGGCGCGATGGTGGCGGCGGCGCTCGATCGGGCACCCAGGGAACCTGTCGTCTTCGGTGTGATCGGGCTCGGGTTGCTGATGGGCGTCGGGGTGCCGATCACCGTCGGAGTCTTGTTTTCACCGTCGCTGCAACCCATTCGCGACCTCGCCCAAGCAACTGAACGTGTTACGGCTGGCGACTACAGCCAACGCCTACCGGTGGTTCAAGATGACGATCTCGGTGCGCTGGCGGCGTCGTTCAACCGCATGCAGGCGGGATTGGCTGAGCGGCAACGACTTCAGGCGGCGTTCGGGACCTACGTCGACCCAGTCTTGGCGGCGCGGCTGCTTGAGCAGGGTGATGATGTCTTCACCGGTGAGCGCCGCGAGGTCACCGTGACGTTCGTCGACGTGCGCGACTTCACCCCGTTCGCCGAGGCCAACACCGCGGAGGACACGGTCTCCCGCCTCAACGCGTTGTTCGAGATTGTGGTGCCGAGCGTCGTCGACGCCGGTGGGCACGTCAACAAGTTCCTCGGTGACGGGGCGCTGGCCGTCTTCGGCGCTCCGAATGACCTTGCCGATCATGCCGATGCCGCTATCGCCGCCGCTGTTCTGATTCACCGCCGTGTCGCCGAGCGATTCGGCGGGGAGCTTCGCATTGGCATCGGGATTAACACCGGGGTGGTGATCGCCGGAACCATCGGCGGCGGCGGCAAGCTCGAGTTCACCCTCATCGGTGACACCGTCAACGTGGCAGCCCGCGTCGAGCAACTCACCAAAACCACCGGCGACGCTATCCTTCTCACCCAGCAGTGCGTCGACGCTTTGGCGTCTCGGCCGCCCGGACTCATCGACCGGGGATTCCATGTCCTGAAAGGAAAGTCAGCGTCCGTGCAGGTCTTCGGCCTCGATCAAGAGACCGACGCGCGGGTGACCTCACCCGCTGAGGGGAGGTGAATCAAACACCTGCCGCGATCACCCTCCACCCCGATAGTTTCGCTGCAGCTTTCGAGAAACCCACAACAAAAGTTTCGGACATCTACCGTTACCGGAGGTTCCTTCATCGGTCTTGGCAGTCACCGGTGTGCGGTCGTGCTGGCGACACACCAAGTTACCGTGCAGGCGAATCGTGTCGGTCTCGACGGCTACGGCAATCCGTTTAGCCCGGTGGCGCCCAGCAGCAGCCCGCCGTTGCCGCCGTTGCCGAAAGCGCCGTCGTCGGCGGGGGTCGGGCCGAGCCCGCTGTTGCCGCCGGTGCCGCCGTTGCCGATCAGAACGGCGTTGCCGCCGAGGCCGCCATCACCACCGGTCGTTGTCCCCTGTCCTCCGGTGCCGCCGGCACCGCCGTTGCCCATCAGTGGCCCGGCGTTGCCGCCGGCCCCGCCGTCGCCCCCGCCTCCGGTGAGGCCGTATCCGCCGGACCCGCCGGTCCCGCCGGAGCCAAGTAGGAGGGCGTTGCCGCCGGCTCCGCCGGCGCCGCCGTCGACGAAGCCGAGCCCGCCGCTCCCGCCGATCCCGCCGCTGGAGAACTGCAAGCCGGCATTGCCGCCGTGTCCGCCCGCTCCGCCGGTGTTATCAGCGGGGTTGCCTCCGCCGTCCCCGCCAGCCCCACCGGCCCCGAACAGAAAGCCGGCGGCACCGCCGGTCCCGCCGGTCCCGGCGGTGCCGCTGGAAAAGCCGGACCCGCCGGACCCGCCGGCGCCGCCGGTCCCGGCGAGCAGGCCGGCGTTGCCGCCGGCTCCGCCGGCACCCCCGCTGTTGCCGAATCCACCTACCCCGCCGTCCCCGCCGCCAGCGCCGACAAGCGCACTCAGCATGCCGCCGGTCCCGCCCGTCCCGCCGGCTCCGCCGTTGGCGGCGTTTGAGTACCCGCCGGACCCGCCGGCGCCGCCTGCGCCCAACAGTCCGGCGACCCCGCCGGCCCCGCCGGCCCCGCCGTTTCCGGCGTTCGCGCCGTTACCCGAGGTGAGTCCCCCGGTGCCGCCGACCCCGCCGTTGCCCGACAGCAACCCGCCGGCCCCACCGGTTCCGCCAACACCGCCGGCTCCGCTCGATGAGTTCCCACCGGCCCCGCCGGCACCGCCGGTGCCGAACAGCCCGGCGGCCCCGCCGGCACCCCCGTTGTGGTCGGCCGCGCCCGAGCCGCCGGCTCCGCCGTCGCCGAGCAAGATCCCCCCGGGTGCACCGTTGAGCCCCGACCCGGGGGCCGCGTTGGCGCCGTTGCCGATCAGCGGGCGCCCCAGCAGTGCTTCGGTGGGCGAGTTGATCGCGTTGAATACCGGCTGCAGCGGTCCGGCGGCGCCGTTCGCGCCGGTATTGCCAATGGTTACCGGGGAGAACCCGCCGTTGCCGCCATTACCGGCGGCGCCGATCAGCATGGCGATGCCGCCGGTCCCGCCGTTCCCGCCGGCGTGGGCAAGGCTGAATCCGCCGGCCCCGCCGCCACCGCCGTTGCCCATCAGCAGGCCGGCCTGGCCGCCGGTCCCACCGGCCCCGCCAGGGCCATTCAGCCCGACCCCGCCAGCCCCGCCGGTCCCGCCGGAGCCAAGCAGCCAGGCATTGCCGCCGATCCCGCCGGCACCCCCACCCCCGCTCCCGAATGAAGCGGTCCCGCCGGTCCCGCCGGCCCCGCCGCTGGAGTACAGCAGGCCGGCGTTGCCGCCGTGGCCGCCAGCTCCACCGACGCCGTTTAGGCTGTAGCCGCCGGTACCGCCGGCGCCGCCGGCGCCGAACAGCAGGCCCGCGGTGCCGCCGGTCCCGCCGGCACCCCCGTTATTGATGGAGCCGTATCCGCCGTATCCGCCGGTCCCGCCGGCGCCGCCCGGCCCGGCGAGCAGGCCGGCGTTGCCGCCGGCTCCGCCGGCACCCCCGATGTTGTCGCCGAATCCGCCTAGTCCGCCGTTCCCGCCGCCTGCCCCGACCAGCCCGCTGAGCAGCCCACCGGCCCCGCCGGCACCGCCGGCCCCGCCGTTGCCAGAAAAGCTTGGCCCGCCGGTCCCGCCGGCCCCACCGGCCCCCAACAGGCCGCCAGCTCCGCCGACCCCGCCGGCTCCGCCAACCCCGCCGGGGGCGGTCATGTTGCCGCCAGCGCCGCCGACCCCGCCGTTCCCCGATAGCCACCCGCCGGCACCACCGGCCCCGCCGTTCCCGCCGGTTGAGCCGCCACCGGCACCGCCTGCCCCGCCGGTGCCAAACAGCCCCGCAGCCCCACCGTTACCGCCGTTGTGGCCCGGCGCGCCGGAGCCGCCGGCGCCGCCGGCACCGAACAAGATTCCTCCGGACCCACCGTTTAGCCCCGACCCTGGAGCCGCGTTGGCGCCGTTACCGATCAGCGGGCGCCCAAGCAGCGCCTCCGTGGGCGCGTTGATCACACCGAGCAGATCCTGTTCTAGGGTCTGCAGAGGATTGGCGTTGGCGGCCTCGGTCGTGGCATACGTGCCTGCACCGGCATTCATGAGTCTTACAAACTGGTTATGAAATGCCGCCGCCTGACCACTGAGCGCCTGATACGCCTGGGCGTGCGTGCCGAACACGGTGGCGATGGCCGCCGACACCTCATCGGCGGCCGCGGGCATCACCGCGAGAGTCGGGGCGGCCGCCGCCGCGTGAGCCGCGCTGAGGCTTGATCCAATCCTCGCCAGATCGGATGCCGCCGCCGTCATTATCTCCGGGTCCGCGATCACGTACGACATATCTACCACTCCCATTAACAGCCTTACCGTCAATGGTTAATGAAGTGATGATTGGTCTGCACGCGTAGTCGGCTACCCCACTTCGAGTCGGGGCTGCCGCTTTGACATCCGGCGAAAGCCCGGCGGAAACTTGATCTTCGGTCGCGGAGCCCACTTCTGCGTCGGCGCTCCTCTCGCCCGACTCGAGGGTCGGGTGGCGCTGGAAGAGGTACTCGAGCGATGCCTCGGCGTAGGCCGAGTACGCACTTCTGGCGGAGTTGGGGCTGCGTCGGAACCGAGGTCGCTTCAAGCGGTCATGGTTTCGGCGGTCCGTCGAGCAGCGCCATGATGGCCGACGCCAGTATCGAGGAGTACAGAACCACCGCCATCATGGCATCGCCTCGGCCCACACGATATGTCCTTCGAAGCCAAGCGTTTTCGCCATGCCGCGGTAGCGATCCCGGTAGTGCGCGTAAGCCGCGGCATCGCCGTGAGCCCGCGCCAACAGCGCTCGCATCCGCAGCAGCCAGATGTCGCGCAGCGCCAGACCCTCATCGGCTGGCGCTGCCGCTAATCGCTCAATCGCGGCCTCGGCTTCGGCCACGTCGCCGTCGACGCCGCGCTCGAGCAGTGTCTCCACCAAAACACCCGTTGCCGGAATGCCCCACCCCAGCAGTTGTCCCTGGCCGAATAGATCGTCGACGGCGGCCCGCATGAGCGGTATCGCGTCATCGCGATCTCCACGCCGGTCCCTGTCACGCGCCAAGTAAATGTTGACGATCGGTAGTTCGGACAGGTTGTATCCTCCCCGACGCAGGAACAGTTCGATGACCTCGGCCAGGAGCTGCTGTCCGCGCTCACGCTCCGCAAGCGCGAGGCGGTGCACCAGTGCAAGGCCCAGCGTTATCCGGGCGTAGGTCAACGCGGTATCGTCGCCGGATCGTTCGGCAATCCGTAAGGCATCGTCGATCTCACGCATTGCGTGATCGTCGGGCCTCAGCATGCCCATCGGTATCCCCGGCCAGTAGAGGTAGCCGACGGCCGTGGCGTAGGACAGGGGGTCGGCGCTGCGGGCCATGGCCAGGCCGTGCTGCAGGTCGTCTCGCCATCCGGGACGACCCAGGCAACACCTGGCAACAGCCCGCGACGCAAAGGTGACCGCTAACGGAGACCCAATAATGAGGTTGCCTTTTGAGGGGTCACCGTCGGCGAGGTCGATGACCCTTTGTGACAACCGCAGCACGTCGCCCCATTTCCCACTTTCCGCCTTGGCGTAGATGGGCGCGATGAACAGCCCCACCGTCAGGGTCGGATCGCCGATCGACTCGATGAGGGCCACGTGTTCGGATGCCAGCCGCGACGCCTCGCGCATCCGGCCCTGATACCCGTGCTCCATCACCAGCCCCGCCATCCCGATGGCCAGTGACGCCTTGTCCCCGGCGGCGGTACACGACTCACGCAGTTCGTCAAAGCGTTTGCCTGCCACCTGTTGGACTCGAAAGGCGGTCCCGCACAACATCGTTCGTGGGGCGATGCGCATGGCTGGCCGGTGCCGGTCCTCGGCGGGCAGCGCGTCGGCGATCCTTGTGGCGCGTTCCCAGCTCAGTCGCGCCGCGCTTATGTCGCGGTTGGTCGCCCACGTTGCGGCGCGCATGTGCCAGCCGAACGCGGCATGCAGATCACCGGCGGCCTCCAAATGCTCGGCAATCAAGGCGGCGTTCTCCTCGACCGCTGCCGGGTCACGTGATTCGATCGCGGCCGCGACGCGCCGGTGCAGCTCGGAGCGATCGGATTTGAGCTGCGATTCATAGGCCACGGTGCGGATCAGCGGATGGTGAAACACATACTCGGGTTGTCCGGTGAACCTGATCTGATCGATCAGCTCGCCCCCCAGCAGGTCCTCCAGGGTTGGATCCATGCCCAGCGTTTCCAGCAGGCCCCGGCTGAACCGCGAGCCAATCACCGCCGCCGCGCTCAGCGTGCGCTTGGCTTTCGGGTTGAGTCGGTCGATGCGAGCGGCGATGGTCGCCTGCAAGGTGGCGGGCACCTTGGCCTCACTGACATGTGCGGTTGACACGTATGCGCCGGTCTGCCCCTGCAGGACATCGCGCTCGGCCAGTTCGCGCACGATCTCCTCGGCGAAGAACGGGTTACCGGCGGCCCTCGCGGCGATCTTCTGGCCCAGTGCACCAACCGAGGGGTCGGGGCCGAGCAGCTCTGACCTGACTTCCGCAGATAGTGGGCACGCGGATCGCCGAATTTTGGTGTTGACCAGTGCAAACGTTGGATGAGCCGATTTGGGTCGTGTTACTACACGACGCCAGTGATCCGGGCGGGTTCGTCAGTCGGCGAAAGCGGCGTCGATGCCGGGTGTGATGTCGATGTACTTGGGGGGTTCGGGCAGGTCGAGCGCGGCGAGGATGGTTTTCTGGTTGGCGGTCAGGGCGGAGCGTTGCGCGACGCGGCCGTCGGCGGTGGCGAAGGTGACCAGGTGCATGCGGTCGAGTTCGTGGCGTAGGTTGCGCCAGGTGTCGCCGGTGCGGGTTTCCGCGACGCGGATGAGAAGCAATGCCAGCCAACATAATTGGATGTGGGCGCGGATGCGGTCCTCGCGGTGGTGGTAGACCGGGCGCAGCCCCAGCGAGCTCTTGCAGTCACGCCAGCCGCGTTCGACGGCGAGCAGTTGCTTGTAGGCGGCGGCCAGATCCTCGGCGGTGAGGGTGAGGTCGGAGGTGCGTAGCAGCCACTTGCCGTCGTAGTGGGCTTCGCGTGCGGCTGCGGCGCGGTCGATGCGCAGCAGCCCGGCCTTGGTGCGCCGCAATAGTCGCCGCAGCCCGGGCTTGCTCTTCAGGGAGCCGACGAACTCGTCGCACTTGCTCTTGGACCAGGCGTCGGAGCCATGGATCAGCCCGGACAGGTGCTCGATAAGTCGCTGGCGCACCGCTGCGTCACGTTGGGCGGCATCCGGGTTGTGGCACACCACGAACCGCGCCGCGCGCGCCCCCTCGTTGTTGCCGCCGCCGGGTGCCACCCGAACCTCCTTGATCCGCAGGTTGTCGGCCACGTCGTGGTAACGGCCGGGGCGGGCCAGCGCGTCGGCGGCCTCGGCGTTGGTGTGGCGCAGCTTCTCGGCGTGGATGTAGTGCCCGCCGCCGCGCGTGAGATAGGCGCGGTTGGCCGCGGAGGCGAAGCCGCGGTCGGCGACCCACAGCAGCCGGTGCAGGTTCCACGACCCGAGGTCGTCTTTGACCGTGCGGATGATCTTCTGATCTTGGGTGTTGCCGGGAAAGGTCCAGCAGCGCACCGGGATTCCGTCGCGGGTGACCGCCATCGCGATCACGACCTGGGGCAGGTCGTCGCGGTGGTCCTTGGACTTGCCGAACCGACGCGCCCCGTTCTCGACCGGTTTCGCGGCGCCGTCGTCGGGCTCCGGTTCTGGCTGCAGGTCGGACAGTTCGTCGGCCACATCGACCTCGAAGTAGGTGGAGGTGGTATCGACAAAGACGATGTCGACATCAAGGTTTAGCAGGTGGGCGACCGAGTCGAAGATCTGCGCGGCGATCTCGCCCAGAGCCTCGAGCACAAAGTCCATCGCCCGATACGCCGCGTCGTCGGAAAATCCGGCGCAGCCGGCGATCGCGACCCGTTCGCCGACCCAGCTGGTGGCGGCCAGCTTGCTGGCCGGTTCCAATGCCCGCTGTGCCACGAGCGCGAACAGCACCCGCTCAGTCGCCTCGGCGTCCAGGCGCCGCTCGGCGGCCACCCGGTGCAGCGCTGCGCCGATGCCCAGCCGCTCCCAGAGTTGGTCGAGCAGCCACGCGCCGCCGAAGCGGCGCGAGTCCAGGATCTCGATCTCGCCGGTGTGCGCGGCCTCGATCGCCTGCCGCGGGTCGAGGAACCGCGAGATCGAGGCGACCAGCCGGGCCAGCGCGTCGCGGTCCACGGCATCCGCGCGGCCGAAGCTGTGGATCACCTTCGCCGAGGGCACCCCGGTGACCGGGTGGCGTTCGCTGTGCGCCAGCTGCAGATACGACACCGTCGACCCGTCGCGGTTCCGTCGCTTCGTCTCCCGAAGGTACACCCCTACACCGTTAGCACATACTCGCTGCTGAAGTCCAGCGACACGCCCGAAATCGTGTGCCTACACGAATTCGTCGTTTGGGTGACTCTGCAAGCCTTCTACCAGCACAATCGCTCCGCGCTACCCCGAAATGTGCCTACGAACTGCGGAAGTCGGGTCTGAAACCAGCAATGCGGTCTCCGGATCACTAAGCGGCCCAGCGGCTATCGTCTGTGCCCCATGCACCCGCGTGAGTGCACCCTCATACTCGGGGCGATACGTGACTGCCACCAGCGAGGGCGTCTGCGGAATCACAGTGAAGAAATCGGCCAGCATCGACTCGCTGACCTCATCGATCCAGTGGACGTCCTCAACGACGTAGACCGCCGGGGTTTCGCGGGCCAACGAGGCGGCGTTCACCAGCGCGGTCAGCCGCCGCCGACGGGCATCCGGATCGATCTTCGGCAGCACCACATCGGGATCGGCGATGGCCAGCAGGTCATGGAAAAGCAGCAAGTCCTCGGGGTCTGCGTCGGGAACGCGGTCGCGCACTCGATCGCGAGCGGTCTGCCCGTCAAGACCCTCGACGCCGGTGGCTGCGCGAAGCAGCCGTGCGACCGCATGGAAGTGGACTTGGCTAGTGTGCGACTCGCAGAATGTCGTGAACACCTCCACGCCCCGGCGACCCGCTATCGCCGCCACCTCGCGCACCAGACGGCTCTTACCGATGCCAGGTGGACCCACCACGCCGACCACCACGCCGTGGCCATCGATTGCACGGTCCAACAAGCCTTCAACGGCGGACATCTCCCAGCGCCGCCCGACCAGATTCGACTCAGCACGCCCGACAGCGCGATGCCCGTCGCCCATGCCCAACAGCCGACGGGCGGGCACCGGTTCCTCGGCACCCTTGATCTGAACCAGCTCAGATTCACCGAGAATCGCGGCGTCCTCAACAAGTCGCGCTGTCGAGGCGCTAAGCATCACCCCACCCGGCGGCGCCACCGACTCCATCCGCTGCGCCAAGCCGACCTGCTCACCGACGGCCGTGTACCCGAACGGTCCCGAACCGATTTCACCGGCGATCACCTCACCGGAGTTCAGTCCCACCCGCAACTGCAGCTCCACGGCGTCGCGCTCTCGCACGTCGACGGCAAGCCGCTGTGCATCCTCCTGAACGCCCAAGGCCGCCAGGCAAGCACGAATAGCGTGATCCTCCAACGCCACCGGCGCCCCGAACACCGCCATGATCCCGTCACCGGTGAACTTGTCCACCGTCCCCCGGTACCGCTGCACAACTGCCGCGCAGCGGTCGGCGAGGTCGGTCATAATCTCGCGCAGCCGCTCCGCACCCACCGCCGCGGCGATGTCCATCGAATGCACCACGTCGGCGAACAGGACGGTTACCTGCTTGTACTCCGCAGGCTTTGCGGCCGACGTGACTGCCGCACCGCACTCGCTACAGAACTTGGCCTTCTCGCTCAGTTCCGTGCCGCACGATCCGCACAACAGCCCCGACGCTGTCATCTCACGCGGCCGGCCCACTGTTGTTCACGTCGCTATCGTGTCACCGCTGGCCAGCCAACACGTGCCATATCGCCGCTGCGATCCGGCCAACAGGTAGGGCGCTTGGCCGCGCCTCGGGGCGTGGGTGTCTCGGTCGGATTCCGCCGATGTGTGAGGTGGGAGCGTGTCGGTTGTGAGATTCTGCTGGGGTGTCCGCTCCTGCGGCCGCTGCTCCTTCGGGGGTGGTGACGTTTCTGTTCACCGATGTCGAGGGTTCGACACGTCGGTGGGAGACCGACGCGGGCGCGATGCGGATCGCCCTGGCCGCCCATGACGAGGTGTTGCGCAAGGCGATCGAGGCGCACAGCGGCTGGTTGTTCAAGCACACCGGTGACGGGGTGTGTGCCGCGTTCGGCTCGCCGCGCTCGGCGGTCGATGCTGCGGTGGCCGCGCAGCGGGCGCTGGAGTTACCGGTGCGGATGGGCATCGCGACCGGCGAAGCCGAACTGCGCGAGGGCGACTACTTCGGTGCGGTGCTCAATCGCGCAGCGCGGGTGATGGCCGCCGGACACGGCGAGCAGATCCTGCTGGCCGACTCGACGGCGGGGCTACTCAGCGGCGTTGATCTCATCGATCTGGGGCCGCGGCGGTTGCGGGATCTGCTTACCGCGGTTCAGGTGTTTCAGGTCGAAGCCGACGGCCTGCGCACGGACTTTCCGGCCCTGCGGGCGCTGGATGTGAGTCCGGGGAATCTGCGGGCTGCGACGACGAGTTTCATCGGGCGCGAGTCCGAGGCCGGCGAGGTGCAAGCCGCGGTGAAGACTCATCGGCTGGTGACGCTGACCGGGGCGGGCGGGGTCGGCAAGACCCGGCTGGCGACCGAGGTGGCGGGGCGGCTGGTCGACGAATTCCCAGACGGGGTCTGGTTTTTCGAGCTGGCCGCGGTCGCCGATCCGGCTGCGGTGCCCGACGCGGTGGCCGCGGTGCTGGGCATCACCCAACAACCCGGCAAGACCGTGGCCGACAGCGTGGCCGCCGCCCTGGAGGGCCGGGTGCGGCTGCTGGTGTTCGACAACTGCGAACACGTGCTGGACGCCGCCGCCGATCTGATCGAGGCCATCCTGGCGGCCTCGGCCACGACCAAGATCGTGGCCACCAGCCGCGAAGGACTCGGCATCGCCGACGAGCAGCTGTGGCCGGTGCCCTCGCTGGACGTCGGCGCAGGCGTCGACTCGGCCGCGGTGGCCTTGTTCATCGAACGCGCGCAACACGTGTCGCCGCGCTTCACGGCAGGCGACGACGAGGAGGCGGGCGCGGTGGTGGAGATCTGCCGCCGCCTCGACGGGATCCCGCTGGCCATCGAATTGGCCGCCTCGCGGATGGCGGCCATGACCGCGGGCGAGGTGCGTGATCGGCTCGATCAGCGGTTGCGGCTGCTGGTGGGCTCGCGGCGCGCTCTGGAACGCCACCACACCCTGCGCCACGCCGTCGCGTGGTCCTACGACCTGCTCGACGAGCCGGAAAAGGCGCTGCTGGATCGGTGTTCGGTGTTCGCCGGTGGATTCGACCTGCACAGCGCCTGCGCGGTAGCGGGATCCGATAGCGCCCCGGATGATTTCGCCACCCTGGATCTGCTCGATGCCCTGGTGCGCAAGTCGCTGCTGGTGGCCGACCGGTCGGCGGGGCGGACCCGGTTTTCGATGCTGGAGACGATCCGCCAGTTCGCCGAGGAACAACTCGTTGCCAGTGGTGAAGCGTCCGAGGTTCGGGGCGCCCACGCGCGGTACTTCGCCGGACGCGAAGCCGACATCCTGGCCCTATGGGACAGCCCCCGCCAACGGGAGGCGTATGAGTGGTTCACTGTCGAGCTGGCCAATCTGCGCATCGCGTTTCGCTGGGCCGCCGACCACGGCGATCTGGATGTCGCTGCCACCATCGCCAGCTATGGGGGGCTGCTCGGCTATGTGGTCCAAACGTTTGAGCCGATAGCCAGGGCTGAAGAGCTGATCGAGCCCGCCCACGCGGTCGACCACCCACGGCTGGCGTTCCTCTACGTGGTGGCGTCGGTCTGCTCCACGACCGGACGGATCGAGGCGGCTGTCCGTTACAGCGACGCCGGCCAGATCGTTCTCGACAGGAGCCGCGAGGCGCTGCCGGGCGGCATCGAAGCCTGGCTTGGAGCTGTATACCTCGCCATCGGGCAGCCCGAGCGGATGGCCGAGTTGTGCCGCGCCCAGCTCGCACGCCGCCGCGACACCCACGTCGACATCCGGGGATGGCTGGTTGTCGCCCTTTCATGGGCCGGTTCCGGTGGGGAGGCGATGGATTCCGCGGATGGCCTCATCGAGGCTGCGGAGGCAACCGGCAACCCGTTGTCGCTGGCGTGGGCGCTCGGTGCCTACGGTGTGGCTTTCCGTGACGCAGACCCCGTCGGGGCGCTTAACGCCGTTGGCCGGGGTCTGGCGATCGCACAAGACAGCGGCAACCGCGCCAACGCGTCAGCCCTGGCGCAGTTTCTGGCATTACTTGAGGCCGAGCACGGCGACACGCCGGCCGCTTTCGATCACCTCACTCTGGCGATCCGCAACTTCCACAATTCGGGCGACACCACGGCGATCCGCGTCCCGCTGGCCGTCCTCGCCGTTCTTTTCGACCGGCTCGGACGCGATGAACCGGCGGCGACTATCGCCGGGTTCGCGCTCAGTCCCATCGCCGCGGCGGGGGTCCCCGAAATCACCACCGCGATCACCCACCTCCGCGACGTCCTCGGCGAGGCGACCTACGAATCGCTGGCCCGCAAGGGTGAGACGATGACCACTGCCGCTATGGCGACCTACGCCTACGACCAAATCGACCAGGCCCGAACAGAACTCGAATACCCTGGTTGAGTTGCGCGAGTCGCTGCCCAATGCGAGAGCGGCGCAGCATCTTCTCAAGCGCCTTCAGCAGTCTGTCCGGCCATGGGTCGGCGCGCCACGCCTCTGCTCCCTACTCAAATTGCCGATGGGATGGCCAAGCGAGTTTGCCATCTTCAAGATGATGACGGCCACAGCGCCACCCAAGGACGAGTTCATATGGGTTGCGGATCGCTGACGCGAGCCGTTTAGGAACACTTAGGTCGCAGCAGTGGCCTTCGCATCCGAGGCGCCTCGGTAATCACTGACTGGAATGCCCTAGGCGTGGCGCCTAGCCCCGAGTTGAACGGCTGCACCGCGCACATAGACGAGCTGCTGGATGAGCGCTCGGCAACTATTGACGGTCGCCCGGGTTTAATGAGCACCATGAGCGAGCAGTTGGAGTGGATCGAGGAGAGTGAGAGCACGTACGTAGCGCAGAGCGGTAAGCGCCGCTATGTCATCTCTAAACAGTCCGATGGGCGGTGGGCTGTCGCACTATCCGATGGAGGCGCTCTTTTCTCCGCCAAGGTCAACAAGCCGCGCCTGGCGGCAACACTCGAGGAGGCGGAGCAGATAGCGCATGGCTGGCACTCTGGGTACGGGCATTGACGAAACACCTGATCGGGCGCTCCTCCCGTCATCCCCCGCCTAGGCTGGCGAGCCTGGCTTCTCCCCCGCGCCACGCCGGGACGACAGGCGGCGGCACGGGGCGCATCTTTGCCAACTTCAAGATAGTTACGGCCCGGCGTAACCATCAGCCATTGTTTTCGCAGGTCACGGACAGCGCATAGGCTGCCTTAGTGCTGATCTATCTGACGGTGACGGGCTGCGAAATGCTCTGAGCTGCAATAATGAGCTATCTACGTGTCCTAATGGGCTCGCGCAACGGTCTACTCTTTCGCGGTCTACTCTTTCCGCCGTTGCCGGTGTGCTTTAGGCCAAGCTGCGGTTGTCAATGTAGACGGGAACGAACAGTTCCCCCAGCAGCAGACACGCAAAGAACCAAGCCGCTGGCGTATTGAGGTTGAGCCCGTCCCACGAAAGCACGATCGCATTGCCGTGCTGAACGTGCATTTTGGCATCTGAATAGACCCACACTGCGGCCGCGAACATAATGCTCAGGACGAAGAACGCGACTACCGCGGCGCTCAGGGGATTCATCACTGGAAACGACATTTGCAGCCTCTCGTCCTCCCAACCATGCAGGTCGAGCCCGTTGCGACGTTTCCAGGCTTGCCAGACCTGCAGCGATACTAAGCGATGCTGGCGAAGCCCGGCGGCCATTTGGCTGCCAACAGCCGAACGCCGAGGTCGCACGTATTCGCGCGGGGCGAGGATCACCACGCCCGAAGCGCGCTGGCCGACTGCCAGATAGTCAGGGCCATAAACCTGACTTTGCTATCGGCGGTTGAGGATTGAGGGTCGGTTTGGCGGCGCGCACCCAGGCCTCGCTTAAGACGAGCTGGTATCTGCTAGGGCCGGCGTTCGTCGCCGCGATCGCCTACGTCGATCCCGGAAACGTGGCGGCCAACGTCACCTCGACCCTCCTACGACAACCACTGGCACACGCCGCGATGGCCGGAACATGTACCGGAGCGGTGCTGGCTGAACGAGTAGTCACCATCGCAGCACTGCGCGGTGGCCCCCGGCGGTGCTGCGGGTGCAGCCGTTGGGGCCGGTACACAGGTGTCATCGGAATTTATGTTGCAGCGAGGTGCCGCGTTCGCTGATGACACCGAACCAAAAGCGGCGCTGGCGATGACTGCTGCGACAAGAGCTGCACGAAACAACATCGTTCCCAAATCTCCCCGTTTGGTGACGTTGTGCTTGGTGACGTGCCCGAATCGTCGATGGCAGCGTATGCCTTCGGGGCGTTTATCACGGCTGATTTTGTGAAAATTCCTCCGCCGAGGGGTGAGGCCCAAACGCATCCGACGTTGGGCCGGTTGTGCCAGGCTCGAACACAGACCCTCTGCACCTCCGCGAGGAGGATTCTCAGTCCACGCCTGTTGTGAGATTCTGCGGGGGTGGCCGCTGCTCCGACCGCTGCTCCTTCGGGGGTGGTGACGTTTTTGTTCACCGATGTGGAGGGTTCGACCCGTCGGTGGGAGGCCGACGCGGATGCGATGCGGGAGGCGTTGGCCGCCCATGATGAGGTGTTGCGCCGCGTGATCGAGGTGCACGGGGGCTGGTTGTTCAAGCACACCGGTGACGGGGTGTGCGCCGCGTTCGGCTCGCCGCGCTCGGCGGTGGATGCGGCGGTGGCCGCGCAGCGGGCGCTCGAGTTGCCGGTGCGGATGGGGCTCGCGACCGGCGAGGCAGAGCTGCGTCAAAGCGACTATTTCGGAGCGGTTTTGAACCGGGCTGCGCGGGTGATGGCCGCCGGGCACGGCGGTCAGATCCTCGTGGGCGAGTCGACGGCGGGCCTGCTCACTGGAGTCGACCTGCTGGATCTGGGACTGCGCCGGTTACGCGATCTCCCGACCCCAATCGGGGTGTTCCAGGTACGAGCAGCAGGGTTACGCACGGAGTTCCCGGCCCTGCGGGCGCCGGACGCGAGTCCGGGGAATCTACGCCCTGCGCCCACCAGCTTCATCGGGCGCGAGTCCGAGGTCGCCGACGTGCTAGCCGCGGTAAAGGCCCATCGGCTGGTCACCCTGACCGGGGTGGGCGGGGTCGGCAAGACCCGGCTGGCACTGGAAGTGGCGGGTCGACTGGTCGACGAATTCCCGGACGGAGTGTGGGTTTTCGAGCTGGCCGCGGTCACCGATCCGGCGGCAGTTCCCGACGCGGTGGCGGCGGTGCTAGGCATCACCCAACAACCCGGCCGCAGCGTGGCCGACAGCGTAGCCGCCGCCCTGGAGGGCAGGGTGCGGCTGCTGGTGTTTGACAACTGCGAACACGTGCTGGACGCCGCCGCCGATCTGATCGAGGCCATCCTGGCGGCCTCGGCCACGACCAAGATCGTGGCCACCAGCCGCGAAGGACTCGGCCTCGCCGACGAGCAACTGTGGCCGGTGCCCTCGCTGGACGTCGGCGCGGGCGTCGACTCGGCGGCGGTGGCCTTGTTTGTCGAACGGGCGCAGCACGTGTCACCGCGCTTCACGGTGGGCGAGGCGGGCGAGGCGCCCGCGGTGGTGGAGATCTGCCGGCGCCTCGACGGGATCCCGCTGGCCATCGAACTGGCCGCCTCACGCATGGCGGCCATGACCGCGGGCGAGGTACGCGATCGGCTCGATCAGCGATTCCGGCTACTGGTGGGGTCACGGCGGGGGTTGGAACGCCACCAGACGCTGCGTCACGCGGTGGCGTGGTCTTATGACGTTCTTGATGATGCCGAAAAGTCGTTGTTGCAAAGGTGTTCGGTGTTCACTGGCGGATTCGATCTGCACAGCGCGTGTGCCGTAGCGGGATTCCCAGACGCCCCAGACGACTTCGCCACCCTGGATCTGCTCGATGCGCTGGTGCGCAAGTCGCTGCTGGTGGCTGACCGGTCGGCGGGGCGGACCCGGTTTTCGATGCTGGAGACGATCCGCCAGTTCGCCGAGGAACAACTCGTCGCCGGTGGCGAAGCATCCCAGATTCGGGCCGCCCACTCGCGCTACTTCGCCGGACGCGAAGCCGACATCATGGCCCTGTGGGACAGCCCCCGCCAGCGGGAGGCCTACGACTGGTTCACTGCCGAGTTGGCCAATCTGCGCACCGCGTTTCGCTGGGCCGCCGACCACGGCGATCTGGACGCCGCCGCCCCCCTCGCCGCCTATGCGGGGTGGCTCGGCGCTAGGGCCCAAACCCTTGAGCCGACAGCCTGGGCTGAAGAACTGATCGAGCCCGCCCGCACCGTCGACCACCCGCGGCTGGCGTTCCTGTACGTGATTGCGTCGCAGTGCTTCAGGACCGGGCGGATCGAGGCGGCTGTCGGCTACAGCGACGCCGGCCAGACCGTTCTCGACACGAGCCGCGATGCGCCGCCGTACGGCATCGAAGCGTTGCTTGGAGCTGTACACCTAGTCACCGGGCAGCCCGAGCGGTTGGCCGAGTTGTGCCGCGCCCAGCTCGCACGCCACCGTGACCCTCACGTCCACATCCGGACATGGCTGGTTTCCGCCCTTTCAGTGGCCGGTTGCGGTGGGGAGGCGATGGATTCCGCGGCTGGCCTGCTCGAGGCTGCGGAGGCAACAGGCAACCCGTCCGTGCTCGCGTGGGCGCTCGGTGCCTACGGTTCGGCTTTCCGTGACACGGATCCCGTCGGGGCGCTTAACGCCCTCGGCCGGGGTCTGGTGATCGCGCAAGTCAGCGGCAATCGCGCCCGCGCCTCAGCCCTGGCGAACGGTCTGGCCCTACTTGAGGCCGAACACGGCGACACCGTGGCCGCATTCGATCACCTCACTCTGGCAATCCGCAACTACCACAATTCGGGCAACACCACGACGATCCGCGGCCCGCTGGCCGTCCTCGCCGCTCTTTTCGACCGGCTCGGGCGCTACGAACCGGCGGCCACTATCGCCGGCTTCGCCCTCACTCCCATGGCCGCGGCGGGGGTCCCCGAAATCACCACCGCGATCACCCACCTACGCGACATCCTCGGCGAGGCGACCTACGAAACGCTCGCCCGCAGGGGTGAGACGATGACCACGGCCGCCGTGGCAACCTACGCATACGACCAAATCGACCAGGCCCGAACAGAACTCGAAGAACCTAGTTGAGTTGCGCGAGTCGCGTGTCCAACGCGCGAGCGGCGCAGCATCCTCTCAATCGCCTTCAACAGGCCGTTCGGCCAAGTCGCGGTACACCGTCGCACGACTCACGCCGAGGGTCCTGCGCCAGAGCAGATTTCGACTTGTCAAGCGCCCCGGGTCGCCCGTTCTGACACATCGATCGATCCAGCGCGGAGCGCGCATTTTCATTACCGGCGAAGCCTCCCATGTAGCGCGCGGGTTATTCGGTGCGGCAAAATAGGGAACGATGTCGTCCCATCAAGGCCTTTGGCTAGGACTTGGATTTCCAACGGTGACCGGCTGAATGCCGGCCGGCCGGCATCCCTATTTCGCGTACGGGTCGAACCTGTCCGTCAGGCAGATGCTGCGGCGCTGTCCCGACGCCACCGATCCGCGGCCCGCGATACTGCGGGATCACGACTGGCTGATCAACGAGCGCGGTGTGGCCACCGTCGAGCCGTTGGCCGGTAACGAGGTGCACGGCGTGCTCTGGCAGCTCTCCGACCACGACCTGGCCACGTTGGACAGCGCCGAGGGCGTGCCGGTGCGCTACCGTCGCGACCAGCTGACCGTGCACACCGACGGTGGGCCGTCGCCGGCCTGGGTGTACATCGACCATCGGGTGACACCGGGTCCGCCCCGGCCGGGCTATCTGCAGCGGATCATCGACGGCGCCGTCCACCACGGGCTGCCGCAGCGGTGGATCGACTTCCTGCGTCGGTGGGATCCCGCGCACTGGCCTCGCCCCGCTTTGATGACGGGGCATGGGCCACAATCGCTTTCAGCGCTGTTGAGCGAGCCAGGGGTGATCGAGATCAGTCGGTTGCGGTCCCGTTTCGGGTTCCTCGCCATCCACGGCGGCGGGCTGGAAGAGATGACCGATCTGATCGCCGAACGCGCCGCCGAGGCCGCCGACGCGTCGGTGTACCTGCTGCGGCATCCCGACCGCTATCCACATCACCTGCCGTCGGCCCGCTTCGATCCCGATGAGTCCACGCGGCTCGCCGGGTTTGTCGACCACGTCGACGTCGTGGTCTCGGTGCACGGCTACGGCCGCATCGGGCGCAGCACCCAACTGCTGGCCGGGGGCCGAAACCGCGCGCTGGCCGCCCACCTGGCCCGGCACATCAAGCTGCCCGGGTATCAGGTTGTCACCGATCTGGACGCCATTCCGCGTGAACTGCGCGGCCTGCATCCGGACAACCCGGTCAACCGGGTGCGCGACGGCGGGACGCAGCTGGAACTGTCGGTCCGGGTCAGGGGCCTCAGCCCGCGCAGTCCGCTACCCGGGCCGGACGGCTGGTCGCCGGTCACTTCCAGCCTCGTGCAAGGCTTGGTGGACGCAGCACGTTCCTGGTAATCGTCTTTTTGGATCTTGAGCGGAGGTTGTTGGTGGCCAAGGATTTTCGTTTCTCTGTGAGTGTCCGTTTCTTCAAATCGCGCGCGCGACTGGTCGAGCTCGCTCAGCGGGCCGAAGACGTTGGATTCGACGTCATCTGCGTGCCCGACCATCTTGGTGCGGCGGCACCCTTTCCGACGCTCACCGCGGCGGCGATGGTGACGACGAAGCTCCGGCTCAGCATGTATGTGCTCAACGCCGCCTTCTACAAGCCGGCCCTGCTGAGCCGAGACATCCAGGCGCTGGACGTCATCAGCGAGGGACGCGTCGAGGTAGGCCTCGGAACCGGTTACGTCCGAGAAGAATTCGAAGCCGCCGAGCTGCCGTACCCGAGCGCCGGACGCCGGGTCGACTACCTAGAGCACATGACGACCTACCTGAAAGAGCATCACCCGACGACGCCGATCCTGATCGCCGGAAACGGCGACCGGGTGATGACCCTGGCCGCCCGGCAGGCCGACATCATCGGGCTGACCGGCTCCAGGGTCCACGAGGCCGACGACCCGCTGGCCGAGCGCATCGAGTTCGTCCGCCATGCCGCCGGTGACCGGTTCGACTCGCTGGAGCTGAACCTGGCGATCACGGCGGTGCCGCGCGACGGCTCGACCGTGCCGGACCTGTCGATGACCCGCAGGTACGCGTCAGATTTGTCCGATGAGGAGTTGCTGGAGTTGACATCGGTGCTCAGCGGGTCACCGCGTGAAATGGCCAATACGTTGTCGGGCTACCGCGAGCGGTATGGAGTCAACTGCTTCACCGTGCAGGACAACCACATCGACAACTTCGCGAAGGTGATCGCGGAGCTGCGGTGACCGGGCTGACGGCGTCGGTCGCCCGGTAAGCTCAGCCAGGCCGCCCTCGTAGCTCAGGGGATAGAGCACGGCTCTCCTAAAGCCGGTGTCGCAGGTTCGAATCCTGCCGGGGGCACCAGCATTTTCGCAGGACAGAGGGCATTTTCAGAGATCGCCGAGAGCGGCTGGCTATCTGGTGGCTATCCCGTTCCTGCAGGTCAAGCGAATCGCGGGTTTGCCGTGGCCCGCCTGCGCTCAGCGCTTCGCCGCGCTGCCGGCGGCCGACGCCGTCAGTCCTTCGTGACGGCGATACAGTCGACCTCGACGTCGAAGGGACCCGTCCACTCCGGCACGCAGAAGAAGATGCGGGCAGGCGGGTTCTTCGGGAAAAAGCGCTTGTAGACCTCGTTGAAAGCCTGGAAGCGTTCGGCCGAGATGCACATCACGTTGCACTTCAGCACATGGTCGAGGTCCGAGCCGGCGGCCTCGAGCGCCTTCTTCACCTGGGTGAGGATGAGCTCGACCTGGCGTTCGAACGGCGCGTTCGCGAGGATTTCCCCGGTGTCGGGGTCGAAAGGCGGCATGCCCGAGACGAACACCATGTTGCCGGCCCGGGTGCAGGTCGACACCGGCGCGCCCCACCTCTCGAAATTGCTGTCGATTGGTTCGACCCGGATGATTTCCCGTTCCATGCTGGTCACCTTTCCCGAGCTAGCAATGGATTCCATATCTGATTTACCGACGGATGCGGCGCCACGACATGGCGAAGCACATCCACCGGCACCTTGGCGACAACGGCGAGGGTGGCCGCCTGGACTATTTCGGCGAACTGTGGCCCAACGAAGGTTGCGCCCAGCAGTGTGTCCGTATCGGCGTCGATTACAAGTTTCGCCCAAGCATCGAAGCCATCGCGTTGTAGGGCGAGAGTGCGAATCGCCTCCGAGAATCGGGCGGTGCGCGTAGTGACCGAGAACCCGTCTGCACGGGCCTGGCTTTCCGTGCGCCCCACTTCGACCACCTGAGGGTCGGTGAATATCACCTGAGCAAGGTTGCCCGCGTCACGGGCGATCAACTCGTCGTTGCCGAGCTGGCGGCCCCGGGCACGGGCAGCGATCACGTCGGCAACGATCACCGCGTGGTACTGAGAGATATGGGACAGCATTGCGCGCCCGGTGGTATCACCCATTGCGTACAACCAGGCGCCGTCGACTCCGACCGCCTGCAGATGGTTGTCGACCTCCACGAAATCCCCGTCACGCAGCCCTACTGTCTCCAAGCCGAGGCCGCCGGTGTTGACCAACCGTCCAGCGGCAACCACGATTTCGTCGACTTCTATGCGCTGATCGCCGAATGTGGCTGTAACGGCTCCGCCGCCGACGGGGCGTGAAGCCGCCGACAACTGAGTCCCGAAATGAATCTTTACACCCTTCCGGCGCAGAGATTCGGCGACCATTTCGGCGGCGATGGGTTCAGAGTTCCGCAATAGGGCGCTTCCGCGCACCAATAGTGTGACGTCGGAGCCTAAGCCGGCCAGGATGGTCGCGAATTCCACGCCGACGGCACCGCCACCGATGACCAGCGCGCGTGGCGGCACGTGCGTCATGACCGATAGATCACGATTGGTCCACGGCTGCACGTCGGCCAGCCCCGGTATGTCCGGAATGGCGGGACGGGTGCCGGTCACAAGAACGACCGCATGCCTCACACTGAGCGAGTCCTCATGGCCATCGGCGTGCGCCACCGTGACCCGCCGTTCCCCCGATAGCCGCCCGTGAGCATGGATTACCTCGACACCGGCCGCCCGCAATCCGGCCACGGGCGCGTCATCGGAAAGATGGTCGATGATTGCGTCCCGCTTAGCGAAAACCGCAGCTATGTCCGGCTGATCGCGTTTCACCGTCTCGCGCACGCCTGGAACGGCTTTCGCCAAGGCGAGCACCTCAATCGGACGAAGTAGCGCCTTCGTCGGGTTGCATGCCCAGTAGTGGCATTCGCCGCCGATGAGGCGATCCTCGACCAACGCTACCTTGAGCCCTTCGGCCGCAAGGTAGCGTGCGGCGTGCGCACCACCCCAACCCCCGATGATGGCAACGTCGAATTCTGTTGTCTCAGCCATGAATGCCTGCCGTGCTCGAAACTTCGCCTCCCACTTCGGCAGCGGTATGGATTCTCACGTTGGAGCGGACTGCGCAGTGCACAGGGCATCTGTCGGCAATCTCGAGCGATTGCGCGCGCCGGTCAACACCTAGCATGCCGTCGAGTGATGAGTCCGATTCGATGCGATGCACCGACACGGTGGTGCTTTCGGCGCAGCCTTGGACGTGTACACCGAAGTGGTGACAATGGACGCTGACGCTGTCAAGCTGCCGTCGTTTGCTGAGGTTGTCAGTGGCTGGCGTGCGAGGGCGCATAGCGATCATGTTTGGGCTGTCTCTTTGGGTGAAGAGATCGGAGAGGGCGCGCGCTCGCTGCCCGACCGCTTCAGGGGCTTACGCAAAGCACCACACGTAACCAACAAACATGCCTTGTCAGGCTACTACGGTACGGAAAGCTGTCAACGACGGCGCTGTCCAGGTATGAACCACGCGGGCTACACGAGTCCATCCTGGCCGCATTACACAGCCCTTGTGCATTTCATAACCGATCCTCGCGGTGGCCCCTCCAAATGCGCAACGCGTTGCCCAGTTGCCGCGAACGCCGTGTAATTCGGATGCTAACCTGCACGAACCGAGTTTCTGTCGGGGAGTGGGGAACATGACTGACCGGAGACGCAACTGGGGCACCGCGTACTACGTGCTGCTTATTGTCCTTACCGGTATCGGGATTTTGGTGACTATCCTCACCGGCATGCCCGGGCGGCTCGTCGGGGTTCTGGAAGTACTGGTGATTGCCGCGCTGATCTTTCTCTACGCGGGGTATCGGAAGTACATACGGCCCCATTTCGCACGTAACAAGAACACCGGAGATATCCCCCCAGAGAACCCAATATCTTGAGCCCGGCGCGCGCGAGTGCGGCCGGTCCGTGCGCGGAACGGATGCATTTGCATCAGTTGATCGCCTGTCGCCCCGCATACAGCGGGTTTCGGCCTGGTGACGCTCGCTAGTGATACTTGTCGCTCGGCGGGAGCATCATTGACATTCGCCATGGGTCGTCTAACCGAGGTCACTCGTGTTCTGTGTCAATGGATTTCACCTTGTACCGGATTGGTTGCACGAACACCGCAAACCCGCCAAGCATGAATGTTGTTGCGAACAGGGCAATTCCAGGTCCCGGTTCCCCACCTCGCAGCCAGCCGACGAGCGTCCATGCTGCGATGCCGGCCAACAGCACCGCCAGTGTGGCGTAGGCCCGCCGTGATCTCGCTGGCGCGTAGAGGATTAACCCGATGCCGATTGAAACCACTACAGTCAGCACGTCGCTCATCATTTGCACTCCGGTGATAGTGGATGAGGGGCAGGCTAGTCCTGAATGCTGCCGATGATGATACCGCCGTCAGCGCCTTGAATGGCACCACCGACCGCCCCAACAGGTGTCTTAGTGATTAGACCGCCGACAGCACCGAGACCCCTTGCCCCCTCAAGCCCTTTCATCAAAATCTTGTTACGCCGCGTCTGCCAGTCCACGTCCTCTGCTTCTTGGCAGTCGGCGCTGCCCGGCCCAATCGCTGGCGGTATACCTGGCGTTGAGTACGGTGTTCGGCACCGGTGGAAATCCCCCTGGCCCTAGTGGCTGAGGTGGGGCTTAATAGTCATTTCGCAACTGTGGCGAGACATTCGGGAGCCGGGGGGGCGGCAGCGCTAAACCGCCTGGCGGCTGTGGCATGTCCCCGTATGACGCTCCCTCCAATTGCGGCACGAATGACGGAGACGGCGGCCTGGCGCCGGTGATCCCCGCCTACACCTACGAGGAACCCGTGCCGCCGGCGCCGCCTGCACCGGCGTTGCCACCCTCGCCGCCCGCTGAGCCGGAGGGGCCGTTGCCTGGGTTGCCCGCGGCGCCGACGGTGCCATCGGCGCCGGGGTCGCCGGAGGAGCCGGTGCCGCCGCTGCCGCCGGTGCCGACCGCGCCGCCGGCGCCGCCTTGGCCGGCCTGGCCGCCCTGGCCGCCCTCGCCGCCGCGCCGGCCCCGCCGTCGCCGCCGGTCCCGGCGGTGCCGAACATCAACTGCCCGTTCGCGCCGCCGGCGCCACCGGCGCCGCCGGCCCCGCTAGTGGCGGCTGCGCCCGCGCCGCCGGCACCGCCGTTACCGCCGTACCCGCCGCCCAAAAAGCCGCTGGCCCCGCCGGCCCCGCCTGCCCCGCCGCTACCGCCGGCGGCCACCGCGGCCCCGCCGGCGCCGCCGTTCCCGCCGTGGCCGAACAGGGCGGCCGAGCCGCCGTTGCCGCCAGCGCCACCCGCAGCACCGGACCCGCCGTTGCCGCCGTTGCCGTACAGCCAGCCGCCGTCGCCGCCGTTTTGCCCGGTGCCAGCCGCGCCATTGGCGCCGTCGCCCACCAGTGGACGCCCCGTCAGCAACTTCCACGGCGAAAACACGCCAAGGCCCTGCAAAGGCGACGCGTTGGCCGCCTCGGCGGCCGCATACGCGCCCGCACCCGCACCCAAAGCCTCCATGAACTGGGCATGGAAGAGCGCCATGCGCGCGCTGAGCGCCTGATAGTCCTGGGCGTAGCCGCCAAACAACCCGGCGATCGCCGCCGATATCTCATCCTGCCCCGCGGCCAGCAGTTCCGTTGTCGAGGCCGCCGCCGCCGCGTTGGCGGCCCTGATCGCCGATCCGATCCCGCTCAAGTCCGCGGATGCTGCCGCCAAAACTTCTGGTGCGGCGAACACATATGACGGCATCTTCCACCCCTTGTCAGGTACCTAACTGCCATTCGTTCCGTCGAGTCCGAACAGCAGCCCGCCGAGGCCGCCGACTCCCGGAGTTTTACGAGTGGCGCCGGCGCCCGCATTGCCGCCGCTGCCGCCGTTGCCGAGCAGCTGAGCGTCGCCGCCATTGCCTCCAGCGCCGCCGGTGGCCACTCCGCCAAAGCCATCACCACCGGTACCGCCGGCACCACCGCCGCCGATCAGCCCGGATCTGCCGCCGGTGCCGCCCGCGCCGGCGAGCCCCTGGCCGGCGGGAGTCCCGCCGCCGGCGGGGCCGCCGGCCCCGCCGGCCCCGCCGGGGGCGAACAGTCCGCCGGCACCACCGTTGCCGCCGACTCCCGCGTCGCCGAAGAAATTGTTGGCGCCGACGCCGCCGACACCTCCTGCTCCTCCAGCGCCGCCGAACAGTCCGCCGGCGCCGCCATTGCCTCCCGCTCCGACAACCCCGCCGGTTCCTCCGGACCCCCCTTTGCCGAGGAGGAAACCGCCGTTGCCGCCGTTGCCGCCGTTGCCGCCTTGGGCGCCGGAACCGCCGTCCCCGCCGTTACCGATCAGCCATCCGCCGACGCCGCCGTTTGCCCCGTTTCCAGGCGCGCCGTTGGCGCCGTTGCCGAACAGCGGGCGTCCCGTCAGACCCTCGATGGGCGAAAAGAAGGCCAACTGCGCCAGGCTCTGCACCGGCGAGGCATTGGCCGCCTCGGCAGCCGCATACGTAGTGCCTGCGTTGGTCAGTGCTTGGGCGAAGTCGACATGAAACACCGCCGCCTGGGCGCTCAGCGCCTGATACTCCTGGCCGTGGGCAGAAAACAGCGCCGCGATCGCTGCCGACACCTCATCCTCGGCCGCGGCCAGCACCGCCGTCGTCTGGGTTGCCGCGGCCGCGTGGGCTGCGCTGAGTGCCGATTCGATGCCAGCCAGATCCATTGCCGCCGCCGTCATCACCTCCGGCGCCGCGATCACATACGACATGTCTGTCCACCCCCTTCTGGCTCGTCGGGCCGAACCGGACGAGACCGGCGCGCATCCCGGCACCGATGAGCGTCTTGGCGATGCCGGTCATTGCGTCGTTCCTCCGTGCGGAAGGCAGCAGCTACCGCGCAATCGAGCGTCGCCCGAAACGAACGGGCGGTCGTAAGTAATCGACTACTTGAATCTTGGGTACCTGAGTGATCGGTTACGTAAATGAGGGACTGGCCGCCGCTCGCTCATCCAGTGAGGACTCGGATCTGCGGCGTGGCTGAGTTGATCGACTCGACTCGGGTATGCGGAGTGGTTCCGATGTCGTCAAGGCGTTGGCGTTGGGAGCTACCGTAGTGGCGCTTGCCCTCAACACCCCGTTGGGCGAACATGATTGAAGCCTCAAACCCCTGTCAGACCCCTCAGGTACCCGCGTGATTGCAGTCGAAGGAGACTAGCGATGATCCGTTGTGTACGCATGTGGACCGGCGAGGATGGTAACTCGCTGTTCGAGGAGGGCTGGATCGATCTCGCTGGGGGAATGCGCGGCGACTCCGTCGGCGAGCCGATACGCGTCAGCGAGCTTTCGTTCCAAGAGACCCGGTCGGGCGGATCCTACGAATGGCACCAGGATCCGGTCCCGCGTTTCGTTATTACCCTGTCCGGCACGCTCGAGTTCCAGACAAAGTCCGGTGCGACGTTCGTTATCCGTCCCGGCGACGTCCTTCTCGCGCAGGACAACAGCGGCACGGGCCATAAGTGGCGGCTCATCGGCGACGATCCCTGGCGCCGAGCCTACGTCGTCTACGAGAACGAGTCAGACCTTCACTTCAAGCCGGCAAACAAGCAGGGAGACAAAGGATGAACGCCTCCATACCAGAAAAACCAGATGTTGTGCTCATCGGCGCCGGCATCATGAGTGCGACGGTGGGCACCATTCTCAAGGAGCTCGATCCGGCACTCAACGTCGTGATGTTCGAAACGCGACACGACTGTGCACAGGAAAGCTCTCAGGCGTGGAACAACGCGGGAACGGGCCATGCGGCCAACTGCGAACTCAACTACACCCCAAGCCTTTCCGACGGCAGCATCGACATTTCCAAAGCCCTGCAGGTCAACACGCAGTTCGACCTGTCACGCCAACTGTGGTCCCATCTGGTCACCACGGGCGCCATTCCGGATCCCCGCGCCTTCATTCAGCCTTGCCCGCACATGAGCTTCGTCTGGGGTGAGGAGAATGTCACCTTCCTGCGCGCCCGGTACCAGGCGATGTCGGCACACCATTGCTATCACGGCATGGAATACAGCGAAAATCACGGCCAGATCGGCCAGTGGGTGCCGCTGGTGATGGAGGGACGAGACAAGCAACAGTCAGTCGCTGCGACCAGGATGGTCACCGGCACAGACGTCGACTATGGGGCGCTCACGCATCTGCTCGTCAACCAGTTGCACGCCCAGCCAGGCTTTGCTCTCCGTTACAAGCACACCGTGACTGGTCTCGACCGCCTCTGGGACGGCCGCTGGGGCGTAACGGTCAAGGATGCCGCCACCAAAGAAAAGTTGGCGGTGTCGGCGAAGTTCGTGTTCATCGGCGCTGGCGGCGGCGCCCTGGAGCTCCTGCAAAAATCCGAGATCCCCGAGGGGCACGGGTATGGCGGGTTCCCGGTGAGCGGTGTCTGGCTGCGCTGCGACGACGACGACGTCAGTGCCCGTCACCATGCCAAGGTCTATGGGAAGGCGCCTGAGGGCTCACCGCCGATGTCCGTTCCGCACCTCGATACACGGATGATTTCCGGCAAGCGCTCGCTGCTCTTCGGTCCATACGCGGGGTTTTCCACGAAGTTCCTCAAACACGGTTCCCATTCGGATTTGTTCCGCTCGGTGGAGCCGAGCAACGTCCTGCCGATGTTGGCGGTAGCGCGCGACGACTGGCGATTGGCCGAATACCTGGTGGGCCAGGTGCTGCAGACCGGATCGCACCAGTTCGCGATGCTCCAGCAGTTCTTCCCCGAAGCCCAGCGGCAGGACTGGCGCGAAGCGGTTGCGGGCCAGCGCGTGCAGATCATCAAGCCCGGTCCGCACCACACCGGCGAGCTCGAATTCGGCACCGAACTGATCGGAAGCGCCGACAACTCGATCGTCGCCCTGCTCGGTGCCTCGCCCGGCGCGTCAACCTCTGCCTACATCGCGTTCCAGGTACTGGAGAACTGCTTCGCAGATGAACTGGCCGGCGGCTGGCGCGATCGCCTGAAGACCATCATCCCGAGCTACGGCATCGATCTGACGCAAGACGCGGAGGCCTGCCGCGAAATTCGCGCCAAGACAGCCTCGGTGCTCGGGCTGGCGAACGTCTAACACTGCCACGGGAAGCCGAATCCTTGGGCACGTCAGATTGCAAGCGGGATAACACGCGGCATTGCTGAGTTACCCGTTGCGTGATTGCTGGGCGGCCGGGCGTTAAGAATCGACTGAAGCCCAAAGGCTGTGAGCGCGCGAAACATGTTGGTATAAGCCGCCTTTCGGGTACTCCCGAAAAGCGCCAAAAGCGCTGGCGCAGTTACTTTTTCGGGGGCAGAGAGTCCGCCTATCGCTTCCGGTGGCTCCGGCACGTGGCCTTGCTTACGGCACCCGCGTCCAGGGTTGACAGTTCTGCGACTCGAAGGCCTTGACCGTTGAGGGAATGCTCGCGTACATCGGACCGACAGAGGTATTCGCCTGGAGTACATGTTCCTTGTTCGCATCGGGCGTGCTGTACGTAAACCACGAGCACATCGAGTCCTGGGTCGGCACATTGTTTATCCAAACCGTCCAGGGCGACGCCGACCCGCCCGTGCGGTAGAGGCCGGGCGCTATGTCGGCTCCCACCTGGAAGACACCGTTCCCCGGGACGGGGTCCATCGGATCGGCACTGGCCGACGGTGCCGACGCGACCACGACCGCACACGCAACGAACCCGGCCAATACGCGAATCGTTGGGGACATTTTTCTCTCCATATTGCGGAAACCCCCGATGGCAGCGTATGCCGAAGCCTGCTTGAGCAACAACAGATAGCCGGGGGAATTGGCTTCGCGCGATGATCGAGCACGCATCACCGGTGAAGATCGTCAGGCCGCGCGGTTCGGAGATCCAGCCAAGGCCTAGCTGATCTCCTGCCCAACCCTCCTTTGCGGCCGCGATGAGGTATATCGTGCCCGTATCGCTTTGGTATGCCCTCGCAAGGGAGCCCATCATGCCGTTGATTTCCCAGTTGCCGAGTGTTCCGGCTGACGATCCCCCCCACCGTGACTTTCCGGTTTCCGGCGTGCCTCTAGATGAAGTCATCGACCGCGAGCAGTGGCACGCGTCGCTTTGCATGCATGACCACGACAAAAAGCCCGCGAGTATGTACTTCACAGTCGGCGTAGGTCGTGGGGGTTACGTCTCCGCTAACCAGTTTGACGACTTATGCACGAAGTTCGGGCGGTGTTTAGGGGACAAATCGTTCGGACCACATCGAGATGCGCTGATCGTGGCGGACTACCTGATTACGCCGTCGGCTAACCAGCCGTAATCACCCACTCAGGAGGAGGAGAATCCACGTGGAATCCAACTCGTGCGGCTGCTCGACAGACCACACCGGCACCGCGACGTCGGTGCTGTTGGGAATCCCCAGCCCCGGTCAAGTGAACGCTGACTACGATGCGAGAGACGGGCTTCCGGCGTTACCGCACACGGTGATCTCAAGCGGCGTCTACCGTAACGCGGAGGATCTGCCCACCCCTCGAACTTTCACCGACCGTCCGCAATTCGAAACAAACATCCAATTGCTCGATCTCGGCGATGGGGCATGGTGTCTCAACCATGCACTACGCCAACAGCAGATCTACGGAGGACTGATTCTCCGCGATGCCTACGAAGGCCTCCTCATCGGGCGCTTACCCAATGATGCCGACCTGGCTCAGTCCTTACTGAGCTACGGTTTCGCAGCACCGCCAGGATTGCCACCCGAGGCATTTCACCGCTCCCTAATGGCAACGGAAGACGCGAAAGCCGAGGTGCACCCGTCCTTCACGTTATTGCGGATACTGCTCACCGACGTCTGCAACCTGTCATGTTCGTATTGCAAAGTCATACCCAATGTCCTTGCACCGCAGGCGCAGCCAACGTCTGACGATCGGCTCGCCGAGGTCATCGAGTTCTTCTTCACGCACTCCGAACCGGGTCGTCCCAAAATCATCCACGTCACCGGCGGGGAACCCACGCTTTTCTTCGAACAGGTCCGACACATCGTCGATCTCAAACACCGACTCGAACGGCCGGACGAGAACTGCTGGATCGTACTGGGAACCAACGCCACCCTCATTCGCGCTACGCACGCGGCGTTCCTTGCCCAGAATGACATCAAGTGCATCGTGTCCATGGACGGCCCTGAAGAGATTCACGACAAGCTCCGGCGCAACCACGGCGGTCGCGGCTCATGGCGCATGGTCGACGCCGGTGTCCGACGGCTGATCGGGGCCGGCGCCGAGGTGTCGCTGTCGATGGTCCTGGGCCAGCACAACCTGGACCGCGCGGAAGAAGTAATCGGTTGGTTTTTAGACGAATACCAGCCAACCGGCCTCGGTGTGAACTTCATGAAGCCACCAACACCTGGCCAGGCCGACTACGATCAGCTCATCGGTCCTGACGCGTATGCGGAACGAATGTATGAGGTTCACAAGACTTTCCGCGACCGCGGACTGTTCCTCGAACTCATCTACCGCAAGCTGGCGCCATTCGTCGAACAGCGTTACCGATTCCACGACTGCGGGGCGGCCGGAGGAACCAACCTCAACGTGGACGCCAAAGGCAATGTCGGCCCATGCAAATCCTTCCTGGTTATGGATCGACTGGCGATGCGTACGCTCGACATTGACGCATATCGCTCGGCCGTGGTAAGTGAATGGCGCAAGCGTTCTCCGATCTACTACACCCACTGTGACGGTTGCCCGGCACGTGGAATGTGTGGCAACGGCTGCGCTTACGACGCAATGATCCACAGCGGCGATGAGATGGCGATCGACGTACGGAGCTGTGAGTACACGCAGCGGTTTAATCGGTTGTTCATCGAAGATCTCTTCCAGCAGATCCGACCCCCCGGTCCCATTGCCGTGGACTGGTGGCGCATACCGGATCGCAGCGAGCGCCAACTGCTCATGGGGGCGGTATCGGCGCGCCCACGCACGCTGTCCTACTCCATCGGTCACCAAACCCTCGACTAGCGGTTGGCGCCGATCTTGGCAACCGCAGCGGTCGCAACGAAAAGCCAGACCATTGCCCGGGGCTTGTCCAATCAGGTTGCGGCACACTGACGCTATGGCAACGCGCGAGCTCAGGGCCTACTTCGGTCACCACAAAGCGGCAAGCCAATGGACCACGCTCATTCTCCGCGAACTGGCCGCCAGTCTCGGGCTTCGCACGCTCACCATCTATAGCGCCGCCGACTGGGACGGATACCCGAGTCTCGGAGACCTGGTGGCCGAGACATCGCCAGACTTGTTGATCCACTCCAATGCGTGGCAGGTGGACGCGGAATCCCTTGGGCCATCGCGGGGATTTCATATGATCCGCGACCCGCGGGACATGATCGTCTCCGGCTACTTCAGTCACCGATACAGCCATCCTGAGGTGTTTCCGGAACTGCCGCCACACCGGGCAGAGCTGGCGGCGCTCGACATCGGCGCGGGGCTGTCGCGTGAGATCGAGTTCAGCGGGCAGTTCATCGACGCCATGTCGACGTGGAACTATGCCCAGCCGCACATCCTCGAGGTCCGCATGGAGGATGTCACCGAGAACCCGGTTGCCCACTGGAGCGCGATCATTGCCCACCTGGGATGGCCCCGCCCGGCGAGTGACCAAGAGTTCCTAGCCCAGATCATTGAGCGCCATTCCTTCCAGCGCTTGGCGGGCGGGCGCGATCGTGGTGATCTTGACATCAGACATCACTACCGGCGCGGCGTTGCCGGCGACTGGCATAATTACCTCAACACGGAGCACCTCGCGCAGATACGACGACGCTATGGAGACCTGGTGGAGCGCCTCGGGTACCAGTGGTAAGCCACGACTGAGGACCTGCTGCGATGGAAACCTTGGAAACCCAACACGCGCAAGCTCAACGACGTCATTGATGCGGCACGCGGGCCTACTTCGGCAGCGCGACGTACTTGATATCGAGATACTCCTCGATGCCTTCGAAACCGCCTTCCCGACCGAAGCCTGACTCCTTGACGCCGCCGAAAGGCGCTGCGGTATCGGAAATTACGCCGCGGTTGACGCCGACCATTCCGGATTCGATGGCCTCGGCCACGCGCAGCGCACGGTCGAGCGACTGGGTGTAGATGTAGGCGGCGAGACCGAATTCGGTGTCGTTGGCGACGGCAATGCCTTGCTCCTCGGTGTCGAAGCCGGTGATCGGCGCGACGGGGCCGAACACCTCCTCGCGCAGGATGCGGGCGTTCGGCGGGACGTCGGTGAGCACCGTGGCCGGGTAGAAGTGGCCCGGCCGGTCGGGCACTTCGCCGCCGATCGCGACCGTCGCGCCTTTTTCGACCGCATCGTCGACCAGTTCCTTCACCGTCTCCCGCTGTTTGGCGTTGATCAGCGGGCCGAGCGTGGCCGACGAGTCGAGGCCGTTGCCGAGGGTCACCTCGCCCATCCGCTTGACCAGTTTTTCGGTGAATTCCTCGCGCACTGCGTTGGCGACGTGGAAGCGGTTGGCCGCGGTGCACGCCTCGCCGCCGTTGCGCATCTTCGCCAGCATCGCGCCGTCCACGGCGGCATCGACGTCGGCGTCGTCGAACACCACGAACGGTGCGTTGCCACCAAGTTCCATCGATGTCCGCAGCAGCTTGTCGGCGCTCTGCTTGACGAGTGACTTGCCCACGCCGGTGGAGCCGGTGAAGGTCAGCTTGCGCAGCCGCCCGTCGTCGATCAGGGCCCGCGTCACCTCACCGGGCTTGGTGGTCGGCAGGACCGACAGCACGCCCTTGGGCAGACCCGCCTCGTCCATCAGCTTGGCCAGCCAGAGCATGGTCAGCGGGGTCTCCTGCGCGGGCTTGACGATCATCGTGCAGCCGGCGGCCACCGCGGGCCCGATCTTGCGGGTGCCCATGGCCAGGGGGAAGTTCCATGGGGTGATCGCGTAACACGGTCCCACCGGCTGCTTGACGACGAGGATGCGACCGTTGCCGGCCGGGCTGGGCGAGAACCGGCCGTGGACGCGGACGGCCTCTTCGGCGAACCAGCGGAAGAACTCGCCGCCGTACTTCACTTCGCCCATGCTCTCCGAGAGCACCTTGCCCATCTCCAGGGTCATCAACGTGGCGCCGTCTTCGGCTTGGGCGTTGATCATTTCCCATACCGAGCGCAGAATTTCGCCACGTTCGCGCGCCGGTGTCGCGGCCCACTCGGCCTGGACGGACACCGCCGCGTCCAGCGCGGCGACGGCGTCGGCGGCTGTCGCGTCCGCGACGGAGACCAGAACGTGGTCGTCGGAGGGGTCGTGGACATCGAAGGTGGCGGAGCCGGAACGTTCCTCGCCGCCGATCCACAGACCGGTCGGAACGGATGACAACAGCTTGGCGGTATCCATACTCCACCATTTACACCCCGCGGCCATCCGCCCGTACTGGGGTCGAGGACTGACTGGCGCTGGGCGCTTGCGCGACGAAGGCGGGACGGCTGATGCGTCCCGTCAACGTCTTCCGATTTCGCCGTTATCCTCGGTTGCCACCACCACAGTTGGGGTTCGAGGGCTTTGACGGCCATGCGCGGGCACTGACGTCGGTAGCGCCATCGGAGCCTCCCCCGCTGAACACGGCGTAGGTGTTGCCCTGGGTCCCGGTGTAGGTGGCGCCGCCGGCGCCTTGCCAGCCACCCGAACTCACAACGGTCACCGCCCAGCCCCTGCCTTCGAGCGCGGCCTTGTATGCGTCCATAACGTCGGTCGACGATCCGTTGACCAGGAAATGCATGTGGATGCCGCTGTCTGGAATGGAGGCGGGGCCGTCGGTGAGCCGAGTGTTCGCCGGTGTGGGTATTTGCGATTGCAGTTGCGTTGCCGAGGCCGGCGACGTCGTCTTAGTGGCCGAGTTGGGAGAGGTGCCGCAAGCCGACGTAACCAGACCGATCGCCGCCGCCGCGGCTACCAAAGCGTAGGTGCTGCGGCGCAGGATGTGCGTCGTGGTGTCGTGGGTCGGGTTGGTGTTCGTTCAAGTGTTCATGACATTGATCGTTCATTCAGCGCTGGCGTCGCAGTAGCGGTCGCGTCCTTGCTGGGATACAAGTGCGCCTTGTACCCAGGGACGCCAGCTGGCTGCCGCCCAGCGCCTTGGCCTGGGGTTATGACCCGGCGTCGTGCTTTGCGGGCGCCTCGGGGCGCTACGAGCAGGCGTGGCGTTCAGCGCGCGGATGCCCCGATTTTCCGCACTTGAGGTGTTGTCGACGATCGCCAAGACAGGCGGTTTGAGTGCGGCCAGCCGCGAAGTGGGGATCAGTCAACAGGCCATTTCGGCGCCGCTGACAACGATCAGGCCCGGCTCGTACACCACTTCGCGGGACGAAACCAATCACAAACGCGTCGTGCCACCGCACATGTTGCCGAGATCGTGGCAATGTAGAAGAAAGGGTCCCAGCTCTGGTGGGGGGAGCCCGAGACAGCGGGGGTGCGCGATGGCATTCGAAAACCCGTCTCCAGTGACGGAGTCCACGCTAGAACTCCGGCTCGCCACGACCACGACGGGCGGCGTCAGTCTCGCGATCTGGATGGCCGTTGTTGCCCGGGAGATCAACTTGCTGGCGCAGTCGTCACACTGGCACAGGGCACGCGGAACCTTCTCGACACCCAGCCAGCTCACCAAAGAGTCGGCGGCTTCCCGCCGCAATGTCTCTGTCAACAAGGTCGCGGGCGGGATCGAGATCCGAGACGAGGAGGCGATCAACAGCACACTCCCCGAACTGACCCGGGCCGCCAAGACTGCCGAACACTTGTTGTTTGAGCGCCTTAGCGACACCGGTCTAACCACGTTGACTGTCACAGTGGAGAGTTCGCCGACCAACGACTCGTTGAACGGCGGTAGTCAAGTAGCCCAAGCAGTTTCACAAGTGATCGTCCCGTTAGTCGTGTGGATCTGTGTTGCCAGGGAACTGAAACAGCTTACTGCCGTTACGGTTCCATGGATGATCCACGTTCCAGAACAATTGAAAGGTTGAAAATGCCACACATAGTGATGACAGTATCGGGCAGCAATGTCGACATGTGGAACACCGCCTCACCGCAACCCGCCGGCGTAGCTTCCGCACTGGCGGCAGCGTTTCCGGATCTGTTCTACTGGCAGCCTGTCGGTAACTATCCCGCCAGCGTGTTCCCCATGGGGCCAAGCGTGGACGCTGGTGTCGCCGAGCTGAATAGGCTTTGCACACAAGTCAATCCGCCAGACGGTCAGCCGTCGTACCCAGACAATTCCATTATCTTGCTTGGGTATTCACAGGGCGCAATCGTCGTTTGCCAATTCCTGCACACGATAGCGTGGCTGAATCCGCAGATCGCAAATCGCATTGTTGCGGTGGCTGTTTGGGGAAACCCGCTCAGGCTGCCGGGATTCGCGTCGGGCAACCAGTTCGCAGGATGGCCGCTGCCGGCCAACGTGGACGGTGTTGTCACGGGCGGCATCTCCGGACCGGCCTGCATGATGCCGGAAGACGTTGCACCACATCTACTTACGCCGGTCACGCATTTTTGGGGTGATTTCGTCAACACAATAGGCAACGGCAACGACCTGTACGCCGATGCGCCTATCGGTCCCAACCCATGGACCGCCGAAGCGGGCCCCGGCCGAATCGAGACGGAAATCTACAACATCGTCCAAAATGCTAATAGTCCAAATATTTTCGCAATCCTCAGTGAAGCATTGAAGCTCGTGAACCCAGCCACATCGGTTGCGGAGATCATTTCCATAACCGAAGCAATCTACAACGGCGGAATGTTCCTGTTAGCCGGTCCCAGTGCAGCTCACTACACCTACGACACGACACCGATATATAACTTCGTAGCCTTGGCGGGCCAAGAGACGCCGCCGTTCCTAGGCAGCCAGGTTTCCGGTCCAGTGGCTTAGGAGTTGTCACAGGCTTACGCCCGGCATAGCCGTGCGTATTAGGAGCAACGATCAGAACCTGTGGATGAGCCTCGGCGAGGGGGCGCACGTGAGCGCACCTTCCCGAGGATGATCTGAAGTCCGAATTGTGTGATCAAAGGACCTGCGTTGGCGCGGCCCGCGATGGAGGTCGCCGGAACAGCAGACGTCTTGACACTGTGTCCCACATGTCAATTCTGACCGGAAGGCCTATCCGAAGGCATCCGGCCGGCCCTCACGGAAGGTCCCCCACAGCCATGCCGCACGTTCATTGGACGCCGTCTGGGGTACGGCTGCGCCGACGAGTCATTCGCGCGGGGGACTTGGACTGGCTGTTCCTTCCCGGCGGCCCAGGAATCGGTTCGGAAAGCCTGTGTGAATTGGTCGACACTGTCGATGTGGCCGGCAGCTCCTGGATGGTCGACCTTCCTGGCGATGGCTCGAACGTCGATGCTCCAGGAGCACCCGCTGATCCCTACAGTCTGTGGCCCCGGGTTCTGCTTGAAGCGGCCCGCGCTGTCGCCCATCCGGTTTTTGTCGGACATTCCACGGGGGGCGAGTACCTGCTATCCACGCCGGCGTTGGCCGCGTGTCTGGAAGGGCTGGTGCTGATCAGCACCGCCCCTGACGCGTCGTGGATGCCGGTGTTCGAGGAGATGGTGCGCAACAATCCCTTACCGGGCGTCGAGCAGGCCACGGCCCGTTACGAATCCGATCCTACGGACGAAAATCTTCGCGCCGTTGCTGTCGAATCTGCGCCCTGGAACTTCACCGGCCAAAGCGTTGCCAAGGGCGCAGAGATTCTGGCACGAATGCCTTACAACGCACGGGCTGCGCAATGGTCGGACGCGAATTTCGATCGCAGCTACCAAACAGCCTGGTGGCCAACGACACTGCCAACCCTTATCGTGAGCGGTTCAGCAGACCGCATCGTTACCCAGGCACTGTGGCAGGCCGAGCGCTTCCAAACCCAGAACGTGATCTGGCGCGTCATCGCCGAGGCGGGCCACTTCCCCTGGATCGAACAACCAGCCGCCGTACGCGCCGCGTTCGCGGCAATCACACAACGGATCTCAATCCACCGCAGTACTGCGTGAACCACCAGATGCCGGCGTACGCCGGGCATCGAGAGCACGGACCTAGCACGACGAATCACGCCCGAAACTGAGGTCGCCCACGAAGCTGGCTCATCCACAGTTTTTGACGATATCTCGTGAATTAGTGAGGGCCTCGCTGATCAAACTTCGACGACGGGGCACCTACCGACCGGCGACGTGAGGCCCCAGTCAGGATTTAACAGGGGCGGCACTTGCGCGCCGCCCCTGGCTTATTGTGGAGTTGTCCTTGAGTGTCCACTGCTCGGAACCGGTCGCAGTGCAAGTGGCCGTGTCAGTTGGGGACCTGCGAAAGCCGGTTAGCCCAGGTGCCCTGGCTCGTCGGGCAGCACCGTCTCGGGTCGCACCGGGTAGGTCTCGTTGCTGACCAGGCGCTCGTTGACGAAGTATCCGCCCGAGCAGTTGTAGGACGAGTACGAGCGGTTGCTGCCGTAGGAGGTGCAGATCGGCGTTGAATAATGGGCGGGAGCCCAGATGGTGCGCTCCCGGCTCCAGCTGCCGTCGCCGGAAATCGGACCGTCGCACAGGGTGCGGCGCTGGGAGCCGAGGAAGCCCCACGGCTCGGTCTTGCAGTTGGCGCCCGTTTGCGCGGGGCCGCCAAAGTTCGGGGCCGGTGCGCCGTCGTCGGCGTGGCTCGTCGCAGCGAGACCGACGGCGATCGCGGTGACCGCCGTGGCCAGCAGAGCGCCGGCCATGGTGCGCCGCAGGAATCCGATTCCGGTGGCGCCCGCGGTGCTTGTCGTGGTGTCGAGGGTCTGGTTGGTGTTCGTTGAAGTGTTCATGGCATTGATCCTTCATCCGGCGACGGCGTCGCAGTAGCGGTCGCGTCCTTGCCGCGATACAAGTGCGCCTTGTATCCAGGAGACGCCGGCAGGATGCTGCCCGCGCCTTAGCCTCGTGAGCACCCCAGCAGGCTCCGGTGGTGCCAGCCTTGGGCACTGCTTCGTGTGCCGGGATGTGCCCAACCGGCAGTTAACCAGTTAGTGGACAGCGCGTGAACTCTGCCGATCGCGGGTGTGGCTGGCGGCCATAGGGGTTACTTCTCCCCGTAGCGGGCGACTTGTTGCAAGTCGGCTTGCCGAAAGTCGTTGCGGGGACAGCGACTTGCTGAACGCCATTGCGATTGAGCTATTTTGAGCTATTTTGTGGATAAAGCAACGTCGTCAGTGACCTTGACAGCCGGCGATCCTGGCACCTCTCGCTGACGGCGGCGCCGTTCGCCCCGAGGCCCAGAAACCCCGGGAAGCAGCGCCGAATGGTATGCCAACGAAGCCACGAACGCGGTCGCTAAACGATGAGAGACGTCGCATCGGATATCAAGTCGCGGGCTCGCTGTTTGGCAAGCGTTCGCTGCCATAGCCGAGATTTGGTCAGGCGATGACCGACCGCCCATCTGGGGCATGGCGTCTTTCCTGGGCGTCGTCGCCCGCGCGGCCAGGGTAAGTCACCGCAACAAACGCAGGGTGTGGTGGCCTGAACAACCCGACAAGCGCAGTACGCGCGAGACCGTAGCAGGTCTGAAACATCCAGCGTTGGCGGCGCATTCGCCGCCAGCAACTAATGACACTTCAGGGGGAATCCGAAATGGCTATCCGCCTTCTAGCAGCTGTGGTGGTCGTGTTGCTTGGCCCGCTGGGCGCAATCTCGACCGCTCATGCCGACACCAGCAACAACAGCGACAACACATTTTTGACAGCGCTGAAGTCCGAGGGCATCACCGACCACATATCTTCCCAACACGCGATCGAGGCCGGTCATTCGGTTTGTCGGAAACTTGACAACGGAGAGACGCCTACCGCGGTTGCCAATGACGTGCTGAACATCAGTCAGATGCCCGCCTACCATTGCGGCTACTTCGTCGGCGCGAGCATCAGGGCATACTGCCCGCAGTACACGTCTAAACTGAGCAGTAGCTGACAACATTCGTCGGGGCGCCCCGGCGCACACCGCACGAGAAGTCGCGACTCGGCCGAATTGACGACTACCCCGACATGCGGTTTTACACCGCACTCGACCCTCATTTCGCCGAGGGCAACTCGTTGCTCGTTTGGTTACCTCTGGACGTAGCGGACATTGCCGGCGGATTGCTCAACACACTGCGGGCGCGGTTGGACCGATGAGCGCGCCTCAAAGAGGCGGGAGTTTTCGGGAGCGCATCCGCCCTGTGTTGGTCGCACTGGCCGGGGGCGGGTTGTACTGCGGCTGGTCGGCGTTCGCCAACCAGGAGCTCGGCTCGGGTGTGGCGTTGCGTGCGGGTTTGACACAGCCCGCACTGAGCGTGACTGCGACGTTGTTGTTGCTCCTGGTTCTCGAACGACTGTTTCGCTGGCCTTCGAATCCTCTGCACGGCTTCTGGTTAGCCTCTGTGGGTACGTCGGCACTGGCGACAACGTGGCTCGTTGTTGGTCACGCAGTGGCGGGCACGCCATGCATCGTGGTGGCCATTGCGCCCTCCGTGATGGTCGGCACCGCCGTCTATTTCCCTTACGCCGGCACCTTGCTTGCGCGCCATTGGCGTCGAGCTTGTCATTGGTCGGGTTCATGATCGGCGTGGTCTTGATCGTCGGGCCTGAGCACCTGACAGCATTAGCGTCGACGCCGATCCCCGACTCTTAGATCGGGGCGTCCTACAGCGATCGGGATCTCTCATTTTCCCGGTGAGACGCCGACACCGCCCCTACCAACCGAAATCGACCCCAATGACGGAAATACCCGCGACCCCGTTGAGCGCCATGCATGTTCGAATATTACGACCGCGGTGCGACAGAAGTCGGCGCGGCAGGCTTCTTAAATCAACGTGGCACAAGTGATTTAATGCGAGCGCCGAATTCTCTGCTGGGCTGACTTGTTGGCTTACCAGGTCGGCCTGTGCGTTCGACAGCAACTATCGCAACACTTTTCGTTGCACCGGCCAGCATTTGGCCGCCTAACCCCGGCCACATTTTCGGATCAGACAGACCGGTATCGGGGATTGGTTTGATTGACACCCCGGGCGCGCGCCGAGTCGCTCTTGTGCTGCATGCAGCTACGCCGGGGCCGAGCTTACCCTTCAAATCAGCTTGGGCATAACCCAATTGGCACCTTCGATCAAAGCTGCCTTCGGCATCGAGGATCTAGACGCACTCGTCGCAGGAGAGAACGGGCGTCTGTGTCGGCGTGGAGATGTCGTCAACGTAGTGATGACCCGGGCCGAACGTGTAGTGCGGTCAACTTATCTATGATTTCCACCGCCCTGCGATGATCGAACCGCCACAGCACGCGATCGCCGCCCAGCCCGATGTCGGCCTCCCCGGGCGCCACGAGGAACTCGTGAATCACTCCCCATGGTCGGGTCGCGACGACCCCTGCTGCGCTGCCTGAGCCGGTGCCGTGCGGAAGGTGCTGGCCTCGGCGGTGTCCATCGCCAACAACCCATCGCCAACAACACCGCGTCGTCGCCGAAGTAGAACTCTCGAGCCAGTTCGGCACGGACTACGGTCGTGACCCTGATGGTTTATCCCGGTCAATGCGACGGCAATAGTTGAGCGGGTTCTGTCGAGCCGGCCACGGGATGTAACGATGTGCAGTCCACCGCATCACATCCGCGGTCAGTCGGCGTCGGGCTCGCTTGGCGGGTGCACGTAACTGATCGCGTGCGTGTCGGTAGTGACCTCACCCGCAGGCAGCGATGTGCCTATATCGAGTTGGTACGCGCTCGGGGCGCTGGCTGGCCGCACTCGGAGCTCCTCCATCGGGAGGATGCTGCAAAAAATTCAAAAAGTAGGGTTGTGAAATGGGTCACAGAATGGTTACCGTGTGCTGCGCCGCTAGCAGAGGGTTTCTTGGTTTGTGTGTCGCCCCGAGGTGATTGGAGCCCAAGTTGTCCACTTTCCTGATCGCAGCACCTGAGGCGTTGGCCACGGCGTCGGCGGATTTGACGGGGATCGGGGAGGCGATCAGGGCGGCGACGTCGTCGGCGGCGCCGTCGACGACGGGGATCGCGGCGGCGGCCGGCGATGAGGTGTCGGCGGCGATTGCGCGGTTGTTCGGCGGCTATGCGGCCGATTATCAGGCGTTGAGTGCGCAAAGCGCGTTGTTTCATGCCCGGTTTGTGGCTGCGCTGGGCTCGGCGGGGTCGGCGTATGCGGCCGCCGAGGCGGCCGGTGCCTCGCCGCTGCAGGGCCTGGGGTTCTTTTCGCCGTGGGAGTTGCTGACCGGGCGCCCGTTGGTGGGTAACGGCGCCGATGGGGCGGCCGGGACCGGGGCGGCCGGCGGCGGCGGTGGGTGGCTGTACGGCAACGGCGGCAATGGTGGGTCGGGCGGGGCCGGCGGGGCCGGTGGTGGCGGGGGGTCGGCGGGGCTGTTCGGTACCGGCGGTGCGGGCGGGGCCGGCGGGAACGCGGTGGTGGCCGGCGGCAACGGCGGGGCGGGCGGGGCCGGCGGGGCCGATGGGGTGCTCGGTGGCGGCCACGGCGGGGCGGGTGGTGTGGGCGGGGCCGGTGTGGCCGGTGGGGCTGGTCAGGCCGGCGGGTCCGGTGGGGCGGGCGGGGCTGGTGGGGCCAACAGGCAGATGTTCATGGGCAGCGGCGGGGCCGGCGGCGAGGGTGGGGCCGGCACGGCCGGTGGGGCCGGCGCCGCGGGAGCCCCCGGTGGCGGGCCGCTTGGCGCGGGCGGCGGCGGCGGCGAGGGCGGGGCCGGCGGGGCCGGCGGGGCCGGCGGGGCCGGCTCGGGCCGGTTTGGCGGGCTGCTGGGTGCTGGTGGCAGTGGTGCTGACGGCGGTTCGGGCGCCCTGGGCGGGCAGGGCGGCGCCGGTACCACCGGCGTTGACGCGGCCGGTGGTAGCGGCGGGGCCGGCGGGGCCGGCGGCGATGCCGGTGGCGGCGGCGCCGGCGGCGCCGGCGGGCTTTTCGGGGCTACCGGTAGCGGCGGCAGCGCGGGCACCGGCGGTGACGGCGGCGCCGGCGGGGCCGCCGGCGCCGGGGATAACGGCAGCGGTGGCCTTGCGGGCGGCGGGCCCGGGGTGGCCGGCTTTGCCGGCGGGGCCGGCGGCGCGGGCGGTCAGGGCGGCAGCTCGGGTGCCGGTGGCACCAACGGCAGCGGCGGGCAGGGCGGTGCCGGCGGCGGCGGCGGTAACGGCGGGGCCGGCGGCACCGACACCGGTACCGGCGCCGGGTCGGGCGGTGCCGGCGGTGCCGCCGGCGACGGCGGCGCCGGTGGAGCCAGCGGCACCGGCGGCAGCGGCGGCACGGTGGGTGCCGGCGGCAACGCCGGCAGCGGCGGTGCCGGGGGTGCTGGGGCCGCGGGTAGCGCGACCACCGGGGACGCCGGTGGCGGCGGCGGTGACGGCGGTGCCGGCGGGCAGGGTGGCAGCGCCGGCGGCGCGACCGGTGTCGCGGGGACCAGCGGCAGCGGTGGTGCTGGTGGGCAGGGCGGGGCCGGTGCCACCGGGGGCGCTCCGGCTGGTGCGGGGGCCGGTGGTAGCGGCGGCGATGGTGGTGCTGGTGGGGCCGCGGCCGCGGTGGGCAGCGGCGCCACGATCGGTGCCGGCGGTGCCGGGGCGGCCGGCGGTGACGGCGGGGCGGGTATCGCCGGGGTCGCGAACAGCGGCGACGCCGGTGGTAGTGGTGGTCAAGGCGGTGCGGGCGGTCATGGCGGGAGCGCCGGTGGCGCCGGTGGTGTCAGCGGCAGTGGTGGGGCCGGCGGTACCGGTGGTGCCGGGGCGAGCGGCGGGTCGGGCACGACCGACACCGGCAGCGGCGGCGGGGACGGCGGGGACGGCGGCAGCGGCGGTAACGGTGGTGCCGGCGGGGCCGCGGGTGTGGTCGGCAGCGGCGGCACGGTGGGTGCCGGCGGCAACGCCGGTAGCGGCGCCGTCGGGGGTGCGGGGGCCGACAGCGACGTGAACATCACCGGCGCCGCCGGTGGTAGTGGCGGTGACGGCGGTGCCGGTGGGCAGGGCGGCAGCGCCGGCGGCGCGACCGGTGTGGCGGGGACCAGCGGCAGCGGTGCTGCTGGTGGGCAGGGCGGGGCCGGTGCCAGCGTGCCCGGCGGCGCCGCGGCCGGTGCCGGGGCCGGTGGTAGCGGCGGCGATGGCGGGGCTGGTGGGGCCGCGGCCGCGGTGGGCACCGGCGCCACGATCGGTGCCGGCGGTGCCGGCGCGGCCGGCGGTGACGGCGGCGCGGGCATCGCCGGGGTCGCGAACAGCGGCGACGCGGGCGGTAGCGGCGGTGCCGGCGGCGCGGGCGGTCACGGCGGCAGCGCCGGTGGCGCGCTGGGTATCAGCGGCAGCGGTGGGGCCGGCGGTACCGGTGGTGCCGGGGCCGGCGGCGGGTCGGGCACCCCCGACACCGGCAGCGGCGGCGGGGACGGCGGGGACGGCGGCAGCGGCGGTAACGGTGGTGCCGGTGGGGCCGCGGGTGCGGTCGGCCTCGGCGGCACGGTCGGTGCCGGCGGCAACGCCGGGGACGGCGCCGTCGGCGGTGCTGGGGAAGACAGCAACGTGAACATCACCGGCGCCGCCGGCGGTAGCGGCGGTGACGGCGGCGCCGGCGGGCAGGGCGGCAGCGCCGGCGGCGCGACCGGTGTCGCGGGGACCAGCGGCAGCGGTGCTGCTGGCGGCCAGGGCGGGGCCGGTGCCAGCGTGCCCGGCGGCGCCGCGGCGGGTGCCGGGGCCGGCGGCAGCGGCGGCGACGGTGGTGCTGGTGGGGCCGCGGCCGCGGTGGGCACCGGCGCCACGATCGGTGCCGGCGGTAACGGGGCGGCCGGCGGTGACGGCGGGGCGGGCATCGCCGGGGTCGCGAACAGCGGCGACGCCGGTGGTAGCGGCGGTGCCGGCGGCGCCGGCGGTCACGGCGGCAGCGCCGGTGGCGCGCTGGGTATCAGCGGCAGCGGCGGGGCCGGCGGTACCGGTGGTGCCGGGGCCAGCGGCGGGTCGGGCACCCTGGACACCGGCAGCGGCGGCGGGGACGGCGGGGATGGCGGCAGCGGCGGTAACGGTGGTGCCGGTGGGGCCGCGGGTGCGGTCGGCCTCGGCGGCACGGTCGGTGCCGGCGGCAACGCCGGCAGCGGCGCCGTTGGGGGTGCTGGGGCCGACAGCAACGTGAACATCACCGGCGCCGCCGGTGGTAGTGGCGGTGACGGCGGTGCCGGTGGGCAGGGCGGCAGCGCCGGCGGCGTCACCGGTGTCGCGGGAACCAGCGGCAGCGGTGCTGCTGGTGGCCAGGGCGGCGACGGTGCCACCGGGAGCGCCCCGGCCGGTGCCGGGGCCGGCGGCAGCGGCGGTAACGGTGGTGCTGGTGGGGCCGCGGCCGCGGTGGGCACCGGCGCCACGATCGGTGCCGGCGGTGCCGGCGCGGCCGGCGGTGACGGCGGCGCGGGCATCGCCGGCGGCGCGAACACCGGCGACGCCGGCGGTAGCGGCGGTGCCGGCGGCGCGGGCGGTCACGGCGGCAGCGCCGGTGGCGCGCTGGGTATCAGCGGCAGCGGCGGGGCCGGCGGTACCGGTGGTGCCGGGGCCAGCGGCGGGTCGGGCACGACCGACACCGGCAGCGGCGGCGGGGACGGCGGGGACGGCGGCAGCGGCGGCAACGGTGGTGCCGGCGGGGCCGCCGGTGCGGTCGGCAGCGGCGGCACGGTCGGTGCCGGCGGCAACGCCGGTGACGGCGCCGTCGGCGGTGCTGGGGCCGACAGCAACGTGAACACCACCGGCGCCGCCGGTGGTAGTGGCGGTGACGGCGGTGCCGGCGGGCAGGGCGGCAGCGCCGGCGGCGTCACCGGCGCCGCGGGGACCAGCGGCAGCGGTGCTGCTGGCGGCCAGGGCGGCGACGGTGCCACCGGGAGCGCCCCGGCCGGTGCCGGGGCCGGCGGCAGCGGCGGCGATGGTGGGGCTGGTGGGGCCGCGGCCGCGGTGGGCACCGGCGCCACGATCGGTGCCGGCGGTGCCGGTGCGGCCGGCGGTGACGGCGGCGCGGGCATCGCCGGGGTCGCGAACACCGGCGACGCGGGCGGTAGCGGCGGTGCCGGCGGCGCGGGCGGTCACGGCGGCAGCGCCGGTGGCGCGCTGGGCACCAGCGGCAGCGGCGGGGCCGGCGGTACCGGTGGTGCCGGGGCCAGCGGCGGGTCGGGCACGACCGACACCGGCAGCGGCGGCGGGGACGGCGGCGACGGCGGCGGCGGCGGCAACGGCGGTGCCGGCGGGGCCGCGGGTGTGATCGGCCTCGGCGGCACGGTCGGTGCCGGCGGCAACGCCGGCAGCGGCGCCGACGGCGGCGCTGGGGCCGACAGCAACGTGAACACCACCGGCGCCGCCGGTGGCAGCGGCGGTGACGGCGGTGCCGGCGGGCAGGGCGGCAGCGCCGGCGGCGTCACCGGCGCCGCGGGCACCAGCGGCGACGGTGGTGCTGGCGGCCAGGGCGGCGACGGTGCCACCGGGAGCGCCCCGGCCGGTGCCGGGGCCGGCGGCAGCGGCGGCGACGGCGGGGCTGGTGGGGCCGCGGCCACGGTGGGCACCGGCGCCACGATCGGTGCCGGCGGTGCCGGTGCGGCCGGCGGCGACGGCGGCGCGGGCATCGCCGGTGGCGCGAACAGCGGCGACGCGGGCGGTAGCGGCGGTGCCGGCGGCGCCGGCGGTGCCGGCGGCAGCGCCGGTGGCGCGCTGGGTATCAGCGGCAGCGGCGGGGCCGGCGGTACCGGTGGCGCCGGGGCCAGCGGCGGATCGGGCACCCTGGACACCGGCAGCGGCGGCGGGGACGGCGGCGCCGGCGGCGGCGGCGGTAACGGCGGTGCCGGTGGGGCCGCCGGTGTGATCGGCAGCGGCGGCACGGTCGGTGCCGGCGGCAACGCCGGCAGCGGCGCCGACGGCGGCGCTGGGGCCGCGGGCAACGCGACCACCGGGGACGCCGGTGGCAGCGGCGGTGACGGCGGTGCCGGCGGACAGGGCGGCAGCGCCGGCGGCGTCACCGGTGCCGCGGGCACCAGCGGCGATGGCGGTGCTGGCGGCCAGGGCGGCGACGGTGCCAGCGGGAGCGCTCCGGCCGGTGCCGGGGCCGGCGGCAGCGGCGGCGACGGCGGGGCTGGTGGGGCCGCGGCCGCGGTGGGCACCGGCGCGACGATCGGCAGCGGCGGTGACGGTGCGGCCGGCGGCGCCGGCGGCGCGGGCATCGCCGGGGTCGATGGCACCGGCGACGCGGGCGGTAGCGGCGGTGACGGCGGCGCGGGCGGTGCGGGCGGTAGCGCCGGTGGCGCGCTGGGTATCAGCGGCAGCGGCGGCGCCGGCGGCGCCGGTGGTGCCGGGGCGAACGGCGCTTTGGGCACCCCCGACGCCGGTAGCGGCGGCGGGCAGGGCGGCGCCGGCGGCGACGGCGCCAACGGCGGTGCCGGCGGGGCCGCGGGTGCGGTCGGCACCGGCGGCACGGTCGGTAACGGCGGCAACGCCGGTGACGGCGGCACCGGCGGGGCCGGGGCCGCGGGCACCGACACCTCCGGTGACACCGGCGGTGCCGGCGGTCAAGGCGGCACCGGCGGACAGGGCGGCAGCGCCGGCGACGGCACCGGTGTCGCGGGCACCAGCGGCAGCGGCGGCGGCGGTGGCCAGGGCGGTCAGGGCGGGACCAGCGCCACGACCGGCGGCCAAGGCGGTTCCGGTGGTGACGGTGGTGCTGGTGGGGCCGCGGCCGCGGTGGGCACCGGCGCCGCATCGGGCAGCGGCGGTGACGGTGCGGCCGGCGGCGCCGGCGGCGCGGGCATCGCCGGGGTCGATGGCACCGGCGACGACGGCGGTAGTGGTGGCCAAGGCGGCGCGGGCGGTGCGGGCGGCGACGCGGGTGACGCGCTGGGCACCAACGGCAGCGGTGGCGCCGGCGGCGCCGGTGGTGCCGGGGCGAACGGCGCTTTGGGCACCCCCGACGCCGGTAGCGGCGGCGGGCAGGGCGGCGCCGGCGGCGACGGCGCCAACGGCGGTGCCGGCGGGGCCGCGGGTGCGGTCGGCACCGGCGGCACGGTCGGTAACGGCGGCAACGCCGGTGACGGCGGCACCGGCGGGGCCGGGGCCGCGGGCACCGACACCACCGGTGACACCGGCGGTGCCGGCGGTCAAGGCGGCACCGGCGGACAGGGCGGCAGCGCCGGCGACGGCACCGGTGTCGCGGGCACCAGCGGCAGCGGCGGCGGCGGTGGCCAGGGCGGTCAGGGCGGGACCAGCGCCACGACCGGCGGCCAAGGCGGTTCCGGTGGTGACGGTGGTGCTGGTGGGGCCGCGGCCGCGGTGGGCACCGGCGCGACGATCGGGCAGCGGCGGTGACGGTGCGGCCGGCGGCGCCGGCGGCGCGGGCATCGCCGGGGTCGATGGCACCGGCGACGACGGCGGTAGTGGTGGCCAAGGCGGCGCGGGCGGTGCGGGCGGCGACGCGGGTGACGCGCTGGGCACCAACGGCAGCGGTGGCGCCGGCGGCGCCGGTGGTGCCGGGGCGAACGGCGCTTTGGGCACCCCCGACGCCGGTAGCGGCGGCGGGCAGGGCGGCGCCGGCGGCGACGGCGCCAACGGCGGTGCCGGCGGGGCCGCGGGTGCGGTCGGCACCGGCGGCACGGTCGGTAACGGCGGCAACGCCGGTGACGGCGGCACCGGCGGGGCCGGGGCCGCGGGCACCGACACCTCCGGTGACACCGGCGGTGCTGGCGGTCAAGGCGGCACCGGCGGACAGGGCGGCAGCGCCGGCGACGGCACCGGTGTCGCGGGCACCAGCGGCAGCGGCGGCGGCGGTGGCCAGGGCGGTCAGGGCGGGACCAGCGCCACGACCGGCGGCCAAGGCGGTTCCGGTGGTGACGGTGGTGCTGGTGGGGCCGCGGCCGCGGTGGGCACCGGCGCCGCATCGGGCAGCGGCGGTGACGGCGCGGCCGGCGGCGCCGGCGGCGCGGGCATCGCCGGGGTCGATGGCACCGGCGACGACGGCGGTAGTGGTGGCCAAGGCGGCGCGGGCGGTGCGGGCGGCGACGCGGGTGACGCGCTGGGCACCAACGGCAGCGGTGGCGCCGGCGGCGCCGGTGGTGCCGGGGCGAACGGCGCTTTGGGCACCCCCGACGCCGGTAGCGGCGGCGGGCAGGGCGGCGCCGGCGGCGACGGCGCCAACGGCGGTGCCGGCGGGGCCGCGGGTGCGGTCGGCACCGGCGGCACGGTCGGTAACGGCGGCAACGCCGGTGACGGCGGCACCGGCGGGGCCGGGGCCGCGGGCACCGACACCTCCGGTGACACCGGCGGTGCTGGCGGTCAAGGCGGCACCGGCGGACAGGGCGGCAGCGCCGGCGACGGCACCGGTGTCGCGGGCACCAGCGGCAGCGGCGGCGGCGGTGGCCAGGGCGGTCAGGGCGGGACCAGCGCCACGACCGGCGGCCAAGGCGGTTCCGGTGGTGACGGTGGTGCTGGTGGGGCCGCGGCCGCGGTGGGCACCGGCGCCGCATCGGGCAGCGGCGGTGACGGTGCGGCCGGCGGCGCCGGCGGCGCGGGCATCGCCGGGGTCGATGGCACCGGCGACGACGGCGGTAGCGGTGGCCAAGGCGGCGCGGGCGGTGCGGGCGGCGACGCGGGTGACGCGCTGGGCACCAACGGCAGCGGTGGCGCCGGCGGCGCCGGTGGTGCCGGGGCGAACGGCGCTTTGGGCACCCCCGACGCCGGTAGCGGCGGCGGGCAGGGCGGCGCCGGCGGCGACGGCGCCAACGGCGGTGCCGGCGGGCTCGCGGGTGCGGTCGGCACCGGCGGCACGGTCGGTAACGGCGGCAACGCCGGTGACGGCGGCACCGGCGGGGCCGGGGCCGCGGGCACCGACACCTCCGGTGACACCGGCGGTGCTGGCGGTCAAGGCGGCACCGGCGGACAGGGCGGCAGCGCCGGCGACGGCACCGGTGTCGCGGGCACCAGCGGCAGCGGCGGCGGCGGTGGCCAGGGCGGTCAGGGCGGGACCAGCGCCACGACCGGCGGCCAAGGCGGTTCCGGTGGTGACGGTGGTGCTGGTGGGGCCGCGGCCGCGGTGGGCACCGGCGCCGCATCGGGCAGCGGCGGTGACGGCGCGGCCGGCGGCGCCGGCGGCGCGGGCATCGCCGGGGTCGATGGCACCGGCGACGACGGCGGTAGCGGTGGCCAAGGCGGCGCGGGCGGTGCGGGCGGCGACGCGGGTGACGCGCTGGGCACCAACGGCAGCGGTGGCGCCGGCGGCGCCGGTGGTGCCGGGGCGAACGGCGCTTTGGGCACCCCCGACGCCGGTAGCGGCGGCGGGCAGGGCGGCGCCGGCGGCGACGGCGCCAACGGCGGTGCCGGCGGGCTCGCGGGTGCGGTCGGCACCGGCGGCACGGTCGGTAACGGCGGCAACGCCGGTGACGGCGGCACCGGCGGGGCCGGGGCCGCGGGCACCGACACCTCCGGTGACACCGGCGGTGCTGGCGGTCAAGGCGGCACCGGCGGACAGGGCGGCAGCGCCGGCGACGGCACCGGTGTCGCGGGCACCAGCGGCAGCGGCGGCGGCGGTGGCCAGGGCGGTCAGGGCGGGACCAGCGCCACGACCGGCGGCCAAGGCGGTTCCGGTGGTGACGGTGGTGCTGGTGGGGCCGCGGCCGCGGTGGGCACCGGCGCCGCATCGGGCAGCGGCGGTGACGGCGCGGCCGGCGGCGCCGGCGGCGCGGGCATCGCCGGCGTCGATGGCACCGGCGACGACGGCGGTAGTGGTGGCCAAGGCGGCGCGGGCGGTGCGGGCGGCGACGCGGGTGACGCGCTGGGCACCAACGGCAGCGGTGGCGCCGGCGGCGCCGGTGGTGCCGGGGCGAACGGCGCTTTGGGCACCCCCGACGCCGGTAGCGGCGGCGGGCAGGGCGGCGCCGGCGGCGACGGCGCCAACGGCGGTGCCGGCGGGGCTCGCGGGTGCGGTCGGCACCGGCGGCACGGTCGGTGACGGCGGCAACGCCGGTGACGGCGGCACCGGCGGGGCCGGGGCCGCGGGCACCGACACCTCCGGTGACACCGGCGGTGCTGGCGGTCAAGGCGGCACCGGCGGGCAGGGCGGCAGCGCCGGCGACGGCACCGGTGTCGCGGGCACCAGCGGCAGCGGCGGCGGCGGTGGCCAGGGCGGTCAGGGCGGGACCAGCGCCACGACCGGCGGCCAAGGCGGTTCCGGTGGTGACGGTGGTGCTGGTGGGGCCGCGGCCGCGGTGGGCACCGGCGCCGCATCGGGCAGCGGCGGTGACGGCGCGGCCGGCGGCGCCGGCGGCGCGGGCATCGCCGGGGTCGATGGCACCGGCGACGACGGCGGTAGTGGTGGCCAAGGCGGCGCGGGCGGTGCGGGCGGCGACGCGGGTGACGCGCTGGGCACCAACGGCAGCGGTGGCGCCGGCGGCGCCGGTGGTGCCGGGGCGAACGGCGCTTTGGGCACCCCCGACGCCGGTAGCGGCGGCGGGCAGGGCGGCGCCGGCGGCGACGGCGCCAACGGCGGTGCCGGCGGGCTCGCGGGTGCGGTCGGCACCGGCGGCACGGTCGGTAACGGCGGCAACGCCGGTGACGGCGGCACCGGCGGGGCCGGGGCCGCGGGCACCGACACCTCCGGTGACACCGGCGGTGCCGGCGGTCAAGGCGGCACCGGCGGACAGGGCGGCAGCGCCG
>CAWJSU010000003.1:0-513318 GCA_963845595.1 uncultured Actinomycetota bacterium
ACGCCGACGTGTCCACCACCGAGATCTACGCCCGCGCCGACGCCGAGACCAAACGCAAAGCGATCGAGAACGCCTACCAGCCGCTCACCCCCGACGTCCTGCCCGACTGGACCTCGGATGCGTCGTTGATCGGCTGGCTCGACTCGCTGGACCGTTGACGCCGCCCCCGGCGTTATGCGGACAGAACCGCCCGCAGCAACCCCTTAGCCAGCAGAAACGATCCAACAGGTCGCATAACCCGGCCGTCCACCTAATGCCGATTATGCGGAATTCCGCATAAGAGACACACGTATGCGTCGTTGTCGCGGCGGGCCGGAGCCGACCTGCGCCTGCTGCAAAAGGCGATGGGCCACGCTTCGATCACCGTCACCGCCCATACCTACGCCGACCTGTTCGACGAGGAACTCGACGAGATCGCTGCTGCCCTCGACGCGCTGGGCGAGCTTCAGCCCGGCGACTGAGCGTTCTGGGTCCGGCCGACACGTGCGGCGCTGCCCGGCTGCCCGCGCGGCGGCGACCTTCAGCATGTAGCAAATTCGGCCTGCATCAGAAGTTGGCCCCATCTGGCCCCATTTTGGCCCCATGGAGCCCCACGAACCCACCGGATTCTGTGAGCAGGAGGAGTAAATTAGTGCCCTGAGCTGGGCTGATACGTGGTGGCCAGGGACGGGATCGAACCGTCGACCTTCCGCTTTTCAGGTGGGAAGAATAGCCACTGACCTGCACTTAAGCAACGCTCATGCGTCAAATGTGGCGCGCTGAGCACGCCTGACGCAGGGCGCTCGTCCGACGATCGGACACAAACCGGACACGGTGACAGCACTCCCGTAAGGGAACCCTTCGCCGCCCGTCACTCGGTGATGCGCGCCTTGGGCTCCCGGGGAGCAGGTACCCGATGCCCAGCATCACCAGGTCGACCGTGCGCTCGACTCGCACGACGGCGGAGCAACACCCTCTTGGACCGACCACAACCCGAACAACCAGCCGGAACACGGCCGCAGCCGCTGACGCCGGTAGACCGCGAGTGCCCGAGGCCGCCAAGGCCGCAGGGCGCGAGAGCGACAGCGGTCGGTCGGACAGCGGTAGCGGCGTAGGCCGTGTTCCGGCTGGGACCAACGGGCTTGTTATATGTCCCAAAAGTGTCCGCGACACCGTCGATGACGTCGTTGACGCGGAGCTGTCGGCCCCCGATGCCCTGGGGCTGCAGTTCCCGGGCCCCGACTTGGTGGCCTCGGCGGCAGCACTACTTGAACGAACAGAGCCGTGGGCGCACGGGCGGGACCGCCTTGGTGTGGAACCTGAGTCTGGCCGATTCCGAATCACGATCGGCCCTGGTGTAGTCCGCCTTGGATGGACCAGACCCGTTTGCGCGGAGAAGGCATCTGAGCGGGCCGTAACTCGACACCGGCTCGATGTAGCAAACGAGGTAGACCGGGTGAAGGCCGGCCGAGACTTGCCCGATCCGCCTGGGCGCACGATCACCGAATGGTCCCGCAAGTCGCGGGCCGCTATGTGCCGCACGTTCGCCGAACTCGACTACACGCCGCTGGTGGAAAGCGGGCGTGTGCCGGCGATGGTGACACTGACCTATCCCGGCGACTGGGAATCCGTTGCGCCCGATGGGGCCAGCGTCAAGCGGCACATGGTGTTGTGGCGCAAGCGGTTCCAGCGCGAATACGGTGAACCGGCCCGCTACATCTGGAAGCTCGAATTTCAACGTCGCGGTGCACCACACATTCACCTGTGGATGGCTCCCCCAAATACCGCCGGCCCATCAGGCCGCAAATTCCGGGACTGGCTATCGCAGGAATGGGCGGACATCGTTGGCCATCCCGACGCGGAGCAACGCGCGCGCCACATGCTGGCCGGCACTGCCATCGACATTCTGAACGGATTGCGCGCCTGCGACCCCAAACGCTTGGCGATCTACTTCACCAAACACTCGTCACCGAATCATCTGGGCGACAAGGAATGCCAGCACATGGTCCCGGAAGCCTGGCAGCAACCGGGCCACGGACCTGGTCGCTTTTGGGGGGTCCACGGGCTGCAGCGAGCTACCGCAGTCGTGGAGATCGCCCAGGACGCATACCTGATGGCCCGGCGGATTGCCCGTCGCTGGTCTCGCTCCCAAGCCGCCTACGCCGATTGCACGCACCGCTTTCCCACTGCGATCGCGCCGCGAATAGCGCGAGTCACGGTTCGACGAGTAGACAGTCAGACGGGCAAGGTACGACATCGCAGGGTCCGTCGGCGCCGACTCCTCTGTAACCAAGGCGGACTTGCCGGTGGCTACGTGCTTGTGACTGACGGACCAGCGTTCGCATCCCAGCTTGCGGCGGCGTTGTCGGCAGACTAGGCGCCACCCGAATGTGACAAACGAATCGCCGTCCTTAGGTGAACCATCGCAATTCACCTCTGACCGTCGCATAGCGGCACACCCACACATACGCAAAGCACGTGACGATCGAACTGTCGCCGCGCCTGCCGGATGGCGATCGGCCGAGTATTACCCGAGTTTGGCTGCTGAACACCTGGACCTGGACAACACGATCAACGAGTTGCTCTTGCGGCTCAAGGATCACAAATATCGTTGGGAGCTCTGTGAATTCGGGCTTACCGACGCTGAAGAGCGTGGGCGGGTGCGCGCGATCATTGAGCAGTTGCAGCTGGCGGTACACACCGGTGGGCTTGCCGTGCTTTATCCGCTGCGTCACGCGCTGTATGTAGCTCACCTCGACGACCCCGCTTCGCCTGGACGCTCGACATAGTATGAGTCGCGGGCCCCTCCCCGGTATTGGCCGAGGCCTGCGCGGTGGTCTGGTTGCTGTCAAGGCTGGGCCTGTAGCCAACCGCGTAGCGGCGTGGCCTTGACAGCCACCCCAGTACCGTTATGCGCAATGTGATCCGGGGCTGGGTGGAGTGTCCGAATTTCAACCTGCATAGGTTCACGCCGACGGATTTACAATCCATCCCCGGCGTTTGCGGTCGATCTAAGCCAACCCACGTTTAGGCTGGTCGAGAGCTTGGGTTATGCCAGATTCACCTTGTGCTGCAAGCTTGTGACGCGAATGCTCGCTCACTTGGCAGCACCGTCTTCCCCAGACATCCCCATGGGTTCTTCCGCTGTGCCGAAAGCACTGGCCGCGGCCTAAGCGATAGCGAAAGCAGCGAGACCGTTTTTCAGGCGGAGGCAGCCCGCGATCCACTTTGCCCGGCAGGACTCGCGCTTGCGTTGGACAGATTCCAATAATTTGGGGACTTGCGGCACGTTACCGTGAGTGGATCACGGTCGAACGGAAGGCACTAGCCATTTATTGTCCGGCGAGCCATAGTCGCCCACTCTGCATCCGCAGCAAACGATAGTTCGCGCCATTCGATTCGCAGAAATTCGGCAGCTGGCTGCCGAGCAGAACGGAGCGGTTCGATTATCGCATAATGATTCGATTGCGATTGTTCCAGCTCCTCCTCTGAGACGCCAGTACTGCCGCAGCCAGAAATAAGCAGCGACCGTCGCACATCACTTTCATCGAAGCGATCTAAAACGAGCGATTCTCTGAATTGCGGCTTATGTTTGTGTCCGTGCATAACTAACGAGAAACCGAGCTTCTCAAGGCGCTTCTCGACTAGACCAGCATCGCGAACGGTTGACATGTCGAGGAACACGTTGCCAGCACTCCGTGCCTCTAATGGCTCAGGATAAGGGAGCAGATGGTGATGCATTACAGCGAAACGAAGTGCCGTTGAGTCTTTCAGAAGGGCTGTGACTTTATCAAGCTGCGCCCTCCCGACGAATCCATAGTGGTGCTGATAATCCTCAAAAACACAAGTATTGAGACCCACAAACGTGACATCGGCGTGCTTTCCAAAGTAAATTATTTCGTTGGCTTTTGGTCGTTCTCCGTTTACTTGAAAATTCCATTCGATCAGCGGAAATCGCTTGCGAAATAGGGTCTCGCCGTAAAAGTCATGCACAAAGGATAAATAATCGTCAAAACGATGGGTCAAATTCTGTTGGGCGGCCGCCCAATTGACATCATGGTTACCGGGTATTAGGACAACTTGATCGGGTCGAATTCCGACAGTTGTGCATGTTTCTGAAAGGAAAGCACTGACAAGCTTGAACTCATTTTCCGTTGCGGTGTATGTCAGATCACCTGAGATCACAATTACCACGTCGTCAGAGTTGCAGTTAGTACGCTCCATAGCTCGATTCATCTCGTCTATCATTTCTAGACTCAGCCGTCGCGAGTTCTCGCTATCTGCAAACCTGTGCATGTCTACGCGTTCCGACCCGTTGCCCAGCTTAGAGCCGAAATGAATGTCTGACAGATGAAATATGAGCCGCGGCCCACTGACGAGGCTAGCTGTTCCCCGGTCAGCATCGCTAGTGCTCTGCATTTCAACTTTTAGTAGTGCACGAGAGCCACGAGCGGCGTCCATTAATGCTTGACTTAATCGTCTCGCTAATTCGGAATTTACGCCGGCATCGCCGATTAGAAGGATCTGTTCTGCCGTCGACTCAAGTTCCACCCGACCAGCCCCATTTTCGATAGCACGCCTGGCATTTCCAAATGCAATTGCTTCCTGCCCCAACGCAAAGGAGGCCTCAGCAAGAACGAGATCGGCCCAAAAGTCCCCGACATATGAGGGGTTGCTCGATATGAAACCGGATAAGGATCGATATAGGGCTAGCCCAGCGTCAAGATTACCGGCTGCATCAGCGATCAACAGATTACCTGCGTAAGCAACGCGCAGGTACAAGCTATCAGGAGACAGGACCAGTCCCCGTTCATAACAAATGAGGGCCTGCGCGTAATCTCCCTCTCGTTTGTAAAGACCGCCAAGCATGCCAAGCGCCTCTGGATCGTTTGGATTCAACGTCAAGGCTCGGTTGAGTTCGTCCTTTGCCGCTTCATAATCGCCGAGCTTTCGGAGATAGAATCCGCGTTGACGGTGAACCTCGTAGTCGTCTTCAGCCTGCGGATAGCCCGCTTGAAGCGCATCTGCCGCCGATGAGAAGTCGCCGACGTTGGCAAGCTTGGCTGAAAGTTTCAAAAGACCAGATGTGGGTAGAGATGGAAAGTTCTTTGCCCAGTGCCATACTGCTACAAGCTGTTCTGCGGTGCTTGCTCGTTCGATCTTGTGATTAAATTCCTGCTCAAATGTCGTTTGATCAGAAGTGCGGTTGAGCGATAGGCCCATCGATTCCAGCGTTTTACGTACGCGGCTAATTGGTTCCGGCTGTTCAGGCGAAAGTGCGCTACCGAACAATATTCGAAATCGGTCATCGTGCTGATATTCTTGCTCGTAGAAAAGTACGCGTTGAGCCGCAATATCAAAAGGTAGGCTGGTTCCCCTTATGGCAACCAGTATCGTTCGACCTGAGGATATCGCTTGGCGGATCCCGAGCTCATAGTAAACGTTCCCATTGGGACTGCTCACGTCGGCTACGACGACATCTGAGTTCATAAGGTATTTGAAAGCTTGGTCAGTAATATCACCGCTCTGAACAACTTCGTCAACTCGTAATACGGCGAAACCTGCTTCCTCCGCTAAAGGACGGAGGAGTGCATGGTAAAAACCGTCGAAATCATGCAATTCTCCGCTTTCCAGTGGTCGAATTCCGAATGGCATGATGACAAAGAGAGACTTTGGTGTCATTGGTCGAGCGTAGCCCTCCGGGCCTCTGCGGTCCGACACATTTTTGAAAAACCTGGTTCAGGATCTCTCCGCCCGGAACGGTCGCGAAGCGGTCGCTACCTACTAAGACCTGAAAAAGACTCGGGGCGTGGCGATGGCTGGGGGGGCTGCTGTTTAGCGAGATGATGGCCCCGAACCCTTGGGCAAGAAGGGATCGAGGCCATCATGCTTAGAACGGTAGCTGACCAGTTGTCGTTGTGGCACGTGATCCTGCCGTCGGAGCTGTTGGTGTTGCCTGACGAGTTAGCGCGGGTGGACGCTTTGTTGGACATCCGGTGTTCTTCGCGCCGTTCGCGCCGTATTTCGAGGTCGAGAGCTGGGTTACGCCAGATTCACCTTGTGCTGCAACGCCTTCTCACGCCCGGGTACGACCCAGCTTCGACTATCGGTCGACTTCCGTAGGTTGGCGGGAAACCAGCACTACTCCCTGGCTGCTGGGATCGGATTTGCCGCCGTGGCGAACCTCGCAGCTCCGACCTCTGCCGGTCGCAGCCGAATCGACTCGTGTGCCTCTCAAAGGGAGACCCTGTCTGCGACGCACTCCAACTTTTAGGACAGCCGTCGTTGCTTCGTCAAAATGTCTCCACGCCGACTTTCAAGGTCTATGAGCCTGGTCCACCGGACGAACCCGCCTCTGTTGAGCGATTGTCATGCTTCACGTCCGCGGCCAACTGTTTCATTGCGCCCTCAAACTCGGCCCTCCACGCCGCCGTCTCGTCGTGAACGACAGCCAAGACCTGATGTGCGAACCGCTGGACAAGAGCGAGACCCGCGTCCGCCTCCTCGGTGCCCGATACCCGCATTTCCGCCCATTCGAGATAATATCTGGAAATGGCGGCTTCAATTGCCTGAGCGGCGCTCATATCGCGCATCCAGCCAGAGGACAACCCGAAGAGGCGGTCAAAGCCATAGCACGCAGCAGCGAGCGCAAAACACACATAACCGAAACCTATATCGTGGACAACTCCGACGGAAAAAAGTAATGGAGCAGCCCCGCCCGCTGCGAGAAAAATTATCGAAATGCCGCGCAGCCACCGCGAAAGTCGACGCTTACCCTTTTTATCTCGGAGATACCAGTCGCGCACATCAACGGCGTATTTTTGGTAATGCATAAAAACAAGGCGCGCAAGGTCATCGCGTGTTTTTTCATTCAGCAGATATTCATACTCCATCGGTTCGAATTTGATGTCGGCTCGTTTTAGATGCCGAACCCATTTACACTTCTTGCGGCCTTTGTGAGCATCTCCGGCAACGGTTCCAGGCGGGCGTCCGGTCATACTATGCCGACAATCCTAGCGCCGCCGAAATCTTCAAATGACATATCTGTATCGTCCGACTTAGTTGGCGAAATGGACATCGGCAGGCAGTAAGAGCTGCCTGCAGGTTTGCAATCCCGGACACCGCTCTGCGTACCCCCGCTCACTCGCCACACCGTAACTGCCGGCGCGTATGCGATTCCGATCAGTAGTGAGCATACCGAAAAAATTTTCGGCCCAAATGGTAGAACGATCGGTCGGGAGATACGCTGAAGCCCGTAAACGAGCGACTCGAGTGACACGTAAGTCGAGATGGGATCGGCGACTGGATACGGAATACGCTCAGCTTGCGGCGATGAACGCCACATAGACTCGTTCGCTTTCTCTACTGCGCGATCAAACCGCGGGTCATCCCCCACCGGAACGAAGCACCAGATATGCGCCGGATCTAGATACTCAACCGCCCCGAGTGCTCTCTCTGGTTCATACCCGACTCCGATCACAAGGCTCGTCGCGAGTTCTGGCTTCGCCGACCATCCCGCAAAATCGGGCGTGACTGGCTCTGATACATCTGTGATGAAGTCGCCATCACTGGGTAATTCGAATAGGCCCGGAGCATACCAAAAATCTGCACACACCCTCCTGTTAGCGGCTCGTGCTAAATCGCATATACCTAGAACGATCTCCGCCATCCTTGCTCGCGTGAAGGACGAGACATCTAGCGCTATTCGGATATATTCGTTGTCCACATCCTCAAGTTCATCGGCTATTATGGCGATCTGCTTCCGTGCGAGAGCTCCATCACCTTCCAATTCCACAAACCCCCATTCGTGGAAAAGTGACCTATTCGAGTCAAAACACAACCCAGGAACTTCCTGAAGCACGCTTACATACTTCAGACCTGAATTCGCCCGAAGCAGCCCAGGGATGTACGAGGCCCTGCACTCATATCCGAGTGCCCCAATGAGCACATCGTATTCATCGCACTTTTCGAATGCGCGCAAAGCGACCTCTACATCGGGAATCATTCCCTACCTCCTAGTTCCTCAAACTCAAGAGTATCTTGGTCGCTCTGGCGTGTCAAAATCGTCTTTAGCGATATCTCCCTCAAGAGCAATAACGGCAACCCGTAATGTGGCGCCAACGCGTATGATAAACGGAACCGCTTTCCCTTGATTGACGAAACTATTGAACTCGCATCCGGATCCGGTACGTATATGATCGCGCCGGTATTGAGGGCCTTCCCCAGGCTATCAATCAACCAAGCCGGCGAGTCTGCATCGACGACAAAGGAACCGACGGGATCCGCATTAAAGGCGCGACGAACGACTTGATCATGAAAATACTCCCCTATTGGGTCAAGGATAGACAATAAGCCCCGCGGATATCCGGAAGGTGCGATTGTTGGTATTGTTTTAAGAAGTGCGCGAAATCGATTAGCGAGTAGGGCGGTTTCTCGCGCTTGAACGTTCGGTGGTATCACGCGGCTCTTGCTACGGTCGTCCCTAAGCAGTCTCGTAGTCAAGCCAATTAGCCAGCGTGGATTCCCCTCAGCCATGGCAAAAGTCGACCGTTCGCCACTATATAGTACGGGATTCTTTCTGCCTCGAGTCCGGCGTCTCGTGCTGGCATACAAGTCGTCAGCTGAGCGGTACTCGGACCTTACCGCAACAATTGATCGAACCTTCCGCACGTATCGGTCGCGTAGATTCTGCGGAAGCTTGTCGAGGTTTTGCACATCGATTTTGTGCTCATCTAGATAGTGTCTGAAGGTTTCATCGGCTTTTGCAAGCGAGATGAAGCGCTTGCCGAGGCGGCCACCTGGTCGGTATTCGCTTTCAGCCTCGGAGATGGAATGCCCCACAAAAGATTCATCGATTCCAAAAATTGACCCCCCTAAGAGATCCGCGGGCGATTTGATGTCGATCCCAAAATCAGCGACAATCCTCATAAAGAGCTCGCGACAGAATCCGTACGCGTCGGTTGAGTTCGCATAGGTTAAGTTGAGTTCAAGGTGATCATGTCCAGCCATCGGCGAGGTAACTTCACCCTGGTTAGTTACTTGGGAAGTATATGGACTCAGCGACAATTTGAAAAGGAAGCGGCTGTCGACGCTCCTAATTGCAGCTATAAGGTCATCTCGAATCGAAGGGGGCGCGAGCTCAAGCTCGTCAAACAGCAGAGCCCATCGCTCATTTCGTGTGGCCGGAAAGAATAGCTCGACCGTTTCAACGAAGATCGTGGCAGCAGTGATGAAGTCGATATGAAGTGATTCAGACGACGCAATGCGCTCTCGTCTGCCTTCGGAGCTAAGACCCAATTCACGTTTTGCAAATGCACTTATCTGCATCAATCGTGTGCTAAGTGCCAGGGCCAGACCCGACAGGCTAGGGACTCTAACGTGAAGCCCCCATGCGGCTGCTAGTTCGGTGACAAGGTTACCTTCGACATTTTCGTCGGCGACTAATCGACGAAACGCGATGCGAGCACTTTCCTCAGGGTGTAGCCGGTTGTCGAGCGCAGTAACGAGAGATTTCATGGCGTGTGTCGTGAATAATGACCTGGATAGAACCTCGGCCTCCATAGGTTCCATACCGCGATCTGTGAGAGAGTTCAATTGGCTTAGCCAGGCGATGTCGGTTGGGATAAATACACCCGTGTAGTCGATAAGTTCCCTAAACCGCGGTGCGTGCGGGTGTCCCCATGCCTCTAATGCGGTTGTCTGGAGCATTTTTAGTAAGGTGGTCTTGCCGCTACCCCGTGGCCCAATTAGTAAGTGATGCTGGCGCTCAATTAGCGTATCGAACTGTGGTGGAGGAATGAATGTCTCAGCGACGCGGGACGCAGGCAGAGACCTGGCATTGAAAGATTGAAAAGGACTTGCTACGCGGTGCTCTTGGTTCATTGCGGTATGCCCACTTGCTTGAAGATACCGTTGGATTCGAGCAGCTCGAGGTTGTGGCGTGTTCGCAGCACCTCGATGCATCTGCGCATATCGGTCGGCGCCAGGTGCGTAAGAAATGGAAGCTGGGTGGTTAAGTCGTTCCAGCGAAGGAACGGCTTACCGCTCGCCGCGATTGCGTCAGAGATTTGGCGAGCTGCGTTATCTCCGCTCGTTCGGTCTCCGAACCCACCAATATGCGGAAGCCCGCTCTTGTGTTCGGCCGGCACCCACCCGAGGTTCTTAGCCCAGTCCCAGGCGCGAAATGTGCCCACAGGATCGCATCCCTCATGCTCGAAGTCGTCCGTGTCGAACTCGACGAGGTAGACCTGATTGCGAGCGCGGCCATGCAATTCTGGATACAGCACCGCCGAGAAGCTGCCGACTGAGAAGACCACAGGCGCTGTGGCCGCCCCATGAGAATACAAGATGTGAGGCCAGTGGCGATGACCGTGGAAGATTATCCACCGACCAACTTCGCCACTGCCTAGTAACTCGAGCAGTGGCTCGGCACCTTGGAGCTGACTTAGGTCCTCGCGGTCAATGTCCCCGAACTTTATCGGATAGTGGTGGCAAATTAGTATATTGAGTCGACAAGCATCAGCTTCTGTAAGTTCTGCGTTAAGCGCTTGGAGAGTAAGTTCCGAAATACGCCCGTGCTGCCATTCATCCTTGTAACCGTGATATGCACTGGTGTTTAGGAGGACCACGCGCATAAAGCCGTTGGCCACGATAACATAGTTTCGCGCCCAGTATTTATTAGCGAGTTCCTCGGGTTCTAAAGGATACCCAGGCTGCAAGGTAAGCAATATGCCTTTTGCGTCGTATTTGCTGTGCAGTTGGCGAGAATCCATGTCATGGTTGCCCGACACCGTAAATAGCTGCTTTGCCTCGACCCGTTTCGCGAGTTCATTTAGTCGCTGCCATGCGAAATGAGCACCATCTGGGTCTGCCGCGTTTGTGATGTCACCGCAACATAGAACATAGTCAGCAGTTATATTTTCATCTGCAATTAGCTTGTCCAGCGAGGCCATGGGATCGGCAGCTACTATTCCGCCTGGGTTATTAGTTATCAGGTGTGTGGCGGGCGGGCCCGCTTTGGCGGCCGCTTCCGGACTACTCGCGTGCAAGTCTGATAAAACTAGAAGTCGTATACGAGCCATACCTACACTGATCTCGTGATCGCTTGCTGGAGGTCTACGTAATTACTGGCTAATATTTCCGTGGTGCGTAGCCGCTGTTTTCCATGGGCTGCTACATTCCGATAGACGTCGAATGTCGTGATGCTCCATGTTTTCAACTTTGCGATTAGACGCTCCTCCGTACGATAAGAGAGCAGTACCTTGACCTCCCGACGGTCCAGATCGCAGAGGCAATCTATTAAACGGTCTATTTCGGAATCGCGATAGGTTCCGTAGCCGTATTCGCCATAGGAGCTTCTTCGGGTAGTTAAGTATGGCGGATCGAGGTACGCGAAATCACCTCCCGAGGCAGCGGCAAGACTGTCGGCGAAGTCGCACGCCAACAGCTTTGCTTTGCGAATAGCCCTGGCGAACGCCCTGAAGTCTGACATTTCAGGCATACTTCCCGTCCGCGAGCCGTAAGGTACATTGAAGGCGCCGCGGCGATCCGTTCGATATATGCCGTTGAAGCAGTATCTGTTTAAATATATAAACCGTGCTGCTGCAGCAATCGGATCCGACTCCGACGTGCCACGCACACGGTAATAATGGTCGGACGTTGATGGTATGCTCCGCGCCAGTTGGCCCACTTGACCGGGATCGCGTCTGACCGCTCTATAGGCTTCTATTAACTCATTATTCAAATCGCTGAGCACTGCATTGCATGGCCCAATTGCTAGGTATAAAGAGGCTGAACCAACGAATGGCTCGAAGTAGGTCCCAAACGCGCGCGGCACGCACCGGCGCAGAAGGTGGAGCTGCCTGCGTTTACTCCCGGCCCAACGCAAGATTGGCCGCGGCGGCGGCGATGATGCGGCGTGAGACACGCTGTTTGATACCCCCTCGCGCCGCGTCACGATGTTAGATGCATACCACCTCGTAGGGTGGATTTAATCAACCCTACAGCTCTATTGGTCGGCGATGGACGGGCGTGTCATGGCGGACTTGCGGACGAGGTCCGGAGGGCGGAGCCAATCAAGACGTTTGCTGCCCCCCCCTGCTGAGTGGTCATTGCTCGCCTTGAGGCCGTTTTTGGTTAATATCCTGCGCTGCGCCGCCTGACCGATGGTCGACGCGGTCCGTCATTAATTGGCGCACCTGTAACGCTGAACGCGACCGCCATCCTCGCGGACTCCGTTTGCCGCGGCTTCCTTGACCCCTGCAGTCGATCAGCGGCACAACGGCGTTGCGTGCCATCGGCTCTGGTCGCAGGTTATCCGCGGTTTCGGGCACCCAATCCCCATCTCCGCGCACCCGACTCCGAGCGGCCGGGCGACCTCACTGATCGCTGCACACTCCGAATCATGCTGGTAACTGATCTCTGCGACCATCCGAACTGCACGCTCACGCACCTCCGGTGGATACCGCCTGACGAACCACCTGACACGACTCCACGAAACACGGGACACCAGAGTCTCCGGACATCCTGGGGCGGTTCACGAGCTTGATCGCCTTTAGGCTCCTCAGGAGCCCAGTACGAGGTTGACTCCGTCGTGAGCGCGCGAACGAACGTCGTCGTCGAACGCATCGAGAACGCGCACCGCGAACGCAGGATTCATCGCTGACTGAACTTCTTCCCTTGTCATCCAACGAACTTCGCGCGCTTCAACAGTGGAGTGAGCATCCCCATCGGCCGGACGGCAGCGATAGACGAGGGCGACAATCCCGTGGGTGAGGTTCTTGTAGACGCCGGTGAGACGTTGCACCGTGACCTTCAGCCCGGTTTCTTCGAGGACTTCGCGTCGAACGCCGTCCTCGAAGGATTCGTTCAGTTCGAGTACTCCACCCGGGACTTCCCACCGGCCGTTGTCGTCTCGCCTGATCACGAGAACCCGATCGTCGTCCCGCACGACGATGCCGGCGACACTGACCGAGTGTTTAGGCGAGGTTGCCATCGCTAGGCCTCCCTTTGTCCGATACCGGCAGCAAGTGACACGGTTCGACTCGGCTTCCTAGACTAGTCGTCTAGACATGTAATGAAAGGCTGGCGGGTGCTGCAACTGAGACAGATCGACCGAGCGGATGACAAGCCTCCATATCGGCAGATCGCTGGCATGTTGCGAGAGGCAATCAGCTCGAATCGGCTAGCTCCCGGGGAACGCCTGCCGTCCGAGACAGAGCTGATCGAGCATTTCGGTGTCGCGCGCATGACCGTAAGACAAGCGGTGCAGGAGCTTCGTTCCGAGGGACTGGTCATCGCACAACACGGCCGCGGGGTGTTCGTCCGCCCGACGCCCCCGATCCGCAGATTGGCATCAGATCGATTCGCGCGACAGCATCGCGCCGAGGGCAAAGCAGCCTTTGCCGTCGAAGCTGAGCAATCCGGTTACTCGCCGCAAGTCGACAATATCGTCGTGAGCCGCGCGAAGCCGAATCCGTCTGTAGCTCAGCGACTTCGAGATACCGGCCGACGACGACATCGTCGTGCGATCAAGGCGCTACCTGGCGAACGGTCGACCCGTTGAGACGGCGGTCTCTTACATCCCGGCAGGCTTAGCCGAAGGAACAAAGATCGAGCAGATCGATACCGGACCCGGCGGCATCTACGCCCGCCTGGAAGAAAATGGTCACGCCCTCGCCCGCTTCACCGAGGAAGTCGCAGCTCGGATGCCCAATCCTGAACGAACGACGGCAGTTGGAACTTGAACCCGGAGTTCCCGTACTGACCGTGCTGCGGACCGCGTACGACGCCGATGACGTGGCAGTTGAGATCTGCGACACCGTGAAGGCGGCTTCCGCCTACCTGCTCGAATACGATTTCCCTGCACGCTGAGCAAAAAATCTCGAACGAATTTGGTCAGGCTGACCGTCGCGCTGCTCTAGACGACTAGATAACAATTGACTTGTCTAGAGGAGTTCTGACGAAGGGTCGACAAATGTCCGTGCCGAAGTGGCTCAAGGTGTCCCACCAACAGGTATTTCCCGCACCGCGCATTCGTGGTCTCCGACGTGACGGCAGTAATCGATTACGAGCGGTCAACAAAGGACAACAAGGTCCAGGCGACCGATCGAGAATCGGGCCTTTCCCTGTGGCAGGTCGAAGTTCTCGACGGCGATCCCGCGGCGAGCAAGCGAGCGCGCACCCTCACCGTCAAGTTCGCCACCCTGGCACAGCCTGAGTGCCCGCCAAATACTAGCGGAATGCCCTTCACACCAGTGATTTTCGAAGACCTGTCGGTGTTGCCGTACGTGGACCGGTCGACTGAATCTGGCCGCATCGCATGGTCATTTCGGGCCTCGGGCATGATGGCCGACACGGGCAAGGCGGGATCGTCGGTGTCAGGCCGGGTGTCGGCGTGAGCCCATACGACCCTGATCCCGGGGGACCCAACGACCCGTATTCGACCCCAGAGCCCGACGGCGGGATCGACTTCGATCACCTGACGCACCTGCTAAAGCTCGGCGTCATATGGGTTATCGGGATCATCATCGTGGTCGCGACTGCGCTCCTCGTCTGGAGGCTGCAGATCACCGGCCACATACGAGCGCTACATCGGGGCCCCCGCGCGCCAGGCCCGCTGGATGCTCTGGGGCATGGCTTGCTGGCCCCGAATCGCCAAAGCCTGCGGCTTGTCAGCCTCGACGCGAGTCACCCGCAAAGACATGCAGGGCAGAGAGAACCACGAAGACCGTCTGGGCTCACCCCGGCCTGCTCGGAGTGAGCATGTCCGGCCACTGCCTTCGCATGACCTTCCGCACGCGAACCGGCCAGACCGTCGACGACCTCGAAAAGGCAGTTCCCGCCATCCGTGACGCCTTGGGGGCACATTCCGGTCGCTCGAAGGTTGTTACCCCTGGCACCGTCCGCATGGAATTCGTTATGCGGGAACAACTTTCAGAGGTTCAAACAGCCAGACGACCAACCAATACCGATCCGACCGCCGTTCAAATCGGCCGATGCGAAAACGGGTCGCCGTGGATTCTCCCCGTCGCGCGGCCTTCCAAACCCTGACTGTGGGGTGCTCAGGCGCAGGCAAGGGCTCTGTTTTCTGGGGCATCGCCGGCGGATTCGGCCCAGCCGTCAAGGCAGGAACCACTCTGCTATTCGCGATCGACCTCAAATATGGGATCGAGGTGTCAGCCGGGTCGTCCCTATTCGTGGGAGTTGCGACAACAGAGGCAGAGGCCGCCTGGCTGCTTGACTAGGTTGGAGGAACTACTGGATATCCGCGGCCGAAGGATGGCCGGCGAAACGCGTTCGCACACTCCGTGCACTGCTGACCCGCTCGTGGTGCTGCTCATCGACGAGCTGGCCGTCTTGACCGCTTACATGACAGACGGCGCCCTGAAAAAGCAAGTCGCAGCCTCGCTTTCACGCATCCTGTCGAAGGGTAGAGCCGTCGGCATCGTGGTCGCCGCATTCATGCAAGACCCGCGCAAGGAGATCCTGCCGATGCGCGGGCTGTTCACCCAGACCGTCGCATTGCGGCTGCGCTCACGCGACGAGGTGACGATGGTTCTGGGCGATGGCATGGCTGATCGCGCGCCCGCCCACCGCATCAGCCCAAATGAGCCCGGGACTGGGTACGTCATGAACGAAGACGGATCAACGGTGCGGGTACGCGCCGACTACTGGCCGGACTCACTAATCCGTTCTGTTGCCGAAGAATACCGATACACGCGTCGCAGCCACGCGGGTCCGGTAAAGAGCTGAGCGCATCGACATGGCAATTCCCGGCACCAAAACCGCGGCAACCCTTATACCGCCATTCCCAGAGCTGCTGACAGCAGAACAGGTGGCCGAACTGCTCGGCGTGTCCGCTGCAACCGTGAGTCGATGGGGCGCCTTGCGCGAACACGGCGAAGACGTCGGGCCGCCCTGCTACACGCTGTCCGACCGCGTAAGACGCTGGGACGCAGCGGAAGTCCGCACGTGGCTCAAGCAGGTGCGTCGCTAAGTGGCCGGATCAGTACCGCGCGGCATCCGAAAGCGAATCAACTCAGCCGGCCAACCGCGCTATCAAGTACGCTACCTGGTCCGTGATCCAGACTCCCCGTCTGGATGGGTCGAAACATCGTCGACGTTCGCCACCTTACGAGAGGCGCGAGCCTTCAAGGCCGACCGAGACGGCGAAGCGGCGATCGGCGCCAGGCGCTTCGACCCCAGGCTTGGCCGAGTCAGCCTTTCCGGAGTCTGGACCCAATACAGCGCATCTAAACGCCCGGCGCGTATCACCCAAGACGTGGAGCGGCTACACCCAGCATTGGGGACTCCGCATCAGCCCGCGCTTCGGTCATGTCCCCGTCGACGAGATCAGCCGCAAGGACGTACAGCAGTTCATCGACACGCCTCACCGTCGGCCCGTGGGCCAAACTCGCCACACTTCGGCTTCTACGCTCAATTCTCGAAATGGCGCGCGAGGACGGCCGAATCCACATCAACCCCGCTCAGGGCGTGTCAGCCGGGCGGATACCCGCCCGAGAACGCCACCGCTACCTCACCGCCACCCAAGTGGCCGCGCTGGCCGCGGCGTGCGGCGATCAAGGCGACGTCGTCACCATCCTGGCCTTTACCGGGCTGCGCTGGTCCGAACTCGTCGGACTGCGGGTCGGCGATATCGACCTAACCGCGCGTCGGCTCTACGTCCGCCAGGCCGCGCCGGAAGTGGAAGGCCGGATCATCATCGGCCCGCCAAAGACTCGCGCCGCCGTGCGAACCGTCCCACTCCCGCAAATCGTCATCAACGCACTCAAGCCACGAATCGACGGCCGTGCGGCCGGAGAACCAGGCGATCACCTCACCGAACGGCGGCTTCCTCAGATCAAACAACTGGCGCCGGCACACCCACTGGTCCCGAGCACTCAAAAAGACACAACTGGCACCCCTGACCATCCACGACCTACGCCATACCTACGCCAGCCTGGCCCGCAACTCCGGCGCCGACCTCCGCTACGTCCAGAAAACCATGGGACACTCCACGCCGACCGTCACGGCGAACATTTACAGCAAGGCTCGGGAATTGCATCAGATGGGCGCGTTTCCGCAGGTCGCCAGCTAAGCAGGGTTCGGGAATGGTGCCACGCCGCCAGCTCGACACGCCGCATCACCAGCGCTGCTTGAATCGCTAACCCGTTAGATGCATGATCCTTGCTTCAAAGGGTCGCATCGATTCGGGGTTGGAGGCGGGTATGGGACGAGCGGATCTGGCCGGTGCGGCGCATTTGGAGCTGGTTTCCGGGGTGGTGCAACTTCGCCCGGAGGACGCCACGGTGGAGGCGATGTTGCGTGGTTGGCGGGCCCAGCAGACCGCGCGCGGGCTGCAGGAAGAGACCGTCATGCCACGCGAGCGGTTGGTGCGCCGGTTCGTCGAGTTCACCAATGAGTATCCGTGGCACTGGCTGCCCGGCCATGTGGACGAGTGGACCCAATCGTTAACAGCCGAGGCGCATCTGGCGCCGTCGACGATCCGCGGCTACCAGACCGAGCTGCGGTTGTTTAGCGAGTATCTGTGCGACGCCCGTTACGGCTGGGTTGCATTGTGTGAGAAGCAGTTCGGACCGGGGAATCATCCTGTGCCGATCTGCCACGAGTGGAATACGATCGCGCACCTGAACGATTACGAGGGCCGCCCGGAGGCCCGCGCGTTCACGCGTGCGGAGATCCAGCGGTTCCTCGACTACGCCGACGAGCAGGTCGAGCGCGCTGTGCGGGCGAAACGCAAAGGCGCCCTCGCTGCCTATCGCGACGCGACAATCTTCAAGGTCATCTACGGCTGGGGTTTGCGGCGCACCGAAACTGCGAAGCTCGACCTGGTTGATTTCGGACGGAATCCGAAGGCTCCGCAGTTCGGGTGCTACGGGATGCTCAACGTTCGCTACGGCAAGGCCAAGAGGGGCCAGCCACCGCGGCGTCGGAACGTGTTGTCGGTGATGGATTGGGCGGTGGAGGCGGTCGCCGACTACGTCGAGAATGCCCGGCCGAAGTTCGGCTGTGAGGACCATCCGGCCCTGTGGGTGACCGAGCGGGGTGGGCGGATCAAGTCCGTGGAGATCAACGCTCGGTTCGTGGCCTACCGCGACGCCTTGAAGTTACCGAAAGCGCTTGTGCTGCATTCGATCCGCCATTCTTATGTCACACATCTCACCGAGGATGGTGTCGACCGGCGATTTATTCAATCCCAGGTTGGGCACGAATGTGACAGCTCGACGGCCATCTACACCCACGTCAGCACCGACTACATGAACACGATGCTGCAGCGAGCGCTCGCGCCTGCGCTCGACGCGGGCATCCCGGCAGACAAGGACAGCTGATGCCCGCCAAGCTCGATTATCAATGGCACCTGCGCAAGGTCATGGCCGACCGCGGAATGTTCGCCACCACCGACCTGATCGCCCCGCTGCAGCAGCGCGGCATCAGCTTGTCCTCGAGCCAGGTCTACCGTCTGGTCGTCGAACGTCCCGAACGGCTGAGCCTGAAGGTTCTGATGGCGCTGCTCGACATCCTGGACTGCACCTTGGACGATCTGATCGAGCCGGTCGCGCGCGCCACGGCCGGGACACCCCGGAAGAAAGCCGCGGGTGCTGAAGCCGGCATCGGGGGTCTGCGGCCCAAGCGGGCACGCGTGCGCGGGGCCGAGCTGTCGTGACCCACATCGATCACGGCCGCGCGGTGACCGATCCGGTCGAGTTCATCACCGAGCTGGTGGTGGCGGTCGATGATCGGCTTGCTCCCGAAGAGATCCGCGCAATCGTCTCGACGATCGCCGGTGGTCGGGCAAAGTCGCGGCGTCTGGCAGCCTTCCTCGCCGACCGTTCGGCTGTGTTGCGCGACGGGAGGTCTCCGGCACCCAGGGCGGTCGGTGATCTATTGATCGCGCTGCGGGGTGCCGGTGCGTCGGTGTCGGCGCCGGTCTGCGCCGAGTGCGACAAGCAGCTGCGGACTCTGCAGCGGATGGGCCAGGACTGGTATTGCGGGTCGTGCAGCCTACGCCCGGTTGCATGTGCCGCCTGCGGCCAACAGCAACGTGTAGCGACCCGTGATCGCGCCGGAGGGCCTCGATGCGCGCAATGTCCCGATCGCGATGAGCGCGATCCGATCTCGGTCATCTACGACGTGATCGCCCAGCTGGATCCAGCCGCCGACCGCGATGTGATCGCGACGGCGGTCCGCAAGCTGGCATCCCGGCCGACACATCAACGAAAGATCGGCTGGGCGTTAGAAGCTCAACCTGAATTACTCGCCGGCGCTGGTCATCTCGCACCCGTGCGCGCGATCGTTCCGTTGATCGACGCGCTGCGCGCCGCGGGTATCGGCGGCATCGTGGCCCCGGCGTGTCCGCGGTGTCGTCGCGTCGTCAAGGTCGACAAACCGCTCGATGGGCACCGGGTCTGCCGCACCTGCATCGCCCACACCCGCATCCAGGAATGCGTACGCTGTGGCACGTATCGCGAACCAGCCACCCGCGACCGCAACGGTCAGCCGTTGTGTCCGAACTGCTTGATCACCGACCCCGACAACCTCGAAATCTGTCTCAACTGCGGTCGACGACGCCCAGTCAGCCTCCGAACATTGGACGGGCCGATCTGCGGATGCTGCCCGCCCCTGCCGATCACGATTTGCTCGATCTGCCGTGAAGAAAAACCCTGCGGCACATCCCGAATCACCGGGCGGCCGTGGTGCCCAGACTGCCAGCACCACACAGCACGATGCAGTTCTTGCGGACAGACGGCGCCCATCATCTCGGGCACCCGCACCCAGCCACGCTGCCAGGACTGCACCACCCGCGAAGTCTGGCACGACTGCCCAACCTGCAACGACCCCTCCTACCCGCATCCCGGCCAATGCGGTCGTTGCCTGGTCAACAAATCACTCAACGAGATCCTTGGCCCGCCGTCGGCATCGCTTCATCCCGGTCTGCAGGCGCTACGGCACAACATCGCCACCGCCGAACACCCCATCACCGCCATGCGATGGCTAAAGAAGAAGCCCGTCGCTCCGGTCCTAGCCGACCTCGCCGCCGGCCGCCGCGACGTGACACACGACGCGCTCGACGAACTGCCTCAAAGCCAGCCGCTGGCGCACCTGCGCGAGGTCCTCATCGGCGTCGGCGCCCTACCCGCCCGCGATGAACAAATGATCCGGACCGAACGATTCGTCAGCCAGACATTGGCTGCGCAAGTCGACCCCGCGCCGCGGAAAGTATTGCACCACTACACAACCTGGCACCTCATTCGCCGATTGCGGCAACGCAACAACGGCCGCCCGACCACCATCCAGCAGTTCGCGTCCGTGCGTCAACGCACCTACGGAGCTGTTGCTTTCCTGGACTGGCTCACCCTCAACGGGCTCACGCTCAGCAGCTGTGGGCAAGCCGACCTCGATCGCTGGCTGACCGACCACACCGCGGCATATCGCGGTCCTGCCGGGCACTTCATCCGCTGGGCCCATAACAACAAGCTGACCAGCGTCCGAGCACGCGCCCACCGATGGACCGGCCCCACCCAATCCCTCGATGAGCAGTACCGCTGGAACATGGCGCGACGCCTCCTACACGACACCAGCAACCTCAAACCCGAAGACCGCCTCGCGGGCCTACTCGTCCTTCTCTACGCCCAGAACCCGGCCAGCATCTGCCGAATGGCCGTCACCAACATCGACACCACCAGCGACCCAGTCAGCCTGCACCTGGGCCGCGCACCCATCCACCTCCCCGAGCCCGTCGCCGAGATCGCTCGATCCGTCGTCGCCAACCGCAAGGGCCACGCCACAATCGGCGCTCTAGCGCCTTCGCCCTGGCTACTTCCCGGCGGCCAGCCCGGACGACCGATCAGCACCGGCCAGCTGACCCATCGACTCAACCGACTCGGGATCCGCCCCGGCCCCGCTCGCAGCACCGCCCTGCTGCAGCTCGCCACCGAGATCCCCGCCGCGATCTTGGCACGCACCCTGGGCATCCACACCGACGTCGCCGTTTCCTGGCAACGCCTCTCCGCAGGAGACTGGACCAGCTACGCCGCCGAGGTCAGCCAGCGCCCGACGGGAGCATAGGGGCATTCGGACAGTTCCAATACCCGACGTCGCCATTAGACCTCTACTCCGACGAACTGGACCACGTAGCGACCAACCTCGATCGGCTTCACGACGCCGATTCACACACCAGAAGACCGGACAAGAACCGGACAAGACCAACCGACCATCGAGTGCATAATCCGTGTCTATGCAGGTCAGAACCTGGTGGCCAGGGGCGGGATCGAACCGCCGACCTTCCGCTTTTCAGGCGGACGCTCATACCGACTGAGCTACCTGGCCGGAAGGCAGCATGTGCCTCGGCGTCTTGGCGACCCTGACGGGACTCGAACCCGCGACCTCCGCCGTGACAGGGCGGCGCGCTAACCAACTGCGCCACAGGGCCTTGCATTGTTGCTCCGCGTTGCCGCGTCGCAGGTACCCCCTACGGGATTCGAACCCGCGCTACCGCCTTGAAAGGGCGGCGTCCTAGGCCTCTAGACGAAGGGGGCCAGAACCGAATCTCTTCGGGGCACTCGCAACATAGTCGTTGGGAGCCACGCCAGCTTAGGTCACCGTAGGCCTAATCCTCAAACGAAGCCTAGCTTGCAAAGCAGTATTCTGAACCTTCGCGCCCCTATAGCTCAGTTGGTAGAGCTACGGACTTTTAATCCGCAGGTCGCAGGTTCGAGCCCTGCTGGGGGCACCGCAAAACGTGTATTAACTCGGCTGATCGCGCGGTGCGACGCCGCCCCGGTCGACGCGTGGGCACGGTGGCCGTTGGGCCGCCGCAGGGCTTGGTTATGCTACCCGGGATGAACGAGGATGAGCTCTACCCCACAGCGCCCGTCGCCCTGGTCACGATGGAAATCCGTCACCCAGCAACGGAATCCCTCACCGAGTCATCCAGCCGGGAGCTCAAACGCCTGCTCACCGAGCATTTGCCGATCGAACGGCAGGCCCAAGACGTGAGTTGGGGGATGGTGGCCCCCGGCCAGGCCCCGCAGCAAATCGCGGAGCGCTTCGTCCGCTTCGTCAACCGCGATAACACGGTCGCCGCGTCGATGAAGAGCCAGGCGATCATCGTCGAGACCAGCGCCTACACCAGCTTTGAGGCCTTCTGCGAGACGTTGATGGCGGTCGTAGACGCGCGCGCAGGGGTCTCGTCGATCGTCGGGGTAGAACGCATCGGCCTGCGCTATGTGATGGAGATCCGAGTCCCCATCGGCGTGGATGGACGTATCGAGTGGAGCAACTGGATCGAAGAGCCGTTACTCGGGCCGCAACGCATCGCGCCCGAGGGCCTCGCCCTCACCGAGTGGCAGGGCGCCGCCGTCTACCGCGAGCCGCAACCGGGTAAATCGCTGATCATCCGCTACGGCCCGGGTCTCGGTCAGGCGCTTGATGCGAATTACCACCTGCGCCGGGCAACCCCAGCCCAACCCGGACCGTATTTCCTCATGGATATCGACAGCTTCTGGACCCCCAGCGGCCCCATCCCCGAATACGACCGGTCCGAGCTGATCACGACCATCCAGGATTTGTACGGTCCGGCTCGTACCGTGTTTCAGGACATGCTCACCAGCCGCCTGAAGGACGAACTGCTGCGCCGATAGACCCCTATCGCGCCAGCACCGCGCTGCTGTAGGTCACATCCGCGAAGGCTTCGGCGACGTCGTCTTCGGGATAGGTGAAGCCGTTGCGGCCATGCAGCTCCCTGACCGTCTGGGATGAAACCTGCCAGCCGCGTTGGGTCAGGTAGTCGATGATGTGGCTGCGCTGACCGTGGTAGACGAGATCATTGAAGTCGATTTCGAACCCGAGCTCACTCATCCGGTCGTGATGTGTGCGCCAGCGCGGGTCCTCGAACACGGCGGTGTCGGGCACGAATTCAAAGGCCAGCCGGCTACCGGCAACGCTCAGCGCGGTGATGTTGTCGAACAGCGCGTCCTGGGCCGCGTCCGGCAGGTAGACCAGCAACCCTTCGGCGCTCCACACCGCGGGAAGCTGCGGGTCAAATCCCGCCGCCTGCAGCGCCGTCGCCCAGTCGTCGCGCAAGTCGACGGCCACGGTGCGCCGTTCGGCGGTCGGCTCCGCGCCGAGATCGCTCAGTGTCGAGGTCTTGAACTCGATCACCTCGGGCATGTCGACCTCGTACACCACGGTGCCGGCCGGCCACGGCAGGCGGTAGGCGCGCGCATCCAAACCCGACGCCACGATCACCGCCTGGCCAACGCCGCTCTTGGCAGCGTCGAGAAAGAATTGGTCGTAGAACCTGGTGCGACAGGCCATCCCGCGGGCCATTCGATACGGATCGAACTCCGAATCCGCGCCAACGGGGATCTGCCCATTCACCAGCCGGACATAGACGTCGATTCCCACCGCCCGCACCAACGGCGCGGCGTAGGGGTCCTCGATGAACCCCGCGTCGGTGGAAAGCGCCCGCTGGGCGGCGACCATGGTCGCCGTTGCCCCGACGCTGGTCGCCAGATCCCACCGATCACGATCGGTGCGCGCCATCGTGTTCCCTCATCCCGACCCGAGAAATATAGACAATCTAGTTACTACCACAGGCCGATCCCCTCCCACCCTCGGGACTACCCTCCGGACATGTGACTGACTTTGCGCAACGGACCATCGAGCTCGCTCGCCAGAACGTCGCCGAGGGCGGTCGCCCGTTTGCGACGGTGATCGTCAAGGACGGCGAGATACTGGCCGAGAGCGCCAACAGGGTGGCCCAGACACACGATCCGACCGCCCACGCCGAGATCCTCGCCATCCGGCAGGCCTGCATGAAGCTGGGCACCGAGCATCTGGTCGATGCCACCATCTACGTGCTGGCCCATCCGTGCCCGATGTGCCTGGGCTCGCTGTACTACTGCTCACCCAAGGAAGTCGTCTTCCTGACCACACGCGAAACCTATGCGGAGTACTACATCGACGACCGCAAGTACTTCGAGGTCTCTACCTTCTACGACGAATACGCCAAGAGCTGGGACCAGCGCCGCCTGCCGATGCGCTACGAACCCCGCTCGGCCGCGGCGGATGTCTACCGGTTCTGGTTCGAACACAACGGCGGCGAGCGCAAGTCGCGGTAGTCCCGCCAAGCTGAAGCAACTCTGCCGAATTGGCGCTATTATCTGCGTATGCATGCAGGTAATGCTCCTGGTCGGTTGCCCGATGATCAGACCAGTCTGGTGGTCGAGGTGTTCCGAATGCTGGCCGACGCCACCCGCGTGCAGGTGTTGTGGTCGCTGACGGATCGTGAGATGTCGGTTAACGAACTCGCCGAGCATGTGGGCAAGCCGGGTCCGTCGGTCTCTCAGCACCTTGCCAAGCTGCGGATGGCACGTCTGGTACGCACCCGGCGGGACGGAACCACGATCTTCTACAGCCTGGAGAACGACCACGTGCGACAGCTCGTCATCGACGCCGTGTACAACGCCGAGCATGCTGGTCCGGGGGTTCCCCGCCATCACCGCGCCGACGGCGAGCTGAGGGCAGTCGAATCGGCGCCGCCGTCCAGGTGAACTAAATCCGCCTGAAAATCAACACATTTCGCAAAGGAAGAAGACGATCATGACCGAGCACACCCACGACGCCGCGCACGCGCACGAACACCACCATGGCGAAGAGGCTCACACGCATGCGCACACCACGCATGAGCACGACCATGTCACCCACGAGCACACCCACGCCCACGACGACGGGACCGAGCACACTCATAAGCACCTGCACCAGGCCGGCCTGGAAGACGTGCACGGCCACAACCACGGGTAACGCCAAAAGCTCACTGCCCGAACCCGAATAGCTCAGACCTGCGGGCAGTAATGCATTGGGTTGTCCCGCTCGTCCAGCGGCGGCAGATTGCGCACCGGCGTCTGCACCAGCGGTGCGTCGGCACGGATCCGCCCAGTGGCACGATCCCAGCCGGCGCGTGCCCGCGGATGCTTCTGGAACCGCCTTGGCACAAAGGCGAAGACAAGACGAACGATGTCGCCGAAGCGCCGGTGCAGCCATTCGTCGCGGCGCGACCACGAGTAGCCCATCAGCTCGCGGACCGGCGGATCGTAGAGGCCGATGGTAAGCCAGACGATGAACGGGGCCAACAGTTTACGTTGCGCCACCCACAGCGGATCCGGAACCCATTGGGCGAACGGAGGTTTGGGCAGCTGGGTCAGATCGAGCACGGCACGTGCCGCGAAGTTGTTCTCAAGCACGTTGCGGCACATGTGGTCCCAGTAGACCTGAAACTCCTCCCACGATGACGGCACCGGCCGCATGCTCATGCCGTACATCCGGTACCACTCGATGTGCTCCTCGAACAGCTGTCGCTTCTGCGCCTCGGTCAAACCTCCGCAGAACCGCTCGCCCACATGAATCGTGCCGACAAAGAAGGTGGCGTGCGCCCAGTAGAAGACATCGGGGTTCAACGCGTGGTAACGGCGCCCCTGGGCATCGACACCCTTGATGGTGATGTGGTAATCGCGCACCTCGGCGCCGGTGACGGGGGCACGTTCGCCGTCGAAAACGACTCCGCCGATCGGGTACAACGACCGCATTAGCCGCGGCCAGCGTTCGCGGAAGAATGTCGAGTGATCTTCCACCGCCGCACCCAGCTGCGGGTGCATGTTCTGCATGGATCCCGCCCACGGACCCTGCAACATGCCGCGCCAATCACCGAAGTAGCGCCACGTCAAGGAATCTGGGCCGAGCGGGACCGGCGGCACGTCGTAACCCAGCGGCGACACCGGGCACCCGCCGGCCACGCCGGCGGGTGGGGCTTCTTTGGTGCTGGTCAGCGGGCACGCTGCCGTCGTATCTTGAGTCACTGTTGAATTTCTCTGTAACTATCGGTAAATCTGACTACATACGTTGTCACTTTTGAAGTTTAGGGAGCGAAGTGGAGCCAGGTCAACCACGCAGCCGTTGGTCCGGCGTTCCGCTGGAGAACCGCCTGGCGGTACGACGACACCACCTCATCGCTGCCGGTGTGCAGTTGCTCGGCGAGGCCAGTGGACCGGCGTTGACCGTTCGCGCGGTGTGCCGCACAGCCGAGCTGACCGAACGCTACTTCTACGAAAGCTTCCGCAACCGCGACGAATTCGTGCACGCGGTCTACGACGACGTCTGCACGCGGGCAATGACGACGCTCATTACGGCGAAGTCCCCCCGCGAAGCCGTCGAACGATTCGTCGGGCTGATGGTGGATGACCCCGTGCGCGGCCGCGTACTGCTGCTGGCACCGGCGGTGGAACCGGTGCTGACCCTGTCCGGCGCGGAATGGATGCCCAAATTCATCGACCTGCTGCAGCACAAGCTGTCCCAGATCGCCGATCCGGTGCTGCAGAAAATGGTCGCGACCAGCCTGATCGGTGCTCTGACGAGTCTGTTCACGGAGTACCTGAACGGACGGCTGGAGGCCACCCGCGAGCAATTCATCGACTATTGCATCGAGATGGTGAAGGCCGCCGCCGGCTATGCATCCCCGCTTGAGCCGGGCGAAGCCGAGCAATCCGTGCACTTCGCCCCACATGATTGAGTCGCCAGTAGGATTGAGCGCGAGTGGGGTTGCCCGCCCCCGGGCAGACATATCGGAACGCGGTCTGCCACGCGGGGGCCAAACTTGATGCTACTGGGATGCACAGATATATTGACTGCAACCCACAGACACAGGTAACTGGAGGATTCATGTCGGCAGAGCTGACCGACCTGCAGCTATTGCAAGAACTTGAGCCGGTCGTCGAGCAATACGTGAACCGGCACGAGAGCATGCACAAGAACTGGAACCCGCACGACTACATCCCGTGGTCGGATGGCAAGAACTTCTATGCGCTCGGCGGCCAGGACTGGGAGCTCGGGCAGAGCCAGCTCTCCGACGTCGCTCAGATCGCGATGGTGCAGAACCTGATGACCGAGGACAACCTGCCGTCGTATCACCGCGAGATCGCGATGAACCTCGGTATGGACGGGCCCTGGGGCTACTGGGTCAACCGGTGGACCGCCGAAGAGAACCGGCACGGGATCGCGCTGCGCGACTACCTGGTGGTGACCCGCGCGGTCGACCCGATCGAGCTGGAGAAGCTGCGCATGGAGGTGGTGAACCGCGGCTTCAGCCCGGGCCAGAATCACCAGGTTCGAGACGACCTGTTCGCCGATAGCCTGTTCGATTCGGTCATCTACGTCACGTTCCAGGAACTGGCGACCCGGATCTCGCACCGCAACACCGGTAAAGCCTGCAACGAGACCATCGCCGACCAGCTACTGGCAAAGATCTCGGCCGACGAGAACCTGCACATGATCTTCTACCGTGATGTCAGCGCGGCCGGGTTTGAGGCTGCGCCCAATCAGGCGATGAAGTCGCTGCACAAGATCCTGCGCAACTTCGCGATGCCAGGCTTCCAGGTGCCCGAGTTCCGCCGCAAGGCGGTGGCCATCGCCGTCGGCGGCGTGTACGACCCCCGCATCCATCTCGAAGAGGTCGTGATGCCGGTGCTGAAGAAATGGCGCATCTTCGAGCGTGAGGACTTCACCGGTGAAGCCGCCGAACTGTGCGAGGACCTCGCCGTGCTGATCAAGGAACTTGAGATGGCTTGCGACAAGTTCGAGGTGTCAAAGCAGCGCCAACTCGAGCGGGAAGCGCGTACGGGCAAGAGGGCCACCGCATGGGAGCTCCATCAAACCGCGGGCAAGCTGACGATGAGCGGACGGTAGTGGACGTTGCGCATCGGCGCGATCGAGCTCGCCAGCCCGGTTGTGCTGGCGCCGATGGCAGGCGTGACGAACGTCGCATTCCGGACGCTGTGTCGTGAATTAGAACAGTCCATCGTCGGGACGGTCAGCGGACTCTACGTCTGCGAAATGGTCACCGCGCGGGCGCTCGTCGAGCGTCATCCCGTCACCATGCACATGACGACGTTCTCCCCGAACGAGTCGCCACGCTCGCTGCAGCTCTACACCGTCGACCCGGCCACCACGTATGCGGTTGCGAGAATGATCGCGGACGAAGGCCTGGCCGATCACATCGACATGAACTTCGGCTGCCCGGTACCCAAGGTCACCAAGCGCGGCGGCGGCGCGGCGCTGCCTTTCAAGCGACGGCTCTTCGGCCAGATCGTCGCCGCGGCCGTGCGGGCCGCCGCGGGTACCGGGATCCCGATCACGGTCAAATTCCGCATCGGTATCGACGACGACCACCACACTCACCTGGATGCCGGTCGCATCGCCGAGGCCGAAGGTGCCGCCGCGGTCGCGTTGCACGCCCGCACGGCCGCGCAGCGCTACTCCGGCACCGCCGACTGGGACCAGATCGCTGAGCTCAAGCAGCAGGTGCGGACCATTCCGGTGCTGGGCAACGGGGACATTTACGACGCCAGCGACGCGCTGGCCATGATGGCCAGCACCGGATGCGACGGCGTTGTCATCGGCCGTGGCTGCCTGGGCCGGCCGTGGCTCTTCGCCGAGCTGTCGGCCGCGTTCACCGGCAGCCCGCCGCCCACTCCGCCCACTCTCGGCGAGGTCGCCGACATCATCCGCCGGCACGGCGAGCTGCTGGCCACGCATTTCGGCGAAGACAAGGGCATGCGCGACATCCGCAAGCACATCGCCTGGTACCTGCATGGCTTTCCCGCCGGCCCCGAGCTGCGGCGAGCGTTGGCGCTGGTCAAGACGCTCGACGAACTTGACTGCCTGCTGCACCGGTTGGACGGCGCTGTCCCCTTCCCGGCCGCCGCGACGGGCCCCCGGGGTCGGCAGGGTTCACCCGCCCGGGTAGCCTTGCCCGACGGCTGGCTGAACGACCCAGAGGACTGCAGAGTGCCGGCCGGGGCCGATGTCATGCACTCGGGTGGCTGAATCGAAACGCTCTCGAAATCGCTTCCAAGTCGATAACTCAGTACGATATGGACTCTTGCTGCATGACACTTTGACGGCGGGCAGTTTATGCTGCCGCGCAAGGGCTACAAATACGGCGCGACCCGCCGCGGGTGGCGCGTGATAACGCCAGCGCCACGCTGACGTGTGCACGGGCACCACTGACGTCCGCAGAGAGTTCATCTTGAGCTTTGGAGGCCGGTAGGACATGAGTGACGGCAGGCGTGACGCCACTCATGACCATCGGCGCACCCCGAACATGGAGTTGGGCGCCGCGCCATGGGAGCGGTTTCCTGAACCCTCTAAGCCGCTGCCCGATGGCGGCTCCCACCGCCGGCAGGCCGAGCCGGCCGTCGAGTCCCCCGTCAAGGTCAACGGTGGCGACTCCAAAAAGAGCGGATCACACACCGCCGGCGCGGTCAGTGTCGCTGACCTGCTCGCCAAAGTCGGCCGCACCGTCCCCGACCGGCCCCGTCACCATCACGTACCGCATCACGCGGCCCGGGACACCCGGGACACCCGGGACACCGTGCCGTCCGGCGTCTATACCGATGTTCTCCATCAGCCCGACGACCTGCAAGACACCCTGATCATCGACAACCCGGCCTACTCGCTGGAGCTTGTCTCGGAGCTGCCCGACCTGGGGGCGATCGACTACCCGCCGTACGACGAGGCCGACCACCCCGAAGTCACTGAAGGCGACCAGACCACCGAGGCGTCCACCTCGCCCCGCCGGGCCCGGCGTGGGCGCATCCGCTCGAAATCTGCTGCCAATGCTCCCAAGGCTGCCGAGGCTCTTGCCGAGCCACCACCACGCAAATCCGGCCGCAGGCCGATCGTGCTGGCCGGGCGCTCGCTGGCCGCGCTGTTTGCGGTGCTGGCACTGCTCCTGACCGGCGCGGCCTGGCAGTGGAGCACCTCGAAGAACAGCCGCCTCAACACCATCAGCGCGCTCGACCCGGATTCGCGCGACATCGTCGACCCCAACGGGCAGTACGGCGACGAAGACTTCTTGATCGTCGGGATGGACTCTCGCGCCGGGGCCAACGCCAACATGGGTGCCGGCGACACCGACGACGCCGACGGCATCCGGTCGGACACCGTGATGCTCGTCAACATTCCGGCGAACCGCAAACGCGTGGTGGCGGTGTCGTTTCCCCGCGATCTGGCCATCACCCCGTTGCAATGCGAGGCCTGGAACCCCGAGACCGGCAAGTACGGTCCCATCTACGACCCCAAGACCGGAAAGCTCGGTCCCAGGATGGTCTACACAGAGACCAAACTGAACTCGACGTTCTCCTTCGGTGGCCCGAAATGCCTCGTGAAGGAAATCCAGAAGTTGTCCGGGTTAAGCATCAACCGTTTCATCGCCATCGACTTCGTCGGTTTCGCGCGGATGGTCGAGGCGCTCGGCGGCGTCGAGGTCTGCGCCAAGACCCCGCTGCAGGACTACGAACTAGGCACCGTCCTGGAACACGCGGGACGCCAGGTCATCGACGGGCCGACCGCGTTGAACTATGTGCGGGCCCGCCAGGTCACCACCGAGGTCAACGGTGACTACGGCCGCATCAAACGCCAGCAGTTGTTCTTGTCGTCGCTGCTGCGTTCGCTGATCTCCGAAGACACGTTGCTCAACCTCAACAAGCTCAACAACGTCGTCAACATCTTCATCGGCAACAGCTACGTGGACAACGTCAAGACCAAAGACCTGGTCCAGCTGGGTCAGTCGTTGCAGGGCATGGCGGCCGGGCACATCACGTTCGTAACGGTGCCGACCGGCGTGACCGACCAGAACGGCGACGAGCCCCCGCGCACGGCGGACATGAAGGCGCTTTTCGCGGCCATCATCAACGACGATCCGCTGCCCCTGGAAAACGACCACAACGCGCAGAGCTTGGGGACCACCCCAACCTCGGGGCCGACGTCCGCGCCGACCAGCACGAAGCCGGCGCCGGAGAGTCCGGCCCCTTCGTCTCAGCGTGTGCAGGTGACGACAACCTCCCCGCAAGACGTCACCGTGCAGGTCTACAACTCGACTCCGCAGAGCGGTCTGGCTGCCACCGCCACCAGCCAGCTCAAGAAAAATGGCTTCAACGTCATGTCGCCGACCGACTACACGAGCTCGCTGAAGACCACTACCGTGTTCTTTTCGCCCGGCAATGAGCCGGCCGCCGCGACCGTGGCTGCGTCGTTCCCCAACTCAAAGCTCGAGCGGGCTACCGGCGTTGGCCAAGTGGTTCAGGTGGTCTTGGGCCCCGACTTCAGCTCGGTGACCTCTCCCCCGCCCAGCGGCTCGTCGGTCAGCGTGCAGATCGACCGCAACACCAGCAGCCCGCCAACGAGGCTGCCGGAAGACCTGACCGTCACCAACGCGGCCGACACCACCTGCGAATAGCCATTTTCGGGCGTTGCTCGGCCACCCACCGGTTGTCGAGAACGTAGGCTTGAGCACATGCGGACCGCCTACCATGAGCGACTCTCCGAATTATCCGAGCAGCTCGGCGAGATGTGCGGACTGGCGGGGATCGCCATGGAGCGGGCCACCCAAGCCCTGCTGCAGGCCGATCTGGTGCTGGCAGAGCAGGTGATCTCGGACCACGAAAAGATTGCGACGCAAAGCGCCCGCGCCGAGGAGAACGCTTTCGTGCTGCTGGCTTTACAGGCGCCAGTCGCAGGTGACCTCAGATCGATCGTGAGCGCCATCCAGATGGTGGCTGACATCGACCGGATGGGCGCGCTGGCTCTGCACGTCGCCAAGATCGCCCGCCGCCGCCATCCCCAGCATGTGTTGCCCGAAGAGGTCAATGGATATTTCTCCGAAATGGGCAGAGTCGCAGTCGAATTAGGTAGCAGTGCACAAGAGGTGCTGTTGTCCCGCGACCCGGAGAAGGCCGCCCGGATCCGCGAAGAAGACGACGCGATGGACGATCTGCACCGGCATTTGTTCACGGTGCTGATGGATCGCGAATGGAGGCACGGCGTGGCAGCCGCCGTCGACGTGACGTTGCTGGGCCGGTTCTACGAACGGTTCGCCGACCATGCCGTCGAAGTCGCACGGCGAGTCATCTTCCAGGCGACCGGCCGATTCCCCGAGGACGACGCGACGGGCGCTTCGCGTTAGCCGATCGCCCGACTCTCCCCCCCAAGCGGGTGGTACCCCCACCTCACCGCCCTTCGCGGGCTGCATCGTCGTCGGCTCTTAGCCGAAGCGTCCGGAGATGTAGTCCTCGGTAGCTTTCTGGGTCGGGTTGGAAAAGATCTTCTCGGTGTCGTCGATCTCCACCAGCCGGCCGGGCATTCGGACGGCTTCCAGGTTGAAGAACGCGGTCTGATCACTCACCCGCGCGGCCTGCTGCATGTTGTGGGTGACGATGACAATGGTGTAATCCTGTTTCAACTCGCCGATCAGTTCTTCGATGGCCAGCGTCGAAATGGGGTCCAGCGAGGAGCACGGCTCGTCCATCAGCAACACATCGGGTTGCACGGCAATAGCCCGCGCGATGCACAACCGCTGCTGCTGCCCCAAGGACAGTCCCCCTCCGGGCCTGTCTAATCGATGCTTGACCTCATCCCACAGGTTCGCGCCGCGCAGTGAGTATTCGGCGGTGTCGTCGAGCACCCTGCGATTGCGCACACCCTGCAGCTTCAGGCCGGCCACTACGTTGTCACGAATCGACATGGCGGGGAACGGGTTCGGCCGCTGGAACACCATTCCGATGGCCCGGCGTACACCGACCGGATCGATACCGGGGGCGTAGATGTCTTTATCGTCGAGCAGCACGGTGCCCTCGACGCGGGCGCCGGGGATCACCTCATGCATCCGGTTCAGCGTGCGCAGTACTGTCGTCTTGCCGCAGCCCGACGGACCGATGAACGCCGTCACGCTGCGCGGCAGAATCGACAGCGACACATCCGAAACCGCGTGAAACGACCCGTAGTAGATGTTGACGCCGCTCAGGTCTAACCGCTTGGCCACGTAATGCTCCCGCCTACGACTTCCCGGGAGCGAAGATTCTCGCGACCGCTCTGGCTCCGATATTGAGTGCGGCGATCACCAGGATCAGGGTCAGCGCAGCACCCCACAGCCGATCGGTGGGAACCGGACTTACGCCGGCGCCCGCCGATGTCTGCTCATACATCATGCCGGGCAGCGACCCCATGAACCCCTTGAAGATGTCGAAATTGAATACCTGCGAATAACCGACCAGGATCAGCAGCGGCGCCGTCTCACCCATCACCCTAGCCAACGCCAACATGACCCCGGTGATGATGCCGGACAGCCCCGTCGGAATCACAACCCTGGCAATGGTTTTCCACTTCGGGACGCCCAGCGCGTAACTGGCCTCGCGCAGATCCACCGGAACTATTCGCAGCATCTCCTCGGTCGCCCGCACGATCACCGGAAGCATCAACAACACCAGCGCCAACGACACTGCGAACTCGCAACGGGGCAGCCCCAGCGTCGCCACACACAGCGCGTAGATGAACAACGCCGCCACGATCGAGGGCACACCGGCCAGGATGTCCACCATGAAGGTGGCCAACCTGCCCAGCCGGGTGCCGCCGCCGTATTCGACCAAGTAGATCGCGACCATCACACCGACTGGGATGGAGATCACGGCGCAGACCAATCCCTGCAGCAAGGTGCCGACAATGGCGTGGTAGGCCCCGCCGCCGGCCTCGAGTGCCGTCATGCGCTCCTGTGACTGCGTCCACCACATGCTGGAAGTGATCATCTTGAACCCTTTGGCGACCACCGAGTACAGCACCAAAACCAAAGGCGTCAGGGCGATTACGGTCGACAGGGTTACCAACACCGTCGCGACGTTGTTCGCGAGTCGACGACGCAGGCCGAGCCCCGCGAACGTCCGCGGCTTGAGGGGCCGGTCCAGAATCGAGGTCACCGGTTGCCTCTTCCGGTCCCGGCCACGGCGCGGCGCGCCAGGGCGTCGACCACAAAGGTGAGCAGGAAGAGCACCAGGCCCGCAGCGATATAAGCGCCGGCCTTGTATCGATCATCGAATTCCGATGCGGTGGCCGCGATCTTGGTAGCGAAGGTGGAACCGCCGTCGAATAGCGACCAGCCGAACGCCGCCTGCGTGCCGCGCAGGATGATCAGCAGCGCGACGGTCTCACCCAGCGCGCGACCCAGACCCAACATCGCACCACTGATGTATCCGGATCGACCGAACGGCAGCACGGTTGTCTTGACCACTTCCCACCGGGTGGCGCCGAGCGCCAGCGCGGCCTCGATTTGGTCCTGCGGAATCTGCACGAAGACTTCACGCGTGACCGCCGTGATGATCGGCAGAATCATCACCGCCAAAACGATTCCGGCGGTGAAGATGGTGCCGCCGCCGGCCACCGACGCGTTGCCACTGGCGAACAGGAAGCACCAGCCCATCGCGTGGTTGAGCCAGGTCGCGATGGGTCGCAACTGCGGCGCCAGTACGTAGAGCCCCCAGACGCCATAGATGATCGAGGGCACCCCGGCCAGCAGATCGACCATGTAGGCCAGCGGGCCCGCGACCCGTCGGGGTGCGTACTGGGTGAGGCAGATGGCGACACCCAGGGCGATCGGCATTGCCAGGATCAACGCGAACAGCGACACAAACAGGGTCACCTGCAGCAGATCGAGGATCCCGAAGTGCATCGCCGAGGTGTCGGTGGTGACCCAGTTGCCGCCGAACGTGAAAAAGTTCTCTTTGTCGCGCTGCAGGGCCGGTATCGCGCTCAATAGCAAGAACCCGCCGATCGCGGCGATCAGAACGACGATCAGGACACCGGAACCCTCGGACAGCCGCCGAAATATGCGGTCCCCCAGCCGCGGCCGGCCGATCCCCCACGGGCTTAACGGTACGACCGGCGGCTCGGGAAAGGGCGCAGCGACGACCGCACCCGAACCCGCGTCGGCTGGGTTTGGCGTTGCCACTTTCACCTCATCACGGTTTCTGCCGTCGGTGGTTAACCCCTTTACGCCCCTTGGTGAAGATGGCGCGCAGGGTCAATTGTCACTACAGTGCGTTGATCGCGCTGACCAGCCGCTCCTTGACTGTATCGGGCAGCGGCACGTAGCCGGCCGACGAAAGGCCGGTCTGACCGCGATTGGCTGCCACGGTGAGGAAGGACTTGATCGCCGCGGCGGTGTCGGGGTCGTAGCCCGTCGAACACACGATCTCGTAAGTGGCCAGAACCAACGGGTACGCACCCCGGTCCTGGGTCGTGTAAAGGGCTTTCAGATCCAAGACCAGGTCGTTGCTACTGGCCACGAATCGGACCAGGTTCGTGGCGTTTCGCGCTGTATCCGCGGTGAGCGGCACCGCGCCATTGCCGGTGTCGATCTGGGCGGACGGCAAACCGGCCTGATCGGCGAAGCCCTTCTCGACATATCCGATGGCGCCGGGCGTCGCCTGCACGGCCTGGATCACGCCCCCCGACTTCTGAACCCCTTCACCGACACCGCCCTGAAACTCGGTGCCTACCCCTTTGGTCCAGCTCTCTGGTGCGTCCGCGGTCAAGTACTTCTGCAAATTGTCGGTGGTTCCCGACGAGTCCGCCCGGTAGATCGGCGCGATCTTGACGTCGGGCAGCGCGACACCGGGATTGAGTGCCACGAGTATCGGGTCATTCCATGTCGAGATCGCACCAGTGAAGATCCTGGCCAGCACGTCGCTGGTGACGACCAACGTGTGCACGCCTGCCAGGTTGTAGACCAGCGCGACCGGCCCGAACACAAGTGGCAGGTCCCATGCCGGGTTTCCGTTACAACGTTTGGTCGCCGGGCCGATCTGGTCCGCGATCAGTGGCGAGTCCGATCCCGCGAAGTCGACGTGACCGGCGATGAACTGCTCGCGCCCGGCACCCGATCCGGTCGGGTTGTACGACACATTCTCACCCGGGCACGCCTGGCCCCACACTTGGTTGAACAATGCGATCGCGTTCTGTTGAGCGGTCGACCCTTCAGCCGTCAGCGCGCGCTTGCCGCCACAGGGCACCGTGCCGGTGGGTTCTGCCGAACTGGCCGCTGTCGAGGCGGCGCGGTGGTTGTCGTCGCTGCCGCAGGAGGTCAACCCCCCGCCGGTGCTGACGAGGGCGGCGATCGCCCCCACCATCACCGCCGTGCCCACGTGATAGCGCCCCACTTATCTCGCTTTCCGTCTCCTAGCGGGAGGTTGCCGGGTCATCCGGAAAGTATGCTCCCGCGGCGGTCGCGGGCACGCCTATCCGGTGAACGTAAGGTGAACAGCGCGCCGCTTGTTGGCCGTTCGGTCAGCTGCCGGTCGGGTCCTTCGCGTACGCGGTGTCGACACTGTAGGTGGTGAAGCCCAGACGCTGATAGGTCCGAACCGCGGCGACGTTGTTTGACTCCACGTAGAGCAGCACGGTGGGTTCGGGTGCACCGGCCAGCCGCTGCGCCAGCGATGCGATACCAATCGATGTCAACAGCCGTCCCAGGCCGCGCCGCTGTGCCGACGGGTCGACGCCCAGGACATAGACCTCGCCGAGGCCCGGTTCCGGATGCACCTTGGTCCAGTGGAAGCCCAGCAGCCGGTCCGGCTGGTCGCTTGCGGCGTCGCCGAACGCCAGGAACAGGCCTGCCGGGTCGAACCACGGTTCGTTGCGCCGCTCCGCCAGCTGAACCGCAGTCCATCCGCCCTGCTCCGGGTGGTCGGCGAAAGCGGCGTTGTTGACCCGCAGCAGTTCCGCGTCATCGGACGTGCCCGCGTAGGTACGGATCCGCACGTGAGCGGGAATCAGCGGTTCGGGGACATCGCGCAGCGAGCGTCGCATCTGGACCAGTTCGCGGACCGGGACCAGACCCAGCGCGGACGCGGTCGTCCGGGCCGCTGCCAGCGTGCCGTGCGCCCAGAACCTGTTGTGCCCGGCGGTCTTAGCCAAAGTCGCGTGTCCCATCGCGAAGCCGATGCCGCGGCGGCGGGCCCCCGGGTGCACCACCATCTCGGCCATCGCAGCACCCTCGTCGCGCGGCGAGCTGAGATTGAGGTAGCCGACGATGTCACCTGGCCGCGATCCGGCGACCAGCAGATGTCCGGTGCGGTCCTGGCCGAGCTCCCGCAGCACCTGTTCACCGACGGGTGCTACCCCATCGAATTCGGTTGCCGCCGAAACAAGTTCGCGGACTCGTTGCTGCTCTGCGGCGGTCAGTGCGGAATGCCACTCGGGCGTCACTGACTGCGTAATGGGTCGACCAGTGGCTCTTCGAGATCCTCCGGCTCGGGATCGGCGTCTTCGTCGTCGTCATGCCCGGAGATCGGCGCACGCCCGCGCGCCGGCCGGACCGCCTTGTAACCCACGTTGCGTACCGTGCCGATCAACGCCTCGTGCTCGGGGCCGAGTTTGGCCCGCAGGCGACGCACGTGGACATCCACAGTCCGGGTGCCGCCGAAGAAGTCATACCCCCACACCTCGTGCAGCAATTGCGCGCGGGTAAACACCCGGCCAGCGTGTTGCGCCAGGTATTTGAGCAGCTCGAACTCCTTGTAGGTGAGGTCCAGCGGGCGGCCCCGCAGCCGCGCGGTGTAGGTGCCTTCATCGATCACCAGTTCCCCGAGGCTCACCTTGCCGGCGCTCTCCTGGTCGGCCAGCCCGCCGCGGCGGCCGACGACAAGCCGGAGTCTGGCGTCGATCTCGGCGGGCCCGGTACTGGGCAACAGGATCTCGTCCAGCCCCCAGTCAGCGCTGACGGCCACCAGCCCGCCTTCGCTGACCACCGCCAAAACCGCGACCGACCGGCCCGCCGCGCTCAGCAGGCGGCACAGACCGCGAGCGGACGATAAGTCGGTGCGCGCATCGACCAGCACAGCATCCGCAGTTCCGGCCTCCAACAGGGAAGACGGTTCCGGGGGCGCCGTCCGGACCGTGTGGGGCAGCAGCGACAACGATGGCAGGACCGGGTCGGAATGCAGCTCGGAAGTCAGCAGTAGTAGCTCCAACGACCCCCTCCAGAATCGGGGGAATGCCAGTCCCCAAATTGACAAGCAACGTGGCGTTAGTTGCCAAGTCATCTAACGATAACGTGCCACCTCGGTCTTTGGCTTGCTGAGGGAGGCAGTGTGAGCCCCGCCACGAGGTGACTCCGGACCTCGGGTGCGGGGTGGTGGGCGACAATATGCGGATGCGCAAGGTGCTGATCGGTCTGATCGCGACCGCGGTCGCCGTGACCGTCATCGTCGTCGGCGCAATCCTGGTCGACTTCGGAGCAAGCATCTACGCCGAATACCGGTTGTCGACCAACGTGCGCAAAGCGGCAAATCTGGGCTCGGACCCATTCGTCGCCATCCTGGCGTTCCCCTTCATCCCGCAGGCCATGAAGCACCACTACAACGACCTGGAGATCAAGGCCAACGCCGTCGACCACGCGATGGTCGGCAAGGCCACGCTCGAAGCCACCATGTACTCGATCGACCTGACCGACTCGTCCTGGTTGATCAGGCCCGATGCCAAGCTCCCGGTGGGCAAGCTGGAAAGCCGCATCATCATCGACTCGATGCATTTGGGCCGGTATCTGGGCATTAGCGACCTGATGGTCGAGGCGCCTCCCCAGGAGACCAACAACGCCACCGGCGGCACCACCGAATCCGGGATATCCGGCAACCGCGGGCTGGTGTTCAGCGGCACCCCGAAATCGGCCAACTTCGACCGCCGGGTCAGCGTCTCGGTGGATCTATCCATCGCACCCGACGACCAGACGACCTTGGTGTTTACCGCGACGAGCATCGTGACCGGACCCGACACCGCCGATCAACACGTTCCGGACGACAAACGGGACGCGGTGCTGCGCGCCTTCAGCGCCAGGCTGCCCAACCAGAAGCTTCCCTTCGGGGTGGCGCCGACCTCCGAGGGGGCCCGCGGCTCGGACGTGATCATCGAAGGCATCACCCGGGGAGTAACAATCACCCTCGAGGGGTTTAAGCAGTCATGATTACTGTGATCGTCGCGACCTTAGCGGCGTTTGCGCTGGCCGGTGTTGTCGGCTGGTTCCTGACCGCGCGCTCGGGCAGGGTCCGGGAAATTCGCTCGGATGGCGGCTCGGATGGGGGCTCGGACGCGGGCGCCGATGACCTGGGTCTGTCCCGCACCGGACCCACCGTCGTGCATTTCAGCGCCGAATGGTGTGGGCCGTGCGACCGGGTGCGCCGGGTGGTCGACCAGGTCTGCAGCGACCTGGGCGACGTGGGCCACGTCGAAGTCGATATGGAAGCCAACCCGGGGGCGGCGCGCAGATTTTCGGTGCTGTCGCTACCGACCACGCTGATCTTCGACGTCGACGGACGGCTGCGATACCGGACGTCCGGGGTCCCTAAGGCCGCCGACCTGCGGTCCGCCCTAGAACCGCTGTTGGCTTGATCACTATGTCATTGGGTAAGCTAGCCGACGTGTCAGCCCGCATGGAGCCCATGCTCACCAAGCGTCGCGCAGTCGATCTGTGCCGCATCGCAGGCTGTTGTTGTTGCTGTAGCTGCTGAGTAGTCGCGCCCTCCCGCGTGCGCTCGGAGCAGCTTCGGACCCCTACCGTGGCGTGCCTCCACCCTTCCGTGCAACAGGAGTATCTAGGAGTAGGACCGTGTCAACCAGTAACACCGCCATCCAGCCGGACCGGGTCGACGTTCGGGGACCGAGGTTCGCCGCCTGGGTCACGACGGCAGTCCTGGTAATCGTCCTGATCGTCTCGGCAGCCAGTCCACTGGCTGCCGCGATCGTTCTGGGCCTGCAGGCCGTGGTCTTCGCCATCGGTGCCCTCGGCGGACCGCGCCAACACCCCTACGGTCGGGTGTTCGCCACCGCCGTGGCACCTCGGCTGGGACCGGTCACGGAACGCGAACCGGTGCCGCCGCTGAAGTTCGCCCAGTTGGTCGGCTTCTTCTTCGCGGCCTTCGGCGTTGCCGGATTCGCTGCGGGCGATCCCCTGGTCGGCATCATCGCCACGGCGGGCGCGCTGGTGGCTGCCTTCCTGAATGCGGCCTTCGGCATCTGCCTCGGTTGCCAGCTCTACCCGCTTGTCGCGCGCTTCCGCCGCACCCCCGCTTAACCCGTTTTTACCCGAAGCAATCGAAAGGATCCCCGCCATGGCACGCTCCGATGTCCTGGTCTCCGCCGACTGGGCGCAGAGCAATCTCGACGCTGCCGACGTCGTCTTCGTCGAAGTCGACGAGGACACCAGCGCTTACGACATCAACCACATCGCCGGCGCGATCAAGCTGGACTGGCGCACCGACCTGCAGGACCCGGTCAAGCGCGATTTCGTCGACGCCGAGCAATTCTCCAAGCTGCTGTCCGACCGCGGTATCTCCAACGACGACACCGTGATTCTCTACGGCGGCAACAACAACTGGTTCGCCGCCTATGCGTACTGGTACTTCAAGCTGTACGGCCACGACAAGGTCAAGTTGCTCGACGGCGGCCGCAAGAAATGGGAGCTCGACGGCCGCCCGCTGTCCAGCGAACCGGTCAGCAGGCCGGCGACGTCCTACACCGCCGCCGCGCCGGACAACTCCATCCGGGCGTTCCGGGACGAGGTCATCGCGGCCATCGGCGTGAAGAACCTGGTCGACGTGCGATCCCCGGACGAGTTCTCCGGCAAGATCCTGGCGCCCGCCCACCTGCCGCAGGAACAGAGCCAGCGGCCCGGGCACATCCCGGGCGCCATCAACGTGCCGTGGAGCAAGGCCGCCAACGAGGACGGCACCTTCAAGTCCGACGAGGAGCTGGCCAAGCTGTACGCCGGCGCCGGACTGGACGGCACGAAGGAAACGATTGCCTACTGTCGAATCGGGGAGCGGTCCTCACACACCTGGTTCGTGCTTCGGGAATTGCTGGGGCATCAAAGCGTCAAGAACTACGACGGCAGTTGGACGGAATACGGCGCCCTGGTGGGTGCCCCGATCGAGTTGGGAAGCTGATATGTGCTCTGGACCGAAACAAGGACTGACGTTGCCGGCCAGCGTCGACCTGGAGAAGGAAACGGTGATCACCGGCCGGGTCGTCGACAGCGACGGCCAAGCCGTCGGTGGCGCGTTCGTCCGCCTGCTGGACTCCTCGGACGAGTTCACCGCCGAGGTAGTCGCGTCGGCCACCGGTGACTTCCGGTTCTTCGCCGCGCCCGGCACCTGGACGCTGCGCGCGTTGTCGTCGGCCGGCAACGGCGACGCCGCGGTCGCGCCGTCCGGCGCGGGCATCCACGAGGTGGACGTCAAGATCGCCTGATAGGCCCCGACGGCTTGTCCGGGTATGTCACCCGAAGCCGCCACCGACGAATAAAGGCGCATAGACTCGTCCCCGTGGTGCTCTTCTTCGAGATCATGCTGGTCGTGGCGGTAGTGGTTATCTCTTGGTTTGCGCTGTACACGCTCTACCGGCTCATCACTGACGAGTCGTGACCCTCGATGAGCCGGCCGGACCCGCCAGTGATGCGAGCTCCGGCGACCAGGCGGTGTTGCACGCCGTCGAGCGCGCCAGGGCCACCGCTGCCCGCAATATCCCGGCCTTCGACGATTTGCCGGTTCCCGCCGATACCGCGAACCTGCGCGAAGGCGCGAATCTCAATGACGCACTGCTGGCGCTGCTGCCGCTGGTCGGCGTGTGGCGCGGCCAGGGGGAGGGCCGCGGGCCCGACGGCGACTACCGGTTCGGCCAGCAGATCGTGGTCTCGCACGACGGCGGCGACTATCTGAATTGGGAAGCGCGGTCCTGGCGACTCAACGACGCCGGCGACTACCAGGAACCGGGCCTGCGCGAGGCCGGCTTCTGGCGGTTCGTCAACGATCCGGACGACCCGACCGAATCGCAGGTGATCGAGTTGCTGCTGGCCCATTCGGCCGGCTACGTCGAATTGTTCTACGGGCGGCCGCGTAACCAGTCGTCGTGGGAGTTGGTGACCGATGCGCTGGCCCGCAGCCGGTCCGGCGTGCTGGTCGGTGGCGCCAAACGCCTCTACGGCATCGTCGAGGGCGGCGACCTCGCCTACGTCGAGGAACGGGTCGATGCCGACGGTGGGCTGGTGCCACATCTGTCGGCGCGGCTGTCTCGCTTCGCCGGGTAACACCGTGCGGGCCTGGGCATCCGGGCCCCGGACCGCAACCCGGGCGGCGCACCGGATCGAAATCGCACCGTTGCCATGCACACGCGTTTCTGTGTGTACTGTTCGACGCCGGATTTATCCGGAGTTGCCCGGGTTTAACCAAGCAGCCGATGCCCCAGACAAGGAGGTCCGTGGATGCGTCGTAGTTGGACAACCTCGCCCGCGGTTCGGTGGGCCGTGTCCGCGGTCGGCGTGCTGCTCATCGGCTACCTGGCGGTGGTCGCGGCGCAGCCCCTCATCCTCGAGTCGCTGCCAACCTGGCTGAGGTGGTTCGGAGAGCCGGGATCCATGGCGACGTTGGCGATCGTGGTGACGGTGCTGGTGGCGGCCTGTGTGCTGACCTTCCGGTCGAATAAAAGCCGCCGGTTGGTGGGTCTTTCGTTCACCGCCATCGCCGTCCTCGTCACCATGAGCGCGGCACTGGGCCTGAGCTCGTATTGGAAATGTCACGACGCAAACCATCCGGCCGTCTTCACGCCGTTGATGTGGACGGCCTCGTTGGTCAAAGGCGGCACCGGCGACAACTCGCTGAGCGGGCAAATCTGCCCTAGCCCGACCCCGGTCGGCCTTGAGCTGGCACGGATAGCCGCGCTGTCGGCGATCTTCACCGGCCTGGGCGGCGTGGTGGTCGGCGTGTTCCGGTCCCAGGTGGACCGGGTCCGGTCCAACCTCGCCGATTCCGTCACCGCCATCGTCGGTGTTGACGACGACACCCTCTCGATAATCAGCGGAGTCGCGCGGACGCTGGACCGGCGCAGCACCCTGGTCGTCATCACCAGCGCCAGCGACGACCGCGTGCAGCGGGCCCGCAGGCAGGGCGCCCGGGTGGTTTTGGTGGACTTCAACACGCCGTCCACCCTGGTGTCGCTCCGGTTGTGGCGCCACCTCGGGCGGCTCTACCTGATGGCGCCCGACCCGGCGATCAACCTGCTGTGGCTGGACCTGATCAGTCGTCGGCTATCCGAGATGGACCACAAGCAGCGGCTGCCCCTCATCGTGCGCATCGATGACCCGTGGCTGGCCGAGGCGTGGCGCGCCCAGCAGTTCGGCGGATCCGACACCCGATGGGCGGCCGATGTGGTCGGCAAGTACGAGGTAACCGCCGGCCGGCTACTCGACGGCATCATCGCGACGGGGCGAACAAAGCGTGTATTCATCTGTGGCACTTCGCAGTTGACCCTGGCGTTGTGCGCGGATCTGACCCGCCGCGCGCTGGAGCGCGACTTCTACACCCCGCCCGGTGCGGTCGAGTTGCCCGCGATCACCCTGGTCGAAGGGGATGCCGAGGAGTACCTGCGGGATCACGAGTTTTACCGTCAGCAGGCCGGATTCGTGTCGGATGGACCGAAGATCGATGCGATACCGGAGGCGCCGACGATACCGACCCTGCTGCGTCTGATCGGTGAGGGTGATCCCGAAACGAGCGCGGTGATTTTGGTCCACAACCACGCCGCGACGACCGGCACCAGGCTGGCCGCCCGCTTCCCGGAGATGCCCGTTTACACCTCAGACCTCAACACCAGCATCGCTGACGATTCGATCGAGGTCGTCGGCCGGCTGCAGTCCTACTCCCTGGTGCTGGACACCCGCGAGGGGCAGGTCCAGGACGCGTGGGAACGCGCGGCGCGGCTGATCCACGAGCGCTATGTCGCCACTATCGATCCGCAGGGGCCGCGGTCTCCGGCGGCGATGTCGTGGACCGAGCTCAGCGAGTTCTACCGTGGGTCGAACCGGCGTCAAGTGCGCAACGCGTTGTGGATGGTCGAACAGATCGCCGGACACACCTGGAACACCTGGGGCAGCCCGCCCACGCAACTCTCTGGGCACGACATGGCCGATTCGCCGCCACTGCAACAACTTGCCCTGATGGGCTTCGACCAGTACTCCGCGATGCGGATGGCGCAGGCGGAGCACGAGGACTGGTGTCGCTACTACCGCCGGAACGGCTGGAAGTACGGTGTGCCCCGCGACGATTCGCGCAAGATCCACGACAAGCTCGTCGACTGGTCCGTGGTGGAAAGCAAGCCCGATCTTGTCAACGCCGCGGTGCGTAGTCTGGCGGGCACACTGTGGAGCCTGCGGCAGCTCGGCTATCGCTCACGTCCGCTGTGGCAATCCTTCACTCGGGTCGGAACGGTAACCGCCGAACAGCACGACACACCGTGGACGTGGACGTCGGACTCGGGACACACCATGCGCGCCGACGCCGGCGACTGGGCGGTCGAGGCAGACGGAAAGATTTGGTCGGTGCGCGACGACATCTTCCGGGCCACCTACGAGGAGGCGGACGACGGGCAGTGGCGCAGAAAGGGACGGGTTCAAGCGCGGCCGGCGCACGCGGGCGAGACCGTCAACACCCTGGAGGGCCCCACCATTGCCGGGGACGGCGACTGGATCGTGCGCGGATCCGACGGCGAGCAATGGCCGGTTCCCGGCGACGAGTTCGCAAGGCGCTACGTCGAATTCCATCCATCAGCGGAGGCAACCAGCGCACGACGGCGGTGGATAGTTTCTGGCAGCGAATAATCGCGTTGATCGCCAATTAATGCGGTTAAAGCAATTATTCCCAAGGACAAGCCCGCGAAATCGCGCTCGGCCATACCGAGGCCGATTGCTGTGGCTTAGCACCATGCGCTACCGTCGTCGTCGCACGGATTGTGCTAGCCGGCTGTGCCTTTGAGGAGACTGCTATGGCGTTGTTTATCAGCTATTCGAGCCAGGACAGGGCAACGGTCGACGACCTGACGACCGCCCTTCGGAAGGCTCAACAACAGGTTTGGTTCGACCAAGAGCTGGGCGGCGGCGACTCCTGGTGGAACAAGATCCTGGAGCAGATCCGCACCTGTGACGTGTTTATAGTCGCCCTGTCGAATAATTGGTTGCTCTCCAAGCCCAGTCAGTCCGAGTTGCGCTACGCGCGGGATCTGAAGCGGCCAATACTTCCCGTTCGGATCGGGTCGGTCGACAGCATGCGGGTCAACCCCCTGGCCACGTTGCAGATCATCGATTACACAAATCCGACAGTCGACGCCGGCATTCAATTGGTCACCGCGGTGCACGCCCTACGCGCCACGCCGGTGCCGTTGCCCGATCCGCTGCCCGAAGAGCCGCCGGTGCCGTTCGGTTACATCACCCGGCTGGGCAACACCCTTTCCGAAAAAGAACTCAGTCCCCAGCAGCAGATTCAACTGCTCGTCGAACTCAGATCCGGACTCGAACAGGACGGCGACGATCCCAGCGCCCGAAGCGATATCGCCCAACTCCTAAGGATGCTTCGCCTCCGACACGACGTCACCTACCGCACCCGAACCGAAATCGACAACGCGCTGGCGTCGATCGAGTCATCGGAAACACCCGACGCCAAAGCGCAACCCGCGGTATCGACGACAGCGACGCAACCCGCGGGCGCCCCGAGTGCCGGCACCCCCGCGCCGGCAACGCTGACAACCGGGACGGCGACCGCTGCCGGGGGTAATGCGGCATCGCGCAATCGGTTGTTGATTATCGGCGGTGCCGCGGCCGTCATCGCCGTTATCGTGGCGGCGGTTGTGTTCCTCGCCATGCCGTCGGGCCCCAAGAAGTCGCCGACGGCGCCCGGCGCGCGTCCCGCGACCGGGGCGACTGGCGCGACGGGGGCGCCGGCGGCAACCGGTCGGCTGGACTCGATTCTGCTCGGTAAAGATGATGTCGCCGCCATTATGGGCGTACCAAGCTTGGAGATCGGCGGCACTAGCCAGGCGCTGCGCACAACCGGGACCGGAACGTTGTCGAACCCGAGTTGCATCGGCGCGTTTGAACCCGCCGTGGATTCGGCGTACGGGAACAGTGGCTCCAAGGGTGCGAGCACCCAGCAGTTGCACACGTCGGACAATAACTACCGGGTCTATGAGGCCGCGGTGTCCTTTCCGAATGCTGAAAAGGCCCAGGCATTCGTGACGAAATCCGCGGGAGAATGGAAGGCTTGCGCCGGCCAACCGGTGACGCTGACCACCGAAAAGGGCACGGTACTGCACTGGACCCTCGGGGACGTCACCGGGGATCCCCCCACGATTGCGATGGTCCGCACGCCGCAAGATTCCAGCAGGCCCGCCTGTCAGCGCGTGCTGAGCGCGGTGTCCGACGTCGTCCTGGACGTCGAGGCGTGCGCCGTGGGTGTTGCCGATCAAGGCACCCAGATCGCCCAAAAGATGACCGCCAAGGTCAAGTAGTGGCCCAAGCGGTCCGCGCCTAACGGGGTCATGACATGGAGCGGCCCCCGAGCAAAGCTCCTGGTTGGACAAGACCGGATGCTCGGGGGCCGGGTGGCTACGGGGAATTCGCCAGCGCAGTCGCTAGCTCTTCCGAGCCAATGCAGCTAGCGCGTAGCCACCTCACATGTCCATGAAGCTATCAATTTCGCAGACCACCTCCTTCCCTGTGTACGGCGAAGGTACCACTGACCCTCAAAGGGCTGCCAGTGAGTTATTTCCGGACGTGCTGACGTACACCTCAGGACACCCGCGGTACGCCCCCGGATACGCCCCCGGTCGCCGGATTTTCGCCGGTCCCCTCAGCCCTTGCTCGGAGCCTTTGCCGGCACCGTCCACCCGGACTGCGCGGCCTCGCGCAGCCGCTCCTCGGCGCTGGCGTCGACCCCGGCCATCGCCCTGCGCAGCAGCGGCGGGGCCATCATCGAGGTGACAATCGCAACCAGCACGATCACCGTGTAGGTGGCGCTGCTGATCACGCCGAGCCGCAGGCCGACCAGTGCAACGACGACCTCGACCACACCGCGGGCGTTCATGCCGGCGCCGAGCGCCAGACCCTCGCGCCTGGACAGCCGGGAGGTGCGGGCGCCGATGTAGGCGCCGGCGAACTTGCCGATGATCGCGATGGCCAGCACGACCACTGCGGCCAGCGCCACCGATGGGGTGGCCAGTGCGGTCAGACCCATCCGCAGACCCGCGGTGGCCAGGAAGATCGGCGCGAACACCCACATCACGCTGGTGCGCAGCGAGGCCAGCCGGGCGGGCTCCCCGGCGCCCGGGGCACCGGCGAGCACGCCGGCGACGAACGCACCGAACACCGCCTCAAGGCCGAGCGACTGGGTGATCGCGGCACCGGCGATGATCACCAGGACCGCGGTGACCACGGACGGGCCGGAGTCACCGCTGCGCCCGGGGGCAGCTGCGCCGCGACAGGATTCATCGCCTCAGCGGTCGCTGACGATCGCCGCGTCGACCAGTTCGGCGAATTCCGCGGTTATCGGGGAGCGGAGCAATCGCCGGCCGTCGAGGGTGTGCACACGGGCGGCCAAGGTCATGCTTGACACCAACCAGATCCCTTGGGCGCCTTGGAGATCTGCGATTCGCAACGCGCGGTAGTCGCAGTCGTAGCCCTTGGTGCGGGCCACCTCGAAGAGGGCCTGCTGCGTGGTGCCGCGCAGGATCGGATACCACGGTGGCGGTGTCAGCAGGCAGAGATTGCCGTCCCCTTCGGCCGAGTCTTCCGAGTCGACGGCGATCACCACCGTCGAGCGCGGGCCTTCCAGGATGTAGCCGTCCGAGCTGACGAAGATGACGTCACCGGCGCCCTGCCGGGCGGCATGGCGCAAGGCGGCCATGTTGACCGCGTAGGACAGCGTCTTGGCGCGGGCGAGTAGCCAGGGCATCGCGTCGGCCCCGGCGGCAGGCAACCCACGCGCCAACGTAATCGCCGCGAGCCCATCGCGCCGAACCGCCGCCACTCGATCGGGTAGCGGATTGACCATCACATAGGCGGTCGGCGCCGCTTGCGGAGGACTGCTCTCCGGGCCGCGGCTGTAGATCAGTCGCAGCGCGCCTTCGGCAGCGGTGCCCGCGGCCCACTGCCGGGCGGCCACGTCGATGGCGTGCCGCCAGCTGGGGAGGTCCGGCTGGGGCAGATCCATCAATTTCGCCGACTGGGTCAACCGCTGCAGATGCGGCTCGACCAGGCAGGCCCCGCCGTCGCGGACCAGCAGCGTCTCAAAGATGCCATCCCCGCGAACCACGGCAAGGTCGTCGGCGTGCAACAACGGCGACCCCGGCTGATGTGTCTCGCCGTCCAGCGTGACGATCACACCCGTCGGGCCTGCCATGAGTGAGCAGCCTAACGGTGCCGCCACGCCGCCACGCCGCCACGCCGCCACGCCGCCACGCCAGGTCCGTAGAGTTGACCTATGAACCGAGCCGGCGACGATGCAGTGGGAGTATCCCCACCCGCTTGGGGAGAGCGGCGCATATGACCGCAGTCCCCGCCCCGGACGCCGGACCCGACGCGGGCGCGATCTGGCATTTCGGCGATCCACTCGGTGAGCAGCGGGCGGCCGAAACCGAGGCCGTGCTGGTGGACCGGTCACACCGCGCGATGCTCACCCTGACCGGTGCCGATCGGCAAACCTGGCTGCACAGCATCTCGACCCAGCACGTCAGCGAACTCCCCGAAGGGGCAAGCACCCAAAATCTCAGCCTGGACGGTCAGGGCCGGGTCGAGGACCACTGGATCCAAACCGAGCTGGGTGGCACCACCTATCTCGACACCGAACCGTGGCGGGGCGAGCCGTTGCTGAACTACCTGGCAAAGATGGTGTTCTGGTCGGCCGTCACACCCAGCAGCGCCGACATGGCGGTGCTCTCGCTACTCGGACCATGGCTGGCCGATCAAGCGGTGCTCGACGTGCTCGGCCTGGATGCGTTGCCCGCGGAGGTGGCGGTTCCGGTGGCCGGCGGTGGCTTTGTGCGCCGGATGCCGGGCGCCCCGACGGGCCAAATCGAGTTGGAGCTGCTCGTACCGCGTGACACGTCGGGCGAATGGCGGCGTCGTTTGGCGCAGGCGGGCGTGCGGCCAGCTGGGGTCTGGGCCTACGAGGCTTATCGCGTGGCAGCGCTGCGACCGCGGCTCGGCGTCGACACCGATGAGCGCACGATCCCACACGAAGTGGGTTGGATCGGTGGCCCGGGTGCGGGAGCCGTCCATCTGGACAAAGGCTGCTATCGCGGCCAAGAGACCGTCGCGCGGGTGCATAACCTGGGCAGACCGCCCCGGACGCTGATGTTGTTGCACCTCGACGGCTCGGTCGAGCGGCCCTCGACCGGCGACGCGGTGCTGGCCGGCGGTCGCGCCGTCGGACGCCTCGGAACCGTGGTCGAGCACGTTGACCTGGGACCGGTAGCGCTGGCGTTGGTCAAGCGCGGGCTGCCGGCCGACACCGAGCTGTTGACGGGCCCGGAGGCCGGAGTCGCCGCGGCGATCGACGCCGATTCCCTGCCACCCGCCGAGGAAGTCGGCGCGGGGCGGCGTGCCGTCGAACGGTTGCGGGGGCGGTAGTCTATGACTACTGATGAGTTCCGCCACAGCTAGCGGGGGGGCCGACACCCGACCACGCGGCACGGTAAACTGCTGTCAGGACAATAACGACACCAAGAGATCGGAGCCGCCTACTCGTAGGCCGCTCCGTTATTGCGCGAGGGGGTTCCCCCATGGGCCGCGGCCGGGCTAAGGCAAAGCAGACCAAGGTTGCTCGAGAACTTAAATACAGCTCCCCGCAAACCGACTTTCAGCGGCTTCAGCGCGAGCTGTCGGGAACGGGTACCGACGACTCCAACGAGTTGGGGGGCGACACCGCCGACGACTCAGTGGACTACGAGGACGACTGGCGCCGCTAGATATTCCCACCGGCTTAGTGCCGATGCGTGACGCGTCCGCGCCGTGGTGGTCGGAGTCAAGCCAAGTTTTTTAGCTATCTGCGAACACGCCGGCTGACGGGGCCCGGCACTTGGTGTCAGACCAATACCGTTTTGGCATCACGGTGAGCTTGAATCCGTACCGGGACCCAACCGGAGGCGGCGACGCGCCCCTCGGTTCTCAGAACCTCGGGTGCTGCCCGACCAGTTTGGCTCGCGGGCCTTCCTTACCGCCCTTGCAGATGGTTCCCAGCACCCAGCAGTCGAGGTGCCGTGCGGTCAATAGGGCCAGCGCCCGGTCCTCGTCTTCGGGCGCGACGACGGCGATCATGCCGACGCCCATGTTGAACGTCTTCTCCATCTCCTCACGGGAAACGCGGCCCCGCTGGGCGATCATGGCGAACACCGGTGCCGGCGTCCACGTGCCGCGATCGACCTCGGCGACCAGTCCGTGCGGGATGACGCGTTGCAGATTGCCGGCCAGCCCGCCGCCGGTCACGTGGCAAAACGTGCGGACGTGGGTTTCGGCGATCAGCGCTAGGCAGTCCTTGGCGTAGATGCGGGTGGGCTCCAACAGTTCTTCGCCCAGGGTGCGACCGAACTCCTCGACATAACCGGCCAGGTTCATCCGGTCGATCTCGAGTAGCACCGCGCGGGCCAGCGAGTATCCGTTGGAATGCAGACCGGAAGACCCCATCGCGATGACGACGTCACCGGGTTTGACGCGGTCTGGCCCCAACACATCGTCGGCCTCGACCACGCCGACACCGGTAGCCGAGATGTCGTAGTGGTCCGGTTCCATCAGACCGGGGTGTTCCGCGGTCTCGCCCCCTAACAACGCACAACCCGCGCGCACGCACCCCTCGGCGATACCGGCGACGATCGCGCTCAGTCGCTCCGGCACCGTCCGGCCCACCGCGATGTAGTCCTGCAAGAACAGCGGCTCGGCGCCGCACACCACCAGGTCGTCGACCACCATCGCGACCAGGTCCAAGCCGACGGTGTCGTGCTTATCCATCGCCTGGGCGACGGCCAGCTTGGTGCCGACGCCGTCGGTGGAGGCCGCCAGCACCGGTTCGCGGTAACCGCCACGCAGAGCGAACAATCCCGCGAATCCACCGAGCCCGCCGCGCACCTCGGGTCTGGTGGCCTTGGTCGCCAGCGGCTTGAACAACGACACGGCGCGGTCACCCGCCTCGATGTCGACGCCGGCCGACACGTAGGTGATGCCCTGGCTGCCCGAGGCCAGTCCGGGGCTATTTCCGGGATCCGTCATCGCGATAAAGGCTACCGGGCGCCGCTCAACGCCGGTAAAAAACGGTTTGCGCGCTGACAGCGATTTTCGTCAGCGCCCAACTGGAACTTCATCGGCGGCCAGATCGCCGCGCTCGGCGCCGCGCGCCGCATTGGCGAGCATCTGCTCAACGACGTTCTTACCAAGCGCGGTCTCACTCGGCAGCTCGATCGGATACTTGCCGTCGAAACAGGCGCTGCACAGCCGCGAGGCGGGTTGCTCGGTGGCTGCGATCAGACCGCGCAGCGAGACGTAGCCCAGCGTGTCGGCGTTGATGGCATGCCGAACCGCTTCCAGCATCTCGTCCTCGTCCTCGACGGCGTTGGCGATCAACTCCGCCGGTGACGGGAAGTCGATGCCGTAAAAGCAGGGCCACTTGACCGGGGGTGAGGCGATGCGCACGTGCACTTCCACGGCTCCGGCCTCGCGCAGCATCCGCACCAGAGCGCGCTGGGTGTTCCCCCGCACGATCGAGTCGTCGACGACGATCAGCCGCTTGCCGCGGATTATCTCTTTAAGCGGGTTCAACTTGAGCCGGATGCCGAGCTGGCGGATGGTCTGTGAGGGCTGGATGAACGTACGCCCGACATAGGCGTTCTTCATCAGGCCCTGCCCGTACGGAATGCCGGACTCTTGCGCGTATCCGACCGCTGCAGGGGTGCCCGATTCCGGCACACCGATCACCAGGTCGGCATCGACCGGGCATTCACGGGCCAGCCGACGACCGATATCCAGCCTGGTGCCGTGCACGGACCGCCCGGCCAGCGTGCTATCGGGACGGGCCAGGTAGACGTATTCGAAGATGCAGCCCTTGGGCGTGGGGTTGGCGAAGCGGGTGGACCGTACCCCGTCGGCGTCGATCGCCAGCAATTCGCCCGGTTCGATGTCGCGGACGAACGAGGCGCCCACGATATCGAGCGCGGCGGTCTCGGACGCCACCACCCAACCGCGATCCAGCCGCCCCAGCGAAAGCGGCCGCACCCCATGCGGGTCGCGGCACGCATACAGCGTGTTTTCGTCCATGAACGTCAGACAGAAGGCGCCGCGCACGGTCGGCAGCAACTCCAGCGCCGCCTGTTCCAGGCTGGAATCTGCCGCGCCGTGGGCCAGCAGCGCTCCCAGGATGTCCGAGTCCGTTGTCGCCGGGGCGGGGCAGCGCTTGGCGATCAAGCCCGCCTCACGAGCGCGCGCGGCAAGCTCGGCGGTGTTGACCAGATTTCCGTTGTGCCCCAACGCAACCCCGGTGCCGGCCGCGGTGTTGCGGAACACCGGCTGGGCGTTTTCCCACGTGGTGTCGCCGGTGGTGGAGTAGCGGCAGTGCCCAATGGCGACGTGGCCCTCCATTGCCGCGAGCGTCTGCTCGTCGAACACCTGGCTGACCAGGCCGAGGTCCTTGAAGACCAGCACCTGGGACCCGTCGGCGACGGCGATGCCCGCGGCCTCCTGGCCGCGATGCTGCAACGCGTACAGGCCGTAGTAGGTGAGTTTGGCGACTTCTTCACCCGGGGCCCAGACCCCGAATACACCACACTCTTCACGGGGTGAGTTCAGGTCCTGCTCGGGTTCCTGGACGGTCACGGTTCGGCGGCTCCCCGGGGAACGGTTGGTGACGGAACCGAGTCTACGGGCACGACGGCCCCACCACCGAATCCTGCGGGCGTGTTGAGCGCCGAAAATCCGATCGCGTCACCCTAAACCTGCAGTTCAGGGTTATATTCAGCCCACAGCTATCAGGGGCAGCCAGTGCTCTATTTCACCGGCCCGAGAGCCAGACAAGCGCAGCGCGCCGGTGGTCGACGCCTCGGCCAACGGGACCAATCCGGTGGCTACCAATAGCCAGGTCCGCGGGTCGGTTTCCACCACATTGGGCGGGGTGCCGCGGGTGTGCATCGGCCCGGAAACGCACTGCACCGCCACAAACGGCGGAATCCGGACCTCGACGCTGGCGCCGGGGGCCAGTGCCGCAAGCGTGCGCGCGGTGAGCCGAACCGCCGTCGCCAGCGCGTTCCGGTCGGGCGCCGGACGGGTTTCGTCATACAGCCAATCCGCAACGGCCAGGACGGCCTGACGGGTCTTTGCCGGATCGGCTCGATCACGCGCGGCCATAACCTAGGGTCTCAGGTCACGGACCGAGGCGGCGCTACATCTATCCGGAAAATCTGCCGCGGACCAACGCCAGGGGTGGACCTGGCGGGCGACCGGGCTGTTGGCAGACCATCACCCGTCAGCTGTGGCCCTCTTCAATGCTGGTGATGGACACCGGCTAGAGCCTGGCGCCGCAGAAGTTCGGCGTGCGGCCGGCGGCTGCTCGTCGGCTATTAGGTCCAGAAAGCGTTCATGGGTTGGGCGTACATGTCGTTGTCGGTGAGCGGGGCCAGGCCCAAGGAGTCTTCGATAGTGGCCATCACGCTGTACTCGTTGTAGTAGGTGTTGGTGACGAAGTGACCGGATTGCATCGGAATCGGGTTGGTCACAGCATTGAAAGTCGTGGCGCCCTGGTTCGGGATGACGATCATCGGAACGTTGTTGCCTTCGTTACCGATGCCCAGTGACAGGTTGTTGTTGTCCTCGTCCCAGGTGATGATGATGACATCCTTCTGGCTCGAGTTGGTCCACGTTGGCGAGGCTTCAATGGTGGACACCGTTTGCTGGACGTACTGGTCACCGACCGAGACGTTGTACTGGTGATTCGTGAGCTGGCTGGCAAGGAAGTTGCCAATGCCAGCAGGAGAATCGATAGGGCCTTCCATGTTGTTGGCCTCATCGGGCTCGACCCACGCGAATTTCGCGAAGGTGCTCGGGTTCTGCAGATCGGTGCTCAACTGCGTCTGCGGCAGCAGGTGTGTCGCCAGGTAGGCGGGGGTGTTGTTGTAGACGTAGCTGAATTGACCGAAGGGTAATTGGTCGACGGCGTAGTCACCCGACGACACGATGGTACCCGGGGCGGGCATGCCCTGCCCGTAGCCGGCCCACAATATGTTGTCCTGATCCATTTCTTGCATGAGGCTGGGTGCGTTGATGACGTTCCCGGCGGCGTCGTAGTCAATGCCGAAGTCCGATCCGCCCATGATCCGGAAGTAGTTCGCGTCGCTGGGGTGGCTCAGCGCGTAGTAGTTGTCCGCAAATCCGTAGGTGTTGATCAGGCTGTTGATGTAGGGCGCGTTGGCGCTGCCGACGATGTCGCCGACGCCCTTGTTCTCCATGTAGATCACGAACACGTGATCCAGTTGGCCGACGTTGGACGTCGGTGTGGTCAGTGGCGCCGCGGTCAGGGTGGGATCGCCGACGGTGAACGACAGGTTGTCGGCGTAGGCGTAGTTGTAGTTGCCCAGGATCGGGTTGCGGTCGTCGAAGGTCGCAGTCACCACCGCCGAGCGGGTGCCGGCCGGGATCGTCCCGGAGACGTCTTGTTGCTGGAACCCGGTGACTCCCAGGCGATCCAGCGCCGTGACCGGCCCGATCGTACCGGTGCCCAAAACGACCCCGCCGGCGCTGAGGAAGGTGACCTGCACCGAGGCCGCCGACGGGTCCAACAGTTGGCCGCCGAGCAGTCCACTGAGCGTGTACGGCGTGGTGCCGGTGTCGATTTTGGTGGCTGAGGTGCTGAGATTGACGGTTTGGCTGATGGTGGAGGTGGCCACGGGTCCACCGCCGGCGAAATTGTTGCCGCCGCCCGCGGGCGCGTTTTGCGGAAAGCCCAGTGCCTGCGGCAGATCGGGGAGCGGAGACGAGGTTGGCGACGGATAACTGCGCGGGGTGCCATAGGAGATCACGGTCGGGGTGCCGGTCTCCGTCCAGCCCGGAATGGTTACTCCGCTGTAGCCCGACCCGGACGGGTCGGCCGTTTCGAAGCCGGGGTTGACCAGCAGGTTCTGGCTCATCGGCAATCCGGGGATCCCGTTGAGGCCAATCAGCCCGCCGGCCCCCACGGTACCGGCGCCGCCCATCAGCGCAACGGTCGTGGCGTTGCCGGCGTTGCCGCCGTTGCCGCCGGTGCCGATCAAGACGGCATTGCCGCCAGCCCCGCCGGCGCCGCCGCTCAAGCCGGAGGCGGCATCCGCGCCGGCCCCGCCGGGACCGCCATTACCCACCTGCGACCCGCCACCCCCACCGCCGCCGCCTGCCCCGCCGGCGCCCGCTCCGGCGAACCCGCCGGCCCCGCCGGCCCCGCCGGTGCCGAGCATGCTCGCGTTGCCGCCGAGCCCGCCCTGCCCGCCGGGGGCTGGCGCCGAGCCTGTTCCCGCAGCACCGCCAGCGCCGCCGGCACCCCCGGAGCCCAGCCAGCCCGCGGCGCCGCCGTTACCGCCAACACCCCCACCACCGCTACCAGTGCCGGGTTGCAGCACCGATCCGCCGGCCCCACCGGACCCACCGGTGCCGGCGAGCTGACCGCTGGCCCCGCCCGCCCCACCGGCCCCACCTGCGCCGGACAAACTGGCCCCGCCGTCCCCGCCGGCCCCGCCGGCGCCCACTAGCGAGCCGCCGGGCCCACCGGCCCCGCCAGCCCCGCCGCCGGAGTCTTCGGACGATCCGCCCACCCCGCCGGTGCCGCCGCCGTCGCCGAGCAGACCGCTGAGCGGCCCACCGGCCCCGCCGGCCCCGCCAGCGCCGGGTCGCAGAGTACTGCTGAGCTGACCGGTTAACCCACCGGTCCCGCCGACCCCGCCCGAACCCAACAACCCGCCGGGACCGCCAGACCCGCCGCCCCCGCCGTCCCCGCCGGGACCGGTGGCCGCGCCGCCCCCGCCGTCCCCGCCGGGCCCGCCATTACCGAACAGCCAGCCGCCACGCCCGCCCATGCCGGCGGCCGTGCCGGGGCCCGACGCCCCCAGCCCGCCGGCCCCGCCGGCCCCGCCGCTGCCCAACAGCCCGGCTGCGCCGCCGGCCCCGCCGGGCACCCCGTCCGCGCCGGACCCACCCGCCCCGCCGTCGCCGAGCAACCACCCGCCGGGCGACCCGCTGGCCCCGCTGCCCGCGGCGCCGGCGGCGCCGTTGCCGATCAGCACGCGGCCGGTCAGCGCCAGGCTGGGCGCGTTGATCGCGTCGAGCACCCCCGACGGCAACAACGGCCCGTTGGCGCCGTCGGCGCCGTCGCCCCCCGCCGGCATACCGGTCCCGCCGGTCCCGCCGGTCCCGCCGAGGCCCAACAGCCCGCCCTTGCCGCCGGCACCGCCGGTACCGCCGGCCACCACCGCGGCGCTCTGTGCGCCGGCCCCGCCGGCCCCGCCGTCGCCGACCAGCGTGCCGCCGGCCCCGCCGGCCCCGCCGGCCCCACCGGTCCCGGTCGACGCGAACCCGCCGGCCCCACCGGTCCCGCCGAAACCGCTCAGGCCGGCGTCGCCGCCGGCCCCGCCGTGCCCGCCGGTGCCGGTGCCGAAGTTGTTGCCGCCGGCCCCGCCCGAGCCGCCCGAGCCCAGCCAGCCCGCGACGCCACCGGCCCCGCCGGTCCCGCCGTTCCCCGAATAGCTGGTGCCGCCCGTGCCGCCGGGCCCGCCATTACCCAACAGGATGCCGGCCGCGCCGCCGGCCCCGCCGGTACCACCGTCCCCGGTGCCGCCCACCCCGCCGGTACCGCCGGCGCCGCCGACACCGAACAGCACGCCGCCGGTCCCGCCGGCCCCGCCCGTACCCCCGATATCCCCGACTCCACCGGCCCCGCCGACCCCGCCGCCGGCGCCGACCAGCCCACCAAGCAGCCCACCGGTCCCGCCGACCCCACCGATCCCGCCGGTCCCCGACGCCGCGAACCCGCCGACCCCACCGGCCCCACCGGCGCCCAACAATCCGCCTGCCCCGCCGGCCCCACCGGCCCCTGCGTTCCCCGTCGGCGCGTACCCGCCGGCCCCACCAGCCCCGCCGGTGCCCAACAGCCCGCCATGCCCGCCGGTACCGCCGGCCCCACCGGTGCCGCCGGCCCCACCGGCCCCGCCGGTGCCGATCAACCCCGCGGCCCCACCGGCCCCGCCGACCGAGCCGGCAGCGCCGGACCCGCCGGCCCCGCCATCACCCAGCAACCACCCCCCGGCCCCCCCGTTGGCCCCGGTCCCAGGCGCCCCGTTGGCGCCGTTGCCGATCAGCGGACGCCCGGTCAACTGCACAACGGGCGCATTCACCGCACCCAGCAGCGTCTGCTCCAGGGTCTGCAGCGACGATCGGTTCACGATCTCAGCGGCCGCGTACGAGACCGAAGCCGCGCTCAACGACTGCCCAAACTGCTCCTGCAACACCGCCGCGTGGGCGCCCATCGCCTGATAAGCCTGCCCATAGTTGCCGAACAACCGCGCGATCGCACCCGACACCTCATCAGCGGCCGCCGCCACAATCCCCGTCGTCGACGGCGCCGCCGAGGCCCTAGCTGCCCTGATCGCCTCCCCGATCCCGCTCAAATCCGCCGACGCCGCGGCCAACGCGTCAGGTGCTGCGATCAAGAAAGTCGACATCTGCGGTTCCCCTCACGTTCACCGGGGCGACTCGACGCGTTAACTTTATTTCACAATTCCCAGGAATGTAATGCTTTTGCGACCACAACCCGCACGGAAATGGGCGCCCAAACGCTGCCGCTTCCGCCTGCCCGCCGTGGCCGACCGCATCATCCGCGCCGGGCGACAACGAAGACTCCGGCTACCTGAGCACTGGCCCTGGAATCACAGCATCAGCACCGGCTGGGCCAACCTACCCACCGCGGAGAACAAATCCTCGTTCGCCCATCGACCAAGGAGCCGGAGAACCGGCGAGCGCAGCGCCGACGAACACTGTTGCACCCCACACCACGACAACTCCGACTACCCGCAGCGCAGCGCCGACGAACAACGACAAGCAGGGTCGAGGCTAGCGCGGTGCCCGACCGTCCAGATCCGCGTATCGTTGAGAAGGGCGTCCTTCCCAGGACACACGCGGACGCAACTGAAATTGATATGACGCACATGCAACCGAGAGGTTGCCGACAGGTTTCCTCACGTCACTAAATCGATTGCCTTGCAATAGGTGTCGGCGGACGGGCACCATATCGTTCATGGGGCTATTGGGGTGAGGCCGCTCGCCCTGCAGCGACGCTGGATGTGTGAGATTCTCTCGGTGCCGTGGTCGCACCCGTAACTTAAGGCGGTGTTCTGATGTCCAAGATAGTGTCGCGCGAGGGCAGTCGGCCCGCCGCGCGGACCTTCGATCCCATTATTGTTACGCGACAGGGAAAGATTGCCCGCCTGGAGTCTAGGTTGACCCCGAATGAGGCGCAGATCGAGGATTTGGTCCTTGTGCGAAAGGTGTTGAGCCGGGCCAAGGTTCCATACTTGCTGATCCGCAACCACAAAGGCCGGCCCATCCTTGCCATCGACATCGAATTGCGCCCCGCGGTCGCGCAGGCGCTCGCGGCGGCCTGCGCCTCCGAGCCGATGTACGCCAAAACTATTGATGAGCGCGGGATTTCTCCCGTGTTGGTGGCCAACGGCAATCTCTCCAGGCTGCTCGATCCGCGAATCGTGCGGTTGTACCGACGCCGGATCGCGCCCGGAGGATTCCGGTACGGGCCAAAGTTCGGTGTCGAACTCCAATTTTGGGCGTTCGAGGAGAATCTGGTCCGCTGCCCGGTGGAAAACTCGCTCACCCGCAAGGTGCTGCCACGCAGCGAAATAAAGCCGACCACGGTCAAGCTCTACGGATACAAATGGCCGACTATAGAGGGGATGTTCACCCCGCACGCGAGCGACGTGACGTTCGATATCGATCTCGTGTTCTCCTGGGTCGACGGCAGTGATCCGGAGTTTCGGGCGCGGCGCGCGGCCCAAATGTCACAGGTCGTGGTGGGCGAAGGCGACGAAGCCGAAGCACGGATCCGCCAGATCGACGAGTTGAAATACGCTTTGCGGTCGGTGAACATGTTTGCCCCGTGGATCCATCGCATCTTCATCGCGACGGATTCGGTCCCACCGGCCTGGTTGGCCGAGCACCCGATGATCACAATTGTCCCCGCCGAGCACCACTTTTCGGCCAAGGCTGCGTTGCCCACCTATAACTCGCACGCCGTGGAAAGCCAGCTACACAACATCGCGGGCCTGAGCGAGCATTTCCTGTACTCCAACGACGACATGTTCTTCGGTCGACCGCTCAAGGCCACCATGTTCTTCTCCCCAGGCGGTGTATCAAGGTTCATCGAGGCCAAGACCCGGATCGGGCTGGGCGAAAACGATCCCACGCGCAGCGGCTTCGAGAATGCGGCCCGGGTGAACCGGCAGCTCCTTTTCCAGCGGTTCGGACAGGTCATCACCCGGCATCTCGAACACACCGCGGTCCCGCTGCGCAAGAGCGTGCTGACCGAGATGGAACGAGAATTTCCCGACGAATTCGCGCGCACCCAGGCCAGCGCGTTCCGGTCCAGCACCGACATCTCGGTGACGAACTCGTTCTACCACTATTACGCGCTCATGACCGGACGCGCCGTCCAGCAGGAGAAGGCCAAGGTCCTATACGTGGACACCACGACGCAGGCGGGCCTCGGCCTGCTTCCCGAGCTGCGGAAGCGGCGCGGATACGATTTCTTCTGCCTCAACGACGGCAGCTTTCCCGAAGTCTCCGCGGCGCAGCGTGCCGACCGGGTCATCAACTTCCTGGAACGCTACTTCCCAATTCCGGCGCCCTGGGAAAAGGTCGCGGCCGACGTAAGCGGCGAGAAACTGGTCGGGTCTACGGCGTCGGCACCATTGGCGGCTGCGCAAATAGCGAGTCCCGCGAAGACGGCTCGATAAACAAGCCGCTTTCGGTGATTTCGCGTCGTGCGTGTGCGGGAGAGACAAAGGTGCCCACGGTTTTTCCGGTGCCCAGCGGAATCACCGAGTGCACCACCGTGTCTTGATACACGTGCACGAGGTTGCACCCCTGGGCGCCGTCGCGGCCGCGCGTTCCCCCGGCGGCAACGGTGAGATCTTGGGTATAGCAGGTGGCCGAGGCGACCGACACCGGAATTCCGACGAAGGTGGCATTTGTGGAGTAGTGCAAGTGGCCGGCGAGAATGGCGCGAACATCGGTACCCTTCAGCACCCGCCCAAGCGATGCCTGATCGCGGAGTTCCACCGTCACGGCCAGGTCCAAAACACTGGGAATCGGCGGATGATGCAATGCCAAGATGGTGCCGTCCGGTGCCGGTGTTGCCAATACTTGGGCAAGCCAACCCAATTGCGACGGGCTGATTTCGCCGTAGTGATGTCCCGGGACCGACGTATCCAGGGTCACGATCCTGAGCCCGTCGATCATGCGCACGTCGTCTAGGGGCGCCATCGAAGGCGCTTCGTCCAGCAACATCCTGCGCAATTCGGCACGGTTGTCGTGGTTGCCCATCACCCAGACGAGTTCGGAGCCCAGCTCCGCGGCGAACGGCTCGACCAGGCCGCGCAGCTTTCGATATGCCTCCGGCTCGCCCCTATCGACTAAATCGCCGGTGAAGATGATCGCCTCGGGGCGTAGCCCGGAATCCTTCAGCTGCCCGAGCAGCTCGCCGAGCCGGCCGTCGGCATCAACGGCCCCGTATAGAGAGCCGTCCCCTCCGATGAGATGCGTGTCGCTGATGTGCAGAAGAACATAATCCGGCCGCGGATGCTCCGCGGCCCTGAGTCTGTGCACCGGAGGTGCCAACCCCTTCCATGATCGGTCTGTTTACATAAATGAAACATCGAGTATAGCGGCGCCCGCTGCCAAACCAGCGCACTTGTGAGCTGTTGCACGCCTATCTGAAACGAAGCTGTACGGCCAGTGCGGCAACCGCACCGGTCTCGTTGATGGCCAGGTGCACCAACAGCGGCGCCGCCAGGCTGCCGGAGCGGTCGGCGAGCCACCCGAACAGCCAGCCGCCGATACCGGTGACCAGCACGGTGGCCAGCATCGGCTCACCCGTCGCGCGCGCGTCCGCGATGTGCGAAAGCCCGAAAGCGACGGCCTGCACCAGCCTGCCACCGGATGTGCCGAAAGCCTCCGAACCAATAGTCGCCAATGCCGCGCGGAATGCGGCCTCCTCGGCCCAGACCGTGCCGACGGGTATCCGCAGCAGCAGCCAGCCCGGCGCCGATGCGGGCAATTCGCGGACCGACATCGACAGTCGCACACACGGCACGGCGGTTGTCGCAGCGATGGCGGTGCCGGCCATCGCCGCGGCCGCCGACCCCAGCCGCAACCCCGCCCACAACAGCGGCGGACGCAGGCCCAGCGGCGCACCGGTCACCCGCACCAGCAGCCCGCCCACGCCGGCCTGCAGCACTACCCGCCAACCGGCCGGTAGCCGCGGGCTGACAAAGCTCCAAACAACCAGCGCCGCAGCTAGGCACAACGCCCGAAGCCGACGAAAACTACTGCCACGCATCAGGATTCTTGCGGCTCAGCCAAAAATTCGCGGTAGCACCGCCTCGGACGTGGCCCGCAATTCCGCCAGGGACACCGTGAACAGGCCCTGCACCTCCACGGCGTCCGAACCCTGATCGACGACGCCGATGCGGGCGGCCGGCAACCCGCGCGCCTCGCACATGGACCGGAACCGGCTCTCCTCGGTGCGCGGCACGGCGACCAACACCCGGCCCGCCGACTCTGAAAACAGCAGCACAAACGGGTCTACGCCGGCTTGAGGATCGTCGGGAAGCACAATGCGGCAACCGGTTTCACCCGCCAGCGCCGATTCCGCAATGGCCTGGGCCAGCCCACCTTCGGACAGGTCGTGCGCCGCGGACACCAGCCCGTCGCGCGACGCCGAACTCAGCACGTCGGCGAGCAACTTCTCACGCTCCAGATCGACCGCGGGCGGGCGCCCACCCAGGTGGCCGGCGGTCACCTGCGCCCACACGGAGCCGTCGAACTCGTCGCGGGTGTCTCCCAGCAGCATCAGGGTCTCCCCCGGTTCGGTGCCCAGCGCCGTCGGAATGCGTCGGCTCACATCATCCAAGACGCCGAGCACCCCGACCACCGGTGTGGGCAGGATCGCCGCCGACCCCGTTTGGTTGTAGAAGCTGACGTTGCCGCCCGTGACCGGAATCCCAAGGGCCGCACAGCCGTCGGCGAGGCCCCGCACCGCCTGCGCGAACTGCCACATCACGCCCGGGTCCTCCGGCGAACCGAAGTTGAGGCAGTTGGTCACCGCGACCGGGGTGGCGCCGGTGACGGCGACGTTGCGGTAGGCCTCGGCCAGCGCGAGTTGTGCACCGGCGTAGGGATCGAGCTGGGTGTAGCGTCCCGATGCGTCGGTCGACAACGCGATACCGCGGCCGGTCGACTCGTCGACACGCAGCACGCCGCCGTCGGCGTGTTCGGCCAGCACGGTGTTGCCGCGCACGTACCGGTCGTACTGCTCGGTGATGAACGCGCGGCTGCACAGATGCGGACTGCCCAGCAGCGCAAGCAAAGTCGCACAAAGCTCAGCACCGGTGGTAGGGCGGGGCAGGCTGGCCGAGCTGTCGGCGTTGAGGGCGTCCTGCGATTCGGGGCGGGCGACCGGCCGCTGGTATACCGGGCCTTCGTGGGCCACGGTGCGCGGCGGCACGTCGACGACCGTCTCGCCGTGCCAGGTGATGCGCAGCCGGTCGCCGTCGGTGACCTCGCCGATCACCGTGGCCAGCACCTCCCATTTCCGGCACACCGCCATGAAGGCGTCCACGTTCTCCGGCGCGACCACCGCGCACATCCGCTCCTGCGACTCGCTGCACAGCACCTCGGCGGGCGTCATCTCCTTGGCCCGCAACGGAACCGTCTCGAGTCGGATCGCCATGCCCCCATCCCCGGCTGACGCCAACTCTGATGTGGCGCAAGATAATCCGGCTCCGCCCAGGTCCTGGATGCCGATCACCAGGCCACCCGCATAGAGCTCCAGGCAGCACTCGATGAGCACCTTCTCAGTGAAAGGGTCGCCGACTTGCACCGACGGCAGCTTTTTGCGCGCGGCGCGCTCGCCGACGGCTCCGTCGAAGGTGTCCGACGCCAGCACCGACACCCCGCCGATGCCGTCCAAACCCGTGCGGGCGCCGAACAAGATGATCTTGTTGCCGGCCCCGGAGGCGAACGCCAAATGCAGGTCCTCCTGCCGTAATACGCCGACGCACAACGCGTTTACCAACGGGTTGCCGGCATAGCACGCGTCGAAGACGGTCTCGCCGCCAATGTTGGGCAACCCCAGTGAGTTACCATAGCCGCCGATGCCGCGGACCACCCCGTCGAGCACGCGGCGGGTATCGGGCGCGTCGGCGGCGCCGAACCGGAGTTGGTCCATCACGGCGACGGGTCGTGCGCCCATGGCCATGATGTCGCGGACGATGCCGCCGACCCCGGTGGCCGCGCCCTGGTACGGCTCGACGTAGGACGGGTGGTTGTGCGATTCCACCTTGAAGGTGACGGCCCAGCCGTCACCGATGTCGACGACGCCCGCGTTCTCGCCGATGCCGGCCAGCATGCCGGCCCGCATCTCGTCGGTGGTGGTCTCGCCGAAGTAGCGCAGGTGCACCTTGGAGGACTTGTAGGAACAGTGCTCGCTCCACATCACCGAGTACATCGCCAGCTCGGTGTCGGTGGGCCTGCGTCCCAGGATCTCGCGAATCCGCTGGTACTCATCGTCTTTGAGACCCAGCTCACCAAACGGTTGCGGCAGGTCGGGGGAGGTCGCGGCGTGCTCGACGGTGTCAATCAAATGGGTGCGCGCGCTCGTCACGACGACAGTCTATGAGTTGTGTGGGCCGTCCGAAATTGCACACCACGTATTGCGTCACAGGTGCAAGCGAATCTCTCGTACGGGGTGCGACAGGGCTGTCTCGATACGCATGCGTTCGGCGTCGTCGAGCCAGTCCCGGCTGGCATAGTGCACGCTGATCCACCATGAAGCGAAGCCCTGCGGGAAGTTGTACTCGAGATCGTTGAGCGTGGTGGTGGACCCGCAACACGGTGTGATCACGTCCAACGCGCCGAAGCCACCGGTACGGTCGTCATAGGCCGCGGACATGCGTTCCTGCCACCACTTCACGTCGAGCATCGCGCCGCAGGCCGGACACCCTATCGACTCGAAGTTTTCCCCACAATTGACGAATTCGACGCGGCCGGGCGCGCGAGTCTCGATTTCACCGTCGCGCGCAGGGGTGAGCTGATCGATGGCTTCTCGGGCCTTAATAGCTTGATGAGCGTCAGGCACCCACTCGGGGTCGGTGGGGATCAGAATCAGCCAGTGGTCGCCCATACCAGCTCTACTCCGGCGCCGGGAACGCCCGCAGCACCGCCGCATAACCGGCGATGTCGTTGGCGCCCATCAGTTCCCGTGCTGAATTCACGGCCAGCTGGGCAGCGCCGACGTCGACGGTGGGAATGCGGGTCCGAGCCGAGGCCAGCCGCCTGATCGTCGACCCTTAGGGCAAATCGGCGCGGTGCTCGTCACGCCAGACAGTCTAGGTTCCCATCGATAATCCAGCTGACATCGTCCGAAGTGGTCACGAGAATAGAACGATGTCTCGTCACTGGCCACTGTTCGACCTGAGGATCACCACCCCTCGAATGCAGCTTCGGCTACCCAACGAGGAACTGTGCGACCAGCTGATCGACACCATCCTCGATGGAGTGCACCCCGCAGACGGGATGCCCTTCTCGATCCCGTGGACGAGAGCGCCCCGCGAGGAGCTGCCGTTCAACACCCTGTCGTACCTCTGGCGGGAACTAGCCGGGTTCAGACGAGATCAATGGGCCCTGCCACTGGCCGTCGTCATCGACGGGAAGGCCGTAGGCCTACAGACCCTGGGCGCCAAAAACTTCCCGATCACCCGCCAGGTGGAGTCCGGATCGTGGCTGGGGCTACGCTACCAGGGCCATGGCTACGGCACCGAGATGCGTGCGGCTGCATTGTATTTCGCGTTCTCTGAGCTGGGCGCCGAGGTTGCGACATCGGCGTCGTTCGTCGACAACCCGGCCTCCATCGCGGTATCCCGCCGTAACGGTTACCAAGACAACGGCGTGGACCGATTGGCACGCGAGGGAGCCGTCGCTGAGCAGTTACGGCTCAAGCTGACCCGAGAAGATTGGCAGCGGCATCGCACCGTCGAGGTGCGGGTGGAAGGCTTCGACCGCTGCCGGCCGATCTTCGGCCTCGCCCGCGTCTAGCGGCGACCGCGAGCGCGGCCGAGGCCGGGCGAAGCGGGTCGCCGCCATCAGGACTGGGTATGTCCGTCGAGAAATCCGGTAAGCCCGCTGGGCCGGTGCGGCCCGAGCGCGATCTGTTCGACGACGCCGACACCGCGGCGGTCGCCCATTTTTGCGACCACGAGGTTTTGCAGGTGGATTGACGCAAAATCGGTCGGCTCGAAGTCGTCGAGTCGTATTGACTCGCGGCCGGTTTCGAGCTGACCGTGGTTGCTGCCGTGGCTCCAATGGGGGTGCCAGTAGCCGATGCCGCGCATCCGGAAGGTGAACCGCTTCTCCACCTCGATATGCGTCTCGCCCTCGATCGGATCGTCGAACCAGAGGTGGGCCCGCCGGATCTCGCGGCGCCCGGGTTCCCATTCGAGCTCGTAGCCGATGCCGCGGCACTCGCGCACGCCAGCGGTGCTGCACGGCGACGCGCCGTCCGGGATGCGGTCGAGGACGAGCGCGGCTCTCCAGCCAGCGGCGGCCGTCTTCTTGTTCGTGCAACGCCAGGTGGGTGAACCGATCGCCGAAGTGCAGTGGCGCCCAAAGCCAGAAGACCTGAAACGGCATGGGCTGGCGCAGCACCGGCACCTGTTCGCCGACGGGCCGGATCCCCCAGGAACGGTCGCGGGTGCCGGACACCTGCCCGGCGTCGACGCGCAACTCGTCGCCGTCGACGTTGATCACGCCCTCCCAGGCGCCCCACTGGGTGAGACGGGTGTGGTCGGTGATGAGAATCCCTTCGGGGCTGCGGCGTTGTTGGCGGGGTTCCTCGACGGCGACGGTCGTGGCCCGGAAGGTGAGGCCGCAGGCGATGCCGTGCTCGTTGGGCTCCACGACGTAGCGGATGGTGCGCATCGGTTCGGGCACTTCGATGCGGATCGGACCGATCGCGGTCGAGCGGTCGAGCGGCATGGCGCCGGAGGCGAAGATGGAGTGCTCAACGCCATCTTTTACCAGGCTGAAGGCGGCGTCGATGATGCCGCGGACGGGATAGTGACCCATGGCCGCGCCGAAGTAGAACGCGCCGTCGCGCTGGTGACCGTTGAACCAGTAGCGGTCGTAGTGGTTGGGGTCGCCGGTCGCCGGCGTGGCGATCGGGTCGGCCGAAGGGTGGATCGGGAAGTCGTCGAACGGGCTGAGCATGCTGCCTCTCCGGTTCAAAGTTTGGCTAGAGCTTGACTACGGCGCCGCCGTCGACGTCGAGGACGGCGGCGGTGATGAACGCCGCCTCGCCACTGGCCAGTAACGCGACGGCGGCGGCAACGTCCTGGGTGCGGCCGTGCCACAAATCCGTCGGCGAAGCGCCGCAACACCAACGGTGTCCTTGACTCAACCGGGTAGCGCTGCCGGAACTGCCGGGTCGCATTGCCGAGAAGTTCGGCTAGTGACCCGTCACGCAGAACACGTTGCCCTCGGGGTCAGCCAACACCACCCAGCGGAAGTTGTCGCCGAACTTGTGCCGTTCCCTCTCTGCGGCTCCCGCCGCCGTCAGCCGCGCCACTTCGGCATCCACATCCGCCGCACTGAAGTCGAGGTGCACGCGGTTTTTTCCGGGCGTGGGATCGGGAACCTTCTGAAATCCGAGCTGCGGGCCGTCCGGCATGGCCACCGCGACGAATTCGCCAGGTAGCAGCTCTTGCGTCGTGCCGGCAAACTGCTCGGCCCACCAGCCGGCCAGCTTCGCGGGATCACCGCAGTCGAACGTGACCATCTCCACTTTGAGCGCCATACGGCCAGACTCTATGCCCGCAGGGAACACGCGGCAGCGCGGCGGTGGCAGGCAATCAAATGGCAAGCCCGCACGCCAATCGACATATGAGCCCCGTTTGAGCGGGTTATGATTTTTTTCTTGCAGATTGCTCCGTGGCGCCCCAAATGGCCGGCGTCGGATGGAGGTGCGAGATGCCATTTGTGATCACGACGCCGGACGCGGTGGCTGCGGCGGCAACGGATCTCGCGGGTATCGGTTCGACACTCAACGCCGCCAATGCGATGGCGGAGATCCCGACGACGGGAGTGCTGGCGCCCGCCGCCGACGAGGTGTCGCTGGCGCTCGCCGAGTTTTTTGGCGCACACGGCCAGGCGTATCAGACGCTCAGCAGCAATATCGCGGCGTTTCATGACCAGTTTGTCCAGGTCCTGAACACTGGTGCGGGCGCGTATGCCAGCGCCGAGGCCGCCAACGCGTCGCCATTGCAGGCCGTGGGACAGGCGGCACTCGGCATGGCCAATGAGCCGGCCGCATCGCTGCTGGGCCGGCCGCTGATCGGCAATGGGACCGATGGCGCCGCCGGGACGGGCGAGAACGGCGGGCCCGGCGGGCTCCTCTGGGGCACTGGCGGCAATGGCGGGTCCGGCGCGCTTGGCATTCCCGCCGGTAACGGCGGTAACGCCCGGCTCTTCGGCAACGGCGGGACCGGTGGAAACGCCGGACCCGGCCGAGTGGGCGGTAACGGCGGCAGGGGCGGCTTATTGTTCGGCACCGGCGGCACGGGCGGTGTCGGCGGGGGCGCACCGGGCGGTAACGGCGGTAACGCCGGGCTTTTCGGCTTCGGCGGGACCGGCGGGATCGGCGGGGTCGGCGGGAATGTCGGCCAACCCGGCGGTCGCGGCGGCAACGGCGGGATGATCTGGGGCGGCGGCGGGACCGGCGGGGCTGGCGCGGACAACGGCATCATCATGGCCGGAACCGGAGGTAACGGCGGCAACGCGGGGCTATTCGGTTTCGGTGGAGCCGGCGGGCCGGGTGGCACCGCGACCGGCCAATCTACCGGTACCGGCGGTACCGGCGGCATCGGCGGTCTTGGGGGGCTGATTGGCCACGGCGGCGACGGCGGCGCGGGCGGCGGCAGCGACGGGACGAGCGGGACGGGCGGCACCGGCGGCGACGGCGGCAGCAGCAGGGGGATCGGCAAGGGGGGCACCGGCGGCGAGGGCGGCTTAGGCGTTGAGGACGGTCAAGGCGGCAACGGCGGCCAGGGAGGGCTGATCGGCAACGGCGGAAAGGGTGGCGAAGGCGGCGACTTCGGCGCGGGCGGCGGTGGCCTCGGCGGCCCCGCCGGGATTCTGTTCGGCTTCCCCGGGGCCAACGGGACGTAGCCGACAAGCCAGGCTCTCAGTCACTCGCCCTATCACAGGGGCGACAAAAATGCTTGCAGCGCAGCCGAATACGCGGCCACGTCATGCGCACCCATCAGCTCGCGCGCCGAGTGCATGGCGAGCTGCGCGGCGCCGACGTCGACGGTGGGGATGCCGGTCCGGGCCGCGGCCAACGGGCCGATCGTCGTACCGCACGGCAGGTCGGCGCGGTGCTCGTAACGCTGCAATGCGACGCCTGCTTGTCGGCAGGCCAGCGCGAACGCCGCCGCCGTGCGCGAATCGGTGGCGTAGCGCAGGTTCGGGTGCACCTTGAGCACCGGCCCGGCGTTGACCTCGATCAGGTGGCTGGGTTCGTGCCGCTCCGGGTAGTTGGGGTGAATGGCGTGCGCCATGTCGGACGAGGCCAGCAGCGAAACCGGCAGCCGCCGCAGGTAGTCTTCCCGGCTGCCGCCGGCCGCCAGCACGATGCGTTCCAGAACCGTGTTGAGCAGATTGGACTGCGCGCCATGGTCGGAGGTGGAGCCGACTTCCTCGTGGTCGAAGAGCACCAGCACCGGCAGGAAGCCCCGCGGTTCGGCGGCCAGTAAAGCTTCCATCCCCGCATAGCAACTGGCCTGGTTGTCCAGCCGCGGAGCGCTCAGCAGGCTAGCGTCGGCGCCGATCACCGCCGACGGGGTCAGATCGTGAGTCATCAGGTCGGCGGCCAGCACGTCGGCCGCCGCCACCCCGGCGCGCTCGGCCACGTACCCCAGGAACGACGCCGCACCTTGGCCGACGCCCCATACCGCGTTGAGGTGTCGCTGCGGGTCCAACGTGACCGACTTACGATCCTCGGCCAGGTGGATGGCCAGCTGCGGGACCCGCAGAATCGGATCATCTATCCGCACCAGTCGGTTAGCCAGTCCGGCGCCCTCGCGTACCGATAACCGCCCACTGATGCCCAGGTCGCGGTCCAGCCAGGAGTTGAGCCACGCTCCCCCGTACGGCTGCAGCGTCACCACCCGCCAGCCCGCGACGAACCGGTCGGGATGCTGCTTGACCCGCAGGTTAGGGCTGTCGGTATGTGCGCCGACGATCCGGAATGCGTCATCCGGGCGGCCGGCAGCGTTCCAGGCGACCAGTGAGCCGGCGCGGACGATGAAGTATCGGCCCGGTTGGTCCGGCCATCGGTCGCCTTCGCTGAGTTCGGTGTATCCGGCGTCGAGCAGCCGTTGGGCCGCGGTGGCGCACGCATGAAACGGGGATGGCGAGGCGTCGATGAAATCGCAGAGGCCTGCGGCGCTGGCCGACATGCTCAACATCATGGCTGTCCGGGATCGCGGAGTTCACGCTGGGCCTGATTGCGCGGCTCCTTACTCGCACCCTTCCGGCGCTCGCCGTCGCCACGCTAGGGTCGGCAGAGTGCCTCCGGTTCAGCCGCAACCCATCCTCCGGCCGTTGACGCCTGCCGCGATCTTCCTGGTGGTCACCATCGACGCCGGCGGCGAGGCGACCGTACACGACGCGCTGCCCAATCTGTCCGGCCTGGTGCGCGCCATCGGCTTCCGCGACCCCACCAAACATCTGTCGCTGGTCGCCTCAATCGGCACAGAGGCCTGGGATCGTTTGTTCGGCGGGCCACGGCCCGCCGAATTGCATCGGTTCCCCGAGCTGAGCGGACCGCGACACACCGCCCCAGCCACGCCCGGCGACCTGTTGTTCCACATCCGAGCCGAGACGATGGACGTGTGCTTCGAGCTGGCCGGCCGCATCCTCAAGGCGATGCCAGGCGCGGTGACCGTTGTCGACGAGGTGCACGGCTTCCGCTACTTCGACAACCGCGACCTGCTGGGTTTTGTCGACGGCACCGAAAACCCGGACGGCCCAATCGCTGTCGGCGCCACCGCGATCGGTGACGAGGACCCCGACTTTGCCGGCGCGTCCTACGTGCACATCCAGAAGTACGTGCATGACATGGCGTCGTGGGAGTCGCTGTCGGTCGCCGAGCAGGAACGGGTGATCGGCCGCACCAAGCTGGAAGACATCGAACTCGACGACGACGTGAAGCCGTCCAACTCACACGTAGCGCTCAACGTCATCGAAGACGACGACGGCAACGAGCTGAAGATCGTAAGGGCCAACATGCCGTTCGGCGAACTCGGCACCGGCGAGTTCGGCACCTACTACATCGCGTATTCGCGGACACCGCAGGTCACCGAGCAAATGCTGCGCAACATGTTCCTCGGCGATCCGCCGGGCAACACCGACCGCATCCTGGACTTCTCCGCCGCGCTGACCGGCGGGCTGTTCTTCTCCCCCACCGTCGACTTCCTTGACGATCCACCGCCGCTGCCGGCGCCGCTTGCGACGGCGCGGCCCGACACATCCGCTTCTGACGCTTCGCCGTATGGCTCACTTTCGATCGGCAGCTTGAAAGGAACCCCGCAATGAACAACCTCTACCGCGATCTGGCACCGGTCACCGAAGCCGCTTGGGCCGAAATTGAATTGGAGGCGTCACGGACGTTCAAGCGTCATATCGCCGGGCGCCGGGTGGTCGACGTCAGCGACCCCGGTGGGCCCGTTACCGCGGCGGTCAGCACTGGCCGGCTGGTCGACGTGCAGGCACCCACCGATGGCGTGGTTGCCCACCTGCGGGATAGTAGACCCCTTGTGCGGCTGCGGGTTCCGTTCACTTTGTCGCGCGACGAAATCGATGACGTCGAGCGCGGTTCGCAGGACTCGGACTGGGACCCGGTCAAAAAGGCGGCCAAGAAGCTGGCGTTCGTCGAGGACCGCACCATCTTCGAGGGCTATGCCGCGGCGTCCATCGAAGGCATCCGAACGGCCAGCTCGAACAAACCGCTGACGTTGCCCGGCGACCCGCGCGAAATCCCCGATGTCATCTCCCGGGCGCTGTCCGAACTCCGGCTGGGCGGCGTCGACGGCCCGTATTCGGTGCTGCTATCCGCCGACGTCTACACCAAGGTCAGCGAAACCACCGAACACGGATATCCGATCCGCGAGCATCTGAACCGGCTGGTCGACGGCGACATCATCTGGGCTCCCGCCATCGACGGCGCGTTCGTGTTGACCACCCGCGGCGGCGACTTCGACCTACAGCTGGGCACCGATGTCGCGATCGGGTACACCAGCCATGACGCCGACACCGTGCAGCTCTACCTGCAGGAGACGCTGACGTTCCTGTGCTACACCGCCGAGGCCTCGGTCGCGCTCAGCCTGTAGCCGGAATAAACGCCGGAACGCCTGTGCTTTGGGAGGAACAAGCGAACTTCTCTCCTGGAGGCAGGATTCGATGGCAACAACACTGGCCGGCTCCACCGCTTTGGTGACCGGCGTCACCTCGGGAATCGGCCGCGAAATAGCGTTGCAACTCGCCCAGCGTGGCGCCGAGGTCGTGGTACACGGACGCAGCGCCGAGCGCGGCGCCAAGGTGGTCCGTGACATCGAGAATACGGGCGGCAAAGCACGTTTCGTCGCCGCCGACCTCAACAGCGCCGACGACGTACGCCGCTTGGCCGACGAGACGGGACAGGTCGACATGTTGATCAACAACGCCGGTATTTACAAATTCGGCGGAACCACGGACACCGATGACGCGGCCTTCGACGAACACGTGAACGTCAACCTGCGCGCGCCCTACATCCTGGTCCAGCAGCTCGTGCCGGGGATGATCGCCCGGGGCGGCGGCGCCGTGGTCAATGTGACCACCATGGCCGCTTCGATACCCACCCGCGGAGCCGGAATCTACGGAGCTACCAAGGCGGGGCTGGAACAATTGACGCGAGTGTGGGCGGACGAATTCGGCACGTCGGGAGTACGGGTGAATGCGGTGGCCGCCGGGCCGACTGACACACCGGGAGTCGCCGCTACGCCAGGCGTGCTCGAAGGTGTCGCGGCAGCCACGGCGTTGGGCCGGCCTGCGGAAGCGAGTGAAATTGCCGGCGCAGCGGTCTTTCTCAGCTCGGCGGATGCCAGCTATGTCAACGGCGCGGTCTTACACGCGACCGGCGGTCAGCGCGCGATTGCCGCTTGAACCCGCGCCGAGCGCGCAATCACGGCGAACTGCGGCTGGCTTTTTCGCCCTGGCTGCACGCTCGGCGGGACTAGAGGTCTAGAACAAGGTCGCTTGCCGGCGCGGCCGAACAGATGAGCACCTCTCCCCCACCGGGCGGTTCCAGCGGCGGCTGGACGTAGGTCGTCGCTCCGGCAACGACCCCGGTGATACACACGTGACAGACACCGCTCCGACACGCGAAACGCGTTGGCACGTCGCATGCTTCGGCCAAGTCGAGAATAGTGCCGTAATCCCGCGACCAGTTCACCGTGAGTCCGCTGCGGGCGAAGGTGATCGCGGGTCCAGTCCCGGGTATTCCGGCGGGCGGGTGTGGCGGCTTACGCGGCCCGGAGTCGACAATGCCCGGGTTGATTGCCGGTAGCGCACCGAACAGTTCGCTGTGGATGCGCGCCGGGTCGAATCCGGCCGCGGTGAGCCAATCACGCATATCGGCCATGAATTGCGTTGGGCCGCATAGATACGCGGCGGCATCGTTCGGCAAGCCCAGAGCCGCGATCAACCGTTGGCCTATCCGCCCGTGCGTCGCCGTGTAGAAAACCTGCTGGCGGGCATGGGACAACGAGTCGATCAGCGCCGTCACTTCGGCGGCAAACGCCTGGGTATCCCGGTTTCGGGCGCTGTGCAGCCACCAGATCTCACGGCCGCTGCCCACGGCCGACAGGGCGTGCAGCATGGCCAGCACCGGAGTAGCACCGATTCCGGCCGAGATCAGAACAACCGGTGTGCTGTCTTCGGTGAGATAGAACTCGCCGCGGGGCGCGGCTGCTTCGATAGTTGCTCCAGGTTCGATGTGGTCGTGCAGCCATTGGCTCACCAGGCCATGCTCTTCACGTTTGACGCTGATGCGATAGACGCCGGCGCCAGGGTCGCCGGATAGCGAATAGCTGCGCAGTGGCGCCGGGTCGCCGGCACCGGGAACTCGCAGGGTGAGGTACTGACCCGGAAGAGGCGGCGGCAGCGAGGTGTGGTCGTCGGCCTCGAGGCGGATCGACAGCACGTTCACGCTCTCCGGGCAGGTGGCGCTCACCCGTAACGCCCGAAATCCGTTCCAACCCGGTTCAACTCCGATTGGCGGCACCGCCGCGGTCGTCGACTTCTCGGGCTTCTGTTGCGCTGCCAGCATGTCACTGAACGACTGCTGCCATCCGGGACTCAGCGCCGGTACGTCGACGACCTTGCGGAGTTGCTCGATGTTGCGGTCCGGCAGATAGAGCAATGCGTCGACGTCGGCGACGGTCAGCTCATGACGGCCACGGCGGGTCCGCACGATGTCATCGCCGGCTCGGACCCGACCTTCCGTGATGACGCGGAAGTAGAAGCCCGGACGATGCTGGGCGACAAGCATATTGGGCATTTCAGGTTCGCCTAGACGCAGGCCGACCCGGAAGCAGGTGACGCGGGGCTGAGTCACCTCGAACTCGGCCTCGCCGATGCGGTAGCGGTCACCGATGCAGACTTCGTCGTCGGCGAGCCCGGTGACAGTGAAGTTCTCGCCGAAGTGACCCGGTTCCAGGTCGTCGCGATTCAAGTAACGCCTCCAGAAGTCGTACGACTCGGTTTGGTACACCATGACCGCGCGTTGCTCGCCACCGTGGCCGGCGAGGTCGCCCTGGCCATCGCCGTCGATGTTGATGCGGCGCACCATGACTAGGCCCTCGACCGGGGTCTTCCATATCCCTGTGTACACGGTCTTGCCGCGCCATGGAACGTTCTTGGGCTTGCCGACATTTACCGAGACAAGCCGGTCCACGGTGTCTCCTCAGCGTCAAACGAGCGGTTCGCCACCGTCGATCTTCAACGTCATACCGGTCATGAACGTGTTGGTCATCGCAAACAATACGCCGCCGGCCACATCCTCGAGCGTTCCGATTCGCCGCGCCGGGTTGCTCTCCGCGATGTGCCTGAAGTAATTCCGTTTGCCGTCGTCGCCGAGCCCGTCCCAAGCGCCCGTGTCGATAACTCCGGGCGAAATCGCGTTGACCCGGATCGGAGCGAGTTCGACGGCCAGCCAGCGGGTGAGGAAGTCGACAGCGCCATTGGTGATACCGACCCCGAGATAGCCGACGTTGAGCTTGAAGGCATGGACACCCGAGAACAGCACCAACGACCCACCCGAGTTGATTTGAGGCGCAAAGTATTTAGCCAGCATGGCGGGGCCGATGACCTTGGTGTCGAATGACAGCTGCAGGTTACGACGCTCGAGGTCGGCCAGCTTGCCGCGGGCGCGGGCGGAGGCGGTCGACACCACATGATCGACGGCGCCCACCCGGTCCGCGAGCCGGGCGATCGACCCGTCGTCGGTGATGTCGACCGCCTCGGCGCTGATGTCGGTGCCGCGGTACACGCCGGCAAGTTTGGCTTGGTCCCGCCCGGCCGCGATCACCCTGGCGCCTTCCGACTGCGCCAGCAACGCGACCGCACGGGCGATCCCGCTGCCGCGCCCGATCACCACGACCGTCTTGTCCCGCAACGTGTTACCCATCGCGCGCAAACTCCTCTGGTCTGTTCGGCAAACACCGCCCCCGCAGCTACCGCACGGATCGGGCACAGATTGGGTTGGTTGACCCAGAATATTCCAACCGGACACGGTCGTCAACACCCGGCCGCGGACACTGTTGCGCGACGCACGTTTTGGTGCATACTGGGTCATATAACCCAGAACCGGATCGCGTCAACTGTCGTCGAACGCCAGGGTGGCGCTCGATTGTGAATGGCGCACGGACTCAGGAGGAACGTCATGCAGGCTGTTCATCACCGCTACGCCACCGTCGACGGTCATCGGCTGTTCTACCGCGAAGCGGGCGACCCCAATGCGCCCGCGGTGGTTCTCTTGCACGGGTTTCCGACCAGCTCCTATATGTTCCGCAATCTGGTTCCCGGGCTCGCCGACCGCTACCACGTGATCGCGCCGGATCATCTTGGCTTTGGGCTCTCGGACGCTCCGCCCGCCGAGGAGTTCGACTACACCTTCGATGCCCTGACCGACCTGACCGCCGGACTGCTGCGCACGCTCGGCGTCGGTAGGTACGCCATCTACGTGCAGGACTACGGCGCCCCCATCGGCTGGCGGCTCGCGCTGCGCGACCCGGCCGCGATCACGGCGATCGTCAGCCAAAACGGGAACGGCTACGACGCCGGGTTCGTCGAGAGCTTCTGGAAGGTGGTCCGGGCCTATCAGGCCGAGCAGACACCCGACAACGAGGCCGCGGTGCGACAGTTCCTCACTCTGGACGCCACCCGATGGCAATATCTCACCGGCGTCCCCGACGAGACGCTGGTAAACCCGGAGTCCTGGTACCACGACTACGCACTGATATCCCGGCCCGGCAACGACATGGTGCAGCTGAAGCTCTTTCGCGACTATGCGACCAATGCGCCGTTGTACCCGAGCTTGCACGAATACTTCCGCGCCACCCGGGTGCCGGTGTTGGCGGTGTGGGGTCGCGGTGACCAGATATTCGGGCCGGCCGGCGCCGAAGCGTTTGCCGACGATTTGCCCGATGCCGAAATTCACCTTCTCGAGGGTGGGCACTTCCTGCTGGAGTCCGCGCTGGACGAAGTCGCTGGGTTGATCCGAAACTTCCTGGCAAAGGTCCACGTAGCCGCCTGACGCGGGGCCCGCCGGCGGCGCCTCCCAGACCGTCCCCTTTTAGTGGGCTAAATATCCCATATTTAGCGATGTCCGCAGGTTAGCCTGACGCGATGGCTGTACCCGAGCTCCAGGCCGAAAAGCGGTTGACCCCCAAGGGGCGTGCCACCCGCGATCGGATCGTGCAGTCGGCAGCCGAGTTGATCGTCAACGAGGGGCTCGCGGCGTTCAACATGGACCGCGTGCGCAATGCCGCGTCGGTAAGCGGCTCACAGCTGGCCCACTATTTCGCCGACAAGCGCGCCCTGGTCCGCGCCGTCATCGGGCGCCAGATCGGCGTGGTGCTGGACTTTCACCGCCAACCCAAGCTTGGGGACCTCGACTCCTTCGACGACTTCGAGCGGTGGATCGATCTGAACATGCGCTATCTCAGACGCATCGGAACCGCCGGCGGCACGCCCACGTACCATGCCCTGACCGCGCAGCTGGCGAAGTCCGACGGTGCGACGCGGGCCACCTTGGCGGCGGGTTACTGGCAATGGGTCGAGCTGCTTGAATCGGGCATTCAGCGGATGAAGGATCACCGCGTGCTGTCCGCGGACGCCGACTCGCGACAGTTGGCGCTGGCCATCGTCTGCGCCCACCAGGGCGGAGCCACGCTGGCCTTTACCTATCGGGCGGAATGGCCGCACGCCGACGCCACTCGATTCGCGGCCAACTACCTACGCATGTTCGCAACCGACCCTGCCGAACGCGTGCCGCGCCCACCGCGGCGTCCACGCGGACGGCGCGCGGCGACGAAATCTCAATGATTGATCTCTCAACGTGAACGAAGACAGCGCATCGCGATTCACCCGCAAGGGATTGGCGACGCGGGCGCGCATCGTCGGCGCGGCCGCCCGGCTGATGTTCGAGCGCGGCATCGCCAACACCAGCGTTGACGAGGTGCGTAACACCGCCGGGGTGAGCGGATCGCAGATCTCGCACTACTTCCGCGACAAGCGCGATCTGACCCGCCAGGTCATCGCGACACGGCGCAACGACGTAAAGGCGTTTCATACTCAACCCCGGCTGGGTGCCCTGGACAGCCTTGATGCCCTGCAAGCCTGGGCCGACGCGTGTGTGGCCAACGTCGACATCGTGTACCGATTGGGCGGATGCATCTACGGTTCCCTGGCCGGCGAGCTGATCGACGCCGACGACGAAATCCACGCCGACCTCGCCGACGGCTACGACGAGTGGCTGGAGCTATTCCGGACCGGCCTCGCGACGATGCGGCACCGCAGCGAGCTGCGCCCCGAAGCCGACCCTCGACACCTGGCGGTTGCACTGGTCACCGCACACCAGGGCGGCGCGATGATCACGCACGCCACCGGTGACCCGGAACCGCTGCGCGTCGCCGTCAATGCCGCGGTCGACTACGTGCGCTCCTTCACGCCGCAGCCCAAGACCCGCGCCGGCCGCTCCACCTCGTCGCGGCGCAAAGCCAAAACCTGACCGGCCAAATCCTGACCGGCGCCAGCATCGGCCGTGTGACTCAAACCGCACGCCCCGCGCTCTGGACATATTGGGTCCCGCCACCCATAATAATGGGTTATATAGCCCATTAAGCGCCGCGCGAACAGCCTGACGACCATCATCGGGCTTCGCATCGTTAGGGGCCCACATATCACCAATCGCCGCGATCCGATCGCCGGCTGAATAGCGTTGGGAGGCAACACCCATGTCCGTCATCGACCAAAGCACCGACACCACCAGCACACTGCCTACCGCGCCGGCCGTGGTTCGTGAACAGTCCGGCGGGGAAAGCATGCGCGCGATCATTTTGACAGGGTTCGGCGGGCTCGACAGCCTGGTGTACACCGACATCCCCAAGCCGCTGCCCAAAGACGGCGAAGTCGTGATCGCGGTGAAGGGCTTCGGGCTGAACCACGCCGAGATGCACATGCGCCGGGGGGAATGGGCCGAAGCCGCGGAAGTCAGCGGCATCGAATGCGTCGGCGTCGTGGACTCATGTCCGGGAGGCGAATTTCCAGTCGGCGCCCAGGTGGCGGCGCTGATGGGCGGGCTGGGGCGAACCATTAACGGCAGCTACGCCGAATACACCCGGGTGCGCGCGTCGAACGTAGCCCTCATCGAGTCCGACCTACCCTGGTCGGTCTTGGCGGCGTTGCCCGAAACGTATGCGGTCGCTTGGACATGCCTGTTCCGCAACCTCAACCTGACGGCCGGACAGACGCTGGTACTGCGCGGCGCGACCTCGTCGTTCGGCCAGGCCGCGCTGAAGATGGCGGTCGCCGCGGGAGCGCGCGTCATTGCCACCGCGCGCAGCCGCGAACGCTTTTCCATGCTCGAGCAATTGGGTGCCGCGCGTGTCGAATTGGAGCGACGCGATCTGGCCGCCCACCTGGCCGAATCGAAGGCCGGGTCGAAGGCCGAAGCCAAGCAAATCGACGCCGTTCTCGACTTGGTGGGCAACAGCACCATCCTCGACTCCCTGGACATGCTGCGCCGCGGCGGCACCGCCTGTCTGGCCGGATGGCTGGGTGGGCTCGACCCGATCGGCGATTTCAATCCGTTGCTGCGGATGGCCAGTGGGGTGAACCTGAACTTCTTCGGCAGCTTTGTGTTTGGCGCTCCTGGTTTTCCGCTTTCCGACGTGCCGCTGCAAGACATCGCCCGGCAGGTGGGTGACGGCGCGCTCGATGCGACGCCGTCCCGCGTCTTTTCGTTCGACCAGATCCACGAGGCACATCGAGTCATGGAGGCGGGAGAGGCCGGCGGGAAGATGGTCGTCGTTATGGATTGATGGGTTCTTGAAGAACGCATTTCGCATTCGAGGGGGACATGACGATGGGTTTGGCATGGCAGCAAGGTCCACTGGCCACCGGGTCGGTGGGGCACTTCCTCGCCGAGCAGCCGCTGCCACCGCGACAGCTATTCGCCGAGCCGTTGCGGCGCCGCATGCGGGTTCGTTTCGCTGACCGGTGGATCGCCGACAGCGATGACGTCATCCTGTTACACGAGCCGGGCCGCTACCCGGTCGCCTACTTCCCGCGCGGCGACATCGAACCGGGGATTCTGATCGCCGAGGACCGGGTGACCGCACACCACGATCTCGGTGAAACGCGTTGGTTCACCGTCAAGGTGCCCGAGCGACCGGAGCGAGAAGCCAACCACAGCGCTTGGCAACACACGGGGCTACCGCAGCACGCGGCGATTCTGGATGGGCGCCTGGCATTCGCGTGGCGCGCCATGGACGCGTTCTACGAGGAAGACGAACGCATCGTCGGACACGCCGCCGACGCTTATCACCGCATCGACATCCGTGCTACGTCACGGCATCTCGTCGTGCGGGACGCCGAGCAGGTGATCGCCGATACCCGCCGCCCGTTGGCGCTGTACGAATCCGGATTCGCGCCGCGCTGGTATGTGCCCCGCGAAGATGTCGACGAATCGACACTCAAACCCATTGCTGGACAAACATTCTGCCCATACAAAGGCATCGCCACCTACTACGATGTCGGCAACCATAAGCGCGCGGCCTGGTCCTACGTCAATGCCTGGACGGAGGTCGGGCGGGTGAGCAACCTGGTGTCCTTCGAACCCGACAAGATCGACGTCTACCTCGACGGCAAACAACTACAGCTCGAGCCCGGCCAAACAGTCATACCCCACGGCGTGGACCGCGGACTCGACACCGACGAGGTATTAGGGAAAACTCCTCCTGGGAGCTGCATGAACGCAACCACTAGTCGGCCTGAAGGAGACACCAACGGCGGGAGGTAACGGTGGCTGCGCGGAACGCCAGCCCAGATCGGGTGCGAGCATTCTCCGACGGTGTGTCGCGGTGATCATCACCATCCTGGTTCTCCGAGCTCATCTGCGGCCGGATATTCCAGCCCCGAAGAAGGTCAGGCAATGATGGCGGACATGCCCACGACACCCTCGGTGCTGGTGTTCGACGTGAACGAAACGCTGATCGATATCGATTCCATGGCACCGCTTTTCGGGGAGCTGTTCGGCGATCGGCGGGTGCTCCGCGAATGGTTCAACCAGCTCGTCATGTACTCGATGACCGCCACCTTGTCGGACCATTACGTGGACTTCTTCACGCTCGGCCAGGGCGTGTTGCGGATGCTGGCCGACATCTACCGGGTGAGCATCGCCGACGACGACGTGCTTCGCCTGAGGAAGGGCATGCTCACGATGCCGGCGCACCCCGACGTCACCGACGGGCTTACCCGATTGCGCGACAACGGCTTTCGCCTGGTCACCCTGACGAATTCACCGCCGAACCCCAACGGTTCGACGCCGCTGGAAAACGCCGGGCTGGCCGGGCTTTTCGAGCACCAGTTGAGCGTGCATCCCTGCCGCGCCTTCAAGCCATCCCCGGTGGTCTATCGGCATGTGTGCCAGGTGCTCGAGGTAGCCCCCGCCGATTGCATGATGGTGGCAGCGCACGTGTGGGATATCCTCGGCGCACAGAACGTCGGCTTCAGCACCGCGCTTGTCACGCGATGGGGCAACCCGCCGCTGCCGGTTGACGGCCTGCCGCAACCAAACCTCGTCGTCGATGACCTGCGCCAGCTCGCCGAGCAACTCATCAAGTAGCCGCGCCGCCAAGGAGCCGAACCGAAAGGATCTTCGACTATGGCACCCGAACTCGAACGGGACTATGACGTCGTCGTACTCGGCGCGGGGCCGGTCGGGCAGAATGCCGCCGACCGCGCCCGCGCCGCCGGCCTGAGCGTTGCGGTGGTCGAGCGCGAGCTGGTCGGGGGCGAATGTTCGTATTGGGCCTGCGTGCCCAGTAAAGCGCTGTTGCGCCCCGTCATCACCCTCGACGAGGTCCGCCACGTCGACGGCGCGCGCGAGGCGGTCACCGGCTCGATCGATCCGGCCGGCGTGTTCGGCCGCCGCGACCGCTATGTGAGCGACTGGGACGACACCGGCCAGGCCGACTGGGTGGGTGGCATCGGCGCGACCCTGATACGCGGACATGGACGGTTGGACGGTCCGCGACGAGTTGTCGTCACCACACCGAGCGGCAAGGAGGTGGCGCTGACCGTCCGGCATGCGGTTGTCGTCTGCACCGGAAGCCGGCCCGCGCTCCCCGACCTGCCCGGCCTCGTCGAAGCCCGGCCGTGGACCAACCGCGAAGCCACCGACAGCAGCGACGTCCCGGGACGGCTCGCGGTGGTCGGCGCCGGCGGCGTGGGCGTCGAAATGGCAACGGCCTGGCAGGGATTGGGCTCAAAGGTGACCTTGCTGGCTCGAGGTTCCCAGTTGCTGCCTCGGATGGAGCCTTTTGTGGGCGAGCTTGTCGGCCGCGGACTCGCCGACGCGGGCGTAGACGTGCGCGTGAATGTGTCAGTCAGCGAGCTCCGCCGGGCTTACCCCTATTGCCCCGTGGTCCTCACTTTGACCGACGGCACCGATATAGAGGTCGACGAAATACTCTTTGCCACCGGCCGAAAACCCCTCACCGACCATATCGGCCTCGAGACGGTGGGCCTGACCCCCGGCAGCTGGCTCGACGTCGACGACACCTGCCGGGTGCGGGGCGTCGACGAGGGTTGGCTCTACGCGGCTGGCGACGTCAATCACCGGGCCCTGCTGACCCACCAGGGCAAATACCAGGCACGCATCGCGGGCGCGGCGATCGGGGCCCGCGCGGCGGGAACGCCGTTGGACACCGCGGAGTGGGGAGTGCACGCGACCACCGCCGACCATCACGCGGTGCCGCAGGCGTTCTTCACCGACCCCGAAGCCGCCGCGGTCGGATTGACGGCCGAGCAGGCCGCGCAGGCCGGTCACCGGGTGCATACGGTGGACATCGAAATCGGTGATGTGGTGAAGGGGGCCGTGCTGTATGCCGACGGGTATACCGGGCGGGCGCGGATGGTGGTCGACGCCGATCGGGGTTGCCTGCTGGGTCTGACGTTGGTCGGCCCGGGCGTCACCGAGATGCTGCACTCGGCGACCATCGCCGTCGCCGGCCAGGTGCCCATTGCCCGGTTGTGGCATGCGGTCCCGTGCTTCCCGACAATCAGCGAGCTGTGGCTGAGACTTCTTGAGGCCTACCGGGATTCGCCCCAGGAAGATAGTTGAGTAGGGAGCGCTGATGGCAACCTCGGACGGATTCCATCCCGACTTCGACTCCGACGCCGAAGCGAGCCCGGCGCGTAATCGGGTGCACCACATCAAGGCATCGGAGATCACCTCCGACACCGCGCAATCGGAGGGACTGCGGCGCTTCGCCGCGCTCAGCGGTCGATCGGTCGGTGCGGAGAAGCTGTGGATGGGCGAGACGCATGTGTCGCCGGCAACAGCCTCTGCCAACCACCATCACGGCGAGTCCGAGACCGGGATCTATATACGAAGCGGCAATCCGGAGTTCGTGTTTCACGATGGCGCCGGCGAGGTGCGCATCAAGACCTCGCCCGGCGACTACATCTTCGTCCCGCCGTATCTACCGCACCGGGAGGAAAACCCCGACCCGAACACACCAGCGGAAGTCGTGATCGCGCGCAGCACCCAGGAGGCCATCGTGGTCAACCTGCCGGCGCTGTATCCGCTCTGAGGTCGCGTAGCCGCTCAGTAGACCGCGATCTCGATCAGGTTCCCGTCGACGTCCCTGCAGTAGTGCGACGTCATCGGGCCCAGTGCACCAATCTTGGTGACCGGTCCCGAGATAACGTCGACTCCGCATCCGGTTAGGTGGGCGCGTACCTCTTCCGGGGTGCAGCGGGTGATGAAGCACAGGTCTTCGGAACCGGCCGCTTCGACCGACCCGGTGACCCAGTCGGGATCGTCGGCCAACGCCCCCAGGGGTCGCAGGTTGATTTTCTGATTCCCGAAGGACAGGGCGGTCCGGTGCGACGGCCCAAACGTCTCGCGCGTCATGCCGAGCACCCGCTCATACCACGATGCGGTGGCCTCGACATCTCGGCAATTCAAGACGATATGGTCAAACCTTTCCACCGCGAATCCCACTTTCAGTCCTCCATACACAGCTGCGTTGCGAGCGCCGCGACGTCGTCGGCGGCGCGTTTATCCAGTGGCTCGTGCGCGAAAATCATTCGGTACCACAGTAGCCCGGACGCCTGATCGACGACGATGCCCAGCCGGGGCCGCTGGCGCGCCGGAACCGCGCCCCTGCTGCCTCGTGACGACCCGTACGCCGCCTGGCGACAGTGCCGCGCTTCAACAGCTCGACGGTGCGCGCATTACGCACCGATCTGCTTACCGTGCGCATCGACCTGAACCCCGCATGATCCGATAGCCTCGATTTCCATGAACGCCGCCCCCTCATCGAGTGGCCCCTACGTCGGGCTGATATTGGCGTTGACGGTCAATGGCCTGGCGGTCAGCAGCTACCCCGATATGGTCACGGTCGCCCAAACCGCGGAGCAATACGGATTTGATTCCGTGTGGCTCTGCGACCACTTCCTTACGATCAGTCCCGACGACTACGTGAAGGATGCCGGCATCACCGCCGGCTCGGACGGCGGCCAGACCGCGCCGCCCAGGTCACTACCACTGCTGGAAGGCTGGACGGCGCTGAGCGCGCTGGCCCGCGACACCACCCGGCTGCGGCTGGGCACCAGCGTGCTGTGCAATTCCTACCGCCATCCTTCGGTGCTGGCGAAGATGGCCGCCACGCTGGACGTCATTTCCGAAGGACGCCTCGATCTTGGCTTGGGCGCCGGCTGGTTTGAGCGCGAATTCGATGCCTACGGGATCCCATTCCCGTCCGTGCGCGACAGGGTATCCGCACTTGCCGAATCTCTCGAGGTGATTCGGGCGGTGTGGACCGAGCCGAGCCCCACCTATGCCGGCGAGTTCTATACGTTGAACGGCGCCATCTGCAATCCGCCTCCCGTCCAGCGCCCACACCCGCCCTTGTGGGTCGGCGGAGAAGGCGATCGGGTGCAGCGCATCGCCGCCAAGTCCGCCCAAGGCCTCAATGTGCGGTGGTGGTCTCCCGAGCAGGTGACCCAGCGGCGAAGCTTCCTCACCCAAGCGTGCGAGTCGGCCGGACGCGATCCGGACACCCTGCGATTGTCGGTGACGGTGCTTCTCGCGCCCACCGAATCCGGTGAGCAAGAAGCCCGGATTCGCGCCGAATTCGCGTCCATTCCCGAGTCGGGGCTGATCACCGGCTCCCCCGACAAGTGCGTGCAGCGTATCGGTGAATACCAGGACTGCGGCGTCGGTCAGTTCCTCTTCACGATTCCGCATGTCGTCCAATCCGAATACCTCCATGTCATTGGTCGCGACATCATTCCGGCGATCAAATCCGCTGCGGCGTAATGACTGTCGCTGCGACAACGTTGTTCCCGGCCCGCCGGGTCATCACGATGGAGCCGAATTCACCGGACGCCACCGCCGTCGCGATATCGGGAGACAGGGTCATTGCCGTCGGGTCGTTGGCCGAATTGCGCGACGGCGGCGACGGCGGTGTTCTGGCCGGCGCCGTCCTGGACGTGACATTTGCCGACGCGGTGGTGTGCGCGTGCTTCATCGACCAGCATCTTCATCCCATCCTCGGGGCCACCACATTGGCCACCGAAGTGATCGCACCGTACGCCGTTGAACCCGAACGGCTGGACCGGATTCCGGCGCTTCGTCTACGCGGGGCGTTGGTTTCCGGCGTCGGCGTGAGTTAGTCGGGAGACCCCATCCCGTCGAATTCAACCAACCGAGCCTGCATTGTCGGATAGGCCGTGGCCTCGGGCGGACTCGCTCCAGTGCGGACGCTCCGCGTGACTTGCACCGCGGCATTGATGGCGGCGCGGTACGGCAGCGAGCCGGTGCTGACTCGGCGCACACCCAAATCCGCCAACTGCGCGAGGCTTAGTTGCGGCAGCGCCAGCACGTTGACGGGCACCGGAATGTTCGACGTGAGCTGGCGCAGATCGGCCGGCCGCGATGCGCCCGGGATGAAGACGCCGTCGGCGCCCGCTTCCACATAGGCGTGGGCTCGCTCAAGCGTGGCCTCCACGGTGGCGTCCTGACCGAGCCAGTAGGTGTCGACTCTGGCGTTGACGAAGACCTGCGGTGCGCGCTCCTTGATCGCGGCCACCTTGGCGGCCAGCACACGCGGATCGACCAGCCGTTCGTTGGTGCTGTCCTCGATGTTGATGCCGGCCACACCGAGATGGGTTACGTGTTCGGCCACCGCATCCGGGTCGCTGTCGTAGCCGTCCTCCATGTCGACGGAGAGGTAGACCGGTAGCTTGCGCAGCTTTTTCACCAGGGCACTGGTCAATTCTTTGCTCGCTCCCCCGCCGTCGGGATGCCCCGCGCTCGCGGCAAGCCCGAAGCTGGTGGTGCCAATCGCCGGGTATCCGGCGTCGTAAAAGGCCAGCGCCGAGGGCACATCCCAGGCATTCGGCAGCAGCAGGGGCTCTTCGGCGTAGTGCAGATCACTAAAGCTCATGGACGACCTTTCTGCGGATGCGCCCCTTGGCCCGCCGGGGCCTAACCGGCAGAAGCCACTCAGCAAATTCTCACCTGATTCTTCGATCCGGCACGGCTCGGCTCAAAGGATCCGCCAAGGCGCTTACCTCAGCATTGACCCCATGAGTGAGCCATTGGGTGAGGAGCTGTCTACCGACCTCATCGAACACTACCTGCGCGCCCGCGGACGGCGGTACTTCCGCGGCCAGCACGATGGCGAGTACTTCTTTATCGCGAACGCCCACCCCTGGCGCCTGCACGTCCACCTCGGAATCTCCCGCTGGCGCGGCGATGTGTTCACGCTTCGGGTGAGCCCCGCGTGCTTCTTTCCCGCCGCCGACAGCGATCGGCTGGCAAGCCTCGCCGATTCGTGGAATCAGCAGGACCGGGAAGTGGCCGCGGTGGTGCACGGATCCTCTGCTCCGCAGCGCATCGGAGTTGTTGCGCGCAGCTGCCAGCGAATCCGGGATCGGGTGAGTTTCGAGGATTTCGCATCCTTTGTCGACGGTGCCGTCAACGCCGCGATCGAGTTCTTCGGTGAGTTGACGCCCACTGCCGAATTGCCGCCCCCATCTGAGGGGGCCCAGCCGTTGGTACGCGACGCCGGCTGAGCCACCGATCTGCAACATAGCCCGAAACATCCTGTAACACAGGACTTTTCGGGTACTTTTCGGGTACTTTTCGGGTACTTTTCGGGTACTTTTCGGACGCCTTTTGGCAAGCACGATCCCTCCGCAAAAATGGATATGACATTCTCCTAAAAAGAGAGTATCCTTAAACTCTATCGGCGTAGAGCCCAGGGGGTGGGCGGCTCTACGCCGATAATCAATGAGGCCGCACACCACGGCGGGGGAAGCATGAGAGTCAAGGCATCCAATAATCACGAAATTGTTAAATGGGATCCGGCGTTCACCAAACAGGTCGCAAACGCCGTAGAGCCACTGGTCAAACTGTGGTTTCGCGCCGAGGTGCGAAACGTGGAAAACATCCCGCCCGCCGGCGGGGCGCTGCTGGTGGCCAATCACTCCGGCGGGATGTTCACACCCGACGTATTGATCTTCGCGCCGGCTTTCTACAAAGCCTTCGGCTACCACCGCCCCCTCTACACCCTGGCCCACTACGCGCTGTTCCTGGGCCCACTGAGCGGGCGGCTGCGCCGGCTCGGAGCCATCGAAGCGAGTCGCGAAAACGCCGCCGCCGCACTGCATTCGGACGCGGCAGTACTGGTGTTCCCGGGCGGGGACTACGACGCCTACCGGCCCACGTTCGACGCGAACACCGTCGACTTCAACGGCCGCACCGGCTATGTCAGGACCGCCATCGAGGCCGGGGTTCCGATCGTCCCGATGGTGTCGATTGGCGCCCAGGAGACCCAGCTGTTCCTGAGTCGTGGCAATTGGCTGGCCCGCCGACTGGGGATGACCAAAGCCCGGATGAACATCCTGCCGCTGAGCTTCGGGTTCCCGTTCGGTCTCAGCGTCGTCTTCCCGCCGAACCTGCCGCTGCCCGCGAAGGTCGTCACCGAGGTGCTCGAGCCCATCGACATCACCGCGCGCTTCGGCGACGACCCGGACGTCGGGGAAGTCGACGCTTACGTGCGGTCGGTGATGCAGGCCGCGCTCGACCGACTGTCCGCCCAGCGCCGGCTGCCCGTCCTGGGCTGACCTGGCTCAGGCCGCGAGTACGGCGTCCAGCGCCGAATAGAACAGGCCGAGGCCGTCGTCGGAGGGACCGGTCAACGCTTCGATGGCGTGTTCGGGATGCGGCATCAGCCCGAGGACGCGGCCGTTGGCCGAGCTGACGCCGGCGATATCACGCAGCGAGCCGTTGGGGTTGTCGTGGTAGCGGAACACCACCCGGCCTTCGCCCTCTAACTCGTCGAGCACCCGTTCCGGAGCCACGTAGCGACCCTCACCGGACTTTAGCGGTATCAGCACATCGGCGTCGGGCTCGAACCGCGACGTCCACGCCGTCGCAATCGACGCCACGCGCAGCCACACATCACGGCAGACGAAGTGCAAACCCACGTTGCGGGTCAGGGCGCCAGGCAGTAGCCCGGCCTCGCACAGCACCTGAAAACCGTTGCAAATTCCCAATACCGGCATGCCCCGGCCCGCGGCGTCTACGACTTCGGTCATCACCGGGGCAAATCTGGCGATCGCACCGGCCCGCAAATAGTCGCCGTAGGAAAATCCGCCGGGCACCACCACGGCGTCGACACCCTTGAGGTCGGCGTCGCCGTGCCACAGGCCGACCGCCTCGGCACCGACCCGCCGCGCCGCGCGCGCGGCGTCCACGTCGTCAAGTGTTCCGGGAAAGGTGATCACGCCAATCCGCGGCGTCACCGCGCCTCCCGGCTTATCGTCCAGTCCTCGATCACCGTGTTGGCCAACAGCGATTCCGCGATATCGGCGAGCTGGGAATCATCAACGGTATCGTCGACCTCTAGCTCAAATCTCTTGCCCTGACGGACATCTGAAATGCCGGGATGCCCGAGCCGCCCCAACGCGCCGACAATCGCCTGCCCCTGCGGGTCGAGGATCTCCGCTTTGGGCATCACATGCACGACCACCCTGGCCACCGGCGCTCCTCCTCAGATCTTGGTCGGCGCCAACTCTACCGGCGCCCGTTAGCGATTGAACCGCCCGGCGATGTAGTCGGCCCGGCAGGCATTGCGGGCGAGTTTGCCGCTGGTGGTCCGGGGGATGGCTCCGGCGGCGACGAGTCGGACGTCGGCGACCCGGATCTGATGCTCGCGCGAAACCGCTGCCCGCACCGCCGCCGCGATCGGCTCCGGATCGGCGCGCCCGATGCCCGCGGCGCGTTCGGCCACCACAACGAGCTGCTCGACGGAGCTGCCGCCCGGCGGGTCCAGGGCGTCGGCGGGAACGGAGAATGCCGCCACGTAACCAGTGCGGACGCCCGGCGACGCGTGGCTGACGGTGGTTTCGATGTCCTGCGGGTAGTGGTTGCGGCCATCGATGATGATGAGGTCTTTTTTCCGTCCCGTCAGGTAAAGCTCACCGTCCAGGTAGACACCAAGGTCGCCGGTGGCCAGCCATGCGCTGTTGTCCGGGGCGCCCTCGGCGTGGCTGCCATCATCGAGCCGGGACTGCAGCTTGTTGCCGAACGTGCGCTGCGTTTCTTCCTCGCGTCCGAAGTAGCCACGGCCGACGTTATTGCCGTGCAGCCAGATCTCCCCGACGGTACCGTCGGCCACCTCGGCACCTTCCGGGTTGGAGATCACCGCCCACAGATCCTGGATCGGCTGGCCGAGGGAGACGTGGGTGACCGCTCCCGGGGCATCCGGCGCGACGATCACCGCGCGCCCGGCGGCGAGCCGAACACGGTCGAGGTATACCGCGCTGGCCGCCGCATCCGGGGCGATGGTGGCCACCCCTAGCGTCGCCTCCGCCATCCCGTAGGACGGCTTGACCGCGGTCGCGGGCAGACCATAGGGAGCGAACGCGTTGGTGAATTTCTCGATGGCCTCCATGGTCACCGGCTCAGAGCCGTTGAGCAGGCCGGCAACGTTGCGCAGGTCAATGGAGGCACCCTCGGGGGGCAGACCGCGCTCGGCGGTCAACTCGTAGGCGAAGTTGGGCGCGGCCGCAAAAGTCCTGCCCTTGGCGGCTTCGGCGCTCAGCTCTTTGATCCATCGGAAAGGCCGGCGAACGAATGCCATGGGGTCCAGCAGTGTGAGGTATGCGCCGCCGCACAACGCCGGGAACATGAGCATGATCAATCCCATGTCGTGATACAGCGGCAGCCAGCTCACGCTGTGGACTCCCCGGTCCAGCCCCCCGGCCAGGATCATCTGCAGCGCATTGGTGCAGACGGCACGATGGGTGATCTCCACCCCGGCCGGGCTGCGCGTTGAACCCGACGTGTACTGCAGGTAGGCAATGTCGTCGGTGCCGAGCGTCGGATCGGTGAACATCGAAGCCAGCGTTTCGGGGATTGCGTCGACCGCGATCAGTCGGGGCCGGCTGGCCGCGGGTTGTGCCCGCAGGGATTCCCGCACCCCCTCGGCCGCCGCGGTGGTGGTCAACACCACGGCAGGCTTGGCGTCGTCCAGTACCGCCGTCAACCGCTCGGCATGCCCGGACAGCGTTGGCGCAAACAGCGGGACCGCGATGATTCCCGCATGGACGGCCGCGAAGAAAGCGGCCACGTACTCAACGCCCTGTGGCGCCAAGATCGCCACCCGGTCGCCCTGCTTGGCGACCTGCTGGAGACGTGCTCCGATCGCCCTGACCCGCGACCACAGGTCATTCCAGCTCATCTCGACGAGGCGCCCGTCCTGGTCCTTCGCGTAGTCAATGAACCGGTAGGACGGGAGCTCGCCGAATGCTTGCCGGTTCAGGTCGAAAAACGAGGTGAGGGTGATCCCGTCCGGCAAGAAGATCGAACCATCGGCACGCACGAAGTCATTGATGTCAGCCACCCTGGGCTGCGCATCATTCATTGACATTGGGTCCCAACCCATGAAGAGAGGATAAAAGGGGCGGCAAATCGCAGGCGCTTACGCGGCAGCGTGTCGTAGATCACAATGTCAATCCGCGTTGGCATGGCAAAAGGTTCCGACCATATTGGCACCGCCGCGTCGCTGGCACAAAATCGTGGACATGCAACTGACGCATTTCGGGCATTCCTGCCTACTCGCCGAGTTCGACCACACGAGCGTGCTATTTGATCCCGGTACCTTTGCGCACGGTTTCGAGGGGATCACCGGGCTGTCGGCGATCCTGATCACCCACCAGCACCCCGACCACGTCGACGTCGCGCGACTGCCGTCGCTGATCGAGGGCAACCCGGGCGCCGCGCTGTATGCAGACTCGCAAACCGCCGCTCAGCTGGACACGCCGTGCCAGGTGGTGCACGTCGGCGACGAGCTGTCGGTCGGGGAGCTGACCATCCGGGCCGTCGGCGGCCGGCATGCGGTGATCCATCCGGAAATCCCCGTAATAGAAAATATTTCCTATCTGGTCGGTGATAGCGAACATCCTGCCAGGTTGATGCACCCCGGTGATGCATTGTTCGTGCCCGCCGAGCCGGTCGATGTATTGGCCAATCCGGCGGCGGCCCCGTGGATGAGGATCTCCGAGGCTATCGATTATCTGCGGGCGGTAGCGCCGGCGCGTGCGGTACCCATCCACCAGGGGGTGGTCGCTCCCGACGCGCGCGGCATCTACTACAGCCGGTTCGCCGAGATGACCAGCACCGACTTCCAGGTGCTCCCCGAAGAAACCGCGGTCACCTTCTAGCGCGATCACGTTGCTCGCGCGAGCAGCGCCCATCACTTCACGGCCGCGATCTGGCCGAAGTCGAGCTTGACGAGCTGGTCGGCGCAATCGAAGTAGCGATCGTCGTGGGTGATCACGATGACAGTCTTTCCGCGTTTCTTGAGGCCGGGGAGCAGTTCCTTGTAGAACACCTCGCGGAACCGTGGCTCCTGGTCGGCGGCCCACTCGTCGAATAGATAGATCTGCCGGTCTTCCAGCAGCGCGGTCAACAGCGCCAGCCGTTTGCGTTGGCCCTGCGACAGCGCAACCGTCGACAGCCGCCCGTTCTGCACCGTCACTTTGTCCGCGAGCCGCAACTCGTGTAGGTGGTGCCGGACTAGGTCATCGATCCCGGGCTGGTCGAATCCCAGGTAGTCATCGAACAGGTGAAAGTCGGTGAAGATGGCCGAGCAATTCTGCCGGAACCACTCGACATTGTCGTGTTTGATCTTTTCGCCGTTCAGCACCACGAACCCGCTCTCCGGCGCGTACAACCCGGTGATCAGCTTGGCCAGAGTGGATTTCCCGCTTCCGTTGCCACCAACGATGAAGGTGATCTGCGCCGGCTCAAAAGTCAGGTCCACCGGGCCGAGGCGGAACCCAGATCCGCCACCCTGCGGATGCGGATGCGGAGGCGGTCCGGGCGGCAGCGGCCGGCCGGTCTTGCCGTCGCGGCGGTTGCGCCCGGGATGGGGCCCGTCGATCGGCGGAGGGGGCGCTCCCGGACCTTGCGGAACCGACGGGGCCATCTCCGTCTGATACGCATAGCTGACACCGCTCAGTTCCAGCCGGGCATAGCTTGCGCCCGGCCGCTCGACGTAGGGCAGCTGCTCTTCATCCTGCGGCGTCTGCATGGACAGGTTCAGGTCGCGGATCTTCGCCAGCGCCACGTCACCACGCAGCAGGTCGGGGATTCGCTGCATGAAGTTCTGCATTGGAGTCGACAGGAACATCGTGACCAGGAGGTAACTGACCATGACATCCCTGGGCAATTGAAGCGCCGCGGCGATGACGAACAGGATGGAACCCATGGTGGCGAGCTGAAACAGTTGCCCGAATACCTGAGCCGCCGAGAACCAGGTGCCCGCCGTGACGTTCTGGGTCCGCAGGGTGCGGGCCGACCCGAGCAGGTGCCGATCCATGAAGTCGCGACGTCGGCTGCGGTGCAGCTTCAGTTCCTTGATGCCAAGCGTCAAGGCCGAAAACGACCGCAACAGTGCGTCCTCGTTCTCGCGAGCCTGGCGGTAGGTGCGTCGCACCCGCCGCAGAACCGTTTCGGCGGCGGTGATGCTTATCAATGTCCCCGCAACCGTCACCGCGAAAAGCGGCCCCGACACCGTGGCGAGGAACCCCAGCGACCCCACGATCGTGGTCAGGTCGATGCAGATGTTCGGGATGGCCGTCACCGCGTGCGAAAGCGACCGCACATCTTCGGTCAAGGTTGCGATGAGCCGGTGCATTCCCAACCGCTCCAGATGCTCCAGGGGGGCCGAGACGACCCGGGAGCTCAACCCTTCCCGCAGTTGGTAGATCGCGTCCTGGGTGAGGCGGATCAGCAGCACCTGTGACAGCACGGCACCAACCAGCGCGACCGACCCCGTCAGGGCAAAGCGCTGCAGGGTCGCGTGAGAATGGGCTTCGGGCATTAACACACTGCTGATCAGTGTCAGCAGATAGGTGTTGGCAACGCCACAGAGAAGGCCGGTGGCAAAGACGGCCACGATCCGCGTCCATGAGATCGAGAACAAGAACTTGATGAGTTGCATTGTTGTGAGCCTTCTTAATTCGTTGGGATGTTGGTCGTGATGCTCGTCGTGATCAGGCGCGTATGACGTCGAAGATCATGCCCTCGACCGCGACGCCGGGTGCGAATGAGAACGCCACACCCGTCGAGATGTCCTTCGTCGGCTCTGCCTGCTCCACCATCAGTTGCAGGACAAAGAGCAGCGATACGCTCAGCATGTTGCCGAACCGGGCAAGCACGTCCCAGCTCGGCGCCGCCGCCTCCACGGGGATCCCCATTGATCGCGCCGATTCAAGGATGATCTTGGGTCCACCCGGATGGATCGCCCACAGATCGATGTCCGACTTCTGTAATCCGTTGTCCCGCAGCACCTCTGTGATCGCGGGATCAACCCCGTCGTAGATGTATTTAGGGAGATTCTCGGACAGCTCGCAGGTGATGCCGTTGTGATTGACGCTTAGCACGATGCCGTCCTCGGCGTCATCGAGCAGCCGGCTGAAACTATTGCGGATCACCACGTTGCCGGGCCCGAGCGGGTGTTGGGTTTGGCTGGCCCCGATGACGACCGCCCCGCACCCATCCCCGAACAGGCTGTGAATGATGACGTCGTTGATGTCGTCGGCGAAAACGGCGTTCACGGAGCACAGCTCGATGCACACCACCAGCGCTTTCTTATCGGGGTTGGCACGAACGTAATCCGTGGCAGTGCGGATGCCGTTCATCGCGGCCGCACACCCCATGAAGTTGACCACGACACGCGAAATCGATGGCGACAGGCCAAGTTGCTTGACGACCGCCACGTCGACGCCCGGAGCGATGAAACCCGTGCTGGTGACGAACACCAGCAATCCGATCTCTGTGGACGGATCTTCAAGGGGGGCGATGGCACGCCCGGCCACGTCGACCGCCAGCGGAACCGCGTGCCGGTAGAACAGATTCATTCGATCCCGGATCGTTCCCGCCTCGCGCCTCAGCGCGTCGAATTCGGGATCGAGCGGATCAACCGCCATCCGGCGGCTGCGAATCATCGTCTTCTGGTACAACCGCGAAATCCGTTCCCGCTGCTCGGGATTATTACTGAACAGCGCGGCAACTTGATCGGCGGCCTCGGACTGATCCACGAGCAGGCCCGGCGTCCCCGTTGCGATGCTCTCGATCACCGCCACCGTGGTCGGCGGCGCGGGCGGCATATGGGCAGGGGCGAACCCGTGCTCGCCGCCGGCGTGTCCATTCATCAATACGTTGTCAGAGGTGGTGAACATGAAACTTCTCCTTTCAAAATCGTTCGGCGGCCATGCTGATCGGTATTCGATCGTCTAGTTGTCCGCAGCCATCCTTTAGCCTTTTTTATGGTCGGTTAGCGGCCTTGACGAATCCTGAACGGATTCTTGGCATTACGGGACGGAGGACGTCGGACCAGCGGCGGGCCTATGAAAGCTTTTTGGAATGTGATGCACGCCACGCAGTTTCAAATATCGGGCACTACGCTGGACGTCGACGCCGCGGGTGCAACGAGGCGGCAATGGGCCGACATCAATTGAGCAGCGAATGGCGGGATCCGGAATTATCTGCGGTCTGTGTCAAATCGTGCAGCGGCCAGAAAGGTTCACACGGAACCGAGTCCGGCGAATCCGGAAGCCGCGTAGTTAACGCTGGTCTTCCAGGCCTGCGGTGAGCAGTGTTCGCGAATGAATCCCCACTGTTGCGCCTCGGCCTGACGGGACGGCGACAGGAGGTACCTGCGGGCAAGCTTCGGAAGCCGGTCGGTTACGAAACTCTTTGCGGGAAGCCACTCGAGACCGAACTTCGCCGCCTCTTCGCGCAGCACGTCCTCGGTGGCAATGTTGGCGAACGCGCTGCCTTGATACGGCAGCACATGGTGCACGCGATGCGAACTCAGGCCGGCCGACAGGAAGCAGTCGACATAGCGATTCCCGATCACCTTCAGGTCGGAGGCCTCCGTGAATTGATGTATGCCCCAGTCCTCGTTGTCGGAAGCAGGATGCTCATCGGCGTCTTCCTCGAAGTCATGGCTCGACACGATCAAGAAGGTGCTGACCCACAGGGTCGCTACAAATTGCACCGCCCAGGCCCAGAAGTCACCGGCCAACACAAAGGCCACCAGCTCGGCGATGAGTAGTAGGCGCAGGCCGGACGATCCGGCGATGTGCGGGATTGCGTTGCGCCAGTTCCCGTAGACCTCCTTGACGCCGATCTTGCGGGTGATCCTGACTACATCCACTATCCGGATGGGCATGCCGGTAACCAGGTGCCCGAACTTGTGAATGGTGTGGACAGGTACCCGAAGCAATCGGGGCAGGCGCATCATCATTGTGAAGACGTTCTTCTTGATGTCGACTTCACTCTGGGTGTGCGGGTGGTGCAGCAGGGTGTGTCCATCGGCGGTCACCAAGCCCAGCGCCACATAGTTGAAGTCGAAAGCGTTCGCGAGGATCCTATTCAGACCCTTTTGCTTGCGATGTATCGCGTAATGACCGAACCCGGCGAGGGAGCAGCGCAGCACCACCATCGCGATCGCGAAGAGCGGCAGCGGCATCCAGCCCGGTTCGGCCAGCCGCAACCCCTGAACCGCGAGATACGCGACGGCCAAAACTGCGACCACGATGTTGAAGATCTTGTCCATCTTCTTGATGCGCGCGGCCAGCTGAGGGTCCCTCATTCGCGCTTTCACCCGGTGCAGCAGATCGTCTTTGTTGTCGAATGGGTACCTAGGTGTATCGCGCCAGCTGTTGAAGTCTTCCTTGAACAGGAATTCCGGTGCGTTGCACTTCGGGTGGACGTCCTCAGGACGTGCTTCGCGGTCCAACGCGTACCGCTCGAGGAGCCTTTCGATTCCCTCCACGTTTTTGTGGTACGCCTGGATGATTGAGGTGATGTCCCGATTCTTCGTTCGCCCAATGAAGAAGGCCCCGCCCGGATGCTTGGCGATCCAGTCGGACAGGTCGTAGGCGCGTCCCTTGTAAACCCACACATCGGGCGGCGGTCCAGCCGGAGGACCCGGAGGTCGACCGGAGCCGCCCTCCTCGGGACGACCATGAGGCCGATGGGAGTCCTGCTCGTTGACTTCTGGTAATGCGATGGTCATTTCTTTCTCCGGCTGGTCGGGTTCGCTCTGGCGACATGCGCGCTTATGGGTTGACCTAGCCTCGGATCACCGCCTCGACAGATTCTCATAAGATTCTTGGCGTCGCCTCAGCTAGCTGACGCTCGAGAACGGCCGAGCAGACGCAAAGTCGCACGATTTGAGGTCAAATCGTGCGACTTTGCTGGGGGCCCGCCCCCACAAGTGGGTGGGGCACCTCCCGCTTGCGGGGGAGTACCCCCACCCGCTTGCGGGGGACTGCTCGGGCTAAGAAATGTCCTCGGCGGCGCCCCGGCCGGCGGCCCGGCCGGAGAAAATGCAGCCGCCCAGGAACGTGCCCTCCAAGGCGCGGTAACCATGCACGCCGCCCCCGCCGAACCCGGCTACCTCACCGGCCGCGTAGAGCCCGGTAAGCGGCGTGCCGTCGGCCCTGAGCACTCTGGCGTCCAAATCGGTCTCGATACCACCCAGCGTCTTCCGGGTAACAATGTGCAACTTCACCGCGATCATCGGCCCCGCCTTCGGGTCGGCCAACCGATGCGGCGCCACGACACGGCCCAACCGGTCACCCAGATAGCCGCGTGCGGCCCGGATCGCGGTGATCTGACCATCTTTGCTGAACCTGTTGGCCACCTCGCGATCGCGGGCAGTCACCTCGGCCTCAACCGTCGCATAGTCCAGCGGCACCACATCGGGCAGCTTGTTCATGCCGGTCACCAACTCGCGCAACGAGTTTGCGCTGACAAAGTCCACGCCGCGGTCGATGAAGGCCTGCACCGGCCCCGGCGGGCCGGAGTGGACTCGGTTGCGAATCAGCTGACCGACGCTCTGTCCGGTCAGGTCGGGGTTTTGCTCCTGACCGGAGAGCGCGAATTCCTTCTCGATGATCCTGGCGTTCAGCACGAACCAGGTGTAGTCATATCCGGACTTGGTGATGTACTCCAAAGTGCCCAAGGTGTCGAAACCCGGATACAGCGGGACTGGCAACCGCTTGCCGGCCGCATCCAGCCACAGCGGAGACGGGCCCGGAATGATCCGGATGCCGTGGCGCGGCCAGATCGGGTCGTAGTTGGTGATGCCCTCGGTGTAATGCCACATGCGGTCGGGATTGATCACCCGCGCGCCGGCTTTCTCCGAAATCGCGATCATCCTGCCGTCGACATGTGCCGGCACACCACTGAGCAGTTGCCCGGGGACGCGGCCCATTCGCTGCGGCCAGTTCTTGCGCACCAGATCGTGATTGCCGCCGATACCACCGCTGGCGACGATCACCGCCGAAGCTCGGAATTCGAATTTCCCCAACGCTTTTCGTGACGACACTACACCGCGCGGTTCGGCCGTGGGTGCCAGCACGGTCCCGCGAACTCCCGTCACCGCGTCATCCTCGACGATCAGTTCGTCGACCTGGTGGCGGTGCGCGAAACGCAGGGTCGAGCGGTCGCGGAGCTGACGCGCGAAGATCTCGACCAACGCCGGACCGGTGCCCCACGTGATGTGAAAACGCGGCACCGAGTTGCCATGCCCTTGTGCGTCGTAGCCGCCCCGCTCGGCCCAGCCCACCAACGGAAAGAGCTTCAGCCCCCGGGCACGCAGCCAACTGCGTTTCTCACCGGCCGCAAAGTCGACGTAGGCGTGCGCCCATTGCCGTGGCCAATAATCCTCGGGCCGGTCGAAAGCCGCGGTCCCCAGCCAGTCCTGCAAGGCGAGTTCGTGGCTGTCGCGGATACCCAGCCGGCGCTGCTCGGGGCTGTTGACAAAGAACAGACCGCCGAATGACCAGAACGCCTGCCCGCCCAGATTGGCGCTGTTTTCCTGGTCGACGATCAGCACCCGCAACCCGCGGTCGACTAATTCGCAGGCAGCGACCAGACCGGCCAGTCCAGCTCCGACCACAATGGCGTCAGCGGTGAACCCAGCCGCCGACACAGCCGAAGAATCGCTCATGCCGCTACAGGGTAGACAGCCGCCGAGCCGGCCCCCGATCAGGCAGCGTCGAGAATCGCCTTATCGGGCAGCCAGCGGTACACCGTCGGCGTGCAGCCATGCATCGACGCCAGATCGACGGCATCCAGCACCGCCTGCATCGGCCCTGGCTTGCGCAGCTGACGGGCGGCAACCGCGACCCGTGCGACGCCGCCGCGGCGGGCGATCCGCTCGGCCGACAGCACCACCATCCGGCACCACCACGGCTCCGTCAGGAAGCCTTCTCCGATGCCCAGTACCCGGGCGCGCACGGTGGTGTGCCGCACCAGATCGGTGACGCCGTGAAGATCAGCCAGCAACCGGAAACCGTTGCGCGGCAATGCCTTGACGACACCCGGTGACACCACCCAGCCCGGTGCGGCGAACAGCCGGGTGCGCAGCCCGACGTGCTCGAGCACCCGGTCGGCCGCCATCAGCCGCAGGTTGGCCTCGTGTGCGCGCAGCATCGCGAATTCGCCACGCCGCTTCTTGGTGGCCGCGTCGTCATAGCCGTGCAGCACGATGGCGGCGCCGCGAGCACGCCGGTCGGTCATCCATTCGACGGTGGCCGGGTCGCGGTCAAGCCGGTAGTCACCACCGAGCCGAGGAGCCACCAGCAACGACACCTGCACCGAGCGGGCATCCATCTGAGAGCAGAACGCGTCGACGTCGGCCAGGGTGCGATCACTTATCCCCGAGACCGAGACGATCAGTTTTCCAGACACACCCGCAGTTTGCCGATTCGAGGTGTCGGGACGGTGAAGGACACGCAGACGGCAGGCGTATATCGGCTCCGTATCTGCGCAGGCCAGACGCCGCGTTTGGCTCGATGAGGGGCCCGCTCGACGGTATTGGGCGGCTCATCGGACCGAGCCACCCAGGGTACGACCCACTCCCGGGCCGACCACCGAGTGCGCGCGTGGCGAGCAAACGTGTACCGCCACGGCTCCGGGTAATCGATTCGATATGCTAAGCAACGTCATGGAGAAGGCCCCTTCCGCCGCGGCCGACACCCCGCTGCCCACCGTCCCCACCGGGCAGATGGGCGCCGGCGGACATGCCTATCCCGACAAGCTCGACGCCCCGCTGTTGCGGATCTCCGGCGTCTGCATCCTCGCCACGGTGATGGCGATCCTGGATATCACCATCGTCAGCGTCGCGCAGCGCACGTTCATCACCCAGTTCGGATCAACGCAGGCCGTCGTCGCATGGACGATGACCGGCTACACGCTCGCGTTGTCAACCGTGATCCCGCTCACGGGCTGGGCGGCCGACCGGTTTGGCACCAAACGGCTCTTCATAGGCTCCGTGCTGGCGTTTACAATGGGCTCGCTGCTGTGCGCCGCAGCGTCAAATATTCTGCAGCTCATCATATTTCGGGTGGCACAGGGCATCGGTGGCGGCATGCTGTTACCGCTGGGGTTCATGATCTTGACCCGCGCGGCAGGCCCCGCACGGCTCGGTCGCCTGATGTCGATCCTGAGCATCCCCATGCTGCTCGCCCCGATCTGTGGCCCCATCCTGGGCGGCTGGCTGATCGACACCGCCAGCTGGAGGTGGATCTTCCTGATCAACCTGCCGTTCGGGCTCGCCACGGCCGTCCTCGCGGCGGTCGTGTTCGGCAGAGACCACCCGGCGCGGTCGGAGACCTTCGACCTCATCGGCGGGCTGCTGCTCTCGCCCGGCCTGGCCGCGTTCCTGTTCGCGGTGTCGTCCATCCCGGGCCGCGGGACCGTGGCCGATCGCCACGTGGTGATACCGGCAACCATCGGCCTGTCGTTGATCGCCGCGTTCGTCGTGCACGCGTTGCGCCGCGCGGATCACCCGCTGATCGACCTGCGGCTGTTCGGCAACCCGGTGCTCACCCAGGCCAATGTGACGATGCTGGTGTTCGCTGTCGCCTTTTTCGGCGCCGGCCTGCTGCTGCCGAGCTACTTCCAGCAGGTGCTGCATCAGACGCCGATGCAAGCCGGCGTGCACATGATCCCCCAAGGACTCGGTGCCATGCTGACCATGCGGCTGACCGGACCGTTGGTCGACAGACAGGGACCGGGCAAGATCGTGCTGGTCGGCATTGCGCTGATCACCGCGGGCCTGGGCATGTTCGCCTTCGGCGTGGCCAAGCAGGCCGCGTACCTACCCACCCTGTTGGTCGGGCTGGCGATCATGGGCCTGGGCATGGGCTGCACCATGATGCCGCTCTCCGTCGCGTCGGTGCAGGCATTGAGCCCGCACCAGATTGCCCGGGGTACAACGCTGATCAGCGTCAGCCACCAGGTGGGCGGCTCGATGGGAACCGCGCTGATGTCGATGATCCTGACCAATCAGTTCAATCGAAGCGAAAACATCTCCGCGGCAAACAAACTCGCGGCGCTGCAACAACAGGCCGCCGCCACCGGGGTGCCGGTTGACCAGTCCGCAATACCCCGGCAGTCGCTGGCCCCCGGCTTCTCGGGCAGTGTGGTGCATGACCTTTCGCATGCCTATGCAACGGTATTCGTGCTCGCGGTGCTATTGGTGGTGTTCACCATCATCCCGGCGGCATTTCTGCCGAAGCAGCCCGCCAGCCAAACAGCCCCCGAATAGCGCGATTACCCGTCGAACAACATCGTCGCGATCCGCGTGACGGAGTCCATCGGATCAGCCTCCCGCACTTGAGCGTTGACCGCGCCGTTGAGCCACAGCGTCGAAAACCCATGCACCAGCGACCATGCCGCCAGCTGGGCACCCGCGGGGTCGGCGTGCGCGTTGGCATCCTGCAGCGTGGCCACCCCGCGGGACAATTCGGCTCCGGCAGCGGCCTCGGCGGCGGCCAGGCCGGTGTCCGAGACGTCGAGCAGTGACTTGTTGAACATCACCTGGTAGTGGCCGGGACACTCGATGGCAAACCGCACGTAGGCCAGTGCAGCGTCGGTGAAGTTGCCCCGGGCGGCGGTGAGTGCGGTGGCCAGCAGCTGAAATCCCTGCACAGCCAGCGCGGTGAACAGACCTCGCCGATCGGTGAAATGGTGCGCGGGGGCGGCATGTGACACGCCCGCGCTGCGGGCCAACTCGCGTAATGAGATCCCGTCGGCGCCACGCTCGGCCACCAGGCGCGCGGCCTCGGTGAGAATCACGGCCCTCAGGTCGCCATGGTGATACGTCGGACGGTCCATGCGGCCAGCATACCGGCACAATCTTGACATTGCCTAGATCGTCGCCTAATCTTCGTGCCTAGGATCTTGTCACTGTCTAGATTGGAGAGGTTGAGATGGCTCCGTTGATCGCCCTGGTTGTGGGCAGCGTCATCGCCCGGCTCGTCGGCTGGCTTGGCTGGTTTGGTACGGGCTACCTGAACAGCTGGACCGCGGCGATCGCCGTCGGCCTGGCGGCAATGTTCGTGCTGACCGGGGTGGCGCACTTCGCGCCACCGATGCGGCGCGACCTGATCGCGATCGTGCCGCCCCGGTTGCCCGCGCCCGCTCTGCTGGTGACCATCACCGGCGTGTTGGAGTTGCTCGGCGCAGCGGGCCTGCTGCTTCCCGCCACGCGGATGGCGGCGGCCGGGTGCCTGCTGTTGCTCATGCTGGCCATGTTCCCGGCCAATGTTTATGCCGCCCGGATGCCCAATCCACCCAAGTCGATGACCACGCGGCTATCGCTGCGCTCCGCCACCGAGGTCGTCTTTCTGGCCGCCGCCGTCGTGGTCGTCGCTGGCTGCTAGCAGCCAGGCGTACTGGAACGCGGTTTCTTCCCAGGCCTTGTAACGCCCGCTGACGCCACCATGACCCGCCGCCATCTGCGTCTTCAGCAGCACCGGATTTTCGTCCGTCTTGGTGTGCCGCAACGCTGCAACCCATTTGGCCGGTTCCACGTAGAAGACCCTGGTGTCGTGCAGCGACGTCATGGCCAGGATCGCGGGATACTGCTTGGCCGCAACGTTCTCGTAGGGCGAGTACGACTTCATGTACGAGTAAACATCGCTGTCGCTCAACGGGTCTCCCCATTCGTCCCACTCGGTGACGGTCAGCGGCAACGAGGGATCCAGGATGGTGGTCAATGGATCGACGAACGGCACCTGCGCGAGGATTCCCGCGAAAAGCTCGGGTGCCATGTTAGCCACCGCGCCCATAAGCAGACCGCCGGCGCTGCCACCAAATGCCACCAGTTGTCGCGGTCGGGTCAGTCCGGACTCCACCAGATGCCTTCCCACCGCGATGAAGTCGGTGAAGGTGTTCTTCTTCTCCAAGATCTTGCCGTGGTCGTACCACGGCCGGCCCATCTCGCCGCCACCGCGGACATGCGCGACGACGAAGACCATGCCGCGATCCAGTAGCGACAGCCGTGCGATGGAAAAGCCGGGATCGACGCAAGCTTCGTAGGCGCCGTAGCCGTAAAGCAATGCCGGTGCCGGGAATTCGATGCCTTCGCGGTGCACGATCGACACCGGTATGCGGGCTCCGTCGGCTGCATCGACCCAGTCCCGCCGCTCGACGTAGTCCTCCCGCCGGTAGCCGCCGAGTACGGGTTGCTCGCGTAGCAGCGTGCGCTCACCGGTAGCCAGGTCGATGTCGTAGACCCGCAGCGGGGTGAGGAAAGATGTTGCGCTGATCCGCAGCTTGGGCGAATGCCAGTTCGGATTGGAGCTCAGGCCCGCCGACATCAGCTCGGAGTCGAATGAGATCTCCCCGGGCTCACCGTAGCCGCCGTCGGAGTCGACGGGCCACAGCTGGATGCGGGGCAACGCTGCTCCGCGGTAGCTGACCACCAGGAGGTCAGCGAAGGCATCCACGCCGTCGAGCCGGACGTCGTCGCGGTGTGCGATCAGGGTGCGCTGGTTCGCCGGATCGCTGACCGGGGCCTCAACCAGGGTGAAATTCACCGCGCCGTCGTTGTGCAGGATCAAGAACCGGTCCTGTCCTCCGACGACCGCATGCTCCACCGCATACTCGACGCCGTCACGTCGCGGCAGCACCACGGTGAACTCGGCGTTGGGATCGGCGGAGTCCGCGTACCGCCACTCGGAGGTGATCGACGACCCCGCGCTGATAAAGACGTATGCCTCGCTTCGGGCCAGCCCGACCCCGAGCCAATAGCGTTCGTCGGCCTCGTGATACACCTGCTCCGACGGTTCGCCGGAGCCAAGCCGGTACCGCCACACCGTATCGGGACGCCGGGCCGCGTCCATGGTCTTGTAATACACCGTGCGGTTGTCGGGAGCCCACGCCACCCCGGCTGCGATATCCGCGATCTCGTCGGGGTACAGCTCTGAAGTGCGTAAGTCCTTGAACCGCAGCGTATATTGTTCGTCACCGACGACGTCGACGGAATACGCCAGCAGATTGCCGTCCAGGCTGACCAGGGAGGCGCCCAGCGAGAAGAAGTCGTGGCCGTCGGCCTCCACATTTGAATCCAGCAAGACCTGCTCGCCCGGTATTTCGGTGGCTTCGTCGAGCTCCGGTGGGCTCCAGTCATCGGGATCGACTACTGGGCAACGACATTGGACGCGGTACTGCTTTCCCTCGAAGGTCCGGGCGTAGTACCACCAATCGCCCCGTCGAACCGGCACCGATAGGTCGGTTTCCTTGGTGCGCGCCTTGATCTCGTCGAAAATCTGTTGCCGCAACGACTCTTGGTTCGCAGTCGTCTGATCGACATATTCGTTCTCGGCCTCAAGGTAGGCGATGACTTCGGGGTTTTCCTTGTCGCGCAACCATTCGTACGCGTCGATAAAAATGTCGCCGTGGTGTTCGCGGCGGGTCTCCACTCGCTTGGCTGTGGGTGGTAAGGGCAGTGTCTCCGTCATGCGCTTGGGCCGATCCAGTCGCCGAAGCTCAAACCCGAAATCCGTTCGTAGGCATTGATGTAACGATCTCGAGTTGCCTCGATGATGTCATCCGGGAGCGGCGGCGGAGGCTCGGTGCCGGCGCGGTCCCAGCCGGACGCGGGGCTGGTGAGCCAGTTACGGACGAACTGCTTGTCGAAGCTGGTCTGGACCACGCCGGCCCGGTACTCGTCGGCCGGCCAATACCGCGAGGAGTCCGGTGTGAAGATCTCGTCGGCCAGCACCACGTTGCCGCCGCCGTCGATACCGAATTCGAACTTGGTGTCGGCGATGATGATGCCTCTCGTCAGTGCGTGATCGGCGGCCTGCACGTAGATCTGCAAGGTACGGTCGCGCAACTGGTTGGCGCGCACCCCGCCCACCATCTCGATCACCCGCGCAAACGAGATGTTCTCGTCGTGGTCCCCGAAGGCGGCCTTCGTAGCGGGGGTGAACAGCGGCTCGGCGAACCTGCTCGCCTCGACCAGACCCGGCGGCAACGCGATACCGCAAACCTTCCCGGTCGACTGATAGTCCAGCAAGCCCGAGCCCGTCAGGTAACCCCGAGCCACACATTCCACCGGAAGCATCTCCAGCCGGCGCGCCACCAGCGCTCGGCCCAGCACCTCATTGGGAATGCGCGGGTCATCCGGCGGCCCGGCCAAGTGGTTGGTGGCGTCGACGAGGCCGAAGAAGAACACGCTCATCGCGGTCAGGATGCGGCCCTTGTCTCCGATGATGCTGTCGAGCACATAGTCGTACGCCGAGATCCGATCGGACGCGACCAATAGCAGGTGTTCATCATCGACGCGGTATAGCTCGCGGACCTTGCCGCTGGCCAGATGTTGGTAGTCGGACAACGCGGGGCGCATCGCGTCAGCCTATCGGCCACCGTTAACCCAACGCCGAGCCGGGAGCTGTGCTGGTATCGATGCTATGACATTGCGGTTCTTGCCCTACTCGACCAGACCCGTCCGGCTGCTCGCCCAGCTGTCCAGCGATTTTGCCGTCGTCGCGTGGACGGCGATCTGGGTCCTCGTCGGCCTGGCCGTGTATGACGCCATCGACACGATCGCCGCAGCCGGGCGGCAGGTCGAAACCGGCGCGAACGGGGTCGCCGGCAGCCTGGCGTCGGCGGGCCACGGCGCCTCGCAGATCCCGATGGTGGGCGATGCGGTCGCCAAGCCCCTCAACTCGGCAGCGCAGGCCGCTCTCGACATCGCCGGTGCGGGGCGCGACCTGGACACCACGGCGAGTTGGCTCGCGGTGTTGCTTGCCATGGCGGTCGTCGCGCTGCCGATCCTGGTAGCGGTCGCCCCGTGGCTATTCCTGCGGATCCGGTTCTTCCGGCGTAAATGGGTGGTGACCGGGCTAGCCGCCACGCCGGAGGGCCAACAGCTGCTGGCGTTGCGCGCATTGACGAACCGGCCCCCGCGCAAATTGGCGGCAATCAGCGTGGATCCTGTTGGCGCGTGGCGCCGCGAAGATCCCGTCACGATCCAGGCCCTGGCTTCCCTCGAACTGCGGGCGGCCGGGATAACCCTTCGCGCGAGCCAGCCAGCCTAACGGCGGTGCCTGCCGTGTCCAGCGAAGCCGTTCGGGCGTTGTCCGCGATGTTCGCAGCACTGCTGTTGGCGATTGCCGGTGTTGCCGCCGCGGGCGCAACCAGGGCCGAGCCGCTTGTCAACGGATTCGGCGAAACGGCGGTCGGCTGGGATACCTTCCGTCGATTGGATCGGTTGCCGTACCTAAGCGCCGACGCACAGACCATGCAGGTATCGAGCTTCGATCGCAGCGGTGGTGATTTCGACATCTCCACCGGTAACGACAACGGCAGCGGTGGTTGTCTGGCGGTCGGTGGCGCCGGCTGTGTCATTGCGGAGGATCGCGGTGCCGGCGAGGTTGATTCGATCTGGTTCACCCGCGACAGCGGCAATGTGACCCGGATCGGAAAGATCCGCATCGAGCTGGACGGGCGGACGGTCATTGACGCACCACTGCAATCGCTGGTTGATGGCGCGCTGGGTGCGCCGTTCGTGTGGCCCCTGGTGGCCAACGCGGCCCAATCGCCGGCGGGGGTTTACATCAAGGTACCGATGCCGTACCGGCAGTCGATGCGGATCAGCGTCGCAGCGAATCTGCAGTATTACCACGTCGACTATCGCCAGTTTTCGACCGCCGAGGGCGTGACCACCTTCTCGCCCTCCGATCCCGCGCTCGATGTGATCGCCACCCTGCGCGCCGCGGGCACCATCGACCCCAAACCGCCGGCGCCTGCAGCGACGCGTAACAATCGGGTCGTCGAGCTTCCCGCCGGAGCCGGGCTGACGATCGCGGAATCGATTGGGCCGGGCTCCATCTCGGCGTTGCGCCTGCAGCTACCCGACCCGACGGACCGACTCCTGAACGGGTTACGGCTGCAGATCGAGTTCGACGGCCGAATCACGGTCGACTCACCGCTCGGGGAATTCTTCGGCGCCGGACTGGGCAGCACCGAGGTGCGATCGCTGATGTTCGCCACCACCCCCGCACCCGACGGGTCTTTGGCGTTATCGACCTGGTGGCCAATGCCTTTCGGACACACGGCCCGCGTCATCCTGATCAACACGACCGGCAGTCCGGTCCCGGGGATCGATACCGATGTGGTGATCACACCCGATCCCCAGTGGGCAGCCGCGCTGGCCAGCGGCCGCGCTGGTTACTTCACCGCACGTTCGCACGCCGGACCAACGACCCTCGGTCAGGACTGGTTGTTCGCCGAGGAGGGTGGCCACGGCAAATTCGTCGGCGTGAGCCACACCATGCACGGTGCTCGAATCAAAACGTCGTTCAGCGACGGCGCCCCTTACTTTCTCGAAGGAGCCGAACGTGTGTACATAGACGGTTCCGCGGCGCCCCAGTGGTATGGGACCGGCACCGAAGACTTCTACGAGGGCGGCTGGTACTTCAACAATGGCACCCACTTCAGTGACCCGCTCACGGGCCAGCCCGATCAACGCACGACAGCCGGCGGATGCGCTGACTACTGCGTCGCCGCCTATCGGCTCATGCTCGCCGACGCCATCGGCTATCGCTCCGCGATCCGATTCGGCATTGAGCATGGCAAACGCAACATGGTCCAACCCGACTACAGCTCAACCGCATTCCTCTACACGCAACCGAACGAGACCATCACAACCACCGACGAAGTCAACCCCACCGACCCTCTGAATCGACTTCTGCACGGCTACACCGACGCCGCCGCCACGAACGAATTGTTGGTCAGCACATACGAGGGGACCGACGACACCCGCACCGTCGCCGGGTTGGTCCCCACCGCCCACGCTGCGATCACATTCCACGTCCAACTCCCCCCGGACAACCACGGCGTCCTGCTGCGCCGGACATCGGACCAAGCAACCGGCTATCAATCAGCAGACATTGCCATCGACGATGTACCCGCCGGGATCTGGTTACAGCCACGTCGCAACACCTTTCACCGTTGGCTTGACGACACCTACCTCGTGCCCGAAGCTCTCACCGCAGGCAAAGCCCAGATAACCGTCACGCTCATACCTATCCCCGACGCGCCACCTTGGACTGCCAGCCGCTACCGGGTCGACGCGCTGACGGGGCATTAGCGTCTCGAGTCGTTAATTCAAGAGCAGCGCCTCTGTTGCGACGAGGCTTCATCCAGATTGACGTTTTCGCGAAGAAGTGCGAGTGACCAGCACGCTAACGTAGATCTCGATTGTCGAAGACTGACGGGCGGTTGGGGCTATCGCATGGAGCCGTACTGAGCCGCAACATAATACGGCCGCGCCCCGGTCAGAGGGGGGTCGGATCGGGCGCGGCGGGTGGAACGGGCGGTACTTGGCGGCGGCACCGAGATTACGCGACGGCGTGGCCGTGCCGCCCGTCGCGGTGCCCGTCCCGCCGCAGGGCGTCGTCGAGTTTCCGTTGCGCCCCAGGGCAGCCCGCCGCATCGGCCTGATTTGGCTCAGCGACCGCCCTATGGCCCCGGCCGTGCTCGCCTTCCGCGATTTCGTCGGTTCGCAGCCATCACGCGCAGCAGCCCGGCAACAGCAACAATTAGCCACGCCGCCAACGCATCCCAGAAGAAGACCAGCGAAACGGTGATCAGCGACCGCTGACCGATCTCGGCCGCCATGGCGTAACTGGCCGCCGAGTACATCCCCAGCGGGAAGACAAACGCCCACCACACACCGGCGAAGTGCAGCATCTCGGGCCGTCGGCTCATCCGGTGCAGGCCGAAATAGATCAGCGGCGGTATCCACAGGGTGGCCGCCACCCAGGTCACGACGGTGACCGCGCGCACCGGCCCGGCCAGCCACGCGGGCGCCAGGCTGTGGATGTTGTCGCCGGCCAGCGTCGCAATTGCCAGGCCGCCCATCAAGATCCAGGTATCGGGCTCGAACCCACCACGATCCTGCCGTTCGACAACCGCGCGCCACAGGATCAACCAGGTCATCAGGCCGTAGATGCAGAGCGCCGCTATCCAGACCGGGACGGCCACTGAAAGCAACCGGTGCTCAGCGGTGTGGCGGGCCAGCTTCGTGGCTACGATCGCCAGGCCGGAGGTGCCCACGCTGGCCAGTTCCCAAGCGCCGTGCGCACGGTCACGCAGCGCCGCCCACCGATACGTCGACATGTTGCGCACTGTGAACACGACCAGCACCAGCCAGGACACCAGCGCCACCACGCCCAGGACCCAGACCAGCACCCGCTGCGACGCCAGCCGGCTGTCCAGCACCGCGCACGCGGCGACAAACGTGAACAGTCGCAACGTGACATCGGGATCCTTCAGCTCCCACTGCCTCACCGCACCTGTCAGGGGCACCAGGGCGACTAGCACCAGCAGACCTACCGACGCGACAACACCCAGGGTTTCGCTGATCGCGTTGTAATGGTGCATGCCCCCGGCGATTGACAAGACTCCGGTCGCCATCACCGCGGCGAACACATCGGGTGAGGGCTCGACATCGGCGAGCCGGATTTTCACCGCAGTTCGACGACCAGGTGCCGGATACCGGTATGCCGGTTGCTGCGAGTCCATTCGACGGGCTGCACAACCCGCACGCCGCCGAAGCGCGGCAGCATTTCCTGGTACAGCACTCGCAGTTCCAGCCGGGCCAGATTGGCGCCCAGGCAGTAATGCACGCCCTGGCCGAAGCCCAAGTGCGGATTGGGTTTTCGGGTGATGTCGAACTCGTCGGCGCGGTCGAACACGCTGGCATCGCGGTTGGCCGAGCCCTCCCAGATCTGCACCTTCTGTCCCGCCTCGATGGACTGTCCGCAGAGTGTGACGTCACGGGTAGCGGTGCGCCGCTTGGACGGCGACGGCGACGTCCACCGCACGATCTCTTCGATTGCCGAGGGCAGCATGTCCACATCGGTACGCAGCGCCTGCAATTGCTCCGGGTGCTCGGCCAGCGCCAGCAGCCCGCCCGCGACCCCGTTGCGCGTCGTCTCCGCACCGGCGCTGAACAGCAGACTGAAGAACAGGTACAGCTCGAGGCCGGACAGCGCTGACGCGGCATCCCTGCCGCCAGGGTCGTCGACCGCTGCGTTCGCGACTATCGACAACATGTCGTCGGTCGGCTCGGCGCGCTTCGACGCGATCAACTCCTGGCCGTAGGCGTACATCCGCCCGGCATGCTCGGCACTTTCAGACACGGACAGCTGCGAAAGGGACGCCTTGCGCGAGCCGCCGAAGTCAAACTGCGGCTCGATGGCCTCGAATAGCCAATGACGTTCGGATTCCGGCACTCCCAGCAGGATGCAGATCATCTGCATGGGCAACTCCGCGGCGATATCGACCACGAAGTCGATCGGTTCGCCCGGCACCACCGCATCCAGCAGCCGGCGAGCCCGGGCCCGCAGGTCGTCTTCGACCCGCCCGATCATCCGCGGGGTCAGCCCGGAGCTGACGAGTCGGCGAATCTGCGAATGCCGCGGGTCGTCCATCATGTTGAGCACCTGGCCCGCGATGGCCAGGTCCTGCAACAGCGTGCCGCCGAACGGGCGCGCGCCGCCGGTCACCGACGAGTACGTCACCGGATCCTTCAGCACCGCAAGCGTTTCCGCGTACGTGGCGACGGACCAGAACCCCTCCCCGTCGGGGGTGTTGTCGGTCGGCTCGTGCCAGTACACCGGCGCCTCTCGCCGATGGATGGCGAACAACTCGTGCGGAAATCCGTTGGCGAAATTGTCCAGATCGGTGAAGTCGATCCGCGCGAGCACGCCGGCAACGGTCATAGAATCGCACCCGGGGTGTACTTGGCCGCGTCCGGGTAGCGGCCTACCAGCGCGTCCACTGTCGCGATCACCTCGTCGACCTGATCGCCCGCGGCACCTATGAAAGCCTTCTTGTCGGCCAGCGCGGCGTCCAGCGCCGCCCGGTCCAGCGGCAGCCGCGTATCCGCGGCCAGCCGGTCCAGCAGGTCGGGCTCGGCGCCGCGTTCCCGCATGGCCAGCGCCGTCGCCACCGCGTGTTCGCGGATCACGTGATGCGCGGCCTCCCGGCCCATGCCGGCGCGCACCGCCGCGATCAGCACTTTGCTGGTGGCCAAAAACGGCAGGTAGCGGTCCAGTTCGCGCTGGATCGCCGCCGGGTAGGCGCCGAACTCGTCGAGCACCGTCAGAAACGTCTCGATCTGCCCGTCGATGGCAAAGAAGCTGTCCGGCAACGCCACCCGGCGCACCACCGAGCAGAAGACGTCACCCTCGTTCCACTGCGCGCCGGCCAGTTCGGCCGCCATCGAGGCGTAGCCGCGCAGCACCACCTGCAGGCCGTTGACCCGCTCACAACTGCGGGTGTTCATCTTGTGCGGCATCGCCGACGAGCCGACCTGCCCCGCCGCGAATCCCTCGGTGACCAGTTCGTGCCCGGCCATCAGCCGGATGGTGTGGGCCATCGACGACGGCCCGGCCCCGAGCTGCACCAGCGCGGAGATCACGTCGTGGTCCAGCGAACGCGGGTACACCTGCCCGACGCTGGTTAAAACGGTTGCGAAACCTAAAAATTCGGCGACGCGTCGCTCGAGCTCGGCCAGTTTGGCGGCCCCGTTATTTTGGCCGTCGAGCAGGTCGAGCATGTCCTGCGCGGTGCCCATCGGCCCCTTGATGCCGCGCAGCGGGTAGCGGTCGATCAGCTCGCGCAGCCGGGTCAGCGCGATCAGCGTCTCTTGCGCCGCGGAGGCGAACCGCTTACCCAAAGTGGTGGCCTGCGCGGCGACGTTGTGGCTGCGTCCGGCCATCACCAGGTCGCGATAGGCGGCCGCGCGCTCGGCCAGCCGCGCCGCCACGGCCACCCCGTGCGCGAAAACCAATTCCAGCGACCGCCGGATCTGCAGCTGCTCGACGTTCTCGGTGAGGTCGCGGCTGGTCATCCCCTTGTGGACATGCTCGTGACCAGCCAGCGCGTTGAATTCCTCGATGCGGGCCTTGACGTCGTGGCGCAGCACCCGTTCGCGGGCGGCGATCGAAGCCAAGTCAACGTCGTCGAGCGCCCGCTCGTAGTCGGCGACCGCTTCTTGGGGCACGGGCACACCCAGTTCGGCCTGCGCCCGCAGCACGGCCAGCCACAGCCGCCGCTCCGCAACGACCTTGGCCTCCGGCGACCAGATTGCGACCATCTCGGCGCTGGCATAGCGGGCGGCCAGCACGTTCGGAATGCTCACTTGGTCCTCACGAAGACACAGCTTACGGGTGGGTGCCGCTCGGAAGGCCCGGCCGTTGGCGGCACGCGCGTCGCACTGGTCACAGCTGCCACATGAGTCACCGCTCCGGGAGCCACACCGTTTGCCCGCCTCCGGGCGACAAAAAAATTGTCGCCCGGAGGCGGGCAGAGCGAAACACCTTCCCGGCAGAGGCCAATGTGGCGGATGTGACGGACCCGCTGGGACTATTGCCACAGGAGCCCGCCACACCCTCGCCAGCCCGCCCTACCCCCGCCAGCCCGCCTTGCCCTCATAAGCCCGCCCTACCCTCACAAGCCCGCCATACCCTTAAGCGGATGTACTTCGCCGGCGTAGACCTCGCCTGGGCCGGTCGCAACCCGACCGGTGTCGCGGTCCTCGACTCGCAGGGCCGTTTAGTGCGTATCGGCGCTGTCCGCGACGACGCCGAGGTGCTGGCCGCGTTGAGGCCCTACGTCCAGCGCGATTGCCTCGTCGGCTTCGATGCGCCGCTGGTGGTGGCCAACCGCACCGGCCAGCGGCCTGCCGAAGCCGCGCTCAACCGCGACTTCCGCAGGTTCGAAGCCGGCGCGCACCCGGCTAACACAGGTAAACCCGAGTTCGCCGACGTTCCGCGCGGGGCGCGGTTGGCCCGGGCACTGGGCCTCGACATGGACCCCCGGTCATCCGCAGCGCGGCGCGCCATCGAGGTCTATCCCCACCCGGCGACGGTGGCGCTGTTCCGGCTGCCACGCACGCTGAAGTACAAGGCCAAACCGGGCCGGAGCGTCGACCAGCTCAAATCGGAGCTGGTGCGGCTGATGGACGGGCTCGAGGGGCTGGCGCGCGCCGTGGTGCCGTTACACGTTGCCGGTTGTGAAGCCGGTCCCGACTGGGTCGAGCTGCGCCGGCGGGTCGTGACCGCGCAGCGCAAGAGCGAGCTGCGCCGCGCCGAGGATCCGATCGACGCCGTTGTCTGTGCCTACGTGGCGCTCTACGCCCAGCGCTGCCCGACGGGCGTGACGATCTACGGGGACTTCGCCACCGGCTATATCGTCACGCCGTCGCTGCCTACTGACCTGGCTCCAGATCTGACCCCAAGATCCGCACCGGACGGTGATCGATCGGTGCCAGCACCTCGATGAGGTCGACCACCGTGCCCAGCGCAGAAGTACGCGGATCGCGTCCCTCGACCAGGGCCGACACCACCGAACCATCGACCGCGCAGATCAGCGTGCAGACCAGTTCGATATGCACGGTGCGACCCGATCGTTCGATGGCCTCGGCCACGGCCTCGGCCCGCTGCCGCAAGCTGCGACGCATGCTTTCCTGCAACGCGGGCAGGCGAGTACAGGCGATATGACGCTCGTATCGCGATATCAGCTGCTCGGCAAGTCCCGGACCGGACACGTCTCCGACCAGCAGGTCAACCAGCACCTCAGCGGTGGTTTCGGGCCCACGCCGCCGCCTGGACAAAGCGGTGACCCGGGCCCGCAGCTGCGCCACCTCGATCATCCCGATATGTTCGACCGCCCGAGCGATCAAATCGTCGAGCGACGAGAAATAGTAGGTGGTAGACGCCAGTGGCAGGCCGGCACGCCGAGCAACCGACCGGTGTCGCACGGCCTCGAACCCGCCCTCCTCGAGCAGCTCGGCGGCAGCACTCACTAGCGCATACCGTCGACGTTCTCCCTTGGGAGTAACTGCTGCAGTCACGACTAGCCATGCTGCCAGTGAAAGTGGTACGGCGATGGAATTTCGGAGAATCGGCCATGGCATGATGGCTCGATGCCCGACTTGAATCGGCGCGCGATGCTTCGTCTAGGCGCCTGCGCGGCAGTCGGCGCGGCCGGCGTATATGCGCTCGACACGCTGATCCAGCCCCGTCCGTCGCAGGCCATGCCGATATCGACGGTCGGAACCCAGGTTCCGTTGGCGCCGGTAACACCGTTGGCGCCGGCCCCACCGCTCGAACCGGCTCCCGGGGGGCAGCCAGCACCGACGATGGTGACCGGCTCGTTCGAGTCGGCGGCGCGGGGCGGGGTATCGACCAACTGGGCGATCGCGCGTCCGCCGGGCCAGACCAAGCCGCTGCGACCGGTAATCGCGCTGCACGGCAAAGGCAGCGACGCGTCCACCGTGATGGCCGGCGGCGTCGAGCAGGGTCTGGCCCAGGCCGTCAATGCTGGGTTGCCGCCGTTTGCGGTGGTCGCCGTGGACGGGGGCGGCGGCTATTGGCACAAGAGGGCTTCTGGCGAAGACAGCGGGGCCATGGTGCTGGGCGAGCTGATCCCGATGCTGGCCGGCCAGAATCTGGATACCTCTCGGGTGGCGTTCCTGGGCTGGTCCATGGGCGGCTATGGTGCGTTGCTGCTCGGCGGCCGGCTGGGATCGGCACGTACCGCCGCGATCTGTGCGGTGAGCCCAGCGCTGTGGCTGTCCTCCGGGGCGGCCGCGCCCGGCGCGTTCGACGGGCCCGACGACTTTTCGGCGAACTCGGTGTTCGGAATGCCCGCGCTGGCGTCCATCCCCGTCCGGGTGGATTGCGGCGACAGCGATCCGTTCTACGACGCGACCAAACAGTTCATCGCTCAATTGCCAAATCCGCCCGCGGGCGGTTTCTCGCCCGGCGGGCACAACCCCGGCTTCTGGAGCTCGCAGTTGCCGGCCGAGCTGACCTGGATGGCGCCGTTGCTGACGGCCTAGCCGAGTGCGACGATCCGACGGTGACCACACCTTTCGGTTGGACCCTTCCCTACGCCTGGCCGCGAAAGCCCATCCTGGCGGCAAACGTGGTGTGCACGTCCCAACCGCTGGCCGCCCAGGCGGGCCTTCGGATGCTCGCCGAGGGCGGGACCGCCGTCGACGCCGCGATCGCTACCGCCGTCACCCTCACACTGGTGGAACCGGTGTCCAACGGGATCGGCTCGGACGCCTTCGCCATTGTCTGGGACGGCCGGCAACTGCACGGACTGAACGCATCTGGCCGCTCGCCCGCGGCATGGACACCAGAGTACTTCGGCGGCAACGGTGTTCCGGCGCTCGGCTGGAATTCGGTTACGGTACCGGGGGCGGTGTCGGCATGGGTCGAGCTGCACTCCAGGTTTGGCAAGCTGCCATTCGATAGGCTATTCGAACCAGCGATCTCGTACGGCCGCAACGGCTTTCTGGTATCGCCGACGGTCGCGCAGCAATGGGCGGCGCCGGCGCCGTTGTTCGAAACCCAACCCGGGTTCGCCGAGGCGTTCCTGCCCGGCGGCCGGGCGCCGAAACCCGGTGAGCTGTTCAGGTTTTCCGAGCATGCGGCCACGCTGGAGCAGATCGCTGCAACCAACGGTGAGGCGTTCTACCGCGGAGAAGTGGCGTCCAAGCTCGAGGCGCACTCGGCGGCCAACGGCGGCGCGATGCGTGGCAGCGATCTCGCCGCCCATCGCGCCGACTGGGTTGGCACCATCAGCGGAACCTACCGCGGGTACACCATCCACGAGATCCCCCCCAACGGCCAGGGCATCGTGGCCCTGATCGCCCTCGGAATCCTGGAACAGTTCGATATGTCCTCGCTACCAGTCGATTCCGCTGACAGCGTGCATCTGCAAATCGAGGCGGTGAAGTTCGCCTTCGCCGATGCGCAGGCCTATGTCGCCGACATCGACCACATGCCGATGCGGCCGGAACGCCTGCTGGACAGGGAGTACCTGAAGCGACGAGCCACGTTGATCGATCGGAAGCGGGCAAAGCCGGCAGCTGCCGGCACGCCGAACGGCGGCACCGTCTATCTCACCGCCGCCGATGCGTCGGGTGTGATGGTGTCGATGATCCAGTCGAACTACATGGGCTTCGGCTCCGGTGTGGTGGTGCCGGGCACTGGCATCTCGCTACAAAACCGCGGCGCGGATTTCGCTGCGGCTCACGGGCATCCGAACCAAGTCGGGCCGCACAAGCGGCCCTACCACACGATCATTCCCGGCTTTGTGACCAAGGACGGAGCACCGGTGATGAGCTTCGGCGTGATGGGCGGCACGATGCAGTCGCAGGGTCATGTGCAGGTGCTGGCGCGCATCGCCGACCACGGCCAAAATCCGCAGACGGCCTGCGACGGCCCCCGGTTCCGCTGGGTCGACGGTACTCAAGTCAGCTGTGAGAAGGGTTTCCCGCCGGCAACGCTCGACGAGCTGCGCCAGCGCGGGCACGACCTGATCGCGGTGGACGACTACCACCAGTTCGGCAGCTGCCAGGCGATTTGGCGCCTCCACGACGGGTATGTGGCGGCGAGCGATCCGCGCCGGGATGGGCAAGCCGCAGCGTTTTAGAATTGCTGCTCCTCTGGACCCGACGCGCGCGGCAAGTCAGACTCAATAAATAAAAACCAACCGTCGGTCCGTCAATGAGGATTTGGTGGCGCGGACAGTCAACGTTGCGAAGCAGGCCGAGTCCGGCTTCCTGCCACGTTTTGCGGTTTGTTCTGTATTGAGTTGTTACCTTCATGCCAGTTGTGGTGCGATCTCAGCGTCTTAAAGTCCCGAATCATGAACACACCCTCGCCTGGGCCCGGTTGGTGGCTGGCATCAGACGGCAAGTGGCATCCGCAGAAGTGGGAAAGCAAATTCATCTACTTCACGCACGAGTCTCTGCAAGGTGTAATAGAAGGCGTGCACCCAGTCGTGAGTTCCCACGGAGAACAGGGATGGGAGGTCGTTAGCTCTTCGATTGAACGTACTGCGACCGGCAGCACGCCATCAGGTACCGGCTGGAAGCCAAGCAATACATGGCATTTCCAATACAGCATCGTCGTCACGCTCAAGCGGCCCCTCCTCCCTGCCTAGCGAATCGCTGATGCGCCTCACGGGCCATTTCCTAGGCGGCACGGTGGGGGCTAGGTTTTCGCCGCGAACACGTCCACAGCGTCGAGCAGACCTAAACGCGGATCTTGCCCTCCACCGCCGCTTGGCCGATATCGTCTCGGAAATGGCTGCCGGGCAACCGAATAGAACCCAGGATTTGGTAGGCGCGCTCGCGGGCGGCCGACAGGTCGGCGCCGGTGCCCACCACCGACAGCACTCGACCGCCCGACGAGACGATCGCGCCGTCGTCGCGGCGGGCGGTTCCGGCGTGCAGCACCCCCTCGGCTTCCGAGCCGACGACGACGTCACCGACCCGCGGGCGTCCGGGATAGTTCTCGGCGGCCAGCACCACCGTCACCGCGGCGCCGTCGCGCCAGCGCAACTCACCGAAGTCGGCCAACGTACCGGACCCGGCCGCGTAAAGTAGCTGCCCCAGTGGCGAATCCAGCAGGGCCAGCACGGCTTGCGTCTCGGGATCACCGAAGCGGCAATTGAATTCGACCACCGCCGGACCACTCGCGGTGATGGCGAGACCGACGTACAGTAATCCGCAGAACGCGCTGTCCCGCCGAACCAGTTCGGCCGCAACGGGTTCGACGATCCGGGTGACCACCTCCCGGTAAACTTCGTCGGGCAGCCACGGCAGCGGCGCATAGGCGCCCATGCCGCCGGTGTTGGGTCCGGTGTCGCCCTCGCCGACCCGCTTGAAGTCCTGGGCCGGTAATAGCGGCACCACCGTTTCGCCGTCGACCACGCAGAACAGCGATACCTCGGGGCCGTCGAGATAGGACTCGAGCAGCACCGGGTGCCCGGCCTCGAGCAGGCCGGCGGCATGGGCACGCGCGACATCGCGATCCGGCGTCACCACCACGCCCTTGCCCGCCGCCAGACGGTCGTCTTTGACCACCCAGGCCGGATCACCGGCGGGTGGCCCGAACCGGTCCAGCCCAGCATCCAAATGTGCTGGGCTGTCGATGATTTCGCTGCTGGCGGTGCGCACACCGGCCGCCGCCATGACCTCCTTGGCGAACGCCTTGGAGCCTTCGATGCGAGCCGCGTCCTTGCCGGGCCCGAAGCAGACGATGCCGGCGGCGCGCAAGGCGTCGGCCACCCCGAGCACCAGCGGTACCTCGGGACCGATGACCACCAGGTCGGCCCGGACCTCGCGAGCCAGGGCGACGACGTCGTCGCCGGAGGCGATGTCGACGTCGTGCTGCTCGGCCAGCTGCGCGGTGCCGGCGTTGCCGGGGGCGATGATGAGCCCCGTGACCTGCGGGTCTCTGCGAAGCGCCAGCAGCAGGGCATGTTCACGGGCACCGGAACCGATCACCAGGACGCGCACGACGATCACTTTAGCTGGCCGCCGCACCATCGACCGGGGGCGGTTTCGGCCGTGTCAGGGCCCCGGTCAGGCCCTTGTCAGACCCTAGCCGCGGGACTTACCAGCTGCATCTTAACGCGCTGTCGGCGTCGGCCTTCTTGTCCTCTCCGAGCCCTTGGCCGCGGCCTTCTTGCGCTTTGCCACCACCCTCTCGACCGCGCTGTTGAGCCCCGAACCCAGCGGGAACCCGAGGTAGTGGGTGATAAAGACGGCCATCTCCTTCAATTCGGTCTCGGTGAGTTCCCCGTTGTGCAGCGCGGCGTTGACCTGGATCTCGGCCAGGTCGCGATTCCCGTGGCGGTCACCGCCGTCAGCGTCATGATGCGCTTGTCCCGCATCGACAGCCCAGGTCGGGTCCAGATAGTGCCGAACAGGTGGTCGACGGTCAGGTCAAAGTACGCGTCGCCCTCGATGTTGGGCATCTCCCAGCCGTAGACCTCATTCATCTTGTCCAGGCCTTTACGGCGCAGTTCGTCCATCGGAATCTCCTCTACGGGGACTCGGCGTCGGGTGCGGAACCCCGAGGCCGACCGCCAGCCGCTGCAATGCCAGCTGGGCCAGCGGCAGGTCCACCGACACCGCCTCACCCAGACGCCAGCGCCAGGCTCAGATCCTTCTCCCCCAGGCCACGCGTGTGCTCCAGCCGGGGGCGCAACGGGTCGTCGGGCGCCATCGGCGCCGTCGTGTTGCGGAACATGATCGCTCCCGGACCACCGGTGAGGGCATCGCTGTGGCGCACTACTTTGCCCAGCTTGACGAGGTCCAAGCCACACTGCCTCAGCAAGCTTCTGCGCCTCGGCGGCGGCTGCGTAGGACACGAAGGTCAGCATGTTGCGCGCCAGCTTCATCCGGGTGCCCGCCCCCGGCTCGCCCGGCGCGGACCACCAGCGACGCCCACTGCTTGAAAACGGGTTTGATCCGCTGGTACGTCTCGTCATCGGCGCCCACCATGGTGGCCAGTTCGCCCCTTGGCAGCCGCACCCGCGCCGCCGCTGACCGGAGCGTCCACGATGTGAATCCCCTGCGGCTTGAGCTCTCTGGCCAGGTCGACTGCGGTGGTGTCGACCGATGGTGGAGTGGATCGCGATGATCGTGCCCGGCTTGGCATGCGACGCCAGCCCGCCGTCGCCGGTGACCACCTGGCGCACTTGCGCGTCGTCGAGCACGGTGACGCTGATGATGTCGGCCTCGGCGACGTCGGCGACGCTCGCCGCGGCGGTGGCTCCGCCGTCGACAAACGGGGCCATGGCCTCAGCCCGCACATCGAAAACCGTTAGCCCGCCGGGCCAATCGAGCAGGCGCTTGGCCATCGGCGCGCCCTGGTTGCCCAGGCCGATATATCCCAGCCGTGAGGCGCGTTCTCAGTGTTGTCGGTCACGGCGCCGCTCCTCCTCATCGCTTCGCTCATGACCGGATGATCTGTCCGCCGTCGACATTGAAAATCTGCCCGGTGATCCACGGCGGCCTGATCGCTCAACAGGAACAGACACATCCCCACCAGATCCTCGGGCGTACCCATCCTGCTCAGTGGGATGGTTTGCACCATGTTCTTGACGAGTTCGCCGGGCGTGACGGTTCTGGTGGCCTCGGTGTCGATCGGCCCGGGCGCGATCGCATTGATCCGGATCTTCATCCCGCCCAGCTCACGGGAAAGCTGCTGAGTCAAACCATTAATGCCGACTTTGGCCAGTCCGTAGAAGTTGGAGTACAGCCACGCCGCGGTCGACGACTGGTTGACGATCGCGCCGCCACCCCGCTTGGCCATTTTCTTGTACACCGCGCGAGTGCACACCAGCGCCCCGTCGTGGTTGACGCTCATGAATTTCTTGTAGTAGTCCAACGGCACGGTCAACAGCAGGTCGAGCTTCATGCCGCCGTAGATCGCGGCGTTGTTGACCAGGTAGTCGATGCCACCGAATTCGGTGACGGCGCGGTCTGCCATGGCCTTGGCCGAATCCTCGTCGGAAACGTCAACGGGCACAGCGATTGCCGCCCCGCCGTCGGCGATGATCTGCTTGGCTACCCCCTCGGCCCCGTCGAGATTGATATCGGCGACGACCACCGACGCGCCCTCGCCGGCCAGCGCCTGGGCGTACACTTGCCCGATCCCCTGGGCGGCCCCGGTGACGATGGCTACCTTGTTTTCGAACTGTCCCACCCTGTGCTCCTCTAGTTTGCTGCCGTAGCAATGAGTTTGGCTTCCAAGTACTCCTCGAAGCCGAGGAGCCCCATCTCCCGGCCGTTGCCGGATTGCTTGTAACCGCCGAACGGCGCGTCGGCGGAGTACCAGACGCCGCCGTTGACGTTGACGGTGCCCACCCGAAGACGCGAGGCGAAGTTCGCGGCTCGCTGCGGGTCGGCGCTGAATACGGTGCCCGACAAGCCATATGGCGAGTCGTTGGCGATGCGGAGCGCGTCGTCGTCGCCGTCGTGGGCGATTACGGTGACCACCGGCCCGAAGATTTCTTCACGGGCGGGCCGGGCGTCGTTGCCCAGGCCCGCTATCACGGTGGGCTCGATGAAGAAGCCGGCGTCCCTGCCCGCCGGCCGACCTCCGCCGCACGCGAACGTCCCGCCTTCGGCAATCGCCAGGTCGAGGTAGCCCTGCACCCGATCCCGCTGCCGCGCCGAAATCAGGGGCCCGCAAACGGTTCCCGGCTTGGTGGGATCTCCGGGCTTGATTGACCCCATGGTGCCCGCGGCAATGGCGACCGCCTCGTCGTACTTGGCCCGCGGCACCAGCAGCCGGGTCGTGATCGCGCATCCCTGACCGGCGTGCATGGACGCCGTGAACGCCGAAACCGAGCACGCCCCAGCCAGATCGGCGTCGTCGAGCACGACGAACGCCGATTTGCCGCCCAGCTCCAGGAACACCTTCTTGATGGTGGCGGCGGCGTCGGTCATCACGCTGCGGCCGGTGGCCGTCGAGCCGGTGAACGAAACCATATCCACCCGGGGGTCTTTGGCCAACAGGGCCCCCAGGCCGTGGTCGCTGGAGGTGACGATGTTGACGACGCCCGGCGGAAAGTCGGTCTGTTCGGCGATGATTTCGCCGAGCACCGCCGCACACCAGGGTGTGTCGGGTGCGGGCTTCAACACCACGGTGTTGCCGGCTGCCAGCGCGGGACCCAGCTTGGCGAGGTTGATCTGGTGCGGGAAATTCCACGGTGTGATGGCGCCGACGACGCCGACGGCCTCGCGTGCGATGGTGCGCCGGGTGGGAATTCCCATCGGCGACGCGTCGGCGAGATCGTGATTCCACGGGTACGACTCCGCGGTGTCGGCCGCGAAGCTCAGGTCACCGACCGGGCCTTCGAGCTGCGCGCCGGCGGTGAGCATCCGCGGCGCGCCCACCTCCGAAATGGTCAGCTCCCGCAATTCTTCGACGTGCTCGAGCATCGCGTCGCGCAGCTGCCGCACACACCGCACCCGCAGCCCGGTATTGCGGGACCAGTCGGTCTCGTCGAACGCGCGCCGCGCGGCGTCGATGGCGCGGCTCATGTCGTCGGCATCGGCGTCGGCGGCCACTCCCAGCACTTCCTCGGTAGCCGGATTGATCGTCGGAAAGGTGCCCGCACTGCCGGGACACGGCTTGCCGTCGATGAACAGCGCGCTAACCCCGTCGGCCAACAGGGATTTTCCGGCCATCTCTTGCTCCAATCGGGTGGACACTTGTCCGATATAGCCCTTTCGAACCATAGCCGTCGAGCCGTTCACCACGCAAGTGCCGATCTCCATGGGCACATAAAATGCCCGTCAAATGCAGTATTAAGCTGCATATTCGCCGATCGGGCTTGCTTCCGACCACATCCATCCGATAGCTTGGACAGGTGTCCAGCGATGCACTGGTTACCACCACATCCGATGACGGCCAAGCGCCGCGCAACCGGCGCCAGGAGACCTTCCGCAAGGTGCTTGCCGCCGGCATGGAAACCCTGCGGGAAAAGTCGTACGCCGACTTGACGGTGCGCGCGGTGGCCGCCCGCGCCAAAGTGGCCCCGGCCACCGCGTACACCTACTTCTCGTCGAAGAACCACCTGATCGCCGAGGTCTACCTGGACCTGGTGCGGCAGGTTCCCTACTTCACCGACGTCAACGTCCCCATGCCCACCCGGGTGGATGACGCCTTGCGCCACCTGGCCCTGGTGGTCGCCGATGAGCCCGAGGTCGGCGCGGCCTGCACGACGGCATTGCTCGGCGGCGGCGCCGACCCTGCGGTAAGCGCCGCGCGGGACCGGATCGGCGCGGAGATCCATCGCCGCATCGCATCGGCCATCGGGCCGGGCGCCAGCCCCAGCACCGTGTCGGCACTCGAGATGGCCTTCTTCGGCGCGTTGGTGCAGGCCGGTAGCGGGGAGTTCACGTATCGCGAGATCGCCGACCGGCTGGCCGACGTGGTCCGGCTCGTCCTGATCGGCGCAGGACAGATACGCGCAGGAGAGATAGGCCCCGCCAAATGACCGTACATGTTGGTGACCACGAACTGGTGCTCGATCCGTACGACTACGACTTCCACGAAGATCCGTACCCGTACTATCGGCGGCTGCGCGACGAAGCGCCCCTGTACCACAACGAGGAACTCGGCTTCTGGGCGTTGTCGCGGCATGGCGACGTGCATCAAGGATTCCGCAACAGCACCACACTGTCCAACCGCGACGGCGTCTCACTGGACCCGGCGTCACGTGGACCCCACGCCGCCAAGACCATGTCGTTTCTGGCGATGGACGATCCGGCTCACTTGCGCCTGCGTACTCTGGTGTCAAAGGGGTTCACGCCCAGACGGATTCGTGAACTCGAGCCGCGTATCACCGAGATCGCCCACCGGCACCTCGACACCATGCTGGAGAAGGCAACCGGCGGAACGGTCGACTACATCGACGAGTTCGCCGGCAAGCTGCCCATGGACGTCATCTCCGAGCTGATGGGGGTCCCCGAACCGGATCGGGTCCAGGTGCGCGCTTGGGCGGACGGCGTCATGCACCGCGAGGAGGGGGTCACAGATGTGCCGGCCTCGGCGGTCAAGGCGTCGATCAACCTGATGGTCTACTACCACGCGATGATCGCCGAGCGCCGCAAAAACCTGACCGATGATCTGACCTCGGCGTTGCTGGAAGCCGAAATCGATGGCGACCGACTGACTGACGAGGAAGTCCTCGGCTTCATGTTCCTGATGGTGATCGCCGGCAACGAAACGACGACCAAACTCCTTGCCAACGCGGCCTTTTGGGGCCACAAGAACACGGACCAGCTGACCCCGGTATACGCCGACCTGTCCCGGGTGCCGCTGTGGGTCGAGGAGACCCTGCGCTATGACACGTCCAGCCAAATCCTGGCCCGCACCGTGTCCGGCGAGCTCAACCTCTACGACACCACGATCCCCGAGGGCGACGTCCTGCTGCTGCTGCCGGGTTCGGCACACCGTGACGAGCGGGTGTTCGACAGCCCGGACGACTACCTGATCGGGCGCGAAATCGGGCCCAAACTACTGAGTTTCGGCAGTGGCGCGCACTTCTGCCTGGGCGCGCACCTGGCCCGGATGGAAGCCAGGGTGGCGCTCACCGAGCTGTTCAGACGAATTCGCGGCTATCAGATCGACGAGGCCAACTCGGTGCGCGTCCACTCCAGCAACGTCCGCGGGTTCGCCCACCTACCGATCACCGTGGAGGTTTCCTAGATGCCACGCTTCGAACCACATCCGGCCCGTAGACCCGCGATCGTTGCCGGTGCGTCGTCGGGTATCGGGGCGGCCACCGCGATCGAGCTTGCCGCCCATGGCTTTCCGGTAGCATTGGGCGCTCGTCGCGTCGAGAAGTGCGAAGAGATTGCCGAAAAGATCCGCGCCGATGGCGGTGAGGCAATCGCGCTCCCCCTCGACGTCACCGACCCCGAGTCGGTCAAGGGATTCGTGCACCAGAGCACCGAGCGGCTGGGCAACATCGAGGTTTTGGTCACCGGTGCCGGCGACACCTACTTCGGGAGGCTGCACGAAATCGACACCGAGACTTTCGAATCGCAGGTCCAGATCCATTTGATCGGGGCAAACCGGTTGGCCACCGCGGTACTTCCGGGCATGATCGAGCGTCAGCGCGGCGACCTGATCTTTGTCGGATCCGACGTCGCGCTTCGCCAGCGTCCGCACATGGGCGCCTACGGAGCCGCCAAGGCCGCGCTGGTGGCGATGGTCACCAACCTGCAGATGGAACTCGAGGGCACCGGGGTGCGCGCGTCGATCGTGCACCCCGGCCCGACCAAGACCGGGATGGGCTGGAGCCTGCCCATCGAGTCGATCGGTCCGGCGCTGGAGGATTGGGCCAAGTGGGGTCAGGCGCGCCACAACTACTTTCTGCGGGCCACCGATCTCGCCCGGGCGATCACCTTTGTCGCGGAGACGCCCCGGGGCGGCTTCGTGGTGAACATGGAGCTCCAGCCGGAGGCGCCGTTGGCCGCCACAAAGGATCGCCAACAACTGAAAGTGGATGAGAAAGCGGTGGATTCATGACAACAGCGGTCGTGCCGCGGGTATCCGGCGGCGAGGAAGAGCACGGGCATCTCGAGGAATTCCGGACCGATCCGATCGGCCTGATGCGGCGAACCCGCGACGAGTGCGGGGACGTCGGTTGGTTCCAGCTGGCGGACAAACACGTCATCTTTCTGTCCGGCGCGAAGGCCAACGAGTTCTTTTTCCGTTCCGCCGACGAGGATCTCGACCAGGCCGAGGCGTATCCCTTCATGACCCCGATCTTCGGCAAGGGTGTGGTGTTCGACGCCAGCCCCGAGCGGCGCAAGGAGATGCTGCACAACTCGGCGCTGCGTGGTGAGCACATGAAGGGCCACGCCGCGACGATCGAGCACGAAGTGCGCCGGATGATCGAGAACTGGGGCGACGAAGGTCAGATCGACCTGCTGGATTTCTTCGCCGAGTTGACCATCTACACCTCGACGTCATGCCTCATCGGCACCAAGTTCCGCAACCAGCTCGACTCGCGGTTCGCGCACCTCTACCACGAACTCGAGCGCGGCACCGACCCGCTGTGCTACGTCGATCCCTACCTGCCGATCGAGAGCTTCCGCAAGCGCGACGAGGCCCGCGTTGGCCTGGTCGCGTTGGTGCAGGAAATCATGCACCAACGCGTCGCCAATCCGCCAACGGACAAGCGCGACCGCGACATGCTCGACGTGCTGGTGTCGATCAAAGACGAGGAGGGCAACCCGCGGTTCTCCGCCGACGAGGTCACCGGCATGTTCATCTCGCTGATGTTCGCCGGTCACCACACCAGTTCGGGCACGTCGGCGTGGACGCTGATCGAACTGATCCGCCACGCGTGCGTGTACGCCGACGTGATCGACGAGCTCGAAGAGCTGTACGCCGATGGGCAGTCGGTGAGTTTCCATGCGCTGCGCCAGATTCCGCGGCTGGAGAACGTGCTGAAGGAGTCACTGCGGCTACACCCGCCGCTGATCATTCTGATGCGGGTGGCCAAGGGCGACTTCGAGGTCGAGGGCTACCCGATCCGCGAAGGCGACTTTGTCGCGGCCTCCCCGGCCATCTCCAACCGGATCGCCGAGGATTTCCCGGACCCGGACGAATTCGTGCCGCAGCGTTACGAGGAACCGCGTCAGGAGGACTTGGTCAACAGGTGGACGTGGATTCCGTTCGGCGCCGGCCGGCATCGCTGCGTGGGGGCCGCGTTCGCCACCATGCAGATCAAGGCGATCTTCTCGGTATTGCTGCGCGAGTACGAGTTTGAGATGGCGCAGCCGTCCGACAGCTACCGCAACGACCATTCCAAGATGGTGGTGCAGTTGGCCAAGCCCGCCAAAGTGCGCTACCGCCGCAGGAAGAAGGACTGACGATGGGATACCGGATCGAAGCGGACCTGGATCTGTGCCAGGGACACGCGATGTGCGAATTGGAGGCACCCGACTACTTCCGGGTGCCCAGGCGCGGCAAGGTCGAAATTCTCGACGCCGAGCCGCCCGACGAAGCCCGCCCGGAGATCGAGCAGGCCGTGATCGCCTGCCCCACCCAGGCACTGTCCATCCGAAAAACAGGAGAATAGCGATGGCGCAATTCACGCGCGCAGAGCTCGACGAGTGGGTGCAGTCCTGGCTTCAGGCCAATACGGACTGCGAAAAGGCGGGCGACTGGACGCCGCTGGCGGACTTCTACGCACCCGAGGCCACCTATGGCTGGAACATCGGGCCTAAAGAAGACGTGATGTGCGTCGGCATCGACGAGATCCGCGACATCGCGCTCGGCCTGGAGATGGAGGGTCTGGAGAACTGGCAGTACCCCTACCAGAAGCTGATCATCGACGACCGGCAGGGTGAGATCGTCGGCTTCTGGAAGCAGATCGTTGTCGACGGGGACGGCGGCCGGCAGGAGATCTACGGGATCGGCGGCAGCTGGTTCCGGCTCAACGCGGACAAACTCATCGAGTGGCAGCGGGACTTCTTCGACTTCGGACACGTCTCAGCGCTGTATATGCGGCTGATGAAGAAAGGGAAGCTGTCGGCGGGCATGCAGAAGCGCATCGAACGCGGGCTGGCGGGCGAGAAGCTGCCCGGGTATTACCCGCTCGGCGAGGCACCCGTTCCGATCTGGTGAGCCGGGTGGGACAGGGCAGGTCAGGCAGCCAACCAAGCACTTGTTTTGTTAAACGCGCTATGCTGTCGCGACAAGGGTGCCCAGTGGCACTCGTCACAACCGCTGCCAGGCATGATGGGGTCAGGCAGTTGCAGATATTGCGAAATATTTCAAAGGCGAAATGAGGGTCAGCACCATCGTGAAGACAAAAGGCGCACTGATCTGGGAGTTCAACCAGCCCTGGTCCATCGAAGAGATCGAAATCGGCGACCCGGTCAAGGACGAGGTCAAGATCCAGATGGAAGCGGCAGGCATGTGCCACTCCGACCACCACCTGGTCACCGGCGGCATCCCGATGGCGGGCTTCCCGGTGCTCGGCGGACACGAGGGTGCGGGCATTGTCACCGAGGTCGGCCCCGGCGTGGACGATATTGCCCCCGGCGACCACGTGGTGTTGTCGTTCATCCCGTCGTGCGGTAAATGCCCGACCTGTCAGGCGGGCATGCGCAACCTGTGTGACTTGGGGGCCGGGCTGCTGGGCGGCGCGGCGGTGTCCGACGGCACCTTCCGCATCCAGTCCCGCGGCCAGAACGTCTTCCCGATGACGCTGCTGGGGACCTTCTCGCCATACATGGTGGTGCACCGCAGCTCGGTGGTGAAGATCGACCCGGAGATTCCTTTCGAGGTGGCCGCGCTGGTCGGCTGCGGCGTCACCACCGGCTACGGTTCGGCGGTCCGCACCGCCAATATCCGGCCGGGTCAGGACGTGGCCATCGTCGGTGTCGGCGGGGTCGGCATGGCAGCACTGCAGGGTGCGGTCAGCGCGGGCGCCCGGTACATCTTCGCGATCGACCCGGTGGAGTGGAAGCGCGATCAGGCCCTGAAATTCGGCGCCACCCATGTCTATCCCGACATCGACGCCGCGCTGTTGGGCATCGCTGAAGTCACCTACGGCCTGATGGCCCACAAAGTGATTCTCACCGTCGGTGAGCTGCGTGGCGCCGACATCGACAGCTACCTGAACATCACCGCCAAGGGCGGGACCTGTGTGGCCACCGCCATCGGCAGCCTGCTGGACACCAACGTGACCCTGAACCTGGCCATGTTGACCCTGATGCAGAAGAACCTGCAGGGCACCATCTTCGGCGGCGGCAACCCCCAGTACGACATTCCGCAGCTGCTGTCGATGTACAAGGCCGGCAAGCTGAACCTGGACGACATGGTCACCACCCAGTACCGCCTGGAGCAGATCAACGAGGGCTACCAGGACATGCTGAACGGCAAGAACATTCGCGGCGTCATCCGGTACACGGACGCCGACCGGTAGCCCAGGCGATAACAGGGCGCTTGGCTCCCGGGTGACCCGCTTCCCGCATCTGTTGCAGCCGGGCCGAATCGGGGCCATGACGGTGCGCAACCGGTTGGTCATGTCTCCGATGGAGACGATGTACGGCACCCCGGACGGGCTGCCGTCGGAGCGTACCCGTGACTACTTCGCCGCCCGTGCCCAGGGTGGCGTCGGCCTGATCACGTTGGGCGCCACCGGCGTCGACGATCATCACCCGGAGACTCCCGGTGGCCTGCATCTGGCCACCGACGACGCGGTCGATGCGCACCGGGCGCTGGTGGAGGTGGTGCACGAACACGGCGCCAAGATCCAGCCCCAGATCGTGCACGCCGGGCCCGACGGCCTGGGACCGGAGATATTCGGTGTCACGTCCTTGGGGCCGTCGGTGATTCCGTCGTATCTCACCGGCCGGCCGTCGGCCGAGATCACCAAACAGCAACTCTGCGCAGTGTTCGACCTGTTCAAGGCCGCGGTCCGGCGTGCCGCCGAGGCCGGATACGACGGGATCGAGCTGCACGCCGCGCACGGCTACATGCTTCTGGGCTCTTTCCTTGCCCCACAACGTAATCGGCGCACAGACGATTATCGGGGCGACTCGGCGCACGGTCGGGTGCGGGTGGTGCTGGAGGCGCTGGCGGCAATTCGGTCCGAGATCGGCGGCGCGCTACCCATCACGCTGCGTATCTCCGGATACGAACGCGTTGCCGGTGGCCGGGCGATCTACGAAACCGCGCGGGTGGCACCCGAACTCGTCGACGCCGGAGTCGACGCATTTCATGTCAGCGGGGGTGTGATCGATCGGCTGGTCACCGGGATGGTCAACGGCGCCGACGACGGCGACGAAGTCAACGTCGGCGCCGCGGCCGCGGTCAAGCAGGTGGTCGACGTGCCGGTGATCGCCGTCGGACGGATTCACGACCCCGCGCGGGCCGAACGGATTCTGGCCGACGGGCGCGCGGATTTCATCGCCATGGGACGTCCGCTGCTGGCCGATCCCAACCTGCCACGCAAATTGCTGTCCGGTCAGGCGCACCGGGTGCGTAGCTGCATTTCCTGTGAAAACTGTATCGACGCAATGGAACAGCGCTTCAGCGTCGACTGCGCCGTCAACCCCCGCACGGGCAAAGAGCGCCTCCTGGCGGCACCTCGCGCCGTTCGCGCCAAGCGGGTGGTGGTGATCGGCGGCGGCCCGGCCGGGCTAGAGGCCGCGCGCGTCGCCGACGCGCGCGGCCACCACGTCACGCTCTTCGAGCGCAGTGGCCAGCTGGGCGGCGCCCTGCGCTGGGCGTGCGTTTTGCATCCGGAAAACCAGCCGTTCCTGCGTTACCTGCGCGACGAGATCAGGCTCAGCACCGTGAAAGTGCAATTAGGTCATGTCGTTTCGGCCGAAGATGTGGTTGCGCTGGAGCCCGACGCGGTGGTGGTGGCCACCGGGGGCCATGTCGCGGTGCCGGCAATTCCGGGCGCCGACCTACCACACGTGCGGACCGGGCCCGGATTGCGTGACTTGCTCGGCGGCTCCAACTTTCGAGCCGAATCCACCGGCCCGGCCTGGCAACGCCTGGGCGCTGCGCTGCTGGCCGGCCGGCGGCAGCGGCTGGTGCGCCCCGCCGCGGTCCGGCTCGCCACCCGCGCCTGGATGCCGGTCGGCCGGCGGGTCGCCATCATCGGCGGCGACTTGGTCGCCCTGGAACTTGCCGAGTTTCTGGCGAGCCGGGGCCGCCTGGTGTCAATACTCGAGGCGGGCAAGGACATCGCCCCGGAAGTGGGCAACAAGCGCAAGACCGAACACATGGATCGGCTCGACCGGCTGGGCGTCGCCGTGCAGGTTCGCGCGGCCGTCGAGCGGATCACCAGTGAAGCGGTGGTTTTCACGCCAGCCGCTGGGACCGCCCGGGAACTGGCCGCCGACAGCGTCGTCATCGCCGGAACGGTCGAGCCCGACCCCACGCTGTTCGACACCCTGGTAGCCGCGCTGCCCGGCGCAGACGTGCACGCCGCGGGCGACTGCACCGGCCTCGGCCTCATCCGCAAAGCCACCGAAGACGGCGCCCGCGCCGCCTGCGCCCTTTGAGAAGACAGGAGAGTCGAGCTATGACCCAAACCGCTCAATCCCCCGCCCTGACCGCGTCGCAATCCTCGTGGCGGTGCGTGCAAGCCGGTGACCGGGAGGGCTGGCTGGCGCTAATGACCGACGATGTCGTCATCGAGGACCCGATCGGCAAGTGCGTCACCAACCCCGACGGCACCGGCGTGCGCGGCAAGGAGGCCGTAGGCGCCTTCTTCGACAACACCATCGCGCGCGGTCAGACGACCATCACCTGCGAGGAGACGTTCCCGTCCAGCTCGCCGGATGAGATTGCTCATATCCTGGTGCTGCACAGCAAGTTTGAGCGCGGATTCACCAGCAAGGTTCGTGGCGTGTTCACCTACCGCGTCAACGACGAGGGGCTAATCACCAACATGCGCGGGTACTGGAACCTCGACGTGATGGAGTTCGGCAAGGAGGAGTGAGTCGAGACCTCAGCCGATGCGGCCGAGCCCGGTGATGTTGCCCTGTATGATCCTTTGATCCATCAGGACCATAGTGGGGGTTTCTATGGGGTCGCTGAGGATGGACGCCGATTTCGGTTGCTGCAGAAGGAGTTTCCCCGTGCCGGAGTCAACGACGGCGTAGGCGAAGATGTCGAGCGGTGTAGTGTTGGCAGCCCCGATCCGGGTGATGGTGTAAATGAGGCCGTCCGCGATGGACAGGTGCGGCAACGCCGCACTACGAACCGTGTTCTCCCACACCGTATGACACCCCGGGTTGTCAACGTCCACCCTCGTCATCCCACCGACGAACGGCGCCGTGGCCGGAACAGCCGGACCCGCATTCGGCGGAACCGTCGGGTAGGGGTAGCCGTAGGTACTGGCAACGAACATCGAGCTCCCGACACCGATCGGTGCGTTCTCGCTACCCGGCCCACCCTGGGTCAACACCGTCTGCTGGCATATCAATGTGCCGGTGCCGGACTGGTAGACGAGCGCATGCACCTGGGGGCTGGCGTTGTCGACGATGGTCAGGTAATCGGCGCCGGTGGTGGGGCCGAAGTAGACGGGGGTGGAGCCGGTGCCAAAGCTCAGTTGTCCGGGCTTACGCGCGGTGCCGCGGTCATAGGTTTGGCGCCAAAGGATCTGCGGGTTGCCGGCGCCGCCGAGGTTCAGCTCGTAGAGGGCAAAGGTGGTGGCGACCGCGACGCGACCGCTTGGCGCCGACGAGATGCTGTTGGCCACCTGTTCGCCGGCAGGCAGCTGCAGGCTGACGACGGCGCCACCCACCTTGGCCACCCCCACCACGCCGTTGCCGGTGGCGAACCAGACGTTTCCCGAATAGTCGGGGACGATGCCCACGGAGCCGTCGCCGGCCGGGATCGCGCTGGACAGGTCCGTCGACTCCGTGACGCTCAGCTGCCAACGGCCCAGCGGCCCGTCCCTGGCATGCGCGATGCGCAGCAGGTGATTGGTTCCGTCGATCATCACCACTTGGTTGTTGTTGTCCAGGTAGGCGTAGACACCACCCAGCAGAGTGCCCTTGGCGACTTTCAGGCTGGCCAGCGGGATGACGTGCGGGAGAACGCCGCCGGGATCGATCAGGTAGACGGTCGGAACCTGGTTGATGTCGGCGGTGCAGAGCGCCAACACCAGGCCATCGGTGCCCTGCATGATCGTGGGACAGGCGGCCAGCAGCGGGTAGCCGAAGATCGCGGTCAGGTGGGCACCCGGCCCGGGTAGCGGTCCCGCATCAGAAGATTCGGAGTCGTTGTGCAAGGACGCGATGCCCTGCGGCGTCATAAACGGGTTGGGCGGTGCCAGCGGCCCAAACGGGTCGGCCGCATGCGCGGTTCCCGGGATGGCCGCGGGGAGCAGGGCCGGGAGCAAGGCCACGACGCAAGCGGTGAGCAGTGCCGCAGGAAACCGCACGCCGGGGCTCCTCCCGATAATTGGGTCACAGAGGATTTTCGCGATCGTGCAGGACGACACGGCAACGCTTCGTTAACGATTTCGCTTCGAGCGTCGGCGACAACCCGGACACAACCCGAACCGCGATTTCGGCGTACCTATGCTTTATGGGCATGGCATCGATCTTCACCAAGATCATCAACCGTGAACTGCCCGGCCGGTTCGTCTACGAGGACGACGACGTCGTCGCGTTCCTGACGATCGAACCCATGACACAGGGGCACACGCTGGTGGTGCCGCGCGCCGAGATCGATCAGTGGCAGGACGTGGATGCCCCGGTCTTTGGCCGCGTTATGTCGGTGAGCCAGCTGATCGGAAGGGCGGTGTGCAAGGCGTTCCGGGCGGAACGGGCCGGGGTGATCATCGCCGGGCTGGAGGTACCGCACTTGCATGTACATGTGTTTCCCACCCGCAGCCTGAGCGACTTCGGCTTTGCCAACGTCGACCGCAACCCGTCACCGGAATCTTTGGACCAGGCGCAGGCCAAGATCAAGGCGGCGCTGGCTCAACTGGCGTGAACCGGCTCCGGTGCGGGCACATCGCTGATTCGCGGCAGCATGACGCGGAAGCAGCAGCCCTCTCCCGGCGCGGTTTTCACCGTGACAACACCGCCGTGCGCGTGCACCAGGGAGTCGACGATCGATAGCCCGAGTCCGGTACCGCCGCTGGCACGCGCCCGCGACGAGTCGGTGCGATAGAACCGCTCGAACACCCGCGATGCGTCCTCCTGGCTCATGCCGGGACCTTTGTCCGCCACTTCGAGCACCGCGTCGTCGCCGTCGGTGCCGACCCGCACGGTGATTTCGGCGTTTTCCGGGGTGTGCTGTAAAGCATTCGCAACGAGGTTGCTGAGCACCTGGCGGATCCGGGGCTCATCGCCGAGGACCTCCGGGGTGCCGGGACCGTCCAGAACTTCCACGGTGATCGCCCGGTCGGGGGCAATGGCCTGCCCGTCGTGCACGGCGTCGCTGGCCAGCGCCAGCAAATCCAGTCGGTGGTATTCCAGCGGCCGCTGCACATCGAGGCGGGCCAGCAACAACAAGTCGTCGACCAGCAGGCCCATCCGGCTCGCTTCGCTTTCGATCCGCGACAGCAGCATGGCCACGTCGCGGGCGGCGCCCTGGCGGTACAACTCCGCGAACCCGCGAATGGTGGTCAGCGGGGTGCGCAGTTCATGGCTGGCATCGGTGATGAACCGTCGCATCCGGTCCTCCGACCCGCGGGCCGTCTCGGCTGAAGACTCCGAGGATGCCATCGCTTGCTGGATTTGGGTGAGCATTCCGTTGAGCGCCAACGAAAGCCGGCCCACCTCGGTTCGCGGATCACGCTCCGGAACCCGACGATCCAGCTGACCGGAGGCGATCGCCGCGGCGGTTTGTTCGACTTCGGACAATGGTTTGAGGCTGCGGTGCACCACCGCATAGCCGGCGATCCCGACCACGACCAGCACCGCCACCCCGATGCCGAACTGCAGCCAGACCAGGGACCGAACCGTGTGCTGGACGTCGGACAGATCGATCGCGACAGTGGTCAGGCCGGACGGCCCCCGCACCGACACGGCCCGCCACTGAATATCGGAGCCGTTGACCGATGGCAGCGTCGTCGGATTAGGGCCCACGTCGTTATTGGGTGGCAGTGCAGGTTCGGCGTTGCGGTCGTTGATGGCGGTGAACGGGGTGCCGTCGATGCCGACGCCGCGCACGTAGAACTTCGACGGCGGACGGGCGGGGTCTGGGCCCTCGTAAGGCGGGGCCGACTGCCGCCGCGGGGCCTGCGCCCAGCCGCGGGACGCGTCCAGCAGAGTCGAGTCGATGCGGCTGATCAGGCTATGACGCAGGATCGACGTGACCGCGATCCCCGACGTCGCCAGACCGCAGGCCACCAGGACCAGGGTGGCGGCGACCAGGCCCACCCGCAGCGGCAATCCGCGTCGATGTTGTGGTGCCATACCCGTACTCATCGTTCTGTTCAGCGCGGCTCCCGCAGCACGTAGCCCACTCCGCGCAAGGTGTGCAGCAACCGCTTCTCCCCGGTGTCGATCTTGCGGCGCAAGTACGACACGTAGGACTCGACGACGTTGACGTCACCCCCGAAGTCGTAACGCCAGACGTGGTCGAGGATCTTCGGCTTGCTCAGGACGGTGCCCGCATTGATCACGAAGTAGCGGAGCAGCGTGAACTCGGTGGGTGACAGCGACACCGGCTCGCCGGCCTTCCACACCTCGTGGGTCTCCTCGTCGAGTTCGATGTCTGCGAACGTGAGGCGGGCGTTGCGGGATTCGGCGCCGCCCTTGCCGGAGCGCCGCAGGATGACCCGCAGCCGCGCGACGACCTCCTCGAGGCTGAACGGCTTTGTCACATAGTCGTCGCCACCAAGGGTCAGCCCCGCGATCTTGTCCTGCAGGGAGTCCCGGGCCGTCAGGAACAGCGCCGGGGCGTCGATGCCGTCGGCACGCAGCCGGCGCAGCACCCCGAAGCCATCCATCCCGGGCATCATCACGTCGAGGATCACCGCATCCGGCCGAGCCTCGCGGGCCCGGTCCAGTGCCGCGGCTCCGTTCGTTGCGGTCTGCACCTCAAAGCCCTGGAACTTCAGGCTCACCGAGAGCAGCTCGACGATGTTGGCCTCGTCGTCGACAACGAGGACGCGAGCCTCCGGTGTGGTTTCACTTTGGGTTCCCGTTGTCATCAGGTCAATTTCCTCGCATTTGGTTGAATACTAGCTTGACAATCATTGTGTAGTTCCTGAGAGCCAGTTGCCAATAGTCTGACAGTAGTCTGCCAACAATCGTCGCATCGGCTTGGACCGCTTCCGGGATTTTCGCGGCGCGTCGTGCTTAGACTCACACCCATGGATCTCAGCAAGGGCATCGTTTCTCTGGCGACCGCGCCGCTCCGCATCGGGCTTGCCGCCACCGAGACGAGCTTGAACCTCGCCACCGCCGGCCTCGCCATGGCGAAGCAGGCGCTGGGCAACGGCGGGGGCGGCGGGGGCTCGAACGCGCTTTCCAACATGCTGGGGATCGACGACGCGCTGGCGCGCGCCAATCGGCTGGCCAGGCTGCTCGACGACGATGCGCCGCTGGGACGCGCGATCGCTAGCGACGGGCCACTGGACCGCATGCTGCGACCGGGCGGGTTGGTCGACTTGGTGACAGCGCCCGGCGGTTTCCTCGACCGCCTGACCGAGGAGGGCGGCGGGCTGCAGCGAGCGCTGCAACCGGGCGGGCTGGCCGATCGGATCCTCGGCGAGGACGGGATGGTCGAGCGGCTGCTGGCCGAAGACGGGGTGGCCGAGCGACTGCTCGCCGAAGGCGGGCTGATCGACCAAATAACGTCGAAGGACGGACCACTCGAACAACTCACCGACCTCGCCGATACGTTGGGTCGGCTGGCGCCCGGGATGGAGGCGCTGGAGCCCGCGATCGCCACCCTGCAAGACGCCGTCACGGCGCTCACCCTGGTGGTCAACCCGCTGAGCAGCATCGCCGAGCGCATTCCGCTGCCCGGGCGCCGTCCACGCCGCTCGTCGCGGTCGGTGAGCTCACAACGCGTCGTCGACGCCGACGACTGAGCGGTTAGTGGGCGGTTAGGCTTGCACCCGGGTTTTACCCGGCCTCCTTAGCTCAGTGGTAGAGCACTCGCCTTGTAAGCGAAAGGTCGTCAGTTCAATCCTGACAGGAGGCTCCACAAAAGCGCAGTTCACGCGCGTGATCACCGCAACTGGCACGGCTATCGCGGATGGAGGCCTGACACCCGTCTCGTCTTCCGGACCGCGGAGACCGAGGTCGATCGGCACACGAAACCGCTGAGCCATTGCTGTGGAGGTCGTTTCGTACTGTGCACCCGGGAGCTGTGGTCATTTCCGCGCGTGATCTCACAGTCGAGCGATAGCTGCTTCCTAGCTGTACCCAACAACGAAGCACAACGATGACTGATGACAACAACCGAACAACTTAAGTGCCATCCGCTCAACGCAGCCGACGCGTGACGGCGACCCCGGCGTACGACGCACGATCGCCACATCCCAAAGCTCTTGGCTTGAGCCAAGTTTGGCAGAAGGAGAGCAGTCATGTTAACGATACGGGATCACGGCGTGAAGGATTATATTGCGTTGCGCGACATGGACGCCACCGACGTGGGTATGTTGAGCGAGGACGATCGCGCCTGTCTTGACGAATTGGGCGACTATCTCGTCTCCACCGATGCATTTCAGCGCTTTGCAATCTGGTTGCTGCACAAGCATTTCGAACCTGATGCCGGAGAGGTCTTTGCAGAAAGCGTCATCACAGCGCCGCGCGGAACCCAAACCACGCCTGTCGCGCGGTGCTCCGCGCAGGGTTTGAACGCGACCTCGATGCGTTTCGACCCCGACGTCAGCTCTGGTGTCGCTGTGATCGGCATGGAGTTCGCCGACCCTGGCGATTTCGGCTCCACTTCGCCGCTGCGCGCCGATGACGAGACGGCGTTGGCGGGCATCGCTCAACGGCTACGCGCCCACCGCAAAACCGAGCGATTCGGTGTGCGGCTGATCCGCAATCCCCTTGGCCTCAAAGAAAACGAAGTCCTCGTTGAAACTTGCGACTTAGCACGCCGGAGCCTGGACTGCAGCGTCGGTGAGCGTGACAACCTCGGCAGCACCGTCGAAACAAGTTGGCAATGGGAACCAAGCCTGAGCAAGACCGGGCCAAAAGTGAAGCAGCGCTGCATGAGTTCCTGCACAATGGACTCCAACAACAACCACTACAGCGGGGGCCACACCTACACAGGCTAACTACTTCGGGCATCATCGAGTTATCTGTGAATACGTCGAGCGCCTCGTCTCCCAATCACTGGGGGCCGGGGTCGGGGGCCGGCCACCGCGGTGATCATGCTGTCCATCGCCGCACTAGCCATCTCGGCGGTTGGCCCGCAATCCTGTTTCACGCCAAATGGACCCGGCACCCGGCAAGGTCGTGAACTTCAGCGCGGTCGGCCGCCCACGGACTGAACGTGAGGTTGCAGAAGACCATGAGGGCGCTGCGCTCCGATTACAAGATGCTCCTGGCACTGCTGCGCCAGTACGTCCGGCCGTACCGCCGGCTGGTGACGGTGCTGATGGTGCTGCAGCTGATCAGCACGCTGGCTTTGTTGTACCTTCCGACGGTCAACGCCGCGATCATCGACGACGGCGTCAGCAAGGGTGACACGGAAACCATCGTCAAACTCGGCGGAGTGATGCTCGCGGTCACCGGCCTGCAGGTGCTGTGCTCGGTCGGGGCGGTCTACTTCGGCGCGCGGACCGGGATGGGGTTCGGCCGCGACCTGCGCTCGGCGATGTTCCATCACATCACCACCTTCTCCGAGCACGAGACCGCCCGGTTCGGCGCGCCGTCATTGCTGACCCGCACCACCAACGACGTCCGGCAGATCCAATTCCTGGTGCAGATGACGTGCACCGTGCTGGTCACCGCGCCGATCATGTGCGCCGGCGGAATCTTCATGGCCATCCACCAGGACGCCGGGCTGTCGTGGCTGCTGCTGGTCAGTGTTCCTGTACTGGCCGTCGCCAATTACTGGATAATTTCGCGCACGCTGCCGCTCCTGCGCAGCATGCAGAAGCTGATCGACACAATTAACCGGGTACTGCGCGACCAACTGGCCGGTGTCCGGGTGGTCAGGGCGTTCGGGCGCGAACACTTCGAGCGCGAGAGGTTCGCCCAAGCCAATCTCGCACTGTCGAACACCGCGCTGGCCGCGGGCAACTGGCAGGCGCTGACGCTGCCGGTGACCACCTTGACGATCAACGTGTCGAGCGTCGCACTGATCTGGTTCGGCGGCTTGCGCGTCGACAGCGGCCAAATGCAGGTCGGTTCGCTGGTCGCCTTTCTGGCGTACTTCATGCAGATCCTGATGGCGGTGTCGTTGGCGACAACGCTCCTGGACGCGTTGCCGCGGGCCTCGGTGTGCGCCGAACGGATCACCGAGGTGCTGTCCACTCGTCCTGCCGTCGACAACCCGCAAAACCCGATGTTCGCGCCGCGCGGGGTGGCGGGTGTGGTGCGGTTAGCCGGGGCCACATTCTGTTATCCGGGTGCCGACCGGGCTGTGCTGCAGGATGTTTCGCTGACCGCGATGCCCGGTACCACCACCGCGATCGTCGGAACCATCGGTTCGGGCAAGTCGACGCTAATGTCGCTGATCTGCCGGCTCTATGACGTGACCGCCGGCACTGTCCTTATCGACGGTGTCGATGTCCGTGATTACGACACCGAGCGACTCTGGTCGGCGATCGGTCTGGTGCCCCAGCGCGGATACCTGTTCTCCGGCACCGTCGCGGACAACCTCCGCTACGGCGCGGCCCCAGGACAAGTAGTGACCGACGAAGAGATGCGGGAAGCGCTGCGGGTGGCGGCGGCCGACGGTTTCGTCTTCGCACACGACGACGGGCTGCAGATGCGCGTAGCCCAGGGTGGCGTCAACTTCTCCGGTGGACAACGGCAACGGCTGGCGATCGCCCGAGCGGTCATCCGCCGCCCTGCCGTCTACCTGTTCGACGACGCGTTCTCCGCACTCGATGTGCACACCGACGCCATGGTCCGCGCGTCGCTACGGGAGATCGCCGCGGATTCCACGGTCATCATTGTCGCACAACGCATCTCGACCGTCATCCAGGCCGACCAAGTGGTCGTCATGGACGGCGGACGCGTAGTCGGCTCCGGTACCCATGAATCGCTGTTGGTCGATTCCCCGACATACGCCGAGCTCGTCGATTCCCAATCGTTGGGTGCCGGGATCGGAGTCCAGCCGTGACCGGGAAAGGGCCGAACGGGCCCGTCAGAGGGATGATCCGAGGCGCCCCGCCGCAGTCCCGCGATTTCACTGGTTCGGCGATACGTGTGCTGAAACTCCTTACTCCGCAACGTGGCCCGCTCACCGCCATGATAGTGCTGTCCATCGCCGGACTAGCCATCTCGGCGGTTGGCCCGCGAATCCTGGGCCATGCCACCGACCTGCTGTTCGACGGTGTTATCGGCCGGCAGCTGCCGGCCGGAATTACCAAAGCACAAGCCGTCGCGGCTGCCCGCGCCCGCGGCGAGGATACCTTCGCCGACTTGCTGTCCGGAATGAACCTGGTACCCGGTAAGGGCGTGGACTTCAGCGCGGTCGGCCGCACACTGGCGCTGGCGTTGGGCCTGTATCTTTTGGCCGCACTGCTGATTTGGCTGCAAGCCAGAATACTGAACGTGGCCGTGCAGCGGACCATGAGGGCGCTACGCTCCGATGTCGAGGACAAGCTGCACCGGCTGCCGCTGTCCTACTTCGATGGCCGGCAGCGCGGTGAATTGTTGAGCCGGGTTACCAACGACATCGACAACATGCAGGCATCCATCTCCATAACAATCCGCCAGTTGGTGACCTTGGTGCTGACGGTGGCGACGGTGCTAGTGATGATGCTCTCGATCTCGCCACTGCTGGCCGGGGTCACCTTGCTGGCGGTGCCGCTGTCGCTGCTGGTGACCCGTGCGATCGTACGACGTTCGCAACAGCTGTTCGAAGCCCAGTGGGCCAACACCGGACGCCTCAACGCCCACATCGAGGAGACCTATAGCGGTTTCACGGTGCTGAAGACGTTCGGTCATCGAGCCCAGGCCCAACAACAATTCTGCGAGCTCAACGACGAGATATACGAGGCAAGTTTCGGCGCCCAGTTCTTCTCCGGCCTGATGTCGCCGGCGACGACGTTCATCGGCAACCTCGGCTACGTCGCAGTGGCGGTTCTCGGTGGTGTGCAGGTGGCGACCGGCCAGATCACGCTGGGCAGCATCCAGGCGTTCATCCAGTACGTGCGCCAGTTCAACCAACCGATAAACCAGGCCGCCCGCATGTACAACACGCTGCAGTCCGGAATGGCCAGCGCCGAGCGGGTGTTCGAGCTGCTCGACGAGCCCGAGGAATCACCGGACAGCGACCTGATGCTGCCGCGGCTCAACGGTCAGGGCCCGAGCGGACGGGTCGAGTTCCAACACGTGAGCTTTGCCTACCAACCCGGCACTCCCGTGATCAAAGACCTGTCGCTGGTGGCCGAACCCGGCAGCACAGTGGCGATCGTCGGGCCGACGGGCGCGGGCAAGACCACGCTGGTGAACCTGCTGATGCGGTTCTACGAGGTTGACTCCGGCCGCATCCTGGTCGACGGCGTCGATATCGCCTCGGTGGGCCGGCACTCGCTGCGATCGCGGATCGGTATGGTGCTGCAGGACACCTGGTTGTTCGACGGGACGATCGCGGAGAACATCTGCTACGGGCGCCCAGGGGCGAGCGAAGACGAGGTCATCGAAGCCGCCAAGGCGGCCCACGTGGACCGGTTTGTGCGTGCACTCCCGGACGGTTACCAGACGCAGGTCAGCAACAACGGTGGCAATGTCAGCGCCGGTGAGAAGCAGCTGATTACCATTGCGCGCGCTTTTCTTGCCCGCCCACGGTTTTTGATCCTCGACGAGGCGACCAGTTCGGTGGACAGCTGCACCGAGCTGCTAATTCAGCGTGCGATGTCTGCGCTTCGCCGGAACCGAACGAGTTTCGTTATCGCGCACCGCCTTTCGACGATCCACGATGCCGACCACATTTTGGTGGTGGAGGCTGGCAAGGTTGTCGAGCAGGGCAACCACGCCGAACTGCTGGCCCGACGAGGTGCTTACTACCGCATGACGCGAACCCAGGACGATGCTGACGTAATGCCCCTTGGTGGGGTTGGTGTTGACGGCATCCGAGTTTTGATCGCCGTGGCGGCATCGGACGATTGACACGATGGCGAATGCTGGCGGGGTTTCTTGGTTTAGGCGATGGCCCAGCAGCCGCCTCGTATGTGCTCTGCAGAAACTCCAACAGCACGGCGTCGGGATCGGCGGCTTGGCGGACCCCAGCGTAGGGCGGCGTGAACTCGCCAAGGTCGGTGTTGAACAACGCCGCGTCGGGCCGCACTCGTGCGCTCGGCTAGTCCGCCGGTTCGGGGTAGGCGTAGGCGCAGAAGACCCCTTCGCCGTCGGGCCCGGGCCAATACTCGGCGCTGCTGACCTCATGGGAATAGGCGTCCCACATCACCTCGGGTTCACAGTGCGGGGCCCCGCCGGGATGCAGCGGTGCGCAGCGCTCCGAGAACCTGGCCACCGCCAGATCCAGGGCACTCCAGAACACGTGTACCGGGCTCCCGCTCTGCTCTCTTGGCTTCCGGGCCGGGCGCGTCCGCTCAATCGAGCATCCGTGTGACGTTCGAGGCAAAGTAGATCGTGGTGGACATGGAACATCCACGTGGTAAGCGTCGATGGGTTCGAGCCAGAACCACGGAATCTGGTGCGTTCGTACCACTAATTTTGCCGTCACTTTGCCGTCAGCCCCCGCGGATCAGGGCGAACAACGGCGAACTATCACGAATGCGTATTCGCAGGTGGCGGGCATGCACGAATAAGTGCGAACCCAGCCGAACTGGGATTCAATCGCCTTGTAAGCGAAAGGTCGTCAGTTCAATCCTGACAGGAGGCTCCACAAAAGCGCAGTTCACGGGTCATGTCGCGATCCCGACAGCGATCAAGATCGCGTTCTTGCCGTCATTTGCCGTCAACTCGATTCCCTTGCCGTCACGCGGGCGGCGGAAATCGGGACTTCCGCCCATATACGGCCGAAAAAACGGGTCCGGGAACCGCATTCGATTCCCGGACCGACGAGGAAGAACGAAATCGCGGGTCAGGCTCGACCGACCAGGGTCAGGCCAGGTCCTTTCAGCCGCGGGCGGTAGGGCGCCATGCAAGTCGGTCTGGCACCGTTACGTCGTGTAACACGCCGACGGATAGCTGCAGGAAACGAAGCGCCCGCGTAACGACACCGAATGGCAGAAAGCGCAGTTCAAGCGTCATTTCGCCAGGTTCGGTACGGGGTTCGAGTCCCCTTAGCTCGACGTGCGAGCGGCCGCCCCCCACTCATTGACGCGCGGGCGTCCAACCGACAGGCAGTCGCTTGATGCCGTGGATGAACGCCGAGCGCAGGATGGCCGGTTCCTCGACGGCGACGATATCGGGGATGCGGTTGTGCAACTCCTCGAACAGCACCCGGATCTCCCGCCGGGCCAGGTTGGCGCCCAGACAGAAGTGGGCTCCACCTCCGCCGTATCCAAAGTGCGGGTTGGGATTTCGGGTGACGTCGAACAACCACGGGTTGTCGAACTTGGTTTCGTCGCGGTTGGCCGAGTTGTACCACATCGAAACCTTGTCGCCGGCCTTCATCGCCACACCGCCGAGTTCGACGTCCTCATTGAGATTGCGTCGCATGAAGATCACCGGAGTGGCCCAGCGCACGATCTCCTCGACCGCGGTAGCGGCGACGCCGCCGAAGTCGGCCCACCATTTCTCCCGCGCATTGGGGTAACGGCTCAACGCCACCATGCCGTGACTGATGGCGTTGCGGGTGGTCTCGTTGCCCGCACCGGACAACAGGATGAAGAACGAGGCGATCTCCGCAGACGACAGCCGCTCACCGTCGACCTCTGCCCGCACCAGGTTCGAGGTCAGATCGTCGGCGGGTTCGGCACGGCGGGACTCGGCCAACTGGGCGCCGTACGCGGCGAGGTCGAGTACCGCCTGAATCGCCTCGTCGTGGCCGGTGGTCACCTCCTCGTCACCGGCTCCCAAGATGACCGACGTCCAGTGGAAGACCTTGTGCTCGTCCGCTTCGGGGATGCCCATCATGTCGCAGATGATCTGCAGCGGAAGCGGACCCGAGAGGGACTCGACGAAGTCCGCCTCCCCGTCGGGGTGGTTGGCCAGCATGTCGCTCACCAGTTGCTGTGCCCGGGTACGTACGCTTTCCTCGATGCGGGCCACCATCTTGGGGGTGAACGCGCGGTTGACGATCGATCGCAGCCGCAGGTGGCGCGGGTCGTCGAGGTTGATCATCGATCCGCTGAACTCCGCGATCGCCGGGTCGATCTCGAGCAACGTCACGCTGGTCGGGATCGAACTGAACACTTCCGGGTGCCGGCTCGCATGGTGCACATGGTCGAACGACGTCAGTGCCCAATGCCCGGGGCCCGATTCGAATCCGGGCACGCGGGGAGCCTCGAAGAACGTTATCGGCGCTTCGCGGCGCAGCGTGACGAACGCCCCGTCGCGGCGGTCGTCGTCCCAACTCCAAGAACTCGAGTGAGGCCAGGTCGATATCGCTCAACGGCACCTCCGGTGGCGGTGTGCCGTTTTCACGGTGCGTGATACCCGAGTCGATCGTTGTCATGGTGACCTCCCGGTCCGACCCTGAGTGTGACACCCTGTCACGTCGGCGGTCCAGAGAACTCGCTGTGGCGCATTTTCCCGAGGCTGTCGGCGGCCAACGCCGGCCTGCGCCCGCGCCGCGCTCGGCCCGGGTGCAATCGCTGCAGAAAGTCGCGGACTACCGAATCGGCGATTACAGCCGCGCCGTCTTGCAGGCAAATCTGGTGCTCAACCCGGAGGCGCTGCTGGCGCTGCGCGTAAACGGCGTCGACCCGTCGCCCGATCATGGCTACCCCGCACGGATCATCGTGCCGGGGCTGCCCGGCGTGCACAACACCAAATGGGTCAGTTCCATTGACGTCCAAGGAGACTGACATGTCAGCGCTCTCGGCGCGGTTGCGCAGGTTCTACGGCTCGCACCCGCTGCACCTATTGACCATGCTCGCGGCTTAGCGCTAGCCGGCTATATCGCGTTCACCTTCAAACCGGCGACACTATGGAACCCGCAGGCGTGGTGGCAATCCATCGCGGTCTGGCTCGCCCCACGGGCATCATTTTCCACGATCTTGTGTTATTCCCGCTCTATGCACTCGCCGACCGACTCCTGGGCATCGCGACCAGGCGGCGACGACGTCGACCTCGCGGCCAACTCCGTGTCCCGGTACGCAACTATGTACGCATCCCGACGTTGGGGTCGGGCCTGTCGCTGCTCATGTTCTTTCCCGGCATCATGAAGCAGCAATCCCCGATCTACGTCGCCGCCACTGGACAAACCCGGCAGGTTTTCCTGGGCCGCTGGTTACTACTCACCGCCGCCATGTTCACCGGCAGCGCTTTTCTCTACGCGATCCGACTCGGCTGGCTCACCGCCGCCTCGGCGGGGCCGACAACCGGGCCGTTCAAGCTACCGATCGACCGGCCAATATCGACTCGCCACCACACCGCTGCGTGAAGCTGCACGACGAAAACTTCACGGTGCGGCTTCACGACCGGGCCTAGGTAGTACCGCGCCGAGATCGGGCGAGATTGCAGTAGCGCGCTACTGGGCCCGTCACAACTTATGCGAGTGACGATTAATCGGTCACAACACCAAATGGTGGAGGTCCCGATTCGATGTTTCCCAGCGATTCAAGCGTGCAGCCGGTGCTGCAGCTCACCGGCGTCGGCAAGACGTACCGCAGGGGCGACGAACAGGTGCACGTGCTCGTCGACTTTGACTTCACTTTGGACGCAGGCGAATTCGTCGTCGTCACCGGACCATCGGGAGCCGGCAAATCGACCCTCCTGCATATTGCCGGCGGGTTGGACGCACCGGACAGCGGCATTGTCGCGGTGAACGGCCAGGACGTGTGGTCGATGAGCACGGGCGCGCGGGCGGCGTTCCGGCGGCGCAACCTCGGATTCGTGTTCCAGTTCTTCAACTTGGTGCCAATGCTGACCGCAGTGGAGAACGTGTCGTTGCCGCTGGTTCTGGACGGTATGGCCGCCCGATCAGCCGACGCACGCGCCGAGGAGCTACTGGAACGGGTCGGGCTCGGCGACCGCGCGCGGCACCGGCCGGCCGAACTGTCGGGCGGACAAATGCAACGAGTGGCGGTGGCGCGCGCGCTGGTGGCCCGGCCGTCCCTCATCCTCGCCGACGAGCCGACCGGAAACCTGGACAGCCATTCGTCGACCGAGGTCTTGGATCTGCTGCGGTCGCTGTCAGACGAAGACGGTGCGGCGGTCGTCCTGGTGACGCACGACCAGGCCGCGGCCGGCTATGGCTCGCGCGAGCTACACCTTGTCGACGGGCGTGCGTGCACGGTCCCCAACACCCTGGCCGCCGCGCCTGCCGGGGAGCGGTGATGCAAAGGCTGCGCGCCGGATGGATGTCTTTCCGGCGCATCCACCTCGCCGCGTTGATCGCCGACTGGCGCCGGACGCTGCTCAGCGTGATCGGCGTCGCGCTCGGAGTGACGGTGGTCCTCGGGGTCCTGATATTCAAATCCGAGCTCGTCCGCCCGTTCGACTCATTCGGCCCGTCGCTGACCCACGCCGCCGACATCGGGGTGGTCGAGGTCACGCCGAACGTTAGTGACCGGTTGCCGATCGAGACGGTCAACCGGCTGCGTGCCGAGGTGGCAGGGGCGGAGGCGGTCATCCCGATCGTCGCCGGCTTGACTCCCATTGACTTCGCCGCCAATCCAGGCGGCGGCACTCACGGGTTCTTTCTGCTCGGCGGGTCGTGCCAGATCGAGCTGCTGGTCGGCTCGTTCAACTGCGAGCAGCGCGCCCGCGACGTCAAGCCCGCAGATGGTCCCGGCATGCCACTCGAGATGCCCACGGCCATCGCCCAGCGGCATGGCCTACGACTCGGCGAGGAACTGCGCATCCCCGGCCTGCCTCCAGGGTCGGCGCATCTCGGATCGACCTTCCCGGAGTTCGACCGCGTCGAGGGGATCAACGACGGCTATGTGCTGCTAGCCCCTTCCGTGGACATCGCCGCGAGCCTGCTGGGCTCGCCCGGTTACGCCACGGCCGCATTCGTCCTCCCGAGGCACGGTGCTGACACGATCGCCATCGCCGCCGGCGTCGACCGCGTAATCGCCGGAGTCGCAACGGCGGGCGCGCCCCGGCCGCACCTGCCCGCCGTGTTCGAGAACGGTATGCAGAGTTTCAACCTCGCCGCGCTGGCCGGCGTGATCGTCGGCATCCTCATCGCCGTGAACACCATCCTGCTGGCCGTGGAGGACCGGCGAGCGGTGATGGGGACCATCGGCGCGATCGGCGCCAAGCCTGTTGGGTTGTTCGGCGGGATGCTCGGCGAAGGCGCCGTGGTGGGTGTCCTAGGGGGACTGTCGGGGGTCACGAGCGGTTTCCTGCTCGGGACGTATCTGGTGGACACATTCGGGCAATCCATGTTGGCCGGGTCCGGCGGCACCATCACAACGCACTTCTCGCCGAAGTTGATCGGGATTGGAGCAGCCGCGGGGATCGTCTGCGGGATCCTCGCGATGGTCGGGCCGGCCGCCAGGTTGGTCCGCGACGGGCCGCTGGCGTCGATGGCGAGCGCCGGCGGAGTGCAGCGCGCCAGGAAGATCCCGATATGGCCGCTGGTCGTCGGGGCGGGTGCGCTGGCGGGCGCCGTCGTCGTGTCGAAGATATTCGAGCGCGGGTCGCTGCCGCTGAATGCGGGCATCAACGGCATGACGGTGGGGTTGGTCGGGGTGGTGTTGGTGACGGTGTGGATCGCCCCGCGCGGCGCCGGGCTGTTGATCGAGTTGCTGACGGTGGCGCGTCCCGCCGTCGGGCGTCTGCTGGGTGCCGATTTTCGGCGCTACGCGCTGCTGTTCGCCCTCTCCGCCGCGATACTCGCCGAGGCCACCAGCTTGGCCATCGGCTCACAGAGCATGCAACTGCTCGGCGCCAATCAGGTTGCCGCGCAGAAGGCTGACCGACTGCCCGCCACCTTATTGATTGCCGCCCAATCGGTGCTCGATCAGCGGGACGGCCGGATTTCCGACTCCACGTTCGAACTGGTGACCGGCGCCGCTGACGGGCGGAGCGTGTCTTCGCGCTGGCGATCGACAATCTCGTCAGGGACGTTGTCGCGCCTTGTCATTGGCGTCACGCCCGGCGATTGGTACAGCCAAGCACTGTATGAGCCGACCGCTGTCCATGACAGGTTCTGGAAGGGATTGTGGGAAGGGGAGATTGGCCTGAGCGAGATTGCCGCCAGCCGGCTAGGCGTTGCCGCGGGCGACACCGTCGAGCTGCCTACCGTCGAAGGGCCGAAGCATTATCGGGTGGCTGGAATCTTTCAGCCAAGGATGGTCAATGACGCCGCAGTGGGCGACGTCGTCCTGGTCTCCGACAGATTGGCCCGCTCCGATTGGGCTGCGGTGCGCGACCAGGTCGCGGTGGCCTATCCGTCCTCCGCCGACGCGACCGCCCACCGTAGCGATTTCCTCAACCTCGGCGCGGGATTGTGGGTTTACGACAACGAGCGCTGGCGCTCGGTGGCGACCAACGGGATCACCCGCTTCTTGGAGCCGTTCACGATCGCGGGGTACGTGGTGATGACTGCCGCCGGCGTAAGCGTGCTGAACGTGTTCGTGCTGGGACTTGTGCAACGCAAGCGTGAGCGAGCCGCGTTGCGTGCGATCGGGGTGACCTCCGGGCAAGAACAGGCCGTTATCATCGCTAACGCCGTCCTGCTCGGCTTGCTGGTCGCCGGCGTCGCTGTGCTTGGGGGCGTGGGCCTCACGTATCTCTGGTCGCTGGGCTCACCGGTGTACTACGGCATCAAGATCGAGTGGGGTGTGCTGCAGCTGCCGCTGCGAACCGGAGTGGCAGGCGTGTTCATACTCGTCTTGGCCGCGGCGGTGTATCCCGTGATCCATTCGCGGCGGCTGGAGACGGCCGAGGTGCTGCGAAGCAGTTGACGTAACTTTCCTGCGCGAGCAGACACGAAAGTCCCTCAAATCGCTTGATTTGAGGGACTTTCGCGTCTGCTCGGCAGCTCACCCCGCACGGTGCAATCGCGGAATGTCGTCGCCGGTACATCGAAACCGGTGCATGTGTTCCCGAATCGCGGGACTCGACGTGGCCTCAAACTCCTTGGGCGGCAATGATATCTGAAACACCAGTCCGCGGCCATCTGCCCCGTCCACCAGGGCACCGAGCCCCGCAACGGGTAACTTCAGCAACGGCGTGCAGTAGGACGGGAAGGTGTCTTCGAACTGGATGCGGTAAGCGCCGAAGCCGCTCCAGTTGGAGACAAACGGGTTCCACCGGGCCGGATTGAAGGCAGTGGATACACAGCGAGCGGCCCGCCATGCACCGGCAGCGTCCAGGAACTGTTGGTTGATGCGCATGTCGCAGTGTTCGTCGGCAAAATGGTCCACGGTGTGGCGGATGCGTTCGGCAATGGACGCTGCGGCCTCTCCGTGCCGCAGGTCGAGGTTCAGCGTCGTGATGACATTGCCGATAAGCATCGGATCGAGGCCACAACGATTCCGCGCATTGACGGCGATCGCGAGGGTGCGACGATCCACCGCGGGATCCGCCTTCATGAGTGCTTCGGAAACATGCGCGCACACAACGTCGTTCGCAGACAATCGCACCCGGTTTCCGTATGCGTCGCGCATGCGGGCGATTTCGTCTTCTCCGAAATAAAAACCCAGAGTCCGCTGCTTTCGCGCATCCTTTGCCAGGTACAGCGCGCTACGTGCAAATTCCGCGAGCCCGAGGCAACGCACCCCGGGCTCCCGGGCGCCATCGGCGGGCAGATGCTCGTCGAGGTAGGCAGCGCGGTCTTCGACGATCAACGGCTCGGCGAGCGGCCTGTCGGCAGCAGCGGCGGCCCATGCGTTCATGAGGTGCATCGACGTCTGCATGTCGCCGATCGCGTGGTGCCATGAGAAACCGATCGCGGTCGCGTCGTCCGCGAGATGCGTGACACGTACCTTGCACAACGGGCCCAGCCCCCATCGAGCCGTGGCACCGTTCACCGGATCGATGAGCCATAGTCCGCTGTCCTCCGACGCCGAACGAATCGCCTCACGCAGCGTGCGGCCGGACGACACAGACGTGAAGGGCACACCCTGGCCCTGACATCGGATTCGCATCGTGCCGTCGGCCATGGTGAGTCGTCCCGCGAAAATCGGAAGATTCGTGAGCGCTTGCTCAAACGCGCGGGTGAGCGCCCCCGTGTCGAGATGTCGCTCGAAGAAGAAGACAATGTGGACCGCCAAGTTCGCGACAATGGCGTCGCCGACATTGCAGCGGATTTCGAGCCGTTCTGCGTGTGACGGTCTGATCAGCTGAGTCGACATGACGGGCTACCTTCGGCGGTTCACTACCACGCGGCCGCCGAGCTTCGGGATATGGGCGACTCCGCGGAAATACGACTTCTCGTCGGCGGCGGCATCGGTCTGGATCCGGAAATTCCGCAGCACCGTCCGCAGCACGATGTCCATTTCGGCGATCGCGAAATCAGCGCCGATGCACCGCCGTGCTCCGCCACCGAACGGCAGCCAAGCTGATGACGGCGGCTTGGTGCCCTTAGCGCCATAGAAGCGATACGGGTCAAATCGTTCGGGGTGAGGGAAGATTTCCGGATTCTCGTGGAGATCGGCAACGCGCACGAGCACCGTGCGCCCATGCGGAATCCGCCACTCACCGAGGTCGAAGTTCGGCGAACTGACCCGGCGGCCAAACACATCGATGACGGTGCGTACTCGCAGCGACTCCCAAATTGTGGCTCGACGGAGGGCGCTGCCACCCTCATCGACCTCGCTTACCAGTTCAGCCAGCACGTCTGGGTGGCGCCGCAACCGCTCAAACGTCCAGGCCAGCGCCGATGCGGTGGTTTCGTGGCCCGCACAGACGAGGGTCAACAGTTCGTCGCAGAGGTCTCGCCGCGGCATCCCGGTTTCGTCGTCGCGCCTACTGCGCAGTAAAAACGCCAGGATGTCCGCCCGCTCGCCGAGAACCGGATCGGCGTCGGCCCTCTCGATCAGCGTGCATGCGATCCGGTCGAATGCCCCGCGCAACTCGTCCAGCCTGCCCCACGGGGTGTGGCGTCGGGCCCAGGATGGCGGCGCCGGCACAAATGCCAAGAGCTGTCCGAGTTTCATATAGGGCGGGACGATCTCGCGTAGTTCCTCGAGTTCGGGCCCATCAGCACCGAAGATGGTCCGCAAGATCACGTTCAATGTGATCCTGTTCATCGGTTCGAGAATCCGGAACTCGTTATTCTCAAGCCAATTCGCGCTTTCACGCAGTGTCTCGCCCTCGATGAGCTTCTCGTAGTTCTTGAGGCTCAGGCCGTGAAAGGCCGGTGCGAGCAGTCGGCGGCGATCGCGGTGCCGGCTGCCGTCAAGCCCAAACGTCGACCCGGGCCCGAACCAATTGCCGAGATTCGGCTGCACGTTGATCAGCTGTTCGCCGCTCGCGGTGCACACCTCCCTCACCAGAGCGGGGTCAGAAACGACGACGGATCGGCCAAAGATTGGGACGTTGATTTCGAAGATGCGTCCGTGCCGCTTGATCCAATTCCGCATCGCCTTGCGGCGAAAAAAAGCGAATCCAACGCCCTGCACGAGCTTGGGTAGGCGCACTGGCGGCGCGTTCAACCTGTTCGGCGCCGATGTTTCGCACGGATTGGCCATGGCCAGGTCGGTCATGCGGTCCCCCAAACTGCGATGTTCCGCGGAATCTCCAGATCGATAAGTACGAGCGCGACGGCCCGTATCACCGAGCCAGTTGCCAAGGGAATCGTCGCTCGCGCGCGGCGGAACGATCCCGGTAGTGCACTACTGCAATCTCGTCCGGTTTGGCGCGGTAGTACTTAGTCGCGATCTTGAGACTCAGAGGTCAACGACCTCGCTGCGCATTTGTCAGGCTTCGAGCGTGCGCGGGTGGGCACGCTGGCTCGTCGTCACCACCTGAGCAACTGAGGTGGGTGTCCTGATCGGTCAGAGGTTCTCGACCGCCACCGGCTCGATGTGCTCACCGTCGGCCAGGGAAAAACCCAGCACCTGCGCGTAGAAGGAGAGCTCGGCGTCGAGCGCCCTGCGGATGTTCTCGGCGCGTCGGAAGCCGTGCTGCTCGCCGTCGAAGAGCAGGTAGGCGACGGGAACCTTTCGCTCGCGGAGCGCGTCGACGATGGTCTCGCTCTGCGCGGGCGGCACGATCGCGTCCTCGCTGCCCTGCAACACGATCAGCGGCCGGGTGAGCCGGTCGACATGGTGGATCGGTGACCGCTCGACGTAGCGATCGCGGGCCGCCGGGTAGGGGCCGACCAGCCCGTCGAGGTAGCGGCTCTCGAACTTGTGCGTGTCGCGGGCCAGCGCTTCGAGGTCGGCGACGCCGAAGTGGTCTGCGCCCGCCGCGAATGGCGTGTCGTCGCGGGCCAGCGCCGCCAGCGTGGTGAACCCGCCCGCCGAGCCGCCACGGATTGTGAGCCGCTGCCCGTCGACGCGGCCGGCGCGGGCGAGGTGACGGGCGGCGGCGACACAGTCGGCGACGTCCGCGATCCCCCAGCGTCCGGCAAGTTCCCCGCGGAAGGCGCGGCCGTACCCCGTGGAGCCGCGGTAGTTGACGTCGACGACGCCGAACCCCCGACTCGTCCAGTACTGCACGGCCGTCGAGAACACCGGCGATGCCGCGGCCGTGGGACCGCCGTGTATCTGCACGATCAGCGGCGGCCGCTCGCCCTCGGGCCCGGCGAACTCCGGATGCGCGGGCGGGTAGAAGAGCGCGTGCGCGGCGCGGCCGTCGTCGGTGGGGAACGTGATGTGCTCGGGCAGTGAGACGAATCGGGGGTCGACGCCGAGTTCGCGCGGCGGCCGCAGCGTCTCCACCAAGTGGCCGCCCAGGTCAACGCGGTGCACTCCGGGCTCGTGGGTCGGCGATCCCGCGACGACGAGCACGGTGCCGTCGGGGGCGGCGCGCAGCGACGCGATCCTCGAGAACGGCGTGTCCAGATCGGTGACCGTGCCGTCGGGGGCGCGGCGGGCGAGCCCGTCGTACCCGCGGCTTGTCCAAGCGAACACCACCGATCCATCGGCGAGCATCGCGTAACGCGTCGAGCCGAGCCCCCAGGGCGGGACGCCGATGTCGGCGTCGATGCGCACAATGCTCTCGATGGTCGCGATATCGGACCCCGGCGTGTAGCGGTACAGGTTCCACCAGTCGGTGCGGTCGGACAAGAACCAGAGCGTGCCGTCGGCGCCCCAACGGGGCTCCAGCACCGACTCGTCCGGCCCGCCCGCGATCACCGATTCCGTACCGCTGTCGAGATCACGGACGACGAGCTCGGTCGCATCCCACGGCATCGACGGGTGGTTCCAGCGCAGCCACGCCAAGGTGGCGCCGTCCGGTGACAGGCGTGGTGCGGCGACGAAGTCGGAGCCGGTGACCAGCACCTCCGGCTCGGACGGGAGATGCGCGGCCAGCCGGACGATCTCGTTGTCGACCTCGGCGGCCGACGGGCCGCGATGATGTTCGCGCACGCAGACGATCGAGCCGCCGTCCGCGGCCAAGTCACCGTCGGCGAACCGGTCGGCCCGCGGGCTGGCAGGCTGCGGGGTCAGCGGCACCGGGTCGGCGCCGGGTGCGAGCCGGTAGAGCCGTTGGTCGGCCCAGTTGGCGAACCAGATGATGCCGTCGCGGGCCCACCACGCGGCGCCGCCGTACTCGTGGACGGCCGTGCGCGCATTCCAGCCCTCGGCGAGCAGGTCAGTGCAGGTGCCGTCGGGACCGCGGCGTACGAGCTGGGTGCGGCCGCCCTCCGCGGGACGCCCCTCGGCCCAGAGGACGTCTGCGCCGTCGAGGACAAGCTCGCCCAGCCGCACGGCGTCCGCGACCACCAACTCGGAAGTGAACGGGGTGGGCCAAGATCCGTATGGCGCGGTTGTCACGTATTCGTACGCTAGCCGGACTCAACACACCTCGCGCCCGAGTCACCACACATAGGGCACCAAGCGGTAACGGACCTTGCCGGTGTATTCGCTATACCCGGTGAGCTCCTGGTTGAGCAGTTTCTCCTCATCCGCGATGCGAACGGCAAACACGATCACCACGGGGACGAGAACGGCCAGCCCCCAACAGGAGTCGAGTGCAAGCGGGATGCCCGCAAACATAATCGATGCCCCCATATACATGGGGTGGCGCACGATTCCGTAGAGACCGGTGGAGATCACCGTCTGGCTCTCCTCCACCGCGATACTGGCCGCCGCATAGTTGTTCTGGTTGACCGTGAGGATCGCGATGCCAAGCCCGATCACCACCAGCGCGGCGCCGATCAGTGATACGGCGGGCGGCACCGGCGACCAGCCGAAGCGATGGTCGAGGGCGCTGAACACCAGCAGCCCAAAAAACAGAATGAGGATGCCGGCAGCGACCACCTTCTGCACCGCTCTGGTTTCCGCTTTCGGTCCGGCGCGCATGCGCCGCTCAACGACCGCCGGGTTCTTCCGGAACAGGTAGACAGCCGAGTAAAGCGACAGGATCGTGAACACCGCCAAGAAAACCCATGCCTGCCAGTAGCGCAGCGTACCCGCCGGTACAAACAGCAGCACGCCGAACATCAGCAACGCGCCGACAGATTGCACGGTCGCGCGAACACCGATGCTCATGTGATCCTCCTAAGTCGCGTCCCCGCGCCAGTAAATCTAACCGGCAACCGGTGCCGCGTCGGTACGCCTCACCCCACCGCAACCCGACGACGCCCAGCAGCACCAGCGAGCGATAGCGGCCCGCCTCTTGGGCCAGCCGATTCAGTTGCGCCGCAGTGAGATACACATTGCGCCACGGGCGCGCTTCGGCAGCTTCACCCCACGCGCCGGAACGGACGCCAGGATACCGTCACGTCACGTCCAGCCGCGCGACGAAAGCGGTCGTGATCGCGTCGAGCCTTCGTGCCCACAACGTTTGGCCGCGAGACCCTCACACAGCCTGAATCAACTACTTATTCGGGATGAGCGGCATGAGCGGCATAGGGGTCGTGCCAGGCGGACACATAAACCACTGAAAAGAGGGGAGCGTACAAGGATTCCCTTCCATAACCTGGTTGCCCCGGAAGGCGTAGTCGTGGCAAACAGTGGTGTCCCAATCTGGGTTCGCGTGAAGATTGCCGTAGCTCGGCGGGGGGTCCCCTGGGCACCAGTGGAAGGCGCCGGCCTGGGCGGTACCTGCGGCCAGTTCCAAACCGGCCCAGCCCAAACCGCCAGACATCAGCAGAGTGGTTGCTGACCCCACGATGAGCCGTCTCACAAACCGGGACTTTCCACCTCGGCCGCCCGCCGGTCCAGTGGGAATACGCGTTGATCGCAACATGGGGTTCACGTTGATCCTCTGGTCGCTGTCAGCCGTACGCTAGCGCCGACCACTTGCGGAATTCTTGCATTCGCATGGGCTACCGCAATCCCGACAACGCCGGGATTGCTGCTCCGCCGACCGGTGCCGCATGAGTGAGAGTTCTGGTGAGGCGCAGCGGTTTTGCGCAACACGGAAGCGGAGTTTGCGTCGACGGGAAGCCGACCGGCACGACGTTGGCGTTGTCCGCTGCGGAGCGGGAGACTTTGGGACTATCCCTTTTCCAGCGTGAACTGGCACAAATCGGGGTAGCCGTCACGGAACAACTCGGCACAGCCGGTCAGGTACCTCATGTACCGGTCGGTAGGCGAGGCTATCGGCTCGTATCGAGCAGGTGCCCGATCGGCGTAGATCACCGGCGCGGCGGTCGTGCAACAGCAGTTCGAACATGGCCGAGATTATCGGAGGCCGCGCCTACATCGACCAGACCAACGGCATGTTGATGCTGATCTACGGCATCCGATATGACGGGGAGCGCTGAAGAGCGCGGCGAGACCCCAAACATGGCTCAACACGGCGGCTTTGGGGATGGCCGACGGGGTCCACCAGCGGCGGGCGAGAAATTGACCTAAAGACCCGTCGGGCAATAGGTCGATTCTGCGACGTTCACCATGTTTGAGACGTCGCCAAACGAAAGACCTTGCGCGCCCATGACGGCGTGGACGTCTCCGGCAATCCGGTCTGGCGTCATACCCACAAACCAGCGATCGAAGCAGATGTGGTGCGCCAGCGAGATCATGGCGGCGTCGTGGTCCGGTGGCCAAGCGAAGCCGAGGGCCCGCAGTTGAGCAAGGTACGCGTCATCGGCGGCATCGGCAGTCGCAATCGCAGCGCTAGTGACCAGGGCAGAGCCGGCCATGATGGGGACGATCAGTCTGGCCAGCCAGCGAGGTGAGGGCATTTGATGCGCTTCCTTTCTTGCGGCGTTGACGACGCCGTCAGTGTGCGCGTCCAAAGCGGCGCAAATATGAAGAATAGCGAAAGCTCAGAAAAAGCTTTGTTTGAACGCGTAGATATCTCATCCGAGCCAAAGGCAGTCATGGCCGGATAATCAACGGAGGCCAGCGGACGGTGCCGACGCGGGCGCAGGCGCAGGCCTCGGATGTCTCAACGACGTTGGCGCGCCGCCCCGATACGCGGGCAGATCCCGCACCAACGATTGCAGGCGATCGCTAAGGGGCGCGCACACACGTTCAGGGAGATTAATCACCAATGATTTTAAAAGGAGCCCGGGTTGTTCGCGGGGGTTTTGGAGAATACGCGCACTAAATAGGGATTCTCGAACGCGTAGCAATTGACGGGTGAAAGTTGCTCATCGCAGGTCACCTCGAGGTTGTTCGGGTCGCCTAACCCACCGAGTTTGAAGTTGATTCGAAACGTGCCGAGGAGCTGCCCATCCTGTTCGACGGCATAAACGGCCGAGGCGGTGGTTGGCTGGCTACGAGGCGTTATCCGATAGATATGCGAGGCTTGCCCGCCGTCCATGTCTCTTTCGTTTTCGGCAGGACCCGTAATGTCCATGTCACTGGGAGGTGTCCCTTTGTCGAGTTCGGCCAACCGCATCCCGAACACCGGCGTGGGAAACTTCACGACCTCAACAGTCAGCGTGTCACCGGGTTCGGCCGAGGCCGATGCTGCTGCGGCGATGACGTCGATCACCGCCATGGCAATTACCATGACGCTCACTGGCTTCAACCAGACATACGGGCGACGGCTTGACCGCGTTGTCGTCGAAACCTCGTCTCGGCGCATTGCCATGTCTGCGGTTCCCGTCCTGTTCTGCGTCTGAGTCGTGCTGGGCGTCGCTGGCGAAGCCACCGTTGTCGAACACACGGCGGGTCTTGCGGCAGCCGATTACACCCTCGACGATGGTGGCCGTCTATCAGAGGATAAATGCCCAACCCGACTGACGTTTGTGGGTCGCCACCTAGCACACGTTCTGGCTGGTGAGAGGTCGACGCCGGGCACCACGCGGGCGGTGTGGACACCATCGAAGGCGTGCCGCCGCAGGTCACCCCCACGCCGGAATGCCGGAGCGCAAGGCCGTCGAACGGTGGAGGGCAGTTCGCGACCTTCTGCACACGCTGCCGCAGAACCCAGAAGGCCATTCGCGAAGTCCTGCCGGACGGCATCGCTGAACAGGTCACCCGGCCGGCGCACGCCGCGGCGACCCGAGTCCGCGGTTGTCGGGCCCGGTTGCGGCCGGGATGATGGACGCAACGTCGATGAAGCCGTCCAGCGTTTCGGCAGCAGGTGTTGTTACCCTGGCCCCGTGAGCGGCAAGCAAGTGCCGGGTGGGGTGGTGCACAAGCTACCCGCAGACCTGCGCGAGGCGCTGACCGCCAACTCCACGGCACTTGCTGCCTGGAAGGACATCACCCCCTTGGCGCGTAACGAGTTCATCTGCTGGGTCGAGGATGCCAAGCAAGTGATGACCCGAAAGCGCCGCATTCGCCGGACCCAAGAGGAGCTGGAAGAAGGCCAGCGCCGGCCCTGCTGCTGGCCTGGGTGCAAGCACCGCGAGCGCACCGGCAGATAGGTAACGAGGCCGGCCGTCGTCAATCTCGGCGCCAACAACCCACAATGGTCTGCCTTGTTGCAGAACGAGCACCGTCGGAAAAGGTGCTGTGCGACTTGGGTGGCCCACCGCGAGGTGGCTGGCTCGACATCGAGGTCGATTATATCTCCGTTAGACGGCAAAAGCATTGCAGCGCAATGTATTGCGCTATGAGGCGACAGTATTATTGATCGGGCCGCCCTTGCTCTCCTGGGGCGGGCTTTGAGGCACGGCCTCGCCCAGTCGCTAGGCCAGCGGGGGGCGCAAGAATCTCGCAAGTGGTCTGCGGCAACCTAACGGCGCACTCACCTCGCCGCTCGTTGGAGGTATCAGATGTCGTTTGTGATCGCTGCGCCGGAATTTGTGACGGCTGCGGCTTCGGATTTGGCGAATATTGGTTCGGCAATCAGTTCTGCCAATGCGGCGGCCGCGGCTCCGACTACGGGGGTACTGGCCGCGGCCGAAGATGAGGTGTCGGCGGCCATCGCGGCATTGTTTTCCGCCCATGGCCAGGCGTATCAGGCCCTCAGCGCGCAGGCGGAGGCGTTTCAAGCCCAGTTTGTGCAAGCTTTGAACGCGGGCGCGGGCGAGTATGCGGCCGCCGAGGCCGCCAACGCGTCGCCCCTGCACACCCTGGTGCAGCTCGCCCAGAGCCTGACACTGTTTTCGCCCGTTGAGCTGGCGACGGGGCGCCCGCTGGGCGGCAACGGCGCCAACGGCGCCAGCGGGCCGGTAGGGCAACCCGGTCAGCCAGGCGGGTGGCTTTTGGGCGACGGCGGCAACGGTGGCAACAGCAGCAGCCCCGGAGCACCCGGGGGTGCCGGCGGGCGGCCCGGCCTCATCGGCAACGGCGGAAACGGCGCCAACGCCGGGACGGGTGCACCCGGAGGTGACGGCGGTGCGGCTCGCCTCATCGGGAACGGCGGTACCGGCGGGATCGGCGGTTATTTCGGCACCACCGGCGGTGCCGGCGGCCATGGCGGATGGCTGCTCGGCAACGGCGGCGCTGGTGGGGCCGGCGCCGACGATGCATCCGTCCCTGGTGGCGGCGGTGTCGGCGGCAACGCCGGATTGTTCTTCGGCAACGGCGGTCCCGGAGGGGCTGCCGGGACTGCCACCGGCCCGAATGGCGTCGGCGGCCTTGGCGGTGGCGGCGGCGGCGGCGCCTATCTGTACGGCAACGGCGGGTCCGGCGGACATGGCGGCGACGCTACCGGACCCGGTGGATCCGCCAACCCTGGCGGCTACGGAGGCTACAGCTGGCTGATCGGCAACGGCGGTGACGGCGGAGCGGGGGGCAATGGGATCAAGCTTGGCGGTGGCGGCGGTTACGGCGGCTGGTGCTATGGCTTGATCGGCGGCGGTGGCAGCGGCGGAGCTGGCGGTACCGGCTTCCAGGGCGGCTACGGCGGCATCGGAGAGCATGGCGGAACGCTGTTCGGCGACGGCGGAGCCGGCGGCGCAGGCGGCGCGGCCAACAGCGTCGGCGGCTCGGGCGGGGCGGGGGGTTCAGGCGGCAGCGCCAATTTCATTGGCTTCGGCGGCGATGGCGGTTCGGGAGGGGCCGGCAGCATTCTCTTGGGCGGAACGGGCGGTGCTGGCGGTGACGGCGGAACTCCCGGCCGGCTGATCGGCAACGGCGGTGACGGCGGTGACGCCGGCGCTGGCAGCACTACTGCTCCGGGGGCGGCCGGCGGTGACGGCGCCAGCGCCCAGCTGATCGGCAATGGCGGCAGTGGCGGAAATGGCGGAACCGGCACCCCGCCGGGCGCCCCCGGCACCGGCGGCAAGGGCGGGCTGCTGCTCGGACTCAACGGGATCGCCGGATCGCCATAGCCCGATCCCGGACGTGTTCTGGCTCAGTGGAGACCGCCCCGGTGTCGGGCCTCTTATAATCCACACAGCTCTCGCCGAGTGCCGACACAGTCTGTGATGTCAACGTTGTGCCCAACGATTGTTCTTTCACCGCCGGCGCGCGATGACGAGCGCCGGCCGATCTATGTCGAATCGATGGGACAGCCGGATGAATGTGGTGATTGCGGCGCCGGAGATGATGGCCGCGGCGGCAACGGATCTGGGGAGTATCGGTTCGACGATCAGTGCGGCCAATGCCGCGGTGGCCGGCCCCACGACGGAGGTGCTGGCGTCGGGCGCTGATGAGGTGTCGGTGGCCGTCGCGACGATGTTCGGCGCGCACGCGCAGGCCTATCAGGCGATCAGTGCTCAGGCGGCGGCATTTCACGAGCAGTTTGTCCAGCGTCTGAATGCCGGTGCGGTCTCCTACGGTAACGCCGAGGCCGCCAACGCCAATCCGCTGCAGGATCTGCTCAATCAAGTGAATGCACCCGTCGAGGCGTTGCTGGGGCGCCCGCTGATCGGCAACGGCGCCGACGGTACCCCGGGAACCGGCGCCAACGGCCAAAACGGTGGGTTGTTGTGGGGCAACGGCGGTGCCGGCGGGTCCGGCGCGCCCGGCCAGAACGGCGGGAACGGCGGGCGCGGCGGGTTCTTGTACGGCAACGGCGGCCCCGGCGGAGCCGGTGGGGCAATTAACAACGGCTTCGCCGGTTTTGGCGGCAACGGCGGCAACGCCGGCGGACTTTTCGGCAACGGCGGGGCCGGCGGGACCGGCGGGGCCTGTCCCAATGGCGTCGCCGGCGACGGCGGCTACGGCGGGAACGGCGGATCCTTGTGGGGTAACGGCGGCATCGGCGGGACCGGGGGGGCCAGTAACATCGTTGCCGGCTGGGGCGGCGCCGGTGGTAATGGCACCGGCTTGCTCTACGGTTTGGGCGGCGCCGGCGGCGTCGGCGGGTCCGCCACTGCCGACTTCGGGGTCGCAGGCATCGGCGGGGACGGCGGCAGCGGCAGCATCCTCTTCAACCTCATCAGCACCGGGGCCGACGGTGGTGCCGGCGGCGCGGCCGTCGGCCCCGACAACATTGGCGGCCAGGGCGGCCAGGGCGGCTTCGGCGGCGGCGCCGTCTTGTTAGGCGTCGGCGGCCACGGCGGGGCGGGCGGGGCCAACACCGGCGGCGGCACAGGTGGGGTCGGCGGATACGGCGGCGACAACGGTTTCGTATTCAACTACGGTGGCGGCAATTTCTATGCCGGCGGTGCGTTGTTCGGCATCGGCGGTGCCGGCGGCGACGGAGGCGCTGCCGACGCGGGCGGCCACGGCGGGGTCGGCGGCCTCGGCGGCCTCGGCGGCCTCATCTTCGGCCTCGGCGGCGCCGGCGGCAACGGCTACGGCGCGGACGACTTGGCGTTCGGGGGCAACGGCAGCCAGGGCGGCTACGGCGGCCTCCTCTTTGGCATCGGTGGCGCCGGCGGCAATGGCGGCATCGGGGACACCCCCGGCGTTGGCGGCCCGGGTGGCATCGGCGGGTATTACCTTTTCGGCCCCAACGGAAAGCCCGGCTTGACACCGTGAACTCGGCGGGCGGATTGGCCGCGGCGCCGCTTTAAGCGCAATGACCAAAGCCGCCGCAAGGCCGCCAGATTGGCCGGATTTCGGCAGGTCCGCAAGCCTCGTATTCACGTGGCTGGCCCGTGGCTAGTCCTGGTCTCGACGGGCTGGGCGCTTGCGGTGATCGATTGGAAATTGCCACGCGACTATGCGGGTTTGGGGTCGACCGCTAGCATGCTGACCGTGGCAGGCGAGGCCGCCCGTGGATGAGGTCGCCTTCGGGCGCTATCGGCTGATCGAGTTGGTCGGCGAAGGCGGCATGGGCAAGGTGTTCAAAGCCCACGACACGATGCTTCGTCGCGATGTCGCGATCAAAATTCTGCCCACGGAGTTGGCCGCACAGGAGGGGTATCGGGAACGGTTCCAGCGGGAGGCACACACCGCGGCGCGACTGACCGAACCGCATATCATCCCGATCCACGACTACGGCGAAATCGACGGCCGCTTGTTTCTGGTGATGCCCATCATCAAGGGCATCGATGTGGAAACCGTGCTCCAACGCGACGGGCCGATGGCTCCGGAGCGCGCCGTGCGTGTAATCGAACAGCTGGCCGCCGCACTGGATGTCGCGCACGAGGCCGGGCTGGTGCACCGCGATGTCAAACCGTCCAACGCGCTGTTGGCTGGCCACGATTTTGTCTACCTGATCGATTTCGGGATCGCCCACGACACGTCGGCGACCAGGTTGACCCGCACCGGCACCACGCTGGGGACGTGGGCGTATATGGCCCCGGAGCGCTTCACCACGGGAATCGCCGATGCCCGCGTCGACGTGTATGCGCTGGCATGTGTGCTGTATGAATGCCTAACCGGCCAGCTGCCGTATCCCGGCGACAGCATGCCAGAGCAATATCACGGGCACTTGGTCATCGACCCGCCGAGGCCGACCGCGATCATTCCCGCGATCCCGGCGGGATTCGACGAGGTGATCGTCCGCGGCATGGCCAAAGACCCCGAGCAGCGCTACCAAACCGCCACCGAGCTGGCCGCGGCCGCGCAACATGCCCTTACCAATCCAACCTCGATGCCAACCTCGATGACCGCCGTGGGTATCGGGCCAGCCGTCGGCGAGCATGCGCTCGTCGATGACCGCACCCCGCGCGCGCCGGCGCAAACACTCGTGAGGGACGCGACATCGGCTATCGCCGCCGAGGGCGGCAGCCACGCCGAGTACAAGCAGGTGACGGTGCTGTTCACCGACATGGTGGGCTCGATGGACATCGCGGCGGCCGTCGGGCCGGAGCGGCTGCGTGAGATCATGACCGACCTGGTCGACCGGGCTGCGGCGGTGGTGCGGCGTTATGGCGGCACCGTGGACAAGTTCACGGGCGACGGGATCATGGCGCTGTTCGGTGCGCCGGTGGCGTTGGAGGATCACGCGATTCGCGCGTGTCTCGCGGCGTTGGGCATCCAGGAGCAGACCGCCGGGCTGGCCGCTGAGGTCAACGTGCGGGACGGTATCGATCTGCGGTTGCGGGTGGGGCTGAATTCGGGCCAGGTGATCGCCGGTGAGATCGGTTCGGCCGCTTTGGGTTACACCGCGATCGGCGAGCAGGTGGGCATGGCGCGGCGGATGGAGTCGGTCGCTCCGCCAGGAGGGGTGATGCTGAGCAAATCCACGGCGCGGCTGGTCGAGGACTTGGCCGTGCTGGGGGAGCCGGAGCCGGTGCGCATCAAGGGGGCCGGGGATGCGGTGCCGGCGCGGCGGCTGCTGGGCATGGCCGCGCAACGAGAGCGGGCGGGTCGCGTGGAGTCGACGCTGGTGGGCCGCCAGTGGGAGTTGGCCACGGTGGCTGCGATGCTGGATCGCTCGATGGGGGGACGTGGGTCGGTGGTGGGCGTCGTTGGTCCTCCCGGTATCGGCAAGACCCGGCTGGCCCAGGAAGCCGTGCAACTGGCGAAAGACCTTGGGGTGGAAGTGTTCTCCACGTTTTGCGAATCGCACGCCACCGACGTCGCGTTCCGGGTGGTGGCGCGGCTGCTGCGCGCCGTCGGGCAGGTCAGCGGCCTGGGCGATCAAAGCGCTCGGGCGCGTCTGCGGGAGCGGATTCCCCACGCCGATCCCGAGGACATGCTGCTGCTGGATGACCTGCTCGGTATCGCCGATCCCGCAGTGCAGTTACCCAAGATCGACCCGGATGCGCGGCGGCGGCGGCTGACCGCGTTGATCAATACCTCGCAGCTGGCCCGCACCCGGCCGGCGGTATTCATTGTGGAAGATGTGCACTGGATGGACGAGGCCAGCGAATCCATGCTCATCGACTCTCTGGCGGTGATCCCCCAGACCCACTCGATGGTGGTGATCACCTACCGCCCCGAATACCACGGACCTTTGCAGCATGCCGCCGGCGCACAGACCCTTGCCCTGGCCCCGCTAAGCGATGCGGAAACCTCAACGCTGGTCACCGAACTGGTGGGCCCCGATCCCTCCGTGGGCCAGATCGGCCAGATCATTGCCGGGCGCGCGGACGGCAATCCTTTCTTCGCGCAGGAGATCACTCGCGAGCTCGCCGAACGCGGCGTGCTGGTCGGAGAGCGCGGCCACTACACCTGCCACGCCGATGTCGGCGAGATCCAGGTGCCGGCCACGTTGCAAGCCACCATCGCCGCCCGCATCGACCGGCTCGACCCCGCTGCCAAACGCACACTTGCCGCCGCGGCCGTGATCGGGTCGCGTTTCAACTCCGAGCTGCTGACCAGCCTGGGAATCGAGCCACGCGTCGAGGAGCTGCTGACCGCGGAGCTCGTCGACCAGGTGCAGTTCACCACGCACCCCCAGTATGCATTTCGGCATCCGCTGATCCGCGCTGTGGCCTACGAGTCACAACTGAAATCCGATCGCGCCCGCATGCACCGCCGGCTGGCTGCGGCGCTCGAAGCCCGCGAGCCGCAATCGGCCGACCAGAACGCGGCGCTGATCGCCGAACATCTCGAAGCCGCCGGTGACCTCCATGCTGCCTACGGCTGGCACATGCGCGCCGCGGGAGCGGCAACCAACCGCGACATCGGAACGGCGCGAGGGAGTTGGGAACGTGCCGCCAGGATCGCCGACGAATTGCCCGCCGAGGACCCCAGCCGGTCAGTCATGCGGATGGTCCCGCGCACCATGTTGTGCGGGATCGCCTGGCGGGTCCATGCGAGTGTGGCCGCCGCCGACTTTGACGAATTGCGTGAGTTATGCGCCGCCACAGGGGATAAGGCCTCGCTGGCCATCGCAATGGCGGGGCTGGTGATGGATCACGTGTTCCATGCCCGGCTACGCGAGGCGTCGCAGCTGGCATCCGAAGCCATGGCCCTCATCGAGTCCATCGGCGATCCGACCCTGACGGTCGGACTGTCCTTTGCGGCCATCTACGCCAAGGCGATGAGCACCGAATTGAGTGATGTGCTGCGGTGGTCACAGGCCGTCATCGACCTGGCCGACGGTGATCCGTCCAAAGGCAACTTCATTTTCGGGTCTCCGCTGGCGGGCGCGTTGACGTCGCGGGCCATTGCCCGGTACTGCCTGGGCCGCCGCGGCTGGCGGGACGACCTACAGCAGGGCGTCGCCATGGCGCGCAGCGCCGACCCGATGTCCTACGCCACGGTCGTCGCCCTCGTCTACTCGGTGGGAATACCGTATGGCGTGCTGACGCCCGACGATCACACGATGCGCGAGATCGAAGATGCCTCAAGGATTGCCGAACGATCCGGGGACGACCTCGTGTTGGCTTTCGCCCAGATCACGCTGGGTGTGGCGCTGGTGCACCGCCAAACGGACGCGGATCGTGACCGCGGACAAAAGCTGCTGGCCGACGTCAGTGACGTATTCGAAGGCCGGGGACACAACCTGAGCGATTTACCGATCCTCAGCGTGTACTTGGCGCGCGAGAGAGCTCGGCGTGCAGACCGCGATGAGGCTATACCGGTCATGCGCGCCGCCGCCGACCAGTTATTCCGCGAGGAACAGCTGCTGGCGTGGGGCATAACGGCGACGGGTGTCCTGGTCGAGACACTGCTCGATCGCCGGACCGACGCGGACATGGCCGAGGCCGAAGCCGCGGTCGAGCGACTGGCGGCCGCGGCAACCAGCGACGATCCACCCGCGCGAGACATCTGGCTGCTGCGGTTGCGGACCCTGCTGGCGCAGGCTCGCGGCGATGCCGCCGCTTACCAGGACTTCCGCGACCGCTACCGGGACATGGCGAAAACGCTTGGCTTCGAGGGACATATCGCCTGGGCCGAGGCGATGAACGGTTGCTGTTAGCGCGGTTTTTCGACCAATGCACGCCGTAGCGACGCGAGCCCACGGTCGGTGGCCTCGGTTGCGGCGGGGACGATGCCCGCGAGGTTGACGAAGCCGTGCACCAGCCTTTCGGCATTGGACAGTTCCGCGGACACGCCTGCGGCTCGCAACAGTTCGGCATAGCGGATGCCTTCATCACGCGCCGGGTCTCCCCCGGCCACCCCGATGTAGGCCGGCGGCAGTCCGCTCAGGTTGGGGTTTCGGCCGGGCGCCAACGTTGGTGGAGCGGTGGCGGGGTCTAAATCCCCCGTATACCAATGGCGAAACTGAGCGACGGACCAATCGTTGACGACGGGCGCGTCCGCGTTTTCGGTGTAGGACGGCAGCGTCGGATCCCACATCAGCGTCGGGTACCACAACACCTGGAAGCTGATCGCGGGCCCGCCGGCATCGCGTGCCAGCCGTGTCATCGCCGCCGAGATGGTCCCGCCGGCTGAGTCACCGGCGACTGCCAAACGGATGGGGTCCGCGCCGAGTTCGACAGCGTGTTCGGCCGCCCACTGGGTGGCTGCCCACGCGTCGCGTGCAACGCTTCGGCCAAGATCGGATCGAGGCCGGCTGTTTCTACTGGCATCATGAGTGCACCGGTACTGCGGGTTGCTGCCGCAAGGTCGTGGCCTGGTTTAGCCAGTCGTCGATGACGCGGGCGGCGGCACCGTAGTTGCCGACCTGGCAGTGACTGCTGGCCTGTTCGTCCGCGGTGAACACCCGGGTGGTGACCGATCGGGCGTTTGTGAGGGCGGCGGCCTGGCGCCACAGTGCCGCCAGCGGGATGAAGTGATCGTCGGCTCCGGCGAGCAGCAGCACGTCGGCGGTGACCCGCTGCGAGATGCCCCGGGTGCCGATCGCGCCAATCGACTGCAAAAAGTCATATGGCGTCGTCGTGCCGGTGATGAGCATGCCTTGCTGCATGCCCCAGTCCGCGGTGGGCCGCCGGGAGATAGCTTGGCCGGCAACGATGTTCACGATGCGACGGGCCCGCATGGCCAGCAGCGCGCGCAGCGCCAGCGCTTGACCGGGGCCGAGTTGGGCGGCCACGGTGCCCAGCATGTCGTCCATGACGTCGTAGGCGACGGCGCGGGTGATGCGCGGTTCGTAGGCAGCCGCGCGGATCACCAGCGCGCCACCCATCGAGACGCCTACCGCGGTGACATCGTCCAGGCCGTAGTGGTCGAGGACCGCGGCCACGGGGCGCTCCCACTCGGCGATCAGCGGCAACCCGTAGTCCTCGAGCGCGCTGCCCTGGCCGGGTCCCTCGAACGCGACAACGCGGCGCCCGCCGTCGACCATCGCGGCAAGCATGGGCAGGAATTCCTCGATGTAGCTGTCGAACCCGCCGAACATGACGATGGTCGGGCCGACCTGGTGCTGCGGGCGCAGGTCATAAGCGGACAGCGCCCCGTTATCGAATGGAATGTATTCGGGCGCAACGTCGTAGGTGGATCGCATGGTGTCCAGGAACCGGTTCCGGGCAGCCGGGCGGCGCGGGTCCCCGGCGGTCATGAAGAATTCGGCGGCCCGGTCGTAGCAGGCCGCCGCGAACGAGCGGCCCGCGGCACGGGCTTGTTCGGCGAGCTCGAGGTACCCGTCGATCCACTCCGGATACGTGTTGGCCCGCGCGGCCAGCTGGGCCACCTCGCCGATGGCCTCCGGGCCGATCCACTCGGCCCATCGGTTGCACTCGAAGTTCAGGCCCGCGTCGCGGTGGAACTGGTGGTAGCCGAACGGCGGATTGGTGCCGGTGTAGTCGATTCGGGGAGCCGCGGCGTCCATGATGACCTCCTATCGCAAGTTTACTTGCAATATCATGCGCCAGTTTCCCCCGTAACGCAAGAGAACTTGCGATATTGTTGGAGGCATGGCTGCTGAGGTGTCGCACCGGCGGGGCGAACATGTGCGCCGGACCGTCCTGGCCGCGGCGTTTGACGAACTCGCCGACAACGGCGTCGCCAACGCGAGCGTCGCCGGGGTGGCCCGGCGGTCCGGCGTGCACGAGACCACCATCTACCGGCGGTGGACCACCCGGGAGAACCTGTTCGTCGATGCCATGTTGAACCGCAGCGCCCAGGCCATCCCGGTTCCCGACACCGGCACGACCCGCGGTGACCTGCTCGCCATCGTGCGCGCGGTGATCGCCTACGTGACCTCGCCGAACGGGCACGCGGCGCTACACGCGGCACTGCTGCCGGTCGACGACGGCTATACCGAAGCGCGACACGCCTTTTGGGCGGGCCGGATTGACACGCTGCGCGAGGTGGTGCAACGCGGCATCGACCGCGGCGAGTTGCGCGCTGACACCGATCCGGGACTGCTGCTGGAGACACTGGTGGCCCCGCTGCACGGCCGGCTACTGCTGACGGGCGAACCGATCGACGGCGACTTGCCCGAGCGCCTCGTGGACCTCGTGCTGCACGGCGCCGCGAATCCCGAACGGCCGAGGCCGGCCCAATAGTTTTGCCCGCCTTACAGCGACAATCTGGCCGCAGCGCGCCGCAAGTCTCCAGGTTGTCGCTTGGAGCCGGGCACCCGAATGTATCCGGAAGTTCCTGTGACAGGTGGGATTACAGGTTGCGAACGCGATCGATGCGCGCGGCGTCGGCGATTTCGCGAGCCTTGCGCACCCGCGCATCGATCCATGCCGTGTCGGGGGTCCCTGCCGCGGCCTTGTTTTCCGGCTCCTCCATCGCCCGGCGCATGACGCCTTCGGCGATGATCGCCAACTTCCACAACCCGAGCACGTGCCAGTACTGCAAGGCAGCCGAGTCGCGGCCGGTCTCTTCCAGGTACAACCGGGTCATTTCCGCGCGATCCGGAAACCCGTCCAGCGTCGACGGCGCGAAGTCGCCGACCGTGGCCTCACCCGGCTCCGCCCAGTAGGTGAGCAGCGAGCCCATGTCGGCGAGCGGATCACCGAGCGTGGACAGTTCCCAATCCAGTGTTGCCACCACCTCGCCGGTCTCCGGCGACGTGATCAGGTTGCGCAGATGAAAATCGCCATGCACCAGGCTGATTTCGCGTTGCTCGGGCGCGGCGGCAACCAGACGACGTGTGAGATCGTCCAGTTCGGGCAGCTCGCGGGTCTTGGACAGTTCCCATTGCCCCGCCCACCGCTTGAGCTGGCGCTGCGCGTACGGCTTGTGGCTGGCCAGATCCGCGAGCCCGACCTCCGCCAGGTCGACGGCGTGGATGTTGGCCAGGGTGCGGGGCAGGCATAACGCGATCTGCCGACGCTGCTGCGGCGTCAGCGCCTCGGCCACGCCCATGGTGTCGATCACCGACCCGTCGACGAACTCCATCAACACCAGTGGCACGTCGGAAAACTCCGAATTCGCTGTGACACCAAGGATGCGAGGGACGGGCACGTCGGTGTCCGCCAATGCGGCGATGATGCGGGCTTCGCGCACCACGTCGTGGGCCGAGGCCAGCAGATGGCCCAACGGCGGGCGGCGCAGCACCCAGGCGCGGCCGACGGCGTCGCTGACGCGGTACGTCAGGTTCGACTGCCCGAGGCCGATCCGCTGAAAATTCAGTGGCGCGGTGAATTCGATACCCAACGTGGCGAGCCACCGCGGTACCGCACGCGAGTCGAGGCCGACAACCTCCCGGGTCACGTCGCGGCCACCTTGATCGCCGCGATCTGGATGCGGGCTTTCTTGTTGCCTACCGTATCCATCAGATGAGCGGCCTTCGGGTGAATACCTCCATATTGCCGGCATCGGGGGCGCTGCTGTTGCACGCCTCGGACGCAATGTGACTGCGGCCGATGATCTCGGCGAACGGAGCGTACTCGAGATTGGTCAGTCCACGACCCCACTCGGGATGTGGATGAAAGAGGTTCCACAGCCCACGCTTTCGCGCCTCGGCCTCGAGCTCCTCGAAGGATCGGCGGATGAAAGTGCGGGTCGCCGGACGCGCGTACCTGCTCGTTGCAGACGGACTCGGCGGGTAGACATGCGAATCCATGAACTCGAGCAGGTCCGACTGGTACCGCTTGGCGCGCTCGGAAACTTCAAACAAGGACATACCTTCATGTCCTACAACACCGACCCCACGATCTCGGCACTCGGGGTGCCACGCGGCGCAGAGCCTTGTAGTCGATCCCGAACCGAGTCCGAGTTCTGTCAGTACAGGGGCACCCAGACGCCGAAGAACCAGTAACCCCAGCCTCCGTAGTACCAGTTGAAGACCGGGAAGACGGTGAAGGTGTTATAGGCGAATGGGCCGAAGTCGCCCCGCGCGCGGTCCCAGTCGCGGTCACGCGGCCCGTCCCATGGGCGGTTCCAGCCGCCCTCGGGCGCCGCACCGTCCCACCCACCTGGGGGCGGGGGGCCTTGCCAGTTGGGCGGCGCGTGATGCGGCGCCGGACCGTCGTTCCAGCCAAAGCCGTGCTCCCGTGGCGCTGGTGGCGCCCCACGGCCGGGAACGCTGAAGCCGATGGTCACGTCGACGGGGCCGCCCACTTGCGCGCTCGCGGTTATTAGATTTTGGCGCGGGATGTAGGCCTGGTGCGGCGGCTGGGTACTCGGCGGATTGAGGACCACGGTGACACCTGGGCGGGACTGCGTCGTGGTTTGGGTGCCCACCGGCGTGGTTTGCGTGGGCGGCGTACTCGTTTGCGTGCCCGCCGGGGTGGTTTGCGTGCTGGGCAGCGTGGTGGTTTGCGTGCCCGCCGGCGAGGTGGTTTGCGTGCTCGGATGAACCGTGGTGGTTTGCGTGCTGGGCGCCGCGGTGGTTTGCGTGCTGGGCGCCGCGGTGGTTTGCGGCGCGGTGCTATGGGTACTGGGCGCCTGAGTGGTTTGCGGCTCGGTGCTATGGGTCGCGGGCGCCTCAGTGGTTGCCGGATGTTGCGGGGCCGTCGACCCGCCGCCCGGCCCGCCCGGCCCGCCGTGGCAGCCCGGACACGGCGTTGGGTCGGAATAGGCAAATCCCGCGTTGACCGTCATGGCGGAAAAGCCGACACCCGCCGCCACCGCCGCAACGCCAATGACACGCTTCCTTGACATAAGCTTCGTCTCCTCTGAGGCCCGGCCCGACAATGTCTGGTTCGCCCGCGCTACGGGCAGGTCACGTTCATCTCGAATGACTTGGTCACCTGCTGCGGCTGCTGCAGGTTACTCATGTCGACACCGGTCGCGGTGCCCTTGATCGCGTAGGACTTGCCGCTTTGTACGGCTCCGGCGTTGCCGCCCGCACCCGGTGCGGCGTCCGAGAAACCGAGCGTGACGCCGTTGACACTGCCGAGTCCGACGGCATGGACAATGGGTGGATTGGCGTTGCTGACCACCGCGCCGATTCCGTTCTCCGCGTCCCCGACGCCGATGTTGGTGTTATCGCCGTTCGCAGTGCAAGTCACCTGACCGGTGACGTTCTGTGGCTGACCGTCGACGGTGACTTGCGCGCCGGCCGGCGCTGCCGACGAGCCCGACGCGCCCGTATTCGACTTGTTGCTCGAACAGCCGGCGCAACCCACGACCACAATGGCCATCCCGGCAACCCCGACGAGGATCCCACGCTTCACCGCTGTTCTCCCTACTGGCCCCGGCGGGCCGCGATCCGCTTCCGGCGAATACCCACTACGCGGGATCGCAAACGGCGGATGGGGCGCAGCCGAGTGCGATATCGCGAGGGTGCGCAGAATGCTAGCAGCGACCGCGTGTCGTTGAGACACGCGCCTGCGGACGACGGCCGCTAGCCGATCACTGCAGCGCGGTGTGCATCAGCATCACGTTGTATGCGGACCACATCGACAGGTTGAAGTACACGTCTTTGCCGGTCGACCAGGGGTGCATCATCGGCGCGTAGATGCCGCCCGGCATCGACCATGACGACACCATCATTTGCTCCGGAGTCCACGGTCCCTGCGGAGCCGGCGCCGTCCTGGCCACCACGTCGTTCGCGCCGTTGGTGTACATCACCAGGTACTTCTTGAGATAGGTGTTGTATTGGGCCGACATCTCGCCCACCGGGCCCGGGATAACCGGCGTGGCCGCTCCCGGATTGTTTGGCACCCAGTGCCCGTCCCCGTCGCCATTCCAGTATTGGTACTTGCTCAGGTCCGGGACGGTGTTCTGCGGAACTCGCGCCAGATACGCCGAGCCGCCTCGTCCGGACGGGGTCCCGAACGAGTAGAGGTAACCGTCGCTGGACTTGAGGAACGCCCCCATCTGGAAATTCTCATTTCCCGGAACGAATTTGGCTTGACCGCTGTCCGGCCCGGACGCGCGGACGGTACCCGGGTAGACGCCCCAGTTCTCGCCGTTGTCGTTGGACACCGCGATGCCCGAGTAGTTCGTCGTCCATTCGCCGTCGCGGCCCCAATCCCTGATGGACATGAAGTTCACGAATTGGGTTTTCCCGACGGAGACACCGGCGGTCGGAATGATTCCCGTCTCGTTTGGCGCCCACTTGATGCTGTTGATGATCTGCTTGGAAAAGCCCGGTTTGTACATCGGTGAGCCGGAGCCCGGCGTCACCTGAACTCCGTGGCTCAGATCATGGTCTTGGCTGCGAAACAACGTGTTGTATCGCCATTGGTGTTCTTTGACGGCGCAATAGCCGAAGGTGTCGCCGAAGGCCATCAGCACCTGATGATTGCCGGGATCGCCGTTGTCCCAGATGATCCCGAGGTCGGTCCCGGAGATGCCGAACCGTTCGAGGGTCTTGTTGGGGCCGTCCGGTCCGGTCACCCAATCGGCGAGCGACGTCGTAGCCCCCGCGAGGCTGCCGCCGTCCGGTGGAGGCGGAGCCGGGGCCGGCGCTGGGGCCGGGACCGGCGCTGCGTTCGGGGCTAACTGACCGGCATTCGGGGGCTGTTGTGCCGCAGGAGGATTGGGCACCGGATTGGGCCCGGGATTGGCCCCCGGTACTGCCGCTTGTTGCTGGATCGGCGCTGAGTATCGAGGACCCGGGCTGCGCGGTCGGGCTATCGTCCCCCGTTGCGGCAGCGGCGCGCGCTCATTCGCACCGCGGGGCCGCGGCCCTCTCGGTATCGGGCCGAGCGTCTTGGACCCGGGCGAGGTCACGACCGCGTTCGCTGGAGGCGGGGCGTTTGCGGCGTCCCCGCTGCAAGGCACTGCGCTCGCCGGTGGCGCGAGGCCTATCGCGACGATGAATCCCAACGCTGTCGCCGACGCCGTCGACAGCGACAGGATTCGAGGAATCGCCGACATGTCACCTCTTTCCGGGAGCGGGGCCGCCGCATTGACGTCCGCAGTTGGCTCATGTGACGATAGTGATCAGTGGGGCCTTTGTGATCAGTGATCCGCAGATAGGTATGCATCCGTAACCGTGTCGCAACCCATTTGCTCAGCCCTCGCTCAATCCGCGCAGGTCAATGCACCCCCCGTGCGACGATGCGCGGCGCTTTGCGGCGTGAGGTGGGGGCTCTCCGGCTTGCGCTGGCGCTTCAGGGGAGAATGTGCAAGCCCCACTTGTCGAGCAGCGGATCCACGAGGACGAAGTATGTCGTGTAATCGTCACCATCCGGTGACGACATCAAGATGCCGACCGCGCTGACCGTGCCGTCCGCGTTCTTCACGAAGCCGGGACTGCCACTGTCGCCGTTCAGGCTGTACACGCTGGCTTCGATGACGTCACCGTTGATGTCCTTGATGGTGCCGCATGTTTCACCGGTGACCGAACCGATCTTGCAGAACGGTGTACCGACCTGAATCTGGGAGCGACTCAACACATCCCGGACCGGATACCTCCCGCCGACAGCACCGGCTGGTGCACCGACGCTCGGTTCAAGGCGGATGATCGCGGCATCCCTTTGGTCGCCTTCGTTCTCGCTGGCGGTGATCTTTCCGAGCGGGATGTCCTGCCCGTAAGTCCATTCCGATCCGTCGTGCGCGTCGCAGTGCCCACTGGTCAGCAGGTAGTAACTCCCGTCGTCACCTTGGGCAGCGAAACCCGCTGTGCACCTGCCAGTTTCATCGTCTACCCGGATGCCTGGCGTCACGGCCTCGCCCGCCACCGCGGTGCCGGCGACGACCGTCGCTACGATCACCGTCGCACCGACCAGCCCCAACCCTCGCAACCAAGATATTGTCACGCCACCATCCTTCTGTCGGGACAAAAGTCCGCTCCGGGGAACCACCTATTTGCGGGCGAGCGCATGCCATGCCATGTCGGCGATTTCCACGCAGTAGTCGTCCTCGACTGCCTCCTCCGAGTACAGAGCACGAACGTTCAAGGGCGCCAAGACAATCTGCACAGCGACCAATGTGTTTACGCCCTCTCGTAATTCGCCACGCTCGCGCGCCCGGTCCATCACCGCACGCACAACTGCGAAGAGCTCCCGCCAGAACATCATTCGCGTGTCTTCGTCGTGATGCCGACGACCGTCCATCACCAACGCCCGCATGAGAGTGCGACCCACCTCGGTGTTGATACGTTCGGTCACCTTGCGAGCCAGCGCCAGTAGGTCGCCACGCAGCGAGCCGGTGTCCGTTTCCGAACGTAAGGTCTCGACATCGCCCAGAGCGGCATCGACGATCAGCCGTTGGCGGTCACCCCAATACCGGTAGATCATGTCCGCATCGAGGCGGTGGCGCTCCGCCAGGGCCTCGATGCTGAACCGCTCGACGCCCCAGCGGGCCAACTCGTCGAGCACCGCCGCCATCACACGAGCCCGGATGTCCGCGGGAACCGCGTCCGGGGATCCATCGGGTGATTGCTGCGGCTGCATGCTCTGCTAGACCTGACCTATTCCTCGCGCGGCATGCAGATTTAACCGGCGCTCCACGGCTGCGCGATGGGCAAGCCGAACGTCGCCGTTGCGGGTACAGCGGAACCTGCTCGCATTCACGCCAAGAGTGTGCCATCCGCGGGTCAATGACAACGCCCGTTCCGCGCCTTCGTTATGGTTTGTCGGCAATTCAACGGCACATAGCAACTTCATGGAGCGCTATCCCCAACGGCGGCGTCGTTTGGCGCCTGGTGTGTACCTCTGATGATCCCGGCCTGGTCCGTCCTGTCTGCCCACGGACATATTGGCGCGCTGGACGTCTCGAAAGCCCCGCGCCCTTCGCGCGAGATCGTATGTACTTGGCGAGAACCGGTATGGGATACGGTGCGCCGGGCCGCGGTTCAGTCTCCGGTGCGGGTGAAAACCTGATCGTAATCGCCGCCCTTACAAGCACTACCCGATTCGTCCTTCAAACCGTGTCCGGAGAGCGACGTTATCGGGTCCTGAAGCGGCTTCGGCAGGGGAAACACTCCGCTCATCTTGATGTGAGTTGTGCCGCCGGCCGGGCAATCGCCGTCATACTCCGAGTTTCGCGTCCAGGCCCCGTTTGCGTAGATGAACAGTTCAAAGCGAGCGGTACCGTCAGTCAGCACAAAACGGCTCAGGCACCGGTCCCCGGCACGCAGGCAGATGGTATCCACGCTGAAGTCTTCGTCCACGGCCTTACCCGGGAGCCTCGTGATGGTGAACTTCGAGTGGTAAAGGCCGCGCAGCGCCAGTGCCGGGGACGCCACCCGGGCGGACTCGGTAGCCGGGTCGGTCAAGCTGGCGATGTTGGTGTCCCCGGTTCGGGTGAACGTCACACTTCGTTTGCTGTAGCAATCAATGGAATCCTCTATCCATTCGCCGGCCATGGTGCCGTCCGCACGCGGTGTCAGGTAGACGTAATTCCAGTTTTCTACCTCCTGGTTTTTGCACTTTGCGGTATTCAGGGTGACCGAGATCCAGCGCCCGTTGACGTCGTCGAATACCAAATTCTTCGGATGGGCATATGCCCCGGCACTTCTGGACGCGGTGGCCACGCATCCACTTTTGCCGCTTTCGCCGCACTCTGATCGCAGATTCCACGTCTCGTTAGCCGGCGGCTGCGATCCTTCAAGCTCCTTACCCGCCAAATTGAGCCTCGGGCCGAAGGCGGCGGTGAAGGTGCCGGTGAAGGGGCCCGCGTTGGGCAATGGCGTTTTCGTGTGGCTGGTCGACGGGTGGCTGGAGGTGCTGCTACCGCCGCCGGTTTGGGTTAACACAACGGCGACGACGATGCCGATCACCGCTATCGCCGCCGCGATACCGCTGACCCAGAGGATGATTCGACCGCGTTTCCGGTTCGGTTGCGGGCCGCTTGCCCAAGGGACTCCCGGCCCGACGGCCGGCCCGCCGGCCGGAATATTGGGTCCGGCCGGTGGGCCGGCAAGCATGTTGGGACCGCCCGGCGGGCCGTATTGGCGGTATTGGGTTGGGTCGCTGGGTGATATGCCCCCACCCCCCACCGCCGGATAGTAGTTGCGCGGCACGCTGGGCGGCATCGCCAACTGGGTGTCGAATTGGACCTGTTCGGCCAGGCGTGTCGGGGCGGCCTGCGTCGTGGGTTCGGTGATCGCCGCCCGCGCCGCCGCGGCCATCTCGGTCGAGGTCGAATAACGTTGATCGGGATTCTTGGCCATCCCCGTCGCGATGACCGCGTCCAGCTGGACCGGCACGTCTCTGCGAAGAGCCGACGGCCGGGGCGGCGGCAACCCCAGATGGCCTCCGACCTGTTGTTCGATGCTTTTCCCGGGGAACGGCTGGCTGCCGGTCAAACACTCGTGCAAGACGCACGCAAGGGCGTACGTGTCGCCGCGCGGGTCGTTTCGCCCGCCGCTCAGCCGTTCTGGCGCCATGTAGGCCCAGGTCCCAATCACGTTGCCGGTACCCGTGATCCCCGCTTCGCCGGCCGCGCGGGCGATGCCGAAATCGATCAGGTAAGCGAAGTCATGATCGGTGACCAGAATGTTGGAGGGTTTGACGTCGCGATGCACCAACCCGATCCTGTGGGCGTCGTCGAGCGCCGAGGCGATCTGCTCAATGATCGCCACCGCACGTGCGGGTGGCAAAACCCCCTCGGCGATGATCGCTTGCAGGTCGCGGCCGCTGATCAGCCGCATATCGACGTACAGGCGGCCGTCGATCTCGCCGAAATTGTGGATCGGTACGACGTGCGGGTCGGTAAGACCGGCCGCGGCCAACGCCTCCCGGCGAAACCGCTGCTCGAACGTGGGATCGTTGGCCAGGTTCGCCGGCAGCACCTTCACGGCGACCACGCGCTGGGTTTCGGTGTCGTAGGCGCGCCACACCTCGCCCATCCCGCCGCGGCCCAGCAGCTCGATCAGCCGGTATCGGCCGAACGGCGTCCCGTCCACCACAAATCCCCTCAACAACTATTCGCTAAATACTCAGCAGACAGATTAATCCCGGGCGCGCCGGAGCGCGCAAGAAAAATCCCTGGCTCGCCGACCTTTCGTATGACGCGCGTGCCCGCGCAGGCCGCGCCATATGAGTTCAGCAAGAACCACCACGAAGGCAGCGCGGCATTCCGCCGTGGACGCTTAAATTGTCGTTCGCGTTAAGCACCCGCGAGTCCAAAAGATGGCCGGGCTGGAATCAGACTTGTGTTTAGCAATACGCGCGTAGGCGAGGCTCGGCAACAAATTGCCGCGGTCGTGGCAGGGTAAGCCGAGGGCCTCCGCCCAAGTTTGCGGGCCCGGAGTACATCGAGGGGGCGCGATGGCATTCGACAAACCGTCACCGGTGACGCCGTCGACCCAGGAACTGCGGCTCGCCACCACCATGACGGGCGGTGTCAGCCTGGCGATCTGGATGGCCGGTGTTACGCGGGAGATCAACCTGCTCGCGCAGGCGTCGCAGTGGCGCAGGGCGGGGGGAACCTTCCCGACCGGGAGCCGGCTCAGCACACAGTCGGCTGCGTCCCTCAAGCTCTATGCCGAACTCATCGACCTGCTCGACATGGTCGTCGACGTCGACATCTTGTCGGGGACCAGCGCGGGCGGCATCAACGCGGCTTTGCTTGCGTCGTCGCGCGTTACGGGTTCCGACCTCGGTGGGCTTCGTGACCTCTGGCTCGATCTCGGGGCTTTGACCGACCTCCTCAGAGACCCGACGGACAAGAGCATCCCATCGCTCTTGTACGGCGACGAGCGCATGTTCGCCACATTGGCCGAGCAGATCCCCAAACTCGAGACGGGGCCTTTCCCGCCTGCGGAATTCGCGGCAGCGTCCCCATCCAAGCCCCCATCCAAGCCCCCGTCCACCACCCTCTACGTCACGACGTCCCTTCTCAACGGCGAGACAAGCAGGTTCACCGACTCGTACGGCACGCTGGTGCAAGACGTCGACCGGCGTGGTCTTTTCACCTTCACCGAGAATCAGCTGACAAGCGTTGGCACGGCTCCGGCGTTGGCATTGGCCGCCCGAAGCTCCGCTTCGTTCCCGGCCGCATTCGAGCCCTCCTTCGTCCCGTTCCAGGAGGGGACCCCGAAACAGGGGGCGGTGCCTGCTCGGCCGGCCATGGAGGCGTTCGCCAACATCACCCGCGCGCACTGGGTTGCCGACGGTGGCCTGCTCGACAACCAGCCCATCGACGTGCTGCTCACCCGCATCTTCGACCGTCCCGCCCAACGGCCGGTTCGCCGGGTGCTTTTGTTCGTCGTGCCGTCCGCCGGGCCGGCGCCGGACCTGGTGCAAGAGGCCCCACCGGACAAGGTCGACGAACCACTCGGCCTCGTCGACGGGCTCCTCAAGGACCTGGCTGCGGTGACGACCCAGTCGATCGCGGCGGACCTGCGGGCCATCCGAGCCCATCAGGATCGCATGGACGCACGAACGGACACCAAGCTGCGACTGGCCGAACTCGCGGCGACGCTGCCGCCAGGATCTCGGCTGCTGACCATCCCGCTGTTGACGGACTACGAGACGCGCGAAGCCACCAAGCACGCTCAAGCCCTCACCACCGCGCTGCTGCGCCAGCTCGGCACCTGGGCGCCGGAGTCGAGCGGGTCAACCGAAAGTGTGCCGAAGAGCTGGGAATCCGACCTCGCCCTCGGCGGCGACGCCGAGAAGGCGTGCCGGCAAAGGATCACGGAGGCGCTGCGGAGCCGCTGGTCGCAGCCGCTCGATCAGCCGCTGCCGGAGAGCCCGGCCGACCTTGCCCGGTACGGGCAGGCGGCGTTCGACCTCGCGAAGGGATGTGCACTCAGTGTCGCCGCGGCGGCATACCAACTGGCAAAGGACGAACAAGATTTCGCTGCCTTAGCCGAGCTCACCGGAGGCATCCACCGGGCCTGTGAACCACCCGTGCGATCCGATCTGGTGGAGCTGGTTCGCACCGTATGCACCAACGAGGCGGTGCGGCGCGGCTCGCTCGGCAACGCCGCGGCCCTGCTCGCCGCGGATTATCTGCAACTGTCCAGGGTGCAAGAGATCTCCTGGGAGGGGCTTGGCGGGGTGTTGGCGAGCGCCTATCCGACGCTGACGCGCCTCGCCGCCACCCGGCCGTCCGTCGTTGGCGCCCAAAAAGATTGGGCCCAGCCGGATTCGCTGCTGCAGCAGGACTACGTAGCCGCCGGCCGGCTGCAGACATACCTCAGATACTTTGGGCCGCATGATGACTCGCAGACCATGGCAAGGAAGTTGTTCGATCTGGCCGCGGCGCAGCGGGCCATGCTGCCGGCTTCGGCGGACGTGGAGCAGTCGCTGGACCTCGTGCAGGTCAGCGCCGACACCCGCAGCCTGCTGGCACCGGACTGGCAGACCGCCCAGCGGAAGCTCACCGGGATGCAGTTTCACCATTTCGGCGCCTTCTACAAGCGGTCATGGCGAGCCAATGACTGGATGTGGGGCCGGCTCGACGGAGCGGGGTGGCTGGTCCATGTCCTGATGGACCCGCGACGCGTGCGGTGGGTTGTCCAAGCGCGTGCCGACCAACGCGAGCGCGGCGCCAATGGGCCGGAGAGCGGAGCGAAGTGGCTGATTCGCAAACTCAAAGCGATTGGGGTACCGAACTTTCCGAGATTGGGCTGCCGGCTGCCGGCTACCGGCGACGGGTCGCCGCAGTGGCTGACCGAGAGCATGCTGCTCGACGAGCTCGCGTTCCTGGACGACCCATCGGTGGCGATACCACCGAGCATTCCGTGGACGTCGCTGTGGCTGGCGCAAATCTGGCAGCAACGAGTTCTCGACGAGGAATTGGACGGGCTGGCCACGGCGGTGATCGACCCGCAGCCCGGAATGAAGCCGGACTGGAGCCCGGCGCGTTCCCGAACCTGGGCGACGAAGGTGTTGGCCGCACCCTCGGCGAGCGCCAAGTATGCCCTGTTGAACGAGGATCCCGTGGCGACCGAAACGTTTCTCAGCGACAAGGGCTCACCGCTGATGGCGCACACCATCACCAAGGCCGCCGCGACCGCGTCGGGAGCTATCGGCTCGGTCCAGCTGCCCGCGGTCATCAAGCCAGCGCTGATGACCTTGCGAACACTGACGCTCGCTGCATACCGAGTGGTCGGGTGGACCAGCGGCATTGCGAGGTCGATCATCATCGTTGGCGTCGTGCTGCTCGTTCTGGGCGCTGCTTCCGCGGTTCAATCCACCACCCTGCTCGGGGTGACCGGCCTGATCATGGCTGGTACCGGCGGTTATCTCATCGTCCTGGCAACTTGGCAGTTTTCGAGCAGACTGCTGTTCGCGCTGCTGTCGGTAACCCTGGTCGGGGCGGTGCTTTCGCTGGCCACACCCGTGATACGCGAACGGCTGTTCGGCGACGGCGAGCATCCCGGAGTGATAGCCACCCACGTCTACTGGCTGGGCACCCAATGGTGGCACCCGCTGGTTTTGCTGGGAGCGTTCGCCCTGGCCGTCACTGTGGTCGCGGCCGCCAAGCCGCGCCGGCGGTGACGCCGCCAGACCTCAGATCGGCCAGCCTGTCTCAGGTGCGTAGCGCAGGGCGGTCGGCGGCGGTAGCGCCTGTCGTTGGTTAATCGATATCGCGTCGAGAATCAGGGCGACGTAGCGTTGCCAGCCATCGCTTCTCGTATCCATCGTGAACAGCACGCTGTGCAGCATCGCGATAAGCCGCGGTAGGTCATCGGCAACCAGGTCGGCGCGCACCTGGCCGGTCTGCTGACCGCGGCGGGCGAGCTCGTCGAGCGCCTCATACAGCGAGTTCGAGATGTCGGGGGTCAGCGACCCGGCCCGGTGCGCCGCGGTCAGCAGGTTGTGGTCGCGCGCGCCAAGCGAGATCGCCGCTTCGATCAGTTGGGCCAGGCCGCGCAGCGGGTCGTCACTGCGGCGGGCGTCCTCGATCGCCGGCGTGATTTCCTCGGCGACGCTTTGATCCAGGGCCGCGCGGACCAGGTCGGCCTTCGCCGGAAACCTGCGGTAGAGCGTTCGTTCCCCGACTCCCGCGCGGCGGGCGATGGCCTCGACGGGCGCGTCCGCCCCGAGCTCTCGGTACACGTCGCGCGCGGCGCGCAGAATGCGCTCGACGTTGCGGGCCGCGTCGGCGCGCAACGGCCGGTCTGCAACCGCGGTCATCGTGCCAGCCTAACTGACAGTTGACTGCCAGTAACGTTGGGCTTTACGCTCATGAAAATGGCAGCCGTCTGACACTTAATGGGAAACGCCTGTAATGTCAACAACTTCCGAGACTTCCGGTCTGCATCCGAGACGGCCCTTCCGGTGATGCCTGTCGCGCGCGCCGCCCACTGCCCGCTGCATCCCCCGGCGGAGTTCACGAAATGGCGGGAGGAGCCGGGCCTGCGACGGGCGATGTACCACGGCCAACCGGCCTGGATGGTGAGCCGTTACCAGGACATCAGAGCCGCGCTGATCGATCCGCGCTTGTCCGCGGAAACCATTCCGGCCTCCATCAAGCCATCGGGCGCCAACAACAACACGCCGGTGATATTCGCGCGGACCGACGATCCCGAGCATCATCGGTTGCGGCGGATGATCACCAGCAACTTCACCTTCCGGCGTTGCGAATCGATGCGGCCGCAGATTCAGGAACTGGTCGACCACTTTCTCGGCGAGATGATCAGCAACGGACCGCCCGGCCGACATCGTGCGCGACTTCGGCTTGCCGGTGCCGTCACTGGTGATCGCGCTGCTTTTGGGCGTGCCGCCCGAAGATCTTGCGCTCTTCCAGCACCACACCACGGTCGGGCTGGACACCAGGTCGTCCGACGAGCAGAAGGCGTACGGCTTCGGGGCCATGTACAGCTACATCCAGGAATTGGTCTACCGCAAGGAGCGCGAACCCACCGATGACTTGATCAGCCGCCTTGTCACCGAGCTACGTCGCGACCGGCCAGCTGGACCAGTGAGACCGCGGCGATGACCGGTGTGATCATGATGCAGGCCGGCCACGAGACCACGGCCAACATGATTTCGCTGGGAACCGTTGCGCTACTGCAGCATCCGGATGTCTTTCAGCGGCTCGGCCAGACCGACGATCAGCGCCGTCATCGCAAACATTGTCGAAGAGCTCATGCGCTACCTCACAATCGTGCACAGCCAGGTCGATCGCGTCGCGACGGAAGACCTCACCCTCGGCGGTCAGTTGATCCGCGCCGGGGACTGGGTCGTGATGAACCTGCCCGCCGGAAACTGGGACACCGAATTCGTCGACAACCCCGAATCCTTCGATGCCGATCGAAACACCCGCGGGCACTTGGGTTTCGGCTACGGTGTGCACCAATGCATCGGGCAGAACCTGGCCCGGGTCGAAATGCAGGTCGCGTTCGCCACGCTGGCGCGGCGCCTACCCGGGCTGAAATTGGCGGTGCCGCCGGACGCGATGAGGTTCAAAGAGGCGGACATCTACGGCATGAAAGAACTACCCGTCACCTGGTGAGGATTGCGTGACATGACTGACTTGCGGTTCGACGGGCAGGTTGCGGTGATCACCGGCGCCGGCGGCGGCCTGGGCAAGCAGTACGCGCTACTTCTTGCCTCGCGCGGTGCGCGCGTCGTGGTCAACGACACCGGTGGGTCGGTGACCGGGGACGGTTCGGACGTCGAGGCTGCCACCGCCGCCGCGGCAGAGATCCGCGAGCGCGGCGGTGCGGCCGTTGCCGACAGCCACAGCGTGACGACCCCCGAAGGCGGAGAAGCGATCGTCGACACCGCCCTTCGCGCCTGGGGACGGGTGGACATCGTGATCAACAACGCCGGGATCGTCCGCGACGCGCCGTTCGAGGAGATGACCGCCGATCGGCTCGAACCGCTGGTGGACGTGCACTTGAAGGGCGCGTTCAACGTGACGAGGCCAGCCTGGAAGGTGATGCGCGAGCAACGCTACGGCCGGATTGTCAACACCTGCTCTGCCGCCGGCATCCTGGGCGCCGAAGGCATGAGCAATTACGGCGCGGCCAAGACGGGCCTGATCGGGTTCACCCGCGTGCTGGCGGCCGAAGGGGCAACTCACAACATCAAGGTCAACGCCATCGCCCCGATCGCCTACACCCGGATGCTGGCGCACTCCGTCGACGGGGCCGGTCAGCAGGCCGACCCGTCGGCGCAGGCCGTGCTGGACGACCTGGTGGGCCAATACCTTCGAAAACTCGACCCGGCGCTGGTGGCGCCGGTGGTGGCCTTCCTGGCGCATCGGGATTGCCCGGTTACCGGCGAGATCTACACGGTGGGGGCCGGACATGTCGCGCGATTCTTTATCGGCAGAACGAAGGGCTTCTACAGCCCCGCACTATCCATCGAGGATGTGCGCGATCACCTCGAAGAGATTCGCGACGAAGCCGGCTACACCGTGCCCGGCGGACCCGCCGACGAGATGAGCGAGCTCTTCGCAACGATTACGAAGCAGCATCATCACTGAACCTCGTCCACTCGCCGCGGTTCATGGCGTGCTAATGACTCTGAGCTCTGTTCAACTGTTTGGTCCTATCTTGGCCGATCCGTCCCCCGGGGTGATTCAGGACGAGTACCTTTGCCCCGAACAACCCGGGGACAATTCACTTCAACCGGCCCGACCTGATTGCCCGCAGTCCGCTAGGAAGGACCCAATGGTGCAGCCACCAACGTTCGGCCACCACCCGGGTAAGGCGGCCCGGCGATTGCACGTCAGCGAAGACACGCTCGCCTGCGGTCGCCTCGCTGGTCGAAAGCGGCCACAATAAGTTTCGCTGGCTTGACAGCTGAGGGGTGATCGTTTCAATGAGTTTTTTGGTGTTGCCGCCCGAGGTTAATTCCGGGCTGATGTATGCCGGTGCGGGGTCGGGGCCGATGCTGGCGGCGATGTCGGGCTGGCAGGAACTGGCCCGCGAGCTCAGTTCGGCGACGGCCTCGTTTTCGTCGGTGACCTCGGGGTTAACCAGCGAGGCGTGGCAGGGTGCGGCGGCGAGGGCAATGACGGGTGTGGCGGCGTCCTATACGAGCTGGCTGAGCACGGCGGCCGCCCAAGCCGAGCAGGCGGCGCAACACGCCTCGGCGACGGTAGCGGCGTTTGAGGCGGCGGTGACCGCGACGGTGCATCCACTCACGGTGGCGGCCAATCGCGGTCAGCTGCGGGCGTGGGTGGCCACCAACCTGTTCGGGCAAAACGCGCCGGCCATCGCGGCCACCGAGGCCGCATACGAGGAGATGTGGGCCCAGGACGTGGCCGCCATGATTGGCTACCACTCCAGCGCATCGGCGGTCGCCTCGGCGCTGACGCCGTTCGCCCAGCTACTGCAAACCCTGACGGGCGCGATTCGCAGCACAGCCACGGCCGCCACGACCTTCAACATCGGCAGCGGGAACAACGGCAATTTCAACTTTGGCGGCGGTAACACCGGCGACTACAACTACCGGAGCGGGAACATCGGGAACCTCGACTTCGGTGATGGCAACAAAGGCAACTTCAACTTCGGCGCCGGAAACATTGGCGATGGAAACATTGGCGGGGTCCTCACCAACCTCATCTACCTCACCCCCCTGGCTCCTCTGGGCCCCCTGAGTTTCTTCCTGGGCAACGGAAATATCGGCAGCTACAACCTGGGCAGCGGGAACATCGGCAACACCAACCTTGGCTTTGGGAACTTCGGCAGTTTCAATTTGGGCAGCGGCAACGCCAGCGGCCTAGGCAACCTGGGCAGCGGCAACACCGGCAGCTACAACATCGGTAGCGGCAACACCGGCAGCTACAACCTGGGCAGCGGCAACACCGGCAACCTAAACTTCGGTCTGGGGAACACCGGCTCGACGAACTTCGGCAGCGGAAACACCGGGGACGCAAACGTTGGCGGCGGGAACATTGGCAGCTCTAACTGGGGCAGCGGCAACAATGGCAGCTTCAACATCGGCTTCGGGCTTAACGGTAGCCATGAGATCGGTATCGGGCAGACATACTTCAACACGGTAACTAATCAGTTCAATTTCGGCCCCTTGAATTCAGGCAGCGGGGACATCGGGATTGGGAACTCGGGCAACAATGACTTCGGCTTTTTCAACTCGGGCAACAACGATATCGGCTTTAGCGAATTCGGGCGACGGAACCGGTTTGTTGAGCATGCAAATCGGCAGTTCGGGCCACGACAGCTCGGGCATCGGCAACTCGGGGGCATTCAGCACGGGCATTGCAAACTCCGGTGACCAAAACACGGGTTGGTTCAACTCCGGCACCACCAACACGGGCTTGTTCAACTCCGGCACCACCAACACGGGCTTGTTCAACTCCGGCACCGCCAACACGGGCTTGTTCAACTCGGGCGGAAGCGCGACGAGCGGCGGCAACCTGGGCTTATTTAACTCGGGTAATGCAAACGTTGGCCTCTTCAATTCCGGCAACGCGAACACGGGCTTCTTCAACTCGGGCGACACCAACACCGGTTTGGACAACTCGGGCGACACCAACACCGGATACGCCAACTCGGGCAACCTCAATACCGGTACGTACTCCTCGAGTACCCAATCCGTGGCGAACTCGGGCTACGGTAATTCCGGTACCAACAACTCGGGCTTCTTTAACAACGGCACTGGCAACTCAGGCTTGCTCATGCCGCAAGTTTCCAGTGGCAGCGCCGGCGTCGACAATTCGGGTAACAACACCGCCGGCGCCGTCAACATTGGCGACGACAGTTCAGGCGTCGGGAATACCGGCACCGGCACGGCATCGAACTCGGGTTTTGCCAACTATGGAGAATCGCTGTCGGGCATATCGCACACGGGCGACCTTGCCTCAGGCATCGCGACCTTCGGCACCGAGGTCTCGGGGTTCCTCAACTTTATCGATGAAACGGCAGGTGTGTTCCATGCTTGAGAGCCCGTCACCGCTGGCACCCGAGGGCGCGACTCTCGCCCCGCCGACACCCAGCTGAGGTCTTCGAAGCGGTCCCCCGTAACCAGAGCGCCGGCGGCATCGAGCGCGGTCAACTGCTCCGGGCTAAGCGTCACCGCCAACGAGCCGAGGTTCTCATCCACCCGCTCCGACCGCCGCGTCCCCGGGATCGGCACGGACGTCACACCGAACTTCTCGCCGCGATGCCGGAGCCACGCCAAAGCGACCTGCGCCCCGGTTGCGCCGAGCTCGTCGGCCACCGAGGTCACCGCATCCACCACCGCGAGATTGGCGTCCAGCGCAGCCTGTCCGAACCGCGGCATGGTGCGGCGGAAGTCGGTTGGCGACGAAAGATCCGCGGCCGAGCGGAGTGTTCCGGTCAGGAAACCCCGTCCCAGCGGTGAATACGGCACGAATCCCACGCCCAGTTCGGCGGCGGCAGGCACGACGTTGCGCTCGACGTCGGGCGACTCTCAGATCGACCACTCGCTTTGCACGGCGGCGATCGGGTGCACCACGACGGCCGCCCGGAGTTCGTCGGCCGTCACCTCGGACAATCCGAGGTGGCGCACCTTACCGGCGGTCACCAGCTCCGCCATCGCGCCGACCGTCTCCTCGATCGGCACACTTGGATCCCGTCGGTGCCGGTAATACAGATCGACGACGTCGGTGTTCTCCCCGCCCCAGGCTTTGCTCGATGCACTGACGGACATAGGCGGCGTCGCCGCGTACCGTACGCTGGCCCGCTGCCGGGTTGCCCGCGATGCCGAATTTCGTTGCGAGCGTTACCTCGTCGCGGCGATCCTGCAACAGGTTGGCGATAAGCCGTTCGTTTTCGCCGCCACCGTAGATGTTGGCGGTGTCGATGAAGGTGACGCCGACGTCGAGGCAATGGTTGAGCGTGGCAAGCGATTTGGTGTCGTCGACCGCACCATAAATCGGCGTCAGAGCCATCGCCCCGAATCCGATCGCACTGACGCTAAGCCCGCTGAACCCGATGCCAAGGTTTACGGTGGGAACCGCGCTGGTCATGGGCGCACTCCTCGCTCTTGTCGGTACCGCCCTCCAGGCGCCGCGACACCAAGAACGTACAACCAGCGCACTGCCCCGGTTATGCCCCGAAACTAAGTCGATCGGGCCACCGGGTTCTTGCTGGCCTTGACCGGTGCGGCGCTCGGGGGCAGCTTCAGCAGGTTGCCGCGCAAGCTACCCCGTGCGGTGCGGATGGCCACCAGGATCCAGGTGAACAGCAGACCGGTGTAGGCGATGACCGCGGCCACCTTGAACGCGGGCAGATGAGTGTGCGCCGCGAGCTGCGAAGTTCCGGTGACGAAGGTGCCGACCGGGAACGTCAGGCTCCACCAGGTCAGCGCGAACGGCATCCCCCGCCGCAGCGTGTGCACCGTGAGCAAAGTGGCGAGCGCGATCCACAACACCGCGAAGCCCCACACCGGCACTCCGAAAAGGATCGCGAACCCGTTGAGGTTCTCGGCCACGTCATGTTCGACGGCAATTTTCGCTGTGGCCCCCAAAAGCCCGGCGGCCGTGATGGATTGGCCGAGCGGACCCAACACGATCCACAGGGTCGGCACCCGTGCGGTGCCGGAGGTGCCGAAGTGGGTCAACCGGCTCCAGATCATCGCGATGATGTTCAACGAGGCCACCAACGACAATCCGAACATGGCGTAGCAGCCGTACAGCATGGTCTGGCGGCCGGTGCCCGCCGCCAGGTGTGAGAGCAGCAGCGCTCCCGTCGCGGCAGACACCATGGGCGGGACCACCGGCATCAGCCATCCACCGAACGCCGCGTCGGGCTCGACGTCGTGCTGGGTGAACATCAGGAAGGGAATGCTGACGGCGGTGAACAGGCCGCCCAGCGTGCCGGCGGTCCACAACAACCAGTCCAGGTCGACGGCGATGCGCTCGCCGATCAGGTCCTTGCCTACCAGCACCGCTCCCGCGCCGACGGTCATCAGCGCCATCGGCGCGGCCCCGTAAAAGTGGGCCATCTGCGGATTGCGGGCGTGGCTGCGCGCCACGGTCGGGTGGCGCAACCAGTGACCGCCGACCGCGGCGACCAGCACCACGAGCAGCACCGCCGCGATCACCCACACCACTTCGGCGAATGCGCGCAGCCCCACGACGTGGACGGGCAAGGTGGCGCCGGCCACGGCGACAATCCCGGTACCCATGACCGAGGCGAACCAGTTGGGCCCGATGTTGCCGAGTACCTCTACCCGCGTCTGCGGCGATGCGTCGCTTGCTATGGCCATAGCTGAGAAACCTACTGCCGCCGCCGCAGCCGGCGACGGTTTTGGGTGCCTATTCGAGCGTTTCCCAGAAGCGGATAAGCGCCGCGGCGCCGCGCGCCGGATCCTCCACCATCCACCAGTGTCCGAGCCCGTCGAGCACCTCCGTGCGGGCTCCGGCTCGGTCCGCGGCCCGGCGCCGGTTATCGGCGGGGCCGATGTACGGATCCTCGGTGGCCAGCAGGGAAAGTCCCGGGCGGGCCGCGGCGTTCGGCAACGCGCGTCCGGCCTCAGCCATCGCGGGTTGGCGCGCCGATCGGTACAGGAGGAGGATCGCCCGACCCATCTCCGGGCCCTGATCCGCGGCGATAGGGGCCGCGATGTCCATCGGGATACCCAACGAGGCCATCCGTGCGGCGCGATCGGCGACCGTGCCGCCGAGCAGCGTGTCCACCAGCTGTTCACCGTCGCCCGGCGTCTGCCACACCTGCGCGAGGTCATGCCACACGTAGTCCGGGTCGAACAGCCCGACCGCGTCGCTGGCCCAGCTGCGCACAAGTTCCGGCCGATGCATCACCGCGTTCACCACGTGGCCGCCGCCCCAGTCGTGCCCGACGAGGTCGACCGGTTCGTCGATGCGCGCCAACTCGCTCTCCAGCCAGTCGCGGTAAGCCAGGTAGGTCGCCGAGAAGTCTTCAGGCAGCGCGGCGCCGAATCCCGGTGGTGACAGCCGCACCACATCGTCGCGTCCCAGGACATCGACCAACGGGCCCCAAATAGCGTCAGTCTCCGGATTGCCATGAACCAGAACCACAGTCATGGTCGACATCCTGACACGGCGGTTTACCCGCGGGATAGCCGGTCGAAGATGTCACGGTAATACAGGTGCGCCAGGAAATGGCCCCCAGGCCTCAAATGCAGCGTGGCATCCGGGATTCGCCCCGCGAGTTCGGCCGGCCAGGCCGGATCCAGCAGCTGGTCGTCGGTTCCCGCCCACACGTCCACCGGCACCCGCAGGTCTTCAGGCGCGAAGCCCCAGGGCCGGACCATGACTTTGTACTCCTCGACCACGCCGGCGGGTTGCCGCAACGCCTCCCGGGACATGCCGGCGAACTTGTGGTAACCCTCGGTGCGCAACACCGCACCGTCGGCCGCACCGAGATCGCGAGCGGCCAGCCGCCCGTACAGCCGCGGCGCCGCGGCCGCCGCCAGCCCGATGGCGCGGAAACACTGCCGCGCGACCCAGGGTGCACGCCGGGACAGCCCGATGGACGCCCGGTCGATCGTCGGCAGAGCGTCAAACGCTCCCGGTTCGGTGAGTGGTAACGCGCCGGCCACGATCGCGATGCGCGTTACCCGCGCCGGCCATGCATAGCCCACGGCCGCGGCGTACTGACCGCCCAGCGACCAGCCCATGGCCGCGAACCGGTCAATGCCGAGTAGGTCGAGCAGCTCACCGGCGTCGGCGGCCCAGTCCAGGATGGTGCGCCCCTGCTGGGGATCAGACCTGCCGACGCCGGGTCGGTCGGGCGAGATCAGCCGGATCCCGGATTGCGCGGCGACGGATGCGGCGGCTTCGACGTCCAAGCGGCAGGCGAGGCCCCCGTGCGCGTTGAGGATCGGGAACCCGGCCGGGTCTCCGTATTGCGCGTAGGTCAACGACCGCCCGTCGCGCAGACCGACGACGTGATCGGTGATCATCCGGTCGCGAACCTCGCCGGGTCGAACAGCGAGATGGGCTGGTCGGTGGTCCCGTCGATGACCAGGTCGGCAAGAATCTCGCCGACCACAGGAACGAATTTGAAGCCGTGCCCGGAGAATCCGCACGCCACGGTGACGTGGGCGCACTGGGGAAGGCGGGCGATGACGAAATTCAGGTCGGGCGTGTTGGAGTACATGCAGGTCCCGGTGCGCAGGCAGGTGCCCGCCAGGGCCGGCACCAACTCACCGGCCCGCGCGGTCATCTCGCTGATCTCCTGCGCGTGCACCACTCGGTCGATGGTGTCGGGCGTGCAGTCGACCCCCTTGCGGGCGAAGGCAACCTTCACACCGCCGCGCGGTCCGTCGATGGCCGGGAAGCCGTAAATATGTGTGCCCGAAGCATTCTCGGCGATGAAGATCGGGTGATCGAGAAACTCCGAGACTCCGCCGATCGGGTCTATCCAGTACATCACCGCACGTTGCGCCGTGACCGGGATGTTGAACTGAGCCAGCAGCTGCGGGGCCCACGGGCCGGGACAGATCACCAGCTGCGCGGCGGAGTAGGAACCACGGCCGGTGATGACGCGCACCCCGGTGCCAGTCTGCTTCCAGTCCAGCACTTGCTCACCGAATTGCAGTGTGGCTCCGCATTTTTCGGCAAGCTCCAGATGTGCGCGCACCGTCAGCTCCGGGCGCGCGAAACCGGCCTTGGCTTCATAGAGCGCAACATCACCAGGGTGGGGCGTGAAATTCGGGAACCGGGAGGTGATCTCGGCGGCGTCGAGCATCTCGTGCGGCAGATCCCATTGGCGGCTGGTGCGTAGGCAACCGGATACGGTCATGCCGGCCGGTGGCCCGATGAACAGTCCCCCGGTGAGCCGGTAGACGTCACGTGCCGCGTCGGCGGCCAGCTTTTCCCACAGCTCGTAGGCTCGCAGCAGCAGCGGAACGTAACCGGGATCCTCGAAATAGGTCTGGCGGATAATCCGGGATCCACCGTGGCTGGATCCCTTGTCGTGGGCGGGCTGGTGCCGCTCCAGGCCGAGCACCCGGCGTCCCCGAGCGGCCAGATGGTAGGCCGCCGCGCTTCCCATACCGCCCAGGCCGACCACAATGGCGTCGTAACCCGATGCGCCGCTAGTCATGTCGAGCTACCTCCATGTCGCGGCGGGTCGATGCCGAACGAGCCACATACACTGCCCACAATGATGCATCCTTCACAAACGAGGCACGCCGTGAGCAGGGTTCCGGTTGCGGTCGGGATTGCCGTGGTGCTGATCATCGCCGTGCTCGCGATGCCGATCAAGCAAAGGTGCGGTGCGCCGGGCTACTCGTGTGCCTCGGCGGTGGATGCCCGCGGCTACGTCCACTACTACTACGAGGTGGAACCGCTCGGCGTCTTCTTCGCCGAAATCATCACGGGCTCGAACATCACCATTTACTACACGTCGGGCGAGGAGGTCGAGAAGGTCCGGTAGGGCTCAATTACTGACTTACTGACCCGCCGGCAGTGCGCCTGGATCGATCTCGTCACACACATCTATATAACTGCTGAGATCCTTCCGGACTTACCGAGCATGGCGAATGTCGCCGCAAAAGTGCTGGTAGCGGGAATATTGCCGCGCTGAGCCAACTTCCGGACCGCCGGGTGAGCCCGCTCACAGGCAGCTTTGTCGGGTCCCCTCGGGCCCCTTTTGATTGGGGGCTTTACAGCAAGCTACCGCATACTTGACGTCATGCTTCGGGCGACATCACCGCAAACCGCTGTTGCGGTAGTGGGTGGTGCGCGGGGAATTGGCCGAGGCTTGTGATGGCACGCTCCGGCGGCGCGCATCATCGCCATCGCGCCGTTCGTCAGCAGTCGCGGCTCGGAAATGGGATAGCGCGCGGCTTCATGGCGCTGGCGTCCGTGGTGGCGGTGCTGCTGACGGGCGCGGGGTATTGGGTGGCCCACGGCGCGCTGGGCGGCATCACCGTTTCGGATGCGCTGAGCCCCGAGGATCCGCGATCCAGCGGCAACAACATGAACATCCTGCTCATCGGGCTGGACTCGCGTAAGGACCAGGACGGCAACGACCTGCCCTGGTCGATTTTGAAGCACTTGCACGCGGGTGATTCCGACGACGGCGGCTACAACACCAACACCCTGATCCTGGTGCACGTCGGGGCTGACAATAAAGTGGTCGCCTTTTCGATCCCCCGCGATGACTGGGTGCCCTTCACCGGCGTTCCCGGATACAACCACATCAAGATCAAAGAAGCGTACGGGCTGACCAAGCAGTACGTCGCAAACAAGCTCGCCAATCAGGGTGTGGGCGGGAAAGAGCTGGAGACACGGGGGCGCGAAGCCGGCCGCGCGGCCACGTTGCGCGCGGTGCGGGCTCTGACCGGCGTCCCGATCGACTATTTCGCCGAGGTCAACTTGGCCGGTTTCTACGATCTCGCCCAGGCCCTGGGCGGCGTCGAGGTGTGCCTCAACCACGCCGTCTCTGACGAGTACTCCGGTGCGGACTTCCCGGCCGGGCGCCAGCGGCTGGACGCGTCAGAAGCGCTGGCGTTCGTCCGGCAACGTCATGGCCTGGACAACGGGGACCTCGACCGCACCCACCGACAGCAGGCATTCATCTCGTCGGTGATGCGGGAACTTCAGGACACCGGCACCTTTTCCAACGTGGACAAGCTCAAGAACCTGATGGCGGTGGCGCGCAAGGATGTGGTGCTGTCGTCCGGTTGGGACGAGGACCTGATCCAGCGATTGGGTGCGCTGGCGGGCGGGAACGCGGAATTCCGGACGCTGCCCGTGGTGCGCTACGACAACATCGACGGCCAGGACGTCAACATCATCGACTCGGGCGCGATCAAAGCCGAGGTGGCAGCCGCGATCGGCGCCGCCCCACCCACCACCGCGACCACCACCACGACCGTCAAACCCAGCCCGTACACCGTCGTCGATGTGGTCAACGTCGGCAGCCTCAGCGGACTCGCCACCCAGGTGTCCAGCGCGCTGAAAAAGCACGGCTACACCGAGGGGCAGGTCCGGGACCGCACCGCCAGTGATCCGTCCGCCACCACCATCGAGTACGGCGCCGGCGCGGACGTCGACGCACGCAACGTGGCCACATTGCTTGGCATCGACGCTCCCAGCGTCCCGAATTCCGCAATCGAACCCGGACACATCCGGGTGACCGTCGATACCAACTACTCCATGCCGGCACCTGACGAATCCACCACCACCAGCACAACGACGACGTCCAGCAAGACCAGCGGCTACGGCTACGGCTACGCCACCACCACCTACCCGACGCCCGATCAGGGGAAACCGATCGACGGCGGCGGCGTGCCGTGTGTCAATTAGGCGCGCAAGCGCGCGGTGTCAATTAGGCGTGCGTGCCGCCGTCGATGCGGATTTCGGTGCCGGTGATCCAGGCGCCGTCGTCGGACACCAGCATGGCGATGACGCCGGCGATCGCGGCGGGTTCCGCCATTCCGGCGCCGCTGGATTCCACCGTCGTGGGCAGGATCGGCATCAGCCTGGGAAATAGCGACCAGTCCGCGTCTTTGGGGATGTATCCCCCGGTCGCATCGGTGATCCCGGACTTGATGCTGCCCGGCGCCACGCAGGCCGCACGCAGGCCGTCCTTCGCGTATTCCAGTGCCAATGAGTGGGTAAAGGCCTGGATCCCACCCTTGCTCGCGGCGTAGGCCGCCATGTAGGGATGGGCGAAAGACGCGGACGTGGAGCTGAAGTTCACGATCGCGCTGCGCGAATTCGCCAGCAGCGCCGGCAGCGCCTCGCGAACCACCAGGAAGGTGCCGGTGAGGTTGACGTTGATGATCTGATTCCACAGCTCGGTGCTGGTCTGGTGGGTGTGCGCGGCCCGCAATATGCCCGCCGCATTGACCAGCGAGTCGAGGCCGCCGAGCGCCTCGACGGCCGAGCACACGCCGTCGATGACCGAAGCCTCGTTACCGACGTCCATCGGCATCGTGGTGAGGCGATCACCGATTCCGGCCTCTTCGGCCTGCGCCTGGCTCTTGCCCAGACCGTCCGCCGCGATGTCGGCGGCCACCACCACCGCACCCTCGTCCAACAGCCGCAGTGCAGTGGCCTGGCCGATTCCCGACGCGGCGCCGGTCACCAGGATCCGCTTGCCTTCGAGTCGCTTCATCGGAGTTCTCCCGTCGCTAGTCATGATGGTGGCGACCCGCTCCGCCCGGCTCCGCCGCGCTCGCGATCCCCGCTATGCGTGCCCATCATCGCAAGGGCATGGTAGATGCCATGGAGATCGGATTCATCGGGCTGGGGAACATGGGCCGCGGTATGGCCGCGAACCTGCTGAAGGCGGGCCACCACGTCACCGTCTACAACCGCTCCGCCGCCAAGGCGAAGTCGCTCGTCGAGCAGGGCGCCACCGCGGCGTCCACCGTCGCCGAAGCCAGCAGCGGCGAGGTGGTGTTCACCATGCTGGCCGACGACCAGGCCGTCGAGGACGTGATGTTCGGCGGGGAAGGCATCGTGGCGTGGCTGCCACCGGGCGCCACGCACGTCTCGTCGAGCACCATCAGTGTGGCAATGTCCGAGCGCTTGGCGGCCGCGCATGCCGACGCCAGTCAGCGCTACGTTGCAGCGCCGGTGTTCGGGCGGCCCGAGGCGGCCGCCGCCGCAAAGCTTTTCGTGATAGCGGCGGGTGCACCGCATATGCTGCAGCCGTTGCTGCCGCTGTTCGACGCGATCGGCCAGCGCACCTTCGTGGTTTCCGAGCAGCCGCCCGCCGCCAACCTGGTCAAGCTGAGCGGCAACTTCCTGATCGCATCGGCTATCGAGTCCGTCGGCGAGGCCGTCGCACTGGTTGGCAAGGCGGGGGTGGACCGACACCAGTACGTCGACATCCTCACCTCGACGCTCTTCGCCGCGCCCGCGTATCAGACCTATGGCGGGCTGATCGCGCGACAGGAGTTCGAGCCGGCCGGGTTCGCGGCGACGCTCGGGCTCAAGGACGTCCGGCTGGTGCTCGCTGCGGCAGAACAGCTGCAAGTGCCGCTGCCGTTGGCCAGCCTGCTGCGTGACCGCCTGCTGACATTGGTGGCGACCGGTGGCGGACAGTTGGACTGGTCGGCGGGCAGTACGCTGGCCGACCGGGACGCCGGTGTGGCTTCACACCACGCCACGTAGCCCGTCGGCGCCGAACGCGGGTTCCAGCATCGAAGAGAAGTCCGGGCCGCGTCGCAGGATGTGGCCGCCGTCGACGTTGATGCACTGCCCGGTGATCCAGCTGGCCGCATCGCTGAGCAAAAACATCGCCAGGTTGGCGACGTCCTCCACCTCACCGGGCCGGGGCAGCGGCGTGCAGTGCGCGTAGTCCTGACTCAGCTCCGGGGACACCGTTATGGGCGCGACCAGATCCGTGAGGATCAAGCCCGGGCGGATGCTGTTGACCCGAACCCAGGACGGGCCGAGTTCGTCGGCGGCCAGCATCATCATGTGGTCAACGGCCGACTTGGTGACGCCGTAGGCGCCGAACCAGCGGTGAGTGTTGCTGGCCGCGATCGACGAAATTCCGACGAACGACCCGCCCCCGCCGCGCACCAGCTCACGCGCGGCGTGCTTGAGCACGTACATGGTGCCGTTGACGTTGAGGTCGACGGTCCGCCGCCACGCCTCCGAGTCGATCTGGGTGATCGGGCCGATGGTCTCCGAGCCGCCCGCGCAGTGCACCACACCGTGCAGCCGCCCGTGCCATGCCGTCGCGGCGTTCACCGCGCGGGCGGTCTCCTCCTCGTTGGTGACATCAGTGGGCTCATAGCGGATCGCGCCGCCGCTAGCCTCGATGTCCTGGACCGCCGCCGCCAGCCTGTCGGGGTTGCGGCCGACGATCATGACCGAGGCCCCGGCCGCAACCAGCCCCGCCGCTACCCCCTTGCCTATTCCACTGCCGCCACCGGTGACCAAGTAGGTCCGGTCTTCGAAAGACAGCTGCATGCGAGCCCCCTGAAACTGACACTGAAATCGAAACAGGTTCCAGCCATAGAACCATGCGCGCTCGGGCGCGCGGGACTCCCCCCGGCCCGACGCCGGCCCCAGCCAGATCGATCACAATTGTCGCACTGATCCCGGGCCGAAGGGCTATGTGTGTTTGCCCGCCTACTAGCGACACCGGTATGCGGCGTTGTCGCGCCGGCCTATCGCGACCGCAAAGCGATTCGGGTGTGCAGCGGGTCCGCCAGCCTACGGATTCCCGTCTACTCCGTTCGTGCCGATCAGACCCGCCTTGCCGCGGGCCCCACCACCCCCATTTGAGCCGGCGTAGCCGACCCCGCCGTTGCCACCGTTGCCGCCGTTGCCGATCATCGCCGCATCGCCGCCTGCCCCGCCGGTACCCCCCAACCCCTGGGAAACCAGACTCAGTCCGCCTTCGCCGCCAGCGCCGCCACTGCCGATCAGCCCGGCCTTACCGCCGGCCCCGCCCGCCCCACCGTTGCCGTCGGAGCCGTACCCGCCTGCGCCGCCGGCGCCGCCGGAGCCAAAGATCACGCCCGCGCTGCCGCCGGTCCCACCGGCTCCGCCGCCAACGAAGCCGTACCCGCCTGCGCCGCCGGCGCCGCCGTGGCCCAAGAGCGCGCCGGCGCTGCCGCCGGCCCCGCCGGCCCCGCCGGCCCCGTGCCCGCCGCCGCCGCCGGTGCCACCGGAGCCGCCGGTGCCGAACAGCCCGCCACTCCCGCCCTGGCCCCCGGCCCCGCCAGCATCATTCCCGGGGACGAAGTTGACGTCGCTGAAGCCGCCGGAGCCGCCGGCACCGCCGGCCCCGCCCCCGCCGGTGTAAGTGAAGCCGCCAGCCCCGCCGGCCCCGCCGGTGCCGAAAAGCCCTGCGGCCCCACCCTTGCCGCCGGGGCCACCCGAAGCACCGGACCCACCGTTGCCGCCGTTGCCGTACAGCCACCCGCCGCCGGCCCCCGCATCCCCCGTGCCCGGCGCCCCGTTGGTGCCGTTGCCCACCAACGGCCGGCCCGTGAGCGTCTTCCACGGCGAAAACACCCCGAGCTCCTGCAACGGGGACACGTTGGCGGCCTCGGCGGCCGCATACGCGTCCGCGCCCGAACACAGAACCTGCACTGGCTGGTCATGGAAGAGCGCCGCGCGCGCACTGAGCGCCTGATAATCCTGGGCGTGGGCGCCAAACAACCAGGCGATCGCCGCCGACACCTCATCCTGACCCGCGGCCAGCACCTCCGTTGTCGACGCCGCCGCCGAGGCGTTGGCCGCCGTGATCGCCGATCCGATCCCGCTCAAGTCCCCGGATGCCGCCGCCAAAGCTTGGGGTGCGGCAATAACATATGACGACATCTGGTGCCCCTTGTCAGCTACGCCATCACGCGCGTTCGTCCGGTCTAGCTCCGTGATGGAGATCGTCACTCGTATTGGGTAGGCGCAGAAGAGTAGCGAGCTACTCCAATTTCGCCCCGCTTCCGGGCGGGTACTACTTAGCCTTAACCCGGGCCCGCATCAGCTAGAGCGACGAGATGGACTGTCGCGAGTATGTGAACGTCGCCTCAGGCGCGGCACCGACATGACAGCGAGATTGCCGTGATGGCTGTGGTTGGTGCCCCAACCACAGCCATCACGGCAATCTCGGTGAACTTAAGTACGGCTGGGAGCCGCCGGTGCTATGGCGTATCGCGGCGGGCCACCCTCGTCGGCTTCGCGTTGCGCCAGTCCTCAACATCGGGCGGCAGGCCGACCGGGAACCGATTCTCGTTGTGGGCGGCCCAGTGCGCGTGCCCCAACTGGTGAACATGGAACGCGTGCCGCAGTGCCTCGGTGAAACCCATTGCATCGGAAGCGGCGTTGACCGAGTCCTTGATCAGCATCGCCGCCATCGTGGGCCGCTCGGCGATGCGCCGCGCGAATTCCAGGGTCTTCTCCGTAAGCTCGTCGGCCGGAAAAACCTTGGATACCATGCCAAGCCGATACGCTTCATCGGCATCCAGCGCATCACCGGTCAACAGCAGTTCCTTGGCCTTGCGCGGGCCGAATTCCCAAGGGTGAGCGTAATATTCGACACCCGGCATGCCCAGCCGCACCGCGACCACGTCGCTGAACTTCGCATTGTCGGCCGCGACGATCAGATCGCATGCCCACGCCAGCATCAGGCCGGCCGAGATCGCGTTCCCCTGCACCTGCGCGATGGTGATCTTGCGCAAATCGCGCCAGCGACAGGTGTTTTCGAAGAAGAAGTGCCACTCCTGGTGATACAACTTCTCGATGATCGGATCCAGCGTCGCGCCGTGCGAGCGAAAGGTCGGATGCTGCGTCGGTCCGGGCTTTCGCTCCAGCAGCGCTTCCTCCGACCCCAGATCGTGACCGGCGGAAAAGTTCTTGCCACGCGCGGCCAGAATCACCACGCGCACGGTGTCGTCGGCCTCGGCGCGGCCGAACGCCTCGTCGAGCTGAACCAGCAGGGTGCGGTTCTGTGCGTTGTGCGCGTCCGGCCGGTTGAGCCAGATCCGTGCGATGCGGCCCTCGTCGAGGGTTTCGTAGGCAACGAACTCAGCGGCGTTGGCGTTGGCTGTGGTAGCGGCTTGGTCGGAGAGTGTCATTCCGCCCACCTCGCAATCAGGCTCTATAAGGTTCCGAATTGGTTCGAATCGTTCCGACCTTTTGCACATTACGGCCAGCACCGAACGCGCCCGCGGTTGGGTTAGATTAGCTAGCCAAACGAGTCGGATCGCAAGACGCCCCACGCCGGCCGTCGACTAACGACGGCACGCCGGATTACGACTTGTCCAGCGCGGCCGCCAGCAGCGCCGCGGCAGATTTGAGCATGCCGTTGACGCGGGCGAGTTCCGCGTTCTGTTCCTTCAACTGATCGAGTTCGTCGGACTCCTCGGACGCCTCGCTCCGGCGCAACCGTTCGTGCACGGTCTCGGTGACGGTATTGCCGAGGACGTCGGTCACCGCCCGAATCGCCGTCCGCTCCATGTCGTGGCGGCCGACCGCGGCGACCGCGCGCACATCCTCGCGGTGCGATGCCCCATTGACGCCATTGACGCCATTGACGACGGACTGCGCCACCTGGCCCCCGTTTTTCGCGATAGGCCGATAAGGCCGCGGCGCCGGGTGGGTGGCGACACCCGCGCCGACACGAGCCGCAACCGGTTCCTGCTGCTCCAGCCGTTGGGTGAGCTGGGCGTGCTGCTGGCGAAGCTGCATCTCCCGCTGCGCGAGCTGGGCCTCCTGCTGGCGCAGCTCGTTTTCCCATTGGACCAGCTCGGCTTCCTGCTGCCGAACCTCGGTTTCCCGCCGATCGAGCTGGGGTTCCTGCTGCGCAAGCTGGGCTTCGTGCTCGGCGAGCTGTGCTTCCCGCTGGGCGAGTTCCGCTTCCCGCTGCGCCAGCCGGGCCTCATGCGCAGCGAGTTGAGCTTCCCGGTGGCGCAGCTGCGCTACCTGCTGAGGAAGCGGCGCTCCGCGCTGGGCGAGCTTGGCTTCCAGCTGGTGCAGCTGGCCCTCCTGGTGGTGAATGTGGTCTTCCTGGTGGTGCAGCTGCTCTTCCTGGTGGTGGATTCGATTTTCCAACTGAAGGAGGTCGGCTTCGCGCTCGGCAAGCTCGAGTTCCCGCTTGCGCAGCCCCCCATCCCGATTGCGGAGTTCGGCGTTGCGGGCGCGGAGCTCGGCGTCCTCGTCGATGTGTCTGGTCAGCTCTTGCTCAACCAGGTCGATGAAGAGGTCGACTTCCTGCTCGCTGTAGCCGCGCTTGCCCACGCGCGACCTGGAGAACGCGACATTGTGCACGTCTGCTGGAGTGAGCGTCATCGTTGTACTCCCGGTGCCTTAGACGTCATCAGGCGAAGGTCATTGCGGCAAGGATAGTACTTTTCCGCAGCGACGTGCTTAGTTTGCCAAAGAATGGTTAACCTAGGCAAGGAATAGGCGCCGATTGGCCGGCCGCGAGACGTCGCCGCGGGACGGGTTGGCACGCACTTGGCATCCCGTCGTTCGACGTCGACCACGTGGTTCGGGGCACAAGTAGCGGTCTTTGTGGCCCTGGGCGACCGTCACTTGCGCACCGCTTGCACGCCGTCGAACCCGCGGCGGCGGAGGCGCCGCAAACGTTCGCTAGGAATGTTTAATGGCCGCATATCTTCTGATTACCATCCACCCCATTGCCTGCATCTATCCGGCATAAACCTCACCCGATTGATATTGACCACCCGTTAACGATCTTGGTGCTTGGACCGAACGCCTTGCTGCGCGCGGGTTTCGGTCACCTGCGGGGTCGGCGGACCGGGTTCGCCCCGGTCTACTCAGCCCTGGCTTGGCCCGCCACAGCGTCGTCGGGGCCGAGACGGCTTCAACCGAATACCGACGTCGCATACAGTTAGGTAATGCCTACGAAATCTGACCCTGGCGAAATCGGCGATGTCGAGCCACTGGCCGACCACACCGCCAGCCAGGCCAGGCGTGTCGTCGCCGCGTATGCGAACGACGCCGATGAGTGCCGCGTTTTCTTGTCCATGCTCGGTATTGGGCCGGCGAAACACGAGACGTAAATGGCTCCCAGGGCAGGCCTGGACTCGAAGGCATCAGATTCCGAGCGCTTCGGAGATTCTGACTTCGTAGTGGTCGCCAATCGGCTGCCGGTCGACTTGGAGCGGCTTCCCGACGGCACCACGGCCTGGAAACGCAGCCCAGGGGGATTGGTCACGGCCTTGGAGCCGCTGCTGCGCCGCCGGCGCGGAGCGTGGGTCGGCTGGCCGGGCGTCGTTGACGAGGACATAGTCGCCGACGTCGAGCCCATCGTCCAGGATGACATCACGCTTCATCCGGTCCGCCTGTCCTCCGACGACGTCGCCGAGTACTACGAGGGGTTCTCGAACGCCGCGCTGTGGCCGCTGTACCACGACGTCATCGTCAAGCCGATCTACCACCGCGAATGGTGGGAACGCTACGTCGATGTCAACCGCCGCTTCGCCGAGGCCACGTCGCGCGTCGCCGCCCGCGGCGGGACGGTGTGGGTGCAGGACTACCAACTGCAGCTGGTGCCGAAAATGCTGCGCACGCTGCGGCCGGACCTGACCATCGGCTTCTTCTTGCACATCCCGTTCCCGCCGGTCGAGCTGTTTATGCAGATGCCGTGGCGCACCGAGATCATCCAGGGCCTGCTCGGTGCCGACCTGGTGGGCTTCCAACTGGCCGGCGGGGCGCAGAATTTCCTGTTCCTGTCCCGGGTCCTGGTTGGTGCGAACACATCGCGTGGAGCGGTCGGTGTGCGGTCGCGGCTCGGTGAGGCGCAGTGGGAGTCCCGCGCGGTTCAGGTGGGCGCCTTTCCCATCTCGATCGACTCGCGCGCGCTCGACCATGCGGCACGCGGCCGCGACATCAGGCGCCGGGCCCGCGAGATCCGGGCCGAGTTGGGCGACCCCCGCAAGATCTTGCTCGGCGTCGACCGGCTCGACTACACCAAGGGCATCGATGTCCGGCTGAAAGCGTTCGCCGAGTTGCTCGCCGAGGGCCGCGCCAAACGCGACGACACCGTGCTGATCCAGCTGGCGACACCGAGTCGGGAACGGGTGGAGAGCTACCAGATTCTGCGCAACGACATCGAACGCCAGGTGGGGAACATCAACGGCGAATACGGCGAGGTCGGTCATGCGGTGGTGCATTACTTACACCGTCCGGTGCCCCGCGACGAACTCATCGCCTTCTTCGTGGCCAGCGACGTCATGCTGGTCACCCCGCTGCGGGACGGGATGAATCTGGTGGCCAAGGAGTACGTCGCATGCCGCAACGATCTCGGCGGTGCGCTGGTGCTCAGCGAATTCACGGGGGCCGCAGCCGAACTGAAGCAGGCGTATCTGGTCAACCCGCACGACCTCGAAGGGGTCAAGGACGCGATCGAGGCGGCGCTCAATCAGCCGGTCGAGGAGGGCCGGCGCCGGATGCGCTCGCTGCGGCGCCAGGTGCTCGCCCACGACGTTGACCGCTGGGCGCGGTCATTTCTGGACGCCCTCGCCGAGGCGCACTCGCGCGACGCCAAGTAGCCCCAAGTAGCCCCAAGTAGCTGGGGCGAACCCATGGTGTTGCCGCCGAAACGCTGTGATACTCGATGCAGCGTGGAGGGAGAAGCAACGTGAAAAATATCCGTCGCGGGCTGGCCGCCGGCGCTGGCGTCTGCTCGGCCGTCGCACTGGGAATCGCGCTGGAATCGAGCGAGCCGGCGAGTGCGGTCGCGCCACCGCCGGACGGCAATTACTCCTTGAACCAGGCGGGAGTGTCAGGGGTGACCTGGACGGTCACGGCTCTGTGCGATCAAGTCAACGGAAGCCGCTATTACAAGGACTATGACAACCCGACCATCATGGCCGATTTTTGTTCTCTGAACGTAGTGAGCTTCACCGGCGAACAGATCAGCCATCAGGACAAGGTGCAGAATTACACCAGCAGAGCCCGGCTGGTGAGCGGACTTTGGACCTTCAAGATAGATGTGGCAGACGGCGTTTCGTGCCCGGGCGGCGGCACCGCGCAATCCACCGAAACCTTCGCGTTCGACAACGAGACGCTCGCCGGCACGCATACCACTTTGCGCGGCGACGTGTGCGGGCTGCAGCCGGAGATGAAAAAGCAACCGTTCACGCTGGCGCTCGCCGGGCCCCCGCCCAGCCCGATCAACCGTTATCCGTTGCAATGCAACGACATTGCGATGTGCTTCTGACCGTTTAGATCGGCGTGATGTAGGCGATCAGCCATTCGTCGCCGATCTTCTTGAAGTCCACCCGCAACCGGCTGCCGTCGTAGACCGGCTGCCGCGACTTGTCGGTCACGGTGCGGTTCAGGTAGACCATCACCGACGCCGAAGTCCGTTTGGCGGACATGACACCCACGCCGACGACATTGGCCTGGACCACCACCTCGCGCTTCTTCGCCTCGGGAATGATCTGCGCGTTGGCGCTCTTTTGAAACTCCTGGCGATATTCCGGCGTCAGCATGGGGTACACGGCCGACAGGCTGCGTTCGACGGTCTGGTAGTCGTAGCCGAAGACCTCGGGAATCCTCTTGGCGGCCAGTTCCGGTAACACCGCCCGGGCCGATTGCTCGCCCTCGCTCTGCACCCGCTGCCAGAAGAACCAGCCCCCCGCCGCCGACAACCCGACGATAACCGCGATCACCAGGGGGCCGGCGACGGCGAGCAGCCACCGCCGCCAGCGCATCAGTTACCCCCGTCTGGATATTTCAGGTCGTAGCCGGTCATCTTCCCCGTGTCGTCCTCGTGCACAATGACCCGCAACCGGTAGGGCATGGACGGCTTGGTGACCCCGTCCATGTCGGCGACCGTGACCCGCACCGACACCAGCACCGAGGCGTTGTTCTCGACCGCGTCGATGCCCTCCAGGGCGGCGCCGTTAACCACCGCCTCCGAGGTCGCGTTGGTGGCGCGGAACAGGCCCTTGAGGTTATCGGCGGCGTTGTTGTGGCTGAGCATGCCGCGCAGCGGCCCGCTCGTGCTGGCGACGAACCGGTTCACGCTCTCGTCGATGTTGTCGGGCTTGTAGCTGAACATGTTCACCACCATCTGCGTGGCGGTGTCGACGAAACGCTGCTGGCGCGCTTGTTCGGCTTCGGCATGCCGCTGCTGGACGACCAGGAAGGCCAGACCAGTGGCCAGGACGCCGATCAACACCACAGCGGCGGCAAACGAGATCCACCCAACCAGGACCCGGTGCGGCCGCCGCCGCGGCGGCGGCCGCACGGACGTCAGCTTCTTGGCCGGGCCCTTGGAATCGCCCGCCTTGCCCGCCTTGCCCGCCTTGCCCGACTTGCCTGCCTTGTCGGCCTTGACCGTGGCGGCGCCCTTGGCGACCTTGGCAGCAGCGGCGTCAGTGTCCGGGCCAGACTCACTTTTCGCGGGACCCGCGGCACGGGATGCCCGCCGACGAACGCGCTGCATTGTCGGCTGCTGTTCTGCCGTGTCGTCCGCCACCGTCGCGTCGTCCGCCACCGTCGCGTCGTCCGCCACTGTCGTCTCGTCTGCCACTGCTGCTGTATCCGCCACTGTCGCTGTATCCGCCATTACAGGGGTCGTGGATCCAGCATGAGGTCCACCCAGTTCTCGGCGCCGGATACGCCGGTCATCCCCGGCGCGAAAATACCAGTGCCGCCTGCCGGGTCCCTAAAGGCTCCGGTGTTTTGGTCATACGTGGTGTACGCGGCCGGTCCGCCGGCCTGCGGTTGCGCGCCGGGCGCCGGCGCGGGCGCGGCCTCGGGAGCCGGGCCGGTACCTTCCGGCGGTGGCGGCGCCGGGAGCCACTTCGGATATGGAAGCTGCGGCGGCACCGGCGGGATCCCCGGCGGCATCCACGACGGGTTCCCAGGCGGCGGCCCGCTGTCGTTGGGCGGCGGCGGGTCGTACGCCGGCTGATGCTGCGGCAAAGGCCCCGGCCCAGGCACCACACCGGGAGGGGGCGGCCCGACGATGGGGACGCCCGGATCCGGCTCTGCGCCCGGCGGGATGTATGGGAACTTGTTGGGCGGCAAGACGTTTAGCCCATTTGTGACCGGCGTGTTGTAGGGCACCGGCGGGCCGCGCCAGGGGTTACGACCAAACGGCACGTAGCCTTTCGGGTCGCGACACAGCTGAATCGTCGGTGCCCGTTTGCCGGGGAACTCCTGGCAAGGATAGTTGCGGGCGCCGCGTACGGTGCTGGGATCGTTCTGGGCGGTCTTGCAGTACAAGTCCTTCGGGAGCTCCCGCAGCGTCTCGTCCGCGGGTGTGCGGATTAACGGCGGGGGCAGGAAGCCGACGGCGCACGGGGGCGGGTCGTTCAGGTCGAGTTTGAAGTCCAGCTTGGCGCCCTCGTCTTGAGGTGCGCCGCCGGCGGCCGTGGCGATCGCGGCGAACAGGGCCGGCAACACCACCAGCAGCTGTTCGATCGACTTGTTGTAGATGACGCCCACCCGGCCCAGGTTGGCCAGGCTGGCCGCCAGCGCCGGGAACGAGGGGCGGATACCGGAGAACGCGGTGTTGGCCTCGTCGATCGCGCCCGGCGCGATAACCAGCGTCGAGCGCAGCTGCGGGTCGGCCTGACGCAGCTCGGAGGTGAACCGCGCCAGCCCGTCGGCGAGTGACTTGATGTCTGCGCCGGCGCGAATCTGGGCTTGCAGGAACGGGCCCGCCTGGTCGATCAACTGCGAGACTTGCGGATAGTCGGCGTTGGCCTCGTCCACCAGCAGCCGGGCGGATTCCAGCAGCCGGGCCAGCTCGGGACCGGAGCCATTGGCCGCCACGAACGTCTCATGCAGCAGTTCTCGCAGCTTGGTGTCGCCGATGCTGTGGACCAGAGTCTCGGCCCGTTTCAGCAGGTCGGCGACGTCTTGGCCGATGTGGGTGTTGTTTCGGTCGATCTTCGATCCGTTGCGCAACTTCGTCGCCGAGGGCTTGTCGGGAGGCACCAGATCGATGTACTGCTCACCGATTGCCGACACGCTCTTCACGGTGGCGCTGACGTTCGACGGGATGGCGGTGCCGCTGTTCAGCCGCATTTCGGCGGTGACACCGTTGGGGTTCAGCCCCACCGACTCCACCCGGCCGACGGCGACACCGCGGTAAGTGACGTTGCCGTTCTTGTACAGCCCGCCGCCCGCTTCGAAGTCGGCGCTCACACCGTAGGTGTTGAGGCCGAAGGTCGCCGGCAACCGCAGATAGAAGATGATCATCAGCGTCAGCGTGACGGTGGTGACCAGCGCGAATATCGCGAGCTGGATCTTGGTGCGTCTGTCTATCATCTCTGTGCCGCCCCTACTGTGATGTTCCAGGCGGAATCTTGAATGGATCGGCCGCTTGCCCGGACAGGTTGGCCAGCTCGCCGGTCAAGAAGTCGGGCGGGTTGAGGATCTCGGACATGTGCATCATGTTCGGATCGAGTGCATACGACGTGGTGAAGAACGTCTCGCCGAGCCGGCGCAGGGTGAGGTCGAACGTGGTGAACACGTTGAGGTAGTCACCGCGCACCGCCTGCTTGATGCCGAAGTTCGGGAACGGGAACGTCAGCAACAGCTGCAGCGAGGTGACGAAATCCTTCTTGTTGTCGTTGAGGGCCTTAACGACCGGGTAGAGGCCTTTGAGGTCTTCGGCGAAGTCGACCTTGGTTTTGGACAGCACGTGCGACGTCACCATGGCCAGCCTCTTGAGCGCAGCGAACGCGTCGACGATGTGGTCGCGGTTCTTGTTGAGCACGCGAAGCGCCTCGGGCAAGGTGTCCAGCGTCCGGCCCAGGTTGTCCTTGTCGCGCGCCAGGATCGCGGAGAAACGGTTCAGCCCGTCGGCCGCCTCGATGATGTCGTTGACCTGCCGGTTCAGCCCCGCCGTCAACTCGGCGAGCCTGGGAACCAGGTCGACGAACTGGCTCTGCCGTCCCGCGACGGCCTGGTAGGCCTCGTCGGTGATGTCTTCCAGCGAACCGACATTGCCCTTGTTGATCACCACACCGAGTGCCGAGAACACCTCTTCGGTGGTGGGAAAGCGGGTCGTGTTGGACTCCGGGATTGGCGGGCAGTTGCGGTCACTGAGCTTGCCGGTCGGATTTTCCTTCGGGCGAGTCAACTCGATGTGCAGCGAGCCCAGCAGCGACGTCTGGGCGACACTGGCAGTCGAATTGCACGGCAGCACCACGTTCTTGTCCAGCGCCAGTTTCACTGCGGCATAAAAGCTTCCGTCGGGCCGCTGTTTGGCTTCCACGCCGGAGACACTGCCGACGGTGACCTCGTCGACCATGACCGGCGAGTTCTGCGGCAGCGTCGCCACGTCGGCCAGGTCGACGCTGACCTCGTAGGAACCGATGCCATGGCCGGAGGTGCCGGGCAGCGGCAGGGAGTTCAGCCCGCCGAAATCACAACCGGCCAGCAGCAAGCAACCCGCGGCCAACACGCCGCCACGCAGCCAGTTTCGGTTCATCCGCCGGCCCCCCGCTCGGCCGGCAACGGCCCCGGCGCGGGATCACGCGTCGCCGGCGCCACGCCCACCGCAGGCGGCGGGCCCGGAGCGGGTCCGGTACCGGACGGTGGCCCCGGGGCGGCCGGGACAAGCAACGCCTGCAGATCCGTCGGATTGCTCGCTGGCGGCGTATTTCCTTTGGCGGGGATCCAGGTCAGCTGCGGAACCGGTGTCTCCGACTTGGCTTCGGTGGCCGGGGTGTCGTAGATGATCTGCCCCTTGTAGGCCGTGATCGTGTTGAGCGGGTGGAACATGATCGGCGGGTAGTTCACCGCGAGCCGGCGTAGCACGGGCCCAAACCGTTCACGACAGATCTCGGCGCGCCTGAAGTAGTCCGGCGCGTGGTACCCGGCGGCGGTTTCGAAGGAACCGCCGCAGATGAATTGCGTGGGGTTGGCGAATTCGGGGATGGACAGCAGGCCGTTCAGCGTGCCCTGCGCGGGGTCATAGATGTTGTAGAAGTTGGCGATGCCGGGGCCCGCCACATGCAGCACCTGCTCGATGTTCTCGCTCTGGTCGCTCAACGTCTGGGTGAAGTCGTTGAGCTGGTTGACGGTTTCGATCAGCGTGGAGTTGTTTTCGTGCAGGAACCCCTTGATGTCCGAGAGCGCCTGGTTGAGGTTGCCCAGGGTACTGTCCAGATTGCGCGAGCTGTCCGCGAGCACCTGTGACACCGACGCCAGGTTTCCGGCGAACTGGACGATCTGTTCGTTGCTCTCCGACAGCGCGTTGACCAGTACCTGCAGGTTCTTGACGGTGCCGAAGAGGTCGCTGCGCGAATCCCCTAGGCGCCCCGCGGTTTGCGCAAGCTCACGCAACGCGTTGTGGAACGACTCGCCGTTGCCGTTGAGCGTGTCGGCGGCCTGGTTGATCGCCTTGCCCAGCGGCCCTTGCCCCTGTCCCGTCGTCGGGCTCAGCTGGACGGAAAGTTGAGTTAGCGATTGCTTCACCTCGTCCCATTCCACCGGGACCGCGGTGCGGGACAGCTCGATGCTGCCGCCGTCGGGCAGCACCGCCCCGCCGGTGTACACCGGGGTGAGCTGGACGAACCGCGCCGTCACCAGGTTCGGCGAGATGATCACGGCCTGAACGTCCTTGGGCAGCTTGATGTCCTTGGAGACCGACATGGTGACCTTGACGTCGGACGGCCGCGGTTCGATGTTGTCGATCTCGCCCACCGGGACGCCGAGGATACGCACCTGGTCTCCGGGATAGAGCCCGACGGCGGACGTGAAGTAGCCGACGATGGTTCGGTTGTTGGCTGTTGACGTCAGCACGTAGATGCCGCCCACCAGCACCGCCACCAGCGCGATGGTGGTGCCGATCAGCAGCCCGCGGCTGCCGGTGATCCGTTTGATCATGGCGACTCGATCATGGTGACTTCGGCCTGATGATCCAGCGCTCCTGGATAAACCCGCGCAGGTAGTCGGCGAGGCTCTCCGGCAGCTTGCCCGGCTGGTAGAAGGTGTCGAACAGCGTCGCCAGCAGCGGCGCCGGGATCACACCGTAGATGTTGACGTTGAATCCAGGTCCGGAACCGACCACCTCGCCCAACTCGGTCGCGTAGGTGGGTATCCGTTTCAGGGCCTCGGTGATGTAGTCGCGGCGCTGATTGAGGTTGTCCAGGACCAGGTTGAGCTTGCTCAAGGCCGGACCGAACTCTTTGCGGTTATCGGCGACGAAGCCGGAAATCTGTTGGGATAGGCCGCTTATCCCCGAGATCAGCTGACCCAGCGCGGCGCGCCGCTCGTCGAGCGCGGCAAACAACTCGTTACCGTCGATGACCAGCTTGTTGACCTGTCCGGCGCGTTCGGACAGCACCGCCGTCACCGACTTGGCATGCGCCAGCAGGGCTTGCAGCGCCTCGTCACGGGTGTTCAGGGTGCGCGACAGCGACGTCAGCCCGTCCAGGGCACCGCGCAGGCTCGGGGTCGCGTCGTGCAGCGTATTGGTGAGTACGTTCAACGCCTGTTCGAACTGGGGCTTGTTCAGGTGGCTCCCGTTTTCGCCCAGATCCTCGAGCGCTCCGGCGAGCGTGTAGGGCGTGGTCGTCCGGCTCACCGGGATGCTGGTCGCCTGGCCGGAACCCGCGGGGCTAATCGAGACGGAGCGCTCGCCGAGGATGGTTTCGGTGCGGATCGCGGCCAGCGACTGATCGCCGACGGCGACATGGCGGTCCACGCTGAACGTGATTTTGGCGCTGTCCCCGGCCAGGCTCACTTCCGACACCTTGCCGACCTTGAAACCCGACACGTACACGGGGTTACCGGGGATGATGCCGGCGGCGTCGGTGAAGTAGGCGTCGTACGTCTTTCCCTGCGGCCAGAACGGCAACCCTGCGTAGCCGAACGCGAGCAACACGACGCAGACCACGAGCACCAGGCCGAAGACGCCGGTGCGAAGCGGGTCGCGTTCGCGCTTGGGCTTACTTGACAAAAGCGCACCTCCCCTTGCTGGGATCCGGCTGGCCACCGAGCGGCAGCAGGATGTCGCTGCCGGCGGGCCCGTTGATCTTGATCGTCACCGAGCAGAAATAGATGTTGAAGAACGATCCGTAGGCACCGAGCGCGGACAACCGCAGGTAGTCTTCGCCCAGTTGCTCGACGTCGTTGTTGACCTCGGCCTTGCGGTTATCCAGCTCGGTGGCCAGCGGCCGGACGTTTTCCAGGATGCCCTGCAGCGGGCGGCGGGAATTCTGCAGCAGCTGCGTCAGGTCCGTCGTCGTCGACGCGAGCGGCGGGATGGCGCCCGCGATCGAGTCGCGGTTTTTGGACAGCCCGGTGATCAATTGCTGCAGCTGGTCAACGCTGGCCGAAAATTGCGCGCTCTTGGCGTCGATGGTCCCCAGCACCGTGTTGAGGTTGTTGATCACGTCGCCGATGAGCTGGTCGCGTTTGGCCAGCGCCGTCGAGAAGGCGCTGGTGTCGGCGAGCACGTTGGCCAACGCGCCACCCTGGCCCTGCAGCAACTCGATGACGGCGCTGCTGATGGTGTTGAGTTTGTCCCCGTCCAGGCCCTTGAGCACCGGGCGTAGCCCGCCCAGCAGCGCGTCGAGGTCCAGCGCGGGCTGGGTGTGCTGGGAGTTGATGGTCCCGCCCGGCGGCAGCTTGCGCAGCTCCCCCGGACCCGACGTGATCTCCATGTACCGGTCGCCGACCAGGTTTTCGTATCGGATCACCGCACGCGTGGACGAGTACAGCGTGTAGTGCGTGTCGACCCCGAATGCCACGTCGATGCTGTTGTCGGGGTTGAGTTTGATGCCCGACACGGCACCGACCGGCACCCCGGCGATGCGGACCTTCTGGCCCGCTTTCAACCGCGACGCGTTGGTGAAGGTGGCATGGTAGGTGTTTTCCGGACCGAACCGGAAGTCGCCGAAGACCACCACCAGGGCCGTGGCCACCAGCAGCATGATCAGCGCGAAGCTGCCGACCTTGATCAGCATCGACCGGTGCGAGACTTTGCCCGAGTCCGCCATCAGAAGTCATCCCGTTCCGCGAAGGCGCCGTGGAACAAGAACTGCAGCGTGGAGGGCGCGTCAAACTGCAGTTCGGTGAACGGTTGGTAGGGGATGTTGGCGTTGTCGGTGACCAGGAACGGCGCCCGGTAGAACGACCCGCCGTTCTGCTTGGTCGGGATGTCCGGCAAGCCGCGGCAGTTCGGACCTCCGGAAGCGTTGACGATCGGGAGGGCCTCTGGATAGGTGTAGGAGGGCGCGCCCAACACGAAGCTCGAGGACGTGAACAGGCCCGCCTTGCGGACACCGATCAGCGGGGCGAATTCCTTGATGCCGCGCCCGATCCCCTTGAACAGGCATCCCAATTCCGGCGAGTAATCCGAAGCAACCTTCAGCGGGGCTCGCAACCTGTTGATGGCGGCGATGAAGTCCTCCTGGGCCGGCGCCAGCGTCTCGTAGGCGTTGTTGGCGAGGCCGATCGTGGCCAACAGCGTTTCGTTGAGGTTTTCCCGCTCGTCGGACAGCGTCTTGTTGAGGGTGGGCAGGCTGTCGAACACGGTGTTGAGGTCGGGGGCGGCGTCGGCGTAGGTGTTGGTCACGATGCCGGCCTTTCGGAAATCCTCCTGCAGGGTGGGCAGCTTGGGGTTCGCCTGCTGCGCGAGGGTATTCAATCCCGACAGCAGCCCGCCCAGGTCATCGCCATGGCCACGCAGGCCCTCGGCCAGCGCGCTCAGCGTCCCGTTCAATTCGACCGGGTCGATCTTGTGCAACAGGTCGATGAGCGACTGGAACAAGGTGTTGACTTCCAGCTGCACCGCGGAGGCCTGCACCGTTGAATTCGGGCGTAGCGACGTTGGCGACGGAGACGCGGGCGGTATGAATTCCACCGACTTGGCGCCGAAGATGGTGTTGCCCGCGATACGCACCGTCGCGTTGGACGGGATGAAGCGCATCTCCCCGCTGTTGATCGCCAGCGTTAGTCGCGCCTGGTCGCCGGCGTAGCTGATGTCGTCGACCGTGCCGACCTGGATGCCGCGGTACTTGACCTTGGCGCCGTTCTCCATCACCAGCCCGGCGCGCGGCGCGGCGACGGTGACGGCCTCGGTCGAGGTGAAAGCCGCCGTGTACGAAAGGTAGGTCAGGACGGCGAACGCGACCACCAGTCCGACCAGCAGCGCCGCTGCCAGCCGGACCGTTGTGCGTCGCGATCCCGTGCTTGCCATGGTTCCTTAGGAGACTCCTTACCCGGAGAGGTTGAAGTTACCGGACGCCCCGTAAACCGCGAGCGAGATGCACAGAGTAATGACGACGACGACGATCAGCGAGGTCCGCACGGCCTGGCCGACCGCGATGCCCACACCGACCGACCCACCGCTGGCGTTGTAGCCGTAATAGGTATGCACCAGCATCACCGCGATCGACATGGTGATGGCCTGCAAGAACGACCACAGCAGGTCGGACGGGATGAGGAAGGTATTGAAGTAGTGGTCGTACAGGCCCGCGGACTGCCCGTTGATATACACCGTGGTGAAGCGAGCGGCAAAGAATGCGGCCAGCACCGATAGCGAATACAGCGGAATGATCGCGACGAGGCCCGCGATCAGCCGGGTTGACACCAGGTAGGACACCGAGTGCACCGCCATGCATTCGACGGCGTCAATCTCCTCGGAGACCCGCATGGCACCCAGCTGGGCGGTGGCGCCGGCACCGATGGTGGCCGCCAACGCGATTCCGGCGATCACCGGCGCGACCACCCGAACGTTGAGGAACGCCGACAGGAAGCCGGTCAACGCCTCGATACCGATGTTGCCCAGCGACGAGTAGCCCTGCACGGCGATGACGCCACCGGAGGCCAGCGTCAGGAACGCCGCAACCCCGACCGTGCCGCCGATCATGACGAGCGCCCCCGCGCCCAGCGTCATCTCGGCAATGAGCCGGATCGTCTCCTTGCGGTACCGGGTGACCGCGTTGGGGACGTAGCGCACGGTTTGGCCGAAGAACAAGGCCTGCTCGCCGAGGCTGTCAAACGGCACCGCCAGCCGCCGCGAAAAGAAGTTACGAACCCGGTAGGTGACGTCGTAACTCATCGCGCGCTCACTTCGCCGAGAGCTTCACGCCGATGGCGGTCATCACAACGTTGATCACGAACAGGCAAATGAACGCGTAGACGACGGTTTCGTTAACCGCATTACCGACGCCTTTGGGCCCACCCTTGACGGTCAAGCCGCGGTAGCACCCGACCAGCCCGGCCATCACCCCGAATAGCAGCGCCTTGACCTCGGCGAGAATCAACTCGCGCAGTCCGGTGAGCACGGTCAAGCCGTTGATGAACGCACCCGGGTTGACGCCCTGCAGGAAGACCGAGAATACGTAGCCGCCGGACAGGCCGATGGCGCACACCAACCCGTTTAGCAGCAGTGCGACCAAGGTGGACGCCAGCACCCGGGGCACCACCAGCCGTTGGATCGGGTCGATGCCGAGCACTCGCATCGCGTCGATTTCCTCGCGGATGGTGCGGGCACCCAGGTCGGCGCAGATCGCGGTGGCACCGGCGCCGGCCACGACGAGCACCGTCACAATCGGGCCCAGCTGCGTGATGGTGCCGAACGCCGTTCCGGCGCCGGACAAGTCGGCGGCCCCGATTTCGCGCAACAGGATGTTGAGCGTGAACGCCACCAGGACCGTGAACGGGATCGACACCAGCAACGTCGGGACCAAGGAGACGCGCGCGACCATCCAGGTCTGCTCCAGAAACTCACCGAACTGGAACGGCCGCCGGAAGGAGGCACGCGCGGTGTCCATCGACATTTCGAAGAACCCGCCGACGGCCCGGGCCGGAACGGCAAGTTGTTGGATCAAACTTGGGTTCCCCCCGTCTGCTGCTCGCGGCGAAGTCTGTGCGTGCCCTCAACACGTCCTGGGTTTACAGGCAGTTCCGTGTGAGCCGGCTCATATTAACTCAGAACGACTTCACTGTGTCAACGAACAAAGTTTCTCCACCAAGCACGTTAATTTCGCTGCTTAAGACCCTTGTGGCACAGTCGTTCTGACACACGTTCTAGCTGTTTCGCGGTCTAGGGGTGGTATCGCAAAACCGGTGCAGGATGTTACTACCCCATCAGGCCGGTCGCGGAAAAGTTCTTTTCCGGATCGCGGCCAGCAAAGTAATTCCGCAATGTGGAACTGAGCTGCGCGGGTTCCCATGCCGAGCCGTCCGCGCTGAATCTACGCTCCACGCTGGGCGCGGACACCAAGGTGACTTGCGGACCGTACACGATGAACACCTGGCCGTTGACTTCTGCTGCCGCCGGCGACGACAAAAACTGGACCAGGGTCACCACGTGCTCGGGCGACAGCGGATCGATCTCCCCTTCCTCTATACCTGGTGCTGCACCGAAGACGTCCGCCGTCATCGCGGTGCGGGCCCGCGGACAAATCGCGTTCGCGCACACCCCATAACGGCCGAGGGCTCGCGCGGCTGTCAAGGTCAACGCGGTGATGCCCGCCTTGGCGGCGCCGTAGTTGGCCTGCCCCACCGGCCCCACCAGCCCCGCCTCCGAGGAGGTGTTGACCAGGCGGCCGAATATCTTTCCATCTCCGCCGTCTTTGGCGGCCTCCTTGGCTTTGGTGCGCCAGTAGGTGGCGGCGTTGCGGGTGAGCAGGAAATGGCCGCGCAGGTGCACCGCGATGACGAGGTCCCATTCCTCGTCGGTCATGTTGAACAGCATCCGGTCGCGCGTGATGCCCGCGTTGTTCACCACGATGTCCAGTCCACCCAGCCCGTCGGCGCAGGCGACCAGCTCGTCGGCGGTTGCCCGCTGGCTAATGTCGCCGGTGACCGCTACCGCCTTAGAACCGGCCCCCGAACTGATCGAGCCGATCTCGTCGATGACGTCGGAGGCGTCCAGGGCGGCGGCGATGTCGTTGACGACGACGGTGGCGCCCAGCCGGGCCAGGCCGAGCGCCTCGGCCCGGCCCAGCCCCGCGGCCGCACCGGTCACCACCGCGACCTTTCCGGATAGATCGGTCGCGTTCGTGCTGCTAGTCAATTTATGAATACCTCTAGTTTCGGGTCACTAGCCGCGCAACAACGCTGCGCGCGGGCATTCGGCGATCGCCTGTTCGGCCAAGTCTTCCTGGTCGGGAGGAATCGGATCCGTCTTGACGACGGCGTAGTCCTCGTCGTCCAGGTCGAAGATGTCCGGCGCAATTCCCAAGCACACCGCGTTACCCTCGCACCGGTCACGGTCCACGATCACTCGCACGACACCCTCCTTGCACCTGGCGCTCAATCCGAGCACACACCCCATCGGTATCCAGCTCCACCATAGGGCCCCGATACCTCTGGGGAAACGGTCGCTGGATTCCAAGACTAGAACGTGTTACAACCGGGAAGACGAACGGGTAGCCGTTAGTCGAACTACGGCTTTTGACGACGTTCAACCAAAGGACGGCTGTAATGCGCATCAGTTACACCCCTGAACAGGAGGAGCTGCGTCGCGAACTGCGGTCGTACTTCACCACGCTGATGACGCCGGAGCGCCGCGAGGCGCTGAGCTCGACACAGGGCGAGGTCGGGACCGGCAACGCGTATCGCGACACCGTCGCGCAGATGGGCAAGGACGGGTGGCTCACCCTGAGCTGGCCCAAGGAGTACGGCGGCCAGGACCGCTCCCCCATGGACTCGCTGATCTTCACCGACGAGGCCGCGATCGCCGGTGTGCCGGTGCCGTTCCTGACGATCAACAGCGTGGCGCCGACAATCATGGCCTTCGGCACCGACGAGCAGAAGAAGTTCTTCCTGCCCAAGATTGCGGCCGGCGAACTGCACTTCTCCATCGGTTACTCCGAACCCGGCGCCGGCACCGACCTGGCCAACCTGCGCACCACCGCGGTCCGCGATGGTGACGACTACGTGATCAACGGCCAGAAGATGTGGACCAGCCTGATCGCCTACGCGGACTGGATATGGCTGGCCGTCCGCACCAACCCGGAGGCCAAGAAGCACCGCGGCATTTCGATGCTGGCCGTACCGACCACCGCCGAAGGCTTCTCCTGGACACCGGTGCACACCATGGCCGGTGTGGACACCAGCGCCACCTATTACTCCGACGTGCGGGTGCCGGTGACCAACCTGATCGGCGAAGAAAACGGTGGCTGGCGGCTGATCACCAACCAGCTCAACCACGAGCGGGTCGCCCTGGTGTCGCCGCAACCAATCTTCCTGGCCCTGCGCGAGGTTCGCGAATGGGCGCAGAACACGAAGGACTCAAGCGGGGCCCGGCTCATCGACTCGGAGTGGGTGCAGATCAACCTGGCCCGGGTGCACGCCAAGGCCGAAGTTCTCAAGCTGATCAACTGGGAGCTGGCGTCATCGGAAAGCGAGGCCCTGGGGCCGGCGGACGCGTCCGCGGCCAAGGTGTACGGCACCGAGCTGGCCACCGAGGCCTACCGCCTGCTGATGGAGGTGCTCGGCACCGCGGCGACACTGCGTCAGGATTCGCCGGGCGCCCTGCTGCGCGGCCGGGTCGAGCGGATGCACCGCGCCTGCCTGATCCTGACCTTTGGCGGCGGCACCAACGAAGTTCAGCGCGACATCATCGGCATGGTCGCGCTGGGATTGCCCCGAGCCAACCGCTGAATTTGCATAGAAGGATCAAACTTTCATGGATTTTACGACAACCGAAGCGGCGACCGACCTCGGCGGCCTGGTCGACACGATCGTCGACGCGATATGCACGCCGGAGCATCAACGTGAACTGGACGGGCTTCCCCAACGGTTCGACCGGGGCTTGTGGCGCAAGCTGATCGACGCCGACATCCTGTCCAGTGCGGCGCCGGAATCGCTGGGCGGCGAAGGTTTCGGGGTGCTCGAGCAGGTAGCCATTCTGGTTGCACTGGGCCACCAACTGGCCGCCGTGCCGTACCTGGACTCGGTGGTGCTGGCCGCCGGAGCGCTGGCCCGGTTCGGATCCGAAGAACTGCAACGGGACTGGGGCGCGCCGGCCGTGGCCGGCGAGAAGACTCTCACCGTCGCCCTGGACGGCGAGATGGGTGACGGGCCGGTGCAGGCTATGAGTGCTGGTGGGGGCTACCGGCTGACCGGCACTCGGACTCAGGTCGGCTACGGCCCCGCGGCTGACGCCTTCCTGGTTCCCGCGGAAACGGATTCCGGCACAGCAGTTTTCCTTGTCGCGGCCGATGACCCCGGGTTGTCGGTGACCGCCCTGCAGACCACGGGCCTGGGCAGCGTCGGGCACCTGGCGCTCGACGGCGTTGCGGTGGACGGCTCGCGGCGGGTCGGCGGCGGCGAGGTCGCCGCCCGGCTCGGGACGCTTGCCAGCCTGGGCCGCACCGCGTTTCAGCTGGGGGTGCTGGACCGCGGCCTGCAGATGACCGCCGAATACGCCCGCACGCGTGAGCAATTCGACCGACCGATCGGCAGCTTCCAGGCGGTTGCGCAGCGGCTGGCCGACGGCTACATCGACGTGAAGGGGTTGCGGTTGACGCTCACCCAGGCGGCCTGGCGGGTTTCGGAAGACATTCCGGCCGACATCGACGTGGCCAGCGCGGCGTTCTGGGCCGCCGAAGCCGGGCATCGGGTGGCGCACACCATCGTGCACGTGCACGGCGGCGTTGGCGTCGACACCGATCACCCGGTGCACCGATACTTCCTGGCGGCCAAGGAAACTGAGTTCGCACTGGGCGGTGCCACCGGGCAGCTGCGGCGGATCGGCCGTGAACTGGCGGAAACCCCTGCGTAGCCCGGCGACGATGCGGTCCGTGCAACGGACCGTTAAGGAGCGGGCGCGTTATGCTTAGCGGGCCCACCGACCTCACGGTCACCCAACTGCTGGTGCCGCTGGCCGAGATCGACGACCGGGGCGTCTATTTCGAGGATTCGCTCACCGTCTGGCGTGATCACCTGCGGCATGGTGCCGCGATCGCGGCGACACTGCGTGAGCGCTTCGACCCGGACCGGCCGCCGCACGTCGGCGTGCTGCTGGAGAACACGCCGTTCTTCTCGGCGATGCTGGTCGCGGCGGGGCTTTCGGGGATCGTGCCGGTAGGCCTCAACCCGGTGCGGCGCGGCGCGGCGTTGGCCCGCGACATCAGCAAGGCCGACTGCCAGCTAGTGCTGGCCGATTCGAAATCGGCTGCGACACTGGATGATATCGAGCATCTGAACGTTGACTCCGCCGAGTGGGCCGATGCGGTGGCTGCGCATCGGGATGCCGAGGTGAGTTTTCAGCCCGCGGATCGGGCCGACCTGTTCATGCTGATCTTCACGTCGGGAACCAGTGGTGAGCCGAAGGCGGTCAAGTGCAGCCACGGCAAGGTGGCCGTCGCCGGTGCGATGATGACGCAGCGCTTCGGCCTTGGCCGCGACGACATCTGCTATGTGTCGATGCCGTTGTTCCATTCCAACGCGGTGCTGGTCGGCTGGTCGGTGGCGGCGGCATGCCAGGGCTCAATGGTGTTGCGGCGCAAGTTCTCCGCGTCTGGGTTCATGGCCGATGTGCGCCGCTACGGGGCCACCTACGCCAACTACGTCGGCAAGCCGTTGTCGTACGTGCTCGCCACACCCGAGCGGCCCGACGACGCGAACAACCCATTGCGGGCGGTGTACGGCAACGAGGGCGTGCCCGCCGACGTCGAACGGTTCGGCCGCAGGTTCGGGTGTGTGGTCCAGGACGGGTTCGGTTCGACCGAAGGCGGGGTGGCGATCGCGCGGACCCCCGATACGCCGGCGGGTTCGCTGGGTCCACTGCCGGAAGGGATCGACATCGTCGACCCCGACACTGGCGAGCCGTGCCCGGCGGGAGTGGTCGGCGAGGTGGTGAACACCGCCGGGCCGGGCCGTTTCGAGGGTTACTACAACGATCCCGAGGCCGAGGCCCAGCGCATGGCCGGCGGCATGTATCACAGTGGCGATCTCGCCTATCGCGATGCCGCCGGGTTTGCTTATTTTGCTGGGCGACTTGGTGATTGGATGCGGGTCGACGGCGAAAATCTCGGGGCCGCACCGATCGAGCGGGTATTGGTGCGCTACCCGGACGCGACCGAGGTGGCGGTGTATCCGGTGCCCGATCCCGTCGTCGGCGACCAGGTGATGGCCGCGTTGGTGATGGCGCCGGGTGCGCAGTTCGATGCCGAGAAATTTCGGGCCTTCCTGGCTGCGCAGTCAGACCTGGGGCCCAAGCAGTGGCCGTCGTACGTCCGGGTCAGCGCGGAGCTGCCGCGCACCGTGACCTTCAAGGTGCTCAAGCGGCAGTTGGCGGCCGAGGGGGTCGACTGCGGCGATCCGGTGTGGCCGATTCGGCGGTAGCGTCGTGATCGTCGGGAATTTCGAACGGCTTGCTGAGACGGTACCGGCGACCATCGGTATCGCGATCGCCCATTCCGGTCGGGCCGAGTCCGGTCGGGCCGAGGTGCGGTCGCTCGGCCGGTGGTCGGCCGGCGTCGCCTGGTCGACGATCAAAGTTCCATTGGCGATCGCGGCCTTGCGCAGTGATCGATCCCGTGCACAGGGCTTGGTCGTCAAGGCCATTACCGAATCCGATAATCCCGCTGCTGAGGCGTTGTGGTCTCAGCTGGGTGAGCCTTTAGACGCGGCGCGGCAGGTGCAAGGGATCATCAGGGAATCCGGTGATACGGCTACGCTGGTGCAATCGCAGCGAATTCGGCCCGGTTTCACCGCATTTGGTCAAACGCAATGGACCCTGGCCCGGCAAGCGCGGTTCGCCGCGCAACTGCCGAGCATTTCCGATTCGGATACCGTCATCGATCTGATGCGCCACCTGGCGGGTGCGCAGCGCTGGGGGCTTGCCGCCAAAGGCCTTCCCGCGAAGGGTGGTTGGGGTCCGGGTGGCGTGGGCAGCTACTTGGTCCGGCAGTTCGGTGTTTTGCCAACGGAATCGGGGCATGTGGGCGTGGCGTTGGCGGCCGAAGCGCACGACGGTGTGTTCGACACGGGCGTCGACGCACTCAACAGGATGACCGATTGGCTCGACGGCCACCTTCTGGAACTGACCGGCGAGTAAGTACGCTCGCATCAGAACGCTTGGCGATCCCATGAATTCACTTGACTATTACTCAAGTATTTGCTTGACTGTCACTCAAGCAAAGACGCTTGAGTTCCACTCCAAATAATTAATCACCGGGGACCGCTACGGCGGCTTTGACTAGTGCGAGGTGTCACGTGTCGTATGTGTTTGCTTGTCGCAGATGGTTGGCAGCAGCTGCCGCCGAGCTGTTTTCCGCGCGGGGCTAGCGGTCGATATCTCATGACCACTTCACGCGCGTCCTGACCGCGGCTTCGGGGCGGCAGTGGCTCCGAGTCGCCCTTTGCAGCGCCGCTGCAAAGGGCTTTGAATGCGGTGAATGTTGAATGCGGTGAATGCGCCGACCGCGGTGCTGCTAGGGCGCCCGCTAATCGGCAATGGTGTCAACGCGTCCACGCCTGGGGCAGGGTGGGGCCGCGGGATTCCGCACGGGGCCGGGCGTATTAGGGGCGATGCGCCAGGTCGGGCCGGCGGCAACGGGGGGTCCGCCGGTTTGCTCGGCGACAGCGGCAGCGCCGGAGCTCTCTCGACGCCTGCGGGGCGGCCGGAGGCCGTGGTACCAGTGCGCTGGGATGCCTGCAGCCAAGGCGCCGGCTACCCGAACAGTGACGGCACCACCGCGTCGATCAGGTGCGGTCCGGGTTCGGCGAAGGCTCCGCGCAGGGCGTCGGCGAACTCCTCGCACGTCGTGACCCTTCGTGCGGGCACCCCGACGCCCTCCGCGATCTTGACGAAATCCATCGTAGGACGGGATATATCGAGTAGATCCTGCGCCTTCGGGCCGGGAGCAGATCCGGCGCCCACGCGTTGCAGCTCAACCCGCAGGATGTCGTATGCCCCGTTGTCGTAGATGACGGTGGTCACGTCGAGATGCTCGCGCGCCTGCGTCCACAACCCGGAGATCGTGTACATGGCCGACCCGTCGGATTCCAGGCACAGCACCGGACGGTCGGGCGCGGCGACCGCGGCACCCACCGCGGTCGGGATGCCGTAGCCGATCGCCCCGCCGGTCAGCGTAAGCCAGTCGTGGGCCGGTGCGCCGGCGGTGGCCGCCGGCAGCAGCAGACCGGAAGTGTTCGACTCGTCGACGACGATGGCGAGTTCTGGCATCAGCGCGCCGATCACGCCGGCCGCCGACGCGGAGGTCAGCGCGCCCGACGGCAGTTCCGGACGCGCCGCGGCCGCCACCGGGGCCGTCGTCCCGGGCGCCAGCTCCTCCGCCAACTCGATCAGCGCGTCGGCCGCGCCGCTCAGCTGGGCGAGCACATGCACCTCACAGCCGGCCGGCACCAGGTCACTAGGCTTGTCCGGGTAGGCGAAGAAGGACACCGGTGACTTGGCGCCGGCCAGCACCAGATGCTTGGTCCCTTCGAGCTGGGTGACGACGGCCTCGGCGAGATAGGCGAGCCGGTCCACGGCCGGGACGCCGGCGCCGCGCTCCAGCCGCGCCGGGAACGTCTCACATATCAACCGGGCACCGGTTGCCGCGGCGATCTGCGCGGCCGCGGCCAGGCCGGGTCCGCGGGTGGCGTCCCCGCCGATGAGGATCACCGTGGGTTCTCCCGAGCGCAGCGCCTTGGCGGCCGTGCTCACGTCGACAGCGGCGCCCGTCGGCCGCGCCGGCGCCGCGGGCTGCGCGGGTGAGGCGCCGTCGGACCAGGACACGTCCGCCGGCAGGATCAGCGTCGAGATCTGAGCCCCCGCCCGGCTCGCGGCGATGGCGGCGGCCGTGTCGGCCGCGACGTCGGCAACGTCACCGCTGCGGCGCACCCATCCCGAGACGGTGCCGGCGAGCGCGTCGATGTCGGATTCCAGGGGCGCGTCGTACTTCTTGTGATAGGTGGCGTGGTCGCCGACGACGACCACCATCGGCACCCGGGCGCGGCGCGCGTTGTGCAGGTTGGCCAGGCCGTTGCCGAGGCCCGGGCCCAGGTGAAGCAGCACCGCCGCCGGACGGTCGGCGATGCGGGCGTAGCCGTCGGCCGCGCCGGTGGCCACGCCCTCGAACAGCGCCAGCACGCCACGCATGCGCGGAACGGTGTCCAGCGCGGCCACGAAATGCATCTCCGATGTGCCGGGGTTGGCGAAGCAGACGTCGACTCCACCGTCGACCAAGGTGTTGATCAGGGCCTGGGCACCGTTCACGTGTTTGCCTCCTGTTGGGCGAGTCCGAAGACGCGCTCGGCGTTGTCGTGCAGAAAGTCGTGGCGAGCCTCGTCGCCGAGCCCGAGTTCGTCAAGCCCCGCCAAGGCGTGCGCGTGGGCGATCATCGGATAGTTGGTGCCGAACAAGACTTTGCGTTGTCCGGTACCGGTTTTCATAAACCGGATGAGTTCGTCCGGCAGCCGCCTGATCGTGTAGGCGGAGGTATCTATATAGACATTTTCGTGTTTGCGCGCCACGGCCACCATCTCCTCGGTCCACGGATAACCGACGTGCCCGCACACGATCACCAGCTCGGGAAAGTCCAAGGCCACCTGGTCGATGTAGGGAATCGGCCGTCCGGTCTGCGACGGGCGCAGCGGGCCGGTGTGGCCGACCTGGGTACAGAACGGCACCGTCGCCTCGACGCATGCGGCGAACAGCGGATAGTAGCGGCGATCGGTGGGCGGGGCGTTCCACAGCCAGGGCACCACCCGCAGACCCACGAACCCTTCCTGGACACGGCGCCTTAGTTCGCGCACCGCCTCCATCGGCCGATCCAGGTCGACCGTCGCCAGCCCGGCAAACCGCTGCGGGTGCAGCCCGATCCATCCCGCGACTTCGTCATTGGAGATCAGGTCCTGCCCATTGGGGCCGCGCCACGCACTGAGCAGGCCGAGGTCCACGTCGGCGGCGTCCATCGAGGCCACGGTCGCCTCGATCGGGATGTCAGTGTCCGGTATCGCGCCGCCGGTCCAGCGCCGCAGCGAAGCCAGCATGTCGCTGCGCAGGAATCGTTGGGTCGGATGTTGCATCCACACATCGATCGTCATCGCGCTTCGACTGTAGACGCCCGGCCGGCGCCGTCGTGCCTGCAGTGGTGCACTCCGGCATCGCGAGGTCGTACGTTGTCATTCCACTGGAAACAGTCGTCGGCGGCCAGCCAGGACAGAGCTGTTGCCGGCGGCCGCCGATGAGGTGTCGGCGCCCATCGCGCAGTTGGTCGGCGTACGCGCGGCGGCGAGCAACCTTGATCGGGCGCGGACCACTCGATCGTGCCCCATGGCTGACGGTGTGCGCACGCCGAAAGGCTTGATTGACACCTCGGTTGTTCCCGATGAAACTCGTCTGGCGGCCGATCCGTCTTCGACGACGGCATGAGCGCTGTTCTGGGCAGCGCGGTCGGTTCGCGTACCCAATGTGGCCAGCGCAAGTAAATTAGTAAATCCCTTGGCATAGCATCGCCAGAAATCGGGTAGCCGAATGCCATGAGTGGCCACGACACCGCCGCCGCGGCGAAGACCCGGACCCACAGTGGGCCCGCAGATGCTGAAACGGTCGCCGCGTTCCGTGGACTGGTCCGCGATTGGCTTAACAGCACCGTGCACCTGGATGATGAACGGGTTAGCGACATCATCTTGGCCACCGACGAGGCCCTAGCGAACTGCGCGGAGCACGCCTACCGCGGTCAGCACACGACCGGTGTCATGACCCTGAACATGAGCTACGCCCACCCCGAGTCAGCGGTGAAGGTCCGCATCACCGATCAGGGTCGCTGGATTGAACCCAACCCCGCCGCCAACAACGCCCTGCGCGGCCGCGGATTAATACTAATGAGGGCATTGGCTGATGACTGCACCGTGAAAGGCCATCGCGACGGCACCTCCGTCTGCCTCGGTTTCCATGGTTGTCCCGCCTTGACCGCGCGGCTTACCCAGACGTGCTAGCGGGCCGCGCAGCACCGGCGGCCTAGCAGGCTAAGACGGCTAGGGCAGACGGCGACCACGATCGTCCGGCCTGAGTGATGCGGGCTGCCCGGCTCTCCCCCGGCAACTCGGCGGGGTGCCTCCCGTCTGTCGGGGCGTGCCCCACCGTGGGCCGCGGCACGACGGAGGTTCCGGCCGTATTCGGCCTGGCGCATCGCCCGCCCGCAGCCCAACCCGCCGCAGGGCTGCTCGCCCACGCCCAGCCCCGAACACCGGCACGCCGTTCGATCCAGCCGTCGACGACTCCCCCGGGCGCCCCGTCGTCGCGGGCTTGCGCGCCATCGGGCGGCCGCGGCTGACGTCGACGCTCGAGGACAGTACGACGGCCTCACCAAGACCGCGTGGGGCGCGCCGCCGTCACAAACCGGGATTCACGACCCGGTAGCCACATGACTCGCATGTACGTCATCGGCGGGGCGAACCTCGGTCTGCTCCTTGGCCCAGCGGTAGTCGGGCTTGCCCGCGGGTGAACGCTTGACCTCGTCGACCAGCCAAAGGCTGCGCGGCACCTTGTATCCCGCGATCTCGGAGCGCACGAAGCCGTCCAGCTCGGCCAGCGACGGCCGGCACCCTGGCCGGGCCTGCACCACAGCCGCGACATGCTGGCCGTATCGCGGATCGGGCACCCCGACCACCAACGCGTCGAACACGTCGGGATGCCCCTTCAACGCCGCCTCGACCTCTTCGGGGTAGATCTTTTCCCCGCCACTGTTGATCGACACCGAGCCGCGGCCCAGCATGGTGACCGTGCCGTCCTCCTCGACCTGCGCGTAGTCCCCCGGAATCGCGTACCGCACACCGTTAATCGTGCGGAACGTCTCGGCGGTCTTCTTCCCGTCCTTGTAGTAACCGACCGGGATGTTGCCCTTCTTCGCGATCAGGCCGCGCACCCCCGAACCCGGCGTGACCTCGTTGCCGTCCTCGTCGAGCACGACGGTGCGGTGGTCAATCATCACGCGCGGACCACCGGTATGCGGCTGGCCCGCGGCCACCACGCTGGTGCCACCAAAACCGGTCTCCGACGAACCGATCGAGTCGGTGATGACCCGATTCGGTAGCAGCTCAAGCAGTTTCTCCTTGATGCTCGGCGAGAACAGCGCCGCGGTGCTGGCCAACAAAAACAACGACGACAGCTCGTAATCGTTGTCCTTCATCAGCGCGTCGAGCAGTGGCCGCGCCATGGCGTCGCCGGTGAAGAACAGCAGGTTCACCTTGTGCTCGTGCACCGTGCGCCACACCTCCTCGGCGTTGAATTCCGCTGCCAGCACCGTGGTTTGACCCGCGAAGAGCGACATCCAGGTGGACGACTGCGTGGCGCCGTGGATCATCGGCGGAATCGGGTAGCGGATCATCGGCGGATTCGCGGTGGCGGCCTTCGCCAGGTCGTGCTCGTCCTTGACGAATTCGCCTGTCGCGAAATCGGTTCCGCCGAACAGCACCCGGTAGATGTCCTCATGACGCCACATCACACCCTTCGGGAAACCGGTGGTGCCCCCGGTGTAAAGCAGGTAAATGTCGTCGGCACTGCGCTCACCGAAATCGCGTTCGGGCGAGCCCTGCGCGATCGCCGAGTAGAACTCCACGCCGCCGTAGCGCTCATAGTTGTCGTCGCTACCGTCCTCGACCACCAGAACGGTCTTGACGTTGGGGGTATCCGGGAGCACGTTGGCGACGCGGTCGGAGTAGCGGCGCTCGTGGACCAGCGCGACCATGTCGGAATTCTCGAAGAGATACCGCAGCTCGCCCTCGACGTAACGGAAGTTGACGTTGACCAGGATGGCGCCCGCCTTGATGATGCCGAGCATCGCGATGACGATCTCGATGCGGTTGCGGCAGTAGAGTCCGACCTTGTCGTCCTTCCGCACGCCCTGATCCATCAGGTAATGCGCCAGGCGATTGGCCTTCTCTTCCAGTTGGGCGTAGGTCAGCTGGTCGTCGCCGCAAATGAGGGCTACACGGTCAGGCACAGCGTCGATGGCGTGCTCAGCGAGGTCGGCAATATTCAGGGCCACGGACCCCAAACTAGAACGTGTTACATTTCTTGACAAGCTAATGCCCGATGTCGAGCGAGAGGCGGTAATCGTGGCCGTGCCCACTGACGCAGCGCCAGCAAACGAATCCGGACCCCAGGAAGCAGATGCGCTGGTCGAGCAGCGCGGTCATACGCTCATCGTCACGCTGAACCGGCCGCACGCCCGCAACGCGCTGAGCACCGAAATGATGCAAATCATGGTCGAGGCCTGGGACCGCGTCGACAACGATGACGACATCCGGTGCTGCATCCTGACCGGGGCCGGTGGCTACTTCTGCGCCGGCATGGACCTCAAGGCGGCAACCAAGAAGCCCCCGGGCGATTCGTTCAAAGACGGTAGCTACGACCCGTCGCGCATCGACGCCCTGCTCAAGGGTCGCCGGCTGAAAAAACCGCTGATCGCCGCGGTCGAGGGCCCCGCAATTGCGGGCGGCACCGAGATCCTGCAGGGCACCGACATCCGGATCGCCGGTGAAAGCGCCAAATTCGGCATCTCCGAGGCCAAGTGGAGCCTGTACCCGATGGGCGGTTCGGCGGTGCGACTGGTGCGCCAGATCCCCTACACGGTGGCGTGCGACCTGCTGCTGACCGGACGGCACATCACCGCCACCGAGGCCAAGGAGATCGGCCTGATTGGCTACCTCGTGCCCGACGGCCAGGCGCTCACCAAGGCGCTGGAGGTCGCCGAGCTGATCGAGAACAACGGCCCACTCGCCGTGCAGGCGATCCTGCGGACGATCCGCGAAACCGAGGGCCTCAACGAGAACGAGGCCTTCAAGATCGACACCCAGATCGGTATCAAGGTGTTCCTGTCCGACGACGCCAAGGAAGGCCCCCGCGCGTTCGCCGAAAAACGCAAGCCCAACTTCCAAAACCGCTAACCGCTCCCCCGCCGCCCCACCCCTTCCCGCCGAGCGTGCTCACAGGGCGGTCTTCCAGCCACTTTTCAACCCTCAGGACACATTCGGCGCAGCTGTCGGTGCGCCACGACAGACTCCTATGTCGTGACGGGACCATTCATCGGCAGTGAAGCGCTCTCTTCGGGTGCATTGACCCGCCACAAGCTGCGCAGCCATCACGAAGCGATCTATCCCGACGTCTATGTCCCGACCGGCGCGCACCTGACCGCCGTACAGCGCGCTTACGCGGCCTGGCTGTGGTCAAAAAGGCGCGGCGTCGTGGCGGGACAATCCGCGTCGGCACTCCACGCAGCCAAATGGGTGGACCCCAGAAAACCCGCCCAACTGCTCTACAGACACCGTCGCCCCCCGACAGGCATAATCGCCTGGTTGGACCGCATACCGCCGGACGAGACCCAGCTGATCCGCGACATACAAGTAACCACGCCCGCACGCACCGCCTTCGATCTCGCCAGCCGCTACCCGCTCGTCAAGGCGGTCGCGGCAATCGACGCCCTAGCCCGTGCCACCAGGCTGAAGGCCGTAGACATCGAACAATGCATTGAACGCCACAAAGGCCACCGCAACATCAGGCGCGCCCGCCACGCGCTCACGCTCGTCGACCCCGGCGCGGAGTCACCACAAGAGACCTGGCTGCGATTGCTGGTCATCGAGGCCGGCTACCCGCCACCACAGACCCAGATCCCGGTCTACGGCCGGTATGGCGACCTCGTCGGCATCGTCGATATGGGTTGGAAGGAAATCAAACTCGCGCTCGAGTACGAGGGCGACCACCATCGGACCAATCGCAGGGTATTCAACAAGGACATCGCGCGGCACGAAGCGATGACCACCGATCTCGACTGGATCGCGATACGGGTCACAGCAGAGGACGTACCGGGCGGCATCTTGCGACGCCTAGGGGCCGCTTGGTCCCGCAGGGGGCGACAGCCACCTACCCCAGCGGCGCGCTCGGCGTGAACTTCACCGGCATCCGCTCGAGACCGCTCACGAAGTTGGCCGGACGCAACGGAAGCGCGTCATCAGACGCAAGCTCCATGTCAGGTAGCCGCTGCACAAGCCGCCGCGTCATGTTGCGCAGCTCGATGCGAGCCAGCTGATTACCGAGGCAGAAGTGGGTGCCAAAGCCGAACGCCAAGTGGCTGTTGGGATCTCGCTGAATACGGAAGTTCTCTGGGTCGCCGAAAACGGCTGCGTCGAAGTTCGCCGACTCGAACAGCAGAATCATCTTTTCGCCCTGGTGCAGCGCAGTGCCGTGAAACTCCGTGTCGGCGGTGATCGTGCGCGCCATGTTCTTCAGCGGCGACGTCCAGCGCAACATCTCCTCGATGGCACCGGGGATCAGGTCGGGATCGTTTTGCAAGAGGTCCCACTGGTCCCGGTTGCGTATCAGCTGTTCGGTTCCCCCGGAGATCGTGTGGCGCGTCGTCTCGTCGCCGCCGACGAGGATCAGCAGTGTCTCCTGCAGGATGTCGTCGTCGGTCAGCCGCTCACCATCGACCTCCGCGTGCACGAGGACGCTGATCAGGTCGTCCGTCGGCTCGGCGCGGCGCTGTTCGATCTTGCTGCGCGTGTAGTCGTTGTACGCCGAAAAGGCATTCATCGTGACCTGCAAGTCAGTCTCGGACATACTGGAACTCAGGCCACTCACCAAGTCGTCTGACCACTTCAGGAATATCTCTCGCTCGTCCGGACGCACTCCGAGCATGTCGCCGATTACCGCCATCGGCAACGGTGCGGCGATGTCTCGCACCAGATCGCATTCGCCTCGCTCGCATACGGCGTCGATAAGCATGTCGCACAGCGTGCCGATGTAGGTTTCGCTGTCCTTCAAACGCTTTCTCGTGAAGCCGGCGTTTACCAGCTTGCGGCGCAAGAGATGTGTGGGATCATCCATGTCGATCATCATCGGCAGCGGCCCCTGGTCGGGACGGATGCCGCCCGCGTTGGAGAACAACTCTGGGTTGCGCTCGGCCTCGATGACGGCCTGATACGTCGAGGCGGCGGCCAACCCGTTGCGGTCCCGGAAGACCGGCTCGTTCTCCCGCATCCAGCGGTAGACGGCGCGGGAGTCACCCGCGTAGAAAGCCCCGTCGGTCAGATCCACGTCTGGCCTGGTCTCTAATCCTGTCGCTGTCATGAGATCTCCTGAGCATCGCCGAATGTCATTTGTACGTTGGCGGCAGAGCTGGACACCAACGCGCGCTTCGGAAGGCCCAGCGACGCCAGCTCGTTCGCGTAGCGGTGATCGCCCAGCCGGACGCGCACCCCGCCGATTCGGGTGCGCACGCCGTCGAGCGTGTAGTCGAAGGCGGTTTCGCAGGCGACACCGTTGCGGTGCGAGTAGCTGCGCTGCGCTTGGTGGCGCGGGGTCAGCCGGAATGGCAGGCCAGGGCGGAACTCCATGCCGATCACCAGTTGCCCGTCGACGCTGCAGTCGAAGCCGAACTGACGGCCCTCGCGAATGGTGAAGTCCGCCATGACTTTCGGGTATCCCCAAATCTTGGTTCCCGCTTCCAGCGTGAACGCCTGGTCGACGGGCATGTGGTGAGTGAACGCGCCGGCCGACTGCAGGGCTCTGAGGCCACCCCGCTTGGACTCAGACGGAGCCCCGGGCGGGTTGACCATCACGCTGGTGTTGAATTCGTGGTACTGCTCCAGGTCGCCGTCGATGTAATGCATGAACGTCAGGACCACGATCGCGCGCCCGGGCAAGTAGCGGCAGACCTGCAGGCCGCTGTAGTCGATCAGGCGCTGCGCCGCGTCGGCGTCGACCGAGAACATCGCCATGTGCTGGGTTGCCCTGCGGATCTGCACCGGCATGGTGAGTACCGTGCCCGCGATGGTGTGCTGCGAGGCTGTCATCCGGTCAATCTAGAACGTGTTCTAAACCCCTGGCAAGGATCGCCTAGAGCAGACTCGCGAGTTCGTTGATCTGCGCGGTATTGCGGCCGCTCACGACCATCATCGTGACGCCAGCGGCCTCCCAGACCTCGATCTGCTTACGCACGTAGTCCAAGTCGCCCACGATCGCGGCATCGTCGACGACCTCGTCGGGGATGATCGTCGCGGCCTTGTCCTTCTGGTTGCTGCGGAACAGCGTCGTCACGTCGTCAACCACCTCCGCGTAGCCCATCCGGCGGTACACGTCGGCATGGAAGTTGGTGTCCTCCGCGCCCATGCCGCCCATGTAGAGGGCCAGATAGGGCTTCATCGCCGCGAAAGCGGCGGCGCGGTCATCGGTGATGACGACGGTGGCCGTCGCGCAGATCTCGAAGTCCTCGCGGCTGCGGCGCGCCCCGGGCCGGGCGAATCCCTCATCGAGCCATTCGTTGTAGGTGTCGGCCATCCGCGGGGTGTAGAAGATCGGCAGCCAGCCGTCGCAGATCTCGGCGGCCAGGGCAACGTTCTTCGGCCCCTCGGCGCCCAGCATGATCGGGATGTCGGCGCGCAGCGGGTGGGTGATCGGCTTGAGCGGCTTACCGAGGCCGGTGGCCCCTCCGCCCGTGAAAGGCAGCGGGTAGTGCGGGCCGGCGCTGGTCACCGGCGCCTCGCGGGCCCACACCTGCCGGATGATGTCGATGTATTCGCGGGTGCGGGCCAGCGGCTTGGGAAATGGCTGCCCGTACCAGCCCTCGACCACCTGCGGCCCGGACACGCCGAGCCCCAGGATGTGCCGGCCGCCACTGAGGTGGTCCAGCGTCAGCGCGGCCATCGCGCAGGCGGTCGGGGTGCGCGCGGACAGCTGGATTACCGACGTGCCCAGCCGCACCCGTTGCGTCGACGAGCCCCACCAGGCCAGCGGCGTGTAGGCGTCGGATCCCCACGCCTCGGCGGTGAACACGGCATCGAACCCGGCTTCCTCGGCCGCGGCGACGAGCTCCCCGTGGTTCTCCGGCGGCTGAGCACCCCAATACCCCAGCTGAAGTCCGAGCTTCATCCCTGCCTCCCAAAGGCTGATGTTGAAACCATTGTTAGAACCTGTTCTACTCGAAGGCGTGACAGCCAGTGCGAGCAGCCCGTCCCTGATCGATCACCCTGAGCCACCACTCTCCGCGCCACTGACGTTGCAGTTCGACTACACCCGTTCGGTGGGCCTCACGCTAGGCAAGTTCTTCACCGCATTGCGTGAGCGCCGCGTCCTGGGGGTTCGCGGATCGGATGGCCGGGTGCACGTGCCGCCGGCGGAATACGACCCGGTCACCTACGAACCGCTGAGCGAGATGGTGCCGGTGTCGGCGGTCGGCACCGTCGTGTCCTGGACCTGGCAAGCCGAGCCGCTGGAAGGCCAGCCGCTGGACCGGCCGTTCGCCTGGGCGCTGATCAAGCTCGACGGCGCCGACACTCCGTTGATGCATGCCGTAGATGCAGGCGAATCCGGAAAAATTAAGACCGGCGCCCGGGTGCACGTGCACTGGGCCGACGAGACGGTGGGCGCCATCACCGACATCGCCTACTTCGCCCTGGGCGACGAGGCTGAGGCGGTTCCCGAGCCGGCTGGCCACCAGGATCCGGTCACCATGATCGTCACGCCGGTCTCAATGACGATTCAGCACACCGCCTCGCATGAGGAGAGCGCATACCTGCGCGCCATCGCCGAGGGCAAACTGCTGGGCGCCCGTACCGGCAAGACAGGCAAGGTCTACTTCCCGCCGCACGGCGCGGACCCGGCCACCGGCCAGCCGACCACCGACTTCGTCGAGCTGCCGGACAAGGGCACGGTGACGACGTTCGCGATCATCAACATCCCATTCCAGGGCCAGCGCATCAAGCCGCCGTACGTGGCGGCCTACGTGCTGCTCGACGGTGCCGACATTCCGTTCCTGCATCTGGTCGCCGACATCGATGCGAACGAGGTGCGGATGGGCATGCGGGTCGAGGCGGTGTGGAAACCCCGCGAGGAGTGGGGTTTTGGCATCGATAACATCGAATACTTCCGGCCCACCGGGGAACCCGACGCCGAGTACGACACTTACAAGCACCACCTGTAAAGGGCTTACCTAAATGACCGAACGCAACGTTGCGGTAGTCGGCTTCGCCCACGCGCCGCATGTCCGCCGCACCGACGGCACCACCAACGGCGTCGAAATGTTGATGCCGTGCTTTGCCCAGCTGTACCAGGACCTGAACATCACCAAGACCGACATCGGCTTCTGGTGTTCCGGCTCATCGGATTACCTTGCCGGACGGGCATTCTCGTTCATCTCGGCGATCGACTCGATCGGCGCCGTACCGCCGATCAACGAATCGCACGTCGAGATGGACGCGGCCTGGGCGCTGTATGAGGCCTACATCAAGATACTTACCGGTGAGGTCGACACCGCCCTGGTTTACGGCTTCGGGAAGTCCTCGGCCGGCATCCTGCGCCGCGTCATGTCGCGGCAGACCGACCCCTACACGGTCGCGCCGCTATGGCCGGATTCGGTGTCGATGGCCGGATTACAGGCCCGCATCGGCATCGACTCGGGCAAGTGGAACGAAATGCAGATGGCCCGTGTTGCGTTCGATTCTTTCGCACAAGCCAAACGGGTGGACTCCGTGGAGCCGCCGATCAACGTCGGGGAATTGCTGGACCGGCCGTTCTTCGCCGACCCGCTGCGCCGGCACGACATCGCACCGATCACCGACGGCGCGGCCGCGATCGTGCTCGCCGCCGACGGCCGCGCCCGCGAGCTGCGCGAAAACCCGGCCTGGATCACCGGAATCGAGCATCGCATCGAGTCCCCCGCACTCGGCGTGCGCGACCTCACCGGGTCGCCGTCGACCAAAGCGGCGGCCAGGATAGCCAGCGGCGGCAACACCACCAACCTTGACGTCGCCGAGATTCATGCGCCCTTCACCCACCAGCACCTGATCCTGGCGGAAGCCATGAGGATACCGGGGAAGACCACGGTCAATCCGTCCGGCGGCGCGCTGTCCGCCAACCCGATGTTCGTCGCCGGGCTTGAGCGCATCGGGTTTGCGGCCCAACACATCTGGAACGGATCTGCCGAGCGGGTGCTGGCGCACGCCACCAGCGGGCCTGCACTGCAACAGAATCTGGTCGCGGTCATGGAAGGAAAGAACTGATGGCCGGAGCAGGGGCACACCTGGCCGCCGTACTCGGTACCGGGCAAACCAAATACGTCGCCAAGCGCCATGACGTTTCGATGAACGGCTTGGTGCGCGAAGCCATCGACCGGGCGCTGGAAGACTCCGGTTCCACCTTCGACGACATCGACGCCGTCGTGGTCGGCAAGGCGCCCGACTTCTTCGAAGGCGTCATGATGCCGGAACTGTTCATGGCCGACGCCATGGGAGCCACCGGCAAGCCACTGATCCGGGTGCATACCGCGGGTTCGGTCGGCGGATCCACCGGGGTGGTGGCCGCCAGCCTGGTTCAGTCGGGCAAATACCGGCGCGTGCTGGCGATGGCCTGGGAAAAGCAGTCGGAATCAAATGCCATGTGGGCCTTGTCGATTCCGATCCCGTTCATCAAGCCCGTCGGCGCCGGCGCGGGTGGGTATTTCGCCCCGCACGTGCGGTCGTACATCCGCCGCTCGGGGGCGCCGATGAACATCGGTGCCATGGTCGCTGTCAAAGACCGGCTCAACGGGGCCCGCAACCCGTTGGCACACCTGCACCAGCCCGACATCACGCTCGAGAAGGTGATGGAGTCCCCCATGCTGTGGGACCCGATCCGCTACGACGAGACCTGCCCGTCCTCCGACGGTGCTGCCGCCGTGGTGATCGGTAACGAGGAGAGCGCCGAAGCCCGGTTGGCGCAAGGGCATCCGGTGGCCTGGATTCATGCCACGGCGTTGCGCACCGAGCCACTACAGTTCTCCGGGCGTGACCAGGTCAGCCCGCAGGCCGGGCGCGACGCGGCCGCCGCGCTGTGGAAGGCGGCCGGCATCACCAGTCCGATCGACGAGATCGACGTCGCCGAAATCTATGTCCCGTTCTCCTGGTTCGAGCCAATGTGGTTGGAGAATCTCGGGTTTGCCCCGGAGGGCGAAGGCTGGAAGCTCACCGAAGCCGGCGAGACCAAGATCGGCGGACGGATTCCGGTGAACCCGTCCGGCGGCGTGTTGTCCTCGAACCCGATCGGCGCCTCGGGCCTGATCCGCTTCGCCGAGGCGGCGATCCAGGTGATGGGCAAGGGTGGCGATCACCAGGTGCCGGGCGCTCGAAAGGCGTTGGGTCATGCCTACGGCGGTGGCTCGCAGTACTACTCCATGTGGGTGGTCAGCACCGACAAGCCCAGGAAGGTAGACGCATGACCGCGACCGAAAGCAAAACCAAGCACCCCGCGCACGAGGCCGGCCGCCGATCCCGTGAGGCGGTCACGGCCAGGGACAAAGAGGCGTGGCTGGCGGTGTTCGCCGACGATGCCATCGTCGAAGACCCGATCGGGCCGTCGGCCTTCGACCCCGAAGGCAAAGGGCACCGCGGGCGCGACGCGATCTCGGCCTTCTGGGACTTGGCCATCGCCAACACCACCAAGATCGAGTTCTTCTTCCGCGACACCTACCAGTGCGGCAACGAGGAAGCCAACATCGGGCACATCCTCATCACGACGGGCGACTACCAGGTCACCGCGGAAGGCGTGTTCACCTACAAGGCCAACGACGAGGGCCAGCTGGTGGCGCTGCGCGCGTACTGGGAAATGGACCGCGCCGCCGCGTCCACCCGCAAGGTCTAGTCCGCGTTTCCGCCTCGGCGACTGTGACACTGCCGTCCGACACGCCGATCCGAGCGTCGCGCACTTCACACTCGGCATAATGCCCGGCGCGGGAGCGCGGCACGCTGCGGAAACGCAATTCCCTATGTGGACGCGTACTGAGCGGTAGTGTCGCGGTGTCGCGATCACCATGCCGGTGAGGGAGCGGGGCCTGTGGATGCGGTGGAATTCGGGCGCTACCAGCTGCTCGGGTCGATCGGCGAGGGCGGCATGGGCCAAGTGTTTCGGGCCCGTGACAGAGAGTTCGCCCGGGATGTGGCGATCAAGGTGCTGCCCACCCAGCTGACCGACCAACCGGGTTATCGGGAGCGGTTTCACCGCGAGGCCCAGATAATGGCGCAGTTGACCGAACCGCATATCGTCCCGATTTTCGAATCCGGGGAAGTCGGCGGGCGCCTGTATCTGGTGATGCCGATCATCGACGGCGTCAGCCTGGCGGCCGCGCTGGAGCGCCACGGGCCGATGATTCCGCTGCGGGCCGTCCGGATTATCGAGCAAATGGCGTGCGCGCTGGACGCCGCGCATGCCCAGGGCCTGGTGCACCGCGATGTCAAACCATCCAACGCGTTGATCACCACGGGAGCCGGCCGCGAATTCGTCTACCTGATCGACTTCGGTATTGCCCGCGACAGCACGGCCGTCAAGCTGACCCGTACCGGCTCGGTTCGGGGCGCGCTGGCCTATATGGCGCCGGAACAGTTCACGACTGGGACGACCGGTCCGCGCGGCGATATCTACTCGCTGGCGTGCGTGCTGTACGAGTGCCTGACCGGTACGCAGGCATTCACCGGTGAAAGCTTGGAGCAGCAAATCGCCGGGCACGTGACACAGAATCCGCCCCGGCCCAGCGAGCATCGGGCGGGCATACCCGCGGGATTAGACGACGTCATCGCCCGCGGCATGGCCAAGAAACCCGACGACCGTTACCAGAGCGCCCGAGCCTTGGCCGTCGCCGCCGAGCGCGCCCTCGCCGAGCGTGTCCACGAGCCCGCCCTGGCCCCCGGCCCACCCCAACCGCACAGCTACGTCGACGGCAGCGAAGTCCCCACGCAGCTAACCGGCGCAGGCATACCGGCGGTGCCAAACGCAGCACGCAAGCCGGCACGGAAGCGACGCACCCTGGCCATCGCCATCGGAGGTGCGGCGGCCGCTGTCATCGCGATCCTGGCGGTGGTCGGTTACCTGGCTTTCGGGCCATCGGAATTAATCCAGCGAACGCCGTTCCACCAAGCCGGGCCCAAACCGGGCACGCCCAAGCCGACCGCGCCGGCCCCGCCCAGCCAGATCGTGCTGCCATTCACCCTTGGGGACCCGGACGGGGTGGCGGTGGACGCTGCGGGCACTGTTTATGTCGCCGACTCCGCCAACAACCGGGTAGTGAAACTGCCGTCCGGCTCCAATTATCCGATCGTGTTGCCGTTCACCGGCCTCAACCGTCCAGCCGGTTTGTGGGTGGACAGCAAACGCGGCCTCTTCGTCGTCGACCAATACAACAACCGGGTACTGAACCTGCCGAACGGCTCCGATACCCCGATAGAGCTTCCGTTCACCGGCCTGCGCGAGCCGCACGACGTGGCAATGGACAGCGCCGGCAGCATCTACGTCGCCGACTTCAGGAACAACCGGGTGCTGAAACTGCCCGCCGACTCGAATAGCCCCACCGAGCTGCCGCTGCCCGACCTCAACGGCCCCTACGGTGTGACGGTCGACGACGTGGACGCCGTCTACGTCACCGACAGCGGCAATAACCGTGTGGTGAAGCTGGCCGCGGGCGCCAGCACCCCGGTCAATCTCCCGTTCACCGACCTCAATTTCCCCAACGGTGTGGCAGTCGACCACGGCGGCAGCGTCTACCTCACCGACCTGAACAACAATCGGGTACTCCGATTGGCGCCCGGCGCGGACGCCGCCGTCACGCTGCCGTTCGTCGACCTCTTCTTCCCCTATGGGGTGGCGGTGGACAAGCAGGGCAACGTCTATGTGGCCGACTTCCACAACCGGGTGCTGAAACTGCCCCCGAGCTAGATCGGCTCGAGCCCGGCCAAATGCCGCGCAGCCAGCTCGCGGTAGGCCTGCGGATTGAGGTTGACCCACATCTCCGCGCCCGTTCCGGCCACCGGCCCCTTGATCTGCGCGGGCGCTCCGACGACGAGCATCCCGGCCGGAATCTGGGTGCCGGCGAGCACCAGGGACTGGGCCGCGATCAGGCTGCGCGCACCGATCACCGCGCCATCGAGAACCGTTGCGTGGTTGGCGATCAGTGCCTCTTGCCCGACGTGCACCCCGTGGATCACACACATGTGTGCCACCGTTGCTCCGGGACCGATGTCGACCGGGATGCCGGGCGGCGCGTGCAACACCGATCCGTCCTGCACGTTGGCGCCTTCGCGCACCACGATCGGCCCGTAGTCGCCGCGTAGCACGGCGTTGAACCACACCGACGCCCCCGCCTCGACGGTGACGTCGCCGATCAGGGTCGCGGTCGGGGCCACAAACGCGGTGGGATCGATTCTTGGCGAGCGGCCCTCGAAGGCAAACAGCGGCATCGTTTACATATACCCCAGCGTGCATACCACCGTGGATAACACAGCCAGACCCGCCGTCATTGCGCTCGCCAACCGTAAAACTGTAACGTGTTCTAGTTAGACACGACGCGGAGGTGACAGGTGAGTACCGACACCAAAACGGTCGGCATCCGGGAAATCGACCCCGGCGCATTGCCGACCAGATACGCCCGGGGCTGGCACTGCCTGGGCGTCGCGAAGGACTTTCAGGATGGCCAACCGCACGCGATCCAGGCGTTCGGCACCAAGCTGGTGGTCTTCGCCGACTCACACGGGGATCTGAAGGTCCTCGACGGCTACTGCCGGCACATGGGCGGCGACCTGTCCGAGGGCACCATCAAGGGTGATGAGGTCGCCTGCCCGTTCCACGACTGGCGCTGGGGCGGCGACGGCCGGTGCAAGCTGGTGCCCTACGCCAAGCGCACCCCTAAAACCGCGCGCACCCGGTCGTGGACGACCGACGTCCGCGGCGGCCTGCTGTTCGTCTGGCACGACCACGAAGGCAATTCGCCGGACCCCGCGGTCAGGATCCCCGAGATTCCCGAGGCCGCCAGCGACGAATGGACCGACTGGCGGTGGAACAGCATCCTCATCGAGGGATCCAACTGCCGCGACATCATCGACAACGTCACCGACATGGCGCACTTCTTCTACATCCATTTCGGGTTGCCGACGTACTTCAAGAACGTCCTCGAGGGTCACATCGCCTCGCAGTACCTGCACAACGTGGGCCGGCCCGACGTGAACGATCTGGGCACGTCCTACGGTGAGGCGCACCTGGATTCGGAGGCCTCCTATTTCGGGCCGGCGTTCATGATCAACTGGCTGCACAACAGCTATGGCGGCTACAAGGCCGAGTCGATCCTGATCAACTGCCACTACCCGGTCACCCAGAACTCCTTCATGTTGCAGTGGGGTGTCGTCGTCGAAAAACCCAAGGGCATGGACGAAGCGATGACCGACAAGCTGTCCAGGGTGTTCACCGAAGGGGTCAGCAAGGGCTTCCTGCAGGACGTCGAGATCTGGAAGCACAAGACCAGAATCGACAACCCGCTATTGGTCGAGGAGGACGGCGCCGTCTATCAGTTGCGTCGCTGGTACCAGCAGTTTTATGTCGATGTAGCCGACATCGCCCCGGAAATGGTGGAGCGCTTCGAAATCGAGGTGGACACCACCCGCGCCAACGAGTACTGGAACGCCGAGGTGGCGGAGAACCTGCGCACCAGGGAAATCGTCGACGACGTCCCCGCTGAGCAACACTGACCGACATGTCTGACGATCAGCCGGCGGTCCCCGACGTCGATCTGCTGGCCCGGTCGATGCTGCTGCTGCACGGTGATCATCACGACCACGACGAGCGACCCGCCCGGCCCGGCGGCGATTCCTGGTCCAAGTCAAGGGATTTCACCAACGACCCGCAACGCGCCGCCGCGGTTGCCGAGGCCTCCCGCGCCGATCGCGAGCGCTACCTCAAGTCCGGCCTGCAGCCGGTGGATTGCCGGTTCTGCCACGTGACGGTCACCGTCCGCAGGCTGGGCCCGGGTCACACCGCGGTGCAGTGGAGTACCGAGGCGTCGCGGCGCTGCGCGTATTTCGCCGAGGTCCGCGAGTCCGGCGGCGACACCGCGCGCACCCGATCCTGCCCGAGGTTGAGCGACAGCATCGAGCACGCGGTCGCCGAAGGGTATCTAGAGCACCCGGCCCAAGACTGAACACGCCCGGCGACGCACGGAGCCGCTGTGACCAATGCGACCCAGCGGGCCACCGAACTAGAGCTCCCTAGAGCCCCGCGAACCGCTCCTTGACCGTCTCGGCGCTCAGCCCGTAATCGGCCAGCGAGTAGCTATGCTTCGGCGCCCGCGCACCGGTTTGGCTCTCGGCGTGGCTGTCCGCCATGGCTTTTCGTGCGTCGTCGGTCAGCGTCAGGCCGAAGTGCCGGTAGATATCGGCCACCGTGCCAAGAGGATCGGCAATCAGATCGCGGTAGTCGACGTCGTAGAACTGGGCCGAATCAAGTTTGGCACGTGCGGTATTGAATCGCTCCAAGCCGCGCGACCAGGTTTCCATCGCGTCGGCGCCGATTTGGGCGCCGACGAACGTCGTCGACCAGCCCTCGGCGGTGTGCTGGGCGAGCGAGCACATCGAGGCCATGATCGTCTCGACCGGCCGGTGGGTCTGAATCACCAGCGCGTCGGGATAGGTCGCCATCAACGCGTCAAGCGCGAACAGGTGGCTGGGATTCTTTAGCACCCAACGCTTGTCGGCGTCGTTCAGCCCGATCAGCTGAAGGTTGCGGCGGTGCCGGCGATATGACGGCGTCCAGTCCTGGTCCGACAGCCACTCCGCGTAGCTGGGCAGGTGCGCCAGCGTCTCGTAGGAGACCGAATGCAGCGACTGCCGCAACAGCTGCCAGCATTCCTCCAACTCGTAGGCGGCCATGAAATGCAGCCCGGTGTAGTCCGGGTTTTCCTGGTGGTGGCGGGTGAATTGCGCGTCGAGTTGGCGATAAAACGGGTTGGATTCCCAGGTTTCGCGTGGCGGACGCGGCTGCGGGAACTCGGCCAGCCACAGGTGCAGACCCTGATGGGCCGGGTCGGCGCCGAGCAACCGGTGCAGCGCCGTGGTGCCGGTGCGCACCAACCCCGTGACAAAGATCGGCCGTTCGATGGCGACGTCGGCGTGTTGCGGGTATTGCTTCCACGCGGCTTCGGACAACAGCCTGGCCACCAGCGCGCCGCGCAGGAAGAACCTATTCATCTTGCTGCCCAACGCTGTAAGGCCGGCTTCCTGCCGGTACGAGTCCAGCAGCACCTGCAGCGCTTCGCGGTAATTGTCGTCGTCGCCGCCGAAGTCGTCCAGCCCGACCAGCTTGGTGGCCGACGCATGCAGTTCGTCGACGGTGCCGACGTCGGTGCGCATCCCCGTCACGTCTGACATCAGGTGTGGTACTCCCCGCAGTTGACGTCCAGGGTTTGCCCGGTGATGCCGCTGGCCAGGTCGCTGGCCAGGAAGAGAATGGCCGATGCCACCTCGTCTTCGGTGGGCAGCCGCTTGAGGTCGGAGTTCGCGGCGGTGGCCTGGTAGATCTGGTCGACGGTGGTGCCGTACTTGCCGGCCTGATGGGCGAAGTAGCTTTGCAGCGTGTCACCCCAGATATAGCCAGGTGCAACGGAATTGATGCGGATACCCTGCTCGCCCAGTTCGGTGGCCAGCGATTGCGACATGGCCAGCAGCGCGGACTTGGCCATCTTGTAGGCGCCGTATTTCGCCTGGGAATGCCGGATCACCATGGAATTGACGTTGACGACCGCGCCCTTGGACTCCGCCAGCGCCGGGGTGAAGGCTTGGGTGAGTCGCAGGGCGCCCAGCACGGTCAGCTCGATGGCGTCGCGGATGTGTTGGAATGTGGTGTTGGCCAACGGCTTCATCGACGGCACCCGGAACGCGTTGTTGATCAGCACGTCGATCCTGCCGTACGCCTCCAGGGCGGAGTCGACCAGGTTTTTCACCTGATCTTCGTCGGTGATGTCGGTGCACACCGGCACCGCGCGATGCCCGGTATCGATGATCTCCTTGGCCAGGTCGTCCAGCCGACCGGCGGTGCGGGCAGCCAGCACCAGGTCGGCGCCGTCGCGTGCGCATCGGTGTGCCAACGTGGTCCCCAGCGCGGGACCAACCCCACTGATCACCACTACTTTTCGCTTGAGCATCCCGGTCATCGTTACCCCAACATCCTGGCCGCAATTTGCTTTTGACGCAGCGTGATTCGCGCGCGCCACTCGTCGTCGGAAATCTTGTTCTGCTCGAAATACGGCAGCTTAGCCGGTATCGCGTCGAAGTCGACCAGCTCGACGGCCGGCCCGTCGGCCTCGGTCAGCTCACGGGACACCCGCTGCCAGCGGAACTGCAGGAAACCCTGTCGGTGGCCCAGCGTCTCCACCCAGTTGGTCACTCCCGGATTCTGGTCGGCGACCACGATGCGCACCATGCCGTCCGGATCCGCGTGGGCCTGAGTGTTGTTCAGCGAGGTCTGGTGGTTGATGTAATCCAGCGAGATATACCACATGCTGCCCAGCTGGAAGCCCAGGTAGGGAGCGTCGGAGACCGGCACCGTGATCACCAGCGCCTGATCGGGCCGCAGCTCGAAGTGCCCGGCGGACGAGTATTGGGTTGCCAGACCGCCCGGAGTCAGCCGGGGCGCCACCATCGTGTTGACCGGGATGTTCAGGTAAAACCACTGCGGAAACTGCAGCCACGTTTTCACCCGGTTCACGAGCTGCTTTCCGGCTGTGGCGTACCGCTTTTCGATGGTCTCGCGAGTCAGCGGCGGCGGTGCGGTTCCCGCGGTGTCCAGCCTGCAGATGGTCAGCATGCCGCGCCGCGCCGACCAGTCGCCGTACACCTCGCGCATCACCAGTTGCCCCGGGCCGGTCGGCCGAAACCGCCACTCGAAGCTACCGTCCTCGGCGACCTCCAGTTCACGGTCGTCGAACGCCGCCTGGCTGACGGGCACGTTGTCGTCGGTGTATTCGCCGCCGAGCAGCTGGAAACTCAGGTCGGTGGTGGTGCCGCGCCGGCCGGCGACCACGTAATCGCGGTCGGCGTGCACCCGGGTGCCGAAGTAGAGGGTGTCGGGGTTGTCCAGACCCATCTTGGTGAACGGGCCGGTACCCGACTGCAGGAACGGATGGTCGCGCTCGTAGTCGAAGGCCAGATGCGTGCAGCCGGCGATGCAGCCCGCCAGGTACTGCAATCCTTCGAGCAAATCGGCTTCGGTCTCGATGTGCGGTGCGGCGGTGACCAGTTTCTCGGCCTCCGCGATCGCCGCGGTCAGTGGGTCAGAGAACACGCCCTCGACGCTAGAACGTGTTCCTGTTTTGAGTCAATGGCGAACATTTCCGCGCGTCGTCCACGGCTATCACGGACGACGCCAGCTCACTACGAGGTGCACTGGTTGGCCAGCGTGATCAGTGCCTGCCGCACGTCAGGGTGCCGGTTGAGGTAGTCGATCAGCGAGGCGTTGCTGCCGCCCTCCGACTGGGCCTTGGCGGTCAGCTCGGCCTTAACGGTGGGATGGCGGTCCAGGTACGACTGGACGGTTTGGGCAGCCGTTTGACCCACGGTGGTAGTGCAATCGGCGTTGGCCACCGGCACGGCGATCAGCGCCGTGGCGCTCAGGACACCACCGGCAAGCAGGCCGCACAATACGCGGCGAACAGGGCTGGAAGTCTCGCTCATGCGAACAAGGCTACGCCCGTCAGCCGTGACCAGGCGATTGCTGGTGTGACCTACGCCGATGCCGTCTCGGGCGGCAACTCCACGCGGATCCGAGCTTCGGATCCGGATTCTTCCGCCTCTTCGGCCTTGGCCGGTTTGGCCGCTTTCGGCGCCGAGATAGTTGCTGATGGTGCCGCCGCGGTCGGCGTCGAGACCAGCGGTATCCCCGCCGCCGGCGCCTCTTCGACCGCCTCTTCCACCGCTGCCGCGGTTTCCGCTGCCGGTGGTTCCGCGGCCTTAACCGGGGCTGCCGGCGCTGCCAAACTCGGACTTGCGCCTGCCGATCCAGACGCTGCCATTGCTGCCGAGGAGACCATCATGGCGGCAGGACCCAACAGACCCGCCGATCCCATGCCGATGTTCGGACTGGCGACGCTTCCGGCGCCGGCGCTACTGGCACTGCCGGTACTGCCGAGAGCGGCGCCGGAATTACCCGTGTCAGCGGTGCCAACGACACCGTTGCCCGCACTCGCGTAGCCGGCGCCGCCGCCGGTCGCCGCCATAGCGCCGCCGCTCGCCGCCACAGCGGCGCCGCCCGCGCCGATGCCGGCGCCGCCAACGCCGGCGCTGCCGACGCCGTCGCTACCCGGGCTTGCGGCGCCGGCGCCCGCGCCGCCCGCACCGGCACCGCTACCCGCATTCGGGGTACCGCTAGCCGGAGCCGAAGCGCCCCCGCCGGCCCCCATGCCCGCGCTGGCCAGGCCGGACAGGCCCTGCAACGCCTGCGGCAGACCACCCGACATCAGCTGCGATGCCGCCGCCGACGCCCCACCGTGATAGCCCACCATCGCGGTCACGTCCTGTGCCCACATCTCCTCGTAGTGGCTCTCTGTCGCCGCAATCGCCGGCCAGTTCTGCCCGAACAGATTCGCCATCACCAAATTCACCAATGAGTTGCGATTGGCCGCCACCGTCAACGGATGGACCGTCGCGGCCAACGCGGCCTCGAACGCGCTGGCCACCGCCTGGGCCTGGGCGGCGGCCCCTTGCGCCTGAGCCGACGCCGCACTCAACCAGCCGGAATAGGGGGCGGCCGCGGTCAGCATCGCCTTGGACGCCGCACCCTGCCACGCCTGACTCGCCAAGTTCGAGGTCAGCGATGAAAACGACTGGGCCGCGGTCGACAGCTCCGAGGCCAAGCCATTCCATGCCGCCGAAGCCTGCAACATCGGCCCCGAACCCGCACCGGAGAACATCAGCAATGAGTTGATCTCCGGCGGTAACGTCAAGAAACTCATCAAATACTCCAGACGCGACGGCAAACGATTACAAGTACGCTAAACCAAGCTCCGTCGAGATTCACGTTTTCTCACAACACTCCAATCATAAGACGGCCACCAGCGCCGCCCCGCTGGCCGATCGACTCGGCGTCGCCCGTGTTCGGCAACATCAGCCTCGTAGTCCTGCTCACGCTTGATTTTCAGCGCGATGTCGATGAGCTGGTCGTCCCGGCCGCCGCTGAGTTTGCGCCGACCAGCCCGCTGCAACATCAGAGTCCGAAGAGTCCGAAGAGTCCGAGGCCCGACTTGAGGTTGCTGTTGTGGAAAGCACCCGAGTCTTGGTTGGCCAAGTTGAAGAAGCCCGAACTGAGGCTGCCCGGGAGGCCCAGACCTGCAACTTCCGTGCCCGAGTTTGCGAAGCCCGCCGCGAAGTCGGCGGCGAGTGCGTTGCCGAAGCCGGAGGAGTTCTGACCCGCATTGAAGAAGCCCGAGTCGAGGGCCCCGCTGTTCAATATTCCCGAAGTACCGAAGGCGGGGTTTTCGAAGCCCGAAGAGCTGGCGCCGGAGTCGCTGCTGGCGCCGAGCCCCGTATTCACCGAGCCCGCGTTGTAGGCGCCGGTGTTGGTGTTGCCCGAGTTCGCCCAGCCGGTATTTGTTTGGCCCCCGTTCAACCAGCCCGTGTTGAGGGAGCCCGCGTTGAAAATACCGGTGTTGTCGATGCCCGCGTTGAAGCCGCCCACGTTGAGGTTGCCCCCGTTCCCAAATCCCAGATTGACTAACCCGCCGTTTCCGGCGCCGGTGTTCGCCATCCCGCTGTTGGTGATGCCCGTGTTGTAGCTGCCCGAGTTCCCGAAACCCGTGTTGTGCCCCGGACCCGTCAAGCCAGTAAGGGTGCCCGAATTGCCGATTCCGACGTTTCCGCTGCTCGAGTTGCCGATTCCGATGTTGTGGTCGCCGGAGTTGAAGAAGCCCACGTTGTCGGTGCCCGAGTTGAACAGGCCGATGTTGCCGCTGTCCGTGTTCAGGCCGCCGAAATTGAACTGATTGGTTGCCATGTTGAAATAGGTATTCCCGATACCGACCTCACTGTTGCCGGTAAGTCCGAAGCCGACGTCGTTGTTGCCGTTGTTGCCGAACCCCCAGTTGTTCTGGCCGGTGTTCCCGCCACCGACGTTGCCGGCGCCGCTGTTTCCGTTGCCGGTATTGTTGTTGCCGGTGTTTCCGAAGCCGAGGTTGGACTTACCGACGTTCCCGCTGCCGGAGTTGTTGTTGCCGAGGTTTCCGGTGCCGAAGTTTCCACTGCTCGGCTTGCCTTGTTGGCCGTTGCCGTTGCCGACGTTGCCGCTGCCCGTGTTTCCGCTGCCCACGTTGTCGTCGCCCCGGTTGCCGCTGCCTATGTTCCCGTTGCCGTTGTTGCCGCCGCCCAGGTTGTTGTTGCCGACGTTGCCGCCGAGCAGATTGCCGTTGCCGGTGTTGCCACTACCTATGTTGGAGTTACCGATGTTGCCGATGCCCAGGTTGGGCAGGGCCGCCAGTGCCGACTGCAGACCACTGGCCAACGGCGTCAACTGCGCGGCCGCCGCCGACGCCCCGCCGTGATAGCCCACCATCGCGGCCACATCGGCGGCCCACATCTGTTCGTACTAGCCTTCGGCGGCCGCGATCGCGGGCGCGTTGAGCCCCAGCCAATTCGACCGGATCAACTGGACGAAGGCATTACGGTTAGCCGCCACCGCCGACGGATGCACCGTCGCCGCCAGCGCGGCCTCGAACGCACCCACCACGGCCCGCGCCTGCCCCGCCGCCCCCTGGGCTTGATCCGACGCCGCGCTCAACAACCCCGCATACGGGGCGGCAGCGGCCGCCATCGCCGCCGACGCCGCACCCTGCCACGCCTGACCCACCAAGCCTGAGGTCACCGCCGAAAACGAGGACGCCGCCGACCCCAACTCCGACGCCAACCCGTCCCAGGCCGCCGCCGCGTCCAGCATCGGCGCCGAACCCACCCCCGTGAACATCCGCAGCGAGTTGATCTCCGGTGGCATCACGGCAAAGTTCATTGGACCCATCCGCTCTTGGCCCGACGCCCGTCATACGCGGCTCATATCTAACGCTAAGGCAATTCAGGGCGGGCCACCGCGCTTTCGAGCACTTTCTAAGCGGGTCAATGGGTTACGGCGGCGTCCTGCTCACGCTTGATTTCCAGGGCAATGTCGATGAGCTGGTCTTCCTGGCCGCCGATGAGTTTGCGCTGGCCAGCGCGGTGCAAAAGTTGATGGGCCGGCACACCGTAGCGCTCGGCCTGCCGCACGGCGTGCTTGAGGAAGCTGGAGTACACCCCCGAGTACCCCATGATCAGCGCATTGCGGTCGAGCAGGCATTCGGCCGGCATCGCGGGCCGCACCACGTCCTCGGCGGCGTCGGCGATGTCGAAGAAGTCGATGCCGGTCTTGACGCCGATCTTGTCGAACACCCCGATCAGGGCCTCCACCGGCGCGTTGCCCGCACCCGCACCGAAGCGGCGCACACTGCCGTCGATCTGCTTGGCACCGGCACGCACCGCCTCCACCGAGTTGGCCACCCCCAGGCCGAGGTTTTCGTGCCCGTGGAAGCCGACTTGGGCGTCCTCGCCGAGCTCGGCGACCAGCGCCGACACCCGGTCGGCCACGCCGTCGAGCACCAGGGCGCCGGCGGAGTCGACGACATAGACGCACTGGCAACCGGCGTCGGCCATGATGCGGGCCTGCGCGGCCAGCTTCTCCGGCGGAATGGTGTGGGCCATCATCAAGAACCCGACGGTTTCCAGGCCCAGCTCGCGGGCCAGCCCGAAGTGCTGGATCGAGACATCGGCCTCGGTGCAGTGGGTGGCGATCCGGCAGATCGATCCGCCGTTGTCCTGCGCTTGCTTGATGTCCTCCTTGGTGCCCACCCCGGGCAGCATCAAGAACGCGATCCTGGCCTCCTTGGCCGTCTGCGCGGCCAGTTTGATCAGTTCCTGCTCTGGGGTCTTGGAGAAGCCGTAGTTGAACGACGAGCCGCCCAGACCGTCGCCGTGGGTCACCTCGATCACCGGCACACCCGCGGCATCCAGCGCCGACACGATGGCGTGGACCTCTTCCTTGGTGAATTGGTGCCGTTTGTGGTGCGACCCGTCGCGCAACGAAGTGTCCGTGATCCGGACGTCCCAAATATCGGTCATCGCGTGCTACCTCCTGCGACGGACAGGGTCTCTTTGGCGATCTCCTCGCCGACCTTGGTGGCGGCCGCGGTCATGATGTCGAGGTTGCCCGCGTACGGGGGCAGGTAATCGCCGGCACCCTCGACCTCGATGAAGGTGGTGACCACGGCCTGGCCGCCGGAGTTGAGCGACGGCTCGTCGAACTGCGGCTCGTTGAGCAACCGGTACCCCGGCACGTAGGTCTGCACCTCGGCCACCACGTCGCGGATGGACTTGGCGATCGCATCGCGGTCGGCGTCCTCGGCGATGGCGCAGAAGATGGTGTCGCGCATGATCATTGGCGGGTCGGCGGGGTTCAAGATGATGATGGCCTTGCCGCGCGCGGCCCCGCCGATCGTCTCCACACCCTTGCTCGTGGTCTTGGTGAACTCGTCGATGTTGGCCCTGGTGCCCGGTCCGGCCGAGACCGAAGCGACCGACGCGACGATCTCGGCGTAGGGCACTCCACCTTGATCGGCGACCGCACGCGACACCGCGTACACGATCGGAATGGTCGCCTGTCCCCCGCAGGTGATCATGTTGACGTTCGGTGCGTCCAGGTGCTCGCGCAGGTTCGCCGGCGGGATCACCGCCGGGCCCACCGCGGCCGGCGTGAGGTCAATGGCCCGGATCCCGGCGGCCGCATACTTCGGCGCCGCGTCCTTGTGCACGTAGGCGCTGGTCGCCTCGAACACCAGGTCGGGCTTTTCGGGCTGCGCCAAAAGCCAGTCGACACCTTTGTGGGTGGTCTCCAGACCCAGCTTGCGGGCCCGCGCCAGGCCTTCGCTTTCCGGGTCGATGCCCACCATCCAGCGCGGTTCCAGCCAGTCCGATCGCAACAATTTGTACAGCAGGTCGGTGCTGATATTTCCCGACCCGACAATGGCCACAGTCGCCTTAGTCGGCATGTAAACGCTCCTGAATATTCTTTATTCGAACGACAACCGAACCGAACCCAGCCCGGCGAAGTCGGCGACAAACGCGTCACCTGGACGCGCATCGATTGCGGACGTGCACGATCCGGGTAACACGATGTCACCTTTTCGCAGCCGTACCCCAAAGCTTTCCACCTTGCGGGACAACCACGCCACCGCTGTGACCGGATTACCCAGCACCGCGTCGCTGCGGCCCTCGGCCACCACCTCACCGTTACGGGTCAGCACCGCGTCGATGGACTTGACGTCGACGTCGGCCGGCGAGACCCGGGCCTCACCCAGCACGAAGCCCGCCGACGAGGCGTTGTCGGCGATGGTGTCGCACAGCTTGATTTGCCAGTCCTTGATCCTGGTGTCGATCACCTCGATGGACGGGACCAGGGCCGCTGTGGCCGCCAGCACATCGTCCTCGGTGCAGTCGGCTCCCGGCAGGTCTGCCGCCAGGATGAAGGCGACTTCGACCTCCACCCGCGGAGACAGGTACCTGGCCGCCTTGACCGGGGTGTGTTCGAACACCTGCAACTCGTCGAGCAGATGCCCGTAATCGGGCTCGTCGACGCCCATCAGCTGCTGCATGACCTTGCTCGTCAGCCCCACCTTGTGGCCCAGCACCCGGGCCCCTTCGGCGACTCGCTGGCGGATATTGATCAGCTGGATCTCGTAGGCGTCCACGATGTCGATATCGGGGTAGGCGGACGTCAGCGGAGCGATCGGCTCGCGGCTGCGCTCGGCTTGGGCCAAGTCGGCGGCCAGCTCATCGCGGGTGGCAACGCTGAGCATGTACCGAAGTCCCCTCGTCCTTGTGACCGGGCCAGTAGCGCCCGACCCGGGCAATTCTATAACGTGTTCTACATGACAGCACAGGACTACGACGTCGTCGTGGTCGGGAGCGGCGGCGCCGGCATGGTCGCTGCCCTTACCGCCGCGCATCGTGGCCTCTCGACTGTAGTCATCGAGAAGGCTCCGCACTATGGCGGGTCGACGGCGCGCTCGGGCGGCGGCGTCTGGATTCCCAACAACCAGGTGCTCAGGCGCGACGGCGTGAAGGACACCGCCGAGGCGGCCCGGACCTACTTACTCGGGATCATCGGGAACGTCGTCGATCCGGAGCGCGTCGACGCTTACCTCGAGCGCGGGCCCGAGATGCTGTCGTTCGTGCTGCAGCACACGCCGCTGAAGATGTGCTGGGTGCCTGACTATTCCGACTACTACCCCGAGGCGCCCGGGGGGCGCCCGGGCGGCCGTTCGATCGAGCCTAAGCCGTTCAACGCCCGCAAGCTCGGTGTCGATGAGGCCGGACTGGAACCCGCGTACGGCAAGGTGCCGCTCAATGTCGTTGTGATGCAGCAGGACTACATGCGCCTCAACCAGCTCAAGCGGCACCCGCGGGGCTTGCTGCGCAGCCTGAAGGTCGGCGCCCGCACCATGTGGGCGAAAGCGACCGGCAAAAACCTCGTCGGCATGGGCCGGGCCCTGATCGCACCGCTACGGATCGGGCTGCAGCAAGCCGGCGTTCCAGTCAAGCTGAACACCGCGCTAACCGACCTCTATGTCGAGGACGGCGTCATCCGGGGTGTCTACGTTCGCGAGACCGGCGAATCCGAGTCGGGCGAGCCGCAGCTGATCCGGGCCCGGCGCGGGGTGATCCTGGCCAGCGGTGGCTTCGACCACAACGAACAGATGCGGGTGAAATACCAGCGCGCGCCGATCACCACCGAGTGGACCGTCGGCGCCAAGGCGAACACCGGCGACGGCATCCTCGCGGGCGAGAAACTCGGCGCCGCACTGGATCTGATGGAAGACGCGTGGTGGATCCCGACGGTGCCGTTAGTGGGCGCGCCGTGGATCGCCTTATCGGAACGCAACTCGCCCGGCGCGATCATCGTCAACATGTCCGGCAAGCGGTTCATGAACGAATCGATGCCCTACGTCGAAGCCGGCCACCACATGTACGGCGGAGAATACGGCCAGGGACCCGGGCCGGCCGAGAACATCCCCGCGTGGCTGGTGTTCGACCAGCAATACCGTGATCGGTATTTTTTCGCGGGCTTGCAGGCCGGACAACGCATTCCACGCAAGTGGATGAACTCCGGGGTGATCGTGCAAGCCGACACGCTGGAAGAGCTGGCCGGCAAGACCGGCCTTCCGGCTGACGAATTCATTGCGACCGTAACGCGTTTCAACGGCTTCGCCCGGTCGGGTGTCGACGAGGACTACCAGCGTGGCGTAAGCGCCTACGACAGGTACTACGGCGACCCGACGAACAAGCCGAATCCGAACCTCGGCGAGATCAGTCATCCGCCCTACTACGCCGCGAAGATGGTGCCCGGGGACCTGGGCACCAAGGGCGGCATCCGGACCGATGTCCACGGACGTGCGCTGCGCGACGACGGCAGCATCATCGAAGGCCTTTACGCCGCGGGCAATGTGAGTGCCCCGGTGATGGGACACACCTACCCCGGTCCGGGTGGCACCATCGGACCGGCGATGACCTTTGGTTACCTGGCCGCCCTGCACATTGCTGAGCAGGCGAGCTGACATGCCCATCGATGTAGCGGTCGCGCTGGCCGCGCAACTCGAGCCCATCGAATTCTCATGGTCCAGTAGCGATGTGCAGCTTTACCACCTGGGACTTGGTGCCGGCGCGGATCCCATGGACCCGCGCGAGCTGCGCTACCTGGTGGACGACACCCCGCAGGTGCTGCCGACGTTTGGCAACGTGGCCGCCACCTTTCACGCCACCGAGCCGCCGACCGTGCAGTTTCCCGGCATCGACATCGAGCTGAGCAAGGTGTTGCACGCCAGCGAACGGGTGGAAGTGCCCGCGCCGCTGCCACCTGCGGGGTCGGCGCGGGCCGTCACCCGGTTCACCGATATCTGGGACAAAGGCAAGGCCGCGGTGATCTGGAGCGAGACGACGGCGACCGCACCCGACGGCACACTGCTGTGGACGCAGCGACGGTCGATCTACGCGCGCGGCGAGGGCGGATTCGGTGGTGAGCGCGGACCGTCCACATCGGACGCCGCACCGGATCGGGCGCCCGATCTAGAGGTCGCGATGCCGATTCTGCCGCAGCAGGCGCTGCTGTACCGGCTCTGTGGCGACCGCAATCCGCTGCACTCCGATCCCGAATTCGCCTCTGCCGCAGGATTTTCCCAGCCCATCTTGCACGGCCTGTGCACCTACGGGATGACCTGCAAGGCGATCGTCGACACGCTACTGGACGGCGATGCCACGGCCGTGGCGGCCTACGGCGCGCGCTTTGCCGGTGTGGCATTCCCCGGTGAAACCCTCACTGTCAACATCTGGAAGGACGACGGGCGACTGGTGGCCGGCGTTGTCGCGCCTTCGCGCGACAACGCCGTCGTGCTCGGCGGCGTCGAACTCGTCCCGGTCTAGAGCCTCTTCCTTCCGCGCTGTGCGCCGAACGTCACGCCAGCGTGACGCTCGGGGACGCCAGCGATCATGCGCGGCTAGAAAGACCGGCAGCGGCACGGATCTGCCGGCGCGCCGCGGTGCGGTCGGTGTCGGGAAATATGTAGTGGCTCAGCGCGGTTCGCGCAATGGCGCCGGCAAGGTCGCCGGGGTTCACCGGTGGGGCGGAGGCGTCCTCGCGGGCCCAGCGCCGCAAGATCACCATCAACACTTCGGTCAGCATGGGTAGCGCTTGGGCCATTTGTTCGTGTGCGAACCCCGGCTCGAGGTCGAGCAGCCGCCCGGGCGGTTGATCCTCCACGAAAGTCGCGACGACGTCGACCGCGGCTTCTAGTCGTGCGATTCCGACGACTCCGGACGTCGCTTTGTCCATCGCCGCGCCGAAGCGCCGGCGTTCGCGTTTTCCCAGCGCATCGATGAGTTCTTCTTTGGACACAAAGTAGCGATAAATGGTGGGCCGTGACACCCTGGCCAGGGTCGCCACATCCGAGAGCGACATCTTCCGAGCACCCGTGCGGAACACAAGCCGCTGGGCAGCGTCAAGGATGCGGTCGGACAAATCTCCGTGATCCGAGCCGGATTTGGGCGATGCGGCAATCGACACGACGGCAGCTCCTAGAGTCTGCCGAGTTCGCGTAGCCACGTGATCAGCAGTCGCAGTCCGTCGTCAAAGGACATGGGCTGGTAGCCGAGGCGCTTGGTGGTCAGGTTGTCCTTCGTTCTGGGTCTGCGCACGCTCTTGGCCGCGGCTTCCGCGATGGCCATCAGCGTAGGCCCGAATTCGGCAGTCAACGCCTCGGGATCCGTGCGGTAGTCGAGATCCTCGACGCGGTGGTCGATTCCGGCGATCTCGCAGGCGCGATTGATGCCACCGGCGGTACTGAAGGTGTCCTCGGGTCGCCCGACCAACAGGTAGCGCTCACCGGACACGCCGTCGTCCAGCGCGGCGATCGAGCCTTTCGCCACATCCGCGCCCGCCACCCAGGTCACCGGAAAAGCGAGATAGCGCTTGATCCTTCCGCGCATGCCTGCCAGTAGGACTCGGTTGAAGCTGGTGCGGTGCAAGGCGCGTTCCACCACCAGGCCAGGACCGAAGATCGCGCCCGGGTGGCAGGTCAGCACATCTTGGCCCGCGGCCGCGCGTCGGTGTGCTTCCAGAAAGGCGGCGAGCTTGGTGACGGTGTAGGGGTCGTTGGGCGGGTTGTCAAGAACGGGAGCCTCTTCGAACTCCAGGCCGGTGCTCAGATTGAGGAAGGTCGCGGTGCTCAGGGCCACCACCCGGCGCATTCCGTGGGCTTTGGCCGCATCCAGGACGTTGGTGGTGCCGACCATGTTGACGGCCTTGAAGTCTGCCAGGTCCTGACTGGCGCCGCCCAGCAGCGCCGCGGTGTGGATAGCCGCCTCGGCGCCCTTGGCCGCGCGCAGCACATCGTCGGCGTCGCGGATATCGCCCTTGACCAGTTCGACGCCGATCTCGGCCAGCGCGGCGGCTTCGTCCGGATTGCGGACCAGGGCGCGAACCCGGTCGCCGCGCCGGGTCAGCTGCTCGCAAGCGTTGCCTCCGGTCTGCCCGGTGGCGCCGGTGACGAAGATCGTGCTGGGCATGGCAGCCCTCCTGGTTGTTACATATCGAACAGATTTAGTGATGACTGTAAACCTTGACGTGGGATTGTTCTATATTCGGGGCATGGCACTCGATCCCTCAAGCGTTCTTCTGACCGATCGCGTCGCGGTCGTCACCGGCGGCGGCGCTGGCATCGGCCGCGGCATCGCGGCTGGGCTGACGGCATTCGGCGCGCGGGTCGCGATCTGGGAACGCAACCCCGAGTCGTGTGCGTCGGCCGCCGAGGAGATCGGTGCGCTGGGTATTGCCACCGACGTCCGCGACAGTGCCGCGGTGGACGCCGCGTTGACGCGGACCTCCGCCGAACTCGGGACGGTGTCGATCCTGGTCAACAACGCCGGCGGAGTTTTCTGGTCCGGCATCCTCGACACCAGCGAAAACGGTTGGGACGCACTGTACAAGGCGAACCTGCGCCACATCTACCTATGCACTCAGCGGGTGGCGCGCATCCTCGTCGAGCAGAAACTGCCGGGCAGCATCATCAGTGTCACCTCGATCGAAGGTGTCCGTGCCGCACCGGGTTACGCGACCTACGCCGCGGCCAAGGCCGGTGTCATCAACTACACCAAGACCGCGGCGCTCGAGCTTGCACCGCATGGAATTCGGGTCAACGCGCTGGCTCCGGATATCACCCTGACGGAAGGCATCCGGCAGATTGCGCCGCCGGGCTCCGAGCAGCGATTCGGCCTCACGGTCCCGATGGGCCGTGCCGGCCATGTCGACGAGATGGCCGGCGCGGCAGTGTTTCTGGCGTCCGACATGTCCAGCTACATCACCGGTCAAACCATCCACGTCGACGGCGGCACGCACGCCGCCAGCGGCTGGTACCACCACCCGGAGACCGGCGCATACGCGCTCGGCCCCACGAGCATCTAATTCGTGACCGTTCTACGCGACGAGCGAAAGGTGGTGATGGACCAACACGATAGCAATAACTAAAGACGAGGCCTTCAAGAATTCACATGATCCTCGGCGGCCATCGCACTCGACTAGCGTGCGCTGGTCTGCTCGCGGCGTTGATTCGAAAGATAACAATCGTAGGTATCCGCAGTCCATTTGCTGCGGCATCGGCCAGCCAAAAAGGAACAAATCTTTGAGCCTCATATCGCCAATTCTGGCTAAAGGTCTTCGATTTCACGCAAAACAGCAGCGATGCTGATGTCGATGCCGGGATGGGATAGGCCTAATTACCGCCCTGGACGCGCCGGATACGCATAACGCCGGTCGCCGCGCGTAGTCGGGATATCCAGCGGGAAGGAATGCATATCGCTTGAGGCTGTGCCAGGCTTCCGCGGCTTGCAGACAACGCAGCGGGAATCTGATAATCGCCCGAAGTGCCGATTAGGCCTCGACGGAACTGCGCATCCGGCCGTTGCGCCATGTGCACCCGCGCGCGGCGGTACTCCGGCGCGCCGGCAACGCCGAGGGGCGCCATGGATATCGGCGAACGGTTATTCGCCGGTATCCACGCCGACGTGCGCGGACATCCCGCCGTCGATCGAAATCATTTGCCCGGTGATGTAGCGCGACTGCTCCGATGCCAGGAAAACAACCAGGTCAGCCACGTCTTTCGGTTGTCCGAGGTACGGCGTGAGGGTCACGCGGCCCAGGCCTTCGATGGTGTCCTCGGACAGATGCGCGCGTACCGCGTCGGTGAGGATCAATCCGGGCACGATGGTGTTCGCCCGCACGCCCCGCTTTCCTTCGCTGGTCGCCACGTACATCGTCAGGGTGTGCACTCCAGCCTTCGACACACCGTAGGCCAGGCGGGTCCGATCACCTGACAAAGCCGCTCCCGACGACATATTGATGATCGAACCGCCGCCGTTTTTCCGCATTTCGGGAACGGTGTACTTACACATCAGAAACTGACTTCCGAGATTGACCTCCAATGACCGCTGCCACACATCGAACGGCATCTCAGAGACGTTGGTGTCCCGAGATAGGAAGCTACTGGCGGTTAGGGCTGCATTGTTGTGCAGCACATCGACCTTGCCGAACTCCGCCACCCTGGATTGGACCACGGACCGTGCCGCATCCTCCTCCGCCAGATCGCCGCCGAATGCGATTGCCCGCGCTCCGCTTCGCCGAATCTCGTCAGCGACCCCGACTGCCTTCGCCTCATCGACATCGACGACCGCAACAGAGGCGCCTTCGCGAGCCAATTCGTGCGCCGTCGCCGCGCCAATCCCGCCCGCACCTCCCGTAACTATCGCGACCTTTCCGGCAAGTCTTGACATCGAGTTCTCCTTTTCAGTGACGCACAAAAAAGATAGCCTGATTTGATGCCGCGCATTGCACCAATCCCCATGGCAGAGCTCAGCTCACACTCCCGCGAAATCGTGGATGCAGGCGTTGCCGCCGGCCTCTACGCGACGCCGGTGCCGTTGCAGATCTTCGCCTACCGCAGTGCACAGCTCGATCAGGTCAATATGGCCAGGACAAGCCTCGGTGCCGGCACCCTGCTCGGCGGCCGGATCCTGGAATTACTGCGCATACGCAGCGCCCAACTCGGCGAATGCGAACCGTGCAGCCAGTCGCGCAAACACGACTCGATCACCGAAGAGGATGTCTCGTGCCTGCTCGCGCCCGGCCACGGCACGCTCACCCCGCAGGAGCGGATGGCCGTCGAGTTCATCGACCTGCTCTCCGCTGACCACCACGCCATGGACGACGAGTTCTATAAGCGACTGAGTGAGCATTTCACCGCCGCACAGATCATCGAGCTCGGGTTCACTTGCGCTGGGGTGATGGGATTGCACCGTTTCATCCACACCCTCGACGTTTACGGCGATTCGCCGCCCGTCATCGAATACAACCAGGATCAGGTCGACAGCGCGAAGCCGGCGTGATCCCGGGGCAAGCGAGCTAACCCAAAATCAACCCCGAAGTCGGCACCCCGGTCCCCGCGGTGACGAGCACATGTTCGACGTCGGGCACCGGATTCACCGAGGTGCCGCGCAACTGCCGCACCCCTTCGGCGATGCCGTTCATGCCATGGATGTAGGCCTCACCGAGCTGGCCGCCGTGCGTGTTGACGGGAAGCCGCCCGCCCACCTCGATCGCGCCATCGGCGATGAAGTCCTTGGCCTCGCCCTTGCCGCAGAATCCCAACTCCTCCAACTGAATCAGGGTGAACGGCGTGAAGTGGTCGTAGAGCACGGCGGTCTGAATGTCGGCCGGCTTTAAACCGGACTGCTGCCAAAGCTGCTGGCCCACCAGGCCCATCTCGGGCAGGCCCAGTTCGGGCCGGTAATAGCTGACCATCGTGTACTGGTCGGGGCTGGAGCCCTGCGACGCCGCCTCGATGACCGCCGGCCGGTGCTTGAGGTCCCGGGCGCGCTCGGGCGACGTCACCACGATCGCCACCGCTCCGTCGGTCTCCTGGCAGCAGTCCAGCAGCCGCAACGGCTCGGCGATCCACCGCGAATTCTGATGCTCCTCAATGGTTATCGGCTTCTCGTAAAAGTACGCGTTCGGGTTCTTCGCGGCGTGCTTGCGATCGGCCACCGACACCACGCCGAAGTCCCGGCTGGTCGCACCGGACAGGTGCATGTAGCGCTGGGCGATCATGGCCACCTGTGCAGCCGGCGTCGAAAGCCCGTGCGGATACGAGAAGGAGTTGTCCGCCGTCGTCGAATCGGCTTGCGCGTCGGCGCTTCCTACCAATCGCGTCTGCACCTGACCGAACCGCATGCCGGACCGCTCGTTGAACGCCCGGTAGGCCACGACGACGTCGGCCACCCCGGTCGCGACGGCCATGGCCGCGTGCTGGACGGTTGCGCACGCGGCACCACCGCCATAGTGGATCTTGGAGAAGAACTTCAGCTCGCCGATGCCGGCCGCCCGCGCAACAGCGATCTCGGTGTTGGAGTCCATCGTGAACGTGGTCAGCCCGTCCACATCGGCCGGGCTCAGGCCCGCATCGTCCAACGCATCCAACACCGCCTCGGCCGCCAGGCGCAGCTCGCTGCGCCCGGAGTTCTTCGAGAAGTCGGTGGCGCCAATGCCGACGATGGCAGCTCGACCTGACAACACTAGGCATCCCCAATCGTCAGCGTGGTGGTCGCGATGACGTGGTCGCCAAGGCTGTTGCGGCCCAACACCTTTACCGCGATCAGGCCGTCCTGCAGGGCAGTCACCTCACCGGAGAACGTCACCGTGTCGTAGGCGTACCACGGCACCCCCAGCCGCAGCCCGATCGACTTGATCAACGCCGACGGCCCCGCCCAATCGGTGACGTAACGCTGCACCAGCCCGGTGTCGGTGAGGATGTTGACGAAGATGTCCTTGGAGCCCTTGGCCTGCGCCTTGTCCCGGTCGTGGTGCACATCCTGAAAGTCGCGGGTGGCAAGGGCCGTCGAGATGATGAACGTGGGATCGCCATGCAGCTTGAGCTCGGGCAACACGGTGCCCACTTCGATGACGGGTGCGCTCATGCGTCAGGCTCCCAGGCGTAGAGGGTCCACTCCGGTCCGGAATCACCGGCCGGGAAGTCGATATACGTTGCCCGAACCGGCATTCCGATCTCAACCGTGGCGTGGTCGACGTTGCGCAGCTCGCCCAACATCCGCACGCCTTCTTCGAGCTCCACCAAAGCGATGACGAACGGCAGCGTCCGACCCGGCACTTTCGGCGCATGGTGCACCACGAAGCTGAACACCGTGCCCTTGCCACTGGCCACCACGTAGTCAATCGGTAAGGCTTTGTCCTGCCAGACCGCCGGCACCGGCGGGTGCTGCAGGCTGCCGTCGGCCCGCCGCTGGATCCTCAGCTCGTGCGCCCCGACGCCCTCCCAGAAGAATGCGGTGTCGCGCGACACCGAGGGACGCATCATGGCGTCCGCATCCAAATCCTCGGGCACGGAACCTTCAGCTGCCGACGCCTCCGCTTCCCGCGGCTTGAATTTGAGTATCCGCCAATTCATCTCGGCGACGTCCTCGTCGCCGACCCGCCAGATGATGTGCTGGTTTACGAAGTAGCCCTCCCCAAGCGCCGTCTGCTTGGGTCCCACCACGTCACCCATCTCGGCGGTGATGCTGACTTGCTCACCCGGCTGCAGATACCGGTGATAGGTCTGCTCGCAGTCGGTGGCGACCACCCCGATATAGCCGGCGTCGTCCATCAGCTGCATGATGGGACCCAACGGATCGTCCTTCGGACGCTCTCCACCGAGACCGAACATCGTCCAGACCTGAATCATCGCCGGTGGGGCAACAATTCCGGGATGCCCGGCGGCGCGGGCCGCGGCCTCATCCACATAGATGGGGTTGCGGTCGCCGATGGCCTCCACCCAGTTGTTGATGATCGGCTGATTCACCGGGTCCCGCGCTGCGCGCGGCTTACTGCTGCCGGCCGCTTTGATCTGCGCGACGGCTTCCTGAATGTCGGTCATCGCGGCACCCTCGGCACCTTGAGGCCAGCGGCCGCGATCATCTCGCGCATGACTTCGTTCACGCCTCCGCCGAAGGTGATCACCAGATTGCGCTTGGTCTGCGAGTCGAGCCAGTTCAGCAGCTCGGCGGTGTCCGATTCGGCGGGGTTGCCGTACTTGCCGACGATCTCCTCGGCGAGCCGGCCGATGTACTGAATACGCTCCGTACCAAAGACTTTCGTCGACGCGGCGTCGGCCACGTTGATGTCTTCGCCAGCAGCGGCGACCTGCCAATTCAGCAATTCGTTGATCCGCCACATCGCATAAATCTCACCCAGCGCCCGCTTGACGTCGTCATGATCGATGGGCGTGACACCGTCACCGCCCGGCTTGGACGCCCATGCGTGCAACCGATCGTAGATGCCGGCGACCCGGCCCGCCGGGCCCAGCATCACCCGCTCGTTGTTCAGCTGGGTGGTGATCAGCCGCCATCCGCCGTTCTCCTCACCGACCAGCATGTCGGCCGGCACCCGCACGTCGTTGTAGTACGTCGCGTTGGTGTGATGGGCGCCGTCGGACAGGATGATCGGCGTCCAGGAGTAGCCGGGATCCTTCGTGTCGACGATCAGAATCGAAATGCCTTTGTGCTTAACTGCTTCCGGGTCGGTTCGGCAGGCCAGCCAGATGTAGTCGGCGTCGTGGGCCCCCGTGGTGAAGATCTTCTGCCCGTTGACGATGTAATGGTCGCCATCGCGAACGGCCGTGGTGCGCAACGACGCCAGGTCGGTGCCGGCCTCCGGCTCGGTGTAGCCGATCGCGAAGTGCACCTCACCGGCCAGGATCGCCGGCAGGAACTTCTTCTTCTGCATCTCATTGCCAAAGACCTGCAGGGTGGGACCCACCGTCTGCAGCGTCACGGCGGGCAGTGGTACATCGGCCCGATGGGCCTCGTTGACGAAGATCTGCTGCTCGATCGGACCAAAGCCCAGCCCGCCGAACTCCTTTGGCCACCCGACACCGAGCTTGCCGTCCTGACCCATCCGCCGGATCACCGCGCGGTAGGCGGCGTTGTGGCGGTCTTCCCCCATCGCCTTCATCTCTTCGGCCGAGATGAGGTTCGAAAAGTATTGGCGTAGTTCGGCTTGCAGCTGGCGCTGTTCCGGAGTCAGTTCGATGAACATTGCGCTCCCACCAGGTCGAGACGATGCGACGGCCCGCCCACCAAGCGGGTCAGGTCTTTGATCGTGGAGTAGTAGCGGTGCATCGGGTAGGTGATGTCCATCCCCATGCCGCCGTGCAGGTGATGGCAGATCTGCATCACCGGCGGTGCCTGCGACGTCACCCAGTAGCCGAGGACGTCCAGGTCGGCCTCCAGTTGTGGGGCGGATTCGCCCCTTTCGGATAGCCGCCAGATCACCGACGTCGCCGCCAAATCGATTGTGCGCGAAGCGATGTAGACCTCAGCGAGTTGTGCGGCCACGGTCTGGAAAGTCGACAACGGTTTGCCGAACTGCTTGCGGGTAGCCACGTAGTCCGCGGTCAGCCGCAGCGCGCCGGCCACCAGCCCATCGGCAAAAGCGCCGATCATGGCCAGCGCCAGCTGGTTGAGCCGATGCGGCTGCGCGCCCGCCAAGACATCGGAATCAGCCACAGCGACGTCACTGAACGTCACCGTGTACTCGTCGGAACCACTCGACGTCGGTGTCCGGACCAACTGCAGTCCGTCGGCCTTCGGCGAAACCACCACGACCGTGCTGTCGGCCGTGACGATCATCCATTCGGCTTGTTCGGCATACCCGACAGCGACTTTGGTGCCCGACAACCGCCCGTGCACGAAGGTGGTCGCGGGCCGGTCGGGCAGCGCCGTGCCGGGCTCGTTGAGCGCCGCGGTCAACAGCCCGCCCTTGGCGACGCCGCCCAGGAAACGATCCTGCTGTTCGGCCGAGGCCAGGTCGAGCAGCGGGATCACCCCGAAGCCCAGCGTTGCCAGCGCCGGCGTAATGGCGCCGTGCCGGCCCACTTCGGTCAGCACCGTCCCGACCTCGGACAGGCCCACGCCGTCGCCCCCGAGGCGTTCCGGCACCGGCAGCGCCGTCACGCCGCCGCCAACCAAGGCGCTCCACGAGTTGTCCCGCTCGAGTACCGACGTCACCACATCGGCAACGGCTTGTTGTTCGGCGGTGAGTTCGAAGTCCATCAGTGATCCACCGGGCTGGGGGTACCGCCCGCTTGCGGGGAATTCCCGGTGTAGTCGACCCGCCAGTGCTTGATGCCGTTGAGCCAGCCGGACCGCAGCCGCTCCGGCGCCGCGATCGGCTTCAGGTCCGGCATGTGGTCGGCCACCGCGTTGAAGATCAGGTTGATCGTCATGCGAGCCAGGTTGGCGCCGATGCAGTAGTGCGCCCCGGTACCGCCAAACCCGACGTGCGGGTTGGGATTCCGCATGATGTTGAAGGTGAACGGATCCTCGAAGAACTCTTCGTCGAAGTTGGCCGACCGGTAGAACATCAGCACCCGCTGGCCCTTCTTGATCTGCACACCGGACAGCTCGTAGTCCTCGAGCGCGGTGCGCTGGAACGTGGTGACCGGGGTGGCCCAGCGGACGATCTCGTCGGCGGCGGTCTCCGGGCGCTCCTTCTTGTACAGCTCCCACTGGTCGGGGAAGTCGGCGAAGGCCATCATCCCCTGCGTGATGGAGTTGCGGGTGGTCTCATTGCCGGCCACCGCCAGCATCACCACGAAGAAGCCGAACTCGTCGTCGGAGAGTTTTTCGCCGTCGATGTCCGCCTGGATCAGCTGGGTCACGATGTCGTCGCCCGGGTTCTCGGCCTTCTCCTCGGCCATCTTCATCGCGTACCCGATCAACTCCGCCGACGACATCTTGGGGTCGATGTGGGCGTACTCCGGGTCGTCGTTGCCGGTCATCTCGTTCGACCATTCGAAGATCTTGCCGCGGTCCTCCTGCGGCACGCCCAGCAAACCCGCGATGGCCTGCAGCGGCAGCTCACACGACACCTGTTCGACGAAGTCGCCGGAACCCGCGGCGGCCGCCGTCGCGGCGATCTTCTGGGCACGCTCGCTGAGTTCGGCGCGCAGGCGTTCAACGGAGCGTGGCGTGAAGCCGCGGGAGATGATTTTGCGCAGCCGGGTGTGGTGCGGCGCGTCCATGTTGAGCATGACGAACCGCTGAACCTCGATGTCCTCACGCGCGATGGCGTTGTTGAACCGCGGTATCACCCCGTTTTCGTAGCTGGAGAACACGTCGCTACGCCGCGACACCTCTTTGACGTCGTTGAGTTTGGTGATCGTCCAGTAACCGCCGTCGTGGAAGCCGCCGCCCTCGCCCGGAGCCTGCTCGTTCCACCAGATCGGGGCGGTCGCCCGCAGCTCGGCAAACTCTTCGATCGGGAGCCGCTCGGAGTAGATATCGGGGTCGGTGAAATCGAACCCGGGCGGAAGATTGGGGCTGGGCACGGTGCTTCTCCTTACTACAGTCCTCGCTGACTGGCTTGGACCCGGCTGGGCCATCCACACTAGTTGTACTAGTGATGCTCTGGTGCCAGTAAAACATGCCTCCACCGCTGACAAAAGGCACCGAGACATCCTCGCTTGTCAGAATACTGAAACGTGTTCTAGCCTGGCCCCATGGGTAACCCGGTAATCGTTGAGGCCACGCGCAGCCCGATCGGCAAACGCAATGGATGGCTGTCGGGCCTGCACTCCACCGAGCTGCTGGGCGCGGTGCAAAAGGCGCTGGTCCAGAAGGCCGGTATCGACGCCGGCGACGTCGAACAGGTCATCGGCGGCTGTGTCACTCAGTTCAGCGAGCAGTCCAACAACATCAGCCGGACGGCGTGGCTGACGGCGGGTTTGCCCGAACACGTCGGCGCCACCACCGTCGACTGCCAGTGCGGCAGTGGCCAGCAGGCCAACCATCTGATCGCCGGGCTGATTGCGATCGGCGCCATCGACATCGGCATCGCCTGCGGCATCGAGGCGATGAGCCGGGTGGGCCTGGGCGCCAACGCGGGTCCGGACCGCTCGCTGATCCGCGCGGCATCGTGGGATATCGACATGCCCAACCAGTTCGAGGCCGCCGAGCGGATCGCCAAGCGGCGCGGCATTACCCGCGAAGACATCGACGCCTTCGGATTCCAGTCCCAGCTACGCGCCAAGCGCGCCTGGGACGAGGGCCGTTTCGACCGGGAAATCTCTCCGATCGAGGCCCCGGTGCTCGACGAGCAGAAGCAGCCGACCAGCGAGCGCCACATGGTCTCCCGCGACCAGGGCCTGCGTGACACCACGCTCGAAGGGCTCAGCCAGCTCAAACCGGTGCTCGAGGGCGGGATCCACACCGCGGGCACATCGTCACAGATCTCCGACGGTGCGGCGGCCGTGTTGTGGATGGATGAGGACAAGGCCAAGGCGCTCGGGTTGCGCCCGCGCGCGCGGATCGTCAGCCAGGCGCTGGTCGGCGCTGAGCCCTACTACCACCTGGACGGGCCGGTGCAGTCGACGGCGAAGGTGCTGGAAAAGGCCGGTATGAAGATCGGCGACATCGACATCACCGAGATCAACGAGGCGTTCGCGTCGGTAGTGCTGTCCTGGGCGCGGGTGCACGAGCCTGACATGGACCGGGTCAACGTCAACGGTGGCGCGATCGCGTTGGGTCACCCGGTCGGCTCTACCGGCAGCCGCCTGATCACCACCGCGCTGCATGAGCTGGAGCGCACCGATCAGACCACCGCGCTGATCACTATGTGCGCGGGCGGCGCGCTGTCCACCGGCACCATCATCGAACGGATCTAAGCGGTCGGTGATCGTCTCCGAAGAAAGTCGGATCGAGGCGGCGCAGGCCTACGTCGACGCGCTGGTCAGCCATGACGGCGACGCCGTTCCGTTCGCGGCCCGGTGCACCCGGATCGAGCAGGGCGTCAAGACCGGGTTTTCCGGAAACCATCTGCGGCGCAGCCTCAATCGCGGACCCCAGTATTGGGTCATCGCCGACACGACGGCACCGGACTACCGCATCGTCGGCGACCAGGTGCACGCCGAGTACGAGGTGCTGACGAAGGCGGCGTACGGCGGCCGCCGGCTCGCGGCGCGGGTTGCCGAGACCTTTCTGATCCCCGCCGAAAGTTCCAGCGGTGATGCCGAAATCCACCACATCAAGGTTCGCTTTCGACCGTTTATCCAGCGCTAACTAGGATCAGCGTCATGCCGAAATCACCACCGTGGTTCATGAAAAGCGATCTCGCCCTCAAATGGATGTCGCGCATCAACACATACCTCTACCACCGCAGCGGCGGAGAGGGCTTGGGCGGCACTGTCCAGAACATTCCAGTGGCTCTGCTGACCACCACCGGCCGCAAGACCGGCGCGCCCCGAGTGAGTCCGCTGTACTTCCTGCGTGACGGCGACCGGGTGATCGTGGCCGCCTCAAAAGGCGGTACCCCGAAGAACCCGATGTGGTACCTCAACCTCAAGGCCAACCCAAAAGTTCACGTACAGATCAAAAAAGAGGTGCTCGATCTGACCGCGCGGGACGCCACCGATGACGAACGCGCCAAGTATTGGCCGCAATTGGTGGACATGTACCCGTCCTACGAGGACTACCAGTCCTGGACCGACCGGACCATCCCGATCGTCATCTGCGATCCCTGAGCGGACCGACTCACAGGCCCAAGAACCCGGACCCCCCGGGATGTAAGAACTGAAGGAAGCCCGAACTCTGGCCGGAGAAGTTGAGCAGGCCCGAGTTGAAGCCGATATCACCCCCATTCCCAATGCCCGAGTTGGAGCCGCCGTCGCCCCAGTTGAAGAATCCGGTGTTAGAGCCGCCATAGCCGAAGTTGAAAAAGCCCGCGTTCTCGCCCTGTTCGGTCGGGTTTCCGCCCGAGTTCCCGACGCCCGCGTTGTAGCCGTAGCCCGAGTTCCCGATGCCCGAGTTGTAGCCGTCGCCCGAGTTAAGGAAGCCCGAGTTGTAGCCGGTGCCCGAGTTGAAGAAGCCCGAGTTGCCGGTGCCCGAGTTGTCGAAGCCCGAGTTGGACGCGGACTGGTCAGCGGCGCTGCCCACGCCGGTGTTCAGGTTGCCCGTGTTGTAGAAGCCGGTGTTGGTGTCGCCGGAGTTGCCGAAGCCCGTGTTGGTGTCACCGGCGTTGACGTGGCCCGTGTTATGGAAGCCCGAGTTGCCGCCGCCCGTGTTGTAGTCGCCCGAGTTGAACAAGCCCAGGTCAAACCGGCCGGCGTTCCCGATGCCCGCGCTATAGACGCCCGAGTTCCCGAAGCCGAAGTTGTTGCCGTTGAACTGCTCTGCGTTGACCCCCGAATTGCCGATGCCGGTGTCGGCGCCACCGGCGTTCCCGAGGCCGGTGTCGATCTGGCCCGAGTTGAACAAGCCGGTGTCGAAGAGCCCTGAGTTGCCCACACCGAAGTTCCCGTTGCCCGAATTGAAGAAGCCGATGTTGTGGCTGCCGGAGTTGCCGATGCCGAAGTTGCCGCTGCCCGAGTTCAGCCCGCCGAAGTTGAACTGACTGGTTGTCGTGTTGTAGTAGGTATTGCCGAGACCGATCTCATTGCTGCCGGTAAGTCCGAAGCCGACGTTGGAGTCACCGTCGTTGCCCGAGCCCCAGTTGTTGCTGCCGGTATTGCCGTAGCCCACGTTGCTGTTGCCGGTGTTTCCGCCGCCCAGGTTGCCGTTGCCGTTGTTCCCGCTGCCGAAGTTGGAATTGCCCAGGTTTCCGTTGCCGACGTTCGCGTGGCCCCCTCCGGGGCCCGCGTTGCCGAAGCCGATATTGAAGCTGCCGGTGTTTCCGCCGCCCACATTGAATTCGCCCTGGATTGCGGCATATGCGTTTCCGTTGCCGCTACCCAGGTTGTCGCTGCCGTAGTTGCCGCTGCCCAGGTTGGTGCTGCCGGTGTTCCCGCCGCCCAGGTTCGAATCGCCGATGTTGCCCGAGCCCAGGTTGTAGTTGCCGATGTTGCCCGAGCCCAGATTCCCGTTGCCGTTGTTGCCGAAACCGAGGTTGGGCAGGCTGGCCAGCGCGCTTTGCAGACTGGCCTGCAACGGCTCCAACTGCGCGGCCGCCGCCGAGGCACCGCCGTGATAACCCACCATGGCGGCCACGTCCTGGGCCCACATCTGTTCGTACTGGCCCTCGGCCGCGGCGATCGCCGGCGCGTTCAGGCCCAGAAAATTCGACCGAACCAACGACAGCAACGCATTTCGGTTGGCCGCCACCGCCAGCGGATGGACCGTCGCGGCCTGGGCCGCCTCAAACGCACAGGCCACCGCCTTGGCGTGGCCAGCCGCGCTCACGGCGCGTGCCGACGCCGCGCTCAGGAACGCCGCATAGGGAGCCGCCGCCGCGGCCATCGCCGCCGACGCCGGGCCCTGCCACGCCCCACCCGCCAGGCCCGAGGTCACCGACGAAAACGAACCCGCCGCGTTCGCCAACTCGTCGGCCAGGCCCTCCCAGCCCACCGCCGCCTGAAGCATCGGCGCCGAACCCGCACCGACAAACATCCGCAGCGAATTAATCTCCGGCGGCAACACCGCATAGTTCATCGGACACCCTCCCTGCCTAGCCAGATGGCCGCCCAGCGCGGCCCCTGCGGCGGCACGCTAGGGGAAGACGCCGTGGACTATCGCGCTTTGACCAAATTCGACCAATGAATTGATCCGGCAGGGCAACCGAGGGAAAATGCGCCACGCTCGGCTCGGGTGAGGCTTGCCGGTTACGCCCCGTAGACCGGAACCGGCGGCCGCGCCTTGGCCAGCAGGTCGGCGACGACGGGCCCCAACTCGGCCGGATCCCACCTGGCGCCCTTGTCGACCTCCGGGCCGTGCGCCCAGCCCTCGGCGACGCGGATTTTGCCGCCCTCGACCTCGAACACCTTCCCGGTGACGTCGCGGGATTCGGCGCTGCCCAGCCAAACCACCAGCGGCGAGATGTTTTCCGGCGCCATGGAGTCGAAATCTTGGTCCTGCGTTGCCATCATCTCGGCAAAGACGGTCTCGGTCATCCGGGTGCGGGCTGACGGTGCGATGGCGTTGACGGTCACCCCGTAGCGGCCCATCTCGGCCGCGGCGACCAGCGTCATCGCCGCGATGCCCGCCTTGGCTGCGCTGTAGTTGCCCTGCCCGACGCTGCCCTGCAGGCCGGCACCGGAACTGGTGTTAATGATCCGCGCGTCAATGGCTTCCGGGGCTTTGCCCTTTTTGGACAGCCCACGCCAGTACGACGCGGCGTGCCGCATCGTGGCGAAATGGCCCTTGAGATGCACGGCGATGACGGCGTCGAACTCCTCTTCGCTGGTGTTGGCCATCATCCTGTCTCGCACGATGCCGGCGTTGTTGACCAGGACATCCAGGCCACCGAACGTGTCGACGGCGGCCGCGACGAGGCCGGCGGCTTGGTTCCAGTCGGCGATGTTGGACCCACTGGCGACGGCTTCGCCACCGGCCGCGGTGATCTCGTCGACCACACCCTGCGCCGCGCTGCCCCCGCTTGCCGGCGAACCGTCCAGTCCCACACCGATGTCGTTGACCACCACGCGCGCCCCCTCGGCGGCGAAGGCCAAAGCATGCGCGCGGCCGATGCCGCCGCCCGCTCCGGTGACGATGACGACGCGGCCGTCAACAAGGCCCATACCCATTGCTCCTTAATCGTTACTTGTTGGCACTCGAGGCGGCCAGATACGGCGGCGGCTCCCCGCCGCCGTGTACCTCTAGCGTGGCCCCGCTGATATAGGAGGCCACATCAGAGGCGAGAAACGCTGCGGCCCAACCAACGTCGGCGGGTGTCGCCAGCCGCCCCAATGGCACGGTGGCGGCGACACGGGCAATCGACTCGGCGTCACCGTAGAATAGTTCCGACTGCTCGGTCTGCACCATGCCGACCACCACCGCGTTGACCCGAACCTTGGGAGCCCATTCCACGGCCAGGGTGAGAGTGAGGTTTTCGAAACCCGCCTTGGCCACGCCGTACGCGGCGGTACCGGGGGTGGGGCGTCGACCGCTGACACTGCAGATGTTCACAATCGACCCGCCATTGGGCTGCTTTTGCATCAGCGCATTCGCATGCTGCGAAACCAGCAGCGGGGCAAGCACGTTGAGTTCGACGATCTTGCGGTGAAAATTGTGCGTGGCCTCAGCCGCCAGCGCATACGGCGAACCGCCCGCGTTGTTGACCAGGACGTCGAGGCGACCATGGCGCTCGTGGATCGAGTCGATGAGCCGTACCACCGAGTCCTCGTCGCGGATGTCGCAGGCGTGAAACTCGTACGGCAAACCCTCGACGCTGCGCCGTGCGCAGGTGATCACGTTCGCGCCCTGTTTGGTAAAAACCGAACTGATTCCAGCGCCAACCCCTCGAACGCCGCCGGTGACCAGAACCACCTGCCCTGCCAGTCCCAAATTGATGGCGTCGGCTCCTTCGGCGACAGTCACTGTGCTAGCGTACCAAGCAAGTGCTTGCTTAGGTAGCCAGCCCGTGCTTTTTCCAAAGGAAGCGTAATGACGATCACATCCACCATCACAGAGCCGGGCATAGTCGCGGTTACCGTCGACTATCCGCCGGTGAATGCCATCCCGTCGCGCGGCTGGTTCGAACTGGGCGACGCGATAACGGCCGCCGGCGCCCATCCCGAGACCCGCGCGGTGATCCTGCGGGCCGAGGGCCGGGGCTTCAACGCCGGTGTCGACATCAAGGAAATGCAGCGCACTCAAGCTTCTGGACAGGGATACACCGCTTTGATCGACGCCAATCGCGGCTGCTTCGCGGCGTTCCGCGCCGTCTATGAGTGCGCGGTGCCGGTGATCGCCGCGGTGAACGGATTCTGCGTCGGCGGCGGCATCGGCCTGGTCGGCAACTCCGATGTCATCGTGGCCTCCGACGACGCCACCTTCGGGCTGCCGGAGGTGGAACGCGGAGCGCTGGGCGCCGCCACCCATCTGTCGCGGCTGGTCCCCCAGCACATGATGCGGCGGCTGTTCTTTACCGCCGCCACCGTGGACGCCGCCACCCTGCATCATTTCGGCTCGGTGCACGAGGTGGTACCCCGCGCCGAACTCGACGAGGCCGCCTTACGGGTCGCCCGCGACATCGCCGCCAAAGACACCCGAGTCATCCGCGCCGCGAAGGAGGCGCTGAACTTCATCGACGTGCAACGGGTCAACTCGAGTTACCGCATGGAGCAAGGCTTTACCTTCGAGCTCAACCTCGCCGGGTTGTCCGACGAGCACCGCGACGCGTTCGTGAAGAAGTCATGAGCGACAAGAGAACCTCGCTCGACGAGGCCGTCGCGCAGTTGCGCAGCGGCATGACGATTGGCATCGGCGGCTGGGGATCGCGGCGCAAACCGATGGCCTTCGTGCGTGCCATGCTGCGCACCGACGTCAAAGACTTGACCGTGGTGACTTACGGTGGACCCGACCTGGGGCTGTTGTGCGCCGCCGGCAAGGTAAAGCGGGTCTACTACGGGTTCGTCTCGCTGGACTCGCCACCCTTCTACGACCCGTGGTTCGCCAAGGCGCGCACCGGCGGGGCGATCCAAGCCCGGGAAATGGACGAGGGCATGTTGCGCTGCGGGCTGCAAGCGGCGGCACAACGCCTGCCGTTCCTGCCGATCCGCGCCGGGCTGGGCAGTTCGGTGCCGGACTTCTGGGAGGGCGAGCTGGCCACCGTAACCAGCCCGTACCCGGCGCCCGGCGGTGGACACGAGATGCTGATCGCCATGCCGGCGCTGCGCCTGGACGCCGCCTTTGTCCATCTCAATCTCGGTGACAGCCAAGGCAATGCCGCATACACCGGCATCGATCCGTACTTCGACGATCTGTTCCTGATGGCCGCCGAGAAACGCTATCTGTCGGTGGAGCGCGTCGTATCCACCCAAGAGCTGGTCAAGGCGGTGCCACCACAGGCGCTGCTGGTGAACCGCATGATGGTCGACGCCGTGGTGGAAGCGCCGAATGGCGCCCACTTCACCACCGCCGCACCGGATTACGGCCGTGACGAGAAGTTCCAACGGCACTACGCCGAGGCCGCTTCCACGGAGGAGGGCTGGCGGCGGTTCGTGGCGACCTACCTATCCGGCGGCGAAGCCGAATACCAGGCGGCCGTGCGCGCATTCGGACAGGAGGCATCTTCGTGACCAGCACCGTGAGCAGCAGAGCCGAAGTCTGCGCGGTCGCCTGCGCCGAATTGTTCCGGGACGCAGGCGAAATCATGGTCAGCCCGATGACGAACATGGCGTCGGTCGGTGCGCGGCTGGCGCGTCTCTCTTTCTCCCCCGACATCCTGCTGACCGACGGCGAGGCGCAGCTGCTGGCCGACACCCCGGCGCTGGGCGCCACCGGAACCATCGAGGGCTGGATGCCGTTTGGCCGCGTCTTCGAGACGCTGGCCTGGGGGCGTCGGCATGTGGTGATGGGCGCCAATCAGGTGGACCGCTTTGGCAATCAGAACATCTCGTCGTTCGGGCCTTTGCAGCAGCCGACCCGGCAGATGTTCGGCCTGCGGGGCGCGCCGGGCAACGCGATAAACCACGCCACCAGTTATTGGGTCGGCAACCATTCCAAGCGCGTGTTCTGCGAGGCGGTCGACGTGGTCTGCGGCATCGGCTACGACAAGATCGACGCGGACAACCCGGCGTACCGGTTCGCCAACCCGTATCGGGTGGTGTCCAACCTGGGAGTGTTCGACTTCGGCGGCCCGGACCGCACGATGCGGGCGCTGAGCCTGCACCCCGGAGTATCGCCCGACGACGTCCGCGAAGCCACTTCCTTCGAGGTGGACGGCCTCGACGAGGCCGGCGAGTCCAGGCCGCCGACCGACGACGAACTGCGGCTGATCCGCGCGGTCATCGACCCGAAGTCAATGCGGGACAGAGAGATACGGTCATGAAGTTGCGCACGCCGCTGACCGAGCTGGTCGGCGTCGAGCACCCCGTGGTGCAGACCGGGATGGGCTGGGTGGCCGGCGCCCGGCTGGTGTCGGCCACGGCCAACGCGGGCGGGCTCGGCATCCTGGCGTCGGCCACCATGACCCTGGACGAACTGGAAACCGCGATCTGCAAGGTCAAGGCCGCCACCGACAAGCCGTTCGGCGTGAACATCCGCGCCGACGCCGCCGACGCCGGCGACCGCGTCGAGCTGATGATCCGCGAGGGCGTCAAGGTGGCGTCGTTCGCGCTGGCGCCCAAACAGGAGTTGATCGCTCGGCTGAAAGAGGCTGGGGCGGTTGTTATCCCGTCGATCGGCGCGGCCAAGCACGCGCGCAAGGTGGCAAGTTGGGGCGCCGACGCGATGATCGTGCAGGGCGGCGAGGGCGGTGGGCACACCGGACCCGTCGCGACGACGCTGCTGCTGCCGTCGGTGCTGGACGCCGTGCAGGGCACCGGTATTCCGGTGATCGCGGCGGGTGGATTCTTCGACGGCCGCGGGCTCGCGGCGGCGTTGTCCTACGGCGCCGCCGGCGTGGCGATGGGCACCCGGTTTCTGCTCACCTCGGACTCCACCGTGCCCGACGCGGTCAAGCAGCACTATCTTCAAGCGGCGCTGGACGGCACCGTCGTCACCACCCGAGTCGACGGCATGCCGCACCGGGTGCTGCGTACCGGTCTAGTCGAGAAGCTGGAAAGTGGCTCGCGGGCAAGGGGTTTAACCGCGGCGGTGCGCAACGCCGCCAAGTTCAAGAAGATGTCGCAGATGACCTGGCGGTCGATGATCACCGACGGCCTGGCGATGCGCCACGGCAAGGAGCTGACCTGGTCGCAGGTGGTGATGGCGGCCAACACCCCAATGCTGCTTAAAGCCGGCCTGGTCGACGGCAACACCGAGGCAGGGGTGCTGGCCTCCGGGCAGGTCGCCGGCATCCTCGACGACCTGCCGTCGTGCGCCGAACTGATCGACTCGATCGTGGCCGACGCGATCAAGCACCTGCAGGCGGCGTCGGCGCTGGTGGAGTAGTTGACGGGTGTCGACTAGGCTATCGCAGCTATGTCGACCGTAGCGATTGACCACGCAGCGCCTGGTGCATCCGCACACCATGCGCTGCCTGATCCCGGCGAGTCGGTGCCCAGGCTGGCTCTCCCCACCGTCGGGATCTTCCTGGCCGCGCTGACCGTATTCGTCGTTTCGACGGTCGGCTACGTCAACGGGTGGGCCCCCTTCTGGGTCACCATCCCCGTCAACGCCGCGGTGACCTTCGTGATGTTCACCGTCGTGCACGACGCCGCGCACTACTCGATCAGCTCGGTGCGCTGGGTCAATGGGCTGTTCGGCCGGCTGGCGTGGCTCTTCGTCGGGCCGGTGGTCGCCTTTCCGTCGTTCGGGTACATCCACATCCAGCATCACCGCCATTCCAACGACGACGACGAAGACCCGGACACGTTCGCCTCGCACGGCTCGCTCTGGCTGCTGCCGTTCCGCTGGTCGATGGTCGAGTACTTCTACCTCAGGTACTACCTCCCCCGCGCGCGCAGCCGGCCGGTCGCCGAGGTGGCCGAGACGCTGGTGTTGCTCACCCTGTGCATCACCGGCCTGGTAGTCGCCATCGTCACCGGGAACTTCTGGACGCTGCTGATCGTGTTCCTGATCCCCCAGCGCATCGGACTCACCATCCTGGCGTGGTGGTTCGACTGGCTGCCCCATCACGGACTCGAGGACACCCAGCGCACCAACCGCTACCGCGCGACCCGCAACCGCGTCGGCGCCGAGTGGCTGTACACGCCGGTGCTGCTGTCGCAGAACTACCACCTGGTGCACCACCTGCATCCCTCGGTGCCGTTCTACCGGTACGTGCGGACGTGGAAGCGCAATGAGGAGGCCTACCTGGAGCGCAACGCCGCGATCTCCACGGTCTTTGGCCAGCAACTGAATCCGGAGGAGTTCCGGGAGTGGAAGGAGCTCAACGGCAGGCTTGCGAAGCTGTTGCCGGTGCGGATGCCCGTAAGGTCCAGCTCCCCGCACGCGGTGTGGCACCGCATCCCGGTCGCGTCGATCGATCCCATCACCGCCGACAGCACCCTGGTCACGTTCGCGGTGCCGGAAGCATTGCAGGACGCGTTCCGCTTCGAGCCGGGCCAGCACGTTACGGTGCGCACCGACCTTGGCGGCCAAGGCATTCGGCGCAACTACTCGATCTGCGCCCCGGCCACGCGTGCCCAGCTGCGGATCGCGGTCAAGCACATCCCCGAGGGCGCGTTCTCGACATTCGTGGCCAACGACCTCAAGGCCGGCGACGTGCTCGAGCTCGCGACGCCGACCGGTCGGTTCGGTACGCAGTTGCATCCGCTGCACCGCAAGCACTACGTGGGCGTGGTGGCCGGCAGCGGGATCACGCCGGTGCTGTCGATCCTGGCGACGACGCTGGAGATCGAGACCGAGAGCCGGTTCACGCTGATCTACGGCAACCGTTACAAGGAGTCGACGATGTTCCGCGCCGAGCTCGACCGTCTCGAGACACGCTATGCCGACCGGCTGGAAATCCTGCATGTGCTGTCCAGCGAGCCGCTGCACACCCCCGACCTGCGTGGCCGGATCGATCGGGAAAAACTCAACCTGTGGCTGGCCAGCAGCCTGGCTCCGGACAGCGTGGACGAGTGGTTTATCTGCGGACCTCTTGAGATGACCACCACCGTGCGCGACATGTTGATCGAGCACTGCGTGGACTCCGAGCGCATTCACCTCGAACTGTTCTACGGGTACGACACTCAGGCTTTCGGGCCGGCGACCGAGCGTGGCTATGACGGCGCCACCGTGACCTTCACGCTGTCCGGTCAGCAGGAAACCTTCGATCTGGTCGCCGGCGACTCGATCCTGGAGGGCGCGCTGCAGCGTCGCAGCGACGTGCCGTACGCCTGCATGGGCGGTGCGTGCGGCACCTGCCGGGCGAAACTCCTCGAGGGCGACGTGGAGATGGACCAAAACTTTGCGCTGGGCAAGGCCGAGCTGGACGCCGGCTACATCCTGACCTGCCAGTCACACCCGACAACGCCGTTCGTGGCGGTGGATTACGACGGCTGATCCCTGGCCCGGGGGGCGTCGCCCGAAGCTGTCAAGGCTGGTTCTGGATTCGGTCCGTCAGCGACGATGAATTAGCATGTCCGGCGTAGACCCCGCAGTAGATCGTGGTCCTTTCGCGATACGTCGTCTAGCAGTAAGGCGCGCCACCGACATGCCGAAGCAGCTCAAACCGCATTTTGAAGACGTGCAGGCCCACTACGACCTGTCCGACGACTTCTTCCGGCTCTTCCTCGACCCCACCCAGACCTACAGTTGCGCGTACTTCGAGCGCGACGATATGACCCTGCACGAGGCGCAGATCGCCAAGATGGACCTGGCTCTTGGCAAGCTGGGCCTTCGGCCCGGGATGACGCTGCTGGACGTCGGCTGCGGCTGGGGCGCCACCATGCGCCGTGCGATCGAGCGCTACGACGTCAACGTGACCGGCCTGACACTGTCGCAGAACCAGGCCACCCACGTCCAGAAATGGTTCGACACGATGGACACCCCCCGCACCAGGCGGGTCGTGCTGGAAGGCTGGGAACAGTTCCACGAGCCTGTCGACCGGATCGTGTCAATCGGTGCGTTCGAGCACTTCGGCTACGAGCGTTACCCCGCCTTTTTCACGATGGCCTATCAAGCCCTGCCCGCTGACGGCGTGATGCTGCTGCACACCATCACCACGCCGACCCGCGACGAGGTCGAAGAGCAGGGGTTACGGCTGACGATGAGGCTGATACGGTTCTGCAAGTTCATCCTCGAAGAGATCTTCCCCGGCGGCCGGCTGCCGCCGGTGTCGATGGTCGAGGAGCGCGCCACCGAGGCCGGCTTCAAGGTGACCCGGGTTCACTCGTTGCGGCCCCACTATGCGAGGACCCTGGACATGTGGGCGGAGTCATTGCAGGCCAACAAGGACCAGGCCATCGCGATCCAGGGGCAAGAGGTCTACGACCGCTACATGAAATACCTGACCGGTTGTGCGGATTTGTTCCGAATAAAGCATATCGACGTCAACCAGTTCACGCTGGAGAAGTAGCCTCGTAAAACGATTTGCTGAGCTGGCCGCATTGCTTCGATGAGCAATTACCCGGGTTTGTTAACGCGCGCCCGACTCGCCGCCAGCCAGGTATTGAGCCCGAGCAGCCCCGCGAGCCAACTTGCCGCTGGTGGTGCGCGGGATTACCCCCGCTTTTACCAGCTGCACATCCGCCGCTGGTAACCCATGCCGGCGAGACACCGCCGCCCGGATTGCGTTAATCACCGGCTGCGGATCACTACGGCCCGCCCCTGCCGCACGTTCGGCAACGATCACCAGGCGTTCGCTGGTGTCATGTGTGACCGCTCCTGGCAGCTCGTTCGCCGGCACTGAGAACGCCGCGACGTATCCCGGCCGCACCGCGGGCGACGCTTCAACGGCGGTTACCTCGATGTCCTGCGGGTAGTGGTTACGGCCGTCCAGGATGATGAGGTCTTTGATGCGCCCCGTGACGTAGAGCTCGCCGTCGAAGTACACGCCGAGATCACCCGTCCGCAGCCAAGTGCCCCCGGTCGGCGACCCGTCGGCGTGACTGTATTCCGAGAGTCGGGACTGAAGCTTATTGCCGAATACCAGCTCTGTTTCCCGCGGGCGTGCCCAGTAGCCGCGGCCGATGTTGTCGCCATGCAACCAGATCTCCCCGACCTCGCCGTCGGGTAGCTCCCCGCCGGTCTCAGGGTTGACGATGACGGCCCACTGGCTCCGGGCTACCCGACCGCACGAAACTTGCGCTACGGCGTAGGGAACATCCGCTGCGACACGCACCGCATGGCCGGCCCCCAGCTGCTCTCGGTCGAAATACACCGCCGTCGCCTCAGCGGTGGGGTCGGTGGTCGAGACGAACAGGGTCGCCTCGGCCATCCCGTAGGACGGTTTGATCGCCGTGCTCGGCAGCCCATATGGCGCGAACGCCGCGTTGAACTTCGCGATCGAATCGATACTGACCGGTTCGGAGCCATTGAGCAGCCGGACGACATTGCTCAGATCGAGGTCCTCACCCTCGGCAGGAAGCCCACGCTCCGCGGCCAGCTCGAACGCGAAATTCGGCGCGGCTGCGAAGACTTGACCGTGCCGGGACTGCGCCGCCAATTCACGGATCCACCGCTGCGGCCTACGGACAAACGCGATCGGCGACATGAGCGTGATGTATCCACCGCACAGCGCCGGGAATATGATCATCGACAGACCCATGTCGTGATAGAGCGGCAACCAGCTGACAGTGCGGCTGTTCCAGTCCATACCGGTCGAGATGATCACCTGCAGAATATTGGTGCCGGCGGCGCGATGAGTGATCTCCACGCCGACCGGGGCACGCGTCGAACCCGACGTGTACTGCAGGTAAGCGACGTCGTCGGTGTCGAGTTCGGTGGGGACGAAGGTAGCACCCACCGAGTCGGGCACCTCATCGATCGCGATGGCCCGCGGCCTACGGTTGCGCGGGAGCGTTCGCAGAAACGTCTGTACTACCTCGCCGGCCGCGGCGGTGGTCAGCACCACGGCGGGCTGCGCGTCGGCGAGCACCGCATCGAGACGTTCGGCAAACCCAGGAAATTCCGGCGCGAACAACGGCACCGCGATGTTACCGGCCTTGATCGCGGCGAAGAAGCCGACGACGTAGTCGAGGCCCTGCGGCGCGAGGATGGCCACTCGGTCACCGGGGGATGTGACCTGCTGCAGGCGCGCACCGATGGCGCGCAGGCGGGTGCCCAGTTGGGCCCAGGTCAGTTCGATGCTCTCCCCGTCAGCATTATGGGTGTAGTCCAGGTAGCGATAGCAGGTGAAATCACCCAACTCGGCAATATTGCGGTCGAGAAAAGAGTTCAGGTTCGCGCCCGCCGGCAACGAGATACCACCCTCGGCATCAAGGTAGTCCTCGAGCCTTAATGAAGTCCTCGGGCCTACGGGTTCGTGCTCAGACGCAACACTCATGATGCGGAGTCTAAGAGATAACGCGGAGTCTAAGATAGGGAGTTCGGATTAACCACGGATCCGAGGTGCGCAACGGGATTGGGGAAACAATCAGGACACCCGCTTGCAGCATCACCTGGCACCATCACACCCCGACACCCCTGCGAGGCCGACTGTGATCTTGGCCACGTAGCACCCGACCATCGCGGTGTCGCCGCGCGGCACCAGATCTTCTCTTAGGAAACTGGGGAGCAGCTTAACGACTCGCGAGCAACCGACACCGACGACGACCCACCACCATTCTGATGGTCAGCGCGCCGCCCAGACCGAGGCGTTAAAGCCGCTCGACGATGGTGACGTTGGCGGTACCGCCGCCCTCGCACATCGTCTGCAGCCCGTAGCGGCCGCCGATGCGCTCCAGCTCGTTGAGCATGGTGGTGAACAGCTTGGCTCCGGTGGCCCCCAGGGGATGGCCGAGGGCAATCGCGCCGCCGTTGGGGTTGACCTTCTCCGGGTCGGCCTTGATCTCCTTGAGCCAGGCCAAAACTACCGGCGCGAACGCCTCGTTGATCTCGACGGTGTCGATGTCGTCGATGGAGAGCCCGGTCTTGTCCAGCGCGTAACGCGTGGCGGGGATGGGGCCGGTCAGCATGAACACCGGGTCGGCGCCACGAGCGCTGATGTGGTGGATTCGGGCCCGCGGGGTCAGCTTGTGGTCTTTGACGGCCTGCTCGGAAGCCAGCAGCACCGCACTTGCGCCGTCGGAAATCTGACTCGCCATCGCCGCCGTCAACCGGCCCCCTTCGACCAGTGGTTTCAGGCCGGCCATCTTCTCCAGCGATGACTCGCGCGGGCCCTCGTCCACCCGGAACGGACCGGATTCGGTTTCGACAGTGATGATTTCGTTGTCGAAGTGGCCACCGCGGATCGCCGCGAACGCACGCTCGTGGCTGGTCAGTGAGTACTGCTCCATCTCTTCCCGTGACAGGTTCCACTTCTCGGCGATCAGCTCCGAGCCGCGGAACTGGGAAATCTCCTGATCCCCATACCGGTGCAGCCACTGCTTGGATTCGTTGGTCGGCGAGGTGAACCCGAACTGCTCGCCCACGGTCATCGCCGACGAGATCGGGATCTGGCTCATGTTCTGCACGCCACCGGCCACGATCAGGTCGGCCGTACCGGACATGATCGCCTGTGCGCCAAAGGAAATCGCCTGTTGACTGGAACCGCACTGCCGGTCCACCGTGACGCCGGGAACCTCTTCGGGATAACCGGCGGCCAGCCACGAGAGTCGGGCGATGTTACCCGCTTGCGCCCCAATGGCGTCGACACAACCGGCGATCACATCGTCGACGGCAGCGGGGTCGACGTCGACCCGGTCGAGCAGCCCCCGCCACGCATGAGCACCCAGGTCGACGGGATGGATCCCGGCCAGTCCGCCGTTGCGCTTGCCAACCGCGGTACGCACAGCGTCGATGACGTACGCCTGGAATATCCCAGCCATTTTTCAGACTCCTTCTTCAATCTTGTTGAAATCAGCCGTAATCCCGCCCAAGACAATGGCGAGGTATTGCCGACCGACCTGCTGGGCGGTGAGCGGTCCGCCGGGCTGATACCACTGCACCGAGACCCAGGTGGTGTCTCGGATGAAACGGTAGACCAGGTCGACATCGAGGCCGGGGCGGAAGTAGCCCTCGTCGATGCCCTGATTGAGCACCTCGACCCACGTCTTGCGCTGTTGCCGGTTCATGTCCTCGATGTAGGAGAACCGCGGCTGCGACGAAAGCCGCTTCGCTTCGTCCTGGTAGATGACGACCTGCGCGTGCTGATGCTCGATCGCCTCGAACGACGCCATGAACAGCCCCTTGAGCCGTTCCAGCGGATTCGCCTCGGTGTCCATGATCTCGCTGTATCGGGCGAACAACCGGTCCAGGAAACCGCGCAGCAACTCGTCGACCATTTCCTCCTTGGAGGAGAAATGGTGGTACAGGCTGCCGGACAGGATTCCGGCACCGTCGGCGATATCGCGCACGGTGGTGGCGCGCAGGCCGCGCGCGGCGAACATGGTCGCGGCGAGCTCCAGCAACTCGTCTCGTCGGCTGTTCGCCTGACCGGTCACTCGGTCCATCCGACCAGGGTATCAACCAAGCGCTTGCTTGGCGAGTCCGAGTTCACAGCCGGTGTCCACCGGCCCGGATTCCAGCGCCAACACCGCGAACACCGCCTCGTGCACCGGCCGTGAGCAGCACCCGCCGACTATCGCTCGTTGGCCGGTGACTAGCGGCTTACCGACGCCGACTGGAAAACGACATCACCTCACCGGTGAGGTAGCTGGGGTGGTCGCGGCGGCACGCCCGAACGACTCGTCGGTCCACCGGCCCAACAGTTCGGCCGAGGGCGTCTTTTCGTCCAGCACCTCGATCCGTTAGCTCCCCTGATTTCATAGCAAAGTCATATATGAGCGCCCTCTTCGCCGTAATATGACTCACAGTCCAGATGGGGAGGCCAACCATGGTCAATTTTGCAACCCTGGCACCAGAGATCAATTCGGCGCTGATCTACGCCGGCGCGGGTTCGGCGCCGATGCTAGAGGCCGCGGCGGCCTGGGATGGATTGGCCTCCGAGTTGGGGTCGGCGGCGTCCTCGTTCTCGTCGGTGACCTCCGGGTTGGCTGGTCAGGCATGGCAGGGAGCGGCATCGGCCGCGATGGCGGCCGCCGCCGCCCCGTATACGACGTTTCTGAGCGCTGCGGCGGCCCACGCGCAGGGGGCGGCCGAGCAGGCGCGCACCGTGGTCAGCGCATTCGAGGGGACGCGGACAGCGATAGTTGCGCCGATCGCGGTGCTCCTCAACCGCACCGAAACCGTGCGGTTGGCGCTGTCGAACTGGTTCGGCCTGCACACCCCGCTGATCGCCCAGCTGGAGGCCGACTATGAGCGCATGTGGGCCCAGGACGTGGCCGCGATGGCCGGCTATCACGGTCAGGTTTCTGCCGCGGCCGCCCAGCTGACCTCGTGGCAGGCGTCGTTGCCCAGCCTCGGCCAGGCGACCAGCGCGGCCGCGGCGGCGGGCCTGCCCTTCAACCTGGGCCTCGGCGACAAGGGCGGCACCGGGAACATCGGCAGCGGCAACAACGGCGGCAACAACGTCGGCAGCGGCAACACCGGCAACGGAAACATCGGAAGCGGAAGCAGCGGCGATTCCAACGTCGGTGGCGGAAACTCTGGCAACTCCAACGTCGGTAGCGGAAATTCCGGAACCGGAAACATCGGCTTCGGCAACGGCGGCCTAGCTGCGCACACCAAGAACGTGGGCATGGGCAATGCCGGGAACAACAACGTCGGCTTCGGAAACGACGGCGGCGGAAACGTTGGTAGCGGCAACACCGGCAACGGAAACATCGGAAGCGGAAATACCGGCGACAACAACTTCGGCTACGGCAACACCGGCGACAACGACATCGGGATCGGGCTCAACGGGAGCAATCAGCGGGGCATCAACTTCGCCGGCCTCTTCAACTCGGGCAGCGGCAACATCGGGTTCGGGAACTCGGGCAACAACAACATCGGCTTCTTCAACTCGGGCAACAACAACATCGGCATCTTCAACTCGGGCACCAATCTCTCTAACCCGGGCGCCCTCAACAACTTTGGCTTCGGGAACGCCGGCTCAACCGAATCGGGCATCGGGAACTCGGGCTTCCTCAACACCGGCATAGGCAACTCGGGGGATTTGAACACCGGCGTAGGGAACAGCAACTCAAACAACACCGGCTTCGGGAACTCGGGCTCAGCCAACACCGGCTTCGGAAACGCGGGCAGCTTCAACACGGGCTTTGGGAATTCGGGCAGCATCAACACGGGCCTGTGGAATTCGGGCGATGCCAACACGAGCTTGGGGGTTAGTACCGACTCAGGCGCCGCCAACTCCGGTTTCGGCAACACGGGTGTCGGCGTCTCGGGTTTCGGCAACAGCGCCAGCGGCGGCACCGTACTGAACGGCGACATGTCGGGCTTCCTCAACAACGCCAGCGGCGGCTCAACTGAGGACAACCTCGTCTCGGGCCTCCTCAACCGTGTCAGCGGCGGCACGATGGTCGACGGCGACGTTTCGGGGTTGTTCAACACCGGCAAAGTAACCATCGATCCCTCCGAAGCCGACGGTGTCAGCGGCTTGTTCAACGCCGGGAACTCCATATCGGGCCTGTTGGGCTTCCGGAATTTGTTCTAGCCGGCCGGGCTACGTAGGCGCTTGCACCGCAAGCCCATAACGCTGGCGTCGTCGACGTTGTCTCTCACGTCGGGACACTTCGCCAGGCAGTGCGATCTGCCCACGGGTTCCGAGCGTACCCACATGTAATCGGCGTTTTGTCGTAAGATGATCCAGATTCCGGACGTTTGCTCAATCATCGCGGACGGAGTGTCATGGGAGGCCAACCATGGTCAATTTTTCAACCCCGGCACCAGAGATCAACTCGGCGCTGATCTATGCCGGCGCGGGTTCGGCGCCGATGCTAGAGGCCGCGACCGCCTGGGATGGGTTGGCCTCGGAGTTGGGGTCGGCGGCGTCCTCGTTTTCCTCGGTGACATCGGGGTTGGTGGGCAGTTCGTGGCAGGGTGCGGCGTCGGCGGCGATGGCGGCCGCCGCCGCCCCGTATACGACGTTTCTGAGCGCGGCGGCGGCCCATGCGCAGGGGGCGGCCGAGCAGGCGCGCACCATGGTGAGCGCATTCGAGGGGACGCGGACAGCGATGGTGCAGCCGTTCGCGGTGCTGCTCAACCGCAGTGAAACCATGCGGATGGCGCTGTCGAACTGGTTCGGCCTGCACACCCCGCTGATCGCCCAGCTGGAAGGCGACTATGAGCGGATGTGGGCCCAAGACGTGGCCGCGATGGCCGGCTATCACGGCCAGGTTTCGGCCGCGGCCGCCCGGCTGACCTCGTGGCAGGCGTCGTTGCCCAGCCTCGGCCAGGCGACCAGCGCGGCCGCGGCGGCGGGCCTGCCCTTCAACCTGGGCATCGGCAACCAGGGCGGCACCGGCAACATCGGCAGCGGCAACACCGGCAGCGGCAACATCGGCAGCGGCAACACCGGCAGCGGCAACATCGGCAGCGGCAACATCGGCAATTCCAACGTCGGTGGCGCAAACCAGGGCGACTCCAACGTCGGCGCCGGAAACCTCGGAACCGGCAACATCGGCTTCGGCAACGCCGGGACCGGCGGCGGATCTCCGGGCACCAAGAACGTGGGCATGGGCAATGAAGGGAACAACAACGTCGGCTTCGGAAACAGCGGCGATGGAAACACCGGTAGCGGCAACACCGGCGACGGAAACTTCGGCAGCGGAAATAGCGGCAACAACGACATCGGCTACGGCCTCACCGGCAGCCATGAGATCGGTATTGGGAATACCTACTTCAACACGACAACCAGCCAGTTCCATTTCGGCCGGCTGAACTCGGGCACCGGCGACATCGGCATCGGGAACTCGGGCAACAACAACATCGGCTTCTTCAACTCGGGCAACGGCAACGTCGGCATGTTCAACTCGGGCAACGATATCGTTCACCCGGGTGTCCTCAACAACGTCGGCTTCGGTAACTCCGGCGAACTCGAATCGGGCTTCGGGAACTCCGGCCAAATCAACACCGGCTTCGGGAACTCGGGCTCGGCAAACACCGGTTTGGGGAACGCGGGCGAGGCGGACACCGGCATCGCGAACGCGGGCGAGGCGGCCACCGGCGCCGGCAACTCGGGCAACTTCAATACCGGCTTCTGGAATGCTGGCGCCGCCGACACGGGCCTGTGGAATTCGGGCAGCCGGGACACCGGGTTTGGGGACACCGCCGTCTCGAGCGCGACCAACTCGGGCTTCGGCAACACGGGTGCCGATACCTCGGGCTTTGGGAACAATGCCCCTGAGAGCTCGGGCTTCTTCAACCAGGCCAGCGGCGCCACATCCACAAACGGCGTCATCTCGGGTTTGCTGAACACCGGCCTGCCAAGCGTAATCCCCAGCCAGAGCAGCTTCGACTCGGGCGTATTAAACATTGGCTCCGCGTGGTCGGGTCTCTTGAACCTCAGGAATGTGTTGTAACCGATCCGGTCACGGGTGCTGGCTGGACACCGAGATCACTTCCCCGGTGAGGTAGCTGGAGTAGTCGCTGGCCAGAAACGCGATGGTGGCCGCTACTCCCACGGCTCGGCGGCAGCGGGACGACTGCCCGCATCATCGATCTGCCCGATGGGAAACTCAGGCCTGCCCAGCATTCCGGCAAAACCCGCATGTCCGTCCGGGCATCGGCGTAGCGTTTTTGACGTTGCGGATTGCTCGATCATTGACGACCGAGCGTTGCTGGCCGAAGGACGCGAACGCCGTTTGTGACCGCGCAGTCGGGCACGGCGGCGCCGGCCGGTTCGGCGGGCTGGGATGCCACGTCGGGTACCGATCGCCTCGGTAGGCGGCCGGTGAAACGCGTAGGAGGTCAGCCATGGTGAATTTCGCAGTGTTAGCGCCGGAGATCAATTCTTTGCTGATGTTCACCGGTGCGGGTTCGGCGCCGATGCTGGATGCGGCGGCGGCCTGGGAGGGGTTGGCTTCGGAGTTGGGGTCGGCGGCGTCGTCGTTTTCGTCGGTGACCTCGGGCCTAACGGGTGGGCCGGGTCAGGCGTGGCAGGGTCCGGCGTCGGCGGCGATGGCGGCCGCGGCCGCCCCGTACACGGGTTTTTTGAGCGCGGCCTCGGCCCAAGCTCACGGGGCTGCTGGGCAGGCGCGGGCGGTGGCCGGTGTGTTTGAGGCTGCGCGGGCGGCGACGGTGCATCCGTTGGCGGTGGCCGCTAACCGCACTGCGTTTGTGCAGTTGGTTCGGTCGAATTGGTTGGGGCTCAATGCGCCGGCGATCATGGCAGCCGAGGGCCAGTACGAGGCGATGTGGGCTGCGGATGTGAGCGCGATGACGGGCTATCACGCCGGGGCGTCGGCGGCGGCGGCGCAGTTGTCCCTGCCGGCTGCTGGCCTGCAACAGTTCCTGCAGAGCCTGCCCAGCTTGGGCATCGGCAACAAGGGCAACGCCAACGTGGGCAACGGCAACACCGGCAGCCAGAACGTCGGCAGCGGAAACACCGGCAACTCCAACTTAGGCGGCGGAGACAGAGGTAACCAAAACGTTGGCAGCGGAAACGAAGGCAACAACAACTTCGGCGCCGGAAACGCCAGTAACGGAAACATCGGCTTCGGAAATCAAGGTAACCCCGCCACCAGCTCAGATCCGGGCCACAACGTGGGCATGGGTAACCGCGGCAACAACAATTTCGGCTCCGGTAACGTGGGCGACAGAAACGTCGGCGGCGGAAACACCGGCAACGGAAACGTTGGTAGTGGAAACACCGGCAACAACAACTTCGGCTTCGGACTCACCGGCAGCAATGAGATCGGTATCGGGAATACCTACTTCAACACGACAACCAGTCAGTTCAATTTCGGCGGGCTGAACTCGGGCAGCGGCAACTTCGGCATTGGCAACTCCGGCGATGGCAACATCGGCTTCTTCAACTCGGGTAGCGGCAACATCGGCGTCTTCAATACGGGCACCAATATGTTGGTGCCGGGCCACCTCAACAGCCTTGGCTTCGGGAACTCGGGGGTCGGCAACGTCGGCTTCGGGAACTCGGGCAGCACAAACACCGGCGTCGGGAATGTGGGCAACACGAACACGGGCTTCGGGAACTCGGGCGTCGACAACACCGGCTTCGGGAACGGGGGCATCCTGAACACGGGCTTCTGGAATTCGGGCCAGGTAAACACGGGCGATGGGAATTCGGGCAACACGAACACGGGCTTCGGGAATTCGGGCAACGTGAACACGGGCTTCGGGGCCACCACCAACACCGCCCTGTCTAACTCCGGCTTCAACAACACGGGTACCGGAATGTCGGGCTTCAACAACACCGCCACCGGCGGCGTTGTCAACGGCACTATCTCGGGCTTCTTCAACACAGCCAGCGGCGGCACCGCGCAGAACCAATTTATGTCGGGCATTGGAAACACCGCAGTCCCGGGCGACATCTTGGGCCCCAACTTCAGCGGCCACACCACGGGCCTGTTCAACATGGGCACCGAGGTATCGGGCCTATTCAGCCTCTATCGGCTGTCGCCGTAACTGATCAGGTTAGGCAGGCGTCCAGGGCCGGCCTCACCGAGCATGGTGGGGCGATTCGGGATGACCCAGCCGTCCGTCCCGCGGATCATCGCTCAGGTCGGGTGCTGCGCGACGACCCGGTCACGGATGCTGACTGGAAACCGAGATCACCGGCTCTTCCGGCTTAGTGGGGGTCTGGTGTAGCCGATTGGGATCGTGTCGGTGACTGATTAAGGGCTCGCGCCCTTGTGAACTGGGTGTTGTCTACGCATCCAGGAGCAAAGGCGCGAGCATGCCCAACGATAATGGTTCACTGCTGCTCGGACTCGACGGTGTCGTCGTGGATTCGGTGCAGATCGATGACGACCGGATCCGTACGGTCCATGTTCTGACCGGTCCCGACTGGGTGGGGGTGTGTCCGCAGTGTCGGGGACGGTCGTCGCGGTCGAAGGGGTGGGTGATCACCCGACCGCGCGATATCAAGATCGGCCCGGATCGGCCGCGGATCGTGTGGCGGAAGCGGAAATGGTTGTGCACCAATATGTTCTGCAAACGAAAACGTTTCACCGAATCGGTGCCGGCCGTCCCGCCCCGGGCGCGGGTGACGGTCCGCGCGAAGGCGGAGATGGCGTTGGCGGTCCTCGACGACGACCGCTCTGTCAAGGCCGGCGCTGCGGCGTACGGCACCACCTGGAACATCTGCCATGGGGCCGTGAAGGCGACCGCGGACCCGGTGCTGGCCGCCGAACCCGACAACGTCGTTGTGCTCGGCATCGACGAAACTCGCCGCGGGAAAGCCAAATGGGAGACCTGCCCCGACACCGGTGGGCGGCGATGGGTGGATCGCTGGGACACCGGGCTGGTCGACATCACCGGTAAGGGCGGGTTGTTGGTGCAGGTCAACGGCCGCGCGGCGCAACCGGTGATCGACTGGCTCGCCCTGCGCGAGGAGCAGTGGAAAGCCGGGATCAAGTTTGTGGCGATCGACATGTCGGCGACCTACGCCAAGGCCGCGCGGGAGGCGTTGCCGCATGCGCAGCTGATCGTAGATCGGTTCCACCCTATTGACCGGACTAACTCGAGTGGCCGTGCGTGTCGCGCAGGCCGCAATACCGGTGAGGAGGTTGGCTTCGTGCAGCAGGACTAGCAGGGAGGCGCTGTATGGGCGAAGTCTATGAGGTGGCGCGGGACATCGAGTCGATCCGGCTACCGCAGTGGGGGCGGGTCGTTGCTACCGGCGACGATGTGGCGCCGTTCGTCGTGGTCGATCCGGACGGACAGCCGGTGGAGCCGATCAGCCGGTTCTTGCGCGACTTCCTCGCGCGGGGCCGCGCCTTGGGCAGCGTGCGCAGTTACGCGTTCGACTTGCACCGCTGGTGGCGGTTCCTTGGCGCGGTTGGGGTGTCGTGGGATCAGGCGACGTCGGCGGAGGTGCGGGACTTCGTTTTGTGGCTTCGCCAGGCCGACAAGCAGCGGCAGCACCGGCGCACCAAGTCGCGGGCGACGGCCGGGCAGATCAACCCGGTTACTCGCAAGCTCCATCAGGACGACCACTATCAGCCGCGTACGATCCGGCACAGCAACGCGGTGTTGCGCAGCTTTTACGAGTTTGCCATCGACGAGCAGTGCGGACCGCTGGTTAACCCGGTGAAGCAAGAACGGTCTTGCGGGCGGCGCGCGAACGCGCACCACAACCCGCTGGAGTCGTTTCGTGCGGAGGGCCGCTTGCGCTACAACCCGAAGCTGCCGCGGCAGCGGCCGCGGGCGATGCCCGACGAGCGGTGGCTGGAGTTGTTCGGGCAGATGCGGTCCAACCGGGACCGGGCGATCCTGGCGCTGGCGGTGAGTTCGGGTGCTCGTGCCGGTGAGCTGCTCGGGATGCGCGCCGCCGACATCGACTGGGGTGAGCAGCTGATTCAGGTGCGGCGAAAGGGTTCTCGTGCCGCGCAGTGGCTGCCGGCGAGCGCCGAGGCGTTCGTGTGGCTGCGGCTGTATGTCGACGAGATCGACGAACCCAAGTCGCCCAACGGTTTCGTGTGGCAGACGCTGCGTCGCCGCAGCTACCAGGGCGCGAAATTGAGCAGGCGACCGATGAACTACGAGGCGCTGCGAGCGGTGCTACGACGCGCCAACGACGCATTGGGCACCAACTGGTCGATGCACGACTGTCGCCACACTGCAGCGATCAGAATGACCCAGTCGCGCAAACTGTCGGTGCGCGACGTGCAGGCGATCCTGGGACATGCCCACCTGACCACGACGCAGATCTACCTGGTCGACGATGAGAACGCAGTCCTGCAGCGCGTACGCCAGTACCTCGCCGAACGCGCAGCCGGCGCGGACAAGCCGGTCGCGGTCGGGGGCGGCTACGACGCCGGCGATCTGGCCGTACTGTTCGGCGGTGACTGGCGATGACGACTAGGGTGGCGCCGACGGTCCCAACCCGTGCTGGTCAGACCCCACCGACGCCAGGCACGACGCGACAGAGCCTCACCGGGCCGTGCGACAACTACACGATCAGCGAGGTGATGGCACTGCTGATCGAGCACGCCGACCGGCTCGGCTTCTCCTGCGACCGTAAACGCCGGATCCGGCACAGTAGCCCGGCGATCTTGGAATGGCTGCAGTCATACCCCGCAGAAGGCTGGCAGCAGCGCTGGCTGGCCGCCGGGGCCGACACTGGCCTGGACTGGTTGAACGATTTGCCGACCAGTTCGCTGGTTCCGGCGAAGGAGAAGCGTAACGGCAATGTCGTGGCGACCAACAGCTTGTTGCTCAACCGCATCGTGTTGCCCAGCTACGATCTGCTCGTGGGGTGGGGAGCAATGACGCTCTATCAGGACACGCTGAAAAGCATTCAACCCGAGGTCTTCTCGCAGATCTCCGAGCAGGCTGACCGGCACGGGATGGTCGGGTGCCGCAAGCAGGCGGGTCTGAAGGTGCTTGCCAAGCTCGTGCTGCACACCGGACGCGATGTGGACCGGTTGACCAGCGACGATTTCGTCGGTTACCGCAACTGGGGGCTGGCGCATAACGGGTTGGCGCCACCGGGGATCGTTCCCGCATGGGACCTGTTGCGCTGCGTCGAGATACTGCCGAGCAACCTCACGTTCAAAGCGCACCTGCATGCTGGGCAGCGCCCGACCGCAGAACTCGTCGACCGCTACCGGTTGCGCTGCACCCGGGTTCGCGACGCGCTGCTGCGTTACCTCGACGAGCGACGACCCGGCCTCGACTACGTGTCGTTTAATGCCTTGGTTGTGCACCTGGTCGGGGAATTCTGGGCGGACATCGAACGTCACCACCCCGAACTCGACAGCCTCAACGTGCCGGCCGAGGTAGCCCAGTGCTGGAAGCAGCGTGTTCGATTCGTTACCACGAAGAATCGCCCGCCACGCCCACGTAAGTCCTACCCGCAGCTGCTCATGAAGGTTCGCAGCCTCTACCTCGACATCCAGGAATGGGCGCTGGAAGACCCGTACTGGGTGCAACACGCCTTCCCCAGCCCGGTTCGGCGCAACGAGACCGACGGTGTCGCCAAGCACAATCGCGCGACCGCGGCCGCGATGCATCAGCGCGTCCGCGAGCGGCTGCCGAAACTACCGGTGCTCGTCGAGACGGCCGAACGCGTCCTGGCAACACAACAAGCGCTGCTCGAAGCCGCTCGCGCCACCCCGATTGGCGGCGTGCTGGTCCACGACGGGGTCAGCTACCGGCGCACGACCTACCAGACCCACCAAAAGAGCCCGTCCTGCTCGCGGCCGCAAGTCGTGCTTGTCCAGCATCTTGAGAGCGGCGAACAAACCGACGTTTACGCCGCCGAGGACGACGCATTTTGGGCGTGGGCGATCATCGAGACGTTGCGCCACACCGGCATTCGCCACGAAGAGTTGCTCGAGATGACCCACCTGGCGTTGGTGTCCTACCGGTTGGCCGACACCGGCGAACTCGTGCCACTGCTGCAGATCCTGCCATCGAAGAACAACCAGGAACGGCTGCTGCTAGTGTCGCCGGAGCTGGCAAGCGTGCTCGCCACGATCATCACCCGGTTGCGTGAGCGCAACGGTGGCACGGTGCCACTGGTCAGCCGTTACGACCATCACGAACGCACCTTCGGGCCGATGCTGCCGCATCTGTTCCAGCGTCGCAGCCGCGGGCATCGCAACGAGGTCATCTCGGACACTAACGTCCGAAAACTGCTCGACAAGACCCTTACCCGCACCCACCTACGCGACGCCGCGGGCGAACCACTGCGGTTTACTCCGCATGACTTCAGAAGGATCTTCGCGACCGAAGCCGTGACCGGTGGGCTGCCAGTGCACATCGCCGCCCGGCTACTTGGGCACGAGGATTTGTCCACCACGCAGGCCTACCTCGCGGTGTTCCAGGACGACCTGATCCGTTCCTATCGGGCGTTCCTCGATCAGCGCCGCGCCGTGCGGCCGGAGGCCGAATACCGCGAGCCCACCGAGGACGAATGGCGCCAGTTCCAGCACTACTTCACGCTGCGCAAGGTTGCGCTCGGCATTTGCGGGCGCCCTTACGGCACGCCGTGTCGACATGAGCACAGCTGCATCCGCTGCCCGATGTTGCGGATCGATCCCCGCCAACGTCCCCGACTGGTCGAGATCATCGCCAACTTAACCGAGCGGATCGAGGAAGCTGAACTTAACGGCTGGCTCGGCGAGAAAGAAGGCCTCGGCGTCAGCCTCCAGGCTGCCCGCGCCAAACTCGCCACGCTGGGCCGACAGCAAGCCCAATCCGCTTATCCGACAACCAACCTCGGCATCCCCCAGATCACCACAACACACTGAGCACCTACCATCCGACGTAGGCACCCCAGCCAGACCGATCTAGTCCGGAAAAACCTGGTCAAAAGAGCCAACGAGATGCTCGATGCGGTGCGTCGCCGCACCACTGCGGCGCATCGACTACGGCGTGGCCGCAAATGCGATCCGGAGTGGATCAACCGGCGCCGACTGCTGCGCGCGGCCGAACGACTCACCGACGAGCAACGCAGCAGGTTGTTCGAACAGCTCACGTCGGCGGACCCCAACGGCGACATCGCCGCCGCCTGGATCGCCAAAGAGCTGTTGCGAGATGTGTTGGCCTGCACCGCCCGTGGCGGACTGCGTTACGAAATCTCTGCCGCCCTATACGCGTTCTACACGTTTTGCGCTGCCTGCTCGGTGCCCGAGATCCAGCAGCTGGCCGAGACAATTTCCAGCTGGCAGGAACCAATGATCCTGGCCATCCAGACCGGCCTGTCCAACGCCCGCAGCGAGGGCTTCAACCGGATCGTCAAACACGTCGGTCGCGTCGCATTCGGCTTCAGGACGCCCGAGAATCAACGCCGCCGAGTACGGTGGGCCTGCACCCGCCAATCACGGCGAGCGCCATCCAGAACCAGACAGCTGCACCCCTGTTAACTCGGATGAGCCAGATCACCTCTCCAGTGAGGTAGCTGGAGTAGTCACTAGCCAGAAACGCGATGGTGGCCGCGACTTCCCAGGGTTCGGCGGCGCGGCCGAACGCCTCGCCGGCGGTTAGCCGGTCGAGCAGTTCGACCGACGTCGTCTTGTCCAGGAACTTGTGCCGGGCGAGGCTGGCCGAGACCGCGGTGATCCGGACTCCGTACTCGACGGCTGCTAGTGCCGGGACGACCGCCAACATCATCGATTTGCTCGATCGACGGATCAGGCTGCCTAGCATTCGGGCGAAGACCTGGACACCCACCGGCATCGTCGTAATGTTATTGACGTCGCGGACTGCTCGATTATGAGCGACCTAGTGTCACTGGCCGAAGGACGCGGGCGCCGTTTGTAACCGCGCAGCAGAACACCGATCTCCCTCGGTGGCGGCCGGTGGCACGGGTAGGAGGTCCATCATGGTGAATTTCGCTGTATTAGCGCCGGAGATCAATTCTTTGCTGATGTTCACCGGTGCGGGTTCGGCGCCGATGCTGGCGGCGGCGGCGGCCTGGGAGGGGTTGGCTTCGGAGTTGGGGTCGGCGGCGGCGTCGTTTTCGTCGGTGACCTCAGGCCTAACGGGTGGGCCGGGCCAGGCGTGGCAAGGCTCGGCGTCGGCGGCGATGACGGCTGCGGCCGCCCCGTATGCGGGGTATTTGGGCGCGGCCTCAGCCCAAGCCCAGGGGGCTGCTGGGCAGGCTCGGGCGGTGGCCGGTGTGTTTGAGGCCGCGTGGGCGGCGACGGTGCATCCGTTGGCGGTGGCTGCTAACCGCACTGCGTTTGCGCGGTTGGTTCAGTCGAATTGGTTGGGGCTTAATGCGCCGGCGATCATGGCAGCCGAGGGCCAGTACGAGCAGATGTGGGCCCAGGATGTGAGCGCGATGACGGGCTATCACGCCGGGGCGTCGGCGGCGGCGGCGCAGTTGGCCCTGCCGGCTGCTGGCCTGCAACAGTTTTTGCAGAGCCTGCCCAGCTTGGGCATCGGCAACAAGGGCAACGCCAACTTGGGCAACGGCAACATCGGCCTCCAAAACGTCGGCAGCGGAAACACCGGCAACCAAAACATCGGCGGCGGAAACATCGGCAGCCGAAACGTTGGCAGCGGGAACATCGGCAGCGGCAACTTTGGCAGCGGAAACCAGGGCGCCGGAAACATCGGCTTCGGAAACAGCGGCACCGTCAACGCCCAAAACGTGGGCATGGGTAACACCGGCAACAACAACATCGGCTTCGGGAACCTCGGCGACGGAAACACCGGCGGCGGAAACACCGGCAACGGAAACGTTGGTGGTGGAAACACCGGCAACAACAACATCGGCTTCGGAAACCACGGCCACAACGACATCGGAATCGGGCTCGACGGCAACAATCTGCGGGGCATCAACTTCCAAGGCCTCCTGAACTCGGGCAGCGGCAACATCGGCTTCGGAAACTCAGGCACCAACAACATCGGCTTCTTCAACTCGGGCAGCGGCAATATCGGCGTCTTCAATACGGGCACCAATTCGGCAGGCCACTTCAACAGCCTTGGCTTCGGGAACTCGGGCACCGAGAACATCGGCGTCGGGAACGCGTTTCGTGGAAACACCGGCTTCGGGAACGCGGGCCAATTTGACACCGGCTTCGGGAACGCGGGCAACCAGAACACGGGCGTTGGGAACGCGGGCTCCGACAACACGGGCTTCCGGAGTTCGGGCAACGAGAACACGGGCAATGGGAATTCGGGTGACACAAACACAGGCTTCTGGAATTCGGGCAACGTGAATACGGGCTTCGGGGCCACCACCGATACCGGCCTGGTTAACTCGGGCTTCAACAACACGGGGACCGGAGAGTCGGGCGTTGGAAACTCGGCCAGCGGCGGCGTCAGCAACGGCACTATCTCGGGCTTCTTCAACACCGCCAGCGGCGGCACCAGTCAGAACCTATTTATCTCCGGCATTGGAAACACCGGCGTCCCGGGCTCGTTTGGCCCCACGGAGAGCGGCTTCAACTCTGGCTTGTTCAACATGGGCACCGGTGTATCGGGCTTATTTAATCTCAGTCGGCTGTTGCCGTAGCTGCTCAGGTTAGGCGGGCGTCGAGGGTCGGCCATCGGCGAGCATGGTGGGGGCAGTTCGGGATGACCCAGCCGTCGGTCTCGCGGATCATCGCGCAGGTCGGGCGCTGCGCGACGACCCGGTCACGGATGCTGACTGGATACCGAGATCACCTCTCCGGTGAGGTAACTCGAGTAGTCGCTGGCCAGAAACGCGATGGTGGCCGCTACCTCCCACGGCTCGGCGGCTCGCCCGAACGCCTCGCCGGCGGACAACCGGTCGAGAAGCTCGGCCGACGTCGTCTTGTCCAGAAACTTGTGCCGGGCGATGCTGGGCGAGACCGCGTTGATCCGCACCCCATATTCGGCGGCCTCTATTGCGCTGCAACGGGTTAACGCCATCACCCCGGCCTTGGCGGCCGCGTAGTGCGACTGGGAGTGCTGGGCCCGCCAGCCCAAGACGCTGGCGTTGTTGACGATCACTCCACCGTGCTTGGCGTCACGAAAATACCGCAGCGCCGCGCGGGTGGCCCGGAACACCGACGTCAGGGTCGCGTCCAGGACGCGGTCCCATTCGTCGTCGGTCATGTCGGCCACCGGCGTCTGCCCGCCCAGCCCGGCGTTGTTGACCAGCACGTCGATCCGGCCCATCCGGGCGGTGGCCGAATCGATCAGGGCGTCGACCTGGGCGGTGGACGTCACGTCACACACCACGCTCTCCACCCGACCCTGCCCCAGCGCGGACAGCTCGGCGGCGGTCTCCCCCAGCCGTCGTTCGTGGTGGTCGGAGATCACCACGTCGGCGCCCTCGGCCAGGGCACGCCGCGCGGTGGCCGACCCGATGCCGGTGCCCGCGGCCGCGGTCACCACCACCACCTTGCCATCCAGAAGTCCATGTCCGGCAATCTCTTTCGGCGCTGTCGCCAAGTTCATCCTTTAGCCTCCCTGGGCAGGCCGAGCACCCGCTCGGCGATGATGTTGCGCTGTATCTCGTTGGATCCGCCGTAGATGGTGTCGGCGCGGGTGAACAGGAACAGCCGCTGCCACTCGTCGAACTCGCCGTCCGGCAACGTCATTCCGGGCTTGCCGATCACGTCCATCGCCAGCTCACCCAGATCGCGATGCCAGTTGGCCCACAACAACTTCGAGACGTTGTCCTGGCCGTCGACGGCTCGTCCTTCCAAGGTGGCCAGCGCATAGCTGCGCATCGCACGCAGCCCGGTCCACGCCCGCGTCAGCCGCTCCCGGATGAACGGATCCTGGGCGGCGCCGTTGCGCTGCGCGAGCTCGGCCAGATTGGAAAGCTCACGCGCGTAGACGATCTGCTGACCCAGCGTCGACACACCGCGCTCGAAGGTCAGCGTTCCCATCGCGACCCGCCAACCCTCACCCGGCTGACCGACCACCAGGTCGGCGTCGGTGCGCGCGTCGTCGAAGAACACCTCGTTGAACTCCGCGGTTCCGGTGATCTGGACGATCGGCCGGATCTCGACGCCGGGCTGGTCCAGCGGCACCAGCAGGTACGAGAGCCCGGCGTGCCGTTTGGAGCCCTTCTCGGTGCGCGCGACCACAAAGCACCACTGCGACAGGTGCGCCAGCGACGTCCACACCTTCTGGCCGTTGATCACCCACTGGTCGCCGTCCAGCTCGGCGGTGGTCGAGACGTTGGCCAGGTCGCTGCCGGCGCCGGGCTCGGAATATCCCTGGCACCACAGCTCGGTGACATCGAGGATGCGCGGCAGAAAGCGCTGCTGCTGCTCGGGGGTTCCGAATGCGATCAGCGTGGGTCCCAGTAGTTCTTCGCCGAAGTGATTGACCTTGTCCGGCGCGTCGGCGCGCGCGTACTCCTCGTAGAACGCCACCCGGTGCGCGGTGGAAAGCCCGCGCCCACCGTGCTCGACCGGCCAGCCCAGGCAGGTCAGCCCCGCGGCGGCGAGTTGCTTGTTCCATGCCCGGCGCTCTTCGAAGGCTTCGTGCTCGCGGCCCGGCCCGCCGAGACCCCGCAGCGCTGCGAATTCACCGCCCAGATTGTCGGCGAGCCAACCGCGGACCTCTGCCCGGAACTCCTCGACGTCTTGCATGCCCTGTAGGCTAACCTACCAAGCACTTGCTTTGTTAGAGGAGCATTCGATGAGCACCGATCCCCGCACCGTTCCGGCGGCGCTGGATCGTTTCGCGCGTCAGCTGCCCGACCACGCCGCGCTGATCACCGAGGACAGGTCCTTCACCGCCGCCGCGCTGCGCGACGAGGTGCACCGCGCGGCCGCCGCGCTGATCGGGCTGGGCGTCCAGCACGGCGACCGGGTGGCGGTCTGGTCACCCAACACCTGGCACTGGGTGGTCGCATGCCTGGCGATCCACCACGCCGGGGCCGCGATGGTACCGCTGAACACCCGTTACACCGCGGAGGAGGCGGCCGACATCCTGGCCCGCACCCATGCGCCGGTGCTGTTCGGAATGGGCCGATTCCTCGGCAACGATCGCGTCGCCGACCTGGACCGCCTGAACCGCCAAGCCCTGCCCGCGCTGCGGCACGTCGTGCGAATACCGATAGAAGCCGCAGAAACTGGTGTCGGAACCTGGGACGAGTTCATCGCCGGCGGTGCCGAATCCCGGGCCGACGATGCGGTAACGGCGCGCGCCGCCGCCGTCGTACCGGACGACGTCAGCGACATCCTGTTCACCTCCGGGACCACCGGCCGCAGCAAAGGCGTGCTGTGCGCGCACCGGCAATCGCTGTCGGCCTCGGCGTCGTGGGCCGCCAACGGCAAAATCACCGGCGACGACCGTTACCTCTGCATCAACCCGTTCTTCCACAACTTCGGCTACAACGCCGGCATTCTGGCCTGCCTGCAAACCGGTGCGACGCTGATCCCGCACCTGACGTTCGACCCGCTGCGCACGCTGCAGGCCATCGAGCGACACCGCATCACCGTGCTCCCCGGTCCACCCACCATCTACCAGACCCTGCTGGACCACCCCGCGCGCGGCGACTACGACCTGAGCTCGCTGCGGTTCGCGGTGACCGGGGCGGCTACCGTGCCGGTGGTGTTGGTCGAACGCATGCAGTCCGAACTCGACATCGACATCGTGCTGACCGCCTACGGCCTCACCGAGGCCAACGGCATGGGGACGATGTGTCGCGCCGACGACGACGCCGTGACCGTGGCCACCACCTGTGGGCGCCCGTTCGCCGACTTCGAATTGCGCATCGACTCGGCGGCCCCGTCAGAAGCGGGTGAGGTGCTGCTGCGCGGGCCCAACGTAATGCTCGGCTACCTGGACGACCCCGAGGCCACCGCCGCCGCCATCGACGCCGACGGTTGGCTGCACACCGGCGACATCGGCGCCGTCGACGCGGCGGGCAACCTGCGAATCACCGACCGGCTCAAGGACATGTACATCTGCGGCGGATTCAACGTCTACCCCGCCGAGGTCGAGCAGGTCCTCGCCCGACTGGAGGGTGTGGCCGACGCCGCGGTGATCGGCGTTCCCGACCAGCGGCTGGGCGAGGTCGGCCGCGCGTTTCTGGTAGCCCGACCCGGCGCGGGCCTCGACGAGGACTCGGTGATCGCTTACACCCGTCAGCATTTGGCGAACTTCAAGGCGCCGCGGTCGGTGCGGTTCGTCGAAGCGCTGCCGCGCAACGCGGGCGGCAAGGTGGTCAAGTCACAACTGCGAGAGCAGGATTGAATGGATCTGGATTTCGACGAAGAGACGCTGGCCTTCCAGGCCGAGCTGCGGGACTTCCTCTCGGCCAATGCTGGGTCGATCCCGACGAAGTCGTACGACAACGCCGAAGGTTTTGCGCAGCACCGGCATTGGGATCGCGTGCTGTTTGACGCGGGATTGTCGGTGATCACCTGGCCGCAGAAATACGGCGGCCGCGACGCGCCGCTGCTGCATTGGGTGGTGTTCGAGGAGGAGTACTTCCGCGCCGGAGCGCCCGGCCGGGCCAGCGCCAACGGCACCTCGATGCTGGCCCCGACGTTGTTCGCGCACGGCACCTCCGAGCAGCTGGACCGGGTCCTGCCCAAAATGGCCAGCGGCGAACAGATCTGGGCGCAGGCCTGGTCGGAGCCCGAATCCGGAAGCGATCTGGCGTCACTGCGGTCCACCGCCACCAAGACGGACGGCGGCTGGCTGCTCAACGGCCAGAAGATCTGGAGTTCCCGGGCGCCGTTCGCCGAGATGGGCTTCGGTCTGTTCCGGTCCGACCCCACGGCCGAGCGCCACAACGGGCTGACGTATTTCATGTTCGACCTGAAAGCCGAGGGCATCACGGTGCGGCCCATCGTCCAGTTGGGCGGCGATACGGGGTTCGGCGAGATCTTCCTCGACGACGTCTTCGTACCCGACGAGGACGTCATCGGCACCCCGAACGACGGCTGGCGGGCGGCCATGAGCACGTCGAGCAACGAGCGCGGCATGTCACTGCGCAGCCCGGCCCGCTTTATGGCGGCCGCCGAACGCCTGGTGCAGCTGTGGAAAGACAGCGACTCGCCCGCGGCATTCGCCGACCGGGTTGCCGACGCCTGGATCAAGGCGCAGGCCTACCGGCTGCAGACGTTCGGCACCGTGACCAGACTGGCCGGCGGCGGCGAGCTGGGCGCGGAATCGTCTGTGACCAAGGTGTTTTGGTCCGACCTCGACGTGGCGATCCATCAGACCGCGCTCGACATCTTAGGCGCGGACGGCGAGCTTGCCGGCCGGTGGACCGACGGCCTGCTGTTCGCCCTGGGCGGCCCGATCTACGCCGGTACCAACGAGATCCAGCGCAACATCATCTCCGAGCGGCTGCTGGGCCTGCCGCGCGAAAAGTCCGGCGGTAAGAAGTGAAATTTGCGCTGGACGAACAGCAGCGCGACTTCGCGGCCAGCATCGACGCGGCGCTGGGCGCCGCCGACCTGCCCGGCGCGGTGCGGGCGTGGTCGGCCGGCGAGGTCGCACCCGGCCGCAAGGTGTGGGAGCAGTTGGCCAACCTCGGTGTCACGGCACTGGCGGTGCCGGAGAAGTTCGACGGCATCGAGGCCCACCCAGTTGACCTGGTGGTCGCGCTGGAACGCCTCGGGCGCTGGTGCGTGCCCGGCCCGGTGGCCGAATCCATCGCGGTGGCACCGGTTTTGCTCACCTGTGACGATCAAGCCGAACGCTGCGCAGGCCTGGCCTCCGGTGAGCTGATCGCCACCGTCGCGCTGCCGCCGGACACGCCGCGCGCGGTCGACGCCGATACGGCCGGGCTGGTGCTGCTCGCCACCGATGCGGGCGTCACCGAAGCCGAGTTGGCTCGGGGCCCGGGTGCGTGGCACGAGTCCGTCGACCCCAGCCGCCGCCTCTTCGACGTCACCGCAACCGGCGAATCCTGGCACGCGGACGTCCAGCGCGCCTACCAGTTCGGGGCCCTGGCCACCGCCGCGCAGTTGGTCGGCGTGGCCGAGGCGCTACGGGACGCGGCCGTCGACTACGCCAAACAGCGCACCCAGTTCAGCCGGGTGATCGGCTCGTACCAGGCGATCAAGCACAAGCTCGCCGACGTACACATCGCCATCGAGCTGGCCCGCCCGCTGGTCTACGGCGCCGCACTGTCGCTGGCGTCCCGCGACGTCAGCGCCGCCAAAGCCGCGGCATCCGAGGCCGCCCTACTCGCGGCACGGTCGGCGTTGCAGACACACGGCGCCATCGGCTTCACCCAGGAACACGACCTGTCGCTGTGGCTGCTGCGCGTGCAAGCATTGCGATCGGCCTGGGGTACTCCCGAGGCCCATCGACGCAGGGTGCTGGAGGCGCTATGAGCACAACCCAAGAACGGGAGCTGCTGGCCGAAACCGTCGCCGCCCTGGTGACCAAGCACGCCGGCCCGGCGGCGGTGCGCGCGGCGATGGAATCGGACCGCGGATATGACGAGTCGCTGTGGCGGCTGTTGTGCGATCAAGTCGGTGCCGCCGCGCTGGTGATACCCGAGGAACTGGGCGGCGCCGGCGGCGAACTAGCTGACGCCGCAACGGTTTTGCAAGAGCTGGGCCGGGCGCTGGTGCCCTCTCCGCTGTTGGGGACCACGCTGGCGGAGCTGGCCCTGCTGGCCGCACCCGAGCCGGACGCCGAGACCCTGGAAAAGCTCGCCGAAGGCGGCTTGATCGGAGCGCTGGTGCTCGACGCCGATTATGTGATCAATGGCGATATCGCCGACGTCGTCGTCGCCGCCACCGAAGGCCAGTTGAGCCGCTGGGCCCGCTTCAGCGCCCAGCCCGTGGCCACCATGGACCCGACCCGCCGGCTCGCCCGCGTGCACCCCCAACATGCCCAAGCGACCGAACCGATAGGCCCCGACCCGGGCCTCGCCGACGCCGCGGCCATCCTGCTGGCGGCCGAGCAGATCGGCGCCGCCGAACGCTGTCTGGAACTCACCGTCGAATACGCCAAGAGCCGAGTGCAATTCGGACGTCCGATCGGCAGCTTTCAGGCACTCAAGCATCGGATGGCCGACCTGTATGTCACTGTTGCCGCGGCGCGGGCCGTGGTCAACGACGCCTGCACCGACCCCACGCCGACCAACGCTGCCACCGCACGACTTGCCGCAACCGAGGCGCTGTGCGCCGTGGCCGCCGAGGGCATCCAGATGCATGGGGGCATCGCCATCACCTGGGAGCACGACATGCACTTGTATTTCAAACGTGCGCACGGCAGCGCCCAGCTGCTCGGCTCGCCCCGAGAGCTGTTGCGCCAACTGGAATCCGAGGTGCTCTAAGCCGTGACTGATCGTGTCGCCCTGCGCGCAGGTGTCCCACCGTTCCATGTGATGGATGTCTGGCTGGCGGCCGCGGAGCGCCAGCGCACCCACGGCGACCTGGTCAACCTCTCGGCGGGCCAGCCCAGTGTGGGTGCTCCCGAGCCGGTGCGCGCGGCAGCCGCCGCGGCCCTGCATCTAAACGAGTTGGCTTACACGGTGGCACTGGGTATCCCGGAACTGCGGGCCGCGATCGCAGCGGACTATCAGCGCCAGTATGGAGTCGCCGTCGAGCCCGAGGCGGTAGCGGTCACCACGGGTTCCTCGGGTGGGTTTCTGCTCGCGTTTCTGGCGTGTTTTGACGTGGGCGATCGGGTGGCGATGGCCAGTCCCGGCTACCCATGTTATCGGAACATCCTGTCGGCGCTGGGATGTGAAGTGGTGGAGATCGAGTGCGGACCCCAGACGCGGTTCCAGCCCACCGCGCAGATGCTGGCCGAACTCGACCCGCCGGTGCGGGGCGTCGTCGTCGCCAGCCCGGCCAACCCCACCGGGACCGTCATACCACCTGCTGAGCTGGCGGCGATCGCGTCGTGGTGCGACGCCTCCGGGGTGCGGCTGATCAGCGACGAGGTTTACCACGGCCTGGTCTACGAGGGGGCCCCGCAGACCAGCTGCGCCTGGCAGACGTCACGACAAGCGGTGGTGGTCAACAGCTTTTCGAAGTATTACGCGATGACGGGCTGGCGGCTGGGCTGGCTGCTGGTGCCGTCCGAGCTGCGCCGCGCGGTGGACCGCCTGACGGGCAACTTCACCATCTGCCCGCCGGTTCTATCGCAGATCGCCGCCGTGGCCGCGTTCACCCCCGAGGCCACCGCCGAGGCGGACGGCAACCTGCACCACTACGCGACCAACCGCTCGCTGCTGCTGGACGGCCTGCGCAATATCGGCATCGACCGGCTCGCGCCCACCGACGGCGCGTTCTACGTCTACGCTGACGTCTCGGACTACACCGACGACTCGATGGCGTTCTGCTCAAAGTTGTTGAATGACACGGGCGTTGCCGTCGCTTCGGGCATCGACTTCGACACGGTGCAGGGCAACAAGTTCATCCGCGTCTCGTTCGCCGGACCGACCAGCGACATCGCAGAGGGCCTGCGCCGAATCGGGCCCTGGCTGCAGGGCCAGCGACCGTCGGTCAGTTGAACCGCCCCGCAAGGTAATCGGCGCGGCAGGCACCGCGGGCAAGTTTGCCGCTTGTCGTGCGGGGGATGGTGCCGGCGGCAACCAGTCGCACGTCGGCCAACCGGATGTGGTGGTGGCGGGAAACCGCTGCCCGAACGGTGTCGGCGACCGATTCGAGCCCGGCATTGCCCGCGCCCGCGGCGCGCTCGGCGACGACGACCACCTGCTCGCCGCTCGATCCGTTGAGCGCGCCGCCGGGAACGGAAAACGCGGCGACATAGCCGGTGCGGACGGCGCTCGACGCATCGCTGACTGTCGTTTCGATGTCATGGGGGTAGTGGTTGCGGCCATCGATGATGATGAGGTCTTTGATCCGCCCCGTCAGGTACAGTTCGCCGTCGAGGTAGACGCCGAGATCACCGGTGGCCAGCCAGCAGCCGTTGTCCGGAGCGCCCTCGGCGTGGCTGCCATGGTAGAGCCGGGACTGCAGCTTGTTGCCGAATACCCGTTGCGTTTCTTCCTCACGGCCGAAGTATCCCCGGCCGATGTTGTTGCCGTGCAACCAGATTTCCCCGACGGTACCGTCGGGCACCTCGGCGCCATCCGGGCTGGCGATCACCACCCACTGATCCGGGATCGGCTGGCCGCACGACACATGCGCGACCGCGCCCGGTGTCCCGGGCGCGACGGTCACCGCGCGGCCGGCGCCGAGCTGCTCGCGATCGACGCAGATGGCGCTGGCCGCGGCGTCCCGGTGGATGCTGGCGACCGACAGCGTCGCTTCCGCCATCCCGTAGGACGGCTTGATCGCGGTCGCGGGCAGCCCATACGGGGCAAACGCCTGGGTGAATTTCTCGATCGCCGACATCGACACCGGCTCGGACCCGTTGAGCAGGCAGACAACGTTGCTCAGGTCGGGCGCGTCACCCTTCGGCGGCAGTCCCCGCTGGGCCGTCAACTCAAAGGCGAAGTTCGGCGCGGCAGCCATGGTCCGGCCGAAGCCCGCCTCGATGCCCAATTGTTTGATCCACCGATAGGGCCGGCGAAGGAACGCCATCGGATCCATCAGCGTGACTGGTGCGCCGGTCAGCGCCGTGAACACGATCATCATCAATCCCATGTCGTGGTACAGCGGCAACCAGCTCACAGAGCGGACGCCCATGTCCAGCCCGCCGGCCATGATCATCTGCATGGCGTTCGTGTAAACGGCGCGATGCGTGATCTCAACCCCGGCAGGGGTGCGCGTCGAGCCCGAGGTGTACTGCAGATACGCGAGGTCATCGCTGCCACGGCCCGCCGGGATGAACGTCGAACCGAGCGTGTCCGGCAACGCGTCCACAGCGATCATCCGCGGCCGCTCCTTGGGCGGCAGCGTCCGGATGAACTCTCGAACCGATTCCGCGGCCGAGGCCGTGGTCAAAATCACGGTGGGCTTGGCGTCGGCCAGCACCGCCGCCAACCGCTCGGCGTGGCCCGACAACGTCGGCGCGAAGAGCGGGACCGCGATATTGCCCGCGTGGACGGCACCGAAGAATCCCGCCACGTAGTCCAGACCCTGCGGCGCCAAGACCGCTACCCGATCCTCGGGTGCGGTGACTTGCTGCAATCGGGCGGCGATCGCGCAGACACGCGACCACAGCCCAGTCCAGGTGACCTCGACGACCCGCCCGTCCTGTTCCTGCGAGTAGTCGATGAAGCGGTACGCCGGGCTGTCACCGAATGCGTCCCGGTTGCGCTCAAAATACGAGGTCAACGTCACACCTTCGGGCACCACGATCGCGCCGCCGCCGACGGCGTACGAATCCCCATCACCCAAAGCAGGCGCAAAAAGAAGGCTGTCCAAGCCGTGTTCCCGACTCACGGTAAGACACGCTAATAGGCGTGTGCGTTATTTGCAGAATTGAGCCGGTATGACGGCCATCACCCCTTTGGGCTCAATACCGACCCGGGTCGGGAACGGACCGCAATGCGGATCAACGAGGCGTGCGTGGACTTAATGTCGAGCCATCTGGTGATAGCACCTGCAACAATCGTCACTCATTCACCATGCCAGGAATCGAATCGGGATTCGCTACATGGACAACGACGCCCGCCAACTCACGTTTGTGCGCCGCGATCGTTGACCCGTTTAGCCGGTGCCGCAACCGCAAGTGTCCATCTGTTGGTCCGGCCCGCTAGAGAAGGTGGAGAAGGCGTCGGAGTCGGCCAACACGGTGTAGATCTCCCATTTCTCACCACCGGGCGCGGTGACCCAGACTTTGTCCTGGATGGCGAAGCAGCAGGTGGTGTTGGTCTCCTCCTCGGTCAGCAGACCCTCCTCGCCGAGCCGGCCGATTTCGGCTTGCACGGTGTCGCTCGAGCCGACTTCGACACCGAGATGGTTGAGGGTGCCGCCATGACCAGGGCTTTCGATGAGCACCAGTTTCAGCGGGGGTTCGCTGATCGCGAAGTTGGCGTATCCGGGTTTGACCTTTGCTGGTTGGGTGTTGAAGAGCTTGGAGTAGAACGTGATTGCAACGTCGAGGTCATCGACGTTCAGGGCCAATTGAACTCGGGCCAGTTGAACTCGGGACATCGCGGTCATCCTTCCTGGTAGGTAACAGTTCGGCGATGAGAGCCTGCACATGTTCCGCGATCTCATCGCGGATGGTCCGCACGGTGCTCAGCCCCCGCCCGGCCGGATCGGGCAGTTTCCAGTCTCGGTAGGACACGCCCGGAAAGTATGGGCAGCCGTCGCCACAACCCATGGTGATCACGATGTCGCTGGCCCGCGCCGCTTCGGCGGTGAGGAGTTGGGGTGTGGCGGCGCTGACGTCGATGCCGAGTTCGTCCATTGCCGCCACGACGACGGGGTTGATGGCGTCCGCGGGGACGGTGCCGGCCGAGCGGACCTCGATACGGCCCCCGGTCAGGTGGCTCAACAGCGCGGCAGCCATTTGGGAGCGCCCGGCGTTGTGCACGCATACGAACAGCACACTGGGTTTCTCAGCCATAGCTCGCCGTTTCCTCGATGGGCCGAAACATGCGGGAGCGCAGGGCCAGGGAAACATAGACCAGGCCCACCAGCACCGGCACTTCGATCAACGGCCCAACGACACCGGCCAGCGCTTGCCCGGAGGCGGCCCCGAACGTGGCGATCGCGACGGCGATGGCCAGTTCGAAGTTGTTGCCCGCGGCGGTGAAGGCCAACGTGGTGGTGCGGGCATAGCCGAGCCCCAAAGCCCTGCCCAGGGCATAGCCGCCTGCCCACATGACAGCGAAGTAGGCCAAAAGCGGCAGCGCGATTCGGGCCACATCCCAAGGGCGGGAGCTGATCTGGTGGCCTTGCAGGGCGAACAAGATGACGACGGTGAACAGCAGCCCGTAGAGCGCGCAGGGCCCGATCCGTGGCAGGAAACGAGTTTCATACCAGCTGCGGCCCTTGAGTTTTTCGCCGAGACGGCGGCTGGCGTATCCGGCCAGCAGCGGGATGCCCAGGAAGATCAGCACGGATTTGGCGATCTGCCCTGGCGATGCGTCGATTCCTGCGTCGATTCCCCTTTGCGGCAGTCCCACCCCGTGCGGCAGTCCCAGCCAGCTCGGCAGCACCGACAGATAGAACCAGCCCAGCACGGCGAACATGACGACTTGAAAGGCCGAATTGAGCGCCACCAGTACGGCGGCGGCCTCGCGGTCCCCGCCGGCAAGGTCGTTCCAGATGATCACCATCGCGATGCACCGCGCCAATCCGACGACGATCAACCCGGTGCGGTATTCCGGCAGATCGGGCAGCAGCAGCCAGGCCAGCGTGAACATCAGTGCCGGGCCGATCAGCCAGTTGAGCGTCAGCGATGCCCACATCAGCTTGCGATCGGCAGTAACTTCCCCGAGCCGGTCGTAGCGGACCTTGGCCAGCACCGGATACATCATGACCAACAGGCCAATAGCGATGGGCAGCGAGATTCCGTCGACCTCGACGGCACTCAACAGATCGCCCAGGCCGGGTACCACCCGCCCCAACACCAGGCCCGAGGCCATCGCCACCGCGATCCATACGGGCAACGTGCGGTCGAGCCGCGAAAGTCGCCCGGTCACCGTCGCGGCGGTCGGCGTTGCGGTCACGGGCCGCACTCCGGCGAGTCCGCGGCGGGGCCGCCTTCGATCTGCAGGACGGACGAAAGTTGTTGCAGCGCAGACGGAATGACCCAGTAATACACCCAGGTTCCGCGCCGTTCGCAGTCCAGCAGGCCCGCCGAGCGCAGGACCTTCAGGTGATGGGAGATGGTCGGCTGCGACACGTCGAAGGTCGCCGAGATGTCACACACGCACGCCTGCCCACCGGGATGGCTGGCCACCAAGCTCAACAACCGCAGCCGCACCGGATCGGCCAGGGCCTTGAACATCACTGCCAACCGCGCCGACTGCTGGTCGTCGAGCGCCGACACCGCCAGGGCTAGGCAGCATCCGTCCGTCAGCTGATTCGACATCTATCTATATTGACAGATATCGAAGCAGAGCGCCAGTGGCTCCATCGCGGAGCTGTCACCAACCCGGCCAAGGGCTCGGGTGTCTAGCTGCCGAAAAGCTTGTCGATGCGTGCTTCGAGCACACTTCGCTCGCCGACATCGGCCACATTGATGCCGAACCGGTCACTGAGCACGTCGACGACCGCGGCCGCGTCGTCGAGCTGGATTTTCTCGCTTGCGCCGGCGCGGTGGATGCTCAGCTGGCGGTCAATCAGGTTGATCCGCGCGTCATCGGTGACCAGCGCGACCATCAAATTGGTGACGAAGTGCGACGAGGGGTGGGTTGAGACAAACCAGCTCCCTACCTTCAAATCGATCTGCGGACATGTCCGCGTGCTGAACTCATAGAGCCGCTGCCACTCGCCGCGGACCTGCGCCTGCAGCAGAAATCCGTCGCCACGGTCCTCGAGTCGGTACGGCTCGTGCGTTGTCCGCTGGACGCCACCGGTTTCCAGGCGCAGCGGCGACGTGGGAGTCTGACCGCCGAAGCCCACGTCGACGAGATACGACCCTTCGGAACCGGGAAACGCCACCGCCAAGACGGTGTGTGTCTGGGCCCCCAGTGGTGCGTCGGGGGGTTGCATCCAGACCACTCGGCCGGCCAGCCGCCGCACCCGAAAGCCGATTTCTGCCAGCACGTAGCCCATCAGCCCGTTCTGCTCGTAGCAATAGCCACCACGGCGACGGTGAATCAGCTTGTCGGTCAAGGCCTCTGGACTCAGATCGTCGACCGGCACTCCCAGCAGCGGATCCAGGTTCTCGAACGGAATGGTTCGGGTGTGAGCGGTCATTAGATCCTGCAGTACAGCGAGGCTCGGCTCAGCGGGGCCGCGATAGTTGACGCGATCGAAATACCGGGTCGGGTCCAGTGCCATGAGGCCATTGTGGCCCGGGGTCGTCCACCTTGAGCGCCGACGTGAGACGGGTGCCTTGCCAAGGATCGCCGAACTGTACAACCGTGAGATCCCGTTCGCTACGCTTAACCTCGCGAAACGTCTATCTGGGGGTGAGCGCCAAGAATGGCTGAAGGACCCACCGCCGACGGCACGGCGCCGGTACCGAGCGGGCTCGCTGCGGAATTGGCCTCCGCGGGGTTCGAGGATGCGCGCCAAGTGGCCCGGGGCGGCGCCGGAATAATTTATTGCTGTTACGAGACGGCGCTGGGACGAAGCGTTGCAGTCAAGGTGCTGCCGACGCATTTCGACGAAGACAGCAGGGAGCGCTTTCTGCGTGAGGGCTACGCGATGGGCGGGCTCTCCGGGCATCCCAACATCGTCAACATCCTGCGGGTGGGCGTCACCGAAAGTAACCGTCCGTACATAGTGATGCCGTACCTCGCCGAGGATTCCCTGGCGGTGCGACTACGCCGGGAAGGACCAATCTCGTGGCCCCAGGCATTGCACATCGGCGTGAAGCTCTGCGGGGCTTTGGAAACCGCGCACAAGACCGGCACTTTGCACCGCGATATCAAGCCCGCCAACGTGCTGATCAACGATTACGGCGAACCGCAATTAAGTGACTTCGGAATTGCCCATATCGAAGGCGGATATGAAACGGCGACCGGGTTCTTCTCCGGCACAATCGATTACACCGCGCCAGAGGTGATGACCGGTAATCCGGCAACTGTCGCCTCGGACATCTACTCACTCGGCGCCACGCTCTATGCGATCATCGCGGGCAGCGCCGCACACGCGCGCAAGAGCGGCGAAGATCTCATCGCGCAGTACCTGCGCATCAGCACCAGTCGGGTCCCGGATATGCGTCCCGAGGGAATCCCGGACGCGGTGTGCGCGGCAATCGAGAAAGCTATGGCCATCGATCCGGCGGAGCGGCCCGGGTCAGCGGCGGAGTTCGGCCGCGAGCTGCAGGCTGCGCAGCGCCGCAACGGCTTGAAACCCGATTCGATGGCGATTACCGCCGGCACCGCTGATACCGGGCGCACGGTAACGGTGTCAGCGAATACGCCTGCAGCGCCTGCCGTCTCGCCCGGCGGAGACACCAGGGGGATGCCGGCACCAGGTCCAGACACGGCAAGCGTGCCGGCACCGGGTCCGCACACGGCAAGCGTGCCCCAGCCGACGCAAGCGATGGCGGCCCCGTCAAGCGTCAGCTCCCCGGTTGTCCCGGAGAGCGCTCCCCCGGGCGGGACGGGGACCGCACCCCCGCCGGCGTCAGAATCTGCCGATCAACAGGAATTCTCGGAAGCTGCCAAAGTGTTGCGCTCCGGACTCACCGCCGAAACGCAGCCGAAGGTTCCGTCGGAGGCGCAGCCGTCGGGACCGGCCCCCGCGCCGACCCCCGAACCTGCCCCAGAGCCGCCAAGCGCGGCCAGTCCGCCCATCAGCCCGCCGCCCGACGTGCCCGAGCAGCCGGCGTCACCGCCTCCGGAGCGGAAACCGGTCACATTGCGGACGCGGGAGTGGCTCACGGCGCCGGGCAATAGGCGCAATCGCATAGCGGTGCTCGCCACCGCGCTCCTCGTCGTCGTGGCGTTGGTGGTCGTCGGCCTCTTGCTGCTGCGCGAGAACAAACCCCAGCAGACCACCGCGAGCCAGCCCGGCGCCCAACCGCCACCCCAGTGGAAGCCGATCACCAATGCGCGGATTTCGCGCGACGCGGCCGCGACCACGCAGACCGACGGCACCATCTGGATCTTCGGCGGGATTCGCGGCAACGGCGCCGTCATCGGAAACCACGAGGGTTACGACCCCGTTCTCGACGAGTGGAAGGGCGGCGACGATCTACCGGTTCCGGTCCAGCACGCGATGGCGGTCACCTGGCAGGGAAACCCGGTGGTGCTCGGTGGCTGGAAGTCAACGGGCCCCAATAAGGTTGCCAGCGACCAGGTTTGGCGGGTGGTCAACAGTCGCTGGGTGGAAATGCCGCACATGTTGCAGCCCAGGGCGGCAGCCGCGGCGGCGGTGGTCGGAGGCCGCCTCATTGTCGCGGGCGGTGTTGACGCCACCGGCGCGCTGCTGAATACGACCGAGGTCTTCGACGGCAACTCCTGGACCCTCGGCGCGCCCATACCGACTCCGCGGCAGATGCTGGCGGGGGCCTCGGACGGAAAGCTGATGTACACGGTCGGCGGAACCAGCGGGGACTCAGACCTGACGATGGTCGAGGCGTACGACCCGGCCGCGAAAACCTGGACGTCGTTGGCCCCGCTTCCGACGGCCCGCAGTGACCTGGGCGTGGCGATCGCCGACGGACGGTTGGTGGCGGTCGGAGGCATATCAGGGGGGCAAGTCCTCAAGAGCGTTTCGGTCTTCGACCTGGCGGCGAAATCGTGGTCCGCGTTGCCGGACATGGATACCGCGCGGCACGGCATGGCGGTCGCGGCGGTAGAGAAGTCCATCTACGCGATCGGCGGGTCGACCGCGCCCGACGATAGTCAGGTGGTCTCCACCGCGGAGGTGCTGAAGCTGCCGGCGCGCAAGATCCAACCGGCGTCGCAGTGGCGTTCGCTACCGAACGCGCCGACCGCACGGCTGATGATGGCGTGGACCGTGCTCAACGACAAGATCTGGATCATTGGTGGGCTGCGCAGCGGCGCAGAGCCCCTGGACTTGGTCGAGAGCTACGACCCGAAGACTGGTGCCTGGGACACGGGGCCGCCATTGCCCATTCCGCTGCATCACGCCGCGGCGGCAACCTACCGCGGCGAGGTGGTAGTGCTCGGCGGTGCCAGCGACCAACTCGCGAATGGCTCCAACAAGGTCTTCGCGCTGCGTGACGGCAACTGGGTGCCGTTGCCGAGCCTCACCCACGCTCGGGCGGCGCCAGCGGCGGCGGTGGTTGGTGACAAACTCGTGGTGGTCGGTGGGCAGAACGACCATAAGCTCGTCCCACAGACCGAGGTATTCGACGGCAGTTCGTGGAAAGACGCCGCCGACATGCCCACCCCGCGCGAGCATCTGGCTGCGGCGTCGGATGGCACCTACGTGTACGCAATCGGCGGGCGGTTCCTGTCCTCCGATAAGAACTCCGCGGCATTGGAACGGTTCGACCCGGCGTCGGGTACCTGGAAGAAGTTGGTGGGCATGCCGACCCCGCGCGGAAGCTACGGCGCCACGTACATCGATGGCCGAATCGTCGTCGTCGGTGGCGAAGAACCTACCCAGGTGCTGAACGTGGTCGAGATGTACGACATCGCCGATGGGACGTGGAGCACACTGCCTCCGATGCCGACCCCGCGTCACGCCGAGGTGGTCGCCGCGGTCGGCAACACCATCTACTGCATCGGCGGCGCGAACCGGCCGACACATGAAGGCGCTATAGCGACGGTCGAGGCCCTCGATTTCATGTAGCTTCCTGGCCATGGCCAGTTTTTCCGAACTGCCAGCGGCGGATCAGGAAGCGATCGGCAAGACGCTGCTGACGTTGTTGAAGGCGTTCGACGATCGCGACGCGGAGCCCCTGCGGACCGTGTACTCGGTTGACGCCGACTGGGTCAACGCGTTCGGCACGGTCAAGCGCGGACGCGACGCCATCGTCGAGTACCTCACGGGTCTGTTTGCGGATGCCAACTTCAACCGCGGCGAGCTCGCCGGTCCGCCCGAGACCGCCTTCAAGGTGCTGACCCCCGACGTCGTCCTGGTCTCGGCACATCTCAAGGTGAAGGGCCAGGGGCTGGTCGGTGGCGGAACGATGGACCGCGACAACTTCTCGCTGCGCGCCCTGCAGCGTCAAGACGACGGATCCTGGCTGATCGTCTCGGAGATGTTCCAGGACGCCAACACCGAAACGACCTACGAAACCGACCAGTCCCCTCGGTAGCGACCGCCCCTAACCGGTTCGTCTTCGTCTGTGAGGGTCAACTGCGGGGTTCTTAAGCCGCCGTTGGCCTTGTACTGTTTGGGCAATGAGCGCCTATCAGAAAATCGTGGTCGGCACCGATGGCTCGGACTCGTCGCTGCGTGCGGTGGACCGCGCAGCCGCGATCGCTGCGGATCACGGCGCGAAATTGATCGTTGCGACGGCGCATCTCCCCGTCCCCGAGGAAAAGGGCCGCTATGCCATCCCGCCGGGGAGCACCCACGGCCAGGACTACCGGTTGGTGGGCGAGGCCCCCTTCTACGCGATCCTGCAGGACGCCAGGGAGCGGGCGCATAAAGCCGGGGCGACGGACGTGGAGGAAAAGCCGATCGTCGGTGCCCCCATCAACGCGCTGGTGCAGCTGGCCGAGGAGGTCGATGCCGACCTGCTGGTCGTCGGCAACGTCGGACTGAGCAGCGTCGCGGGGCGGCTGCTGGGATCAGTCCCATCCGAAGTCTCGCGCAGGGCCAAGACCGACGTGCTGATCGTCCACACCATCGACTGAGGCATTCGCCCAAGAATCGTTCGGCATCGGGCCAGAACCTGTATCTGAAGACCGATGGCGGTGGGCACCGTGATCTGGACGACCCCGTGTGGACACACCTATGTCACCACCCACGACAGCGCACTGCTTTTCCCCACCCTGTGCGCACCCACCGGCGATCCCCCGTACCCGACCGGGCCGGCGCCGAGCACTGCGGCGATCGCACCGCCATGCTGCCCCGATGCGAAACCAACCGCGCCCACTGCATCGCCACCGAACGGCGGCTAAACCGACAGGCAGGTGTCGCTTACCGACAACCTTCGGAGCCTTGCAATTTCGGACGGCGCGTCACGTACGCGTCGGAAGATGACGAGCCACCACCCTTCTGAACAAGCCAATGCCATACTCGACAACCATGGAATCCAAAATCACCGGTACCGTCATGCCAGTCCTGGAGGTATCGCTAAGCCCGAGCGAGAGCCTGATTGCCGAAGCCGGTGAGCTGTCCTGGATGAGCGAGTCGATCCAACTGCGAACGTCGACGCGGGGGGCAGGCTCAGCAGGGTTTTTCGGCGGCCTCAAGCGTGCGGTCGGCGGCGGCGGGCTATTCATGACCGAATACGGCGCCGTCGGTCGGCCGGGAAACGTCGCGTTCGCGGCCAAGCTGCCCGGCCATATCATGCCGGTGCAACTGCGCCCCGACATGCCCTACCTGATACACCGGCACGGGTTCCTCTGCGGCGTGGGCGATGTGCAGCTTTCGATTGCGTTTCAGCGCAAGTTGGGTGCGGGCATATTCGGCGGCAACGGGTTCATACTGCAACACTTGACCGGCACCGGCCAGGCATGGATCGAACTGTCCGGCGAGACCGTCGCTTACACGCTGGCCGCGGGCCAGACCCTGCGGGTGCATCCTGGCCACGTCGGTATGTTCGACGCCTCGGTGACGTTCGACATCACCCACATCAAAGGAATCAAAAATATGTTGTTCGGCGGCGATGGCATATTCCTCGCCGCACTGACCGGGCCCGGACGCGTCTGGCTGCAGACCCTGACGATCAGCAATCTGGCCCACGCCATAACGCCCTATCTGCCAACGCCTTCCGGTGAATCAGGCGGTGGCGGTGGCTGGGTCCGGTCGGTCGGCAACCTGCTCTCCGATTGACCACCGCTGACCCTTGATGGCAACTCAACCCTCATCGGTCCGCAGTGCCGTTCGGGTCGCTTCGGTCGCCGCGCTCGGCGGTCTGCTGTTCGGCTACGACAGCGCGGTGATCAATGGCGCTGTGGCGGCCATTCAGCACGACTTCCGTATCGGCAACGCCGCGTTGGGTTTTGCCGTTGCCTCCGCGTTGCTGGGCGCGGCGTTCGGTGCGGTGACGGCGGGACGGCTCGCCGACAAGGTCGGGCGGCTTGCGGTGATGAAGATCGCCGCGCTGCTGTTCCTGGTCAGCGCGATCGGCGCCGGCCTGGCACCCGATGTCCGGGTGGTGGTCGTCTTCCGCGTCATCGGCGGGATCGGGGTGGGGGTGGCGTCGGTGATCGCGCCCGCCTACATCGCCGAAACGTCGCCGCCGCAGGTCCGCGGGCGCCTCGGCTCGCTGCAGCAGCTGGCGATCGTGCTGGGCATCTTCTTGTCACTGGCGATCGACTGGCTGTTGTCGCACCTGGCCGGCGGCTCCCGCGAGCAGCTGTGGCTGGGCCTGCCGGCCTGGCGCTGGATGTTCGTCGTGATGACCGTCCCAGCCGTTGCGTATGGCGTGCTGGCGTACACGGTCCCCGAGTCGCCACGCTATCTCATTGCGAGACAACGGATTCCGGAGGCCCGCCGGGTGCTCACCCGGCTGCTGGGGCAGCAGGACGTGGACTTGGTTATCTCCAGGATCCAGGATTCGCTGGGCGCCGAAGGGCCGACGTCCTGGCGGGATTTGCGCAAGCCGACCGGCGGGCTGTACGGCATCGTGTGGGTGGGCGTCGGATTGGCGGTATTCCAGCAGTTGGTCGGCATCAACGTGATCTTCTACTACTCCAACGTGCTGTGGCAGGCGGTCGGGTTCACCGAAAGCTCGTCGTTCACCATCACCGTGATCACATCGGTGACCAACATCGCGACCACGCTGATCGCGATCGCATTGATCGACAAGATCGGCCGCAGGCCGCTGCTGCTGATTGGCTCCACCGGCATGGCCGTCACGCTGGCCACGATGGCGGTGATCTTCGGCGCCGCGCGGGTGGTCGACGGCAATCCGCACCTCGAAGGCGCCGCCGGGCCGGTCGCGCTGATCGCGGCCAACCTCTTCGTGGTCGCCTTCGGCATGTCATGGGGACCGGTGGTGTGGGTGCTGCTCGGTGAGATGTTCCCGAACCGGATGCGTGCCGCCGCGTCGGGTCTGGGGGCGGCCGGAAACTGGGCGGGCAATTGGCTGATCACCGTCACATTTCCGATCGTGCGTACTGAGCTGGGCCTCGCGTACGCCTGCTACGCGCTGTGCGCGGTGTTGTCCCTGCTGTTCGTGTGGCGGTTTGTCGAGGAAACCAAGGGCAAACAACTGGAAGACATGCACCAGGAGGCCTGGCAGCACGCCTGAAACGCCCCGGGTTGTTTGACTTGCGCCTAATATGGGGACTCGTAGAAACTGGAGGAACCCATCGTTCCATAAAGCCTGCCAGACCCGACGGCCCGCCCCCTCAGCGGGCCGTCGGGTGGTTTAGGGGTTTAGCGAGCCCGGGCATCGTGCGGTTACAGCTGCCGCGCGGCCTGAAGGCACTCGCGAGCGATGTACTGCTCGCCGATCGCGAGGTGGCGTGATCCACCTCGCCATCAGCCACGACGTCGTCCAGGCTGGGCAAGATGAACCGATCGTCGACGTCCCACGTGCCGTGGCGTTCCAGTGCACGTTGCATTCAAAAACGCATTTCCGCAACAACGCGACCGCCAAACGCCGCTCGCGGGTGCATCATGATGCTTGCTATTGATGCTATGATGACGCGTGCGTACGACGGTCAATATTGATGATCACCTCCTCGCGGAGGCCAAGGTTCTGGCCGCGAAAACGTCCCGATCGCTGGGCGCGGTGATAGATGATGCGTTGCGCGCCATGCTGCACCGTCGCGCCGACGAACATGGCCGTGACGAGTTCCGGCTGCCGACGCACGGCACCGGCGGTTTGCACGCCGGTGTTGACCTCGACGACAAGGAAGCCCTCGCCGAACTGATGGGCGACAATGCTGCTCCTTGATGTCAACGTCTGCATTTACGCGATCCGCCGGGACAGCACCGCCGACCACGACGCATACCGAACGTGGGTCGAAGGCGTCCTCACAGGTGAGCAACCCGTGGGCATCAGCGAACTCGTGCTATCGGGGGTCGTTCGGCTGATCACCAACCACCGAGTGTTTCGGCACCCGAGCACCACGGTTGAGGCGCTTGACGCGTGCCGCGCGCTTCGGTCGGCTCCGGCCGCCGTCCCACTGCGACCGGGGCCACGGCATTGGGGCATCTTCGATTCCCTGTGCACCCAAGTCGGGGCGAAGGCCAATACCGTCCCCGACGCGTATCACGCCGCACTGGCAATCGAGAACGGCGCGACGTGGGTTACCACGGACACCGCATTTGCCCGCTTTCCGGGTCTCAGCTGGCGGCGTCCCTTCGACTAGAGCCAGGGATTGGCCGAGCCCTGCCCGCCGAGATGGGGGCACCTCCCGCTTGCGAGAAGACGCAAAATCGCACTGCGCGCGGCCCGCGCGTGCGATTTTGCGTCTTCTCGCGGGCCCGGCGCACGCGCCGCCACGCTAAAGCCAGGTGTCCTGGGTGGTGGTGGTGAGAAACGCCTCGAGGTCGTCGCGCCATTGAGCGGGCGTGGTCTTGTCCGGTTCGATGCCGGTGTAGTCGCCGCGATAGAACAGCAGCGGCCGCGGCTTGATCTTGGGGGCCTCCGACAGGGCTTGCACCGCACCGAACACCACGAAGTGATCGCCGCCGTCGTGCACCGACGCCACCGTGCAGTCGATGTACGCCAGCGACCCGTCGATGATGGGCGAACCGAGTTGCGAAGGGTGCCAGTCGATTCCGGCGAACTTGTCCGGTTCCTTGGATCCGAATCGCGCCGAAACGTCCTTCTGCTGTTCGGTCAGCACGTTGACGCAGAACCGGCCGGCGGCCTCGATCGCCTTCCAGGACCGCGACACCTTGGTAGGGCAGAACAACACCAGCGGTGGGTCCAGCGACAGCGCCGCGAATGACTGACACGCGAAGCCGATCGGGACGTCGTCGTGGACGGTGGTGATGATGGTGATCCCGGTGCAGAACTGACCCAGCACGGTGCGGAACGTGCGCGGGTCGAGCGGCGCGGCGGGCATTGTTGGTCTTGGGCTAGCCGCGGGCGCCGACCGTGAAGTCGTGACCCCACAGGCTCACCGCGGTGCTTTCCCGGGCGATCCACTCGTGGTCGTCGACTCTCCTGCCCTCACAACCGAATTCGATATCGAACCCGCTGGGCGTCTTCATGTAGAACGACAGCATCAGGTCGTTGACATGACGGCCCAGCGTGGCCGACATGGGCACCTTGCGGCGCAGCGCCCGGTCCAGGCACAGCCCCACATCGTCGGCCTGCCCGACCTCGACCATCAGGTGCACGATGCCGCTGGGCGTCGGCAGCGGCAGGAAGGCCAGGCTGTGGTGACGCGGGTTGCAGCCGAAGAAGCGCAGCCAGGCCGGTGCGCCGTCGGCGGGCCGACCCACCAGCTGCGGCGGCATCCGCATGGAGTCACGAAGTTTGAAGCCGAGCACATCCCGGTAGAAGTGCAACGCCTCGGCATCATCGCGGGTGGTCAGCACCACGTGCCCCAGGCCCTGCTCGGCGGTGACGAACTTGTGCCCATACGGGCTGACCACCCGGCGGTGTTCCAGGGCGGCCCCGTGGAAGACCGCCAGCGGGTTGCCCGACGGGTCGGAGAATCGGATCATCTCGTCCACTCGCCGGTCCGCCAGCTCGGCGGCGGTGCCCTCTTTGTACGGTGTGCCCTCCACATCGAGCCGATTCCGGATCTCCTGCAGGCCTTCGGCATTCGCGCATTCCCAGCCGGCTTCAGAGAGCCGGTCGTGCTCGCCGGGCACGATCACCAGCCGAGCCGGGAAATCGTCCATCCGCAGGTACAGCGCAGCCTCGGTGTTGCCCTTGCCTTCGACCATGCCGAGGACCTTCAGGCCGTACTCGCGCCAGGCCGCGACGTCGGTGGCCTCGATGCGCAGATACCCCAGCGACCGGATGCTCATCGCGCGCCTCCCAGGAAATCAATCGTCAGCTTGTTGAACTCGTCAAACTTCTCCACCTGCGCCCAGTGCCCACACTGCCCGAAGACGTGCAGCTGCGCCCGCGGAATCGTCTTCAGCGCGACCAGCGCGCCGTCCAGTGGATTGACCCGGTCCTCGCGACCCCAGATGAGCAGCACCGGCTGGCGCAGCTTGTACACCTCGCGCCACATCATGCCGAGCTCGAAATCGGCGCCGGAGAACGACATTCCCATGGCCCGGGTCGCCGCCAGCGATTCCGGTGTGCTGGCCAGCTCGAAACGCTGGTCGATCAGCTCTGGCGTGATCAGCTTCTGGTCGTAGACCATGACCCGCAGGAACGCCTCGAGATTCTCCCGGGTGGGCTCGATGGAGAACTTGCCCAGCCGCTTGACGCCCTCGGTCGGGTCGGGCGCGAACAGGTTGACGCTCAGCCCGCCGGGACCCATCAGCACCAGGCGCCCCGCCCGGTCGGGGTAGTCGAGCGCGAACCGCACCGCCGTGCCCCCGCCCAGCGAATTGCCCACCAGCGGGACGCGTTCCAATCCCAGCTGGTCGAAGAGTCCCTTGAGCGCCGTCGCGGCGTAGCGGTTGAACTGCCCGTGCTCGGCGCGTTTGTCGGAGTGGCCGTAGCCGGGTTGGTCGACGGCCAGCACATGGAAGTGCTGCGCCAGCACCGGGATGTTGCGGGAGAAGTTCGTCCAGCTCGCCGCGCCCGGACCACCACCGTGCAGCAGCACCACCGTCTGGTCGTTGCCCGCAAAGGACAAGCCCGCCTCGTGGTAGTGCAGCTTCAGCGGCCCGCCTGCTACGTCGACGTCAACGAATCGCGAGGTGGATTCGAACGTCAGCTCTTCGGTGACGGTCATCAGACCATGGTGTCGCCGGGCGGCAACCCGAACTCGTGGTTCCCGAAGATCACGTACGCCCGCTCGGGGTCGTTGGCGGCGTGCACCCGGCCGGCGTGCGCGTCGCGCCAGAAACGTTGCACCGGAGCGTCATTCCACAGTCCGGTGGCCCCGGATGCCTCGAACAACCGGTCGATCGAGGCGATCGAGCGCCCGGTGGCGCGCACCTGGTCACGACGAGCGCGGGCACGCAGCTCGAAGGGAATCTCCTTGCCGGCGGCCAACAACGCGTACTCGTCGCCGACGTTGCCGATCAACTGGCGCCACGCGGCGTCGATGTCGCTGGCCGCCTCGGCGATCCGGACTTTCGCAAACGGGTCGTCCTTGGCCTTCTCGCCGGCGAACGCCGCCCGCACCCGCTTGCCCTGATGCTCCACGTGCGCGTCATACGCGCCGTAGGCCATGCCCACGATCGGCGCCGAAATGGTGGTGGGATGCATTGTGCCCCAAGGCATTTTGTAGACCGGAGCGGTGTTGGTCAGGTATCCACCGGCGGTGCCGTCGTTCATCGCCTTGTAGGACAGGAACCGGTGCCGTGGCACGAAGACGTCCTTGACCACCAGCGTGTTGCTGCCGGTGCCGCGCAGGCCCACGACATGCCAGACGTCGTGGATGCGGTACTCGCTGCGCGGGATCAGGAAGCTGCCGAAGTCCACCGGCCGGCCGTCCTTGATAACCGGGCCGCCGACGAACGTCCAGGAGGCATGGTCGCAGCCGGACGACCAGTTCCACGAGCCGCTGACCATATAACCGCCGTCGACCACCACGCCCGCACCCATCGGGGCGTACGACGACGAGATCCGGGTTCTCGGGTCCTCGCCCCAGACCTCCTCCTGGGCCAGCTGGTCGAACAGCGCCAGATGCCAGTTGTGCACGCCGACGATCGAGCTCACCCAGCCGGTGGAACCGCACGCGCTCGCCAGCCGCCGCGTCGCCTCGTAGAACAGCGTGGGATCGCACTGCAGGCCACCCCACTGCTCGGGCTGCAAGAGGGTGAAGAAGCCGACGTCGTCGAGCGCCTGAACCGTCTCGTCGGGCAGCCGGCGCAGATCCTCCGTCGCCTGAGCGCGCTCCGCAATCTGCGGTAGCAGATCATCGATGGCAGCTAACACTGACTGCGCATCACGCTGTTGAATGGACGTCACTTACGTTTGCCTCCTGGGACAGACTTACACAGTGGACTTAACACAGAAGACTAGAACACGTTCCGATTTGTGTCGAGCAGGGTATGCCTGCGGCTGGTAGCGATACGAATCGGGTTTTCTGTAACATGTTCTAGTTACTGACGGGAGAGAAAGGACGGGTCTTGACCGAGGCGGATCTGGACCAAGCACCCGACGAGCCACTCGGCGACCATGTTCTTGAGCTGCAGATCGCGGAGGTGGTCGCCGAGACCGACGACGCGCGGTCGCTGGTGTTCGCGGTGCCGGACAAACCGGGGGACCCGGGCATCCCGCCGGGCCGCCTGCGCTATACACCCGGGCAGTTCCTGACGCTGCGTATCCCCAGCGATCGCACCGGGTCGGTGGCGCGCTGCTACTCGCTGTGCAGCTCGCCGTTCACCGATGACGCGCTTACCGTCACGGTCAAGCGCACCGTGGATGGATACGCATCCAACTGGCTGTGCGACCACGCCCACCCCGGCATGCGGGTGCACGTGCTGGCGCCGTCGGGCAACTTTGTGCCCAAGACGCTCGATGACGACTTCCTGCTGCTGGCCGCGGGTAGCGGGATCACTCCGATCATGTCGATCTGCAAGTCGGCGCTCTCCGAGGGCGGCGGGCAGGTGACGCTGCTCTACGCCAACCGCGACGACCGCTCGGTGATCTTCCGCGACGCGCTGCGCGAGCTGGCCGCCAAGTATCCCGACCGGCTCATCGTGCTGCATTGGCTGGAGTCGCTGCAGGGACTGCCGAGTGCCACGGCGCTGGCCAAGCTGGCCGCCCCGTACACCGACCGGCCGGCATACATCTGCGGGCCCGGGCCATTCATGCAGGCGGCACGTGTTGCCCTGGAAACGCTGAAAGTGCCTGCGCCGCAAGTGCATATCGAGGTGTTCAAGTCGCTGGATTCGGATCCGTTCGCGGCGGTGAAGATCGAGGACACCGCCGAAGGCGACGAGCCGCCGGCCACCGCGGTGGTGCAGCTGGACGGCGAAACCCACACCGTGTCGTGGCCGCGCAGCGCCAAGCTGCTGGACGTGCTGCTGGCCAAGGGCCTCGACGCACCGTTCTCCTGCCGGGAAGGCCACTGCGGTGCGTGTGCCTGCACCCTGCGCAGCGGCAAAGTGACCATGGAAGTCAACGACGTGCTGGAACAGCAGGATCTCGACGACGGGCTAATCCTGGCCTGTCAATCCCACCCGGAAACAGACTCGGTGGAAGTGACTTACGACGAGTAATCGCGGGGTTCAAAGTTCACCCTGTCCGCTGCTACGACATCGACTCTCCTGATGCCAATCCGGTTGCGGCGGCAGCTATTTCCGCAGCCTCGACATGACCGGTCCCCTTCGATCAGCCGGTCCGCTAGTGGCCGGTCCTCCAGTAGACAGTCGACCGCGCAGCCCAGCCGCTGCTGTCGGTGCGGTGGCGTCATTACATAGGAATGAACACGCACCAGAATCGGCTGCGGATCCGATCCGGCACGCGTACCGTTAGCGGGCCGTCAGAAGATGGTTTGACCCAGGTATGAACATTATTTGAGCCTGGGTTGAACATTATTTGGGGGGGTCGACCATGGCGTCGTATCTGATCGCAACACCTGAGGCTTTGGCCACAGCGGCGGGGGACTTGTCCGGGATCGGGGAGGCGATCGGGGCGGCGAATGCGGCGGCGGCACCCTCGACGACAGGGATTGTCGCTGCCGCCAGCGATGAGGTGTCGGTGGCGATCGCGACGTTGTTTGGCGGCTACGGCCAGGATTTTCAGGCACTCAGCGCGCAGACCGCGTCGTTTCATGACCGGTTTGTGCAAGCGTTCAACGCGGGTGCCGAAGCCTATGCGCGCACCGAGACCGCCAACGCCTCGCCGCTGCAGACCCTCAAGAACGACGTGATGGGGCTCGTCAATGCGCCCACCGAGCTGCTGGTGGGCCGCCCACTTGACGGCAACGGCGCCGATGGTGCGCCGGGCACCGGGCAGGCCGGCGGGGACGGCGGGCTCTTGACGGGCAACGGCGGCAACGGTGGGTCGGGCGCGCCCGGCCAGGCCGGTGGGGCCGGCGGGTCGGCCGGCGCGAACGGCCGGGGCGGTAACGGCGGGGCCGGCGGGCAGGCCGTTACCCCGGGCGGGACAGGCGGTAATGGCGGGGCCGGCGGCAGTGGTGGGGCGGTCCGCGGCGCCGGCGGGACCGGCGGCGCCGGCGGGGCGGGCGCGGCCGGTACGGCCGGGCAGACCGGCGGCAACGGCGGGGCCGGCGGTGCCGGCGGCGGTGCCGGCGGCCCCCTCGCGCTCGGGCAGACCGCCGGGTCCGGGGGTGCCGGCGGTGTCGGCGGGGCGGGCGGCGCTGGTGCGGCGGGCAGCGCGGGCGCGGTGGGCCCCGCCGGCGCGGCCGGCGGGGCGGGCGGGGTCGGTGGCGCTGGTGGCCACGTGGCCGGCATCGGCGGAACCAACGGCAGCGGCGGTACCGGCGGCAATGGCGGTGTCGGCGGCACCGGTGGCGAAGGCGGTGCCGGCGCCAGCAGTGCCGGCAGTACTGGCGGGCCCGGCGGGGCCGGCGGTAACGCCGGGGCCGGTGGGGCGGTGGGCACCGGCGGCAGCGGGGGCAGCGTGGGCGCCTTCGGCAACGGCGGTACCGGCGGTACCGGTGGCAGCGGCGGCACCGGCGCGACCGGCGCCGCTGCCGCCGTCGGCTTCGCGGGTGGCAACGGCGGCGCCGGCGGCGTGGGTGGCAATTCCGGGGCCGGTGGAGCCTCGGGCAGCGGCGGTGTCGGCGGCAACGGCGGCGCCGGCGGCAACGGCGGCGCCGACACCGGGACCGGCAACGCCACCGCCCCGGCCGGCGGGGCCGGCGGCAACGGTGGCGCCGGCGGGGCCACCGGCACCGGCGGCACCGGGACCGGCAACGCCACCGCCCCGGCCGGCGGGGCCGGCGGCGCCGGCGGGGACGGCGGCACCGGCAGCACCGGCAACAACGCCGCCAGCGGCGCCGGCGACAAGGGCGGCAACGGCGGCAACGGCGGCGTCGGCGGCAAAGGTGGCGACTCCGGCAACGGCGGCACCGACGGCGCCAGCGGCGCCGGCGGCAACGGCGGCAACGGCGGCAACGGCGGCAACTCCCCCATCGGCAGCACCAACAGCGACGGCGGCAACGGCGGCAACGGCGGCAACGGCGGCACCGCCGGCACCGCCGGCACCGGCGGCGCGGTAAGCCGCGCCGGCGGCGCCGGCGGCAACGGCGGCAACGGCGGCAACGGCGGCAGTCCCGGCACCGGCGCCATCGCGGGCAACGGGGGCGCCGGCGGCAACGCCGGCAACGGCGGCAACGGCGGTTTCGGCGACCTCGCCGAGACCGCCGGCGCCGGCGGCGCCGGCGGCAACGGTGGCAACGGCGGCAACGGCGGCAACGGCACCGGCACGAGCGGCGGCACCGCCGGCAACGGCGGCAACGGCGGCGCCGGCGGCACCAGCCTCGGCGGCGCCTCCACTAACACCGGCGGCGCCGGCGGCATGGGTGGAGCCGGCGGCACCGGCGGCACCGGCAGTGCCGCCGGCGGCGCTTTCAAGACCCCAGCCTTCGCCGGCGGCAACGGCGGCGCCGGCGGCCTGGGTGGAACCGGCGGCGCAGCTGGCACCGGCGGCATTGGCGGCGCCGGCGGCAACGCCGGCATGGGCGGCGCCGGCGGCGCCGGCGGCGCCGGCAGTATCGTCCAATTGTTGGACGGCGGCGCCGGCGGGGCCGGCGGGGTCGGCGGCACGGGCGGTGGCGGCGGCACCGCCTTTGACAGCCCCGGCAATCTCGGCGGTAACGCCGGCAACGGCGGCACCGGCGGCAACGGCGGCACCGGCGGCGACGGCGGCGCCGGTGGTGTCGGCGGCGCCGGCGGCGATGCCGGGAAAGTCGGCAGCGGCGCCACCCCCGGCAGCGGTGGCATCGGCGGCACCGGCGGCACCGGCGGCAACGGCGGCGACGGCGGGTTTGACAACACCGCTGGCTTGGGCAGCATCGGCGGCAACGGCGGCAACGGCGGCAACGGCGGCAACGCCACCGGCACCGGCAGTGTCGGCGGCACCGCCGGCACCGGCGGCACCGGCGGCAACGGCGCCAACGGCGTCGACGGCGGCGCCGGCGGTACCACCGCCCCGGCCGGCGGCAACGGCGGCAACGGCGGCAACGCCGGCACGCCCGGCACCGGCGCCACCGCGGGCAACGGGGGGGTCGGCGGTACCGGCGGCAACGGCGGCGACGGCGCCGTCGGCAACCCCGGCAACCCCGGCCTTGCTGGCGACAACGGCGGCGGCGGTGGGGCCGGCGGCAACGGCGGCAACGCCACCGGCAACGGCGGCAACGGCGGCGCCGGCGGCATGGGTGGAGCCGGCGGCACCGGCGGCACCGGCAGTGCCGCCGGCGGCGCTTTCAAGACCCCAGCCTTCGCCGGCGGCAACGGCGGCGCCGGCGGCCTGGGTGGAACCGGCGGCGCAGCTGGCACCGGCGGCATTGGCGGCGCCGGCGGCAACGCCGGCATGGGCGGCGCCGGCGGCGCCGGCGGCGCCGGCAGTATCGTCCAATTGTTGGACGGCGGCGCCGGCGGCGCCGGCGGGGTCGGCGGCACGGGCGGTGGCGGCGGCACCGCCTTTGACAGCCCCGGCAATCTCGGCGGTAACGCCGGCAACGGCGGCAACGGCGGCACCGGCGGCACCGGCGGCGACAGCCGCGTCGGTGGTGTCGGCGGCGCCGGCGGCGATGCCGGGAAAGTCGGCAGCGGCGCCACCCCCGGCAGCGGTGGCATCGGCGGCATCGGCGGCACCGGCGGCAACGGCGGCGACGGCGCGTTTGACAACACCGCTGGCTTGGGCAGCATCGGCGGCAACGGCGGCAACGGCGGCAATGGCGGCAACGCCACCGGCATCGGCAGTGTCGGCGGCACCGCCGGCACCGGCGGCACCGGCGGCAACGGCGCCAACGGCGTCGACGGCGGCGCCGGCGGTACCACCGCCCCGGCCGGCGGCAACGGCGGCAACGGCGGCAACGCCGGCACGCCCGGCACCGGCGCCGCCGCGGGCAAAGGGGGGTTCGGCGGTACCGGCGGCAACGGCGGCGACGGCGCCGTCGGCAACCCCGGCAACCCCGGCCTTGCCGGCGACAAGGGTGGCGGCGGTGGGGCCGGCGGCAACGGCGGCAACGCCACCGGCACCGGCAGTGTCGGCGGCACTGCCGGCAACGGCGGCACCGGCGGCAACGGCGGCAACGCCGGGGCCGACACCCAGACCAGCAGCGCCCGCGCCCCGGCTGGCGGCGCCGGCGGCAACGGCGGCAACGGCGGCAAGGCGGGTACCGGCGCCATCGCGGGCAACGGCGGCGCCGGTGGCACCGGCGGGGACGGCGGCGACGGCACCACCGGCAAAAACATCACTCCCTTTTCCGGCGACATCGGCGGCGCCGGCGGAGCCGGCGGCGCCGGCGGCAACGGCGGCAACTCCGCCTCCGGGGGCACCAACGGCGCCAGCGGGGCCGGCGGCAACGGCGGCGCCGGCGGCGACGGCGGGGCCAGCGCTGGAGGCGGTGCCGGCGGCAACGGCGGCGCCGCCGGCACCGCCGGCAGCTTCGGCTCGTTTTTTAGCGCCGCCGGCGGCGCCGGCGGCGACGGCGGCCAGGGCGGCAACGGCGGCAACGGCACCGACAACCAGGCCATTAGCCCGCCTCCCCAAGGCCCAAAGGGCGGCGCCGGCGGCAACGGCGGTAGCGGCGGCGCCGGAGGCACCGGCGACAAAGCCGAGACTGGCGGGGCCGGCGGCAACGCCGGCAACGGTGGCAACGGCGGCAACGTGCCAGACATCAATGGGGCAACTCCGATCACAGGCGGCGCCGGCGGGGCCGGCGGCAACGGCGGCGCGGGCGGCGTTAGCACCGGCGGCCTCATGACGAACACCGGCGGCGCCGGCGGCACCGGCGGTGGCGGCGGCGACGGCGGCACCGGCATGTCCGGCACCGGCGCAGTAGGACCCGGCGACGGCGGCGTCGGCGGAGTCGGCGGCCGGGGCGGTGCCGGTGGCGCCGCCGGCACCGGTGGCATCGGCGGAAACGGCGGCAACGCCGGCCCCGGCGGCAGCGGCGGCGACGCCGGCAGCGCCGCCGTCGGCTCGGGCTTCGCCGGCGGCAACGGCGGCGGCGGCGGAGCCGGCGGCACGGGCGGTGACGGCGGCAACGGCGGCGTTACCGGCACGGGCGGCAACGCCGGCAACGGCGGTGCCGGCGGCAGCGCCGGCGAGGCCGGCACGGGCGACACAACCGGTGGCAACGGCGGGGCCGGCGGCAACGGCGGCAACGCCGGCAACACCGGCAACGGCGCGACCCCGGGCAAGGGTGCCATCGGGGGTACCGGCGGCAACGGCAGCGACGGCACCGCCGGCAACACCGGCACCGCCGACACCGCCGGCTACGCCGGCGGCAACGGCGGGGTCGGCGGTAACGGCGGCAACGCCACCGGGACCGGCAGTGTCGGCGGCACCGCCGGCAGCGGCGGCAGCGGCGGCAACGGCGGCAACGGCGGGGTCGACACCGGGACCGGCGACGCCACCGCCCCGGCCGGCGGCACGGGCGGCAGCGGCGGCAACGCCGGCAGCGCCGGCACCGGCGCCATCGCGGGCAACGGCGGCATCGGCGGCGACGGCGGCACCGGCGGCAACGGCAGTGACGGCAGCACCGGCGCCCTCGGCACCGACGGCGACGTTGGCGGCAACGGCGGGGCCGGCGGCAACGGCGGCAACGCCACCGGCACGAAGAGTATCGGCGGCAACGCCGGCGGCGGCGGCGACGGCGGCAACGGCGGCAAGGGCGGGGCCGACCGCGGTCTGGGCGCCTCCACCGCCCCGGACGGCGGGGCCGGCGGCAACGGCGGCAACGGCGGCAGGGCCGGCACCGGCGCCACCGCGGGCAACGGCGGCGCCGGCGGCACCGGCGGGGACGGCGGCGAGGGCACCACCGCCACCAACTTCACTCCCGCCGCCACTGCCGGCGACAACGGCGGCAACGGTGGGGCCGGCGGCACCGGCGGCGACGGCGGCAACTCGGGCGCCGGTGGCACCAACGGCGCCAGCGGGGCCGGCGGCAACGGCGGCACCGGCGGCAACGGCGGCACCCCCTTCCAAGTCGCCGGTGGCGCCGGCGGCGACGGCGGCAACGGTGGCGCCGGCGGCAACGCCGGCAGCGCCGGCAGCGGCGGCGCGGCAAGCCCCGTCGGCGGCGCCGGTGGCAGCGGCGGCCTAGGCGGCAACGGCGGCAACGCCACCGACAGCGTCGGCGCTGCCGGCGGCGCCGGCGGCAACGGCGGCCAGGGCGGTCTCGGCGGTGTCGGCGACGTCGCCGAGACCGGCGGCGCCGGCGGCGCCGGCGGCAGCGGCGGCGACGGCAGCAGTTGGACCTTCAACCTGCCCCCGTCATCTACTACCGATGGCGGTCCCGGCGGGGCCGGCGGCACCGGCGGCACCGGCGGCGCCAGCACCGGCGCCGTCTCCACTAACAGCGGCGTCGCCACTAACACCGGCGGGGCCGGCGGCATGGGTGGATCCGGCGGCGAGGGCGGCACCGGCACTCCCGGCACCGGCACCCTCGCACCCGGCAACGGCGGCGAGGGCGGCAACGGCGGCCGCGGCGGCCCCGGCGGCGGCGCCGCCGGCAGCGGGGGCACCGGCGGCAACGGCGGCAACGCCGGCGACGCCGGCAATGGCGGCAACGGCGGCAACGCCGCCGCCGGCACGGCCTTCCCCGGCGGCACCGGCGGCGACGGCGGCACGGGCGGCATCGGCGGCAGGGGCGGCACTACCAGCACCGGCGGCACCGGCGGCGACGGCGGCACCGGCGGCAATGGTGCCGGCGGTGGCAGCGGCGGCACCGGCGGCAAGGGCGGCACCGGCAACCTCGGCGACACCGGCGGCACCGGCGACCCCGGCACCGCTCACATCGGCGCCATCGGCGGCTCTGGCGGCGACGGCGGCAGCGCTGGCACTGGCGGTGCCGGCGGCCCCTAGGCCTGCCGGGCAGGCCAGTGCAGCGCGTGTGCCTGCACCCTGCGCAGCGGCAAGGTGAACCTGGAAGTCAACGACGTGCTGGAACAGCAGGATCTTGACGAGGGGCTAATTCTGGCCTGTCAATCTCACCCGGAATCTGATTCGCTAGAAGTGACCTACGACGAGTAGTCGTGGGGCTAAGTTCTGCTTGAGGGTGCAAGACGGCCAGCAGAAGGGTGAGCGGGATGAAGCGGCTGGTGACGGGTTCCGCGATTGCCGGGCTGATGCTGACGTTCCTGCCCAGCCCGCTCTGCGCGGCGGCCAGCAACAACGCCGTCACCCTGTTCCCGCTGGACGGCGCCAACCAGCTCGAGACGCACATGTTCCTCAATTGCTTCAAGTCGGATGGCCACTGCGACTTCATCGCCGGGGCCGACATGAAAACACCCGACGGCGGCGTCACCGGCTTCCCGCCCAGTCTCTGGGCCCGCCAAACCACCGAGATCCGCTCAAATAACCGGCTGGCATATATGGACGCCCACGCCGACGGCCAGTACGAGCGGGTCATGAAGTCGATGGGGACCGACGAGATCACCACCGTTTACTTCGGTGAGGGCCCGCCGGACAAGTACCAGACGACCGGCCGCATCGACTCGACCGACTGGTCGACGGGCCAGCCCAAGACCGACGTCAACGTGATCGTCTGCACCCACATCCAGGTCGTCTACACCGGGGTCAACATCACCTCGCCCAGCACCTGCGCGCAGACCACGTTTTCCTGAGCCCGAAAAGATCTACGTCAAGCTTTCGGCGACGGGTGCCAGCGCTAACGCCGGCAGGTATTCGAGTCCGACGACGATCAACACCGCGCCGATCATCAACCCGACAAACGACACGGTATGCGTGGGCAGCGTTCCCGGGTCCTCGGTCACGCTGGCGCGCCGGCGCGCGAAACTAGCGGCCAGCGCGAGCACCAAAATGATCGGCACATAACGACCGACAAGCATCGCGGCGGAAAGCGCAAGGTTGAATCCGGGCGTGTTCCCGCTGAAACCGGCGAACGCGCTGCCGTTTCCGGCCACGCAACTGGTGAAGGCGTAGAGCAGCTCCGACAACCCGTGCGGGCCCGTGCTACCCATCGCCTTAACGCCGCCCGGAACGGAGACGGCGATTGCGACTCCGGCGAGCACCGCACACGGGGCGGTCAGCACCGCCAAGCTCACCAGCTTCATCTCGCGGGGGCCGAGCCGCTTGCCCAGGTATGCGGGCATTCGCCCGATCATCAGGCCGCCGAGAAACACGGCGAGCAGCGCGATGATGACCAGCCCGTACAGTCCGCTGCCCGCGCCGCCCGGACTGACCTCGCCCAGCATCATGTTCGCCATCAACACGCCACCGCCCAGGCTGGCGAAGCTGTCGTACGACGAGTTGGCCGCACCGTCGGCCGTGGCGGTCGCGGCCTGGCCGAACAGAGCGCTCCCGGGCACGCCGAACCGCACCTCGGTTCCTTCGGCGGGGGCACCCACCGCGATGGCGACGGTGTTATGCGGTATCACCTCCGACGTTCCCACGGCCGCGGTGGCCAGCCCGAACAGAGCGACCACTACCGCCAGCAGCGCCCAGCCTTGCCGTCGATCGCCCACCATGACCCCGTAGCTACGCACCAGCGACATCGGAATGAGCAGCATGACAACGATTTCGATGACGTTGGACAACGGTGTCGGGTTCTCGAAGGGGTGGGCGCTACTGGCGTTGCATGCTCCTCCGCCGTCCCCCGACATCAGCTTGATCGACTCCCACGACGCGACCGGCCCGACAGGCAGCGTCTGCGATCCCCCGGCAAGGGTGGCGATGGATCGTGCCGCGCCGAAACTCTCAACGACGCCAAGGACGCTGAGAAGTATCGCGACGACGATGGCGAGCGGCAGCAGGATGCGGATGACCCCCCGCACCAAATCAACCCAAAAGTTGCCCAACACATCGGTCTCCCGGCGCGCGATGCCACGGATGAGCGCGACGGCCACCGCCATTCCCACGGCCGCGCTGGCGAAGGCCTGGACACCCAGTCCGGCCGCGAGGCCGACGTGACCTAACGTGGACTCCCCGGCGTAGTTCTGCCAGCTGGTGTTGGTGGCGAAGCTTACCGCCGTGTTGAGCGCGAGCAGCAGCGTCATTCCCTTGTGGCCCCACGGCTGCGGGAGGTCGGTTTGGACCAGCAGCAGGGCAAGCAGGCCGACCACGCTGACCACCGAAAACGCCAGCACCGACAGCAGGTACCAGGTCCAGCGCTGCTCGCGATCCTGATCTATCCCCGCCATCCGGTAGATGAATCGTTCGACGCGCCAGTGCTTTTCGCTGGAGTACACGCGCGCCATGTAGTTGCCGAGCGGGACGTGCAGCACCCCGAGGATCGCCACCACCGCCAAGAGCTGCAGCCAGGCGGCCATTCCCCAGTGCATCGTGATCGCCCTACCCTTCAGGCTCGGGACGGACCAATGCCAGGACCGCATCGTATCGTCTCGTGACATCATCGCGGTCAGCCTGCTCGGAAACCGAACGCAGATTGGCCCGTTGGATGCATTCGGCTTGGCGTAGCAGCGTCGCACGCCGGCCGGGATCCGGGGTCTGGTCGATGATCTTGGCCAACGAATCCAATTGCCGGATCATGATCGCGGGCATCCCGTCGGAGCACTGCCGGATTTTCTCGAACGCTCGCTCCACCAGCCGATCGAAGTCGGCCTGGTACGCGATAACGCGGATGTGCCCCGCCGCGTCGCGGCGGATACGTTGCGGCCACCATGATGCGGAGATCCGGCATAGGCAGTCGCCGATCCAGTCGATACACGTCATCGCGGTGAAGGTGTCGTTGACGGCCGCTGACAGGGCCCGCAGGGCGATCTCGACGAGCTGGTCGAATCCGAACGAAATGTCTTGTGTCAGAGTGCGATACGGTCCAGTGACGTGGCCGCGCACCAGGTTCTCCTCGACATAGCCGGCGGCGCTCGCCGGCCACACCCGTGCCATCACCTGGCCGGCCACCAGGAAGTGGCCGGGACGGTAGGGCAGGTAAACGACGGCCTCGGCCGAGGTGGCAATCTTGACCAACGATTCGTGCCGGATGACCTGCAGATAGCCGCTGTGCGGTGTGCGGATCTCGGCGCCCGAGTTCTCCAACCGGGCCAGGAGCTCCTCGGCGCTGGGCCCGCGAGCCGCGCCGATCCCGAATGTGCCGCCTCGCTGCTGGGCGGCGAGTTCGGCGGCCAATGCGTGGGCAATCGAGGCGATGACCACCGGCGCCTGGATCATCGAGGCGATGTGGTTGAGGAAGTAGATCAACACCCCGACATCCACCAGCGTCAGCACCAGCGCAACCGTGATCGACAGATGCGGGACGAACTCACCGTGCGGGCCGCCTCCCACCGACACCAACGTGATCACCGCGTAGCAGAAGGTCGCCACGAACGCGCCCAGCGTCAGCTGCGTGCCCGCGTCGCGCACGAAATTTCGTAGCATCCGCGGCCCGAACTGGGTGGATGCCAGCGTCAGCGCCACGATCGTTATCGAGAACACAATGCCGACAACGGTGATGACGGCTGCCGCGACGGTGGTCAGGATCAGCCGCGCGGCATCAGCGGTTCCGCTGAGCACCCATGGAGGCAATTGCAGGTAACCGTTATAGGCGGCGCGATCAACGCTGAAGGTTCCGGCGAAAAGCGCCAGCACAGCCACGGTTAGGAGGGTGGGTATCACCCACAGGTTGGTGCGGATCGCCTCTCTGCGCCAGTCCGACTCCAGGTAGGCGTAACTGGGCATCAGCGCACCCCGGGTCGAAGCGCCATGCAGAGATCTAACCCGAACAGGCGCGGTTGCGGTGTAAATAACCCGCAAATATCAATTCCCGGTCTTCGGCGCGCTTTGCACGCCGGACAACACCGCCGCCAGGTTGTAACCGGACATCCGCAACCGGTGATCGATGGTCCCGTCGTCACGCTGGTACTGCGAATGCCCGCGCGCACCGGCGCGATTCTCCCCGAGCACCGGGTCGGCGCCCGCGGTCGTGGATAACTGTGTGATGCCGGGTATTTCGTTCGGAGTGTCTCCGAATCGCTGCCGATGATCTCCGCTGCCGAACAGCCAATTCAGCGCCGGGCCGATGAGCGGGATCGCATCAAACACACTCGGCGCCAGCTGCATCCATGCGATCGGGTCACCGGGCGCCTGTTCGTAGTAGGCGTGACCGCCCGGCGCCAGGTGTAGATCGCCAACATGACCTAGCGCCAGTCCGGGCGACCCGTAGAAGACGACGTTTTTCACCGGGTTTGTCACCGGGCCGCCTTGCTGCAGGGCCAGGCTGGTGACCAGCGACCCGTAGGAGTGTCCGAACGCGGTGATTTCCTGGCGCGGGTTCTCGCTGGAGACGGCCAGCCCGTTGAGGAAGCTGTTGAGATGCGGCGCGGCCGCGCGGGCCACGCCGTCGCCCAGCACCCTGAGGTCCGCCAAATTCGTGGGCGGCTCGTAACCCACCCACGCGATCGTGGCAACCGATTCCGGATGCGGGTAACCCGCGCGGGCGAGGATGTCTGCGGTGGTGCCCCTGAGTTCGGCCGCTTCCACGACCAGGCGGGGCAGGTCGGTGACGTCGGTGGTGACGCCGCCGGTCGTGACACCGACGCGAGCGGCGCGGTCGACGTCGCCGACCCCGATCGCGGCGAGCACGTGGCGCGGATTCGACTTGGTGTCCAGCAGAATCAGGCGGCGCCGATCTCTGCCGGAGATGGCTTTTTGGATACCGAGCAGCTCGTCGTGCCGAGCACGGGCGCGCGCGAGGGCGGCCACCGGATCGGCGGTGCAGTCGGACGGGGGCTCGCCATGATGGGTGTTGACGTACTCCCAGTAGGCGGATTCCTGGTGGGTGGCCGCATCCAATGCCGTTGCCGCCGCAGCGATCTCGTGAGGCAGCCGGATCCGGTTGGCGGCGTCACGGATGTCGGCCGGAATGCCGTCCCGGTCGATCGCGGCGGGATCCCGGGCGATGTAGTCCACCTGCTGCTGCGGGGCGAGGGCGTCCCACCATTTCTTGACGTCCGCCGGCTCGTTGGGAGGGGTTTCGCGGGGCAGGGGCGACGGCAGCGTGCGCGGCGCACCGGCCAGGTCCCCGTCGGCATTCTCGATAGCTGTCCCGATGGCGGTCGCCAGATCCCGGTCGGCGCTGTCCGCGTCGGCCAGCAATCGCTCGATCCGACCCGCCAGCTCCGGCATGACGGCTTCTCGGCGCCGCAGCTGGTCGACCGCGAGCACCGCGGTCTGCGGGGCGAGCGCGCCGGTCTGGTTGTCGATCCTGATGAACGCCTCATCGGCGTCGGCCCGAATTTGCGACAGCCGGTATTTGAGGTCGGCGACCTCGGCCGCGGCCCGCTTCGCCGCGTCCGCCACCCGCCGGCACCGCTCCCCGTGATCGCCGAGCGTGAGCTTGATCCGGTATGCCGAGTCCCGCGCCACGTCGGCCGCCCGACCGTCCCACGGGACGAAGGACAACAGCTCGACGACGGTGGCGCCGGTCGCCCCGGCCCCCTCGGCCCGGGCCGTGGCCGCGGCGGACACTTCGTCGATCGCCGCGTCGTCCCAGGCGTCGATGTCGGCCAACGTGAGCGTCATCAGCCGGTGGGAGTGGGCGGCCGGTCCATCGCGACAAAGCCTGAGGCCGCGGCGTAGAGGCCGTGGTGATGATCGTTGAGCTGTCTGTGGTGCTCGGCCGCGACTGATTGCCAGCGGTCGAGCAACGCCGACAGCGCCGTACCGGACCGGCCGACCCATCCGCGGCCGGCGTCGGCCGCCTGCGACAGGGTCGACGCGTAGGTGGCGGCCAGCTCCTCGTGGCGCCCGCGGCCCAAGGTGCAGGCTTGAAAGACCAACTCGGGGACCACCCGCATGGGCCGCGAGCGTATGCCGACGCCGAGCACCCCACAATTCACGCCGCCGAGATTGCCCCCATGGTTGTGAATTTCTCGAAATCCACAGCCATGGCGGCAATCTCGCCGCTAACCGCTAGCGAGGCAGGCCCAGCAGCCGTTCAGCGGCCACCGTGAGCAGGATCTGCTCGGTGCCTCCGGCGATGGTGAGGCAGCGGGTGTTGAGGAAGTCGAATACCGCGCGATTGTCGACGAGGCCGCCGCCTTCGGACACGTCCATCGTGAATTCGGCCAGCGCCTGCCGGTAGCGGACTCCGATGAGTTTGCGCACGCTCGATTGCGCGCCCGGGTCCTGACCGCCGACGGCCAGCTGGGCGATGCGCTGGTCCAGAAGAGCACCGGTCTGTGCGGTGACGATCAGGCGGCCTAGCCGGTCTTGCTGGGCCACATCGATATCGGTGTCCGCCAGCATATTGAGCAGCTCTTCCATCGGGTTGCCCAGCGCGGTCCCGGTGGCCATCGCGATGCGCTCGTTCGCCAACGTGGTGCGGGCCAGCCGCCAGCCGTCGTTCACCGTCCCGACCACCATCTCGTCGGGCACGAACACGTTGTCCAGGAAGACCTCGTTGAACAGCGAGTTCCCGGTGATCTCACGCAGTGGCCGGATCTCGATGCCGGGCGATTTCATGTCCACCAGGAAATAGGTGATGCCTTTATGTTTCGGGGCGTCCGGATCGGTACGCGCCAGGCACACCCCCCAGCGCGCCTTGTGCGCCGCGGATGTCCACACCTTCTGCCCGGTCAGCAGCCAGCCGCCGTCCGGATCTTGAGAGCGAACCGCTTTTGTGCGCAGCGACGCCAGGTCGGAGCCGGCTTCCGGCTCGGAAAACAGCTGGCACCAAAGGAATTCGCCGCGCATGGTGGCGGGGACGAAGCGTTCTATCTGTTCCGGTGTGCCGTGCTCGAGGATGGTCGGCGCCGCCCACCAGCCGACCACCAGGTCGGGACGCTTGACGCCGGCCGCCGCCATCTCCTGGTCGATCAGCAGCTGCTCGGCCGGTGCGGCGGCGCGCCCGTACGGCGCCGGCCAGTGCGGCGCCAGCAGCCCCGCCTCCGCTAACGCCCCTTGCCGCTGGTCTTGAGGCAGCGCGGCGACCTCGGCCACGGCCGCGGCGATCTCCGCACGCTGTCCTACCACCTCTTTCACGCCAGTGAGATCCAAGCCCAGGCGGCGCCGCACACCGTCTTGCGTCAGCGCGGTGGTGCGGCGCAGCCAGCGCTCGGTGCCACCGAGGAACCGGCCGATGCTATGGGCCCGGCGCAGATACAGATGCGCGTCGTGCTCCCAGGTGCAGCCGATGCCGCCGAGCACCTGGATGCAGTCCTTGACGTTGGCCTTCGCCGCTGCGATGCCGACGCTGGCGGCCAACGCCGCCGCAATGGCGAACTGCTGGTCATCACCGGGATCGTCCGCGGCCCGCGCAGCGCGCGCCCCGTCCGAAGCGGCCACCTCGGCCTGCTCGGCACGGCACAACATCTCCGCACACAGGTGCTTGATGGCCTGGAAGCTGCCGATCGGCTTACCGAACTGCTGTCGCACCTTGGCGTAGGCGACGGCGGTGTCCAGGCACCACCGGGTCAAGCCGGCCGCCTCGGCCGCCAGCACCGTCGCCGCCAGGTTCTCGACCCGTTCGCTGGAAACCCCGACCGGCGTCGCCGGGGCCGACGTCAACACCACCCGGGCCAACGGCCGGGAAAAATCGGTGGCCCGCAACGGCTCGACCTGCACGCCGTCGCTAATAGAGTCGACCAGCAGCCACTTCTCGCCGGCCGGCAGCAGCAGGACGCCACCTTGCGCGGCGCCCACCGCCCACGAAACGGTGCCCGACGCGCGCGCGGCGCCGGCGTCGAATTGCAGATCCCCCTCTAGCGCCACCCCGGCGAAGCGCTCACCCGAGGCCAGTGTGGCCAGCAGATCAGGGTCGTCGACCACCAACGTGGCCAGGGCGGTGGTGGCGACCGGCCCGGGTACCAGTGCCTTGGCGGCCTCGGCGACCATGGCGCACAGGTCTTCGATGCTGCCGCCCGCGCCGCCGCGATCTTCCGGGACGGCCACGCCGAATAGCCCTAGTCCGGCCAGGCTGGAGAACACCGGCCGCCAGGCATCGGTATCGCCTTGCTCGGAGCCTTGTTCGAGGGCGCGAACCGCCGCCGTCCCACCCAGCCCGGAGGCCGAATTGCGAGCCCAATCGCGTACCAACTCACGCGCCGCGAACTGTTCGTCTTTGACGGTCGCTACCACGTGTGAGTCCTCCGCATCCTCGATATTGCCCACTAGAACGTGTTCTAATAGTGCCAGCGATCAACCGTCAAGTCGAACGCCATTACAGCAGGACACGTCATTTGGCCCGGCGCTATGGAGGTGGGAAATTCACACTCGGCATGCGTATCGTTTGCGAACGAACCGCCCGGAAGAGGAGCAACCCTTCAGATGTCGCCAGCGAACACGAACGCCGGTCGCGTCCCTGACTCGCAGCCCCGCGAGGTCATGAACGTGGCGGTACTTGCCGAGTCCGAGCTCGGTTCGGAGGCGCAGCGGGAACGCCGCAAGCGAATCTTGGACGCCACCATGGCCATCGCGTCGAAAGGCGGCTACGAGGCGGTTCAGATGCGCGCGGTGGCGGACCGCGCCGATGTGGCGGTGGGGACCCTGTATCGCTACTTCCCGTCGAAGGTGCATCTGCTGGTATCTGCGCTGGGCCGCGAGTTCAGCCGCATCGACGCCAAGACCGACCGCTCCGCGGTTGCCGGCGGCACTCCGTTCCAGCGGCTGAACTTCATGGTTGGCAAGCTCAACCGGGCGATGCAGCGCAATCCGCTGCTCACCGAGGCGATGACGCGTGCCTACGTCTTCGCCGACGCGTCAGCGGCGAGCGAGGTCGACCAGGTCGAGAAGCTCATCGACAGCATGTTCGCCCGCGCGATGGCCGACGGCGAGCCGACCGAGGACCAGTACCACATCGCCCGGGTGATCTCGGATGTGTGGTTGTCGAACCTGCTCGCCTGGCTCACCCGGCGGGCCTCGGCAACCGACGTCAGCAAACGGCTGGACCTGGCCGTGCGGCTGTTGATCGGCGACCAGGAACGGGTTTAGTCAAAAAGCGCCAAAAGCCCAAAGAGCTACGCCGGCGGCCCGGCGGTGCGGCCCCGAGTCAACTCGGTGTCCAACAGCTCGACCACCGGCAGGCCCAATCGCGGCGGCTTCAGCAGCAGTTCGCCCGCGCGGTGACCTTTGCGCAGGCTCGGTTGCGCCACCGTGGTCAGCCCGCGGCTGATCGCCTCGGGCACCCCGTCGAACCCCGTCACGCTCAGCTGACCGGGAACGTAAATACCATGTGCGCGAAGGTAATCCATGGCTGACAGGGCCAGTACGTCCGCGGTGCACATCAGCGCGGTAATCCGCGGATTGGCCTCGAGCGCCACCTTGGCGGCGGTGCCACCCGATGTCGGCAGGTTCTCGTAGCTTTCCACCACGGTCAGCGAATCCGGGTCCACACCAGCGGCCGTCATCGCCTCCCAGACACCGACGATGCGTTCGCGTTGCACGTCGAACGTCGGCGACTTCAGCCGGCCGGCGTCCACCAGGTCTTGCCGGCGGTCCCGGCCCAGCCGCATGGTCAGCAACCCAATCTCGCGGTGCCCCAACCCCAGCACGTAGTCGGCGATCTCGCGCATTGCCGCCCGGTCGTCAATGCCCACCCGGGACACTCCGGCCAGGCCGATGGGCTGGTCAGCGACCACCACCGGCAGCCGGCGCTGCAGCACCACCTGCAGGTAGGGATCGTCATCGCCCACCGAATACACCACGAAGCCGTCGACCCCGGCGGCCAGCACGGCGGCCGTTCCGTCCTGAAGGCTACGGGTCGGTCCGACCGCGACCAACAGCAGTCCCTGGCCCAGCTCTTCGCACGATTGTGCGACTCCCGTTACGAAATCCCGCGCTGCCGGGTCACTGAAGAAATAGGTCAGTGGTTCGGCCATCAGCAGTCCAACCGCGCCCGCTTTGCGGGTTCGCAACGATCGCGCCACCGGGTCGGGTCCGGCATAGCCCAACCGCTTGGCCGTGGCCAGTATCCGTTCGCGCAGGTCGGTGGAGAGCTGATCGGGACGGTTGAAGGCATTCGAGATCGTCGTGCGCGAAACCTTCAACTCGGCCGCCAACGACGCCAGAGTCGCACGCCGGCGTGGTGCGGGACTCACGTTCGGTGAGGCTACAGCGGATCACCGGCAGCGCATACGGGCGTCCCACCCGGGACTTGGTAATGGAAACGATTTTCATTACTATTGGATGTCGGCTGCGGCTGGGGGGCGAGAGGACAATCGAACGTGCGAATCGCACTGGCCGAGGTGATGCGTCGGGTGTCGGTTGCCATCTGTTTGGTCTGCGCGACCGCACTGGCAGGCTGCGCAACCGGCGGTACGGCGCACCCGCGCGCGGTCACGGTGGTGGCGTCCACCGAGGTGTGGGGCAGCGTGGCGCACACTATCACCGGCAGCCATGTGGCCGTGAAGTCCATCATGACCGGCACCGATGACGATCCGCACTCGTATGCGGCCAGTCCCTCGGACGCGGCCGCGATCACCGACGCGGCGCTGGTGGTCTACAACGGCGGCGGCTACGACCCGTGGGTCGACCAGGTGCTGGCCAGCCATCCGGCCATCAAGGCGGTCGATGCCTACTCGTTTGTCGGTACCAATCACGCCACCGGTGCCACCAGGGGAGAGCCACCCAACGAGCACGTCTTCTACGACCTGACCATCGCCAAGTCGGTTGCCGCAGTGATCGCCGATCGATTGTCGACAATCGACCCGGCCAATGCCGCGGACTACCACGCCAACGCCGCCGAATTCAGCCGTGGCGCCGACGCGATCGCCATCTCCGAGCACGCCATCGCCAGCGCCTACCCGGGCACCGGCGTGATCACGACCGAGCCCGTCGCCTATTACCTGCTGGAGGCGTCCGGCCTGGTGGACCGCACGCCGGCCGCCTTTACCGCGGCCAACGAGAACGAGACCGATCCCTCCCCGGCCGACATGGCGTCGGTACTCGAGCTGATCAAGCGCCGCCAAATCGCGGTGCTGCTGGTCAACCCTCAGACGACCAACGCCGCAACCAATGGCCTCGCGGATGCCGCCCGGCGGGCGGGTGTGCCGGTGATCGAAGTGACCGAGACCTTGCCCACCGGCAGCGACTACCTGACCTGGCAGCGCAACACGGTCAACAAGCTGCTCACCGCCCTGCGCTCCAGCCGACAACCACTGCCATGACGATGCAGCGTGTGGAAGCGGTCCCGAAGCGGGCCCCGAAACGGACCTCGAAACTGGCCCAACCCGTCGACCCCCGCTCACCCGCGGTCTCGCTGCGCGGCGCGCGGCTGGCGTTCGGTGATCGCGTGCTGTGGGACCACCTCGACATCGCGGTGTCCGCGGGCGAATTCGTCGCGGTGCTGGGCCCCAACGGGACCGGCAAGACATCGTTGCTCAAGGTGCTGCTCGGACAGCTGCCACTGAGTGCCGGTGTCGCGCGGGTAAACGGCAACCGGATCACCTCGGGCAACCGGCGCATCGGCTACGTGCCGCAACACCGCCCAATCGACCGGGAGGTGATGCTGCGCGGCCGCGACCTGGTTCGGCTGGGCATCGACGGACGCCGCTGGGGCGGCATGCCGCTGCGGTCCGCCGCCCGGGCTCACCGGCGCGAGGCCGTGCAAACGGCGCTGCTCCAGGTCAATGGCGAACGGCTGGCCGACGTCCGGGTCGGGGTGATGTCTGGCGGCGAGTTGCAGCGAATGCGCATCGCCCAGGCGCTGGCCGGCGACCCAATGCTGCTGCTGTGCGACGAACCGCTGCTGACGTTGGACCCGGCCAACGCCAAGCTGGTGGCGGCGCTGATCGACCGCCGCCGCCGGGATGCCGGAACCACGGTCCTCGTCGTCACCCACGAGGTCAACACGATCCTGCCGTACGTGGACCGGGTGCTTTATCTGGCGGATGGCCGATTCCGGATCGGCACCGTCGAGCAGGTGATGACGTCCGAGACGCTGTCGGAGCTGTACCGGGCCGACATCCAGGTGGTCAAGGTCGGCAAAGGTGACCCTAAAAACGGCGACGTCCGCTATCTCGTGGTCGGCGGGCAGGACGGGCACGCCTGATGAACGAACGGCTCGCCAACACGCTGAACCATCTGTTCTCGTTCGACATCACCGCGGACCTGCTCGGCCATGACTTCGTCCAGCAGGCGCTCCTGGCGGCGGCGCTACTGGGATTGGTGGCCGGGCTCATCGGGCCGTTCATCGTGATGCGCCAGATGTCGTTCGCGGTACACGGCGCCAGCGAATTGTCCTTGACGGGAGCCGCATTCGCGCTACTGGTCGGGTTTCACGTGGGGGTGGGCGCGTTGGTGGGCAGCGCCCTGGCGGCGGCGCTGTTCGGCATTCTCGGTCAGCGCGCCCGGGAGCGCGATTCGGTGATCGGGGTAGTGCTGGCGTTCGGGATGGGGCTGGCGGTGCTGTTCATCAGCCTCTACCCGGGCCGGACCGCGACCAGTTTCGCGTTGCTCACCGGCCAGATAGTCGGGGTGGGCTACACCGGACTGGCGATGCTGGCGGTCGTTTGCGTGCTGGTCGTCGCCGTGCTGACGACGTGCTATCGCCCGCTGCTGTTCGCCACCGTCGACCCCGAGGTGGCGGCCGCGCGTGGCGTACCGGTTCGCGCGCTGGGCATCGTGTTCGCCGCGCTGGTCGGGGTGGTGGCGGCCCAGGCCGTGCAGATCGTCGGGGCGTTGTTGGTGATGTCGCTGCTGATCACGCCGGCGGCCGCGGCAGCTCGGCTAGTCGCCGCGCCGGTCACGGCGATCCTCGCGTCGGTGCTCTTCGCCGAGACCGCCGCGATAGGCGGCATCGTGCTGTCACTTGCCCCCGGTGTGCCGGTGTCGGTGTTCGTCGCAATCATCTCGTTCCTGATCTACCTGGTGTGCTGGCTGCTCGGACGGCACCGGTCGGCCACCGCTTAAGCTTGTCGCACACGTTTTTTTGGGGTCGCCACCGGCGGGGAGACCCAACCAAGTCTGGGAGGCAAGGGTGCGCCAGCAAATAGCGGGCCTTGTGCTGGCCAGCGTCTGCGCACTCACCGTCGGCTGCACCGCCGTCGTCAACGGGAAGGCGGTACCCGCCGACAAATCCGGACCCGTAACGGAGCCTCCCCTTTCGATTTCCGAGCTCGACGGGCTGTTGCTTGACGTGGGCCAGATCAATGCCGCGCTGGGTGCGGCGTCGATGAAGGTGTGGTTCGAGGCCAGGACGATGTGGGACTGGAGCTCCAGCATCAATGACAAGAACTGCTTGGCGGTAGACGGGCCCGCACAGGCCAAGGTCTATGCCGACACCGGGTGGAGCGGGATCCGCGGCCAGCGGATCGACGACAGCGTGGACGGCTCCAAGAATCGCAGCCACTACACCATTCAGGCCGTCATCTCCTTCCCGTCCGCGCACGACGCGTCGGCGTTTTACGACTCCTCGGGCCCGAGCTGGTCCGCCTGCTCCAACCGCCGGTTCTCCGACGTCAACCCCGGTAAGCCCGACACCGTGTGGACCGTGGCCGAAATCACCAAGGACAGCGGCATGCTCAGCACCTCGCAGGTCCAAGAAGGAGGCGACGGATGGGCCTGCCAGCGTGCGCTGACCGCGCGCAACAACATCGCCATCGATATCGTCACGTGCAGCTTCGACCCGGTGGCTGCGGCGGCGACTGACATAGCTACCCAGATCGCGGCCAAGGTGACCAAGCAATAGCTCCTAAGCTAGGCGGGTGGCCTCCATTGACCTCAACGCCGACCTGGGTGAGGGCTTCGGCGTCTGGCGGCTCGGCGACGACGACGCCATGCTCGGGATCGTCACCAGCGCCAACGTGGCATGCGGTTTCCACGCGGGCGATCCGGCCGGCCTGTTGCGGGTATGCCGGTCGGCCGCGGCGCGTGGCGTGCGGATCGGGGCGCAGGTGAGCTATCGCGACCTGGCCGGGTTTGGCCGCCGCTTCATCGATGTGGCCGCCGAAGATCTTGTTGCCGATGTGGTGTATCAGATCGGCGCGCTGCAGGCGATCGCGCACGCCGCGGGCTCGGTGGTGTCGTACGTGAAACCCCATGGGGCGCTGTACAACACCATCGTCACCAACCGCGAACAGGGCGCCGCGGTGGCGGAAGCGGTAGGCATGGTGGACGCCTCGCTGCCGGTGCTTGGCATGGCCGGTTCGGCGTTTTTCGATGAGGCGGCCCGGGTTGGCCTGCGCACGGTGGCCGAGGCGTTCGCCGATCGCGCGTACCGGCCGGACGGCCGGCTGGTTTCCCGGCGCGAGCCGGGCGCGGTGTTGCATGATCCGGCCGCGATCGCCGAGCGGGTGGTGTCCATGGTTACCTCGGGCCAGGTCACCGCGGTCGACGGCACGCGGCTTGCCATCACCATGGAATCGGTTTGCGTGCATGGTGATTCGCCGGGGGCGGTGCAGATCGCGGCCGCGGTGCGGGATCAGCTCAAGACCGCCGGCGTCGATATTGGAGGGTTCTGCTGATGCGCCTGAAACTCGGCCGCCCCGATCTCGCCCGATATTCGGATCGGTTCGACGTGCCTGCCGCACAACCTGATTCGCCGCTTTCGGTGACGTGGCTGGGGGTGACGACGCTGCTGCTCGACGACGGCTCGTCCGCGCTGATGACCGACGGCTTCTTCTCTCGCCCCAGCCTGGCGCAGCTGACGGCCGGCAAGGTGTCACCGTCGGCGGCGCGGGTGGACGGCTGCCTGGCCCGGGCGGCGGTGTCGCGGCTGGAGGCGGTCATCCCGGTGCACACCCACTTCGACCACGCGATGGACTCCGCGCTGGTCGCCGACCGCACCGGCGCACAGCTGGTCGGCGGCGAATCGGCCGCCAATGTCGGCCGCGGCTACGGGCTGCCCGAAGACCGTCTCGTGGTCGCCGCGCCCGATGAGCCAATTGCGTTGGGCGCCTACGACGTCACGCTGGTGGAGTCGCACCACTGCCCACCCGACCGGTTTCCCGGCGTGATCGGCGCACCGGTGGTTCCGCCGGTGAAGGTGTCGGTCTACCGCTGCGGTGAGGCATGGTCGACGCTGATCCACCACCGGCCGTCGGGGCGGCGGCTGTTGATCCAGGGCAGTGCGGGTTTCCTGAAGGGCTCGCTGGACGGCCACCGCGCCGAGGTCGTCTACCTCGGCGTCGGCCAGCTGGGCATGCAGCCGCGGTCATACCTGGTCGACTACTGGACCGAGGTGGTGCGCGCTGTGGGTGCGCGCCGCGTCGTTCTCATCCACTGGGACGACTTCTTCCGCCCGCTGTCAAAGCCATTGCGTGCCTTGCCATATGCCGGCGACGACTTAGACGCGTCCATCCGCGTCCTCGGCGAGCTGGCCGCCGAGGATGGCGTCACGCTGCACATGCCGACGGTGTGGCAGCGCGAGGACTCCTGGATTTAGGCCCTGTGATCCTTGCCATTTCGCTGCTGCTGCTTGCGGTGGTGCTGGCGTTCGCGGTCGCTCGCCCACGCGGTTGGCCGGAGGCGGTCGCGGCGGTACCGGCGGCCGCGATCCTGATCGCGATCGGCGCGATCTCTTTCCATCAGGCGAGGGTGCAGGTTGCCGGGCTGGCGCCGGTGGTGGCGTTTTTGGGCGCGGTGCTGATGCTGGCCAAGCTGTGTGACGACGAGGGTCTGTTCGAGGCGGCGGGCGCGGCGATGGCGCGGGTGAGCCCCGGGTCGCACGGCCTGCTGCGGCAGGTATTCGCCATCGCCGCCATCATCACCGCCGCACTCAGCCTGGACGCCACCGTGGTATTGCTGACCCCGGTGGTGCTGATTACCGTGCGCCGCCTGCGGACCCCGATGCGGCCGTACGGCTACGCCACCGCCCACCTGGCCAACGCCGCCTCGCTGCTGCTTCCGGTGTCGAATCTGACCAACCTGCTGGCCTTCCACCTCGCCGGTATCTCGTTCGCGAGGTTCACGCTGGTGATGGCGTTGCCGTGGCTGGCCGCGGTGGCCGCGGTTTACGTGGTGTTCCGGTTGTTTTTCTCGCGCGACCTGCGCATCCCACCCGAGCCCGACGATGCCGGGCCGCCGCCGCGGCCGCCGGTATTCGTCCTGGTGGTGGTGGCGCTGACGCTCGCCGGGTTCGCGGTCTCGGAATCGGTGGGGGTGGCCCCGGCCTGGGTGGCGCTGGCCGGCGCCGCGGTGCTGGCGGTGCGCAGCCTCAGTCGCCGGCACACCTCGGTGGTGCAGATCGCGCGGTCACTGAACGTGTCGTTCCTGGTGTTCGTGCTGGCGCTGGGCGTCGTCGTGCAGGCGGTCACGCTGGGCGGCATGGGCGCCGCGATGTCGAAGGTGCTGCCGTCTGGTACCGGGCTGGTCGCGTTGCTCGGCATCGCCGCGATCGCCGCCGTGCTGGCCAACGTGGTCAACAATCTGCCCGCGACGCTGGTGTTACTGCCGCTGGTCGCGGCCAGCGGGCCGGTGGCGATCCTGGCGGTGCTCATCGGGGTCAACATCGGCCCCAACCTGACCTACGTCGGTTCGCTGTCCAATCTGCTCTGGCGCGGCGTGCTGCGCCAGCAGAACGTCGAGGCCAGTATCGGCGAGTACACCCGCCTCGGGCTGTGCACCGTGCCCACCGCCCTGGTCGCGGCCGTCCTCGCGCTGTGGGAGAGCGTGCAACTCGTGGGTGTCTAGGGACCAGGCGCGAGCAGACACAAAATCGCACGCGTAAGGGCTTACGCGTGCGATTTTGTGTCTGCTCGGGGTACTAGGCCCCGCTAGGCCCTGGCCAGGAGCGCTAAACGCCAATCGCGTCGGCACGCGCCCCGCAGCGCCGCCTCCGATGCTCCGACGCCCAGCACCCGGGCGTGGATAGGGGCCGCGGCGACCACCGTGAACGGCGTTTCGACCGGGAAGTCCAGGTCGAGCGATTCGATCTCGGCCGCGCGAATGATGTTGGCCAGCGCGAGCGTGGCCTCCAGCATCGCGAAGTGATCGCCGATGCATGAGCGCGGCCCGCCGCCGAACGGCAGGTACTGCCAACGACTGCGACCCTTCGACCGTTCCGGCAGAAACCGGCCCGGGTCGAAACGCAGCGGGTCCTCCCACAGCGCGGGGTCCCGGTGCATCGCGTAGAAGCTCACCAGCGCAATGGTTTTCGCCGGTACCAGGTGGCCGTCCACCACGATGTCGCGGGTGGGCGTGCGCATCGTTCCCGCCCCGGGCGGGCACAGCCGTAGCGCCTCGTGCAATACCCGCACGGTGAGGCCGAGTTCGGCCACGTCGTCGGGGGTCAGCGCCCGCTCACCCAGCGCGGCAACCTCGGCGCGCACCTGTTCCTGGATGTCGCGGTGGTGGCCCAGTGCCCACAGCGCGTAAGTCAGCGTGGTCGAGGTGGTGTCATGACCCGCAAGCATGAACAGCACCAGCTCGTGGCAGATCTCGTCGTCGGTCAGCGGCCGGCCGGTCTCCGGATCGGTCGCCGCGATCAACGCGCGCACCAACGGGGCGTCACGGTCGGGATCAACGCGAACCGCGTGCAGCATTTCGGCGGCCAGCCGGTGCAGCGTGTCGTTGGCCCGGCGAGCGGCGCGCTGGCCTTTGGTGGGCAGCCACCGCGGCAGATTCACCGGCCGCGCCGCGCGGTCGGCCACCCACGCCAATGACGTACGCAGCGAGGTGCCCACCACGTCGGCGCGCTCGTCGAGGTCCAGCCCGAGTACCGAGCGCCCGAGCGCCCGCAGAGTCAGCTTGCGGCACTCCGTGTCCAGGTCGACGAACTCGCCGTCCTGCCAACGGTCAACCGTCGCCTGTGCGGCCGCGGCCATGTGTCCCGCGTAGCGCGACACGTGGCGCTTGGTGAACATCGGCTGCAGTGCGCGTCGCCGCGGCAGCCACCGCTCGTGCGGAAGATTGAGCAGATTGCCGCCCATCAGCGCGCGCAGCTCCACCATGGTCCGGGCACGGCCGCGGTCGGCGATCTCGTCGTTGCGGCCCAACAGATCCCGGGCGCCCTGGGGGCTGGAAATCACCACCACGTTCGGTAACAGCCACTTCGGTGCGAGCACGAGCCGGGTGATCGGGCCACCGGCGTCGACGATCTCCTGCAAGCCGTCTATGAACGACCGCACCGCCTTGAGTTGCTGCCGATACGGGAGCGGATTCTTCGGCGCCAGCGTGAGCGCCCCGACTTCGGGTTTTTCCAGCATCTCGACCATGCCAGCTCCTTTGCCTGGAGTGTTCTTTAGGCACGGTATGGCCGACTTCGGGTGTGCGCATGCGTAGTCGGCTACTCGATTTCCCGAGCGGATTACCCGCCCGGCCCGGATCGGATGATCGACGCCAGTTCCTCGCGTGTCTGGGCCCCCACCCGCTGGCAGGCCCGGTAGACGTGGCCCTCCACGGTGCGCACCGACATCACCAGCCGGTCGGCGATCTCGCGGTTGGACAGACCGGCCACGACGAGTTCCACCACATCGCGCTGGCGGCCCGACAACCTCAGACCCGACGGTGTCCGCAACGCCGGCGTGCACAAACCACCACATTCGTCGGCCAATTCCCTGGCCAACGCCGCGCCATACAGCGCACGCCGATGCTGCTGGTGCGCGTCGAACGCGACCGAGGCCTGTGCCGCCGCGTCAGCGGCCGCGGCCCGATCACCGATCCGCCGGTACTCTCCCGAGGCCGTCAGCAGGCCCTCGCCGTCCCCGGCCCGCAGCGACTCCGCATGCAGCGCAACGGTATCGGCCAGCGTCAGCGACAACACCTCGGCCAGCTCCCGCGCCCGCGCCGCCTGCGAGGCATCGCCCCACTGAGCCGCGGCCTGTATGCAGGCCAGCTCGTGGGTGGGCTGGCCGCGGTCGCGGGCGAGTTGCGCCGCTTCCTGCACGCTGGCCACGGCCTCGCCCAGACGGCCGCTTGCCGCCATCGCCCAGCCGCCGGCCAGCGACAAGGCGGTATGCATGAACAGAAAGTCGGGCGGCACACACGACCGCGCCGCGGCGATCGCCTCATTCGCCTCGGAGGGCTGTCCGAGCTTGGCGTGTGCCTCCGCCAACGTGAAGTAGCTCGCCGGCCGCAAACCCGTTCTGATGGCGTGTATTTCCGCCCCGGCAACCGCTTCGTGCACCAGCCGGGCCGCCTCGGCGACCGCGCCCCGAACCAGGTTGGCGTTGCCCAACAGCAAGGCCAGGTTCGCGTAAGCCAGACCCGGAATGTCACGTGCCGAGTCCGCCAGTTGCTGTGCCGTACTGACGAATTCGTCGATACGCCCGGTCAGCCTGCAGGCGCGACCGTACACGGCACCGAACCAGAACCGCATGTGGGACGCCTGAAACGACGTCGTCGCGCGCCGCAGCGCCTGCTCGGCCGCGCCGGCGAGCTCATCGACCTGACCCAGCGCCCCCATGGCCATGATCAACGCATGCGCGGCCGCCATCGCGTGAAAGCCCGGCAGTGCAGGGAAATCCAGCGCGGCCCGGGCGTTTTCGGCCGCTAGTTCGCAGCGCGCCGACACCGCGTTCAGGCACGCCTGCACCGCCAGGCGCTCCGCCACCTGCGCCGGGGTCTCTATACCGGCGGCGAGGCCTTCAAGGATCACCGCCGCGTCTTGGGGCTTGCTGAGGTTCCAAATCAGGTTGTGCGCCCGCAAGGTCGCCCAGTGATGACCGTCGGGCACGTCGTCGTTGGCCATGTCGCGCAGTGCCAGCTCGGCCGGCTCGCCCCGCCCAAGCAGCACCAGGTTCATCGCCCGCACCCCGGCCGCCCCGGGTGCCCCGGCTTGGGTGGCGGCGGTGGCGAACCGGTCGGCCAGATCCAGGTCCAGCAGGGTCATGGCATGCCGTGCCGCTTCCAGGTACAGCTCGGGCTCGGGATCGAGATCCGACTCGAGGCGCAGCAGCGCGCGGCGCACGGTGGCCTGCATGTCGGCGTCAGCGTCTTCGGCCAGCCGCGTCGCCAGCCTGCCCCGGATTGTCGACAAATGCATTTCGCCGGCGCTGGCGCGGCGGAGCTCACCGAACAGCGGGTGCGCCAGCCTGGCCATCAGCCCGCCACCAGTGCGTTCGACGCTGACCATGCCGATACTCTCAGCGGCTGTCAGATCGCGGCGGCGCACCAAATCGCACAGCACGTCAACGGGCAGCGGCTCACACTGTGACAAGGTGTCGACCACCGATGCCGTCCGCGGGTTCAGCCGACCCATCTGGCGAACCACCGTGTCGGACAGGCTGCGCGAGACCGCGACGTCGCCGTCCCACATCCAAACCCCGGCCAGTTCCCGCATCCGCCCGGCCGCGATCTGATCGTTCAGCAGCTGGCGCAGGAACAAGGCGTTTCCGCCGGTCAGCTTGCGGAATCGGGCCAGGCTGCGAGCGTCGACCGGGCCGCCGAGCGCGCTCTCGATCACCTCGCGTGTCGCTGCGGCCGACAGCGGTTCGAGATCGAGTCGAGCCAACAGCCCGTCCTTCCACAACGCCGTCACCGCATCGGGTTCGTCGCCGCCGGTGCGCACGGTGACCACCAGCCGAGCCCCGCCGGACTGCGCCAGCTCATGGACGACGAGGGCAGACAATCCGTCCAGCAAATGCGCGTCATCGACACCCACCACCACACGACCCCGATGCTGTTGCGCGACAAACGAATTGATCACGCGGCGCACATTCGTCAGCGGATCCGACATCGCTTCGCCCAGTGAGCCGATGAATGCCCCCAACGGCAGCGCATGCGCCGATTCGGTGCCGACGATCCATTTGGTGCGCTCACCCGAGGCCTCGGCACAGCGCAGCACCTCGCGGGCCAGCCAGGTCTTGCCCACACCGGCCGCACCGGCGATCACCACGCCGGACTGGTTGCTGGCCCCGCTCAGGGCACGACGAATAACCCCCAATTCACTATCACGCCCGGTCAGCGGCTCGGCGCCGATCACTCGGCGACTATAGCGGGGCGCAGGCATCGGGCGCGCCGGTTTATCGGCGTTTCGGTAAATTTCGAACGATGACGGCGACCTTGACCTGCATGAGGTGCGGCGCAGAACTGCGGCCAAGCGCCAAGTTCTGCGACGAGTGCGGGTCGGCGACCGCGGTGCCGGGCACGCCGGCGGAGTACAAACAGGTCACGGTGCTGTTTGCCGACGTGGTGGGATCGATGCAAGTCGCCGCGGCGGTCGGTGCGGAGCGGTTGCGCGAGATCATGACCGAGCTCGTCACCCGCGCGGCGGCGGTGGTGCAGCGTTACGGCGGCACGGTGGAGCAGTTCACCGGTGACGGCATCATGGCGGTATTCGGCGCGCCCGCCGCGTTGGAGGACCACGCGCTGCGGGCGTGTCTGGCGGCGCTGGGCATCCAGGAAGAGGTCCAGAGCCTGGCGGCAGAGGTGCAACGTCGTGACGGAGTCGACCTGCGGCTGCGGGTGGGGCTGAACTCCGGCCAGGTGATCGCGGGCGAGATCGGTTCTACCGCTCTGGGTTACGCCGCCATTGGGGAACAGGTGGGGATGGCTCAGCGAATGGAATCGGTGGCACCGCCGGGCGGGGTGATGCTCAGCGACCGCACCGCGCGGCTGGTCGAGGGCGATGCCGTGCTCGGCGACCCACAACTGGTGCGCATCAAGGGTGCGGCGGACCCGGTGCCGGCGCGGCGGCTGCTGAGCGTGGCCGCGCAGCGCCGGCAGAACGGTGGTTCGTATTCGACGCTGGTGGGCCGCGCGTGGGAATCGGCCGCGCTGGGCGCGATGCTGGATCGCTCGACCGGTGGCCGCGGGTCCGTGGTTGCAGTGGTCGGTCCTCCGGGCATCGGCAAGACCCGACTTGCCGGTGAAGCCATTCAGCTCGCGAAAAGCCATGGCGTCGAGGTGTTTACCACCTTCTGCGAGTCGCATGCCACCGACATCCCGTTTCATGTGGTGGCGCGTCTGCTGCGTGCCGTCGGGCCGGCACAGCTGCGGGCACAAGTTCCGGACGCCGATCAGCAGGACCTGGCGCTGCTCGATGACTTGCTGGGCATTGCCGATCCCGATGTGGAGTTGCCCAAGATCGACCCCGACGCTCGGCGACGGCGGTTGACCGCGCTGATCAACACCGCCCAGCTGGCCCGCACCGAACCGGCGGTCTTCGTCGTGGAGGATGCCCACTGGATCGACGAGGTCAGCGAATCCATGCTCGCCGACTTTCTTGCGGTGATCCCCAAGACTCCCTCGCTGGTGCTGATCACCTATCGCCCCGAATATCACGGAGCCCTGGCGCGCCTCACCGGCGCGCAGACCATCGCCCTGGCACCGCTGAGCGGTGCGGAGACCTCGGCACTAGTCGGCGAGCTGTTGGGCCCCGACCCCTCGGTTGGCCAGATCGGCGAGATCATCGCCGGGCGCGCGGACGGAAACCCCTTTTTCGCCGAGGAGATCACCCGTGAGCTCGCCCAGCGCGGCGTGCTGGTCGGTGAGCGCGGCGGCTACGCCTGCCGCGCCGATGTGGCCGAGGTCAGCGTGCCGGCCACGCTGCAGGCCACCATCGCCGCCCGCATCGACAGGCTCGACCCCGCGGCCAAACACACCCTTGCCGCCGCGGCGGTCGTCGGGTCCCGGTTCAACCCCGATCTGCTGGCCAGCCTGGAGGTCGATCCGGTGGTCGACCAGCTGATAGCCGCCGAGCTCGTCGACCAAGTGCGCTTCACCCCGCGCGCCGAATACGCGTTCCGGCACCCGTTGATCCGCACAGTGGCCTACGAATCCCAGCTGAAGTCCGATCGCGCCCGGCTGCACCGGCGGCTGGCGGCCGCGATCGAAGCCCACGAACCGGTATCGGCCGACCAGAACGCCGCGTTGATCGCCGAACACCTCGAAGCCGCCGGCGATCTGCATGCCGCCTACGGCTGGCACATGCGCGCGGCAGCGTGGGCGACCAGCCGCGACATCAATGCAGCACGACGCAGTTGGGAGCGCGCCAAAACGATCGCCGACGCATTGCCCACCGAGGACCCGAACCAGGCAGCGGCCATGCGCATCGCCCCTCGCACCATGTTGTGCGGGACCGCCTATCGAGTCCGGGTCAACGTTGCCGACGCCCACTTTGACGAATTGCGGCAGTTGTGCACCGCCGCCGGGGACAAGGCGTCGCTTTCCATCGGCACGGCCGGGATGGTGATGGATCACGCGTATCAAGGCCGGATCCGTGCGGCGTCGCGCCTGGCATCGGAAGCCGCGGCTCTCATCGAGTCGCTCGGCGATCCGACCTTGACGGTGGGCCTGTCCTACCCGGCGATCTACGCCAAGTTCGAGTGCGGTGAGTGGCCCGACGTGCTGCGGTGGTCACAAAGAGCTATCGACCTGGCCGACGGTGATCCGTTCAAGGGCAACTTCATTTTCGGATCCCCGTTAGCACTCGCCCTTACGTCGCGGGCTATGGCCCGCTACTGCCCAGGTCGTCCCGAATGGCGCGAGGATCTGCGCCACGGCCTGGCCATGGCCCACGACGCCGATCCCCTGACCTACGCCGCGGTCGTCGCCTTGGGTTACTTCCCGGGAATCTCGAATGGCGTGCTGGCTGCCGACGATCGCGCGGTGCGCGAGATCGAGGATGCGCTACAGATCGCCGAACGTTCCGGCAATGACATGGCGCTGGCCTTCGCCCGGATGGCGCTGGGCGTCGCGCTGGTGCACCGTCAAACGGCTGCGGAGCGTGATCGCGGACAGGCGCTTTTAGCCGAGGTCAGCGACCTGTTCGCACGCCATGCACATAACCTCGGGGATCGACCACTCGTCAACGTGTACGTGGCGCGGGAACGCGCTCGGCGTGGACATCGCGACGAGGCGATACCGCTGATGCGCGCCGAAGTCGACCACCTGGTCCGCGAGGGACAACTGTTGTCCTGGGGCACTCCCGCTACGGGTGTTCTGGTGGAGACCCTGCTGGAGCGCGGCACCGACGGTGATGTGGCCGAAGCCGAGGCCGCAATCGAGCGGTTGGCGACTGCGCCGAGCGAAGAGGGTTTAGCTCCGCGCGACATCCTGCTGCTGCGACTTCGCGCCCTTCTGGCCCGGGCGGGTGGCGATGACGCGGCATACGCACACTTCCGGGATCGCTACCGCGAGACGGCGAAAACGCTTGCCTTCGAAGGGCATATCGCGCAGGCCGACGCGATGCCGTAGCTCAGCTGGCGCCCCAGGCCACACGGCTCACAAATCTAAGCGGCCGAATTGACCGTGCCGGTACAGCTCAACACACGCCGCTCGCCTGACCTTGCCGCTCGTGGTGATCGGTATCGAACCCGGCTGCACCAGAACCAGATCCGCGACGCTAAGGCCGTGCGAGTTGAATATCGCCGAGGCGACTTCACGCCGAATGGCACCGAGCTTGTCCGGTGCCTCCTCGTGGGACTCGCCGCCACGCTTCTTCAGCTCGACGATGGCGACGAGTTTCTCCGTGTGACCATCCGGGACGGATATCGCCGCGACCCGGCTTCGGGTTATCTCCTGGACCGTCGCCTCGATGTCGTCGGGAGAGTGATTACGCCCATGGACGATCAACAGGTCCTTGATGCGGCCGACGATGAACAGCTCGCCATCGGAGATGAAGCCCAGATCCCCGGTCCTCAGCCAAGGTCCTTCAGGTGTGCCATCCGTCGGCCCGGCCAGCATGCCCGCGAAAGTGCGTTCAGTCTCTTGCGGTTTCCGCCAGTAGCCCATGGCGACGTTCTCGCCGTGCACCCAGATCTCCCCCACCGTGCCCGCCGGACACTCGGTGTTGGTGTCGGGGTCCACGATCCGCGCCGTCGGCGATTGCGGCACACCGTAACTGACCAGCGCGGTACCGCCACTGCGGCACCGCTTCGCGTGGCCGGCGGAGAGTTTGTCGGCTTCGAAGCGGACGATTTCCGGCGGTCGAGCCGGTGTGCGGGTCGCCACGTACACCGTTGCTTCGGCCAGTCCGTACGAGGGCCGAATCACGTTGTCGCGCAGACCGAAGCGAGCGAACCGCTCAGTAAAGCGCCGCAGCGTCGCGGGCTGCACCCGCTCCGCACCGTTTTGGATGATGAGAACGTCACCGAGATCCAGCCCGGCCATGTCCTCGTCGGTGGTTTTTCGCGCCGCCAAGTCGAAAGCGAAATTCGGCGCCGAGGAAAACACATGACTATTGCCGGCGAGCAATTGCATCCACCGCGCCGGACGCTGCAGAAACGCCACCGGACTTGTGAACACGCCGCGGGCTCCCGCCAGAATAGGTGCGCAAATTCCCAAGATCAGACCCAGATCGTGGTAGAACGGCAGCCACGACACGGTGGTGGTGTTCGGCGGGGCAACCTTTCCGTAGTCCAGAAAGTAGTCGGACATGATCTGTTGGAAGTTGGCCAGCAGGTTCCGGTGCGAGATCATCACTCCGGCCGGCTGACGCGTCGACCCGGACGTGTATTGCAAATACGCCGTGCTCTGGCTGTCGATTGCGCCGGGATTGGATCCGTGCCGAGGGTCGCGGTCCAGCAGGTCAACCTCGACGACCGATGGAGCAGGAGACCCGGCCTCTGCGGATCCAAGCCCAACCTGCTCGGCGACACCGCTCGCCACAGAGGAAATCGTGAGAACGGCGCTGGGCGCGGCGTCGCGCAGAACCCAACCGATACGGTCATCGATGGCACCACCCAGCGGAACCGAAAGCGGAACTGCAATCTGTCCCGCCTGCAATACGCCGAGAAACGCCACGACATAGTCAAGCCCCTGTGGCGCCAAGATGACGGCGCGGTCACCCGGTGTCCCGACATGGTCGAGTTCTCGCGCAACGCCTAGCGCTCGCCGATGAAGCTGCGACCACGTCAGGGAATCCGCAACGCCGGCCCAGTCCTGCTCGTAATCAATGAACGTGACCGCTACGTCGTCAGGTTGCAGACTGGCCCGCTCGCACAGCACAGCCGGAAGGGACTGCTCAATCACCTGCGTGAGATTCCCCCGGCCGCCTGCGCTGAAACCTTCGGAACGAGAAGTTTCAATAACCAGCCACCCATCCTTGACCAAATGCTCGACGCCTGCGTCGGGAACGGACCCGATTGTGCGTTTGAACTGGCCCGCGCCGGTCAATCATTACCACGCCGGTCGACCAGTACCAACCGGGACGCTTGAGCTGCTCGGGCTGCTCGGCACGCTCCGCGTACAGTGCGTCCTGGGGTCAGGGAGCCGGACTAAGCGTTGCCGCGGGAGGCAGAATGGGCTTGTTGGGGACGACCACGCCGGTCACGCCGGTCGCCGTAATCGGTATGGCGTGCCGACTTCCCGGGGGCATTGATTCGCCCGAACGGTTATGGGAGGCGTTGCTGCGCGGCGATGACCTGGTCACCGAAATTCCTCCCGACCGCTGGGACGCCGACGACTACTACGACCCCGAGCCCGGGGTCCAGGGTCGGTCGGTGTGCAAGTGGGGCGCGTTCCTCGATGACGTTGCCGGCTTCGATTCCGATTTCTTTGGGATCAACGAGCGCGAGGCGATCTCGCTCGATCCTCAGCACCGCTTGTTGCTGGAAACATCTTGGGAAGCGATGGAGCACGCCGGACGCACCCCGGAGATGGTTGCCGGCTCGCTTACCGGTGTGTTTGTCGGACTGACGCACTACGACTACCAATTGGTGGCCGCCGATTCCCCGACCATGGAGGGGCCGTACGGCTTCCAGGGCAACGGTTTCAGCATGGCGTCCGGGCGGATCGCCTACGCCCTGCGGGTCCACGGTCCCGCTGTCACAGTGGATTCGGCGTGTTCTTCCGGTCTGTTCGCCGTGCACATGGCTTGTCGCAGCCTGAACGACGGCGAAAGCGACCTCGCCCTCGCCGGCGGCGCGTTGGTGATGCTGGAGCCGCGGAAGTTCGCGGCGGCTTCGGCGCAGGGCATGCTGTCTGCCACGGGACGCTGTCACGCATTCGACGCGTCGGCGGACGGGTTCGTGTCTGGCGAGGCTGCTGCGACGGTGCTGCTCAAGCGCTTGCCGGACGCGCTGCGCGACGGCGACCGAATCCTGGCCGTGGTGCGTGGCACCGCCGCGAATCAGGACGGCCATACCGTAAATATCGCGACACCGTCGGCCGAGGCGCAGACCGCGGTATACCGCATGGCGTTGGCCGCGGCCGGTGTGGATCCCGGCACGGTCGGTTTGGTCGAGGCGCATGGCACCGGCACTCCGGTGGGCGACCCCATCGAATACGCCAGTCTGGCCAACGTCTATGGCACCGAGGGCCCTTGCGCGCTGGCGTCGTCGAAGACCAACTTCGGCCACACCCAGTCGGCCGCCGGAGTGCTCGGGCTGATGAAGGCGGTCCTCGCGCTGCAACACGGTGTGGTTCCGCGGAATCTGCATTTCACCCGCCTGCCCGATGAGCTTGCCCGCATTGAGACGAAACTCTTTGTGCCGCAAGAGGCTGCGCCATGGGCCGGCAACGGGCGCCACCCGCGACGCGCGGCGGTGTCGTCGTACGGGCTGTCCGGAACCAACGTCCATGGCATCTTAGAACAAGCACCAGAGCAAGCGCCCGAACAACCATCGGAAGCCGCTGCGCCGGAAGATATTTCAGGGGCGGCAGCGTCAGCGCCGGGGGCACCGCTGCTGTTCCTACTGTCGTCCACCTCCGCCGACGAACTGCGTCGCACCGCCGGTCGGCTGGCCGACTGGGTGCGTGCACATGACGACGTGCCGTTGCCGGATCTGGCCTACACCTTGGCGTGCCGGCGTGCGCACCGCCCGGTACGCACCGCCGTCGTTGCGAGCAACCGGCAGGAGCTCTGCGAGGCGTTGCGCGAGGTCACCGAGGGTGATACTCCGTATCAAGCCGCGGCCGGGAGCGATGATCGGGGTCCGGTCTGGGTGTTTTCCGGCCAGGGTTCGCAGTGGGCCGGGATGGGCGCCGAGTTGCTGGCGAAAGAACCGGTGTTCGCCGCTACCGTCGCGCAAGCCGAGCCAGTGATCGTCCGCGAGTGCGGGTTCTCGGTGACCGACGCGATGTCGGCCCCGCAGACCGTGACGGGTCAAGACCGAATCCAGCCGACGCTGTTCACCATGCAGGTCGCCCTCGCCGCCACCATGAAGGCGTACGGGGTGCGCCCGGGTGCGGTGATCGGGCACTCCCTCGGCGAGGCCGCGGCCGCAGTCGTCGCCGGAGCGCTGTCGCTGGAAGATGGGCTGCGCGTGGTCTGCCGCCGCTCGCAGCTGATGTCCCGCGTCGCCGGTGCCGGTGCCACGGCATCGGTGGAACTACCTGCCCAGCAAGTACTTTCGGAGCTGACGGCCCACCGCATCAACGACGTCGTGGTGGCGGTGGTGGCTTCGCCGGATTCCACGGTGATTGCCGGTGCCGCGGACACGGTTCGCGAATTGGTCGGGGCCTGGGAGCAGCGCGATGTGATGGCCCGCGAGATCCCCACCGATGTCGCCTTTCATTCACCGCAGGTCGATCCGATCGTCGGCGAGCTAACCGACGCACTCGCAGGCCTGCGTCCGATGACGCCGGAAATCCCCTTCTACTCGGCGACCCGGTATGACCCGCGCGAACAGCCGTTGTGCGACGCCCGCTACTGGGCGGACAATGTGCGCCGCATGGTGCGGTTCGCGGGCGCGACGCGGGCCGCTTTGGAGGACGGCTACCGGGTGTTCGCGGAGCTGTCACCGCACCCCCTGCTCACCCATGCCGTCGCGCAGACCGCCCGAAGTCTCGACACGCCGCTGGTCGCTCTGGCCGGTATGCGCCGCGATCAAGCGCTACCCCACGGGCTACGCGGTTTCCTGGCCGATCTGCACAGTGCAGGCGCCGCGATCGACTTCTCGGTGCTTTACCCGAATGGCCAGCTGCAGGATGCGCCGCTGCCGACCTGGACGCACCGTCGGCTGTGGTTTGGCGATCGCGGTCAAGAAGGCCCGACACATGGTGGCTGCACCGTATCGGTACATCCGCTGTTGGGGCAGCATGTGCGCCTGCGGGAGGAGCCGGAGCGCCACGTGTGGCAGGGCGAGGTCGGCACCGCCGCCCAGCCGTGGCTGGGCGATCACCGGATCCGCAAAATTCCCGTGCTTCCCGGCGCGGCCTACTGCGAGATGGCGCTGGCCGCGGCTCGCGGGGTGCTTGGCGAGGCCGCCGAGGCCCGTGACATCCGCTTCGAGCATGCCTTGCTGCTCGACGAGCAAACCACGGTCGGGGCGGTCGCGTCGTTGCAGACGCCGGGCGTTTTCAACTTCATCGTGGAAACCAACCAGCAGGGCGAGCAGGTGCGGCATGCCGCAGCCGTCCTGCATGACCCACCCGATGATCGGCCGCCCGCCTGGGACGTGGCCGCCCTGCTGGCAGCGCACCCACGCCGCGAGGAAGGCACCGAGGTGCGGAACCGCCTGGACCGGAACGGGATTCAGTACGGTCCGGCGTTCACCGGTCTGGCCGCCGCGCACACCGGCGAGGGGGAAGCCGGCACGGTGCTGGCCGAGATCGCGCTGACCGCTCCGATCCGCACGCAACAGGCCGCCTACGGCGTGCACCCCGCACTGCTGGATGCGTGCTTCCAGTCCGTCGCGGCTCACCCGGAGGTCAAGGCGATCGGCGGGGACGTGCTGGCCCTGCCGCTGGGTCTGCGTCGACTGCGCGCCTACGGCTCGGCTCGCACCGCTCGCTACTGCTACACGCGGGTCACCAGCATCGACATCACCGGCATCGAGACCGACATCGATGTGCTCGACGAGCACGGAACGGTGCTGCTCGTCGTCCAGGGGCTGCGACTCGGTACCGGAACTTCGCAGGCCGGCCAAAAGGATCGGGTGCTGGCCGAGCGGTTGCTGACCATCGAATGGCAGCCGCGAGAGTTGCCCGAGCTCCCCAATACCGACGCTGGAGCATGGCTGTTGATCGGCACCACCTCTGCGGACGCGCCGGATGTGCCCGATGAGTTCGCCACCAAGTTAAGCGATGCTTTGACGGGCCATGGCGCGCACTGCACGAGCATGCGCTGGCCCCACCAAGTCGACCAGTTGCGTGCCGGTGAATTCACCCATGTGGTGATCTTGACCGGGCCCAGCGACGGCGACCCGGGCGAGCGGTGTGCGCTGCGGGGCCGCGAGTACGTGCGGGATCTGGTGCGTATCGTCCGCGAATTGCTAGAGGTCCCCGGCGAGCCGCCTCGCCTGCACGTGGTGACCCGCGCAGCCCAGACCGTGCTCGCCGGCGAGCGACCCAACCTGGAGCAGGCCGGGCTGCGTGGCCTGATCCGGGTGATCGGCACCGAACATCCCCATCTGGCCGCCGCCCACATCGATGTTGATGAAGCCACGGACGCCGGGCAGCTGGCACGGCAACTGGTCGGTGGGTCGGAGGAGGACGAGACCGCCTGGCGGGACGGCCAGTGGTACACCGCGCGGTTGTGCCCCGCTCCGCTGCGCCCCGAGGAGCGGCGGACCACCGTAGCCAACTATGAGCGCGATGGGATGCGGCTGCGGATCCGCACGCCCGGTGATCTGGAGTCGCTGGAACTCGTTGCTTGCGAACGTGTTCCACCGGGTCCGGGCCAGATCGAGGTCGCGGTCAGCGCGTCCAGCATCAACTTCGCCGACGTGCTGGTCGCGTTCGGCCGCTACCCCGCCTTCGAGGGGCGCCTGCCGCAGCTGGGCGCGGACTTCGCCGGGGTGGTGACCGCGGTCGGACCGGACGTGACGGACCACAAAGTGGGCGATCATGTCGGGGGTCTGTGCGCCGACGGCTGTTGGGGCACCTTCCTCACCTGCGACGCACGCCTGGCGGTCACGCTGCCCGCGGGACTTTCCGACGGGCACGCGGCGGCGGTGACGACCGCGCACGCCACCGCCTACTACGGCTTGCATGAGCTGGCCCGGATCGGGGCCGGCGACAAGGTGCTGATCCATTCCGCGACCGGCGGGGTGGGGCAGGCGGCGATCGCCATCGCACGCGCCGCGGGAGCCGAGATCTTCGCCACAGCGGGCAGCGAGTATCGTCGAGAACTGCTGCGCAACACGGGTATTGAGCACGTATACGACTCGCGAAGCCTAGAGTTCGCCAGTCTGATACGCGGTGACACCGACGGGTACGGCGTAGACATCGTGCTCAACTCGGTCACCGGCGCTGCCCAGCACGCAAGCCTCGAATTACTGTCGTTCGGTGGACGATTCGTCGAGATCGGCAAACGCGACATCTACGCCGACAACCGGTTGGGGCTCTTCCCGTTCCGGCGCAACCTCACGTTCTACGCCGTCGACCTGGGGCTGCTGTCGTACAGCCATCCGGACCGGTTCCGAGACCTGTTGACCACGGTGTACCAACTCGTCGCGGACGACTCGCTGCCGGTACCGGAGTGCACGCACTACCCACTCGCCGACGCCGCCACGGCCATTCGCCTGATGAGCGGCGCCCGGCACACCGGCAAGCTGGTGCTCGATGTCCCGCACGCCGGCCGGGGCCGCGTGGTGCTGCCGCCGGACCAAGCCCCGGTCTTCAGGCGCGACGGCGCATACATCGTCACCGGCGGGCTAGGCGGCCTGGGGTTGTTTCTGGCCGAGAAGATGGCTTCTCCAGGTTCCGGTCCAGGTTCCGGTCCAGGTTCCGGTCCGGGTTCCGGGATCGGCTGCGGGCGGATCGTGCTGTCCTCGCGCTCGCAGCCAACTCAGCGGGCGCTGGAGACGATCGAGTGTATCCGCGCCATGGGTGCCGATGTCGTGGTGGAGTGTGGCGACATCACGGAACCCGGCACCGCGCAGCGGTTGGTTGCCGTTGCGACCGCCACCGGGCTTCGGGTGCGCGGCGTGCTGCATGCGGCGGGCGTGATCGAGGACGCAACACTGACCAATATCACCGACGAGCTCATCGAGCGCGACTGGGCGCCAAAGGTTTTCGGTGCCTGGAACTTGCACCGCGCCCTGCAGGAGGCCGAGCAGCCGTTGGACTGGTTCTGCTCTTTCTCCTCGGCGGCCGCGATGGTGGGCTCGCCCGGACAAGGTGCCTACGCCGCGGCCAACAGCTGGCTGGACGCCTTCACGCTGTGGCGCCGGGCTCAACGCCTGCCGGCCACCTCGATCGCATGGGGCGCGTGGGGCCAGATCGGGCGTGGCACCGCCCTGGCGGAGGGCGCCGGCCTTGCCATCACTCCCGACGAGGGCGCTTACGCGTTCGAGGCGCTGCTGCGCCACGACCGCGCCTGCACCGGCTACGCGCCGATCACGGGAACCCCGTGGCTGACCGCCTTCGCCCAACGCAGCCCGTTCGCCGAGGCGTTCCGGGCCTCCCGGCAAAACGCCGGGGGCACCAGCAAACTGCGCGCCGAGCTGGACGAGCTGCCCCTGGACGAGTGGCCCCTGCGGCTGCGGCGTCTGATCTCCGATCACGTCAGCCTGATCGTGCGTCACAGCATCGATCCCGACCGGCACCTCTCCGAGTGCGGCATCGACTCGCTGGGTGCCCTCGAACTATGCACCCGCATCGAGACCGAAACGGGAATACGCGTCAGGGCCACCGAAATCACGACCATTCGGGGTTTGGCGGGATTGCTGTGCGAAAAGCTGGCGCCGGCGGAGACTGCTTGAGATCGGCGCGTGGGCTTAGCCTGAATCCGTGGACGGGCGGCTTCGTGGGGTCGTCGACATGGTTGCTTGCGGCTTTTCCTTGTCACGAGGGTTTTCGGGTCGGGCCTGGGATGGCGGGGTGGAGCGGCATTACGCCATCTGAAAGATTGCGAATCCCCTGTTCTCAAAACGTCGGGTCGATAGCGTTTGCAAGATGATCCACGGAGCTCGGGGCGTCCGGCGCGGACCCCGACAAAACCGGCGCAACCCTGCGTTCCTCGAGACACCCCGACGATGAGCGACGTGCTGCGATACCGGGTGGCGGTGCTGCCCGAACGCCATGAATTGGCGGTCACCATCACAGTCCCGTCCAGTGTCGGCGGCGTGACTTTACAACTTCAGTCGCCGACCTGGGTGCCTGGGGATTATTCGTTCAACCCATACGGCCGGGACGTGTTCGACGTCAAAGCCACGGACCTGGAAAGCGGCGCCGCGCTTGCGGTTCGACGGCAGGGATGGCAGGGCCACGTTGTGCAGCGGGGCGGCGGCGACGTCGTGATCCACCACCGCGCCTACTGCTCCTCCTGGGAATTCAGCGAGGCGTGCGGCATCGTGGGTGATCGCGCCGCCGTCGTCACCGGGGCGCGCTATCTCTACGTCGGTGACTATGACGGCCCCTGCCAAGTGACCTACGACCTTCCGGAAGGTTGGGCACTACATCACCCGTCCGGGGCTCTGCAGGTGAGGGAATTCACTTGGGAGTACCCCAGCTATCTGATCCTGCTCGACACACCGGTGTGCATGGGCAGCTTCGAGAAGCTCGTCAGTGATGTGCGCGGAACCGCCTTCTACCATGTCTTCATCGATGCGAGCGTGCTTGCGGCCGCCTCTCGACGTGGCTTCGTCGAACAGGTCGACGCCGTCAGCACCCGCTACCACACGATGTTCGGGGGCTTCCCGTTCGAGGACTACACCTTCATCTATGGCTGTAATCCCAAGGCGGACTGGGGACTTGAGCACCTCACGTCGACCATGGTCGGCCTGGACGTGAACGTGTTCACCAACAATGACGCGAAGGCCACCGGCATCCGCACCTGCGCCCACGAACTTTTTCACGCCTGGAACGTCCGCCGGCTGCGCCCCGCCCCCCTCGAGCACCTGGATCTGGTCGGCGGGGACTTCACCGACGGGCTCTGGCTGGCCGAAGGATTTACCCGCTACTACGAATTCCTCACCTGCACCCGCACCGGCGTCTACACACCGGAGCAGTTCTTCAGCACGGTCGTCAACTATTACCGGCACCTGGAAGTGCTGCCCGCCTACCACCAGGTCAGCGCGGTCGATGCCTCGCTGGCGACCTTCCTCAATCACGGCAAAAAGTACCCGGGGCGGGTCAACAACTGCATCGACTACTACGACAAAGGAATGCTCATCGCTTTCGGCGCTGACAGCGTTTTGCGCGCCGACAATTCCGGCACCCTGGATGAGGCCTTCGCCAACTTTTACACACGCTTTGCCGGACGCGGCGCCGGCTACACCTGCGCCGAGGTGCGGGATTTTTTCGAGGAGGTCCACCCCGGGCTGGGCTCACGGTTGTACAGGGAAGCCACCGAAGTCGCCGGATTGGATGTGGCTGGCCTGCTTGGCCGGCTCGGTTTCCGCGTGGACTACGAGACGGTTCCCTACCTCGGGCTCGTTCTGGCCAACGACACCGGCCCCGTCATTTACGGGGTCCTCGACACCGGCCCGGCCGCCGCGACCGGCATCGCCCCCGAGGACGTTGTGATCGCGATCGACGGCCTGTCCTTCGACTGCGACGCGTTGAAGTGGGCGATCGGCAATCAGCAGAAGGTCGGGCTCACCGTGTCCCGGGGTAACCAGATCCTCACCTACCACACCGGCGTCAGACCGCGATCACAGATCGGCCAGCTCAGCTGGATCGGGGACCAACAGCAGGCCAACCTCATCCAGGCGTGGCTTGACCAGGAATTCCACCCCGCGTCGGAGCAGGTGTTCCCGCTCGACTTCTACTCCAACTTCCACGGCCTCGAGACCGTGCTCTGACATTGCATCGGCGGCGACCAGGCAGCTGGGACACAGCCCAGCCCCGCTTACCATTTCGCCGGCAGGTTGTTCCACGTGCGCGCCCTCAGCCGGCGTGAATGCGTGCTGGGGGCAGTCGGTTCGGCATGCCCAGCTGGGTACCCGTGCGTCTGCGCCGCCAGAACGGTGAGCCCGCCCACCGTTGCTCGAGCTGATAGAAGTGGTTGCGGTTGGCTGTGTACTCTTCGAAATCGGCCGACACCGCCGCCGCATAGTCGGGGCCTGGGTCTTGGTCGGAGGACAATGCTTCGGTGAGGAAATCTGCCGCGCGCAGGCCGTTTTCGAGTGCGTGTTGAATGCCGAGTGAAGACAGGGGGTCGTGGCACGCGGCGGCATCGCCCACCGCCAGCCAGCGGGTGCCGGCGACCCGATCGAGCAGGTAGGAGACGCCGGCTCGGACGGTGAGGCTGCCGCGCAGAAAGCGGCAGCCGTCGAGCCGGGCGGCGATGTGCCGGGTGCCCAGCAGTGCGGCCAGCCACGTCTGGTCTCGAGCCAGCGCCTGCCGGCGCACGATGTCGGGGTCTGAGGCGAAAGCCACTGCGAGCCGGCGGCGTGGCAGCGGCGCTGCATACCACCAGCCGTCTTCGACGGCTTCGAGCATGGTCAATTGCAGCGATGACGATCCGCTCGAGGTGTCGAAGAACCCGTAGATGAAGGTCAAACGATCAAGTAGACGCGGTGCGGCGCCCGCGCGTCGAGCCACCGCCGCGCGGTTTCCGGCTGCGTCAACAACGAAGCGCGCATCGATCGACCCGCGGGCGCCGCGACCATCCTGAACTTGAAGTCGCATGGAGTCAGGATAATCCTCGGAGCAGCCGATCACGGTGCCCGAATAATGCTGTACACCAGATGCTTTCGCTTGCAACAACAGGAAGGCGTCGAAGCGCGGCCGGTCCAGATGCCATCCCGGCCCGTAGGGACTGAGAAGAAAATCGTTGTGCCCCAGCGTGTCGCTGCCCCAACTTGAGCAGCTACCCAAGCACGGTTCGTGGCCGTCCTGACGGAAAGCCTCCCAGAGCTCCAGCTTGCTCAGGACAACGCTGGCCGCGGGTACCAAAGTCTCCCCGACACGTGGCCGGTGATGGACCGCAGGGTCGATCACGCAGATGTTGGTAAACCCCCGGCGCCGCAGCGCTATTGCGGTCGCACATCCCGCGGGTCCGCCGCCGACGACCGCAACGTCATAGATCTGCTGTGCGCTCAGTGAATGGCCCCCATCCCGTAGATCTTTCCCGTGGGATGCAGGTCGACCATGGCCGACGGCGTGGTGAGCCACATAGTGAACGGCACTTCCCCCACCAGCTTCGCGCCATCTTTGATCCAATCGCGCACAACGTCGCGGTAGGTCCCGGTCAGCGGCGATTTGGCGTTGAGGCCAAATGCTTCGCCCATCGGCCCTTTCGGGGCGATCAGTTGGGTGAAGAAGCGGCTTTGCGCCGGCTTTCCGCGTGTGATCATCCCGTTTTCGGGCAGCGCCAGAGCCTCCATGAGCGCGTGATTAGATTGTTCGAACCACCACGTCATGGTGTGCGCGACACCGTCTGGATCGAACAACATCACGGTTCGATGGCCCGGGACACCCTGTTGTACTTCCCGGAGTTGGGTGATGAGTTCATCCATGGCCAGAGGCGCCGGCAGTCCTGTTGGGGTGGGCGGCGGGGTTTGGGCCAGCGATTGCGTGTAAGCCGCCCATAGTGCGATTTCGTCGTCGGTGAATACCCGAAACATCGGGCCGGTCTCGAAGTTCATCGCGGCGTGCAACCGGCTGTTGGCCCAGTCGCCGGGGGTGATCCAGGCGTAGCGCACTAGGGCATCCAGGAATCCGGATGGGTTGGAGAACCATTCGTCAATTCGGCTGGGGCCAAGCATGCGCTGTTGATGATTGCGGCTGCCGTAGGGCGCCTTTCGGCGGATCATCTCGATCACTTGGTCGCGCAGCAGAGGTGGCTTGTCGGGATGGACTAGGTTCTTGAGTTTCTGACCGAACGAGTTTTCGGGGTCAAACGGAATGCCCCCAAAGGCCACGAACCCGTTCCAGATTCGCCGCCACCTGCTCTGAACACCCTTCTCTCCGCCATGGGTCCGCATGATTTGCAGCGACAGGCGCACGGCGTCGGCGGCACGTCGACCATGGCCGTTCACGGAGTTATCGATACCGATATGCATGACATAGAAGTGGGGATCAATCCCGTGGTATTTCAGCAGGTCTCGCGTCGGCTTGAGTTGCACGACATCCCATTCCAGCATCAGGGTCATGCCGAGGATCTCGGGATAGTACTCCTCGGTGAACTGCGAGATCGCCAACTGGAACGCCGGTACCAGGAAAGCGCTGTCAATGAACTGCGGGTCGAACGCAAAATCGCGGCTTTCGATGGGCGGCGGGTAGAAGCCGACGCTGTGGCACAGATCCCGGTAAATGTTGCAGTGGTTCTTGGCGATTTCGCCGTCGCCGAGCTCGTCCATGAAAATGGAGTACAGGATCGCCTGCACATCGTCCATCGGGCCGGTGCGGCCGATGTTTCGCAGCCACGCACCGTCGACGAGGTTGAACGGGGCCCACTGTTTGATCCGGGTGACGACATCGTCGTAGCTGCGAAAGACCGGGTCTGCTCCCGGATCGCTGTTGTCGGCCTCATCGACGAATCGTTGATAGATCAGCTCAAGGCGCTCCTGGAAGTCCTGCTCTGAGTAGCGGAAGAAGAGCTGATCTGCCGGGCACTTGTTGGGAGAGTTGGAAAACTCCTCGGCCTGTTTCAGCCAGTAATCAACGTAGGCGCGTGCGTCATCAAGAACTTCGGGATGGTTATTGACGTTCAGCAGCTTGTAGAACAGCTCCCGCGGGTCGTATTGGCTCGGATCCGGTTTATCCATATCCGTGCTGCTCGACAGGTTCGGAAAGGCTGCCACCGGTGTGCGCCCGGTGTCATCGAGCTGGCTTGCCACTTCGAGATACCACTGCGGTTCCAACGAAGGGTGGTGCTGATCGATTGCGGGCGCCTGCAGGACCACGCCGATGCGGTGCCAATTTTTGAGCATGTCGCGGCGTTCTTGAAAGCGTCCCCAGTTCTCGGCGTCGTATGCGTCGGTACCCTCACCGCGAACCGACCAGAGCTGCTTGCCCAGCACGGGGGCTTTGGTTCCATCGGGCAGCACACCCAGGGTGACGTCGGCGGCCGCGTAGACGGCGACCGGACGCTGGGCCGGCCATGACCAGAACAGGGTCCGATTGCCTTTTGGATTGGGGTCGGGCGGATGGGTGGCGCAGGAGTTGTAATCGGTGTGCCAGGGCAGCGCCATGAATTTGGTCAGGTCGCCGGGCTCCAGCCCCTCATCATTGTGCCGGGGAACGTAACCGCACGACAGGACGGGCCCGGCGGCGTCGTGGCCGGGGTCGTAGTTGAGGTTTTTGCTCTTGACCCGAAACGGGCCCGCTCCCGACGTTTGCCACGGCTGGACATACAGTTTCGGCTCCCGCATGACGAAGGTGAGGTCGATGCCCGGGCTGAAACGCCCGCCCAGGCAGTTGACGAAAGTCGCCTTGTCCAGTGCTTCACCCGGGCCCAGCGCGTGACCGGATCCCGGGGCGAAATGGTCGAAACCTTCGCTCCAGCGCTGCAGGAAGAAGTACTGGGTCCGGCGCAACGTCAGGAAGGAATCCTGTCCCTCGCCGAGGTGCAACGGCATCAACGACGTGTTGGCTTGGTCGTCAGGGCACCCCGGAGTACGAAATACCGCCTTGATTCCGGCAAGCTCTGTGGCGGTCGGATCGTCTTTTGCGGTAATGTCCGCCAGCCGTTTGTGAGCCGATATGGCGTGCGCGTTGAGGTTCGTTGTCCAGTGCTGCAGCACGGCGCTTTGGAAAATCGGTGCGATTTGATCGTCGAACGTGGGCTTATACGAGTCCTGGTAGCCGCCGCGGGCGGCGTCGTAGATATCCGGGGCCAGGCCAAGCTGCCGCACCCAACAGTCGTAGACGTCGTCCCACAGCGACACAACGTTGAGGATCTGGGGTGCATAAGCGGGATCGGTGGCAGCCACCCACGCGCCATGGGCGGTCACGCGGGTGCCGTCGTCGAAGACCACGGTGGCTGATACCGGGCCGTCGGAGGTGTCATCGAACCACTGATCGTTGTTCACGTCATCGCACAGGTGAACCGGGGCCTTCGCCCCGAAGCCGGCGGCGCGGCCGTATCCACCGACAACCAGCAGCCGTCCGCCGTCATCGGTGAGCAACTCACCGAGAGTATCGATGGGGCCGGCAGGGCAGTCCATATCGGGGAATGAGTTGTCGGGAAACAACTTCGGATAGCGATCCAGAGAGACGACTTCGTGCCGGCCCGCGTCGTAATAGGACGCGGCGGTGGCGTCATCGAAATTGACCCGCGGCGCCGAGCGACCAGATACGGTCCGCGGGCCGGGATCGATGGTCAACTGCTGCAGCCGTACAGGATCATCGAGTACAGCGATCAGGCCCTTGACTGTTGGCTCGTTTGGCGGCGACGCCGGTGGCGTGCAATCGGCCGTTCCCTTGGGGAACTGCGGGTTTCGGATCTGGGGGTCTTTCTCTCCGGTGTAGGTCACCATCGGGCCTGCCTCGTCCAACCGAAAGGTGTTGGCTTTCTTGTTGGCCAGGTGCACTGTCCAGATGATGTCCTGCACGGTTTTCCCGTCGATGGTTGCGCCGATGAAGACTTCTGTTCCGTCCCCGCGGGGCCATGGTTCCTCGGCCAGCGAGGGGTAGGCGAAGATGCGGAAGCGGGCAGCCTGACGCTTGCGGGCTCCGTGACTGTCCCGCAAATCCGAGCTGCGGATCGTTTCGGGGCTGTCAGCGTTGGCGTCAGCGCGGATCGGCAGACCGCCCATCGCATCGAGTGAATCCAACGTCGGGGCACCGGCCATGGTTTCTGGGGCGATGACATATTCCTCGCTATTGCCGACTCTGGCGATACCGATGGCCGGATGGATCCGGAAGGTACCCATCGGCGGGGTGCCGGATTTCTTTCGTGCTTTCGGCGCCGCGGCGGAGCTTGTCTTGCCGCTAGCTTTGCTCGCTTGCCTGGTCACTGTCCGCTCCCGTCTTCTCAAATCCCAACTGCCTCAACCGAAAATCAGAAGGTCAAACCCCTGGCGCTACCGCGAACCGTCAATCGTGAGCCACGTCGGGATAGACGCCCGACCGTGTCCACACCGCAGACCGCGCCGGATCCGTTGACTATTTCGGATCCCATCTCGAATACCGTGGGTAGTTATCGTATTTAAAGCCACTTACAAATTCTGCACCGGTGTTTTTGGCGATGTGGATGACGGCGTCGATTGCCATCCGCATCGCAGGTTCGGTCCAACCCCCTTCCACCGAATATGCTTCGCCTGCACAATAGACGTGCGACTCCGCACTATGGTCTTGGTTGTACCTTAGCAACGTGTAGTCGTGTTCCCAACTTCGAGACCGTGTCAGTTTGGCGCAACCGCGGTACGTTGGCATCTTGGCCCAATGAATGACGCTCGGCTGGTCGCGATTGACGTAAGGCGAGATTGGCCTGTTGCGGGACTGCATGAGAATATCGTCGAGCTTGGTAAGGCAGCGCCGCGCGAGTGCTTCATCACTCGTCGATGCCAGTAGCTTGTTGGCGTCGTCCTCCCACGTATAACTAGCCAGCAGCACGCCCGGATCCGAGAACGCCTTGGTGGTCACTCCATAGCCATAAACACCCTGGACGAACGTATCCGTGACCAGTGTTTGCGGGATGAATGGATCACCTGCAGGATTGAGCTCCTCCCAAAAGCGCCGAGTGAGCGGGAAAAACACCTTGCAACTCGTGATCCAGTGCGACATCGCGACAGCGGCCTGCATGTTGAACGGCATGATGTGAGCGTCGAATCCTTCGAAGTTGATACTCATCTGCAGGGCCCAAGTCGAAGGAGTGATGACCACCGCGTCGTAGTCATTCTTGCGGGCTTTCGATTCGACGCGGACTCTTCCATCGTCGAGATGAGTGATTTTTTCGACACCGGTGCGGGTGTACAGGTTGACGTCATAGTCCGTCGATTGGATCGCGTCATACAAAGAGTCCGAGTCAACGACGCCGCTCTTGACAGGCTCATAGAAGAGGCATTCGGCGAAGGACTGCACCCCTAAATACTCGGGTGGCTGCAAGGAATGACCGAGGCTATCGGTTGGACGGGAGTCGAATTCTGGGCCCGGAGCATAGTCGCCGTCGGTGCCGAACTTGCCCTGGATCAACCGATGCCCCGACCCATAACCGAAGAGCAGCGTGCGTATCGGAAACAGACACGAGATGTCGTAGAACGCTCCCCAGCCGCCGTCACCCGCGCCAATCACGTAGAACAGGTTGGCTTCTTCGCCTTCCATCCCCAGCCCCCCGAAGTACCCGGGCTCTTTTTCGCTATAAGAGTCGATTTCCTTTTGGAAGACGAAGTCACGAAAGCTCATCGCCCAGTAATGCTGCACAAAGGCGTGCCAGAAGCCTTCCCATTCAACCCAACTTTGAGCATATTTTTGCTGCGCAACACCTTTAAACAACTTCGCGAAGCGAGCCCATCTATGGTAAACAACTCTTAGCGTGTCGTCCGGCGGTTCTTGATCTTCTTTCTTCCAAATCAGAAGAGTGGGCGGCTTCTTGTCGTCCGGTTTAGGCTTCGCCATGTTCGGCCCATAACCACCGTTGACCCATACGCCGGTATCCGCTGTTGTGGCTCCCGGATTGGGAAACTCTTGCGTCTTGATCTTGAAGATTTTTCGGTAGAAGTCGAGGACGCAGTTTTGGCTTTCCACCCGATCGAAGAAAGGCATGCGCATAGCGCCCATCTCCATCGTTGTATGCTGGCCTTCGAGTCGCTTTGAGTAGGTCCGTCCGCCTATGCGCGAGCTGGCCTCATAAATATCGATGTTGATGTATCCGCAGCGAAAGAGTTCGCGCGCAGCGACGAGCCCAGCTACACCCGCCCCGATTATTGCGATACGTAACTTACGATCTTGATTTTCGGCTATCGACGAATCGTTTGCCAGCTCCAAGAGCCGATAATAGTTGAAGTTGAAATCCGCGGTATTCGGCCAGTGAAAACGCCAATCCTCTACTGGGTTTTGGCCGGCGGACCCGCCGGCAGGCTGTGAACCGAGGGGTGCTTGCGCCTTGGAACCCTTGGTTGTTGAGGGTCGCATCGTTGACCGTCCTTCCATGCGCTGTGGCGCTACTCGCTATAACTCGCTATAACAGGGTTTGGGTCGAATTGAAACGTCGGACACAACTTTTGGCCCCGTCGCCGGATCCCAGATCCGACCGACCGGCCGGCACGGTGGCGGCGCGACGTGCATCGTGTACCTCCCGCTGGGGGGCTGCGCTTGGGTGAGGGACTAACTGTTGTGGGCTGCGGGTGTGTGGGTGTCGAAATTTCGTGCCGCGAGCGAACGCGCAACGTCAGCCTTCCCCTCGCGCACAATGCGCTTCAACGCCGAGGGCACATCGCCCTGTAGTAGGAAAGCGTGAGCAGCGTCGACCGCGCTCGAGCTGACGTCCCAGGAGGGATAAAGATTTGTGGCAAGGGTCTTTTGGACCTCCGGGGAACGTGACTGCCAGACCGGCAGGATGTTGGCGAAGTACTGCGATGTGTAGTCGCGCAGTAGATCCTCCTGTCCAGGGGAGTTAAAGCCGGCGCTGATTGCGCGCGCCGCGCTGTTGGCGAGCTCGGTCTTGGTCATCAGTTGTTGCCAGGCCCCGTCTTTGACCTTGCGCTGCGGACGCGAGGCTCTGGCTTGTTCGGCGTTGCGCTGGCCTTGGTCAGACTTGTCGGCATTCGCCTGTGCGTCGATGAATGGAGATTCGGGGCTTTGCCCGTCGATGACTCCCGCTGTGGCCAGCCCGATGATAATGCGCCACCGCAGATCAATATCCACCTTCGGGTCGGGCAGATGCAGTTTTTCGGGATCGTCGGTGCTGAGCAGCGCCTGCAGCAGATCGGTATGCCGAGGAGAGAGGACCGAGGTGCATAGCGTGTTGACATAGGCGAGTTGTGCGTCCGAACCGGGTACCGCACCTTGGGCCAGGGTGTTCAGCGTGTCGGCAAACCCCGGCCAACCTACGTCCCGCGCCCACGCGGGGTCGGCGTAGTAGCGCAGCGCTGTTTGAGTCTGCGCCAGCAGTTGCTCGGCCACGGTGGGTTCGGTCTCGTACTGCACGCTTGTTGCCACTTGTTCGACGTAGTCGCGGGCAGCCAGCTCTGCTCCGCGGGTCATCTCCCACAGGGTCGACCATGCCAGGCTGCGTGGCAGTGGGTCTTTGATGTCGCCGATCCGTGCTCGCACCGTCTGCAGCGATATTGGGTCCAGGCGCTGGGAACAATACGTCAAGTCCTCGTCGTTGACGAGGATCAGCTTGCCGCGCGAAAAACCAATCAGGGCAAGCACATCAGCCTTTTCACCTGCGATGGCTACCCGTTCTGGTCCGTGCACCCGGACCAGCTTGCCCGAGTCGTTATCGTCGTAGATGCCGATCGCAATGTGGTGGGTGCGGAGCTGACCGGGCGGAGGTGTTACGTCGTCGGTGGGTTCCGGGGCGCCGGGGACCGCTCGGCTTTGGGTGACCGCGAAGCGGGTGAATCTGTTGTCGGCGTCGACGTCGAAGTCGGCACGCAGCCTGTTGATTCCTGTTGTTTCCAGCCACTGGTGGCCCCATTCCGACAGGTCAACGCGAGCTGCCTTGCCCAGGGCGTCGCGTAGGTCCCTGAACGTCGCGTTCTGGTACTTGTGGGTGCCGAAATAGTCTCGTAGGCCTTGTAAGAATGCGTCTTGGCCGATGTATGCGACTAATTGCTTGAGCACGCTGGCACCCTTGCGGTACGTGATGCCATCGAAGTTGTTGAGGACGTCTTCGAGGTTGTTCATGTCGGCGATCACGGGGTGTGTCGTAGGCATTTCGTCTTGGCGGTAAGCCTTTGCTTTTTCGGTGTTGGCGAACGTCGTCCAGGCTTGCTTGAAGTCGGTGGCGTCAGCCTGGCACCAAAACGAGGCGTAGGTGGCGAATGATTCGTTGAGCCACAGGTCATCCCACCATTTCATGGTCACCAGGTCGCCGAACCACATGTGCGCCAGTTCATGGGCGATGGTGTCGGCGCGCTTCTCGTAGGCGGCGTTTGTCACTTTGCCGCGGAAGATCTGGTCTTCGGTGAGCACCACGGCGCCAACGTTTTCCATCCCGCTGTAGTTAAATTGCGGCACGAAGATTTGATCGTATTTGCCGAACGGGTAGGGCAAATGAAAGTTATTGTGGTAGAACGCAAAGCACTTTTTGGTCAAATCGAAAACCGCCTTGGCATCCATAAACTTCTCTAGCTTCTGGCGGCAGAAGATACGCAGGGGGATGCTGCCGAATTGGTCACCGTAGGTGTCGTCGTGGACCGCGTAGGGTCCGGCGATGAAGGCGACGAGATAGGTGCTCATCCGCTCGGTGGCCGCAAAGGTGTGCTTCGTTGCGCCACCGTCAGGCTCCATGTTGGTCGTCGCACCGCTGGATATGACCTGCCAGTGCTTGGGCGCGGTGACGGTCACATCGAACTGGGCTTTGAGGTCGGGCTGGTCAAAGCAGGCGAAGACTCGTCTGGCGTCTGCAGGCTCAAACTGGGTGTACAGGTAGACCTCATCGCGGTCTTGGTTTTCAACATCGTGGTCTTGCTTCTCAACGAAGCGGTGCAGGCCCTCACCGGAATTGGAGTAGCTGCACAAGGCGTCGACAACCAGGACGTTGTGTCCGGTTAGTTCGCTCAGGTGTATCCGGCCGTCTTTTTCGACGCCGGAAGTATCGACGTCCTTTCCGTTGAGGGTGGCACTTCGGACCTCGGATGCGATGAGATCTACAAAGCTGCTGGCGCCTGGGGTTGCAATGAACTCCACTGTCGTAATAGAGCGGAACGTGCCTTGCCCCGGGCGGCCGCTTCCGTCTGTGACGTCGAGGTGGATTTGATAGCGGTTGACATTCCCGATGGCTCGGGCCCGCTCATCGGCGTCTTTGCGGGAGAGCTGCGGGGTGACTGTTTGTGCTTGCACTGTCTGTCCTTCCGTGGCCCCTCATTTGGCTGCAAACAGCATTCCAGAGACGCCGTCTCGGTTAAAGGCTAAAAGGCTTAATTCACCTCGACACTCAAACGGTCACTGCGCCCACCTCGCCGCCCGGCGAGCTGCCATCGCAGACGATCAACGGTTGGGTGTTGGGCGGCGTCACGTCGACCCGGGGACGGCGGCATCGTTTGCCTCCCATCTGATCAGCTGACGCGCGACTTGGCGGGCCGGGACCTGCGCTGCCTTAACCCCTGAGGCGCGATTGGTTGTCGACGTGTTGCGTGGTTTTGTTCCGCTCGAGTGATCGTGTCAAGGGCCACGACGGCTGACACGCGTAGTGCACTACTCGTTCGTGCCCCGGCCCGTCGCGTCATCTCAATGAGCGGCTAGGCGTCCGCGGTGCCGGCGCGCTTACGGGCCCGGGCTCGTCGCGTCAGCGCGCGCGTTGTAGACGGTATGGCGGCTTGCTGAGGCCGAAGGCCTCGTGGTGCAGAACGATTCGTGGTTTGCTGATGTCGTGTTGAACGGCACTCGGTATGGGGATCGCCGCGTCACTGTGGGTGAGGACGTGCAGTCGAGTCGTGTGCGGCGGCATGATGACCACGATCGGGATCGGCCGAGGAACCGGCGCCTTGCCGGTACGGCGTTGGTGATCATGGTGACGGTCGCAGTCAGAAGGGACCTGCTGGGGCAGAACCGATTCCGAACGATCTGACAGCAACACCAGTTGGCCCCTTCCTGGCCAGGACGTGATAGACCACGCTGGTGGCTCATGCGCGCCGGAGCACCCGATGATCGTCGTCCGTACGGCCGAGGCGGCCGAGCAGGCCCTGACCGAGGGCCAGCTGGTCTGCCCCCGCCGCGGATGCGGCGACACCTTGCAGCGGTGGGGATATGGCCGCAGCCGGCACGTCCGCAGCCTCGGCGCGGAGGTGATCGACGTGCGGCCCCAGCGGGTGCGTTGCCGCAGATGCGAAACCACCCATGTGCTTCTGCCAGCGGCGCTACAGCCACGCCGGGCCGATACCACAGAGGTGATCGGCACCGCACTGGCCCACAAAGCCGCAGGCATCGGGCATCGGCGGATCGCAGCTGCGCTGAGCCGCTCACCGTCGACCGTGCGCCGCTGGCTACGGCGCGCCCGTGATCACGCCCATCTGACCCAGCTGTGGCAGTGCGGCGCCCAAGCACTCATCCGCCTCAACGCCGACGCATTCAACGACCTGCCCGGGACCGGCAAGCTACTGCGCGACGCCCTGACCATGCTGGCCGCCGCGGCCTGGTGGACCCAGCGCCGGCTGGGCATCAACGAACCCCTGTGGACCCTCATCGGACTGCACAGCCACGGCAGGCTTCTGGCGCCGCCGGGCTGATTCGCCTTGCGGCCCGGCTCCTCGGCCGGGCTCACGCGCCTGCGCGCCCACCTGCCTCCGTCACCGTGAACACCAACCCAGCCGTCAGTCCGTCACCGTGAACATCACGGCGTCACCGTGCACACCAACTGCCGCCGTTCGTCCTCACCGACAGTGCCGCCATCGTGTTCATTTTGAATGCCAGGCAAGTGCGCCACGAGGCGCTGGATAGATCGAGAGGTGGTGAGAGACCGTCTCCCTCGGGCCGTCGCAGCGGCCTGGGAGAAGCTGGGGGCAGCCCGATCCGGGGAACGCCGGTGAGGGTGGCAAGCGGCCCCGACAAAGGCGAGACGTGCTGGCACTGCCAGACGGTACGGGCTCGCCGAGCAAGGTCAGAAGGTACAGCGTGAGCGAACCAGTGGTTGACGCCCCGTAACCGTTCAACCGGCTCGAATCTGGTGGATATGGGCCGGAATGCAGCGCACAGCTACCACCACGATCCCCTGAAGGGAATTTGTGGTGGTGGTTGACTCCGAAGCCGTCTTTGTCTGTCGGTGGGGAGGCCGCGTCGAAGGTCTGCGGCGTAGGTGCGGCGATGCTGCCGGGGTAGAGCTGGGTGCCTCCCTGACCGATCGATCGTTCGGTGAACGTGGGAACCATCCCGCGCTCCGCCCACCCGGTCCGGGCAGCCGGTCCGGTTCGGGTGGAAGGCCCGTGTCCGGCCGAGGAGCGCTGGGGTGGGGCGGAGGTCCCGTAGTAGTCGCGGGCGTGACGACCCGTCGAGGAGGTCGCGAGAGGCGACCACAGGGCAAAGGGGACCAGCAAGACAGCAGTGGAAGTTCTGGAATGTCAGGAGGAGTGGTCGCCGGTGAATACCGACGAATTCGAGCACGCTGTGTGTGAGGCGCGCCGACGGGTACTGAAGATCCAGACCAAGCTGCACTGTTGGGCTCGCGATGATCCTCATCGCCGGTTCGACGACCTGTTCAACCTCGTTGCCGACCCCGCATTCTTGTTGGTGGCGTGGGATCGGGTGAGCGGGAACAAGGGTGCCGCAACGGCCGGGGTGGACGGGCGTACCGCTCGTTCGGTCGCGGCGTTGCAGGGTGTCGAGGAGTTCCTCGACGAGCTGCGGAACAGTTTGAAGGACCGTAGTTTCCGCCCGTTGCCGGTGCGTGAGCGGATGATTCCGAAGGCGAATGGAAAGTTGCGTCGTTTAGGGATTCCCACCGTGGCGGATCGGGTGGTCCAGGCATCGTTGAAGCTGGTGTTGGAGCCGATTTTCGAGGCTGAGTTTCTACCGTGCTCCTACGGTTTCCGCCCGAAACGTCGGACTCATGACGCGGTGGCCGAGGTTCGTTTCTTCACGACCCGTCCTCGTTGCTACGAGTGGATCGTGGAGGGCGACATCAAAGCCTGTTTCGACGAAATCGCGCATCCGGCCCTCATGGACCGGGTGCGTCGGCGCGTCGGAGATAAACGCGTTCTGGTTCTGGCGAAGGCGTTCCTGAAGGCGGGCATCCTCACCGAGGAACGCCACTTGGAGGACACCACCGCCGGCACCCCGCAGGGTGGAATTTTGTCGCCATTGTTGGCTAATGTCGCGTTGTCGGTGCTGGACGAATATATCGCCCAGGCTCCTGGTGGGCCGAGCACCGGCAAGACGGAGCGGGCAAGACGGCTCCGACACGGACTACCGAATTTTTGGCTGGTCCGCTATGCCGACGACTGGTGTCTGATGGTCAAGGGCACCAGGGCTGACGCCGAGGCGCTGCAGGAGCAGATCGCCGCCGTGTTGGCGATGATGGGATTGCGTCTGTCACCGGACAAGACCCTGATCACCCATATCGACGAGGGGCTGGATTTCCTCGGGTGGCACATCCAGCGTCACCGCAAACGGGGAACCAGCCGTTCCTACGTCTACACCTATCCGTCAAAGAAAGCCGTTCAGGCCGCCATGCGGAAGGTCAAGACGATTTCACGACAGGTCTCGACCAACCAGCCAATCGATGAACTGCTGCGCCGCTTGAACGCGACGTTGCGGGGATGGGCTGGGCATTTCCGGGCCGGGGTGTCCTCGGCTGTCTTCTCCTACCTCAACCACTATGCGTGGCAAACGGTTTGGCGATGGATACGCCGCAAACACCCGAAATCGACCTGGAAACACCTCCGCCGGCAGTACTGCGGCGGACGATGGTGGCCAACCGGAGACGAGATGACACTGATCGATCTGTCCAAGATCGGCACGACCCGATACCGCTACCGCGGATCGGTCATCCCGACGCCCTGGCCGGTCACCGCCGACGAGGAGCACCACGACACCGCAACGGGTCTTGTGGAGAGCCCGGTGCATTGAGAGATGCACGCCGGGTTCGGGAAGCGGCCCGGAGAAACGGAACAGCCGCAAGGCTGTCACCGCGCTCCGGGCCGACTTTCACCAATGTCGCCGATGTTGCGCGCGATGGCAAAGTCGGTCAACACAACCCGGCGGTCGCCGTCGGTATCTGTTGGCCGCCAGTAGATGCCGGCAGTGCGGGCCGTTGTCGACTGTGCGATTCGCGGCCTGAGCTTAGGGGTTCACCCTACGGTGACCTCCCCACGAGCATCTGCTCGCGCCGGAGTAAGCCGCTTCGACGGACGTTTCTGCCATCGCCAGCCCGACTGCCACCAGTTGGCCTGGACCGATGCAACGCGATGACATTGCAGCGCGAGGCCGGACCCGCCAATGACTATGTGATGGCAGCACGCGAACAAATGGAATTCGTCGAGCCGCGTCCGCAATATTGCAAATTTGACCAGCGGGCCAGTGAACGGCATTGGCGTGCGTTGGATCGACGATACAACGACACGGGCCTCTTGCACGGGATCGGACGAGGAGCTCAGGTCATAGAAGGCCCGCTCGACATCCGGGTAATCGATGGCGCTTTGGGAAACCTGGCCATCCACCTCAAAGATGGCGGCCCTGACCGGTTCGGCCTCTCGCATCACTCGGCGGATCGCCCACTCAAGAGCATCACGCTCGACCGTGCCCTCGATTTTCACGAATAGGCCAAGCTGCCACTCCGCGCTTGAGGTACCCGTCTCGTGCGCTAGCCATATGTCTAGCTGCCCGCGCGTCACCGGTAATGCCCGGTCGCCAAGCTCCATCCGACTCCCCCGCCCGATTCAGCCGGTTTACCCCGACTCAGTCGGTTTACCGATCAGGCCCCGAGCCCCCCGCCAATCTGTCGCGCAGACTCCTGGGCCGTATATCGGTCCAGTTCTGTTCGATGTAGTCCAGACACGCAGCGCGGTCCGCTTCGCCGTGAACCACCCGCCAGCCGGATGGCACTTCGGCGAAAGTCGGCCACAGGCTGTGTTGCTCCTCGTCGTTGACCAAGACAAAGAAGTTGCCGTTGTCGTCATCGAACGGATTGGTAGTCACGGATCCCCTCGGCTGGAGTGGTGCGCATCGACCCCAGACTTACCCCGAGGCGGCAACGTTAAACTATCAGGACCCAACTTCACGATCATGGTGACCGGGATCACGTCTGGATGGGTGACCTGTTGTGCGATGCTGTGCCGGCGCGCGAGCAGTGGGCTAACCCCAATACCGTTCAGTTAAGGTTACAAGGGTGTAGTTTGTAGGGCATGCCTCGTTCGGGTTGGCGTAAGCCTGAGTCGGATCGTCGGTTGTCGGATTTGGTGTCGGTGGGGGTGCTGACTCGGGTTTTCCCGGCGGATCTGGTTGATGAGGTGATTGCCGAGGCGGGTCGGACCCAGCAGCGGCATCGGTCGTTGCCGGCGCGGGTGATGGCGTATTTCGCGATCGGGATGGGTTTGTATGGGGAGGGTTCGTATGAGGATGTGCTGGCGCAGTTGACCGATGGTCTCGCGTGGGCGTCGGGGTGGCGTGAGCAGTACCGGCTACCGGGTAAGTCGGCGATTTTTCAGGCCCGGGAACGGTTGGGGTCGGCGCCGCTGGAAGGGCTGTTCGCGCGGGTCGCTGCACCGTTGGGTGGACCCGAGACTGCCGGGGTGTGGTCGGCCGGGCGGCGCCTGGTCGCCATTGATGGCACGTGCCTGGACGTGGCGGACACGCCGGCCAATGCTGGGCACTTCGGGCGACCCGGGGTGAACAAGGGGGAGAAAGCGGCTTTTCCGCAGGCCCGGTTGGTGGCGCTGGCCGAGTGCGGCACGCACGCGGTGTTCGCGGCGAAGATCGGGGTGTATCGGGATGGCGAAGCGGTTCTGGCCGAGTCGCTGCTGGAGTCGCTTGACCACCGGCATGCTGTTGCTGGCCGATCGTGGGTTCTTCTCGTATGCGTTGTGGCGCAAGGCCTGTGCTACCGGTGCCGACTTGTTGTGGCGGGTTCGTGTGGACGGGCGCGGAGCACCCGGACCGGTGCATGTGCAAGATCTTGGCGACGGGTCGTGGCTGGCCCATCTGCGCCAAACCAACGACCATGTCAATGAGCCGATGCTGGCGCGGGTTATCGACTACACCCTCGACGACGGACGCGGCAATCCCACCGTCTACCGGTTGTTTACCACCTTGCTCGACCCGCTCGAAGCACCCGCGGTCGAACTCGCCGGCGCCTACACCCAGCGCTGGGAGATCGAGAGCGTCTTCGATGAACTCAAAACCCATCAACGCGGCCCGCGGGTGGTACTGCGCTCAAAGTCTCCCGACCTGGTCCTGCAGGAGATTTGGGGACATCTGTGCTGCCACTACGCGATCCGCTCGTGATGGCACAAGCCGCACAGCACGCCGGGCATGATCCCGACCGGGTCAGCTTCATCGCAACACTGCGCATCGTGCGCCAATCCGTCGCCCAGCAGGGCGCTTTCCCCCCCTGAGCGCCCCGGCACCGCCCAGGCACACTGGCGGGCCGTGCTGCGCCGCATCCTTGACCGACTCAACCCGGTCAGACGACCACGATCGGCACCCCGCGTGATCAAACGCAAAATGGGGAAATGGCACGTCAAACGTGCCGCCCACGCCCACTGGCCCCAACCCGCGCATCCACCCCACGCGACAATCCGCCCACCTTAACTGAACGGTATTGGGGCTAACCCCGGTGATACACCGCCGGCAGCGGCATCCCGAGCTCGGCCATTACGCTGCGCAGCAGCGTCGGATAGTCGGTGATGACGCCGTCGACGCCATCGTCAATCTGCTCGCGCATGGCGGCGGCGTCGTTGACGGTCCACGGAATCACCTTGAGCCCCAACGAATGCGCATGGTCGACATAGGGCTTGCCGGTGACCAGCTGGTACCTGGGCGAGACCATGTTGGCACCCACCATCAGCGCCCCGATCATCGGATCGCCGATGGCGGCGGCGTTCTCACCGTTCAGCCACGGCGAATCCGGAGCCCATGTCTCCTCGTTGTACAAGGCTACCAACGGAATCGACGGCTCGGCCTGGTGCACCATGGGCAGTGTTCGCCAGTCGAAGCTCTGAATCTCCACCCGGTCGACCTTCCCCGCCGACCTCACCGCGGCCAGTATCACGTCGACGAATTCCTGCGGCTCCGCGGATGCACCCGGGTGATCGGCCTCCACCTTGGTTTCGACGTTGTAGCGCACCCCGGTCCCGTACGAAGCCCCATACGAATCGGCCAGCGCAAAGACTTCCGGCAGCGTCGCTATCTTGTTGCCCCGCACCACTTCAGCCCGCGGAAACTCGTCGAGCTGCCGTCCGCAGTCAAGTGTGCGGATCTGCACCACGGTCAGCTCGTGCACCAGTTTTCCGACGTACGGATACTGCGGGTCACTGGCGAACGCCGGCCCGGTGTCGGCACATTTCTCGGCCTGGATTGTCGGGTCGTGCCACACTAAGGGCTGCCCGTCCTTGCTGATGCTGATGTCGAGTTCGAGTGTGCTGACCCCTAATTGGAGCGCTTTGGCGAATGCCCGCAGCGACTCCTCAGTCGTCTCGCCGCGACCACCGCGGTGGGCCTGCAGGTCAAAGCCGGAAGGTTGCGCGGACACCGTGGGCAACGGCGCGACAAACGCAACCACTATCGTCAGCAGGGCGGCGACCAGACGGGCGGTCAATCGCGTTAACTCCTGCGCTGACGGGCGATTTCGGCGAGCACTACCCCCGCGGCCACCGAGGCATTCAGCGATTCGGCATTGCCGGCCATCGGAATCGACACCACCTCATCGCAATTCTGCCGCACCAGCCGAGACAGGCCCTTGCCTTCCGAGCCGACGACCAGCACCAGCGGATCACTGCCGTCCAAGTAGTCGATCACGGTGTCACCGCCGGCGTCCAACCCGATCACCCGCAGCCCGTGATCGGCCCAATCCTTAAGTGCCCTAGTAAGGTTGGTTGCTCGCGCCACCGGGATACGGGCCGCCGCGCCGGCGCTGGTACGCCAGGCCACCGCCGTGACTGAGGCCGAACGCCGCTGCGGGATCATCACACCGTGACCGCCGAATGCGGCCACCGAACGCACGATCGCGCCGAGGTTGCGGGGGTCGGAGATGTTGTCCAGCGCGACCAACAGCGCCGGTGGCGAGTCGGTAGCGGCCGCCAGCAGATCATCGGGGTGCGCGTAGTTGTATGGCGGCACCTGCAATGCGATGCCCTGGTGCAGGTGGTTGGCGGTCATCCGGTCCAGATCGGTACGCGGCACCTCAAGGATCGCGATACCTAAATCGGCTGCGCGGGAAACGGATTCGGTGAGTCGTTCGTCGGCTTCGGTACCGAGTGCGACGTAGAGAGCGGTCGCCGGGACGCCGGCGCGCAGGCATTCCAGCACCGGGTTGCGCCCGAGCACCGATTCGGTCTCATCGGTACGCCTGGCCGGCCGGCGTGGCGGGGGCTGGGTGCGTTTGGCAGCGGGATGGTTGGGACGCATGCGCGCGGGCGGCGTGGGACCGCGTCCCTCCAACGCGCGGCGACGCTGGCCCCCCGAGCCGACGACTGGGCCCTTCTTCGTGCCGGATTTGCGTACCGCCCCCTTACGACGGGAGTTTCCGGCCATCTACTTGCTGTCGCCGGCCTGCAACGACCACTGCGGCCCGTCGGCGGTATCGGTGACCTCGATTCCGGCCTGTTTCAGTCGATCCCGGATCTCGTCGGCGAGCGCCCAGTTGCGTTGCTCGCGCGCCCTCTCCCGATTTTCGATCTCGGCCGCTACCAACACGTCGACGGCCGCCAGGGCGGCCGATGTCTCGTCGCGGGATTCCCAGCGCTCGTCGAGCGGGTCGCAGCCCAGGATGCCCATCATCGCCCGGATGGCGCCGGCATGCCGCAAAGCACCCTCATGGTCGCCGACGTCGAGTGCCCGGTTCCCCTCGGCGCGAGCATGATGCACCTCGGCCAGCGCGATCGGTACCGCCAGGTCGTCGTCGAGCGCTTCGGCGAACCGCGGGGTCCACTCGCCCGAACCGACGGCACCGGCCCGGCTGCGAACGCGATGCAGGAAATCCTCCACTCCGACATAGGCTTTCACCGCGTCCTGTAGCGCGGTCTCGGAGAATTCCAGCATCGACCGGTAATGCGCGCTGCCCAGGTAGTAGCGCAGTTCGGCCGGCCGGACCCGCTGCAACATCGCCGGTATGGCCAACACATTGCCCAGCGACTTGCTCATCTTCTCCCCGCCCATCGTCACCCAGCCGTTGTGCAGCCAGTAGCGCGCGAACCCATCGCCGGCGGCGCGGCTCTGCGCGATTTCATTCTCGTGGTGCGGGAATACTAAATCCATTCCACCGCAATGGATGTCAAATTCCGGCCCCAAATAGGTGTGGGCCATTGCCGAGCATTCCAGGTGCCAGCCCGGACGCCCGCGCCCCCACGGCGAGGGCCAGGACGGTTCGCCGGGCTTTTCGCCCTTCCAGAGTGTGAAGTCGCGCTGGTCACGCTTGCCGGTCGCCACACCCTCGCCCTGGTGGACGTCGTCGATCTTGTGTCCGGACAGCTGACCGTACTCCGGGTAGCTGAGCACGTCGAAGTAGACGTCACCGGCGGCGGCATACGCGTGGCCAGTTTCGATCAGGCGTTCCATTAATTCGACCATCTGGGTGATGTGCCCGGTGGCGCGCGGCTCCGCCGACGGCGGCAAGACGTCCAACGCGTCGTACGCCGCGGTGAACGCGCGCTCGTAGGTGGCCGCCCACTCCCACCACGGCCGACCGGCCGCGGCGGCCTTGTTGAGGATCTTGTCTTCGATATCGGTCACGTTGCGGATGAACGCGACGTCAAACCCGCGTGCGGCCAGCCAGCGGCGCAGGATGTCGAAGGCCACCCCACTGCGGACATGCCCGATATGCGGCTGGCCCTGAACGGTGGCGCCACACAAGTAGATGGAAACGTGCCCGGGCCGCAGCGGAACGAAATCACGCACGGCACCGGCCGCCGTGTCGTGTAGCCGCAAGCGGGCACTGTCGGTCACGGCGTGCCAGCTTACCTGCTGGTTCCGGATTGCCCGGCCGCCGCGCGCCGCTCGGTGACGGTTACCCGGCGTGGACCACCAGGGCCGTCGCGATGGCGGCCAAACCCTCGCCACGTCCGGTCAGGCCAAGCCCATCGGTAGTGGTGGCAGACACCGATACCGGCGCCCGCAGCAGGCCGGACAGCACCTGCTGCGCCTCGGCGCGGCGCGGGCCGACCTTCGGCCGGTTCCCGATCACCTGCACCGCCGCGTTACCGACCCGGTAGCCGTGCAGCGATATCACGTCAACGACCTTGCGCAGCATGTCGGCACCGGTGATGCCTTGGTAAACCGGATCATCGACCCCGAACACGCTGCCGATGTCGCCCTGCCCCGCGGCCGACAACACGGCGTCGCACAACGCGTGGACCCCCACGTCGCCGTCGGAGTGTCCGGCGCAGCCGTCCGCGTCGCCGAACAGCAGCCCCAGCAGCCAGCAAGGCCGTCCGGGTTCAATCGGGTGCACATCGACACCCAAACCGACCCTGGGCAACTCGTTCACCGGCGCAGAATCGCTTGAGCCAGCAACAGATCCAGCTGGGTGGTGATCTTGAACGCCAGCGGGTCGCCGTCGACCACCTGAACCTGGCCGCCGACATGCTCGACCAACGATGCGTCGTCGGTGAAATCGGCAGTCCCGGCACCCTGACGGCCCTGATAGGCGCGGTAGGCGCGCAGCAACAGATCGGTACCGAACCCCTGCGGGGTCTGTATTGCCCGCAGGGCGGCTCGCTCCGGCGTACCCAGGACCACCCCGTTGGCGTCCACGGCCTTAATGGTGTCAGAGACCGGCAACGCCGGCACGACGGCGCCATGGCCGGACCGCAACGCGTCGACCACCCGCACGATCAACCCCGGCGGCGTCAGCGCCCGCGCGGCGTCGTGCACCAGCACGAACTCCGGTGCCTGCGAGCCGGGTAACGCCGACAGCGCCAGGCTGACGGTTTCGGTGCGGTCGGCACCGCCGGCCACCACGGTGGCCCGCTGCGCCAGCAACCGTTTACCCTGCTCAACGCGATCAGGGGGCACCGCAACCACGACGTGGTCGACCACCCCAGATTCCAGCAAACCAGCGACGGCACGTTCGACGAGCGTGCTCCCGTCGAGCTCACAAAATGCCTTCGGGATGCCGGCACCCAGCCGCTCACCCGACCCGGCAGCCGGGACTACCGCGACTACGTTTCTCTTCAGGACGCGGCGGCCAGAACCTCGTCGAGGATCGTCTCCGCCTTGGCGTCATCGGTGCTTTCGGCCAATGCCAACTCACCGACCAGAATCTGCCGGGCCTTGGCCAGCATCCGCTTCTCGCCTGCGGACAAGCCGCGTTCCTGGTCGCGGCGCCACAAATCACGCACTACCTCGGCCACCTTGTTGACATCGCCGGAGGCGAGCTTCTCAAGATTGGCCTTGTAACGGCGCGACCAGTTGGTCGGCTCTTCGGTATGGGGGGCGCGCAGCACCTGAAAAACCTTGTCGAGGCCCTCTTGTCCGACCACATCGCGGACACCGACGTACTCAGCGTTTTCGGCGGGTACTCGAACGGTCAGGTCGCCCTGCGCAACTTTCAAGACGAGATACTCTTTTGGTTCCCCTTTGATGGTCCGGGTTTCGATCGCCTCGACTAACGCAGCACCGTGGTGTGGGTAGACAACGGTGTCACCGACCTTGAAGATCATCTGATTCGGGCCCCTTTCGTTACTTCATCCTAACACGGGGGGCAAACACGTGCGCAGCAACGGTGCAGGTCAGGGGCACAACGCGGACCAATTGGGGGTTGACAGGCGGCGCAATACGTGCAAGGGACCCCGGCCTAGACGAGGCCTCGACGACCGTGCTCGGCCGTTTGAGCAGGATTAGCTCAGGCTTAGCAGAGGCTCAGAGGAGGCTCAGCGCAAGCCCCGGGGACCTGCTCCGCTGGTCTTGCGCCCTCGACTACTGTCTACCGCCGGCAGCACGTTCCTACTACTCTGCATAGTTGAATCGCCGCGTAGTTGAAGTCCTGATGCCCGTTCCTTAGATCAGCAGCCAGCAGGAGGCATTGAGTGAACCGCTTCAAGATCCGCCTCGGCTTGGTTGGCCTGCTGGTGATGGCGCTCAGCGGTTGCGGAGCCGGTCAGATCTCGCAGATGGCGACTCAGGAGCCGGCCGTCAACGGGAACAAGGTCACGTTCAACAACGTGGCGCTGCGCGATATCCGCATCCAAGCCTCGCAGAACGGCGATTTCGTACAGCCGGGCCGAACGGTCGACCTAGTGGCGGTGGCCATCAACCAGTCGCCGGATATCGCGGACAGACTGGTATCGATCAGCAGCGACATCGGCACGGTGAACATCGGCGGCGATGCGCGGCTGCCCGCGAGTGGAATGCTGTTCATCGGTACTCCCGAAGGCGCAAAAGTAGCGCCGGGCCCGGTCGGGTCAAGCACCGCGGCGAAGGCGACCATCACGTTGGCCAAGCCCATCTCAAACGGGCTGACCTACAACTTCACCTTCAACTTCGAGAAGGCCGGGCAGGCCACCGTGATGGTGCCGATTTCGGCCGGGATAGCCCCCGAACAACACGCATAGCCGCCTTCCACCAGCGTGGGACGCCGGGCTTGTCGCACCGGCCCGATACGGTCACATCGTGGCCAACGCGCGTTCGCAGTACCGCTGCTCGCAGTGCAGCCATCTCACCGCCAAATGGGTGGGACGCTGCCTGGAGTGCGGCACCTGGGGCACCGTTGACGAGGTGACGGTGCTCAGTGCGGTCGGTGGCCGTCGCTGCGCAAATCGGTCGCCAAATCCGGCTGCGCGGGCGGTTCCGCTCAGTTCCATCGAGCCGAACCTCAGCCGGCACCGTTCGACGGGCATCGATGAACTGGACCGGGTGCTGGGCGGCGGAGTGGTACCCGGTTCGGTGACGCTGCTGGCGGGCGACCCCGGCGTCGGCAAGTCGACGCTGCTGCTCAAGGTCGCCCACCGCTGGGCGCAATCCGGGCGGCGCGTGTTGTACATCTCCGGCGAGGAGTCCGCCGGACAGATCCGGCTGCGGGCGGACCGAACCGGCTGCGGCGGTGACGAGGTCTACCTGGCCGCCGAATCCGACGTGCACACGGTGCTGGATCACATTGCGACGGTCCGGCCCGCCTTGGTCATCGTGGACTCGGTGCAGACCATGTCCATCACCGAGGCCGACGGGGTCGCCGGCGGCGTCACGCAGGTGCGCGCGGTAACGGCCACGCTCACCGCCGCCGCGAAGGCCGACGACGTTGCGCTGATTCTGGTTGGGCATGTCACCAAGGACGGGGCCATCGCCGGACCGCGCTCGCTCGAGCACCTGGTGGACGTGGTGCTGCATTTCGAAGGCGACCGCAACGGCGCGCTGCGGATGGTCCGCGGGATCAAGAATCGCTTCGGCGCTGCCGACGAGGTCGGGTGTTTCCTCCTGCACGACAACGGAATCGACGGTGTCGCCGACCCGTCGCACCTCTTCTTGGATCAGCGGCCAGCACCCGTGGCCGGTACCGCGATCACCGTCACGCTGGACGGAAAGCGACCGCTCATCGGTGAAGTCCAGGCATTGCTGGCCACACCGACCGGTGGCTCGCCGCGCCGCGCGGTCAGCGGGATCGACCATGCCCGGGCCGCGATGATCACCGCCGTGCTGGAAAAACACGCCAGGCTCAACATCGCCGTCAACGACATCTACCTGTCCACCGTGGGCGGCATGCGGTTGACCGATCCGTCGTCGGACCTCGCGGTCGCGGTCGCGCTGGCCTCGGCGTACGCGAACCTGCCGCTGCCCACCACGGCGGTGATGATCGGCGAGGTCGGACTGGCGGGCGATCTGCGGCGGGTCCACGGCATGGAAAGGCGCCTGACCGAAGCCGCCCGGCAGGGGTTCACCATCGCGCTGATCCCGCCGGGCTGTGAGGCGATACCGCAGGGCCTGCACGCGCTGAGCGCACCCACCGTCATCGCCGCGTTGGAGCACATGATCGACATCGCGGACCACCGCAGCGCGGCCCAACCAACACCGCATCGGCTGGACCCGTCTTCGTAAGCAACTGGCGCGTAGCAGAATGACACGCTGTGACTCATCCCACCCTGCGTGAGGTTGTCGCTCGCCTGGCCCCGGGCACCGGGCTCCGGGACGGCCTGGAGCGCATCCTGCGCGGCCGCACCGGCGCCCTGATCGTGCTCGGCCACGACGAGAACGTCGAGGCCATCTGCGATGGCGGCTTCTCGCTCGATGTCCGCTATGCGCCGACCCGGCTGCGCGAGCTCTGCAAGATGGACGGTGCCGTGGTGCTGTCCACCGACGGCAGCCGGATCCTGCGGGCCAACGTGCAGTTGGTGCCGGACCCGTCGATAGCCACCGACGAATCGGGAACTCGCCACCGCTCGGCGGAACGGGCGGCGATCCAGACCGGCCACGCGGTGATCTCGGTCAGCCACTCGATGAACATCGTGACCGTCTACGTCGGCGGCGATCGGCACGTGCTGACCGACTCGGCGACCATCCTGTCGCGAGCCAACCAGGCCATCGCAACCCTGGAGCGGTATAAGACCCGCCTCGACGAGGTAGGCAGGCAACTTTCCCTGGCGGAGATCGAGGACTTCGTCACCCTGCGCGACGTGATGACGCTGGTGCAGCGGCTTGAGTTGGTGCGGCGCATCGGGCTGGTGATCGACTACGACGTCGTCGAGCTGGGCACCGACGGGCGGCAGCTGCGGCTGCAGCTAGAGGAGCTGCTGGGCGGCAACGACACGGCGCGGGAATTGATCGTGCGCGACTACCACGCCAACCCCGAGCCGCTAACCAAGGCGCAGATCGCCGCCACCCTGGACGAGCTGGACAGCCTGTCGGACACCGAACTGCTCGAAGTCACCGCGCTGGCCAAGGTCTACGGATATCCGACCACGACAGAGGCCGAGGACTCGGCGCTAAGCCCCCGCGGCTACCGCGCGATGGCCGCCATCCCCCGGCTGCAGTTCGCCCATGTCGATCTACTGGTCCGCGCGTTTGGCACGCTGCAGGGCCTGCTGGCGGCCAGCGCTAACGACCTGCAATCGGTGGAGGGCATCGGCGCGATGTGGGCCCGCCATGTTCGAGAAGGGCTGTCGCAGCTGGCGGAGTCGACTATCGCCGAGCACTAAATGCGGGTCGCCGCCAATCAGGACTAAACCGCTAGCCCCCGGGGGCTTGAGCCGGCGGCGCCTCGGGCGGGGCCGGGGCTGCCGACGCACCCGGCGCGCCCACTGGCCCCGGCGGCGATGGCGGCTGATTCATGATGAACGGGACCGGGAACGAGCGCAGGTTGCCCAATTGCACGACCAGGTTGTACGTGCCGGCCCCGATCGCCGGCCTCGGCAGCGGGCAGTGCGGCGACGACCCCATCCCGGTCCAGGTCACCGCGGTGGTCACCTGCTCGCCCGGCGTAAAGGTCTTGACCAGGGTCTCGTTGGATGGGGCGCAGTCCAGGTTGGACCACAGCCGCTTGTTGTCCAGCGAGTAGACGTAGGCCGCCAGGACCGCCGCTCCGACGTCACGCTTGCAGGACACCAACCCGATATTGGTGACCACCATGGTGAATTTCGGCTGGTCACCGATGAAGTACTGAGGCGCGTTGGTCAAGCCCTTGACGGCCAGCGTCGAATCCGGGCAGTCATCGCCCTCCTTGAGCACCGGCGGTGGTTGCACCGCGGCGGTGGGTGTGGGGCTTTCCGGGTTTGGTCCCTGGGTGGGCACCACCGTGGGATTGCCCTCCGGCGCGGGTGAGGCCGACGCCTGGGGCGGCGGCGCGGCCGGCTGGCTTTGAGCGGAGCCCGGCTTCGCGGCATTGGCCGGTTTGGCACCGGCGCTGCCGCCGACGAAGGCGACGACCGCCGCGGCCGCAATCCCGACTACGACGACCACGATGCCCGCGGCCAGTCCCCTGCGCCGCCAGTAGATCTCCGTGGGTAGCGGGCCACGCGGTTCCAGATCCAGCACATTCACACCGTAGGCCCAGGTCACGCCAACTTGACTGACCCGCGTCGGCGTGTCGCGTGGTTAGCTGGCCAACCGCCGTGTTAATTACTCCCCGCTATTCCTCACCGATGTCGCCGATGTGGTCGACCAGCACGGCCCGCCCCTCGGCGAGCTGGTAGGTGGCGCCGGCAAGCGCCAGGGTCCCCGCGTTCACCCGCTCCGCGATGGCCGAGGACCGCGACACGAGTTGACGCAGCGTCTCGCTCACGTGCCGTTCTTCGAACTCGTCGACGCGGCTCAGGCCGTCGCGCCGGCCCGCCAGGATCGACGGGGTGACGCGTTCCACCACGTCACGCACGAAACCGCCCGGTATCGCGCCCTCGTCGATCGCGCTGATGGTGGCCTTGACGGCGCCGCAGCTGCTGTGACCGAGGACCAGGATAAGCGGCACGTTGAGCACCGTCACCGCGTACTCGATGGAGCCCAGCACCGCCGAATCGATGGTCTGCCCGGCGGTGCGAACCACGAACACGTCACCCAGGCCCTGATCGAAGATGAGCTCGGCGGCCACCCGGCTGTCGGCGCACCCGAAGATGACCGCGGTCGGCTTCTGGCCGGCGGCCAGGCTGGCCCGATGCTCGACGCTCTGGCTGGGATGCGCGGGCTGGCCGGCGACGAATCGCTCGTTACCCTCTTTGAGTGCTTTCCAAGCAGTTACCGGAGTGGTGTTGGGCATGGCACACATTCTGCTGTGCCGCGGTGGCCTGTGACTAGACATGCCTAGCCCGCCCCCAATCCCGGCAAATGAACTTCTGGCGTGGTACGAACGCTCGCGGCGTGACCTGCCCTGGCGGGAACCCGGCGTGAGCGCATGGCAGATCCTGGTCAGCGAGTTCATGCTGCAGCAGACGCCGGTGGCCCGGGTGCTGTCGATCTGGCCGGAGTGGGTGCGCCGCTGGCCTACTCCGTCGGCAACGGCCGCGGCCAGTGCCGCCGATGTGCTGCGGGCCTGGGGCAAGCTCGGCTATCCAAGGCGCGCCAAGCGCTTGCACGAGTGCGCCACCGTCATCGCCCGTGACCATGCCGATGTGGTTCCCGACGATATCGAGATCCTGGTCACGCTGCCGGGAGTCGGCAGTTACACCGCGCGAGCGGTGGCGTGCTTCGCCTACCGCAAGCCGGTACCGGTGGTGGACACCAATGTGCGCCGGGTGGTGGCCCGCGCCGTGCACGGCCGGGCCGACGCCGGTGCGCCGTCCGCGGCGCGCGACCACGCCGACGTGTCGGCACTGTTGCCGAGCGATCCTAACGATCAAGTGGCGCCACAATTTTCGGTGGCGCTGATGGAGTTGGGCGCAACGGTATGTACCGCGCGCTCGCCGCGGTGCGGGTTGTGTCCGCTCGGCGACTGTGCGTGGCGCCATGCCGGTTATCCCGCCGCGCAGGGTCCGGCGCGGCGCGCTGCGACCTACGCCGGGACCGACCGTCAGGTCCGGGGTCGGTTGTTGGACGTGTTGCGCGCCAACGACTCTCCGGTCACCCGGGCGCAGCTGGACGTGGCGTGGCTGACCGATACCCAGCAGCGCGACCGGGCGCTGGATTCGTTGCTGGCCGACGGTCTGGTGACGCGGACTCTCGATGGCCGGTTCGCGTTGGCAGGCGAGGAATAACGGCTTCAGGCGCGGGCGGTGAGCCCGGTCAAGAATGACTCGACCGCCTGCTGGTATGCCTGCGGTGCTTCGTCGTGCAGCAGGTGACCGGCCTCGGGGACGTGTAAATAGGTTGTCTGACAACCGGTTTTGGCCATCTCGGCCATCTGGCCCGGCGGCGTCACCGAGATGCCGGCCTCGATCAGTAGCGCCGGTGCCCGCACCGCCAGCCACTGCCCCCAGTAGTCACGGGTGCCCCACTCGGCGGCGATCTCGATCCATTTCGACGTGTGACCGTGCAGCCGCCAACCGCCCGGCGTCCGGTCGAACGAGTCCAGGAAATACTGGCCGGAGACATCGCCAAATTTGGCGAATACCTCATCGGCGGTGCGGAATTCGACCGGCAACGAATACAGCCAAGGCTCCCACGGGCCGGTTGTCCGGCCAACGAAATCCGGCGACATGTCCTCGATCACCAGCGCCGAAACCAGGTCGGGACGCTCGGCGGCCAGGCACCACGAGTGCAGTGCGCCCATCGAATGTCCAAGCAGCCGCGCCGGCGCCCCCAGCGCGGCCACCGCGTCACCCAGATCGGCAACGAAGCGTTCGGTACTGATCGGAAAGGGATCGGCGACATCACGACCCCGGTGCCACGGCGCGTCGTAGGTGTACACACTGCCCAACCGGGTCAGCCACGGTAGCTGGCGCGACCAGGTGCTGCCGCGACCCATCAGGCCGTGCACCAAGACCAACGGCGCGCCCTGTCCGCCTCGACGGGTCAATGGCTGGGTGGACATGCAACCATCTTGCGCGACCTGCCCGGGAGCACGACGAGCGAGGCGGCGCGGTAGCCTAGCGGACATGCCAGTGGTGAAGATCAACGCAATCGAAGTACCCGCAGACGCTGGCCCCGAACTGGAGAAGCGGTTCGCCCACCGCGCGCACGCGGTCGAGAACTCTCCCGGTTTCCTCGGCTTCCAGCTGCTGCGCCCGGTCAAGGGTGAAGACCGCTATTTCGTGGTGACACACTGGGAGTCCGATGAAGCATTCCAGGCGTGGGCGACCGGGCCCGCCATCGCCGCCCATGCCGGTCACCGGGCCAACCCGGTGGCGACTGGCGCGTCGCTGCTGGAATTCGAAGTCGTCATGGACGTTCCCGGGAGCAAACAGGCTGGCCAGACTGGTTAGCCGGCGGCACGTGCGGCACCGCACGCTGGCCCTGACCGCTGTAGCTGCACTGGTCGCGACCCTGGCGCCGGGTTGCGGGACCCCACCTCCCCCGCAGGCGAACGCGGCGAACCCGGGGCGCGGGATCGACACCAGGACTCCGCCCGGGCTGCGGGCGCAGCAGACCATGGACATGCTCAACTCGGACTGGCCCATCGGCCCGGTCGGAGTTCGCACGCTCGCCGCGCCCGACAAGGTCGACTCGGTCGAAACCACCATGGAGGGGCTGTGGTGGGATCGTCCCTTCACCCTTGATGGTGTGGACATCACCGCCAGCGTGGCCACGCTGCACCTGACCTCTTCCTATGGCGCGCGACAGGACATCCGGATTCACACCGACGACTACGGTCGGGTCGATGCGTTCGACCTCGAAACGCAGTCACCGTCGATCACTTCATGGCACGACGTCGATGCGGTCTTGAGCAGGACCGGCGCCCGCTACTCCTACCAGGTCGCCAAGGTTGACAACGGTGGCTGCAACCCGGTGATGGGCGCTAATACCGGCGTATCTCTGCCGCTGGCATCGATTTTCAAGCTGTTTGTGCTGCACGCGCTGGCACGAGCCGTGCAGGCCGGAACGGTGTCCTGGGACGATCAGCTGACCGTCACCGACCAGAGCAAGGCGGTGGGCTCTTCAGGTTTGGAACTGCCTCCCGGGGCACATGTTTCGGTTCGCAAGGCCGCCGAGAAGATGATCGCCACCAGCGACAACATGGCCACCGACCTGCTGATCGGGTGGATGGGCACGCACGCCATCGAGGAAGCGCTCATCACGGCCGGTCATCACGATCCGGCCAGCATGACACCCTTCCCCACCATGTACGAGCTGTTCTCGGTGGGCTGGGGTAAACCGGATCTGCGTGACCAATGGCAGCAGGCCTCGACCCCGCAAGCCCGCGCTCAGTTGCTGCAGCAGGCGAATTCCAATCCCTACCAACCCGATCCGGCCCGCGCCCACACACCGGCCTCCAGCTTCGGGGCGGAGTGGTACGGCAGCGCCGAGGACATCTGCCGGGTGCACGCGGCGCTGCAGGCCGATGCCGTGGGCCCGACCGCCCCGGTGCGGCAGATCCTGTCCGCCGTCTCGGGCATCCAGCTGGATCGCAACGTGTGGAAGTACATCGCAGCGAAAGCCGGTGGCCTGCCGGGCGATCTGACATTCAGCTGGTACGCCGTGGACAAGACGGGGCAGCCGTGGGTGGTCAGCTTTCAGCTGAACTGGCCCCGTGATCATGGGCCGAACGTGACCGGCTGGATGCTGCAGGTTGCCAAGCAGGTCTTCGCGCTGATCGCGCCGCCCTAGCCGTCACAGCTGCCCTAGCCGTCACAGCCGCAGCGTCCACCAGCCGTCGCGGGAATGCAGGACCGTCCGGCTGACCGGCGCGATGTCGATGCGCCAGAACGACTCCGGTGAAGCATCGAGGGCCAGCAGGATCGCCGCTCGGACCACCGCCGGATGTGTCACCGCGACGATCCGCGATCCGTCCTGGGGCACAGCAGGTGTCACCGAATCCAGCCATCCGCCCACCCGGTCGATCAGCTCGACGATCGACTCGCCGCCGTGGGGCGCCGCGGCCGGGTCGAACCGCCACTCCGCCAGCTCATCAGGGGGGATGTCCTCGTGTGCCTTCCCGCGCCACCCGCCGTATTTGAGATCGGCCAGCCGCCCCTCCATGCGGGGCGATAGGCCCAGTAATTTCGCGGTTTGGTACGCCCGCCGCTCCGGCGCGGAGAATTGGCGCGCCCCGGCATCCAAGCCAGTGATATCGGGGCCCGCCGCGGCCTCGGCCTGCCGACGGCCGATCTCGTTGAGCGGCTCGGCGGCCGGAAACCGCGCGGCGGCCATGGCATCGGTCATCGCGTGCGACACCAAGGTCAGCCGGACGACCCCGGTCACGCCGCGATACTCGATGCCCGTCCGGTCTCGGCTCGCTCACCCAGCAACCGGCCCGCGAGCGTCGCGAACACCAGCCCGATGGTCACCCACAGCACCACCTGCGTACCCAACGCGAGCAGCCTGAACTCGTAGAGAACGTCGGCGGGAAAGCCCGGGTAGATGATCGCGCCCGAGGCATTGCGCATCGGTTCGGGTGTCTCGGCCACGTTCGGCAGCAGCACAAACTCCACCGCGATCACGGCGACGTACGTTCCGGCCGCCAGCAGCCAAGCGCCCCACCCGCCGAATCGAGCCGTGATCCGCCGGGCCAGCCACACCGCGCCGACCGCCGCCACGACCGACGACAGCACCGCCACCAGATACCAGCCGGTGCGCGCCGCGATGGTATCCGCTTGGCCGACGGCCGGCGGATTGGGCGGGTACTTCACGAACGGCACCAGGTACACCGCGGTGAAGGCGCCTGCCGCGAGCAACACCGAAAGTGGCCGTGGCCCTAAGCTCGCGGGGCTTGCCAGCCGCGCATACGCCCCGTATACAAGGCAGAACAGCACCGCGAAAAGTGCGCCCATCGCGACACCGAAAAGCAGCACACCAAAACCCAATCCGGCGTTGGCCTGCACCCCGCGAGTAAACAATTCGGTGCCGTGCTCGTGTACACCCGCAGCGTGCTCGACCTCGGTGCGGCCGTCCTCGAACGCGATCGCGCGGCCGATTACCGGTTCGGCGAACAGGCGGGCGAACACGAAGGCCAGTACGGCGCCCACGGCGCCCGCCAGCAGTCCGCGTGCGATCAGACGCTTCTCCACGTTGACCGATGTCCTGCCGGTGTTAATGGCAGGGGAATCCGAGCAGATGCCGCGCGTCGTGCACGAACTCGTGCACATGTGAGTCACTGCCGAACAGCGACACCGCGCCCTGATCGACGCCGACGAAGTACAGCGCCAACAGCGCCAGGAAAGCGGTTGCCGCCAGCCAGAGGGCCGCGCTGGCCTTAGAAAGGTCAGACAGATCAACCGATGAGATCTTGGTGCCAATTGTCCCAGATGTCTGGGCACTGCCCGCAATATTGGCCACGGTTGACTCCTTCTGGGGATCTCGCGTCCCGGTTGAGTGCTGATGACGAGCGCCGGGTCTGACTGTGGACAGTGGCGCGACCGTTCTGGACTCTCACCAGATTCCGTTACCCGTCGACAACATCGGTAATTGTAAACCTGGCTAACGCTGGGATGTGCCGCCGTATCCCAGCTCATTCGCCGTGCGCTTCGCGCCATCGGTGATCGGCACGGCCTGGACCGCCGTGCCATAGGCGCAGATCTCGGTCCACACGTCGCCGATTTCGGTGGTGTCGAAGCGCATCCCCACGATCGCGTTACCGCCGCGACTGTGCGCCTCGGCGATCAGCCGCCCCATCGCCTCGTTGCGGCTTTCGGCGAGATTCTTGGTCATCCCTTGCAGCTCGCCGCCGAACATCGACTTGAATCCGGCACCGAATTGGGCGAACGCATTGCGCGAGCGGACGGTCAGCCCGAACACTTCGCCGCACACGCGCTGGATCTCCCAGCCCGGAATGTCGTTGGTGGTCACGATCAGCACAGGCGAATCCTTCTCTGGAGCAGCGAAAACGGGCGGTTAGTCCCGTCAGAGACTAACCGCCCCGCCGAAAAAATTAGAGGGGCCTGCGATCGCTACTGCTCGGCTGGCCGTTGGCCGCCGGCGCTGTGCGCTCCGGCCTTGGCCAGGTCCGGCTCAGGCGGCGGCTTGCGGGTTCCGGTGAACGTGAATTTCACGTCCTCGCCGGGGCCTTCGCCGTCCCAGTCGTCCACATCGACGGTGACGACCTGTCCCGGCCCGATCTCCTCGAAGAGGATCTTCTCCGACAGCTGGTCCTCGATCTCGCGCTGGATGGTGCGCCGCAGCGGACGAGCACCCAACACCGGGTCGAAGCCGCGCTTGGCCAGCAGCGACTTGGCCTTCTCGGTCAGCTCTAGTGCCATGTCCTTGGTCTTGAGCTGGCCCGCGACCCGGCCGATCATCAGGTCGACCATCCGGATGATCTCGTCGCGGGTCAGCTGGTGGAAGACGATGACCTCGTCGATGCGGTTGAGAAACTCCGGTCGGAAGTGCTTCTTCAGCTCGTCGTTGACCTTCTGCTTCATCCGCTCGTAGTCGTTCTCCCCACCGCCCTGGGTGAAGCCCAGGCCGACCGGTTTGGAGATGTCGGACGTACCGAGGTTGGACGTGAAGATCAGCACGGTGTTCTTGAAGTCCACCGTGCGGCCCTGCCCGTCGGTGAGCCGGCCATCCTCGAGAACCTGCAACAGGCTGTTGTAGATCTCCTGATGCGCCTTCTCGATCTCGTCGAACAGCACCACCGAGAACGGCTTGCGCCGCACCTTCTCGGTGAGCTGGCCGCCCTCTTCGTAGCCGACATATCCCGGCGGGGCACCAAACAGCCGCGACGCGGTGAAGCGGTCGTGGAACTCGCCCATGTCGATCTGGATGAGCGCGTCGTCGTCGCCGAACAAGAAGTTGGCCAGTGCCTTGGACAGTTCGGTCTTACCGACACCGGACGGGCCGGCGAAGATGAACGAACCCGACGGGCGCTTGGGGTCTTTCAGCCCGGCGCGGGTACGACGGATCGCCTTCGAGACAGCGCGGACGGCGTCCTCCTGGCCGATGATCCGCTTGTGGACCTCGTCTTCCATGCGCAGCAGCCGGGTGGTCTCGGCCTCGGTGAGCTTGAACACCGGGATGCCGGTCCAGTTGCCCAGCACCTCGGCAATCTCGTTGTCGTCCACCTCGGCGACCACATCCATGTCGCCGGATCGCCACTGCTTTTCGCGCTCAGCGCGCTGAGCGACGAGCGTCTTCTCGCGGTCGCGCAGGCTGGCCGCCTTCTCGAAGTCCTGGGCGTCGATCGCCGATTCCTTCTCGCGGCGCGCCTCGGCGATCTTCTCGTCGAATTCACGCAGGTCTGGCGGCGCGGTCATGCGGCGGATCCGCATCCGCGCGCCCGCCTCGTCGATCAGGTCGATCGCCTTGTCCGGCAGGAACCGGTCGTTGATGTAGCGGTCGGCCAGGGTGGCCGCGGCGACAATCGCGGCATCGCTGATCGACACCCGGTGATGGGCCTCGTAGCGGTCGCGCAGGCCCTTGAGGATCTCGATGGTGTGCTCCACCGTCGGCTCGCCCACCTGCACCGGCTGGAAACGGCGCTCCAGCGCGGCGTCCTTCTCGATGTACTTGCGGTACTCGTCGAGCGTGGTGGCGCCGATCGTCTGCAGCTCGCCGCGGGCCAGCTTGGGCTTCAGGATCGACGCGGCGTCGATCGCGCCCTCGGCCGCACCCGCGCCGACCAGCGTGTGCAGCTCGTCGATGAACAGGATGATGTCGCCGCGGGTGTTGATCTCCTTGAGCACCTTCTTCAGGCGTTCCTCGAAGTCACCGCGGTAGCGCGAGCCGGCGACCAGCGATCCCAGGTCCAGCGTGTAGAGCTGCTTGTCCTTCAGCGTCTCGGGGACCTCGCCGTGCACGATCGCCTGCGCCAGGCCCTCCACGACGGCGGTCTTGCCAACGCCGGGCTCGCCGATCAGTACCGGGTTGTTCTTGGTGCGCCGGCTCAACACCTGCATCACCCGCTCGATTTCCTTCTCGCGGCCGATGACCGGGTCCAGCTTGCCCTCCATGGCGGCGGCCGTCAGGTTCCGGCCGAACTGGTCGAGAACCAAGGACGTAGAAGGGGAGCCGGACTCTCCGCCCCGACCACCGGTCCCCGCTTCGGCGGCCTCCTTGCCCTGGTAGCCGGACAGCAGCTGGATCACCTGCTGGCGCACCCGGGTCAGCTCGGCGCCCAGCTTGACCAGCACCTGGGCGGCAACGCCCTCACCCTCCCGGATCAGGCCCAGCAGGATGTGCTCGGTGCCGATGTAGTTGTGGCCGAGCTGCAGCGCCTCGCGCAAGCTCAGCTCGAGAACCTTCTTGGCGCGCGGGGTGAACGGAATGTGCCCCGACGGCGCCTGCTGGCCTTGGCCGATGATCTCCTCGACCTGGCTGCGGACGCCTTCCAGCGAGATCCCCAACGACTCCAGCGACTTGGCCGCGACGCCCTCGCCTTCGTGGATAAGACCCAACAGGATGTGCTCGGTGCCGATGTAGTTGTGGTTGAGCATCCGGGCTTCTTCCTGCGCCAGGACGACCACCCTGCGGGCCCGGTCGGTGAATCTTTCGAACATCGGTGGTTACCTGCTCTCCCTACACATCGGTACGGACCTCCTAGCGGCCCATTGCCGGCCCGGTGGGGCCGGCATCGCGTACCTGCCGTCCACTGTAATGGTCGGCCCGCCACGGTTCCTAACCTTGCGGATCACACTGCAAGGCAAAGTCCCTGTGACAACTGGGTCGTAACTACTGGAACGAGGAAAACCACCGAATCGTTTCCTCTGGTCGCCGACGAACAGTTCGCCACCAGCGAAACTGACAAAGTACCGGCGCCCGGGACCTAGGGCCCGGGCGCCGGTAAGTGGTCTTTTTAGGTCGCCGCGTGGAATGCGTCGATGACATCGGCCGGGATACGGCCACGTGTCGACACATTGTGCCCGTTTCGACGGGCCCATTCCCGGATCGCGGCGCTCTGCTCGCGGTCGATCGCGCCACGGCCGCGTCCAGAACTGGAACGCCCGCGCCGCCTACCGCCGACGCGACGACCGGCAGCCACCCATTGCTTCAGATCGCCCCGCAGTTTCGCGGCATTCTTAGTCGAAAGGTCAATCTCATAGGTGACCCCGTCAAGCCCGAATTCGACCGTTTCGTCTGCGGCGCCTGAACCGTCGAAATCATCGACCAAGGTGACGGTCACTTTCTTCGCCATTTGCTTACCCTCGCGTTTCTTCCTGTGCGGTCATGTGTGGCTTTGGATTGACTCCCCGGTAGCTAATCTGCCACAGAAACGCAGAATACTCAATCCAGACACAACATGCGAACAGTTCAGTCGGAGTGTGGCCGAACAATCGGGAACAAAACTGTCTCCCTAATTGACCCGCCGGTCAGCGACATCAACAACCGATCGATACCCATTCCCGTTCCGGTGCACGGCGGCATCCCATACTCGAGAGCGGCCAGAAAATCCTCGTCAAGCGCCATCGCCTCGTCGTCTCCGGCGGCAGCAGCGCGGGCTTGTTCGGCGAATCTCTCCCGCTGCACGACGGGGTCGTTTAATTCCGAGTACCCGGTAGCCAGCTCGACTCCGCGCAGGTAGAGGTCCCACTTCTCGGTTACCCCGGGGATACTGCGGTGCTGGCGGGTCAATGGCGTTGTCTCGACTGGAAAATCTTTGACAAATGTGGGAGCGGTCAGTGAGTTGCCCACTGTGTGCTCCCATAGTTCCTCGACGAGTTTGCCGTGCCCGTAGCCGCGGTTGTCAAGAATCGCGGGGTCTATGTCCAGTCGTTCTGCGATGACACGCAGGTGATCGACCGTCGTCTGCGGTGTGATCTCTTCACCGAGCGCCGCCGACAGGGACGGATACATTTGTATCGACTCCCATTCTCCATCGATGTCGTACACACTGCCGTCCGGTAGCGGCAGTTGTCTGGTCCCGATCGCCTCGTCGGCTACCTCTTGAATAAGTTGCCGGGTGACGACTGCCGAATCGTCATAGGTTCCGTACGTTTGGTAGGTTTCCAGCATGGAAAATTCCGGAGAATGGGTCGAATCGGCCCCTTCGTTTCGGAACACCCGATTAAGTTCGAAGACCTTGTCAAAACCACCGACGACGCAGCGCTTGAGGAACAGTTCGGGCGCTATCCGCAGGTAGAGATCGATGTCGAGGGCGTTGGAATGCGTGACGAACGGCCGGGCCGCGGCGCCACCGGCCAGCGTCTGCAACATTGGCGTCTCGACTTCGGAAAATCCGCGCCGCTGCAGGGCGGACTTTATCGCGCGGACGATCGCGATGCGCTGACGCGCCACCGTCCGCGCCTGCGGGCGCACGATCAGGTCCACGTATCGCTGCCGCACCCGCGACTCTTCGCTCATCTCTTTATGCGCGACGGGCAGCGGCCGCAGCGCCTTGGCGGCCATCCGCCAGGAGTCGGCGAGGACGGACAATTCGCCGCGCCGCGAGCTGATCACCTTGCCGTGCACATACACGATGTCGCCGAGGTCGACGTCGGCCTTCCACGCGTCCAGCGATTCCCGGCCAACCTTGTCGAGGCTGATCATCACCTGCAGGTGGGTGCCGTCCCCGTCTTGCAGCGTCGCAAAGCAAAGTTTCCCGGAGTTGCGCGCAAATATCACCCGGCCCGCGACGCCGACGATGTCTTCGGTCGACGAGTCGACGGGCAGGTCGGGGTGCGCGGCGCGAACCTCGGCCAGGGTGTGGGTGCGTTCGATGGCGACCGGATAGGGGTCGCGACCCTCCGCCAGCAGGCGATCGCGCTTGTCCCGGCGGATCCGGAACTGTTCGGGAAGGTCGTCTTCTGATTCCTTACTGCCGGCGCTCACGACGTGCCAGCTTAGATCAACTAATGGGGGCACCCGCGCCGCCGGTGCTCGACCGCGCGCCGACGGCGCAGAACGTGCACTAAGGAGCTTAATCGACCGCTGGGCTCAGCGTGCCGTCTTCAGCCGCCCGCGCTGCGCATCCCGGTTGCGTTCGAAGACCAACCGCAGACCGTGCAGGGTCAGGTGCTGTTCGTAGTGGGCGACGGTGTGCAGTTCGGACAGCAGCAGCGGCGCGGTATGTCCGGTGGCCACGATCGCGATGTCGTCGCCGGAAAAGCCCTCCACGTCCTCGCGAATCCGGCCGACCAATCCGTCCACCAGCCCGGCGAAACCGAACACCGCACCCGCCTGCATGCATTCGACGGTGTTCTTGCCGACCACCGAGCGGGGACGGGCCAGTTCAACCCGGCGTAGTGCGGCGGAGCGGGCCGCCGCGGCATCCGACGACACCTGCACCCCCGGCGCGATGGCCCCGCCAAGAAATTCACCCTTCGCCGACACCACGTCTACGCAGATCGACGACCCGAAATCGACGACGATGGCCGCCTTTTGAAACCGGTGATAGGCGGCCAGGCAGTTCACGATCCGGTCGGCGCCCACTTCCTTCGGGTTGTCGACCAGCAGCGGGATACCGGTACGGACCCCTGGCTCGATCAGCACGTGTGGCACCGACGGCCAGTACTGGTCGAGCATGACGCGCACCTCGTGCAGCACCGACGGGACGGTCGACAAGGCGGAGGCGCCGGTGAGCCGCTCGGAATCGTCGCCGATCAGGCCGTCGATGGTGAGCGCCAATTCGTCGGCGGTGACTTCGGATTCGGTGCGTATCCGCCACTGCTGGACGACCTTCGCGTTCTCCTTGGATCCGGAGATCAGCCCGACGACGGTGTGCGTGTTACGGACGTCGATCGCCAACAGCATCGGCTACCGCGCACCCATCCGGGGGTTAAGCAACTCCGCCGCGTTATCGGGCACGAAGGCCGGATCGCTGCCCAGATCGATCTGCTTGTTGTCGGCGTCGACGAACACGATCCGCGGCTGGTAGGCGCGGGCCTCGGCGTCCTCCATGGTTCCGTACGCGATCAGGATCACCAGATCGCCGGGATGAACCAGATGCGCCGCGGCGCCGTTGATTCCAATCACGCCGGTGCCGCGCTCGCCGGTGATCGCGTAGGTGACCAGCCGGGCACCGTTATCGATGTCGACGATGGTCACCTGTTCGCCCTCGAGCAGATCCGCGGCGTTCATCAAGTCGGCGTCAATGGTCACCGAGCCCACGTAGTGCAGATCGGCCTGGGTGACGGTGGCGCGGTGGATCTTCGACTTGAGCATCGTCCGTAACATCAGTTCCTCCAAGGTGATTCAGGGACACGTTTACCGTCCGGCCCGACAGGTGCCGGCGTTGCTCCGATTTCAAGCGAGATGTTGTCCAACAATCTGGTGCTGCCGAGCCCGGCCGCGACCAGCAGCCGAGCCGGCGCGTTGGGCTGGACCGGACCAAGCTCCGGATCGCGCAACTCTAGGTAGTCGACCGTGAGCGCGGGCATCGCGTCGAGCACTGCGCGGGCCGCGGCCAGCGCGACCTCCGCACCCTCGTGCGCGGCGTGTGCCGCGGCCGTCAGCGCAGCGGAGAGCGTCACGGCGACTTCTCGTTGCGTCGGGTCGAGGTAGCGGTTGCGCGACGACATCGCCAGCCCATCGGCTTCCCGCACGGTTGGCACCCCGACCACCTGCACATCGACGTTGAGGTCGGCGACCATCTGCCGAATCATCACCAGCTGCTGGTAGTCCTTCTCGCCGAAGAAAATCCGATCGGGACGCACAATCTGCAGCAGCTTCAGCACGACGGTCAGCACCCCGCCGAAATGTGTTGGCCGCGGGCCGCCCTCGAGTTCGGCGGCCAGCGGACCGGGTTGCACGGTGGTGCGCAGACCGCTGGGATACATGTCCACGGCGGTCGGCGTGAATACGATCTCAACGCCCTCGTCGCGCAGCATCGCCAGGTCGTTGTCGAGGGTGCGCGGATAGGCGTCGAGATCTTCCCCGGCGCCGAACTGCAACGGATTGACGAAGATCGACACCGCCACCACCGAGCCGGGCACTCGTTTGGCAGCGCGAACCAGGGTCAGGTGGCCGTCGTGTAACGCGCCCATGGTGGGCACCAGCATCACCCGGCGGCCGGTGTGACGTAGTGCGCGGGTGACGTCGCCCACGTCGCCTGGCTTCGGGTACACGTTGAGCTGACCCGGGTTGAACTTAGGAGTCAACTTAGCGGTCATTGCGCCAGCACCTCGACGACGTCGGCGGGGGCATGCGCGCGCTGGGCGGTCCGCAGGGCGTTGACCCGATATGCCTGGGCCAGTTGCGGGTCAATGTTGGCCAGTGCGTTCAGGTGTTCGGCGACCGCTGCCGCGTCACCGCGGGCGACCGGGCCGGTGAGCGCGGCCTGGCCTCGTTGCAGGGTGTTCTCCAGCGCCGCCCGGGCCAGCGGCCCGACGATCCGTTCGGCGATGCCGCCCGGCTGGTCGTCCACGCACGGGCCCCCGCAAGCGGGAGGTACCCCCAGGCCGAGCAGTTCACTGCCGCGCAGCGCGGCCCGCAGCGCTTCGAGCGCATCGGCGACCACGGTCACGATGTGGTTGCCCGCATGGGCCAGCGCGGCGTGGTAGAGGATGCGCGCGTCCTCGGGAACGCAAAACGGCTCCCCGCCCATCTCCAGCACCAGAGACTGCGCGATCGCGCGTCCGACCTCGTCGGCCGCGGTGATCCCGAAGCAGGTGTCCGGCAACCGGCTGATGTCCTCGTCGGAGCCGGTGAACGTCATCGCCGGGTGAATCGCCAGCGGTATGCAGCCAAGCCGGGTCAGCGGCGCGAGAATACCGACCCCGTTGGCGCCGGACGTGTGCGCCACGATCGTGCCGGGCCGCACCGCCGACGTGGCGGCCAAGCCGGACACCAGGCTGGCGAGTTCGCTGTCGGGAACCGCCAACAGCAGCAACTCGGCGCCGGCGGCGACGTCCGGCGGCGACAGCACCGGGGTATCGGGCAGCCGTCGCTGCGCCCGCTGCCGGGACGCGTGGGAAATGGCGCTGCACGCGACCACGACGTGGTCCGCGCGCTCCAGCGCGGCTCCCAACGCGGTTCCCACCCGGCCCGCGGAGATGATCCCCACCTTGAGCCTGGCCGGGCGCAAACCGTCGAACTGCACCACCGCAGACGACCTCACATGTGTCTTCGTTTCGTTCCAGTCCCACCTGATGGGTACCGGACGGTCACTAAGACTGTAGTCGATTTCTTCGGCCGGTACCCAGTGTCAATCGTCACGGCGACGACGCCGGCCACCTCCGGTCGGCTGGGACCCCAGCCGCGCCATCAGCTCGGCGACCGACTGACCAGCGGACTGCGGGGCCAGTCCATCGGACTCCCCGGACCCTCCCAATTCTTCGCGCCCCTCCGGCAAGGGGTCCGCGCTGCGGTGGCGGGGCGCCGGGCCAGGCGGGGCAGGTGGTGGCGGTGCCAGCCGTGGTGGCGGCGGTGCCAGCCGTGGCGCCGGCTGTGGCGGTGGCGGTGCGGCGGGTGGTGCGGGTTCTGCCGGCTGTGGTGACCGGGTCGCTGCCGCCGGCGGCTCGCGTCTGTCGGTAAAGCTGCTGACGCTGAAGTCGCGGTACTCCGCCGAATGGCGCGACCGAGCCCGGCGACCGGACTCGGCGTATGGCTCGGCCTCGGCTGGGATGGGCGGGGCTTCGCCGGGTTCGTCCGGGGTGTAATGCCGGGCGCGCCGCCGCCGGCCCGACGGCGCGACGGTCGGTGTGCTGGGGGTGTCGACGCCGGCCCAGTGGCTACCCGGGGTGCCGGGCGGCAACCACTGTCCGTCGGCGGCGATTGGCTGCCGATCCTGCATCTGTGGTTGCAGTTGCGGTTCGGGCTCCGGTGCCGGCGGGGGTGGCGGCGCGGGCTGCACCAGGGGCACCGACTGCGGTAATGGCCCGGACGGCGGCAACGGCCCCGAAGGCGCCGGCGGCGGCCCAGACGGCGGTAACGGCCCAGGCGGCGCCGGCGGCGGCCCAGACGGCGGTAGTGGCCCAGACGGCGGCGGCCCAGACGGCGGTAGTGGCCCAGACGGCGGTAGTGGCCCAGACGGTGCCGGCGGTACGGATACGGGCGGTGGTGGCGGGCGGTGGCGGGGCTCGAATCGCGGCTCAGGCTCCGGTGAGTGGATCACCGGCGTGGCCTCAGGTGGGACGTCATAACGCAGCCGGACCCGCTCCCGCGGCGGAGTCGGCGGCCGGGGCGGCAACAGCGGTTCCTCGGGCACGTCGATGATCGAAGCCTCGTCCGGGCGGCCGGCGCTGCGGCTGAGCGGGCTGTCCGGGCGAACCGAGGTGACCCGGTCGCTGGACACCCAGTCGACGGGTGTGCCCTCGCCATTGAATTCCCAGTCGTTGTAGGCCCGGATCGCGGTCGGCTCCGGCTCCAGCGTCTCCAGGGCGGGGCGGTTCTCCAGGTTTGTGTCGAACAGGATCTCCAGCCTGGTTCGCAGCGCGGTCAACTCGGCCCGCAGCGCCGCCACGTCGTCGGCGGCCTGAGCACGCAGCTCGGAGGCCAGCTCGCGACGCAGCTGGGACTCCACCGTTAGCTCGTACTCGCGACGAGCCGAGATTTCCCGATCCAGCTGAAGGTCATAGACCAGCTTCAGGTCACGCTCCCGCGATTGGTCCGCGTCGCTTTTCCGGCGGTAGAGCACCGACACGAATGCACCGGCGACCGCGGCCCACAGCGCCAGGAGTACAGCTAGCCTGAGAAGTTCCACGCGATTGGTGAAAATCAATGCGGAACTGGCCCCCATCGCGAGGACCAGCAACACCGTCAAGAGCGCCCAACCCGGCCTGCGTCCGCCGCGCCGGACCCGGGCGCCGCGGGACAGAACGGTCATGGCCTGAGAGTACCTGGGCGAGGTCAATCCGCGTGTCGCGCGACTCCGGCGATTCTCACCTGGGCTAATCGGGGGAATATCGGGGCTAGTTTTCTGCACCCTCACCGTGATCGGCCGGGTCCTGCGGAGACTTGCAGCAATGTTGAAGCCACAACGCGGCAACCACCAGAGCCAGCGCGCTGACGGCCGCCACCACCGAGCCGGAGGTGTCGTCGGCCGCAACGCGCAACCACGACCGCCGGGGCAGTAAGTACACCAGCACTCCGACCCACCAACCCAGCACCATCGCGCCCATCCAGGCCGATGCCTTGGCGACCATCACGCTGCGGGCCACCGAAAGCGGGTGCAGCCAACCGGGCCCGTCACCGATCTCGCCATCGGCGATCTTGGTCCGCACGTAGCGGGCCCACAGCGCCTCGGCGACGGCGACCGCGAGCAGCGACACGCCGGTCCACACGGTGATGGGTGGAAACCACCGGTACAGCAGCATCACCAGCAGATAGGCCACCACCGCAGCGCCGACCACCGCGGCCGTCAGCTCACGTTTACGGGTCGGTCCCATCAGCCGTCCGATTTCGGCTGGAGCGGCGGGTTGAGCGCCAGGTCCGACAACCGGACACCGTCCCGGTCGGCCGGGTCAACCTCGGTCAGCAGCTGGGCGACGGGTCGCCGCCCCACGGGGACGGTCAGCATCGCGTCCGGGTCGACCGCCAGCCACGGGATCATGACGAAAGCCCGAAGATGCGCCAGCGGGTGCGGCAGCGTCAGGTTGTTCTCCCGGGAGATCACCTCGGTTTCACCGACCGGGCCAGCGTGGTAGCAGGTGATCAGGTCGACATCGAGAGTGCGCGGGCCCCAACGCTCACCCCGAATTCGGCCCGCCATCTCCTCGAACTCCTGGGCCCGGCGCAGCCAGGCCTGCGCGTCGCGGGCCGGATCGTCGGCGATCAGGATCGCGTTCAGGAACGGCCCCTGCTCAACGCGGCCCCAGGCGAGGGTCTCGTACACCGGCGAGATCGCAACCACCGCCTCACCCAGGCCGTCGACGACGGACTGCAGCCGCGCCAAACGGTCTCCCAGATTCGAGCCGATGGATAGCACAACGCGCGTCATCACACCCCGCTCGCGGGGATCACCGAACCGCGACCACCGCGCCGCGACCGCCGGATCACCACCGCAACATCGGCGAACTTCTGCGGGATCGGAGCCTGCGGCTTGTGCACGACCACCTCGACGGCATGCACGCGTTCGTCGCCCATCACGAAGTCGGCAATCTCGCCCCCGACCGTTTCGATCAGGTTCCGTGGGGGTCCGGAGACGATCTCGGTAGCCCGCTGGGCCAGCGCGCCGTAGTCGAAGGTGTCAGCCAGGTCGTCGCTCGCGGCGGCGTCCGCCAGGTCGATCCACAGGGTGATATCGATCACGAAGTCCTGCCCATTGACGCGTTCGTGCCCGAAAACTCCGTGCCGGCCACGGACCGTCAAGCCGCGCAACTCGATTCGATCAGCCATCGCCCGCCGTCTCGGTCTGCAGCCAAGCTCCGACGACCTTGAGGGCGTCCACCGACGCCCGCACGTCGTGCACCCGCACGCCCCAAGCCCCGTACAGGGCGGCCAGTGCGGAAATCACCGCTGTTGCCGTCTCGCGCCCGTCCGGCGGTCGTGGCGACCCGTCGGGCCCGGCCAGCAACGTACCGAGGAACCGCTTGCGCGAGGCGCCAAGTAGCACCGGAATGCCGGTTGCCACCAGCTCCGGCAACCCATGCAACAGCGCCCAATTGTGTTGTCCCGTCTTGGCGAATCCGAGGCCGGGGTCGATCACCAGGTTTGCCGGATCGACGCCGGCGGCCACCGCGTCGTCGACGCTGGCGAGCAACTCGGCGCGCACTTCGGCCACCACGTCGTGGTAGTGCGGGGCCTGATGCGGGCGTTGCGCCGATACCGATCGCCAGTGCATCAATACCCACCGCACGCCGGCCTCGGCCAGCAGCGGAGCCATCGCGGGATCGGCTCGCCCGCCGGACACGTCGTTGACGATCCGCGCGCCGCTGTCCAGCGCGGCCCGCGCGACGTCGGCATGCATGGTGTCGATGCTGACGGTAATACCTTGTGCGGCAAGTCCTTTGACGACAGGCAGCACACGAGCCGCCTCGACCCGAGGGTCGATCCGAACCGCCCCGGGGCGCGTCGACTCGCCACCGACGTCAACAATGCCGGCACCCGCTGCGGCCAACGCCAGACCGTGCTCGACGGCGCCGTCAGCATCGAGATAACGCCCACCGTCCGAGAACGAGTCGTCGGTGACGTTCACCACCCCCATAACCTGCACGGGTGCGCCGAATCACTTACGGAGGATGAGGTCGAGCGCCTCGGCTCGAGAAGCGGCATCGGTCTTGAACTGACCACGCACCGCGGACGTCGTCGTGACGGCGCCGGGCTTGCGGACACCGCGCATGGCCATACACAGGTGCTCGGCCTCGACGACCACGATCACCCCGCTCGGGTTGAGTTTGTTCACCAGGGCGTCGGCGATCTGGCTGGTGAGCCGCTCCTGCACCTGCGGCCGCTTGGCGTAGAGGTCGACCAACCGGGCGATCTTCGAGAGGCCGGTTATCCTGCCGTCCTTGCCCGGAATGTAGCCGACATGGGCCACACCGTGGAACGACACCAGATGGTGCTCGCACGTGGAGTACAGCGGGATTTCCTTGACGATCACCAGCTCGTTGTGCTCTTCGTCGAACATGGCGTTCAGCACCGAGTCGGGGTCGGTGTAGAGCCCGGCGAACATCTCGCGGTAGGCGCGCGCGACGCGGGCCGGGGTGTCCTGCAAGCCGTCCCGCTCCGGGTCCTCGCCGATCGCGAACAACAGCTCGCGGATCGCGGCCTCGGCACGTTGCTGGTCGAACACCCCTATGCGTGGCATCGCGTTCCGGCTATCCGGCCCCAAATCCGGTAAGGCCATCGAATCCCTCCGTTCGTCAGCCGTGCGGGTTGGACCGGCTCACGTCCTCGTCCGGCTGGTCCGGGGACTTGCCGGCATCGGGGGTGGATTGACCAGGCGGCGGGTAGGGCGGGTAAGGGGGATACGGGGCCGGCTGGGGCGCCGAGTGAGGCCAATAGGACGCCTGCGGCGGCCACCCGGGCGCATGCCAGCCGGCCGGCGCACCGTAGTCGGGCTGGGTGGGACCGTGAGAACCGTTGGCGCCCTGGCCCGTTCCGTCGGGCCCCTGCCCGGCCTGGGCTGCCTGCGCCTCGGCGGCCTCGCTGGCGCGCGCGATGGCCGCCTTGAACGCCGGCTCGGGCACGGGCTGCGGCCAGGGCTCGCCGCGTTCGATGGCCAGCTCGCCGGGGGTCTTGATCGGCGGCTTGTCCGACGGGATGCGGCCACCGAAATCGTCGAACAGGGTGAGCCGAGGCCGCTTTTCCACGTCGGCGAAGATCCCCTCCAACTCGGGCCGGTGCAGCGTTTCCTTTTCCAGCAGCTCGCCGGCCAGGGTGTCCAGCACGTCGCGATAGTCGGTGAGAATCTCCCACGCTTCGGTGTGCGCCGCCTCGATAAGCTTGCGGACCTCGTCGTCGATGTCGCGGGCCACCTCGTGGGAGTAGTCGGACTGCGTGCCCATCGAGCGGCCCAGGAACGGGTCGCCATGTTCGGTGCCGTACTTGACCGCGCCAAGCTTGGAACTCATGCCGTACTCGGTGACCATCGCGCGGGCGATCTTGGTCGCCTGGTCGATGTCTGACACCGCGCCGGTGGTCGGCTCGCGAAACACCAGTTCCTCGGCGGCGCGGCCACCCATCGCAAAGACCAGCTGGGCGATCATCTCCGAGCGGGTCCGTAGGCCTTTGTCTTCCTCGGGTACCGCGACCGCGTGTCCGCCGGTGCGTCCGCGGGCCAGGATCGTCACCTTGTAGACCGGGTCGATGTCCGGCATCGCCCAGGCTGCCAGGGTGTGCCCACCCTCGTGGTAGGCGGTGATCTTCTTCTCCTGCTCGCTGATCACCCGGCCCTTGCGGCGGGGCCCGCCGATCACCCGGTCCACCGCCTCCTCCAGCGCGGGGCCGGTGATCACGGTGCCGTTCTCGCGGGCGGTCAGCAGCGCCGCCTCGTTGATGACGTTGGCCAGATCGGCGCCGGTCATGCCGACGGTTCGCTTGGCCAGGCCGTCCAGGTCGGCGTCCGGGGCGATCGGCTTGCCCTTGGAATGCACCCGCAGCACCGCGCGGCGACCCGCCAGGTCGGGATTGGAGACCGGGATCTGCCGGTCGAAACGGCCCGGCCTCAGCAGCGCGGGGTCCAGGATGTCGGGCCGGTTGGTGGCCGCAATGAGAATCACGCCGGCGCGGTCGCCGAAACCGTCCATCTCGACCAGTAACTGGTTGAGCGTCTGCTCGCGCTCGTCGTGACCGCCGCCGAGTCCGGCGCCGCGCTGACGGCCCACCGCGTCGATCTCGTCGACGAAAATGATGCACGGGCTGTTCTGCTTGGCCTGGTCGAACATATCGCGCACCCGGGAGGCGCCGACACCGACGAACATCTCGACGAAGTCGGAGCCGGAGATAGTGAAGAACGGAACGCCGGCTTCACCCGCGACCGCGCGGGCCAGCAGCGTCTTGCCGGTGCCCGGCGGCCCGTAGAGCAGCACGCCCTTGGGGATCTTGGCGCCCAGCGCCTGGTACCGGGACGGGTTCTGCAGGAAGTCCTTGATCTCGTAGAGCTCCTCGACCGCCTCGTCGACGCCCGCGACGTCGGCGAACGTGGTCTTGGGCATGTCTTTGGAGAGCTGCTTGGCGCGCGATTTGCCGAATCCGAAGCCCATTCGGGCGCCGCCCTGCATGCGGGAGAACATCACGAACAGGCCCACCAGCAACAGCAGCGGCAGCGCATAGACGAGCAGCTCGCCCAGGAGGCTGCCTTCGTTGACGACGGTGCTGACCTTTGCGTTCTTAGCGGTGAGCGCGTTGAAAAGGTCTACGGCGTACCCGGACGGGTATTTGGTGATGACTTTGTCGGAATTCTCGGTGTCGCTGTTGGCCTTCTTGAGGGTCAATCGCAGCTGCTGCTCGCGATCGTCGATTTGCGCGCTCTTGACGTTGTCGCTGTTGATCTGCGCCATCGCCACCGAGGTGTCGACGGGCTTATAACCGCGGGTGTCGTCACTGAAATAGAAGAACGACCAGCCCAGCAGCACCACCACTGCGACCGCGGTGATGGTGCGGATCACGTTTTTCCGGTTCATCAATCATCGGCCGTTTCGGCCAGGTCCTTCCCCGATCACACGCCGCTGGAAAAGTCCAGGCTACCGCTATCACAACGATAGGCAGTTCCCGGAGCCTGACTGCTTGGGTTGCTGGCAGCGCTATACGGACCGTTGCCGCGTCCGCGTTACTCGTAGTAGCGGGCCTCGAGCACATTGCCGTCCGGATCGGCGAAGTAGTAGGTGTGCGGCGCCCACCCTTGGGCCCCAAAGCTATGGGTCATCCGCGTGCCGGTATCGACGCCCGCTGCCCGCAGCCGCCGATCCAACGCGTCGAATTCCGGCTTCGACAGCGCGAGACAGACGTGATTGACCGGATGGCCGGCGCTGCCTCCAGAGATTGCGGCCGACCCAATACTGGCAGCCATCTCGGTTGGCATGAGGTCGATGATGGTGTCCTCACACACCCGCACGCTCGGGAACGGCGCCTCCCCGGCCTCGAACTCGGCAGACCGCACCGGGGTGAGCCCGACCACCGTCGAGTAGAATTCCAGCGCCGCCCGCGGATCCTTCGTCCAGAGCACAATGTGGTCTAACCGCATGGCCCCAATATATGCGCGGGCCAGCCCTTCTCAGCCAGGTGCCGTTGTGATTTGGTGAGACGATGCGTGTATCAACCGAACGGTTAGTGGACACCAATGGAGTCCGGCTACGGGTGACCGAGGCCGGAGAGCCAGGCGCACCCGTGGTGGTGCTGGCGCACGGCTTTCCCGAACTGGCCTACTCGTGGCGGCACCAGATTCCGGTCCTCGCCGAGGCCGGCTACCACGTGCTGGCTCCCGATCAGCGCGGCTACGGCGGCTCTTCCCGTCCGGAGGCGATCGAGGCCTACAACATTCACGAGTTGACCGCCGACATCGTCGGCCTGCTCGACGACGTGGACGCCGAACGCGCCGTCTGGATCGGTCACGACTGGGGTGCCCCCGTGGTGTGGCACGCGCCACTGCTGCACCCCGACCGGGTCACGGCCGTCGCCGCGCTCAGCGTGCCGGCGCTGCCCCGCGCGCACGTGCCGCCGACCCAGGCGTTCCGCAAGATATTCGGCAAGAACTTCTTCTACATCCTCTATTTCCAGGAGCCGGGCGTCGCCGACGCCGAACTGGGCGGCGACCCCGCCCGAACCATCCGCCGGATGATCGGTGGCCTACGCCCACCCAGCGACGCGAGCGCCGCGATGCGGATGGCGGCCCCCGGCCCGGAAGGATTCATCGATCGGCTTCCCGAACCCGACGGGCTGCCGGACTGGATCAGCCAGGACGAGCTCGACCACTACATCAGCGAGTTCTCCCGCACCGGATTCACCGGGGGCCTGAACTGGTATCGCAATTTCGACCGCAATTGGGAGACGACCCCCCAACTCGACGGCGCCAAAATCTCGGTGCCGTGCCTGTTCATGGCCGGCACGGCCGATCCCGTGTTGTCATTCACCCGTCGAGACCGCACCGCGGAGATGATCACCGGCCCGTACCGCGAGGTGCTGATCGAAGGCGCGGGACACTGGCTGCAGCAGGAACGACCCGACGAAGTAAACGCGAATCTGTTGGAGTTCTTGAAAGGATTGGAGCTTCGATGAGCGGCCCACTGCGTTTCGGAGTCTTTATCACGCCGTTTCATCCGACCGGCCAATCTCCAACGGTGGCACTGGAATACGACATGGACCGGGTCGTCGCGCTAGATCGGCTGGGCTTCGACGAGGCGTGGTTCGGCGAACACCACTCCGGCGGCTACGAGCTGATCGCCTGCCCGGAAGTGTTCATCGCGGCCGCGGCCGAACGCACCAAACACCTGCGGTTGGGCACCGGAGTGGTCTCGCTGCCCTACCACCATCCGCTGATGGTGGCCGACCGCTGGGTGCTGCTGGACCACCTGACCCGCGGCCGCGTCATGTTCGGCACCGGTCCCGGCGCCCTGCCGTCGGACGCCTACATGATGGGTATCGACCCGGTCGAGCAACGGCGGATGATGCAGGAGTCCCTCGAAGCGATCCTCGCGCTGTTCCGCGCCGGACCCACCGAGCGCATCGACCGTCACTCCGACTGGTTCATCCTGCGCGAGGCGCAATTGCATATCCGCCCCTACACCTGGCCTTATCCGGAAATCGCCACGGCAGCAATGATTTCGCCGTCCGGGCCGCGGCTGGCCGGAGCTCTTGGCACCTCGCTGCTGTCGCTGTCGATGTCGGTGCCCGGCGGTTACGCGGCGCTGGAAAACACCTGGGAGGTGGTGTGCGAGCAGGCCGCCAAGGTCGGCCGCGACGAGCCGGATCGGGCCGACTGGCGGGTGTTGAGCATCATGCATATCGCCGACAGCCGCGATCAGGCGATCGACGACTGCACCTACGGGCTACAGGATTTCGCCAACTACTTCGGCGCGGCCGGTTTCGTTCCGCTGTCCAACACGGTCGACGGCGCGCAGTCGCCGCACGAGTTCGTCGAAGACTATGCGGCCAAAGGAAATTGCTGCATCGGAACGCCTGACGACGCGATCGCCCACATCGAAGACCTGCTGGAGCGTTCGGGTGGTTTCGGGACGCTGCTGCTGCTAGGCCACGACTGGGCCTCGCCCAAGGCGACCTATCACTGCTATGACCTGTTCGCCCGCAAGGTGATTCCCTATTTCAAGGGACAGCTGGAGGCATCGCTGGCATCGCACGACTGGGCCAGAGGCAAGCGCGACCAACTGATCGGGCGCGCGGGTCAAGCCGTGATGAATGCGATCACCCAGCATGTCGAGGAGCACAAGATCGAAAGCGAGACGAGCTGATGCGCGCCGCGGTGCTGCGCGACGGGCGAATGGTCTACCGGGACGACACCCCCGACCCGGTACCCGGACCGGGCCAGGTCCTAGTCGGGGTGCGAGCCTGTGGAATCTGCGGCTCTGACCTGCATTTCGCCGCGCACGGGGCCCATGTGCTGGAAATGAGCGAAAGGGTTGCCGCCGGTAAAGGCGGCATGCAGGTCGATCTCGAACGGGATGTCTACATGGGTCACGAATTCAGCGCTGAGATACTCGAAGCGGGGCCCGACACCGAAACTCACCCGGCCGGGACGCTGGTCACGTCCATCCCGGCGTTGTTGTCCGACAAGGGCGCCGAGCCAATCGTGTACAGCAACACCACCATCGGCGGGTACGCCGAGCGGATGCTGCTCTCGGCGCCGCTGCTGCTGCCCATCCCCAACGGCCTGGACCTCAAGCACGCCGCCCTGACCGAGCCCATAGCGGTGGGGTTGCACGCCGTGAACAAGTCCAACATCGCACCCGGTGAGACCGCACTGGTGCTTGGTTGCGGTCCGATCGGCATGGCCATCATCGCCGGCCTTCGGGTGCGCGGAGTCGAAACCATTGTGGCGTCAGACTTTTCGCCGAAGCGGCGCGAACTGGCCACCGTGATGGGCGCACACCGGGTGCTGGATCCGGCGCAGGGGTCGCCGTTCGACTCGGTCAAGGCCGCCGCGGTTTTCGAAGCGGTGGGGGTGCCCGGAATCATCGACGACGTCCTATTGCGGGCACGTCCGGGTACCCGGTTGGTCGTCGCGGGGGTGTGCATGGAGTCCGACACCGTGCATCCGTTCTTCGCGATCGCCAAAGAGATCAACGTGCAATTCAGCCTCGCCTACACCCCGGAGGAATTCGCGGAGTCGCTGCGCGCGATCGCCGAGGGCGACATCGACGTCGCCCCGCTGATCACCGGAGAGGTGGGTCTGGACGGGGTCGGCGCGGCCTTCGACAACCTGGCCGACCCCGAGCGGCACTGCAAAATTCTCGTCACACCGTAGAGCGCGCGGTTAGCCCCGGCCGGCGGGGCCCGCCAGAATCGGGTTGGCGGGCGCGGAGGGCGTCGGGTGGGCGGGCGCGGAGGGCGCCATCCCGTACCCAGCCCGCGTCACGTTGCCCGCCTCCCTGGCCGCATGAGACTTGCCGCTGGGGCGGCTGGGCCCCGAGGCATGGACGAACTGCTGACCGGCGGGGCGGTGCCCCACCGTCACTGCCGACACGTGGTCCGCCGCTGGCGAGACCAGCCCAATGACCGGAAGCGCGGCGATCCCGCCGGCCGCGATTATGGCCGAGCCAATCACCTGCACCCGGCCCTTCGCCGTGGCCAGCCGCCCTGGCAGTGTGCTCACAAACGACATCGGGTTTCTCCTCTTGGCTCGTGGACGAACTCCGGACATCATGTCATATATTATGAATAGCTGTCTAATCTGGATCGCAGAAGTCAGATTTCCTGTCGTAGAATCGCAGTTCAGGAGTGTTTGACCGCTTTTCGTCACCGGGTTACGCTGGTCGGATGCCGAGGACCAACGCCGCCGGGTGGGGGCTGAAGCGACTGCTTGAGGCGACGCTGAACCGCGACATCACCGTCGAGGAACTGCGCGACGCCTGCGGCGTCACCAAGGGCCGGTGGTATGGAGGGAGCGGGCGGGCCAACGCCGATGACTTCCCGGACGCCGAGGAGGCCAGGCGCGCGGCCAGGGCGTTCGGACTCAGTGCCACCTGGCTGCAAGTCGAACTTGGCCTCATCACGCTCTCAGACGTGCATGAGGCTCTGGCCGAGTCGTCTTCCTTGGGCCCTTTCAGCGACACGACCCGACAGCGAGTGCTACCGAATCCCGCGACGTTCCGGCCCCGGGAGTAAGCGGACGGCTGGCCGTCGGCTCGTCGGGCCGCGCCCATGCCTTGACTCACGAATTTCGCAGGGTCTTGCTTGAGGTTTCTACCTATCCACTGCCTATCCGATAGTCAGGTGAGCTAGATCCCATCAGCTATACGCAGCAACACATCGGCTAGAGCTGACCCTCCGGAAAGGAAGGGTGAATGGCTGCCTGGAAGCTCGATGACTTCGGCACCGAGCCTGTGGCGAGCAATCCGGCCCACCGTCGTCCGGACCACGCCCACCGAACGGATCTGTCGGTCGGCATGCGTGCCACCGGTCACCACCAGGCGGAACAGGTCGAGGCGACGAAGGGTTCGAATTGCCCAGGCGCGCAAGCACAACCGGACCCGAAGCCAGCTGGAGCAGGCCCGGAAAAGGGAAATCGCCGCGATGCAAATTTCGAAACCGCCCCCGGACTTGACTGCCTACGGCCCGGACGTTCTGGTGTCCCTATAGCGAAGCGCTCCGTCGAGCCCGAAGGACGAATTAGGGCTTGACGCAGTCCAGCAGGACGAAATTCGGAAACTCGAGCAAGTCGTCCCAATGGGCGGGTTCGCTGTCGGGGGCCGGTGACACTTCGGGCCTGTGCGCTGCGAAGTCTCGGAAACCCGCCTGAGTTAGGGCGGATTCATAGGCGGTGATCGGCAGATAGTAGTTCTCGATCTCCAGCGTCGAATCCTCCAGCAGGATGGTCACTTTAATCGGTGCACCTTCAACGGCGTGATCGGCGAGCGACATCTCGAAGCCGTACTTGCGATAGTCGGGCGGCGAGTCGAGTTCGCACACTCCCGGGTTGTTGATGATGGTGACGAGGCGCCCGCCGGGGCTGAGCCGACTCGCCAGCCCCCGGCACATCGTCACGAGTTCGGCGCGGCTTCGTGCGTACACCAGCAGCCAGGCGCCGACCACAAGGTCGAAATCCGTTTGGCCAAGCACGATTCTGGCATCTTCGACGCGGTATTCGATACCGAGCGGCTGACGCGCTTCCTGCTCGCACGCTAATTCGATCATCCGCTCGGAGATGTCGATTCCGACCACCTCTGCAGCACCCGCATTGCGCAGCATCCGCGTGAAATGCCCTTCACCGCAAGCGACATCCAGCACCCTTTTTCCCTTGACATCGCCGACTAGCTTCAAGAATGAATAGGTCTCGACGCGCGACCGCCAGGGCTGAGCCTTGGCTTGCTGATACCGCTCCGCGATGCGGGATTGGTTGTAATCGGTGACCATGGTGTCCTGGCTTTCCGTAGCAGAACGGTGGCTGGCGATGATGCGCATGACGACTCAGGTTAGCCATTGAGCGTGCCCGAGCCGACTATGGTGCCAGGCATGCCGACAAGAAGCGCCCCGACGTATGTCCGCAGGTCGATTGCCTTGGTTGCCGCCGTCGTGGCCACCATCGTGGCGGCCACCGCGTCGGCGTGTGACCACCCCCCGGCCTCAACAATCGCGCCGAACGCAAATCCCCGTCAGGTGACCGTCCTGGGATCCGGGCAAGTCCAAGGCGTCCCGGACACGTTGACCGCCGACGTCAGCATCGAGTTCACCGCGCCCGACGTCACCACCGCGATGAACCAGACCAACGACCGCCAGCAAGCGGTGATCAACGCGCTGGTCGGCGCCGGACTGGACCACAAGAACATCAGCACCACCCAGGTCACGCTGCAGCCGCAGTACGGCAACCCCGAACCCAACGGCACCGCCACCATCACCGGCTACCGCGCCACCAACGGAATCCAGCTCAAGATCCAGCCGACCGACGCCGCGTCCAAGCTATTGGCTGTCGTCGTCACCACCGGCGGTGACGCAACCCGGATCAGCTCGGTCAGCTATTCGATCGCCGACGACTCGCAGCTGGTGAAGGACGCACGGGCGCGGGCCTTCCAGGACGCCAAGAATCGCGCCGAGCAGTACGCGCAGCTGTCCGGCCTGCGGCTGGGCAAGGTGCTTTCCATCTCGGAGGCTGGCGGCAGCACGCCAGTCCAGGGGTCACCGCCGGCGCCGCCACGCGCCGCGTCCGCCGTGCCGCTGGAACCCGGCCAGCAGACGGTGAGCTTCACGGTGACCGCGGTGTGGCAGCTCGATTAGCTACTGCTGGTAGACCCTGGGATCCAACATCCCGATATAGGGCAGGTCGCGGTAGCGCTCGTCGTAATCCAGGCCGTAGCCCACGACGAAGTCGTTGGGAATGTCGAAGCCCACATAGGCGATGTCGGCGTTGGCGCGCGCCGCGTCGGGCTTGCGCAGCAGCGTGCACACCCGCAGCGAACGGGGGTGCCGGGTGGTCAGATTCCGCAGCAGCCACGACAACGTCAGGCCCGAGTCGACGACGTCCTCGACGATCAGCACGTCGCGGTCGTGGATATCGCGGTCCAGGTCCTTGAGGATCCGCACCACACCCGACGAGGACGTCGAGGACCCGTACGAGCTGACGGCCATGAATTCGAACTGCGTCGGCACCCCAATGGCGCGCGCCAAGTCTGTGACGAACAGCACCGCGCCCTTGAGCACGACGATCAACAGCAGATCTTGGCCACTGTCGGCGACCAACTCGCGGTAGTCATCGCCGATCTGGGCGCCGAGCTCGGCGACGCGGCCTTGAATCTGCTCCTCGGTGAGAAGTATCGACTTGATATCCCCTGGATACAGCTCCGCTGTCGGTCCCGGGGTGATCGCCGAGGAGCTGTAGGTCACGAGCACAGCCTAGACGGGCCGGCGCCGCAATGTGAGCACGCCGTCGCGCCGTCCCGCGATCAACCGCTCACCACGCAACTGAGACCCCACCGCCACCCCGCCCTGCCCCCGCCAGGCGGTAACCAGCGTGTCCACCCCGCGAATCTGCTTGTCCGTCAGCCCGGTCGCGCCGCCGGCCAGTAGCCAGCCGCGGATCACCCGGCGTCGAACCGGGTCCGGCAGCGGGACCAGGGCCGCGGTGCGCAGCCCAGACCCTGCACCGGAACCGGTACTGACGTCGGGCAGCGCCCGCGCGGCGAGCGTGTCGATCAGCTCGGTGTCTTCGCGCAACGCCGTCGCGGTGCGGGCCAGCGCCTCGGCGACCCCGCCGCCCAGCACGTCCTCCAGCAGCGGCAGCACCTCGTGGCGCAGCCGGGTCCGGGTGAATCGGCGGTCGGTGTTGTGCGGGTCCTGCCATGCGGTCAGGCCCAACTCCTGGCACGCGGCGTGCGTGACCGCGCGCCGCACTCCCAGCAGCGGCCGGCACCACGGCGGATCGTACGGTCGCATGCCGGCGATCGAGCGCGCCCCGGAACCACGGCCCAGGCCCAGCAGCACCGTCTCGGCTTGGTCATCGAGCGTGTGGGCTAACAGCACCGGTCCGTCGCGATACGCGCCCAGCGCGGAATAGCGGGCGGCACGCGCCGCCGCCTCGGGACCACCGTCATTACCTACCCGCACGCAAAGCACCTGTGCCTCAGCACATCCCAACGCAACGGCCTGCCTCCGAGCGCCTTCGGCGACGGCGGCGGAATCGGCCTGCAGGCCGTGATCCACGATCAGCGCGGTGGTGGGCCGCAGCGCAGCCGCAACGGCGGTGAGCGCCAACGAGTCCGGGCCACCGGATAACGCCACACCCCATTGGTCAGTGGCAACAGGAGGGCCGCCGAGGTAGCTCCCGGTGAACGCCTCGACAGCCGCGCGCAGCTGCCCTAGAGCACCCTGTCGATCCATCGCTGCGGTTTTTCGATCTCGGCGGGCAGCGGCAGCGTTTCGGGGCCCGACCAGATCGTGTTGAACCGCTCCATCCCGACCCGGTCCACCACGTGGTCGACGAATGCCTTGCCGCGGGTGTATTGGCTGAGCTTGGCGTCGATGCCCAGCAGCGCGCGCAGCAACCGCTGCAGCGGCGGTTGCTTGCGATGGCGACGTTCGTCAAACCGACGGCGGATGGTGGCCACCGACGGCACCACCCGCGGCCCGACGGCATCCATCACGTGGTCGGCGTGACCCTCCAACAGGGTGCCGAGCACCAGCAGCCGATCCAGGGCCTGGCGCTGCGGCTCGGACTGCACGGCGCGCACCAGGCCGAGGATCCCGGTCGCGTTGGCGTCCTGCGCGGATGCCTGATCGCCGCGGCGGCGCACGAAGTCGGCCAGCCGGCTCACCATCTGCCCGATGTCATCACCGGCGTCCTGAGTCAACAGTCCCAGCGCCTGCGACATGTAGTCGGGCAGCCACGGGTTGGCGGTGAACTGCACCCGGTGGGTCACCTCATGCAGGCATACCCACAACCGGAAATCGGAAGGCTCGATGCGCAGTTGCCGCTCGACGGCGATGACATTGGGATACACCAGCAGCAGGCAGCCGACATCGGCCCCCTTGCTAGGGGCGAATGGGTCGTACTGGCCGAGGATCCCGGAGGCGACGAACGCCAGCACGGCACCCGTCTGCGCGCCGGTGATCCGCCCGGTCAAAAAGCCGCGCGGCTTCTCGGTTCCGTTCGTCATCACCCGCATCGACTCCGCGGCGGCCGCCACCCACTCCGGTCGGTCGACGACGCGGGCCGCCGGCACCGCACCCTTGGTGACCAGCCCGGTGACGTCGCGCACCGGCGGTTCGGCCTTCGCGGCGGCACTGGTCAGCTCGTCGATCACCTGCCGGCGGGTGTAGTCGGAGGACTTCGGCCCCGGACGTGCCAGCCGGGCCCCCACCGTCGCGGCGAATCGCCAGTCCACGGCGGTGCCGAGGGTCAGTTCAGCGGATGGGGTCACGTCGCGCACCCACATGTCCACAGCTTGGTCGCCAACGCGTCCACCGCGTTGCGACCGTTGGGGCCGGCGCCATTAGAGATGAACGCGAAGGTGAGTACCCGCCCGTCTCTATCGGTGAGCACCCCGACCAGCGAGTTGATGGCGGTCAACGAGCCGGTCTTGGCGCGCAACCAGCCGGCCGGGCCCAGGTTGGTGGCCGTGTCGAGAAAGCGGTCGGACAGCGTGCCGCTGCCACCGGCGATCGGCAGCAGATCCAGCAGCGGCCGCAACGCGGGCTGGTCCGGGCCCGCCGCCGCCTGCACCGTGCCGTCGAGAGTCTTGGCCGTCAACCGGTCGTCGACCGACAACCCGCTGGAATCCACCAGCGCGACACCGGCGGTATCGATGTGCGCGTTGCCCAATCGGTTGGTCACCGCGTCGACCGCGCCGGCAAAACTCAGCGGCCGGTCGATGGCGGCGGCCACCTCGCGGGCGATGCATTCGGCCATCACATTGTCGGAGGCGTTCATCATCTCGGACAGCCGCGTCACCAACGGGGCCGACTGCACCACGGCCAGTTGCCGCGCTCCGGACGGCGCCTTGGCGATCGTCACCGCGCCGGGATCGAGACCCAGCGCCTTGGCCAGCTCGCGCCCGGCATCCAAAGCCGGCGCTTTTGACCGTCGTGAGTTGACGGTCGTCGGCTGGATGCGCCCGGCGTCGATCATCGCCGACTCGATCGGGGCGATGTCGCCGTTGTCTACGTCGGCCGGATCCCAGCCCGGCGCCATCGTCGGACCACTGAACAACGAGGTGTCCACCTGCACGGCCGTCGGCGTCATGCCGCTGCGACGAACCTGTTCAACCAGGTCGCTGATCCGCGGCGCACCCCGATACCAGGTGGGCTGGCCGGGTTGCGCCGCCGACAGCGTCGGGTCCCCGGCCCCCACCAGCACCACAGGACCCTGAGCAGTGGGGACGCCGGCCACCACGCGGGTGCTGACCCGGGCCTCGCGGTCCAGGGTCAGCAGCGCCGCGGCCGCGGTCAGCGCCTTGTTGGTCGATGCCGGCACCAGGGGCACGTCGTCTGCCATCTGCCAGAGCTCTTTGGCGGTCAGGGCGTCGGTGACCCGGGCGCCCAGCCTGCCCAGATTGGGATCGGCCGCTATCGCCGCCAGTGCGGCCGCCAGCCCGCCCGCGCTCGGCGCCGCCGCGGTGTCGGTTACCGGAACCAACCCGGGCTTGACCGTGGGCGCGCGCGGGGGCGGCACCGGCTGGTGCGCGCCAATGGCGGCGTGACCCATGGTGAAGAACGCGGCCGCTGCCATCACGGCGGCGACCACCGCAAGCACGGCAATCCAGAGCATCACTTGGGTGGATTTCCGCCAGCGAGTTCGACCCATCACTCTCCTGACTGTCTGGTCCCATTCTGCCGAACCGGCCCGCATCTTCGCTCGACTGGGTTGCACTGTGGGGCTCCGCAGCGGGGTGGCACCGCCCCCGACTAGGGTGTATCCGCGACGCAACTGATCCCCTGCCCTACCCAGTCAAGGAGCCGAAACGGTGCAATTCGACGTAACCATCGAAATTCCGAGAGGCCAGCGCAACAAGTACGAGGTCGACCACGAGACGGGAAAAGTGCGTCTGGACCGCTACCTCTACACCCCGATGGCCTACCCGACCGACTACGGCTTCATCGAGGACACCCTCGGCGAAGACGAAGACCCGCTGGATGCCCTGGTGCTGCTGCCGGAACCGTTGTTCCCCGGCGTGCTGGTCGAGGCACGTCCGGTGGGGATGTTCAAGATGGTCGACGAAAAGGGCGGTGACGACAAAGTGCTGTGCGTCCCGGCCGGCGACCACCGATGGGACCACATCCAAGACATCGAGGACGTTCCGGCCTTCGAACTGGACGCGATCAAGCACTTCTTCGTGCACTACAAGGACCTCGAGCCGGGCAAATTCGTGAAGGCCGCCGACTGGGTTGGCCGCGCCGAAGCCGAGGCCGAGGTGCAGCGCTCGGTGGAGCGGTTCAAGACCGGGGGGCACTGACAAGTTCGGGCGCCGGGCTCGCCTGCCGTCGGTTGCGCAGCACGCTCCAGCCGAAGGCCGCACCGATGAAGACCACACCCACCGAAGCGGTGACGGCGTCGGGGACCTCGAGCCGCGGCTCGATGGAGAACAGCATGATCACGGCCAGCGCGCCGATCGCCCAGTGCGCGCCGTGTTCCAAGTACACGTAACGGTCCAGCGCATCCTGCTGGACCAGATAGATGGTGATGGACCGGACGAACATCGAGCCCACCAGACCCAGACCCAGCGCGATGACGACGGGGTCGGAGGTGATCGCGAAGGCGCCGGTCACCCCGTCGAAGGAGAAGGCGGCGTCGAGCACCTCGAGGTAGAGGAACATCATCAGGCCCGCCCTGCCGGCCGCCTTGCCGGCCAACCCGGCTGATCCGGCTGACCGAGAGCTCGGCGTCACCGCGTCGCGACCCGACGGCCGGAACGCCCGACTCAAGCCATTGACGAGCACATAGCAGACCAGGCCCAGCAGCCCGGCTATCAGCACCGTCGCCCGCTCGTCGCTGGAATGCGTCAATCGGAGACTGACCAAGATCAGCACCACGCCGACCACCGCCACCGACAAGTGACCAAGCCGCCCGATGCGCGCGAACGGGATCTCGATCCACTTGAGCCACTTGATGTCTCGGTCGTGAAAAACGAAGTCCAAAAACAGCATCAGCAGGAAAATCCCGCCGAACGCGGCGATCTGCGGGTGGGCCGCGATGACCAGCTTTTCATAGCTGGGTGCGCCGTCCGGGAATTCCAGCGCGTGGTTGGGCGGCGGATTGAGGGCCAAATCCATCGCGTCAAACGGGTCGAGGCCCGCGCTCGCCCAGACGATCGCCAGCGGAAAAAGAAACCGCATACCGAAGACCGCGATAACAATCCCGACCGTCAGGAACATCCGCTGCCAAAACTCGCTCATCTGCTGCAGCACCGCGGCGTTGATGATGGCGTTGTCGAACGACAGGGACACCTCCAGGACCGCGAGCACCACCAGCAAAAACAGGGCGGTGAGCCCGCCGTGCGCGTACCCGGCAGCCAGGGCCGCTGCGGTTACTGCCAGCGAAATGCCGAAGATGCGAAACGCTGACATGGGTCCCTTTATAGCGAACTCAATCGACGTCTCAGTCCCTCGACGCGGAGTACTTAGTATTTTCAAACTGTGGCGGTGCCAGCCAGCACGGGAGCTTCACAGGGGCCGATCGCGCGTGGCAGCGTCGCGCGGGTCGGCGCCGCTACCGCACTGACCGCGCTGTGCGGCTACGCGGTGATCTATCTGGCCGCTCGCGACCTGGCTCCGAGCGGCTTCTCGGTATTCGCGGTGTTCTGGGGCGCGTTCGGCCTGGTCAACGGTGCGGCCAACGGCCTGCTGCAAGAGACCACCCGAGAGATCCGCTCGACGGGCTACCTCGAGGTGTCGCCGATCACTCGTACCCATCCGCTGCGGGTCGCCGCGATGGTCGGCGTCGCCGCGGCCGTCGCGATCGCCGGTAGCGCGCCGTTGTGGAGCGGGCGGGTATTCGTCGAGGCGCGCTGGCTGTCGGTGGGACTGCTCAGCGTCGGCCTGGCCGGGTTTTGCCTGCACGCCACCCTGCTGGGCATGCTGGCCGGCACCAACCAGTGGACCCGGTATGGAGCGCTGATGGTGACCGACGCGATCATCCGGGTGACGGTCGCCGGGGCGACGGTGGTGGTCGGGTGGGGCCTGACCGGGTTCTTGTGGGCAACCGTCGCGGGCGCGGTCGCGTGGCTGATCCTGCTGGTGGCCTCGCCGACGGTGCGTGCAACGGCCCGGCTGCTGACGCCCGGCAGCACCGCAACGTTCCTGCGCGGCGCCGCCCATTCGGTCACCGCGGCCGGTGCCAGCGCGATTCTGGTGATGGGATTCCCGGTGCTGCTGAAGCTGACCAGCAACGAGCTGGGTGCCCAGGGTGGCGTCGTCATCCTGGCCGTGACGCTGACCCGCGCGCCGCTGCTGGTGCCACTGACAGCCATGCAGGGCAACCTGATCGCTCATTTCGTCGACGAGCGCAGCGACCGGCTGCGGGCGCTGATCGCACCGGCGGCGCTCATCGCCGGCATCGGCGCGGTCGGGGTGGCGGCGGCCGGGCTGGTGGGCCCGTGGTTGCTGCGTGTCGCGTTCGGGCCGCAGTACGACGCCGGCGGCGCCCTGCTCGCGTGGCTGACCGCGGCCGCGGTGGCGATCGCCTTGCTGACGCTCACCGGCGCCGCCGCGGTAGCGGCTGCCCTGCATCGCGCGTATTCGCTGGGCTGGGTGGGCGCGACGGTGGCGTCGGGATTGCTGCTGCTGTTGCCATGGGGCGGCGGGTCGCTGCAGACCCGCACCGTGGTCGCCCTGTTGTGCGGCCCGCTGGTGGGAATCGGCGTCCATCTGGTGGCGCTGGCGCGCGCCGGACGCCTGTCGGGCTGATCCGCCCTGGTCCGGCGTGTAGCTTGTGGTGCATCGAAATGCAATACGCGGGCGTCTGGATCATCATTCCCGCCTTCAACGAAGCCTCAGTCATCGGCGAGGTGATCGCCGATGTGCGCTCGGTCTTCGACAACGTCGTCTGCGTGGACGACGGCAGCACCGACGGCACCGGTGAGATCGCCCGGCGGGCGGGGGCTCATCTGGTGCGCCACCCGATCAACGTGGGTCAGGGCGCGGCGATCCAAACCGGCGTCGAATACGCCCGCAGGCAGCCGGGTGCGCGGGTCTTCGCCACCTTCGACGCCGACGGCCAGCACCGCGTCAAAGACGTGGCCGCGATGATCGACCGGCTGGCCGCGGGCGACGTCGACGTCGTCATCGGAACGCGGTTCGGCCGGCCCGACGGCGGTACCCAGCCGCCGCTTTTCAAGCGGATCGTGCTGCGCACCGCCGCGCGGTTGAGCCGACGCGGCCGCCGGCTCGGCCTGACCGACACCAACAACGGCCTGCGGGTGTTCAACAAGACGGTGGCCGACGGGCTGAATATCACCATGAGCGGCATGAGCCACGCCAACGAGTTCGTCATGCTGATCGCCGAAAACAACTGGCGTGTGGTTGAGGAACCGGTCGAGGTGCTGTACACCGAATACTCGAAGTCGAAGGGGCAGCCCCTACTCAACGGCGTGAACATCATCTTCGACGGGTTCCTGCGAGGGAGGATTCCAAGGTGAACTGGATCCAGGTGCTGCTGATCGGCTCGATCATGGGGCTGCTGGTCTATCTGCTGCGGTCGCGGCGCAGCGCACGATCCAAGGCCTGGGTCAAGGTCGGCTACGTCCTGTTCGTGCTGGGCGGCATCTATGCCGTACTGCGGCCCGGCGACACCACCGTCGTCGCGCACTGGTTCGGGATAGGCCGCGGCACCGACCTGATGCTCTACGCGCTGATCATGGCGTTCAGCTTCACCACGCTGAGCACCTACATGCGGTTCAAGGACTTGGAGTTGCGCTACGCGCGACTCGCCCGTGCCGTCGCGCTCGAGGGCGCGCAGGCGCCCGAACAGCGCTGAGATCTTCTGTTGCGCCGAGCGTGAACTGAGGGCGTCACCCTCGGCGATCAGCCGGCGTGCAGGTGCCGGAAGTAGTCCACCGTCCGGCGCACACCCTCTTCGAGCTGAACCTGCGGGCGCCAGCCCAAAACCCTTTCGGCTAAGGCGATGTCGAGGCAGGACCGCCTCAGATCGCCCAGGCGCGGCGGATAGAACTCCGGATCGTCGGGCCCACCCACGGCCGCCGCCACCGCGGTGTGCAGTTCGCGGTCCGACGTCTCTTTGCCGGTGCCGATGTTGAACCGCTGTCCGCCGCCTTCGTCGCCGGAGGCCTTGACGAAGGCCTCCACCACGTCGTCGACGAACACGTAGTCGCGGGTGTTGGTGGCGTCGCCGAACACTTTGGTGGGCTTACCCGACAGCAGCCCCTGGGCGAAGATCGCCACCACGCCCGCTTCGCCGTGCGGGTCCTGGCGGGGACCGTAGACGTTGGCCGGCGCGATATGCGAGCAGTCCAGGCCGTAGAGATGGCGAAACGTGTTGAGGTAGATCTCCCCCGCCACCTTGCCGGCGGCGTATGGCGACGCCGGGTCGGTGGGCACCGTCTCCGGGGTCGGGAATTGTGTCGGGGTGCCGTAAATGGATCCCCCCGACGAGGTGTGCACGACCTTGCGGACTTGCGCGCGCCGTGCCGCCTCGGCCAGCCGCACGGTGCCGACCACGTTGACCGAGGCGTCGAATTGCGGGTCGGCCACCGAGCGCCGCACGTCGATCTGGGCGGCCAGGTGGAACACCACCTCGGGCCGGTGCTCGTCGAGTATCGCGTTCAGATCCGCGGTCACGATGTCGGCCTCGACGAAGTCGTGTGCGGGATTGTCGGCCAGATGCTCGAGGTTGGTCGCGCGGCCGGTCGCGAAATTGTCCAACCCCACAACCGTGTGACCGTCCGCCAGCAGACGGTCGACTAGCGTCGAGCCGATGAAACCGGCCGCCCCGGTGACCAATGCGCGCACCGGCCCACCATACCGGCGGGTCGCCGCGGCCGCGGCCGCGCTCATCGCCGTGCAGCTGGCGTTCCGCGCGGTGCTGGCGTTCGGCGGCTACTTCTACTGGGACGACCTGATTCTCATCGGAAAGGCCGGCACCCAGGGCCTGCTTTCGCCGTCGTACCTGTTCGACGACCACGACGGCCACGTGATGCCGGCTGCCTTCCTGGTCGCGGGCGCGCTTACCCGGCTGGCGCCGCTGGTGTGGACCGGACCGGCGATCAGCCTGGTGGTGCTGCAGCTGCTGGCCTCGCTGGCGCTGCTGCGCGCGCTGTACGTCATCCTCGGCTGGCGTCCCGTGCTGCTGATCCCGTTGACGTTCGCGCTTTTTACGCCGCTGGGGGTTCCCGCGTTCGCGTGGTGGGCGGCGGCGCTGAACTCGTTGCCGATGCTGGCCGCGCTGGCCTGGGTGTGCGCCGACGCGATCCTGCTGGTCCGCACCGGCAACCGGCGCTACGCGGTCACCGGTGTGCTGGTCTACTTCGGCGGGCTGTTGTTTTTCGAGAAGTCCGCGGTGATCCCGTTCGTCGCGTTCGCGGTGGTCGCGCTGCTGTGCCACGTGCAGGGTGATCGGGCCGCGCTGCCGACGGTGTGGACGGTGTGGCGGGCCGGGATCTGGCTGTGGGCCGCGTCGCTGGCGTTGACCGCCGGCTGGGTAGCGCTCTATCTGGCCGTGGTGAACCAGCACCGATGGAGTTCCGACCTGTCGATGACCTGGGACCTGCTGTCCCGATCGATCACCCACGGCATCGTGCCGGGTCTGGCCGGCGGACCCTGGCACTGGGACCGCTGGGCACCGGCCTCCCCATGGGCGACACCGGGTCCGGTGGTGATGGCGCTGGGCTGGCTGGTGCTCGTGGTGGTGGTTGCGCTGTCGCTGATCCGCAAACAGCGGATCGGGTTGGTGTGGCTGACCGCGGCCGGGTACATGGTCGCCTGCCAGGTGCCGATCTATCTGATGCGATCGTCGCGGTTCACCGCGCTCGAGCTGGCCCAGACACTGCGCTACTTCCCCGACCTCGTCGTCGTGCTGGCGCTGCTGGCCGCCGTGGCATTCTGCGCACCCAACCGGACCGGCGCGCGCTGGCTGGACGCGTCGCCGAAACGCACTGCGGTGTCAGCCGTTTTCGCGATGCTGTTCGTGGCCAGCAGCCTGTATTCCACCGCGACTTTTCTGACCAGCTGGCGGGACAACCCGGCCCAGCCGTACCTGCGCCACGCCCGAGCCAGTTTGGCTGCCGCGCACGCGAATTCGAATACAGCGCTGCTGGATCAAGAAGTCGATCCGCTGGTGCTGCAGCGGGTGGCCTGGCCAGAGAACCTGGCCAGCCACATGTTCGCGCTGCTGCACGATCGACCGGAATTTGCGCCGGCGACAACGCAATTGAGGATACTGGACAGCTCGGGCCGGTTGGTCGACGCGAGAGTGACCTGGATCCGGACCATCGTGCCCGGGCCCATGCAGCGGTGCGGCTACTTCGTACAGCCGGACAAGCCCGCGCGCTTGATCCTCGACGGTCCGCTGTTGCCGGCCGACTGGACCGTCGAACTCAATTACCTGGCCAACAGCGACGGCTCGATGACGCTGTCGCTTACCGAAGGACCCGACGTCAAAGTTCCGGTGCATCCCGGACTCAACCGGGTCTTCGTCCGGCTGCCGGGCGCCGGCGACGCGATCGCCGTGCGAGCCGACACCACCGCGCTGTCGCTGTGTCTCGCGTCGGGACCGGTGGGTTTTGTCGTCCCGGCCTAAATTAGCTGGTCTGATCTTTCGAATCCGTCAATTCTCTGTTCTTCTGGCCGGAATCGCGATACGCTCTTGTTTGCTGGGCGTGGCGCCGGGGTGGGAGGACAGCGATGTCGTATCTGGCCGTGGCCCCGGAGTTTCTGGCCTCGGCGGCAACGGATTTGGCGGGCATCGGCTCGGCGCTGAACGCGGCGAATGTGGCCGCGGCGCCGTCGACGACAGTGATGCTGGCCGCTGCCGATGATGAGGTGTCGGCCGCGGTGGCCTCGCTGTTTGCCGGACATGCTCAGCAGTACCAGGCGCTGAGCGCGCAGGCGGAGACATTTCATCAGCGGTTCGTCCAGCTGTTGGCGCGCCCGGCGGGGCCGGGGGGTTGCTGTTCGGCAACGGCGGCAAGGGGGCGGACGGCTTCACCGCCCAGGCCGGCGGTGCCGGCGGCGCGGCCGGGTTGATCGGCAACGGTGGAACCGGCGGGGCCGGGGGGCCGTCGGCGGGCGCATTCGTGGCGGCCGGGGCCGGTGGGGCCGGCGGTCACGGCGGGTTGCTGTTAGGCGCCGGCGGCGACGGCGGGAAGGGCGGCGCGGGCGGCGGCGACTTAGTCTCGTCGGCCGGTGGCGCCGGCGGCCACGGCGGCGCCGCCGGGTTAGCAGGCACCGGCGGGCGCGGCGGGGAAGGCGGGACCGGCGGATCGGGTGCGCTCGGCGGCCAGGGCGGTAATGGCGGTACGGGCGGCAACGGCGGACTGCTGGGCGGTGACGCCGGCGACGGGGGAAACGGCGGCAACGGCGCGTTCACCAGCCCCGGCGGAAACGGTGGCAACGGGGGCGACGGTGGCAACGCTTGGCTGATGGGCGGCGGCGGGAACGGCGGTGTGGGTGGGGCCGGGTCTGCCAGCTCGGCTAGCCCCCATGTCGGCGGCAACGGCGGAGCCGGCGGTCATGGTGGGCTGCTCAACGGCGGAGGCGGGGTTGGTGGCGACGGTGGATCTAGCCCGAACTCGCTGATTGGCTCGCATGGCGGCGACGGCGGCAGTGCCGGGCTGTTCGGCAACGGCGGGCACGGCGGGGCCGGTGGACCAGGCCTGGTTGACGGGGCCGGTGGGCCCGGTGGGGCCGGCGGCCATGCCGGGCTGTTGGTCGGCAACGGCGGTGCCGGCGGGGCCGGCGGAGCCGGTGGACAAGCTGCCGGGGCCAGCACCGTCGGGGGCATCGGCGGGGCCGGCGGGGCCGGCGGGGCCGGCGGAGCCGCCGGGCTGCTGATTGGCGCTGGCGGGGCCGGCGGAACCGGCGGAGCCGGCGGGAACGCCCCCGGCGGCACTCAGGGCGGCGCCGGCGGCGACGGCGGCGCGGGCGGCATCAGCGGCCTGCTGGGCGGCGGTGGCGACGGCGGCAAAGGCGGAGCCGGCGGCTCCCCGATGGGCCCCACCGGTACCGGCGGCGGTGGTGGCGACGGCGGCCGCGGCGGGGCGGGGCGGCTGATCGGCAATGGCGGGGGCGGCGGGGCCGGCGGTGCCGGCGGCACCGGCGCCACTTCCGGCGGCGGTGGTGGCGATGGCGGCAACGGCGCCACCGGCGGAAAGGTGTACGGCAATGGCGGTAACGGCGGCAACGCGGGTTCCGGCGTTGTTGGCAGGCCCGCCAACGGCGGCAACGGCGGCGCGGCCCTGTTTATCGGCAACGGCGGCGACGGCGGCAACGGCACCGGCGGCGGGCACGGCGGCGGCGGCGGCGTAGCCGGACCGTTCGGCCACAGCGGGCAGAACGGGTCGCCGTAACGGGGGCCCGCCGGGGGCGCTACGGCGATACGCTGGACCTCTGCCGATCGGTCAACGACGACCGGGTGGGAGGACAATCATGTCGCATCTGGTGGCCGCCCCGGAGTTCCTGGTTTCGGCGGCGTCGGATTTGGACGGGATCCGCTCGGCGCTGAGCGCCGCGAACGCGGCCGCGGCGGCCCCGACCACCGCGGTGCTGGCCGCCGGCGCCGATGAGGTGTCTGCGGCGGTGGCGTCGCTATTTGCCGGGCACGGGCAGGCCTATCAAGCGCTGAGTGCTCAGCTATCGGCATTCCATGCCCAGTTTGTGCAGGCGCTGAACGGCGCGGCTAACGCCTATGCGGCCGCCGAGGCGGCCAATGCCACGCCGCTGCAGGGTTTAGGCGTGTTTTCGCCCTGGGAGCTGCTGACGGGGCGCCCGCTGGTCGGTAATGGCGCCGATGGAACGGCGCTCAACCCGAACGGCGGAGCGGGCGGGTGGCTATACGGCAACGGTGGAAGGGGCTTCAGCCTCTTAAGCGTTTCCAGCGTTCCCGGCGGTAACGGTGGCGCCGCGGGATTGATCGGCACCGGCGGGGCCGGCGGCAACGGCGTTCTCGCTGGGGCCGGCGGGGCCGGCGGTCGCGGCGGAGCGCTGTTCGGCAACGGCGGGGCCGGCGGGGACGGCGGGACCAGCCCCTTTGGCGGCAACGCCGGCAATGGCGGTGCCGGCGGTAACGCCGGGCTGTTCGGGGCCGGCGGTATGGGCGGACTCGGTGGGCACGTGTCTGGCAGCGGCCCCGCCGGGGCCGCTGGGAACGGCGCCGCGGGCGGTCACGGCGGGTGGATCGCCGGCGACGGCGGGGCCGGCGGAGCCGGCGGGACTGGCACGACCGTTAACGGCGCCAACGGCGGGCAGGGCGGTGCCGGCGGCAACACCGGGCTGATCGGCGCCGGTGGTGCCGGCGGGGCCGGCGGGAACGGCGCGACCAGTGGCGTCCTCAATGCTGGCGGCAACGGCGGAGCGGGCGGTACCGGCGGCTGGCTGCACGGTAATGGCGGGGCCGGCGGGGCCGCCGGCGCCGCCGGGGCCAGCTCCGCCGCCGGGGTAGGGGGTGGCGGCGGCAACGCCGGGCTGCTCGGCGCCGGCGGAGCCGGCGGGGCCGGCGGCGGAGCCATCGATGGCTTCGGGCTACCCGGCGGAGCCGGCGGGGCCGGCGGCCACGGAGGGTGGCTGCACGGCAACGGCGGGGCCGGCGGCTCCGGGGGTGGGGGCGGATCCTCCGGCGGCGCTTTATTCGGCGGGCAGGGCGGTAGCGGTGGCGCCGGCGGTGACGCCGGGCTGATCGGCACCGGCGGGGCCGGCGGCACCGGCGGGGCCGCCGGCCTCGCCGTCGCCCCGTCGATCGCCGGCGGCACGGGTGGGCTCGGCGGGTCCGGCGGCAGCGGCGGGCTGCTCTACGGCAACGGCGGCGGCGGCGGCACGGGTGGAGCCGGCGGAGCCGGCACCGGCGGCAGCAACGGTGGGCCCGGCGGCGCCGGCGGTAGGGCCGGGGCGGCCAAGCTGATCGGCAACGGGGGCGACGGCGGAGCCGGCGGAGCCGGCGGAGCCGGCCTGTCCGGCACCGCCGCCGGCGGCGCCGGAGGTAACGGCGCTGGCAGCGGGATGCTGTTCGGCGACGGCGGCAGCGGCGGCAACGCCGGCGCCGGCGCCTCGCCCGCCAACGGCGGGAACGGCGGCACCGCCGTGTTCATCGGAAACGGCGGTAACGGCGGCAACGGCACCGGCGGCGGGCACGGCGGCAGCGCCGGCGGCGCCGGCCCGTTCGGCCACAGCGGGCAAAACGGGTCGCCGTAACGCGCGAACTGCTCGCCGAGCTGGGGCACCGCCCGCTTGCGGGGGACACGCTAGCGCTACACGGGTGGTCGAGAGTCACCCTGACGTGACGCTCGGCGCCGAAAATGGAGCCGCCTGGGAGAATCGAACTCCCGACCTATTCATTAATTTGGCGGGTCCGACTGAGTTCACCAAGGTTCATTAATACTTTGCAGCACAAAGGAATACTCGCTTGTCCGTCCCTATGAATGCACCGAAGTACGGGCCGATTTGCGGGCGTTTATATCAGGAAAGTGGAGACCGAGCGAGTTCCACTACCGGTGACCCACAACAGCCGGGAGTGCCGACTTCAAGCGCGCGGCGTCGGTTCCTGGCCATAACGGTCGGGTTCGCACAGCCAACCTCGGCAGACCGTTCTACAGAAGCTTCATGTACCAGGTGACCGCTATTAACGCCCCGATCCCTCTGAGCCTCTAGGGCACGACACGAACGTGTCATGGCGTCGGAATCTGTCTGCGCCAAGGGGCATCATCGCCCGTAAGGGGCTGACCCGGCATCTGTGACGCTCGCCAGGCCGCCAACAACACCGACCAAACGGGGAACGGGGAACGGGGAAATCATGACCAGCGTTAAGATCGCCGAGATCGTCGACAACATCTACACCAACTATCTCGATCACGAGCTTCCCGACGACTGGACCCCCACCCAACGCCGGCAATTCCTCGACGACCGCGCCGCCGCGATTAGCCGCCAAATCCTCGTTCTGGCCGACGAGATGGCCGCCTGCGCCATCGCTGAATGGACCCGCCACCACAACGGGCAACACCCCGACTACCTGACCTATGTGGGGCTGATCAACACCACCCGCCTACAAGGCAAAGAGATCGTGTTGCACAACGAACTCTACGAGCAAATCCCCGACACCGACGACGAGCAGGTGATTTCCGACACCGACCTCTACGGTGATGAGCACATCGAATACGACCGCGTCGACGGCGCCTGGCGACGCGTCGAGCCACCCCGACCCGCTGACTACGACCAGACGCCCTGGGATCAACGCTGGACGCGACCGCGCTACCGCACTGACCCCACCACAGACCTCGAAGCGGCATCGTCAAGTTGTTCGTCTGGTGTGGTGCTGACAGGATTTGTCGTCGTGGCGATCGTGACGAGGTACAAGGGCTATCGGTATCCGATCGAGGTCATCGGGCACGCGGTGTGGCTATATCACTGTTTTGCGCTGAGCCTGCGCGACGTTGAGGAGCTGATGTTGGCCCGCGGTGTGGTGGTCACTTACGAGACGATCCGCTCCTGGTGTGCCACGTTCGGGCCGGACTACGCCAACCAGCTGCGCCGACGCCGACCTCGCCCCGGCGACAAATGGCACCTTGAGTGCGACGTGAGGTCGCACGCGTTGAGTGGCTATGCCGATCGGAGGGTCAGCCGATGCTGAAGACGTAGCCCGGGTCAGTGTCTAAGACCTGTCCCCGCCGTGACGTGCGTGACCGCCGCTGCCAGCGGCGACTGGGTGCGAAGCTCACGGGAAAGCCCAAGGGAGCCCGCTCCGTCCGGGGTCCACAGGCCAGGGGAAGGCTGGGCATGGGGTGAATGCCAGTGAACCCTCGCTGATGCCTCGTTAGCCATTCATCCCGGGACGGGGTTGAGCGCCGGGATGACAGGGGCCGGCCGTTGGAAGGCGGCAGATGGCGGCCAAGGATCGAGCGCGGCCGTGTGGACACCATCGTCCCCGGGGTAGAGAGGGCACCCAACCCCAGTCGTGTCTCATGCGTGTGGAACACGGAAACCCCGTCGGGGTCCGCCACTCCGATGCGGGGTGGCGGTAAGCCGGAGGTAACGACGGCCCAAGTCCCCGGCGGGTACAGGATGCCCAACAAGCCAATGCCGGTGGCCGAAAGGCGACAGGAAAGCGAACGAGGTCGATCAGCCCTCCGCTGGTCGGTTCGTATAACTGGCCGGATACCGGGCGGTGTGCCCGGGCGCGAAAGCGTGCCCACATGGGCAGGTGAGCCTTTGACGAATGGTTGCCAAAGCAGCTGGAACCGAGGGACAAGTTAGGCGCCGAGATGGTGAACGGACCCGAGGATCTTCCGCCGGAGACCGACCTGGACACAGTCGATTGGGACTGGGTCGACTGGTCGGGCTGTGGGCGGGAGGTACGGCGACTGCGGCAGCGAATCTTCAAGGCGATGCGGGAAGGCGACTGGTCGAGGGTTTAGAAGCCGGAAACCAGCATAGCTAACCCGCACGCCCTCGCGGCTTGCTTGAGCCGTATGCCGCGATGAGTGGCCCGTACGGTTCTGAGGGGGGATCGGCGGGGCAACCCGCCGGTCCTACCCGACTGAGGTTTTCGTGAAGATTCACCGCGTCACTCATTACTTATGGCGTGCGGTCGACCAGCACGGCAACGTGCTCGACATCTTGGTGCAGTCGCGGCGAAACGCCAAGGCAGCCAGGCGCTTTTTCCGTAAGCTGCTCAAGGGTCTGCGGTATGTGCCGCGGGTGCTGGTCACCGATAAGTTGGCCAGCTACGGGGTTGCTGCCCGCGAGCTGATGGCCTCGGTGGAGCATCGGCGGTCGAAGTACCTGAACAATCGGGCTGAGAACTCGCATCAGCCGACCAGGATCCGGGAACGGGTGATGAAACGCTTCGCCTCGCCTGGGCAGGCTCAACGGTTCCTGTTTGTGTTCAGCCACATCCGAGGCCACTTTCGGCGCCGCCGCCATCTGATCAGTGCACCCCAATGGCGAACCGAGCTGACCGACCGCTTCGCGGTCTGGGACGAAATCATAGCCGCCGCACCGGCATGAAAGACACAGTCGGCCACTACATTACGCTGCCGGTTACACTCACATCGACTGCGCCACAATCATTCTGGAATAACTTGACGATGCCACGGCGATGTAGGACGCCGCGGCGCACAATACGGCGAACAGAATGTAGGTTCCCGGCTTGAACTCAGTATGCGTGAGGTGGGCGTAGCCGTGTGCAATGCTGATCCCAAGCGTGGCAAAAAGATTCGGAACCAGCAGACCAAAGATGATGAAGCCGGTGCCTGCCGACCTGAGGTCGCGCAACTTGCGGGAGGCCGTCATGCCCATCTCGAGCAGGAACAAGCAGAGCGTACCCTGGAATGCTGGATTGGACTCGCGCACAGCCTCCTCGACCAAGAAGTCGTCAAACAGCCGCACCGGGACCAGTCGCTGCTGCAGCATCGCGTTCGCGAGACCCGAACCCGAGTCCAACACAACGACTTTCGGTCCGTGCCGGCTCGGTCGAGTCCGCAACTCGCTGACGAACAAGGCGATGTGGGCCCGGGTCGCCGAGACCGGGTCGATGCCCTCCCGCTCGCACACCAGCAGATACTCAGCCAGGCCGCGGGCGTATGCGTCGATCGTGCGAGGTGCCCGCCCCAGATCGACCCAGATCTGCAGCCACTCCCACACCCGCTCGTGACGCCGCAAAACCGGCCACTTCTCGTCCAAGATCACCGACACAGTGAACAGGGCCCCTCAGCTCGTGGTGACACCGAGGGACGAACACCCAACCCCCGGCGTGATTCCACGTAACTAATAGGTAGTAGTACGTCCACTTCGCGGGGCCGCGCAGCTTAGTGATGTCCCACGACCACACGGAATTCGGCTGGTAGGCAACCAGTTCCGGTTTCACGGTGGCCGGGTGGGTGGCTTGGCGGCGCCGTTCCCGGGTTTCGCCGGCCTGGCGTAGCAGCCGGTAGAACGTGGAGATCGAGCCGAGGTAGACGCCTTCGTCGAGCAGCGCAGCCCACACCTCGGCCGGCGCCATGTCGACGAACCGGTCGCTGTGCAGAACGTCGAGGATCGCGTCGCGTTCGGCCTGGCTCAGCGCCGGCGGCTGGTGCCGGTCCCGGTGCGGGATCGGCACCGACCGAGCGGGTGGCGGGCTGGTGCGGTGGCGCCGGTAGTAGCTGGCCTGCGCGGCCCCAACGGCCTGGCATGCGTCCCGGACCCCGACACACCCGACCAGCTCGGCGATCGCGGTGTCGGTCACGGCGTCGACCTCGGCTCGGTATCCGCGCTCTCGGAGACCGTCTCCAAGAGCGTGCAGTTTTGCCTGCACATCCACCACGAAGCGGGTCTTGGCCAGCTCCTGCTCCAGTTGCCGTTTCTGCCGCTCAAGGCGGGCGATCCGCTCGGCTTGCGGGTCGCGCCGCTTCCGTCCGCGCGGAACGGTCAGCCCAGCCAGCGCGCCCGCGTCGCGGGCCCGCCGCCACTGCACGATGTGGCTGGAGTACAGGCCCTCCCGCCGCAACAACGCACCCTTCTCACCATCGGGGGCGGCGTCGTAGGCAGCCAGAATCTCCAGCTTGTACTTCGCGGTGAACGTCCGCCGCCGGGCACGCTCGGGCACCACAGGGTCGGGACGTTCCATAGCAGCACCGCTCATCCGACCAGGATCTTCGATCCCGGTCGCTCGGACCCCGCGATCGCCTTGATCGACGCCCACTCGGTCTCGTAGTCACCGACGTGCTCGCGGACCAGCCGCACCGCCCTGGCCTTGGTGTTCTCGTCGTACCTGATCGCCATCGCGCCATCCTCCCCTCAACGGAAGGTGTGCATAAAACCCGGGACGGTTCAGCACGACTACCGTTGGAGGGGTGACTAAAGCACGGCGATCCCCACCATGGCTTGACGGTCGGGCCGCGCTACTGCTGACCAAACTGGGCGAACACGGCATGACCCTGCCCGAGGACATGGCGCGCGAGGTCATATCTGACCACTTGGACACGACCGCGCGATTGATGCGCATCGGTCGACAGGCAGCGAAGTTCTACGTCACCGATGAGGTAGTCAGCATGATGGCCGATCAAATCCTGGGCATCGACAAGGCACAGGATGAACCGCACGTGATCTCATTGGCCGCCGAACGCCGCAAACGGCAATAACACTGGTCTTGCGGATCTGCGGCCGGTGATCACGATGCTGGCCTGCCGGGGCCCGTTTAGCGTGCTCGGCGCGCCAGGCTTTCGGCGTCGAGGATCAGCGTGTTGTGGCTTTCCGACTGGATCCAGCCATGGTCGGTGAAAGTGCCGAGCGCCTGGTTCGTTGCCCCCCGGGACGCGCCGACTAGCTGAGCGATCTCCCCTTGCGTCAGGTCGTGGGCCACTCGCAACGCGTCGCCGTCGCGGGTGCCGAAATGTTGTGCCGGCAGCAGCAGTTGCTTGGCGACCCGTCCGGGGACGTCGGTGAAGATCTGATCTGTCAGTTTGTTGTTGGTGCGCCGCAGTTTGCGGGCCAGCAGCCTTAGCAACTGTTCGGCGACGCGGCGTTCATCGTGTGCCGCGTTGGGTTTGGCCGGGCCCGACTTGTCCAGCGGGGCCCGGCCGTCCTCCTATGCTCAGCGAATCAGGACCGAGCGAAGGAGAAGCATCAGGGGACTGTGCGAGCTGATGGACATCGCGCTGGACCCGGAGCATGCGCCCGTGGGCGCGCAGCTTATCAACAAGATCGGCGAGATCCTTACTAATGCGAGCGAGGACGGCTACGACGTCGACGGGGTCTTGCTGGCCTTGGTGGTCGCGGTCTTCGGTGTTGAGCAGGCCGCGCTGCGTCACAAGGCGGAGCTGCTCCGTGCTAAGGCGGAGCTCTTCAGGTTGGAGACACGTATCTTGCAGGCGGGCGTCCGTTTGGAACCGCGCGAGGAATGAACGTCCCGAAAACCTTCGTTTCCGGGACGCCAGTAGCTTTCGCGCTGGTCTGGCCGTACACTGGACGTACGGGATAGGAGGGTGAGCAGTGGACACGAAATTTCGCCGCAGAAATCGACGTATGGACTTGCGCACAACGGCAGAGGAGCGCGAGTTAATCGACCGCGCCGTGGCAGCCAGCGGAACCGATCTCACCGACTTCGTCATTACCCACGCATCCGAAGCTGCTCGGCGACTACTCGCCGACCGAGACCACTTCCACCTTGAGCCTTCGGCTCTCACACAGTGGGACGACGTCAACGCCCGACCCGCCCGCGACCTACCAGGGCTGCGCCGACTGATGCAACGTCCCACGCCATTCACCGAGTGAGGCAATATCGATCACCGGAACTGGTGGCCGATCATCATGACCTGACCGAATTCCGGTGTCGCTCAACGGAGCAGACCGACTGGCTACGCCGTTACGCCCGGCAATCAGCTGCGACCGGCACGACGCGAGTCTTCGTCGTCACCGAGCACCAACACGATCGGGTCGTCGCCTATTACGCCTGGTGTATGGCCCAGCTACACATGGAGGCGGTCCCCGGCCGGGTGCGCAAGGGTGCCGGTGGCTATCCCCAACCGGTCGCCCTGCTCGCTCGACTCGGCGTAGACATCAACCACGAAGGTGCAGGACTTGGAGCCGGAATGCTCCAAGACGTCTTTGCCCGCCTGATTGAACTCTCTGACGACATCGGCTGTCGAGGTCTCCTTGTCCACGCCGAATCCCCCGAAGCCCGCAACTTCTACATTCATCTCGTACCTGAGTTCGAGCCCAGCCCCACCGACCCACTTCACCTCGTGTTGCTTATGAAAGACATACGCCGAACGCTGCGGGCGTGAATTCCGGGGATGGTGGTGCGCCGCAAGGGCGGCCTTCGGCCGTCGCCTACGGCGATCATGACCCGTGACTCCTTCGGACGGTCCCTCGATCAGGGCCTCTAGGGGTTCGGCTGGTGCGAATCGCCGCCTACTCCCAGTGGCGCGAGGCTGCAGACTGGACTGGTGAGCGAGAAGGAGAGCCCAGCGATCTGCTCGGCCAAGGCATGCCGGGCCTCCGCGACCTGGGCGGTTGTGTGGAACAACCCCAGGCTGCACACTCCCGACCGGGAGAAGGTCTGGGTGGCCTGCGAAGAGCACAAGCAACCGCTCGCCGACTACCTCGCCGTTCGTTCGTTCCTCAAGCGTGTCGAACCATTGGGGGCGGTCTAGTCAAGGGTGCGCGCCGCCGGTGTGGCCCCTACCCCGGGCATCCTGGCGGCGGGCACCTAGCAGCGCGGCCAGCGGCTCCTTGATCGATAGATCGGCAACTACCCGCCCCGTCGCCGATGTTCAACGGGACGTGTTCCATCAATCCACGACAGCGTGGCTATTCTTCGGGGCGTGCTTGATCCTCTGTGGGCCGCCGCTACCCGGCATCCGTTTCTTGATGCGGTGCGTGAGGGCACGATTACAGACTTGGCATTTGACCGGTGGTTGGGGCAGGACGCTGTGTTCGTCGGTGACTTGCTTAGCTTCCAGGCCCGGCTGCTGGCACGCGCGCCGCGGCCAGCTCAGGGGGTGCTCGCCGGGGGATGCGTTGCGCTGGTTGCGGAGCTGGACTGGTTCGAGGTCCAGGCCGCGCGGCGAGGGATTGACCTGGGGCAGCCAGCGCTCCCGGCGACGCTGGCCTACAACGAACTGCTGGGGCGGCTGGATGGCGCGCCCTACGCTGTGGCGGTCACGGCGCTGTGGGTCCTCGAACGGGTGTACCTGCTCGCGTGGGCCTCCGCGGCGTCGACCACCTCCCCGTTCGGGGAGTTTGTGGAGCACTGGACCGCGCCAGGCTTCGCGGGCTACGTGGACGCGCTCGGCGAGCTGGCGATCCTGGACGGGCAGGACGACCTGGTGGCCGACGTGCTGTCGCACGAGGTGGCGTTCTGGGACATGGCGTTGGCATGACGCTGTCGGCTCGGTTGTGGGCGGACAACAGCGACCTGGCGGCCGAGGCGCTCGCGCATCCGTTCGTGTGTCGCCTCAGTGACGGCTCCTTGGCCCGTGAGATATTTGCCAGCTACGTCGCACAGGACGCCTTCTTCCTCGAGTCCTTCGCCCGCGCGTACGCCCTGGCCCTGGCTCGCAGTTCGGACACACCCACGCTGCTCACGTTGGCTGATCTGCTCGCCGGGGTTCGCGAGGAGCTCGGGTTGCACGCCTCCTACGCCGCCCGCTGGGGCATCGACATGGCGGGCGTCGAGCCTGCATCGGCGACCCTGACCTACACCGAGTTCCTGCTCGCGACCGCCGCTACGGCCGGGTTGGGCACGGTCTTCGCGGCCATGGCTCCGTGCATGCGGCTCTACGCATGGCTTGGCGCGGCGCTCGACGCGGGTGCGGCGGGACCGTACGCGCAGTGGGTGCAGACCTACGCCGACCCGAATTTTGAGGTATCGGCCACCCGGCTGGAACGACTGCTCGACGAACAGGCAGATGACAGGCCCGCTGTGCGCGCGGCCTACCGGCGGGCGATGCACCTGGAGCTGGCTTTCTTCGACGCAGCACTCCTACCCTCAAGCTGAGCCCCACCTCGGCCGCGCTGGCGCCTAGACGACCTACTGCTCGACGCCCGAAGCAAACCGGCCAGCGCCGCATGACAATCCCCGTGTGCGACGGGCTTGGGGGTGGACAAACTTCGCTCAGGGCATTACGGCGTCAGGTCGAGCAGCGCCTTCGAGCATGGCGGCGACGGTTGGCTGTCGCCGAGGGACCGTAGTCAGCACCGGCCGATCAGGGTACGGCGGCTCAGGATCTCCACGAATTGCCGCCTTCTCGTCTCGCTGCAGTTGGCGTTCGAGCACCGTGAGGTGGTCGCCTAGCCCCGGGTAGACCGAGTCGGGCAGACTTGGCCGACCCGGAAAGCCTGTCGGTAAATACCCGGGCCGGATCGACCCCATCGGCGCTAAGTGCGGCAAGTTGAGCGTCGAGGTCCTGGCCGATGGAGCTGACCCGGGTGTCCACCCGCGGGCAGAAAGACGACTCCCAGATCGACGCCCTCGAAGCTGCCGGGTCCCAACGAATCTGGGTGGACGAGGCGTCGGGGAAACTGGCGCGGCGCCCCGAGTGGGACAAGTGCTTCGAGCATCTGCGCGCGGCGATGCCCTCGTGATCACCCGTCTGTCGCGGCCGTTCCGGTCGGTGCGGCACATGACCGAACTCGCCGCCCAACTCGACGAGCGCGGCATCGAGCTGACGTGCTCAAACAGGGCATCGATACCACCACCCGCGCCGGGCGGTTCCTGTTCCACGTGATCGACGCGATGGACGAGATGATCGCGGACCTGATCAGCGAAGGCACCCTTGAGGGCCTCGAATCGGCCCGTGCTCGCGGCCGGGTCGGGCGGCCGGGCGCCGAGCGTGACCGAGCTCCAGAGGGTCAAGGCACGGCAGATCGACGAAGTCGACGAGCGCGGCAAACATAAGTACACCGTCGAGCAGATCGCCGAAACCTTCGGGGTGTCCCGCAACACCATCTACCGCAACCTGGAGCGCAGCAGTTATCCGAGAAACCGACACCGGTAGGAACCCAGCCGCCCGTGGCTTGAATGGTTGCGTACGCCGACGATCAGGTGACTGAAACCTCCTTGACCCTGTACCTAGGTACAGGGGTCAGAATGACGGCATGCGCAGTAGCGAGCTGGCGACCCGCGCCGCAGTGAACGTCCAAACGCTGCGATACTACGAACGCAGGGGCCTGCTGGCGCAACCACCGCGGGCACCGTCGGGGTATCGGGCCTACCCGCCCGACGCCGTGGCGGTGGTCCGGTTCATCAAACGAGCCCAACACCACGGGTTCAGCCTCGACGAGGTCCACGAGCTGTTGCACCTGGCCGAGGGCGGGCCCGAGGACTGCGATGCGGTACGCGCTCTGACCGAGGCGAGGATGGCCGCGCTCGCCGAGCGGATTGCCGACCTGCAACAAATGCAACGGTCCTTGTCCCAGCTCGTCGACACCTGCGAACGACCCCACAGCGACCGATGCTGCCCGCTGCTAGACACCCTGCATGACGACGATGGAGATCACCGATGAGACTGGAAATTCTGCAGGTCCCCGACTGCCCCAACGTGGGCGTTCTCCAGGAACGCATCCGGCAGGCCACCGCCGGGCAGGTGCTCGATGCCGAGATCACCCATCGCGTGATCGACGACCCGGCCACGGCATCGGTGGCTGGGATGATCGGCTCACCCACGCTGCTCATCGATGGCCGCGACCCTTTCGCCATCCCCGGGCAGGTCCCGAGCGTGTCCTGCCGCCTCTACCCATCCGAGGCCGGCGGCATGGATGGGGCGCCGTCGGTCTCTGCGCTGCGAGGCGCACTCGGGCTCCAACCGAGCCCCACCACCGCCGCCGACCCGCAGGCTGCGGTCGACTGTTGGACGCCGTCAGTTGCTAGCGTCCCGGCCGCCGGGCTCGACGCGTGGCGCAGTGCCGCGCGACCGGCCGACGCGGCTCAACAAGCGGTCCACCACGCCATCCTGCACGCCTTCGCCGCTCACGGTGCACCGCCGAGAGCCGCGGACCTCACCGTTGTCGCCAACCGGTTCGACCGGTCCGCAGAAGAGATCCTCGCCCGTCTGCACGACTGCGATGCGATCCGGCTCGACCCCGCCGGGAATATCGCATCCGCGTACCCGTTCTCCACCCCGGTAACTCCACACAGCGTTCGAATCGCCAATGGGGCAAGGGTTTATGCAATGTGCGCGATCGACGCACTGGGCATGCCAGCGATGCTCGACACCGACGCGGTGATCGAATCGGCTGACCCGTCGACCGGCGAACCCATCACCGTGACCATCCGCGCTGGCGTCACGACGGCCCAGCCGTCGACCACGGTCGTGTTCGTCGGTGCCCGAGCAGCACAAGGACCATCCGCCGACACCTGCTGCAACTACCTGAACTTCTTCACCGACCGCGACAGCGCCCAGACCTGGGCGAATGCACACCCTCTGATCGGCGGCGTCATTCTCGATCTCCCAGAGGCCCAGCAACTCGGTGAAAACATCTTCGGCTCCCAGCTTCAGACCCACGGTTCACTCGACTAATCGAGATCGCAGCCAGGGACCGCAGTCAGAACAAGGTGTCGCGGACCCGCAACGGCCGGTAGCCGGTCGGCCCGGGCTGGGCGAGTTCGGCGTCGATGTCTACCTCGATCGCGCCGAAGAAGTTGATGTTCTCGCTGTGCGGCGGGGAAATGTGCGTCAGCACCTCGTCATCGATACGCCGCCCCGCCCGCCGCATCTGCCCTATCGCCAGCCCGTAATACTCTGTCGTCCACGATCACGGCGTTGGTGACCAGCGTCAGGCATCACGCCTGCTCGGTCTGCCCCTCCAAGTGCCTGGCACGCACCACGCCCTCATGGGCGTAGAGCAGGCCACGGCGCAGCGCGTGCAGGGACTCGCCCTTGGTGAGCTGGCGGGAAATCTTGCGCCTATAGCCTGAGTCGGATAGGTGGCGGGCGACACCTGCGTCGCCATGAAACCCAACCTCCGGTAAGCCGACCAACATCATCAGCAGCCAAGCCAAGCACCAAACAGCCTGCCCCGCGGCCTCAACCGGCGAATCACCCCTAAACAGGGACTGCGCCCATATCCGTTGGTCTTTCGGCGATTACTACGGAACCCTAACTACCCCTCAGCGCGCTACGTCGCTCACGTGCCACCCGACGATTCGGCGTACCGATCGCGCACGTTTACACTTGTCAGTGCCACAATCGGACGATCTCGCATGCAGATAAAGCTGCGCACCAGGGAGGGTATGAAGGTCGCCAAGGCCAAGGGCCGGTTGCGGGGCAAGCAGCCCAAGCTCAAGGCCGCGCAGGAGGCCCATCTCGTCGAGCTGTGGCGTGCCGGCGAGCACACCAGCGCCGAGCTGGCCGACCTGTTCTGCGTCGCCCGTTTCACCGTCTACCGCGCGGTGCAGCGCGCCGGGGAACCCAAGACGGTCGGACACGCGGCGGGTGAGTAACCATGTCTTCGTTGACGAGACCAAGCACCGCGGCCATCTGCTCGTGGCCACCGCCGTCGACCCCGGCGACCTCGACCTCGTCCGCAACATGCTGCGCGGTCTGGTGCTTCCCGGCCAGCGCCGGCTGCACATGAAAGACGAGACTGAGCCCCGTAAACGATCCATCGCCACCGCGATCGCTGTCAGTGGCACCCGAGCCACGATCTATGACGCTGGCCGGCGTTACCGCACGGAGCGCGAACGGCGCAATGCCTGTTTGCGAGCGCTTGTGGCTGACGCCGCCCAGCGTGGCGACGCGTTGCTGGTCCTTGAGCAGGACGACACGCTCATCGCCTGCGATCGCAGACTGATCTACCGCGCCAGCCGAGACGCAGACTGCGTGGACCTGCGCTATGAGCATCGGCGGGCCGCAGCCGAGCAATTGCTTGCGCTGCCTGACGCGATCGCCTGGTGTTGGGCTAAAGGCGGGCACTGGCGGCGCCGCATCGAACCCGTCGTCACCGAGGTTCGCGAGGTCTGACCCCGCCAGAAAAGCGCGAAGCCCGAGCGCCACGGTCGTCCGGCCGGGTCTCGGGCTCACTTCCACGCAGCTAATGCCGCGGGCAACATCAAGTGTAGAGCACCATCCGAGCCGACGTCACCAGATAACTCCTGCAATGCACACAGCCCCGCCCGCTTCGTGCGTCCCGAAAACGTTCGATTGAGGATCCCGCGTACGGCACAGATGTCGTGGCTCGATTCGGTGGTGAATCGGTTGTGGTGCACGCAGAATCAACGGCATGGCCGACGACGACATGGACAGTCCTGATCCTCTGTCTGCGAAAGCGATCACCGCACTCCTACGCGAGGCCCGCTCGCTGTCCCGGCGCGCCGACAAGCTCGGCGGTACCGCCGCAACGGTGGATGACACCACGACCCAGCAGCTCGCGGCGGCGGCCTGCACCAGCATGGAGCAGCTCGTGCAGGGGCTAGGGCGTGTCTCCCAATTCAGTGGCCCCCACGCGGGCATGGATGACTGCACAGGCCAGTAGGACTCCGCCGAGGTAGGTGAGAGCGTATTTGTCGTAGCGGGTCGCGACGCCGCGCCACTGCTTGAGCCGGTTGAAGCCTCGTTCGACGGTGTTGCGTAGCCCGTAGAGGGCGGGGTCGAATGCGGGCGGCCGACCGCCTGTTGATCCTTTGGCTTTGCGTCGAGCGATTTGGTCTTTGCGTTCAGGAATTGTGTGTTTGATTCTTCTGGAACGCAATTCGGTGCGCGTGCTCGGATGCGAATAAGCCTTGTCGCCGAGCAATCGGAAGTCGCTACCGGACACGTCCTGCTCCTTGCAGGGCGCGGCGTAATCGTCGAGCAGCGGCACCAACTGGGGGTTGTCGCCGGCCTGTCCGGCGGTCAACCGGACCGCGACCGGGGCTTCCCGCTGATCGGTCAGGGCGTGAATCTTGGTGGTGAGCCCGCCGCGCGAGCGGCCGATCGCGTGATCGTCGGGCTCATCGGCAGATTTCTTGTAATTCGACAGAGCCCCCTGGGGCGAGCGTGTCGGAGCGTGCGCCCGCGCAATGTTGATGTGCCCGCACGTTCGTCGAATCCACCGCCAGCAGCTTCTCGATGTCCTCGACCATCGCGGCGTCGAACCCGAATATCGCCGCCACCTGGGCGAACATCGCGTCGTAGGTGCCGTCCAAGGACCATCGGTGATGCCGCTTCCACACCGTTTGCCACGGTCCGAAATCGGCTGGCAGGTCCCGCCATGGGCTACCCGTGCGGAATCGCCATGCGATCCCCTCCAGTATCAAACGATGGTCACCGAACCTGTTGCCCCGCTTGCCCTCATCCGATGGCATCACCGATTCGACAGCCGTCCAAAACTGATCAGAAATCACACCCATTCGCGTCACCGGCCAATCGTCGCTCGTCAACGCCCTCCCATTCGGGAGACACGCCCTAGGCCGCGAGCGCTGCGGCGCATCCCGCGAATCCCGCCGAGCCCGAAGGCTGCCGGCCATCAAGCCACCCAAGCTCAGCCTGGAGGAACAAGAACAATTGCGCCGTGCGGCGGCGACCGGTGAACCTCGTCCGCGAACTCGCCGCCGCGTTCGGAATCGGACGGGCCACGGCGTATCGCTACCTGGCGCAGTGAATCCTCATGACAGCGCTGTAGCAGCCCAGCCCAGCGATATCTGCTGGTGAATCCGTGCTGGCTCGACACCCAGGTTCGCCAGGGCTTGGGCCGCGGCGGATTCAGTCTCCCGGGTCAGGCCGCACAGGATGTGCTCGGCGTCGACATGGTCATGCCCGCGGAGTGCCGCCTCATACAGACTTCGCTCAAGCGCTTTCTTGGCTGGCGGGGTAAACGGCAGATGAGCGGGATGGGCTCGTTGGACCGGCCCGATCGTCTCCTCGACCTGCCGGCGAATCTCCTCGATGCGAAGGCCCAGAGCCTGCAGCGCCTCCGCTACCGCATCGGTGCGGTCATGGATGAGCCCGAGCAGCAGGTGCTCAGTCCCGATGTAGTCGGTGTCATGCAGATAGGCTTCTTGAAACGCTTGCCCGACAACGCGTCGCGCACGCTCGGTAAAATCGAGCATCCCCGGGCACCCTCTCTGCCTTGCGGACGGCACCTGCCAGCATCCCCCACATCCGCTACATCCGCTAACGGCGACAATGGGCTGATCCGGTTGCTTGGCCGCTGGACCACGCAATCCCCGTCCCGGAATCGGTTGGTCGACGCTGATCACCCCGATAGAAGACTCGGTCATCGGGTGCTCGTCGTCGATCAGTGGCTGATAGTCGAGGTGGCGCCCGCTGTGGATTAATAGAGTTCACACTTGCGGATGTGCCATCGACATATAGAAGGCTGGGTCGTCTGCCCACCGCACGGGCGGCAGGAAGGCGTGGTCGCATACTGCGTGCCGGGCGCGAAGTGTTCAGCGAGCGTGGTTACCAGGCGGGCACTTTCAAGCGATCGCCGTTCGCGCCGATCTGACGCGGGGCTAGACGGATACGTTCAGTTATGGGCGCGCGTTAATGCGCCGGCAGTGCCGCCCGCCCGCAGTGAGCTGACCGGGGAGGGCCTACGACGATCAGGTGACGAGCGTGGCGTGCCGGGACAACTCGTCACCGGCACGCCGCTCCACCAGCAAAGGCACAAAATCCCACAGTGGACACGTTCCACGCCGGGGCGCGGCGACGCCCTCAGTTAACCGGCGGATGCCGCCTACACCGCTCGCCGCGTGCAAGGTCTTTACGAACGGCGGAATCTTCAGCCTCGCAACGTAATCGGTGTTGTGCTCGGAGGCATTGCCGTAGAAGACGTTAACGGGCCACAAGTCGCGCGGTTAACGCTTCCGATTCGCATGGCCCTTGCGGTCGCTGTTGGCTACCGTTGAAAGCGCGAACCTTCCGGCGCCGAAAGGGGGTGCCTAAACCCGCGCCGAGGTGGTGTCTTCCTGCTTGACTGCCAGATAGCGGTAAGCGATCGCCCGTCCGATCCCGAACGCTTCGGCGAGCTCGCGGACAGGTTCGCCGGTCGCAGCGAGTCGACGGACCTGTTTTTGGCGTTCCGGGTTCAGCTTCGACGGTTTAGTAGCCGGCAAGCGTCGCGCACGGCGTGACCCGCGGGAGTCGGCGCGGCGTTCGCGTCCTAATAAATTCAAGTTCCAGCTCCGCCAAGGTAGCCATGATGGCTGCGATAGCCCGTGCCGTTGGGGTGGCTGTGTCCACATCTTCGCGTAAGGCGCACAACACAATTCCGCGCTCTCCAAGCTCAGCGATGGTGCGGGTGACCTCGGCGACGGATCGGCCAAGCCGGTCGATCCCGGCCACAACGTCCGTGTCTGCGGCCCGGGCGTAGTCCAGCATCGCGACCAGTCCGGGCCGGCCTGTCTTAGCAGAGCCCGAGAGTTTGTCGCTGAACACCCGGCGCGGATCGACGCCGGCGACACTCAACGCCACCGTCGAGCGCGGTATCAACTCGAGGATCGCGCCTTCTGCATCCCGCACAGCGCGGGTGACTTCCAAGCTCAACTCGACACGAGCGGTCTCGTCCATGCTGCCCGGCGTCAGGTTCAGCAGAACCAGCACCTGCTCGGCCAACGCGAAAACCTGCGCCGGCGCGAGCGACTGGTGAGGTTCTACCGCGACGGCACCACATGGCGAGGTATTTGACCAACCCGACCCTTTCGACTGAGAACCCGGATGACACTTTGGGCATAACTGCTGCGCCCAGGCTGGGCGCGGGCGGCAGATGGCTGCCCGGGTCGTCTCGCGGACCGGTAGTCAGTAGCCGCGGCCACATGGATGCCACCCCAGCGATCCCATCGCTTATTGCCGGTGACATCTTCACCGCCAACGCCAGCGAATCGTCGCTGTTTCGGGTCATGCAGGAGCCGTGTGTGGCGTGGCAGCGCGCCGGACATCGATGGCGTCGTCGGCCGCCGATGATCGGGCTCGTGGCGGGCGCAGCGCCTTGTAGCCGACGCAGCGCACGGTGCCGATGACGGACTGGTATTCGGTACCAAGCTTGGCCCGCAGTCGTCGCACGTGCACGTCGACGGTGCGGGTGCCACCGAAGAAGTCGTACCCCCACACCTCATGCAGCAGCTGCGCGCGGGTGAACACCCGGCCGGCGTGTTGCGCCAGGTATTTCAGCAGCTCGAACTCCTTGAATGTCAACGGGATGGGGCGTCCCCGCAACTGCACCGTGTAGGTCGTGGTGTCGATGAGCAGTTCTCCGAACCTGATGATGCCCTCGCCGCCTTTAGGGGTTCGGCGCGCCACGAGCCGCAGTCGTGCGTCGATTTCAGCGGGTCCGGCGCCGGGTAGCAGGATATCGTCGAGACCCCAGCCGTGGTGGACCGCCACCAGTCCGCCCTCATCAACGACGGCCAGCAGCCGAATCGACGGGTCTGCCCTACGCAGCAGCTGACACAGGGCGCGCGCGGCGGCCAGTTCGGTGCGGGCGTCGACGATCGCGACATCGGCTTTCCTGTTCTGCAGCGCCGAGGATCGCTGGGGCGGTGCTGACCACACCGTATGGCCCAGCAGCGACAACGACGGCAGCATCGACCGCGGATCAGGGTGGACGGTCAATAACAGCACATCCATCACACGCTCCCGATGTTCGGCATGAAAGCCAGGTCTGGATGCTCGGAGTAACCGCAGTCCATCTCCGGTCACATCGCCGTCGCGGATTCAATGATCGTCGGCAGGCCTCGTCGGCAGGCCAGGCGCGCGGGCCGGGCAACGGCATCGCCAATCCCCGATGGTGTGCACCGTAGCATTGGGCCGCCGCATCGGCACGGTCGTCGGGTCACTAGGGCACCATCGTTTCTGCGGATGCCCGATGGGTGTTCGTTGACGGGACCCGGCGGGGGCCGAGGTGACGGCCAAGTTCGGTCGCTCGTGGAGGGCCTGCATGACACCGCCGCCCTGGTCCTGCCGGGGTCGCAGACCGGCTTCAGCAAGACGCGCCGCAGAGCGCCAGTTAGTGACCGCCCGGTAGTCGATCCCCGCGCCGGGTCGTGGCTGCCAACCCGAGGAGCCCTGTTGTCTGAACAGACCCCTGAAAACCGTCTACCTGGGCCTGGATTGGGCCGCTGTCATCCACGCGGCATGCGTGATGTCGGCGGCCGGGAAAGTGCTGGCCCAGTTCAGCATTGAGCACACCGCTGAGGGCATCGCATCGCTGTCGGCTCGCCAAATACGGCGATCCGGCCGACGTTCAGGTCGGCATCGAGTGCCCCAAGGGCCGTTTGGTCGACCTGTTGCTCGACGCCGGCCACCCCGTGATCCCGGTGTCGCCCAACGCGATCAAGACCTGGCGCGAAGGCGAGGTCGTCTCGGGTGCCACGTCCGACGCCGCTGATGGGCTCGTCATCGCCGAGTATCTGCGACTGCGCCACCATCGGCTCCATCCGGTTGCGCCCTACTGGGCCCAGACGAAGGCGTTGCGCACCGTGGTCGGCACCCGCGATGACATCGTCGCGATGCGTGTGGCTGCCACCAACCAGCTCACCGCGCTGCTGGACTCCTGCTGGCCAGGAGCCAGGGAGATTTTCCCCGACGTGGAATCCGCGATCAGCCTGGCGTTCCTGCGCCGATACCCGACCGCGGCCGCTGCCGCCCACCTCGGCGAAAAGCGCCTGGCCGCCCGAGGCCGGCGGGGTGAACGCGTCGTTCGATCGCGACGAGATCGACCGTGTGTCAACGACTGTGACTGGCCCCCGTAGCGCGGGGCCGCGGCGGCGCACGCCGCGCTCGCACCCCGACACTGCAAGGGCTTGCCGCCGGCCCGTTTCACTCTCGAGACGATTGGTTTCGGCGATATGGGCGGTGTGTGGGATGAATTTGTGTTGCAGCTGCGCCCGCGCCCGTTCGGACGGCGGCCAGTTCCTGATCGAGTTCGGCGGCCCGCCGGCGGAGCCTTGAGTTCTCCTCGATGAGTCGAGTGAGCTCGTCTTCCGCGAGATCTAGGAAGGCGTCAACCTCGTCCTGGTCGTAACCCCGCGTGCCGATGGGTGGCTTACTGAACGCGACATTGTGAACGTCGGCGGGCGTTAGCGGCATTGTCTGCCCCCCAACACTAGGACGGTCGAGCTAATCTCGCAGCCTAGACCTGCAGTGGAGACATCGGGAGAACTTTGTGCGATGGCCGCTGGTTATAGCCGCCCAGCAGTTCGGCTCCTGGCGGGCAGACGCCGCCCGGGCGCCTCGGCGGGTAGAGTGGCCGACGCTGCGGCGCAGGCCTGACGTCGGTACAGTGAAAACCGTCGGACGCCAAGCTATGTGATGGCCGACACGCGTGGGCGACGGCGATCAGCGATGCTCGTCGTTGAACGGATCTGTTGTACCGGGCGCATTAAATTCGCCCACGGGGGATACGAGATGTCTCAACGTCGGCAAGAACGACGCGACGCTTATCTGCGATGATTGGCCGCCGCTCGAAAACGCCGAACACGATCGGCTACCGGGCGCCATGGTTACGAAGAGGACCAGATTCGCTCGGTTGCTACGGCGACCCCGTGTCGATGCGCAGGTCAGCTGATGCGGGCTGCGCTGCGCCAGGCGGCCTGGCGCAGCAGCCGCAGCCCGTTGAGGCCGACGATGACCGTGGAGCCCTCGTGCCCGGCCACGCCCAGCGGCAGGGGCAGGGTGCCGGCCAGGTCCCAGATCACCAGGATGCCGATGAAGGTGGCGGCGATGACCAGGTTGGCGACCACCACCCGCCGCGCCCGCCGGGACAGGTTGATCACGGTCGGGATGGTGGTGAGGTCGTCGCGGACGACCACGGCGTCGGCGGTCTGCAGGGTCAGATCCGATCCCGCACCGCCCATCGCGATGCCGGTGTGCGCGGCGGCCAGGGCCGGGGCGTCGTTGATGCCGTCACCGACCACGGTCACCTTCTGCCCGGCGGCCTGCAGTTGCTGCACGGCGGTGACCTTGTCGTCGGGCAGCAGTCCGGCACGGACGTCGGTGATGCCGACCTGGGCGGCGAGCTGGTTCGCGGTGGCCGCGTTGTCGCCGGTCAGCAGCAGCGGTGCCCTGCCGGTCAGCCGGTGCGCGGCGGCCAGGGCAGCGGTGGCTTCGGGCCGAAGCTGATCGGTGATCGCTAGCACCCCGATCGGACGATGCTCGCAGGTCACGATCACCGCGGTGTATCCGCAGTCTTGCAGAGCATCCACCGCGGCCGTGACCGCCGCCGTGTCGGCGGTGCCGTCGAGGGCGGGCAGCAGTGCATGCGGGGACCCGACGCCGACGAGCCGATCCGCGACGAGCGCGGTGACACCGCGGCCGGGGTGGGCGGTGAACTCGTCGGCGGCGGGCAGGTTCAGGCCGCGGGCGCGGGCGGCTGCCACGATCGCGGCGGCGAGGGGGTGCTCGCTGGGATGTTCGGCCGCCGCGGCCAGCCGCAACAGCTCGTCTTCGCCTAACCGCGCATCCAGGACCCGGATCTCGGCCAGCTCGGGGGTGCCGCGGGTCAACGTTCCGGTTTTGTCGAACGCGAGCTGGGTGGTCGCGCCAAGTCGCTCCATCACCATCGCGGATTTGGCGAGCACACCGTGACGGCCGGCGTTGGCGACGGCGGCCAACAGCGGCGGCATGGTCGCCAACACCACCGCGCACGGGGAGGCGACGATCATGAAGGTCATCGCGCGCAGCAACGCTCGCTGCATTGGATCGCCGAACAGCAGCGGGATCACGAACACCGCGATGGTGACCGCGACCATGCCGATCGAGTAGCGTTGTTCGATCTTCTCGATGAACAACTGCGTCTTCGCCTTGGTCTTGCTGGCCTGCTCCACCAGGGTCGCGATCCGAGCCACTACCGAATCCTCCGCGCGCCGATCCACCCGGATCCGCAGCACGCCGGTGCCGTTCAACGTGCCGGCGAACACCTCGTCCCCGGCGGTCTTATCCATCGGCAGCGGCTCACCGGTGATGGTGGCCTGATCCACCTCACTGCCGCCGGAGATCACGGTGGCATCCGCGGCGATCCGCTCGCCCGGCCGCACCACCAACACGTCACCCACCTTGAGCTCGGCGGCCTTAACCGTTTCCTCGCCACCATCGGCGCTGACCCGGGTCGCTGTGTCCGGGGCCAAGTCCAGCAGCCCACGCACCGAGTCCTCGGTACGCGCGGTGGCCAGGGCTTCCAGCGCGCCGGAGGTGGCGAAGATGACGATCAACAACGCGCCGTCGGCGATCTGCCCGATCGCCGCCGCCCCGATCGCGGCCGCGACCATCAGCAGGTCCACGTCCAGGGTTTTCTCCCGCAGCGCCTGCAACCCGGCCAGGCCCGGTTCCCACCCGCCGGCGGCGTAGCAGGCCAGATACGCCGCCCACCACACCCCGTGCGGGCCGCCGGTCAACTGCACGACAAGACCGAGTAGGAATAAGGCCAACGCGATGGCAGCCCAACGCATTTCAGGCAACGCGAACAGCCGGGTGCGGCGCAGCGGCACCACTGCGGGTGTCGGCGTCGGGCGGGTCGGTGTAAGGGTCGGCGCGGCCACAAGCTACCTCCGGGACGGGAACGATCGGACCCGTCGACAATACCAGAAGACATGAATAGGTATTCATATCTATGATTGGAGGTAGGCTCTCCCGGTATGGGACACGGAGTCGAGGGTCGCGACCGGCCGGCCGCGCGGCTGGATGTCGACGCCGCCACGCATGTCGCGACCACCCTGCAGGCGTTGGCGACACCGAGCCGGTTGCTGATCCTGACCCAGCTGCGCCACGGCCCGTTGCCGGTGACCGAGCTGGCCGAAGCGATCGGGATGGAGCAGTCCGCGGTGTCGCAGCAGCTGCGGGTGTTGCGCAACCTCGGCCTAGTTGTCGGTGCCCGCACTGGCCGGTCCATCATCTACAGCCTCTACGACAACCACGTCGCCCAGCTCCTCGACGAAGCGGTCTATCACAGCGAACATCTCCGCCTTGGACTAGCCGACCGGCCCGAAACCGCCAGCTGAGCCCACCGGTTTCAGATACGCTACAGATAACACACTGTTATCTGTAGCAAGGTGAAGTCCGGCCTGCGGCAGCACCGGCCCAGCGGTGCGTGAAGCGGCCCCGTTATCTGCGGCAAGCCAACGATGGGAGATCACCGGTGGTGCCGTCTCCGATCACCGTCCGCGGCGCTGGCGACGCCTTCCTCGACTCGATCCGCTCGCCGAACACCCGCCGCGCCTACGCTGTCGCCCTCGACAAGGTGACCTCCCGGCTCGGTGACACCCGGCCGCTGGCCGATGTCGCCGACGACGAGATCGGCGACACCCTCGAAATCCTGTGGGGCGCGGCAGCGGTCAACACCTGGAACGCCCGCCGCGCCGCGCTCGCCTCCTGGCTGACCTGGTGCCGCGAACACGGACACACCGCCCCGGCCGTCCCCGTGTGGGTGAAGCGATCGACCCCACCGGACTCGGCCACCCCGGTGCACTCGCGCACGGCGATCGACCGGCTCATCGCCCCCCGGCATCGACCTGCGGGAGAAGACCTTGTGGCGGATGCTGCATGAAACCTGCGCTCGCACAGAGGAACTCTTCCAAATCAACATCGAAGATCTCGACCTGGCCAGCCGCTGCTGTCCGGTTAAATCCAAGGGCGCCAAACCCCGCACCCGCCGCCGCGGCGCCAACCCACGCCGAGCACGTGCACGAGCTCGTGTACTGGGACCCAGGCACCCGCGCGGCTGCTGCCCCGACTAATCAAGTGCCGCACCCGCGGACCGCTGTTCGTCACCCACCGACGACCCGGCCCCGGGCAGAGCCGCCGCCGACCGCGATATCTGCCCCGACACCGGACTAGATGACTTGAGTCGTGTCTCTCGTTGAGGATGAGTCAAGTTCGAGTCTTGTTCATGCTGCGATCGCGGCACGTGTGAGTAGGTCATCGAGAGCTGCTTCGTAGGCGCGGTCGGCGGCGCGCAGTCTTGCGGGACTGGTTGGTTCTGAGGTGATTTCGGCGAGTCCGTCGCGCAGAAGCCGGTGATGGGTCTTGGACAAGAACAAGGCTCTACGGTGGCCCTCGGTGGTGACGCGGTAGCGGTGGCTGTGTGGGATACGTTCGATGAGGCCGTGGTGTCGCAGCCGGCGCAGGTCGTAGGTTCCCTGCCCGCTGCTGAAGCTTCCCGGAGCACGTCCGAGGAGCGGTTCGAGGTGTTCTCGTAGGTCACGGTTGGTGAAGCCGCGGGGCAGCAGCCGGAAGATGCACAGCACCGAGAAGAGGGCTTGGACCCGGTCGTCGGTGAAGCGCATACCGGCCACGCGTTGACCGGTCTGGGTGTGCACGGGTTCGGTGATCGCGGTGAGCGTGGTGGCGCCATCGGCGGGGTCGTGGCTGAGTCGTTGAACGTCGAGGAGGCGTTGGTTGGCTGAGAAGCCGATCTTCCGCAGCGCGGGCAGATTGGTCAGCCGCCTGCCGATGTTGAAGTCGTAGGTGTCGTTGATGGTGGTCTCGGTCCGCAGGGCTCGTCCTTCCTTGTGGTACTGCTTGATCGTGGTGTGCTTGTAGTCGACATACAGGCTCGGTGTGACGTGCTGGGTGATCACCCGCGTGCGAAATCGGCTTGGTGTCGGGCGCTTACGACCGCGGTGGATCCGACGATCGAAGACCAGTTGCACCCGGTCCGGCCGGCCGAGATCGAGGTTGTCGCGGATGACCTGCTCGAAAAACACCCGGCCGGAGACCGGCTGGTCCAGCATCTGGGTGAGGGAGAACTCTGCCTGCAGGATCGAGACGGCGTAGCGGTAGCCGGCCGCCCGATCCTGCGGCGTGTAGGGGTGCGGCAGCCGGGCCAGCCACTTGTGGAGCAACGCGTCGATCCTGTCTTCGGTCAGGCCGTCACAGATCGCCTGCACCGCCTTGGTGTCGGCGACCGCGGCGAACCCGTTGTCGAGTGCCTCAAAGCCGATCCCGGCCTTGGCTGCTTGCCGTTTGGCGTACTCGTTGCCGTTGATGCACAACCGGGCGGTGTAGGGGAAGTAAGAGCAGAACTTGAAGAAGAACGGTCCGAAATCATCATCGACCCCGTAGAAGTAATAGTGGTTGACCACCGCGGTGGTCGTCACGATCCATGGATACGGCGCGCCGGTGATCGGGTTGTGCCGGCGTTCGGTGCGGAATACGTGGGCCTTCTCCTGGGCAACCCCGATGAACACGATCTCGTCAGTGCCGGAAAACCCGGCTAGGTGCTGGTGCATCACGTCGTCCTTGCGCTGTCCCTTGGCGAAGTGCACCAACGGGATTGCCCGGTCGGCGGCATACGTCTTGATGTCGGTGACGAACTGCCGTGACATCGGGGCGACCAGCGCGGTCGAGGCGATCGGAAAGCCGCGGTGTCGCATTAAGAACCCGGCCACCTGGCCTGTTCGCTGCAGTTCCGGGACGTAGATGTTGAGATACATCCGATCAATCGATTCGATCTCGAACTGCACGTGCTTGTCGAGCACATCAGAAACCGAGCGCGGTAGCGTCATGACAAGCTCCGATCGTCGGGTCAGCCGCAAGGCCAACCACCGCCGTGAGCGGGACATGACAAGGACCCGCAGGTCCTTCACAGACCCGCCGATCGGAGCCTACGGGCACCGCCGAACTACCGCCACAAGCCTGGGCGGGCTGGGGCCAAGCCCCGTTAGGGCGTGTCTCCCAATTCAGTGGCCCCCACGCGGGCATGGATGACTGCACAGGCCAGTAGGACTCCGCCGAAGTAGGTGAGAGCGTATTTGTCGTAGCGGGTCGCGACGCCGCGCCACTGCTTGAGCCGGTTGAAGCCTCGTTCGACGGTGTTGCGTAGCCCGTAGAGGGCGGGGTCGAATGCGGGCGGCCGACCGCCTGTTGATCCTTTGGCTTTGCGTCGAGCGATTTGGTCTTTGCGTTCAGGAATTGTGTGTTTGATTCTTCTGGAACGCAATTCGGTGCGCGTGCTCGGATGCGAATAAGCCTTGTCGCCGAGCAATCGGAAGTCGCTACCGGACACGTCCTGCTCCTTGCAGGGCGCGGCGTAATCGTCGAGCAGCGGCACCAACTGGGGGTTGTCGCCGGCCTGTCCGGCGGTCAACCGGACCGCGACCGGGGCTTCCCGCTGATCGGTCAGGGCGTGAATCTTGGTGGTGAGCCCGCCGCGCGAGCGGCCGATCGCGTGATCGTCGGGCTCATCGGCAGATTTCTTGTAATTCGACAGAGCCCCCTGGGGCGAGCGTGTCGGAGCGTGCGCCCGCGCAATGTTGATGTGCCCGCACGTTCGTCGAATCCACCGCCAGCAGCTTCTCGATGTCCTCGACCATCGCGGCGTCGAACCCGAATATCGCCGCCACCTGGGCGAACATCGCGTCGTAGGTGCCGTCCAAGGACCATCGGTGATGCCGCTTCCACACCGTTTGCCACGGTCCGAAATCGGCTGGCAGGTCCCGCCATGGGCTACCAGTGCGGAATCGCCATGCGATCCCCTCCAGTATCAAACGATGGTCACCGAACCTGTTGCCCCGCTTGCCCTCATCCGATGGCATCACCGATTCGACAGCCGTCCAAAACTGATCAGAAATCACACCCATTCGCGTCACCGGCCAATCGTCGCTCGTCAACGCCCTCCCATTCGGGAGACACGCCCTAGTCGCCACGCTGGTCGTCGCGGGCTCCTCGATCCACCACCGACCGCCGCAGCCAACGGCCGTACCGCCGCGGAATTACCGTTAGCGAACTATTGCCTGCTGGCGGGTGCTCAAGCTCTCCGCTCGGCTTTGTGAAATCGATGCGAACGTTTTGTGGATTCGCCGAATCGGCGGCCACCACGACGGTCCCGCCACGGTAGCTCCAGTCAACTATCCATCGGTTAGCCGGGTCGGCAGGGTCCACAGCACAGTTCAGTTCCCTGCCGATAGCCAGATTAGGCACCTCGGTGAGCGGTACAGGTTGTCGGTTGCGGCCTACCACCGGAACCAGATTCGGCAACCGAAACTCCACTACCAGCGCATAGTAGGGGTAGTCGAGGAATTCCGGTCGGCTCGTCGTCCTGCCCAGGCTGCGAGGGATTTCTCCGGTGGCGGCAAACGACTTCAGAACCCCGCGGACTCGCTGACCCGACGCCAGCAACTCGGGGCCCGATATGGTGGGCTTGGACCCGGCGTCGGACGCGGAGCGCAACCCACCGGCGAATCGCCGTCACCGGGATTGCCACCATGCTGACCACGCACAGGCCCGCGAAGAGCAACGGCAGATATCCGAAAGGATTGTCGCGGCCGAACAATAGACGGGGACTCACAAGCTGGCTGACCCTCCCATTCGTCGTGATGGTGTAGTCGCCGGCAACAGGTATGTGGGCCACCTTCACCGGACGATGCGCATCGCTGTCGGAAGTCGTGGTGCCACCGAGCTTGTCGGTCACGCTGGGTTGCGCCGCCCCGCTCGGTGCGGTGATGACCAGTTCGAGGTTCTGGGGAATCGGTAGTGGGTGATCGACGTCGAACGTCTCGGTGCGGACGCTGACCACTAACGTCGCCGGCGGGCAGATGCAGCCGTGCGGAGCTCGGGGATGGGCACCTCGCCGTAGGCCTTGTAGTCATCGGTGAAGATGACTGATGCCGACGCCGCGACACCCACGGCCGAAAGGACCATTAGCCCAATCCATACCTTGAGCACGAGTCAAGCATGTCATCGTCGGGTGATTCATTGACAGCGCTCGACCAGACTCACTCACGAAAAGTGCCCGCGAAACGGTTGCAGCGCCTCGCTGGATTTGCCCGCGAAACGGTGACACTTCCTGGGCATAGGGAGTGGTTGTCGGCGCAGACCGCCACGTTTGGCGACCAGATCGAGTTTGTCGTCATGGACGGCTTCGGGGGCTGGCACGGCTGTCCTACGGCCAGGCACGCGCCCTGCTCGACGCCGCCACCACCACCACCGGACCCGGAACCGGCTGGGATCTGCACGAACTCCGGCGCTCGGGCCTCACACACCTCGGCGAGGCCGGTGCAAGCCTGCTGGAACTGATGGCCAAGTCCCGCCACCGCAAACCCGAAAACCTGCGCCGCTATTTCAAACCCTCACCCCAAGCCATGCGCGACATCACCAGCCTGCTCGGCCCCGGAGCCGGCCGACGCTGACCCCTCAGTCGCTCATGTACCTGGTTACACGATTCTTACTGACACCCCGTTATGCGGAGAGCTACCACCACCGACGAGCGGCCTCTGACCCCTACGAACCACGCCCAAATCTGAACGAGCTCCCGACCCTGAGGATCCTGCTCGAATCCTCGCCACAGCCCCGTTGCGAGCCCGGGTCATTCACGGTTGAGGGTTGTTTTCGACGTGTAGGTGCACGGAAGTGCCTGTCCGGCAGGGGATTGTTGGACTTGCGACAGTTCAAGTTCCTCAACCTGGAAGGCGCTCCGTAGGTGAAGCGTACTTCGTGGTCGGCGGGCTTGTGGTTATCTGGGGATGGGGCCGGCGTGGTGGCTCATCCCGGTGGTGTGGGGTCTGCGGCTTGGGGCCGACCACGCTGGGCTCACGGGTGCGCTGTCGGCGGCGCTTACCCGGTGGTCGTTACCCCGCGTCATAACCGTGGCAGGGTGCTGGTCGATGTGTGGCGGTGATGCTCGCCGATGGTGGTGAGGCGATCACCGATATCAACGTCTGCGAGCGCTCACCGGCGAACACATCGTCATCCGCGACGGCAAAGCGCTCATCAGCGACACCGCCGCCTGACCTCATCTCATAAGCAATACCCGGCTTCCACCGGGTGCCTTCGGCCTGCCCACTCACTCTCCGATTTTCGGACCAGCGCGCTTATGCGGAGATGAGCTGATATGCCCGCTGATATGACACGTTGAGCGCAATCCCGATGTCACGCACAGTCAGACCCTCCGATTGCAGTTCACGGGCAGCTGCCCGGTATTCGTCTGTGGCTTCAGCTTGAGCTTTCGCGGCCTGGTCGCGAAGTTTTGCAGCACCTTGCAGATGCTCTTGCACTGCGGCCGGCAACTCGACCTTGACGTCGACATCGAACGAGCCTTTAGACACCTCAAGCCATAGCGCGATCAGATCACGCGCCATCAGTTCGACTTCGGTGAGGTTACGTGCCTGCGTGTGAAGGTCGTCTTCGGGATGGTTGCCAAGTCCGGGGATGCGGACATGCCACCCGCGCTCGTCCCGGCTGGCGATCGCGCTGTAGGTGGTCATCGCCACCATCCTCTCCCTAGTTTCACTTCGCATTCCTTGTAGACAGTGTCGAGCGTGGGGCTGATGTGCGGCGAGTAACAACTGATCGCCGGGTCACAGGACGTTGCCGGCATAGGACTGGTTGAAGCTTTTTTGGTCAGTGGTGCCTACCTTGATTCGCGCGGCGGCGAGAAATCTGGTGACTGCCAGGCCAGCAGCCACCAATGGCGTGCATGATCTGCAGGACCGCGCAGGTGGACCGGGTGGCGTGGGGCAGGCCGGCACGTTCGAGATCGGAAACCTTGTGTTCGAGGTCACTGTTGGCACTCACGGTGTTTCTGTTCGTCGGGTGTGGTTGTCGGCGTTGCTTCGTGCGGCGGCGAGTCGTTGGTTGAGGTTGCCGAGTTGTTGGCGCAAGGCATCGGGAAGCTTGTCGCTGATGGTGGCGTACCACTGGTCGATCGATTCGATCTCGCTTGCCCACTCGCTCGGGTCGACCTTTAATGCGGCAAGGATTTTCGTGTCGTCGTATCCGGCGCTGTCCAGACCGGCGAGATCGAGGTCATCGAGGAAGGGGACGTCGCCGATCGGCGTCCTGAGGGCGTCGACGCTGCCCTCGAGCCGCTGCAGCGCCCATTTGAGGACGCGCGAGTTGTCGCCGAAGCCCGGCCATAGGAACGTGCCGTCATCGCCGCGGCGGAACCAGTTGACGTAGAAGATTTTCGGCAACAGGTCCGGGTTTTTGTTCGCGCCGATGTTGAGCCAGTGCGCAAAGTAGTCGCCGACGTGGTAGCCCAGGAACGGCAGCATCGCCATCGGGTCGCGGCGCACGACGCCGACTGTGCCGGTGGCGGCGGCGGTGGTTTCCGAGGACAGGGTGGAGCCGAGGAACACCCCGTGCTGCCAGCTCAGCGATTGGGTGACCAACGGAATGGTGGTGGCGCGGCGGCCGCCGAAGAAGATCGCCGAGATGGGCACGCCGGCGGGGTCGGTCCATTCGGGGGCGACGGTGGGGCATTGCGCGATGGGGGTGCAGTAGCGCGAGTTGGGGTGCGCGGCAGGCTCTTTGCACTGCGGTGTCCAATCTTGGCGTTTCCAGTCGGTGAGGTGGGCGGGCGTGACGGCGGTCATCCCTTCCCACCAGATGTCGCCGTCGTCGGTGAGGGCGACGTTGGTGAAAATGGAGTTGCCCCGCTCGATGGTCGCCATCGCGTGCGGGTTGGTGTGGGCGCCGGTGCCCGGGGCGACGCCGAAGAACCCGGCCTCGGGGTTGACGGCGTAGAGACGACCGTCCTCACCGAATCGCATCCAGGCGATGTCGTCGCCGATGGTTTCGGCGGTCCAGCCGTCAAGCGTCGGTGCCAGCATCGCCAGGTTTGTTTTGCCGCACGAGGAGGGGAACGCGGCCGCGATGTAGTGCACCCGCTGCTCGGGGGAGGTGAGTTTGAGGATCAGCATGTGCTCGGCGAGCCAGCCTTCTTCGTGGGCCATCTTGGAGGCGATGCGCAGCGCGTAGCACTTCTTGCCCAGCAGGGCGTTGCCGCCGTAGCCGGATCCGTAGCTCCAGATCGTGCGTTCCTCGGGGAAATGGGTGATGTATTTGGTGTGGTCACACGGCCACGCCACGTCGTGCTGCCCGGGGTGCAGGGGTGCGCCGACCGAGTGCAGGCATCGGACGAAGCCGGCGCCGGCGTCGAGTGTCTTCCACACCGATGTTCCGCAGCGGGTCATGATTTGCATGCAGACCGCGACGTATTCGGAGTCGGTGATCTGGACACCGAGTTTGGGTTCGGTGGCATCCAGCGGCCCCATGCAGAACGCGATCACGTACATGGTGCGCCCGGCCATCGCGCCGCGATACTCCTCGGTCATCACGGTTTTCATGTCGACGGGATCCATCCAGTTATTGGTGGGCCCCGCATCCGAGGACTGCTGGGAGCAGATGAAGGTGCGGTCCTCCACCCGGGCGACATCCTCGGGGTCCGACGTGCACCAGAAGGAGTTGGGCTTTTTCGACAGCGCGACCAAGGTGCCCTTTTCCACCAGAAGTGTGGTCAGCTTGTGCCATTCGCGCTCGGAGCCGTCGCACCAGACGACCGTGTCGGGGGCGGTCAGGTCGGCCACGGTGTGGACCCAGTCGATGACGGCGGTAGCGGTGGTTGGCGCGCTGCCGAGGCCGGTGATGCTGGCAGTGGTCATGATGGTTGTCCTCGGGGATGTCGGTATTGGGGCCTGGTTACGGGTTTGTGCTATCGGCGCCGGTCACCGCGATTCGGCCGCGTCGCGGCGCGACACCGCGACAGCGCAGTGCGCTGATCGCCGCGGCCCCAGCGCCGCGGCGACCACATCGAGCTCGCTGATGACCAGCGGTCCCTTCCGGCTGGCCATCGTGCGCTGCACCCTCGCCGATTCCGAGGACCCCGTCCCGACAACGAACACCACCGACACCCGCGACGGCAATCCCGCGATCCGCGCGGCCACGGCGTCGGCGCAGGCCAGGGGCAGGCACAAGGTGCGGATCGGGGTTCGAACGCAAACCAGGGCTACGTAGCCCTTCATCGCCGTCCACGCCGACCGGCTCCAAACCCCGTGCGCAGGTTCGTGGCCGGGGCGCGGCTACCCCGATGACACCGGCGTCGATACCGGTGACATCCGAACCGGCCTGCACCGCCGCGGCGCCGTTCTCGTTGGGGTTGCTCATCACCGTTGACATTCCCTTTCCGCAAAACCCGGGCCCGTAAAAGTACGCATGTTAGAAAATCTGCAAGTGGTGGGCCGGGAGGCCCGCCGCCGTCGCGCCACCTGCTCAGCCCGTCGACTCGGCCGCCAGGACCGACTCGGGGACGTCTTCAAGGAGTTCGGCCTGACCCGCAACGACTCCGGTCAGGATCGCCCGCGCGACCCTCAACAGCTCGGCCACCTGCGGTGAGGTCAGGGCATAGCACACCGACAACCCCTCCCGGCGGGCGGTGACCAGACCGGCGCGACGCAGGATGGATAGCTGTTGAGACAGGTTGGCCGGCTCGATGCCGACCTCGGGCAGCATCTCGGAGACCGCGTATTCACGGGTGCTGAGCAGCTCGAGGACCCGGATCCGGGCCGGATGACCCAGCGTTTTGAAGAACTCGGCCTTCATCCGGTACAGCGGCTGACGCGAGTCGGCCACAATGCCCTCCCATTTTCGCGATAATCACTGGTGTAGCTAGTTGCGAATCTTAGCAAATCACTGTGGTGGATGGAAAATGAGGCCGGCGCTCACAGATCGCTCGCGTGGGCGTCGGTCCGCATTAGATGCCAGTCTTCCGGCCAGTGCGCATGCCGAACCAGCCGGCGCGGCCGCGGAGGCCAGATCGGCGCGACGCCGTAGAGATCCATCATCTCCCGTTCGAAACGGCCCGCCAGAAACGACAGATAGGCCAGCGCCCGTCACGACGGAATTACCCACGGGGACAACGTGTTCGAGACTCGGCGCGGCGATCCGGTCGGCCAGCCAGCAACAGGTACACGAATCCGCAACTTGTCACCGTCGTCGTGAGCCGCGACCAGTGCCAGCCAGAAACCGGCAGCGCCGATTATCGCGGTTCGGTTCGGCTGCGGCGGCGCAGGTGGTGCACCCGTGGGGTCATCGGTGCCGGTCGGTGATCGTCTGCGACACGTAGTGGGCGATGGCGGTAACCAGCATCGGCTCATTCAAATCGGGCAGCACTTGGCCGGCGGGGGTGACACGGGCGACCGCGTTGGCCGCGGCGGCGAGGTGTTCGATGTCCAGTGCTGCGACGCTGTGCCCGCACAGGGCACCGAGCAGTCCCGGCAGGACCAGCGCGCCGAATTCGAACGGGTCGCGCGGAATCGTCAGGGTCCCATCCGGTGCGACCTGCACGGGTGCGGCTGCATTCGGGTCGATCAGGATGTCGTTGTGTTCCATCAGTCGGTTCAGCGGGTAGGCCGCCGCATCGCGGTTATGCCAAGTAGTGAGATCGCCTATGCCGCAGGCGATCAGGATCGGTCCGAGGAGCGGCGCCGACTCGGCGCCGGTCATCACCACTCGTGCCCGCTCTCGCGGCACTCCACGGGATCCCAACACGGTTATGACCGCAGCGGCCAGCGCGGCGGTCACCATGTCGATCTCGCCGATCACCAGCGGGCCTGCGGTATCGGCGACCTGGCGTTGCACCCCGGCCGACTCCGATGCGGCTAGGCCGACGACCAGTACCGCCGACAACCGTGTCGGGAATCCCGCGATGGCCGACGCCACCGTAGGCACGCCTCCCCTCGACAGGGGCAGCGGCAACGCGCGCATCGGCGTGCGATCCTCGATGAGCGCGACGTAGTCCTCCATCGCCAACCACGACGACCGCTGCGGCAACGGCGGGTCGACCGTCCGGGCGGTGGCGACGCCGATGACCCCGACGTCGATGCCGGTGAAACCTCGGCTGCCCTCGTTTGTCGCTTCGTCGTCGCTTCCAGCGAAACTATTTGTCACCATGGGCATCCATTTCCGCAAATAACCTATTTAACGCATGTTGTACTTTAGCAATTTCGCAAGTACCGAGTGCGCGGGCTAGCTGGCGGTGGCATCGGCCCGATCAGCCGGTCGCCTCACCCATCTCTGGGAGGTCTTCGAGCAGTTCCGGGTGTCCGGCGACGACTCCGGTCAGGACTGCCCGCGCGACCATCAACGGTTCGGCCACCCGCGGTGAGGTCAGGGCGTAGGACACCGACAGTCCTGCCCGAGCGGCTCACCCTTGCCCGCCAGCAGCATCTATCGCACGTGGCGTTCCTCGAGCTCGCCCTCGCCGACGAGGCCACCCGCCGCGACACCAGCTCTGCCGCCCGCCGGGCACGTGCCGCCGGGCTCGACCCCGCGATGCTCCTCGACATCTGGGACGAGTCCGCTGCCATCCGCTACGACCGCGCCCTGTGGACAGAGCTGACCAGCCTGCGGTTCCTCGACGGCCCACATGGGGCCTGCCTGCTGGGGGCGCTCAGGGTCGGCAAAACACATCTGGCCACCGCGCTCGGCCACATCGCCATCCGCCGCCGCGTCCCCACCCTGATGTTGCGCGCGGACGCAATGTTCAAGCGGCTCAAGGTATCCCGACTCGATAACAGCACCGAAGCCGAGATGCGCCGGCTCGCTCAAGTGCGGCTGCTGATAATCGACGACTTCGCGCTGCAGCCGATGGACGCCACCGAGACCGCCGACTTCTACGAGCTTGTCGTGGCCCGCCACCACAAGACCTCGACCGTGGCGACCTCGAACCGAACGCCCGATGAGTGGCTGGCCATGATGAGCGACCCGCTGCTGGCCGCGCTTATCTCGACTTTGATCTTGAAATAGGTCATCTGAGCTTGTCTTTTATGTTCTGGACGGGTGTCTATGACGTTCGCTGAAAAGGTCATGCAGTTGCCTCGTGGTCACGACCTGCCCGCCCTTGATAGCGATGACCTCGCCGGCATCGATTCGCTCGATGGCGAGCAGGCCCCGGCGATGTCGCTGCTGAGGCCCTTGTGCGCGTTGGGGCTAATCCACGATGAAACCGTGTTCCTAGGCTTGTCTCCGAGGGCCCGAGTCCATCATCTCGCAGGCGTGGCTGCTACGCGGAGTTGGCCGTGGGCATGTGCCAGGGCTTCGCGTAGTTCCTGGTTTTCATTGCGCAGTTGGGTGATTCGTTGATGCGCAAGGTCCAGGCGACGACGCAGTGATTCGTCGCTGGCACGATGTGCCCCGCCGGCGCGCCTGCCGACGCGCGATGAAGACTGCTGCAATTGTTCGATGCGATCGCGCAATTCGGGCTGGGTGTAGATCCAGGACCTCGACACTCCGGCGCGGGTGGCCAACGCGGCAATACTGACCGGCCCGCTGCCCTCAGCGAGAGCGATAAGCGCTTCGGAGGCTCGCTGCAGCGTGCGTTCGTGACGCTGACGGGCGTGTTCAGCGAGGTGATGGGCGTGATCAGCAAGCATCGGCACCATCCTGGCAGGGTGATTCGGAGCTGCAACCGCACGATTGCCCGCAGTTGCCGCCACACGGTGTGTTCAGCCCGTCGATGATGGCAAGCAGGTTCTTCTCAACGGTGCGGTTCATTTCGGCGAGGCGCTGCTGACCGTTGCCCTCGGCCCGCTCGATTAGGGACCGAGTTTGGTCGAGTTGGCGATGATGCTGAGGCAAGAATTCGGCGGTAGTGACGAAGACGGGGCAGGTCAAACACGAGTTGGCGTATTGGCAGCTCTGCTGCAGCGGCAAGGTGCAGTACCCGTTGGGCAGAGCCATTTTCGCGCGAGCCAAGTTGTTCTTCATCCAAACCGCCTCGGCCAGCGGGCCGGTGTCAGTGCTGAGTTGTTCGCCAGCGACGTTGACTTTGCGGGCGCGTTCCCACTGTTCTCGAATGGTCTTGTCCGACAGTCGTGCATAGCGCGCGGTCATCTGATGCGAGGAGTGGTCGAGCAATCGACGCACCGTCTCTTGCGGAACCTCACTGTTGATCATCCGGGTCGCGAAGGTATGGCGCCATCGATGCGGTGTGACGTGGACTGGGCGGCCATGCTCGTCACGAATATCACAGTCACACAGCCACTCCCGTAGCTCACCGCGGAAGGTCGCGGTGCTAAACGGTAGTTTCCCTTCGGGATTGCGGGTGGGGCGCGGCAGCAGGTAGTCGGGTTCAGCGAACTCCTCAAGGACCGCCTGCTGCTGGGCGGTGATCGCTTCGGCTAGGCCGGTGTCGATGGGCACGAACGCCTCACGGGCCATCTTGTGATTGGTGTAATGCAGATAGGGCGCGCCCTGGCCGTCATGCACGATGCAGTCGACGCGCAGGCTACTGGCGTCGCCGATGCGCAGCCCCGTACTCATCAGGATCCGGGCCAGCAGCCGACCCCGAGGATCGGGAAACCGGGCCAGAACTTCCTCGCGCTCCAGTTGGGCCATCACCGCTTCCGACAGCGCTCGGGGCGCACCGATTATCTGCCGCGGATAGTCCTCGTGGAACAGATCCACCCTTGGCTCCAGTCGCGGTTCCCACCCGTGCTGGCGGGCGGTGCGCAGCAGGCCGGCCAGGCTGCTGATCTGGGAGGTGCGGCTCTTGGCGTTGGGAAACCGCGCCGCCAAATGCGCCAAATGGATCTCGATGACCTCACGGGTCAGCGCCTCGGGGCCGCGATGCAGCACCGGAAAGCACTGGGCGAAACCGGTGATCGCCCGCACGTCGGCGCTGACGGTGCCAATTGATATGCCCGTCGACAATCGCCAACGAGCCCAGCGTTTGGTCAACTGCCGCAACCAGATCGGCTCAATCTCGGCGAACCGCAGACAAGTGTCGCGACCGGGATAGCCCAACCGGCGCAACAGCCACACATCGCGGGGGTATTCGGCGTCCCAGCCGACACCCTCGATCAGGTCGCGCAAGTAGCCGATCGCGTCCAGCAGAAACCTGCGCTCGATATAGCCACGCTCACTGGAAAACCCCAGATAGCCCATCCACGATTCGGGACTGCGGTCCAGCACGGACTTCACGCCGCCGCCGGGCAGGGCACGCAGCAGACGGCGGATCTGATGCGGACGAGTCTGGGTGCGCCGCTCATCAACGCGGCATTGGATCGCATAGGCGATTTCCAGGCGCATCGGCATCGGCAGCGGTCGCAGGTCAAACCGGTCCTGGCCAAACGTTTCGCAGGTCAGCAACCACGAGTCAAGCGGCGGACGGCCAGCGCGGCACCACCGATCCCGGTGGTGCCCACATAACCCAGCGCCGCCTTCGGCATCAAGTTCACAGCCCGGAAAGTGACAACGCTGCCCCGATGGAAGCGGTGCGCCACCGCCGCCCCCTCCGATCCAGCTTTCCAAGTCCGGCCGGCCTTGGCTGTCCCATCGGACGACATGAGAGTGGCAGAGATCGACCTGGCGACGAGCCCGCCGGCAGGCCGCAATCGCGCACTTGCGGGGCTGTTGCAACCACCGTCGGATGGCCGGGACCGTTGCCGCCCACGCTCCAATCTCGGGGCGACCGTCTTCATCCAGCGCTGATGATGTGCCGAACACGTGTCCTCCAACACCGCCAGCCGCTCGCAGGCCGCGGCGATACACTGCGGTCCGCCAATCACTGGATCGCTCGGGTCGACCAGGATCACCGGTTCGGCGAACATCGGCCGCAACCGCGCTTTGAGTTGTGCCGCCAGCCCGACGGTTTCGCTCGCGATTGGCAGCGGGCTGCTCATGCTGTCGAACCATTTCCAGCACCGGTCAGGAAACCGGCAGCGGTCAGCTCACGGCGGGCGTCTTCGATACCCAGATGGGAGTACGTATCGACGGTGACGCTGATGCTGGAATGCCCCAACAACCGCTGCACCACTTCGGGCGACATACCGCGGCGCAGCAACGCGGTGGCGTAGCTATGGCGAAACATGTGCACCGAGAACGAGATTCCTGTGCGCTCCCGCAGCCCACGCACCAGCCGATCCACGCTGGCGTAGCTCATTGGCTGACCGACCGGCTCGCCCCACAGATTGACGAACACGTAGTCACAATCCAGCGCCCCATATTCGTCATGCAAGTAATCGCTATAGAGACGGAACAATTCAACATCAGCGGGAACCTCGCGAGACCACGTCTTGGCCCGCGCCCCATTGACATTCGATCGTGGCCGCACCACCACCAATCGGCGGCGCGTATCGACGTCTTCGTGCCGCAACCCCAACGCCTCACCGATCCGTAATCCGGTCGCGCGCAATAGGGTTAGCAAGAATTTGTCCCGCAACCGAACACACCCGTCGATCAACGTGGTCATCTCCGCGTGGCTCAACTCCCTTGGCGCACGCCGCTCAGCCCGCAACGTGATCGCCCGGTGCCGCTCAGGCCGTGGCCCCAGATGCGCCAGAAACGGCTTCCACGACCCACCTCGCCGGCCCGGTCGCCACCGTGTCAACAGCTCACCCAGCTCGACACCGTGCCGCTGATGGAATTCATAAAACGACGCCAGCGCCGACAACTTCCGATTCACCGTCGCCGCGCACACATCCGGATCAACCCACGGCAGTACAGCAACCCGACCGTCGCGAGCCTCGCCGGGCAACCGAAGCCAGGTCACGAACCGCCCAAGATCCTCCAGCACCACCAGATCCCACTGCAGCGCACGGCGATCCAAGAAATCGAAATAGTCCCGCAGATCATGGGCATAGGCCCGCACGGTGTTCGGTGAGCGGTCAATCGCCGTCAGATGCGCCAGGAACCGGTCAACCGGATCGACGGTCACGCCGCCGCGCAGCACCGTCGCCGACTCCACACCCGATGGCATCACCACTCGCTGAACCCGCACCTCAACCGACGTCACAGACACAGCAAGATAATCGGTCCAACAAGCGTTTTCCCGTAGGCGCGCCGACATGTCTTGGACGTCGTGGAGACCAATCTGGGATGGTTAGATAACCCAATCAGCAGTCGACAGGCTCACCTCGACAGCGCACGAGCTCGTCATCGAAGGCGAGTCCTACAGGCGCCGCCAAAAACCCTCTGCTGTTCACACCACCACGAAGGGAGAACACTATGCTCGCTGAGCCGATCAGGTGGTCCCATGCCAGTGGCAATCGGGTGGTCCCATCACCGTGGCAAATGACACGCAGTAACCGAGTGCGGCGACAGCCCGCCGCACGCTGTGCAGGGCGCCGATGTGCCATCGGGCCAGGGTCGGGTGCTGGCGGAGCCGTTCGAACGCCTCGGTGGTGAGGTCTTCCAGCTGCGGGCTGCCGTTGAGCAGCAGCGTCAGGCAGACGATGGTCGGGAGTCGGTCGTCGTGTAGTGTGCCGACGCGGTATCCCCAGGTGCGCAGGGTATCGCTGACCCGGGCGACGACGTTGTCCGCAGTGTCTTTGCCGAAGACACGCCATGCCAGCGGAAGCTTGTCCATGTGGCCGAGCATCTGCAAGCTGGTGAATTCGGCCAGAAGGTAGGCGTAGGCGGTGATGTAGGGGCGGATCGTGCCGTCGACCCAGCCGGGCCAGGATCGCTCGAATTCCCTTGCACCACTTCCGATCAACCGCGCCCAGTCCTGGGTCGACCACCCCCAGTACGACGTACCGTCTTCGGTGCAGCGCAGCAGTATCAGGCCGATGGCGTCGGTGATCGCCCGCTGGTAGTACCGGAAATCTGGGCACCACATCGCGGCTCGGGCGTCGTCCAGAGGCCGCAGCAGCCGCGCGATGACGCGCCACTGCGAAGCGTCGCGGTCGTAACCACGGCGGCGGCGAACGTTCATCCCGAGCTGGGTGAGCGCGTCCCGCTCGGCTGAGCTGAGGTCGGGACGCCCGTGGTAGCAGACGGTATCGACCGGCCAGGTCCAAGCTGGTGCGGCGGCTCGCCTGTGGGCAGCGGCCGAGTACGGCGCGCTCACCGCGTTGCAGCTTTTGCCGTCGGCTCACCGAGACGCGCGAGCATTTGCACGCGCCAGCCGTGGATCTGCTCCATGCCCTTGTTGAGCTTGTCGGCCAGGTCGCGGCCGGACAGATGGATATAAGTGAGCGTCGACTCGGTGCTGCGGTGACCGGCAAATGTCGCGATAACGTGCAGTTCCCAGCCCATTCGGGCCAGATCGGTCAGGCACAGGTGCCGGGTCGTGTGGGTGGAGAAACGCGGCAGGTCTGCGTCCAGTGCGAGCCGTCGGACGACCTTCGACCATGTCCACAAGGTCAGCGGCTGTGCCCGGTTGCGGCGTGATTCGGACAGGAACAGCGGGCCGCGTGCCCGGCTTATCCCGGCCTGGTGGGCGAGGTACCCCGACAGCAGCACTCCGGTTGGCGCCGAATACGGCACAATCCGCTCGAGCCGGTTCTTCGTCGTCTCGGCCCGTACTCGCAAGGTGCGGCGGGCGGGGTCGAGGTCGTCGGTGCGCAGTGAACACAGTTCCTCACGGCGCAGCGCGGCGTCATACGCCAAAGCGAGCATGACGCGATTGCGGATCGGCTCCCATGGCGGCCACCTCCAGCAACGTCAGCCACTGCTGTTCGGTCGGAATCCACGGGAGCTTCGTCATCCGAGGCACCAGACCACGCTGGTGCCCGCCCCGGCGTCCCCTTGGGGTGTAGCGTCCGTGGCCAACCGGGTTGGATGCCCGGACTCCTTCTTCCATCAAGTAGTCGTAAAACAGCCGGACAGGCACCATTTCCGGTTCACGCTGCTCTCCGAGCAGTGCGGTGCCACCGTCGGCAGCACCATCACCAGGCTGTCACGGGCCTGCGGAGGCATCCGAAGCCACGCGACGAACCCGGCCACGTCTTCCAGCCGTGCCGTCCTCCATTCGACGCCGTGCCGGTTCAAATAGGTCAGCCAGTCCTTCAGGTCGTGGGCATACGCGCCTTAATTGTGTTCGGCGACTTTTCGATCGATGCCAGATACGACCGGAACCGTTCGATCGGCTCCACCGGCATATGCTCCTCGCCAAGCACAGTCCACGACTCGAACCCCGTGCCCGGCATCAGTACACGCTGCACGCGCATCGCTACCTCCCGTTCCGTGATGGATAACAGGTAATCCCGTCCACCACGCGATCTCAGGGATTTGCGGTGTACGCCGGCTACGTCGTAGACGGTGCAGGTTCAGCTATAGATAACGGCGCCGAGTCGGTTCTCGACACGGACGTTGGAGCCAAGCCATCCAAGGTCGTCACTGGTCAGCGTGAAGAACGTGACCAGGCCGTAGTCGGCGATCTCGTCCGGCCAGCTACTCAGCCTCGCGGTTCGGCGTCGGAAAGAAATCGAACCGGCATACGCCACGCTATCCACGCCGATCAATGCCGGACAAGACCGGCGGCGCGCACCGCCGCTCACCGCCCGTAAGGGGGATCGCCTTGCGGACGCCGCATGGCTGGCGCCGCGATCAGCCGCGGCAGTGATTCCTATAGGTCGTTGCCGGCGTAGGAGAGGTTGAAGCTTTTGTTGACGAGGGGGAAGTCGGGGACGATGGCTCCGCTGAGGGCGATGGGCAGTGCGGGCCAGTTGAAGAAGGATGGGTCGACGATCTTGGCGCGGGTGAGGGTGTGGTCGGGGGCGAGTTCGACGCGGTGGGTGATGGTGCCGCGCCATCCTTCGACGATGCCGACGCCGGAGGCGGCGCGGGCCGTTGTCCCGGTTGGCGGTTCGGTGCGGGTGGTGCCCGCGGTGACGGTGGATGTCAGCGCCGTGATCAGCGCGGCGGAGGCGGCGATTTCGTCGGCGCGGACGACGAATCGGGCCAGGACGTCGCCGGTGTCGCGGGTGACGGGGGTGAACGCGCCTCCGCCATCGTGGAACGGGTGTTGGTGGCGGGCGTCGATGGGCAGGCCGCTGGCGCGGGCGACGTAGCCGAGTGTGCCGAGGTCGCGGGCAGCGTCGCGGCTGAGGATGGCGGTGTCGGTGAAGCGGTCGGCGACGACGCTGTGACCGAGGGCGAGGTGGATGATCTCGGCAATGTCGGCAGCGATGGCGTGCAGGTGGCCGGTGTCGGGCAGGGTGCGCAGGTGGGCGCCGCCGGGGATGACGCCGCCGCGCAGGAGCCGGTGGCCGGTAACCTCGGCGTTGAGGCGGAGCAGTTGTTCGCGAATGCGCAGGGCGTGTGCATGCAGTATGCCGTGGCCGACGTCGTTACAGAGTGCGCCGATGTCAGTGGTGTGGTTGTAGAGCCGTTCGAGTTCGAGGAGGATCGCGCGTTTGCGCTGGGCGTGTGCGGGTACGGGCCAGCCGGTGGCGTCTTCGACGGCGAGGCAGTAGGCGAGCGCGTGGCCGACGGTGGTGTCGCCGCTGACCCGTTCGGCCAGGGGCAGTGCGTCGGCGATGTCGCGGCCTTGGAAGAGTTTCTCGAGTCCTTTGTGGACGAACCAGAGGCGGGCTTTGAGTTTGAGGATGGTTTCGCCGACGACGGAGAAGCGGAAGTAGCCGGGTTCGATGAGGCCGGCGTGGACGGGTCCGACGGGGATTTCGTAGACGCCGGGGCCTTCCACGCTGAGGAAGGGGTAGGGGCCTTCGGGGTCGCCGAATTCGGGTGGCGGGCCGGTGTCGGCGCGCATCGGGTACCAGCCGCGGGGCCAGTGGTGGTGGCGGACGAGCCGGCGGGGTTGTGGGTGGTCGAGCGGGATGACGCCGTACAGGTCGTGCATTTCGCGTTCGAACCTGCTGGCGGGGAAGGACAGCGCGGCGAGGCTGGGTAGTTGCGGCCGGTGCGGGTCGAGGCGGATGTGCAGTTCGATGCGTGAGTCGGGCGGGCCGCTGGTGAACAGGTACACCACGCGCAGCGCGTCGCCGTCGTCGTGCTGCGCGGCGACCAGGGCGAGGCGGTAGCCGCCGGCGAGCAGCTGCCCGGCGCTGGCGGGCAGCGCCTCGGGCCCGAGTTCGATCACGCTGCGTTGGGTGCCGGCTCTCGTGGTCATGTCAGGTTCCTCCGGCGGCGAGGGCGGCGGCGTGCAGCAGTGCCTGCAGCGGCCACGCAGTTATTCCCAGGACGGCGCACACGCCGAGTCCGGCGATCAGCGCGGCCGCGGCGGTGCTGGGAAGCCGCAGCGGTACCGCGGTCGTGGTCGCGGTCGCGGTCGCGGTTGGAGGCTGGTCGCGCGAGCCGAGCAGCATGTCGCCGGCGTGCGCGGCGACCGCGGCGAAGATCACTAGCATGGATGCCAAGGCGAGGGTGACCGCCCAGCCCAAGCCGGCGGCGAAGCCGGCGCGGAACATGCCCAGTTCGCTGGCGAACAGGCTGAACGGGGGCAGGCCGAGCAGCGCGAGCAGGCCGACGCCGAAGATGCCGGCGAGCAGCGGCGCCCGCCCGGCCAGGTCGCGCACGGCATGGATGTGGCTGCTGCCCAGGGCCTGGTGCAGGTGCCCGGAGCTGAGGAACAGCACCGCCTTGGCGAGTCCGTGGCCGAGAATGTGCAGTAGCACGGCGGCGATCGCGAGCTGGCTCCCGGCCGCGGCGCCGAGGGCGATCAGGCCCATGTGCTCGATGCTGTGGTAGGCCAGCATGCGTTTGTAGTCGCGTTGGGCCAGCAGCAACGCCGCGGCGAGCGTGATCGAGGCGAGCGCGACGATGAGCAGCAGGGTGCGGGCGAAGCCGCCGCCGAGCGCGGCGTCGGAGATGACCTTGACCCGCAGGATGGCGTAGAAGGCCACCGAGAGCAGCACCCCGGACATCAGCGCGGAGACCGGGGCGGGCGCCTGGCTGTGCGCATCGGGAAGCCAGGCGTGCATCGGGGCCAGCCCGGTCTTGGTGCCGAAGCCGAGCACGAGCAGGCCGACCGCGATGCGGGTCACGCCGGGATCGAGCGCGTGCGCGTTGGCGGTCAGGCTGGTCCAGTCCATCGCGTGGGTGGCGGGCAGCCCGGTGTGCACGGCGGCGTAGTTGAGCAGCACGATGCCGAGGAAGGCCAGCGCGATGCCGACCGAGCAGACCACCACGTATTTCCACGCGGCCTCGACCGAGCCGCGGGTGTGCCGGTGCCCGACCAGGAACGCCGTGAGGATGGTGGTGGCCTCGATCGCGGCCCACAGCACGCCCAGGCTGGCGGCGAGCACGGCGGTGTTCATCGCGGCGATGAAGCCTTGGGTGAGGATCCCGTAGCGGCGGGTGGCGCGGGCGTCGTTGTGCCCGGAGGCGAGCTCGCCGGCCAGGTAGGCGGGGCTGGCGGCCATCGCCAGCACGGCGATGGCGCCGATCACGATGACCATGTAGGCCGACAGGGCGTCGGCGCGCAGCAGCCCGCCGAGCCCGGTGCGCGGGTGGGTCCGGGTGACGACGACGGCCAGCGCGATGCCGCTGGCGAGCACGCCCGCGGCGGCGAGCGCGCCGAGCCACGCGGTGCGCCGCTGCCAGCCGACTGCCGCGTACGCCAGCCCGGCCAGCGCGGGCAGCACGATCGGTGCAAGAACAAGGATGATCATCAGTCGTGCAGCTCCCGCAGTTCGTCCAGGTCGGTGCTGCCGAACACGGCGCGCATCCGGCTGGTGAGCACCTGCAGCACGAGCACGGCCAGCAACACGTCGAAGGAGACGCCGAGCTCGACGACCACCGGAACCCCGGCGGTGGTGAGGAACGCGGCCGCGGTGATGCCGTTGTCCAGCAGCAGGAACCCGGCCAGCTGCGAGAGCGCGCGGCGGCGGGTGACCAGCACGAAGAACCCGAGCAGCACCACGGTCACCGCGACCGGCACCGCGTGGGTGGCCGGTGACGGCGAGAGCCGCACCACCGGCTGGGTGACGGCGTAGGCGAGCAGCGCGAGCACCGCGGCGGCGAGCAGCGATGCGGCGACGTTGACCAGCGGCTGGGTCTCCCGCGCCTCCCCGGAGGCCTCCAGAGCGCGTCGGACGAGCAGGGGCAGCAGCACCGCGCGCAGCAGGAGGATCCCGACCGCGACGGCTCCGAGCTCGGTGTCGTGCTGGTGCACGGCGAGCACCGCGACCAGCCCGGCCAGCGCCGTGGCCTGGATCGTGAACAGCCACACGATCGCGGACAGCCGCCGGCGCCACAGGATCAGCACCGCGGCGAGCAGGAACACCCCGCACGCCAGGTCGAGCAGTTGCACGTAGGTCGTCTCGCTCATATCCGTCTCAGCCCAGGAAGAAGGACGCGGCCACAGCCAGCAGCGCGAGTAGGAACGAGCCGGCCAGCAGCTCCGGCACCCGGAATAGCCGCAGCTTGGCCAGGAACACCTCACCGGCGGCGAGGACGACGCCGAGCGTGGCCACCTTGGCCGCGAACACGACCAGCGCCAACGGGATCGCTGCGAGCCCGGCGCCGGTCACGATTCCCCACGGCGCGAACAGGCTGGCCAGCAACCCGAGCAGCACGCTCAGGCGCATCGCCGAGGCCCACTCCACCAACGCGAGATCGGGGCCGGCGTACTCGAGAATCATCGCCTCGTGGATCATCGTCAGCTCGAGGTGGGTGGACGGGTTGTCCACCGGCAGCCGCCCGGTCTCGGCCATGGTCACGACCGCCAGCGCTACCGCGGCGAGCAGGCTCGCCGGGGAGATCACCGCGCGTGGGTCGTGCACGGTTGCGCCGACGATGGCGGCGAGGTTCGTCGAGCCGACCCGCACCGACAGCGCGAACACCGACAGCAGGATCGTCGGCTCCACCAGCGACATCACGGTCATCTCGCGGCTGGCGCCCATGCCACCGAACGCGGTGCCGGTGTCCAGCCCGGCCAGCGCGAGCGTCACCGTGCCCAGCGCCAGCAACGCGGCCACCGCGATCAGGTCCGCGACCGGGTCCAGTGGCGAGGAGGTGGTGGCGAATGGAACGACCGCGGCAACGACCAGAACGGTCGCGGTCAGCAGCAGCGGCGCGGCGCGGAAGACCCATCCGGTGCCGCCCGGGGTGATCGGCTCCTTGCGCAGCAGTTTGCGCAGGTCGCGCCAGGGCTGCGCCACGCCGGCTCCGGCGCGTCCCTCCAACCGGGCGCGCACCTGACGCATCAGCCCGACCAGCAGCGGCGACCCGCCGCCGACGAGGGCAACCTGCGCGGCCGCGCCGAGCGCACCCGCCGCGGTCACCGGATCACCGCGAGCACGATCAGCAACCCGGTGAACGCGAAGAACCCGTAGCCGAGGTAGCGGTGCACGCTGCCGTTGGCCAGGCCGCGGGCAGCCTCACCGACCGCGTGGGACGCGGACAGCACCGGCTCATAGAGGCGATGTTCGATCCGGTCCGGCACCCTGGTCTGGAACTGGACGCGCTCGACCAGGTATGCCGACTCGGTGCTCGGGGTGACGTCGACGTCGGTCTCCGGCGCGAGCACGTTGTCAAAGACGCGCTGCAGCGGTTCGGCGAACGACGTGGCGGTGTACTCCATCCGCGCCGACATCGGGCCGGCGCCGCAGTCCCACAGCCTGGCCACCCGCCGGGCCCGCCGCGCCGCGAGCACCCGGACACCGGCCAGCGCACCGACGGCCGCGGCGAGCAGCGCGACTGTGATCAGCAGCGGCGACATGCTGCCCGCATAACCGGTCAGCCGCAGCGTCACCGGTCCGTGCACGGCGTCCACGGCGCTGGACCCGAGCGCCGTGGACGCCGCCCGGGACAACTTCGGGAGCACCGCCGCCGGCGCGATCGCCAGCACGACGCATCCGGCCGCGGCCAGGCCAGCCCCGGCCAGCATCGACGAAGGACTCTCCACAGCCTGTTCGGCGACGGTGCTGCGCGGGCGGGCCAGAAACCCCACCCCGAACGCCTTCACGAACGTCGCCACCGCCAGCCCGGCGGTCAACGCCACCACCGCCACCGCGAGCGGCATCGCCACCGCGGTCGCGGTCGCGGTCGTCGGCAGCGCATGGATCAGGCTTTGCAGCAGCAGCCACTCGCTGACGAAGCCGTTGCCCGGCGGCAGTGCCGACGCGCCCAGGGCGCCGACCGCGAACAGCGCCGTGGTCACGGGCATCCGCGACCGCAGCCCGCCCAGTGCGTCCAGGTTGCGGCTGCCAGTGGCGCGCAGCACCGACCCGGCCGAGCAGAACAGCACCGTCTTGAACGCCGCGTGATTGACCAGATGCAACAGTCCAGTGGTCAGCGCGAGCCCGGCCAGCAGCTGGCTTCCGGACGCGGCGAAGTATCCGCCCGCGCCGACACCGATCAAGACCAGGCCCATGTTCTCGGTGGTCGAGTACGCGAGCAGCCGTTTGAGGTCGACAGCCACCACGGCCTGCAAGATCCCATACAGCGCCGAGACCGCACCCGCGGTCAGCACCACCAGCCACCACCACCGCGACCCGCCACGCAACAGATCCAGGCCCACCCGCAACACTCCATACACCCCGAGGTTCACCATCGCCGCGCTCATCAACGCCGAGACATGACTGGGCGCCTCCGGATGCGCCCGGGGCAGCCACACGTGCAGCGGCACCACCCCGGCCTTGGACGCGAACCCGAGCAGCGTCGCCGCGAACACCGCACCCTTCACGGCCGGTGACATCCCGCCTGCCGCGGCCCGCAACTGCGTGAACGACTCGCCGTGCGCGGCCGCAGCGAAACCCACCAGCCCGGCCAGGATCGCCAGTAGCCCCAGGTGCGTCATCACCGCATACCAGCGCCCAGCCTCGCCGACCGCGGCTCGACGCCGATGCTCAGCCAGCACGAGTAGCAGCGAGGTCAGCGCCATCAGCTCCCACGCCACCAGCAACGTGCTCACACTCGCCGCCACCGGCACCAGCAGCATCGCGGCCACGAACAGCGGCAGCGTCGCCTGCATCACCCGCCCGTCGCCGTGCGCACCGTGCCCGCTCGGCCGCACGTAGCCGACCCCGTACACCGCCGCACACGCCGCTACCGCGCCGGTCACCGCCACGAACAGCCCGCCGAGCGGATCCAACGCCAACCGCACCCCGGCCAGCGGCAGCAGATCCGGTAACCACGCACTGAACGAGGACCCACCCATCGCGGCCACCCCGGCCACCACGGCAGCCAGCCCGGCGCCCGCAGTCCCGATGCCCACCAGCGTCGCCCGGCGGCGAGTCGGCGCCGCCACCCCGGCGGCCACCGCGAGCACGCTCAACCCCAGCGCCGTGCCAAACGCCGACCCGGCAACGCTCACGGCCTAGGCCCCCCGGCAGCGTGAGACATAACAGGGCAACGCTTCATCGGCCGGTCAGCCCTCGCAGCGCTGCGACGATCGCCTCCGGCGGTGGCGGGCAGCCCGGCACCTGCACGTCCACCGGCACTACGTCGGAGACCGCACCGGCCACCCCGTACCCGCCGGCGAACACTCCACAGTTGAGTGCGCAGTCCCCGCAGGCCACCACCAGCCGCGGCTCGGGCACCGCTTCATGCGTGCGGCGCAGCGCCACCTCCATGTTGCGGGTCACCGGCCCGGTCACCAGCAGCGCATCGGCATGCCGTGGCGAGGCCACCAACCGGGCACCGTAGCGTTCGGCGTCATAGACCGGCCCGAACGCCGACGCAATCTCGATCTCGCAGCCGTTGCATGAGCCGGCGTCCACATGCCGCAGCTGCAGCGACCCGTTCAGCTCGCCCGCCCGCTCCGGGCCGGTCCCTGCCGGCCGCGGCGGAGCCGGCTCGGCCACTCGACCCGTAGCACGGATCTTGCGCCACAGCCCGATCACGACGCCGCCGCGCTACGGCTGACCCCAGCGCCGCTCACGTCGGGCTGCTCAGTCCGCAACTCGGCGAGCAGCTCATTCTGCCCGGCCAGCAGCTCAGTCAAGATCCGCCGGGCCGCGCCCATCAACTCCGCCGCGTCCCCACAGGCCAGCGCGTACATCACCGTGCTGCCCGTGCGCGTCGCGGTCACGATCCCCGAGCGGCGCAACACCCCCAACTGCTGCGACAGGCTCGACGGCTCAATCTCGATCACGGCCAGCATGTCCCGCACCGATCGCGGCCCATTGGCCAGCAGCTCCAGCACCCGGATCCGCGCCGGATGCCCCAGCATCCGGAAGAACTCCGCCTTCGCCTGATACAGCGGAACCGACACCGCCAGCCCCCCCACTCCCTACGACGCTGACACAGAAACATAACATTACATATCGCAATTGATAAATTTCGAAACTCTGCCGTAGAGCAGCGCAGTGGCCGTGGTCGTCTTCGACCGGAGCCGCCGCGGGGGCATGCTGACCTGCCAGCACCGACTCCTCTCGGCCATGCTGGCGCGGCGGCACACGGCACGCGACCGCACGGCGGCCAGCCGTGATGTCCTCGCTTCCGGCTTCGACAGACCGAACAGACGAGCCTGCAGCCCAGCACCAGCGCGGCGCGGCCGGCGACCGAGCACGCCGCATCGGTCCGACCCGACGGCTCCGACCGATCGAACTGGATCCGAGCATGAGCGAAGTCCAAGCCTGGGCGCGCAGCCGGGCTCACCGTTCCTGATCGGCTTGGCTGCGGCCCGAGCAGCCGGCCTACAGGAGCGCCCGCAAGGGGAACGCATGTCCGGACACATTGGCGGGCCTCGTCAGGGTGCAATCCGGCGCACGATGGTGGCACCGAACGCTGAAAGGGGTAGGCGACATCACGCATCCGGGTTGATAGGTCGCCGGAACCAGCCCGACGGCGCACCGTCGTGTCATTCGATAGTTCGACGAGTCCAACTACATCCACCGCCTCGTGCGCTATCCGAGCCGCTCGATGATCGTCACGTTCGCCGTGCCGCCACCCTCGCAGATCGTCAGCAGCCCGAAACGTCCCCGCGTGCGTTCGAGTTCGCAGAGCAGGCCCGCGAAAAGCTTGGCTCCCGTGGCTGCCAAGCGGATGGCCAAGCGCGATCGCGCCGCCATTGACGTTGACCCGGTCGGGATCGGCGCCGATCGCCTTCATCCACGCCAGCACCACCGGCGCGAACGCTTCGTTGATCTCGATGACATCGACGTCGTCGATCGAGAGCCCGGTCTGCTCCAAGGCGTACCGCGTCGCCGGAATCGGCCCGCCCAGCATGGCGATCGGATCGGCGCCGCGGGCACTGAGATGGTGAATCCGCGCCCGCGCCGTGAGATGGTGTTCAGCCAAACGCCTGCTCCGAGGCGATCAGCACGGCGCTGGCCGCGTCGGCGATCTGGCTCGCCACGGCCTCTGTCAACCGGCCACCGGGGATCAGGGCTGGGAGCGCAGCCGTCTTCTCCATGCTCGTCTTGCGGGGACATTCGTCGACCGCGAAGTCGCCAACCGTAACGATCTCGCGCTCGAACCGTCCACCTTTGATTGCAGTCGCCGCGCGCTGATGACTGCGCAGAGCCCACCGCTCCATCTGTGCCCGGCTGATGTCCCATTTGGCCGCGATGAGTTCTGCGCCACGGAATTGCGATACCTCCTGTGTCCCGTATCGACGCCGCCAGCCGGTCGAGTCCGCGAATGGGGTGGCGAAGCCGAACTGCGCACCGACGGCCATCGCCGACGCGATCGGTATGCGGCTCATGTTCGCGACCCCACCGGCGACCATTAACTCTGCGGTGCCGCTCATGACCGCTTGCGCGGCAAAGTGAATCGCCTGCTGACTCGATCCGCACTGCCGATCGACGGTGACACCGGGGACATGTTGCGGGAATCCGGCCGCAAGCCAGGCAGTGCGCGCAATGTTGCCGGCCTGCGCGCCGATGGCATCCACGCAGCCAAAGACCACATCGTCGACCCGCGCCGGATCCACGTCGTTGCGCTTAAGCGTCGCTGCGATCGCCGTTGCGGCCAGATCGGCTGGATGCACAGCCGATAGTGCGCCGCCGCGCTTGCCGACTGGCGTGCGAACTGCGTCGCCGATGTATGCCTGCGACATTGACCTTCCTACATAACGGCTGCGCTCGGCGCCCGCCACGCCAACCGCAAAGCAATCAGTTGCTTGGTACACCGGCACAGACGCTGTTCACGCGGTTCGTGCCGAGGCAACACTACAAGCTAAACTCAGTTATTGCTAACATTCGCAAGTACGTTGTATCGACCGCGTCGATGAGGTCGCCCCGCACCGACACCCACCGCAGGAGTTCCCGAATGAGCGACGACACAGGACCCAGTCGGCCGAATGCTCTTCAGTACCTCGCGTATTGCTACGGACGAGTGCTGCCCGACTCGATGCGGGACTGGGTGCGCAACGACCTGGCGGGCAAGGGTGCCACTTTGCGGACGATGATCCGAGTCATCATCCCGGCCCTTCTTGCACTGGCCCCATTTTGGCTGATCCCGACAACGCTGTATGTGCACGCGAGCATGACGCTGCCGATTTTCATCCCGTATGTCCTCTTTGCGCACGCGCTCAACAAGGTGTGGCGCCGCCACCGGCTGGGTCAACACGGCCTCGACCCCAACCTCGTCGACGCGCTTGCCCGCAAGCGCGACGCCCACATCCACCGCGCGTACGTCGAGCGCTACGGCCCGCGGGCCCCTGACTAGCGGCGTTGATGGCCTGATTGCGAACAGCGTCCGTCGCTGCGGGCTCGCTCACATCCCAAGGAGATCCGTTGTCCAGCACTGCCGAATTTGCTGAGTTGCACAACCTCATCGTTGGCCTGCACCGGTGCGTCACATCGTTGAAGTCGCAGTACGGCGATGTCCCCGCCATGCGCCGCATCGCCAACGACACCGGGCGCATCGTGAACGACGTCGAGCGCCTCGACATCGACGCCGGTGAACTCGACATCGAGCGCGGCGCCGCTCACCACTACGATGCCGACGCGAAGATTCCCATCCCAGACACGCAGTACGACATCGAGTTCTGGCGTGATGTCGACGACGAGGGCGTCGGCGGCCACCACGGGAAACGATGAGCGCTCGCGCGACGAAGGGAACGCCGCGATGAGCGTCTTGTCAGGCGCAGGCGTCTTGTGAGGAATCGAAAGGGAAAGTACCACGGCTCCGCTGGTCCACGTTCGTCGAACTGGCAGAATCGGCAAGTGACTGAGAGCGGCGGGTCGTACACCGATTGGCCGCATTTTACTGGCGGAGTCGCGCCGCAACCGCAATGCTGGACGTTGTAAACGCAGTTCGGCCTTCATGAGCCAGGCGTGGTCGTTGACGCGACTGGACTTTCACACCCGCAGTGCCGTGGGGCGGCGTAACCGCGATCGCCGCAGCGTTAGATCGCGCGCAGGTGACACAGCACGGTGAGGCCGGCGCTCCCCCGGCCCGTCCCGGAACTACAGGGGCCCACTGACTACCAATTTTATGGTTTTCCGACAACTAGATTGACCGGAATGCTCGCGAAGTCGCGCGCATTCCGCCACGCGACACCCCACAACCCCGAAGGGGCACACTGGCAACTTGCCAGCAACGTTGGGCCAGTTCGTCAGGCCACCTTCGTCTACGCCGGCATCGACGTCGAGCGCTTCGGGAGACTCACCGGAACCCGCGGCCGCCAGCTCGGAGAAAGGTGCCCCCCGGGGGGCATTACGGCGATGTCCGTTCTCATCCGGCCTGAGGCATCGGCGGATAAGTTGCACTTTAGGCTAGCACTCTCTGCTAACATCAAGCGATGGCGCGGACGATCACTTTGCGACTGTCCGACGGCGCGTACGAGGCCGTCAAACGCTACGCCGACGCAGATCGCCAGTCGATGAACTCATGGATCGAGGGCCTTCTCGATATTGAGGACATGCGGCGGCACTGTTCGGCACACGACCAGTGGATGCTGGCGCACCCCGATGCCACCTCATTCAGCGAAGCGTGGGCCGATCGCAATCTCGACGAACTCGCCGCGTTTGCACTCGAACTCCGCGCCGGGGCGACATCTGGACGACCGACACCGGCATCAAGGTACTTGTGATTTCCTCCACAGTGTACAACGAGATTCCCAGCGAACCAACCATCATCGCGGTGCCGGTGTTTGACGCCGAACCTGACACCGGATTCGGAGTAGATCTGGGTGAAAATGATTGGGCGGCACCTGGACTGGCCACCAGCCTACGGAAAGCCAGACTGAGCGAACACCGCCGTCAGATCGACGTCCAATCCCTCACCGACGTCGACAACATGCTCTTCAAAATTCTCGCAACCCCCGACCGGTAGCGGCCGGGGTCAGCAGTGGCCGAAATCCCGAATGGATCGACCTGCCTCAGGTCATTCCTGAAGGAGCGGGGCCGGTCAAGACCAACCTGCGTGTTTTTTTGTTCGTTCTACGAGCTTCCTTGTCCTGGCTGGGCGCGTCGAAGTAGGCGTCGGGGTCAAGGCTCGGGGCGCAGCCCGACCGCGTAGCGGCCGTAGGGCCTTGCGGCGGCGCCGTTCGGCGCATGCTGTTCAGGGCGGGGAGATCGAAATTGCTTGTGCTGCTTTCGGCTTGGGTAACGATGTGGTCGTTGACGTCTTCAGTGCCGGTTTCCCGGCGTGGGGCAGGCGATGGGGCTGCCGGTCATTCCTTCGCCGCGGTGTGCGGCATGAAGCGGTTCGCAGGGGGGCGGTCGGTCGGGATCAATCAATGGGGGCGACCTCGCCGGGTTCGGGGGTCATGACCTGGGCGATCCGCAGCCGGCCGAGTCTGGCTGCTCACGCCGCGCGGGGCGGGTGATGCAGGGCACGGATGTGGTGATCGCGCAGCCCGTAGAAGACGAGCTCAAGCTGTCTTCGGGCCGCGGCCACGGCGCCGATGTTGCGGTTGCCGCGCCGATGAGCGACCTGTTCCCGGATCGCGCCAATGTGACTGGTCTTGGGCAGGATCTTCACCGATTCGATTGCCGCCCAACGCACCAGGCGCGAGCCTTGTTTGGTGATCCGGCCGCGGCGCACCGTGGTGTCGGACTCGCGGTGGGAAGGCGTCAGCCCGGCCCAACAAGTCAACTGAGCCGGTCCAGCGAAGCGGTACACGTCCCCGATCTCGGCGATGAACACCGCCGCCAACACCGACCCGATGCCGGGAATCTGCTGGATCGCGGTGTAGCCGGCATCATGGGTCAGCCGACGCTGCACCAGACCAGTGAACAGGTCGATCTCCGCGTCGAACCCTTCGATGAACCGGCGCAGCGACGCGATCCGCTCCTTGTATGGTGCGGGCATTGTGACCTTGTCCAGCAGCAGGTTTCCCTCAACGCCGAACAGGTCGGTCATCGGCACCCAGATCCCACCCTTGGCCAACACCGCGTGCACGTGGGCCTTGCATTGGGATCGCATCGCGACCAGTTTGGCCCGGTGGCGCACCAGCTCGCGTAGTTCCCTTGTTTCCGGCGGCGCGATCCACGCGTGCGGCAGACGTCCCATCCGCAGTAAATCCGCCAGATCGGCGGCGGCGCGTTGATCGTTTTTGACCCGCCGATACGAAAACGCCTTCACCCCCAGCGGGTGCGCCAGATGCACCGTCGCGCCGAGCTCGGCGAGCGCACCCGCTGCCCAGTACCACCCGTAAGTCGCCTCGAGCACCACCTCCGGCGACTCGCCGGCACGCGAGATCACTTCGGCCAGCACGTCACGGTCGTTGAGAATCCGTACCGTCTCCAAATGTTCGCCGGTCTCGCTCATCCGCACCAACACCGAGCGCCGTGGATGCAGATCCATACCAACAAACTGCCGACCCTCATAGAATTCGCTCACAAGGGGCCTCCTTCGTCGTAGCAACGTGAGCACCCCGAGCATGCGCGCTCGGAACGGACACGAGGAGCGGAGGCCCCGCTCCTTCATGACATCAATGGAAGAAACCGCGATGCCAAGACACCGCTTCCAGACACCTGGCAGGGGTCAGCAGGGTGTCGACGTCGTCGGGAACTTCGTCGCCGTGGTCACCCGCAATGACAGTGGCACACTCGCGCAACCGCTTGGCCCGCCTCGGATAGCCCAGCTTGCCCCAGGCGCGCAGCACATCGGCTGCGCTGGCCGCGGCGGTGGCCGACGCGGTGGGCCAGCGTCGCAACCAATCCGGCCAGATCGACAGCACCTTGCAACCGGTGTGTGCTGCAGCATGAATTCGCTGACCACTGACCAGCGAGCTGCCACGCGCTGACACCGGGCTCTCGCCAGGTTAGACATCCCAGGGTCGTAAGTTGTCAAGCCGCCGCTGCGAGTTGTCGATGTGCCCAGGCGGTGTGTTCGTCGTAGGAGCTGTGGTGGCGTAGGCAACCGTGCAGGATGCCGACGAGCCGGTTGCCCAGGGCGCGGAGGGCTTGATGGTGCAGGTCGCCGATGGCGCGTCGTTGGTCGTAGAAGTTGCGGGCGCCGGGGCTGATCGTGAGAGCGCAGAAGGCCCATTGGTCGATGGCGTCATAGAGGCGGCGGTTGCGGACGTGGCGGGCCAGCACGGCGCGTTTCTTGCCCGACGCGACGGTCAATGGTGATGTTCCGGCGTAGTTCTTGCGACACTTGGCGGTGGTGTAGCGGTTCGGGTCGTCCCCGAACTCACCGAGCACCCGGGCGCCGAGGATGACACCAAGTCCTGGCAGGGAGCGGTAGATGTCGGCGTCCGGGTGTGCCTCAAAATGTGTCGCCAGCTCGGCTTCGAGATTAGCGATCTGGCGGTTCAGTTCGGCGATGATGCCCACGGCAGCGCGGGTACTGGCCCCGAACGCGGCGGTGACCGCGGCGGGAGCGGTCAGCTGCTCGCTACGCAGCATTTCCTGGATCTGCACTGCCCGGCTGTCGAGGTTGCGTTGGCGCCCAGCAGCTTTGAGCGCAGACCGGATCTTTGACAGGCTCAGGCGCCCGGCGTCGGCCGGGGTGGGAGCGCGGCCCAGGATGGCCAGGGCGTCACGGTCGGCCAGATCGTCGAACGCCTCCAGCGCTGCCGGGTAATACTCGCGTAGCGTCGAGCGCAGGCCGTTGGTGTGGCGGGTGCGCGCCCAGATCAGATTCTGGTGTGCCCGGGCCAGCACCTTGATGGCTTCGGCCCGCTCGCTGTCCCCGGCGATCCGACGATGGTTGTGCCGGTCGGTGCGCACCAGATCGGCCAGCAACTTGGCGTCAGACGCATCGGACTTGGCCCCTGAAATGTGGTGGCGGTCGCGGTAGCGGGCCGCCGCCAACGGGTTGACCGCGAACACCTGATACCCGGTTGCGGTCAAGGCATCCACCCATAGCCCGCGATCGGTTTCGATACCGATCACCACCTGGGCAGGGTTCTCGGCATGCTCGGCGATCAGCTCGTGCAACCGCGCGATCCCGGCCAGGCCTTCGGGCAGCCGCCGCGACGACAGCCTATCCCCGTTGTCGTTCATCAGATACACGTCGTGATGGTCTTCTGCCCAATCGTCTCCGACGAACAGCATCGATCGGCCTCCTTTGGTTCAGCGTGGACGAATCCTGTTCGAGCCCAAGGACACCCGGCGGCGACCTAATGGATCAGTGCTCAACCGGCACGACATCCCATGAGCGCTACAGATGACCTCACCAACCGGCCGGGGCACGATCTAACCCTAGGAATCGACCATCACTCCAGGTCATGCCAGTGCTCACCGGCCGGCGGCTCGGCGATCAGCCTCCCTCAAACAGAACCAAGCCACCGTCAAGGACACGCCGATCAAATCCCATTAGGTCTCGGGCGACCGTTCGTACCAGTCAACAGGCTCGGCCGCCGAGATGTTCATCTGGGGTTGCGGCACAATGTGTGCTATGCCCAACGCCAATCCGGTAACCGCGTGGAAAGCACTTCAAGATGGTAACCAGCGATTCGCTGCCGACAAGCCTCGGCATCCCAGCCAAAGCGTCGAGCATCGGGCCAGCCTGGGTGCCGCCCAGAAGCCGACGGCGGTGATCTTCGGCTGCGCGGATAGCCGGGTGGCCGCCGAGCTCATCTTCGACCAGGGCCTAGGTGACGTGTTCGTGGTTCGCACTGCCGGGCAGGCTATCGGCTCGGCGGTGCTGGGCTCCATCGAGTACGCGGTGACGGTACTCAACGTGCCGCTTGTCGTTGTCCTCGGCCATGACAGTTGCAGTGCCGTCACTGCGGCGCTAACGGCGCTCGACGAGGGCACTTTGCCCGGCGGCTGGGTGCGCGATGTGGTGGAACGGGTTACGCCGTCGATCCTGATGGGCCGCCGCGACGGCCTGACTCGAGTTGACGAGTTCGAGGAACAACATGTGCGCGAGACGGTGGCGCAGCTCATGGCGCGTTCGACAGCCATCGCGGAGCGGGTGGCTGCGGGCAGTCTGGCGATCGTGGGCGTCACTTACCGCCTCGCCGACGGGCGGGCGGTGTTATGCGACCACATCGGCGACATCGGGGAATAACCCTGATTCGGCGCCGCCACTAACACGGCGGTTGGCCAGCTAACCTGGCGACACGCCGAGGCGGGTCGAACACGTCTAGTCGATCAGCGCCGTGACCAGTACCGGCCGCGATTGCACCCCCCATGAACTCGGTGAGGCTAACATCTGGATCATCGAACGCCGCCTGCCTGTACGCAATTATCGACCTCCTCCACACCGCCACTCCCACAGACACGTGTCCACGGTGGAGATCACCCGGTCAGCGGCAACTTTGCGGACGATCCGCCACCGCCCGGTGTCTTCGCCGTCACGTCACCGGGGATCCATTCGACATCCTGGCCGGCGACCAACGCCAGCAACGCCAACGCCTGACCCGCCGCGGAATCCGGCTCGGCCTGATCGGCGTCGGGCCCCGGCGCTACGGCATATCCCGGCGGCCGGAGGTTCCCGGCCCGCACCCCACGCCATGCCGGCTTTCCCTCTGGGAGCATGACGCGAGCATACGAGCCGGGAACCTCACGGCCGCCAAGAGAAGAGTCAGTCGGCCGTCAATCCGTTGCTTGAGCGGCCCTCAACTCCTGCTCGGCTCGATCCGTGGAGGTCAGCTTATCGGCGGTGGCCAGGGCGATCCGCGTGCTCGTCTCGTGCTTGGACAGGGGCTGCATGTGGTTCCATCCCTCGATCACCAGCCTCGGAGTCTGCTCTTGACCGCTGAACTCCTCCAGGAAATGGTGGAGGGACTCACCTGTCGTGTGATCGACGACAGGCACACGCGAGCTCAAGTGGAGATACACCGTCTGTGTACCGTGCGGAAGCTGCCCCAGCTCCCGAATCACGTGGAACAGGTTGAAACACACCAGGGGACCATCCAAGTACAGGTGGTAGGTGCCCTCATCCGATTCCCGTTGCGACACCGGATTGCGGAAGAGACTGAGGAAACGGACAGCAAAATTCGGCTTGGCGGATTCCGAGCCGTTCCTCAGGGTGTGCCAGAGGCCCACGTACCACAGGTTCAGTAGCAACTCCAGGACGATGCCGGCGGCGATGCCGATGAGCAGGTCCGTCGTCACGGTCACGAACACGGTGAGTGTGAAGACGATGAGCTGGTCCGTTCCGACCCGTGCGACCTTGAGCCAGAGCGCGGGCCGGCACAGCTTGTAGCCGATGAAGACGAGGATGGCGGCCAGGACCGCCATCGGGACCATGTCGATCAGGTAGCGGCCGAACAGCACGAACATCAGAAGGAAGCAGGCGTTGTAGAAGTTGGCCCACTGGGTCCGGCCGCCTCCCAGGACATTCGCCGTGCTCTTGACCATACCGGGGATGATGGTCAAGCCACCGGCCAGGCTCGAGGCAATGTTAGAAACGCCCATGGCCAGCAAGGTCCGGTCCGGGTCGGACCGGCGGCGATAGGTGTCGATCTTGTCCACGGCCGCGATCGTCGCCAGGGACTCGGTCCCGTCGATCAAAAGCAGGGTGACGACCAGGTAGGCCAGGGGGAGCAACAGTACGGCATGGGCGAACGCATCACCGAAATGGGGGAAGACGATCGCGTGCTCGAACGCATCGGGCACGTTGATCAGGTAGCGGTTGTCCAACTTCAGGATCAATGTGTCGACGACCGTGCCGGCCAAGAACACCCAGACCGGAGGCGGCATGACCTTCAGCAGCCGCCCGGGGAGGGCCGACAACACGAAGAGCGCCGCCAGGCAACCGACCCCCAGGGCGAAGACCTGGTGGCTCATCGACCCGATATGGCGGGGCACTTCGTCGAGGATCGCCCAGAATTCGTGGGCCTCGAACTTCACGCCCATGAAGAGAGGGACCTGCTTGACGATGATCATCAGGCCGATCGCCGCCAGCATGCCCTGGATGGCCGCGGCCGGGAAGATGGCACTGAGGCGGGCCACCTTCAACTTGGCAAGGATCACTTGCAACACGCCCGCAATGGCGATGGCAACCAGGGCCAGCGGGTATCCCACTGCGAGCAACTCGGATGTCGAGGCGTTATGGCCCAGGCGGGCGTGTCCCAGCACGACCATTCCAGCGAACAGGGCCGGCGCCAGTCCCGCGGCCGGGCCGCTGATGGTCACATACGAGCCGCCCAAAAACGGCAGGACGAAACCGGCGATGATCGCCGACACGATCCCGCAGATCGGCGGCGCGCCCGAGGTGATCGCGATTCCCATCGAGAACGGCAGCGAGATCATGGCCACCGTGAAACCCGAGCGAAGGTCATAGCGCCAGTGTTTGAGACCGGCCAGGCCATTGTGGGGCTTTTCGGTCGAAACGGCTAGATCCCCTTGCACGGGTGAGACCCCTCTCAATCAGTCATGCGACTTCGGCGCACTTCCCGATGACCGCGGCCTAGCCAACAAAAATCCTCTGCGGGTTATCGTCATCGCTCGCCAAGCGCGCCGAGCAGGTAAGCCATGAGGACGACGAGGAATACGTAGAGCAGGTACATGCTGACATTGCCAGATTTCATGGGCGTTACCAGACGCTTCGTCGTATGGCTGTCACGTTAATTGGGCTTCCCCTCGTACCGTAGAGACATCGCTTTGAAGGAAGTGATGGCGATGGAACGGCGAAGTTTCGATCGGGAGTTCCGGGAGGGCGCGGTCCGGATTGTCCGGGACACGGGCAAGCCGATCGCGCAGGTGGCTCGGGAGCTGGGCCTGCACCAGGGCACGCTGGGTCGGTGGGTGAGTCTGGACCGGCGTGCTCGAGACGGCGAAGGCCCGTTGAGCGAGAGCGAACGCGATGAGCTCAACCGGCTGCGCAAGGAGAACGCCGAGCTGGCGATGGCGCGTGATGTGCTCAAGCGCTCGGCGGCCCTCTGGGTGTTATCCCGAGATGTCGGGATAACACCCACAGGACCACGCATCGCTTGAGCACATCGCGCTCCATCCGCAGTTCAGCAACCTCCGCGCGCAGCCGCTTCAAATCGGCCACATCCTCCGTCGAAAGCCCTTGCGTTCCTTCACGTTCGGCGCGATCCTTGGTGACCCAATTACCCAAGGTGCCCGCATTGATACCCAGGTCTTGAGCCACCTGGGAGATCGGCTTGCCCGTCTCCCGGACAATGCGGACCGCCCCCTCCCGGGACTCTGGGGGGAACTTCGGTCTAGAAACGAGACGGATCACTTCTTGTCTCGAAACCGGCAGCGTATCCGCCCGCGTCCAGGCTGATTTAGGTTTTAGGCTAGGGCTAGGGATTCGACTGCTGGAAGCCTTGTGTCGCAATCGTTTTGGCGGATTGTCCACAGATGGAGGCGTTCGCGGGCGGTGAGGTTGGCGTTGCCGATGCCGCATCAGCAAGTCGACGCGCGCGCTGGCCTGGTGGGACGCCCGGTCCGGGTTGAAAATGGTGTGGTGGCCACCTTATCGACGCCGTTTGTCTATGGTCCCCCTAACTGGTGAAGCATCTGCGGGAAAACCGCAACGTGTTGCGGGAGAAGTGGGCTCGCCGGATCCTCGACGCCGAGCTGCTCGGCGCGATGACACGTGAGGAAATCTTCTCCGAAGCAACCGCGGTGTACGACAACTACGTCGAGGTGCTCGAGACCGGAAGCGTCGAGGCGCTGCAGGCCTACGCGCGCGACCTCTCGGAACGCATCATTCCTCGAGGGGTCGAGACCGACGAGGTCCTCGGCATCGTCCTGTTGCTGCGCGACGTGCTCGCGCGTTCGTTGTTCGAGGAGCATCGGTCGGATTTCGACCAGCTCAACCGGGTGCTCGACACCTATGAACCGGCGGCCAACCGCATCGCCAACACGGTGGCGGTCAGCTTCGTCCAAGAGCGTGAGCGCATCATCCGCCAACAGCAGGAGGCGATCCGAGAACTGTCGACGCCGGTGCTGCAGGTGCGTGAGCAGCTGCTGATCTTGCCGATCATCGGTGTCCTCGACAGTCAACGCGCCCGACAAGTTACCGAGCAGTTGCTGCGAGCCATCCGGGCCAACCGGGCGAAGGTGGTGGTCATCGACATCACCGGTGTTCCCACCATCGACTCCACGGTGGCCAACCACCTGGTGCAGACGGTCGCCGCATCCAGGTTGATGGGCGCGAGCGTCATCATCACCGGCCTTTCTTCGGAGATCGCGCTCACGCTGGTGACCATCGGGCTGGACCTGTCGAAGATGAACGCCGTGGGCGACCTGCAAGGCGGCATCGAGGAAGCCGAACGTCTGCTGGGCTACAAGGTCACCCGCAGCGGCGACTGACACTAGATCGACCAACCCACGGCCTGACATCGCACTCCCATGCCAGTACCCATCCTGAAACGCGGAACGACGCGATCTCGCCGATTCCAGTTTCGACTTGTCGAACTGCAGCGGAAGGCACGGGGGGCCGAATCGCCGAAGTCTTCGACGATGACCCCGTAGCGTTGTTCACTGCTGCCGGGGTTCACCCGCACACGTTGGCCCACCGCGAAGTCAGGACTGTTCATCACCGGACGAACCTACTGCGCGGCAGCGAGATGCTGCCTTCGCCGTCATCGAGCGCCACGGCGTCACGCTCACCGCCCCCGGTAGAACTCGCTACGACACCGCGTCGTTGTGTCATGAGCTAGCGCGCCACCGCTACGCGCGGTGGCTTGCCACCGAATTGTTCATTCCGCGAACTTCTCGACATTGACATGGAATAGTCACGCCGTGCCCGAAAAGGCGAGCACCCCCTCGCCGGGCTCGAAGGTAGCGCAGAGACTAACCCCCCAGTCAGCGCTACCCACTGAATGGGCCCCAGTTGTTCTCTGGGGCCCATTCACCTCTCTGGGGCGCTCCGGGCGCGTTCGTCGCAGACCCATGGCGTCTCGACTGCCTGTGGTGTGGTTGTCATTCTCACGTGGACTGCTCCGGTGCCTCGTTGGGCAGACAGATTATGCGCGGGTACCGCGCCGCAGAGCCGCGGCGAAGTCGAGCCGGTCCGGGTCGCCGCTGGTGCGTACCACGGTCTGCTTGGTCAGGTCGACCAGGAAGGTCCAGCAACCGGGTAGTGCGCGGCCGGTGCGATCGACCCGATTCACCTGGAAATACCTCGGATGGTCGGGCACCGGTCGCGCCGCGATCGGCAGGAAGCGGGATTCGGGGGCGCGTTTCCGAACCAGCGCTACCGCCTCGGTGGCGCGGTCGCACGTGTCAACGGTTTCTATGCTCATTGGAGTTGGTCACCTCCTGCACGTGACGGTAGCTGCTAAAACCGAATTCGGCCGGGATGCTGGCGGTTTCGAGGCCCGGCGTGTCATGCCACCGGTCCTGATCCCGGCCTTCTCTGGGCTTCCAGGGTGAGTTACTGATGCACGGACGGTTCCAGCACCGCCCACTGCGCGTCGGTCAGCGACGAGGACGAATACACCGCACACCGATGCCCATCCGAGCAGGGCGGGCACGACGGGCACGACGAGATGGATGGAGATGGCATTGTGGGCCTCCTGGGTACCGGCAGCGACTCTTCATCCCTGACCCAACCAGGAAGCCCACCCCTACCTCACCAGCGCCGTCACGAGTTCTCGAATGCGCTCTTACTCAACTAACGCATTTCATGCATAACTATTATTATGCATGAATTATGACGGCGAGCGGCCGCACTGCGCCACCGGCCCGGGCCCCCCGCACCGACGCCGAACGCCCGGACTGGTTTCGCGCCTTCCTGACCAGCTGATCCGTCAGATTGACCACCACAAGTCGGCGCGCGAACCCATGAACAGCCGTCAGCTCCGAAGCGAGACGATCCGGCATCCGAAACAACAAGGCGAGTCGCCCTAATCGCACGGTTCCGTCTCGTACGCGACCCTGTACTTCCTCATGCCTGGAGCGTTTTCCACTGCGTGGCCACCCCCCGGATCCCAGTCCACCACGCGCAGGAGCTGCCTATCGGTGGGAAGTTGCCTTCTTACTTCCTCCTCAAGAGCCCCACGCAGTCGTTCCCGCTCGAATGGCGTGATGTCCTCCGTTACCAACGCCTCCGTAAGCTCCACTGCGGGATCTCCATGCGGCGAATTGTGCTGCGCTCCGCGACCCGTCCGGGGCTGACCCGACGCGATTACTGGCTCGGCGGGCGCCGCCGACGTCGTCACGATGTCGTCCTTCGTGCTCTCGACGATCGCGTCGAGCTCGCCGCGCTCGCGCTCGGGTACGCCGAACTTCGCCAGGGTCTCGTGGAAGTCGTCCATGAACGCATCCCACTCCGCGCCGGAGATGAGCAGCTCGCGGTGCGCGTCTAGCACCGTGCGCCCCGAGTAGGTCTGCGGGCCGCCCGCCGCCCAGCAAACCTGCTCGGTGACGTAGTACTTGAAACCCTGGGCCGAGACGCGGTGGTGCGCCTCGTCGACTCGCGGGTTCGCGTTCAGCCGCGGGTCGACCATGATCCGATCGATGAAGTCATCGACGACGACGGCGATGGCGTAGACGCCTCCCAGCCGCTCGTACAACGACGTTTCCGCAGCCGCGCCGTTGGCCATGCAGAGCATCGTAGGTCCGTCGGCGCTGGCCGGTACGCGGTTCCGCGCGATCCCCGGCGGGGCCTCGGCGCTGGCACCGGCTCGGCGCCGCTTAGAGCGCATTCGAGAACTCGTGACGGCGCTGGTGAGGTAGGGGTGGGCTCCTGGTTGGGTCAGGCATGAAGAGTCGCTGCCGGTTGCGCCACCTGGTAGCTGGCGAGCTTGTCGGTGACGATCACCCTGGGCACGTACCGCAGGCCCGTGAGGAGTCGGCGGAAGAACTTCTTTGCGGCCACCGCGTTTCGGCGCGACTGGACGAGAATGTCGAGCACGTTGCCGTGCTGGTCGATCGCGCGCCACAGGTACAGCTGTGCGCCGTTGATTTGGACGAACACCTCAGTCGGGTAGGACCGGCGGGTTGCCCCGCCGATCCCCCCTCAGAACCGTACGGGCCACTCGTCGCGGCATACGGCTCAAGCAAGCCACGAGGGCATGCGGGTTGGCTACGAGTCGCCTTCCCGCATTGCCTTGAAGATTCGCTGCCGCAGTAGCTGTACCTCCCGCTGGCATCCCGACCAGTCCAGGTCGGTCTGCGGCGGAAGACCCTCTGGTCCGTTCACCATATCGGCGCCTAACTTGCCCTTCGGTTCCAGCTGCTTTGGCAAACCATTCGTCAAAGGCTCACCTGCCCATGTGGGCACGCTTTCGCGCCCGGGCACACCGGCCCGGTATCCGGCCAGTTATACGAACCGACCAGCGGAGGGCTGATCGACCGCGTTCGCTTTCCTGTCGCCTTTCGGCCACCGGCATTGGCTTCTTGGGCATCCTGTACCCGCCGGGGACTTGGGCCTTCATTACCTCCGGCTTACCGCCACCCCACATCGGGATGGCGGACCCCGACGGGGTTTCCGTGTTCCACACGCATGAGACACGACTGGGGTTGGGTGCCCTCTCTACCCCGGGGACGATGGTGTCCACACGGCCGCGCTCGATCCTTGGCCGCCATCTGCCGCCTTCCAACGGCCGGCCCCTGTCATCCCGGCGCTCAACCCCGCCCCGGGATGAATGGCTAACGAGGCATCAGCGAGGGTTCACTGGCATTCACCCCATGCCCAGCCTTCCCCTGGCCTGTGGACCCCGGACGGAGCGGGCTCCCTTGGGCTTTCCCGTGAGCTTCGCACCCAGTCGCCGCTGGCAGCGGCGGTCACGCACGTCACGGCGGGGACAGGTCTCAGACACTGACCCGGGCTACGTCTTCAGCATCGGCTGACCCTCCGATCGACATAGCCACTCAACGCGTGCGACCTCACGTCGCACTCCAGGTGCCACTTGTCGCCGGGCCGCGGACCACGACGGCGCAGCTGGTTCGCGTACTCCTGCCTGAACCGGTCGCACCAGGCCAGGATCGTCTCATAGGACACGTCGACACCACGTTCGAGCATCAGCTCCTGCACATCGCGGAAGCTCAACGGGAACCGGTGGTACAGCCAAACGCAATGGCCGATGATCTCCGGCGGAAACCGGAACCCTTTATACGACGGGGCTGCACCGGTCACGATCGTCGATCATGCCCCACCTCACCTTCCCGGTTCACCAAACCTGACAGTGCCGAAAAGATGCTGCCCGACATCGGTTTACGACGAAGCACTGCACGCCGCAGACCTGTGACGCGAGTCCAATCATGGACCGACATCGCGGCCGCGCCTGCGCCGCCATGTCGGGAGATGCGGACGATCCGGTGCCAGAGTCCAATTCATCGCTACGACAGTCCGATCCGCCGCACTGGACTCAATCCTGCCGTCCGGGCCTCATATTCGCCCAATTCATGCATAACCCCCCCACACCCTGCAGGCCTACCGGCAGGACTTCGACGCGATCGCCGCCCTGGTCGCCGGTGACCGCGACAACATCGCCTCGCTGACGCCGCAGCGCATCACCAAAGACTCGATGCGCCAAGCGTTCGCCACGTTCGCCACCACCCATGAGGCGGCCTCCATCCGGCGCTGCTGGTCGACGTGGAACACCCTGTGCAGCTACCTGTTTAGCGCCGACCTGCTGCCCGCTAACCCCATGGCGCTGGTCGGGCGCCCCAAACCCGGCAAAGCCCTGCCCAAATCGCTTCCCCGCTCCGCCGCACAGGCGCTGCTCAGTTCACTCGACACACCCACTGGGCTCACCCGGCGCACCGACTGGCCCGAGCGCGACCGGGCCCTCATCCTGACCGCGCTGCTGGCAGGCCTGCGCGCCCAGGAGCTGCGCGGCGCCAATATCGGAGATCTGCGCCTCACCGACGACGGTGGCGGCGTGCTCCATGTCCGCGGCAAAGGCAACAAAGACCGCGCCGTACCGATCGAGGCGGCCCTCATCGATATCCTGACCGCATACCTGGGCAGCAGAGCCGCACGCTTCCCCGGAACCACCCGCCACCACGCCGCTCCCCCGCTGCGCCGCTGGCCGGCCAGCGCGCCGCTGTTCGTGGGCCACGACGGCCACCGAATCACCCGCGGAGCCTTGCAATACCGCGTCCTGCGCGCCTTCAAGCTCGCCGGCCCCGACGCCGGGCGCAGCCCAGGGGCCCTCGTGCACGCACTACGACACACGTATGTTATCTGTACTGGTAGGGAGCGTATGAGCCACGTGAGTTCAGCGGCCTGACACGCCGGTGCCTTACGAATATCCGGTACTTTGAGGCACGACCGTTACGTTTGGCACGTGAACGCGTTCCGCGCCGACGGGCGGTTTCACCCCTGGATGGATCCGAGTTGTGGGTGGTGCTGGACTGCGGATTCGTGATGCACCGGGAGGCCAGCGACTTCCTGCGAGCGCTGCATGGGGCCGGGCGATCGCCGCAGACGATCCGTGCCTATGCCGGGCGGGTGGCGAACTTTCTGGGCTGGTGTGCTGACCATGGGGTGGACTGGTCCTCGATCAGCCTGACGGGCTTGGCCCGGTTCAAGCACTTCGTCGAAGCCACCCCGCACCGGGACAAGCGATTGCGTTCGGGCGCAACGGTAAACGCGATCCTCACCGCGGTGTGTGAGTTCCTGCGGTTTTGCGCCAGGACCGGGGTGATCGATCAGGCTGTGGCCGACAGGCTGTCCGAACCTCGCTGGCTGCGGTTCACCCCGCCGGGTTTTGATACTGGAGAATCCGGCCAGTTCCGGACGGTGCGGGCCCGCGCACTCAAGGCCAGGACCGAAGAGGCGTTCCCGGAGGCGTTCACCGCCGAGCAGGCCGACCGGGTCGTGGCGTGTTGTCGGCGGCCCCGGGAACGATTCATGGTGTCTTTGCTGCGTGAGGGGGGCCTGCGGATCGGGGAAGCTTTGGGATTACGCCGATCCGATCTGCACCTGCTGCCCGATTCGCGCAGCGTGAGTTGCACGGTTTTGGGCGCTCACGTTCACGTGCGGCACCGGGCCAATCCCAATGGGGCACTAGCGAAGTCGCGGTTTGCCCGCACCGTGCCGGCGAGCCCGGCGGTGCTGTCGACGTACGCGGACTACCAATTCGAACGCACGGAGATCCTCGGTGACGACGACTGCGACATGGTGTTGGTCAACCTCTACCACGACCCGCTGGGCGCGCCGATGACCTATCGCGCGGCGAAACGGTTCTTTGAGCGACTGGCCACAGAGTGCGGCTTTGCGGTACGGCCGCACATGCTGCGCCATACGGCGGCTACGAACTGGGTACGCGCAGGGGTGGATCTCGATGTCGTACAACGACTTTTGGGTCACGCCTCGTTGGCCTCGACCGCTGTTTACCTGCATGCACGAGACGAGGACAAACGGCGAGCCGTGGAGGCTGTGGCTGCCGGGGAGCGCTTCCGATGACCACGCCAGCTTCTCATCTGCTGGTCGGCGCCGGCGCCGACTCGAGGTCGGTGACCGATGCCGCGTGGCTGCAGTGGCTGTCTGAGCACATTGATGCCGCGTGGCGCCCAGGTGAGTGGGATGGGTCGCTGTGGCTGTTTACCGGGGATTTGGACAGTGACCGGACCGCTGCGTGGCGGTGTCGGACTCCGGGCTGCCCCACCGCTGCGCGAGGCTTTAACGGCCGTTGTTCGAGTTGCCGGCGGGCGCGCGAGGTGGCCGGTGTCTGCGAGGAGGAGTTCGACCGCGCTCCACGGCGGCGCCCGACTCGCCCGGTTGCCCGAGGTGTCTGCGCGGTGCCCGACTGCCAGGGCGAGTTGCATTGCCGCGGGCTGTGTTTCCGGCACGAGCGGGCCTGGCGCAAGGCCGGCGCCGGACCGTTGGAGGAGTTCATCGCAGCGGCTCGGCCACTGGTCCGCACCGAGCCGTGCCTGGTCATCGGTTGCGGTCGCGACCGGGTCACCCGGCGTGGGCTGTGCTGGTTCCACGGCAATCGGCTGCAGCGCCAAGGCAACCCCGCGTCGATGTCGCCGCAGGAGCTGGCCGCGTGGATCGCTGGTGAGAAGCCCCGGATCGCGGCCCACCAGTTCTCGTTGGCCGGCCTGCCCGAGCTGGTGCGTTTGGAGCTGCTTTACGCGCTGCAACGCCGCGACCAATCACCTCCCCCGTTGGACCCGCTGCCGGTGCGGATCCTCATCGCACGCCTCAAAGGGGCCGACTCGGTTCGCCATGTCGACCCCGAAACCGTATGTGGCAGCGGTGGTGTGCAATACAACGCGGCCGTGAGGGGCTTGTTCGCCGACCTGCGCCGGTACCTGGAAAGAGCTTGGACTCAGTACGCCGGCACCGACCCCTACGCCGGCGATGTGTGGCGGGTGCAGCTTTTGGACCTGCAGTCCAACGGCTCACGCCGCTGGCCAGCCACCAAAGGGACCGTCGACTTCGGCTGCATCGAGTTGGGTTGGCTGCGCGAAGTGATCAAGGACTGGGCCCGTAACACCCGCCCCTACCTGCAACGAGTGCGGCAAGCGCTGCGGGCCTGTCGGGTGGCCTCACAAACCCTTGGTGGCCTGCGGCCGCAGCGACCCGAGCGGCCTGGGCGCGGGTGACTTCGTCCTGGTCGAGCGGGCCATCGTCGAGCAACGCCGCACCGACGGCAGTGCGCACTCCGCTTCCTACCGCACCCAGCTGCTGCGGGTGTTCTGCGAGGTGATCGAGCACGGCCGCGCCAACGCGCTGTTGACCGAGGTGCCCGACCCGTTTCGACCAGCCCCGCGCCGCCACCGGGGCGGTCGAAGACGTCAACGAGGAACAGCTGGGAAAGGCGTTGCCCGACACCGTGATCCGCCAGCTTGACCGGCACCTTCACCTGTTGGGTCCGACATCGGGACACGGCTCGATCAGTGCCGCCGACCTGCGGGCCATGCATCAAAGCATCTACCAGATCCTGCGAGACACCGGGCGGCGCCCTGGCGAGATCGTCAGCCTCAAGGTCGGCTGCGTGGAAGTCATCGACGGCCAACACAACCTGATCTACGACAACCATAAGGCCGCCCGGCGGCGCCGCCGGCTGCCTATCGCCACCGCCACCGCCGAGATCATCACGACCTGGCAGCATCGCCGCGAGCAAATGCCCACCGCCCCGGCGACCCGGCAGTGGCTGTTTCCCTCCCCGCTACTGCGCTCCCACCAGGCCCGCGGCCACCTGACCGCTTCCTGCGTCGGGGTGGCGTTCCGCCTCTGGACGCGGGCCATCCCGAACATCAATAGCGAACTCCTGGGCCTCAACGGGGCCCCGCTGCCGTTTGACCGCTCGCTAATCACCCCGTACGTGCTGCGGCACTGCTACGCCCAGCGCCACGCTGATGCCGGCGTGCCCGTTGACGTGCTCAAAGACCTGCTTGACCATTATGCGGGTGATGTTGTCAAGTGCGTCTTGTCAGGAGGCGCTTTGATCGAGTCGGGCGAGCAGTCCGTCGAACACTTTCTGGCGGCCGAGTTGTCCTTTCTCGGCGGCGTCGTCGCGTTGTGCCTGCAGGGTCGGGCGGAATTCGATGGTGGTCTGGAAGAAAGTGCAGGATTCGCAGATGGATTCGAAGTGGCAGTCCAGGCCGACGGGTCGGGCGCAGTAGCCGTTGCCGAGCATGCGGCGGTGCATCTCGACACGCAGCTTGCGCATTTCGGCGCCTTCGGCATCGGCGGGCAGTGCGCGTGGTTGGTTGTAGAGGGCTTCGACCTTTTCGCTGACGGAGAAGTATTCGTCGGCGACGGTGCGGTCGGCGATTCGGGCGTACACGAGGGTCATCCGCATCGATCGGTGCCCCAACAACGCGGCCAGGGCTTCAAGTGTCATGCCGCGGTTGATCGCTTGGGTCGCCAAGGTATGCCTGAGGCGGTGGGGCGAAACATGGCCGATGCCAGCCGCTTTCGCGGCTTTGGCGACTGCCCGATCGACGCGGCCTTCGCCGATGCGTTGGCCGTACTCGACGAACAGGTAGCGGCTGCGCAGGCTGGTGGGTCGGGCGGCGATCCAGGTGTCGAGGAGATCCTTGAGTTGGGGATGCAAGGGGATGTAGCGGTCGGTGCGCAGTTTGCCCAGCGGCACGTGCAACCAGTACGCGGCCCCGATCTGCACGACGGAATCGACTGTGAGGTCGAGGAATTCGCCCTTGCGCAGGCCGGTGCGGGCCAGGAACTCCACGCACAGTCGCACGAACGGGTCGTCGGCGGCGCGCGCGGCCTGCAGCAGCTTGGTGAAGGCGGCGTCGTCGAGGAACCGGGGCAGCGGGTCGTCGCGCAGCGGCAGGTCGCCGGGGAACATGAGCACGCGGGCGGGGATGTCGTCGCCGTCCCATTCGGTGAGCCGCTCGAGGCAGGTGCGCAGGGTGCCAAGGTGTTCGGCGAGACCGATCTTGGACAACCTGCCGCCGCGGGCCGAGGGCCGGGTGGACAGGTGCAGCTTGTAGGCCTCGATGTGTGCCCGACGCAGGTCGGCGACGCAGAGCACCTCGGGGGCGTTGACGGCCAGCCAGCCGGCGAACTCCCGCAGCACGCCCTCGACGCGCACCATCGTCGCGGCCCGCAGCGACAGCCGGGTCTGGGCGATGTACCCGGTGAGGGTGGTGGCCAGCCGTGGCGGGACCGCCGCCCACTGGGCGGCCCGCTCGGCCGAGCGGTCGGGGGCTGTTTTGCGGGGAGCGGTGTCAAGGACGCCGAGGTGGAACAAAGTGGTCTGCGCACCGAACAGCGCCGCGCTGAGCGCCTTGGCGCCGTGGCTGTCGGGTCGGTGGCGAGTTATCGCGGCGGTCAACGCTTTTCGCTGTGCGTCGATCACCGGCTGGGTCAGCCGCTGGGGAGTCAGCCCGGCCAGCGCTGCCACCTTGGCCAGCGCCGACCACTGCAGGCGGGTCACGATGGGATCGAACCCGAGCTCGGCGGAGGTCGCGGTGAACCGTTCGTGGAACCTGCGGTGATGATGGGCGGCGATTTCGCCGAGGTAGGGCCGGCACGCCACGAGATAGTCGGGGCTGGGCCGCAGCCGTCCCGTCACGATCAGCCAACCGACCACCCGTCGGTCCTTCAGCGGCAATGCGCACTGGGTTGCCAGCGGCAACGCCGACCAGCCGGCCACCCCCACGCGGGTGAGAAACGTGCGCGCCACCGAGGTCACCGGGTGTCCGGCGAACATCCCGGCCGCGACGAGGTCGGCCCGATACGCCTCGACGAGCTCCTCGATGTCGTGGCGATGTGCTGGTGACTGGTTCATGCCTGGGACGCCTCGCCGGACGCGACGACCTGCGCCTCGATCGCTTCGGCGGCCCGCAGGTACTCCCGTTCCAACCAGTCGTTGGCCAGGTGCAAATAGATGCGGGTGGAGTCGATCGAGGTGTGGCCGGCCTGGGCTTGGATGGCCTCCAGTGCCATCCCGGCCTCCCGCAGCCGGGTGAAACAGGTGTGCCGCAGCTGATGGCACGTCGCCTGGGTCAGCCCGGCGCGGCCGCGCGCACCCTCGAGGATCTCGTCCAGACCCGCCGCAGACAACGGCTCACCGCGCCGCGGTCCCTTCAACACCACGAACACCCGATCACTCGACACCGGCGGCCGCTCCTGATCCAGATAGTCCCCGAGCGAGGCGAAAAACCGCGCCGATACCGGTACCATCCGCTGCCGACCGCCCTTGCCCTCGGCCACGAACACCCGCCGCTCGCCGATGTTGACGTCGTCGAGGCGCAGGCCGAGTACCTCGCAGCGTCGCAGGCCACCCAGCAGCATCGCCTCGACCATGGCCCGGTCGCGATGAGTGCGCAGCGCCGCCCGCAGCGCGTCGACCTCGCTGGGCGCCAGCACCCGCGGCAGCGTACGAGGGGTGCGGATCAACGGCACCCCGCCCTTGCTGCGCCGAGCACCGGGGCGGCGGGCGGCCAGGCTGGTCGGTACCGGGTTGCGGCTCACGCCGGTGTCACCTCGGGCCGCGAAATAGGCGTACAGGCCACGCACACTCGACAATCGGCGGGCGATCGTGCGCGCCGCCAGGCCCGGCTCGCCGTCCTCCAATCGCACCACCCGCTCGCCCAAGCGGGAAGTACGTTGAGATGCCAAGAACGCGAAGACATCTGCAGCGTTGACCTGTGCTGGCTGCTTAGCAACCACACCAAAGAAGATCTTCAAATCCGACGCCACCGCCAGCCAGGTATTGGTCCTGGCCCGCGCCGCAACGAAGGCCAGATAGTCATCGAGCAGCGGATGCCCCAGGGTGATCGCGACGAGCTCCACCCCACGATGGTGACGGATCAAGCACGGCATGAACTGGTCCATCGGGGTCTCCTCGCTCGTCGGTCAACCGACCCACGCCCGGGTGGTCGACCCGCCTCAGATCACCCGTATATCAAACACGTCTCTATCCAAACCACGATGGGTTACTACTCAAAGGCTCGGGAATTGCATCAGATGGGCGCGTTTCCGCAGGTCGCCAGCTAAGCAGGGTTCGGGAATGGTGCCACGCCGCCAGCTCGACACGCCGCATCACCAGCGCTGCTTGAATCGCTAACCCGTTAGATGCATGATCCTTGCTTCAAAGGGTCGCATCGATTCGGGGTTGGAGGCGGGTATGGGACGAGCGGATCTGGCCGGTGCGGCGCATTTGGAGCTGGTTTCCGGGGTGGTGCAACTTCGCCCGGAGGACGCCACGGTGGAGGCGATGTTGCGTGGTTGGCGGGCCCAGCAGACCGCGCGCGGGCTGCAGGAAGAGACCGTCATGCCACGCGAGCGGTTGGTGCGCCGGTTCGTCGAGTTCACCAATGAGTATCCGTGGCACTGGCTGCCCGGCCATGTGGACGAGTGGACCCAATCGTTAACAGCCGAGGCGCATCTGGCGCCGTCGACGATCCGCGGCTACCAGACCGAGCTGCGGTTGTTTAGCGAGTATCTGTGCGACGCCCGTTACGGCTGGGTTGCATTGTGTGAGAAGCAGTTCGGACCGGGGAATCATCCTGTGCCGATCTGCCACGAGTGGAATACGATCGCGCACCTGAACGATTACGAGGGCCGCCCGGAGGCCCGCGCGTTCACGCGTGCGGAGATCCAGCGGTTCCTCGACTACGCCGACGAGCAGGTCGAGCGCGCTGTGCGGGCGAAACGCAAAGGCGCCCTCGCTGCCTATCGCGACGCGACAATCTTCAAGGTCATCTACGGCTGGGGTTTGCGGCGCACCGAAACTGCGAAGCTCGACCTGGTTGATTTCGGACGGAATCCGAAGGCTCCGCAGTTCGGGTGCTACGGGATGCTCAACGTTCGCTACGGCAAGGCCAAGAGGGGCCAGCCACCGCGGCGTCGGAACGTGTTGTCGGTGATGGATTGGGCGGTGGAGGCGGTCGCCGACTACGTCGAGAATGCCCGGCCGAAGTTCGGCTGTGAGGACCATCCGGCCCTGTGGGTGACCGAGCGGGGTGGGCGGATCAAGTCCGTGGAGATCAACGCTCGGTTCGTGGCCTACCGCGACGCCTTGAAGTTACCGAAAGCGCTTGTGCTGCATTCGATCCGCCATTCTTATGTCACACATCTCACCGAGGATGGTGTCGACCGGCGATTTATTCAATCCCAGGTTGGGCACGAATGTGACAGCTCGACGGCCATCTACACCCACGTCAGCACCGACTACATGAACACGATGCTGCAGCGAGCGCTCGCGCCTGCGCTCGACGCGGGCATCCCGGCAGACAAGGACAGCTGATGCCCGCCAAGCTCGATTATCAATGGCACCTGCGCAAGGTCATGGCCGACCGCGGAATGTTCGCCACCACCGACCTGATCGCCCCGCTGCAGCAGCGCGGCATCAGCTTGTCCTCGAGCCAGGTCTACCGTCTGGTCGTCGAACGTCCCGAACGGCTGAGCCTGAAGGTTCTGATGGCGCTGCTCGACATCCTGGACTGCACCTTGGACGATCTGATCGAGCCGGTCGCGCGCGCCACGGCCGGGACACCCCGGAAGAAAGCCGCGGGTGCTGAAGCCGGCATCGGGGGTCTGCGGCCCAAGCGGGCACGCGTGCGCGGGGCCGAGCTGTCGTGACCCACATCGATCACGGCCGCGCGGTGACCGATCCGGTCGAGTTCATCACCGAGCTGGTGGTGGCGGTCGATGATCGGCTTGCTCCCGAAGAGATCCGCGCAATCGTCTCGACGATCGCCGGTGGTCGGGCAAAGTCGCGGCGTCTGGCAGCCTTCCTCGCCGACCGTTCGGCTGTGTTGCGCGACGGGAGGTCTCCGGCACCCAGGGCGGTCGGTGATCTATTGATCGCGCTGCGGGGTGCCGGTGCGTCGGTGTCGGCGCCGGTCTGCGCCGAGTGCGACAAGCAGCTGCGGACTCTGCAGCGGATGGGCCAGGACTGGTATTGCGGGTCGTGCAGCCTACGCCCGGTTGCATGTGCCGCCTGCGGCCAACAGCAACGTGTAGCGACCCGTGATCGCGCCGGAGGGCCTCGATGCGCGCAATGTCCCGATCGCGATGAGCGCGATCCGATCTCGGTCATCTACGACGTGATCGCCCAGCTGGATCCAGCCGCCGACCGCGATGTGATCGCGACGGCGGTCCGCAAGCTGGCATCCCGGCCGACACATCAACGAAAGATCGGCTGGGCGTTAGAAGCTCAACCTGAATTACTCGCCGGCGCTGGTCATCTCGCACCCGTGCGCGCGATCGTTCCGTTGATCGACGCGCTGCGCGCCGCGGGTATCGGCGGCATCGTGGCCCCGGCGTGTCCGCGGTGTCGTCGCGTCGTCAAGGTCGACAAACCGCTCGATGGGCACCGGGTCTGCCGCACCTGCATCGCCCACACCCGCATCCAGGAATGCGTACGCTGTGGCACGTATCGCGAACCAGCCACCCGCGACCGCAACGGTCAGCCGTTGTGTCCGAACTGCTTGATCACCGACCCCGACAACCTCGAAATCTGTCTCAACTGCGGTCGACGACGCCCAGTCAGCCTCCGAACATTGGACGGGCCGATCTGCGGATGCTGCCCGCCCCTGCCGATCACGATTTGCTCGATCTGCCGTGAAGAAAAACCCTGCGGCACATCCCGAATCACCGGGCGGCCGTGGTGCCCAGACTGCCAGCACCACACAGCACGATGCAGTTCTTGCGGACAGACGGCGCCCATCATCTCGGGCACCCGCACCCAGCCACGCTGCCAGGACTGCACCACCCGCGAAGTCTGGCACGACTGCCCAACCTGCAACGACCCCTCCTACCCGCATCCCGGCCAATGCGGTCGTTGCCTGGTCAACAAATCACTCAACGAGATCCTTGGCCCGCCGTCGGCATCGCTTCATCCCGGTCTGCAGGCGCTACGGCACAACATCGCCACCGCCGAACACCCCATCACCGCCATGCGATGGCTAAAGAAGAAGCCCGTCGCTCCGGTCCTAGCCGACCTCGCCGCCGGCCGCCGCGACGTGACACACGACGCGCTCGACGAACTGCCTCAAAGCCAGCCGCTGGCGCACCTGCGCGAGGTCCTCATCGGCGTCGGCGCCCTACCCGCCCGCGATGAACAAATGATCCGGACCGAACGATTCGTCAGCCAGACATTGGCTGCGCAAGTCGACCCCGCGCCGCGGAAAGTATTGCACCACTACACAACCTGGCACCTCATTCGCCGATTGCGGCAACGCAACAACGGCCGCCCGACCACCATCCAGCAGTTCGCGTCCGTGCGTCAACGCACCTACGGAGCTGTTGCTTTCCTGGACTGGCTCACCCTCAACGGGCTCACGCTCAGCAGCTGTGGGCAAGCCGACCTCGATCGCTGGCTGACCGACCACACCGCGGCATATCGCGGTCCTGCCGGGCACTTCATCCGCTGGGCCCATAACAACAAGCTGACCAGCGTCCGAGCACGCGCCCACCGATGGACCGGCCCCACCCAATCCCTCGATGAGCAGTACCGCTGGAACATGGCGCGACGCCTCCTACACGACACCAGCAACCTCAAACCCGAAGACCGCCTCGCGGGCCTACTCGTCCTTCTCTACGCCCAGAACCCGGCCAGCATCTGCCGAATGGCCGTCACCAACATCGACACCACCAGCGACCCAGTCAGCCTGCACCTGGGCCGCGCACCCATCCACCTCCCCGAGCCCGTCGCCGAGATCGCTCGATCCGTCGTCGCCAACCGCAAGGGCCACGCCACAATCGGCGCTCTAGCGCCTTCGCCCTGGCTACTTCCCGGCGGCCAGCCCGGACGACCGATCAGCACCGGCCAGCTGACCCATCGACTCAACCGACTCGGGATCCGCCCCGGCCCCGCTCGCAGCACCGCCCTGCTGCAGCTCGCCACCGAGATCCCCGCCGCGATCTTGGCACGCACCCTGGGCATCCACACCGACGTCGCCGTTTCCTGGCAACGCCTCTCCGCAGGAGACTGGACCAGCTACGCCGCTGAGGTCAGCCAGCGCCCGACGGGAGCATAGGGGCATTCGGACAGTTCCAATACCCGACGTCGCCATTAATCACCCATAAGCGCAAGCAGCAGGCAATCCGAGCTGTCGGATCCCTGGCTGTGGACGCATCGGGCAAACCGTCCTCGTTCGCCGACCCGCTGGCCTACGAGCGGGCTTCGGTGTCGGTCCCATTCGGCAACTGCACCGAGCCGTCCAACGTCAAAGCCGGCGGCGGAGCCTTGCCCCATCCGATTCCAATGCGCCGGCTGCGGCTTCTACCGCCCGGACCCCTCGTATCTTCCCGCCCTCGAAGAACACATCCACTCGCTTAAGGCCGACCGGGAAACCGCCCAGGCGATGGGCGCCGCCGACTACGTGATCACCAACATGAGCACCGAGATCGACGCGTTCACCGGCGTGGTGGACACCATGCGACGCCGCCTGGCCGAACTCGACCCCGAGCAGCGGGCCGAGGTGGAAGAGTCCAGCAAGATCCTGCGGCGGGCCCGTGCCGCACGCCGCCTGCCGCTTATCGTCACCACCGCCAAGCAGACCGGATGAGCACCACCACAGCCGACCGGGCCCGTGCCGCATCATTGAAAGCGGCCCGGGCCAAAGACAGCCAGCACAAGCGTCAGCGCACCCTGGCCGCGCTGCAAACCCTGGAAGCCACCGGCGCGGCGATCACCTTCGCCGCGGTGGCCAAGGCCGCCGGGGTCTCCACCTGGCTGGTCTACGCCGACGGGATCCGCGAACACATCGACGCCGCGCGGCACCGCCAGAACAACGACCACCCCGGGACCCACACATCGTCAGCCTCCCGCACACCGCCCGCGACACCGGACAGCCTGCGCACCGACCTGGCCGTCGCCCGCGAACAGATCAAGACGCTGCGGGCCGAACGCGACAAACTCCAACAACGCCTGCGGCTGCAACTGGGCGCCGAGCTCGAAGCACCCGACCAGGCCCACTTGACCGCACGGGTTGCCGATCTCGAGACCATCAACCGTCAACTCGTGGCCGAACGCGACGCCCGCACCATCGAGGCCGATGCCGCCAAAAGTCGGGTCACCGAACTCGAAGACGAACTATGCGCTGCACGCGAGAGCCTGCGCCGGATCATTAAAGCCCAAAACCGCTCACCGTGACGCATACCTTCGCAGCGGTCACCGCCCGCAGCACCACACTCCCACGTGCCTCACGTGCCCAACACTCGAAATCGCTTCTGGTCAGCACTTTTACAGAAAAAGTACAGATAACCTGGGCCACCGAACTGGCCAACACCAACATCAGCGTCTACACCCTGATGAAACTGCTTGGGCATGAATCCATGGCCACCTCCCAGCGCTACGTCATCAGCGCCGGCTCAGAGACCAAAGCCGCGGCGGCGCAGAACCCTCTCTACGACCTCGCCAGCGACCACGGCGGCCACGCACCGAAGTGAATCCCGTCGAACGAGATTATCGAAGCCCAGAAATCATGCATCGCAAAGTATTTGGCACCGAGTCCAGTGTGCTTGGCCGGAATCGGTTTTCCGGCGACGGCGACCTATTGCGGTCTTATTGCACATCGGCGTAGTCCCTCGTTGGTCATCAGTACAAGCACGCAGTCAGCCGGCAGTACCGGGCATTGGCCCAGGCGCTGCATGCGTATTCGCCGCCGGCGACGCCGCTGGCCCGGAGGGCGAAGCGGCGGCCGACGGTGGGCTTGTCGACGGCTCTGGCGGAACAGTTTGCCGGGGTGGTGACGGCGGAGCATCGGGTGACGGCAAGGTAACCGACGGCGGCTGCTATGGCGGGAGAGGATCCTGGCGGCCAACGCAGATCAGCGTGCAACTGGGCCCGCCAGGGGTCTGCGCCTGGGACGGCCACATCGGTGGCTGACTGGGCACCTGGGGCGGACCGAAATCAATCAGCGGCATGCGCGCCAGCGGATCGTCGACCGGCAGCCCGTTGATGTTCATCGGCAGGCCGGGGCCCAGTCCCTCGGGATGCTCGTCGTGTGCGTCGCCGAGCGGGGGCGGCGGGCCGGTGATCGGCGGCAGGTCGACCGGGACGACGCCGGTCGCGTAAGCCGACGCCCAGCCCAGCACGTTCTGGGCGTAGGGCATCGAGTTGTTGTAGTGCAAAATGGCGGCCACCACCTGCGCCGGGTCGCGCAAGTTGAGCCCGCCGCTGCACAAGTATCGGGCAGCCGCCAGCGTGGCGTCGAACAGGTTCTGTGGATCGGCTGTGCCGTCACCCTTGCCGTCGGAGGCGTACCGCGCCCATGTGCCAGGCAAGAACTGCATTGGGCCCATCGCACGGGCGTAGGTGACGCGATTGCCGACGCTGCTCTGCAGGATGACCTCGTTGCCGGGCAGTGTCCCATCCAGCGCGGGACCGTATATCGGGACGACCGCGGTGCCGCGTGCATCGACGGCGCCGCCGCCCGCGTGGCCCGACTCGATGCGCCCGATCCCGGCCAGCAAGTTCCAGCTGAGGCCGCAGCCGGGGGCCTCGACTGCCATCTTCTGTTCGGCATTGCGGTAGGCCGACATCGCAATCGCCGGAATACCCAGTGCGCCTGGCGAATTTACCAGCACGCTCGGTGGCGGAGCCGAGACGGCGGCCGCCGCGATATGAAAGCTGGTCGGCGGATGGGCGACCGTGACCACGGCCGGGCCCGACGGCCCACTCCCGGCGGCCGTAACAGCCGCCACCGGAGAAATCGCGGTACCGCGCAAAGCCGTTGTGGGCGTGTGAACTTGCGGAGCCGCAGCGCCGACGGCACCGGCGAGTACCACGGGAGTGATCACCGCAACGCACAGCGCCGGCGTCCGCGCCGCGCGGATTGCCCGCTGGAACGCCGCCGCAAGGCCGAGGCGGTGCAGCGGCCAAACCACCGAGGCCGTATACGATCTGCGCACCGGGGCGGGTTGCTTAGCGTGGGGCATCAGACGATGACGTGCCATCTTGAACCTCCTTTCACGCACGCCGCACCCGGTGCTGGCGTCAGCGCCCCCGCTGAATCGAAATCGACGCGGTGGGTGCCTCGTCGCGATGAGGGCTGTAGCCAGCGTTGCCGAGCTCGTGCGCCGGGTACTTGTGGGTGCCCTCGAGGGAGTCCAGGATCGCTTGGTGGGCGTTCCCGGGCAGCAAGCGAAGGTTCTCCCGAACCCCACACGAGCCATCACGCTCGGCCACATAAAGCCGCATACGACGCCTGGCCTTTCCTGAAACGCCCTGGGGTGGCCGACTTTGCACCGAAACCGTTGTGGTTCAGCCCGGGCCGTCTCATTGCCTTCTACACCATCCTCTCCGCCGTAGCCGTCGTAGGCTTCCCCCTGAAGGGCACACTTTGCTCTCCTCCTGGGGGCAAGCGAAACGACGGTGCCGGAAACCGGACGGTCCCGGCGAGTTGAGCCGGGACGTTCGTCGAGTGACTTAGGCTTCGCGCCCGCTTGATCGAGCTCTTCCTCGTCCAATTGTTTTCTGCGACATCGCCCAATCGTGTTGGGTCGAGCATACGATCGTGGCGGTCACCGATGCAGAAAGGAGCAGTCCGAGATTATCGCTGCGTATTGAGCCGACAGAGCTGACGCGCAAAGCATGTTTCGCCCCAATATATTTCAAAAGCGCTGGCGGCAGCTCCGACCATGACCATCGAGAACGCACCGACCGCACCTGCGGTGGCATAAGCGAGAATGACGAGAGCCCCGACAGCCGCTAGGCCACCGGGGCCTTTTTCGTCAGGAGGGCCTGGCCGGCAGGAGGAGCGTGTCGCCGTAACAATGGCAAAGCAGCAAGGCCAGTTCGACGTCGAACCGATCGTCGGTGATCTTCCTGCCCCGCCTTGCCAGGGCGCGCCCCACTCGGTACTTCACAGTATTGAAATGCAGGGTGAGCTGCTCGGCGGCAAGCGTGTAACTCGCGCCGCTGTTAAGAAACACTCGAAATGTTTCCCGCAGCCGGGCATCGCTGTCGGTGTCAGCGGCCAGTCCTCCCAGCACCTCGGCGACCCAGGCACGGGCAGCCTCAATGTTTCCGCACACCAGCGCCGCGGCCGCGAGCCCAGGATCACTATCAGCCATGACAGTCGGCTTTGCGCCCTCGTGCGCTAGAACAACCGATCGAACCGCGACTGCTTGAGCATGCGATCGGCGAAATCCCTTGACACCAGCAGCAGGCGAACCGATCGCCAAGCTCGGCGAATCGCGATGCTGTAGCGAGAACTCCCGTACCGCTGCAACAGTTCCGTCGGTGGCGACCTGAAAGGATAGCCATGCCCACCCAGTCGAGCGATCGGCGGCAATGAACAGCGGAGCCGCACCTGCCTGCACAGCTACTCCCAGCTCTCGCACGAAACGCTGCATTCGGGCCAATTCGTCGGCCTCACCAGTGGCAGCGGGATACCACACAACTAGCGCGACATGATGCCATCTCAGTGGATAACGAATCGCGGTGATAGCCGAATCGATGTCCACCGACTGACGTCCGGCCAGCACTTCTCGAACATGAAAGGCGCGCAGACTATTTCGGGACTCTAGCCACCGCTCGCGTTCCTCTTCATAGACCTCGACGACCTGCTGAGACATCCAGTCGACGTACGCGAACAGCGTCTCGGTGATCCTCTCCACGATGGTGGCTCGTGCATCCGGCGGGACGTCGATCCGCTGCAGCTCGCCGAATGCCAGATGCGTAAAGCTGCGCTGCCCCAATCTGTAGATACGGACCAAAACGTTGACCGGAAGGCCCTGCTGGGCGATTCGACGCGCATGCTCAAGCGCCGCTGTGGGCGTTCGGACGCATTCGACCGGCGTGTCGTGGCCCAACGCGTACAGAGCGGTTGTCACGTTGCCCTCGATGCTGGCATCCAGCAGCGGGATCTGTGCTTCATCACGCAGGTCGGGGATGTCATCGCGTAGCGACGCCGAGATCGCCGACACCACTTCCGGTAGCCGATCGCCCAGACGGGCCGCGAGTTCCGCGACCCCTCGGCGAACCTCGACGTCGCTGTGGCTATCCACAGCACCCATGAGCCCGACGGCAGATCGGGTCGGCGCCCGTTCGCGGATACTTCGCTGAGTCGGCATCGATCGGCCCCCGCTCACATGATGGCTGGACTAGCGAACCAGAGGCCCAGAATCATCGCCGCCACCGCAGCAGGCCAGGCCTCGAAGGCGGCACGTACCGGGACCGGTGCCTGCCTTAGCTCCATGAAGTCCAGCATCACGTACCTGACCTTCACCGCCGCGATCAGAAAGATCCCGACCACCGCAACGGCAGGGCTGAATAAACCTTTGGATAGCCCCCACGTCGTTATGCAGGTCAAAGCCATGAGGCCCAACCACACCCAGGTGACCCGCTCACGCAATACTGACATCAGGCCGCCTTCATCAGGTAGAGCAAGGGGAACAGCACGATCCACAACAGGTCGACCAGGTGCCAGAACGAGGCCACGCATTCCGGCATCACACGATTCGAGCTGCTCCATGCGCCGCGCCGCGAACGGATCCACAAAAGGGTCAGCAGGCTGGTGCCCGCCACCACGTGCGTGAGGTGAATCCCGGTCAGCGTGAAGTACCACATATAGAAGGCGTCGGTGCCCGGTGTAATGCCGTGGGCGAACTTGTGGACGTACTCGACCGACTTGGACACCACGAACATCAGGCCGGTGAGCGCGCCGCCGAGCAGGTATCGGGGCACCCGGTCGACGAGGTCGCGCTTGAGGGCTTGGATGGCAAGGGCGACCGACCAGGAGCTGGTCAACAGGATCAGTGTGTCGATGCCGCCCAGGTTCATGTTGAGCGTGTGCCGGGAGTCCTCGAACAAGGCCGGGTTGTGCAGCCGGTCCTGCATGAAGCTCAAGAACAGGATCGCGAAGATGACCGCGTCGGCACCGATGAATACCCAGACGCCGTCCGCACCGGGAAGGCGTCTGGGCTCCACACGATCGGCGACAGCGACCACCGCGCCGACTAAGCGTTCAGGCGCCCGACGGCGTCGTCTTCGGCCTGGAGCCTGGGGATGGCCTTGATGATGAAGTAGGAGAGCGACGGGATCCAGAAGAACCAGGTGAAGAACGCGATCCAGAAGCTGATCACGCCGTTGAAGGCCAGGGGCCCGGTGGTGAGGAACGGGATCGCGCTGACCGCGAAAAACGACGCGAAGGTGACCCAGCCCCACCAGCTGACGGCGTCGGGAACCAGCTTCTTCTCCCGCTTGTCCCGCATGAACACGATGCAGCACGCGGCGATCTGCATCGAGGTGACGAAGTACGCCAGGTCGAACAACAGCCAGCCCATCCAATAGAGCATGTGCATGATGCCGGGAGTGAGGTAGTTGACCTCGTGTGCGGCGGTCAGCCAGATCGCTAACGTCACCATGACAGGCGCACAGGTGATCGTGCCACCCATCATTTCGAGCTTGGACAACAAACCGCCGGGCCCCTCGATGCGTTCCATCACTCGGGCGACCGCCACGCTGAACGACATGTAGAAGGCGGTCATCGTGACGCAGATGCTCAACGCGATCAACAGCGGGAGCCTGAACTCCTGGAAGTGCGCCTTGACCTCGTCCGGCGTCGCGCTGGGCGGGAATGGCGGCATGTTGCGAGCGACTATCCCCCACAGGCCGAAGACCGCGACAAGAAAGATGGGCCCGGTCCACGCCAGGACCTTCCACGTTGTGTAGTCGGTCGGGTACGGCGAGACGTCACGCGCCGGGACCGAACTACGGGGTTCGGCATGGGTTGCCATCGGACCTGCTCCTTATAACGGTGTACGACGGGAATCGACACGGATTTCCCTCGTGACTGGTAAGACACCACCATCCTCATCGACGCGACGGTCGGCGGGCTTCCCCCGAAAGAGCAGCTTTTGCTCTCCTCTTCGAGGCACCCAGATATGCCGCGAGCGCTAGAAGCCCGCCCCGTGAACCTCATGCCCGGGCTTCTCGGCCGCGAGCCCGCGGTACGCGCCCTCGGGGGTTGCACCGTGATTGATGACAGCGTCAACTTCGCGGGCGATCGGCATGGATAGGCCATATTGCAGAGCGAATTCCATGATGACGCTCGCCGCCCTGACCCCCTCAGCGACTTGATTCATCGACGCGATGATCTCGTCGATCGGCTTGCCGGCGCCGAGCTGCTCACCGACATGGCGGTTGCGGCTGCGCTGGCTGGTACAGGTGACCATGAGATCGCCCATGCCGGCCAGCCCCGCGAAGGTGTCGCGATGCCCGCCCGCCGCTTCGCCCATCTTGGTCATCTCGCGCACCGCCCGGGACATCACCATCGCGCGGGTGTTTTCCCCGATACCCAGTGAGTAGCCCATACCAACCGCGATGGCGTAGACGTTCTTCAGCGCGCCGGCCATTTCGACGCCAACCACATCGTCGGTGGTGTAGGTCCGAAATCGGCTGGTGCGGAACAGCTCTGCAAGATTAGCGGCCAGATGCTGGTCGGGCATTGCCAGCACGGCCGCGGCCGCATACCCCTCGGCCACTTCGCGGGCGATGTTCGGCCCGGCCAGGATGCCGGCCGGATGCCCGGGCAGAACTTCGTCGACGATCTGGCTCATCCGCATGTTGGTCCCCTGTTCGAGGCCCTTGACCAGCGACACCACCGGCACCCACGGGCGCAGCTGACTGGCCAGCTCGGCCAGCACCTCGCGGAAGCCGTGCGACGGCACACCCATGACGACGACGTCGGCGCGATCGGCCGCCTCGGCGAAGTCCGTTGTGGCGCGCAGGGTGTTGCTCAGCTCGACGTCCTTGCCGAGATAGCGACTGTTGCGGTGGTTTTCGTTGATGTCGTTGGCCGTTGCCTCAGAGCGCACCCACTGCAAGGCGGGCCCGCGGCGCGCGCAGATGGACGCGATGGTGGTGCCCCAGGAGCCCCCGCCGAGGACGACGACGTGGGGTTGGCGCTGAGCCGGTCTGTCCATTTTCGTCTTTTGTTTCCGCTACGACGCTCTTGGCTTCTCGGACAGTGTCATCCTCACCGATGCGACCGGCTCAGGCTTCCCCCGAATGGGGGACTTTTCGCTCTCCTCCTCCGGGGTACGGCCCCGTGCAGCCGCCGGGTGTGACCCGCGAACGGGTCAAGCTGGGACTGTATAAAGCAGGTTGTCAGCCTGACCGGTCACAGAAAGCACCGTCTGCCACAGGTAGCCGTTGGTGTCGACCTTCTTCCGGGATGAGACCGCCGCCGGAATTGGTACATGAGTCAGCCGGCGTCGCCAGGAACCGATGACCATGTCGGTCTTACCCGCCATACCAGCATGCACGGCCGCGTGCCCCAATCGAAGGCAGAAGTTGGCGTCGCGAGCATTGGCCGGCAAACTGCGGATCATGTAGCTCGGGTCGATGTACTTGAGGCTTACCGAAATTCCCTGAGCCCGAAAAGCTTCCATGATCTTGTCCCGCAAGGATGCGCCGATGTCGCCGTGGCGACGATTCCCCGACGCATCAAATTCCGGTGCCTGCGCCATCAGGTTTTGGCCCGCTCCTTCCGCCACGACGATCACCACGTGACCATCCCGGTCGATGCGCTGTCTGGCTGCCCGAACGACCCCGGCGATGCTGAACTCGACTTCTGGAATGAGGCATAAGCCGACTTGGGTGTCCGCTAATGCGGCGAAACTGGCGATGAACCCGGAGTCGCGGCCCATCAGCTTCACCAGCCCGATACCGGACCGATGGCACGACGCCTCCACGTATGCCGCACGTGTCGCCTGCCGTGCCGCCTCGACCGCGGTGTCGAACCCGAAGGACATGTCGATGTAGGAGATGTCGTTGTCGATTGTCTTCGGGACACCCACAACGGCGATCTTCAGCCCCCGTCGCCGTATCTCCCCCACAATCGCATGCGCACCGCGTAGCGCTCCATCGCCTCCGATGGTGAACAATAGCTGTATTCCCAGGCGCTCGAGCGTGTCGACCATTTCATCGACCGCTTGCGGACCGCGGGACGAGCCCAGGACTGAGCCGCCGACTTCGTGGATTTGCGTTACTCTGCGGGTCGTCAATTCGATCGGCGTCAGACCGATTCGCTCGACTAGGCCCTCGAAACCGAACCGGAAGCCGTAAATCTTTGCAGTGCCGTACTTTTCGTGCAGGCAGAAGACGATAGAGCGGATGACGTCATTCAAGCCGGGACAGAGCCCGCCACAGGTGACAATTCCGCACCGCAGGGTGCCAGGATCGAAGTAGATGCTCTCCCGCGGCCCGGCCAGCTCGAAGGCGGGTGGATCGACGCCGGCTCGCCATTGTTCGCGAAGTTCATCGATGTCGGAACGAAACAGGAGCCGTTTCGATGTATCCATGAAACGGGTTGCGCACAAGGGCGAGACGATCTCGCATTCGCCCAGATCATCGGTCTTGAAGTCTGGCGGCACTGCCGTCATGTCGCGTTGTGCCTTCCGTCCGCATGCCGTTACAACTGGCAGTGATGCCTCATTGACGACGCCTGCCCTTCGTGAAAAAAGCCTCCGTTGCGCGGCTCCGACCGGCGACTTTTGTGACGTCGTCATCCTCGCCGACGCGGTCGACGCGGGCTTCCCCCGAAGGAGCACCTTTCGCTCCCCACTTTGGTGGGGTGGGGTGTTGGGGGAGGTAGTGTGTGGGGTGTTGGGATTGTGTGAGAGTGGGAGTGGGTGTTGTGAATTGGTAGAGGGGTGTGGTGGTGAGGGGGGGTGATGGTTTGGGATGGTGTATGGTGGTAGGGGGTGGAGTGGGGGGGTGGGTGGAGGGGCGGGTGTGGAGGGGTGTGGTGATGAGGTGGGAGGTGATGAAGATTGGGGAGTGGTAGTTTGGTATGGTGGTATGGTATTGCTTGTGGGGTGGTGATTGGAATTTGTTGTTGTGTGGTGTGTGGTGGTTTGTATAGAAGTTTATATGTTGGTAGGGTGATCGGAGAGGAGAATGGAGCAAGGGGGGAGGGGTGGTGATAGTTGTGGGTGGAGTTGTGTAGAGTGGTGTGGGAGGGGTGGTTGTGGAGTGTATGAGGAGAGGTGGGAAGGTGTTTAGAGGTGGTGAGGGTATGAGTGTAGGTGTGTGTGTGTGGATGTGTGCGGAGAAAAGGGTGGATATGTTAAGTGAGTGAGTAGTGGTGTGTTGATGTGGTAAGTGGGATGGTTGTTTGTGGTAAGGGTGAGGTAAAGGTAATGTATAGATGATAGGGTAGTTAGTGTAGTGTGTTAGAGAAGGTGTATGATGGAGTGATTGAGTGTAGTGGTGGGTTGTGATGAAAGAGGTGAGTAGTAGGTGTGTGTATGAGAGGAAGAGAAGGTAAAAAGGAGGTGAAGAATTGATGTGTTAGAGTGGTATGAGTAGGTTTGTTATTGTTGGTGATGTAGTGGAATGATGGGTGTTGCTGTGAGGGTTGTATGTGTAAAAGGGTAAGGTGGGTGTAGTAAAAAGGTAGTTTGTGTGGTTGAGGAATTGAAAAGAATGATTAAAAAGTATAAAGTGCTAAGGTAAGTGAAAGTATGTGTTGGTAATGGCTGTGAGTGTTTGAAGCCGCACGCCTGGTGACACACGAAGGTAGCTACTGATCATCGAGGGCACTCTGATCTGGCTGACTGTGGACTGCCTCGGTGACGCGATCTCAAACCTGTGTGGCTGTGGTCCTCGCACTCACACGCCGAAACCGCCGACATCGACTGGCTCTGGCGAATGTACCTGCGCCGCTTCGACATCGAACACACCTTCCGGTTCCTCAAGCAAACTCTGTGCTGGACCTGCCCCCGGGTCCGCGCACCCAAGCAGGCCGACCGCTGGACCTGGCTGATCATCGCCGCCCACACCCAACTCCGGCTCGCCCGCGACCTCGCCGAAGACCTACGCCGACCCTGGGAGAAACCCGCCACCGAGCCCCGCCGGCTCACCCCAGCGCGGGCCGCGAGGGTTTCGGAACATCCGCCCGACAACACCCCTGCCGGCCAGCGCACCAAAACCCGCCCGACCGGCCCCGGACGCCCACCCGGCACCAAAAACAAGCAGCGCGCCACCGGCACCACGTAGGCAAGCGCGCAACTACAACGAGCAAGGATAGGGTTAAAACTTGGGGCATGCCCCGAAATCCGGCCCCGGACGACACCGAACACCTGCTCCGGGCTCGGACCGACCCTTCCTTGGGGGTGTTGCCACAACACCCCAGCGATGTTACATTTTTGCATCGTCTGATGTCGTTGTGTACGTATGCGCGCACAATCAGCGATCCACCGGAAATCGATCGGAAAGGAGCGATACATGGATCAGAAAACCAGCCTCAGATTCCAGCTCATCAGCGCCTGGTGTGGCCCCGCCTTCTTGGTCACCTTCGTGCTGTTTTGGGGGGTGATCGGGCACAACATCCCGAATCCGTCACCCGCGTTGAGCGCGACAGACCTTGCCGCTCGCTATTCGCAGGACCTGGGGGAAATTCGTCTGGGCTTCATCGTCGCACTCATCATCGTCTGCTTGTACATGCCTTGGTGTTCGTATATCAGCGCCCGGATGGCGAAGATCGAGGGCGGGTACCCGGTGCTGGCTAACCTGCAGCTCATCGGTGGGGCGCTGACCGTCATGGTCGTGTCGTTCAGCTGTTGTTTCTGGGCCATCGCGGCATTTCGGCCCGAGCGGGACCCGGCGCTGATCCAGCTGCTCACCGACACCGGCTGGCTGGTCATCGACCTGCAGTATGCGTGCACCACGTTGCAGATGGTGGCGCTCGCCCTGGCAGTTCTGGCGGACCGGAAGAACAAGGCCACGCCTCTCATGCCGAACTGGGTGTGCTATCTCACCATCTTCTGCGCGGTGAGCTTCTTCCCGGCAAGCCTCACCGGCGTTCTGAAAACCGGCCCGTTCGCCTGGAATGGTGTCATGAGCTACTACTTCCCGTACTTCTGCTGGCTGTGCTGGGAAATAGTTGCGAGCACCTATTTGCTCAAGGATGTTCGTCGGCGCATGCGCGAATTCGAGAGCAGCCCCACGGTGGATGGCGGGGCCCCGCGGGCGCCGGCTCTCGCATCCTGACCTGCACCGTCGGGCAGGTGCCCTTCGGTTGGTCGCCGCTCCCGTCCGCGCGATTCGACAGTGTTGCGACCGAAGTTCGCACGCGTGGTGCGCGGTCGAGAGCGGACGGCTGTCCGTGCCTGACGCACTGCCCGCGGTGGTCGGGCAAGGACCGGTCACCGCGTCGCTCGGGGAGAGTGTTGATGAGTCTCGGGGACAGGGTTGATGAGTGATTTGTTGACGAGTTCGGAATCCAACCAGCTCGTGCGGGTCGGCGAACCAACGCGGCGGCTGCCCGGAGTGGAAGGCGTGTGGGTCTTCGTGATGGCCGACATGACGGTCTTTGCCGTCCTGTTCGGGTTCTTCATGGCCAGCCGGCATCAGCACACTGACCTGTTCGAAGCGTCCCGACACGCCCTGAACCCGAATTTCGGTGGTGTCAACACGCTCATCTTGCTCACCAGCTCGTGGTTTGCCGCGCTCGCGCTCGATGCCGTGCGGAAGTCCCGTTTTGCGCTGGCGCAACATTTCATCGGCGGCGCTTTTCTCTGCGGCCTCGCGTTCGCGGTGTCGAAGGCCATCGAGTACACCGTGAAGTTGAACGCCGGCATCAGCCTGTTGACCAACGACTTCTTCATGTATTACTTCACGCTCACCGGGATTCATCTGTTCCATGTCATCGCGGGCAGCGTCGTGCTCCTCGTGCTGTGGTTCAAGGCCCGATCCCGGTCGTTCAACCCGCAGCGCCCCGTTGTTCTGGAATGCGGCGCGATCTATTGGCACATGGTCGACCTGCTCTGGATCATCCTGTTCCCGCTCCTGTATCTGGTGAGGTGACTATGGAGCTGCTTCGCAAGCCGGTCAGTATCGTGTGGGCCGCGCTGATGCTGGCCACCTGCGCATCGACCTGGTTGCTTTCGAAGAACTCGGTCACGCCCGAGGCGGCGACGGTGGCCATCATGCTCATCGCCGCCGTCAAGGTGCGATTGGTGATTAGGCACTTCATGGAGGTGCGCCAGGCGCCACTGGCGCTGCGGTTCATCTGCGACGGCTGGTTGCTCGCGGTCACCGCGCTGATCGCGACCGTCTACCTGGTCTGATCCGGCGCCCCGCCGTCGGGTGTGCCGCGAGCGCACGCCGACCCGACACCCGTCACCGCCGGATCAGGCTGTACCAAGGAAATGGCCTACGTGTGCATTGCAATAGGTTTGCATTGCCGATGCGTGAGCGCATTCGATCGAGGTGTTGTAGGACAAGTGATGGAGTTCATGTATGTATCCCGCCGTCCCGGACCGTCACCTGCCGTCGATCACCCCGCTTACCGCGAGGTCGGTAGCGTTGAGCACTCTGCTTGGATACCACCCCCCGGCGCTTCCGATTAGCGCCTTGGTGAAGGTTGGGGAGCTTCTTGGGATCGCGGACCGCGCCACCCGCGTTGCCCTGACGCGCATGGTGAAGGACGGCGACGTGACCGTCGACAATGGCGTATACCGCCTGTCCGAGCGGTTGCTGCGACGGCAGGCCCAACAGGATGCGCTCACCTCGCCCCCCACCCGGCGGTGGACCGGGGGGTGGGAGATGGCCATCGTCACGAGCACGACCCGGCCGTTGGCCGAGCGGGTGGCTCTGCGTAAGAGCATGGTGCGGCACCGGATGGGCGAGTTGCGCGAGGGTGTGTGGATGCGGCCGGACAACCTCTCTCGCGAGCTCGACGGCATCATCGCCGACCAGTGTGAGTTTTTTGTCAGTCACCACTCTGACTCGTCGAGCCTGGCGACGTCGCTCTGGGACCTGCCGGGATGGGCGGCCGAGGCGGACCGATTGCTCACGGTGCTTCACGGGGCAGAGAGTCTCGCCCAAGGGTTCATGGCTACCGCGGAGGTAATCCGACATCTGCTGCTCGATCCGTACCTGCCGGACGAACTGCTCCCGGCGGGCTGGCCAGGTGATCGACTTCGAGAGCGTTACACCGATTTCAACGCCAACTATTCGGAGCGTCTCCGAAAGTACAGCGGCGGATAGTCGGGGCCGCGGCGGCTCG
>CAWJSU010000004.1:0-432869 GCA_963845595.1 uncultured Actinomycetota bacterium
GCGTGACCGGTGCCGCGGGCACCAGCGGCAGCGGTGGTGCTGGTGGCCAGGGCGGCGCCGGTGGCAGCGTGCCCGGCGGCGCCCCGGCCGGTGCCGGGGCCGGCGGCAGCGGCGGCGATGGCGGGGCCGGTGGGGCCGCGGCCACGGTGGGCACCGGCGCGACGATCGGTGCCGGCGGTGCCGGTGCGGCCGGCGGTGACGGCGGCGCGGGCATCGCCGGCGTCGCGAACACCGGCGACGCGGGCGGTAGCGGCGGTGCCGGCGGCGCGGGCGGTGCCGGCGGCAGCGCCGGTGGCGCGCTGGGTACCAGCGGCAGCGGCGGGGCCGGCGGTACCGGCGGTGCCGGGGCCAGCGGCGGGTCGGGCACGGTCGACACCGGTAGCGGCGGCGGGGACGGCGGGGATGGCGGCGACGGCGGCAACGGTGGTGCCGGTGGGGCCGCCGGTGTGATCGGCAGCGGCGGGACGGTCGGTGCCGGCGGCAACGCCGGTAGCGGCGCCGACGGGGGTGCTGGGGCCGACAGCAACGTGAACACCACCGGTGCCGTCGGTGGTAGTGGCGGTGACGGCGGCAGCGGCGGGCAGGGCGGCAGCGCCGGCGGCGCGTCGGGCACCGCGGGCAATGGCGGGGCCGGCGGCATGGGCGGCGCCGGGGGCGACGGTGGTAGCGGTGCCACGGTTGCAGATATCGGCGGCGACGGCGGCGCCGGCGGTGACGGCGGCGCTGGCGGTGCGGCCGGCAGCGTCGGCACCGGTGCCACCGTGGGCGCCGGGGGCGACGGTGGCGCCGGCGGCACCGGTGCGGCCGGGGTGAATGCCGCCGACGGCAGCGGCCTGACCGGCGGCACCGCCGGCAACGGTGGCACCGGCGGCACCGGCGGCGACGCGGGTGACGTATCGGGCACCGCCGGCAACGGCGGGGCCGGCGGCATGGGCGGCGCCGGGGGCACCGGCGGTAGCGGTGCCACGGTTGCAGATACCGGCGGTGACGGCGGCGACGGCGGTGACGGCGGCACCGGCGGTGCGGCCGGCAGCGTCGGTACCGGTGCCACGGTGGGCGCCGGGGGCGACGGCGGCGCCGGCGGCACCGGTGGGGCCGGGGCGAATGCCGCCGACGGCAGCGGCCTGACCGGCGGCACCGCGGGCAACGGCGGCACCGGCGGCACCGGCGGCAACGCGGGTGATGTATCGGGCACCGCCGGCAACGGCGGGGCCGGCGGCATGGGCGGCGCCGGGGGCACCGGGGGTAGCGGTGCCACGGTTGCAGATACCGGCGGCGACGGCGGCAACGGCGGCGACGGCGGCACCGGCGGTGCGGCCGGCAGCGTCGGCACCGGTGCCACCGTGGGCGCCGGGGGTACCGGTGGCGCCGGCGGCACCGGTGGGGCCGGGGCGAATGCCGCCGACGGCAGCGGCCTGACCGGCGGCACCGCCGGCAACGGTGGCACCGGCGGCACCGGCGGCAACGCGGGTGATGTATCGGGCATCGCCGGCAACGGCGGGGCCGGCGGGGCCGGGGGCACCGGTGGCGCCGGCGGCAGCGGTCAAGACGAGACCGGCCAATCCATGAACGGCGGCCAGGGCGGCGACGGCGGCATCGGCGGCGGCGGCGGCAGCGGCGGCGCAGCCGGGATTATCGGCACCGGCGGCACCGGCGGCGCCGGCGGTGATGGCGGCGACGGCGGCAACGCTGGTGGCGGTGGTGCTGCGGATCCAGGCTTCGTCGGGGGCAACGGCGGCAACGGCGGCCAGGGCGGTGACGCCGGCAACGGCACCAGCGGCCCGAGCGGCGGCGCGGGTGGCACCGGCGGCGGCGGCGGCACCGGCGGCGATGGCGGCACCACGACTGATTCCCTCGGCGCCGGCGTCGGCGGCCTCGGCGGCAATGCCGGTAAAGGCGGCGGCGGCGGCACCGGCACTACGGGTGTTGGCGGCGCTGGCGGCGCCGGTGGTGTCGGCGGCGACGCCGGCGCCGGCGGTGTGGGCAACAACAGTCAAGGTGGCGTCATCGGCGGCCAGGGCGGCGACGGCGGCATTGGTGGCGACGGCGCCACCGCCGGCGGCGCGGGTGGCGACGGTGGCGGCGGCGGCCAGGGCGGCAACGGCGGCGACGGCGCCACTGCCGGAAACTCCAGCGGCGGCGGCCAGGGCGGCAACGGCGGCCACGGCGGCGACGGCGGTCAGGGCACCGGCGCCGCGGCCACGGGCGGCAACGCCGGCGCCGGCGGGGCCGGCGGGGCCGGCGGCAATGGTGGCACCGGCGCCACAGGTTCCAACAGCGACGGCGGCAACGCTGGCCAGGGCGGCGACGGCGGCACTGGTGGCGACGGCGTCACCGGCGGCGGCACGGGCGGCGCCGGTGGCGTCGGCGGCGCCGGCGGTACCCCCGGCACTGTCGGCGCAGGTTCCAGCAGCCAGGGCGGCAGCGGTGGCAACGGCGGCAACGGCGGCGATGGCGGCCAGAGCAGCGCGGGCATAGGCGGCGATGGCGGCAAGGCCGGCGCCGGTGGCGCCGGCGGCAATGGCGCCGACGGCGGCACACAGAGCTTCGGCGGCAGCGCTGGCAGTGGCGGCCAAGGCGGCAAAGGCGGCGACGGCGCCACCGGCGGCGGCGCGGGTGGCGACGGTGGTGCCGGCGGCCAAGGCGGCAATGGCGGTAGCGCCAGTGGCGATAACAGCTACAGCGATGGCGGCCAAGGCGGCAACGGCGGTACCGGCGGCAATGGCGGTACCGGCACTGGCGCTGGGGCGATGGGCGGCGCCGCCGGCGCGGGCGGTGCCGGCGGCGCCGGCGGTAACGGCGGCGATGTTGTCGGCGCTGTCGGCACGAATGTCCAGACCTACGGCAACGGGGGCGGCAACGGCGGCGCCGGCGGGACTGGCGGGGACGGCCTCGGGGGCGGCGGCAAGGGTGGCGCCGGTGGCGACGCCGGCCAAGGCGGCAATGGCGGTAGCGCTAGCACCGCCGACGACAACTACAGCGAGAGCGGGGCCGGCTACGGCGGCAACGGCGGCCAAGGCGGCGGCGGCGGTAACGGCACTGGCACTGGGGCCAAGGGCGGCGACGCCGGGGCCGGCGGCGACGGCGGCGCCGCCGGTAGCGCTGGCAATGCTGACGCTGACGGCGCAGGTACCTACAGCTACACCTGGGGTAACAACGGCGGCAACGGCGGCGGCGGCGGCACGGGCGGGAACGGCGACGGCGGCGGGGGCAACGGTGGCGCCGGCGGCGCCGGCGGCGCAGGCGGCTCCGGCGGTAACGCCACCGCCACCGGTGGTGCAGACGCCTACAGCTATGGCGAAAATGGCGGCCAAGGCGGCCAAGGCGGCAATGGCGGTAACGGCACTGGCACCGGGTCCATGGGCGGCGACGCCGGGGCCGGCGGCGACGGCGGCGCCGCCGGTAGCTCTGGTAATGCTGACGCCGGCGCTGACGGCACATATGCCGCCAGCTACGGCTACGACGGCGGCAACGGCGGCGGCGGCGGCACTGGCGGGGACGGCGTAGCTGGCGGCGGCACGGGCGGCGCCGGTGGTGCCGGCGGCCACGGCAGCGATAGCGGTAGCGCTAGCGCTACCGGCACTGGCAGTGGCGTCTACAGCCAATCCGGCTACGGCGGCTACGGCGGCCAAGGCGGCAATGGCGGTACCGGCACCGGCACCGGGTCCATGGGCGGCAACGCCGGGGCCGGCGGCACGGGCGGGGCCACCGGTAACAGCGGCAATGTTGACGACGGCGCACTGGGCAATTATTCGGACAGCTACGCCGACGAGGGCGGCGGCGGTGGCAATGGCGGTACCGGCGGTCAAGGGGATGCTGGCGGCGGTGCGGGTGGCGCCGGCGGCGCCGGCGGCGACGGCGGTACCGGCGGCACTGCTACCGGAGCAAATTCCGAGAGCGATGGCGGGTACGGCGGCTACGGCGGCGCCGGTGGCCAGGGCGGCCAGAGCAGCGCAGGCGTCGGCGGCACAGGCGGCGACGGCGGCACCGGTGGTGCGGGCGGCGCAGCTGGCGCCGCCGGCACGCGCACCTACGCCGGCTGGGGCAACAACGGCGGCTCGGGCGGCCAAGGCGGCGAGGGTGTCGGTGGCGGCGCGGGTGGCGACGGTGGCGCCGGTGGCGCCGGAGCAAACTTGACCACCGCAAGCACTGACCCCAACGGTTACACCCAGGCTGGCGGCGGCGGCTGGGGCGGCAGCGGTGGCAGCGGCGGTAACGCCGTCAACGGTTCGGGCGCGGCGGGCGGCAATGCCGGCGCCGGCGGCGCCGCCGGCAACGCCGGCACCACTGTTTCCGGCAACTTCGTCGACGGCGGTCAGGGTGGTCGCGGCGGCGACGGTGGGTTCGGCGGGAATGGCGACGGCCTCGGCGCCAACGGCAACGGTGGGGCCGGCGGCCAAGGGGGCAACAGCACCGCCGGCTTCGGCGGCGGCCAGGGCTATGACGGCGGTGACGGCGGCAACGGCGGCAACGCCGGTGTCGGCGGCCTCGGCGGCGACGGCGGCAACGGCGGCAATGCCGGCACGGCGGGCAACGCCGGCGACGGCATCGCCGGCACCGGCCAAAACGGCGGCAATGCCAACAGCTTCTTCGGCAGCGAAAGCGGTAGCGGCGGCAACGGCGGCAACGCCGGTGACGCCAGCGGCCTCAACGGCAATGGCGGCAACGGCACCGCCGGCGGTGACGGCGGCAACGGAGCCGACAGCAGCACCCAGGGCGGCGACGGCGGGCAGGGTGCACTCGGCGGCAACGGCGGCAACGCGGGCACCGGCGGCATCGGCGGCACCGGCGGCAACGCGGGTGCCGGCGGCAGCGGCGGCAACGGGGGTGGCGGCCTGGATGGCACCGGCGCGGCCGGCGGCGCCGGCGGCGCGGGCGCCCTAGGCGGCTCGGGTGGCAGCGGCGCTGCCGTCAACGGCAACGGCGGCGACGGCGGCAACGGTGGTGGCGGCGGCCAGGGCGGTACCGGCGTGACCAGCGTCGGCAACCCCGGCGGCACCGGCGGGCAGGGCGGCGCCGGCGGCAACGCCGGCAACGGTGGCGACGCGGGCACCGGTGCCGGCAGTGCGGGCATCGCCGGCAACGGCGGCACCGGCGGTACTGGTGCCAACGGCGGCACCGGCGGCACCGGCGACACCGGCTTCAACGGCGGCCTGGGCGGCAACGGCGGCCTCGGCGGTACCGGCGGTACCGGCGGTAGCAACGGCGTCAGCGGCGGCACCGGCGGCGACGGCGGCGGTGGCGGCGCCGGCGGTGATGGCGGGCCCGGCAGCGGCATTGGGGTTCAGGGTGAAGGCGGCAGCGGTGCCAACGGCGGTGACGGCGGTGATGGCAACAGCGGCGCGTTCGGCGGCCACGGCGGTCCCGGTGGGGACGCGGGCAACGGCATCCCACCTGGCGGCGCAGGCACCGCCGGAGCTGACGGGACTCCTACTCCCCCTTAACCCGGGCCGCAACGGCCACCGCGCGGCTCGGCGCTAGCTGCGAAACCGATACGCGAGTGCTGGCACGTCGTTCGTGCTGGCCTGCGCCAGCGCCAGCGCCAGGGAGCGATTTGCCTATATCGAGTTGGTACGCGCTTGGGGCGCTGTCTGGCCGCACCTATAGCTCCTCGATTAAGGGGCGTGCTGACGAACGTCGAAAATAATGTTGTGAAATTGGTCACAGGCCCGAGGGGGGTCGGGTACCGTGTGCTGCGCCGCTAGCAGAGGGTTTCTTGTTTGTGTGTCGCCCCGAGGTGATGGGAGCCCAAGTTGTCCACTTTCCTGATCGCAGCACCTGAGGCGTTGGCCACGGCGTCGGCGGATTTGACGGGGATCGGGGAGGCGATCAGGGCGGCGACGTCGTCGGCGGCGCCGTCGACGACGGGGATCGCGGCGGCGGCCGGCGATGAGGTGTCGGCGGCGATTGCGCGGTTGTTCGGCGGCTATGCGGCCGATTATCAGGCGTTGAGTGCGCAAAGCGCGTTGTTTCATGCCCGGTTTGTGGCTGCGCTGGGCTCGGCGGGGTCGGCGTATGCGGCCGCCGAGGCGGCCGGTGCCTCGCCGCTGCAGGGCCTCGGGGTGTTTTCGCCGTGGGAGTTGCTGACCGGGCGCCCGTTGGTGGGTAACGGCGCCGATGGGGCGGCCGGGACCGGGCAGGCCGGCGGCGGCGGTGGGTGGCTGTACGGCAACGGCGGCAATGGTGGGTCGGGCGGGGCCGGCGGGGCCGGTGGTGGCGGGGGGTCGGCGGGGCTGTTCGGTACCGGCGGTGCGGGCGGGGCCGGCGGGAACGCGGTGGTGGCCGGCGGCAACGGCGGGGCGGGCGGGGCCGGCGGGGCCGATGGGGTGCTCGGTGGCGGCCACGGCGGGGCCGGTGGTGTGGGCGGGGCCGGTGTGGCCGGTGGGGCTGGTCAGGCCGGCGGGTCCGGTGGGGCGGGCGGGGCTGGTGGGGCCAACAGGCAGATGTTCATGGGCAGCGGCGGGGCCGGCGGCGAGGGTGGGGCCGGCACGGCCGGTGGGGCCGGCGCCGCGGGAGCCCCCGGTGGCGGGCCGCTTGGCGCGGGTGCCACCGGCGGCGAGGGCGGGGCCGGTGGGGCCGGTGGGGCCGGCGGGGCCGGCTCGGGCCGGTTTGGCGGGCTGCTGGGTGCTGGTGGCAGTGGTGGTGACGGCGGTTCGGGCGCCCTGGGTGGGCAGGGCGGCGCCGGTACCACCGGCGTTGACGCGGCCGGTGGTAGCGGCGGGGCCGGCGGGGCCGGCGGCGATGCCGGTGGCGGCGGCGCCGGCGGCGCCGGCGGGCTTTTCGGGGCTACTGGTGGGGGCGGCAGCGCGGGCACCGGCGGGGACGGCGGCGCCGGCGGGGCCGCCGGCGCCGGGGATAACGGCAGCGGCGGTGTTGCGGGCGGCGGGCCCGGGGTGGCCGGCTTTGCCGGCGGGGCCGGCGGCGCGGGCGGTCAGGGCGGCAGCTCGGGTGCTGGTGGCACCAACGGCAGCGGCGGGCAGGGCGGTGCCGGCGGCGGCGGCGGTAACGGCGGGGCCGGCGGCACCGACACCGGTACCGGCGCCGGGGCGGGCGGTGCCGGCGGTGCCGCCGGCGACGGCGGGGCCGGTGGAGCCAGCGGCACCGGCGGCAGCGGCGGCACGGTGGGTGCCGGCGGCAACGCCGGGAGCGGCGGTGCCGGGGGTGCTGGGGCCGCGGGTAGCGCGACCACCGGGGACGCCGGTGGCGGCGGCGGTGACGGCGGTGCCGGCGGGCAGGGTGGCAGCGCCGGCGGCGCGACCGGTGTCGCGGGGACCAGCGGCAGCGGTGGTGCTGGCGGGCAGGGCGGGGCCGGTGCCAGCGTGCCCGGCAGCGCCCCGGCGGGTGCTGGGGCCGGTGGTAGCGGCGGCGATGGTGGGGCTGGTGGGGCCGCGGCCGCGGTGGGCAGCGGCGCCACGATCGGTGCCGGCGGTGCCGGGGCGGCCGGCGGTGACGGCGGGGCGGGTATCGCCGGGGCCGCGAACAGCGGCGACGCGGGCGGTAGTGGTGGTCAAGGCGGTGCGGGCGGTCATGGCGGGAGCGCCGGTGGCGCCGGTGGTGTCAGCGGCAGTGGTGGGGCCGGCGGTACCGGTGGCGCCGGGGCCGGCGGCGGGTCGGGCACCCTGGACAGCGGTAGCGGCGGCGGGGACGGCGGGGACGGCGGCGGCGGCGGTAACGGTGGTGCCGGTGGGGCGGCCGGTGTGGTCGGCCTCGGCGGCACGGTGGGTGCCGGCGGCAACGCCGGGGACGGCGCCGTCGGCGGTGCTGGGGAAGACAGCGACGTGAACATCACCGGCGCCGCCGGCGGTAGTGGCGGTGACGGCGGCGCCGGCGGGCAGGGCGGCAGCGCCGGCGGCGTCACCGGTGTGGCGGGGACCAGCGGCAGCGGTGCTGCTGGCGGGCAGGGCGGGGCCGGTGCCAGCGTGCCCGGCGGCGCCGCGGCCGGTGCCGGGGCCGGTGGTAGCGGCGGCGATGGTGGGGCTGGTGGGGCCGCGGCCGCGGTGGGCAGCGGCGCCACGATCGGTGCCGGCGGTGCCGGGGCGGCCGGCGGTGACGGCGGCGCGGGCATCGCCGGGGTCGCGAACAGCGGCGACGCGGGCGGTAGCGGCGGTGCCGGCGGCGCGGGCGGTCACGGCGGCAGCGCCGGTGGCGCCAGTGGTGTCAGCGGCAGCGGTGGGGCCGGCGGTACCGGTGGCGCCGGGGCCAGCGGCGGGTCGGGCACCCCCGACACCGGCAGCGGCGGCGGGGACGGCGGGGACGGCGGTGCCGGCGGCAATGGTGGTGCCGGTGGGGCCGCGGGTGCGGTCGGCCTCGGCGGCACGGTGGGTGCCGGCGGCAACGCCGGCAGCGGCGCCGTCGGCGGTGCTGGGGAAGACAGCGACGTGAACATCACCGGCGCCGCCGGTGGCAGTGGCGGTGACGGCGGCGCCGGCGGGCAGGGCGGCAGCGCCGGCGGCGTGACCGGTGTCGCGGGGACCAGCGGCAGCGGTGCTGCTGGCGGCCAGGGCGGGGCCGGTGCCAGCGTGCCCGGCGGCGCCGCGGCGGGTGCCGGGGCCGGCGGCAGCGGCGGTGACGGCGGTGCTGGTGGGGCCGCGGCCGCGGTGGGCACCGGCGCCACGATCGGTGCCGGCGGTGCCGGCGCGGCCGGCGGCGACGGCGGCGCGGGCATCGCCGGGGTCGCGAACAGCGGCGATGCGGGTGGTAGCGGCGGTGCCGGCGGCGCGGGCGGTCACGGCGGCAGCGCCGGTGGCGCGCTGGGTATCAGCGGCAGCGGCGGGGCCGGCGGTACCGGTGGCGCCGGGGCCAGCGGCGGGTCGGGCACCCCCGACACCGGCAGCGGCGGCGGGGACGGCGGGGATGGCGGCGGCGGCGGTAACGGTGGTGCCGGCGGGGCCGCGGGTGTGATCGGCATCGGCGGCACGGTCGGTGCCGGCGGCAACGCCGGCAGCGGCGCCGACGGCGGTGCTGGGGCCGCGGGCAACGCGACCACCGGGGACGCCGGCGGCAGCGGCGGTGACGGCGGCGCCGGCGGGCAGGGCGGCAGCGCCGGCGGCGTCACCGGCGTCGCGGGCACCAGCGGCAGCGGTGCTGCTGGCGGCCAGGGCGGCGCCGGTGCCAGCGTGCCCGGCGGCGCCGCGGCGGGTGCCGGGGCCGGCGGCAGCGGCGGCGACGGTGGTGCTGGTGGGGCCGCGGCCACGGTGGGCACCGGCGCCACGATCGGTGCCGGCGGTGCCGGCGCGGCCGGCGGTGACGGCGGCGCGGGCATCGCCGGGGTCGCGAACAGCGGCGACGCGGGCGGTAGCGGCGGTGCCGGCGGCGCCGGCGGTCACGGCGGCAGCGCCGGTGGCGCGCTGGGTATCAGCGGCAGCGGCGGGGCCGGCGGTACCGGTGGCGCCGGGGCCAGCGGCGGGTCGGGCACCCCCGACACCGGCAGCGGCGGCGGGGACGGCGGGGACGGCGGCGCCGGCGGTAACGGTGGTGCCGGCGGGGCCGCGGGTGTGATCGGCAGCGGCGGCACGGTCGGTGCCGGCGGCAACGCCGGTGACGGCGCCATCGGCGGTGCTGGGGCCGCGGGCAACGCGACCACCGGTGCCGCCGGTGGCAGCGGCGGTGACGGCGGTGCCGGCGGGCAGGGCGGCAGCGCCGGCGGCGTCACCGGCGCCGCGGGCACCAGCGGCAGCGGTGCTGCTGGCGGCCAGGGCGGCGCCGGTGCCAGCGGGAGCGCCCCGGCCGGTGCCGGGGCCGGCGGCAGCGGCGGTGACGGCGGGGCTGGTGGGGCCGCGGCCGCGGTGGGCACCGGCGCCACGATCGGTGCCGGCGGTGCCGGTGCGGCCGGCGGCGCCGGCGGCGCGGGCATCGCCGGGGTCGCGAACAGCGGCGACGCGGGCGGTAGCGGCGGTGCCGGCGGCGCCGGCGGTGCACGGCGGCAGCGCCGGTGGCGCGCTGGGTGTCAGCGGCAGCGGCGGGGCCGGCGGTACCGGTGGCGCCGGGGCCAGCGGCGGGTCGGGCACCCCCGACACCGGCAGCGGCGGCGGGGACGGCGGGGATGGCGGCGGCGGCGGTAACGGCGGTGCCGGTGGGGCCGCGGGTGTGATCGGCAGCGGCGGCACGGTCGGTGCCGGCGGCAACGCCGGTGACGGCGCCGACGGCGGTGCTGGGGCCGCGGGCAACGCGACCACCGGGGACGCCGGTGGCAGCGGCGGTGACGGCGGTGCCGGCGGACAAGGCGGCAGCGCCGGCGGCGTCACCGGTGCCGCGGGAACCAGCGGCAGCGGTGCTGCTGGTGGCCAGGGCGGCGCCGGTGCCAGCGTGCCCGGCGGCGCCCCGGCCGGTGCCGGGGCCGGCGGCAGCGGCGGCGACGGCGGGGCTGGTGGGGCCGCGGCCGCGGTGGGCACCGGCGCCACGATCGGTGCCGGCGGTGACGGTGCGGCCGGCGGTGACGGCGGCGCGGGCATCGCCGGGGTCGCGAACAGCGGCGACGCGGGCGGTAGCGGCGGTGCCGGCGGTGCGGGCGGTGCCGGCGGCAGCGCCGGTGGCGCGCTGGGTATCAGCGGCAGCGGCGGGGCCGGCGGTACCGGTGGCGCCGGGGCCAGCGGCGGGTCGGGCACCCCCGACACCGGCAGCGGCGGCGGGGACGGCGGCGAAGGCGGCAGCGGCGGCAACGGCGGTGCCGGCGGGGCCGCGGGTGCGATCGGCCTCGGCGGCACGGTCGGTGCCGGCGGCAACGCCGGTGACGGCGCCGACGGCGGTGCTGGGGCCGCGGGCAACGCGACCACCGGGGACGCCGGTGGCAGCGGCGGTGACGGCGGTGCCGGCGGGCAGGGCGGCAGCGCCGGCGGCGTCACCGGCGCCGCGGGAACCAGCGGCGACGGCGGTGCTGGTGGCCAGGGCGGCGCCGGTGCCAGCGTGCCCGGCGGCGCCCCGGCCGGTGCCGGGGCCGGCGGTGCCGGCGGCGACGGCGGTGCTGGTGGGGCCGCGGCCGCGGTGGGCACCGGCGCCACGATCGGTGCCGGCGGTGACGGTGCGGCCGGCGGTGACGGCGGCGCGGGCATCGCCGGGGTCGCGAACACCGGCGACGCGGGCGGTAGCGGCGGTGACGGCGGTGCGGGCGGTGCCGGCGGCAGCGCCGGTGGCGCGCTGGGTATCAGCGGCAGCGGCGGGGCCGGCGGTACCGGCGGTGCCGGGGCCAGCGGCGAGTCGGGCACCCCCGACACCGGCAGCGGCGGCGGGGACGGCGGGGATGGCGGCAGCGGCGGCAACGGCGGTGCCGGCGGGGCCGCCGGTGTGATCGGCAGCGGCGGCACGGTCGGTGCCGGCGGCAACGCCGGTAGCGGCGCCGACGGCGGTGCTGGGGCCGCGGGCAACGCGACCACCGGGGACGCCGGCGGCAGCGGCGGTGACGGCGGTGCCGGCGGCCAAGGCGGCAGCGCCGGCGGCGTCACCGGTGCCGCGGGCACCAGCGGCAGCGGTGGTGCTGGCGGCCAGGGCGGCGCCGGTGCCAGCGTGCCCGGCGGCGCCCCGGCCGGTGCCGGGGCCGGCGGTGCCGGCGGCGACGGCGGTGCTGGTGGGGCCGCGGCCACGGTGGGCAGCGGCGCCACGATCGGTGCCGGCGGTGCCGGCGCGGCCGGCGGTGACGGCGGCGCGGGCATCGCCGGGGTCGCTAACACCGGCGACGCGGGCGGTAGCGGCGGTGACGGCGGCGCCGGCGGTGCCGGCGGCAGCGCCGGTGGCGCGCTGGGTATCAGCGGCAGCGGCGGGGCCGGCGGTACCGGCGGTGCCGGGGCCAGCGGCGGGTCGGGCACGCTGGACACCGGCAGCGGCGGCGGGGACGGCGGGGATGGCGGCGACGGCGGCAACGGCGGTGCCGGCGGGGCCGCCGGTTTGATCGGCACCGGCGGGACGGTCGGTGCCGGCGGCAACGCCGGTAGCGGCGCCGACGGCGGTGCTGGGGCCGCGGGCAACGCGACCACCGGGGACGCCGGTGGCAGCGGCGGTGACGGCGGTGCCGGCGGGCAGGGCGGCAGCGCCGGCGGCGTGACCGGTGCCGCGGGCACCAGCGGCGAGCGGTGGTGCTGGTGGCCAGGGCGGCGCCGGTGCCAGCGTGCCCGGCGGCGCCCCGGCCGGTGCCGGGGCCGGCGGCAGCGGCGGCGACGGCGGGGCTGGTGGGGCCGCGGCCACGGTGGGCACCGGCGCGACGATCGGTGCCGGCGGTGCCGGTGCGGCCGGCGGTGACGGCGGCGCGGGCATCGCCGGCGGCGCGAACACCGGCGACGCGGGCGGTAGCGGCGGTGACGGCGGCGCGGGCGGTGCGGGCGGCAGCGCCGGTGGCGCGCTGGGTACCAGCGGCAGCGGCGGGGCCGGCGGTACCGGTGGTGCCGGGGCCAGCGGCGGGTCGGGCACGGTCGACAGCGGTAGCGGCGGCGGGGACGGCGGGGATGGCGGCGACGGCGGCAACGGTGGTGCCGGTGGGGCCGCCGGTGTGATCGGCAGCGGCGGGACGGTCGGTGCCGGCGGCAACGCCGGTAGCGGCGCCGACGGGGGTGCTGGGGCCGACAGCAACGTGAACACCACCGGTGCCGTCGGTGGTAGTGGCGGTGACGGCGGCAGCGGCGGGCAGGGCGGCAGCGCCGGCGGCGCGTCGGGCACCGCGGGCAATGGCGGGGCCGGCGGCATGGGCGGCGCCGGGGGCGACGGTGGTAGCGGTGCCACGGTTGCAGATATCGGCGGCGACGGCGGCGCCGGCGGTGACGGCGGCGCTGGCGGTGCGGCCGGCAGCGTCGGCACCGGTGCCACCGTGGGCGCCGGGGGCGACGGTGGCGCCGGCGGCACCGGTGGGGCCGGGGTGAATGCCGCCGACGGCAGCGGCCTGACCGGCGGCACCGCCGGCAACGGTGGCACCGGCGGCACCGGCGGCGACGCGGGTGACGTATCGGGCACCGCCGGCAACGGCGGGGCCGGCGGCATGGGCGGCGCCGGGGGCACCGGCGGTAGCGGTGCCACGGTTGCAGATACCGGCGGTGACGGCGGCGACGGCGGTGACGGCGGCACCGGCGGTGCGGCCGGCAGCGTCGGTACCGGTGCCACCGTGGGCGCCGGGGGCGACGGCGGCGCCGGCGGCACCGGTGGGGCCGGGGCGAATGCCGCCGACGGCAGCGGCCTGACCGGCGGCACCGCCGGCAACGGCGGCACCGGCGGCACCGGCGGCAACGCGGGTGACGTATCGGGCACCGCCGGCAACGGCGGGGCCGGCGGCATGGGCGGCACCGGGGGCACCGGGGGTAGCGGTGCCACGGTTGCAGATACCGGCGGCGACGGCGGCGACGGCGGCAACGGCGGCACCGGCGGTGCGGCCGGCAGCGTCGGCACCGGTGCCACCGTGGGCGCCGGGGGTACCGGTGGCGCCGGCGGCACCGGTGGGGCCGGGGCGAATGCCGCCGACGGCAGCGGCCTGACCGGCGGCACCGCCGGCACCGGTGGCACCGGCGGCACCGGCGGCAACGCGGGTGATGTATCGGGCATCGCCGGCAACGGCGGGGCCGGCGGGGCCGGCGGTGCCGGTGGCGCCGGCGGCAGCGGTCAAGACGAGACCGGCCAATCCATGAACGGCGGCCAGGGCGGCGACGGCGGCATCGGCGGCGGCGGCGGCAGCGGCGGCGCAGCCGGGATTATCGGCACCGGCGGCACCGGCGGCGCCGGCGGTGATGGCGGCGACGGCGGCAACGCTGGTGGCGGTGGTGCTGCGGATCCAGGCTTCGTCGGCGGCAACGGCGGCAACGGCGGCCAGGGCGGTGACGCCGGCAACGGCACCAGCGGCCCGAGCGGCGGCGCCGGTGGCACCGGCGGCGGCGGCGGCACCGGCGGCGATGGCGGCACCACGACCGATTCCCTCGGCGCCGGCGTCGGCGGCCTCGGCGGCAATGCCGGTAAAGGCGGCGCCGGCGGCACCGGCACTACGGGTGTCGGCGGCGCTGGCGGCGCCGGTGGCGTCGGCGGCGACGCCGGCGCCGGCGGTGTGGGCAACAACAGTCAAGGTGGCGTCATCGGCGGCCAGGGCGGCGACGGCGGCAAGGGTGGCGACGGCGCCACCGGCGGCGGCGCGGGTGGCGACGGTGGCGTCGGCGGCCAGGGCGGCAACGGCGGCGACGGCGCCACCGCTGGAAACAGCCAAGGCGGCCAAGGCGGCCAAGGCGGCCACGGCGGCGACGGCGGTACGGGCACCGGCGCTACGGCGGTGGGCGGCAACGCAGGGGCCGGCGGGGCCGGCGGGGCCGGCGGCACCGGCGGCACCGGCGCCGCAGGTTCCAACAGCATCGGCGGCAGCGGCGGGAGCGGCGGCGACGCCGGCAACGGCGGCGACGGCGCCACCGGCGGCGGCACGGGCGGCGACGGTGGCGCCGGCGGCCAAGGCGGCAATGGCGGCGACACCAGTGGCGATAACACCTTCAGCGAATCCGGCCAAGGCGGCAACGGCGGCCAAGGCGGCAATGGCGGTAACGGCAACGGCGCTGAGGCCATGGGCGGCGACGCCGGGGCCGGTGGCGCCGGCGGCGCCGGGGGTGCCGGCGGCAACGTTGTCGGCACAAATGCCGAAAGCTACGGCTACAACGGCCGAGGCGGCCAAGGCGGCAACGGTGGCACCGGAGGGAACGGCGACGGCGGTGGCGGCACGGGTGGCGACGGTGGCGCCGGCGGCCAAGGCGGCGATAGCGGAACCGCCACTGGTGCTGACAGCTACAGCGAAGCCGCCTACGGCGGCAACGGCGGCCAAGGCGGCAATGGTGGTACCGGCACTGGCGCTGGGTCCATGGGCGGCAACGCCGGGGCCGGCGGCGCCGGCGGCGCCAGCGGTAACAGCGGCAACGTTGACGCCGGCACTAACGGCGGATATGCCAACAGCTACTCCGAGGAGGGCGGCCAAGGCGGCAACGGCGGCACTGGCGGGGACGGCGTCGCTGGCGGCGGCACGGGCGGCGCCGGTGGCGCCGGCGGCCACGGCGGCGATAGCGGTAGCGCTAGCGATACCGGCACTGGCAGTGGCGTCTACAGCCAATCCGGCTACGGCGGCTACGGCGGCCAAGGCGGCAATGGCGGTAACGGCACTGGCGCTGGGTCCATGGGCGGCAACGCCGGGGCCGGCGGCACGGGCGGCGCCGGCGGTAACAGCGGCAATGTTGACGACGGCGCTCAGGGCAATTATTCCGACAGCTACGCCGACCAGGGCGGCGGCGGTGGCGGTGGCGGTAACGGCGGCCAAGGGGATGCTGGCGGCGGCGCGGGTGGCGCCGGCGGCGCTGGCGGCGCTGGCGGTACCGGCGGCACTGCCTCCGGCGCAAATTCCGAGAGCGACGGCGGCTACGGCGGCCAAGGCGGCAACGGCGGCGACGGCGGCCTGAGCACCGCTGGCGTCGGCGGCAAAGGCGGCGACGGCGGTGCCAGCGGCGCCGGCGGCGCCGCTGGCACCGCCGGCACGTACACCTACGCCGGCGGGGGCAACGACGGCGGCCAAGGCGGCAATGGCGGCGATGGCTTTGCTGGCGGCGGCGCCGGTGGCGCCGGCGGCGCCGGTGGCGCCGGCGTAAACTTGACCACCGCAAGCGTTGACCCCAACGGCAATAATGAGGCCGGCTGGGGCGGCTGGGGCGGCGCCGGTGGCCAAGGTGGCGCAGGCACCGGCACCAACGCCGCGGGCGGCGACGGCGGCGCCGGTGGCGCCGGCGGCAACGCCGGCACCAATGTTTCCGGCAACTTCGTCTACGGCGGTGAAGGCGGTCGCGGCGGCGACGGCGGAACCGGCGGCAATAGCAACGGCGGCAACAACGGCAACGGCGGGGCCGGCGGCCAAGGCGGCAACAGCACCGACGGCTTCGGCGGCGGTTACGGCTACAACGGCGGCGATGGCGGCAACGGCGGCAACGCGGGCACCGGCGGTGTCGGCGGCAACGGCGGCAATGGCGGCAACGCCGGCACCGCGGGCAACGCCGGCGACGGCCTCGCTGGCACCGGCCAAGGCGGCGGCAACGCCCAAAGCTTCGGCGGCGCCAGTGGTAGCGGCGGCAACGGCGGCAACGCCGGTGACGCCAGCGGCCTCAACGGCAACGGCGGCAACGGCACCGCCGGCGCCAACGGCGGCAACGGAGCCAACAGCAGCACCCCCGGCGGCGCCGGCGGCGACGGCGGCTTCGGCGCCCAGGGCGGCAGCGGCGGCAACGCGGGCACCGGCGGCCACGGTGGCACCGCCGGTACGGCCGGTGCCGGCGGCAGCGGCGGTGACGGCGGCAACGCCGGTGACGCCACCGGCGCCAACGGCAACGGAGGAACCGGCGGCAACGGCGGCAACGGCGGCAACGGCGGCACTGACAATGTTCTCGGCGGCGCGGGTGCCGACGGTGCCGTCGGCGGCACCGGCGGTAACGCGGGCACCGGAGGAATGGCCGGTACCGGTACCGGCGGCAGCGCCGGCGACGGTGGCAGCGGCGGTGCCGGGGGTGCCGGCCTCGACGGCACCGGCGCGGCCGGCGGCCAGGGCGGTGCGGGCGCCCAAGGCGGCCTCGGCGGTAGCGGCGATGGCGGCAACGGCACCGGCGGCAACGGCGGTGGCGGCGGCCAGGGCGGCACTGGCGGCGATGGCGTCACTGGCGGCGGCGCGGGTGGCGCCGCTGGCGCCGGCGGCCAAGGCGGGATGGGCGGTAGCGGCAATAGCAATGGAATCAACAGCGTTGGCGGCGACGGCGGCTCTGGCGGCGACGGCGGCAATGGCGGTTCCGGCACTGGCGCTGGGGCCGTGGGCGGCAAGGGCGGCGACGCCGGCGCCGGCGGCGCCAGCGGTGCCGGCGGGGATGTTGCCGGCACAAATTCCGCGAGCCACGGCGGACAGAGCGGCGCGGGCGGCCACGGTGGCACGGGCGGCGACGGCGTCGGTGGCGGTGGCGCGGGTGGCGCCGGTGGCGCCGGTGGCGCCGGCGCCAGTGGCGGTAGCGCCAATGGCAATAGCAGCTTGAGCCAAGGCGGCCAAGGCGGCGACGGCGGCCAAGGCGGCGACGGCGGTAAGGGCACCGGCACCGGGGCCGCGGGCGGCAACGCCGGCGACGGCGGCGCCGCCGGCGCGGGCGGTATCGCCGGCTTTAATGACGGCCCATTTTCCAAGAGCGAGGGCGGCACCGGCGGCAGCGGCGGCGCCGGCGGCGCGGGCGGCCAGAGCACCGACGGCGTAGGCGGCAACGGCGGCGCCGGCGGCGCCGGCGGTGCCGGCGGCGGTGTTTCCGGCGCGGGCAGCAATTACAGCACCGGCGGCGGCGCGGGCGGCGGCGGCGGCGGCGGTCGCGGCGGCGACGGCGACGCCGGCGGCGGCGCGGGTGGCGCCGGTGGCGCCGGCGCCACCGGCGGCAACGGCGGCGACGCTGAAATAAGCAGCCAGGGCGGCAATGGTTCCGGCGGCGGCCAAGGCGGCGATGGCGGTAACGGCACCGGCGCCGCGGCCGCGGGCGGCAACGCCGGCGCCGGCGGTACCGGCGGCGGCGGCGGTACCGGCGGCAATGTCAGTGGCGGCGGTACCACCGCCGGCGGTTCCGGCGGCGCCGGAGGCTCGGGCGGCAGCGGCGGCACCGGCACCACCATCGGAGGCACCGGTGGCGGCGGTGCCATCGGCGGCAACGCCGGCGACGCGGGCACGGGCAGCACGAGCGGCCCCGGCAACGGCAACGGCGGGACAGGTGGCGACGGCGGCAACGGGGGTGCCGGCGTCGACGGCACCGGCGCGGCCGGCGGCGCCGGCGGTGCCGGCGCCCAAGGCGGCCTCGGCGGCAGCGGCAACGTCGTCAACGGCGACGGCGGCGGCGGCGGCAACGGTGGTGCCGGCGGCCAGGGCGGTACCGGCGTCACCGGCGTCGGCAGCGACGGTGGCACCGGCGGGCAGGGTGGCGCCGGCGGCGCCGCTGGCAAGGGTGGCGCCGCGGGCACCGGTACCGGCAACGCGGGCAGCGGCGGCGGCGGCGGCACGGGCGGCACCGCCGGCAACGGTGGTACCGGCGGCGCCGGCGACACCAACTTCGACGGCGGTAAAGGCGGCGACGGCGGCCTCGGCGGCACCGGCGGCGACGGCGCTGCCACCGGCGGCACCGGCGGCGACGGCGGCGGCGGTGGCGCCGGCGGTGATGGCGGGCCGGGAAGCGGCACTGGGGTTCAGGGTGATGGCGGTGACGGTGCCAACGGCGGTGACGGCGGCAACGGCGACAGCGGCGCCAACGGCGGCACCGGCGGCCTCGGCGGGGCCGCGGGCAACGGCACCGCACCCGGTGGCGCCGGCAACGACGGCGCCAACGGGTCTCCTTAACCCCTAGGTGTTGGCGGCCGGGCCGCACCTCACGCGCTTCGGCCGGCGCCAAGAACTTGCCCAGGTCGACCAGACCGGGGATGGCGGGCAGGCACTCGGTCGGCGCCTCCAAGCCGGCACGGACGGCCAAGGCGCCGGCACCAACAGCACCAACGGCACCAACGGCACCAACGGCACCAACGGCACCGCACCCCAACCGCCCCGAGCCCACGCCCAAATCGGTTATGAACGTTGCCAAACAGCCGCGGGGCCGATCCGACGCGGGTAGCGTTTTGCGCGCTGACTTCGAGATCGTGAAGTGATGGGGACCCATTAATGTCGTCTGTAATTGCAGAACTTGAGGCGTTGGCCGCAGCGTCGGCCGATGCCACCGGAATCGGACAGGCGATCAAGGCCGCCAATGCGGCGGCGGCGACCCAGACGACCTCGATTGTGGCCGCGGCCAACGACGAGGTGTCGGCGGCTATCGCTGCGCTGTTCGGCAACCACGCCCAGCAATTTCAGGCGCTCAGCGCCGAGGCAGCCGCGTTTCACGACCAGTTTGTCCATGCATTGAGCTCGAGTGCGGCCACATACGGGGCCACCGAAGCCGCCAACGCCACTGCCCTGCAGGCTGTTCAGCACGCGGTCGCAAGCATGGCGTCGCCCGTAGCGGCCGCGACGGGTCGGCCGCTGTTCGGCAACGGCGCCAACGGGGCGGACGGCACGGGCGCCGACGGGGGCGACGGCGGTTTTCTTTTCGGCAACGGCGGCAACGGCGGATCCGGCGCGACGGGCGGCAACGGTGGTGCGGGCGGGTCGGCCGGGCTGTTCGGCCACGGCGGGACCGGTGGGGCCGGCGGGGTCGGCGCGGCCGGCGCGACCGGCGGTAACGGCGGAGCCGGCGGCAACGGTGGGCTGCTGGGCGGCCCGGGTGGGGCCGGCGGGGCCGGCGGGGCCGGCGGCGCCGGGGCGGTTGGCCAGGCCGGCGGGAACGGCGGCAACGGCGGGGCCGGCGGCGCCGCGGTGGACCTGGTGGGCGGCCAGGCTGGGGCCGGCGGGAACGGCGGCGCCGGGGGCGCCGGCGGCGCCGGCGCCGCGGGCGTAGCAGGCAGCCTGGGCGGGACTGGCGCCACCGCCAGCGCCGGCGGAGTCGGCGGCACCGGCGGCGTCGGCGGCGAATCTCAGTCCGTGCTACTCGGCAACGGCGGTCAAGGCGGCCTCGGCGGTGCTGGCGGCCAGGGCGGCCAAGGTGGGGCGGGCGGCAACAGTTCGCTCGGCGACGGCGGGACCGCCGGCACCGGCGGGATCGGTGGCGCCGCCGGCGTCGGCGGGGCCGGTGGCGCAGCCGACGGATCGGAAGGGACGGCCGGCGCCGCGGGCGCCGTCGGTACCGGCGGCGCCGGTGGCACCGGCGGCACCGGCGGCACCGGCGGCACGGGTATATCGGCCGGCAGCGCCGGCTTTGACGGCGGCACCGGCGGCGGCGGCGGCCAAGGCGGCTCGGCGGTTGCGGGCGGCACCAACGGCAACGGCGGCCTCGGCGGTACCGGAGGCACCGGCGGCACCGGCGGCACCGGCAGTGCTAGTGCCGGCAACGCCGGCGGCGCCGGCGGCACCGGCGGTAACGGCGGCGCCGCGGGCGCTGGCGGCGCGGCCGGCACCGGTGCCGGCGCGGCCGGCACGGTGGGCGCGGTCGGCACCGGCGGCACCGGTGGTACCGGCGGGACCGGCGGTAACGGCGCTGTGGGCGCAAGCAACGGCGGCATCGGCCTTGACGGCGGCACCGGCGGCGCCGGTGGGCAAGGTGGCTCGGCCGCCGCCGGCGGCACCACCGGCAACGGCGGCCTCGGCGGTACCGGCGGCACCGGCGGGGTAGGCGGCACCGGCACCGCGGGTAGCGGCAACGACGGCCAAGCCGGCGGCACGGGCGGCAACGGCGGCGACGCGGGCGACGGCGGCGCGGCCGGCACCGGTGCGGGCACGGCGGGGACCCCGGGCAACGCGGGCACGGGCGGCAACGGCGGCCAGGGCGGCGCCGGCGGCAACGGCGACGTCGGCGCCACCGGCACCATCGGCTTCAACGGCGGCACCGGCGGTGCCGGCGGCAACGGCGGCGACGCGGGCACCGGCGGCACCAACGGCAACGGCGGCCAAGGCGGCACAGGCGGCCAAGGCGGGGTAGGCGGCAACGGAGCCGCCGTTGTCGGCGACGGCGGCACGGGCGGCAACGGCGGTGCCGGCGGCTCGGCCGGCATCGGTGCCGGCACGGGCGGTACCGCGGGCGTCGGCGGCACCGGCGGCGCCGGCGGCCAAGGCGGGACCGGCGCTGTGGGCGCCACCGCCGGCGCCAGCGGCTTTACCGGCGGCGACGGCGGCGCCGGCGGCGCCGGCGGCAACGGCGGCTCGGCCGGCACCGGTGGCACCAACGGCAACGGCGGCCAAGGCGGCGTCGGAGGCCAAGGCGGGACTGCCGGCAACGGCGCCGCCGGCAGCACCAGCGACGGCGGGGGCGGAGGCACCGGCGGCAACGGCGGCCAAGGCGGCACAGCCGGCCTCGCGGGCACCGGCACCGGCACGGCCGGCACCGGCGGCACCGCGGGCACCGGCGGCCAAGGCGGCCAGGCCGGCAACGGCGGCCAGGGCGACACAGGCAGCTTCAACGGCGGCATCGGCGGGATCGGCGGCCAGGGCGGCCAGGGCGGCACGGCCGGCACCGGCGGCACCGACGGCACCGGCGGCCAAGGCGGCCTCGGCGGCACCGGCGGCACCGGCGGGGCGGGCTTGGTAGCTAGCGCGAACGGTGGCTTCGGCGGCAACGGCGGCCGGGGCGGCAACGGTGGCCTTGCGGGCGTCGGCACCGGCACGGCCGGCACCGGCGGCAACGCCGGCACCGGCGGCACCGGCGGCCAGGGCGGCAATGCCTTCGACGAAACCAACGCCGCCGCCGGCACCGCCGGCAGCATCGGCGGCAACGGCGGCAACGGCGGTTCCGGCGGCGCCGGCGGAAACGGTACCGGTAACGGCACCAACGGCAACGGCGGCCAGGGCGGGACCGGCGGCCAGGGCGGGACCGGCGGCAACGGCGCCACCGGCGTCGGCGCCGGCATGGCCGGCGCCAACGGCGGCAACGGCGGCGCCGGCGGGCAGGCCGGCAACGGCGGCGGCGCCGGCGTCGGCGGCAGCGGCGGCACCTCCGGCACCACCGGCACCGGCGGCATCGGCGGCACCGGCGGCCAGGGCGGCGCCGGCGACGTCGGCGCTGCCGGTGGCACCGGTCTTGCCGGTGGCACCGGCTTTGCCGGCGGCAACGGCGGCGCCGGCGGCGCCGGCGGCGCCGCGGCAGCCGGCGGAACCAACGGCGCCGGCGGCCAGGGCGGCGCCGGCGGCAACGCCGGCGCCGGTGGTGGCGGCACCAACGGCAGCGCGGCCGCCGGCACCGCCGGCGGCACCGGCGGCCAGGCCGGCGCCGGCGGCCAGGGCGGCGTCACCGGCGCCGGCGCCGGCACCGCAGGCAAAGGCGGCAACGGAGGCACCGGCGGCCAGGGTGGCACCGGCGGCCAGGGCGGCGCCGGCGACAACGGCCCCGCCGGCGGCACCGGCTTAGCCGGTGGCACCGGCTTTGCCGGCGGCAACGGCGGCACCGGCGGCCAAGGCGGTGCCGGCGGCAACAGTGGCGGCGCCGGCGGAACCGAGGGCACCGGCGGCGCGGGCGGCCAGGGCGGCGTTGGCGGCAACGCCGGAGCTGGGGGCAACGGCTCGTCCGCCAGCGGCGGTGCCGGGGGGACCGCCGGCAACGGCGGCCAAGGCGGCGCCGGCGGCGCCGCGGGCGCCGGCAGCGGCACCGCGGGCACCGCGGGCACCGGCGGCACCGGCGGCGCCGCCGGTCAAGGCGGCGCCGGCGGCAAGGGCGACGCCGACCAAGCCGGCGGTGTTGGCGGCGCCGGCGGCGTAGGCGGCGCCGGCGGCACCGGCGGCGCGAACATAGCCACCGGCATCAACGGCACCGGCGGCCAGGGCGGCGCCGGCGGCCAGGGCGGCGCCGGCGGCACCAGCGTCGAGAACGACACCACCGGCGGCGTCGGTGGCACGGGCGGCACCGGCGGCCAAGGCGGCGCCGGCGGCGCGACCGGCACCGGCGGCACCGGCGGGACCGGGGGCAACGCCGGCCAAGGCGGCCAGGGCGGCCAAGGTGGTAGGGGCGGCGACGGGCTCGCCGACACCACCGACGGCGGCCAGGGCGGCACCGGCGGTGCCGGTGGCCAAGGCGGCGTCGGCGGCGCCGCCCCCACCGGCGGCACCAACGGCAACGGCGGCAAAGGCGGCGCCGCCGGTAACGGCGGCGCCGGCGGCAACGGCAACGCCAGTAGTGTGACCGCGGGCGATGGCGGCACCGGCGGCAACGGCGGCCTGGGCGGCAGCGGTGGGCAGGCCGGCAACGGCGCCGGCACAGCGGGCACCGGCGGCGCCGGCGCGCTCGGCGGCACCGGCGGCGCCGGCGGCGTGGGCGGCATGGGCAATAACGTCAACGCCGGCGGTGGCGGCAACGGCGGCCACGGCGGTAACGGCGGTAGCGGCGCCGCCGGCACCGGGACCAACGGCGCCGCCGGCGCCGGCGGCGGCGCCGGGGCCGGCGGTAGCGGCGGCGTCGGCGGCACCGGCAGCGGCGCCGCCGGCGCCAATGGCGGCAACGGCGGCAACGGCGGCAACGGCGGCAGCGCCGGGAGCCCGACCGGCACCGGCGCAGGCGCCTCCGGCGGTAGCGGCGGCGGCGGCGGTAACGGCGCCAAGGGTGGGTCGGGAACCACCGGTGGTAGCGGTGGTAGCGGCGGCAACGGTGGCACCGGCGGCAACGGCACGGCCGGCTCGCAGTCCGGCGGCGGTGGCGGCAACGGCGGCTCCGGCGGCCACGGCACCGCACCCGGCGGGACCAACGGCAACAACGGCCAAAACGGCCAAAGCGGCTCCGGTAGCTAATAGTGCCGGCGGCCCGCCCGCATAGCCCGCCCGTATAGATCGAAGCGCCGCGGCATATCCCGAGCACGCTGGGACGTCCCGGAAATCAGGCCCGCGAACGCTCTGCGCCAAACCGACCGGCCGGGTACGCTGCATCCGCGCCGGCCAGAGCCCCTGGGCGGGCGGAGTGCCGAGGAGAACCGTGGGTAATGAGTTGCGGCCCAAGCGATTAGAAGGCCAGCAGGCATACCTTCGAAGAGTCGTTGCCGCGTCCATGGCCGGCACCGTCGTCGAATGGTACGAATTCTTCCTCTACGGCACCGCGGCCACGCTGGTGTTCAGCAAGGTGTTCTTCCCAAAGGGCGGCGACGACCTCGACGCCATCCTTGCCGCCTTCATCACCTACGCCGTCGGCTTCGCCGCGCGCCCGATCGGCGGCATCGTGTTCGGCCAACTCGGTGATCGGTACGGGCGCAAGAGGTTGCTGCAGTTCAGCCTGCTGCTGGTGGGTGCGGCCACCTTTCTGATGGGCTGTCTGCCGACGTTCGCGCAGATCGGGTACTGGGCCCCTGCGCTGCTGGTGACGCTGCGGTTCTGCCAGGGCTTTGCCGTCGGCGGCGAGTGGGGCGGCGCTGTTCTGCTGGTCGCCGAACACAGCCCCAGCCAAAGCCGCGGGTTTTGGGCGAGCTGGCCGCAGGCCGGCGTGCCCGGCGGGAACATGCTGGCCACGGTGGTGCTGCTGGTTCTCACCTGGACGCTTTCGGATGCGGCGTTCCTGAGCTGGGGCTGGCGGGTCGCGTTCTGGTTGTCGGCGATCGTGGTGCTGATCGGGTACTACATCCGCACCAAGGTCACCGACGCACCGATCTTCGTCGCGGCGCGGCAACAAGCCCTGACCTCCAAGGCCACGTCGCTCGGTGTCGTCGAGGTGTTAAGGCGTTACCCGCGTGGCGTTTTTACCGCAATGGGGATGCGCCTTGCGGAAAACACCATGTACTACCTGGTGGTCACCTTCTCGATCACCTATCTCAAAGTGCACGTCCACGCCAACACCAAGGCCATCCTGCAATGGCTGTTGGTTGCGCATGCCGTGCACTTCGTCGTCATCCCCCTAGCTGGACATCTCAGTGACCGATTCGGCAGGCGCCCAATCTATTTCATCGGCACCGTCGGCGCCGGCGCCTGGGGATTCGTCGCGTTCCCGATGATGAACAGCGGCCACAACGCGATCATCATGTCGGCGATCGTCATCGGCCTGGTCGTGCACGGCTTCATGTATGCGCCGCAGCCGGCGGCTATGGCAGAGATGTTTCCGACCCGAATGCGCTATTCCGGAGTCTCGCTGGGTTATCAGGTCACCTCCATCGTGGCCGGTTCACTGGCACCGATCATTGCCGTTCGCTTGCTCGAGACGTACAAATCGGCGGTGCCCATCGCCTGTTACCTGGCGGCCACCGCCGTGGTGACCGCCGTGGCCGTGCTGGCCGCCCGCGAGACCAAGGGCGTGGACTTGGCTACCATCGACCTCGCCGACGCGCGTCGAGCAAATTCGCTGCAAACCTCGGCCGCCTGAGCAAACAACGAAGCACCCTTTGGCTACGCGGTGCAATTCCCTTATCGGGCGGGCACTTCGGCGCTATTGCGAGGGGTGTGAGCAATGGATTTCGGGCTTTTGCCGCCGAACGTCAACTCGGGTCGGATGTATGCGGGTCCGGGTCGGAGACGATGTTGGCCGCCGCCACCGCGTGGGATGGCCTGGCAGCGGTATTGAATTCCGTGGCGGTTCCGTATCGTTCGGTAATCGCCGGGCTGAGCCTGGACTCGTGGCTGGCCCAGCGATTTCTTGGACGTGAGTGCGCTCAACCTGTTCATCGCGGACATCGGCATCGCTGACCTGGCCGTTGCGATCACGAACACGGCCAGGCCCCGGACCGGCCCCAACGCTTAAAGCGAAGATAACGAGGCGGCCCCGTCGACCACACAGGGCAACGCCGTCAGCGCCGTGACACCCATGTCGGCGCCGAGCGCCGCCACGGCCACGCTGGCCCGCGGCGCCGGTCGCCGACGTGGGCCACGCGGCACTTGTCGGGGCGTTGTCGGTCCCGCACTGCTGGGCGATGGCCGCCCCGGAGGTCAGGCTCGCCGTCCAGGCGCTGCCCAGCACCGGCGTCGACGCGGTCCCAACGGACTCCGAAGGTGCTCCGGCGGGCCTGTTGGGCGGGATGACTCTTGCGGGGTTGGCCGGACGCGGGGTCGGCGGTGACGGCACCCGCGCCGTGGGCCCATCTGCCCGAGACGACGAGGAGCAACCCACCCGCAAGCCAACGGTTGTGGTGCTGCAAAAGCCGCTGCCCTCAACGGGTCCGGCGGGGCACCGTCCGCTCTGAGCCGACATTCTGTGCGTCTCCGCAGTTCAAAGCCCCTTTTCGGGACATCTGCCCAGTTCGAGAACCAATGTTTGTCAATCGCTGATGATGGCAATGCCCCCGGGGAGACTGGCGCGTCAGCCGGCTGACGCGCCCGTCTAGGTCCCGTCGGTTCAGCCCGAGAGCCGACGGGGCCGCCCCTCATGGCAGAAATGCGCAACATGCACGCAACCTGGGGTACGGTGCCGCCTATGGACGGCGCGACAGGTGTGTGGATCCTCGGCGGCTATCAGAGCGATTTCGCTCGCAACCTCAGCAAAGAGAACCGCGATTTCGCGGCACTGACCGCGGAGGTGGTCGAGGGCACGCTCGCCGCGGCGAAAGTGGATGCGGCCGATATAGGAGTCATCCACGTCGCGAACGCCTTCGGCGAAATGTTCGCCAGCCAGGGCCACCTCGGGGCGATGCCGGCCACCGTGTGCGGCGAGCTGTGGGATACGCCGGCCGCACGCCACGAAGCCGCATGCGCGTCGGGCAGCGTGGCCACGCTGGCGGCGATGGCGGACCTGCGGTCGGGCGCGTACGACGTCTCGCTCGTGGTCGGGATCGAGCTGGAGAAAACGGTGCCCGGTGACACCGGCTCCCAGTACCTGGGCGCCGCCGCGTGGACCGGTCACGAGGGAGCCGAAGCGCGTTACCTGTGGCCCTCGATGTTCGCGCAGGTCGCCGACGAATACGACCGGCGCTACGGGTTGGACGACACCCACCTCAAGGCCATCGCGCAGCTCAACTTCGCCAACGCACGGCGCAACCCCAACGCCCAGACGCGCGGGTGGACGGTCCCCGACCCGATCACCGACGACGACGACACCAACCCGATCACCGAGGGCCGGTTGCGGCGGTTCGACTGCAGCCAAATGACCGACGGCGGCGCGGGATTGGTCCTGGTCAACGACGCCTACCTGCGGGATCATCCCGATGCCCGCCCGGTCGGCCGCATCGACGGCTGGGGACATCGCACCGTCGGGCTGGGTCTGCGCCAGAAACTGGACCGCGCCGCCCAGGGCGACTTGGCTCCTTATGTACTGCCGCACGTGCGGGCCGCGGTGCTCGACGCCCTGCGCCGGGCGCAGCTCACCCTCGACGACGTCGACGGGTTCGAGGTGCACGACTGCTTCACCCCCAGCGAGTACCTGGCCATCGACCACATCGGGCTGACCGGCCCGGGCGAGTCGTGGAAGGCCATCGAGAACGGTGAGATCGAGATCGACGGCCGGCTGCCGATCAACCCCAGCGGAGGACTGATCGGCGGCGGACACCCGGTCGGGGCTTCCGGTGTGCGTATGCTGCTCGACGCGGCAAAACAGGTCAGCGGCACCGCCGGCGATTATCAGGTCGAGGATGCCAAGACCTTCGGCACTTTGAATTTCGGCGGCAGCACCGCCACCACTGTGAGTTTCGTTGTCACCACTACGAATTGACGGAAAAAGGCCCCTGCCATGGATGTTGAGATCGTCGGCAAGTTCCTGTCGACCCTGCCCGAAGACGACGACCACCCATACCGGACCGGTCCGTGGCGACCGCAGACCACCGAGTGGGACGCCGACGACCTGACCGCCGTGGCGGGAGAGATCCCCCGCGACCTGGACGGCATCTACCTGCGCAACACCGAGAACCCGTTGCACCCGGCGTTCAAGACCTATCACCCGTTCGACGGCGACGGCATGCTGCACGTGGTCGGCTTCCGCGACGGAAAAGCCTTCTACCGCAACCGCTTTGTCCGCACCGAGGGTTTTGCGGCCGAGAATGACGCGAGCGGACCGCTGTGGCCCGGTTTGGCCGAACCGGTGCAATACGCCAAGCGTGACGAGGGCTGGGGCGCCCGCACCCTGATGAAGGATGCATCGAGCACCGACGTCATCGTCCACCGGGGCATCGCGCTGACCAGCTTCTACCAGTGCGGTGACCTGTACCGGATCGACCCGTACTCGGCCAACACGCTGGGCAAAGAGAGCTGGCACGGCCGCTTCCCGTCCGACTGGGGCGTGTCGGCACATCCGAAGGTCGACCCCAGGACCGGCGAACTGTTGTTCTTCAACTACAGCAAGCAAGACCCGTATATGCGTTACGGCGTCGTCGACGCGAGCAACGAGCTGGCCCACTACGTTGACATTCCGCTGCCCGGCCCGCGGCTGCCGCACGACATGGCGTTCACCGAAAACTACGCGATACTCAACGATTTCCCGCTGTTCTGGGATCCCCGACTGCTCGAGCACAATGTGCACCTGCCGCGGTTCTATCCGGAGTTGCCGTCGCGGTTCGCGGTGATCCCGCGCCGGGGCGATACCGCCGACATCCGGTGGTTCGAGGCCGACCCGACGTTTGTGCTGCACTTCGTCAACGCCTACGAGGACGGCGACGAGATCGTGCTCGACGGCTTCTTCGAACACGATCCGCAACCGCTGGACACCGGCGGAACGAAGTGGGAGAAGATCTTCCGCTTCCTGGCGCTGGATCGCCTGCAGTCGCGGCTGCACCGGTGGCGGCTCAACCTGGTCACCGGCGCGGCGACAGAAGAGTCGCTGTCCGAGACCATCACCGAGTTCGGGACCATGAACCCCGACTACCTGACCGCCACCTACCGCTACAGCTATGCCGCCAGCGGCAAGCCGGGCTGGTTCCTGTTCGACGGACTGGTGAAACACGACCTGCTCACCGGAAACCAGGACCGCTACTCATTCGGTGACGGCGTGTACGGCAGCGAGACCCAAATGGCGCCGCGGGTGGGCAGCGCCGGCGAGGACGACGGCTACCTGGTCACCCTCACCACCGACATGAACGCCGACGCGTCGTACTGCCTGGTCTTCGACGCCGCCCGGGTCGCCGACGGCCCGGTGTGCAAACTGCAACTGCCGGAACGCATTTCCAGCGGCACGCATTCGACGTGGGTTCCGGGTGCGGAATTGCGGCGTTGGGATACCGCGGAGTCGGCGGCAAGCGCCGTCGGGATGTAACCGTGTACCCCAGCTCGGCTCGGACGAAGCACTGGCCAATGGAGTTGGCATCGATCGGTGCGATCCGTTTCGCCCGCCGCTCGTCGAACTTCAAAGAGACAGTTCGGTTTTACCGTGAGCTGGTCGGGCTGCCGCTGTACGAGACATTCGAGTCGAGCTACGGCAGCAACGGCGCGATCTTCGGCCTGCCCAGCTGGAACCTGACGCTGGAGATCGTTGAGGCGCCCGACGCGGTCGCCGTCGACAATCACGAACAGCTGTGCCTGTACTTCCCCGACCAGGAGTCCCAGCAGGCCGCGATCGCCCGCTTGCGGCAGGCGGCGCTGGAACCGGTTGAGCAGCACCCGTACTGGGAAGCGACGGGAGCCGTCACCTATCGCGACCCGGATGGCCGCGAAGTGGTGTTCGCGCCCTTCGTGTTCGGCGTCAACGAACCCGCCGACAGCGCCGCCTCCGGCAACCACGAGTTCCCGTCGGCCTGACCTTTCACCGCCTCGATCGACCGGCGATCAGTGCGTCGGCCACCGCCCACAGGGAACAGAGCACGGCGAAGACCGCGCCCACCGCAGCGACGTAGAGCCCGTATTCGGCCCCTATCGAAGTGTGCACGTTGAGCTTGTAGTACCACACCGTGACCGCCACGATGAGCAGTGAAATGACCAGCGCGGCAATCGAAGCGATTAGCAGCGACAGGCCTCGGCCGGCGACCGCCCCGGCCACCACCAGCGACGACGACAGCAACACGATGAGCTGGCCGGCACCGAAGCCCCGCGGCAGTTCCAGGCTGCCGTGGGTGCCGCCGATCGCGTTGGCCCAGCCGCCGCCGTTGTCCGCCGTCGTCAGCCACGGCATCCAGGCGCTGGCCCACACGATGCCGGCGAAAAGCGCCACCAGCCAACCAGGATGCAGGCGGCGAGTCATGATTCCGACAGTAGCCGACGCGCTTGCGATCGCCGGCGAGCTGGGGTCACCGCCCGCTTGCGGGGGACACGCTAGCGTGGCGCTCGGTCAGGTGTTAGGTCTGCAGCGAGGACAAATTGAAGACGACGCCCGTCGGGTCGGTCGCCGCGGCCAGTCGACCGTAGCGGGTGTCCTCGGCCGGCTGCACCACCGCGCCGCCGTTGTCGGCGATCACCTGCAGCGTCCTGTCGACATCCTCGGCGCCGAAGAAGGTGGTCCAGTTGGACGGCACGCCGTCGGGCAGGCAACTGGTGCCATCCATCACGCCGAGTAATTGCTGGTCGCCGAACCACGCTGTGGTGTAACGGAATTCGTCGGCGTCGGAGATCTGCTCGGTCCGCCACCCGAGCACCTCACGGTAGAAGTCGACGGCCGCGGCGAAATCGCGCGTGGTCAGTTGGTGCCAGACCGGAGCGCCGGCCTCGCCGATCACCTCGAAGCCGCGATGCTCCAACGGCTGCCACAGGCCGAAGAATGCGCCCGACGGGTCCATCGCCAGGCCCATGTGGCCCTTGGCCGGCACCTCCATCGCGTCCAGATACACCGAGCCGCCCGCGGCGTTGACCGCGACCAATGTCGCGTTGATGTCGGCGGTGTGGAAGTGGGTGCCCCAATTGTCGGGGAACTCGACATCGGGCCGGTTGGCCATCAGGCCGGCCACGCGGTGGCCCTCCTTGGCGGCGTTGATGTATCCCCCGTATTCGGGTCCGGCCGACTCGAACGTCCAGCCAAACACCGTCCCGTAGAAGTCCTGGGCGCGGTCGACGTCCGACGTGGTCAGGTCGATCCAGCAGGGTGCGCCCAGCGGCGCGCCGTCACGGATGGGCACGATGATCTCCTCGTCGTGTCGTGTAGGCCCCGCGTCGGGGTTACCCATACCGACTTCCGGCCAACGAGAAACTCATCGCCACGCATCGGCTTGAGTCAGAGTCGGCGGGCCCGAACCTTGGAGTGTGCTGGGAATTTATGACTGTTTGGCCTCACGCGGCCTTACGATAATGGGTTGTCTGTCGACTCGATGGCGACCCTGTTAGCGGATGGTCATGGGTTGTCGTAGTGGGAGGCGCGAGGTGGCGCTGATGCTTACCCGGCCAGGCATGCCTTTGGCCGGCGGTGACGTACCGGGAATGGTACGGCGATCAATGTGGCTACTGCGGCCGGGGGCGGTCGCCTAAGGACGCCCGGCCGAGAGACCCCATCGAGAAAGGACGCTCGTCATGAATTTCGCGGTGCTGGCGCCGGAGATCAATTCGGCTCTGATGTTTTCCGGTGCGGGGTCGGGCCCGATGCTGGCCGCGGCAACAGCCTGGGACGGGCTGGCCACCGAATTAGGCTCGGCGGCGGCCTCTTTCGGCTCGGTGACCTCGGGGCTGGCCGGTTCGTCGTGGCAGGGCCCGGCATCGGCGGCGATGGCCGGCGCGGCCGCCCCCTATGTCGGGTGGCTCAACGCGGCAGCGGCCCACGCCGAGGGCGCGGCCGCCCAGGCCAAAGTGGTGACGGCCGCGTTTGAGGCCGCACGCGCGGCCACCGTGCACCCGATCATGGTGGCGGCCAACCGCGCCCGGCTGGGGTCACTGGTCAGGTCGAACCTGCTGGGCCAAAACGCCCCGGCGATCGCGGCCACCGAGGCCAGCTACGAGCAGATGTGGGCCACCGATGTGGCCGCGATGGTCGGCTATCACGGCGGGGCCTCGGCCGCGGCCGCGCAGCTGACCTCGCTGCAACAGTGGCTGGCCAGTCTGCCCAGCAAGCTGCCCAGCCCCAACGCGGCGCCGGGGGACCCGGGCATCAACCTGGGCATCGGCAACACCGGCACCCTCAACGTCGGCAGCGGGAACACCGGCAACGTCAACCTGGGCGGCAGCGGCAACATCGGCGGCTACAACCTGTTGGGCAGCGGAAACATCGGCAACCTCAACCTGGGCAGCGGCAACTTCGGCACCGGCAACCTGGGCAGCGGAAACACCGGCAAGACCAACCTGGGCAGCGGAAACACCGGCAACACCAACCTGGGCAGCGGAAACACCGGCAGCAACAACATCGGCAGCGGCAACTTCGGCAGCCACAACATCGGCAGCGGAAACACCGGCCCCGGGTCGACGTCGGGCAATGGCAACGTCGGCAGCGGAAACACCGGCAGCAATAACGTCGGCAGCGGAAACACCGGCAGCAATAACTTCGGCGCCGGAAACAGCGGAAGCGGCGATGTCGGGTTCGGCAACACCGGCGACTCCGACTTTGGCTTCGGCAACGACGGTGACAATGACATCGGCATCGGGCTCACCGGCAGCAACGAGATGGGCTTCGGCGGGCTGAACTCGGGCAGCGGGAACATCGGCTTCGGTAACTCCGGCACCGGGAACATCGGCTTTTTCAACTCGGGCACCGACAACATCGGCTTCGGAAACACCGGCTACCACAATATGGGCATCGAGAACTCGGGGGGCGTATTGTCGGGCTTTGGCGACGTGGGCTTCGGGAACTCGGGTTTTGCCAACACCGGTTTCGGAAACTCGGGCAACACCAATACGGGTGGCTTTAACTCGAACGATCTCGACACGGGCTTCGGGAATTCCGGTGAATTGGACACCGGCAGCTTCAACTCGGGCAACTTCAACTTCGGCAACTTCAACTCGGGCCTCACCAACATGGGCAGCTTCAATGCGGGCAGCTACAACACCGGCGTCTTCAACGGCGGCGGCACACTCATCGACGGGGGAAACACGGGTTTCGGAAACTCGGGTAATACCAATACGGGTGCCTTCGACTCGGGCAGCTATAACACGGGTTTCGGCGCCTTGGGCAATGGCCCCGGCACCAGCTCGGGCTTCGGAAACTCCGGCATCGGGGATTCGGGTTTCGGCAACACCGGCATATTTAGCTCGGGCTTCGGAAACTCGGGCAGCGATAATTCGGGCATCGATAACAGCGGAACCGGTGCGAAATCTGGCTACGGCAACTCGGCCCAGTTCGATTCAGGCTTTTTTAACAGCAACTCGGATGACTCGGGCTTGGCAAACAGGGGCATGGATGACTCGGGCGGGTTCAACACGGCCACCACCGAGTCGGGTTTCTTCCATTAGATTGTTGCGGCCCGTGATCGACGGTTTGTTGGCTGTGCGGCCCGCCCGCGCGGTGCTGGTCCAAGAAAGTTCGGCTAACCCAACCCGAGAAGGCACGTCATGATGAATTTTTCGGTGTTGGCACGTAGACGTTGCACAACATGCGGATGCATTCGACCTCAAAGACCAGATGTTCGGACAAGACATCGGCTACCGATCGCGCTACGGTCATGATGGGCTCGGGACGGAGATGGGACGGCTCTTCAGCCAACCAACCGTTATGACGGTTCATACACCGTGCCGGCGCGCCGGTCACGGTCTTCACCCGCCGCCCGGAGCCCCCAAACCAGAGCAACCCGAGGCACGCCTAGTCGGGCTGGGGCGAAGCCCCGATTAGGTCTGGGTGGCGACCCGCTGTGCCCGGCTACGTCGCGCTTGCGATCGCCACGCTAGGTCCGCAGCGAGGACAAATTGAAGACGACGCCCGTCGGGTCGGTCGCCGCGGCCAGTCGACCGTAGGGGGTGTCCTCGGTCGGCTGCACCACCGCGCCGCCGTTGTCGGCGATCACCTGCAGCGTCCTGTCGACATCCTCGGCGCCGAAGAAGGTGGTCCAGTTGGACGGCACGCCGTCGGGCAGGCAACTGGTGCCATCCATCACGCCGAGTAATTGCTGGTCGCCGAACCACGCTGTGGTGTAACGGAATTCATCGGTGTCGGAGATCTGCTCGGTCCGCCACCCGAGCACCTCACGGTAGAAGTCGACGGCCGCGGCGTAGTCGCGCGTGGTCAGTTGGTGCCAGACCGGGGAGCCGGCCTCGCCGATCACCTCGAAGCCGCGATGCTCCAGCGGCTGCCACAGGCCGAAGAATGCGCCCGACGGGTCCATCGCCAGGCCCATGTGGCCCTTGCCCGGTACCTCGTGCGCTTCCATGCACACCGCCCCACCCGCGGCGTTGACCGCGACCAATGTCGCGTTGATGTCGGCGGTGTGGAAGTGGGTGCCCCAATTGTCGGGGAACTCGACATCGGGCCGGTTGGCCATCAGGCCGGCCACGCGGTGGCCCTCCTTGGCGGCGTTGATGTATCCGCCGTATTCGGGTCCGGCCGACTCGAACGTCCAGCCAAACACCGTCCCGTAGAAGTCCTGGGCGCGGTCGACGTCCGACGTGGTCAGGTCGATCCAGCAGGGTGCGCCCAGCGGCGCGTCGTCACGGATGGGCACGATGATCTCCGATGATCTCCTGGGTCTTGGGTAGGCCCCGGTTTAGGAACGGTTCACCAATACCGACCGGCTGGCAAACCGGAATTCATCGGGGCGGCGCGGAATCAGGACTTTCCGCTGCAAAACCGCCACTTTTATGCGGAGCGGATTCTAAGATGTTGGTTGACTGACGACCCGACCGATGACCAGGGCGACTATCGGGTGGTCAAGGCTCGTCGTTGGTTGAAGGCACGGGATTGCCCGGCTTCAGTAGCGGTGGCCTCAGCAGGGTCGGCGCAGCAGCGACCACCGAGGAGGGTCGTGATGAATTTTTCGGTGTTGCCACCAGAGGTCAATTCAGTACGGATGTTCGCCGGTGCGGGGCGGGGGCCGATGCTCACGGCGGCCGCGGTCTGGGACGGCCTGGCCACCGAGTTAGGCTCGGCGGCAACCTTTTTCGACTCGGTGATCTCTCAGCTAGCCATTGGATCCTGGCAGGGCCCGGCGTCGGCGGCGATGGCCGGGGCGGCCGCCCCCTACGTGGTGTGGCTCACCACAGCGGCCGCCCGGGCAGGGAGCGCTGCCGCGCAGGCCAAAGCGGCGGTGACAGCGTTTGAGGCGGCGCGGGCGGACACCGTGCACCCTGCGATGGTCGCCGCCAACCGCACCCAGCTGGTGTCGTTGGTCGTCTCAAACCTGCTGGGCCAGAACAGCCCGGCGATCGCGGCCGCCGAGGCTCAGTACGACCAGATGTGGGCTCAGGACGTGGCCGCCCTGGTGGGCTACCGCGGCGGGGCGGCGGCGGTGGCCGCGCAGGTGGCGTCCTGGCACCAATGGCTGCAGCAGCTGCCGAGCCTGCTGCCCAGCCCGAACGGGCCGCCCGGGGACCCGGGCATCGACTTGGGTATCGGCAACACCGGCACCTTGGATATCGGCAACACCGGCACCCTCAACCTAAGCAGCGATAACACCGACAACGTCAACGTGCGCGACAGCGGAAACATCGGCAGCGACAACGTGGGCAGCGGAAACGAAAGCAATGCCAACCTGGGCAGCGTAAACATCGGCACCCTGAACGTGGGCAGCGGAAATACGGGCAGCAATAACGTCGGCAGCGGAAACAACGCAAATTCGAACTTCGGCGGCGGGAACACCGGGAACGGCAATGTGGGCTTCGGGAATACCGGCGACAACGACATCGGCTTTGGGAATCACGGTAGCAATGATGTCGAGATCGGGCTCACCGGCGACAATCAGAGGAGTTTCGCTACGCTGAACTCGGGCAGCGGGGACATCGGTTTCGGGAACTCGGGCAGCAATGATGTCGGCTTCTTCAACTCGGGCACCGGGAATTTCGGTTTCGGGAACTCGGGATTCTTTAACACCGGCATCGGAAACTCGGATTTGTTGAGCACCGGCTTCGGGAACTCAGGTGACGCGAACATGGGCTTCGGGAACTCGGGGACCGCTAACAGCGGCCTTGCGAACTCGGGCTTCCAGGACACGGGCGCCTCCAACGCGGGCACCCAAAACACGGGCAACTTCAACTCGGGCGGCACCAACGCAGGCAGCTTCAACGCGAGCAGCTTCAACGCGAGCAGCTTCAACTGGGGCATGTTTAACGCCGGCCAGATAAACACGAGATTCGGGAACTCGGGAAACACCAACACGGGTGGCTTTGACTCGGGCGACTTGAACACGGGCTTTGGCAGCATGGGCCTCGGCCCCGGCGTGAAGTCGGGATTCGGAAACACGGCCAACCATAGCCCGAGCATTTACAACACGGGCAGGTTCGACTCGGGCTTCAGAAGCGCGAATTCAGCTAACTCCGGTTTCGTCAATAACGGCCCATCCGAAGACTCGGGTTACGGAAATTCGACCACGCTGGCGTCGGGATTCCTCAATACGTAGAGCGAGTCGGCAGCAGAAATACAGACGCTTCTGACTCGAGGGGCTTCAACGCGACCGTCCTACGGTCAGCCTTCTTCCATTAGCGCGGTTTAACCGCCAAAATCTGATCGACACCCATCCGGCCTTCCGCGAAGGCCAGACCGCCGCCGGCCAGATACAGCCGCCACACCCGGGCGACTTGTTCGCCTTGCAACGCCACGAATTCGTCGAAGTGATTCTCCAGGGTGTCGAGCCAGTGCTCGGCGGTGCGCACATAATGCTCGCGCATCCCCTCGACGGAGAGGATCTCAAACTTCGCGTCCTGCAGGTACCGCAACGTCTGCCAGAGCGGCCGCATGTGCATATCGGGCGCGATATAGGCCTCGATGAACGCTCCCCCACCCGGGGCGGCGTCGGCCCGCCGGGACATCTGCTGCAACAGCAGCCTGCCGCCGGGGTAGAGCGCGCGATGCAGGATGCCGGCGTACTCCGGATACAACTGCTCCCCGACGTGTTCGCCCATCTCGATGGAGGCCACCGCGTCGAACGATGCGCGTGACCCCGCGAGCTCGCCGAAGTCGCGGTAGTCCTGCAGACGAACCTCGAGGCGGTCGGTCAGCCCGCGCGACTGAGCGCGGGCGACGACGAAATCGCGCTGCTGGGCCGACAGCGTGATACCGGTGGCGCGCACGCGGTAGTGCTGTGCCGCGTGCAGGAGCAACGATCCCCAGCCGCAACCGACGTCCAGCAGCTGCATGCCCGTCTTGAGGTCGAGCTTGCGGCAGATCAGATCCAGCTTCGCGGTCTGCGCATCGTGCAGCGACTGGTCTTCTCCGGTGAAATACGCCGCCGAATAAGCCATGTGGTCGTCGAGCAGCAGCCGGTAGAACTCGTTGGACAGGTCGTAGTGGTGGGCGATCACCGCCCGATCGCGGCGCCGGGTGTGCAATCGGCCGGACAGCCGCGCCTCGCTGGCCGGGATTCTGGGCGGCGGACCCAACGCCCCCAGCCGCGCGGCCCGCAGCGCCGCCACCGCCCTGCCCCGGGCCGACACCGCGACGCCCGGCCGCGCTCGGGCCAGCCGCCAGGCCCGCCGCAGACCGTCGGTCAGGTCGCCATCGACATCGATGTCCCCGGTGACATACGCGCGCGCCAGGCCGAGTTCTCCTGGGCGCCAAAGCAATTGACGCAACGCACGACGCGAACGAATCACCAGCACGGGGCCACCGGCGGGTCCGGCCTCACTTCCGTCCCAGGCGCGGATCCGAACGGGGCTGTCGACGCCGGTGGTGGTTCGAAGCAGCTGCGCCAGGCGGTCAGCGACGGGCGCCACGATCACCGTTCAGGCCGGGATCGGGCGAGTTCTGCGGCGGGGAGAACACCCGGACGAAGTTCTGCAGCGAGTCACGGATGTCGGCTCGCAGCGCCGCGGCGACGATCATCCCGATTGGCCCGAACAGCGCCGGGCCCCCGAGATGCACGTTGAAGCTGACGGCGGAGCCGACGTCTTTTGGCGCGACCTTGGCGATCAACTTGACCTTGACACCACCGACACCGTCGCCGTCAAGCGTCATGGCTTCGGGCGGCTTGTAGTGCACGATCGTCCATTTGATCCGGTTGGGCATGCCCTTGACCTCGACATAGGACTCGAGGACCGTGCCCTTGCGCAGGACGTCGGGCAACGTGCTGCGCCAGACCCGGTGGATCGTCAACCACTCCTTGTACCGGGACAGATCGGAAGCGTGCTGCCAGGCCTGTTCCGGCGGCAGCGGTACGTCGATGGATCCGGAGAGTTTGGCCATCCGCTCAGGTCTGCTGGTCGCCCTCTTTGTCGCCAGAGCCAGCGGCCTTCTTGGCCTCTTCCTGCACCTTGTGGATGGCGTCGCTGTACTTGCCCTTGGTCTTGTCGTCGACGAACTCGCCGGCCTTGTCGATCGCCGTCTCGACCTTGTCGGCGTTCTGCGCCAGCAAGTCCTTTGCCTTGTCCAGGATTCCCATGTCTGCCGTCCTTTTCCGGTGAGTTCCTGCTGGTAGGACCCTAGCTTGCCGCTGCCCAAGCGTATTTAGCAGCCCCGTCAAATTGACAATTCGTGAATGAGGGCGCACGGGTGGTTTGCGGCGAGGCGCGAGGCCCTCCTACTGGCCCGCATTGCGGGCCAGATCGATGGCGTACTGATTCACGAAGGTGCCGGCCGGCGGATCACCTTTGTCGCATGTTCCGTCGGATTCACCGGGACGTTTGATCCACAAGTAGGCGTCCGCGTGCGCGCCCCCGGTAGCAGCGGTAGGCGAAGTGCCGAGTGCTCGGCCGCTGGGGTTGCACCAGTTGAGCCCGGAGTCGGGCGCTGGTCCGACGCCGTTGCGCGACGTGTCGATCACGTAGTGCGAACCGTTGGTGAGCGCCGAAATCGCTTCGCCGTAACCGATTTCGTCCCCGGTGGTGAAGAAGTTCGCAGTGTTGAGGCTGAAACCCCGCGCGCGACCGACACCGACCTTGTTTAGCCTGGCGGCCATGTCCTCGGCGCTATGCCAGCGCAAGTGACCACCGTCGACGTACACGGCCGTGGCCGGATTGCGCGTCAGCGTATCGACGGCGTAGCGAATCAAGTCGTAGCGTTCCTGGCGCTGGTCAGCCGACAGGCAGTCGGCCATGGCGAGCGCATCGGGTTCGACGATGATCGCCGCCCGCGACGCGCCCACATCGGATGCGATGCCGTCGATCCACGCGCGGTAGTCGTCGGCCGTCGCCAAGCCACCCGCAGCGAAGCTGCCACAGTCGCGGTGGGGGATTCCATAAAGCGTCAGAACCGGGATGGCGCCGGCAGCCTGCGCGTCGCCGGTGTACTTCGCGACCGCAGCCGCGGAAGAGCCCGGGACGATCCAGAACGCCTGCGGCGTGTTGGCGATGGCTGTCAACTGGGGACTCGGCGGATCCGCATGCTGCGCGGCGCGCATAGCCGCCGAGGTGGGATTGACGTAGAAGGGCATGCCGGCCAGCGGGTTGACCTCTTCGGCCAAGCGCACCGCCGGGGCGGGACCGACCCGCACCGGGTCGGCAACCAAACCAATGCCGGTAACGGCCGCAACCGTTAGGAAGGGGGCGATCCACCGCGCGACTGCACCAGCAGCTGAGAACATCACCCCAGGGAAATTAGTGCTCCGGAACGTCGAGCGCCAGTCGCCGCCGGCAGGCCGGCCCAGCCACAGCCGTTACGGCCCGGTGCCCTGGAAGAACAAGCCCGAGAGGTTCTTGCCCACGTTGCCCAGGCCCGAGTTGAAGGCCGCGGTTGCCATGTCGAGCGAGCTCGTGTTGAAGAAGCCCGAGATGGAATTGCCGACGTTGGAGAGGCCCGATTCCAGCGAGCCCAGGTTCTTGTAGCCCGAGTCGCCGACAGCGCCGAGAATGCCGTTTTCTATCCCCGAGGTGAGGCCACCGGTGTTGAAGAAGCCCGAGTCACCGCCGGCACCGGCGTGGAAGAAGCCCGAAGACAGAGCGCCCGTGAGGTTTCCGATGCCGGGTCCCGCCGCGATATTGATGACCGGAACGGTAATCGCACCCACCCCGCCCACGATAGGTATATGTATCGGCGCCGGGCCCAAGTTCAAAGTCAGCGGGATCGTGTCAATTGTGATTCCCGGAACCTGGATAGGGCCGACGCCGCCGTCGAGGGGTATGTGAAGAGAAATCGGTACATCCGGCAACGAACCTGGCAGTGGAACGTCGAAGTCAAAGCCAAGTTCCAGGTTCGTGTTGAATTGGTCAATGGTGAAAGGACTGATGCTAATGACGGAAACGCTACCGGTTATGGGGATATTCAAGATGGTGTCAGCCGCGAGATTTACCGGAATCTGGGGAAGTGTGAGCGTGTAGTTGAAACCGGGCTGGGCGTGATCATCCGCCCGCCAGAAGAAGCCGTTATCCCTGTTGCCCGAGATGAACGCACCGGTGTCCAGATCACCGGTGTTTGCCATCCCGGTGTTGGTATTGCCGGTGTTGTAGGAGCCGGTGTTGACGTCGCCCGCATTGGCATTGCCGGTGTTGGTCTGGCCCGAATTGAAGTTTCCGGAGTTGTAACTGCCGGTGTTGCCCAGGCCCGTGTTGAAGTTGCCGGTGTTGCCGATGCCGGTGTTGGCGGTGCCGGCGTTGCCGACGCCGGTGTTGTAGCTCCCGACGTTGCCGATGCCCGAGTTGCCGGTGCCGGAGTTGCCGAAGCCGATGTTGCCGGTACCCGAATTGAACAAACCGACATTGTCGGTGCCCGAGCTCAAGCCGCCGAAACCAAAAAGCTTGTCACCGGTGAACCCCATGCCGACGTTGTGGTTGCCGGTGTTGGCGAAGCCGATATTGCCGTCGCCGGTGTTGCCGAAGCCGATATTGCCGTCGCCGGTGTTGCCGAAGCCGATATTGCCTTCGCCGCTGTTGCCGAAACCGATGTTGAGACCCGCCAGATTGCCGAAGCCAAAGTTGTGGCTGCCGTTGTTGCCGAAACCGAAGTTCGTGTCGCCGGAGTTTCCGCTGCCGATGTTCATGCTGCCGACATTTCCGCTGCCGAAGTTCGAGTCACCGAGGTTTGCGGCGCCCACGTTCATGCCGCCCTGGTTTGCGAAGCCCAAGTTGCGGATTATCTCGTTGTGCACGCCGTCGTAGAACGGGCCGGAAAGGTTGCTGCCGATGTTTCCGATACCGGATTGCAGGGCCTGCGTCGCGAAGCCGGCGGCGCTGGTGTTGAAGAAGCCCGAGACGGAGTTGCCCAGGTTCAGCGCGCCCGATTGCAGCGTGCCCAGGTTTCGCAGGCCGGAGTTTCCGGGGCCCCCGGAAGCGGTGTTGTAGAGGCCCGAATTGCCGGTGCCGAGGTTTCCGAAGCCGGACTGGCCACCGGCGCCGCTGTTGAAGAAGCCCGACGACGGGGTGGCCGTCGTATTTCCGAAGCCTGGAGTCGCCGGGATGTTGATGAGCGGCACGCTGATCGCACCGACGTTGCCCGTGATACCGATGAATACATCGGTGCTTGGGCTGCCCACATCGATCGCCAGCGAAGGGCCCTGAAGCGTGATGTCCGGGAAAGTGATCGAGCCGATGGTGCCCTGGAGGAGCCCGCCGGCGTTCTGCGTGAGGTTCACGTCGAAGGCGGGGACGGTGAAGCCTTCGATGTTGATGTTGCCGATGGTGCCGCCGACATGTAAGTCCAGGGGGACCGTGACACCGAGATGCACCGGGAATGCGGGAATCGTCAGCGTGTACGAGAAACCAAGCAGTCCTTGGTTATCGCCCCTCCATAAGATGCCGTTGTCCATGTCGCCGCGGATGAACGCCCCGGTGTCGATGTTGCCGGTGTTTGCGATCCCCGTGTTGATGTTGCCCGTGTTGAAGAAGCCGGTATTGGTGTCGCCCGGATTGAAGCCGCCGGTGTTGGAGTTGCCCGCGTTGAAGTTGCCCGAGTTGTAGCTGCCGGTGTTCCCGAAACCCGTGTTGGCCAGGCCCGAGTTCCCCGCACCCGTGTTGGCGGTGCCGGTGTTGCCCACGCCCGTGTTGGTCTGCCCGGAGCTACCGATGCCCCAGTTTCCGGTGCCCGAGTTGCCGAAGCCGCTATTGCCGCTGCCCGAGTCGAACCAGCCTGTGTTGTCGGTGCCCGAGCTGCGACCGCTGGGCCAGCCGACCTGATTGCTGCCGTTGAGCGCGATGCCAATGTTGTTGTCGCCGCCGAGGCCCCCGTTGCCCAAGCCGATGTTGTGGTTGCCCGTGTTACCGATGTCGATGTTGTAGTCGCCGGTGTTGCCGAAGCCGATGTTGTGGCTGCCGGTGTTGCCGAAGCCGAGGTTGAAACTGCCCAGGTTCCCGAAGCCGATGTTGTTGTTCTGGGTGTTGCCGAAGCCGAAGTTTTCGTTGCCGAGGTTGTCGGACCCGATGTTGCCGTTGCCGGCATTGCCGCCGCCCAGGTTGAAATTGCCCAAGTTAGCCATTCCGATGTTTCCCAGGCCCACGTTCGGGAAGCCCAGGTTGAAGATGCTGGTCCTGCCCGGCGGCAGCGGAGCGGCCGGGCTGGCCGCGGGTGCGGTTAGCCGGCCCGCCAGCGTCGCCAGCGGCTGGGTGAATGGCACCAGCGCCGAAGCGACGGCCGAGGCCGCGGCGTGATAGCCAGACATCGCGGCCACGTCCTGAGCCCACATCTGCTCGTATTCGGACTCGACGGCGGCGATCGCCGGGGCGTTCTGGCCGAACAGGTTCGATAGCACCAGCGACACCAGGTCGCCGCGGTTGGCTGCGACCATCACCGGATGCACCGTCGCGGCCCGCACCGCCTCGAACACTGACGCCACCACGCGGGCCTGAGCGGCCGACTGCCCGGCCTGCGCGCTCGTCGCGCTCAGCCAACCCAGATAGTTTGCCGCGACGTCGGCCATCGCCATCGACGCCGCGCCCTGCCACGACGAACCCACCAGCCCCGTCGTCACCGACGAAAACGCCGACACCGCCGACCCAGCTCGGCAGCCAACCCATCCCAGGCCTGTGCCGCCGCCAGCATTGGGCCCGACCCGGCCCCCGCGAATATGTTGGCTGAGTTGATCTCCGGTGGGGATACCAAAAAATTCATGGCAGCAACCTCTCTTCAGTGGCCGTTTTTCAGGTAACCGCCCGCTAACCACAGCCCATGACAAACTGGCGACCGGCGGATTTCGCGGGTTCGCACGTAAGCGGGTGGTAGCGAATCAGCATACGGCGATCGTTGGGCGAATTCATGGCTTTATCTAAGAAGAATTGACACCTGTAAACGAGCTAGTATTTAGCGCCACTAATGTCAAATTCATTCACACCACAAATGTTGTGTCGTAGTGGCCGCCGTGCGGTCGGCATTGTTGCCCTCTACCTGCACGTTTCGGCGCACACTCTGGGATGTCTGCGGCGTTCTTCGGTGTTGTTTGGTGTTCTTTGATGACAGATCCATTCGCTTTGTAAAGCGAATCCGGACCGTGGGTGAAAAGCTACTTGTCGGTTGCCCTACCGGGCCCCACCCGGCTCTCGGGCCGGCTCTCGCCATAATCGCGGTTGGACGCCGAGCAACCTGGCCCGCAGCCACCACATCGCCTCGATCACCGCCGCTCCGAGCACGCCGATACCCAGCGCCGTCGACGTCACCGCGAGATTCGATGGGTCAAGGAAGAACTTCTGCTGAGCCAGCGGGAGGCTGAAGATCACCACATAGGCCAGGCCCGAGGCGGCGACCAGCGCCAGCCGCCACCACTGATAGGGACGCGCCACCACCGCGAGCACCCACAGCGCGGTCACCAACAACGTGATCAGCGCCGCGGTCGACGCCTGGTCCTGTTGCTGCCAGGTCGCCTGGCGGCCGCGATAGGCCGCCAGGTAGGAGACGAACGTCGCGACGCCCACCACGAGTCCGGACGGCAGCGCCGACGTCAGCACCCGCCGGACGAAGCCGGGGTACGCGCGCTCGTTGTTGGGGGCCAGCGACAGGATGAACGACGGGATGCCGATGGTGAACCACGCCGCGATGGTGACGTGGATCGGCTGAAACGGATACAGCAGCGGATCGGCGTGCAGCGGTTTGGAAAACAAGCACTCCGTGCCCACCAGCAGCGCCAGCAGCGCCGAGTACACCGTCTTGGTCAAGAACAGGTTGGCGACCCGCTCGATATTGCCGATCACCCGCCGTCCTTCGCCGACGACGTACGGCAGCGTGGCAAACCTGTTGTCCAGCAACACGATCTGCGCCACGGCGCGGGATGCCGGGCTGCCCGCGCCCATCGCGACGCCGATATCGGCGTCCTTGAGGGCCAGCACGTCGTTGACCCCATCGCCGGTCATCGCCACGGTGTGCCCGCGCGATTGCAGGGCGTGCACCACGGCGCGTTTCTGATCCGGCCGCACCCGCCCGAAGGTGGTATGGGTCTCCAGCGCGTCGGCCAGGCCGGCCTGGTCGGCCGGGAGGCGACGGGCGTCCATCGTCTCGCCGTGCAGCCCCAGCTCGGCGGCGACCGCGCCCACCGACACCGCATTGTCGCCGGAGATCACCTTCACCGAAACATCCTGGGCGGCAAAGTAATCCATTGTTCCCCGGGCGTCGGGCCTGACCTTTTGCTCCAGCACCACCAACGCGACCGGGGTGAGGAGGCCCGGCGCCTGCGGGTGATCCACGGGAACATCGCCGGCACCCAGCAGCAGCACTCGCAATCCTTGCGCTCCGATCCCTTCGGCCTGTTCGGCGGCCCCAGACGGATCAGACGCCGGATCGAGCAGCACATCGGGCGCGCCGATCACCCAGTTGCCGTGCTCGCGGTAGGACACGCCGCTCCACTTGGTGGCCGACTTGAAGGGTGCTGTCGCGGTGACGATCCAGCCGGGCGGCCGCTGATAGGTCTCGGCGATCGCCGGCATGCTGGCGTTGGGGCGGGCGTCGGCCGCGGCCAGCGAGCCCAGCACGTCGGCGACGGTCTGGGGCCGGGCGGCCAGTTCCCCAATCGCCCCAATCTCCAAGACGTCCGCGACCCGCATGCCGCTCTCGGTGAGGGTGCCGGTCTTGTCGGCGCAGACCACGTCCACCCGGGCCAGTCCTTCGATGGCGGGCAACTCCTGCACCAGGCAGCGACGTTGACCGAGCCTGATGACGCCGACCGCGAAGGCGATCGACGTCATCAGCACCAGGCCTTCGGGCACCATCGGGACCAAGGCACCCACCATCCGCAGCACCGACTGCCGCCACCCCGCGTGGGTGGTGAACAACTGGGTGTAGATGGTCAGCAGTCCGGCCGGCACCAGCAGGTAGGTGACGAACTGCAGGATCCTGTTAATGCCGTTGCGCAGCTCGGATTTCACCAGGGTGAATTTGATGGACTCCTCGGCCAGCTGGGCGGCATAGGCTTGCGGCCCCACCTTGGCGGCGCGATAGGCACCCGTAACGGCGACCACGAAACTGCCCGACATCACCCGGGCGCCGATGTCCTTGGCGACCGGGTCCGCCTCGCCGGTCAGCAGGGATTCGTCCCGCTGCGCCACCTCGGCATCGGTCAGGCCGCCGGTCAGCGACGAGGTCATCGGGTGAACGTTCCGAGCTTGATTGTGTCGTAGTACTCCAGATTCAGCGTGTTGCCGGCGAAGGTCGCCTTGGAAATCGTCCCGGGCGGGGCGTTTTCGTTCGTCAATGTGAACGTGAAGATGTCACTGTCCCAATGCGCCAAGACGAACGTCTGGCTTTTCGGGCCCAGCGTCAGCTGCAGTGCGCCGTCGCGTTCGGTCACGATGGCCGGACCCCAGTAGTCGCTGGCGTACACGCCCGCGTATTCACTCAGCGGTCTGGCGGGGGTGGGGTTGGCCGGGGGTTGCTTGCCCACCAGCGATCCCTCCGGATTGTTCATCGGGGCGATCACCCTTTGGTACAGGGCCGGCCAGTCCTCGCGGACCTGACCGTACTGCACCAAATCCAGGAATTGGGCGGTCAGCGTCTCTGGCACGCCGATGGGCGCGGCGTTGGTCAGGGCGATGATGGCGAGGTCCTCCGACGGCATCACCACGAAGTTCGTCGCCGCCCCCATCGTGAACGCGCCGGAATGGCTGTACACGGTGCGGCCCGACGAGGTCACCGAGACGTTGAACCCGTGACCGTAGAAGCTGGCCCGCGCCTTCGGTGTCGTCGCGGGCACCGAAACGACCTGCGGTGTGTTGGCGGGCAGCAGCGACTCCGGCGCCGCGATCCGCTGGCCGTTGTAGGTTCCATTGCCCAGCAGCATCGTCAGCCAGCGCGCCATGTCGTTGACCGACGAACTCACCCCACCGGCGGCGGACTGGGCATCGGGATCCCGCTGCAGGCGCGGCTCCCATTTCTCTCCGACCTTGACGTGGTTGACGGCGTAGTTGGGCCGGGCCATGAAATCGGCGAACCGCGAGCTGGTCGAAGCCATCCCCAGCGGGCGGTAGAGCACCTCGTCGGACAGGTCCTCCCACGATTTGCCGGCCGCGGCCGCCACCGCCTCGGCGGCCGCGGTCACCCCGAAGTTCGTGTAGGCGTAACTGATCCGAAAAGGCGCCAGCGGCAGGTAGCGCAGCCGCTCCAGCGACTGGCGACGGTCATAGCCCAGGTCCTCCAGTTGGTCACCCGCGTGGTCGGGCAGCCCGGAGCGGTGCGAGTACAGATCGGCGATGGTCACATTGCTGGTGACGTAGGGATCCGACAGCGTGAACCACGGCAGCCTGGACACCACCGGCGTCTCCCAGGTGACCACGTTGTCGGTCACTTCATGCGCCACCACCGTGGCGCCGACCGATTTCGACACCGAGGCGAGCTGGAAGACGGTGTCGGCGTCGACCCTGTTTTCTGCGGCGTCGCCTTTACTTGCGTCTCTGAGGCCAAATCCCTTCGCATATATTGTCTTGCCGCCATGGACAATGGCCACCGCCATTCCCGGGATGCCGGACTTTTTCATCAGGTCAGCGACCAGGCCGTCGACTCCTGCGACGGCCTCGTCGATGCGGCCGGCGGGGATGGCCAACCCCGACACCTCGTTCGGCGGGGCGTCAAACGACGGGGACAACGGCGGCGGGCTGGATACCGGCTGTTGTGCGGGCCGACATCCCAGCAGCGTCAGCAAGACCACCACGATCGCGGCCGTCGCCGCGCGTTTCGCCATGGCCGCACTTTAGACCGTGCGGGGGGTTGGGCCTTGATCATCGGAGGGGTCACCGGAGGACCCGGGTTACCCACAAGAAATCCCCCATTCGGCGGTCGCCGCCTGGTCACCGGAGCACCAGGATTGCCGCCTAGAACCCCCCAATTCGGCGGTCGTCGCCCGGGTCGGGAAGCCAGGTGGGGGCCCGAAACAAAAGTTACTGCCGCCAAAGCACCGCAATCCCGATACGTGCTGCCCAGAGGGCGATAGCATGCGGCCATCGACTGTTAGCCGAATCCCCAGTCGTTGTCCCGAGAGGGGTACTTCCAGATGTCGTATTTACTCGCTGCGCCCGAGATGGTGACGGCGGCCAGCGCGGATTTGGCCGGGATCGGGTCGGCGGTCAGCGCGGCCAACCGGGCGGCGTCGGCGGCGACGACGCAGGTGGTCGCCGCGGCCGGCGACGAGATATCAGCGCAGCTCGCGGCGTTGTTCGGCGCGCACGGCCAGCAATACCAGGCCCTCAGCGCCGAGGTCGCGGCCTTTCATGACCAGTTCGTCAGCACCCTGGCGGGCAGCGCGCATGCATACTCCGCCGCCGAGTCCACGAACCTCGAGCAGCTGCTGGTCAACGCGCTCAACTCAGCCAGCGAGTCGCTGGTGGGGCAACCGCTGATCGCCAATGGCGCCAACGCAACCACACCCGGCGGAGCCGGTGGCGCCGCCGGGCTCCTGATTGGCAATGGCGGTAACGGTGCGGCGGGCGGCCCCGCCCAGCAGGGTGGGGCCGGCGGGGCGGCCGGGCTGTTCGGCAATGGCGGGCTCGGTGGCGCCGGTGGGTCCGGCGGCGGGGCCGGCGGCACCGGCGGCCACGGCGGGATGGTCTACGGCACGGGCGGCAACGGCGGCGCCGGTACCGCCGGCGGGGCCGGTGTTGCCGGCGGGGCCGGTGGCACCGGCGGCAGCGGCGGGATGTTCAGCGGCGTGGGCGGCAACGGCGGCGCCGGTGGGGCCGGCGGGGCCGGCGCTGCCGGCGGCGTGGGCGGGGCCGGCGGCCAGGCTGGGGTGATCGGCACGGGTGGCAACGGTGGCGCCGGCGGGGTCGGCGGCACCGGCGCAGCCGGTGGCGCCGGCGGAGCCGGCGGGGTCGGCGGGACGATCAGCGGCACGGGCGGCGACGGTGCCATCGGCGGAGCCGGTGGGGCCGGCGGGGTCGGCGGCACCGGCGGCGTCGGCGGGAACGGCGGCGGGCAGGTCTTCGGCCAGGGTGGCGATGGCGCCACCGGTGGGGCCGGCGGCGCCGGCGCCGCCGGTGGGGCCGGTGGGGCCGGCGGGAACGGCGGGCAGTTGATGGGCGGGGGGGGTGACGGTGGCAACGGCGGAGCCGGCGGGGCGGCCGCCGGGAACACGATCGGTGCGCTCGGCGGCGACGGGGGCGCCGGCGGCAAGGCCGCGATGGTGTCCGGCTCGGGCGGCAACGGCGGCGCCGGCGGGTTTGGCGGGACCGGCGGCGCGGGCATGGCCGGCGGTGCCGGCGGCATCGGGGGCGCGGGCGGGGGCGCCGGCTCGACGACCGGCAACGGTGGCATAGGCGGCCTCGGCGGGACCGGCGGGAGCGGCGGCACCGGCACGTCCGGTGGCGCCGGCACCGGTGCGGCGGGCGTCGCCGGCGGCGCGGGCGGCGCCGGCGGGTTTGGCGGCGCTGGCGGCGCCAACGCGACGATAGGGGGCACCGGCGGCACAGGCGGCGTCGGCGGCAACGGCGGGATCGGCGGCCAGGGCGGCAACGGCGGATCCGGCTCCGGCTCCACCGGGGGTGACGGCGCCGTCGGCGGGGCCGGCGGGGCGCCCGGTCTGGGCGGCGCGGGCGGCCTGAATGGTGGGGTCGCGGGCGGCGCCGGGAGCGGCGGCGGCGGCGGCCGCGGCGGTGATGGCGGCACCGGCGGCGTCGGCGCGACCGGTGCGGCGGGCGGCGGTACCGGCGGCGGCGGCTTCGCCGGCGGGGCGGGCGGCGGCGGCGGCGACGGCGGCGGCGGCCAGGCCGGCACCACCAACGGCAGCGGCGGCAACGGCGGTAACGGCGGCGACGGCGGTGGCGGCGGCACCGGCGGCAACGGCAGCGCGAATGTGGCCGGCGGCGGCGGCGGCGACGGCGGCGGCGGCGGGAAGGCCGGCACCGGCGGTATGGCCGGCACCGGCGGCTCCGGCGGCAACGCCGGCAGCGCCGGCAACGCCGGCAACGGGGGCAACGGCGGTGGCGGCGGCCTCGGCGGCAGCGACAGTAACGGCGGTAACGGCGGTAACGGCGGCACCGGCGGCACCGCCACCACCGGCAGCGCCGGGGCCGGCGGGGCCGGCGGTGCTGGCGGCGCCGCCGGCACCGGCGATTTCGTCACCACCGGCACCGGCAGCGGCGGCCACGGCGGCATCGGCGGCATCGGCGGCAACGGCGGTAACGGCGGCACGGCAACCGCCGGCGGGCCGGCCGGTGCCGGCGGTGCCGGCGGGGCCGGCGGCGACGGCGGTGACGGCGGCTTGGTCACCAGCGGCGCCGGCAACGGCGGCAACGCTGGTGCCGGCGGCGCCGGGGGCAACGGCGGTGTCGGTGGCGACGCGGCCGGCAACGGGCACGGCGGTGCCGGCGGCAGCGGCGGCGCCGGCGGCGACGGCGGTGCCGGCGGCACCGCGACCGGCGGCGGCAACGGCGGCACCGGCGGCGCCGGCGGCGCCGCGGGCAGCGGCAAAAACGGCGGCGCAACCGTCGGCGGCACCGCCGGTACCGGCGGCAACGGCGGCCTGGCCGGTTTCGGCGGTGACGGCGGCAACGGGAGCTCTACCGGCAATGGCGGCGCCGCCGGCAACGGCGCTCTTGGCGGCGCCGCCGGCAACGGCGGCACGGCAACCGGCCTCGGCAACGGCGGCGTCGGCGGCACCGGCGGCGGTGGTGGCGCCGGCGGCGCAGGCGGCGAGGCTGTCGGCAACGGCAACGGTGGCGCCGGCGGCAGCGCCGGCAACGGTAATCTCGGCGGCCGTGGCGGAGCCGCAGCCGGCAGCGGTAACGGCGGCGCCGGCGGCGCCGGCGGCGTCGGCGGCAGCGGCGGCTTCGGCGGCGCTGCGAACGGCATCGGCGTCGGTGCCGGCGGCGGCGCCGGCGGCAGCGGGGCCGCCGGCGGCGACGGCGGTGCTTCAGCCGGCGGCGGCAACGGCGGCCTCGGCGGCAACGGCGGCAACGCCGGCACGGGTGGCGGTGGCGGCTCCAGCCAAAACGGCAACGCCGGCAACGGCGGCGCGGCCGGCAACGGCGCCGGCGCCGGTAACGGCGGCGCCGCAACCACCGGTACCGGCGGCAACGGCGGCGCCGGCGGCAACGCCGCCCAGGGCGGCGCCGGCGGCGGCGTCAACCACGCAACAGGCGCCGCCGGCCAGGGTGGCACCGCCGGCAACGGCGGTCTCGGCGGTGACGGCGGCGACGCCCTCATCGGGGGCAACGGCGGCAAGGGTGGCGCCGGCGCCATCGGCGGCGCGGGCGGCAACGGCGTCAACGGCGGCGCCACCGGCGCCGGCGCCGGCGGCGGCGACGGCGGCGCCGGCGGCCAGGGCGGCGCCTCAACCGGCCTGACCGTAGCCGGCGGCCTCGGCGGCGCGGGCGGCGCCGGCGCCGCGGGCGGCGCCGGCGGCAGCTCAACGGGCACCACTACCGTCACCGGCGGCACCGGCGGCAACGGCGGCAACGGCGGCGTCGGCGGCAGCGGCGGCGTCGGCAACAACGGCGGTGTCGGCGGCACGGGCGGCGGCGGCGGCGCTGCCGGCGGCGGCGGCCTCGGCGGCAGCGGCACGCCCACCGGTGGCACCGGCAACAGCGGAACCGCCGGCAGCAAAGGCGCGACACCCCCATGACACCCCAACATCACAGCCTGAGTCGCGTCTGGGAAAGCCACGCAAACCCAACACGAGCTACCCAGACGGCGCTACAGTGCGGCCATCCATGATGGGTTGGGCTGATCCCGAGTTGTCCTCCTGAAAGGGGAGCCACCGATGTCGTATCTACTCGCGGCGCCGGAGGCGATTGCGGCGGCGGCAACGAAGTTGGCCGGGATCGGCGAGGCGATCACCGAGGCCACCCAATCGGCCTCGGCCTCGACGACGCAGGTGCTCGCCGCGGCCGGCGATGAGGTGTCGACGCAAATCGCGGCGTTGTTCGGCGCACACGGCCAGCAATATCAGGCGCTCAGCTCGCAGGCGGCCGCGTTTCATGACCAGTTCATGAGCACCATGACGGCCGGCGCAAAGGCGTATTCCGCCGCCGAGTCCGAAAATCTCTTACAGGTGCTGATCGGCGCGCTTTACCCGTCGGCGCTCGGGCGCCCACTGATCGGCAACGGCGCCAACGCCACCAATGCCGGCGCCACCGGCGGCGCCGGTGGCTGGCTGATCGGCAACGGCGGCAACGGCGCCCAGGGGCTGCCCGGCCAGACCGGCGGGGCCGGCGGCTCGGCGGGGCTGATCGGCAACGGCGGGATGGGCGGGGCCGGCGGCACGGGCCTGCCCGGCGGTTCCGGCGGCACGGGCGGGGCGGGCGGCAGCGGCGGGCTGTTGGGGGGCAACGGTGGCGCCGGCGGCGCCGGCGGCGCCGGCGGGGCCGGCAGCATGGCCGTGGCCGGCGGAGCCGGCGGCATGGGTGGCGCCGGCGGCCCGGGCGGCAACCTGATCGGCCAGGGTGGCGCCGGCGGCCAAGGCGGCGTGGGTGGCGCCGGCGGCGCCGGGGTGAACGGTATTGCGGGCACCGGCACGGTGGGCGGCAACGGCGCCGCGGCCGGGGCCGGCGGCGCCGGCGGCGCCGGCGGCGGCGCCGGGCAATCGACGACCCACGGCGGCAACGGTGGCGCGGGCGGCAACGGCGGGGTCGGTGGCCAGGGCGGCAGCGGCGGCTCTAGCAACACGACGGTCGGCGGCGACGGCGGCACAGGCGGGACCGGCGGGTTGGCCGGTGCCGGGGGCGCGGCCGGGCCCGGCGGAACCGCGGGCGGCGCGGGTACCGGCGGGGCCGGCGGCCAGGGCGGCACCGGCGGCACCGGCGCCACCGGTGGAAACGGTTCGGCCGGTGGCGACGGCAACGTCGGGTTCGCCGGCGGTGCCGGCGGCGCCGGCGGCGTCGGCGGCATTGGCATTACCGGCGGCACCAATGGCAGCGGCGGCCTCGGCGGCACCGGCGGCTTGGGCGGCGCAGGCGGCAACGGGGGCAACGGCGGCACGGGTGTCGATGGCGGCAACGGCGGCACCGGCGGCGACGGCGGAAAGTCCGGCGTCGGCGGTGCGGTCGGTACCGGCGGCACCGGCGGCAGCAATGGCGGCGACGGAACCGGCGGCAACGGCGGCGCCGGCGGCAACGGCGGCACCGGCGGCAACGGCGACTCCACCGACGCCGGGCCCGGCGGCGACGGCGGCGCCGGCGGCGGCGGCGGCAACGGCGGAACCACGGTCGCGGGAGTCGGCGGCAACGGCGGCGGCGGCGGCAACGGCGGCTCCGCCGGCCGCGGCGGCTCCCTCACAACCGGCAACGCCAGCGGCGGCATCGGCGCCCAAGGCGGCGCCGGGGGCATCGGCGGTAACGGCGGCACCGCAACCGGCACCGGTGCCGGGGGCAACGGCGGCAACGGCGGCAGCGGCGCCGCCGGCGGCGCGGGCGGCGCCGCAACCGCAACCGGCGGCCTCGGCTCCGCCAACGGCGGCAGCGGCGGCCTAGGCGGCGACGCCGGCGACGGCGGCGTCGGCGGCGACGGCGGCAACGGCGGCGGCAACGGCGGCAATGGCGGCCTGGCCGGCGGCGGCGGCGTAGGCGGTTCAGGCGCTGGCACCGGTGGTATCGGCGGCGTCGGTGGCAACGGCGGCGGCGGCGGCCTTGGCGGGAACGGCGGAGAGGGAACCAACAGCAACGGCGGCGTCGGCGGCACCGGCGGCCATGGCGGAGTCGGCGGCAACGGCGGCGCAGCAACCGGCGGCGGCAGTGGCAATGGCGGCGTCGGCGGCAACGGCGGCGCGGCCGGCATGGGCGGGCAGGGGGGCATCGCAACCGGCGTCGGCAACGGCGGCGCGGGCGGCGCCGGCGGCACCGCCGGCGACGCCGGGGCCGGCGGTAACACCGCCGGCGGCAGCACTGGCAGCGGGGCGGCCGGCGCCGGCGGCATCGGCGCCAACGGCGCCATCGGCGGAAACGGCGGCAACGCACTCGGCACCGGCAGCGGCGGCGCCGGCGGCGCCGGTGGCAATGGCGGCGCCGGCGGCAGTGGCGGCTTCAGCACAGTCGGCGGAAGCGGCACTGGCGGTGCCGGCGGCCAGGGCGGCAACGGCGCCGTGGGCGGCCAAGGCGGCAACTCATTCGGTGGCGGCAACGGCGCCAACGGCGGTGGCGGCGGCACCGGCGGCACCGGCGGCCGCGGTGGCGGCTCCAACGGCTCCGGCAACGGCGGCCTCGGCGGCACCGGCGGCACCGGCGGCACCGGTGGCGCAGCCGGTAGCGGCAATACCGGCGGCGACGGCGGTGGCGGCGGTTTCGGCGGCAACGGCGCTTTCGGCGGCAGCTCAGCGAACGGCAGCGGCGCTGCCGGCGGCAACGGCAACATCGGCGGCCAGGGCGGCGTTGGCGGCACCTCGACGGGCATCGGCGTCATGGGCGGCACCGGCGTTAGCAGCGGCGGCGTTGGCGGCGGCCGCGGCGGCGCGGGCGGCAGCGGCGGCTTCGGTGGCCAGGGCGGCACCGGCATCACCAACAGCGCCGGCGGCGTCGGCGGCAACGGCGCCAACGGCGGCAACGGCGGGGCCGGCGGCGCAAGCGGTCCGGGCGGCACCGGCGGTTCGGGCGGCACCGGCGGGGCCGGCGGCTCCGCGGGCACCGGCGGCGGCAACGCGGGCTCAGGCAGCAACGGCACCGCCGGCGGCACCGGCGCGAACGGCGCGAATACGCCCACAATGTAGGGCGTCCTCGGCGCAGTATCTACAACCGCCACCACGGGTTGAACCGCAACGGCCCGGCCGGATCAATGCGTTGACCGGGCAAAGGCACGCCGACCTGCACACGCGCAGGCTCGGCCGCCTTGAGCACCCGCTCGACCGGCTCGGCCCACGGGTGCGGGGCCAACCGGAAGGTGCCCCAGTGAATGGGCACCAACAGCCCCGAGCCCGAGTCGGTGACGTCCAGATGCGCCCGCACCGCCTCCTCGGGGTTCATGTGGATGTCCGGCCACGCCGAGTTGTAGGCGCCGACGGGCAGCAGCGTCAGGTCAAACGGTCCGTGGTCCGCGCCGATCTGCGCGAAGCTCTTGGTGTAGCCGGTGTCGCCGCCGAAATACGCCCGATGACTCGGACCGATCAACGCCCAGGACGCCCACAGCGTGTTGTTGCGGGTGAAGTACCGCCCCGAGAAGTGCCGGGCCGGCATGCAGACCACGGTCAGCTCGTCGACGGCGGCGCTCTGATGCCAGTCGAGTTCGACGATGCGGTGCTCGGGGATGCCCCACGCCCGAAGATGGGCACCGACGCCCAGCGGCACGAAGAACGGCGCCCGCTGCATGCGAGCCAAGGCCAGCACGGTGTCGACATCGAGATGGTCGTAGTGGTCGTGGCTGATGATCACCGCGTCGACAGCGGGCAGCCCCTCCAGCTGCACCGGCGGCGGGTGCAGCCGCTGCGGGCCCACCAGGTCCGACGGCGAACACCGGTTACTCCACACCGGATCGGTCAGCACCCGGTAGCCGTCGATTTCCACCAGTGCCGTCGAGTGACCGAACCAACTCACCGCCAGCGGGCTGGCGTCGCCCCGATAGATCTCCGGCGCGGCCAACGGGATCGGACCCGCCGGCCGGCTCGCCCCCCCTCCGATCAGCTCGAACAGGATGAGCCGCCATTCCTCGCGGTCCATGATGTACAGCGAGGCGGGGTCGAGGTTGGCGAAGACGCCGTCCTGGTAGTTGGGAGATCCCTCGCAAACAGCCGCGATCGCCGCGGGATCACCGCCAAGGGCAGCGAACGAACCGTGCAGCGCCCGCAACAGCCACCCACCGGCGGCCAGCGACGCGGTGCCGGCGGCCAGCCGCAGCGTTGAGCGCACCATGGTCGTTAAGCCCCCTGAAAATTCGGCGGTCGTTTCTCGACGCGGGCGATCTGCGCTTCGATCACATCCTGGCTGGCCCACGCCTTCTCGAACAGTTCCTTGTGCGCCGGCCCCTGGTCCTCGTAGGCTCCGTCGTCGTTGAGCACCCGCTTGGCGTGCTGCAGCGCCAGCGGCGCCAGGCCGGCGATTTCTGCGGCCCAGGCCTGCGAGTCGGCCAGCGTCCCAATGCGGTTGGCCATTCCGGTCTGCAGCGCCACCTCGGCGGTCAGCTTCTCCGCGGCCAGCAACATAGCTCGCGTCCGCCCGTAGCCAGCCAGCGACGACAACCGCCGGATGCTCCAGTTATCAAGGGCCAGGCCGTATTTGGAAGTAGGAAACTGGAAAAACGCATCCGGCGCCACCACCCGCAGGTCACAGATCATGGCCAGCTGCAGGCCCGCGCCGATCGCGGGTCCGTTGATCGCGCCGATCACCGGCATCGGGAACTCGTCGATGGCCTTATTCAGCGCGATGAGCCGGTCGGGATAATCGGCGGCGAACGCGTCTCCGGTGAGGTCCGCGCCGGCACAGAACACCGTGCCCTGCCCGGTCAGCACAATGGCGCGGATGTTCTCCGCGCTTGCTTTCTGCACGGCCTCCCGCAGCTCGTCGACAAGCTGCGAGTTCAGGGCATTGCGGCGCTCGGGGCGCTGCAGCTCAATCGTCAAGACGGCTTCGGCCTGGGTGACACCGATCATGGAGGCCAGCCTATATAGCCTCGTCGGGTGAGCCGTATCACAAACGATCAACTGCGCGATGCGGTGCTGGACAAGGGCTCTTTCGTCAGCTGGGACACCGATCCGCTGGCAACCCCGATATGCGAGCCGCTGACCGGGGCTTACGCCCGGGAGCTGGCCGACGCCCGGGCCGCCACCGGCCTGGACGAGGCGGTGCTCACCGGCGAGGGCCGCATATTCGGGCGGCGCGTGGCCGTCGTGGTGTGCGAGTTCAGCTTTCTCGGCGGGTCCATCGGGGTGGCCGCGGCGGAACGCATCACCGCCGCCGTCCAGCGCGCCACCGCCGAACGGCTGCCGCTGCTGGCCTCGCCGAGCTCGGGCGGCACCCGGATGCAGGAGGGCACGGTCGCGTTTCTGCAGATGGTCAAGATCGCCGCTGCCGTCCGGCTGCACAAACAGGCACACCTGCCGTACCTGGTCTACCTGCGCAACCCGACCACCGGCGGGGTCTTCGCGTCGTGGGGGTCGCTGGGCCATGTCACCGTCGCCGAGCCGGGCGCGCTGATCGGCTTTCTCGGACCCCGGGTGTACGAACTGCTCTACGGCGAACCCTTCCCGCCCGGCGTCCAGACCGCGGAAAACCTGCAACGGCACGGGGTGATCGACGACGTCGTGGCGCTGGACGGGCTGCAACGGATGCTGGATCGCGCGCTGACCGTGATCGCCGACGCTCCCGAGTCGGTGCCGGCACCGCCGGCGCCCGAACCGATACCCGATGTGCCGGCCTGGGATTCGGTGTTGGCGTCGCGGCGGTCGGACCGGCCGGGCGTCGGACAGCTACTGCAGTACGGCGCCACCGACCCGGTGTTGCTGTCCGGTACCGGCCAGGGTGAGGCGGCGACGACGCTGCTGGCGCTGACCCGATTCACCGGCCAACCCGCGGTGGTGTTGGGCCAGCAGCGGGTGACCGGAAGGCTGGTCGGGCCCGCCGCACTGCGCGCGGCCCGGCGCGGCATGGCGCTGGCCGCCGAGCTGCGCCTGCCGCTGGTGCTGGTGATCGACACCGCCGGCCCGGCGCTGTCGGCCGAAGCCGAGCAGGGCGGGCTGGCCGGCCAGATCGCCCAGTGCCTGGCCGAGCTGGTCACACTGGATACCCCGACGGTCTCGGTGCTGCTGGGCCAGGGCAGCGGCGGCCCGGCGCTGGCGATGGTGCCCGCCGACCGGGTGCTGGCCGCATTGCACGGCTGGCTGGCGCCGCTACCGCCGGAGGGCGCCAGCGCGATCGTCTTCCGCGACACCGCTCATGCCGCCGAACTCGCCGCGGCACAAGGGATCCGGTCGGCCGACCTGTTGAGGTCCGGGATTGTCGACGCGATCGTCCCCGAACGCCCCGACGCCGCCGACGAGCCGGTCGCCTTCTGCCGGCGACTGTCACTGGCCATCGCCGCCGAGGTCGACGCGCTGCGCGGAATCCCCGCCGCCGAACGCCTGGCCGCCCGGTTGCAGCGGTACCGCCGCATCGGATTGCCCCCGCTACCCCGCGACACGTAACCCACCCACACGACGCGCCGCTGACGCTCGCACCCTCATCACCCCGCCGCCATGCCTACGCGCGACACTGCAACCACACCCACGACACGCCGGTGAGTCCGCTCAGTTCGAGGACGCAAGGCGGGGCGGCGGTCGGGTTGCCCTAACTGATCGATCACCGAAAGCCCTTCAGCCGAGCCAACTTTGCGCTTGGTAGGTGACGGCGCCGCTTGATTCCGCCACCCTGGTCGAACAGCTCGATCGTCCATGCGGTGCAGCTGGGCCCTTGCTGAGCGGTCCGGGATGCTTTTGCGGTTTTTGACGCCGTCGTCAGGGTTTGTCCGGAGTTATATGAAAACGATATGTGTTCTGTGTGACGGCGTAGGCTGCGCGACAGGTAGCACGAGCGCGGTCTGAGCGCTCGCTGCGGTCATGCCGGCTTGGTCGGAGGTGCGGGATGTCGTTTCTCGTTGCGGCGCCGGAGATGATGGCCTCAGCGGCTTTAGATTTGTCCGGTCTTGGGTCGACGATCGCGGCGGCCAACGCGGCGGCGGTGCTGCCGACGACGGGGATCGCGACCGCGGCCGCCGACGAGGTGTCGGCGGCGATCGCCGCGTTGTTTGGCGCGCACGCCCAGGACTATCAGGCGCTCAGCGCGCAGGCGGCCGCGTTTCATGCCAAGTTCGTGCAGGCCTTGAGCGGGGCGGAGGGCGCGTATGCGGCCGCGGAGGCGGCCAATGCCGTGCCGTTGCAGAGCATCGGGCAGGATCTGCAGAGCCTGGCGGTGTTTTCGCCCGTTGAGCTGTTGACGGGGCGCCCGCTGTTCGGCACCGGCACCAATGGGGCGGCGGGCACCGGGCAGGCCGGCGGCGGGGGCGGGTGGATTTTCGGCAACGGCGGCAACGGCGGGTCCGGTGCGCCCGGGCAGGCCGGCGGCGCCGGCGGTAGCGCCTTCCTGTTCGGCAACGGCGGTATGGGCGGGGCCGGCGGGGTCGGCACGACGGGCACCACGGGCACCGCGGGCGCCGCGGGCGGCCTCGGCGGTGATGGCGGCACCGGCGGGGTCGGCGCGGCCGGCGGGGTCGGCGGTAGCGGCGGGCTGCTGTTTGGCAATGGCGGGGCCGGCGGCCAGGGCGGCATCGGCGGCACCGGCGGCACCGGCGGCGCCGGCGGCGACGGCGCGACCGGTGTGTTTCCCACCAACAACGGCACCGGCGGCACCGGCGGCGACGGCGGTAACGGCGGCCTCGGCGGCACGGGCGGAGTGGGCGGGGTCGGCGGCAAAGGCTCGGCCTTGTTCGGCCAGGCGGGCGCCGACGGCGACGGCGGGACCGGCGGGACCGGAGGCACGCCCGGGGTCGGTGGCGACGGCGGCACCGGCGCGGCCGGCACTGCCACCAACACCGGCGGCACGGGCGGCAACGGCGGTAACCCCGGCGCCGTGGGCACCGGCGGCCCCGGCGGCACCGGCGCACACGCCGGCGCGACCGGTGCGGCCGGCGCTGAGGTCACCGGCGGCGGCAACGGCGGCACCGGCGGGGCCGGCTACAACCCCGACCCCACCACCTCCCCCGACACGGCCGGCGGTGACGGCGGTACCGGCGGCAACGGCGGCAGCTATGGCAACGGCGGGGCCGGCGGGGCCGGCGGCAACGCCACCGACGGCACCGAGTCCGGCGGCGCCGCCGGCGGCGGCGGCCAAGGCGGCTCGGTCCTCGGTAATGGCGGGCCCGGCGCGACCGGCGGCATTGGCCAGGGCAGCGACAACGGCGGCCCCGGCGGCCCCGGCGGCCCCGCCACCGCGCTGGACGGAACCGGCGGAACCGGCGGCACCGGCGGCACCGCAATGGGGTCAGGCAACGGCGGCCCCGGCGGCCCCGGCGGCCCCGGCGGCATAATCGGCACCGGCGGCAACGGCGGTAGGGGCGGCACCGCTATGGGGACAGGCACCGGCGGCACCGGCGGCAACGGCGCTGACGGCGTCCTGCCGGAGGCGAGCGGCGGCGACGGCGGCCCCGGCGGCCTCGGTTTCAACGGTGGTAATGGCGGCCGCGGCGGCGATGGCAGCCCCATAACCGGGACCGGCGACCTCGGCGACCCCGGCACTGCCGGTAGCACCACCGGCGGCACCGGCGGCACCGGCGCCACCGGTGGGGCCGGCGGCAACGGCGGCACCGGCGGCACCGCCGTCGGTGCCGCCGGTGTCGGCGGCGTCGGCGGCACCGGCGGCACCGGCGGCCCCGGCGGCCAAGGCGGCCAAGGCGGCACCGGCTACCAGAACCTCGCCGTGGCCGGCACGACCGGCGGCACCGGCGGCCAAGGCGGCCAAGGCGGCCAAGGCGGCCAAGGCGGCCAAGGCGGCGGCGGCGGTGTCGCCGTGTCCGGAACTGCGGGCCACAACGGCAACGGCGGCAGCGGCGGCGACGGCGGCAACGCCGGCATCGGCGGCAACGGCGGCAACGGTGCGCCCGGCAACGCCACCACCCCCAACGGCGCCAACGGCGGCAACGCCGGTAATTTCGGCACGGAAGGCGCCGGCGGCGCCGGCGGCGCACCGGGCACCGGGGGCCTCTCGGGTACAGGCAGTACCGGCGGCAAAGGCCCTCCCGGCCTCACCGTCATCGACGTCACCGGCACCGGCGGCAACGGCGGCAACGGCTACAGCCACCAGGGCGGCCCCAGCGGCGTGAACGGCGGCAACGGTGGCAACGGCGGCACCGGCGGGCTCATCGGCACCGGCGGCAACGGCGGCAACGGCGGCGACGGCGGCGACGAGCACGGTGCCGCCGGCGATGGCACCAACGGCAACGTCCTTTTCCCCAACGGCGGCACCGGCGCGCAAGGCATTAACGGCGGCAACGGCGGCAACGGCGGCAACGGCGGCGCCGGCGGCACGGAATCCGGTAACGGCGGCAACGGCGGTGACGCCGGCGACGGTGGCTACGGTGGCCAAGGCGGAAACGGCGGCAAAGGCTACGACGCCAGCACCGGCGCCGCCGGCGCCGCCGGCGGCAACGGCGGCACCGGCGGGCAAGGTGGCACCGGCGGCAACGGCGGCAAAGGCGGCAACGGCGGCGTCTCGGGAGCGGGGGGAGGCTCCGCGGGCGCCAACGGCGACGGCGGTGACGGCGGCCTAGGCGGTACCTCCGGCTTAGGCGGTGACGGCGGCAACGGCGCGATCGGCGGCGAATTCACCAAGGGCGGCCGGGGCGGCGACGGTGGTAACCCAAGTCCCGTCGCCGGCGTCGGCGGCGCGCTCGGGGCGGCCGGCACCACCCCGGGCGGTGCCGCCGGTGACCCCGGCAACCCCGGCAAGCCCGGCGGTTTCCTCGCCGTCGGCGGCGACGGCGGCAACGGCGGGCCGGGCTTCAACGCCACCACCCCCGGCGCGGTCGGCGGCACCGGCGGTGACGGCGGAAACGCCGGGTCCTACGGCAACGGCGGCACCGGCGGCCAAGGCGGCCAGGGCGGCCCCGGCCTCCCGGGCGTCGACGGTGTCGGTGCAGGCAGCGGCGGAGCCACCGGCGGCACTGGCGGCTACGGCGGCCCGGGCGGCGACGGCGGCTTAGGCGGGTCGCACTCCGGTAACGGCGGGGCCGGCGGGGTCGGCGGGGTCGGCGGGGTCGGCGGCACCGGCGGCAACGGCGTCCCCGGCGCGCCCGCGTCGAGCGGCAACGGCACCTCCAACCCCCCCGGCGGCGACGGCGGCGACGGCGGCGGCGGCGGCACCGGCGGCACCGGCGGCCAAGGGGGTGACGGAGGTGGCGCGCTGGGCACCGGCAGCCAAGGCGCCGCCGGTAACGGCGGGGTCGGAGGTCACGGCGGTAATGCCGGAGCACCCGCCAACGGCGGCGACAGCGTCGACGGGGCCGGCGGTGACGGCGGTGACGGCGGCACCGGCGGCACCGGCGGCACCGGCGGCCACGCCGGGCTGATCGGCACCGGCGGGACCGGCGGTAACGGCGGGGCCGCCGGCCAAGCCACCAACGGCGCCAACGGCGGCAACGGCGGCAACGCCACGCACGGCACCGGTAACGATAGCGGCGGGCCCGGCGGCGACGGCGGCAACGGCGGCAACGGCGGCACCGGCGGCACCGGCGGCGCCAGCACGAATGGCAACGGCGGCAACGGCGGGCCCTCCACCTTCGGCGCGGTCGGCGGCAACGGCGGCAAAGGCGGCGACGCCGTTGTCCCCGGCTCAGAGAGTAATGGCCAAGACGGCGGCGACGGCGGCAACGGCGGCAACGGCGGCAACGGCGGCACCGGCGGCGCCTCCACGTATGGCAACGGCGGCACCGGCGGCAACGGCAGCCGCGGCGGCACCGGCGGCCTGGCTGGCAACGGCGGCAACGGCGCCGGCGAAGACAGCCCCGGCGGCAACGGCGGCGACGGCGGCAACGGCGGCAACGGCGGCCGCGGCGGCGACGGCGGCGCCACCGTGTACGGCACCACCGGCAACGGCGGCACCGGCGGCCCCGGCGGCACCGGCTTCACTGGCGGTCACGGCGGCACCGGCGGCACCGCCGCCGGTAATATTATCGGCCGCGAGGACGGCGGCAACGGCGGCGACGGCGGCGACGGCGGCGGCGGCGGCGACGGCGGCGATGCCGGCAAGGTCGGCTTCCTCGGCACCGGCACCGTGGGCACCGGCGGTAACGCCGGCCCCGGCGGTAACGGCGGCAACGGCGGCGACGGCGGCCAAGGCGGCAGCGGCTCCTCCGGCGGCGACGGCGGCGACGGCGGCAACGGCACCGAGGGCGGCGAAGCCGGCAGCGGCAGCGGCAGCGGCGGCGCCAACGGCGGCGGCGGCACCGGCAGCAGTCACTTCGGCATCGGCGGCCCCGCCGGCCCCGACGGCGGCACCCGCGGCCCCGACGGCAAGCCGGGCAAAGACAACCAACCCCCCACCTGAGCCTGCCGCAGCCGCTCGGTTGCCACCGATCCTGATGCGCTCGGCTTGCACCCTGGGATCGGGCTGCGAGACCCGCCGCATCATCGAGCCTGGCTGCAATAGCGGTCGGCGTGGTTGGTGACGCCGGTTGCCGCCCACGTCGCCCAGGCGTCGTCATAGCGTCGACAGCGGGGAAGCCCAGCAGGTGAGTAGCCGCGTTGGGGTGCTGGCGAACGCGATCGTGACCAGGCGTCATGCCTCACGCCCGGCGATGCGGGCACTTTGATGAATTCGTGCGTTGGCGACCGTCCGCCGCTTCTCGTAGCTTGAGTCGAGCTCAAGAAAATTAGGTGGGTTCATCTTTCTCGGAGCCCGCCGGGAACGTCTAAGACTTGCGCGAGCCGCGCGGCATACAGCCCATCATCGAACCCGGCCACACCCGGCCGGACCGGCCGTTGCCGGGTACCCTCACCCGCGTCGGCCGACTCCGACCAGGCGACCCACAACGACCGCACCCGCATCGATCAACTGAGTGCATGCGCATCCTCGTCGACCACCTGCGATCGGCGCAACCCATAGCCGACACGTCGTCGATCACTTGTCGCCAGGTGTCTAAACCTAAGGGGAGCCGGCGCCGCCGGCGCCGCCGGGGCCGCCGGAGCCGCCACTGCCGCCGGAGGAGCCGGAGGGGCCGGTGCCTGCGCTGCCTGCGGTGCCGCCGCCGCCGTCGCTGCCGGGGCTGCCGCTGGAGCCGGTGCCCCCGGTGCCGCCGGTGCCCCCGGTGCCGCCGGTGGCGCCGGTGCCGCCGGTGGCCCCGGTGGCGCCGTCGCCGCCGTCGCCGCCGTAACCGCCGTAACCGCCGTCGCCGCCAGCCCCGCCGGTGCCCTGCGCGTTGGAACCGCCGGTGCCGCCTTGGCCGGCTTGGCCGCCTTGGGCGCCCGCACCGGCGGTGTCACCGCTGGTGGTGGTGGCGCCGCCGTCGCCGCCGGCACCACCGAAGCCGCCGCCGCCGCCGGAGCCCGCACCGCCGTAGAGGCCACCGGAGCCGGCCGCGCCACCCTGGCCACCGGCAGCGCCGGCACCGCCGCCCCCGCCGGAGCCGGCGTCGTTGCTGCCATCGTCGGCGTAGCCGCTGCCGCCCTGGCCGCCGCCGCCGCCGTCGCCGCCGCCGCCGCCGTAGCCGTTGATTGCCCCGGAGACGGCGTTACCGCCAGCACCGCCGGCACCGCCGGCGCCGCCTTGACCACCATCGGAGGCGCTGCCGCCGGCCGGACCGGTGACACCAGCACCGCCTTGACCACCGCCGCCGCCGGACCCGCCGCCGCCGGCCGAGTCACCGCTGGTGGTGGTGGCGCCGCCCTGACCGCCGCCACCGCCCTGGCCGCCAGCGCCCCCGGCGCCCGCGGTGCCGCTGTCGAGGATGCCGCCGGTGCCGACCGCGCCGCCAGCACCGCCGGCACCGCCGTAGCCGCCGCTGCCACCGGAGCCGCCGGAGCCGCTGCCGTCGTCGGCGCCGCCGCCGCCAGCTTGACCGCCAGCACCGCCTTGACCGCCGCCGCCGCCGGAGCCGTTGGTTGCCCCGGACACGGCGTTACCGCCGGCACCGCCGGCACCGCCGTAGCCGCCGCCGCCGCCATAGCCGCCGGAGCCGCCGCCGCCCGGGCCGCTGACACCAGCGCCGCCTTGACCGCCTTGCCCGCCTTGACCGCCCGCACCGGCGATGTCACCGCTGGTGGTGGCGGCGCCGCCCTGACCACCGGCACCGGCGGAGCCGCCGAAGCCGCCGCCGCCCGCACCTCCGGAGAGGCCGCCGGTGCCAGCCGCGCCGCCTTGCCCGCCGGCACCGCCTTGCCCGCCCGCGCCGCCGGCAGTGGCGTCGTTGCTGCCGTCGTCGGCGAAGCCGGCACCGCCCTGACCACCGGCACCGCCCTCGCCGCCTTGGCCGCCGGCGCCGGTGGTGCCGCCATTGCCGGCGCCACCCTGGCCGCCTTGGCCGCCGGCGGCGCCGGTGCCACCGGTGCCGCCCGTATTGCCGACCGTGCCGGTGGAGCCCTGAGCGCCGGCCCCGCCGGTGCCGCCTAGACCGCCTTGACCGCCCGCACCCGCGCCGCCCGCGGTGCCGCCGGTGCCCCCGGTGCCGACCGCCCCGCCCAGACCAGCGCCGCCACCGATGCCGCCGGTGCCCCCGGCGGTGGCGTCGTTGCTGCCGTCATCGGCGTAGCCGGTGCCGCCTTGGCCGCCTTGGCCACCGGTGCCGCCGACGCCGCCGCTGCCGGTGGTGCCGCCATTGCCGGCCCCACCCTGACCGCCCTGGCCGCCGCCACCGCCTTCGCCGCCGGCGCCGCCAGTATGTCCGAGCACGCCGGTGGAGCCCTGAGCGCCGGCCCCGCCGGTGCCGCCTTGCCCGCCTTGGCCGCCGCTGCCCGCGCCGCCCGCGGTGCCGCCGGTGCCGCCGGTGCCGGCCGCCCCGCCCAGTCCAGCGCCGCCACCAGTGCCGCCGATACCCCCGGTGCCGGCGTCGTTGCCGCCGGTGCCGCCTTGGCCGCCGACACCGCCGACGCCGCCGTCGCCGCCGCTGCCGGTGGTGCCGCCATTGCCGGCCCCACCCTGACCGCCTTGGCCGCCGCCGCCGCCGTCGTCGCCGGTGCCGCCATTGCCGCCGAGCGTGCCGGTGGCGCCCTGAGCGCCGGCCCCGCCGGTGCCACCCTGCCCGCCTTGACCGCCGGTGCCCACGCCGCCCGCCGTGCCGGTGCCGGCGATGCCGCCAGTGCCGACCGCCCCGCCCAATCCGGCGGCGCCACCGGCGCCGCCGGTGCCGCCGATGCCAGCGTCGTTGCTGCCGTCGTCGGCGTAGCCGGTGCCGCCTTGACCGCCTTGGCCGCCGACGCCGCCAGCACCGCCGCTGCCGTTGGTAGCCCCCGACACGGCAGTGCCGCCTTGGCCGCCCTGGCCGCCCTGGCCGCCGTCGGCGCCGGAGTAGGAGGTGGCGGTGGCCGCGCCGGTGGCGCCCTGGCCGCCTTGGCCGCCGCCGCCGCCGGTCCCGCCGGCGCCAGCGGTGTCACCCATATGGGTGGTGGCGCCGCCCTGGCCGCCTTGGCCGCCGGCCCCGCCGGCGCCCGCGCCGCCCCCGGTCCCGGTGCCGAGGATGCCGCCGGCGCCGACCGCGCCGCCTTGGCCGCCGCCGCCGCCGGAGCCACCGCCGCCGCCGGCGGTGGCATTGTTGCTGCCGCCGTCGGCGGCACCCGCGCCGCCTAGGCCGCCTTGGCCGCCGGCGCCGCCGGCGCCGCCATTGGCGTTGATGCCGCCATCACCGGCGCCACCCTGGCCGCCTAGGCCGCCTTGGCCACCGGCGCCGCCGCCGCCGGCGTAGTCACCGCCGGTCAAGGCGGCGCCACCTTGACCGCCGACGCCACCTTGACCGCCAGCGGCCCCGGCGCCCGCGGCGCCACCGCTGCCACCGGTACCGACCGCGCCGCCGGCACCGCCGCCGCCCCCGGAGCCGCCGTCGCCGCCGTAGCCGGCGTCGTTGCTGCCGTCATCGGCGTAACCCGCGCCGCCTTGACCGCCGCCGCCGCCTTGACCGCCGACGCCGCCGCTGCCGTTGGTTGCCCCGGAGACGGCGTTACCGCCAGCACCGCCGCCACCGCCGGCGCCGCCTTGACCACCATCGGAGCCGGTGCCAGCATCGACCGGGCCGGTGACACCAGCGGCGCCTTGACCGCCCTGACCGCCTTGACCGCCCGCACCGGCGGTGTGACCGCCGATGCTGGTGGCGCCGCCCTGACCACCGGCACCGCCTTCGCCGGCGCTGCCGCCATCGCCCGCGATGCCGAAGATGCCGGCGCCAGCCGCGCCGCCTTGACCGCCGGCACCGCCGGTGCCGCCGACGCCGCCGGCGGTGGCATCGTTGCCGCCGTCGTCGGCATAGCCGGCGCCGCCCTGGCCGCCGGCGCCACCTTGACCACCTAGGCCGCCGGCGCCGGCGATGAAGCCGTCGCCACCCTGGCCGCCTTGGCCGCCGCCGGCGCCGTCGCCGCCGGTGCCGCCGGTATTGCCGATGGTGCCGGTGACGCCTTGAGCGCCGGCCCCGCCGGTGCCGCCGCCCCCGCCGTCCCCGCCGTCGCCGCCGGCTCCGGCGCTGCCGCCGGTGCCGCCGGTGCCGCTCCCACCGGCCAGGCCAGCGCCACCACCGGCACCGCCGATGCCCCCGGCGGTGGCGTCGTTGCTGCCGTCGTCGGCATAGCCGGTGCCACCCTGTCCGCCTTGGCCCCCGTTGCCGCCGTCGCCGCCGTCGCCGTTGGTTGCCGTGGACACGGCAGTGCCGCCTTGGCCGCCTTGGCCGCCGACGCCGCCGGGGCCGCCGGCGCCGCCAGTATTGCCGATTGTGCCGGTAGCGCCTTGGCCGCCTTGGCCGCCCTGGCCGCCGAAGCCGCCGGTGCCGCCGAAGTCATCGCTGATGGTGGTAGCGCCGCCTTGGCCGCCGACCCCGCCTTGACCGCCGCCACCCCCGGCGCCCGCGGTGCCCGTCGTGCCGCCGGCGCCGCCGGTGCCGGCCGCCCCACCCAGGCCAGCGCCGCCACCGGTGCCGCCGGCGCCGCCGGCGCCGCCTTGGGCGCCGAAGCCGCTGCCGTTATCGGCGTCGCCGGGGCCACCCTCCCCGCCTAGACCGCCAGTACCGCCTTGACCGCCGGCGCCGCCGGCGCCGTTTGTTGCCCCCGGCACAGCAGCGCCGCCTTGGCCGCCTTGGCCGCCGGCGCCACCGTCGCCGCCGGCATAGCCGGCGCCGCCAATAGCGGTGTTGGCGTCTCCTTGGCCGCCTTGGCCGCCTTGACCGCCTTGCCCCCCGGTGCCGGCGGTGTGACCACTAGCGGTGGTGGCGCCGCCTTGGCCGCCGGCGCCGCCGTCGCCGCCAGTGCCCGCGCCGCCCACCGCGCCGGTGCCGGCGATGCCGCCAGTGCCGGCGGCCCCGCCGCTGCCACCGTCTCCGCCTTGGCCGCCGCCACCGCCGGCGGTGGCCTCGTTGCTGGCGTCCCCGGTGTAGCCGATGCCGCCTTGGCCGCCCTGACCACCGGTGCCGCCAGCACCACCATCGCCGTTGGTGCCGCCATTGCCGGCGCCACCCTGGCCGCCCTGGCCGCCGCCGCCGCCGGTACCACCGATGCCGCCAGTATTGCCGGAGGTGACGGAGGTGGCGCCCTGGGCACCGGCCCCGCCGGTGCCGCCCTGGCCGCCGTCACCGGCGATACCCGCGCTGCCCGCGACGCCGCCGTTGCCGCCGGCGCCGGCTAGACCGCCGGCGCCAGCCGCCCCGCCGTTACCGCCGGCACCGCCGGCGGTGGCGTCGTTGCTGCCGTCATCGGCGAAGCCGGTACCACCAGCGCCGCCCTGGCCGCCGGTGCCGCCGGCGCCGCCACTGCCGGTGGTGCCACCGTTGCCGGCGCCACCCTGGCCGCCCTGGCCGCCGTCCCCGCCGGTACCGCCGATGCCACCGGTATTGCCAAGGGTGCCGGTAGCGCCGGTGGCCCCAGCCCCGCCGGCACCACCACCGCCGCCCAGACCGCCGGTACCCGCGGCGCCCGCGGCGCCACCGGTGCCGCCGGTGCCGGCCAGGCCGCCCAAACCGGCCGCCCCGCCGTTACCGCCAGCACCGCCGGCGGTGGCGTCGTTGCTGCCGTCATCGGCGAAGCCGGTGCCACCCTGGCCGCCGGTGCCGCCGGCGCCGCCGGCGCCGCCACTGCCGGTAGTGCCACCGTTGCCGGCGCCACCTTGGCCACCCTGGCCTCCGTCCCCGCCGGTACCGCCGGCACCGCCAGCATTGCCGACCGTGCCCGCGGTGCCGACATCACCGGCGCCGCCGGCCCCGCCGGCCCCGCCGTTACCACCAATGCCCGCGACGCCCGCATGGCCGGCGGTCCCTAAGAATCCTGCGGCGCCGCCGCTGCCGCCGGCGCCAGCGGCGCCGCCAGCACCTCCGATGCCACCTGCCCCGCCGTCCAGGCCCACGCCGCTGCTACCCGCCCCGCCACCCCCGCCGGCCCCGCCGGCCCCGCCGTCACCGCCGGTGCCGCCCGCGCCGAGTAGCCCGCCGGCGCCGAGCAGCCCCGGGTCGGCGCCGCCGGCCCCGCCAGCCCCACCAGCCCCACCGGCAAAGCCAGTACCGCCGGCCGGGCCATCTCCGAGGCCCGCGGAGCCGGCACCACCAGCCCCGCCAGCACCGCCGGCCCAGCCCACCAGCGCCTTGTCCATACCGCCGGCGCCGCCGGCCCCACCACCTGCGCCAGCGCCGGTAACGCTGGAGCCGCCGGCCCCGCCCGAGCCGCCGGCCCCACCGGAGCCGCCCAACAGCCCACCGGCACCACCGGCGCCACCGGCACCACCGGCTTCGCCCGCCCCGCCGGCCCCGCCCATGCCGCCGGCCCCGCCCGCGCCGAACAGCCCGGCGGACCCGCCAGCCCCGCCGGCACCGCCGGCAGTACCGGACCCGCCGTTGCCGCCGTTGCCGAAAATCCACCCGCCCCCGCCGCCGGCCTGCCCGGTGCCCGCCGCCCCATTGGTGCCGGTGCCGAACAGCGGGCGCCCCGTCAACAGCTCAACGGGCGAAAACACCGCCAGGCTCTGCAGATCCTGCCCGATGCTCTGCAACGGCACGGCATTGGCCGCCTCCGCGGCCGCATACGCGCCCTCCGCCCCGCTCAAGGCCTGCACGAACTTGGCATGAAACGCGGCCGCCTGCGCGCTGAGCGCCTGATAGTCCTGGGCGTGCGCGCCAAACAACGCGGCGATCGCCGCCGACACCTCGTCGGCGGCCGCGGTCGCGATCCCCGTCGTCGGCAGCACCGCCGCCGCGTTGGCCGCCGCGATCGTCGACCCAAGACCGGACAAATCTAAAGCCGCTGAGGCCATCATCTCCGGCGCCGCAACGAGAAACGACATCCCGCACCTCCGACCAAGCCGGCATGACCGCAGCGAGCGCTCAGACCGCGCTCGTGCTACCTGCCGCGCAGCCTACGCCGTCACACAGAACACATATCGTTTTCATATAACTCCGGACAAACCCTGACGACGGCGTCAAAAACCGCAAAAGCATCCCGTACCGCTCAGCAAGGGTCGGCTTCGCGCTCGTATTCCCACCCACAGTCGCGATTTTGCTGCCAATCGCGCGAGCGGTTCCCAGGGCGCTACGCGACGCATGGCTCAGGAATCCGGCGGCCCCAGGTACCGCTGGATCGTCGGGCCGAGACAGTAGACGACCTCGTCTCGCGTCATCTCGACGACGGGCGGCAGCCGTAACACGAAGCGGCACAACGCGATACCGAGGATCTGCGTGGCGACAAGCCCGGCCCGCGTGGCGGATTCCGAGGCGGACAGCAGCTCCGCGACCAGCGGCTGCAATTGCGTTCGAAAGATCCCCCGCATCCGTTGTGCCGCTTCGACATTGGTGGCGTTGGACCGCAACAAGATCACCAGTGCGTCGTCGCCCTCCCAGCGTTCCAGGAAATGCCGGGCGACGCATCCTGTTCCCGGTCGATTTCAGCGGCCTGCCGACCGAGCACCCGTACACGCTGATGCTCTCCCAGACCGACACCGAGCGCCTGCTGGAAGAGCGCCTGCACGAGCTGGGCGGCGACGTGATCCGGCCCAAGACACTCAGCAGCATCACCCAGGATGCAACCGGCGTCACGGCCACGTTCGACGACGGCGACACCATCCGGGCCGGCTACGTCGTCGGGGCCGACGGCATACACAGCATCGTTCGCCAACAAGCCGGAATCGGTTTCACCGGAGGCGAATTCGCCGAATCCTTCGTGCTCGCCGACGTTCGGGTGTCCGGCGAGGCACCGCGTGACCAGGTGATCCTGTTCTACGCCGAAAATGGCTTCACCGTGCTCGCGCCGCTGCCCGACGACATCTTCCGCATCGTCGCGCCGACCCCCGACGCACCGGCGCAGCCGTCGGCGGAGTTCGTGCAGAAGCTCCTGGACACCCGTGCGTTCGGGCCGGGCCAGACCGTGGTCACCGAGCTGCTATGGGGAACGCGATTCCGAATCCACCACCGCGTCGCCGACCGGTACCGGGAAGGCCGGTTACTGCTGGCCGGTGACGCCGCCCATGTGCACAGCCCGGCCGGCGGTCAGGGCATGAACCTCGGGATCACCGACGCCATCGCCCTGGCCGGCGCGCTCGCCAAAGTCACCCACGGCGGCGCCCAGGACCGCGACAAGGCCGCGTTGGACGCCTATGGCGAAGCCCAGCGCCAACGCGCCGAAAAGGTGCTGAAGATGACCGGACGGATGACCCGGATCGCGACGCTGCCGCGCCCCTTGCGTCCGGTACGCAACTCGGCCATGCGCCTGGCCGCGCAGGTTCCGGCGGTGCGGCGGCAGCTGGCAATGGGGTTGAGTGGCCTCAACCGGTGACGTCAACCGGTGACGTCTACCGGTGACGACCGTCGGCGACGATCTCGCCCCGCTCACCGAGCACCAGCACCCGGTCGGCGCCGGGAACGGCTTCCGGCCGGTTCGCAATGACCAAAGCGGTGCGCCCGGCCAGCACCGTGTGCAGCGCCCGTTGCACCGCGCGCTCGGCCCCAAGGTCAAGCGACGACGTCGCCTCGTCGACGATCAGCACGGCCGAGTCGGCCAGTAGCGCGCGGGCAAGGGCGATGAGTTGCCGCTGGCCGGCGGATAACGCCACTCCGCCATTGGTGACCTCGGTCTGATACCCGTCGGGCAGCGCGGCGATGAATTCGTCCGCTCCGATCGCGCTGGCCGCAGCCCTGACCTCGGCACCGGTGGCCCCGGGCCGGCCGACCCAGATGTTCTCGGCGATGGTCCCGGAGAACAGGAAGCTCTCCTGCGTGACCAGCGTGACGCGCCGGCGCAGATCGGCCTGGGCGAGATCGCGAAGGTCGACTCCGTCCACGGTGATCGACCCGGAAGTCGGGTCGTAGAACCGGGCCAGCAGTTTGGCGATGGTGGTCTTGGCGGCACCGGTCTTGCCGACCAGCGCCACGGTCTGCCCGGCCGGCACCGTCAGCGACAGCCCGGAAAGCACCGGCCGGCCGGGCACGTAGCCGAAATGCACGTCGTCAAAGACGACCGTGCCCGCGACCGTGCCCCCCACCGGGCCACTAGCCGGCGGACTGGCGAATTCGACGGCCGGCCGTCTGATGAGCACCGCGGCCAGCTTCTCCAGCGCCGACGCCGCGTCCTGAAAATTGTTGAGAAAATAGGTGATTTCGTGCATCGGCTCAAAGAACATGCGCAGATACAGCAGGAAGGCCGCGAACGTTCCGATCGTCATCGCCCCGTGCAGCACCTGGCTGCCGCCGTAGAACAGCACCACCCCGATCGTGGCGTTGCCGATCACCTTCACGCCCGGCGCGAACACGGCCATGAGTTTCATGGCCTTCTCGTTGATGACCCGGTATTGGTCGGCGATGTCGTCGAAGACGACCTGGTTGCGCGGCTCGTGCCGGTAGGCCTGCACCACTTTGATGCCCGCCATCGTCTCGATGAACTGCATGATGACCAGCGCGGTGCTCTCCCGCACCGCACGGTAGGTTTTCGACGACTCGAAACGGAACCACCCGCCGAGGGCCAGCAGCGCCGGGAACACTCCCAGACACATCAGCCCGAGCCGCCAGTCGAGAGCGACGAGCAACACGGCTACACCCAGTGGCGTGAGCGCCGTGGTGATCAGGCAGTCGAACCCCGCCGCCAGCATTTCCTCGACGGCATCGACGTCGTTGGACAGCCGGCTCACCACCCGGCCGGTCGTATAACGATCATGAAAGGCGGTGTCCAGGCGCTGAAAATGCCGGAACACACGCCGCCGCAACTCCCGCAGAACCGACAGCCGAACTCGCCCGGCCCCGTTGAGGAAGACCAGCCGGCTGATGCCGTGCACCAGCACCGTGCCGCACAGCGCGGCGACGGTCCACAACAGCCCGCGCGGCGAGCCGCCGTGCATTATCGACGGGATCCCGTGGTCGATGCCCCACCGCACCAGCAGTGGAACCGTAAGCCGCGCGGCGTTTTCCACCACAGCCACCAACAGCAGCAGCCCAAGGCTCAAGACATGCGGCCGCATCAGTGAGCCCAGCAAGGCGCGCGCATCCCGGCCGTGCGCCAGGGTCTCGTCGATGGCGGGATCGTGCTGGCCGGAATCCTGCTGGGCGGGGTCGGGGTCGCGCCGTTGGACCGCAAAGGGCCGGGTATCCAGTTCGGTCATCGGTACGCGAAATCCGTCTGTGTGCAAGTCATCAGGTCGCGGTAATGCGGCACCTGCGCGAGAAGCTCGGTGTGGCTACCGACGTGGGTGACGGTCCCGTTCTCCAGCAGTGCCACCCGATCGGCGAGCTGGACCGTCGACGGCCGGCGCGCGACCACGATGCCGGTGACGCCGGCCAGGGCGCGACGCAGCGCGGCGGCGTCGACCCCGGACAGGGCGTCGTCAATCACCAGCACCGTCGGCGCCGCCACGATCGCCCGGGCCAGGCACAACCGCTGCCGCTGTCCCGTGGACAGCCGCATCCCCTGCTCGCCGACACGGGTGTCGAGCCCGAACGGCAGGTCGTAGACGAACCGCGCCGATGCGATGTCGATGGCCGCGGCCAGCTCCGCATCCGTGGCATCCTCCCGGCCCAGCCGCAGGTTCTCCGCCACCGACATCGAGAACACCGTCGGGTCCTCGAACGCCGTGCTCACCGTCCGGCGCAGCGCGGGCAACGAAAGCGCACGGATGTCGCGCCCGTCGAGCAGAATCTGTCCCTCCGAGACGTCGTAGATCCGGGACAGCAGCGCGGTCAGCAAGGATTTGCCCGACCCCAGGGAGCCCACCAGGGCCAGCGTCTCGCCCGGCCCGACACTGAACGTGACGTGCCGCAACAGCCATTTATCGGCGTCGGGCGGGTCCGGGACCCGAAAGCCCACATCGCGCAGTTCCAGCCAGCCGGTATGCGGTGGATCCGGATGCGGCCCACCGGTGATGTCGCCGGGCGCGTCGAAGATCTCGGCGATGCGATTCGCCGCCGTCATCGCCTCCTGCGTCATCGACAGCAGAAAGCCCAGCGCCGCCACCGGCCAGACCAGCGACAGCGTCATGGTGATAAACGCGGCCAGGGTGCCGACGGTCACCAGTCCGTGACCGGCCGCATACGCACCGAAACCCAGCAACACGATGAGCGCCAGGTTCGGGATGACCTCCAACAGGGTCCAGAATCTCGCGGCCACCGACACCTTGGCGCGGCCGACGCCGTACAGCGTGGTCACCTCGGCGTCGAATCGGGTGAACTCGTCGTCTTCGCGCCCGAACGCCAGCCCCACCCCCCGGCCCAGCGCAGATTCCTCGACGCGCGTTGCGATGTGGCCGGATTGGTCTTGCTCCTGCCGCGACAGCCGGGTGAACTCACGTTGGTAGTGGCCGATGGTGGCCACGATCGGCACCAGCGAACCCAGCACCACCAGGCCCAGCGGCCAGTACATCGCCAGCAGGCACACCGTCACCACGGTGATCTGAAGGATGTTGAGCAGTAAGAACACCGCACCGAACGACAGCAAATCGCGGATGGTGGAAAGATCGTTCATGATTCGCGACACCAATTGCCCTGACTGCCAGCGCTGGTGAAACGACATCGGCAGCATCTGCAGTCGGGCGTGCAGATCCCTGCGGATGTCGGCTTCGAAGCCCATCGTCGCGTGCGCGGTGAACCAGCGACGGATGAGCAACAGCGCCGCCTCACCCAGGCCCAGAGCCATGGCCGCGGTGCCCAAAACCCACAGTCCGCGTTGGTCGTGGTGGCGCACCGGCCCATCGATCACCGCCCGAGTCATCATCGGAATCCCCACCGTGGCAACGAGGCTGGCGCCCCCGGCCAGCACAACGACGATCCATCGCGTGCGGTACGGAATCAGATATGACAGCAGCCGCTGTAGATCCGAGGCTGCCCGCGGGCGCTTCGGTGCGGCGGCGATCGCCGGGGCGCACACGACTTCAGTCACGACGAATTGATCTCCCGATCCCGTTGCGCCCCACAACAACCGACGCCGGCCAAGACCTCGAAAACGTCATCGAATGTCTCGGCCTGCCACCTGTTTTCGATCATGGCATGGCAACGGCCACGGGCAGTCGCAGCTCAGCTTCGAAAAGGTAACCATTTGACACGCGCGCGCCGCGTTCCTCGCGAGCAGACACGAAATCGCACAAAATCGGCGATTCTGACGCGATTTTGCGTCTGCTCGCGCACCAGGCGGCGACCCGGCGGGCGGCCTCCCACCGCCACAGCCAACAATCCGGCAAAATGGGCGGCATGGACACTGGTGCCACCTCGCCGCGAGTCTTAGTGGTCGACGACGACTCGGACGTGCTTGCTTCGCTGGAACGCGGACTGCGGCTGTCCGGATTCGAGGTATCGACGGCGGTCGACGGCGCCGAGGCGTTACGCAGCGCCACCGAGACCCGCCCGGATGCGATCGTGCTCGACATCAACATGCCGGTGCTCGACGGCGTCAGCGTCGTCACGGCACTGAGAGCCATGGACAACGACGTCCCGGTCTGCGTGCTCAGTGCGCGCAGCTCGGTCGACGACCGCGTGGCGGGCCTGGAGGCCGGCGCCGACGACTACCTGGTCAAACCGTTCGTGCTGGCCGAACTGGTCGCACGGGTGAAGGCGCTGCTGCGCCGCCGCGGCTCAACGGCGACGTCCTCCTCGGAGACCATCACGGTCGGCCCGCTGGAAGTCGACATCCCCGGTCGTCGGGCCCGGGTCAATGGTGTCGACGTCGACCTGACCAAGCGGGAATTCGACCTGCTGGCGGTCCTTGCCGAGCACAAGACCGCGGTGCTGTCCCGCGCGCAACTGCTCGAGCTGGTGTGGGGCTATGACTTCGCCGCCGACACCAACGTCGTCGACGTGTTCATCGGCTACCTGCGCCGCAAGCTGGAGGCCAACGGCGGTCCCCGGCTGCTGCACACCGTCCGTGGGGTCGGGTTCGTGCTGCGCATGCAATAAACCAGATGCAGTAGAGATGAACATCCTGTCGCGGATCTTCGCCCGTACGCCCTCGCTGCGGACCCGGGTGGTGCTCGCGACCGCCATCGGGGCGGCGATCCCGGTGCTCATCGTCGGCGTTGTGGTCTGGGTGGGTATCACCAACGATCGCAAGGAGCGGCTGGACCGCCGGCTCGACGAGGCCGCGGGCTTCGCCATCCCGTTCGTGCCGCGCGGCCTCGATGAAATCCCGCGCTCGCCCAACGACCGGGACGCGCTCATCACGGTCCGCCGCGGCGGCCTGGTCAAGTCGAATTCCAACATCACGCTGCCCAATCTGAAAGCCGGCTACGCCGACACCTACGTCCGTGGGGTGCGCTACCGGGTGCGCACGGTGGAGATCCCGGGTCCGGAGCCGACGTCGCTGGCTGTGGGCGCGACGTACGACGCCACCATCGCCGAGACCAACAACCTGCACCGCCGCGTGCTGCTGATCTGTGGATTCGCCATCGGCGCCGCTGCGGTGTTCGCCTGGCTGCTGGCCGTGTTCGCGGTGCGACCGTTCAAGCAGCTGGCTCAGCAGACCCGATTGATCGACGCCGGGGACGAGGCGCCGCGGGTCGAAGTGCACGGCGCCAGCGAAGCCATCGAGATCGCCGAGGCGATGCGAGGCATGCTGCAACGCATCTGGGACGAGCAGGTCCGGACCAACGAGGCGCTGGCATCGGCTCGCGACTTTGCGGCCGTGTCCTCCCATGAGCTGCGCACCCCGCTGACCGCGATGCGGACCAACCTCGAGGTGCTGGCCACCCTGGATATGACCGACGACCAACGCAAGGAAGTGCTCAGCGACGTGATCCGCACCCAGTCGCGGATAGAGGCCACCTTGAGCGCCCTGGAGCGGTTGGCCCAGGGCGAACTATCGACGTCGGACGATCACGTGCCCGTAGACATCACCGAGCTGCTCGACCGCGCCGCCCACGACGCCATGCGGATCTACCCCGAACTCGAAGTCTCCCTGGTGCCGTCACCGACCTGCATCATCATCGGCTTGCCGGCCGGATTACGCCTGGCCGTCGACAACGCGATCGCCAACGCCGTCAAACACGGCGGCGCCACCCGGGTCCAGCTGTCCGCAGTCAGCTCGCGGGCCGGCGTGGAGATCGCGGTGGACGACAACGGCAGCGGTGTGCCGAAAGCGGAGCGCGAGGTGGTCTTCGAGCGGTTCTCCCGCGGCTCGACGGCCTCCCATTCTGGGTCGGGCCTGGGTTTGGCGTTGGTCGCCCAGCAGGCCCACTTGCACGGCGGGACCGCCTCGCTGGACGACGGCCCACTGGGCGGCGCGCGGCTACTGCTGAACCTTCCCGCCCCGACCTAAAGCATGTCGAACAACTGGCTGCGGTCGAGTCGCCGCAGTAGTAGGGCGATTTGGCTGAGGACCAGAAAGCCCTGGTGCGCTGCGAGGGTGACTTCGTAGTGGCGGTCGAGTCGTCGACAGTGGTTGATCCATCCGTTGGTGCGTTCGACGACCCAGCGTCGCGGTTGGACTCGGAACCCGCTGGCGGGTTTGGTGCCGGACACGATGTCGATGCTGACGCCGGCTTTGGCGGCTGCCTCGGCGACGGTTGTGCCGGTGTAGCCCTTGTCCAGCCAGAGGTGGGCGATGGTCGGTGCGACCCGTTTGGCTTGCCTGAGGAGTTTGGGGAAGCAGCTCGGTCCTGCACGTTGGCCTTGGTGACCACGGCGGCGACCAGCATGCCTGCGCCCTCGACGTGGATGTGAGGTTTGACGCCATCAACCTTCGTGGCGCCGTCGAAGCCGCGCGGCCCGGCAACCGGAGATGTTTAGACGCTGGTGGGGGTACCTCCCGCTTGCGGGGGAGAGTCGACCACAGCAGCCGAGGGCTTGGGCCGGCGGCCGGCCCGGGTGCGGGCCGCACCGCGTACCGCGGTGAGCATCTTGGTCCAGGTTCTGGCCCGGCACCCGCGCAGGAAGTGCTGGTGCGCAGCTGACCAGCCCGCGGTGAAGTCATGCGGCTGGGGGTACCTCCCGCTTGCGGGGGAGTGCCGCCATGCACATCCGGTGCGCAGCACGCACCGGATCGCATCGAGGTATTCGCGCCACCGCTGGGGCGGGCACGGCCGCCCACCCCGTGGATGATCCGGCACGACAAACCGGGCGATACGCGCCCAGGCGGTGTCGGACAGATCGGAATCGTAGCGCGGCCGGCGCGGCGACTTAAGGGCACATAACCACCGGATCGTGATCAGGTGGTCCGACACGTTCTCGCATGTCAGCGTGTTGTCGGTGGCTTATGCGATGCTGCGCGTGATGAGTCGGCACACCACGTTCAAGTTCTGCCTCGACCCCACCGTCGAGCAGAAAGAGGTGTTGGCGCGCCATGCCGGGGCGGCCCGGTTCGGGTTCAACCAGTGCCTGCGCATCGTCAAAACCGCACTGAGTGCCCGCAAGTCAGACTCAGATGTTGAGGTTCCGTGGACGGGGTTCGACCTGATCAACGCATTCAACGCGTGGAAGAAAACCGAGCACGCCGGGCGGATGTTCACCGTCGACAACGACGGCACGGCCGAGACGGTCGTAACGGGCCTGGCGTGGCGAACTCAGGTGTGTCAGCAGGTGTTCGAAGAAGCCGCCGTCGACTGCGGTAAAGGACTCAAAGCCTGGTCGGATTCGCGTTCGGGCAAGCGCAAAGGCAAGCGGGTCGGCTTCCCACGCTTCAAGAAGAAAACCAGCGCTATGCCGTCGTTTCGGCTGCGCAACAAGCATCCCAAGGGCCGCCCGACGACCATCCGCATCGGCGATAACGACCGGCCACGCTCGGTCACCCTGCCCAGTATCGGCCAGATCGGGGTACACAACGACACCCGCCGGCTGCGGCGAATGTTCGCAGGCGGGCGGGCGAAGATCCTGTTCGCCACCATCACCTACCACGCCGGGCAGTGGTGGATCGCCCTGAACGTCGAAGCCGCCGACCTGCACCCCAACCAGCAACACCCCAGCCACCTCGCTAGCGGTTGGGTCGGGGTGGATCGGGGCCTGTCGGCGTTCGTGGTCGCAGCCACCACCGATGGGACTGAGGTTGCCCGGATCACCGAAACCCCCAAAGCGCTCGCCGCCGGCATGGCCAAGCAACGCCGGTTGGCGAAATCGTTGTCCCGCAAGAAGAAAGGATCAAATAACCGCCGCGCTGCTGCCGCCAGGCTCGGTCGTCATCACAACCGCATCGCGAACGTGCGCCGACATTTCGCACACCAGGTATCGAATGCGCTGGTCAAGACTCACGACCGGCTCGTTATCGAGGACCTGCAGGTAGCCGGGATGCTGGCCAACCACCGGCTGGCCCGCGCTATCTCGGATGCCGGCTGGGCCGAGTTCGCCCGCCAGCTGCACTACAAGCAGACATGGCGGGCCGGCCTGGTCGCTGTCGCCGACCGGTGGTATCCATCAAGTCAGCTCTGCTCGATCTGCGGAGACCGTCGCACCGACCTGAGCCTGGCAGACCGGGTATTCACCTGCGCCAACGGCCATTCCATAGATCGTGACACCAACGCGGCGACGAACCTGGCCCGCTGGGGCCAAACCCATCACGACCAATATCGATCCCCGGACCCCCAAGCAGCAGGCCGGGCCACCAACGTCCGGCGACGGGACGGCTCTGACCAGCACCCCACGAGTGCCGGTGAAACCGACCCGAATGACGCGGGAACCGACGTTCACACCGCACCAGCGGCCTGAACCGACGACGCCCGAGAAGGGCGGTGCCGGACACTCACCGCAGTTGTTCGACACGCTTTAAGAGCCCGACGTCGAAACATACCTGGCTGTCCACGTTGCTATCGACGCCAGCGCCGCGGCGTCCGCGGCGTCTGCGGCGTCCGCGGCGACCTCGGCGGCCTGCGCAGATACCTTCTTGCGTACCCCGGGCCGCGTGGCCCGAGCCTGGTGTCGAGTGCGTAGGCACCCGGCCCGGTGAACACCAGCAGAAAGAACGCCCAGCAGTACATGACCGCGAGTTCACCGCCGTTGTCGATCGGCCAGAACCCGTGCGGAAGGTGCTGAGTCAAGTACGCGACAGCCATCTCGCCGGAGGCGATGAAAGCCGCTGGACGCGTGAACAGTCCGAGGGAAATCAAGATGCCGGTGATCAACTCGATCAACCCGGAGAGCCACAAGAGCGAGCCACTGGCCGCAACGGTGTCCGCCGGCCGGCCGAACATCAGGGACGTGCCGTGGCACAGGAACAGGAGCCCGAAGAAGATCCGGAACAGACTCAGGACTGTTGGTGCATGCGGGTTGAGGCGGGTTTCCAGCCGTTGGGTCATGGGCTGACGATACGCACCGGGAGCAGCGCCCGATCAGAGCCCGCGTCGAGCATGTCATCGCCCGACTCAATGATTGACAAATACGGTGGCAATGCCGCCGCCGCGGCCAGGCCATCATCCACACCCTGCAAATCATCGCCCGACTCTGGAACCTCAACACCCGCAGGCAATTAACGGGCCTTCTCTTAGCCGGCCGTCACTTTCTCGAGCTCTTGCGCCACGGCGTGAAAAGGGCGTTCGCGGCCGAATTCTCGTTTTTGAACCAGACTTGCGCGACGGTCTGATCGTAGATCGGGTCGTCGGGGGTGTAGTAGAGCCTGGTATCGGAGCGGCCCTTCACCAGCCAGCCCGCGGGCCCGTTGCCGTCGGTGTCGGCACGAGCGGAACCCGGCCCAAACGGCGCGTAGGGCACCACCTTGATTTTTGTGGTCGCATCAGCGGCGGGGATTTTTGTGGTCGCATCAGCGGCGGGGACTTTTGTGGTCGTATCCGGGGCGGGGACTTTTGTGGTCGCATCCGGGGCGGGAATCTTGGTGGTCTTCTCCGCGACGGGGATCTTGGTGGTCTCCTCCGTGGCGGGAATCTTGGTCGTCGGCACCTCTTTCCGGCCTCGCGTCTTCGTGGTCGGCGCCTCTTTCGTGACGCGGATCTTGGTGGTCGGCGACTGCTTCGTGACGTCTTTCGTGACGCGGATCTTGGTGGTCGGCGACTGTTTCATGACGCGGATTTTGGTGGTCGGCGACTGTTTCGTGACGCGAATCTTCTTGGTGCGTGGCTCTGTTGCGGTCGGGATCTTGGTCGTCGGCGGTACCTTCGCCGTCGGGCCCTTCATCGTTGGCGGCACCGACTGCTCGCTCGACCCACGCGTCGACGTCCGGACCGGGACTTGTCGTTTGGCGGCGCGGTACATCAGCACAAACGTCAACACGAATCCCATGACAAAGGACAGCGCGAACAGCCACCAATGCACGTGGTTCATCACCCGGCACCTATCTGCTGCGAATCAGGCAGGTGCTCTCCCTGGCGGCTGGCGCGTTTGGCCCAGACGGTGAAAATCATCCAGGCAGCCGCCGAGCCCGCGACGAAAGCAAGCAGGTACCACAACCACTGCATCACGAAGTCCATGGGCGAATTCTCCTTAGCTGACGACGATTTCGGCGCGGCGGTTCTTGGCGCGACCCTCGGGCGTGTCGTTGCCGGCGATCGGATCGATCGAACCCAGACCCTTGACGGCGACGTTATCCCTGGCAACGCCGTGGGCGACGAGGAAGTCGGCTACCGTGCCGGCGCGCTGGGCGCTCAATGGAATGTTGATGCCTTCGCTGCCCGAGTTGTCGGTGTAGCCGTTGATCGTCGCATGCGCGGTTGGACACGCCTTCAGCTTGTCTGCTACCTGGGTCAGAATCTGGTCGTCGGCCGGGGTCAGGCTAAACCCGTCGTTGTCAAAGGCAATCGGCCCGCCCGTCACGGCATTGATGGCCGCTTGCAAGTTGGCACACGGGTCGGAGCCGGGAGGCGGTGCCGGACTGGGAGCCCCCGGCGGCGGCACCGGACCGTTAACCACAATCTTGTCAACGACATTCAAATTCGACCAGGTGTGCGTGGCCGCCTGATCGATCGCGTTCTTCTGGTCCGTCGACGTGGCCGTCCCCGCCAAGGTCACCGTGTCGACGTTCACCGTGATGCTGAAGTCGGTGATCGACGCGCTGGCCTTGAAAATCGGTCCTGCGTTGGCGAAATCGAGCGCCTTGACATCGGGGTTGATCCGGATTTGATCGATGATGTTGACCCCTGAGCCCAAGCCGCCGTTAAGCGCCTTCATCAGCGCTGCTTTGGCGGTGTCATCGGGGAAATCGCCGGACACCGTAATGGCGTTGCCTTTGCGGCTAATTGACAGCGGCGCCAGGGACAACTCCGGAGCGCGCGATGTGCTGGACGGTGTGGGCGTCGGCGGCGCGGCGGCCGGCCCATGGGCGGTCCGGCCCCGGTCCAGCGCAAAGTGGCCGATCGCCGCTATCAGCAACGGAATAATCACCAGACCAACCAGCCAGGAAAGGCGAAGCGACCGCCGGTCTGATTCCAGTAAATCCCCCATTGCCCCTCCCTCCGTTGGTTTGCAGGACTCGCCGGTGCTGCGGGCGATATGCAGCCTACCGAGTCAGCGCCGCGATACCGCTCGGGCACACTGGAGCGATGGGCAATGGGCCGAAACCGAGCGACAGCGAAACCCTGGCACACATCCGCGACCTGGTCGCCGAAGAGAAAGCCCTGCGAGCGCAGCTGCAGCACGGCGCCATCACCGAGTCGGAGGAGCATGTCCGCCTGCGCCAGGTGGAGGTAGAACTCGACCAGTGCTGGGACCTGCTGCGACAGCGTCGCGCATTGCGCGAAACCGGTGCTGACCCGCGCGAGGCGGCCGTGCGTCCGGCCGACCAAGTTGAGGACTACCTGGGCTAGAACATGGCCGGCGGCGACACAAGTGAGTTCGATGTCGTCGTCGTCGGCGGTGGTCACAACGGCCTGGTCGCGGCCGCCTACCTGGCCCGGGCAGGCCTACGGGTGCGACTGCTGGAGCGGCTGGCGCAGGTTGGCGGGGCCGCGGTTTCGGCGCAGGCCTTCGACGGTGTCGACGTCCGGGTGTCGCGGTATTCCTACCTGGTCAGCCTGCTGCCCTCCCGCATCCTCGACGACCTGGGCGCCCCGGTGCGGCTGGCCCGGCGGCAGTTCGCGTCGTATACCCCCGACCCGGCCACGGCCGGGCGCTCGGGCCTGCTGGTCGGATCGCACAGCCTACGAACCTTCGCCGGAATCGGCGCGGCCGCCGACGAACGCGGATTCGACGAGTTCTACCGGCGCTGCCGGCTGATCACGGAACGGCTCTGGCCGACGCTGATCGAACCGCTGCGCACCCGCGAGCAGGCCCGTCGGCACGTCCTGGCGGCCGGCGATCCGGATGCGGGACCGGCGTGGCGGGCCATGATCGACGAGCCGATCGGGCACGCCATCGCCACCGCGGTGCGCAACGACCTGGTCCGCGGCGTGATCGCCACCGACGCGCTGATCGGCACCTTCGCCCGCATCGACGACCAATCACTGCAGCAGAACGTTTGCTTGCTGTACCACGTGCTCGGCGGGGGCACCGGAGAGTGGCACGTCCCGGTCGGCGGAATGGGCTCGGTGACCGCGGCACTGGCCGCCGCCGCCGTCCGCCACGGTGCCGAAATCGCCACCGGCGCAGAGGTTTACGCCGTGGACCCGGACGGCCACGTGCGCTACCGCAGCGGCGACGAGGAGCGCCTGGTCCGGGGCCGGTTCGTGCTGGCCGGCGTCACACCGGCCGTGTTGGCCGACCTACTTGGCGAACTGGGGGCACGTCCCGGCAAGCCACTGGCTCAGGGCGCGCAGGTCAAGGTCAACATGGTGATGCGCCGACTCCCCCGATTGCGCGACGGCGGCGTCACACCCGAGCAGGCATTCGCCGGAACGTTCCACGTCAACGAGACATGGACCCAACTGGATACGGCCTACACGCAGGCGGCGGCCGGACAGCTACCGGATCCGTTGCCGTGCGAGGCCTACTGCCATTCGCTGACCGACCCGAGCATCCTGTCCACCGGGCTGCGCGACGCGGGCGCCCACACGATGACGGTGTTCGGCTTGCACACACCGCATTCGCTGCTCACCGGCCAAGACACCGATCCCGACACCGCCCGCCGCGAGCTCACCGAGTCGGTGCTGGCGTCGCTGAATTCCGTTCTGGCCGAACCGATTCAAGATGTGTTGCTGGCCGACGCGCACGGTCGGCCGTGCGTCGAGACGACCACCACCGGAGACTTACAACAGAAACTGCGGATGACCGCGGGCAACATCTTCCACGGTGCGTTGTCCTGGCCGTTCGCCGACGACGACCCGCTGGACACCCCGGCGCGGCAATGGGGGGTAGCCACCGCCCACGAGCGGATCATGCTGTGCGGCTCCGGCGCCCGCCGCGGCGGGGCGGTGTCGGGCATCGGCGGTCACAACGCCGCGATGGCGGTGCTGGCCTCGCTGCGGTAGGTGCGGCTACCGTCCGTCCATCGGGACGTAATCCCGCTCGGTGTACCCGGTGTAGATCTGACGCGGACGGCCGATCTTGCTGTCGCCCTCGTCGTGCATCTCACGCCAGTGCGCGATCCAGCCGGGCAGCCGGCCCAACGCGAACAACACGGTGAACATCCGGGTCGGGAAACCGAGGGCCCGGTAGATCAGGCCCGTGTAGAAGTCGACGTTCGGGTACAGCTTGCGCTCGATGAAGTAGTCGTCGGTGAGCGCCGCCTCCTCGAGACCCTTGGCGATGCCCAGCAGGTCGTCGTCGCCACCCAGTTTGGACAGGATCTTGTCGGCCTGTTCCTTGACGATCCGCGCCCTCGGGTCGTAGTTCTTGTAGACGCGGTGGCCGAAGCCCATCAACTTCACACCGGCTTCGCGGTTCTTTACTTTTCGGACGAATTCGCTGACGTCGTCGCCGCTTTCGCGGATCTCCTCGAGCATCTCGAGCACCGCCTGGTTGGCACCGCCGTGCAGCGGACCCCACAGCGCGTTGATGCCGCCGGAGATCGAGGTGAACAGGTTGGCCCGCGACGAGCCCACCAGCCGCACGGTCGAGGTCGAGCAGTTTTGCTCGTGGTCGGCGTGCAGGATGAACAACATGTCCAGGGCCCGCACCACCTCGGGGTCGGGGTGGTAGGGCTCGGCCGGGAAACCGAACGTCATCCGCAGGAAGTTCTCCACCAGCGTCAGCGAGTTGTCCGGGTACAGGAACGGCTGGCCGACGGACTTCTTGTAGGCGTAGGCCGCGATGGTGGGCAGCTTGGCCAGCAGGCGAATCGTCGACAGGTTGACCTGTTCGTTGTCCATCGGGTCCAGCGCGTCCTGGTAGTACGCGCTCAACGCGTTGACCACGCTGGACAACACCGGCATTGGGTGCGCATTGCGCGGGAAGCCGTCGAAGAACCGTTTGAGGTCCTCGTGCAGCATGGTGTGCCGCTGGATCCAGTAGGTGAAATCGGCCAGCTGCTGGCTGTTCGGCAACTCGCCGTAGATCAGCAGGTAGCTGACCTCGATGAAGGTCGACTTCTCGGCGAGCTGCTCGATCGGAATGCCGCGGTAGCGCAGGATGCCGGCGTCGCCATCGATGTAGGTGATGGCGCTCTTGCAGGCCGCGGTGTTGACGAAGCCGTTGTCGAACGTCGTGTAGCCGGTTTTCGCCAACAGATTGCCGAGGGCAAAGCCGTCGTTTCCTTCGGTAGCGCGGATGATCTGCAGGTCGATCTCGCCGCCCGGGTACCGGATATTGGCGGTGTCGTCGGTGTCGGCCACGAGAACCCCTTTGCGCTCTGGCTGATATGGCTGCCCGCACTACGTGCGTTCACAGCTGAAGGTAGTCGTTATCGCAACGGCGCGCCTGCCCGGGGTGGGGTCCGCTGATCCGGGGGTCGTCCACCGGCGCCCCTTCAGAGCAGGCCGGCGAGCTTGTACAGAACCAGTGATCCGGCGACCGCGACGTTGAGGCTCAAGCCGGTGCCGACCATCTCCGATCTCCACCGCGAGATCGAGCATCTCCAGGGCGTCAGGTGGAATGCCGTAACTCTCGTTGCCCAGCACGACGACGGTGCGGGTACGCGCTGCAGGGAGGTCGCCGAGCCGGATGGATTCGTCGGTGAGCTCAACGCCGATAATCTGGGTCGCCTCAGATTGACGCCCCAGCCATCGTCCGACGTCGCCGTATATCCAATGGACACATGACCCCTTCCGCAGGGTATTGCCCTTCTCGAGCGCTTCGGGCACCCAACGCAGATTTGGCACCGCCATACACGCACCCACGGCGTCGCAGGTGCGCAGCAGGGTACCGAGGTTGACTCCGTATTTGGGCCACAGCGGAGCGACGATGAGGTGGTTCCAGCATTGGTGCCGACGGGGCCGGCGTTGCCGGCGGATTTCCTGACGTGTGCGGATCCGGGGCGCCGAGGACGCGCCCGCGGCGCGGCTCACAGGTGGGCGGGAACGCCCCTCCCGCCGAGTCGAAGGCGATTCACGCCATCGATTGTCGCATGTCTCGCGACGTCGGCGATTGTTGCCATCCGCCCAGCCCGCTTCGTCGCCGTGGGTGAAAATGGGCCCGTCCCGGCGGGCGAAATCGAGGACGGTGATGAGAGCAGTGGTTACACCCACCGAACTCGGCTCAACAGTGGCGGGACGCCTGGTCGACGGTCAGTTCGAGAACGTCCACCAGATGCTGGCCCCCTGGCTGCAGGACATGGTGCCGGCCGACCTATTACCGCAAAGCTGGCAAGCAATGGTGTCTGCGCACGGCGCAGTTCGTGAGCTCGGTGCGCCAACAAGCGAACCGGCCGGACCGGCTACGACGGTAGTGAGCGTGCCGATCTGCTGCGAACGCGGAGAATTCGCCGTCATTGTGTCCGTCGACGCACAATCCTGCGTGACGGGACTGAATCTGCGTCAGGCCGAGCAACCACCCCCGCCGGACTGGAGCCCTCCGCAGTACGCCGACCCCACCCAATTCAGCGAGCACGGCGTCACCGTTGGCGTGGCCGCCGCCCTGCCCGTGGACGGCACGCTGAGCCTGCCCGACCGCCGCACACCTGTTCCCGTTGTCCTGCTGCTGCCCGGGTCGGGCCCCACCGACCGCGACGGCACACTGGGGCCGAACAAATTCATCAAGGACCTTGCGTGGGGACTGGCCACGCGCGGGATCGCCACACTGCGCTACGACAAGGCCCCGCACAGCCATCCGGACTATTTCCGCACCAGCACCAACTACACCGTGCAGGACGAGTACATCGATCACGCGGTCGCCGCGGTCGAGTTGCTGCGCACCCATCCGGCAATCGATCCGACCCGGGTGCATCTGCTCGGGCACAGCCTCGGCGCAACCGTCGCGCCGCGAATAGCCGCCGCGCCACAACTCGCTTGGCCGCGACTCGCGGGGCTGATCATCCTCGCCGGAGGAACACAACGCCCGCACCATTCAGCGCTGCGTCAATACCGCTACCTGGCGGGGCTGAACCCGTCCGCCGACGTCGATGGCGATCCCACCGTGGATAAGTTCACCCGGCAGGTCAAGCTGCTCGATAGCCCGCAATTCCGCGCGACCACGCCCGCCGAAGACTTGCCGTTCGCGCTACCCGCCGCCTACTGGTTAGACCTGCTGGCCTACGACCCGGTGGCCACCGCCGCGCAGTTGGACATCCCCATGCTCATTCTCCAGGGGGCCCGCGACTACCAAGTAACCCTCGACGACGACCTCGTCCACTGGCGGAGTGGCCTGGCCGGTCGAAGTGACGTGCGCATCCGTGTTTACCCGGACGACGACCACCAGTTCTTCCCCGGCACCGGGCGCTCCACCCCGGTCCAATACCGACTACGCCAGCACGTGGACCCGGCCGTCATCGCCGACATCGCCGAATGGATCACAACCTAAAAGACGCCCAGCGTCGACTTGTTGGGCCCGAGCGGCGCCGCATCGCTCGGCAACTCGACGTTCGGCCGGGCTAGGGCTGCAGGCGCTCGACGCGATCGCCGATGACGCGAATCCGGTTGTGCACCCGGTTCTCCCGGCCCTGCCAAAACTCCACCAGTTCGGGTGCGATTCGGTACCCGCCCCACTCCGGCGGCACCGGGATGCGCTCCGAGTCGGCGAAGCGCGCGGTCACCTCGGCCAGCTGGTCGAGCAGCGCCGCGCGCGACGCGATCGACCGCGACTGGTGCGACGCCCACGCCCCTAGCTGCGACCCACGCGGACGCTTGGACCAGTAGTCCTCGGTGACCTGCGCCGCGACCCTGCTCACCGGGCCGCGGATGTGGACCTGCCGCCCTAGCTGGTACCAGGGAAAAGTCGCCGACGCGTACGGCGTCCCCGCCAGCTCGAGGCCCTTGGCCGAGTCATAGTTGGTGAAGAAAGTGATTCCGGTCTCGTCGACGCTCTTGCACAACACCGATCGGCTGGCGGGCCTGCCACGAGCGACGGTGGCCAGCACAAACGCGTTGGGCTCGGCGAGTCCGGCGCGTTCGGCATCGTCAATCCACTTGCGGAACAACGCAAGCCAACCCTCGTCGAGCCAGTCCGCGTCGAGATCGGGGCTGCCGTCCTTCTCGACGGACCCGTACTCCACCCGCATCCCCGCCAGGTGTTGGTCGTCTGGTCCTGCCATTGAGCCAACGCTACCGGCCGGTAGCGTCGGCCTCGAGGTGAGATGGGAGAATTTTCCCATGACTGTGGTCCCGGAAAATTTTGTCGCCGGTCTCGAAGGCGTGGTGGCCTTCACCACCGAAATCGCCGAACCGGATAAAGACGGCGGAGCGCTGCGTTACCGCGGCGTTGACATCGAGGATCTGGTGAATCAGCGGGTCACATTTGGCGACGTCTGGGCACTGCTGGTGGACGGTAAGTTCGGCCACGGGCTCCCGCCGGCCGAGCCGTTCCCGTTGCCGATCCACACCGGCGATGTGCGCGTCGATGTCCAGGCGGGCCTGGCGATGCTGGCGCCCATCTGGGGATACAAGCCACTGCTCGATACCGACGAGCCCACCGCCCGCGACCAGCTGGCCCGGGCGTCGGTGATGGCGCTGTCCTACGTCGCGCAGTCCGCACGCGGCATCTACCAGCCAGCGGTGCCGCAGCGAATCATCGACGAATGCCAAACCGTCACAGCACGTTTCATGACCCGCTGGCAGGGTGAGCCGGACCCCAAGCACGTCGAGGCCATTGACGCCTACTGGGTGTCGGCCGCCGAGCACGGCATGAACGCGTCCACCTTCACCGCCCGCGTGATCGCCTCGACCGGCGCGGATGTGGCCGCGGCGCTGTCCGGGGCGATCGGGGCGATGAGCGGGCCGCTGCACGGCGGGGCGCCGGCCCGGGTGCTGCCAATGCTCGAAGAGGTGGAGCGCACCGGCGACGCCCGCGGCCTGGTCAAGGGGATCCTGGACCGCGGCGACAAACTGATGGGATTCGGCCACCGGGTCTACCGCGCGGAGGACCCGCGGGCGCGGGTGCTGCGGGCGGCCGCCGCGCGGCTCGGCGCCCCGCGGTACGAGGTCGCGGTGGCGGTGGAGCAGGCCGCGCTGTCGGAGCTGCGGGAGCGCCGTCCGGATCGGGCCATCGAGACCAACGTCGAATTCTGGGCTGCGGTGATGCTGGACTTCGCCCGGGTGCCGGCCAACATGATGCCGGCGATGTTCACCTGTGGACGCACCGCCGGGTGGTGCGCACACATTACCGAGCAGAAGCGGCTGGGCAAGCTGGTCCGCCCGTCGGCCATCTATGTGGGACCGGGCCCACGGCCACCGGATTCCGTCGAAGGCTGGGACCAGGTTGACACCGCCAAAGCCGGTGAGGCGCAGCTGAGTTCCTGAGCGAAGGAATATTGCCCGCAAGAGAGCAACATTGTTGGTGGTGTACTGGAAGACGGCCGACGGGGGGCTGTGATCCGATATTTGGAGAGTCACCACCACCGCCTGAGGCCGACCGGAAAAGTTGTCGGTACCCCGCGGTTGAATGGGTTTCGGCCGCGATGAGCCCGGTGAATCTCGATCGCGGCCCGGGTCGGTATCAGTGAACCCGTCCGGGACACCAACAGTAAGGAGACTCTCTATGGCGATCAACGTCGAACCCGCACTGTCCCCGCACCTCGTCGTCGACAACGCCGCCGCGGCCATCGACTTCTACGTCAAAGCCTTCGACGCCGTCGAACTGGGGCGCGTACCCGGTCCCGACGGCAGGCTGATCCACGCCGCGCTGCGCATCAACGGCTTCCTGGTCATGCTCAACGACGACTTCCCGGAGACGTGCGGCGGCAAGTCGATGACCCCGAAGTCGTTAGGCGGAACCCCCGTCACCATTCACCTGACCGTCACCGACGTCGACGCCAAGTTCCAGCGCGCCCTGGACGCCGGCGCGACCGTGGTCGCTGCGTTGGACGACCAGTTCTGGGGAGACCGCTACGGCGTGGTCGCCGACCCATTCGGCCACCACTGGTCGCTGGGACAGCCGGTGCGTGAGGTCAGCCCGGATGAAATCCAGGCGGCGATGTCGACACAGGCGTCAGGCTGATCGGCCTACAACCCCTTTAAGGCGGTCTCTTCCAGGAGATCAGCCGCGGTTGCGACGCTTTGGGCGAGTTGGGTCATACGGTTGGCGATGTCGCGGGCTCGCGTGGCATATTCCGGCGCCAGGATGGAGCGTAGGTCGGTGGCAAGGGATTTCTGGCTGGTGCGCGAGAATCGCCGGGCGGAACCAACTTTCAGGCGTTTGACCCGATTTGCCCAGACCGGCTGATCTGCGCCGATCCAGAGGATCAACGCGGGAACGCCGGCGCGCAAAACTGCGGCCGTGGTCCCTGCCCCGCCGTTGTGGACGACCGCTCGGCAAGCCGGAAAAACGGAAGCGTAGTTGACCAGACCCACAACTTTTACGTGGTCGAGACCCCTGGTCTGGGTGAAGTCATTTGCCCCGGAGCAAATCAGCGCGCGCTCGCCTAACTCCGCGCAGACCGCGCTGATCATGGCAAACGCGTCGGCGGCAGATTCGACTCGTAAGCTGCCAAAGCAGAAGGCGATCGGTGGCGTACCCGATGCGATCCACGACGCAACCTCGTCGTCGGCAGCGGTCGGCAACTCGAGCGCCAGCGCACCGACGAATGGGCGTTGGCTATCCCATTCAGCCCATTCAGCTGCCAGCCCAGGGAACCAAAGCTCGTCGTACGCCTGGATCTCAAGCGATCCGCGCTCCGCAATCCGTCGCGCCGCGGGCCCTATTGCGTTTGGCAGGCCCAATTCGCGGCGCTGCGCATCTTCTGCCTCCTTTGTCATACGCCAATAAACCCACTCCGCCACGGAAAGTGCGCAGCGGACCAACCGCGACGGCACCAGCGGAATGAGCTGGCCGTTGCCTCGCCGCGGGAAGGTATGCAGCGCGGCAAGCGGGATCCTATGGTGCTCCGCGACGTTGGCTACGACCTCCTGGTAATTGGTGCCTGCCAACAACAAGTCGGCCCCGTCCGCCAGCGACATCAGCGTGGCGCTCATCTCCGCCCAACCCTGGCTGAAGTACTGCTTGCCTGAACGCACCGCGCCAATCGGATTTTGGATCTTCCAGAAGTTGCGGAAGAAAGCCGCGTCCAGCTGCTGCTGCGAATCCGGCCCGTAGGGAACCGCCGCAAGCCCGGCCGACTCGACGAAGTCAACCAGATTCGGCGGAGCCGCCACGCACACCTCGTGTCCTCGGCGCAGCAACTCGCGGCCGACGGCTGCGGCGGGCTCCATATCGCCGCGAGTTCCATGAAATGCGAACGCGAATTTCAAAGGGGCACCGAGGCTTAACCGCAGTTATTTGCGTGTGATGCGGGCCAGGGCCATCACTTGGCCACGGCTCTCGGCGACGCTGACATATACGGATTTCAGCGTTTCCATGTAGCGGGTAACTGATTCGCGGGCAACCCGATTGTTGGGCAACAACACCATCACGTGCGTCTCTTTTTCAAACCTATTCACCCGTATATCGAGCTGAGTCGCTGTTCCCCCGTCATACCAGACCCTTGCACCCAACCCCTCCAAATGCGAGTTGGTGACCGCAGAAAAGGGAGGAACGCCCGCGTCCAAGTGGAACAGTAAGGGTGAGCCCTGTTGAGGCCTCCGCAGCCACGGCGCCAACTCCACTACGCGATCGAAGGGCACCTGCGCCAGTTGCCTGCCCGAATCGAAAGACGCCTGCGCCGAACGGGCGGTGTGCGCGAACGAAGCCGGGTCGACAGAAACGCTGATCGGGACAAAGCCGATGAACCAACCCGTCGTGATGAAGTCCGTCGCGCTGACGCGGGTATCGACGGGAACAATTCCGTAATATGTTTCAGAGCCGATCAATTCGTATTCGGCCAGCGCAGCGCACGCGAAGACGCCCCCGCAGAACCGGACCCCGGCCGCCACGCATGCGGATTCAAATGCGGCCGTTTGCTGCGCGTCCAGCAGCTGTTGACTCATGATCATCGACGGCGCCGACACATCGCCGAGTGGCAATTGGCAGTCCGGAAGGCTTCCGGCATTGTGTTCGGCGAATTCGATCCACGCGCGTACTTGTGGGGAGTCCAGGGTGAGCGCGGAGGTGAACTGGTGTTGCCGCGCACAGTAATCGTGATAGCTGCCCGCCTCCCCCAGCCTGATGGGTGGTTTGCTTCCCGCCAGCGCGGCGTACATCGTATGGATCTCAGCGAATAGCACGCCCATCAACATCGCATCGATGTAGACATGATCAACACTCAGGCAGAAGGTGAAGTGATCGGCGCGCTGAATGATCATGAAGCGGAAGCAATCCCACTGCGTGGGATCGGGAGTAGCCGCGGCTTGGACCTGGCATTCCGCCGACGTCATAAGGCCGTGCTTGGTCGGGAGCAGAGCAATCCGGGCGGGTTCGCGGATAGTACGTCGCACGACCTGTTCCCCATCGGGGAGCGCGAACCAACTGTGGTAGGTGTTGTGGCGGCGAATATGCGCATTGATGACATACGTCATATCGCGGATATCGCATTGACCGGGGATGTTCCACGCCGTGATAAGAAGCCGCGACATCCGGAGACCCCGAGCCGCGTATGCGCAGAAGTTACGCAGATGCAAGGCTTGTATATAACTGGCCGGCACCGGATCCATCGGTGCTTCCCGAGCTTCCGCAAGCGCCGCGGGAGAAGGGCGCCACGACACGACCCTGCCCGGTTCCGGTACCCAATCGGCGATTGATTCAACTGTCACGTTTCCCACTACAACCATGTTTTCCTCCCGAGCTTCAATGGCTGCAGCGGTCAGTCGACATCGGCGGTCGGCCCGTCATACCGGCACGGCCTCCGAGTCGGCCAGTGCGGCGCACAGGTGCTCCGCCAAACCACGCACGGTGGTGATGTCGGTGGAGCCGACCCGGACCCCGGTTTCAGTCTCGATGCGGTTGCGCAGTTCGAGGTTGCCCAACGAGTCCAGGCCGTAGTCGGAGAGTGCACGGTCCGGATCGACGTTGCGGCGCAGAATCAGGCTCACCTGCTCGGCCACCAGACTCCGTAGCCGGTGCGGCCACTCGTCCGGCGGCAGCACCTTTAGCTCGGCACGGAATTTACTCGTGTCCAAACGCTTTTGATTCGTCGACCGGAACAACTCAGCGAAGGTGCTGCGTTGCGCGACCCCCGTCAACCACGGCGTTCCCGTGACGGGGGTGTAACCGCTGTAGGCACGGTCGTAGCGCAGCATTGCCTCGAACGCGTAGGCGCCCTCGTCGGGATTGATTGCAGCTCCACTGCTTTCCGCCAGCGCCGTGGCGCGGCCGACCTGAGCCCAGGCGCCCCACGCGATCGCGGTCGCCGGAAGGCCTCGTGCCCGCCGCCAGTGGGTGAAGGCATCCAGCCAGCTGTTGGCCGCGGCGTAGGCACCTTGACCCGGCGAGCCCAGCAGCGCAGCGGCCGAGGAGAACAAGCAGAACCAGTCCAGCGGCTGGCTGGCGGTGGCCCGATGCAGATGCCAGGCGCCATAAACCTTCGGAGCCCAGTCACGTTCGAGCAGCTCGTCGGTGATGTTGGCCAGGGTGGCGTCCTCCACCACCGCGGCCGCGTGCAGCACGCCGCGCACCGGAAGCCCGGTAGCGGTCGCGGCGGCCACCAACTCCTCCGCCGTGCCGACTTGCGCGATGTCGCCGCACTGCACAACGACATCCGACCCGATCGACCGGATCAGCTCAATGGTCTCCCGCACCCTTTGGTCCGGCTCGGAGCGCGAGGTGAGCACGATCCGGCCGCAGCCGGCCACGGCCATCTTCTCGGCGAGGAACAACCCAAGGCCTCCCAGGCCACCGGTGACGATGTAGGAGCCGTCGCCGCGAAAGACCCGAGCGTGTTCTGGGGGCAGCACCACGCGGGAACGTCCCTCGCGCGGGATGTCGAGCACAAGTTTGCCGGTGTGCTCGGCGGCGGCGATCGTCCGAAGCGCGGTCGCCGCCTCGGCCAGCGGATAGCGCGTGCTTTGCGGCAACGGCAGCGACCCGTCGGCGATGCGTTCGTACACGGTGTTGAGCAGGTCTCGCATTTGTTCTGTGTTGTTGAGAACCGTCATCACCAGGTCGAGGTACAAGAAATTGAGGTTGCGATGGAACGGCAACAGCCCCAGCCGGGTGTTGCCGAAGACGTCGACTTTGCCGATCTCGACGAACCGTCCGCCGAAGGCAAGCAGTTCCAGTCCGGCGCGTTGCGCCGCACCGATCAGAGAATTGAGCACGATATCGACGCCATAGCCGTTGGTGTCGGCGCGGATCTGGTCGGCGAACTCGATGCTGCGTGAGTTGTAGACGTGCCCAATTCCCCAGTCGCGCAACAGTGCTCGCCGCCGCGGGCTGCCGGCGGTAGCGAAGATCTCGGCTCCGGCCGCGCGGGCTACGGCAATGGCGGCCTGGCCGACGCCCCCCGTCGCGGAGTGGATCAACACTCGATCGCCGGCCTTGATCCGAGCCAGATCATGCAGGCCATACCAGGCCGTCAAGTGCGCGCCCGTTGACGCCGCCGCATCCTCGTCGCGTAGGCCCTCCGGAAGCTTGACGGCGAGGTTGGCCCGAGTGGTGACAAACGTGGCCCAGCAGGCGCCGGGCGCCACGGCGCCGACACGGTCACCGACCCGATGCTCGGTGACGCCGGGCCCGACCGCAGTCACCACACCGACGAAATCCAGACCCACCTGGGGTACCGACATCCCGGGGAGAATGGGGTATCGACCGAAGGCAATGAGGACGTCGGCGAAGTTGATGCTGGATGCGCTGACCGCGACCTCGATCTCTCCGGGACCCGGCGCAACGCGGTCGAACGCGACCAACTCCAGCGTCTGCAGATCACCCGGCGTGCGGATATGTAGACGCATCCCGTCGTGCTCATGGTCGACGACGGTGGATCGGCGCTCCTCGGGGCGCAGCGGGCCGGGGCTCAGTCGCGCCGTGAACCATTCATTGCCGCGCCAGGCGGTTTCGTCCTCCGCGGATCCACTGAGCAGCTGGCGCGCCACCAGTCCGGCATCGGTCCGCTCGTCCACATCGATCTGGGTGGTACGCAGGTGCGGATGCTCGGCGCCGATCACGCGCAGCAGCCCGCGCAGCCCGGCCTGTTCGAGGTTGGCGCAGTCGTCGGGCTGCACCGTCGCGGCACTTCGGGTCACGACATACAACCGGGGCGCCGCGCCAGCGATGTCTGGCAGCTCGCGCGCGATGTGCACCAGCAGCCGGACATACTCCAAGGCACGTGCGGCACACTCCCCGTCCGGGTTGCCGTTGTTTGGCTCGGTGAGCACGACCACGCCGGTGACCCCGCCGACGCCAAGTTCAGCGCGCGACAGGTCGGCGTCGGCGCTCTGGTCGGCATGCTGAATCCAGCGCAACGTCGTGCACTGCGCGCCGCGCAGCATCAGCGCCCGAGCCAATTTGGTGGCGACAACATCAGCAGTGGGGGAGATCAGCAGCCAGGCTCCGGCGTCGGCAGTCGCCGGCTCAGGCAGCTCTCGCGGTTGCCATTCGATGGTCAACAGCCGATCGTTCAACAGTCGATCACGGTTGGCGTTCTCCGAGACCCCCGTGCCGATCTGCAACCCGTGCGCGACGAGCAGGACCGTGCCGTGCTCGTCGAGCACATCCAGGTCGGCCTCGAATCCGGCGGCGTCGACCTTGGTCACCCGGGTATAGCAGTAATGGGCGTTGCGCACCGGAGCGTAGACACGGACCCGGCGCACACCCAGGGGCAGCAGCAGACCGCCACTGCCTGCGACCTGAAACTCGGCATGAGCCCCGACCGACTGGAAACAAGCATCCAGCAGTGCGGGGTGAACCACATAGGCGCCGTGCTGCGAACGAATCGATCCGGGCAGCCCGATTTCGGTTACGACCGTGCGGACCGCGTCCGCGATGTGCGCTGCGGCCAGGCCGGTGAACGCGGGACCATACTGGATGCCGCGCTCGTCGAACCGCTCCCGCAGCGCGTCCCCGTCGAGGCGGGTCGGGTGTTCCGCGAGCAAGGCGGACATGTCGTAGGCAGCCGGCGGCTCCGCATCCTGCGCAACGTGCAGGACCGCGCTGGCCCGCCGAACGTAAGCACTTTCCCCTGGAGTCTCCACCACGAACTCGACGACACCCGGCGATTTCACCGATGCCACAGCCGATACCGGAGTCTCGGAATCCAACAGCAGCATCGCCTCGAAGCGCACATCGCGGGCTTCGGACGCCTCGCCGAGGACCGTGCGAGCAGCGGCCAACGCCATCTCGCAATACGCGCTGCCGGGGAGGGCGGCGACGTTATGTACGCGGTGATCGCCCAGCCACGGCAGCGCCTCGGTGCCGACCTCAGCCTGCCAGGCGTGCCGTTCCGGCTCCTCCGGCAGCCGCACATGGGGCCCCAACAAAGGATGCACGGCGACCGCGCGGGCGTCCGGCGCCAGCTGCTTGCGGCCATCGCCAGTGATGAGCAGCTCCTGGTGGGTCCACGTCGGCAGCGGCGAATCCACCAGCCGCCCAACGGGATAGAGTACCGAGAAGTCCACCGCGGCGCCCGCACTGTGTAGATCAACCAGCAGCTCGCGCAGCCCGTGCGGCAGCGGCTGCTCACGCCGCATGCCGGCCAACGCGGCAACGGGCGTCTCGACGCTCTCGGCGGTCTTTTCCACGGCGTGGGTCAGCACCGGGTGAGGCGCCAGCTCGGCAAACACCCGGTAGCCGTCCTCCAATGCCGCCTGCACCGCCGCGGAGAACCGGACCCGGTGCCGCAGATTGTCCACCCAATAAAAGGCATCGCATACCGGCCGCTCGCGCGGGTCAACCGAAGTCGCCGAGTAATAGGGAACCTCCGGCGTCATCGGGGACAGATCCGCCAAGACATCGGCCAGCTCATCGAGGATCGGGTCGACCTGCGCAGAATGCGATGCCACGTCGACGGCCACCTCGCGCGCCAGCACCCCGCGTTGCTCCCAGGCTGTTACCAGCCCGCGCACCGTCTGGGTTGCCCCGCCAATGACCGTGGACTGCGGCGAACTGACCACCGAGACCACCACATCGTCGACGCCGCCGGCCGCCAGCTCGTCGCGCACGCGCTCGGCGGGCAGCTCCACCGCCGCCATCGCGCCAGAACCGGCAATACGCGACATCAACTGGGAACGCCGACAAATGACGCGCGCCCCGTCTTCGAGCGACAGCGCGCCCGCGACCACCGCCGCGGCGGCCTCGCCGAGCGAGTGCCCGACGACCGCGCCAGGCCGCACCCCGTAGGACTTCAGGGTGGCGGCCAGCGCGACCTGCATCGCGAACAACGTCGGCTGGACCCGCTCGACGCCGGTCACGACCGCGGGCGCCGACATCGCCTCGGTCACCGAAAACCCGGACTCCCGCGCAATCAGCGGCTCCAGCTGCGCGACGACGGCGGCGAACACCGGTTCGCGGGCCAGCAGCTCGGCACCCATCGCCGCCCACTGCGAACCCTGCCCCGAGAACACCCACACCGGACCCCGATCATCCTGGCCCACCGCGGCCTGGTACGGCGTGTCGCCGTCGGCCACTTCACGTAAGCGTTTGGCGACCTCCTGCAGGCTGCTGGCCAGCACGGCCGTCCGCACCGGCCGATGCGCGCGCCGGCGCGCCAGCGTGTACGCCAGGTCTACCGGGGCCGGGGCATCCGGGCGATTCGCGCGGTCGTGCACCCATTCGGCCAGCCGCCGCGAGGTCTGGCGAAGCGCCTCGGCCGACGTGGACGACAGTGCGAATAGCAGCGGCCCCGCGATTGCGCCGCCGGCCGGCACGTCCGCTTGTGTGTCTTGCGCCGTCGTCTCGGGCGCCTGCTCCAGCACGGCATGCACATTCGTTCCGGACATTCCATAGGAAGACACCGCCGCCCGCCTCGGCCCGGGGTCCTCGCCGCCGGGCCATGCCGTGGGCGCCTGCGGGACAAAGAGTTCCGTTTCGATCTGGGCAAGTTCGTCCGGTAGTCGGGTGAAGTGCGCCATGCCCGGCACCACACCATGCCTCAGCTGCAAGACCGCCTTGATCAGGCCCACCGCGCCCGCAGCCGACTCGGTATGGCCCACGTTGCTCTTGACCGAGCCGAGCGCACAAGGGTGAGCCCCTGCGCCGTAAACCTGTGCCAGGCTTCGGAATTCGATCGGATCGCCGACGGGAGTCCCGGTGCCGTGCGCCTCCACCGCGCCCACCGTGCCCGCGTCCACACCGGCCGCCGCCAGCGCTGCCCGGTACACCGCGGCCTGAGCCTCCACCGACGGCATCGTGATCGTCGGAGACCTGCCATCCTGATTAGCGGCGGTGCCGCGCACCACGGCCAAGACCCGGTCACCATCGCGCAGCGCGTCCGGCAGCCGCTTGAGCATTACCACGGCGCAACCCTCGGAACGGACGAAGCCGTCCGCGGCCACATCGAACGCCCGGCAGCGTCCGGTGGGTGACAGCATCCCCTGCGCCGACGCCGACGCCGTGCTCGATGGTTCCATCAACAGCGAGCAGCCCCCGGCCAAGGCGAGGTCACTCTCACCCTCGTTCAGGCTGTGGCAGGCCAAATGCAAAGCAAGCAAAGCCGAGGAACACGAGGTGTCCAGGGTGATCGCGGGACCGTGCAGGCCCAGTGCGTAGGCGATTCGCCCCGAACCCATACCGTGGGCACAGCCAGTGAATGCGTATGGCTCCACCAGAGCGCCCGCATCCCTGGTAAGCAGCAGGTAGTCGCTGTGACATAAGCCCATGAACACGCCCGTCGACGAGTCCGCCAGCGACGCCGGCACCAGACCGGCGTGTTCTACCGCCTCCCAAGAGGTCTCCAGCAACAAGCGGTGCTGCGGATCGATCGCGGTCGCCTCCCGCTCGCTGATCCCGAAGAAACCGGCATCGAAACCCGTAGCGTCGTCGATGAACGCGCCCCATCTCGACACCGACCGGCCGGGCACACCCGGCTCGGGGTCGTAGTACACGTCGGCGTCCCAACGGTCACGTGGAATCTCAGTGATCACGTCATCGCCCCGCAGCAACGCTTCCCAGAGCAGCTCAGGTGAGTCAATGCCCCCGGGAAGCCGACACGCCATGCCGATGACAGCCACCGCACTGACAGGTTTCTGACCCATGACCCCTCCCCATTTCGCCAGTACAAAGCCGGCGCCAGGGCCTGGGCGCTGGGCAAGGGCGCGCGCCGGCACGCCCTTGCCCAGCCGACTCAAACTGGCGCGAACTCGCACCCCCCCTCAACCAGCGGGTGTTCGCATAGACAACTGGCCCCGGCCTGTTGAGAGGGAACTCTAGGGCGAATCCGAAGCAACCAGAGGAATCTGAGGAAAAGGGCAAAACGCATCTTCATCGACGGCGACTTGTGCTACGTTGAGCGATTTCGCAATTTGGCACTCAAGCGCGTCGTGAACGTGAAAGGTGCTCCGCCTCAACGACTCACGACCTTGCTGGTGTTCGAGAACGGATCGAGGGACCCAGCTGAGTTATCTCGCTCGCTGTGAGTGGATTCCGGAGCTAACCCAAGTCACGCAGCCGGCTCGCCAGCCGGCGTCGCGGCGGCGGCGCGGTGGCCGCGGCCGCGAGCATGTCGGCGATGTCGGTGAACTTGTTGCGCGGGCGTCCGTCGTCGCTGCCGCGTGCAATCTCGGCGGCGTCGACGGCACGCCATCCCGCGGAGTCGACGACGTCGGGCCGGCGGGCGTGCACCAACTTGTTCAGCGCCGCCGGCTTGGCCACCGGGTCGGCCAGCTTGCCGGCGTTGAAGTCGGCGACCAGGCCCGCAACGGTCTGCAGCGAGCACGACTTGTTGGTGCCGATGAAGCCGGTCGGCCCGCGTTTGATCCAGCCCGCGACGTATGCGCCGCGCACCGGTTGGCCGGAGCCGGGGTCGACGACACGGCCGCCGTCGTTCGGGACGACGGCCGCCGCTTCGTCAAAGGGTAGATCGCGAATCGGCTTGCCGCGGTAGCCAATCGACGTCAGCGCCAGGCCCGCGTCGAGCCGGCGCACCTCGTCGGTGCCGGTCACCGAGAACTCCACACCGGAAACACGCTGCTGCCCCAGCACGCGTGCGGGCGTGAGTTGATACGCCAGCCGGATCCGCGGGCGCCGGCCGGGCGGGCGCAGCGCGTCACCGAGTTTGCTCAAGATCTCCAGCTTGCTTCTGGTCAGACTGTCCGAGACGGTGGCGAGATCGCTTTCCACCAGGCTGTGGTCATCGGCGTTGAGCACCACGTCGGACGCTCCGGTGAGCCCGATGAGCTCGGGCAGCGTGAACGCCGAGTGGGCGGGCCCCCGCCGGGCGGCGATCACCACCTCGCGGACGGCGGAGCCGCGGAGCGCTTCCAGCGCATGGTCGGAGATGTCGGTGCGGGCCAGGTCGTCCGGGTCCGCGGTGAGCACCCGGGCCACATCGAGGGCGACATTACCGTTGCCGATGATCACCACCCGTTCGTGGCTGAGATCGACTGGCAGATCGGTAAAGTCGGGGTGGCCGTTGATCCACGCGACCAACTCGGTGGCGGTTCCGGTGCCGGGGAGACCCATCCCGCCGATGTCGAGCCGGCGATCGTCGGGCGCACCGACGGCGTACAGCACGGCGTGATGGTGGGCCAACAGGTCGGCGTGGCTCAGATGCTTGCCGATCTCGACGTTGAGGTAGAAGCGAAAACGGCGATGACCGACTACCCGGTCGAAGAGCCGGGTGACCCTTTTGGTGCTCTGATGATCGGGCGCCACCCCGGCGCGCACCAATCCGTATGGGGTAGGCAGCCTTTCAAAGACGTTGACCCGCACCCCTTTTTGGATAAGCAGTTCATCGGCGGCATACATCGCCGCTGGCCCGGACCCGACAATGGCAACGGTCAGGGGCCGGCTGCGGACACGAACCTCGGCGGCCGGGATCACCGGGGCCAGCTTCGAAGTCGGTGGCAGCTTCACGTCGGTGCGCCGCTCCGGGTAGAACGACGCGTTGACCTCGACGAACGGCAGCTGCCTGGGCTCCAACCGGGTTTCGGGCGCGATCGCGCCTACTGGGCATGCGCTCACACAGGCACCGCAGTCCACGCAGGCCACCGGATCTATATAGAGCATCTCCGACGTCGCGAAACCAGGCTCGTCCGGTGTCGGGTGAATGCAGTTCACCGGACACGCGAAGACACAGGACCCGTCGTTGCAGCACGACTGGGTAATGACATGCGGCACTAGAAGATAACTCCTGAAAGGACGCTAAAAGGACTAAGCAACGGGTGCAGCCGCCAGGTGTTGGCGCTGCGGCTCGCTGCGGTAGCGCGACGGCTTGCCGTAGATCTTGCACATCCGCCAGACCAGCCGCGCAATCGGATTCATCAGCCCGGTGTCATAAGCGAGCATCCGGACGTCGGCGAACATGTCGCGCAACCACTTCCGCGATTCCGGTGACCCGAAGAACAGCTCCTTCTTGACCTCACGCGGGATGTCGAACTTCACCCAGAACTCCTTGGGCGGAATGAGGATCGCTCGGCACAACTTCCGCATTATCACCGGCAAGTACAGCGACACCAGGAATCGCTTCATCGGGGTCAACTGCGGCAGCCGCTTTCGCAGGAACTCGTGGGCGAACGAGATGTGTCGTGCCTCCTCGGCCACGTGAATGGCCATCACCCGCTCCATGATCGGATGCAGCGACTGGCCTTCGCGCAGAACGTTCTTCTGGGTGTGGTCGATGGGTTCCTCGCCGGCGAGCACGCCGATGAAAAACGCGATCGGTAACGGGCCGGCCACCAGCGGCACCAGCGGCGACCCCCAGCGCAGCCGGCGCGGCATGCCCGGAACGTCAGCGCCGATGCGGTTGACCATCTCCTGGAACATCATGGTGTGGTTGCACTCCTCGACGGATTCGTGCAAGCAGTACCGATATTCCGGCGACCCGTTGGGCACCCAGAACGTGTAGTTCATCAGCCCGCGGATCAGGATGGATTCGAAGTGCAGCCCCACCTTGGCCACGTTGGCCTGACGCCACATGCCGATCTCGATCTTGCGTGCTTCGGGCTGCGCGAGGTACCAGGGGTGGCGGCCCAACGGATCGGTCTGCGGCAGGATCCACCGGGGATCGTTGTCAATGACAGCGAACTCCGGTGAGTCCCAATCGATATCGGTGTACGGGTTGAAGTTTCGCCGCACAGACCCCTCGGACAGTGTGGCGAGCATGTCCACGTACTCAGCGTCGTCGCGCACCTCCATATTTCGGCGCCAACGCTGAACCATTCGCGTCCTAGCCATTCCACCAGCCATAGCTGCCTCCCCAACGAGGTTTACATCCGGACGTGTAGTGAAACGGTACCGCTGGTACCGGGAATTCTCCAGGCTGACGCGAAGGACTGTGGCCTGACCAGTGGTCACGCATTCGGTGTGTGCTGGGTCACACATCGACCCCTCACTACCCTGGTGCCTATGGCTGACCAGCTCGAGATACCCGCAAACATCAAACCCTGCGACGGCCGCTTCGGGTGTGGCCCGTCCAAGGTCCGACCCGAGCAACTGCAGGCGCTGACCACCTCCGCGGCCGCACTGTTCGGCACATCGCACCGGCAGGCGCCGGTCAAGAACCTGGTGGGCCGGGTCCGGTCGGGGGTGGCCGACCTCTTCTCGATACCGGAGGGCTACCAGGTCATTTTGGGCAATGGCGGCGCCACGGCGTTCTGGGATGCCGCGGCGTTCGGGCTGATCGACAAGCGCTCGCTGCACCTGTCTTACGGCGAGTTCAGCTCGAAGTTCGCCTCCGCCGTCGCGAAGAACCCCTTCATCGGCGATCCCATCATCATCAAGTCGGAGTCCGGCAGCGCGCCGGAGCCGCAGAGTGACCCGTCGGTCGATGTGATCGGTTGGGCACACAACGAGACCTCGACCGGGGTCGCGGTGCCGGTACACCGCCCCAAAGGCTCGGGTGACGCGCTGGTCCTCATCGACGCCACCTCCGGCGCCGGTGGCCTGCCGGTCGACATCACCGAGACCGATGCCTATTACTTCTCGCCGCAAAAGAACTTCGCCAGCGACGGCGGCCTGTGGCTGGCCATCATGAGCCCGGCCGCGCTGGCCAGGGTCGAGTCCATCGCCGCGTCCGGTCGCTGGGTGCCCGACTTCCTGTCGCTGCCCATCGCGATAGAGAACAGCCTGAAGGACCAGACCTACAACACCCCGGCAATCGGCACCCTGGTGCTGATGGCCGAACAGCTCGACTGGCTGCTAAGCAATGGCGGGCTGGACTGGGCGGTCAAGCGCACGGCCGACTCGTCGCAGCGGCTGTACTCATGGGCCCAAGAGCGGCCCTACACCACGCCGTTCGTGACCGACCCCGCGCTGCGTTCCCAGGTGGTGGGCACCGTTGATTTCGTCGACGACGTCAATGCTGCAGCAGTCGCGGCGACCTTACGGGCCAACGGCATCGTCGACACCGAGCCGTACCGCAAGCTCGGCCGCAACCAGTTGCGGGTCGCGATGTTCCCCGCGGTCGAGCCCGACGACGTCAGCGCCCTCACCGAGTGCATCGACTGGGTGGTCGAGCGCCTCTAACGCGGCCCCCGCCGTCGCCCCGTGTCGCCCGTCCCCGTCCCCGTCGCCCGGCGTCGCCCCTCTCGTCGCCGAGCGTCACGCTAGCGTGGCGCCGGGGCGCGAGCGCCACGCTGGCGTGTCCCCCGCAAGCGGGCGGGGCCCCCAGCTCGCGGGCCCCCCGCCGTTACCCTCGGGCGGGCACCCGCGTGTCAACCGGGTTAACGGCGCCTATCGCACTAGAGTGCGCACGTAACAGGTCCCGTGTTGGCTTGCACGGAGCCTGCGAGGGAGTAGCCATGCGGGAACTCAGAGTGGTCGGGCTCGATGCCGACGGCAAACATATCGTCTGCGAGAGCGACACCTCCGCGGAACAGTTCAAACTGCCGGTCAACGACCGATTGCGGGCTGCTGTACGTGGCGACACACTGCTGCTGGAGCAACCGCAGCTCGAAATCCAACTCACCAACATGCTGAGCCCCAAGGACATTCAGGCGCGAATCCGCGCGGGCGCGTCTGTCGAGCAGGTGGCCGCGGCGTCCGGCTCCGACATCGCGCGGATTCGGCGATTCGCCCACCCCGTGTTGCTGGAACGCTTGCGTGCCGCGGAGCTCGCAACCGCCGCACACCCAGTCCTCGCCGACGGTCCCGCGGTGCTGACGCTGCTGGAGACCGTGACCGCCGCGTTGGTGATGCGCGGCCTGAACCCGGAAAAACTGAGCTGGGATGCCTGGCGTAACGAAGACAGCCGCTGGACGGTGCAGCTTTCGTGGCAGGTCGGCCGGTCCGACAATCTCGCGCATTTCTGCTTCACGCTCGGCGCTCACGGTGGAACGGTCACCGCGGTCGACGACGCGGCCAGTGAGTTGATCGACCCGGACTTCAGCCGTCCAATTCGGCCGCTGGCGCCGGTGGCTCACCTCGAGTTCGACGAGCCCGCGACGCCGGAAAGCGCGCCGCGCGAACAACCGGTGAGCAGCCGAAAAGGCAAGCCGGCCATTCCGGCTTGGGAGGATGTGCTGCTCGGGGTGCGCTCCGGGGGCCAGCGCTAAACGCGCCCGGCTGCCGTCAGCGCGAGCAGTATCAGCCACGCGCACGCGACGCCTGCCGCTGCGCCCATTACAAACCAGCGCAGGACCGGGGTGTGCCGCCATCCCCATAGGGTTGGCGCCAGCCCGCCGACCGCCACGATGTTGAGCCCCAACGCCAACAGCGGATGCACTCGGATCAGGCCGAGGCTGAGCACCACAATCGCGACGCCGGTAACCGCGGCGACAAATCCGGCTACCGTCAAACCCGTTCCCCAGGGCCCGGATTGGTCGCGCTCGTCGCTCACCGAGCGAGCCTAGCCTGATTGTCCGGCTCGCCCCCGCAAGCGGGTGGTACCCCCACCCCTCGCCGTCCCCCGCAAGCGGGCGGTATCCCCACCGCGGCTGGGGGTGCCCCCACCTCGCGCCGCACGCAGCCCGCGCCGTCGCCGAGACCACGCTCGTAGAACGCCAATGCCGCCGCTGTCGCGACGTTCAGCGAGTCGGTGCCGCGCGACATCGGAATGCGTACCCGCAAATCGCTTCGCCGCAGGACGGCCGTGGTAAGTCCCGGGCCTTCGGCACCCACCAGCACCGCAATCCGTTCATCACGCACCGCCGCCATCGCCTCCGGCAGCGTCGCCGCGTCGCGGTGTGGAGTCATCGCCAGCAGCCGAAAGCCCCGCTCTTTGAGCATCACCAGGTCGGCGGGCCAGTCGGTCGCTCGTGCATACGGCACCAGCAAGGCGTGACCCATGGACACCCGGACCGAGCGTCGGTACAGGGGATCGGCGCAGCCGCCGCCGAACACCACCGCGTCCACGCCCAGTCCCGCCGCGTTCCGAAAGATCGAGCCAAGATTCTCGTGGTCGTTGACGCCTTCGAGGACCGCGACGGTGCGGGCACCGTCGACCACCTGAGCAACGCTTGGCTCCCGCACCCGGCGCGCGGCGGCCAGCACCCCCCGATGGAGATGGAAGCCCACCACGCGGGCCATGACATCGGCGGAGGCCCGATAGAACGGCGCCGCGCGACCCTTGCTGCCAGCCAGATCAGCCAGATCTTCTGTGAGCTCGTCCAGCCTGCGCTCGGTACCGAGCAGGGCGTGCGGGGTGAACCGCGATGTGAGCATGCGTTTCACGACGAGCACGCCCTCGGCGATCACCAGCCCTTTGCCGGTCGGCAGATCGGGACGACGGTCGACGCTATTGAGGTCGCGGAAGTCGTCGAGCCGCGGATCGTCGGGATCGTCGACGTCGCGAACATCCAGGTCCGGAGCACAACGGCGCGCGTTCACGGGCTTTCGTCGACCAGCGCCAGGATCAGATCTGCAGCCTCGCGCAGGATGCCACGCTTATCGCTGTCCATAGTCGCGAGCCGCTCGCCCAGCCACTCCTGGCGGGCACGGCGGGCCGCCTTGACCAATTCGGCGCCGGACTCGGAAACCGAGACCAGCACCTGGCGGCCGTCGACGGGGTGTGGCGCGCGGTCCACGAAGCCCATGTCGGCCAGGGAGGCGATCACCCGGGTCATCGACGGCGGCCGGACCCGTTCGCGAATCGCCAGGGCGCCGGGTGTCATCGCGCCCTCGTTGGCCAGGGTCGTCAGCGCCGACAGCTGAGACAGCGACACCGGTGACTGCGGGTTCCGAAACCGCAGTTGGCGGGCCAGCCGCAGGACCGCCAGCGATAGGTCGGCCGCCAGGCGCGCATCGCTGTCAGGCATGGCGCGAGGTTACATCGGAACCCGAGGTCTCGGGATCAGAAACGGCGGCGCCGGGACAAATCCGATGACCCAGCGCCACCTCGGGCCGGGCCACGCGTCGGCGCCCGGTTAGATTGATCGCGATGAGCGCCGAACCTGGCCACGACCCCCAACCGCCGCCGCTACCGCCGGCGGTGCTCCAAGTGTGGCCGTTCATCGTGACTGGCGCGCTGGCCTGGCTGGTCGCGGCGGTTGCCGCGTTTCTGGTTCCTGCCCTGCAGAGCTGGCGTCCGGTGACACTGGCCGGGCTGGGGACTGGAGTGCTGGGTACATCCATCTTCTTGTGGCAGCTTGGTGCCGCCCGTCGTGGCACACGCGGCGCACAAGTCGGACTCGAAACCTTTATCGACCCGCAATAGCCCTCGAAGCACATAGCCCCGGGAGGACCGATGGTAGCCCCGTTGTTACAGGCGCAAATCGACGTCGACGCGCCCCCCTCGAAGGTCTGGGCGTTGATATCCGATTTCCGGCGCATGCCGCAGTGGAGCCCCCAGTGCCGCTGGATGAGATCGTTCGGCCCGCTGCGGCCGGGCACCCGCACCCTCAACCTCAACCGCCGCAAACGTCTGTTTTGGACCACCACGTCCACGGTCATCGAAGTCATACCGGAGCAGAAGCTGACGTTCCGGGTCAACACCAACGGCACTATCTGGAGCTACGAGCTCGAGCCGAACGGCCAGGGCACCCGGGTGATCGAGAGCCGGCACGCCGAAAATGGTGTCACCGCGTTTTCGAACGCGTCGATAGGCACGCTGTTCGGTGGGCACACGAGCTTCGAACGCGAATTGGTCGAGGGCATGAACGCCACCCTGGCCAACATCAAAGCCGCCGCCGAGAACGGCTAATCCTGCGACGCTGTCGCCTCGGTCCCGGGCTCGGGCGCCGCGCCGGACGCCGGCCCCTCGGGCGCGGGCTCCGGCGCCTCGCCGGACGCCGACGCCTCGTCGGACGCTGACGCCTCCGGCCCGGACTCCGAGGCCTCCGGCGATTCCTGCGGGGACTCCGGGGACTCCGGGGACTCCAGGGACTCCGGTGGGGCCTCCGACGACACCGACGGGGACTCCGTTGACTCCACGGATTCCGGCGGGGACCCCAGCAGTTCCGTCAGGGACTCGAGGGATTCCGGCGGCTCTGGCGGGGCTTCCGGGGATTCCGGCGGCTTCTCCACGATGTCGAGGACACCGTCGTCGTATGGCTCGTACGTCGGCGACCCGCTGCCCGCAGGAGCCGGCGTGTCGGAATGAGCCCCGCAGCCGTACAGCTTGTTCACGACATGCCCGTCCGCGGACAGTTCATTGCCGCATACACCGAACATCGCGCCCAGCGATCCCGTCAACGGCAGGAAGAAACCGCAGTCGCGACACACTCGTTTGGTGGACCGCGCCATCGCCGAGTCGGGACCGTAATCACCGTCGTGCCATCGTTGGGCCGCCGCGGAGCGGCCCCAGGCGCTCATCACCCAACTGCGTCCCAGCCCGAATTCGGCCGCGGTCTCGTCCACCTGCGGGTCACCACTGGCGGTGTACCCGGGCACCAGTCGCGGATCGTCGGCAGCCGGCGCGAGCAAGTCTCCGGGGCCCAAATCCCCCGGCCTGATCCGCTCGTCCCACGGCACCCACTCGGGTGCGAGCAGCGCCGTCGGCCCGGGGACCAGCACCACCTCGCTGACCGTGGCGCGCTGCGCGCCGGGAACCGCGGCGACGACGACGGCCCACTGCCATCCCTGGTAGCCGGGCAGATGCGCCAGGAACCGGTGGGTGGCGGTGTTCGAATCTTCGTGGCCGACGCCCAGGTAGTCCCCGACCGCCTCCGGGTCGCTGAACTCCGCGACGGCAGCCCTGGCCTGGTCGGCCGCACCCGTAAGCACCGCCGCCAGCTCCTGGGGCCACTCGGCCACGATTGCCACGGCGGACTCCTCGCTGGGTCCGGTCACGCTATCCCCTTTCTGCGATGCGTCTCCAATACTGCCGGAAGACACGGTCGACGAGCCAACCTGGTTGCCTGCAGACGCGGGGAGTCGGCATAAGACAGAATTGATTCGTGTCTGGACGGCGGCGTGATGATCCGGGGCGGGCCACCCCCACCCCGGGCCAGCCGACCCGCAATGGGTCGGCCGCCCAGCATCCGGGTATGGCCAACTACCCGGCCGACGACCCCGACTATCGGCGAGTGCGCCGGCCACCGCCGATGCCCAGCGCGAACCGCTATCTCCCGCCGCTGGGCCAGCAGGGCCGGCACGGCCAGCAAGGCCAGCAGCACCAGCAGCGCGAGCACGGCCAGCAAGGCCAGCAGCACCAGCAGCGCGAGCACCAGCAGCGCCAACAGCCGGAACCCGACCGTGGCAGCGTGCCGCCGCGTGGTCCGGCGCCTGGCGAACGCATCACCGTCACCCGCGCCGCGGCGCAGCGCAGCCGCGAAATGGGTTCGCGCATGTACTGGATGGTCCAGCGGGCCGCCACCGCCGATGGCGCGGACAAGTCCGGGCTGACCGCGCTGACGTGGCCGGTGGTGGCAAACTTCGCGGTGGATGCCGCGATGGCCGTCGCGCTGGCCAACACGCTGTTCTTCGCCGCGGCCAGCGGGGAGAGTAAGTCCAAGGTCGCGCTGTACCTGTTGATCACCATCGCCCCATTCGCGCTGATCGCGCCGTTCATCGGCCCGGCGCTGGACCGGTTGCAGCACGGGCGCCGCGTCGCCCTGGCGGCGTCGTTCGTGTTGCGCACGGGGTTGGCGCTGCTGCTGATCTTCAACTACGACGGCGCCACCAATAGCTACCCGTCGATGGTGTTGTATCCCTGCGCGCTGGCCATGATGGTGTTCTCCAAGTCGTTCAGCGTGCTGCGCAGCGCCGTGACGCCGCGGGTGATGCCGCCGACCATCGACCTGGTGCGGGTGAACTCCCGGCTCACGGTGTTCGGTCTGCTCGGCGGCACCATCGCAGGCGGCGCCGTCGCGTTCGGCTTCGAGTGGGTCTTGACGCACCTGTTCAAGCTGCCCGGCGCGTTGTACGTAGTCGTCGCGGTCACCATCGCCGGCGCCGTGCTGTCGATGCGGATTCCTAAGTGGGTCGAGGTGACCACGGGTGAGGTTCCAGCCACTTTGAGCTATCGCAGCCACAGTGAGCCGGTGCGCCGAGCAGTCCGACAGCCGTTGGGCCGCAACATTATTACCTCGCTGTGGGGCAACTGCACGATCAAGGTGATGGTCGGCTTTTTGTTCTTGTATCCGGCGTTTTACGCCAAGGCGCATCAGGCCAACGGGTGGTATCAAGTGGCCACGCTGGGCATGATCGGGGCCGCGGCAGCGATCGGTAATTTCGCCGGCAACTTCACCAGCGCACGGCTGCAGCTGGGCAGGCCGGCCGTCTTGGTGGTGCGCTGCACAACGGCGGTCACCGTAGTGGCCGTGGCCGCCGCAGTGGCCGGCAACCTGGTGCTGGCCGCGATCGCGACGTTGATCACCTCGGGTTCCAGCGCAATCGCAAAGGCGTCGCTGGACGCCTCGCTGCAACACGATCTGCCCGAGGAATCGCGCGCCTCGGGATTCGGGCGCTCGGAGTCGACCCTGCAGCTGGCCTGGGTGCTGGGCGGTGCGCTGGGGGTGATGGTGTACACGGAATTGTGGGTCGGGTTCACCGCGGTCAGTGGCCTGCTGATCTTGGGTCTGGCGCAGACCGTCGTCAGCTTCCGCGGTGACTCGTTGATCCCTGGCCTGGGCGGCAATCGACCCGTCATGGTCGAGCAGGAGGGCGTGCGCCCCAACATCGGCAGCCCAGCGGCGGTGCGCAGATGAAGCGCGAAAACAAGCGGGGCGTGGCCGCATTGCTCGCGGTACTGGTGGTAGCGCTGGCCGCCGGGGCCGGCGTCGGCGCGTGGCTGCTGGTTCACCGGCCCGGTCCGCAGCCACCCGAGATCAGTGCGTACACGCACCGGCACTCGGTCCGCGTGGGACCGTACCTGTACTGCAACGTGCTCAACCTCGACGACTGCCAGACCCCGCAGACGCAAGGCGAGCTACCGGCGAACGAACACTATCCGGTGCAGCTGTCCGTGCCCGAAGCCATCAGCCGGGCACCCTGGCGACTGCTGCAGGTGTATGAGGATCCCACCAACACCACCACCACTTTCTTCCGGCCGAATAGTCGCTTGGCGGTGACGATTCCGACACTCGACCCGCAGCGCGGGCGACTGACCGGGATAGTCGTGCAGTTGCTGACGTTGGTGGTCGACGGGAGCCAACCGACTGACATCACTACAGTCCGCCCCGTGCCGCACGCGGAATGGTCGGTGCGGCTTACCTATTGATCGCCGAACGTCGAGTTGTTGGGCAAAAACGGCCGGATTTCGCCCAACAAATCGACGCTGGGCCAAAGATGTCGGTGCGGACCGGCACCGTGTAGGCATGGAAATCCCCCACTGGCCATTCAGAGGCACCGAAGCACTCGCAGCTGGAGTCGTCACGCCGCACCGGTTGCGAACCGACTTCGAGATGGTTCATCGCAATGTGTACGTCCCCCGCGGACAGAAGCTGACACCCGTGACCCGGGCGGTCGCTGCCTGGCTGTGGTCGGGGCGGACGGCGACGGTCGCCGGGCTGTCTGCTGCGGCACTACACCGCACGGCATGGATCGACGACTGGCTGCCGGCCGAGCTCAACCGGCCAAGTCGCGACAAGGCACGCGGCATCATCGTGTATAGCGACACGCTCGACGATGACGAAACTCGTGTACGCGACGGCATTCGGTTGACCACGCCCGCCCGCACGGCTTTCGACCTGGGAAGACGAAAAGGCCTGACTACGGCTGTGATTCGGCTCGACGCGCTGATACACGCCACCGAGGTGAAGGTCGCCGACGTTGAACTTCTAGCGGACCGCCACCGGGGTGCGCGGGGGTTGGTGCAGTTACGACGGGCGTTGTCCATGTCGGACGGAGGCGCTGAATCACCATACGAGACGAAAACTCGTCTCGTGCTCGTTGCTGGCGGGTTGCCACGTCCGGAGACTCAAATCGAGATGTTCACCGACTGGGGCACGGTATTGGCCCGCATTGATATGGGTTGGGAGGAATGGAAGGTCGGCGTCGAATTCGATGGCGCACAGCACTGGACGGATCCCGCACAGCGCACCTACGACATCGATCGATTGGCAGAACTCGAGGCCCGCGGCTGGATCATCATCCGGGTCAGCGCCGATCTGCTCCGAAATCGACCCGGCGTCGTCGTCGCGCGCGCCCGTCGTGCGCTGCTTGCCGCCGGTTGCCCACTTTTCTAGCCGCCGAACGTCGAGTTGTTGGGCGAAAACGGAAGGATTTCGCCCAACAAGTCGACGCTCGGCCAAAGATGGCGACGTGACGTTACGCGCCATGACCCGCGGGCACTCGCTCACCTTCGCGCGTCGGCCCGGGAGACGTACCATCGCCGAAAGGCCTGCCTCCCAATGCTTCCCGGCCATGCGGGCTCAGCCAACCGCTCAGGTCGGGGCCCTTGGGCACGATCCGGGTCGGGTTGATGTCGGCGTGCACGATGTAGTAATGCTGCTTGATTTGGACGAAGTCGGTGGTGTCGCCGAAGCCCGGTGTCTGGAACAGGTCGCGGGCGTAGGCCCACAACACCGGCATCTCGGACAGCTTGGATCGATTGCACTTGAAGTGACCCTGATAGACCGGGTCGAAGCGGGCCAGGGTGGTGAACAGTCGCACGTCGGCCTCGGTGATGGTGTCGCCCACCAGATATCGCTGACCGGCCAGGCGATCGCTGACCCAGTCCAGCGCGGTGAACAACCGATCGTAGGCCGCTTCGTACGCCTGCTGTGTGCCGGCAAAGCCGCACCGGTATACCCCGTTGTTCGACTGGGGCGTCGAACCGTCCTGACGACGAGCTTTAGAGCGGCCAACTCGACGGCGCTTGACTGGCCCAAAAGCGGAGGTCCGGGAAGCGGTCCATCTCGGGGAAGTCGGCCAGGTACTTCGTCAGCCCGCTACCCGTGCGGCACTGAGCAATCTCCATCCCCTCCTCGCGGATCACCCGCTCGACGGCTGCGCGATCGTCGGGGTCGATGTCCGGCTCGCCCACGATCTCCTGGAGCAGCGCCCAATGCGCATAGATCGCTCGCCGCGCGGGTCCGCGCGGCTTGCCCCCCGAGACGCTGATCACCTCGTTGGGGTAGCGCTCCAGCACCTCCCTCAACTCCATCCCCTCGGCGTACAGCCGAGCAGCCTCCGCGCGGGTCTGCGGGTTGGGCCATTTCGCCCGCCTCCGTTCAGGAAACAAAGCTCATTGCCTCCCCTTACTCACCATGCGTGTTCCTTAGTAGGTATTTGGTGGGGTACACCCCGGCATTGTCTCCCCGACTCTTCAATTACGGAACAGCAGCTCTAGGCCACCGCCTATTCAGCAACGATGTGTCGCATGTGAAAGCGCTCGTGCCTTCTTGCATCCTGGTGAATCCCCGACATACTGCATCATGGCCATACCCGAGCTGGTCGGGCACTGTAGGAGCCATGGCTGCATATGTTTCCAGTAGCGGAGAGTTCAACCGCGACACCAACTACATCACCACCCGCATCACCGCCGACGGACGCGACGGCTATCCGGTTGAACCTGGCCGGTACCGGCTCGTCGTTGCCCGCGCCTGCCCGTGGGCTAACCGCACGATCATCGTGCGTCGCCTGCTTGGCCTGGAAGACGTTCTGTCCATTGGTTTTTGCGGGCCAACACATGACCAGCGCAGCTGGACGTTCGACCTGGACCCAGGCGGCGTCGACCCAGTGCTCAAGATCCCGCGACTCCAGGACGCCTACTTCAAGCGCTTCCCCGACTATCCGAAGGGCATCACGGTCCCCGCGATCGTCGACGTCCCCACCGGCGCGGTCGTCACCAACGACTTCCCGCAGATCACCCTGGACTTCTCCACGGAGTGGACCGCTTACCACCGCGAGGGCGCGCCGCAGCTGTACCCGGAGCCGCTACGTGCCGAGATCGACGAGGTGAGCAAGAGGATCTACAGCGAGGTCAACAACGGAGTTTATCGGTGTGGATTCGCCAGCTCACAACAATCCTACGAGGCGGCCTACGACCGGCTATTTACCGCGTTGGACTGGGTTAGTGATCGGCTCTCGGGCCAGCGATACCTAGTGGGCGACACCATCACCGAAGCCGACGTGCGGCTGTTCACCACGCTGGCCCGCTTCGATCCGGTCTATCACGGCCACTTCAAATGCAACCGGAGCAAACTCAGCGAGATGCCGGTGGTGTGGGCTTACGCCCGTGATCTGTTCCAGACACCTGGTTTCGGCGACACGACCGACTTCGTCCAGATCAAGCAGCACTACTACATCGTGCACGCGGACATCAACCCGACGCGCATCGTCCCCAAGGGTCCCGACCTGAGTGGTTGGCTGACCCCGCATGGCCGGGAAGTGTTGGGAAGCAAACCATTTGGAGATGGAACACCGCCGGGTGCCACGCGCGACGCCGAAAGGGTGCGGGACGGACACGGCGCGGGTTAGGCCAGACGGCTTGTTAGCTTCGCGAGAGCTGGCAGATACTTGCGCGATGAGTGACCGTCCTGTTTCCGGGACGGTGCGACTGGGGCGCGCTTCTCGTCGTCGTACTCTTCTTCGCGTTGGGCACGATATTGGTCGGCGCTGAGGGGATCAATTTTTCCCGGTATGAAAAGGGGACACCCACGACGGCGACGATCGATCACTGCAAACAATCGGGCAAGAACACAGACTGCTACGCCACATGGACCATCAGCGGACAGTCACACAAGGGCTCGATCATCGAGTCGGGATTTGGGCACAGCGACGTTGGTTCAACGCTGGACGTTCACGTGTACAACGGTGTCGCCTACGGGTCGAAGCACATCGTGTTGTTCTTTGCTCTGTCGTTGGCGGCTATGGCGATCCTGGCGGTGGTGTTTATCGTGCTCACTCTTGTGCTGATAAGGCGCGCTGTGCGGTCCGGGCGGTAGTTCGCGGCGTACGCGTTATGCGCATGTATACCCCTTTGTCATGGTGCGGTTTTCTCCGGGTGGCTTCTGCGTTGTGTGGTGGCCTTCCCCGCAGGCGGGGTTTTAGACGTGCAATTGTCCGTCCGGGCGACTCCGTTCCACGCGTCGCAGACCGTTTCGTGCCGATCGACTCGCATCCCGCGCTAGAGTCCCGGCCATGAAACATGTTTGCCGGCTCCGGACTGCCCTGACGGCGCTGACCGTCGCAGCTATCGCTAGCTCGCTACTCGTCGGCACCTCGTCGTGGTCGTCGGCAGCGTCAAGCGTTGTGCTAGTGAGCCAAACGAGCGACGTTGTTGTAGCGCCGGGCCAGCCATCTAGATCAGCTCAAGCGAGAGATGGTGAGCCTGTACACACGACTGTGATGGCGGAGGTGAGCGCGAGGGGACACGGTACTGGACACAGTCATGGACACGGTGGCCCTGGCGGGATAGCAGCGTTGGCAATCCTCGCGGGCCTAATTGTCCTTTACGTCGTAGTGCGCGTAGTGCGCCGCCGACGAAGATAACCCGCGCCGCTCAAAGGCTGTCCGCGCGGGCCGGGGGACAGGAACTCGTACGCAGCGATCAAAAGCGTGGACTAATCTTGTTGTACGGCAACATATTCTGACAGCGCGCGGGTAGGACATCGCGCTGCACCTCGATCACGACCTACACGTTAGCGCGGGGTATACGCCGTTGTTGATCTCGGTGTAGATCCTCTTGCTCACCTCGTCGATCTCGGCCCGCAGCGGCTCCGGGTATAGCTGCGGTGCGCCCTCGCGGTGGTAGGCGGTCCACTCCGTGGAGAAGTCGAGGGTTATCTGCGCGAAGTCGTTGGTCACCACCGCGCCGGTTGGGATGTCGACGATCGCCGGGACGGTGATCCCTTTGGGGTAGTCGGGGAAGCGCTTGAAGTAGGCGTCCTGCAGCCGTGGGATCTTGAGCACCGGGTCGACACCGCCCGGGTCGAGGTCGAACGTCCAACTCCGCTGGTCATGGGTTGGGCCGCAAAAGCCAATGGAGAGAACATCTTCCAGGCCCAGCAGTCGGCGGACGATGATCGTGCGGTTAGCCCACGGGCAGGCGCGGGCAACGACGAGCCGGTACCGGCCGGGTTCAACCGGATAGCCGTCGCGTCCGTCGGCGGTGATGCGGGTGGTGATGTATTTGGTGTCGCGGGTGAATTCACCCTTTTCGGCAACGTAGCAGGCCATGGGGACAATCCTGCCCCACGGCCTGCAGGGAGAAATTCGGGCTAAATTTTCGCTTCGTTTGGCTCCGACACCGGCTCAGAAACCGTAAGGAACCGCCGAGCCACGTTGGTCTCGGTGGACGGGCCGGGTTCCCAGTGCGCGATCCACGGTCCGGTGCCCTCCGACTGGTCGACTATCCCGTCCTCCAGCCAGGTGTAGCGGCCCTCGAGCAGATTGTCCGCCAGGTGAACATCGGAGCTGTCGGTGTTGCTCCACAGCGCGTCGAACAGTGCCTCGACCCGCAGGGTGGCCTGCTGGCAAAACAGGTCGGCCAGCTCGAATGCCTGTGCACCGACGACCGGATCCGCAGCGCGGTGAGCCTCGGCCCGCACACACGATGCAGACATGGCAAACAACTCCGCACCGATATCCACGATGCGTCCCAGGAAGCCCTGCTTTTTATCCATGTTGGCCTGCCAGCGCGCCATCGCGTAGAAAGTGTTGCGGGCGAGCTTCCGCGACGAGCGTTCGACAAACCGCAGGTGGGACGCCAACGGACCGAATTCGCTGTACGCCGTGGGCCGTTGCCCTTCCCCGAAAACCAGCTTCGGCAGCCACTTTGCGTAGAACCCGCTGGCGCCGACCGCCGCCGTGGCCTTCTGCCGCAGATCGGCTTTAGGGTTCGCCAGATCACCCGCGGCGGTCAGGTGGGCGTCGACCGCCTCGCGGGCGATCAGCAGCCGCATGATCTCGCTGGCCCCTTCGAAGATGCGGTTGATCCGCAGGTCGCGCACTGCCTGCTCGACCGGTGCCGCCCGTTCCCCGCGCGCGGCAAGGGACTCCGCGGTCTCGTAGCCCCGGCCACCACGAATCTGCATCAGCTCGTCGGCAATGGTGCAGGCCATCTCGCTGCACCACAGCTTGGCTAATGCTGCCTCGATCCGAATGTCGTTGCGGCCTTCGTCGGCCATCTGACCCGAGAGTTCGAGCACCGCGTCGAGCGCGTAGGTGGTTGCGGCCATGAAGGCGAGCTTGGTGGCGACCGCTTCGTGTTTGCCGACCGGCTTGCCCCACTGCACTCGCTCGCTTGACCACTCGCGCGCTATTTTCACCGCCCACTTGGCGGTCCCCGTCGCCGACGCGGGTAACGCCAGCCGTCCGACATTGAGTGTGGTCAGCGCGATCTTGAGACCGTCCCCTTCCCGGCCAACCAGGTTTTCGGCGGGCACTCGGACGCGATGGAGCCTGGTCACCCCGTTTTCGATACCGCGCAATCCCATGAATTTGTTGCGTCGCTCCACGGTGATCCCGGGCGCATCGGCCTCGACAATGAAAGCGCTGATTCCTCCTCGGTGCCCGTCGCTCTTCGGCACTCGGGCCATCACCACCAACAGCTCCGCAACCACGCCGTTGGTGGTCCACAACTTCACACCCTCTAGTTCGTAAGCCCGCCCGTCTTCGATCGGCGTCGCGGTCGAGGCCAGGCGCGCCGGATCGGAACCCACATCCGGTTCGGTGAGCAGGAAAGCCGAGATTGCGCCGGCAGCACATCGCGGCAAGAACTTTCGCTTCTGCTCCGGAGTCCCGGCAAGCTTGAGGGGTTCCGGTACCCCAATCGACTGATGCGCCGACAGCAGCGCGCCAAGACTGGCGTGAACGGTGTTAATCATCAACAGAGCGCGGTTGTAGGCGACTTGCGACATGTTCAAGCCGCCGTATTCCGTCGGTATCTTCATGCCGAAACAGCCCAGTTCGGCAAGGCCCTTCACGTATTCGTCCGGAATCTGGGCCTCGCGCTCGATGACACTGCCGTCAATAGTGTCGAGAAACTCCCGAAGCTTGCCGAGAAACTCGGCCGTGCGAGCCTCCTCGTCGTCGGACGGCTTGGGAAACGGGTGTATGAGCTCCAACGGAAAGCGACCGAGAAACAGCTCCTTGGCGAATGACGGTTTATCCCAACCACTTTCGCGTGATTCCTCGGCGAGCGCCCTCGCCTGCTCCTCGGTGACCTGCGCTTGCTCCGCCATCGAAGCCTCCTCGCTGATGAACCGCATCGAGGCGGGGGTGCCCGGTGCTGGCCCGAATACTACGACGTACCGATGTCTAAGTTACCCCGCGGTAGCTTAGCGGCCCGCCGGTAGGTTCTGGGACGCGAGGTGACGAGAGGTTAGGCCTCGAACTCCCGGGCCACCGCCTTGACCACCTCGGAGATCTGCCGCGCCGTCTTTCGGTCCGGGTAGCGGCCCTTGCGCAACTCGGGCTGCACGGTGCTCTCCAGCAAGGTGATCATGTCCTCGACCATGCCGTGCAGCTCATCGGGGCTGTGCTTGTGCTCGGGAGGCGCGTCGCGGCGCGTCTTGGCAAGGCTGGGGGGCGGATCGATCAACTTGAGACTCAGTGCCTGCGGTCCGCGCCGGCCGGAAGCGACGCCGAATTCCACCCGCTGCCCGGCCTTGAGCCCCTCGACACCCGCGGGCAACGCCGACGAGCGGACGTAGACGTCCTCGCCGTCCTCCTGCGACAGGAAGCCGAACCCCTTGTCGGAGTCGTACCACTTCACCTTGCCGGTAGGCACTGGTCTCACCTGCTTATCTGACAAATCACTAGGATGGGCAACAGAATAAGCGTCCCGTCTTGCGGGACGCGATGTTGATTTCCGATCCTACTCGGGTGGGTGCCCGCCGAGCACCCCCCGGCTTAGCTGTTACTCGGTAGGGTGGCATTACCGCTGGAGGAGATATGCGCCTGATCCTGAACATCATCTGGCTGCTTTTCGGCGGCCTTTGGATGGCTCTCGGCTACCTGGTCGCGGCGCTCATCAGCTTTTTGCTCGTCATCACCATCCCCTTCGGCTTCGCCGCGCTGCGCATCGCGTCGTACGCCTTGTGGCCGTTCGGCCGCACGATTGTCGAGAAACCCAGCGCCGGGACCGGCACGCTCATCGGCAACGTCATCTGGATTTTGCTGTTCGGGTTATGGCTGGCGATCGGACATCTGCTGAGCGCAGCCGCGCTGGCCGTCACGATCATCGGCCTTCCGCTGGCTGCGGCCCACCTGAAACTGATCCCGGTTTCGCTGGTGCCGCTCGGCAAAGAGATCGTTGACGTCGATTCCCGATTCGAGCGGATACCGGCATGACGCTGACTGCGCTCGGGTTACCGACGGTTCCTGGCCGTACGGGGATCCCCGCGGTCCCCACGGAAGTGCCCACCGTTGGTCCACTGCTGGACACATACGGCAGGGTCGCCACCGATCTGCGGGTATCGCTTACCGACCGGTGCAACCTCCGTTGCAGTTATTGCATGCCGGCAGCGGGGCTGGACTGGCTGCCCGGCGAGCAACTACTGCGATCCGACGAGCTGGCCAGACTGATGAAAATCGCCGTCACCCGGCTCGGTGTCACCAACATCCGGTTCACCGGCGGCGAGCCGCTGCTGGCCCGCCACCTCGAAGAGGTGATCGCGGCGGCGGCGCGTCTGCGGCCCCGCCCGGAGATCTCGCTGACCACCAACGGTGTCGGATTGGCGCGGCGCGCCGCCGGTCTCGCCCAAGCGGGCCTGGACCGGGTCAACGTGTCGCTGGACAGCGTGGACCGAGCCCATTTTGCAGCCATCACCCGCCGCGACCGGCTCGACGACGTGCTGGCCGGCTTGGCCGCGGCCACCGAAGCCGGTCTGGCGCCGGTCAAAGTCAATGCCGTGCTCGACCCCATCAGCGGCCGCGAGGATGTTCTCGAGCTGCTGCGGTTCTGCCTCCGGCACGGCTACCAGTTGCGCGTCATCGAGCAGATGCCGCTGGACGCCGGGCACCTGTGGCGCCGCGACGCCGCGTTGAGCGCCGACGACGTGCTGGCGGCAGTGCAGCCACATTTTCGGCTACGGCCCGATCCGGCGCCGCGTGGCTCGGCCCCCGCCGAGCTCTGGCTGGTCGACACGGGCCCGAACACGCCGGCCGGGAAGTTTGGCGTCATCGCGTCGGTGTCGCACGCCTTCTGTTCGACGTGCGACCGCACCCGGCTGACGGCCGACGGCCAGATCCGCAGCTGCCTCTTCTCCACCGAGGAGACCGACCTGCGCGGCCTGTTGCGCGGCGGCGCCGACGATGATGCGATCGAAGCGGCGTGGCGCGCCGCCATGTGGGGCAAGCCCGCCGGACACGGCATCAACGACCCCGGCTTCATCCAGCCCGACCGCCCGATGAGCTCGATCGGTGGCTAGCCCCGTAGCTCAACTCCCCGGGGACCTCCCCGGCGACCAGAGCGCAATCCGGGTGACCGTCCGCTACTTCGCTGCCGCGCGGGCCGCCGCGGGTGCCGAATCGGAGACATTGACGCTGCGATCCGGCGCCTCGGTGGCCGAACTGGTCGAGAACCTCGCCGCGCGCGGCGCTCGGTTGGCCGAGGTGTTGGAACGGTGCTCGTATCTGTGCGACGGAATCGCCGTCCGCGACGAGACCAGAGCGTTGCGCTCCGGTGACACGATCGACGTCTTACCACCCTTCGCCGGGGGGTAAGTGTGTGAGATATATCACGTAACGGGAAGATAACGGCGCGGACACGGTGCGATATCGCATGGTAGTGACCTGCCCTAACTCTCGGTGTTCCAGGGCTTTTGGCAGATGACCAAAAGGGAAACGCCGAGTGTCGTCCAACGTGACGAGGGCAACAGAAACCGCTAGCGTCTCCGGAGGCTCGCCGAGCTACCTAAAGCGATCCTCCCTCCCTATAGCGCCGAGCTCCATCCAGTAGGCGGGGGACACAGTTTCTGGATGGAGGCGGGGGACCCACCGGTTCACCGTGATCGGACCGGAGCCAACGGCGGCTCCTTGGGGTGAAGTCTGTGTCGTCCCCTGAGATACGACTGGGATACGACGCTGGCCGGGTGGCCTCTCCAACCCGAACCCGACAGCTGACCTCGCAGGCGCGCTCAAGAGAGGAAATACCGGCGCGTATGAGTGGACGTCATCGTAAGCCCACTACATCGAGTATCAGCGTCGCCAAAATCGCCTTTACCGGGGCGGTACTTGGTGGCGGCAGCATCGCTCTCGCTGGCCAGGCGGCCGCCGCCACCGACGGCGAATGGGATCAAGTAGCAAGTTGCGAGTCTGGCGGTAACTGGGGGATCAGCACCGGCAACGGTTACCAGGGCGGCCTGCAATTCTCATCGGGCACCTGGGCCTCACACGGCGGCGGCCAGTACGCCCCGTCGGCCCAATTGGCCACCAGGGAACAGCAGATCGCCATCGCCGAGCGGGTGCTGGCGACCCAGGGCCGCGGCGCCTGGCCGGTGTGTGGCCATGGTCTGTCGGGCCCCACCCCGCGCGAGGTCCTTCCCGCGGTGCCGGCGGGCATGGACGCGCCCCTGGACGCACCCGGGTTGGCAGCTCCGCCCCCAGACGCTCCGCCGCCTCCGGACGCGCCACCGCTTCCGCCGCCGCCTCCGGACGCGCCGCCGCTTCCGCCGCCGCCTCCGGACGCGCCGCCGCTTCCGCCGCCGCCTGCGGACGCGGTCCCGCCCGCGCCGCCCGCCGACGCGCCTCCTCCCGGGGACGCGCCGCCGCCCGTGCCGGCCTCGACGGTCGGTTACACGCAGCAGCTGTGGCAGGCGATCCAGAGTCAGGACATCCACGGAAACGACGCCCTGGACGCGCTCGCACAGCCGCATCCGACTGTTTGACGCTTCGCACCGATTGGTTGGCCCTTATGGCTAGCCCGAAGTTGCGACGGCTTTCGGGCACGATCTGATGCTTGAGCTGGACAAACGGCTCTGAACTGGCGTAGGAATGTAGTCAGAATATTGAGCGTGTCGCCCTCGTGTATGGACTGTAATCGAGTATTATTCTGGCTATGCCGCGTCAGCAGGGCCGGGTTCACGTAGTCAGAGTTCACAAGACGCACGTGGACAAGCAGGGCCAGCGCCGCCAGTACACGTCGGCCTACCTGCGACGCACCTACCGCGACGGGTCCGCAGTGCGCAACGAGACCGTGGCCAACCTGTCGATGCTGCCGCCGGAGGCGGTCGACGCGATCGAGGCGACGCTGAAGGGCCAGACGCTGGTGGCGGCCGGATCGGAGTTCAGCAAGTCGCGTTCCCTGCCGCATGGGCACGTGGCCGCGGTGGCCGCGATGGCGCACAAGCTCGGCTTGGCCGCGTTGCTGGGCCCGCCCTGCCGAGACCGCGATCTGGTGGTCGCGTTGATCATCTCGCGGGTGGTGCGGCCCAAGCCCAAGCGGTCCACCCTGTCGTGGTGGTCGGACACCACCCTGGGACCCGATTTGGGCGTGGCTGAGGCCTGCACCGACGAGATTTACGCCGCCATGGACTGGCTGACCGGCCGCCAAGAGGCGATCGAGAAGAAGCTCGCCGACAAACACCTTGGCCCGCAAGCTAATCCGTCGCGGATGGCGCTGTTTGACCTGACCTCGGCGTGGGTGACCGGGCGATGCTGCCAGCTGGCCGCGCGTGGCTATTCCCGCGACGGTAAAAAGGGTTGCGAGCAGATCGAATATGGGGTGCTGTGCGACCCGGCTGGACGCCCGGTCGCGGTCCGGGTGTTCGGCGGTGCCACCGCGGATCCGGAATCGTTCACCGAGATCGTCGAGGTCGTCAAAGACAAGCTGCACCTCGCCAACCTGGTGCTGGTCGGTGATCGCGGCATGATCACCACTGCGCGCATCGACGCGCTACGCAAACTCAACGACCACCCCGAAAGCCCCACCGATTTCGATTGGATCACCGCGCTACGCGCACCCGCGATCGCCAAACTGGCCCGCGACGACGGGCCGCTGCAGATGAGCCTGTTCGATACCCAAGACCTCGCCGAGATCACCCACCCCGACTACCCCGGCGAACGCCTGATCGCCTGCCGCAACCCCGCTCTGGCCGACCAACGCGCCCGTAAACGTCAAGACCTGCTGCAAGCCACCGAGAAATTACTGGCCGCGATCGCCGGGCGGGTCAGCGCGGGCACCTTGCGTGGGGCCGGCAAGATCGGCGAAGCGGTCGGTGCGGCCATCGGGAAATACAAGATGGGCAAGCACTTCCGGCGCGAGATCACCGACACCCACTTCGGTTTCGAGCGTGACCTCGACCGCATCGCCGCCGAAGCCGCCCTCGACGGCATCTACGTACTGCGCACCAGCGTCGACGCCGACACCCTCGACCCCGCCGCGGTGGTCACCGGCTACAAGAACCTGGCCAACATCGAACGCGACTTTCGCATCATCAAATCCGACGACCTAGACCTGCGGCCCATCCACCACCGCCTCAACGACCGCGTCAAAGCCCACGTGCTGATCTGCATGCTCGCCTGCTACCTGGTCTGGCACCTACGCAAGGCCTGGGCGCCACTGACCTTCACCGACGAAACACCGCCGACCCGGGACAACCCCGTCGCCCCCGCACAGCGTTCCCCAGCAGCCCAAGCCAAGGCCGCCACCAAACACGACGCCACCGGCAACCCAGTGCGCGGCTTCCGCGATCTGCTCGAGCACCTGGCCACCCTCACCCGCGACCGGATCCGCTACACCGACACCGACATCGACATCGACAAACTCACCGACGCCACCCCCACCCAACGCCGCGCCTTCGAACTCATCAATTCCCCGATCCCACTCACCATCGCCGCGTAGCCAGAACAACCCCACACCAAAACCAACGAATCCCAGGTCAACCCGGGGATTCACCTATCTCAACAGCCTTAACTTCGGGCTAGCGTCGGCACGATATGGGGCGCACACGATGACGTCGTCAATCCCGGGACTTCAAGCGGGTCCGCGGCCGATGACGAGTGACACCCTCGACCAGACTTAACCCATCGCCAACCGCGGCGCGTCGTGTGCGCAGGCTCAGTGGCGCGGGCGCCGCGTGACTTGGGCCGTGCCTTAAGCGGAGCCCACCCATTCGTCGGTTCCGTCGTCGAAGAACTGATGCTTCCACACCGGTAGTCGCGCCTTGATGGTGTCGACCAGGTCGGCGCAGGTTTCGAACGCCGCTTGTCGACGATCAGCGGCCACCGCAACCACCAGGGCCGCCTCGCCGATCTGCAGGATGCCGATCCGGTGGCTGGCCGCGACGGCGCGCACCCAGGTGGACCGCTCGGCTACCTCGCTCACCGCCTCGGCAAGGACCTGCGCCGCCGTCGGGTGCGCCGAATATTCCAGCCGCAACACCCCGCGTCCGCCGTCGTGGTCGCGGACCATGCCGTCGAAGCCGACGATGGCTCCAGCCGATTGATGGCTCACCAGGTCCTGGTGCTCGGCGAGGGAGATCGGCTGGTCGGTCAGGCCGGCCCGCAGGACCAGCGTCATCGCTGGTGGTCTTCGCCGGCCAGCTGTTCGAGCGCGTGGTCCAACACATCGGCGAGCACCGCAAGACCATCGCGTACCCCGCCGGGTGAACCCGGCAAGTTGACGATCAGCGTCCGGCCGGCAACGCCGCACACCCCGCGCGACAGCACCGAAGTGGGCACCTTCGGCAGGCCGGAACGGCGGATGGCGTCGGCCAGCCCGGGAATGATGACGTCGAGCACCGCCACGGTCTCCTCCGGGGTGGTATCGGTGGGCGAGATGCCGGTGCCGCCCGAGGTGATGATCACGTCGACTTCGCCGTCGAGCGCGTCGTTCAACGCCTCACCGACCGGCGATCCGTCGGCCACCACCACCGGCTCTACCGGCGAAAACCCTTGCTGCTCGAGCCATTCAGCGATGATCGGACCGCACTTATCGTCATAGGTACCGGCCGACGCGCGGGTCGAGGCGATGATGACTCGTGCCGAGCGGGCGCTCATCAGCGCACCCACATTCCGGTTTTGCCGCCCTCTTTGCGCAGCACCCGAATGTCATCGATGCGCGCGGCCGGGTCAACCGCTTTGATCATGTCGTACAACGTCAGCGCTGCCACGCTGACGGCGGTCAATGCCTCCATCTCCACCCCCGTGCGGTCGGTACTGCTTACTGTCGCGATGATCTCGATATCCGTTTCGCCGACGCTGAAGTCGACGTCCACCCCGGTGAGAGCGAGCTGGTGACACAGCGGGATCAGGTCGCTGGTGCGTTTGGCCGCCAGAATGCCCGCCACCCGCGCGGTGGCCAGCGCATCGCCTTTCGGCAGCCCGCCGGCCGAGACCAGCCCCACCACCTCCGCCGAGGTGCGCACGGCACCCGCCGCGACGGCGGTGCGCCGCGTGGCTGCTTTTTCGGTGACATCCACCATGTGCGCTGCCCCCCGCTCGTCCAGATGCGACAACTCCTCCAGATGCGATAGGGGGCCCGAATCGGCCCCTGATCCAGACTGGGCCCCTGATCCGAAAGTCGCACTGGCTTGATAACCGGGATGCGCCGCCTCGGAAGCCCCTGCCATCCCGGGGACCTACCGGTTGACGACGGTGACCGGGTGCACGTAGGGCAGGTCATCGGCGGGCAGCGGGAACACCAATTCCCCGAAGGGCGATGACGCGCCCGTGCGGTCGGTCACCAGTTCACTCACCGCGTGGTCGCCTGGATCCGTCGTCGGCCAGCCGGGGTCCACGTACCTGGTTTTGCGCGCCTTGCTCTCACCATTCTCAGCCACGCGATCCATTCTGACAGGTCTTGCCGCCCATCGGGCACAAAGTATGCGTGCTTGTGACTTGCCGCGTCAGGTGGCCCGGCGGCTGGCTTACGCTGGTCAAGCAATGACCGACAACACCCCGGATGTCCCGCTGGGGTCGTGGCTGGCCGACTTGCCCGACGAGGCGCTGATCCGGCTGCTGGAGCTCCGGCCAGACCTTGCGCAGCCACCACCCGGCAGTATCGCCGCGCTGGCGGCGCGCGCTCAGGCCCGTCAGTCGGTCAAGGCTGCCACCGACGAGCTGGACTTCCTGCGGCTCGCGGTGATCGACGCGCTGCTGGTGCTGCACGCCGACACCGCGCCGGTGCCGACCGCCAAGCTGCTGGCGGTGATCGGCGACCGCGCTCCCCCGGCCGAAGTCGCCGCGGCGCTGGACGACCTCAGGCAACGCGCCCTGGCCTGGGGTGACGCCGCGGTACGGGTGGCCGCCGACGCCGGCACGGCGTTGCCGTGGCATCCCGGGCAAGTCACGCTCGAGGACGCCGCGCGTTCCAGTGCACAGATCGCCGATCTGATCGACGGGCTCAACCCGCCGCAGCTGGACGTGCTGCAGAGATTGCTCGAAGGGTCCCCGATGGGGCGCACTCGCGACGCCGCGCCCGGCGCCCCGGCGGACCGCCCGGTGCCGCAGCTGCTGGCGATGGGCTTGCTGCGCCAGATCGACGCCGAGACGGTAATCCTGCCCCGCCACGTCGGGCAGGTGCTGCGCGGCGAGCAGCCCGGTCCGATCCAGTTGACGGCACCCGATCCGGTGGTTTCGAAGACCACGCCCGCCGACGTCGATGCCGCGGCGGCCGGAGCCGTCATCGACCTGCTGCGCGAGCTCGACGTGCTGCTCGAAACACTCGGCGCCGCGCCGGTTTCCGAGCTACGCAGCGGCGGGCTCGGAGTTCGCGAAATCAAGCGGCTGGCCAAAACGACCGGTATCGAGGAACCCCGGCTGGGCCTGATCCTCGAAGTCGCTGCCGCGGCCGGATTGATCGCCAGCGGGATGCCGGATCCGCAGCCGGCCACCGGTGACGCACCTTATTGGGCCCCGACGGCGGCCGCCGACCGGTTCACCTCGATGTCCCCTGCCGAACGTTGGCACCTGCTGGCCAGCACGTGGCTTGAGCTGCCGGGTCGGCCGGCGTTGATCGGCAGCCGCGGCCCGGACGCCAAACCTTATGGTGCCCTTTCGGATTCGCTGTACTCGACCGCGGCCCCCCTGGATCGCCGGCTGTTACTGGGCCTGCTCGCGGAGTTGCCTGCCGGCGCCGGTGTCGATGCCGCCGAGGCGTCGGCCGCGCTGATCTGGCGGCGCCCACGTTGGGCCAGGCGGCTGCGACCCGGACCCATCGGCGATCTGCTGGCCGAGAGCCACGCTTTGGGGCTGGTGGGTCGCGGGGCGATCAGTGCGCCCGGCCGTGCGCTGCTGGACGAAGCCTTCGAAGCCGATACGGACCCAGCCGCCGCGATCGGCGGGATGACGCGGGCGCTGCCCGAGCCGATCGACCATTTCCTGCTGCAGGCGGACCTGACCGTCGTGGTACCCGGGCCGCTGCAACGCGGTCTCGCTGAGCAATTGGCCACCGTCGCTACCGTCGAATCAGCCGGGGCGGCGATGGTGTATCGCATCAGCGAGCAGTCGATCCGGCATGCGCTCGACATCGGCAAGACCCGCGACTGGATGCATGCACTTTTCGCGAATCACTCCAAAACGACGGTACCGCAAGGGCTTACGTACCTTATCGACGATGTTGCACGCCGGCACGGGCAGCTCCGGATCGGTATGGCCGCATCGTTTGTGCGGTGCGAGGACCCGGCCTTGCTGGCCCAGGCGGTAGCGGCCACCGCCGACGGGCTGCAGCTGCGTGCCCTGGCCACGACGGTTGCGGTGTCTCTCGCGCCGATCGCCGAAGTGCTCGCCGCATTGCGAGCCGCGGGTTTCGCCCCGGCCGCCGAGGATTCCTCGGGCGCCGTCGTCGACGTCCGGCCCCGCGGTGCCAGGGTGCCCGCGCCCCAGCACCGCCGCCCGTACCGCCCCATGCCCCGCCCAAGCGGTGAAACCCTGAACGCCGTGGTCGCGGTGCTGCGCAAGGTGACGGCCGCACCGTTCGGCAACATCCGCGTCGACCCGGCGGTCACCATGTCGCTGCTGCAGCGCGCGATAAGGGACGAGGCCACGTTGGTAATCGGCTACCTCGACGCCGCGGGCGTCGCGACCCAGCGAGTGGTGTCGCCGATCGCCATCCGAGGTGGTCAGCTGGTGGGCTTCGATTCGGCGTCCGGGCGGTTGCGCGACTTCGCCATCCATCGCATCACGTCGGTGGTGTCGGACCACGACTGAATAATGGACCGCATGACCCGCGCCGGCGGCGATGCAGTGGGGCACCGCCCGCTTGCGGGGGACGCAACGATGAAGAGGAGCGGCGCCATTGACTGACGGACCGTTGATCGTGCAGTCCGACAAGACGGTGCTGCTCGAAGTGGACCACGAGCTGGCCGGCGCGGCGCGCGCCGCCATCGCACCGTTCGCCGAGCTGGAACGCGCACCCGAACACATACACACCTACCGCATCACCCCGTTAGCGTTGTGGAACGCCCGCGCCGCCGGCCATGACGCCGAACAGGTGGTCGACGCGCTGGTCAGCTTCTCCCGCTACGCGGTGCCGCAGCCGCTGCTGGTCGACATCGTCGACACCATGGCCCGCTACGGCCGGCTGCAACTGGTGAAAAGCCCGGCGCACGGCCTGATGCTGGTCAGCCTGGACCGCGCGGTGCTCGAAGAAGTGTTGCGCCACAAAAAGATCGCGCCGATGCTGGGCGCCCGCATCGACGACGACACCGTCATCGTCCACCCCAGCGAGCGCGGCCGGGTCAAGCAAATGCTGCTCAAGATCGGTTGGCCCGCAGAGGATCTCGCCGGTTACGTGGACGGCGAGGCGCATCCGATCAGCCTGCGCCAAGACGGCTGGCAGCTGCGCGATTACCAGCAACTGGCAACGGACTCGTTCTGGTCCGGCGGCTCCGGCGTGGTGGTACTTCCGTGCGGCGCCGGCAAGACGCTGGTCGGCGCGGCCGCGATGGCGAAAGCCCAAGCGACGACGCTGATCCTGGTCACCAACATCGTTGCGGCGCGGCAATGGAAACGAGAACTGGTCGCGCGGACCTCGCTGACCGAGGACGAGGTCGGCGAATATTCCGGGGAGCGAAAGGAAATCCGGCCGGTCACCATCTCGACGTACCAGATGGTCACCCGGCGCACCAAGGGTGAGTACCGGCACCTGGAGCTCTTCGACAGCCGCGACTGGGGGCTGATCATCTACGACGAGGTGCACCTGCTGCCGGCGCCGGTGTTCCGGATGACCGCAGACCTGCAGTCCAAGCGGCGGCTGGGCCTGACCGCCACGTTGATCCGCGAAGACGGCCGCGAGGGTGACGTGTTCTCGCTGATCGGCCCGAAACGCTATGACGCGCCTTGGAAGGACATCGAAGCGCAGGGCTGGATCGCGCCGGCGGAGTGCGTCGAGGTCCGGGTCACGATGACCGACAACGAGCGGATGACGTACGCCACCGCCGAACCCGAAGAGCGGTACCGGATTTGCTCGACGGTGCACACCAAAATCGCTGTGGTCAAGTCGATCCTGGAAAAGCACCCGGACGAGCAGACCCTGGTGATCGGGGCGTATCTGGATCAGCTCGACGAGCTCGGCGCCGAGCTGAAAGCTCCGGTGATCCAGGGGTCGACCAGGACCAGTGAACGCGAAGCGCTGTTCGACGCCTTCCGCCGCGGCGAGGTCTCCACGCTGGTGGTGTCCAAGGTCGCCAATTTTTCCATCGACTTGCCGGAAGCCGCCGTGGCGGTGCAGGTTTCGGGAACATTCGGCTCACGTCAAGAAGAGGCCCAGCGGCTGGGCCGGTTACTGCGACCAAAGGCCGACGGCGGTGGCGCCATCTTTTATTCCGTGGTTGCCCGCGACAGCCTGGACGCCGAGTACGCCGCGCACCGCCAGCGTTTCCTGGCCGAACAGGGCTATGGCTACATCATCCGGGACGCGGACGATCTGCTGGGCCCCGCCATTTAACCGGCCGCGATCTGACCGCACGCCCGGGCGTCCGGTGCTACCTTCACGTTCACGCGGGTGAAGGAGGCGACGTGGGCCACAGCGCAAGGCGCGAACGGCGCGAGAACGCGAGGCGCCTAATGGCGGAAGTCGGGGTCAGCCCGGCGCTGCTGCAAGCGCAACGTGTCGTGGCGCATACATCGAGGGTGCTCGCCTTCGCCGGGGTCGCATTGGCGGTGGTAGGCATCGCCGTCAGCGGCAAGCTGCTCTGGATCGGTCTCGCGCTGGCCGGGGGCGGCTTTGCTGTTGCCGCCGCAATAGGTTGGAACGCGCTCCGCGTAATCGACAAGGTCAGGTGGCAGGACGGGACCATCACGATCCGCACGGTCGAGCCAGGCGATGTGGGCGAGTACGGCCAGCGCGTCGTCTGCGAGGTGGAGCTGAACCCGCCGCCGCGCATCGCCCGGGTGGCGGCGACGGTCGGGCCGCTGGACGCCCGGCAGCTCGTCGTCGGGGCGACGATGCGCTGCCGAATCGACCGCATCGATTTTTCGTCCGTGCTGCGCGCGTTCCCCTATGACTCTTCAGGCCGCGAACTCGCCTTCCGCAGGGTATAGGCGAGGTCTGGCGAGCCGGGGGCACCGCCCGCCTGCGGGGGACTGCTCGCGCCAATCGCTCGAGGGCCTACGACGGCTAGTGATTCAGCAGAGACCGCTGGGAGTCCCGCGAGTGGGCGAGGTTTCCTGGGTGGGCATAACTTGCGGGTAGGGCACCCGATACGGAACTCCGATCGCCGCACCTCCCAATGATCCCAACACCACGTTGGGGACGCATTGCGGGTATTTCGGAATCGCGGCCAGAACTGGGTGGTCCAAATTTGGTTTTGAGGGGTTCGGCGCGACGGCGAAGTTGAACGTTGTCGTCATATCGCCCACCACGCTGTTTCGCCAAGCGGTGAGGTTGGGCACCGGCACCCCGAACCGCGCGGAGAGCAATTTCAACTGCGAGGTGTGGTCGAACGTGTCGTGGACCATCAGGCCGCCGCGGCTGTAGGGCGAAATGACTATGCAGGGCACGCGATTGCCCAAACCGATCGGCCCGCGGACGCCGCCGGACCCGTTTACCTTGTTGATGTCGACACTGTTGGGAATCCATTCGCCGGGCGTCCCCAGCGGAGCCGTGGGCGGTACGACATGGTCGAAGAACGAGCCGCACTCGTCATACATCAGGAGCAGCGCGGTCTTTTCCCATACCGCCGGGTTGGACAGCAATATCCGCAGGAGGTCCACAATCATTACAGCGCCGGACGCGACCGGGAATGCGGGATGCTCCGAGTAAACAATTCCCGGAACCACCCAAGAAACGCTCGGCAGCTTATTTGTCATGACATCGGTCATGAAGTTGGCCGGGTAGGTCGGCACGATGCCGTAGCGGGCCAAATCCGACGTCGGATTCGCGGACTGCACGAAGTCCTGGACGATCACGCTTAATCCGACTGATGTGTTGTTCAAGGGCCCTAACGCCTTGTGCTGGTAGATCTTCCAGCTCACGCCTCCAGCGCTCAGGTTCTCCGGCATGGTGGTCCAGCTCAATTTGCGCAGCGGTTGGATGTTGGGCTCCACCAGTATCGGTCCACCGTTAAGGCCGTCCGGGTCGATGGTGGCGCTCATCCAGTACAGCCGGTTGGGCGAGGTTCCGCCCAGCAGCGAACAGTGGTAGTTATCGCAAATTGTGAACGTGTCGGCCAGCATGTAATGGATCGGAAGGTCTGCGCGCGTGAAATAGCCCATCGTTATAGGGACGTTGCCTGAGAGCCCTTGTGAGTACTGTGACGGCAGCCATTGATCATTGGCGCCGTTGTTCCAGGCCGTGTGCATCGCGACCCAGCCCTCAACGGGGTCGTTGGTGCATTCGCCGTCGAGCAGGGGGCCACGAGTCGTGTCCAACCGGAACGGGATCGTGACGCCGGCGGGGTCAATGGCCTGCGTCTGGGGGTTCCAGCCCGTTTGTTGGAAGAGTGTCGTCGAAGTATTAAAGCCATTGACCCCGGAGAGGGTACCGAAGTAGTGATCGAATGACCGGTTCTCCATCATCAACAACACGAAGTGCTCGATGTCGGTCAGATGGCCGGAGCAGGGGCCAGCGCCGTAGGCCTTTTCGATCAACGGACCGGCCACGGACATGAAAGCCCCGGTGCCTGCGGCGGCGGCGGCTTTAGCCAAAAACTGTCGGCGTGACATTCCGTCGATCGGTCGTGCGCTCACAGCGAATGCCTCCCTCCAGACATATCGACTCACCGTAGGTTTCTGGTCAAGATCAAGCGCACACCTTAACCGGCGTGTCGCGCATTCGATGGCGCGCTGACGAGCATTGTTTGGTGACGCGGATGGGTGTGATTTGCGACGAGTTGTGGGCGGCGATCGAGCCGGCGATGCCCTCGGCCAAAGGGAACGCGGGGCAACAGTTTTAGCGATCAACGATTTCATCCTGAATTACGTTTCAGGAGAATCAAGCACACGAGTCCCGAACGCCAAGATCAGATCGACCGCCGCAAGGCCAAAGGATCCGCAGGTGGCCGCCCCCAATCCCGCGTAGGAATCACCCAATTGGGGGACACGCGTTCTAGGCGAGAGCGGCGTTACGCTGCTCGCGCTAGAGCGACAGGATGGTCGCCGACGAGGTACCGGGTGCGCCGTACACCTGCGCCAGACCGACGCGCGGGTTGCCGGGCACCTGACGCTCACCGGCCTCCCCGCGCAGCTGTCGCACCAGTTCGTGCACCTGTCGCAGGCCCGACGCACCGATCGGCTCGCCGTTGGCGATCAGCCCGCCATCGGTGTTGATCGGCATCGATCCGTGGATTTCGGTGGCGCCGTCGGCCACCAGCTTCTCCTGCTCGCCGTCGGCGCACAGACCCGTTTCGGCCATGTGGATCACCTCGGCGCCGGCGTCGGTGTCCTGCAGCTGGGCGATGTCGATGTCCTCGGGTCCGATGCCCGCGGCCTCATAGGCGGCTTTGGCCGCGTATACCGTCGGCGAGGCGTCTTCGTCCAACGGGGCAAACGTGGCGTGCACCTCGTAGGCACCGTAGCGGCGGGTGCGAATCTCGGTGGCTCGCACGTAGACCGGTTTGTCGGTGAACTTGTGCGCCATGTCGCCGCGGCACATGACCACGGCGGCGGCACCCTCGTCGGGCGCGCAGAACATGTACTGCGTCAGCGGGTAGTTGAGCACCGTCGAGTTGAGGATCTCCTCCTCGGGAATCGCCTTGCGACGAAACGCATTCGGGTTCAGCGACCCGTTGCGGAAGTTCTTTGCGGCGACCTTGGCCAGCGTGGCCTGGGAGATGTTGTGGTCGTGCAGGTACTTGTTGGCCTTCATTCCGAAGAACTTGGTGGTGACGAACTGCCCGTTCTGCGCATACCACTGCGGCAGCGCCAACTTGGCGGGGTCATCGGTGAACGCGCCGCGCGGGTGCTTGTCCAAGCCGATGGCGATGCCGATGTCGTACTTGCCCAACCGGATGGTGTCGGCGGTCTGTTGAATGGCGCTGGCCGCGGTGGCGCAGGCGTTGAACACGTTGGTGAAGGTGATGCCGGTCAGCCCGACCAGGCGGGTCACCGCGTCCGGGTTGGACACCTCGTGGCTGCCGCCGAAGCCGAATTGGATGTCCCCCCACTGGACACCGGCGTCGGTCAGCGCGAATTGGATGGCCTCGGCACCCATCTCCATCGCGGTCTTCTCGAACCTGCCGAAAGGATGCAGGCCCACGCCGACGATCGCCACATCGTTGGTCATCTCAGGCTCCTTTTCAGACGGGCCGGAACGCGAACGTCATGATCTCGGCGCCGTCGGCGTCAGTGGTGAACGGCACCATGGCGAGTTCGACCTCCTGGCCGAACTCGATCTTGGCCGGGTCGTTCTCGGTCAGCCGGCCCTCGACCCGGATCACCGCGTCGGCTCCCAAGCCGAGCTGGACCAGGCCCACGCCGAACGGCACGAAATCCTGGCCGGCCGGACCGGCATAGGGAGCTCCGGGCGGGAAGCCCTGGGTGGTCCACGACACCAGCGTCCCGCGGCGCGGCAACAGCAGCTCGCTCATCTGGGCGCCGCTGCAGCGTGGACACCGTTGTTGCACCGGGAAGGTGGTGGCGCCGCAGTCGCCGCATCGACTACCGATCAGCTGCGGGTTCTCGTCCGGCCAGGTTGAGATTTCGGGGGCGAGTGCCTTTTGCATCGAGCGATCCTCCAGCGATCCTCCGGCGTAAGCACAGAATAATGCGCTCACTGAAAGGTACAACACCATTCGAGAAAAGTGGAAATCGCATTCTCGCATCGGCATCGGTCGGATGGTGTCGGATGGTCTCTTCCGGGCCTGAGTTATCTTTGCGCCTATGCCGGTCACAGTGATCCTTGAACTCAGGCTGAAGCCCGAAGCGGTGCCCGCGGCTCGCGAGGTTATGGGCCGGGCGCTCAAAGATACCCGGGCGTTCGACGGCGCCCTGAGTATCGACGTCCTCGTCGATCAGGACGACGAAACGCACTGGCTCGTCTACGAACTCTGGGAGTCGGTCGAGCACGACGAGGCCTACCGCCGATTCCGTGCCGGCGAAGGTCGGATTACGGAGCTACCCCCACTGCTGGCCGCGCCTTCCGTCAAGACGAGGTACGTGACCACCGACATCTAACTCAGCGCGGGAAAACTTCGGGCTCGAGTCTCTTCGCCTTCTCGTCATCTTCTCGCCGCCGGGGCGCTCCACGCTAACTGCAATACCTGAGTCCGCTCGCGGGGCTCCCAGCGGTCCGTGCTAGGCCGTTAGCTGAGTGCCGGAATCACTTCGCGTTCGAACAACTCGATGCCGGAGCGGTCGTACGCGGCCTCCGGGAAATAACAGATCGCGTAGTCGCACCCGAGGTCACGCATGTTGCTCATCCGCTCGATCACCTGTTCCGGTGTGCCCGTTGCCGAATCCGGGCCGCTGCCACCGGCGATCATCGCATCCGCCACCGACTCCGACACATGACCGAGCAGGCGATCCCGTACCCGCTGCAGCCGGTCTTTGACGTCGGCATCCGACGTGCCCAGGACTGTGGTGAAGTTGGCCGAGCGCACGATGGAGTCGAAGTCGGTGCCCAGCTTGCGGCAATGCTCTGCGAGCACGTCGGATTTGTGCGCGAATGCCCTAGGTTCCGGAGTGAAGTTGGTGTACTGCGCGTATTTCGCGGCAATGCGCAACGTCACCTTCTCGCCGCCGCCGGCGATCCACAATGGAATCCCGCTGTCCTGCAACGGCTTCGGTGCAACGATTGCGCCGTCGACCTGGTAGTGCTTGCCTTCGAAACTGACTTTTCCGTCGCGCCAGGCATCACGCATGATCTGCACGCCTTCGTCCAGCCGGGCCAATCGCTCCCCGGCCGACGGAAAACCGTAACCGTAAGCGCGCCACTCGTGTTCGTACCACCCGCCGCCGATGCCCATCTGAACGCGGCCACCGGAGATGATGTCGGCGGTGGCCGCCACCTTGGCCAGATAGACCGGGTTGCGATAACTCATCGCCGTGCACATCTGGCCCAGCTTGATCCTCGAAGTGGTCGCCGCGTATGCCGACATCAGAGACCACGCCTCGTGAGTGGCTTCGCCGCTGGGCAGCGGAACCGTGTGGAAGTGGTCGTAGACCCACAGCGAATCCCACGCGCCGCCGTCGTCGGCGTAGCCGGCCAGGTCGCGCATCACCGCCCAGTGCTTCTCGGGTTCGATCCCGACCAGATCCATTCGCCAACCCTGCGGAATGAACAGACCAAAGCGCATAGCTACTTCTACCTGAAAAACCCTTGACGTTGCGTTGAGGGGTTGGTGGTCGGTGGTCGGCTGTCGCGCGGGGTTTCCCGTGTCGGGTTTTCATGGCGCGAGGGCGCCGATCTTGACGAGGTTGTGGGCGAAGACGCCGTGTCCGCACCAGGTTCGGGCTCCTCGGATGGTGGTGAGTTCGGTGCGGTTCCAGCCGTAGCTACGTTTGATGTGGTTGATTCGTCCTTCGGATCCGGTGCGCCATTTGACCTTGTCGCGGAAGGCTCGCCGGTGTTCGAAGTCGCGGCGCGCCGCGGTGGGTTTGCTCTTGCGGGGGATCGCCACACTGCGCACACCCAACTGGTGCAAGTCATGTTCAACAGATGCCTCGCCGTAGCCGCGGTCGGCGGTGACCGCGCGCGGTGTGTGGCCGGTGCGGCGGGTGATCCGCTCGATCGCCGGGGCCAGCTGGGGGGCGTCGGGCGGGTTCCCGATCTCAACATTGTGGTCGAGGATGACCCCGTCGGCGTTGTCCACGATCTCGGCTTTATAACCGAACTCGACGGGTTTGCCCAGACGTCCCTTGCGGATCGGGCGGGCATCGACATCGTGCAGGCTGACCAGCCGGGTGGCCGATTCGGGCATCACCCCGGCCAGCCGGGAACGGGTCTGCGCGACAACACGTTCGGTGCGTTCAACGATGGTGTTCAGGGCGTTGATCGCTCGGTGCAGCCGGCCTTTGCGCTGCCCGGTGGCCGTGCGCAGCGCGCGTTTGGCGTTGCGGATCACCGAATTGGCCTCGCCCATCGCCTGCTCGGCGATCCCGGCCAGTTCACCGGTGATCCGACGTACCGCGGTCTGGGCCTGATCACGTTGTTGCTCACCACGCAGCTTGAGCTTGGATGCGATCGAGCGGGCCCGCCGGCCCGCCGAGCGGCGCCGATCGCGCGCCCGGGTGCCGGTGGCGCCACCGGCGGCCTTGATCCGCGCCACGGTGCGCGCCATCGTGCCAATCGCCTTGGCCAACAGACCCGAATCAGTCGGATAAGCCACGGCGGCCGCCACCACGGTGGTGTCGGCGCGGACCTTGTCGGTGCGCAGCAGCTTCGCCTGGCTGGCCTTGACCAAAAGTGCCTCATTCAATCCGGCGACCGCCTCATCCCCGCAGCGGCTGGTGATCTTCATCAACGTGGTCGGGTGCGGCACCCGGGTACCGAACGGAATCCGGCAAAACCGCTGCCAGGAAATCGAATCGCCCACCTCTCGACACAACGACTCGTAGCCCAGCCGGTACCGGAACTTCAGAAACATCAACCGCAGATAGGTCTCCATCGGGATCGACGGCCGGCCGATCCGGGCGTCGAAGTACACCGCGAACGGGGCGAAGAACACCGGATCATCCAACAGCCCATCCACCCGACCCAACTCGACGGGCAACACCAACAACTCGGGCGGCAGGATCGAATCCCACAACGTCGGCTGATCGTTTACAGTACGAAACATGATGGCCTCGAATCCTTCTCACCAAGGGTTCGAGGCCATCATCCCAAGTCAGTGCCCCCAAGTACCCGCGACACGCCCCGACTTTTTCAGGTCGAAGTAGCTAGGGACTCTAGCGGGCCGACGACGCGGCCGGGAACGGAGTGCGTGCGGAGATAACTTCACAGCCGATCGATAACGACGGCCCAGCCTGCCCATGACAACGAGGCGATAAATATGGTGGATGACCAACAAGCCATTAGCCGACGCTCGGCGTCGGCAAATCCAGCTAATGCAAGTGATATTCGCCGGCGCCGCGACCATCGCGACACTCGCGCTATTCAGCGCCGCGCCACCCGGTGACGCCGGAACCGCTGTCGCATCGGGGTCGGCGCAGCTGTCCGACCAGGGCGGCGCCAACGCACACATCATCGCCGTCAACGACGACGACCCCAACAACCCAAGTTCCGGGGATATCTTCCAGCAGAACGCCCAGGACCAGAGCACCGCGTAGGGCGGCGGCGTCGCTTAGCGGCCGGTTCCGGCAACGAACCGCCGCATCTGACGCGGGTTGCGGAGGATATGCACGTCGGCATGCGAAGCGTGAAGCGCGACGGCTTTGGTAATGACGGGCAGGCTATCTCGCCGGTAGCGATAGACCCAAACCCAGAATTCGCGGGTTTCCCGTGACCGCCGGAGGGCTCGCCACACACAACGCCACAGCGGAAAGTCCAGCACCACCACGGTGTTCGCCGCGCGCAGGCGCAGTTCGAGCCCGCTGTCGTACCGACCGAGATCGCCATCAATGATCCAGCGATCGCGCGCAACGAGCTCGCGTTGGATCTCGACCCAATCCCGTTCCGGCGTCGGCCGCGGGCCGGGTTGCCAGAAGATGCTGTCCAGCTCGACGACGGGAAGCTCAAGTACGCGCGAGAGCCTTTGTGCCAGAGCCGATTTTCCGGCTCCGCCACGGCCGAGGATGGCGATGCGCCGCACGCTGTGGCCTCACCGACCCAACGCCGCGAGGGCCGCTTGCACCGACGTCTCGCGCAACGCCTCATAGCGCGTGTCGGGAAACTGCAGGCAACAGTCCTGCAGGCCGCCGAACGCGACCACCGCACGGGTGGACTCAGCCAGCGTCGGTTGCGGCCCGAACACCAGCTTGCCGAGCCGGTCGCGCCAACCCAGCACCTTATCGATGAGGCCAAGGTCGGCCAGCATCGTCAATTCGGCCAACACCAGGACCATGTCCTGACGGTGCCGGTAGTGGAAATCGAAATAGCCCTCCAGCAGTTCACGGGCGTCGGTGCCGCCGCGACTCTCCTGGTCGTCGACGAATTGCTCGCCTTCGTCGATCAGCGGCACCAGGATGCTGCGCACCAGGTCTTCCCTCGAGTCGAAGTGGTAGTAGAGCGCGGGTTTGGTGATCCCCAGCCTGTCGGCGATGTCCTGCAGGCTGGTGCGCTGCACGCCCTGCTGAAAAAACAGGTCCCGGGCGGCCTCTTGGATGCGCTGCCTGGTATCTGACCGGGGCTTGGTCATCCCCGAAGCTTAACTGACTTACCGATAGGTAAGTGATGTGTTAGGCTTGCCTAACTTCGAGTCGTCAGGGAGGTCGTCATGCGGATTCTCATCTCCGGGGCCAGCATCGCCGGCCCGGTGCTGGCGTACTGGCTCACCCGGTACGGGTTCGGTGTCACCGTCGTCGAGCGCGCCCCTGTGTTGCGAAAGACCGGCGGCCATGCGGTCGACCTGTTCCGGCCGTCGATGGAGATCTCCGAAGAGATGGGCGTGCTGCCGCGAATCGAGGCACTCACCACCGGGACGGACCGGCTGACGATGTATCGCGAGGGCGTGCGGCGGCCGGCTCGCATCGACCTCACCAAGGTGGTCGGCGCCGCGTCCGACAGGCACGTGGAGATCATGCGCGACGACCTCAGCGAGGCCTACTACGACGCGGGCCGCGACGACGTCGAGTACATGTTCGGCGACTCGATCACGGCCATCTCCCCCGACGGCGAGGTGACGTTCGAGCACGCGGCGCCACGCAGGTTCGACGTCATCGTCGGCGCCGACGGGCTGCATTCCAACGTGCGCCGCCTGGTTTTTGGTGAGGAGGCGGGGCTGACCCGGTTCCTCGGTGGGTATCTGGCGGTGGAGTCGGTGCCGAAAGCACTTGCGCACGAGTCAGAGATGGTCGTTCACATCGGTGTCGGCCGCCTCGCGGGGATCTACACCGCGCAACCCCTGGAAGACGCGCGCGCACTGTTCATGTTCTGCAGCAAGGACGAACTCGACTATCACTACCGAGATGCCGTGCGGCAGAAGGGATTACTGCACGCAGCGTTTGCCGGAATGGATCCAGAGGTTGACGGCTGGCTCGGCGAGCTGGACCGCGCCCCGACGTTCTATTTCGACTCGATCTCCCAGCTGCAGCTGGACACCTGGTCGCGCGGGCGCGTCACGCTGGTCGGTGACGCCGGGTACTGCCCGGGGCCCGCCGTCGGGGGCAGCACCAGCCTCGCGGTGATCGGGGCGTACGTGCTGGCCGGCGAGCTAGCGCAAGCGGGCGGAGACTACGCGCGCGCGTTCGCGGCTTATGAGCGGCAGATGGGTGAGTCGGTGCGTCGTAGCCGTGTGTTCGCCCGCGGCGTCGCGATGAGCCTCGTTCCGCGCTCCAGGGCCGGCCTGTGGGCGCTAACCCGCGGCGCTCAGCTGGTCTCGCGGCTGCCCGTGTCGCTATCCAGGACGCTCGCGAGGTTGAACACCAAGGGCGCGCGGTTGCACGACTCAATGCCCGTGCCCGACTACACCGGTGCGGGTGTTTCGCACCATGGCGCTTAAATTGCGTGCGGCCCGCGAGGAATGACGTCGGATGGAAGTTATCGGTGTGGGCGTGTGGAGCGCTCAACTGCGTTTCGGCGACCCATCCGAATCCGCCGATGCGGCAACGGAATTGGATGAGCTCGGCTTTACCGCGCTGTGGATTCCCGACGTGGGCGGGCCGGTGTTCGACGCGGTAGGCCGCCTGCTTGCCGCAACGAAGCGGACCGTGATCGCCACGGGGATCCTGAACCTGTGGATGCACTCGGCCGACGGTGTCGCCGAATCCTACGCCGCGCTGACCGCTGCGCACGGGGACCGCTTCCTGCTGGGGATCGGAGTCAGCCATGCGCCGCTGATTGACGCCGGCCAGCCCGGGCGATACCGCAAACCGCTGGGGGCGACCGCGTCGTTCCTGGATGCGTTGGATGCCGCACAACCGGCTGTGCCCACCGAGCGGCGGGTTCTTGCCGCGCTCGGTCCGAAAATGCTGGCGTTGTCCGCGAGCCGCGCCCGCGGGGCCCACCCCTACCTGGTCACCCCTGAGCACACCGCTTCTGCCCGTTCAATTTTGGGCGAGGGACCGTTGCTGCTGCCGGAGCAGACCGCGATCCTGTGTGACAGTGCCGAGGAGGCACGCGGCATCGGAACCGACTGGCTTCGGACGTATTTGGGGTTACCGAACTACGCCAACAATCTGCTGCGCAGCGGGTTCTCCGAAGATGATCTGGCTCACGTGAGCGACCGGCTCTTCGACGCGATCATTGCCTGGGGCGACGAAGATGCGATCATGCGCAGGGTCGCCGAGCATCGTTCGGCCGGCGCCGACCACGTCTGCATCCAGGTGCTGACGGCCGACCCGAGAGCCTTCCCCCGCGAGCAGTGGCGCCGAATCGCCGCGGCCTGCAACGGTTACTAACTGCTACGGCTTAGGCGTTTAGTCGGCGACGATCGAGGCATACCGTGGGGTATGGCGTCACGACACACCCTGTTTCAGATCTTCTACCGGCTAGGGTTCACTCCGTGGGACGGGCATGCGCAGGCAACCAGCCTGTTGAAGTTGATCGAGGGAATTGCTGATACACCCGCGCTGCCACCTGCAGCGGCACTCGACGTCGGATGCGGCACCGGAGACTCGTCGATTTACCTCGCACACCACGGATGGCACGTCACCGGGGCCGACTTTGTAACGAAAGCACTCGACAAGGCCCGCGCTAAGGCTCGTGCAGCCGACGTGCCGGTCGACTTCGTCCACGCTGACGTCACCCATCTCAGCCAGGCCGGGATAGCCGGGGACTTCCAGCTGATAGTGGACAACGGCTGCCTGCACGGCATGAGCGACGGCGACCGTGACCTTTATGTGCAAGAGATCACGGCGGCCGCCGCCCCCGGCGCGCACCTCCTGATCGTCGCCGCCCCATCCGGTGGCCCGGTACGGTTACTCGGACTCGATCAGGCGGAGGTCGAGCGCCGATTTTCGCCCGCGTGGACGCTGCTGTCGACGACAGACGAAAAGATGGCGTTTGCCAACGGGTCGGGCTACCGGCACACACCGGTCGCGTTGATTCGCAACCGATTCACGGTGCGCTGCTACCTGCTGCAGCGCGCGGGCTGAACCTTTGAGCGCGAGCAGCTGTCAGGGGAACTGAGCTCCCCTGGCAGCTGCTCGCGGGCTTCTACGATAACGACTTCGGTGGCAGGAAGCGGTCGCCGTACTTGGCCGCCAGCTCACGCGCCCGGGCCACGAAGGCCTCCTTGCCGGTACCGGCCGGGCCCTGGTAACCGACGGTGTGCTGCGCGCTGCCACCCGTCCACGGCGGGAACCCGATGCCCATGATCGACCCGATATTGGCGTCGGCCGTGGACGTCAGCACCCCTTCGTCGAGGCACTTCTGGGTTTCCAGCGCTTCGGCGAACAGCATGCGGTCGATCATGTCCTGCAGCGGCGGCTGCGAACTCCCGGACTTGAACGTTTCCCGCAGGCCGGGCCATAGGCCACTGCGCTTGCCATCGGGGTACTCGTAGAAGCCGGCGCCCTTCAGTCGGCCGGACCGGCCGAGCTCGATCATCTTCTCCACCACGGCCTCCGCCGGGTGCGGCTCATACGTGCCGCCGGCGTCCTCGATGCCCTTCCGGCTGGCGACGGCGATCTTGTGCATCAGCTCCAGGTTGAGCTCGTCGGACAGCTGCAGCGGCGGCGCCGGGTATCCGGCCTGCGAACCGGCCTGCTCGATGCTGGCCGGCTCGACGCCCTCGCCGAGCATCGCCAGCGCCTCGTTGACGAACGTGCCGATGACGCGGGAGGTGAAGAAGCCGCGGCTGTCGTTGACCACGATCGGGGTCTTGCCGATGGCCAGGGTGTAGTCGAACACGCGGGCCAGCGCCTCGTCAGATGTCTTCTCGCCCTTGATGATCTCCACCAGCGGCATCTTGTCTACCGGCGAGAAGAAGTGGATCCCGATGAAGTCCTCTTGGCGCTTGACGCCGGTCGCCAGACCGGTGATCGGCAGCGTGGAGGTGTTGGAACCCAGCAGCGCGTTCGGCTCGACGATATCCTCGATCTCCTGGAACACCTTGTGCTTGAGGTCCTGGCTCTCGAACACCGCCTCGATCACGAAGTCGACACCCTTGAAGTCGGCGGGGTCGGCGGTCGGCATGATCTTGGCCAACAGCGCCTTGGACTTCTCTTCGGTGGTGCGGCCTCTTTCGAGCGCCTTGGCTTCCAGCTTCTCGGAGTAACCCTTGCCCTTAGCGGCGGCTTCCGGGCTCACATCTTTGAGCACCACGTCGAAGCCCGCCTTGGCCGAGACGTAGGCGATGCCGGCGCCCATCATGCCCGCACCCAGCACGCCGATCTTGTTGATCGGGGTCTTGCCGATGCCGTCGGGCCGCGACCCGCCGCCGTTGATGGTCTGCAGGTCGAAGAAGAACGCCTGGATCATGTTCTTGGCGACCTGGCTGGTGACCAGCTGCGCGAAGTAACGGCTCTCGATGCGGGTGGCGGTGTCGAAGTCGACCTGCGCGCCCTCGACCGCGGCGGCCAGGATGGCCTTCGGCGCCGGCATCGGCGCGCCCTTGAGCTGCTTGCGCAGCAGCGACGGGAATGACGGCAGGATGGCCGCCAGCCCCGGTGACGACGGCGTGCCGCCGGGCATCCTGTAGCCCTTCTTGTCCCACGGCTGTTCGTGCGAATCCGGGTTGGCCTTGATCCACGCCTTGGCGGCGGGCACCAGTTCCTCGACCGTCGGCAACACCTCGTCGACCAGACCGATCTCCTTGGCCTTGGCCGGCTTGAACCGGGTGCCCTGCGACAGCACGCTGACGAACGCGTTCTGGATGCCGAGCATCCGCACCGTGCGCGTCACCCCACCGCCACCGGGGAGCAGACCCAGCGTCACCTCGGGCAGGCCGAGCTGGCTGCCCTTGACGTCAGCGGCGATGCGGTGATGGCAGGCCAGCGCGATCTCCAGGCCGCCGCCGAGCGCGGCACCGTTGATGGCTGCGACGACCGGCTTACCCAGCGTTTCCAGGGTGCGCAGCTGCCTCTTGACCGTCTCGACGGTGTCGAAGGACTGCCCAGCGTCTTCCGGCCCGGCCTGGATCATGGCCGTCAGGTCACCGCCGGCGAAGAACGTCTTCTTGGCGCTGGTGATCACCACGCCGGTGATCGAATCCTTTTCCGCGACAACGCGATCCACGGCCTTGCCCATCGACTCGAGGTAGGCCTCGTTCATTACGTTGGCCGACCCCGACGGGTCGTCCATGGTCAGCGTGACGATGCCATCGGCATCCTTGTCCCACTGAATTGTGTTCTCAACCATGTGTTTTCGCAGCCTCTCAGACGCGCTCAATGATGGTGGCCACGCCCATGCCGCCGCCAATACACAATGTGACCAGCGCGCGACGGGCGTCGCGTCGCTCCAGCTCGTCGACCATGGTGCCGAGGATCATCGCGCCGGTGGCACCCAGCGGGTGACCCATCGCGATGGCGCCGCCGTTGACGTTGAGCTTCTCGTCGGGAATGTTCAGGTCTTTCTGGAACTTCAGCACCACCGACGCGAACGCCTCGTTGAGCTCGAAGAGGTCGATGTCGTCAACGGTCAGGCCGGCGCGGTCAAGCACCCTGCGAGTGGCCGGGGTGGGCCCGGTCAGCATGATCACCGGGTCGGCCCCGCTGGTGGCGGTGGCAACGATGCGGGCCCGCGGCGTCAGGCCCTGCGACTTGCCGGCGGCCTCGGATCCGATCATGACCAGCGCGGCGCCGTCAACAATCCCGGAGCTATTGCCGCCGGTGTGTACGTGGTTGATCTTCTCCACCCAGTGGTACTTCTGCAGGGCGACGTCATCGAAACCGCCCATCGCGGCAAGGCCCTCGAAGGCCGGCTTCAGCTTGGCCAGGCCTTCCATGGTGGTGTCGGCGCGCATGTGCTCGTCGTGGTCGAGAATCAACAGGTCGTTCTGGTCGCGGACCGGCACCACGGACTTGGCGAAGTACCCGCCCGACCACGCCTCGGCCGCCTTCTCCTGGCTGCGCAAGGCGTAGGCGTCGACATCCTCGCGGGAGAAGCCCTCGATGGTGGCGATCAGGTCGGCGCCGATGCCCTGCGGGACGAACATGACCTCGTAGTTGGTGGCCGGGTCCAGCCCCATGGCGCCGCCGTCGGAGCCCATCGGCACCCGGCTCATCGACTCCACGCCGCCGGCCAGAACCATGTCATCCCATCCGGAGCGCACCTTCTGCGCGGCGGTGTTCACCGCCTCCAGGCCCGACGCGCAGAACCGGTTGAGCTGCACGCCACCGGAGGTGACAGGCATGCCGGAGGCCAGCACCGCGGCGCGGGCGATGTCGCCGCCCTGGTCACCGACCGGCGAGACGCACCCGAGGATGAGGTCGCTGATCAGGTTCTCGTCGAGGTCGGGGTGGCGCTTGCGCAGTTCGTCGATCAGGCCGACGACCAGGCTCAATGGCTTGACCTCGTGCAGCGACCCGTTCTTTTGCTTGCCACGAGGAGTGCGGATGGCCTCGTAGATGAAGGCTTCTTCGGACATGTCGGCTTCCTGTTCGCCAGTAAAGGGGGTTTAGATCCGTCTTAAAGACTAGGTCCAGTACGGGCACACTAACAGGGGGCTCGGCCAACCTGTTGGTTGGGCCGGACTTAGCTGGTCAGGCCGCCGCGGCCCACCCCCGAACGTCACGCAGGAGTGACGCCCACCGCCGGGCGCCGCGCTGGCGTGACGCTCGCCGGCCAGCCCGGCACCCTTAAGCTGGACGGCCATGACGGTGTCGCGACTGCAGCCGTACGCCAGCACGGTGTTCGCCGAAATGTCGGCCTTGGCGGCGCGGGTCGGCGCGGTGAACCTTGGGCAGGGCTTTCCCGACGAGGACGGACCGCCGGCGTTGCTGCAGGCCGCGCAAGATGCCATCGCCGGCGGCGCCAATCAGTACCCGCCGGGTATCGGTATCGCGCCGCTGCGACAGGCCATCGCCGCGCAACGCCAGCGGCATTTCGGCATCGAGTACGACCCCGACACCCAGGTGCTGGTCACCGTCGGGGCCACCGAGGCGATCGCGGCGGCGGTGCTCGGACTGGTCGAACCGGACTCCGAGGTACTGCTGATCGAGCCCTTCTATGACTCCTACCCCCCCGTGGTGGCGATGGCCGGAGCGCACCGCGTCGCCGTGCCAATGGTCGCCGACGGCCGCGGCTTTGCTCTGGACGGCGACGCACTGCGCCGCGCGCTGACACCTCGAACCCGGGCGGTGATCGTCAACTCGCCGCACAACCCAACCGGCGCGGTGCTCAGCGACACCGAGCTCGCGGCCATCGCGGAGGTCGCGGTGACCGCGGACCTTTTGGTGATCACCGACGAGGTCTACGAACATCTGGTGTTTGACGGCCACCGGCACCTGCCGCTGGCGGGCTTCGACGGCATGGCCGAACGCACGGTCACCATCTCCAGCGCGGCCAAGATGTTCAACTGCACCGGTTGGAAGATCGGATGGGCCTGCGGCCCAGCCGAACTCATCGCCGGGGTGCGCGCCGCCAAGCAGTACCTGAGCTACGTCGGGGGCGCGCCGTTCCAGCCGGCGGTGGCCCTGGCGCTGGACACCCAGGACGCATGGCTGGGCGCCCTGCGCGGCACCCTGCAAGCCAGGCGCGATCGGCTCGCGGCGGGTCTGACAGAGGTGGGCTTCGCGGTGCACGACAGCTTCGGCACCTATTTCGTGTGCGCCGACCCGCGGCCGCTGGGGTATGACGACAGCACGGAGTTCTGCTTCGCGCTACCGGAAAAGGTCGGGGTGGCCGCCATTCCGATGGCGGCATTCTGCGATCCCGCGGCGGCCCATGCCGCAAAACAAGCCAGGATATGGAATCACCTGGTGCGCTTCACCTTCTGCAAACGCGACGACACCCTCGACGAGGCGGTCAAGAGACTGGCCGCGCTGCGCAACGGACCCTGAGGGACCCTAAGGGACCCTAAGAGGCACCCGAACCGTCGCGACTCATTATGAAATCCCGCAGGCCCTCGGTCGCGGACCTCAGGATTTTTTTTCGGGCCCGATTGACCAGAAATTCCGGCAGCGGCGCCGACGGTTCCAGGGTGATGTCGAACCGCAGCCGCGTCTTGGTCTCCCCCTCGCGTCGCAGGGTGTACTCGACGTGCTGGCCGTGCTGCTGGACGGTCTTCCTGGCGTCCCACACCACCCAGTCCGGGCCCCAATGGAATTCGAGCACTTCCTGATCGACGATCCCGATCACCCTGACCGTGACCTTGACATGGTGCGGGCGTCCATCGGGATACCTGTCAATAATTTCGGCCTTTTTGTGCACCGACGACCACAAAGGCACCGACGGAATATCGGCGAGCGCATCCAGAATCACTTCCGGCGGCGCATCGATGATGATTTCTCGGGATGCTTGTACAGCCACTGGTACAAAGTTAGCAATCAGTCGCCGGGTTTCTCGGCAGGTGCGTTGCTCGAAACCCTCTTACGCAGCGCTTCCGCCGCGGCATCCAACACGAGCTTGGCTGCACGCTTGACGACGAAACCCGGAATGGGCCCCGATGGTTCGACGGTGACGTGGAAACGAACTCGCGACTTATCGACACCCTCGGGTTTGACGGTGTACTCAATATGCTGGCCGTGCTGCTGGAACGTCTTATCCGCATCCCAGCACACCCAGTCGGGACCCCAGTGATATTCCAAGATCTCGTTGTCGACGAGCCCCAGGATCTTGACCGTGGCCTTTACGTGGTGGGGCCGCCCATCCGGGTACCGGTCGATGACTTCCATCTTTTTGTGTATCGGAGACCATTCCGCTAAGACGGCGACGTCGCTGAGCGCCTCCATGATCACTTCCGGCGGCGCATCAATAACAGCTTCTCGCGATGCTTGTACAGCCACTAATGCCACGCTAGCAACGCTGTCGGGTTCGCGGGCGGTTTAATGCAAAAACTTGGTTACCACCCGATTTCGCCGATCGGAGTGGTCGCGGCCGGCGGCGCCCCGACCGGTCCGGCCGGTGTTCGCGAGAAACGCGGGGCGGGCGCGGCCTGGACTACCCCGTCGGCGGTGATCACCGTCGACCGCGCGCGCAAATGGTCGTTGCCCGCAGCTTCGCCCCACGTCAACACCGGGGTGACGCAGGCATCGGTGCCGGCAAAAACCTGCGTCCACTCGTCACGGGTCCGACCGGCAAACCGGTCGGCGAACAGGTCGTGCATCCGCGGATAGGAAGCGATGTCGAGCTGATTGGGCACCTCGCCGGCCGACAGGTCCAGGCCGGCCAGCAGTGCGGCGAAGAATTGCGGCTCGATGGCGCCGACGGCCATGTACTTGCCGTCGGAGGTCTCATAGCAGCGGTAGAACGGCGCGCCGCCGTCGAGCAGGAACGACTCGCGCTGGTCGCGCAGCGCGCCGGTCGACTTCATGGTCCACATCATCTGGGCCAGCACGCTGACCCCGTCGACCATCGCGGCGTCGATAACCTGACCCTTACCCGAACGTTCCCGCTCGTAGAGCGCGACCACAATGCCCAACAGCACCAGCATTGAGCCGCCGCCGAAGTCGGCGACCAGGTTCAGCGGCGGCATCGGCGGCCGGTCGCGGTACCCGAGCGCCGACAGCGCACCGGTCTGCGACAAGTAATTGATGTCGTGACCCGCCGTCGGGGCCAGCGGCCCGTCCTGTCCCCAACCGGTGATGCGCGCGAAGATCAGCCGAGGGTTGACCGCCGCGCAGTCGTCGGGTCCGATGCCGAGTCGCTCGCACGTGCCGGGCCGAAAGCAGTCCAGCAGCACGTCGGCCTTGGCCGCCAGCTCGAGCAGCGCGCCCGGCTGCGTCTTGACGTCCAGATCGACGATCCGCTTCCCGCGATGCAGCAGGTCTCGGTCCTCGGACGGCATCGTCAGCCCGCCGGGGCGACGCACCCGCACCACGTCGGCCCCCAAATCGGCAAGCACCATCCCCGCGTGCGGCCCGGGTCCGATGCCGCCGAGTTCGATGACCTTCACCCCGGCCAGGGGCCCCCCGTTAGTCACCGGGACTATTTGCCCTTCTTCACCTTCAGCACCTGCTCGCGCAGCGACTTGGTCGCGGAATCGACCGATCCCTTAACGGCGCGCTTGAGCACGAAGCCGGGCAGTGGAACGTTCGGGTCGACGGTGACCTCCATCTTGACCAGGGTCTCGCCACCTTTCGGAACCAAGATGTACTTCCCGTCCTGCGACTTCTGCTGCCCGGAGCTGACCAGGGTCCAGGTCACCTCGTTGCCGCTCCAGCTGTAGGCGACCACCTGCTCGTCGGTGATGCCCGCCGTCCTGACCTTCATCTTGACTTTGCTGGGCCGCCCGTCGTCTCCGGTCTCGAGGATTTCTGCGCTCTGGTGGGGTTCGGACCACTCGGGCATCGCCTCGAAATCGGCGATGACGTCCAAGATCTCCTCGGGACTGGCTTCGATGACGATGTCGCGGGATTCTGTGATTGCCATGGCCGCACCATAGCGAAACGGCGTGCGGCCGGGAGCGGTTTCGGCCGAGCGTAGCGTCGACTTCGTGACTGAGCCCGCTTACACCGTCGGTGACTATCTTCTGGACCGCCTCGCCGAACTCGGCGTCACCGAGATTTTTGGCGTACCCGGCGACTACAACCTGGAATTTCTCGACCACATCGTCGCCCATCGGGTCATTCGATGGGTGGGCGGGGCCAACGAACTGAACGCCGGCTACGCCGCGGATGGGTATGGACGGCTACGCGGAATGTCAGCTGTCGTAACGACATTCGGCGTGGGCGAACTCTCGGCAACCAACGCGATCGCGGGTAGCTACGCCGAGCACGTGCCGGTCGTACACATCGTCGGCGGCCCCTCGAAGGACGCCCAGGGCACCCGCCGGGCGCTGCACCACTCGCTCGGCGACGGCGATTTCGAGCACTTCTTCCGGATCAGCCGCGAAATCACCTGTGCCCAAGCCAATCTCATGCCGGCAACGGCCTGCAGAGAGATCGACCGGGTGCTCAGCGAGGTGCGGGAGCACAAGCTGCCCGGATACATACTGCTGTCCACCGACGTGGCGCGCTTCCCCACCGAGCCACCCGGCGAGGCGTTGCCGCGCTACACCGGTGGCACCAGCCCGCGCGCGCTGTCAATGTTCAAAGACGCGGCCGCCAAACTTATCGCCGACCACCAACTGACGGTGCTGGCCGACTTGCTGGTGCATCGCCTCCATGCGGTCAAAGAGCTCGAGGCTCTGCTGGCGGCCGATGTGGTGCCGCACGCCACGTTGATGTGGGGAAAAAGTTTGCTCGACGAGAGCTCGCCCACCTTCCTGGGGATCTACGCGGGGGCGGCCAGCGCCGAATGGGTGCGCTCCGCGATCGAAGACGCACCCGTACTGGTGACGGCCGGGGTGGTGTTCACCGACATGGTCAGCGGCTTCTTCAGCCAGCGGATCGACCCGGCCCGAACCATCGATGTCGGGCAGTACCAGAGCAGCGTGGCGGGTGACGTCTTCGCGCCGCTGGAAATGGGCGCTGCGCTCGACGCACTGACCGGGATCCTCAAGCGGCGCGGCATAAGTTCACCACCGGTCGTGTCGCCCGCCGGCAACCCGGTCGTGGAAACACCCGCGCGCGACGAGCCGCTCACCCAGCAGATGGTGTGGGACAGGCTTTGCCAAGCGCTCACCCCCGGCAACGTGGTGCTCGCCGATCAGGGGACCTCGTTCTACGGCATGGCGGACCACCGGTTGCCCAACGGGGTCACCTTCATCGGCCAACCATTGTGGGGCTCAATCGGTTACACGCTGCCCGCGGCGGTCGGGGCCGGGGTGGCACATCCGGACCGCAGGACGGTGCTGCTGATCGGCGACGGCGCCGCGCAACTGACCATCCAGGAGCTCGGCTCCTTCTCCCGCGAAGGGCTCTCGCCCGTCATCGTCGTGGTCAACAACGACGGCTACACGGTCGAACGCGCGATCCACGGACCGGCGGCTCCCTACAACGACATCGTCAGCTGGCGATGGACCGACATTCCCGGCGCGCTGGGGGTAGCCAATCACCTAGCGTTCCGGGCGCACACATACGGCGAACTCGACGACGCGTTCACCGCGGCCGCCGAGCACAAGGACCGCATGGTGTTGGTCGAGGTGGTCTTGCCGCGGCTCGAGATCCCGCCCCTGCTCGCCCAGCTCGTGGGATCCTTGTCGCCGCCGCCTGGGAGTGAGCGTCAGCCGGCGTAGACGCGGCCCTTGACCCGCGGTGCGCTGCTGATGAGACCGCACCGCCGGCACCCGAATGTGGACTGGGCCCGCGGAATGTCCTGGTCATTGCGGCAGTGCGGACAACGGACGGCACGCATCCCCGGAGCCGCCGGCTCGGCGAGCATCGCTCGCATTAACCCGATTGCGCCGGACCCGGAGTACTTGCGGGGGTCGAGATTCTTCCTCTCAACGACTCGCCGCGTCACGGACTGCGAGAGGAAGCCGAATGGACATACCGACCAATACCAGCACCAACGCCCACCAAGCAGAATAATCGGAAGAAGATTGGGAATGAGTCCCCGCGCCAACGGCGTTCACGGCCAAACAGATCGCGACACCGATTGTAATCAGGCCGCCAATGACGCAACCGGCGCCGACCATCGTGAGCCGGGATTTGAAGTCGCTCTTCATGAGAAGAGGTTCCAAGAGCACCCTTCTGGGATTCTCCAGGAATACTTGGAGCCTGCCGCCGGCGGTCAGCCGGGCTGAGCATCAAAGCTGGGATGCCTCGGCCTTGCCCCCGATCGATGAGGTGATGATCGCCCGCACGGTGCGCCGGCAGCGCCCGCAATCGGCGCCCGCTCCGCAGGCCTGGGCGACGTCCTTGGTCGTCGATGCGCCGGCTGCGACGGCGTCGGCCACCATCTGGCTGGTGATTCCGTTACACAGGCACACGAACATCGAGCGATCCGCTCACCTAGATCTCGACACGCAACATGTCGAAGAAGCGGCCGACGAATAGCGGTGGGTAGGCACCGACTCCCGCCCCGGACATCCACTGAGCCGCGGCGTCGGGATGGTCGATCCAGTCCCGCGCGCTCTCCTCGTCGGGGAACTCCTGCAGGATCAAGACCTCGTGATGATCGTCGAAAGCCTGGAAAACCCAGGTCTTTCGGATACCGGCCGCGGTGAATCTGTCCATCGCCCGGTGGACCTGCGCGGTCAGGTTCGACACGTCGTCGACGGACGCGATCGCGGCCACCACCACGCCCGGCGCCCCCGGAGCCGACCCGACGTTTCCAGGCGCAATCAGCCTGTCGACGATCTCGCCGGCGAAGACGGCGGGGATGTCGTCGACCCCGACGGCGTCGAACCAGTCGAAGAACACCCGCGAACGCAGCAGCTCCACGATCGGCTCACGGCTGTGCACCCCGATCATCACCAGCACGCGACCGTAGTCATGGGTTGACGTGTAGACGAGAACGTGGTGGGCGCCGATGTCGGCCAGAGCCGATTTGTTGCGCTCCAGCAGCGGCCACACCCGCGTCGGATCGGGAACGCGATAGTCCGACGCGATCACCATGGAGTGAATGTCGCCGTCGCTCATCGGGGCCCTACACCCGGCCCTAAACCGGGCTGAACAACGAAATGAGCCACTTCCCATCGGCTTTCTTCAGCGTGACCGTCACGCTGCTGGAAGTCAGCGTCGGCTCGGGCTTATCGGCGCTCTGCGTGCTCTGGTTGACGAATAACAGCACGACGGCGGAGTCGGGATGCAGCTCCGACAGAGCGGCACGCAGCACCACCGCGCTCGTCTTCACCGACTTCTGCTTGGCGGCCGGGGCGACGATCTGCCGGGTGAACTGGTCGTAGTAGGACAAGAAGTCGCCGGTCAAATGGGATTTCGCGGAAGAAAAGTCGTGGTCGAGAGTCTCCGGAGAATACGACAGGATCGCAACCGTTCCATCGCTGGCCGCGGAGATGGCCGCCTTGGCCGCCGCGGCGTCGGTCGCTTGATCCGGTCGGTACCAGAAATAGAAGAGTCCGGTTAGCAACACGAGCGAAACCACGACCAGCAAGCCCGTCAGGGCAGCAAGGAGCCTTCCCGACGCAAGTTGCTTCACCCGGGCGGCGAGCCGCTTCAGCCGACCGAGCTTCACCCGGGCGGCGAATCGCTTCAGCCGACCGGGCGGCGAGCCGTCGTCGTCGGCGTGCTCGTCGTCCTCGGCGTGCACTGCCGCCTCGGCGTGCTCTGTCGGCTCGACATCCGTCGCCTCCTCGGCGACCACGGTTTCCTCTGCGGTCACGGCACAAACTCGACTTTCGACATCTTGAGCTGACCACCGTCGCGGGTCATCGTCACGATCAGCCGGTAGGTCCGTGGATCCTGTTTGGCACCGGCCGCATTGGTAACCTCCGATGTGGCGGCGACCAGCACCACCGCCGAATTGGCTGTCATGGTGTCCAGGTCGACAGCGGCGGCCTGAACGGTGCCTCGCGAGATCACCTTCGACTGTTCCACCACCTTGACGAAGTCTCCGGCCATCTTCAGGAAATCGTCCTTGAAGGTGCCGGTGGCATTGTCGACGATGCGCTGCACCCCCGGCTTGGCGTCATTGAAGTCCAGGGATGTCAATGTGACGACGCCCTGCCGCGCCGCCGCGACGAACTCGGCCTCGCGGTGACGCTGCTGGGCCGCATCGCGATGCTCCTTGACCATGTATCCGCTGAGCACCAGCGCGGCCACGATAACCACGATGGCCAGGCCTTTGGCGACGGCGGACCGTCGGGGACGCCTGAGCGGGCGCCGCCAACGTCGGGCCCGCTTCTTCGCGTCGGCAGAGAAGATAGTGGTTTCGGGTTCGTCAGCGGCGTCGTCCGGACTCTCTTCGGTCTTGTCTTCCGTCTCAAGCTTTTCCGGTTTATCCGCAGACTCGGTATCGTCCGGCTCAGTCTCCAGGGTGTCCGGTACCTCGGTTACCTCGGTCACCTCGGTCTCAAGGGAATCCGCCGGCTCCGCTTCGTCTTCTTCCGACACTGGTTCGGCTTCTGCGGCGACTGATGCTTGTGCGGCTTGTTGCTTTGCGGCCTCGAGAGCTTCGGCGTGGCGGCGCAATTTGATGGCGCGGGCGCGGGCGCGGGCGGCGGCAGCAAGAGCCTCGGCCTCCGCGGCCTCGGCCTCGGCCTCTTCAGCCAGCGAAAGCATTTCGGAGGCTGTCCTGCTGGTGGTTTCGTCCTCGTTCACCGGAACCGATTTCGTGTCAGCGGCATTCTGGCGGACGCCGCCCCTCACCGCTCACCAGCCCGGGAACGAGGCTGCTCGTGACTCACTGTCAAACTCCTCTACCGCTTGCCCGCCAGTGGCAAGTTCGCTTATAGCCACCGACCCCACATGGGCGTCGCCGTTGGGCAACCCTACTCGTACGTGACACCGCACCAGCACCTACGCCGACGTTCTTCTGCCCGCGGTTACCCACCGGCGGTCGTCATGACCAGGAGAACCACGTTATCACCGCCAGCGGCCAATACCGCCCATATCGTCGCGCTACAACCCTAAGAAATACCGCACAAGCTGTGGACATCCGGTTCTCGTATTGGACATATGACACCGGGGCTAACGCAGTCGATCTTTGACCACCTTGCCGGTCGCGTTGAGAGGTAATGCGTCGAGGAACTGCACCGATCGCGGCACCTTGAAGCCCGCCATGCGTTCACGGCACCAGCCGATCAGTTCGTCAGCGCTGACTGCACCTTTCCGGACGACAAATGCCTTGCCCACTTGGCCGAGCCGCTCGTCGGGAACACCGATGACCGCGGCCTGCGCGACTGCAGTGTGGTTGAGCAGGAAACCCTCGATCTCGGCCGGATAGGCGTTGAATCCGCCGACGATGAACATGTCCTTTTTGCGGCCGACGATGCGCAGGCGCCCGTCGTCGCTGAAGTTCCCCAGGTCTCCGGTGTGCAGCCAGCCTTCGCCATCGATCGCCTGGGCGGTCGCGGCGGGGTCATCCAGGTAGCCCTGCATGACGCCGTAGCCACGGGCCAGCACCTCGCCGTCGTCGGCGATGCGCAGCTCAACCCCGTCGCAGGGCAGGCCCGCGGTGGTGGCGACATCCTCGAAGGAATCGCCGGGCCGGGACAGGGTTACATTCCCGGCTTCGGTGAGCCCGTAACCGGTCATCAACGTCTGGAACGGCAGTTCGTCGTGGATGCGACGGACCAGTTCGACGGGAATGTCGGCGGCACCGGTGACGCCCGCGCGCAACGTCGACAACATCGTCTTGTCCCGGACCGTCAGCAACGAGTGGTACAGCGTCGGCGGGCCAGGCAACATCGTGATGCGTTCGCGTGCAACGAGATCCACCACCATGTCGACGTCGAACACCGCGACTGGCAGCATCGTCGCGCCACGCAGGAACGACGTGATGAGTCCCGCTTTCAGGCCGAACGTGTGGAAGTACGGGTTGATCTGCAGATAGCGGTCGCCCTCGCGCAGATCCGCGAGCGTCGCCCACTCCTCGTACATCCGCAGCGTTTGGCGATGATTCATCATCGCGCCCTTCGGGCGGCCGGTCGTGCCCGACGTAAAGATGATGTCTGAGATGTCGGTGCCATTGACCGCGCGCTCGAACGGCGTACCGCCGGAAAGGAAGTCGGACTTCACATCGATCACGCGCACCCCGGCCGGGGCGGTGAAATCCTGGCCCAGGAATCCCTTCTGGACCAGGACGGCCTTCACTTTGCTGCGGACGATGATGTCGCCCGCTTCTTCCGTCTTGAACCGCGTGTTGACCGGCACCAGCACGCCACCGGCAGTGAGCAACCCGAACGCCGCGATGATCCACTCGGCGGAATTCGGCGCCCAGAGGGCGACACGATCGCCCTTGCCGACACCGAGATCGACGAAAGCGCCTGCAGCACAACGTATTCGTTCGACAAGCTCAGCGAACGTGAGGCGCAGCGGACCGTCGACAATCGCTTCTGCGTCGCCGAATCGGTCCGCCGCGCTCAAGACCATCTCGGGGATGGTCCGCCAGGTTGGCTGGCCTGTCACACCGTGACGAGCCGACCGAGGTTGCCGCCCATGATCTTTGCCTGGTCGTCGACCGACAGGTGCGACAGCGCGTTGACGTAGAACGTCGGCTCCGCCAGCCCTTCCGGGTGCGGCCAGTCCGAGCCGTACAGCACCTGATCCACACCGACGAGGTTGACCAGATCGTCGATGCCGTCCTCGAAGAACGGGCTGACGTGGATCCGGTTCTTGACCATCTCGACGGGGTCGCTCGGGAAAGCTTCCGGCGCCTTCCGGTAGACCTCCGCCAGGCCGTCCAGCAGCGGCAACATCCACTTCGAACCGGCCTCGACGATCGCGACCTTCAGCTTGGGATGGCGGTACAGCGCGCCGTGGATCACCCACGACCCCACCGCGTCCTGGATCGGCCGCCACTCGTTGAGGATGCCCATCGCATTGGTTTGGAACGGCAGCATCTCCTGTTCGGCACCGTCCCACTCGGAGGTGTACCGGGAGTAGCCGCTGTCGCTGGAGTGCATGCCGACCAGCAGGTCGTACTCGACGACCCGCTCCCAGAACGGGTCGAACTCGGGCAGCGCGAACGACCGGGGGCCGCGAAATCCGGGGACCGGAGCCGGGCGCACCAGGATGCAGCGAGCGCCGCGCTTGACTACCCACTCCAGCTCCTCGATCGCCTTCTCGACGATCGGCAGCGTGATGACCGGGGTGGTGAAGATGCGGTTCTGGTAGTTGAAGCCCCAGACCTCATTCAGCCACTCGTTCAGCGCATGGATCAGGACGTGGATGGCGACCGGATTGTCGCGCAGCCGCTCCTCGAGCAGGCTGGCCAACGTCGGGAACATCAGCGTGCGATCCAGGCCCAGCTCGTTCATCTTCTCCAGGCGCGGGCCGGGCTCGAAGAAGGCCGGGATCGCGCGCATCGGCTCACCGAACAGCTCGCGCTTGGTTTTGCCATCCGGGTTGCCGTATTTGAAGTATTCCTCCCAGGCACCCGGCCGGGCGACGACCTCGAAGGTCGGGTTGGGAATGTAGTTGCTGATATGCCCGCGGATCGCGATCTTGGTGCGCCCGTTGATCTGCACGTACTGGACGTAGTCCTTGTACGCCTTGGGCAGGAACTTGGTCAGCGCCTCCGGCGGCTCGTAGAGATGGTTATCCGCGTCAAAGATTGGAAACGGGACGTCTTCCCGATGCGACAACTGGCCCATGAAATCCTCCTTCGCAATTTATGAGAATACTATTCTCTCAGCGCACGGGCCGCAACGGCGCCCCCGCACGCACTGGGCAGAACGACAGATACGAAGCCGGCCGACTACCGCGTTTCGCCCGTCAGCACCTGGCGGTGATCTTGAAGTCCGCTGTGGCCGGTCCGCCCGGCTTGTCGGTCTTGTAGCCCTCGGCGCTTCCCTTGATCGTGAATGCTCCGCCACTGAGGCTGATGTCCGCCTTGCCGCCGTCGTGTTGCGCGTACATGCCGGTAAAGCCGCCCAGATTCTGGATACGGACCGACTCCGCAATAATCGAATCCGTGCGCGCATCGAGCCTTATCGTGGCGCCGGATACGTTGTCGCCGATCTCGATCGTCCGGAACCACTCCTGCTGAAAGCACCGAACGACCGGCGTCTTCACGTCCTTCCCGTTGATCGACACCGATGCTGTGCTGGCGATCTGGGCCGGCGACTGGGGAGAGCCGCAGGCGCTCAGAGCGGTTACGACGAGCGCCGCAGCGGCCATCAAACTAAAAGCCAGTCGGTTCTGCACTCCACCACCTCAATTCGACGCTTCTCCGACCTGCAACGATGATGTTATTCTCCCCCAAAGAGAATGCCAATATCGGGTTTCTTCAAGGGTTCTGCAAGGGCTCTTTTAAGGGCTCGCCGAGGAGCTAAAGAACGCATGGTGGACCTGGAGTTCGAAGACGGTCTGGCGGTGCTCACCATCGATCGCCCGCATGCGCGCAATGCCATCGCGCCAGACACCATGGAGCAGCTGGAAAAGGCGCTCGATGCGGCGGCGGGCGCCCGAACCCTGGTGATCAAGGGTGCCGGCGATCGTGCGTTTGTATCGGGCGGCGACCTCAAGGAGCTGAGCGCGCTGCGGACCGAGGAGGACGCCTCGGCGATGGCAAAACGGATGCGGTCCATCTGTGATCAGCTCGCGGCCTTCCCTGCTCCGGTGGTCGCGGCGCTTAACGGCCACGCGTTCGGCGGCGGCGCCGAGGTCGCCGTCGCCGCCGACATACGGGTGGCCGCCGACGACATCAAGATCGCCTTCAATCAGGTCGAGCTCGAGATCATGCCGGCCTGGGGCGGCGCCGAGCGGCTGGCCGCGCTGGTGGGAAAGAGCAAGGCGCTGCTGCTGGCGGGCACCGGAATGGCGCTCGACGCCGTCGAGGCCGAGCGCATTGGCTTGGTTGACCTGGTTTTGCCCCGCGCGTCGTTCGACTCACCCGATCGTGGGTGGCGATCGATTGCCAGCTCGCTGGCCCGCCACCCGGCGGCCGAGATAAAGCGGGTAATCAGCGGAGTTTCGCCTGATGAAGCGATAACATCCTTTGCACGGCTGTGGGTTGCCGACGCACACTGGCAGGCCGCGGAGCGAGTGATGAAACGCACCGCGGGTCCGGGACGGACAGCTGGAGGAGCGAAATGACCACCATGCACAAATCGTTGGCCGTGTTGGGCCCGTTGGCCCTAGCCGCGACGACGCTCTTGGGACTGGCGGGTCTGTCGATGAGCACCGGACCGGCACACGCTGACCCTGACCCCGTTTGGCACCAGGTCACCTACACCGTCTCGGCGAACAGCCCGATCTACGTGGACATCTTCTACCAGGATCAGGACCCGACGAAATTCTCCGACTACAGCCACAACGCCTACTCCTTCACCCCGCAGACCCACGCCGACGTCGCCCCGGGTAAGCCGTGGGTCCAGACGGTGCCGCTGCTAGACCCCAACCAGTGGGCCATGGTCACGGTCACCGCCGGCCACGAACCGGGTACGCCACAGATTCACTGCGACCTGGCGGTCGACGGCGTTGTCGTCGTATCCAAGGACGGCCCGCGCGGGGCGCTCTGTTCGTTGCGCACCTGGTGAACCACCCAGGCAGCCGGCACACCCTCGATCGGCTGCGGCTCGCCCTCCAGGCGGCGCAGGTAACTTTCGACCAGCTCCATGGTTTCGGCGTGGCCGCCGGACATGCCGAGCGCCTGCTCAAGCACCAGAAACCGCGACAGGCTGGTCATCAGTACCGTCCACACCACCGGCGGCATTTCGCTGGTGTCCACGTCGTAGCGCTGCAGCGCAGCCGTCACCGCTTGTCGCTGTTCGTCGCGGAAACGCTCTGCGTAATAAGCGATTTCGGCTCGCATCTCCTTGCGGTGATTGGCCAGCGCCATGAATTCCATCGAAATCCGGGTGAAATCGGGGTCGGTGCCGAATCGCCACAGCGCCCACAACGGCTGCGGCGATTGCAGCGCTTGCGCCTGCACCTGAAGCCCTTCGTCGGCGCGCCGCCGGAAGACCTCCAGGAACAACTCCTCCATGGTGCGGAAGTAGTAGTGCACCAGCTGAGGTTTGAGCCCCGCTTTGTTGGCAAGACGGCGCGACGTGACCGCCGCGTAGCCCTCTTCGAGCATCAGCTGCTCGGCCGCGTCGAGCAGCAGGGCGCGGTTCTTCGCGTCCGGCGCCCCGATTCTGCGGGCCGATGTCATGCCGTTACTCCGTGCTCTCGGTGCTCTCCAGGTCGCGTCTTTGCTCGTGCCGATCGTATCGTTGCTCCGCGCTGCGACCTTGACCATGACATTACCGCCATGCTAAGCAGATGCTCAGCACCTCGTGGACATCGGGCGCTAACGGCGCGGGGGTCTCGCCCTAGAAAGCACGAAGCACCGGCAGCACCAACAGCACCATTCGGCCAAACCAGCTTCTGGAGGCACGCGCGACATGAGTACCTTCGAGTCGATCGACTTCTTCACCGACCCGTCCCTGGTCCCGGATCCGCACCCCTACTTCGACTACTTGCGCAGCCAGAACCCGGTGCTGCGCCTGCCCCACCACGGGGTCGTCGCCGTCACCGGCTACGAAGAGGCCACCGAGGTCTATAAGGACCCCGACACGTTCTCGAACATCGTCGCGCTCGGCGGACCTTTTCCCCCACTGCCTTTCCAGCCCGAGGGCGACGACATCAGCCCACAGATCGACCAGCACCGCGGTTACTTCCCGATGTTCGAGCACATGGTCACCATGGATCCACCGGATCACACTCGTGCCCGATCGGTGCTGAGCAAGCTGCTGACCCCGAGCCGGCTCAAGCAGAACGAGGAATTCATGTGGCGCCTCGCCGACCGTCAGCTCGACGAGTTCCTGGCCAACGGCGAGTGCGAGTTCATCAGCGAATACTCCAAGCCCTTCGCCACGTTGGTGATCGCCGACCTGCTCGGTGTTCCCGAGGAGGACCACAAGGAGTTCCGCATCGTCTTGGGTGCCGACCGTCCCGAGTCGCGGGTGGGAGGCCTGGACCACGAGTCGATCGGCACCAACCCCCTGGAGTGGCTGGACGAGAAATTCTGCTCCTACATCGAGGACCGGCGCAGCGAACCGCGCGGCGACGTGTTGACCTCGCTCGCGACGGCGAAGTATCCGGACGGATCCACACCGGAGGTCATCGAAGTGGTCCGCTCCGCGACGTTCCTTTTCGCCGCCGGACAGGAAACCACGGCCAAGCTGCTCAGCTCCGCGCTGCAGGTGATGGGCGACCGGCCGGACATACAGCAACAGTTGCGTGAAGACCGCAGCTTGATTCCCGGGTTCATCGAGGAGTCACTGCGAATGCATAGTCCGGTCAAGAGCGACTCGCGGCTGGCCCGCAGGGCCGCGAGAGTCGGCGGCGTCGACATACCGGCCGGCACCGTGGTGATGGTGCTACCGGGTGCGGCCAACCGCGATCCGCGCCGGTTCGAAGACCCGCACGAGTTCCGCCTCGATCGAAAGAATGTCCGCGAGCACATGGCGTTCGCCCGCGGCGTGCACTCGTGTCCCGGTGGACCGCTCGCTCGGGTGGAGGGCCGCGTCTCTATTGAGCGCATCCTGGACCGCTTGGCCGATATCAAGATCGACGAGGTCAAACACGGACCGGCCGACGATCGCCGGTACACCTATGTGCCGACGTACATTCTGCGGGGACTCAACGAACTCCACCTCACCTTCACGCCGGCGGGGTAGGCACGCGCGGGCCTCAGGTTTCGGGTGTGGTGCCGAGTTGCTCGAAGATCTGGGAGAAGGCGAACGGGCTTTGTGCGATTCCGCTGCCGTCGACGGCATCCACTGAGCCCAACGTGCCTTGGGTGTCGCGTGGCAGCTCCCACATCGACAGTCCGCCCAGCCCGTTCTGCTGGGCGAACGTGGTCAACTGTTGGGCGTTGGCCAAGGTGAAGATCTCACTCGCGTCGTCGTTGATCCCGATCAACGGCGTCACGTCGAGCATCGAGTACGCCTGCTGGCTGGAGAGCGACGGATACAGCGTCATCAACTGACTGTGGGTAGCCGTCGCGGCATCGATGGCATAGGTGCCCATGCCCGGATTGCCGGTCTGATCGAAACCATTCCCGTAATCCATGGCCATGATGTTCACGTGCGAGATGTCCACACCGTTGGACACCGCCGTCTGCAACACGTTCAATCCGCCGCCCTGCCCAGGGACTAGACCGGTCGGCAGCACCGGAAGGGTGTAGGAGACGTTCACCGGCGTGCCGTTGGCCAACTCCTGCTGCTGCAGCATCGCGATGGCCTTGGACTGCGTGGTCATCGCCTGGGTGTTGCCCTGCAACGCCCCTTCGACGTCGAAGTCCAGGTTGTAGATGTGATATGTGTTCACGATCTGCAGGTACTGCTGCTCGAGCGCCGCCGGGGTCTGACCGGGAACCGCCGACAGATCGGTGCCCACCGCACCGCCAAACGAGAGCGTCCCGTTGATGCCCGCGGCGTGCATGTTGGCCAGCTGGTTATTGATGTAGGAGCTCTGCGATCCCCCGCTGACGTCGTAGGCCGAATAGCCACCCCAGGCCGCTTGACCATTCGGGTCCGCGTTAATGAAGGCCAGCGTGACGTTCTTGACCCCGTTCTGAGCAGCGCTCGCAAAGTTGTATCCAGATCCATCAGCATGGGGGTAGAGCGTGATGTCGACATAGGGCGAGTACTGCTGCCCCGACGTTGTCCCGCCGGTCCCTGTCCCTGTGCCAGTGCCCGTGCCCGTGCCAGTTCCTGTGCCGGTTCCAGTGCCGGTGCCGGTTCCAGTGCCCGCGCCCGTGCCCGTGCCCGTGCCAGTGCCCGTGCCGGTGCCAGTGCCCGTGCCGGTGCCAGTGCCCGTGCCGGTGCCAGTGCCGGTGCCGGTGCCGGTGCCGGTGCCGCCAGTTCCGGTGTCGCCGCCGGTGACTGGTTGTCCATTGAGCAGCACATGCGTCGGCGCCGAGTAAGAGCCGGTCTGCAAGCCTTGGAAGCCAACGGTGACCGAACTCCCGGGTGCAATCGTTTGCGTCCAAGGTTCAGCGGTGACGGTGTATTGCGTGCCCGACTGGGAAAGCTGCCCACTCCACGCACTTGTGATGGATTCGTTTGCGGGCAGATCGAATTGGAGTTGCCAGTTGGTCACCGGGGTCGTGCCCGTATTGGTGATCGTGTAATCGGCAATGAAGCCGTTATCCCATTGGTCCGTCTTCGTGTAACTCGCCGTCAATCCGGTACCACCAGTGTCAGTGCCACTGCCCGTGCCGGTGCCGGTCCCCGTGCCGGTACCCGTGCCAGTACCGGTGCCCGTGCCGGTACCCGTGCCGGTGCCGGTACCGGTGCCGGTGCCCGTGTCGCCGCCAGTGCCGGTGCCGGTGCCGGTGCCGGTGCCGGTGCCGGTGCCGGTGCCGGTGCCCGTGCCGGTGCCGGTGCCCGTGCCCGTGCCCGTGCCCGTGTCGCCGCCAGTGCCGGTGCCCGTGCCAGTGCCGGTGCCCGTACCCGTGCCCGTATCGCCGCCCGTGCCGGTGCCAGTACCCGTGCCCGTGCCAGTACCGGTGCCAGTGCCGGTACCAGTGCCTGTACCCGTGCCCGTGCCCGTGCCCGTGCCGGTGCCGGTGCCGGTGCCGGTACCGGTACCGGTACCGGTGCCGGTACCAGTGCCGGTGCCGGTGCCGGTGCCAGTGCCAGTGCCCGTGCCAGTACCCGTGCCGGTGTCACCGCCAACCGATTGCCCGTTCACCAGCACATGCGTCGGCGCCGAGTAAGCACCGTTCTGCGAGCCTTGGAAGCCAACGGTGACCGACTGGCCGGGCGCAATCGTGCTGTTATAACTCTCCGACGTCACCGTGTACTGCGTACCCGACTGAGAGACCTGCCCGTTCCACAGATTCGTGACGGATTCATTTGCGGGCAAATCGAATTGGAGCTGCCAGTTGGTCAGCGGAGTCGTCCCCGTATTGGTGATCGTGTAGTGAGCAGTAAAGCCGCCATTCCACTGCGACGCCGTATACGTCGCCGTCACCCCGGTGTCACCAGTACCGGTGCCCGTGCCCGTGCCCGTACCTATACCGGTACCTGTGCCCGCGTCGCCGCCCGTGCCAGTACCCGTGCCCGTGCCGGTACCCGTGTCGCCGCCCGTGCCGGTACCCGTACCCGTGCCCGTGCCCGTGCCCGTGCCAGTTCCGGTACCGGTACCGGTTCCAGTGCCAGTGCCGGTACCGGTTCCAGTGCCAGTGCCAGTGCCAGTGCCAGTGCCAGTACCAGTACCGGTTCCAGTGCCAGTGCCAGTGCCAGTGCCAGTGCCAGTTCCGGTACCGGTTCCGGTGCCGCTCCCGGTGCCCGTGTCACCACCGACCGGCTGTCCATTCACCACCAAATGCGTCGGCGCTGCATACGCACCGCTCTGTGAAGCCTGGAACCCAACAGTGACCGACTGGCCGGGCGCAATCGTGCCGTTATAACTCTCCGACGTCACCGTGTACTGCGTACCGGACTGCGACACCTGCCCATTCCACAGATTCGTAATCGATTCATTGGCAGGCAAATTGAACTGAAGCTGCCACTTGGTCAGCGGAGTCGTGCCCGTGTTGGTAATCGTGTAATTGGCGACGAACCCGTTATTCCACTGTGACGACGTCGCATACGTCGCCGTCACCCCGGTACCGCTGGTGCCGGCACCGGCTGCCGCCGGCGCTGTCCCACCGGCAGCCGTCGTCGCACCCGACGTCCCGCTACCCGAACCACTCGTCGTACCCGCAGCGCCGCCCGTGCCAGTACCCGACGTCGACCCGCCCGAGGACGACCCGCCCGTCGTGGAATCGGTCGTCGCGGCGGCAGCCCCACCGCCACGCCCCGTGGCCGCATTCACCATGCCGGCCAACTGCTGCCCGATACTCTGCAACGACGACGCACCGCCCGCCTCGGCGCCGGCATACCACTGCGCACTTGCCGCCAACGACGACACAAACCGCGCATGAAACGCCGCCGCTTGGGCGCTCAGGGCTTGATAGTCCAGGGCGTACCTGTTGAACAACCTAGTGATGGCATCCGACACCTCATCGGCAGCAGCCGCCAACAACCCCGTCGTCGGGGCCGCCGCCGCGGTGTGCGCGGCGCCGACCGCCGAGCCGATTCCGGCGATATCCATCGCCGCCGCCGCCAGTGTCTCCGGTGCAGCAACCAGATATGACATGGCCAATCCTTCCATCACGGCATTATCACGGTCTTATCACGCCACTATCACGACCTCGGTCTGATCGCATGACGTTAGCACGATCGCGACCCGGCATTGTCGTAAATTCGTCAGATATTCAATGGGGCGCGTCGACAAATAAAATGCGTGCGCTCGCACTCTTCACAAAACTCATTAGCCGCTGATACGCCCCCAGCGCTCGTCGCGGCGTTACCAGTACGGGCCGCCGTTGGGCTTCGCCGGTCACCAAACCGGCTCTTCGTAATTCGGCACTGATGCGCCGCCTTCCGCGGCGCATCATCGTCGCCGAAGACTCGCGCTGATTGCTCGTGTTGGCGGTGCTTCCCGGGCAAGAGACCGGTGACGTTCGCTGTGGTCGATCCCGATGTACGCAGTCGTGCCTCCGTATTAAAGAGGAAAGAATGCGTGCGATCGCTATTTATCCTGAAAGGCTTGCTGCTCGTCATACAGGCCAGGCTTGCGCCGAAAAGGCGTTGAAAAAGCGTTCAAGTGAAATCGCGTTAGTCCGATGATGACCGGCCGGGCCGACGCGATCGCGGCCTTCGAGGGCACCGGTAGACCGGCAACGAGCGCGCGCGTGAGCGCCACCGCATGCGCTCAGGCCACAGCGGAGATCTGGCTGGTGTGGCCGGGGCCGCTGCCAACTCGGCGCGCCCGCCAACAGCGGGCAGATCGCAACAACCGGGCGTCAAGTTTGGGATCCGCTATCGATCTGCTCGAAGATCTCCGAGAACTCAAAGGGAGTTTGTGCTATTCCGCTGCCGTTGTCGGCATCTACTGCGCCCAACGTACCTGTGACGTCGCGGGGCAGCTCCCACATGGACAGTTCGCCGATACCGTTGTGCTGGGCGAAAGTGGTCAGCGTTTGGGCGTCCGCGATGCCGAAAATTTCGCTCGGGTCGTCGTTGATTCCAATCAGGGGCGTCACGCCAAGCATCTGCCACGCCTGCTGGCTGGTCAGCGAAGGATAGAGCTGCATCAACTGAGTGTGAGTAGCCGTCGCGGCATCGATCGCGTACTGGCCCATACTTGTTCCGGTCCCGTCGAAACCATTGCCGTAGTCCATGGCCATGACATTGACGCGTGAGATGGCTACGCCATTGGCGTCAGCGATCTGCAGAACGTTCAATCCGCCGCCTTGCCCCGAGACCAGACCGGTCGGCAGCACCGGCAGGGTGTACGAGACCGTAACCGGTGTGCCGGCAGCCGCCTCTTGCGCCTGAAGCATGGCGATCGCCTGCGCCTGAGTCGTCAGCGCCTGAGTATTGCCCTGCAACGCACCTTCGACGTCGAAGTCAAGATTGTAGATTTTGTAGGTGTTCACCACCGACAAATAGTCGTGCTCCAGCGCCGTGGGGGTCTGCCCGCTAACCGCAGAGAGATCCGTGCCGGCCGCGCCGCCAAACGAGATGGTCCCGGTGATGCCTGCGCTGTGCATGTTGGCGATCTGGTTGTTGATGTACGAAATCTGGGAAATCTGGGAACCGCCGTCTTGGGATCCGCCGTTGATGTCGTACGCCGAATAGCCGCCCCAGGCCGGCTGGCCATTGGGGTCCGCTGTGATGAAGGCAAGCGTGGCGTCTTTGACTCCGCTCTGGGCAGCCGCCGCAAAGTTGTATCCAGATCCATCAGCATTGGGGTAGAGCGTGATGTCGACATAGGGCGAGTACTCCCCCGTGCCGGTGCCACCGCCACCGCCGCCACCGGTGGCGCTGCCGGTGGCGCCGTCGGCCCCTTTGGCGCCCGCTTGGCCGAACAACGCCGAGCCTTGGCCACCGGACCCGCCGGCGCCACCGAGGCCGCCGGTCACGCCATTACCGCCGGTGCCGCCATTACCGCCGTCGCCGCCGTTGCCGTACAACAGCCCGCCGCGGCCGCCGGCTCCCCCGGCACCGCCGGTGCCGCCCGCAGCGCCGACTCCACCGTCCGTACCGGCCCCGCCGGCACCGCCCCGACCGCCGTTGCCGAAGAGCCCGGCATCGCCGCCTGTGCCGCCCGGCTGCCCTGCAGCGCCGGACCCGCCGTCGCCACCGTTGCCCCACAACAGCCCACCAGGCCCGCCGTTTAGCCCGGTTCCCGCCGTCGCGTTGGTGCCGTTGCCAATCAGCGGGCGCCCCAGCAACGTGTCGCCGGGCGCATTGATCAGACTCAGCGCATCCTGCTCCAGGGCCTGCACCTGCGAGGTATTGGCCGCCTCGGCGGCGGCATACGAACTTCCCGCGCTGTTCAACGCCTGCGCGAACTGCTGGTGGAAGGTCGCCGCCTGAGCGCTTAGCGACTGAAAAGCCTTGGCGTGGCCGGCAAAAAGCGACGCTATCGCCGCCGACACCTCGTCACCGGCGGCGGGTAGCAGACCGGTTGTCGGGACCACCGCCACCGCGTGGGCCGCCCTCAGCGTCGAACCGATGCCTGCCAGATCCGACGCTGCGGCAGCCATCATCTCCGGTGCTGCGATCACAAACGTCACGGCGCCACCTACGTGTCATCGGTTGTTGGGCGTAGTGTAAACGAGATCTAACCGTTATAAGACCGTTATATGTGCAGAACGCCTTCGCACCGCCTCCAGTGTGTCGACCTCGGCGCGTGGTTGATCAGCCCTACCGGAGCGCCATCCCGACGATGTAGCAGGCGAACAGGCTCACGCCGATCAGTATCACCCAGGCATCGGTCAGGCGGCACAGCAGGGCGGGGGCTTGGCGCACTTCCATGAACTCCCGAAAGATGATGCGCACCTTGATAAGTGCGATGACGATCACGCTCGACGTGGCCACCACGCTAGGCCTCGGCGCACCGCCATGCTGCTCGGCGGAATGGTCTATCACCAGATAGGCGAGCGTGAACGACGCCAGAATCAGCCACACGAACAGCAGCCTCTTGTTGAATCCGACCTTCACCGATCACCTCACCACGTACAGCAGCGCGAAAATCAGCACCCAGAGGAAGTCGACGGTGTGCCAGTAGGTGGCGCAGGTTTCGACGAGTTCCTGGGATCCCTGGGATCTTGGTGCCGGACTCCGAAGTTGATAGACGACGATCCCGAGGACGACGAAGCCAATCAGCAAGTGCACGAAGTGGATTCCGGTGAGGAAGTAGTAATAGGTAAAGAAGTCGTTGCTGGCGACGCCGTTTCCCATCTGGATCTGTCTGGCCCACTCGATCACCTTGGACACCATGAAGGCCACACCGAAAAACGCGGTGATGTAGGCGTCTCTTTGCGCCAGACGGTACGCGCCGGCGCGGGCCGACTGGACGCATCGCGCCACCGACCAGGAACTCAGCAGCAGGACCAGAGTATTGAAGACACCGATGCGCAGGTCCAGCTGCGCCTGAGCGTGCAGGAACAGCTCGGGGCTCCTGGCGCGGTAGAACAGGTAGAAGCCGAAATAGCCCGTGAAGACCAGTGTTTCGAACAACACGAAGGCCCACATGTCGGGCTGGCCCGGCACGAACTTGGCGGGCTTTTCGGCACCGGCAACGTCGGTCATCGCGCCGCCTGCGCGCGGTCAGGCAGCGGCCCGGTACCGAAGTCCTCGCGCTGGATGAGCTGGCGAAGCAGGAAGATGAAAATCCCCGTGTAGATGCCGAACACGACCATGTCGAGCCACCACGCGATTTGGCCGTTCCAGGCCAACACGCCCCTCCGGAAGATCCACGCGGGCGACACGACGATCTCGGTCAGGCCGTTGCAGAGGTTGAGATAGCCGAACCACTTGGGGAACACCCGGTTCTTGTCGATGAGAATCGCGAGCATCCACACCAGCGAGCCGATCAGGAACACTCCCATGGTTCCGACGAACGACAGGAAGGCGAAGTCGTAAATCCAGGCGATCAGCTCGGGGTTGCGGTCGGTTCGCATGGCGCCGACGGTGATCGCGATGCACATCAACAGCATCCCGGGGATCGCGCTGAGCGAATACAGCGCCAGGTAGGAATACGCGAACACGCGGCTGACCGACATGCGCCGCATCGAATAGGCGATGAGCGCGTTGCTCATGGTCGTCATTCCGGCGATGACGAAGATGATGGCGAACCCGGCGAGCAGCCCAAAGTGGTTGTCGTGGAACCACTGCACCACACGCGCGGTGCCCCACGAGGGCGATGGCGGGGGCTGGACGCGGGTGACCGCGAAGAACACCACGAAGAAGAAGTTGTAGAAGACGACAAGCGTCCACCACGCCAACCACAGCTCGCGCTTCGGGTTATGCCGGCAGTGCCAGATGATCCGACGGGGCAGCAACCCTCTAGGTGGCCCCGCCGGTGTGAGCGGCGACGCCGGCTGCGTCGCCAGTGTGCTCATACCTCGGCTCCCGCTCGCTCCCGGTAGATCGCTTGGCCCAAAACGATTCCCATCACCACGATCCACACCGCGATGGCGACGTTCTTCAGCCAGAACGACAACGCTCCGTCCCACGCCACGGGGCCGGTCAAGGTCAGCCCGACGAACGCCGCCGGCACCAGCGCGGCCGCGACGAGCAGATTGAAATGTGCCACCCAGCGCGGCAATACCGGCCGCGACGGATCGTCGAAGTAGATCGCCAGGGCCAGGATCACGCTTTGCGCGATGAGAAACGGGACAAGGGTGGTGAACGTGATCCACGCGAAATCGTTGAGCAGCTGCGTCAGCTCCGGGTTCCGCTCGGGGCGGAAGGCGGCCAGCAGCCAGCAGACGTTGGCGACGAGGAACAGGGTTGGCGGACCGGCCAGGCAGCCGAGCATGGCGTAGGAGAAGATCGGCGTGCGATGAGCCATCCGGCGGATCTGCATCACCATCAGGATCACGATCGGGACGAGGCACACGCCGAACCAGTTGAACAGGATCATGCTGTAGCGGATGCGCGGCAGGTTCGACGGATCGCGATAGAACGCGGCAACCTGGTCGGCCGGCATCGTGGGCGACATGGGCGGCGTGAAGCCCGGGAAAAGGAAAAACGCGGCGCCCCAGATGATCGCCGCCGCGGGCAACGTCCACAGCAGGATCAGCTCACCGTCGGTGCGTCTCAGGTTTCGCGGGGATTGAGAGACTTCTGCAACGTTCTCGCCGACATCGGCCATCGGTGACTCCTTCCGGCGCTAGTGAGCGAAGCTAGCCGATCGGCTATCCAAGAGTCAATAGCCGATCGGCTACGCTCTGGGCGTGGCTTCCCCGCAGGCCGATAGCCGGTTCCGTTTCATCACGCGCAGCCCCGCGCAGACGCGTGTGCTGGATGCGGCGCTGGGCCTGATCGCCGAGCATGGCGTCGGCGGAACCTCACTGCAGATGATCGCCGACGCGATCGGAGTGACGAAGGCGGCGGTCTATCACCAGTTCAAAACCAAGGAGCAGATCGTCATCGCGCTCACCGAACGCGAACTCGGGGGTCTCGAGGAGGCGCTGGAGGCCGCCGAGGCCGATACTTCCCGGGCCCGCGAGTTGCTGCTGGACAGGGTCATCGACATGGCGATCGAGCGCCGCGGCGCGGCCAGCACCCTGCAGTTCGACCCCGTCATCGTTCGGTTGCTTGGCAACCACGAACCGTTTCAGCAGTTCATCCAGCGCCTCTACAGCGTGCTCGTCGGCGACGCCGCCGATGACAGCCGCGTGTTAGCAGCGATGCTGTCGGGTGCCATCGCGGTCGGGGTGGTCAGCCCGCTAGTCGCCGATATCGACGATGAGGTACTGCGTTCTCAGCTGCGGCGCATTACCGGCCGGCTCATGGACGCGGGCGACGGCTAGCCGCTCGCCGGCAAATCGGCAGGCCCGAGCCGGCCGCTGAGTTAATAGTCTCCGCGCTGCCAGAGCAGGCTCGCAGCGGTTTATCCGACCGGCCGGAGTGAACTCCTAGTTTCAATTCCAAGAGTTCAGGTACGGTTTTTCGCATGAACACTGTCGCGCGTTTCGCTGCCGCAGCGATCATGGCGATCATCGGCTTCGGATTGGCGAGTGTGGCCACCGCGACCACCGCTCGCGCCGACGATCCCCCGTGGCCGTTCGTGGGATACCACTGGTGCCCGGGCCAGGCATTCGATACAGCGGCATGGGGACCCCAATGGGATTGGACCACCTGCCACGACGCGCACCATCGCGACCAGGACGGCACCATCCATAACCGCGATTACTTGGGACCCAGCCCCTTCCAAACGTGGCCGGAGATTCCAAACACACGGCCGTGAATAGGGCCGGAAAATAGGCGGCAAATAATTAGGCCGCGAATCGGGCCCCGAATCAGGCCCCAAACAAGGCCCCAAACAGGCCCCAAACAAGCTATGTGTCGCCGCGCTCCCAGATTTGGACCCCGTCATGCGCGTTGCAGACCAGGAATAGGCCATCCGGCGCCTGTGCGACGTAGTACTCCGGGTAGTCAGTGCACGACGAGTTCTCATCCTTGACGCCGGCCATCGGAGGTGACCGGAACCATCGCGGCTCATACCTCCTCGGTGAGCCGCAGAACATCAGCCGTCCCGGCTGCGTGGCGAAGGACACGTAATAGTCGGCCGTCGCGAACACGTAGTAAGTGGTGCTGTCACACGGCGCATCGAGAATCATGGTGCGGCCTGATACCCGGCGTGCAATCCGGGTAATCGCAGATACTCGGTCCGGCGGCCGCCGGCGGCGCCGCCAACACGCCGAGGCCCAGCAACGCGGCGACCAATGCCACAATGAATCGCACGAGATTACTTTGCCATGCCGGAAAGGAAATTGGGAAGGAAATTCTGCCTTTCGGAGAACAAGCGAATCGGGTGTCGCTACCAACGGCGTCGGCATCCCCCCTGCCAGTGATAATGTGGCTCTCCGACCGGTGCGCACAAGGGGGTGATCCATGCCGCCGCGCGAGCTTTCAGGCAAGACGCTCGACGCCGATAATCCGCGGGTAGGGGACGCCCAAGCGCCGACTCCGGTACCCGAAGCCGACGAAGTCGCCCAGGCGGAAGCCCGTGCCGATGCCGCACGTGCCCGTGCCGTACGGCTGCGCCAGCTAGCCGAGGCGGCATCGGGCGATCAAGGCAACGGGTCCAACGCCGAGGATGCCGACGACGAACACGACCCCAGCGTCACGCCCGAAGAGGACGAAGAAGATCAAGCCGAGACGGCAGCATCGCGCCGATTTCGGCTGCGCCGGCTGTTTCGGCTGCCACGGCTGCCACGGCTGCACCGCCCGAGCCTTAACGCTGTGGCCGCGGCCGTCGTCATCTGCAGCGCACTGACGGCGAGCGGTTATGTCGCGTGGCACCACCATCGCGTCCTCCAGCAGCATGAGCGAGCCGCGGAGTTCTCCACGGCGGCGCGCAATGCCGTCATAGCGATGATGTCGATCGACCCAAAAACCGCCAGAGACGACATGCAGCGTTTCAGCGAGTCCACCACCGGGATATTCAAGGTCGGCGTATTGATGAGCGCCGAGAACCTCATTGCCGTTGTCCAGCAGGCGAAGGCCACCATGAAGTGCACAGTGCAAGCCGTCGCGGTGCAATCGATGACCAAGGATGCGGCCGTTGTCCTAGTCACGGCGAAAACGGAGATCACCAAGGCCGATCAACCTAAACCGGAATCGCGGTCGTGGCGCCTTGTTGTCAACGTTCAACGCGAGGGAACGCAGCTCAAGATTTCGAGATTCGAGACCGTCCCGTGACGGTCGACGGCAAACCGACGAAGGAACGGCCCGAAGAACCCGAAGAACCCGAAGAAGTAGTGCGGTGGCGCCGCACCGGCGTGATCGGGCTCTGGGTGCGTCACTGCCTGGCACGGTGGCGCCCAATGCTGTTGACCATCATGGTCGTTGCCGCGACGGGTTTCGCAGCCGGCTATTTCTACTACGTGTACCGCCCGGACGCGGAGACGGACAACGCCGTCGCGCACCAGGCCGTCAAGGCGGCCAGTGATGGTACGGTGGCGCTGCTGTCCTACTCTCCCGACACCCTCGACCGCGATCTCAGCAATGCCAAATCACGGCTCAGCGAGAGCTATCTCGCCTACTACCAGCAGTTCGCGGACCAAATCGTGGGCCCGGCGGCCCAGCGCGGCAGAATTACGACGACGGCCACCGTGGTCAGGGCGGCCGTGGCGGAACTGCACTCGAGTTCAGCCATCGTGATTATGTTTATCAAACTGAAAACCGCGAGCAAGGAAAAGCCGGAACCGATTGTGACATCGAGCACCCTTCGGGTGACCCTGATAAAAGCTAAGGGTTCCTGGCTTATCGAGAAATTCGAGACTGTCGGACCACCGCATCCATAGCACCCTTATACCGACCCGCGATAAGTGTTAGCCTTTGGGAACTCACTCGAAAACGGCGGTACATACGCGTCGAGGAGAATGTGATGCATTCAATGAGCATGGCGGCAAGCGCGGCACTGGTGGCCGCGACCACGGCCGTCTGTGTCGGAGCTGCCCCGCCCGCATGGGCGTTTGACCCCGCCATCAGTGGGACCTATACCGCCACGGTCGTCGGCGACTGGGCCAGGACGAACACGGTCCTTCGCCAGGAGGCGACGGTGCGAAGCACCTGGACGATCACCTCGTCGTGCACCACCGCCCAGGACTGCAGCGGCCAGGTGACCAGCGACCAAGGCTGGAGCGCACCGATGATCATGCACGACGGACAAATGTGGACCGTCAAACATGACATACCGAATTGGGAAACCTGTCCCGACGAGACCTCATTCACCGGTAGAGACGTAATCTTTTTCTATCCCGCGAACCCGGAAACCGGCGAACTCGTGAACGGGTCGTCCGTCCTGGCCGGAAGGGAAAAGACGACCGGCCCGAGCGGAGCCTGCGGCAACAACATGCCGCTGTATATCGATCAACCGTTCCGGCTGGACAAAATTGGGTGACCGCGCGCGATTAACCCTCGCCTAGGAGGCCCAGCCCAGAAGCCAGGCGCCGAGCCTCACGTGGCGAACATATCCTTCCATGTTTTCGGCGCTTTGGGCGACGTGGGCACGACCAGATCTGACTGGCGATAGACCTGGCCATCCGGGCCGACGTAGGCACCGGTGTGCGGGTTGTACTGGGCTATCGCCACGGACGGGCCGGGCCGCGACCCGTAACCGCCGAACGCACTCGGCGCCGCTGACGGCGTTACACCCGGCGCCGCTGACGGCGTAACGCCCGACGTAATGGCCGGGGGCCCGGTTGGGTTATTCGGAAGGTCGATCGGTGCTATGGGCGACACCTCGCCCATCGTTGCGGCCGGCCCCGGCGGGAACGGTGACGGCGCTCCCGGCGGCGGACCTACTCCTGGAGGCAGCGGCGTTCCCTCCACCGGCCCGAAGATTCTCTCGCGATTCCAGTTCATTCGGTCGTCGGGCTGGATGCCCTGAGCGATGAGGTTCGGGTCCAGCGGATAGGTACCGAATATGTGCTGCCTCATCGCGAGCGGTTCGAACGGCTTGTCGCTCTCGCAGATCTCGACGGTCGGCGCACGCTTTCCGGGCTGCCCCATGCACGGGTAGTTGCGCGCACCGCGCACCGCGATAGGTGAATCCTGCGGCAGTTTGCAGTACAGCCCGTCGGGCGTGTCGACGACGCGGGTATCGGCCGGGCTACGCCATTCGCTCGGCGGCAGAAAACCGACCGTGCAGAAGGGCGGGTCACTGAGGATGATATTGAAGGCGCCCGTAGCCAACCCGGTCGGAGACTTCGTCCCGAGGAACGACTGGATTGCGGCGGTGAATGGCGGCAGCAACACCAAGACCTGCTCGATGGACGCGTGATACGTCACCGCGATCTGACCGACGGTGGTGAGGTTGGCAAGCAGCACCGGCAGCGTCGGCTTGATCTGGTCAAGCAGCCTGGATGCCTCGTTAAAGGCCCCGGGCCCCCGTTCCAGCAGGGTGCGGATCTGCGGGTCGTTTTCGGCTAGCTGGCCCGTGACCCCGGCAAGGCTGCGCGCCCACAGCCGGATCGAATCGGCGCTCTCGGCTTGCGCATCGAGAAACGGCCCGGTGTCCTCGGTCAGGGTCCGGGCACGGTCGGCGACGCCGTTGAGGTCGCCGGAGATTTGCGCCGAGGAGTCCCACAGCGATCCGAAATCGTAACCGGTGCCGTTAAACGCCTTGTACGCCTCGTCGAGCAATTGGCTGAGCTTGCCCTTGGGGATGCTGTTGACCAAGGCACTGGACTGATCGAGCACGGGACCGATCGGCTGCGGGATCGTGGCGTCTTTCGCGGCGATCACCGAGCCGTTGTGCAGGTAGGGCGGCTTGTCGGTTCGTGGCCGCAGATCTACGTAATACTCGCCCACCGCGGAGATGCTGCGCACCTCCGCCTGTAGGTCCGCCGGAATCTTCGGTGAAGTATCAAGAGCGAGAGTGGCTTTCGCGCCATTGGAGGTCAACGCTATCGCGGTGACCTTGCCGATCTGCACCCCGCGGTAGGTCACGTTGCTGAAGCGGTACAGCCCGCCGGTGGCGGGCAGCTCCAGCGTGACTGTCATCTTGCCGATGCCCAGTAGCGTCGGCGCCTGCACATACCACAAGACCATCACGGCCACACCGATGGTCCCCACGATCACGAAGATCGCCAATTGGATACGGATAAAACGGGTCAGCATCTACTGCCCCCCATCCGTAGGCTGGCTCGTGGCCGGAGTCGCGCCCGGTACCGGGGCGCCCGGCTCGGGCGATGGCGTGGCAGCGTTCCCTGGGCCGGGTGACGCCGGTACCGCGGATGGCGGAGGTCCTGGCAGCTCCGGGGCCCCGGCCGGCAGGGGCCCGGGCATTGTCTGCTGCGTCATCGGAGCCCCGGCCGGCGGCGGCCCCGGAGGTGCGCCGTACCTGAATAGGAGGTATTCGGGATCCGCGGGCCCCGGCACGCCTTCCGCGCCCAGCCGGCCCCAGTGGGTGCCCAGCAGGATGCTCTTGCGGAGACCGGAGTTCGTCAGGTCGATGATGAAAGTCCCGTTGGTGTAGTCACCCCGGATGTACCGGTCGATGAAGCCCTGGGTGAACGGGAACGTCGGCGCGTACGCGATGGCGGCGTCGAGTTCCGGCCCGATATCGGCGAGCGCCTTGATCGTCGGCCCGAGGTTCTGCAGGTTCTTGACCAAGTCATTTCCCGCGTCGTTGACCAGCCGGGTGGCGGTGTCGCTGAACACCCCGAGTTTGTTGAGCGCGGCGACCAAGCGCGGCCGCTCCTTGATGAGCACGTCCAGCGCCGGCGGAATCTTGTAGAGCGCCTGGGTGATCACGTCGCGCTGGTTGGCAAACGTGGAGGCAAGCCGGTTCAGCGCTTGTATCGACGCCACCAGGTTGTCGCGCTGCTGGTCGAATGTGCCGATAAATCTGTCGAGGCGGACAAGCAGATCTCGGATATCGCCGCCGCGCCCGCCCAGGGCGGCGTTGAAGTTGTGGATGAGGTCCCCGATCTGCCCAAGCCCTCCGGCGTTGAGGACCACCGAGAGCGATGACAGCGTCTGCTCGGTCGACGGATAGGTCGACGACCGGTCCAGCTTGATCGAAACGCACTTGTCTATCGGGCGCTGACATGGTTGCAGCCGTCCGCTGCCCGCCTGGCCGGCCGGCGGATTCAGCTGCAGATGCATGGATCCCAGCAGGCTGGTCTGGCCGACGCTGGCCACCGCGTTGGCGGGGACCACCACGTCGGGATTCACCGAGATCTCGACGAAGGCGTGCCAGTTTTGCACCGTCATCTTGCTGATGCTGCCGACAATGACATCGTCGATCATCACCGGCGAATTGGCTTCCAGCGTGCCGACGTTGGCGACCTCAATGCGGTAGATGCTGCCGCCCGGGCCGCGTCCAACGGCGCCCGGCAGCGGCAGCGAGTTCAGGCCGTTGAACGCGCATCCGGTCGCGGCGAGCATGACGCAGCAACCGATGCCGAGCACCCTGCCGAGACCCCTTCGAATGGCGGGCATCGCGGGTATGGCTGGTATGGCGACCCGAGCGCTCATGGCTGCGCCCCTTCCGCCGGGAGCAGCATGTCGTTCACGTTCCCCGGGGCCGGCGCCGGTGCGGCTGGCGTGGTCGGCGGCGGAGGCTCCGGCATCGCCGCTCCCGGGATTCGTCCCAGCGGGCCTGGCGGCGGCGGCGCCGGCGGCGTGTCGCCGGGCAGCCCCGCATAGGCGGAGACTGCGGGCGGCAACTCCGGCGCCGTCGGCTTCGGTCCCTCCCCGCCCGGCGCCAACCGTGGCTCGGTGTAGACGACGTTCTTCGGGTCGAACGCCGGGGAGAGGAACGGGTTGATCGGAATCGGAAACTGGTTGAAGTTGAAGTACAGCAGGGGGTTGAACACCCGCAACGCGGGGCTGAGATACAGGCCGCACAGCTTGCCGGACTCGACCGAGGTGACGTTCTCCAGAGCCCCGAGTTGTGAGCAGATGGCCCACGTCGGATTGGTGAGGTTCTGCAGGGGAAGCCCGCCGCGAATGTTCCCGACATCCGGGTCGTAGTCGTTGTAGCCATTCGCCAGCGCGTTCGGCGTGACGTGCAGAACGTTTTTCAGCGCCATCTGGTTGTCGACCAGAATCTGCGTGAGATCGGCCAGCCGCGCGACCTGCTCGGAGGTCTGGTTACGACTACCCTCGATGAACCGCTGCACCTCGCCGACCGCGCTCGACAGGTCCGTCAATGCCGCGTCGATGTCGGACTTGTTGTCGTCGAGCACGCTGGTGAGCGTGGCCAACCGGTTGTCGAACTGCACGATCTGGACGTTGCTGTCGCGCAGGGCGCCGAGGAAGGTCTGCAGGTTCTTGATGATGTCGACGATGTTGCCGCTGCCGTTGGCGAGTATCCGCCCCACGCCGGACAGCTGAACCAGCGTCTGCCGCAACTTTTCACCGTTACCGTTGCCGAGCGCGTCAGCGGCGCTGTCGATGAACCTGGAAACCGACGGACACTGCAGCGGCGCGGGATCCTCACACGACGAGACCGTGCTCTTGGGACCGAACTCCGTCGCCAGCCGCATCAGTTGCCGCTTCACCTCGTCCCATTCCACGGGTACCGCCGTCCGCTCGACGGGTATCACCGCGCCGTCATGCATGGTGGGCCCGCTCGTCCGGTAGGGCGGGGTGAGCTGAACGTAGCGCGCCGCCACCAGGTTCTGGGCGACGATCACCGCCTTCGCTTCTGCCGGAATGGGCACGTCGCGATCGACGTGCATCACGATCTTCGCCTGGGTGCCCTGCGGTTGGATGGACGTGATGGTGCCGACCTTCATACCCGCCACCCGCACATCGTCGCCGGGATAGATCGCGGTGGCGGTGGGGAAGTAGGCGGTGATCGTCGTTGGGCGAAAGAAGGTATTACGGATGGCTACTCCCGCGCCGATGACGAGGAGCAGGGCCAACACGATCGCCAGCCCGAGCTTCAGCTTGCTACGGGGAATTGCGTTGAACCGGTTCATCGCGAGCCTCCCGGGTCCATGTTGTACGGCCATGGGAGCAGTGCGCGCGGCCCAGCGTTGTCCGGTGGCTGACCGGGGGCGCCGTAGGCACGGAATCCGAACGCGTAGTCGAAGAACCACTGGAGGATCTGCAGCGTGAATTCGTTCGGGATGAACGGGTCGTAGTAGAACCCGTTGGATGCGGTTTCCCCTTGCGTCAGCTCATACTTCGCCAGGCCGGGCAACGCCTTGGACAGGTTGTCGCGGTTCTTTTCCAGCATCGCCGTCACGGAGTTCAGCTTTTCCAGCGACGGCGCCAGCTTCGCCTCGTTGTCGTGCACCACGCCGGTCAGCTGCCGGGCCACCGCCGACGTGCTGGCCAGCAGTCGCACGATCGCCTGCCGACGCGCCACCAGCATGGACACCAGGTCGTTCGCGTTGAGGATCAGCGTGTTGAGTTGCTGACTGCGCTGCGAGAGAATGCCGGTGACGTCGGCGGCGCCCTTGAGCAACTCACCCAGTGTCTGGTTTCGGGAGTTGAGGGTTTGCGACAGCCGGGTCACGGCGTCGAACGTGGGTCCCAGTTGCGGAGCAATCTGATTCAGCGTCGACGACAGCGTGTCAAGCGACTGGTTGAGTGCCGCGGTGTCGGTTCCCGCGATGTCACTCGACAGGTCGCTGACGGCGTCCGACAGCGAATAGGGCGACGAGGTGCGCGACACCGGGATGACGGCCAGCGGGCGCAGGGTGCCGCCGCCCTCCGATTCGACGGTGAGCACCCGCTGGCCCAACAACGAACCCGTCTTAATGTGTGCGGTACTGCCGGATCCGAGCTGGACTTTCCCCTGCACGGTGAACGTCACCAGAACGTCGCCGCGCTGCAGCGACATCTTCGACACGCTGCCGACCTTGATCCCCGAGACCGTTACGTCGTTGCCGACCGCGAGGCCGCCGGCGTCGGTAAACAGCGCCTGGTAGCGAACGTTGGTAGCTCGCTCCACCAGCTGTTGGGGACTCAGTCCAACGGCGATGATCAGCGCCACCAGGAGGGCGCCGATGAATCCGGCCCGAATGAGGCCTGCTCCGCGGTACTTATTCATCGGGTTCCGCGCACCTCCCGGTGACCTGGTGGGTTATGCCTACTTCCACCGTCCGGTACTGCAGGTCGGAGACACGCAGCGAAAGACCGCACAGGTAATACGGGAACCAGGCACCGGCGGCGCCTAGCCTCTGGAGTTTGCGGTAATTATTCGGCAGCTTGCGCAGCGAAATGTCGATCTGGTCCTTGTCCTTGTCCAGCAACGGGGCGATCCGATTCAGCTGGTCGATGGTGCCGGCCAGCGGCGCGCGGGCGCGGCCGAGCAGATCCGCGATCGAGGCGGTCCCATTGTCCAAGGCGGTGATGGCGGTGCCAATGGTGTCGCGGTCTTGGTCCAGTGCGGTGATCAACTTCTCCAGGCGGTCGATCGCACCGGAGAACTTGTTGCCGTCCTTGTTGATGGTGCCCACCACGATATTGAGGTTGTCGATCAGCTCCTGCACCGTTTGGCTGTTGTCGGCCAACGCGTTCGAAAACGATGCCGTCTTCGACAGCAGCGACTGCAGGGTTCCGCCCTCGCCCTGGAAGATCTCGATGAGTGCCGCGCTGAGCTGGTTGACGTCTTGCGGGTTCAGGCCCTGGGTAACCGGTTTGAGCCCGCCGAGCAGGAGATCGAGATCGAGTGCCGGCGCGGTGCGCTCGATCGGAATCTCCGAGCCGGCCGCCAGCACCTTCGTGGATCCTGGACCCTCGACGAGTTCGAGGTAGCGGTCGTTGACCAGGTTGAGGTACCGAACGACGGCGCGGGTGCCGGTGGTGAGCACGATGTTGCGGTCGACGTCGAATTTCACCAGGACCTTTTTGTCGGCACGCAACGAGACGCTGTTGACCGTGCCCACCCGGACGCCGGCGACCCGCACCGTCTGTCCGGTCTTCAGCCGCGAGACGTCGCCGAACACGGCCGAATACCCGCTGGTCGAGCCGGTTCGGTACTGGCCGAAGATGAAGAACAGGAACACCGTTAGGAGAAGCATCACGACGCCGAATGCCCCGAACTTCATGATCATCCCGCGTGAGCCGCTCATCCGGGTTGTCCAATCTGGAACACGTTGCGCGGTGGCCCCGCGATCGGCCCGTACAGCAGCTGCTTGAGTGCGTCGGAGTTCCAGAGCAATTGCGGATTGCCGTACTCCATCGGGTTGGCGCCGACGTCGGCCACCACGAATGGCGGCGAAACATCGAAGGGCACCACGGGAAGGTCTTGACACTGTGGACCGCCGGTCGCCGCCACCTTGGGCAAGTTGACCGGGTAGCGGTACCGTTCGGCGCCGAAGCCGAGGTAAACCAACACCTTGATCGTCGGCTCGGGCAGCGGCGGAGCATGCAGATTCACCAGCGACCCGGAAATGCCGCACCACAACGCTTCGTGGTACTCGTTGAGCAGATCGGTGGTCGGCACCAACAGATGCAGGACATTGGTCAGCGCCTGCCTGTTGCCGCCCACCACGTCATTGCCCATGTCGGCCAAACCGATCGAGCTGATCAGGAACGCGTCCAGGTTCCGTTGCTCGTCGACGATCGATTGACTGATCTTGACCGTGTTTTTGACGGTTGCGACAAGATCCGACGAATAGTCGGCGTAGGCGTTGCTCACCACGGGCAGGACCGACAGGTCGTGGCTGAGCGCGGGAAGACTGGGATCCAGCGTGGCCAGGAAATGGTCCAGGTCGGAGAGCATCTGACCGATCTTGTGGCCGCGGCCGTTCACCGACGACGCCAGCGCACCAAGGGTTTCGTTGAGTTTGGCCGGATCGATTGTCGACAACACCGACGTGAGTTCCTGGAATACCGTGTTGACTTCCACGGTGACGCGCTGGCCGTCGAGCACCTGCTTGGGTTGCAGCTGCCCTTCGGGTTTATCGGGCGGTAGCAGCTCAACGAACTTGGCGCCGAAGACCGTCGTCGACGCGATGTCGACAAGCACGTTGTGCGGAATGAAACGCATTTGCGACGGTTGCATCGCAAGGTGCAGGACGGCTTCACCGTTCGGTCGCACATCGATCGAGGCGACCTTGCCGACCTCTACTCCGCGCATCTTCACCGCGGCGTCGGGGTTCATCACCAGCCCGGCGCGCGGCGAGACCACGGTCACCGGCACGGTGTCGGTGAAGTCGCCGCGGAACAGGCCCACCGCGACGGCGAAGATGAAGAGAATCACGACGACGGTCGCCAATCCGGCCAGCGGACGAACGTAGGAGCTCACCCCGAAGTGACGGCCGGGCGACCCCGCGACGGGTGTCGCGGCGCTGGTGGTTTCCGAGCGGTGCATCGGGCGCGGCCCGAGATGATCCGTCACGTCTTTTCTCGATCCTCCCCTACCCCGACAAGTGGAAGTTGCCGTTGTTGCCGTAAATGGCCAGCGAGACCAGCAGGGTCACCGATACCACCACGATCAGCGAGGTGCGTACCGCATTACCGGTCGCGACGCCGACACCGGCGGGACCGCCGGACGCGAAATAGCCAAAGTAGGTATGGATCAACAAGATCGTGAGCGCCATCAGCACGGCTTGCAGGAACGACCACAACAAGTCGATGGGGTTGAGGAACGTCGTGAAGTAGTGCTGATATAAGCCACCCGATTGCCCGAACAGGGCCACCGTCACGAACTGGCTGGCGAGGAACGACAGGATAACGGCGATCGAGTACAGCGGCGTGATCGCTATCATCCCGGCCACGATCCTGGTGCTGACCAGATAGGAAACCGGCCGGATCGCCATGGCTTCCAGCGCGTCGATTTCTTCGTTGATCCGCATGGCACCCAGCTGCGCGGTCACGCCCGCACCGAACGTGGCCGCCAAGCCGATTCCCGCGACTATCGGCGCCGCGATCCGAACGTTGATGAAGGCCGCCAGGAATCCGGTCAGCGCCTCGATGCCGATATTGCCCAGCGAGCTATAGCCCTGGACGGCCAGCGTTCCACCCGCTGCCAGCGTCAAGAATCCGACGATCACGAGCGTCCCGCCGATCATCGCCAAAGTTCCCGCACCCATGCTGATTTCGGCGGTGAGACGAACGATCTCGCGTCCGTAGTGGGTGACCGCGAACGGCGCCCCGGCGATGGCCTTGCCGTAAAACAGCGTGTGATCACCGATTCGGCTCAGGGTGCCGACCGGCTTCTGCAGCTGTCGGGTCAGTCGCGGGTAGACCGCTTTCAGCGCCACAGCGTTTCCCTACACCTCCTCGAAGTTCATTTGGTCGAAAACCGGATGCCGATGGCGGTGACAACGACGTTGACGACAAACAACGCCATGAACGCGTAGACCACCGTTTCGTTCACGGCGTTGCCCACGGCCTTGGCCCCGCCGCCGGTGATGGTCAGCCCGCGGTAGCACGCGACCAATCCGGCGATCAGACCGAAAAGCGCTGCCTTGACACACGAAATGATCAGCTCGGGCACGCCGGTCAACAGGGTGATGCCCGCGGCGAACGCGCCGGGGTTGACATCTTGGACGAACACCGAGAACACGTAGCCGCCCAGAATGCCGATGATGACGACCTGGCTGTTCAGCAGCAGGGCGACCAACCCCGAGGCCAGCATGCGCGGTGTCACCAGGCGCTGCACCGGGTTGATACCCAATACCTCCATCGCATCGATCTCTTCGCGGATCGTTCGGGAACCCAGGTCTGCGCACATCGCCGTCGCGCCTGCGCCCGCCACGATCAAGACGGTGACCAGCGGGCCAACCTGGGTGACCGCACCGAACGCGGCACCCGCACCGGAGAGATCCGCTGCGCCCAGTTCCCGCAACAAGATGTTGAGAGTAAAGCTGACCAGAACGGTGAACGGGATGGCCACCAACAACGTCGGCGCCAGCGAAACGCGCGCGACAAACCACGACTGTTCCAGAAACTCGCGCCACTGGAAGGGGCGGCGGAACGCGAACTTGATGGCGTCCGCCGACATCGCGAACAGGCCCCCGACCGCCTGCATGGGTTTGGAGCCGCGCCCCAGCGAGATGCCCCCCGTCCAGCGTTCCGCGCCCTTACTCGCCATCGGCCCCAGGTCCTTCCGGCATCGCGACGGCTGATGCCGCGGCACTCGGTCCGCCCGAAGGCTTGCTCAAGAGCCTCGATAGCCTTGCCGAACCAATTACGCTGTGCGCCAAACAGATCCGAGCCGCGGATAACATCGATCGCCGCGTCGTGGCGCCAGCGACAACGGATGCGACCCTCACGCCTGGCCCTCCGTTCTGGTTGCGGGAGTTGGCGCTCCCAAGCAATACGGGCCGAACAAACCCCACGTCTTGAGGCGTCCGGCGATTATGACTCATGCCGCGTCCATGCGGAACGAAAAACGCACAACTGTTATTTGACGGCCCGGACAATGAGGGGCAACAGAAATGAGGTTCTGCATCGGCGGCTCCCGGTCCTAGGTGACGGCGTTAGCCGTCTTGAGTTCGATGATGCGGTCCCAATCGAGGCCGAGTTCCATCAGGATCTCGTCGGTCTGTTCGGCAAACCCGGGCGCCGGCCCGGTATGCGGCGCAGTGACGTCGAATTGCACCGGGTTGGCGACCAGCTCAAGTTCACCCGCGCGCACTAAGTACTCGTTGGCGCGGACCTGTGCGTCGTCGGCGGCTTGCAGGGTGTCCTGCACGGGCGCCCACGGTCCGGCGAGCGTTGCAAAGCGTTCGCTCCACTCGGCAAGCGTGCGGGTCGCGATGGCCTTGGTCAAGATCTCTACCGCCTCCGCCGTGTTGGCGGCGATTTTCTCGGCGGTGGTGAAGCGGGGATCGTCGGCCAGTTCCGGACGATCGATGTGCCGGCACACGTCGGCCCAGAACTTGCCGGGCTGCATCATCACCAAGGAAATGTAGCGCCCGTCGGACGTCGCATAGATACCCACTAAGGGATTGACGGGCGACCCATGTATACCGGGCGGCGGCGCTTCCAGCCGCTGACCCAGGTGCCGTGTCAACGCCACCGTGTGTCCCAACGACCACAGCCCGCTGCCCAGCAGCGACACATCGACCACGGACGGTTCGCCGGTGCGCTCGCGCTTGAGCAACGCCGCCGCGATGCCGCCGGCGAGGTTGGTGCCGGAGATGGTGTCGCCGTACGCCGGGCCGGGGGGATTGATCATCCCGTCGAAACCCATCGGGGTGATGGTGGCGGCCGTTCCGGCCCGGCACCAAAAGGCGGTCATGTCGTAGCCGCCCTTGGTGGACTCCGCGCCGCGCGGGCCGAGCGCGCTGCCGCGGGCGTAGACGATCTTCGGGCTCACCGCCCGGATGTCGTCGACGTCGATGCCGAACTTCTGCCGTGCGTCGGGCAAGAAACTGGTCAGGAACACATCGGAGCGGCGGGCCAACTCGTAGAGCACTTCCTTGCCCTCGGGCACCGACATGTCCAGACCCAGGCTGCGCTTGCCGCGGTTGGCGTGCTCGATGTTGGGATTGGGGTCACCTTCGACACGCAGCATGCCGGTCTGGCGCAGTCCGCGCTGGGGGTCACCGGTCACCGCGTGCTCGACTTTGATCACGTCGGCGCCCCATTCGACCAGCACAGCACCGGCCGACGGGACGAATCCGTACATCGCGACTTCCAGAACGCGGATGCCCTCCAGCGGCCTCATCCGTAGGCCCCCGGAGCGCGTCGCATTACCGCGCCGGACTCGATCGCGGATTCAGGCGGGGTGCCGCCACCGGCCGATCGCGCGTCCGCGAGGGTCTGCGCTGGCATCCCGGCCCCCTGGTGTGGTGCTGGTCACGATAATTTCATTCTCGTACGTGGCGAATCTTACATTCGCGTCTCGAGAATTCAAGAAATTCTTAGGAATGCGTTTGCGCTGTTCAACAGCTGAGCAATCGCTCAGACGTGGGCTTGCTAGGCCTTTCGCTGCAGGCCGAGCGCGGTTTCAGGCGAACCTTGCGAGCCGTTCCGGCATGAGAGTAAGATTCTCATAAATGTAAGGGAGATTCTTTGTGCTTGAGACTGCCACATTTCCAGCGAAGGGCCGGATGTTGGGGATGTTCGGGGCGTGAAGACCGCGGTGGTCACCGGGGGCGGATCCGGAATCGGCCAGGCCGTCGCGCAAAGGCTGCGCGCCGACGGTCTTGACGTCGCCACCATCGACCTCAAACCGTCGGACGTCGATCTGGCTTTCACCGCCGACGTGACGGACCGATCGCAGGTGGACGCCGCGCTGTCGGAGATCCGCGGCCGGCTGGGCCCGGTCACCGTTCTGGTCAACGCCGCCGGGTTGGACGGGTTCAAGCGGTTCACCAACATCACGTTCGAGGACTGGCAGCGGGTGATCGATGTCAACCTCAACGGGGTTTTCCACACTATTCAGGCGGCGCTGCCCGACATGGTCGAGGCCGGGTGGGGACGGATCGTGAACATCTCGTCGTCGAGCACGCATTCCGGCACGGCCTACATGGCGCACTATGTGGCGGCCAAATCCGCGGTCAATGGCCTCACCAAGTCGCTGGCACTCGAGTACGGGCCGCACGGCATCACGGTCAATGCCGTGCCGCCGGGTTTCATCGACACTCCGATGTTGCGCAGCGCCGAGGCGCAGGGATTCCTCGGCGACGTCGAGCAGAGCATCGCCAGAACCCCGGTGCGCCGGATGGGCAAACCCGAAGACATCGCCGCGGCGTGCGCGTTTCTCGTGTCGGAGGAGGCCGGCTACATCACCGGCCAGATATTGGGTGTCAACGGCGGCCGGAACACCTGAGCAGATACTCGTGAGGAGACACCGTGAAGGTCTGGGTTGATCCAGAACGCTGCCAGGGCCACACCCTGTGCTCGATGATCGCTCCGGATTCTTTCCAACTCAGCGACATCGACGGCAGTTCGTCGGCGATCAGTGAAGTGGTGCCGGCTGAGCAGCGGGACCGGGTTCGCGAAGCCGCGCAGTCCTGTCCTGAGCAGGCCATCATCGTCACCGACGAGACGTAAGGGGAGACAGCACATTGAGTGTCGATGACGGCGATCGCAAGATGAACCGTTTCGACTTCGACCGGCACTGTTCGGAGTACCGGTCGAAGTTCAAGAAGATCACCGAAGAGATGCACGCCCGGTGCCCGATGGCGTGGACCGACACCTACGGCGGGCACTGGGTGGCGGCCGGCAGCAACGAGGTGTTCGAGCTGGCCCGCTGCCCCGCGGTCTCCAACGATCACGACGTCAACAATGTACGGCGTGGCTACAAGGGCATCTCGATCCCGACGGCCAGCCGCATCAACGGCATCCGGGGCGGCATCCTCGAGATGGACGAGCCCGAACACCGCACCTACCGCACCGTGCTCAACCCCTACTTGTCACCCGCCGCGATCAAGCGTTGGGAACCGTTCATCGATGACGTGACGCGCGCCTGCCTCGACGAAAAGATCGAGGAGGGCAGCATCGACTTCGTCGACGATCTGGCCAACGTCGTGCCGGCCGCCCTGACGCTGGCGATCCTGGGCATCCCGCTGCAGAGATGGAAGATGTACAGCGAGCCGACCCACGCCGCGGTATACACCCCTGAGCACTCCCCGGATATCCAGCGCGTCACCGAGATGCATCGGCAGATGGGTCTTGACCTGGTCAACAGCATGATCGAGATTCGCGAGAATCCCCGACCGGGTTTGGTGAACGCTTTGCTCGAGATGCGGATCGACGGCGAACCCGCCCCCGATCTGGAAATCCTGGGGAATCTCGGGTTGGTGATCGGCGGCGGCTTCGACACCACGACGGCCTTGACCGCCCATTCGCTGGAGTGGCTTTCGGAGCACCCCGGCGAGCGCGGGCGACTGCGGCAGCACCGCGACAGCCTGCTCGATTCCGCCACCGAGGAGTTCCTGCGCTACTTCACCCCCGCACCCGGTGATGGCAGGACATTCTCCGACGACGTCGAGGTGGTCGGGAATCACTTCAAAGAGGGCGAGCGGCTGTGGATTTCGTGGGCGATGGCCAACCGCGACCCGTCGGTGTTCGCCGATCCGGATCAGCTCATCTTGGACCGTAAGGGCAACCGGCACTTCAGCTTTGGCATCGGCGTGCACCGTTGCATCGGGTCCAATGTGGCACGAACCGTGTTCAAGTCCATGCTGACCGCGGTGCTCGACCGGATGCCGGACTATCACTGCGACCCCGACGGCGCGGTGCACTACGAGACCATCGGCGTCATCCAGGGCATGCGCAAGCTGCCGGCTACCTTCACAGCCGGCCGCCGGGTCGGCGCCGGTCTCGACGACACCCTCGACAAGCTGCAACGCATCTGCGACGAGCAAGAACTGGCCAGACCCGTCACCGAACGCAAACAACCCGCGATCATCGACTAGCGCGAGTTTGTAGCGCGAGTTTGTAGCGCGAGCAGACACAAAATCGCACAAATCCCCAGGGATTTGTGCGATTTTGTGTCTGCTCGCCGTAAAGCGCTAACCGCGGGGGAGGCCGAGCACGAAGTTGAGCCGCTGACGGTAGCTATCGCCCGACTCTGATCCGCGACTGTGCACATTGTCGGATTGCCGTGCGTTGCACCAGTGATTATGTCCATGGCCCCCGAAATGTCCGATGGCTAGCCTTACCGTCACACCGCGAAATCGGGGTCCGGTAACCGGATCACCGTCGGCGGTGAAAAGCCCAGTAAACCAACCGATCTGGAGGAGACCGCAATGTCGTCCGCTCTTCGTATCGTCTACGTCTTCATCAGCCGCGTTATCGACGCTTGCCTCAGGTGGCGCGACACGTGATCGACGGGGCGATCCGCCGCACGATCACCATCCGCGCCAGCGACCACGCCAGCGGTCCTTGTCGGCCCGGCCGGGTGATCAACATCAATCGACGCTATCGACAGCAAAAGAGGAAGGGACACCGATGAACGCCTGGGACGATCTGCTTTTCCCGGACACGGGCCTGGACCCAGAACGGGTGGACGAGTTCATCCGCAATGCGATGCAATGGCATTTCGGCGAGGACACCGGCTCACCGTTTTGGCTGCGGGAAGCAAAAAACCTGGACTTTGACCCGCTGGTCGACGTCAAGGGGTGGTCGGATTTGCGGCTCTTCCCGAACGTGATCGGCGAGCTGCGGGATGTGAGCGCCCGCGACCTCATCCCACGCGGCTACGGCGAAAACCCGGATTTCGACGGGGTTTTCGAGTCCGGTGGCACCACAGGAGCGCCGAAACGGGTTGTGGTGATGCAGGATTGGGCCGCCTCGTGTGACGCGTCCACCAACCTGGCCCTCGACGAAGCGGGAATTCCTCGGGGCGTGGACATGCTCGCCATGCTGCCCACCGGGCCGCATCACTTCGGTCGCTCCATGCGTCGTCAGATGTTGCAGCGGGGCGGGCTGTTTCACGGTATCGACATGGATCCGCGGTGGGTGAAGAAATGCGCCGCGTTCGGCTGGACCGACAACGTCACCGCCTATGTCGAGCATCTGATCGAGCAAGCCCGATACCTCCTGCAGACACAAGACATCGGCGTTCTGGCAGTTACGCCGCCGCTGCTGGTGCGGATGGTCGAAGATGATGAGCTGGTCGAACTCATCGCCGACAAGGTCACAGCGATCCTGTGGGGTGGTGCGCACATGGACGCCGACACCCACCGGCTGCTGGCCACCGACGTGTTCCCCAACCAAGTCTTTTATGGCGTATACGGCTCGGCGATGATCCTGGGTACCTGTCGACAGCGCCCTGGGTTGCCAGCAGACCAGGACGTCATTTTCGACACCCGGCCGCCGTTTATCACCATGGAAGTGGTCGACCCAGAAACCATGGAACCGGTCGACTTTGGCCGGCGCGGACAGGTGATCATGCACCACGTCAGCAAGAACGCGCTGCTGCCCAACAACCTGGAGCGCGACACCGCGATCCGGGTGCGCCCGCCGGCCGGATCCGCGGTGGGGGACTCGGTAACCGCGGTGGCTCCGGTGAAATTGTTCGAGGACGAAACCGTTGTTGAGGGGGTGTATTGATGTCTGCGTTGCGGCAACTCGATGCGATCGGGCCCGACGGCCCGTACCGGGCACAGCACCGGCAGGCGATCTCGTATTTGACTGGCCAACCGGTGGCCGAGATGAGCATGGTGCCAAGCCTTTACGCGATCCGCGTAGTCAAAAAGCTGCGGGCAGCCCCAAGTCTGTCCGTGGGACAACGACTCGACGCGATGCGCGTCGCCGCTCGCCAGTTTGCCCACGGTTGGGTTGCGGGCATGAGCGCGCCCGATTATCAGCGCACCGTCAGCAAGGTCACCGGTACGCCCATTACCTCGGTGCGCAGGGCCGTCGACGGCATCGAGGCCGTCGCCCTGAATCTGGCCTGGTCGTCCCAACAGGCCAGGCCGGTCGCAGCGGTCAACGACTGGCGAGATCCGGCGACACCGGGGGGTTCTGCGATATGGACCCGTCGCGGAGACGTATTCGCCGTGCTGTCCTCAGGAAACACTCCGGCGATTCACAGTGCATGGTTCGACGCCATCGCATACGGCTACCGCGTGGTAGTGCGTCCCTCACGGCGCGAACCCTTCACGCCATATCGGCTGGTCACCGCGATGCACGAGGCCGGCCTGAGCGACTACGTCGCGTTGCTGCCATGCGAGTACGCGGTGGCCGACAAGCTGGTCGAATCGGCGGACCTCGCGATGGTCTATGGCGGCCAAGGCATTCTGGACAAGTACAAAAGCAACCCGAACGTCCTTGTCCAAGGCCCGGGGCGATCCAAGGTCTTGATCACCGCCAACGTTGATTGGCAGGACGCGGTTGACACCGTGACGCGCGCGGCCACCTTCAACGGTGGCGCGTCTTGCATGTGCACCTCATCGGTGCTGGTCGAAGGCGACCCCTGGCCCTTCGCCGCGGCGTTAGCCGCCAAACTGTCGCAGATCCCGACGCTGCCACCCGACGATGACAACGCGATACTGACCGCGCAACCAGTAGAGTCCGCTCGAAGCGTCGAGCGCTACTTACGGTCTGTGGCCAAAGGCACGGTCCCGCTGCTCGGCGCGGACGGCGTGGTCGATGAACTGCCCGGCGGCGGTGCGGTACTGCGCCCCGCGGTACACCTGGTTGATTCTTGGCGCGCCCCGCAACTCGATATCGAGCTGTCCTTTCCGTGCGTGTGGGTCGGTCCTTGGGACCGAGAGGCCGGTGTCGCCCCGTTGCGTGATTCGTTGGTGGTCGTCGCGAACACCGGCGACGCATCGCTCATCGATGATCTGCTGCACGAGCCCAGCATTTTCAACGTCTACGTGGGCAACCATCTGACCAGCTTTTCCGCCAACGGCCTCCCACACGACGGTTACCTCGGAGACTTCCTCATGCGCACCAAGACCGGGCTGGGACGAGTTTCGCAGAGCCGTGAATCTCGGTTGAAACTAATCGAATCCACATAATCCGAGTCGAATCAAACCCATGGCGGTGCCAGGAGAGCTGGTTTCGCGCCTTTCTCCAACCCACCCACGGAGCCGCTGCGCCGGCTTGCGGAAAGGAAACAGTCATCGATGAGAACCAGATTCACTTCCCGGATTGCGCGCACTGCAGTAGTGGGCGCCTCCATCGGCATGGCTACCGTCTGCGTCGCATCGGCGTGTGAAACGCCGGCGGAATCGATGCCGTCGCCGACCGCATCGATCACCATCACCAGCGCGGCGGTTGCCAAACCGCCATCGACGCCGTTGCCGACGTCGTCGCCCACCACCACCGCCGGCATTTACGGCTACCCGGTTGTGGCCGCCAAGTACTGGCATGCGCAGTCACGCGAGGACAACTGCGGGCTGATGTCTGTGGCCGACGTGGTTGGTGAGATCACCGGGCAGCAGCAGAGCGAAGAACAGATGATCGCGCTGGCGGAGAACACCCCCTCGGGGACCAACCCGGGTCCGATCTATGCCCCACCGTCCGACCCGGGCCACTCCACCAGTAATGGTGGCATCGAGATGGCGGACATGGTCCTGCTACTCGAGCACTACGGCATCAAATCGGTGATGACCTATACGGCGACGCACCCCGATCAGACCGGGATGCCCGCGCTGCAGCAGTACCTCACCGACAACCGCAAGATCATCGCCTGGGTCAACTCCGCGGTCATCTGGAACACCAGTGACCAGCGCACCAAGGCGGATCACTTTCTTGTAGTCACCGGGATCGACGCCAACAAGGAGATCGTTCACCTCAATGACCCCGGCGCCGACCACCCTGACGAGCAGGTCTCCATCACCAGCTTCACCAACGCCTGGCAAACCGGGGAGGATTCGATCGTGGTTACTACACCACCCAACTGAGCGCTAGCGCCCAAGAATATGCCGATCAGCGGAATCCGGCCTCCCGGTCGACGGCCGCAATGACTTCGGCCAGCAGGTCGAGCCGGATTGCCGGCAACACCGCGACTTGGTTCTCCGGTTCTCGGATGTCCAGCCCGATCGCCCTCGAGATCCCAGCGTCCCGGTCAGGTAGCTCAGCGGACTCGATACCTCCCCGTTCCGGGTAAACGGGGTATTCAGCGAGCCAATCCCAAAGGCAATCAATAGAATTGGTATTACGGCGTATCTACTGGCAGCCCGTCCGTGCGCCACGACCACGCCGTGGTCGTGACCGGTGTCGACACCGCAGCCGGCATCGTGCACCTCAACGACAGTGACAGCCACACGGGGCGAGACGAGCAGGTACCCATCGACACCTTCATCCAGTCGTGGGCCAGTAGCGACAACCAATTGACCGTTACCGGCTAGCTGCGTGGGTTTCGTTCGCGAACGTTGTTGGCAAGCTGCGGGATGTCGCCGCTCGCAACCTCATCCCACGCGGTTACGGCGCAAACCCGGATTTCGACGGGTCTTCGAATCCGGTGGCACCACGGGCGCGCCGAAACGGGTAGTCTTAACGTCGCTCGTATCTGGATGGAACACCGCTGGCCGAGATGAGCATGGTTCCAAGACTTTACGCGATCCGCGCAGTCAAAAACCGCAGGCAGCCCTCCCTGGGCGCGCTCGGCCGGGCCCACGGCATCGACTGCGCGGTAATCGCCCAGCCGGGAAAGCACGACTGGCCACTGCCGCACCGCCTTTGCCACCGCCTTGCCCTGGCTGGCCGGCCAACTGGGCACCCCCGACGCAACCCCGATTCCGTTGCCCGGCAAGCCCTCTGCGCCCACACCACCCCCGACCGCTCCACACCCCACCCCGCACATCGAAGCCGCGCGAAGCTAGCCGCTGATGGCCGGCGCTAACGCGCGTTCGCCACGCGGTATTTGCTCAGCACGCCAATCCGTGGGAGTGCCCAGACCCGCCCCGGCGAGCGCTCCACCGTTGCATCGGAGTCTGGTTGGCGATCAATCCGTTCGCCTGCGGCGCAACCAGGACCGGCGCGGCCTTGCCGCGCGCTGCGCGGGTGCTCGAGGAATTGGGCCGTTGCGCTTGCCGGAGCCTGGTGATCAGCGGTTCGGCGATGTTGGTGGCCGCGACCGTGATCTGCGCGGCGACAACGGCATACGCGCTGCACACCAACCGCGTCGACACGCAGAAAGAATGGGACAACACCATTTCACCAATATCATCGCGCCGAATGATCGGCTACGCCACGCCGCGTCCCTGAACGACACGACACGTATCAGGCCCGCGCAGCCAGCGGCCCGAACACGACGACCAGATTCCGACCCAAAGGCAAGCCAACGCGCACATAGCGGCCACAACACGGGTGTATTCGCATTTAATAGGCCCAGCGGTGTCCGCCTGGATACAAAACAGCGGAGGTGCGAGATGACGACAGCTGCCGACGACGACGGCGATCAGATGACGATCCGTGGACTGCTCGACGAATCGCTGATGTCGGGTGCCCGCGTCATAGCCGGCGCCGACCGGCTCGACCAAGCGTTGACTTGGGTGCTGCCGCTTGCCGAACTGCCCCCTCCGCCGGACCCATTGGACGCGCTCGCGGTGTATGTCCGCCCGGAGGCCCTGCGCGACAGCCGCCCCACCCTTGCCGCCCTCGCCGCCCGGGGCGCATCCACGCTTTTGTTGGACGGCGCGCTGCCATCGGACTTTCCGCACGGCCAGCTGTCCGCCGGACTGGTGGTCATCGAGATGGCGTCTCCCGTGGGTTTTGCCCCGCTCAACCGCCTGCTCGCGGAACGAAGCCTGAGCCAGGAGCTGCACGTCATGCGATATTCGACGCAGGTGCACGCCTCCCTGGCGGGGCTTTTCCGCCGCGGCGCCGGCCTGGAGATCCTCATTCGTGAGGTTTCCAACCTCGCTCGCAACCCGGCAATGGCGCTGGATGCTCGGGGTCAGGTGGTCGCCCACAACGGGCTTGCCACGAATGCTTTTGAGGCACTGTCTGACTCGGTCTGCCGCATGCTGGCAGCCGGTGCGCCGGCGGCGGCACGACGTTCGAGCGCACACGACACCCGCGTGGAGCCGGTAGCCGGTCCGCACGGCACTGTATGGACCTGCATCGCCAGCGCGATCCGGCTCGGCAGGGCACTCGAGGGGTGGGTTGTGATCGTGGCGCCCGTGGCCACCGTGGGCGCCCACGACTTGGCTCGGCACCGCATCGTCACCGAAGAGGCGACTGCGCTCATCGGCTCGGAGATGCTGCGCCGGCACAGCGTGGAGGAGGCCGAGGAGCGGGCGCGCGGTGACTTCATCCAGGCGCTGGTGCATGGCAGCTTCTCCAGCGAACACGACATGCGGGCACGGGCGGACCACCACGAGATCGACATCGATTCGGCGCTCGGCGTGTTCGTGGCACCCGCCCTATTACCGCACACAGTGGACAATCCGACGGTCGGCATGGTCCGGTTGGCTCGATATGCCGCCAGCGTCTCCTCGGAGCCGTCGGTGCGGGCCGATGCCACCGTCATCGGTGACGTCGTGGTGGTGGTCCGGACACTGCGTGGCACTGACGACGCGACGATGCAGCGCGAGATGGCCGACTTCGCGCAGTCGATGTGCTGCGAACTTGAACAGCGGTGCGACGCGGCGGTAGCCGTCACCTACGGGCGGCCGGCCTGCGGCGCCGGCGAGGTCGCCGGCAGTTATCGGGAGGCCCGCATCGCCCTCGCCATTGCCCGCCGTCTCGGCCATTCGCGCGCCATCTCCTACCAGGAGCTACGCACCTTCACTGTGCTGGCCGAAATTGCCAACAGCGACCACAGTCGACAACTGGTTCGGGAGGTCGTTGAGCCGCTGCGATCAGGCCCGAACCTGCTTGAGACGCTAACCGGTTACCTAGCCCACGGCGGCAACGTCAACGCCAGCTCGCGCGCCCTCAACGTCCATCGCAACACCATGCTGGCCAGACTGGACCAGATCTCCCGAATGATCCGTCTGGACATCCGAGAACCGGAGAACCAATTCACGGTGTCGCTGGCGGTCAGGCTCGACTTGCTAGCCGAAGCCGGCGCGGCCGTCGACCGGGAGGCCACATTCCGCTGATCTGACACCGGATGCGGGCCGGGCTCCACGAATGACCGCCGCGCGCTGCAGCTTCGGGCGCGCTAGCCGCGCGGGAGGCCGAGCACGCGCTGGGCGATGATGTTGCGCTGGATTTCGGAAGTGCCTCCGGCGATGGTGCCGGAAAAGCTGCGCGCGTAGCGCTCGAACCAGCTGGCGAAGTAGTGGTCCAAGTTCATCGGCGCGTACGCGCCGGTCTGTCCCGGGTGGATGAGCCCGTCCGGTCCGGCGGCCTCGAGGGCGTGTTCAAACCCGCGTAGCTCGGCTTCGGAGCCGAGGAGCTTGAGCACCGAGATCGCGGCCACGTCGTCTTCGCCGCGAGCTGCGCGGGCCAACGCCACCGAACCCAACAGGCGCAGCGCCTGTTTGTCCATGATCGTGGTGGCGTAGTGATCGCGTTCGAGCTCCGTCGTGGGATGGAAATCGGCGATCAGATTGTCCATTCGGTCGGCGAAACCCAGCCACATCATGGTGCGCTCGTGGCCCAGCGACCCATTGGCCACCCGCCACCCCTGGTTCAGCTCGCCGACTAGGTTCTGCGCCGGCACCCGCACGTCGGTGAAGAACACCTCGTTGAAATCGAGGTCGTCGGCGGCGCAGATGGACGGGAACGGCCGGCGCACGATTCCCGGGGTGTCGGTCGGGATCACCAACGCGCTGATGCCCTTGTGTTTGGGCGCATCCGGATCGGTTCGCACAAAGGTCAGCAACACGTCGGCGTCGTGGGCCCCCGAGGTCCATACCTTCTGCCCGTTGACTACGAAGTGATCACCCTCGAGAGCCGCGCGGGTGCGCAGCGAGGCCAGATCGGAGCCGGCGCTGGGCTCGCTCATTCCCAGCGAAGCGGTGATCTCGGCCCGCAGGATCGGCACGGCCCAGCGCCGCTTCTGTTCGTCGTTTCCGAACGACAACAGTGACGCCGCAACGATATTCACACCCTGCGGGTTGAGGCTGTGGTAGATCCGCCGGCGGGACAGCTCCTCGAGGTAGACGAACTGCTGCAGAACGGTTGCGTTGCGCCCGCCGAATTCCGGGGGCTGGCTGGGCAACAGCCAGCCGTTGTCGAACAGCAGCCGCTGCCAGCGCCGCGCCCACTGCGGCATGTGTGAGACGGAGCGCGGGCGCTCCAGGGTTTCGCTTGCCGGGGGCAGGTGCTCGTCCAGGAATGCCGAAAACTCCGCCCGAAACACCTGGACGTCGGGATCAAAAGTCAGCTGCACGATATTCCTCCGCGATCCGCGCCCGATGCTCGGCCGCGCCGCCGAGCATGAGCTCACCCGCCTTTGCCCGCTTGAGCGCGAACTGCAGGTCGTTCTCCCAGGTGAAGCCCATCGCGCCGTGCATCTGCAGGCCGTGCCGGAATACCAGCGATTGACACTCCCCCGCCGAGGCCTTGGCCATCGCGGCCGCCAGCCGGCGCCGGGGATCGTCGGCGGAGATCGTCAGCGCGGCAAAGTAGGACAACGCGCGCGCCCGTTCCACCGCGACGTGCATGTCGGCGGCCTTGTGCTGCACGGCCTGGAACGAGCCGATCGGGACACCGAATTGGTGACGGCTGCGGACGTGCTCGAGCACCAGATCGAGAATGCGTTGGCAGGCGCCCACGGTCGTGATCGCCATGCCCATCAGCGCCAGATGGTGGGCGCGCTCCCGATCGACGATCACCCGGGTGCCATCGGGCACCAGGACCTCGTTGAACGACAGGTCCGCGACGTGCAGGACCGGGTCGAAGACCACGGAGCGCCGGGCCGACACCTGATCGGCCCCGACGATGAACACCCCGGCGTCGGTCAGCACCGCCAACCGGTCGGCCCGATCACCGTCGAGCACATGACGCGCCGTGCCGTGCAACACCCAGCCGTCGGCGTCCCGGTGCGCCGACACCCCGCTGTACACGGCGGTACCCGACTCGTGCGGGTCGAACCGGTCGGCGGCCAGCGGCGCGAACTGGCTCATGGTGGCCAGGAACGGGCTGGGATCGGTGACATGGCCCAGCTCTTCGAACACGATCGCCAACTCCACCGCGCTGGCCGGGTCGTTGAGCTCGGTCCAGCCGAGATCGACATAGACCTTCCACAGGGGGCTGGGGTCGGCGCCATTCTCAGCCACGCCGCGCACCAGCGAGGCCGGACACTCCTTGGTGACGACGTCACGTACGGTCTGCTGCCACAGCCGCTGATCAGCATCGAACTCCAACAGCATCGCGGGGCCGCCTCCTACCGATAGACCGTCGTCACCCGTGCGAGAATACCATTCTCGGTTGCGAAAGTAGTAATCTCGAAAATGGACTATGAGTTTGGAAGCTATGAGGTTTGGCGGGGTATTGAAAGGACCGAATGCTGGATGCCGCAACGACGCTGTGCGAGATCGAAGCGATCAAGCAGCTTAAGGCCCGCTACTGCCGCTACCTGGACACCAAGCGGTGGGACGATTGGCGGCAGTTGTTCACCGACGATTTCGTCAGCGACACCTCGCCGTCCGGCGGGATGCTGATCAGCGGCGCCGACGAGTTCGTGGCGTACGTTCGCAAGACGTTGGGGAAGCCGTCACAACCCACGGTGCATCAGGTGCACGCCCCCGAGATCACGCTGACGTCGGCGACGACCGCGACCGGGGTGTGGGCGCTCGAGGACGTGGTGCGATTGGCTCCGGCCGTCAACCTCAACGGGCGCGGTCACTACCAGGAAACCTACGAGAAGGTCGACGGCCGGTGGCTGATCAAAACCTCCACGCTGACCAGGCTGCGCGAGGATGTGTTCAATCCGCTTTTCTCCGTACGCATCTCGCCTCGGCTGCGTGGCATGGGCGCGGCCTTAGCACGCAGGCTCGGTCGATGAACCGCATGCCACCCGAAACCGTGCTCGTCACCGGCGCTTTCGGCCAGGTCGGCAAGCGTTGCATCGAGATCCTGCTGCGCCGGGGCCACACCGTGGTCGCGATGGATCTCCGCACCGACAGTTCGGCGGCGGTCCTGGCAGATCTAGAGACCTCACAGCCGGGCACCCTGGTCCCGGCCTATACCGACCTGGTGGACGCCGAGGCCGTCGCCGCGGTGGTAAGCCGCCACCAACCCAGTGCGATCGTGCACCTTGCGGCGATCGTTTCGCCGCCGTCGTACCGCAATCCCCGGCTGGCCCGCAAGGTCAATGTGGACGGCACCCGAAACGTCGTTGCCGCAGCGCAAACGTTGAGTGAGCCACCGCTGATCGCGTTCGCCTCCAGCGCGGCGGTATACGGATCCCGTAACCCATATCGCTACCCCGAACGCATCACCGGCGACACCCCGGTGAATCCGATCGACCAGTACGGCGAGGACAAGGTGCTGGCGGAGGCCGCCATCGGGGAGAGCGGTCTGCCGCATGCCGTGCTGCGGCTGGCGGGAGTGGTCTCACCTGATGGCTCGGCCAATTTCGACGCCGACTACCTGCTACTGGTGCGGGCCACCCCGACCGACAACCGCATGCACTCGGTGGACGCCCGCGACGTCGCGCTGGCCTTCGCCAACGCCGTAGACCGCCGTGACGCCGTCGCCGGAAAGGTGCTCGTCATAGCCGGCAACGACACGCACGTCCATCTGATGAGCGACCTGCAGGACGACATGATGGCCGCCATGGGCATCGGCCGGCTGGGCCCATCGGCCGGCCTGCCCGGTAATCCCGCCGATGACCGCGGCTCGAGCTTCACCGGCTGGTACGACACAGGCGAATCCCAAGCCCTGCTTCGCTACCAGGAACACGACTGGCCCGACACCGTCGCCTGGGTGGCCGGTGCGATGGGCAAGCGCACTCTGTTGCTGAAAGCTCTCGGCCCGGTGATCCGTCCCGCCATGCGCGGGCTGCTGGTCGTCCAACGCCGGCTCGAACATCGCGGTCCGTATGCCGACCCGTGGGGGCTGATCGAAAAGAAGTACGGCCCAGATGTGCTCGCACCCACCAACTTCTGATCCGGCTGCTGATCTCATGGCTACCGGCGAGAAGAAACTGGTGATCGGCGCCAGCGGTTTCCTGGGTTCGCACGTCACCCGCCTACTCGTGGCGGCCGGTGCAGACGTGCGGGTTATGTTGCGGCACACCAGCTCCACCAAGGGTATCGACGACCTCAACGTGGAGCGTTGTTACGGCGACGTCTTCGACGATGCGGCAGTGCACGCGGCCATGGCGGGCTGCGACGTGGTCTATTACTGCGTGGTCGACGCCCGGATGTGGCTGCGCGACCCCGCGGCGTTGTTCCGCACCAATGTCGCGGGCCTGCGACACGTGCTGGACGCGGCCTTAGAGGCAGCTCAAGCCGCCGATCTGCGCAAGTTCGTGTTCACCAGCAGCACAGGCACCTTGGCGATCAACGAGAACCGGCCGGTCACCGAGGACGACCCGCACAACTGGAACCAGGGTGGCGCCTACATCGAATCCCGAGTGGCCGCCGAGGATCTGGTCATGGCGTACGCGCGCGACAAGGGGCTGCCGGCCGTCGCTCTGTGTGTCTCGACCACCTACGGGCCGCGTGACTGGGCGCCGACTCCGCACGGCGGGCTCATCGCCCGCGTCGCCACCGGACGATTCCCGTTCTATCTCGGTTTCTCATCCGAGGTGGTCGGCATCGAAGATGCGGCCCGCGCAATGCTTCTCGCGGCCGAGAAGGGCCGCGACGGCCATCGCTACATCATCTCCGACCGCTATATGAGCACTCGGGAAATCCACGACATCGCGGCCCGCGCCGTCGGCCGGCGCCCGCCGAGCATCGGAATCCCGTTGACCGTCTTGCGTTTTGGCTCGCGCCTCAACGACCTGGCCGCCCGGCTGCTGCGCCGTGACCTCCCTTTCGCCTATGTCGGCATCCGCATGGCGGAACTGATGTCGCCGCTGGACCATGGCAAGGCCGAACGCGAACTCGGCTGGAAACCCGAACCAGTCGAAGAATCCATCCGTAAAGCCGCCCGGTTCTTCGCCGCGCGCTGACGTTCAGCGCGCCAGCACGTCGCCGGCCGGCTCATCCCAACGGTCGAGGTTCACAGCGGCCACCCATACCACGAAATCACCCGGCTCGCGCCACCCCGATCCAACTCTCAGTCCCAAACCACCAACCATGAAAAATCGAGGCTTAGCATCCGCCATGGAGCCTCTCCCACGTTTCACGAGACTACGGGACATGCTCTAAGTATGATCGATGAGTCGACAGTGGCCCAGCCCACACCGAATGTCTTAAGGAGCATACCCATGGTCGGTGAAGCAACCATTTTTGCAGACACTCGCCCCGAGGTTGGAACCCACCAGCATGAGGTCATCATCGCCGGCGCGGGCTTCGGCGGTCTCGGCGTCGCAGTCGAACTCAAGCGGATTGGCTTTGTTGACTTCGCCATCCTGGAGAGGGCGGAGGACCTCGGTGGGACCTGGCGGGATAACACGTACCCGGGGCTTGAGGTCGACATCCCTTCCTTCACTTATAGCTACCATTTCGAAGTCAAACCGGACTGGACACAGGTGTACGCACCGGGGCGAGAGATCAAGGCCTACGCCGATCACGTCGCGGACAAGTACGGCATTCGACCACACATCCGCTACCGCACCGAGGTCAAGGAGATCGAGTTCGACGATGCGGTCGGCATGTGGACCGTTCGCGCGACGGGCGGGGAGACGTTCATATGCCGTTACTTCGTCGCAGCCACCGGCCTTTTGGTGGGCCCAAAGCAGCCCGACATCCCGGGGCTTGAGGACTTCGCCGGCGAGGTCATGCACACTTCGAGCTGGAACCATGACTATGACTTCGAAGACAAGAAAGTCGCAATCATCGGTACCGGCGCGACAGCCATCCAGGTAGCCCCGGCCATCTATGACCAGCTCGCGCGACTCGACATCTATCAGCGGACTCCCATTTGGCTGGCGCCGAAGCCGAACATGGTGTTCAGCGAGCGCACCAAAGAGCTGTTTCGACGCGTTCCGCTCCTACCGCGAGTTGCGCGAGCCATCTACTGGGCCCTCAATGAGCTGATCTTCGCGACCGGCATCAACAACTACAAGTCATTTTCGTGGGTTATGGGAAGGATTGAATCCTACTTAATCCGCTATATTCGTCGGGAAGTGCATGACCCGTCAATCCAACAGAAGCTGATCCCCAACTACAGCTTCTTTTGCAAGCGTCCGAGCTTCTCGAATACCTTCTACAAATTGTTCAATAACGACAACGTTGAACTCGTGACGGACGCGATCGATCATATCGAGGAAAAGGGTTTGGTGACGAAGGACGGGATCCTGCGACGCGTCGACGCCATCATCTGTGCAACTGGGTACCGATACTTTGAGCGCTTCAGCACGCCGTGCTTTGAAATCTACGGAAAGCGGGCCAAGAATCTCGGCGACTGGTGGGACAAGAACCGCTACCAGGCCTTTCTGGGCACCACGGTACGGGATTTCCCCAATTTCTTCATGATCGTGGGTCCTTATTCCGCTGCCGGCGCCGACTATTTCGGTGTGCTGGACAACCAGGTGGCGCACATATCACGGGTACTCCGTGGCGCCCGCAAAAGGGGCGCAGAGGTCGTCGAGGTCAAGCAGCGACACCACGACCGCGACTTTCGGCTCATGGAGAAACGCAGGCGCCGCGGCGTGCTTTTCGCCGGAAACTGCGCCTCGTCTAACAGCTACTATTTCGACCGGAGGGGCGATACGCCGGGCGGGCCCCGCCCGGTCACACCAACTCAACACTGGCTAAAGACGCACTTCTTCAGTATCCGCAGGGCCTACGACTTTCAGCGACGGTGACACCACCCCGTTCCGTGTCGCAGCGCCGGCATCGCGAAAACGGCTGCGCCTCGAGCGACGTCCCGGGGTAGCTATGCCATGGTCTTGCCGACCACGTACATGGCCTGCCCTGGGATCCGGAGAATGCGGATCTTCCGCGGCGCGCCGAATCCGGCCTCACGCAGCCAGCTGTACAACCGCGCCGGGGTGTGTACTTGCGACCCGGAGCTGAGGTAGACGAACAGTCCGAGGAAGTTCGCGGCGGCCGCCGTCCGGCGGCTCGGCACGGCGAAGGCGTCCATGACGGCCAACATCCCGCCAGGCGCGAGCGCCTGGTGGATCCTGCTGAAGAGCTTGACAGTCTGGTCAGCGGTCAGGTGGTGGAGAAGGTTGAAGCACAGCACGGCGTCGTGCCCGCTGCCCAGGTCGTCTGTCGTCGCGTCCCCGTCCCGGTGCTCAACCCGGCCGGCCATCCCGGCCTCGGCGATGATCTCGCGGCCTATCGCTGCGCTGCCCGGCAGGTCGAGTACGGTCGCGGTCAGCTGCGGATAGCGGCGGCACAGCTGTGCCGAGTACCAGCCGTGGCCGCCGCCGATGTCCAGGAGGGACCGTGCATCGCCGGGCAGTCGAAGCTTTCCGGCTACCTCATCGGCGCTGAGCCGCGCGAGTTCCAGCTGGCCGCAGATGTACCGCCGCCAGTACGGATCACCGGGCGGCGCGTCGTGATGCCCGACGGGGCGTCCGTTGCGGGTCACCTCGTCCAGTCCCGCCCACCAGGCCCAGTAGTCGGAAGTGCCCGCCACGTATTGCGCGACCGACAGCCTGGACTCAGGGCCAAGCCAGCGCCGTGACGAGCGGCTGAGCTGGTAGCGCCCGGATCGGAAGGTGACATGGCCGCCCGACCGCAGGCAGTCAAGCAGGAGCCGGGTCGGCACCGGATCGAGACCCAGGTCGGCGGCGAGATCCGCAGCCGTCGACGGCTGCTGGGCCAGGCGGGCGGTCATGCCGGTACGCACCGCGGCGATGAGGATCCCCGACAAGGCCATCCCGCCCCACGCCTCGGCGGCGGCGGTCGGAACGACGCCGGCCCGCAGGGCAAGCCACTCGACCGGGTTGGCACCTCGCAGAGAAAGCCTCACATTCAACAGCCTTCCGTCACGGAATTAATTATCATTTCAATGGTTTATCTCACGCTGACTCACAGTTGCTGTCGCCGCATGGGCGCAGTCGTGAGGGGAGGCCGACCATTACGGTCCACACACGGACAGCGCCCCCTGTCCTGAGCCGCGCGCGGGCACTGATCATCGCCGGTCATCCGGGGCCGTCGCTTGCCATCACTGCCCTGGTCACCATGCTGGCGTCGCAGGCGGCACCCCATGGCATAGGGCCCGTACTGACGGGACCTGCCATGCTGGCCGGCCAGCTCTCGATCGGCTGGTCCAACGACGCTCTGGATGCGCCCCGCGACGCCGCGGCGCGCCGGACGGACAAGCCGGTCGCCACCGGCGCCATCAGCGTGCGGGCGGTGTGGATCGCGGCGTTCGCGTCGCTGCTGGCCGCGCTGGCGATGGCGCTGGCCATCGGCGTGGTAACGGCGATCATCCTGGCGGTGATCGTCGCCGCGGCGTGGGCCTACAACTTCGGCCTGAAGTCGACGCCGGCGTCCGGCCTCATGTACATCCTGGGGTTCGGCCCGATACCCGCGTACGCGGCGAGCACGCTGCCGGGTCACCCCGTGCCGACCTGGTATGCGACCGCAGCGGCGGCCCTGGTCGGCCTCGGCGGCCACTTCGCCAACGTGCTGCCCGATCTCGCCGCCGACCGGGCCACCGGCGTCAACGGCCTGCCGCAGTGGGTGGGCGCCCGGTGGGGCGCGGGGACCGTGCGCGCCATCGCGCTGGTGCTGCTGCTGTCGGCGTCGGTACTGCTGGTACTGGCCTCCAGCCGCCAGTTGGTCTCGCTGGCCGGGCTGGGCGCCGCCGTCCTGCTCGCGGTGATTGGCGCCGTCGGCACCGGCCGGGTGCCGTTCATCGCCGCGTTCGGCCTCGCGGCCGTCGATGTCGTGCTGTTAGCCGTGGGCGGGTATGCACACACCTAAGATCACGCCTCATGGGGGGTGCGCATGCTGAGGCGACCGCGATGACCAGGATCATGGCGTTGCGGTCCGCCTTCCCCACACACCGGTATCCGCAGGCCGAGTTCACGTCGAAGGTGGCCGAGCTCGCGGGCCTCGGCCCGGTCCAGCGTGCGCAGCTGGAGCGACTGCACAGTAACGCCGGCGTCGATTACCGCCATATCGTCCTTCCGTTGCCGGACTACAGCAGCCTGCGCGAGGTCGGGCGGGCCAACGATCGCTATATCGAGGAGGCGACCGACCTCGGTGAGCGGGCATTGCGCGGGGCCTTGGAGGCGGCCGGGCTGGCCGGCAGCGATCTGGACCTACTGATCGTCACGTCGGTAACCGGCGTCGCCGTGCCGTCGCTCGACGCCCGGCTCATTCCCCGGCTCGGGCTGCGGCCCGACGTCAAGCGGCTGCCCATCTTCGGGCTGGGTTGTGTCGGCGGCGCGGCGCCATTGGCAGGCTGCACGATTACCTGCTGGCCTGGCCCCATCATCGCGCGGCGCTACTGGCGGTCGAGCTGTGCTCGCTGTGCTGGCCGATTACGGACGTCACGACGGCGGACCTCGTGGTCAGCGGCCTGTTCGGCGACGGGGCGGCGGCTTTGGTGGTCGCCGGTGGGCAGGCCGGCGAAGGCGCCGAAGGATTGGAGGTGGTCGCGTCGCGCAGCGAGGTGTATCCGGACAGCGGCGACGCGCTGGGCTGGCGGCTGGGCGCCGGACGGCTTTCGCATCGTGCTGACGCCGGAAGTGGCCGACGTGGTCGAGCGGCGGCTTAGCGGCAGCGTCAATTCCTTTCTGGCCGAACACAGGCTGACCGTCGAGGAGATCACCGCCTGGATCTGCCATCCGGGCGGCCCGAAGATCATCGACGCCGTCCAGAACAGCCTCAAACTGCCCGACAGCGCCGTCGAACTGAGTCGGCGCTCGCTCGCCGAGGTCGGCAACCTGTCCTCGGTGTCCGTGCTGCACGTCCTGGAGAAGACCATCGGCGCGGACCCGCCGCCGCCGGGATCGGCCGGCCTCATGATCGGGCTGGGCCCCGGGGTCAGCGCCGAGCTGGTGCTGCTGCAGTGGTGACGGGGGACGACCCATAGGGGATACCTGGTGGATCGTCTACTACACGCTGCTTGTCGCCATCGCACTGCGAGCGGCTGGCCGAGCTGGTGACATCCCAGCGGCACGTCGCTGAGCTGCTGGCGTCGCGGCGGCGTGGAATACGGCCAGCGGCACTTCCCCGTCATGGTGGCGCTACACGCGGCCCTGCTGGTTGGCTGCTGGGTCGAGCCCATCGCCCTGCGCCGCCCTTTGGTCCCGGCGCTGGAATATCCGATGATCGCCCTCGTGGTGGCGGCCAATGCGCTGCGCTGGTGGTGTATCGGCACGTTGGGCCCGCGGTGGACCGCGCGGGTGATGGTGCTGCCCGGGTTGCCCTTGGTCAACGCCGGCCCGTACCGGTGGTTTGCGCACCCGAACTACGTTGCGGTCGTCGTGGAGGGCGCGGCGCTGCCGCTTGCCGGCTCGGCCTGGATCACCGCGTGCGTGTTCACCGCCTGCAACGCCGCGCTTCTTAGGGTCCGGCTGCGCTGCGAGACGCGGCGCTGGCCGCGGCGGCACCGTGAGGAACGGGGAGGCCGTCGACAGGTGGCCGGCGGGCCCGTCCCAGCGGTTTACGGCATGAGCCGGCCCGCCGCCGACGACAACAGCCGCCGCCGCGCGCGCACCTAAATCCGACCGCGCATCAACGCGCCGAGTTTTTCGGGGCTTAGTAGCTTTTTCAGGGCTTAGTAGCTTTTTCAGGGCTTAGTAGCTAAAGCAAAAGCGAAAGGGCGGACCTTGATAAGCCGCAGCGACCACCATCGTGCTCAGCACGCGCCGCAGGCCAAGGACGGCTCTTGGTGAGGAGCCATAGCGCCTGACCGGTCGAGCTTAGCGGCTTTGAGGTCTTTCGGTATGCGCAGCGCACACAGGACCGCGCGCATGGCAGGGCGGTCTCCGACAGCAAGGCGCGCGGCTCCATCTTGGTAGGCCTTCACTCCATGTTCGCGCGCGACAGAATTTCCGCGATGCCCGCACGTGGCAGGTAGAGAAAGTTCGCGTAACTGCGCGGGACCGCAATCCCGCTTTTCACCAGGGCGTTTCGCAGCTTGTCTCGTTCTTTGACAATCGATCTGACCCTCGAGCCCAACTCGTCTTCGGCTCGGTACGATGCCTGGACCGCGGCTTCGGCAACCACGCCAAGCGCAAAGGGCAGCTGCCGGGCGCGGACTCGTGCGGCCAATTCCTGTGCACCGAATGCGTAGCCAATCCTGAGTCCCGCGAGCCCATACGCCTTTGAAAACGTCCTCAGCACCAGGACGTTTGGATACTTGGACACAATGCGCCGGGTATCGACGGTGTCCGCACGGTCAAGGAATTCGACGTACGCCTCGTCCAGGATCACGGTTACTTGCCGCGAAACGCGGTCCAAGAAGTCCTCGAGTTCAGAGCCGTCGACCAGTGTGCCGGTCGGATTGTGCCGCCGCATCCACAATTATCCGGGTTTGATTGCTTTATGCCGCCGCCATAGGAAAGATCCTGCCGACCCAGCGTGTCCAATGGCACTGCCACCGGAGTGGTTCCCACGATTCGGCAAATGATCGCATAGCCGTCGAAAGTCGGTGTCGCGTAGACCATCTCGTCGCCGCTTCGGGAAACCGAGTCCACGATCTGCATGGCCACACCGGTGGCTCCGGCACCGACTACGATCTGATCTTGGCTCACATCAATATGATCAGCGATGATCTGTGCGAGACGTCCGGGGAGGAACTCCGGATACCTGTTCGCCCGTGCCATGGCCTCGTCGATGGCATCGCGCACCGACGGAAGCGGTGGAAACGGATTTTCGCTGAGGCCGAGCTCATAGCGGCGTGAATGGCCGTTCATACGTTCCCCCAACTGCCGAGCGTCTCGAGCAACCCCCCGGCTTGCCAGATGCGCTGCACAAACGCGCCGGGCGGATCGAGGGCGATGCGCTCGCCGCTATCGGTCCGCAGCGTCCAATCGTCGAAGTGCAATTCGATGCGTTGACTGGGTTGGATGCGATGACGGTGATCCGGTTCGGCGAAGGTCAGGCAGGGAAGCGCATTGTTGGTCGCGCTGCGGTAGAAGATGCGGGCGAAGTCGACTGCCACAATCGCGGCGATCTCGTTGAGCAGGAGGCTTTGGATCGAAGTCTCCCGGCTCGATCTGCAACCGAAGTTGCAGCCACCAATGATCATGTCGCCAGACATAATTGCGGGCTGAAGTCCCGGATCGAACCCGTGGAACAATCCGCGCTTCACGATCTCGCGATCCAGACTGAAGAATGACGGTGGATGGATAACGTCGGTATTGACGTCGTCACCGAATACCCACGCGCGTCCACTCAATGGACTCATCTGACCGGACCCCCACATAGCCGTGCAGCGCAGCCACGCGCGACCGTTCGCGGGCTGGCCAGATAGGTCCGACTATCCCAGTGGCCCATCCGACCCCGGAAGTTTCGGTTAGACGTCGAAACGCACACATCGTCAGCGCCGAGCACGCCCTTGTCGATTCCGCCACAGGGCCCGCAACTGGACTGGTTGAACAAGGCACCGGCCTCCGTCAATGCCTCGACGTAACCCATCCGCAGTGCTTGTTTGAACACATCGACCGACGCGGGAATGACGACGAACCGCACCCGCTCGTCGATTTGACGGCCGCGCAGCACCTCTGCGGCAACCCGGATGTCGGAAAGTCTTCCACTGCTGCATGATCCGAGGAAAGCCATGGTGACGGGTGTGCGCTCGAGTGCGTCGACGGGTATGACGTTGGCCGGCGACCAAGGTTTGGCGACCATCGGACGCAGCTGCGCGAGATCGACGTCGACCTCGCGCTCGTAGGCGGCGTCCGCATCGGGAAGTATGACCGTGGGCGGCACAACGCCATCGCGCTGCCGGAGATAGTCGAGCGTTATCTCGTCGGGCACGAAAATGCCGAATTTGCCGCCCATCTCGACAGCCATGTTGGCGATCGCAAAACGCTCGTCCTGGGCGAGCTTCTGCTCGCTGTGGTCGTGGAATTCCAACGAGCGATATCGACCGCCGTGCTCACCCAACTCGGCCAGCAGGTGCAGGACAATGTCTCGCCCGTTGCAATTCGGCGGCAGTGCGCCATGGAAGGTGATCTTTATGGTGCTCGGCGCCCGCATCCAGGTGGTCCCGGTCGCCAGCGCGAACAGGATGTCGGTGGAACCCATGCCGGTTGCACATGCGCCCAGACCGCCGGCCATGATCGTATGGCTGTCGGCGCCCACGATGAGGCTGCCCGGCTGACAGAGCCGATGCTCGACCAGCAATTGATGGCAGATGCCCTTGTCCACCAAAAGATTCCCGACCTGATGGCGGCGCGAGAAATCTAGGAATCGTTTCGAAATATCCGCGCGCTCCACTGTCGCGGGAGGGGAGAAGTGGTCATTGGTGAAGATCACCCGGGTAGGATCCAGATCCGTAGGCCCCGCTGTTCGAACCGCTCGATGAGAAGTCCGATGGTCGCGTCATGGCCGAGCAGCGCATTCGATGCGGACCTGCTGGACGGCTGCGGTTTGCTCATGGTCGACCGCGTGCGACTGCAGAACTTTGTCGCTGATTGAATGCCCCATGTCAGTCCCGCGCGAGTTGGCTGTAGTTACCCAGTAGGTGTAGCAGTTCATCCAGACTGACGCCAGAGAGCTTCTCCTCGAAGAATATTCGGCGAGTTTCGTAGAGCTGCCGATGGTCGGACTTCGTCGCCTGCGCGTACCCGCTCTTCACACTGGCAAGCAATCTGGTCACGGTGTTGTCATTGATGTCTTGGCCGGCTCGTTCGAGGAGAACCCGCACCAGCGCACGGCCGGAGTTCTTGCCGAGGACGAATTCCGTTTTGCGCCCGACGTCTTTGGAGGGAAGGTACTCATAGCTGTCCTCACTCTTGAGCATGGCGTCGACGTGGACTCCGGACTCGTGCCGAAATACGTTGAGGCCAGTGACCGGCTTGATGAAACTGGTGTGCACGCCAGAGCGACGCTCGACGAGCTCGGAGAGAGCCTGCAGGGCTGCGAGCCGAACCCCGTGTTCACGACCCTGCAGGTAGCTCAGGCCGGCGGCCACCTCGGCGAGATCGGCGTTACCGGCTCGTTCGCCCAAACCGTTCACCGTGCATGTCACGCTTGTCGAGCCGGCGGCGACGGCGGCTAGTGTGTTCGCAGTCGCGAGCCCGAAGTCGTTGTGGCAGTGAGGGCAAATGGCCACCGAAGATCCGAACGCGTGCCGAAGTTGGCGGACCAGTCGAGCCATCGAATCCGGCGTCGCACAGCCGACACTGTCGGCTGGGATCATCCGCCGAATCGTCAACCCGTCGGCTATCCGTTCACCCACCTTAATGAGGAACCCCGGGTCGGCCCTGGTGGCGTCCTCGAAGACGATGTTCAGCCCCATGCCGCGAGCGACGACATTCTCGGCGCCGCTGCGCAGCAGCTCGATTGCACCCGAACGGTCCATCCCGAGTGTCTTTTCGATGCGGGCATCGCTGGTTGGCATGAACAAGAACACTTCGTCGGCGCAAGCCTTTTCGGCGGCCGCGATGTCTCCCGGGAACGGGCGCGCAGTTGCACCGATTGTCGCCGTGATGCCGCGGTGACGAAGTTCTTGCAGCGTCTCGATCTCGGCGGGATCACTCGCGGGGAATCCCGCGTCGAGCATGTCGACGCCGGCGTCGCTGAGTGCGATTCCGATCTCGACCTTCTCGGCGATCGAGAAGCCGACTCCCGGTGCCTGTTCGCCGTCACGCAATGTGCAATCGATGATCTCAACACGGTCCTGTGCTGTGGTCTGCGAAGCGACGAACTGCCCACCGCCGTCGGTCATCGAGTGATCCTTTCTCGATTCGTGGACGGTTGCCCACGGATGCGTTCGACGTCGCACCACACGACGAGCTCGGCCACGCACGCTCGGCCGTCGTGCTTCCAGATCAAACTCGGATCAGGCATTCGGCCTGGCGCGCATAGGCGAGTGGCACCCAGGCGGGCGAGTCTGGCCGCAAGAGTGGACATTTCGCCTTCGACGGCGCCTACGGCGATGTTCTGCAGATATGTTCCATATGGCCGCAGGACCTCGATCATTCGCTTGATATTGGGTACTGCGACGATCTGCAGGCTTCGATCCCCGCCGGCTGAATCGGCCATGGCATCGTCGACTGAGACCAGGCTGTCCGGCGAAATCCAGACCTGCCGCCGAGGTGACTGCGCCGCCCAGTATTTCCGGTCCATCGAACGAATCTGCCGCGCCGCCACCGCGGAGCCGTCCGGATGCCCAAGGGGCAGGCGGCTGCATACCTGCGCATCGCCGCGTCCACTGCCTCCGCGAAAGCTGTCACCGTGTCATGTCGCCTTCTACCAGATATGCCTGAGCGGCGATACACGCGTGCTGGTCGAACATCGACGCGTCACGCGCCACCAGCTCAGCAGTGGCCTGAAAACCTGCCGCGCGCAGATAATCACGGGTCAGTAACCCAACGGACAACTTGTGGTTGTGGGCGATGAAACGTTGATCGAGTCGGGTACGAGCGTGGATGGTTGCGCATGACTCGTCTCCGCCGTAGGCGATAACCGTATCCGCCTCGGCAAGCACGGCGTCTCGAACCGCCGTCTCCGTCTGGTCCCAGTAGGTGACCACGATCGCGTCGCCGAACAGCGGCTCCACCCCGGCCAGGGTGTCAACGAACTGTGCTGCGAACGTCGGTTCGCTGCTTGCGACTTCGACGACCGACGCCGACTTGACCAGCAACGCGCGTACCAGACTGAGAGCCGGTAGGCCGGGAACGTTTCCAGTCATGACGTGACACGTCAGCGCCGGCCCGATAGCCATTGTCCGGCCACCGAGATGGGCGTCGAGACAAAACCCGTCCAGCACTTGCGGGTTGCTGAATTCGCGGTGCAGCACCCCCCACAGCGACGGGGCGCGATCGTTACGCAGTTCGACGTCGAAGCTGCGATCGACGGTCTCCGGGGAAAGTCCGGTCCCGGCGACGGCAGCGTCCCGGGCCGCGCGGCGGACAGGCCAGTCGCGGTCGCACCAATGCGCCGCGGCGGCGTCGATGGCGTCGACGATTGTTGCGATCTTGAGGTCGCGAAGACCATTGGTGGCCTTGCGAAGTCGCTGTGCAACCGCGGGCCATGACGCCAGCCGCGGGCGATCCAGGTGGTAATCGATTTGTGGACCGGGCAGGCCCACACGTTCGATCTCGCCAGGCCGCACCCATGTCGGAAGATGCGAGATCACCGTTGAGGGTGCCAGCGTCGTGGACTCAGACATGAAGGTCTTCGCGGCCGGTCAGAGCGTCAAGGCTGATTGAACAGCCGCGGGTGCTGTTTCGCTGGATCCGCCCGACGGCCGCGGCGCCGGTGGGCGTGGCGATCGCGAGGTCACCAGTCAACAGAGCCGGTGGTCGGTCCAGTACGCACAGATCGATGACCTCCAACAGCCCGAGACCATCGGTGATCGCGTTCATGGTTACGGCATGGCGAACGCGAACGTGCACATGGGCCCGCCACCCTTGACTCGTTCACCCAGCGGACCGATCGGATCGTCACCGAAGTCGTAAAGCTGACTGGCCAATTCGGTCATTCCGAACAGATTCACGAAGTGACCCGCAGCGATACCAAACACGTCAATCAGCGCCGCTCGCAGCGTGTCGACGTGCAGTGCTGACGAGTGTCGTTTGAAGCCGCCGGCGTCGACCCTAGACCCTGCCGGCAACCCGAAATGTAAGCCCTGCCGGGCGAAATGCTCACACACGTTCGCAAAGACCGACGAACCGCCGATCAGCACAGCCGGCAGCCCGGCCTTGCACACGCGAACCACGACGTCGGCCAGCATGCCGTAGTCCACCCCGCGTTGGCTGACCACCACCTCGCTCAAATCTGGATCACCGAGTTCGTTGGCGATCAACTCCATGCCGTAGGCCATCACCATCGCTGGCGCACTGGCGACTGCTGGGACGAACCGGATCACGGCTGGACGCTGCAGCCCCGACATGATGTGTCGTAGAGCGTTGTCGAGGATGGACATCCGCATCAGTTCCATGCCCCTCGGCGAATAGCCGACACAGCCCCGTGAACTACCGGACGTTCCACTGGTATGGAACTCCCGGACGGGCGGCTGGTCTGCAAACACATACGGCGACAATTGCTTGAAGGCGCTGTCTGGAATCGGATGGCCGAATCTGGTTGTGCGCCAGTATTCGGCGATGACCGGTGAATTAGCCGCCGCCAACTCGTGCTGTCGATCGAGGACCGAGGCGACATCGATGTCCTCGCCAAGAATCAGACCCGCGATGTCGTCGAACAACTGCGCAACAAAGCGCCCGTGGTCACGGGTACACCCGAGTCCCTTCTTGTGCGATGTTCCAAGCTGTGCACCAGTCCGGCGCGGTTCAATGCCTGCACGCACCGGGCCCTTGGTGCCGACGAGCAGACTGCTGACGTAGCGAACGGTCGTCCAGAGGTGCTGAGCGAATTTTGAGAATATGTGCAATCCGCTGGTCAGGGCATGCGGAAGCGGGAAGGGACACCAGCGGATCGCCCCTCGTTCACTGAACGTCTACACCGCGGTTTCGGGGGTTTGTGCCACGCTTTCGTCGTACCGCTTGCGCGTGGCGCTGCGACTGCGGGTTGTCCACGGTTCACAGTCGGTTGAGGCGGGGCCGGTGGCGGCGATGGCGGACTCCCGGTGTAACTCCGTCCGCCTGCCGCTGCCTAACGACCGCCTATGGGGCGTCAGCGAACACGTCGGGGGAGAAAATCGCCCGGAACTCCCGTTGCCATTCGGCGGCGTGGACGAGCTTGATGCTGTCCGGCACATAGAGCAGATATCGCTGGTCGTCGAGCGTGTTAGGGGTCCTCGAATCGGCACCCAGGATGGCGGGCGGCATGGCATCGGGCCGCGCAGGTACCGCACCCAGCAAACGACACCAGTGTTCCTGCACTGGTCGGCTCAACGCAAAGTCGATGTAGCGGTGGGCCCAGCCCGCCTCGTCCGCCGGCACACCGCGCGGCACCCACAGGCAATCCATGGTGTCGGGCACCCCCTCGATCGGAGCAACCCAATCAACATCCAAGCCAGCCTGCTGGAACCCAATGGCATTCGGAAGGGCGCGGAAACATAGATCCAGTTCTCCGGTGCGCAGCTGTTCGGTCAATTGTCCGCTGTAGTCCATCCCCGACACCTGTGGGCGAATGCTGCGCAGAAATTTCCAGCAAGCGGCCATGTCGTGCGGAATCTCGTCGATCGAGCCGCCGCCAAGAACTTGTGCCACCGCATGGATGCCATTGCCGTCTGGGTACAGCGCCAGCCGCCCCCGGTGTCGTCGATCCAGCAGTACATTCCATGAATCCGGCGGGCTCGCAAAGCTGGCCCGATGAAATACCAGCACGTAGACCACGGCATAGACCATTACCAGCGGCCAGCCATCGAAACCGTCTGGCTTGGCCCGTGGGTGCAGCCGCATCAAATTGGGCACCTCGTCGGGCGTCAACGGTTCGCACAGGCCGTCGTTCGCCGCTCGCATCGAGGCGACCGCATTCGCCCATACCAGGTCACATGGTGGCCGCGCCCCCTGCCGCACGGCTGCGACCAACTGGTCGGGCACATCGAGACCTACGTGTTGAAGATGGCGGACCACGATTCCGGTTTCAGCTTCGAATGGATCCGACACCGCACGTCGGAGTGCCCGATCCCACGGTCCACCCCAGGACACCACGACAAGTTCACGAACAGACGGGTTCGATCTTGGCATCCGCGCACCTTTCTCGTAGTGGCTAGTGCTTACCACGCCAGGGATCAGCCGGTTAGGGCGGCGTAAAAGGCGACCGGGTCCGCCGTCACGGCCGGATCGACGATCAACCGGGCCTGCGGATGGCCTCTCCGTGCCCCCAACCGCGCGACGCTGCGGATGAAGCTGTGCAGCACGAACCACTGCAAGCTCTGCCTCAACAGTCCTCCGGCCACCAATTGCATATAGTCTTCGGCCAAGCCTGGGCCGCCGGGTGCCCCGGGGGTCGCACCCAGGGCTCCCACAGAACCGTGCTTAAAGCGCGCCAGGGTGATGTCGTCGACCGGCCGTCGGTGAAGCGCCGGATCGTGCGGGCGGTCGACATGACCTCCCAGACGTCGCTCGTTGTTCCCATAATGGCCGATAACCTATCGCGTGGCGACCACCGTACGAGATTGACTGTCTGCCATCTGATTTCATCTTTCGGGTGTCGTGATGGCTTCGGTGCCCGCTCCTACTTCTTCGCGCAGCCGGCAGCGGTCGGCCACGATCGCGGCCAGGCCCGCGGGGTCGCTGAACATCACGTCGTGGCAGCCGTCGAGGCAGACCATCGTGTCGACGCCGCCGAGTGAATCGATCGCGGTGAGCTGCTGTTGCACCGATAGCGCCCGATCCCGCAGCGTCATGATCCACGTCCGCGGTACGTCATCGGGCAGGTCGCGGCGATCGACCGGCTCGAAGATCACGTTTGGAGACTCCATGCAGAGCCGCGACAGCGTCAACCTGCGCTGCTCACGCGTCATGCCGTTGCAGAAGGCATACCGCGCCAGAGCGGGAGGCATTGCGTACGAACTCCTCTCGATCCAACGGGCAGATCGTGCCAACGGAGCCAGCGGTCCGCGCAGCGTGTCGATAACCGACCTGCCCTGCGGCGGGACGAAGGCCGAGAGCAGGATCATTTCGCGTACCCGCTGCGCACCGAGCTTCGCCACAATGCCGGGCACGGTCAGCCCGGCCATCGAATGCCCAACAATCACAACATCACCGAGTCCGGCGTCGTCGATGTCGGCAACCGCGGAATTCACCCATTCGGCGATCGTGACGGTCGTCAGGTCGGCCGGCCTGTTCCGCGGCCCAGTAGGTCCACGGCGAGGACTCGCAATTCCGGTTCCTGTCTCGCCAATTCGGCAACCGTGAGCTCCCAGCAATCGGCGGCGTGCACGCCACCGTGCACCAGCACCAGGCCGGGCGCGCCATTTTCAGTCGCGGCGCAACGCGCCGCGCAGGAACAAATTGACGGCGTGTTGCAAGTGGCGCTCCTCTTCCCGATGGCCCCGGCGTCTTGGTGGTGCGGAAGCAAGCGTATAGATGATTCTTCCGGCGACGAAAGACAGCAAGGGGTCGCACTCGACACGTTCACGCCACCAAGACGGTGGTCGTCCGCCAATAATTCAGAAGGAGAAGACAATTGGATCGCGAAACATATCGGCGGGGCCTGGAAGTCCGCTCTGCGGTGTTGGGCGAGGCGTATGTCAACAAGGCACTGGCCGACGCGGATGACTTCACCGGGCCTCTGCAGGACCTGGTTACCGAGTACTGCTGGGGCGCGGTATGGGGCCGTGATGAGCTGCCGCGCAAGACCCGCAGCATGCTCAATCTGGCGATGATTTCGGTCCTCAACCGGCCGCAACGAATTGCGCACCCACATCAAAGGGGGCACTGACCAACGGCGTCACCCGCGACGAGATCCGCGAGATCTTCCTGCAGGTCGCGGTCTATGCCGGCATGCCGGCAGCGGTCGACAGTTTTCGCCTGGCACGCGAAGTGTTCGCCCAACTCGACGAGAGCTAGGCGGCGCGGGCGTGGAAATCGGGTTTATCGGCCTGGGCAACATGGGCTTCCCCATGGCGCGGCGCCTCATCCAGGGCGATCACCAACTCGTCGTGTTTGACACGCGCGACCGAAGCGGTCGAGCGCGTCGTCGCCCTCGGCGCACAAGCCGCGGCATCGGCAAAGAAGTCGCCGATCGAGTCGAAACGGTAATGGTCAGCCTGCCGACGCCCACGGTGTCGCTGGAGGTGGCAACGGGCCCGGCGGTGTGATCGAGGGGACGCGGATCAAGCGGTACGTCGACCTGTCGACCGTCGGCAGCCGAACGGCGGTGCAAATCCACGACCTCCTTGCCGGACGGAACATCGCAGCCGATCGATAGCCCGGTCAGTGGCGGTGTCGGCGGAGCCGAAAAAGGCGCGCTCGCCGTGATGGTGTCCGGCCCGCGCGACGAATTCGAATCAATGCGAACCGCACTCGAGACGATAGGTCGGCCGTTCTATGTCGGCGAGAAACCCGGCTCGGCGCAGACCATGAAGCTGGCCAACAACATTCTGGCGGCCAACGTCTTGGTCGCGACAGCAGAAGTCGTCGTCATGGGGGTCAAGGCCGGTCTGGATCCCAACGTGATGATCGAGGTGCTCAACGCGGGCTCCGGCGCGACGAGCGCGAGCCGCGACAAGTTCCCGCGCGCGATACTCCCGCGCACCTTCGATTACGGCTTTGCCACCGGGTTGATGGTCAAGGATGTCCGGCTTTATCTCGACGAGGCCAACGCGCTCGGCGTGCCCGTCGACGTCGCCGCGGCGATCGGCCGGCTCTGGGAGGCCGCCGCGCTCGACCAGGGTCCCGATTCCGATTTCACGGCGGTGATCAAACCGCTCGAGAAGGCCGCCGGCGTCACCGTGGGCCAGGCGGGCCGACCCCCCGGACAGCCCAAGCCGTGACTACCTCGACGCGCGCAAGGCGCACGGGCGCGCGCAGCGCGACGATAAGCAGGGATAGCGGTAGCGGCGGGGTGACCGCCCCACTCAGCAGCAACCTCGCGATAAGCCGTAGGTCGGGATGAAAGTCGTCAGCCATGGTGCGTGCGCCATCTGGATCCAGAGCACGGCATCTCCACGTGTCGACAGTAATCACGACGGGCCGCTGGATCGCCGCTTCGCGTAGAGCACAGAAGACCGCGGCAGGTAGGGAGCGCAGTAGGGACGCAGTAGAAACGCGGTAGGGACGCTGCGTGGTTCGGCCGCCGTGCCGGCGAGAGTCACCGCCCTCGACGAGTTGGAGAACGAGGAGGAGAATGGTATTACACTTATTTAAGAAGGCACTTACCAGCCCAGCCTCAATATCGGTGCCTACCAGGGCCGATGCCTAATCGAGACGCTTAGAAGGAAATCCATTGATTGGCGGCCGATGCGAATGTTAGATTGTCTATCATATGACTTGGCCGGGCTCAGTTCGGATGCCGGCGACGACGGTCTTCAAGGTCTTCAGGGATGGCTTTCGTGATCGAACACGCTGATGGAACACGCACGCCCGTGATCGACGCAAGCGTGCACATCTTCTTTCCGTCCAACAGGGACCTGCGCTCCTTCCTGCGCGAGCCCTTCAAGAGCCGCGGTTTCCCCGACTACGAGATGGACTGGTACGGCGCACCGGGCGGTGAATACGCCCCGAACACCGAGGGGCCGGACCGTCAATACCCGGGTTCGGACCCGGCATTCGTTGCCAACGAGCTGTTTTCCAAGCGCGGCGTCGACGTCGCGGTACTGCACCCGATGGGCCGCGGCATCATGCCGGACCGGCACCTGGGCAGCGCGCTGCATGCCGCCCACAACGAGATGATGGTGTCGCGCTGGCTCGAGCACGACGAGTTCGGTGACCGGTTCCGTGGAACCATCCGGGTCAACCCCGACGACATCGCCGGCGCGGTACGCGAGATCGAAAAATGGCGTTCCCACCCGCGCGTGGTTCAGATCGGGGTCCCGCTGCAGTCGCGGGAGCTGTACGGCAAACCGCAGTTCTGGCCGCTGTGGGAGGCGGCCGCCGACGCGAACCTCCCGGTTGCCGTGCACATCGAGGTGGGCGCGGGCATCGCCTTTCCACCGACGCCGTCCGGGAACACCCGCACCTATGAGCAATACGTCAGCTTCATGGCGCTGAACTACGTGTACCACCTGATGAACATGATCGCCGAGGGGGTGTTCGAGCGCTTCGGCAGTTTGAAGTTCGTCTGGGCCGACGGCGCCGCGGACTTCGTGACGCCGTTCATCTGGCGGATGGACACGTTCGGCCGGCCGCACCTCGAGCAGACACCGTGGGCCCCGCGGATCCCGAGCGACTACATGCCCGGTCACGTGTATTTCGTCCAGGGCAGCCTCGACGGTCCCGGCGACACCGAGTTCGCCGGTGAGTGGTTCGGCTTCACCGGCAAGGACGACATGGTGATGTTCGGCTCAAGCTATCCGCACTGGCAGTGCGGTGACATCGGCAAGCTGCCCAAAGCGCTGTCCGCCGAACAGCGCGAAAAGCTGTGTTGGCGCAACGCGGCCGGTCTGTACGGCATAGACATCGCCGTCGGCTCGGGCGCACAGTAGAAGTCAACGAGGGAGACCGAGGAGATCGAGATGACACTCACCCACACACAGGAACGGGTCCCCGCCGCCGAGCGCATAGCCGTCCGCTGTGTCGACTCGGATGTCCACCCCGTGCCTAAGCGCGGCGAGATTGTCCAGTACATCCCCGAGCCGTGGCGCAGCAAGTACTTCCTCATTCGCAACATCGGTGAGCAGATCTACTATGACGCTCCCGACTACGCGCACAGCTACGCGATGCGCACGGACACCTTCCCGCCGGACGGCGAATTCCCCGGCAGCGACCCGGACATGGCGTTCCGCCAGCTGATCATGGAAGCGGGCTCCGACATCGCGATCCTGGAACCTGGCGCCTACCCGGCTCGCCTGCCGGAAGCGCAGCAAGCGATGGCGTGCGCCTTGAACGACTGGCAGGCCAACCATTGGCTCGACAGCCACAACAACTGGCACGAGCGGTGGCGCGGTTCGATCTGTGGCGCCGTTGAGGAGCCGGAGGCGGCCGCGCGCGAAATCGAGCGCTGGGCCGGGCACCCCTACATGGCGCAGATTCTGATCAAGGCCGAGCCGCGACCGTCATGGGGCCACCCGAAATATGACCCGATCTGGGCTGCGGCCACCAAGCACGACATCCCCGTGAGTTGCCATCTGTCGCGCAGCCAGTACGACGAGCTGCCGACCCCGCCGGTGGGCTTCCCGAGCTACAACCACGACTTCATGGTGACCTACTCGCTGCTGGCCGCCAACCAGGTGATGAGCCTGGTTTTCGACGGCGTCTTCGACCGGTTCCCGACGTTGCGGATCGTGTTCGTCGAGCACGCGTTCACCTGGATCCTGCCGCTGATGTGGCGAATGGACTCGATCTACGCGGCCCGTAAGTCGTGGGTGGAGATCAAGCGCAAGCCGTCGGACTACGTCAAGGAGCACATCAAGTTCACCACCCAGCCGCTGGACTACCCGGAGGACAAGACCGAGTTGACCCGTGCGCTGCAGTGGATGGAGTGCGACAAGATCCTGCTGTACTCCTCGGATTACCCGCACTGGACGTTCGACGACCCGCGCTGGTTGGTCAAGCACCTGCCCAAAGCCGCCCGGGATGCGGTGATGTACAAGAACGGCATCGCCACCTATCACCTGCCGGAGACGGTTCCGGTCCTTGAGGGTCAGACCCGGGTGCTCTGAATTGGCGGAAGACACTAAGCGGCCCCGCCTTGCCCAGGGCCGCGAACACGTTGTTGCGACGGTGGACGAGATCCCGCCGGGCACACACAAGTTGGTGCCGATCGGACGGCACGGCGTGGGCGTCTACAACGTCAACGGCACCTTCTACGCCATCGCGAACTACTGTCCGCACCAGGGCGGACCGCTGTGCTCGGGGCGCCTTCGGGGACGCACCATCGTGGACGAGAATGCCGCCGGTGACGCGGTCACGGTGCGCGATCTGGAGTTCATCTACTGCCCGTGGCATCAATGGGGTTTCGAACTGGCGACCGGCACCACCACGGTCAAGCCGGAGTGGAGTATCCGCACCTATCCGGTGCGCGTCGTCGACAATGATGTTGTGGTGATGGCATGACCGAACAGGAGAACCGCGTGTCTTCCATCGAGGTGAACGGGGGAAACGTTGTCTACGAAATCCTGGGTGACTCGGGCGATCTCATTGTCCTGACGCCGGGGGGCCGGTTCAGCAAGGAGATTGAGGGCCTGCGCCCGCTGGCCGAGGCTCTGGTCGCCGGCGGCTATCGGGTGCTGCTGTGGGACCGGCCCAATTGCGGTGCCTCCGATGTGCAGTTCTACGGGCACAGCGAGTCACACATGCGCGCCGAGACCCTGCACGGCCTGCTGGGCAAGCTCGGTGTCGAGCGCTGCATCATCGCCGGGGGCTCCGGTGGGGCAAGGGATTCCATGCTGACCACGATGCTCTACCCCGAACTCGTCGAGAAGCTCGTGGTGTGGAACATCGTCGGCGGCATCTACGGCAGCTTCGTACTCGGGTCCTTCTACATCATCCCGAGCATCCTCGCGGTGCGGGGCACCGGGATGGACGGCGTGGTGAAGGTGACCGAGTGGCGCGAGCGCATCGAAGAGAACCCGGCCAACAAGCAGCGGTTCCTCGACTTCGACAAGGACGAGTTTCTCAAGGTGATGCTGCGCTGGCTCAACGCGTTCGTATCCAAGCCCGGGCAGACCATCCCCGGTGTCCCCGACGAGATGTTCGATCGAATCCAGGTCCCCACGTTGATCATTCGCGGCGGCGAGAACGACATGGATCACCCCAAGCGCACGTCGCTGGAGGTCAGTTGCTTGATCAAGGGGTCGAAGCTCATCGACCCGCCCTGGCCCGAGGATGCGTGGGAGCGGGCGTCCGAAGACCGCGCGGCGGGCAGGGTGAAGCACTTCAATATGTTCGACACGTGGGTGCTGGCGGCGCCGGCGATTCTCGAATTCCTGAGCTCCTGAAGGATCCCGATGCATTTACTTGGTGCGGATGCGAACCTCGCAGTTGAGCGAAGCCTCCAGGGCCGTATGGATGCGGCTCTCCGGAACGCGCTCGAGGTCCGCCTCACGCAGTGTCACATAGACGATGTCGAAGCCGTCATCGCAAGGCGTGCGGGCGATCTCGCCGCTGAGCCCGAACGCGGACAACACCCCTCGGGCGTCGTCGTCGGTTCCCCTGCTGACAAAGGTGACCACCCCGGCCACTGGGCTGGTATTGAAAGATTTGCTGCACAAGGTGATTGCGATCTGCTTGGTCGCGTCGACATCATCGCTTTCGATCAGCAGCTCGACCTCGCGGCGAGTGGCCGGCATGGCCGCGAGATCGTTTTCCACCACACCGGCGGCTATCTCGTCAGCGAGGCCGAGGAGCACCGCCATGCCCTCTCGTAACTGCGCTGGCGTGAGCGCGCTAATTGGGTCGACGTTGACCCGCACCACCGCAGTTCGCATGCGCGCAAGCCTAACCCGGAGAGTGGCGGGCTAGATCGTGACATCTCTGATGGCTGAAGCCAGCAGCCTCATGGCCTTCACTCAGCCTCCGATTCTTCTCTGCGGTGCGTCTCCCGACGCCGCACGACGGGCCAGTCCGACCCTGATAAGGACGGTAACAGTGAGCAACGACAGAATCCGCCGCTACGCGGCGAAGGCCCTGATTCCCCCGACGGCTGAAGCCGCCGGTCCCCTCGGGACATACTGATGGAAACCACGCAAGCCGCCGTCATTACCGTTGCCACCTCCCCCGGGTGCGAACCCCGACTTGTGGGTGAGCATCCCGGCCGGGCCCGGGAGGACCTTGCGGCGTATCGGGGACTCGGGGGGTATCTGCCGCTCGCGGACACCGAGGCGTTGCTGGGCGAGGTCGAATCCGGCGGACTTGTCGGTCGCGGCGGTGCGGCGTTCCCGCTCGCGGTGAAGCTGCGTGCGGTCCGCGACAATGCTCGTTCTGGCGGCCTGGCCGCCAGTGGCGCCGTCGTGGTCGCGAATGGCGAAGAGGGAGAACCTGCTTCGATCAAGGACCGGTGGCTGCTGCGGAACCGGCCACACCTGGTTCTGGACGGACTACGGCTGGCCGCGGCGATGGTGGCCGCCGACCGCGCCTACGTGTACGTGTCCGACCCGGACTCAGCGCGCAGCGTCGAAGCCGCGCTGGGCGAGCTCGAGCCCGGCGCCCTCGGCGGCGTCTCTGCCGGTTTGCAAGTCGGCATGTGGACGGTGCAGCCCGGGTATGTGGCCGGCGAGGAGACCGCCGCCGTCCGCGCGCTCAACGGCGGCCCGGTCAAGCCGACGGACAAACCGCCGCGCCCATTCGAAGTGGGCGTCGCAGGGCGACCCACGCTGGTGAGCAACGTCGAGACCCTGGCCAATCTGCCTTACCTGCAGCGCCACGGCTCGGCCGCGTTCCGCTCGCAAGGCACGTCGCTGTCGTCGGGCACGTTCCTGGCGACCATCACCGGAGCCGGCCGACCGCCCGTCCTCTACGAGCTCCCGCACGGCCTGCCGTTCACCGACCTGATTGCCCTGCATGGGATTTCGTCTGATCGGGTGCGCGGCGCCTTGATGGGCGGCTATTTCGCCGGCCTGCTGAATCGACGCGTGCTGGAAACCACGTTGGATCACGAGACGATGCGGGGGCTGGGCAGCGGCCTGGGCTGCGGGGCGATCTCGGTGATCACCGACGACTGCCCCGTCGCGGTCGCGGCGTCGGTGCTGGCCTACTTCGACCGCGAAAACGCCGGGCAGTGCGGGTCGTGTTTCAACGGCACCGCGGCGATGGCCGCCGCCGCCGGAGCGCTGCGCGACTCCGTCGCGACGATCGAGGACCTGGACAGGTTGCGCCGCTGGTCGGTGGTGCTGCGCGGGCGTGGCGCCTGCGCGACGCTGGACGCGGCCTGCAACGTGGCGGCTTCCCTGCTGGACCAGTTTCCGGACGAGGTCGCGCGGCATCTCGAGGGCGGGTGCCCGGATTGCCGGGGCGGGGCATTCCGCGCCGACCGCCCGTATGCGGCGGAAGCTGTGAGGCAAGCATGAAAATCCGTTTGGACCGCACCGTTTGCGACGGGTTCGGGGTGTGCGCCAAGCACGCTCCCGGTTACTTCTCGCTGGACGACTGGGGATACGCGTCTTTGATTGGGGACGGCTCCGTGGCCGAACAAGACCGCGACGCGGTCAAGCGGGCCCTGTTGGACTGCCCGGTGCACGCCATCACCGAGATCGGTGATCGCTTACCCAGTGTCGCCCACCCAGCCCTGCTCGACGAAGACGATCCCGCCGCGCACGTCAAAACCGAATCCAATGAAGCCCAATGGGGATTCACGCGTTAGCCGGAGTCTTTTGCGTTCTCGCAAAAGACCCATCCGTCTCGGTGTCGGCAGGGCACCCGGTTTTGCCCGCCTTTGCGCGACAACTTGCGTCGGCGACCTTGGGGGCCGACCGCGTTGTCGCTCACTGGCGGGCAAAAACGTGCATCCTGCTCGGCAGAGACACATGTGGCGGATGTGACAACTCTTCAACGTCGACGGCATCGCCTAGATCGTGCCTGCGCGGAAGTGATAACGTAATTCTCAAATTCGCATAACGCGCCTACCAGGTTTCTGGCGGGCCGTCCAACTCCCGGAGGTGACGTGTCAGCAGCACCAGGACGCCCGTTGCCCCTGGTCACTGGGGAAAACGAGTTCTTCTGGACATCCGGCGCCGATGGCACGCTGCGGCTGCAGGAATGCAGGGCGTGCGAATCGCTGATCCATCCGCCCGCGCCGGTATGCCGTTATTGCCGCTCACGGGAAATGGGCGTGCGGGCCGTCTCCGGCAGGGCGACCCTGGCCGGGTTCACCGTGAACCACCGGTTCAGCCTGCCCGGGCTGCCGGCGCCGTACGTGGTCGCTCAGGTGGCGATCGCCGAGGACCCCCGGGTCCGGCTGACCACCAACATCGTGGAGTGCGATCCCGAACAGCTCGAGCTGGGTCAGCCGGTGGAGGTGGTCTTCGAGCAGGTCGAGGACGTCTGGCTGCCGCTGTTCAAGCCCAGTGCGAACGCCCAACCCGCTCCCCTGCCGGCCGACGAGATCGCGCCGGAGCGCTTCGGCGAATACGTCCGTCCCATGCTGACCACGGAGAAGTTCGAGGACAAGGTCGCGCTGACCGGGATCGGTATGTCGCCGATTGGCCGCCGGCTGATGCAGCCGCCGCTATCGCTGACGGTGCAGGCCTGCGAAGCGGCGATCGCCGATGCCGGGCTGACCTTCGCCGACATCGACGGCCTGTCCACCTACCCCGGCGGCGGCAATCTCGGCGGGTTCGGCGAAGGAGGGGTGACCTCGCTGGAGGCAGCGCTGGGTATCCGGCCCACGTGGCACAACGGCGGCATCGAAACCTTCGGGCCCGGGGGATCGGTGATCGCCGCGATGCTCGCGATCGCCGGCGGCCTGGCCCGTCACGTGCTGTGCTTCCGGACGCTGTGGGAAGCCACCTACAACGAGCTGATGAAACAGGGCAAGATCAGCCCGGCGCATGCGTTGGGGGCCCGCGTGGCCGGCTGGCAGTACCCGTTCGGCGCCACCTCGGCCGCCCATACTCTCGCGATCAACGCACAGCGACACTTCCACCGTTACGGCACAACGAAAGAAACGCTGGGCTGGATCGCGTTGAACCAGCGGGCCAACGCCGAACTCAACCCGACCGCGGTCTACCGGTCCCCCATGACGATGGACGACTATCTGAACGCGCGGCCGATCACCACACCGTTCGGTCTGTATGACTGTGACGTGCCGTGCGACGGCGCGATAGCCGTCATCGTCTCCGCCGTGGACGCCGCCCGCGACCTGGCCAAGCCGCCGGTCCTGGTGGAGGCCGTGGGAACGCAGATCATCGAGCGGATCGACTGGGACCAAAGCACATTGACCCACGAGCCGCAGGTGCTGGGCCAGGCGGCGCACGTGTGGACGCGCACCTCGCTGCGGCCTACCGACGTCGACGTCGCCGAACTGTACGACGGGTTCACCATGAACTGCCTGTCCTGGATCGAGGCGCTGGGTTTCTGCGGGATCGGCGAGGCCAGGGAGTTCCTGGACGGCGGCAAGAACATCGCCCGCGACGGCCTGCTGCCGCTCAACACACACGGCGGCCAACTTTCGCATGGGCGCACCCACGGCATGGGTCTGCTGCACGAAGCCGTCAGCCAGTTGCGCGGTGAGGCCGGTGATCGCCAGGTCGCCGATGCCCGTGTCGGCGTGGTCAGCAGCGGCGGGCTGACCCCGAGCGGTGTGCTGCTGCTGCGGGCGGACGCATGAACGCGCCGCGCCCCAGAGTCGTGATCGTCGACGGCGTGCCGATGTCCGCGCTGGTCGCCCAATCCGAGGAGACCGCCGGCGACCCCAGGGCCGTGATCGTGGCCATCCACGGCGGCGGCACCAGCGCGCTGTATTTCGACTGCCCGGGCCACCCGTCGTTATCCTTGCTGCGCGCCGGCGCGGCAGCGGGATTCACCGTCATTGCGCTCGATCGGCCCGGCTACGGCAGCTCCGCTCCCTACCCCGAAGCGATGGCCCGGCCCGAACAGCGGATCCAGCTCGGCTATGGGGCGGTGGATCGGATCCTCGGGCAGGGGCCACGCGGAGCCGGGTTGTTCCTGATGGGCCATTCGGGCGGATGCGAACTGGCGATGCGGATGGCCGCAGACGAGCGCGGCGCCGATCTGCTCGGAATCGAATTGGCCGGCACCGGCCGGCATTACCACCCCGCGACCCGAGAAATGCTGAAGACGGCGACCCGAGACCGCCGCCCGGCGGGCCTGTACGAGGTGCTGTGGCACCCGGAGCGGCTGTACCCGCCCGAGGTCCTCAACGGGGCAACGATTTCTCCGTCGGCCCCGGCCTACGAGGACCAGATGGTGTCGGACTGGGCCCGCCAAACCTTCCCGGCGCTGGCGCCGGCCGTGCGAGTGCCGGTGCACTTCAGCATCGCTGAGCACGAAAAGGTATGGCAGACGGATAGTTCGGCGTTGGCGAAGATTGCCGCCATGTTCTCCGGCGCGCCGCGGTTCGTCGTCCATAGACAACCCGAGGCGGGACACAACATCAGCCTCGGCCACACCGCCGCTGACTACCACGCGACCGTTTTTTCGTTTGTTCAGGAGTGTCTGGCCGCTCAGTCTCCGAGCGCAGAGCCGGATGCCGATTTGGAGGCCGGTTGAAAGTCGGATTCATCGGCTTGGGCAGTCAGGGCGGGCCAATGGCGCGCCGGATCGTCGAACGCGGTTACCCGACAACGCTGTGGGCGCGCAGACCCCAGACCGTCGAACCATTCGCCGACACGCCGGCGAAGATCGCCGAGTCACCGGCCGAACTGGCCGCGGCCAGCGATCTGATCTGCCTGTGCGTCGTCGGCGACGCCGACATCGACGAAGTCGCCGGCGGCGAACATGGGCTGCTGGCCGGCGTGAAACCGGGCAGTGTGATCGCGGTACACAGCACGGTGCACCCCAACACGTGCAAAAAACTCGCGAATAAGGCTGGCGTCCAGGGCGTTTCGGTGATCGACGCGCCGGTGAGCGGCGGTGGCCCAGCGGCGGCAAAAGGCCAGCTGCTGGTGATGGTCGGTGGTGACGCCGACGTTGTCGAGCGCTGCCGTCCGATCTTCGAAACCTATGCCAATGCGATCGTCCACCTCGGCGACGTGGGCTCCGGCCAAACCACCAAGCTGCTCAACAACCTGTTGTTCACCGCCAACCTGGGAACGGCGGCCACCGCCCTTTCGCTGGCCGAGACCCTCGGCGTCACGCCGGAAAGTTTCGTCGAAGTCGTCTCCCGCAGCAGCGGGAACAGCTTCGCGCTCAGAGCTATTGGTGGAACCGGCGGCATGGACCGGCTGGCCGGGCTCGCCGGGACACTGCTGCGCAAGGATGTCCGGCTGGTCGTCGATCTCGCCGATCAGGCCGCAGCGCGCGGCGGTGCCGTTCTCGACGCGGCCGATGCCGCACTGGCCATGCTGGACCATCCCCGATGAAGGCCGCGATAAGGGCCCAGGTGCAGGTCGGGTGCATCGGGACCGGGCGGATGTGGGGCCCCATGGTGGGCCGGGCCTTAGGCCCCTTTTCGGCGCGCTGTGAAGCCGCTACCGTTAGCCTTACAGTCAGGCCTTCAGCTGTAAATGTTTCGGCCCCCAGCTCGTCAGCCAGGAGTGTGCAATGACCAAATCGAGAGTGGTTTTCGATCCGTTCTCCGAGGAATTCTGGAACGGCGCCTGGGAGACGTACCGGCGGATGCAGGAGGAAGCGCCGGTCTACTACAACGACGAGTACGACTTCTACGCGTTGACTCGCCATGACGATGTGGCCGCGGGGCTCAAGGACTTCGAAACGTATTCGTCGGCCTACGGCATTGACCTGTCGATGGTGCGATCCGGGCAACGACCGCCGCAGTCGATCATCTTCATGGACCCCCCCGACCACCGCCACATGCGCAGCCTGCTCAACAAGGTCTTCACGCCGCGCGCCATTCAGTCTCAGCGGCAGATGGTCATCGAGAAGATCGACAAGTACCTCAGCGCAGCCGATCCCGACCACTTCGATGTGGTGCAACAACTTTCCGGTCCGTTCCCGGTCGAGGTGATCACGACGATGCTAGGGGTGCCGGCGGAACACGCGCAGCAGATACGCCACTGGATCGACGAGTCGCTGACTCGGGAGCCGGGACAGGTTGAGGTTGGCGAGCAGGGTATGCAAGCCAACGTCAATACCGCGATGTTGTACTACGAACTGGTCAAGCAACGCCGCGAGGAGCCGCGTGATGACCTGTTCAGCAAGCTGGTTGAGGCCGAGATCGAACGCGAGGACGGCGAAAACACGAAGCTGGACGACATCGAAATCGCCGGCTTTGCAACATTATTGGGTGGCGCCGGAGCCGAGACCGTCACCAAGCTGGTCGGCAACGCACCGGTGGTGTTCGCCCGGTTTCCCGACCAGTGGCAGAAGCTGCTCGACGACCGCAGCAAGATTCCCGCAGCGGTCGAGGAATTACTGCGCTACGAGGCACCGTCGCAATACCAGGTACGCCGCTCGATGAAAGACGTGCACCTGCACGGCGCCACGATACCGGCCGGGAAGCCGGTGTTCCTGATCAACGGCGCGGCCAACCGCGACCCCGCGGCCTGGACCGATCCCGACGAATTCGACGTCGATCGCGACCGTTCCGAAGCGCAAAACATGGGCTTCGGCTACGGGATTCACAGCTGCCTCGGCGCGGCGCTGGCCCGCATGGAGAGCGCGATCGCGTTGGAGAAGCTGCTCGACTTCATGCCGCGATACGAGGTGGACTGGGCGGGCTGCCAACGCGTACACATGCAAAACGTGATGGGCTGGAAGCACGTACCGGTGCGGGTGTTGCGATGAGAATCGAAGTCGATTGGGATCTCTGCGAAAGCAACGGAGTGTGCATGGGCATCATCCCGGAGGTTTTCCATCTGGGCGACGACGACATGCTGACCGTCCTGCAGCCGGAGGTCATGCCGGAGAACGAAGCGCTGGTGCGCGACGCCGTGCGTCAGTGCCCGCGCCAGGCCATCTCGATCAAGGAGTAGCGGACTAGCTCGGTCAGCCGGGCGCGCCGTCCGCTCCGGTAGTCCCGCTGGTGCCAAACGGCCCAGCGAATCCCGGGCTACCGCCTTTCCCACCGGGCCCGCCGGGAGCGCCGGTCCCACCGTTGCCTCCGTTCCCACCGTTGCCACCGTTGCCGATGAAGCTCGCGGTGGCGCCGCTACCGCCCTTACCACCGGTCCCACCGATGTTGGGGGCCAAGTTGGCGCCACCGGCGCCACCTGCGCCACCGGAGCCACCGTTCCCGAACACCATCCCGTCGGCGCCGCCGTGACCGCCGTCACCGCCGGATGCACCGGCGCCAAGGGCGTTTCCACCGCTGGCGGCGTTGCCACCGGCGCCGCCGGCGCCGCCGTTACCGATCAGCTTGGCGGCGGCACCGCCGTTACCGCCGTCGCCGCCGGCACCGCCCGCGGGGCCGCCGGCGCCACCGCCAACCCCACCGCCGCTACCGGCGCCACCGGCGCCGCCGTTACCGATCAGCAGGCCGCCACTGCCGCCGTCCCCGCCGTTTCCACCGGCCCCGCCCGCGGGGCTCAGCCCAGCGAGCCCGCCAAGCCCACCGTTACCACCGGCCCCACCGGCGCCTACCAGCACCCCCCCGGCCCCGCCGGCCCCGCCGTTCCCGCCGTTCCCGCCGGCTGGGCCGACAGGGCCGCCATAGCCATTCCCGCCGTCCCCGCCGGCCCCGCCGATGCCGATCAGCCCGGCGTTGCCGCCGGCCCCGCCGTTCCCGCCGGCCCCGCCGGCCGCTTGGTCGCCAACGTTGCCGACGCCGGCCCCGCCGACGCCACCGTTCCCTCCGGCCCCGCCGTTGCCGGCCAGCATCCCGCCGGTGCCGCCGGTCCCGCCGAGCCCGCCGGTTCCACCATTAAGGCCAACGCCGGCACCTGCTCCGCCGGCCCCACCGGTCCCACCGGTGCCACCGTTGCCGATCAGCCCGGCGCCGCCGCCGGCCCCACCGGTCCCACCGGCCCCGCCGTCCCCACTAGGGATGGCGTCGACCAGCCCGCCGGCCCCGCCGTTCCCGCCGACCCCGCCGTTGCCGTACAACCACCCGCCGGTGCCGCCGGTCCCGCCGTCACCACCGGCCCCGCCCGCAGGGGTAGGCCCGGCGGGCCCGCCGTCCCCACCGGCCGCGCCGGCCCCACCGGTGCCGATCAGCCTGGCGTCGCCGCCGGCCCCGCCGGCGCCGCCAGCCCCGGCGGCCGCCGGGCCGGCGGCTGCCGGGGTCCCGCCGTCTCCACCGATCCCGCCGGCCCCGCCGTTGCCGTACAACCACCCGCCGGTGCCGCCGGCCCCGCCGTTACCACCGGCCTCAAGCCCGAGAACAAGGCCATCCCCACCTTTCCCGCCGGCCCCGCCGGCCCCGATCAGCCCGGTGTTGCCGCCGATACCCCCAAGCCCGCCGGTGCCGTCGAACCCGCTATCCCCACCGGCACCGCCGGCCCCACCGTCGCCGTACAGCAGCCCGCCGTGGCCGCCGGCCCCGCCATTGCCGCCAGGAAAGGCGCCACCACTGGGCGCGCCGTTCCCGCCGGCTCCACCGGCCCCACCGGTGCCGATCAGCCCGGTGTTGCCGCCGTTACCTCCAAGCCCGCCGTTGCCGCCGGACAACCCCCCAAAGGGGCTGGACCCGCCGGTCCCGCCGGCCCCGGCGTTGCCCAACAACCACCCGCCGTGGCCGCCGGCACCGCCATTGCCGCCAGCACCGCCAGCACCGCCACTGCCGCCGGCACCGCCGTCGCCACCGACCCCGCCGGCCCCGATCAGCCCGGCCGTGCCGCCGTTACCGCCGATGCCGCCGTTAAAGCCGGCGTTGCCGTCCCCGCCGGCCCCACCTGACCCGGCGTTGCCGTACAACCACCCGCCGCGCCCGCCGGCCCCGCCGGCCGCGCCGGCCCCACCGGTCCCGCCGGCCCCGCCGTTGCCGATCAATCCCGCAGCACCACCGGCACCGCCGGCCCCGCTACCGGTCGTTTGTGAAAAGCCCGTGCCGCCGTTGCCGTACAACAACCCGCCAGCCCCGCCGTTCGGGTTCGTCGCCGTCCCGGCGGCCCCGTTGCCGATCACCGGACGACCCAACAACGCCTCGGTGGGCGCATTGATCACACCCAGCACCTCTTGTCCCACGCTCTGCAACGGCGAGGCGTTGGCCGCCTCGGCGCCGGCATATACGCCACCGGCACTGTTCAGGGCCTGCACGAACTGAGCATGAAACGCCGACACCCGAGCGCTGAGCGCCTGATAGGCCTGCCCGTGCCCGGCAAACAGTGACGCTATTGCCGCCGAGACCTCGTCGGCGCCGGCGGCCATCACCCCGGTGGTCGGGGCCGCCGCCGCGGCGTTGGCTGCGCCAAGCGCCGAGCCGATGCCGTCCAAATCCGTCGCCGCCGAAGCCAGCATCTCCGGGGCCGCCACTAGATACGACATCGCTGTCCTCCCACTGGTCCTCATTGACCGTTTGGCGAACACATAGCGTAACGCCATGACTGCAGCGCCAGTCAAGCGTTTACGCCCACCCGGGATACGCCACAGTTCTACGCGTACCGCACGGCTAGCGGGTGCCAGCTATCAGCTCTCGCTGATCGCCTGCTCGGGGCAGCATTCGATGGCCTCGCGGGTGGCCGCCTCCAAATCCGTTGGGACATCGGAAGTTATGGCCACGGAATAACCGTCTTCGGTCAGGGTGAAGACCTCGGGGCAGAGCGTGACGCACACGCCGTGACCGCGGCAGCACTGGTCGTCAACGGAGACTTTCATGCCGGTGAGAACTCCAGGTGTAATTCGGTCAGGCCGCGCAGAATATAAGTCGGAACATATTGGTAGCGGCGGTCATTCGCCGGCCCGTGAACACGCTCGTTGATCCTGATGTCAGACGTCCGGTCGAGCAGCCGCTCGATCGCCACCCGGGTTTCGGCTCGCGCCAGCGGCGCGCCGGGGCAGCTGTGGATGCCCCTGCCGAATGAGATGTGCTGGCGGGCGTTCTTGCGGGCCGGATCGAACGTGGTGGGATCCTCAAATCGGCGCGGATCACGATTGGCGGCCGCCTGCACAACCATCACGGTGGTTCCCGCGGGCAGCTCGACCCCGCCGACATTGACTGGCACCCGGTTCATCCGGAAGTCCCCCTTGACCGGGCTCTCGATGCGCAGCGCTTCTTCGATGAAGTTGGGGATCAGGCTGCGGTCCCCGCGCAGCTGCGCCTGGATATCAGGGCGCTCGCCCATGGTCTGCAACGCGGCACCCAGCAGCCGCACGGTGGTCTCCTGTCCGGCCGAGAAAACATTGCTGGCGACGCGGGCCACGTCTTCAACTTCGGGAATCGAGCCGTCCGGGAAGGTAGCGGTTGCCAAGCCGGTCAGTACGTCGTCGCGAGGCTCGCGACGGCGGTCCCGCACGTAATCGGAGAACAGACCGTAGAGGAATTCCAGCGGGCTGTGCGCCAGCGCTTCCTTGCCGGTGCCGCCGATGCCGCCACCCGAGTGCTGGCGGATGCCCTTGATGAACTTGTCGCGATCTTCCACGGGCACACCCAGCAAGTCGGCGATAACCAGCAGCGTGAAGGGGCCGGCGAAACCCTTGATGAACTCGCCCTCGCCGGGCGCCAGGAACTCGTCGAGTACCCGGTCCGCGAGCACCCACATGGCGTCCTCGTTCTCCTTGAGGCGCTTGGGGGTGATCAGCCGCATCAGCAGCGCGCGGTGGTTGGTATGAGTCGGCGGGTCGAGGGTCGGCAGCTGGTCGCTGAAGGGCAGCTCGTCGCGGTGTTGCTCGATCAGCTCGGTGATGTCGTCACCCTCGATCGGTACCGGAAAGCCGGGAAACGGGCCGGTCACCGAGATGCACGAGGAGAACGTTTCGGCGTCGTTCAACACGGCGCACGCCTCATCCCAGCCGGTCACCATGGTGACGCCGTGGTGGTCTTCCCGCGTGACGGGGCACTGCCGCCGGAGCGCCTCGTAGTACGGGTACGGGTTCTCGACCAGCTGCTTATCGCGGAAGAAATCCATCTCGGTGAAGTCATTCACCATCGCTTGCTCCGTCCGAATCTCATCAGGTGAGAATGTGCCTCTCAGAGATGAATATTACATTTCCACAGCGGGTGCGCGTCGTCAACGTCGCGGCCGGTGGCGGCGACCCTGGCCGACCGGTCGCGCGGGAAGCGCGCCGCAACTGCTACCCGGCAGGGATGAGATCAGCGGCCGACGGACAGGCCAGCGTTCCGCTCCGGAATGTCTCGGCACCGCCGATCGACGTCTCCGCAACCCCGGCGGCGGCCAAGGCCCGTGCCTTGAACGTCTGAGCGGCCATGCTGAGCGGATGTTGCACCAACCCGACGCTGTCATCGAGCTCGGCCGGCCAGGTCTCCCCCCACAGGGTGACCTCGGTGGCGCCGTGATCGAGGGCCTGCAACACACCTTGCCGCACCCGCGAATCGCAGCCGAACAGGTCGGCCGCCACCGCCAGGGCCTGGGGGCGGGGACGAGTTTGCACCGATGCCAACGCGGATTCGAGGTCCAGCGTCTGGGCTCCGAGGATCTGCAGTGGCCTATCGTCGGGTTGCTCAACAGGTTCGTCGGTGAGCAGCACGGTGACATCCCATCCCGCCATCGCCCGGTCGAACAGCCACCCGCCGGCGAACCTCACCACGTCGGCCACGCTGGAGGCGACGACGTCGAGCCGGTATCTCATGTCTTGAATGTCGCCCTCGGCGGAGCGAAGTCCCGCGCCAGCGTCTCCGCGTACTGCTTGAACACCTCGGTCAGCGGTATCGAAGGATCGAGCAACCATGTCGTTTCCATTCCGTGGACGAAGGCGAGAATTTCGACCGCCTTGACTTTCGGGTCTAGGTCCGTGCGATACCGGCCGTCCGCCTGACCATGGCGGATGAGGTCGGTGACAATATCGATCGCTTCCCGGTGCCGGGCCAGCATGCGGTCGTGCAACGGGGCGTCGGGCAGGATGTTCTCCACGAGTAGCACGGTGAACGTGCCCACCAGTTCGGGTGCCCGGTGGAAACGGTCGGCGACCTGAGCGATCTGGGCGACGAGGTCGCCGGCCCGGTCGGCGTGCGAGTCGTCATCCTGGTCCCGCGCGTCCAGCACCGCGTGCAGCAGTTGCTCCTTGGACTCGAAGTGGTGCAGCAGCCCCGCGGGGCTGACCCCGGCTTCGCCTGCGATCTGGGCCAGTGTCGTGTTGCGCCAGCCGTTGCGCGTCAGGAGCCGCTGCGCGACCTCGAGGATGCGCTGCCTTCGGTCCTCCCCCTTGGCGAGAAGCGTGTCGTATCGCCGTGCGACGGGCACCGGACTCCTTCATGGGCAAACCAACCTAGTGAATAAACAGTAGGTTGGTTTGCCCGCTGTGACAAGACTTGAAGAGAGGACTTATCCGCTCGCTAGTTCACCAGCTCGACCAGCGTGGCGTTGGCGGTGCCACCGCCTTCGCACATGGTCTGCAACCCATAACGAATCCCGTTGTCGCGCATGTGATGTGCCATCCGCGTCATCAGCACCGCACCGGAAGCACCCAGCGGGTGACCCAGCGCGATGGCGCCGCCCAGCGGATTCAGCCGACCCCGGTCCGCTCCCGTTTCGGCGAGCCACGCCAGCGGCACCGGCGCGAAGGCCTCGTTCACCTCGAAGACGCCGACTTCCGACAGCGCGACACCGGCCTTCTTCAACACCTTCTCGGTCGCCGGAATCGGGCCGGTGAGCATGAGCACCGGATCCGCCCCGGTGACCGCGCCTGCGCGATACCGCAACATCGGCGTCAACCCCAGCCCGATCGCCATCTCCGACGTGGTCACCAGCAGCGCCGCGGCGCCATCCGAGATTTGCGAGGAATTGCCCGCATGGATGACCCCGTCGTCGACGAACGCCGGCTTGAGCCCGGCCAGTTTCTCGACGCTGGTCCCGCGCCGCACGCCCTCGTCGGCCGTGATGACTTCTCCGTCGTCGGTGAAAATTGGCACGATCTGGTCGATGAAGGCGCCGCCGTTCTGGGCCGCGGCGGCCCGCTCGTGGGACTGCACGGAGTATTCGTCGAGCTGCGTGCGCGAGAATCCCCACTTCTTGGCGATCATCTCCGCCGACAGGCCCTGGTTGAAGGAGAAATTGTCATAGCGGGCCAGGACTTTCGGACCGTAAGGCATCCCGGTGGCCCTGGCCGCACCGAGCGGCACGCGGCTCATGACCTCGACCCCGCCGGCCACGACGACATCCTGTTGTCCTGACATCACCGCGTGCACCGCGAAGTCGAGGGCTTGCTGGCTGGAGCCGCAGGCCCGGTTGACGGTGGTCCCGGGGATGGTCTCGGGCCAGCCGGCGGCCAGGACCGCGTAACGGCCGATATTGCTGGACTGGTCGCCGACCTGGGACACGCATCCCCAGATCACATCGTCGACGACCTCGGGACCGATCCCGGTGCGTTCCAGCAGCTCATTGAGGACGACCGCGGACAGGTCGGCGGCGTGCATGCCGGACAAGCCGCCGTTGCGCTTGCCTACCGCTGTCCTTACCGCCCCGACGATGACTGTTTCGCGCATGGTTCTAGTAAACGACGCGTCCAGTCGTGCGGTGAAGGCGGCATGAGGTGTGCGGTCTGGCGTCTTTGAGGTTCACATGAACATCAGCAAACCGCGCGACGTTGCGCCGCGATTCGCCCTGCCCAGGGATAGTTGGCGAAGTCCAAGGATAGTTGCCGAGGTGTGGGGGTGAGCCCCCTGCCTTGCCCGGTCCCCCGAGGGAGGCCGTGGGTCGACTCGCGCCTACTGCCCGAGCTGATTTCGACACACCAGGTCGGCCGCGCGGCTCGGCGCCGAGTGGTCGATAGGTGACCTCGCTATCAGTGTCGCCAGACCTGGACGGCGGACACAGCAACAGCGCGGTCTCACACGCGAATGACGCAACTAGGCCCCGGACTCCCGACGGTGCGCTCTTAACGGTCCGTTGGACTCTTGCGGCGAGCGCGTCCTCCCTGTGCCGGGTCCCCTGCCAAGTCGAGTCAGCCGACCCATGCTAAGCGCCATTGGCGCGGTCCCGAGCAAACGCGGAGGGAGCCGGGTGAGACTGGCCGTCTGGGTGCAGAATCTAAAAGGTGAGTTCTCTGCGGCGGATTGGCCGAGCGCTATTAGCGTTTTGGTTGGTCATCGTTGCCGGGACCGTAGGCTATGTGATCCTCGGGTTCGGATTTGTCGATGCGGTGTATCAGACGGTCACGACGATCACGACGGTAGGTTTCCGCGAGATTCACCCGCTGTCCACGGTGGGCGAGTTGTTCACGATCGTGCTGATCCTCGTGGGTGTGGGAACCGCGCTGTACACGTTCGGGGTCCTCCTCGAAGCGCTCATCGAGGGGCACCTACGCCAGCAGCTGAGGAGGCGGCGGATGGAGCGGCAGATAAGCCGGATGACGGGTCATTTCATCATCTGCGGATGGGGCCGCGTTGGTCGGGCCGCCGTGCTGTATCTCGACGCGCTCGGGAAGCAGGTCGTCGTAATCGACCAAGACCCCGCCCGCCTGGAGGGTCTCGATTATCCAACGGTGGTGGGCGATGTCACCGACGACAGCATCCTGCAGGCCGCCGGCATCGGACATGCCCATGCGCTGATCGCGGCACTGAACACTGATGCGGACAACGTTTTCGTGACCTTGTCCAGTCGAGCGTTGCGACCCGATCTCGTCATTATCGCCCGTGCCCGCACGGAGGACTCGAGTTCCAAATTGTTGCGGGCCGGCGCCAACCGGGCCGTCAATCCGCAACTGATCGGCGGGCGGCGGATGGCGGCGTTTGCGTTGCAGCCTCACGTGGCCGAGTTCCTCGACGTCGTCATGCACGACGAAACTCTCGATTACCGTATCGAGGAAATGAAGATCACTCCCACCTCGCCTTTGGTCGGTCGGTGTTTGGCCGATACGGCGCTCGGGTTGACGACCGGGGCGTTGGTGCTGGCCATAAGGACCGCGAGTGGCCAGTTCATCGCGAACCCGGCTCCGGACACACGCCTGGATCCCGACACGATCCTGATCGCCCTCGGGACCTCGGCTCAACTCGGTTTTGTAAGGAGCCATGTCGACCCGGTCCAACGGCAAAGCCGGCTCCGCCGGTAGAACCGTATCGTTGGGACGTTCGGCCCGGTTGCCGGACTCACCCTGAACGCATGGGCTTCAATAATTCTGGCCTTGCCGACCGCGGTTCGGGAATACAGGACAATTCAACGCGGGATTCTTTATTTCCGGCAGCACGAACTCGGGCATTTCCCACACCGGCATCTCGAGCTTCGGCATTGGTAACTCGGGCACCCACGACGCGGGGGCGTTCAGCAAGGGCGATAACCAGTCTGGCATCTTCGGTCAGCCGTAGCGGATCACCCATCCCCTCCCGATAGCGCCCACCGTCCAGTAAGCACCTGGGTCGGCGGATCGTCCGGTTCGGGTTGCCCGCCGACGCCCGCGACCAGGGTGACCCCGCTGGATTGGGTCAGCGGTGGCGCAGGCGATCGATCGGGCAGGATGGGCGGAATTCTGTCTTCTCGGGGTGGCGACCAGATGGTTGGCTACTTCGAATCGTTCCGCGATTGAAGTAGAGTTTCGATTGCCAAGTTGCTCCGGTAACCGGGCGATCGCCCGGGTGGATTCGGGAGGCGCCGAATGATCTCCGCGCTCACGCGCACAGGAATGGCGACGGCCAGTGATATGGCCATGTCGCGGATCACGGCGCTGGTGCGCGTGCCCCCGGCAGGCAAATCGGGCTGCGAATCGGCAGGCCGCGGAGGTTGGCAGGCAATCACCCGCGCCGCCAGCGGCGGGCCACCCAAGAAACCAGCAAAGTGGGGACGGTTCTGATGAGCTTCATGGTCTTGCCCCCTGAGATCAATTCATTGCGGATGTTTTCTGGTGCGGGCTCAGCGCCATTAGTGGAGGCTTCGGCGGGCTGGGATGGCTTGTCGTCCGAGTTGGGTTCGGCCGCGTCGTCGTTCGGGTCGGTGACCTCGGGGTTGGCCGGTCAGGCGTGGCAGGGTCCGTCGGCCGCCGCGATGGCGGCCGCCGCGGCCCCGTATACGGCGTGGCTCAGTGCGGCGGCGGCGCACGCGGCGGGGGCGGCCGCGCAGGCCCGGACGGCGGTCAGCGCGTTCGAGGCGGCCCAGGCGGCCACCGTGCGGCCCATCCTGGTGCAGCTCAACCGAAATGCGTTGGTGCAAATGGTGATGTCGAATTGGTTCGGCCTGCATGCGCCCGCGATTGCCCAGCTCGAGGGCGACTACGAGGCGATGTGGGCCCAGGATGTGACCGCGATGTCGGGCTATCACTCCGCGGCATCGGCCGCGGCCGCGCAGTTGACGCCCCTGCAGGCTCTGCGGCAGACCCTGCGAAGCCTCCCGGGTCAGCCGGCTAAAGCGGCTATGGGCAGCTGGGCCGCGAGCAGCGCGGCCAACTTAAGGCTGGGCGGAAATATCGGCAATTCCAACCTCGGCGGCGGAAACCAGGGCAACCTTAACCTCGGTGGCGGAAACCAAGGCAACGAAAACCTGGGCAGCGGAAACGAAGGCAACACAAACTTCGGAAACGGAAATAATGGCAGCACGAACTTCGGTAGCGGAAATGCCGGAAGCGGAAACGTCGGCAGTGGAAACTCGAACAACGCCGCCGGCAATGTCGGCAACGGAAACAGCGGCAATGGAAACTTCGGCAGTGGGAACAGTGGCAACCTCAATATCGGAAGCGGAAACACCCACGATTCAAACGTGGGTCTTGGAAACAACGGCGTAAAGAACTTCGGTCTGGGCAACAAAGGCGACAACGACATCGGCTTCGGGAATAACGGCAACAACGATATCGGTTTCGGGCTCAGCGGCGACAACAAGATGGGCATTGGAGCGCTGAACTCGGGTACCGGCAACATCGGCTTCGGTAACTCGGGAAACAACAACATCGGCTTTTTTAACTCGGGCGACGGAAACGTGGGCTTCTTTAACTCGGGAACCGGAAATTTCGGCTTCGCGAACTCCGGCTCCACCAACACGGGCTTCGGTAACGCGGGGTTGAATAACACAGGCTTCTGGAACTCTGGCACCGAAAATTTCGGTTTCGGCAATGCGGGTCTCCGTGACGTCGGCTTCGGCAACTCGGGGGCCGCGGACATGGGCTTCGGCAACTCGGGCGACGCCGACACGGGCTTCTGGAACGGGGGCGACACCAACACGGGCTATCAGAACAGCGGCGACACCAACACCGGCTTCGACAACGCGGGCTTGGCCGACACCGGCTTCTTCAACTCGGCCACCCTGACCACGGGTGTCGCAAACCTGGGCCCGGTAGGCACGAACTCGGGCTTTTTCAACTCGGGCACCGGAAACTCGGGCTTCTTTAACTCGGGCATGGGCAATTCCGGCCTGGAGGACTCGGGCGTGTCATTAGGAAGTTCGGGTTGGAGCAACGCAGGCGCCGGCGGCTTCCAGGCGGGCATCGGCAACACAGGCCAAGACAACACGGGTTTCTTTAACAATGGCACCTTTAACGCGGGACTGTTCAACTCGAATATGTTCAACTCGGGCATTGCGAACTCCGGCAGCAACAGTTCGGGGTACTTCAACAGGGGTACTAACCAGTCGGGTTTTTTCGGCCCGTAGCGATTACTCCGATTGCTCCGACCTCGATAGCGCCCAACGGCCGGTAAACGTCGGCTCGCGCCGCTCGGCGAACGCAGCATACGCGGCCCGGGTGTCCGCCGTTGCGAAATTGACCCCCTGCGCACGGGCCTCGTTTGCCAGCGCCTCACGCAAGGTACTGTCGGCGCCCTCATTCAGCAACGCCTTGCTCTGCGCGAGCGCGATCGGCGGACCGGCCACCAACCGGCCGGCGAGGTCGGTGACGAAGGCGTCGACCTCCGCGGCCGGCACCACCCAGGTCACCAGGTTCAGGGCTCGGGCTTCCTCGGCGTCGATCATCTCGGCGAGCAGCGTGAGCCGCTTCGCCTGTTGCAGGCCAACGAGTTTCGGTAACAGCCAGGAGCCGCCGAGATCGAGCGACAGGCCGCGCTTGGAAAAGATCTGGGAAAACGTCGATTCCGGCGTGGCCACCACCAGATCACAGCCGAGTGCGAGGTTCCAACCCGCGCCCACGGCCACCCCGGTCACCTTGGCGATCGTCGGAACCGGGAGCTCATGCAGCAGTAGCGCCACGTCGGTCAACCGACGCATCCGGTAGGTGGGATGGGTGTCGTCGCGGGCCGAAAGATCGGCGCCGGAGCAAAAACTCCCCCCGGCACCGGTGATCACCACCGCGCGCACATCGCGGTCGTCGCCCGCCGCGGTCAGCGCGTCTCGCAACGCCAGCCACAACTCCCGGTTGATCGCGTTCTTCAGGCGCGGACGGTTGAGGGTCAGCGTCCGCACCCCATCGCGGTCATCGCAGCGCAGCACGTGCCCGTCGGTCACGGTCATCACATCACCATGCCGCCATCCACCGGCAGCACCTGCCCGGTGATATAGGACGCGGCGTCGAAAGCGAGAGAGACGAAGCCATCAATAGCTCCTGGGCAGTTTGAGGACATGGGACCCGAGGAAGTTGAGGATCATCTCCTGACTGATCGGTGCGATCTTCATCAGCCGGGCCTCACGGAAGTAACGCGTGACGTGGTACTCCTCCGCGTAGCCCATGCCGCCGTGGGTTTGCAACGCCCGGTCCGCGGCGGCGAAGCCGGCATCGGCGCACAGATATTTGGCGGTATTCGCTTCGCGCCCACAGGGTCTGCCGTTGTCGTAGAGCCAGGTGGCCTTGCGCAACATCAGCTCGGCGGCGTCCAGCCGGGCCAGCGAATCCGCCAGCGGAAACTGGATGCCCTGGTTCATACCGATCGGCCGGCCAAACACCTCACGCTCGTTGGCGTACTTCACCGCCTTGTCCAGCGCCACCCTGCCGATCCCCAGCGCTTCGGCGGCGATCAGCATTCGCTCCGGATTCAGGCCGTCCAGGATGTATTGAAATCCCTTGCCTTCCTCGCCAATTCGATCCTCGACTGGCACCGAAAGATTGTCGATGAACAGTTCGTTAGAGCTGACTGCATTGCGACCCATCTTGCGGATCGGGCGGATGTCGACCCGGCTGCGGTCCAGATCGGTGAGGAACAACGTCATCCCGTCGGTCTTCTTCGCGACCTCCTCGTACGACGAGGTCCTCGTCAGCAGCAGGATCTTGTCGGACTCCAGCGCTTTGGAGATCCACACCTTGCGGCCGTTGACCACATAGCGGTCCCCGTCGCGTTTGGCGAACGTGGTGATGCGCGATGTGTCGAGCCCGGCACCGGGTTCGGTCACCCCGAAGCAGACGTGGATTTCGCCGGTTGCCACCCGAGGCAACGTGCGCGCCTTGAGTTCGTCGGAGCCGTGCACCACCACCGGTTGCATACCGAAAATCGACAGGTGGATCGAGCTGGCGGCGTTCATCGCGCCGCCGGATTTGGCGACCTCTTCAAGCAACAGCGTGGCCTCGGTGATGCCGAGGCCATGGCCGCCGTACTCGGTTGGGATCGTCATGCCCAGCCAGCCACCGTCGGCGATCGCCCTGTAGAACTCGGTCGGAAATTCGTGCGCCTGGTCTTTCTCCATCCAGTAGTGGTCGTCGAACTTGCGCGCCAACTCGGCGACCGATCTACGGATCAACTCCTGGTCGTCGGTCAGCTCGAAGTTCATTCCGTCACCGGGCACTGCCAGATCTCCTCACTCATTGCTTGCTCGCGCCGAGATTGCCGTGATGGTCGTGGATTGTCGAAAATCACGACCCTGGGCGCAATCTCGACGCAACTCCGGCGCGCTTGCGTTCAGGTGCCGCCTCAGTCCTGGTTGCCGGTGAGTTCCTTCGCGCTTGCCGCAAACTCTGCAAACGACGAACCCGACCTGGCGTCTTTGTGGTGGCTCAGCGCCCGAATGGATACGTCGTGGCCCTCGGCGGCCTTGCGCAGCGCGCCGACAGTCGCCTGCTCCGGAGTGATGTGGGTGAACGGGTCGAACGAGTACCAGCGCATCGCGTTCTCGTGCGTAATCCTCTTGATCTCGTGGTCCGGCACGTTATTGATCGACAGCACGTCCCACAGCTCCTCCGGTGCGCCCGGCCACATCGAGTCGCTGTGCGGGTAGTCGGCCTCCCAGCAGATGTTGTCGATACCGATCATGTTGCGCAGCTGGACGCCCACCTTGTCGCTGATGAAACACGTCAGGAAGTGATCGCGGAAAACGTCGGACGGCAGCTTGTCGCCGAAGTTCTGATGCGTCCACGTCGAGTGCATTTCGTACGTCCGGTCCGCGCGCTCCAAGAAGTAGGGGATCCAGCCGGTGCCACCCTCGGACAGTGCGACCTTCAGGTCCGGATACTCCTTGATCGGCCGCGACCACAGCAGGTCCGCGGCGGCCTGCACGATGTTCATCGGCTGCAGCGTGATCATCACGTCCATCGGCGCGTCCGGCGCCGTGATCGCGAGCCGCCCCGAGGATCCGATGTGGATGTTCATCACGGTGCCGGTATCGCACAAGGCTTCGAACAGTGGGTTCCAGTACTCGCTGTGGAAGCTTGGGTAGCCCATCGCTGCCGGGTTCTCGGTGAAGGTCAGCGCGTGCACACCCTTCTTCGAAACCCGGCGCACCTCCTGGGCGCACAATTCCGCATCCCAGATCACCGGGATCGCCATCGGGATGAACCGCGCCGGGTACGCACCGCACCACTCGTCGATGTGCCAGTCGTTGTAGGCCTGAACCAAGGCCAACGAGAACTCCGGGTCATCGGTCACGAACAGGCGTCCGGCAAAACCCGGGAAGGACGGGAAGCAGATCGAGCCCAGGATGCCGCCGGCGTTCATGTCCTTGACGCGTTCGTCGACGTTGTAACAGCCCGGCCGGATCTCATCCAGACCCGTGGGCTCGATCCCATACTCCTCCTTGGGCCGGCCGGCGACCGCATTGAGCGCCACGTTCGGGATGACGGTGTCGCGGAACTTCCACATGTCCGAACCGTCGGGGTTGTGCACCAGCCGCGGCGCGTCGTCCAAGTACTTTTTCGCCAGGTGGTCCTTGAACATGTTCGGCGGCTCGACGATGTGGTCGTCGACGCTGATCAGGATCATGTCCTCTTTGTTCATCGCCGTGCCCCTCTCCATTGGGTACCTCGAGCGTCTTTAGAGGATCGAGCGCGGCCACCGAGCGGGCATCGGCGAGCCGCCACCTGCCTCCAAGCTCTCTAGTATTGAAAACTATCTTCTCGCGAAGCGAGAATCAACATCCAGGGTAGCCGTGCGGAATCCGCGCGTCCCTGCCGCGCGCTCGACGACGCGGCAAATTGCCCGTCATCCTGCGACAACGCGGCCACGAGCGAACCGCAAACCGCCACCCCACCCCCCAACAACACCGAAGTTGCCGCCCGTACCGCCGACGGCCGCACGCCGGGCCGCGCCAGCATTGACCACGAGACCGAATCGTGCAAGTCTATTGGTTAGAAATGAGAATCTAATTCTCGCTAGCCGAGAGGAGACCGCGGCATGCGCCTGCCGCCGCTGCCCGCTGATGAGTGGGACGAGGCTGTCGACCAGGCGCTGGCCGGCATGCTGCCCGCGGAACGCCGCAACCCGCGCGACGCCTCCAACGTGCTCTCGACGCTCGTCAACCACCCCGCGCTGACCAAGGCGTTTCTCCGCTTCAACGTCCACCTCTTGTACACGTCCACGCTGCCGCCGCGCATCCGTGAATTGGCCATCTTGCGGGTCGCGCATCGTCGCGACTGCGCCTACGAGTGGACCCATCACGTGAATCTGGCGAAACGCGAGGGCATGACGGACGACGAGATCGCCGCCGTCCGACGAGGCCCCGATAGCTGGACCGTGGACGAATTCGAGCGCGCGGTGCTCACCGGAGTCGACGAACTCGACGAGAAATCCCAGTTGTCCGACGAGACGTGGGCGACGCTCGGTGAGCGCCTGGACGATCGTCAGCGGATGGACTACGTCTTCACGGTCGGCTCTTACACGATGCTGGCCATGGCCCTCAATACTTTTGGCGTCGAGCTAGAAAGGTAGACCCTTGCCGCACTTCCCTAAACCAGCCGCGGGAAGCTGGACAGAAAACTATCCCGAACTGGGAACCGCGCCAGTCGATTACACCGATTCAATCGATCCGGCATTCTTCGAAGCCGAACGCGACGCGATCTTCAAAAAGACCTGGCTCAACGTCGGTCGGGTCAACCGGCTGCCGCGCACCGGAAGCTACTTCACCAAGGAACTGCCGTCCGCGGGCCCGGGTATGTCGGTAATCGTCGTCAAGACCAAGGACGGGTCCATCAAGGCATATCACAACATCTGCCGCCACCGCGGAAACAAGCTGGTGTGGAACGACTATCCACACGAGGAGACCTCGGGCACCTGCCGACAGTTCACCTGCAAGTACCACGCCTGGCGGTACAGCCTCGATGGTGATTTGACCTTCATCCAGCAAGAGAATGAGTTCTTCGACGTCGACAAGAGTCAGTTCGGTTTAGTGCCCGTCCGCTGCGAGGTGTGGGAAGGCTTCGTCTTCATCAACCTCGACCAGCACGCCAAGCCGCTTACCGACTACCTCGGACCACTGGCCAAGGGCATCGAGGGCTACCCCTTCCACGAGATGACCGAGTCCTACTCCTACCGGGCCGAGGTCGGCAGCAACTGGAAGCTGTTCATCGACGCGTTCGCCGAGTTCTACCACGCACCGGTGCTGCACCAGGGGCAGTACACCAAGGAAGAAGCCGCCAAGATCATCAAGTTCGGCTTCGAGGCCCTGTATTACGAGCTGGCCAGCCCGCACGGGATGATCTCCACGTGGGGTGGTCAGGCACCGCCGGTGGATATGTCCATGGTGAAGCCCATGGACCAGGTGTTGCGCAGCGGGTTGTTCGGTCCCTGGGACAAGCCGGATGTCATCGCGAATCTCGAGCAGCTGCCCCCGGGCGTCAACCCGAAGAAAGTTAAACAGTGGGGCATCGACTCGTGGCACTTCTACCCGAATTTCATGCTGCTGATCTGGGAGCCGGGCTGGTTCCTGACCTACCACTATTGGCCGACCGCCGTCGACAAGCACATCTTCGAGTGCACGCTGTATTTCGTTCCGCCGAGAAACGCGCGGGAACGCTTGGCCCATGAATTGGCCGCGGTGACATTCAAGGAGTACGCGCTTCAGGACTCCAACACCCTGGAGGCGACCCAGACCATGATCGGCACCAAGGTCATCAAGGACTTTCCGCTGTGCGATCAGGAGATCCTGCTCCGCCACCTGCACAAAGTGACCCGCGACTACGTAACTAATTGGACCAAGGAGTACCAGAACAATGGCGCTACCCGCTGAATTCGCCGACCTGGAGCGCTATCTCGATTGGGACCTGGCAGGAGAACCCGAGCGCTACGCCAAGCGGCTGGCCTCGACGATGACCGAGATGCAGGCGTTCTACGACGTCGCCTTCCCCCGCATGAACGACGTGATCGCCTACTGCGACAAGTTCCCACTGGACGACCTGCCCGAGGACGCGCGGACGCTCATGCACCTGATGCAATCGCTGATCATGGTGTCGTTTCCGATCGAGGCGTGGAAGCAGCCGCGCGTCCCCGACAGCGGCGCGGCCTGGGTGGAACTGGTCCGGGAGCCGGTGATCTGAACGGTGTTGACGCTCAAGGCCGCCGGGCTGCTTGACGTCGACGCCGGGGAGATCGTGCGACCCGGCGTGCTGCGGGTGGACGGCGAGCGGATCGCCGGTGTCGGGGCGGGCCCGGAGGGCCCAGAAGATTCCGTGATCGACCTCGGCGAGGCGATCCTGCTCCCCGGGCTGATGGACATGGAGGTCAACCTCCTGATGGGCGGGCGCGGGGAGAAGCCCGGGCTGTCGCAGGTCCAGGATGACCCGCCGACGCGGGTGTTGCGCGCGGTCGGCAATGCCCGCCGCACGCTGCGCGCCGGATTCACCACGGTGCGCAACCTCGGGCTATTCGTCAAGACCGGTGGGTACTTGCTCGATGTCGCGTTGGGCAAGGCCATCGACGCGGGCTGGATCGACGGACCGCGGGTGGTGCCGGCCGGGCACGCCATCACCCCGACCGGCGGGCACCTGGATCCGACGATGTTCGCGGCCTTCGCCCCGCATGTGCTGGACCTGACGGTCGAGGAAGGCATCGCCAACGGCATCGACGAGATCCGCAAGGCGGTGCGCTACCAGATCAAACACGGCGCGCAGCTAATCAAGGTGTGCTGCTCGGGCGGCGTCATGTCACTGACCGGACCGCCAGGCGCGCAACATTATTCGGACGAGGAGCTGCGCGCGATCGTCGACGAGGCACACCGGCGCGGGCTGCGCGTCGCCGCGCACACACATGGCGCCGACGCGGTCAAGCACGCGGTCGCGGCCGGTATCGACTGCATCGAGCACGGCTTCCTCATCGATGACGAGGCGATCGCGACGATGGTCGAGCACGGCACATTCCTGGTGAGCACGCGGCGCCTCGCCGAAGGCATGGACGTCTCACACGCCCCGCCCGAGCTGCAGGCCAAGGCCGCCGAGATGTTCCCGAGGTCGCGCAAGTCGATACTGGCCGCCTACGAAGCCGGCGTGAAGATCGCGGTCGGCACCGATGCGCCCGCGATACCGCACGGCCGTAACGCCGACGAGCTTGTCACCCTTGTCGATTGGGGCCTGCCGCCGTTAGCGGTGCTGCGCGCGGCCACCGTGACCGCCGCCGAGCTCATCGACTGCACGGACCGGGGCCGGCTGGTGCCGGGCCAGCTCGCCGATGTCATTGCGGTGCCGGGAAACCCGTTGGAAGACATTACCGTTACTCGCAACGTCAGCTTTGTCATGAAAGGCGGCAAGGTTTATGCCAACCAGAACTGACGACCTGGTCGAGATCCAGCAGCTGCTCGCCCGATACGCCGTCACCATCACCCAAGAAGACGTCGACGGACTGCTGGCCGTCTTCACGCCCGACGGAACCTACAGCGCCTTCGGCGACACGTATCGGTTGGACAGGTTCCCGGAACTGGTGGCCGCCGCGCCGAAGGGCTTGTTTCTCACCGGGACGGCGCTCGTGGACATCGACGGCGATAGCGCGAGCGGCACGCAGCCGTTGTGCTTCATCGACCACGCCAGTCATGACATGCGCATCGGCTATTACCGTGACACCTACTCCCGCACCCCCGACGGCTGGCGGCTCAAAACCCGTGCCATGACGTTCATTCGCCGCAGCGGCGTGCACGACTCCGGGCGCCCGCACGCGGTCGGGCGTCCCGCCCCGTGAAGGTCGAGGAGTTCCGGACGGGCCTGCGCGCGTGGCTCGATGAGCACGACCTGACCCCCGGGCCCGACCACTCGCTGCAGGGCCACATGCAGCAATTCGCCCGGGTTAGCCGGGCGCTCTACGAGGCCGATTGGATGCGGTACGGCTGGCCGAAAGAGGTCGGCGGATTGGGCGGGCCCGCGGTACTTCGCGCGATCGTCGGCGAGGAGGTGGTCGGTCGTCGTCTCGCCGAACCCGGCCCCTATTCGATGGTCGAGGTGCTCGCGCCCACCATGATCGATTACGCCCCTGCGGAACTCGCGGCCGAGATGGTGCCGCGGCTGCTCAGCGGCCGCGAGCAATGGTGTCAGGGCTTTTCCGAACCGGACTCGGGCAGCGACCTGGCTTCGTTGACCACCCGCGCGACCCAGCAAGGGGACAACTGGATCGTCAACGGGCAGAAGGTGTGGACCAGCTTCGCGCAGTTCTCCACGCGATGCGTCCTGCTCACCCGCACCGCGCCCGGCAATTCCAGCCCGCATGACGGGATAACCGCGTTCTTCGTCGACCTGGACACGCCCGGCATCACCATCCGGCCGCTGCGCACGATGCACGGGGTCGACGAATTCTGCGAGGTGTACTACGACGACGTGGTGATTCCGGCGAGCCGGATGCTCGGCCGGCCGGGAGACGGCTGGCGGCTGGCGATGGATCTGCTTCCCTATGAGCGTTCCACCTGCTTTTGGCAGCGGATCGCTTACCTCTACGCGCGATTCGACGAACTCATCGCGCAAGCCAGCCAGCCGGACGAATTCGAGCTTGGCGCAGCCTATCTCGCGCTGCACACGCTGCGCTGCCGGTCCCGGATCACCCAGCACCGACTGCGCGACGGCGCGCGGCTCGGGCCGGACACTTCCATCGACAAGGTACTGCTGGCCTGCGCCGAACAACGGCTCTACGACACCGTCCGTGACCTGCTGCCCGGGACCGTCGAGCTAGAAGAAACCCCGTGGCGCTCGGAGTACCTGTATTCGCGCGCGGCGACCATCTACGGCGGTACCGCCGAGATTCAGCGCAACATCATCGCCCGACGGTTGCTCGACCTCGGGAAGGAGTGAGCCTTGGACATAACGACAGATCCCGAGGCACTGCGAATGCTGGCCGACTCGCTGCGCACCACAATGGTCGATCCTTCGATGGCCTCCTGCGTCAAACTCGACGCGGCGTTGTCCGACCTCGGCTGGGTGGACATGCTCGACGAAATCCCGGATGTGGCAATCCCTTTGGTGTTCGGGCTGCTGGGAGAGACCGGCGCGCAGGCACCCGTGCTCAACGACGTCGTGCTGCGCGCGGCCGGGCATGCGGCCGGCGGTACCATACCGCTGCCCTTCGCGGGCGGCGCCTGGGTGGTCTGGGAGCGCGGCGACGGTTCCAGTTCGGCGATCGACGGCGAACTGCCGATACATTCTGTGCGAGAGGGAGATCCACTGCCGTCGGCCGCGCTGGCTGCGGGGCGGCGAGCGTTGGGCTGGTGGCTGGTGGGCACCGGCCGCACGATGCTCTCACTCGCGCGCCAGCACGCCATGGACCGCGTTCAATTCGGCCGGCGCATCGCCTCGTTCCAGGCGATCCGGCACCGGCTGGCCGAGACGCTCGTCGCGATCGAAGGCGCCGAGGCGACGCTGCACGCGGCCACCGACCAACCGGACGACCTGGCCTGCTTGCTGGCCAAGGCCGCGGCCGGCCAGGCGGCGCTGACCACCGCGCGGCACTGCCAGCAGGTGCTCGGCGGGATCGGGTTCACCGCCGAGCACCAGTTGCACCGCCACATCAAGCGTTCGTTGATCTTGGACGGATTGCTGGGCAGCGCGCGCGAGCTGACCCGGGAGGCCGGAGCCACGCTGCGGGCCAAGGGATTCGCGCCGCGGCTGGCACAGCTATAGCGCCGTGGCGCCGTGGGCCCCGCGACCTGCTACCGCGGCCAGCCTAGAATCAACGCACATGAGCCAACCAGCCCGGAGGGACCCCGATGCGCCCCGAAACGAAGTCGGCGTCGCCTCGCTGATCTTGGGCCTGGTCGCACTGATCAGCTGTTGGCTGTTGATTGGGGTTGCATTCGGTATCGCGGCCGTCATCACTGGCGATATCGGGCGGGGGCGAGCCAAGCGCGGCGAAGCGAACAATCCGCGCGTCGCGACGGCCGGCATGGTGTTGGGAGGGGTGGCGATCGTGGCCGGGCTGGCAGCGATTGGCTACTGGGCCTCGCTGGACGCCGATAGCCCAGACCACCACTAGCTGCGACTGTGAATTTCACGATGCGACACGCCGACGGTGTGTCGCCAGATTCACACTGGCGCAAGCTAATTCGAAGCTAATTGCGCGGCAACCCCAATATTCGTTCGGCGATGATGTTGCGCTGGATTTCCGACGTGCCACCGGCGATGGTCGCGGCGAAGCTGCGCACATACCGGTCGAACCAGCTGCCGTAGTGGCTGTCCAGGTCTAGAGGGGCGAACGGGGCCGTGATCCCGCGGTACGCCAACCCGTCGGCGCCGGCGGCATTGAGCGCGTCCTCGCCGGCGCGTTGCAGCGCCTCGGAACCGAGCAGCTTGAGCACCGACTGGGCGGGCACATCTTCCTCCCCGCGAGCGGCTCCCGCCAGAGCCGCGGACCCAAGGAGCCGCAGCGCGTGGGCATCCATCACCAGTCTGGCGTAGCGATCCCGCTCGAACACACCAAATGGGCTGATAGCGATGGTCAGCTCTTGCAATAGGTCGACATATCCCATCCACAGCATGACGCGTTCGTGGCCAAGGGAACCCGTCGCCACCCGCCAACCGCCATTGAGCTCACCCACCAAATTCTCCGCCGGTACCCGCACGTCGGTGAAGAACACCTCGTTGAAGTCGAAATCATCGCTGTCGCAGATCGACGCGAACGGACGGCGCACCACACCGGGAGTGTCGGTCGGGATCAGCAACGCGCTGATGCCCTTGTGTTTTGGCATGTCCGGGTCGGTGCGTACGAACGTCAACAGCACATCGGCGTCATGGGCGCCCGAGGTCCACACCTTCTGCCCGTTGACCACGAAGTGGTCGCCTTCCGAATCCGAGTGGCGCACCGCCCGGGTTTTCAGTGACGCCAGGTCAGAGCCCGCACCCGGTTCGCTCATCCCCAGCGACGCGGTGATCTCGGCCCGCAGGATCGGCACCGCCCATCGCTGCTTTTGCTCTTGCGTGCCAAACGTCAACAGCGACGCCGCAATAATGCCAACGCCCTGCGGATTGAAACTTTGATAGATCCGCCGCCGCCCCAGCTCCTCCAGGTACACGTATTGCTGCAATAGCGTGGCGTTGCGCCCGCCGAATTCGGGCGGATTGCCGGGCAGCAGCCATCCGCTGTCGAACAGGAGCCGTTGCCAGCGGCGGGCCCACTCCGGGACGTGCGAACTGGAGCGCGGCCGCTCGAACGCCTCGCCCGAGTTGGCAAGGGCGGGCAGATTCCTGTCAAGAAACGCCACGAATTCGGCGCGGAACGCCTCGACGTCAGCGTCGAAGGTCAGCTGCACGGCACTCCCCGACTTTCCAGGCGCTCGCCGGCGACCAGTCGATCGAGGTTTTTCAGGTTCTCCGGGACGGCGCGTTCTGCTCTTTGCGAATACGCTTCCATACATACGTGTAAGAGAATAGTATTCTCGTCATGAGAAAGTTACAATCTCCGAAACGTCACCCGTGAGGGGGTTGAGCACCGCGATGTCACGGCGTTCTCCGGTACAGTCCAATCATGTTCTCCCCTCGCGGCAATCAGGTGAGCCGGCGATGACCACTCAAAGCGAAGAGCCGGCGTGGAAACAGCGCGCGGTTGAGCGGTCCATCAAGACCGCCAAGCTGCGAGCCGCGCAGCGCGTTCAGCGCTTCCTCGACGCGGCGCAGGCCATCATCATCGAAAAGGGCAGCACGGACTTCACCGTCCAGGAGGTCGTGGACCGGTCCCGCCAATCCTTGCGGAGCTTCTACCTGCAGTTCGACGGCAAACACGAGCTGCTGCTCGCGCTCTTCGAAGACGCACTGAGCCGGTCGGCCGACCAGATCCGCGCCGCAACCGAAAGCCACTCCGACCCGCTGCAGCGGCTGAAGGTCGCCGTCGAGCTGTTGTATGAGGCCTCCCGTCCCGACCCGACGGCCAAGCGTCCGCTGTTCACCGACTTTGCGCCCCGATTGCTGGTCACGCACCCGGCCGAGGTCAAGATGGCCAACGCACCGCTGATTGCGTTGCTCACCGAACTCATGGAAGCGGCCAGCGCCGCCGGCGAGTTGCGCACCGACATCAATCCCAAGCGGGTGGCCGCCATGACGATGCAGACCGTCATGTTCCTCGCGCAGTACAACGGCGGCACCGATGACGCGACGGTCCATCCCATCACTGCCGACGAGGTGTGGGACTTCTGCTCACGAGGATTCGCCGGTTAGGTCCGATCACCGGCCTGGGCAAATAGCGCACCAGGTTTGCCTCGTGAGAATCTCGTTCTCTATTATTAAGAACTACAAATAGCCGAAACGGATCCGCCGTTGGCACTTGTTGGTGGGCGAAGCGAGCCGATCAGATCGAGTCAGGAATTGAGGTAGGGATGACTGGACGTGTTGAGGGCCGGGTAGCAGGGAAGGTCGCTTTCATCACCGGGGCGGCGCGTGGTCAGGGCCGCAGCCACGCGGTGCGACTGGCCGAAGAGGGCGCCGACATCATCGCCGTCGACGTCTGTAAGCCGATCGTGCAGAACACCACCATCCCGGCGTCGACGCCCGAGGATCTGGCCGAGACCGCCGACCTGGTCAAGGGCCTCAACCGCAGAATCCTCACGGCCGAAGTCGATGTGCGCGATTACGATGCGCTGAAAGCGACGGTGGATGCCGGCGTCGAGCAGCTGGGCCGGTTAGACATCATCGTGGCCAACGCGGGCATCGGCAACGGCGGCGACACACTGGACAAGACCAGCGAATACGACTGGCAGGAAATGATCGACGTGAACCTGTCGAGCGTGTGGAAGTCAGTGAAAGCCGGTGTCCCACATATCATCGCTGGCGGCAAAGGCGGTTCGATCATCCTGACCAGCTCGGTGGGCGGGCTGAAGGCCTACCCCCACTGCGGCAGCTACGTTGCGGCCAAACACGGTGTGGTGGGCATCATGCGGTCCTTCGCAGTGGAGTTGGGGCAGCACATGATTCGCGTCAACACCGTCAACCCCACGCATGTCAGCACCCCGATGATCATGAACGAGGGGACCTGGAAGTTGTTCAGGCCGGATCTGGAAAGTCCGACCGCCGACGACATGGCGCCGATCTGCCAGATGTTCCACACGTTGCCCGTTCCGTGGGTCGACCCGATCGACATCAGCAACGCGGTGCTGTTCTTGGCCTCCGACGAGTCGCGCTACATCACCGGCGTGACCCTCCCCGTCGACGCGGGTAGCTGCCTGAAATAAGGTTCCGTCCTATGGACGGATTCGAGGGGCGTGGAACGGTCATCACCGGCGGTGCGAGCGGCATCGGTTTGGCGACCGCCACCGAGTTCGCCCGCCGCGGTGCCAGCGTCGTACTCGCAGACATCGACAAACCGGGACTCGAACAATCCGTGGGCCGGTTGCGTGCCGACGGGGTCGAGGCACACGGAGTGGCATGCGACGTCCGCCATCTCGACGAAATGGTTCACCTCGCGGACGAGGCTTTCCGCCTTCTCGGCCACGTCGACGTCGTATTCAGCAACGCCGGCATTGCCGTCGCGGGTCCGCTCGCGCAGATGACGCACGACGACTGGCGCTGGGTGATCGATATCGACCTGTGGGGCTCGATCCATGCCGTCGAGGCGTTCTTGCCGAGGTTGCTCGAGCAAGGGACGGGCGGCCACATCGCCTTCACCGCGTCCTTCGCCGGCCTGGTACCCAATGCCGGCCTCGGAACGTACTGCGTTGCCAAATATGGCGTTGTTGGCCTGGCCGAGACTCTGGCCCGCGAGGTCAAGGACAACGGTATCGGTGTGTCGGTGCTCTGCCCGATGGTCGTCGAAACCAAGCTGGTATCCAACTCCGAACGAATCCGCGGCGCGGACTATGGAATGTCGGCCACACCGGACGTAACGGGGTCGCTCGGGCCGCTCCCGGCGCAGGACGACAGCCTGGGCGTCGACGAGGTCGCCCGGCTGACCGCCGACGCGATTCAGGCCAACCGGCTGTACATCCTGCCGCACGAGGCCTCCCGCGCCTCTATCCGCCGCAGGTTCGAGCGCATTGACCGCACTTTCGACGAGCAGGCCGCGGAGGGGTGGCGTCACTAACCAGCGGCCGCGAGATCCCGCGAGCAGACACAAAATCGCACGCGCGGAGACCACGCCGTGCGATTTTGTGTCTGCTCGCACAACCTAGGTGGGCGCCCGGCCGATGGTGCCGTCGGCTTCCAGGTCGGCGATCTCTGGCGCGGTGAGGCCCAGCCCGGCGAGTACCTCATGGTTGTGCTGACCAAGCAAAGGCGCCGGCTGGGTATGGAATTGGCCGGGCCCGGCGGAGAACCTCATCGGCACGGTGCTGAGCTTGGCCGGGCCGTTCACCGGGTGATCGACGTCTTCGAAGAAGCCGCGAAACCGCAGCTGATCCAGTTCCGTTTGTCGATGCGGCTGCATCACCTTGGCCACCGGAACACCGGCGTCCCACAGGGTTGCGACGACGTCGTCGGTGCTGCGGTGCTCACACCATGCGGCCAGGTGTCCATCGATCAGATCCTCGTGCTCGTGACGGCCCGACGCGGTGGCCAGCACCGGATCCGTTGCCCAGGAAGGTGTTCCGAGCGCGCTATGTAAGCGCTCCCACTGATCGTCGGTTGCCACCGCGATGGCGACCCAACTGTCGAGCCGGCCGAATTCGTCGGCGTCAGCGGTGCGGTACAGGTTTTGCGGCGCCGCCGTTGGCCCCCGGTTGCCGGCGCGTTCCAGCAGTGCCCCGTAGGCGGAATACTCGATGACCTGCTCGGCGGAGATGCTGAGAGCGGCATCGACCATTGCCACTTCGACCAGCACGCCCTGGCCGGTGCGCCGGCGATGCTCCAGCGCCAGCAGCAGCGCGTTGAGCGCATGCACGCCCGCGTTTGGGTCGCCGATCGAATACGGCTCGTAGGGCGGGCGGTCGGGATAGCCGGTCAGCCAGCTCAGGCCGGCCGCCGACTCGATCGCGTAGGCGAACGCGGGATTGTCGCGCCACGGCCCGTCGAGCCCGAACCCGGGCATGCGCAGCATGACCGCGTCGGGCCGAACCGCTTGAACGGCTTCGAAATCCAGGCCGATCTGGTCCAGCACCCGGGGTGTGAAGTTTTCCACGATCACATCGCAGGTGGCGACGAGCCGGCGCAGTACCTCCCGCCCGCGCGGGCTCTGCAGGTCGATCGCCAGCCCTTTCTTGTTGGTGTTGAGCGCCGCGAAGATCGGCGACTTCTCCCACCAAAGCTCTTCGGTGACGGGCACACCGGCAATCATTCTGGTGCCGTCGGGACGACGGGCGGATTCCACGTGGATGACCTCGGCGCCGAGCATGGCCAAGAAATGGGTGCAGCATGGGCCGGCCCAGAACGTCGTCATGTCCAACACCCGAAGCCCGTGCAGCGGCAACGGATTTACCGATCCGGTCGGCGCGGGCCGCGGGGTCACGATCGCGGACCGATAATGCTCGGTCTGCTCACCCAGCCGCGGCGCCGGACCGGGTTGCCGAAACCGCGCGGGCCGCATCCGGTAGGGGTGGCCGGGCTGGCAGAACCCGTCCCGCGGATTGCGCACAAATGAGCCGCGCTCCCGGAAGTGGTCCAATGCCGCGATGTTCGCGCCATTGGCGACCGGCGCGTTGGGGATCCGGAAAGCCGTTGCCAGCTCCCGGATTTCCTCGACCGGGTTGTTCTCGACCCACGCGTAGATCTCGCCCGCGTAGATGTTGGCGAGTTCGGTGATGGACAGCGGCGATTCCTCGTCGATCCACTCCGGGTGACCGACCATCACGCACAGGTCGAACCACTGCTGCGCGGTTCCGCACCCCAGGTCCACCAGGCCGTCCTTCGCCTGGGCCACACCCGGAACCGTGCGCCGCCGGGCGTCCCGCCAGGGCCGGCCGAGCATCTCGAAATAGGTGACCGGGTAATAGGTGAGGCACAGGATCTGTGTCTCCAGCATCGACAGGTCGATCAGTTCGCCGGAGCCGCCGCACCCGACCCCACGCGACCGCGACGCCAGGGTCGCCGCACTCGCGTAGGCTCCGGCCAGGTACTCACCGACCTGCCCGGCGACGAACACCGGCGCCCGGTCCGCCTCACCACGACCCAACCCCACGATTCCGCCCGACCAGGCCTGCAGGGTGAATTCGGTTGCCGCGCGGTCCCGCCATGGACCCTGCAGCCCGAATGGGGTGATCGAGGTAACGGTCAGATGCGGATGCGCCCGAAGCATCGCGGCAGGGGTAAACAGTTGGTGCTCGGCAACTTTCGAGCCCGCAGACCACACCACCGCGTCGGCCGCCACCAGCAGCCTGCAGACCATGTCGATGTCGTCGTCGGCTTCCGGGTCGGCGACCACGCTGTGCTTGGAGCCGGCCAGGTAACCGAACAACGCGCCGTCGCCGCCGGGTTGAATGGCCGCGCCGGAGGACGACCAGCGACGCAGCGGATCACCCTCTGGCGGCTCGACTTTGATGACGTCAGCGCCCCCGTCGGCGAGCAATTTGGTGCAGTACGCCCCCGCTATTCCGGTGGATAGGTCGACTAACGCATAACCGGCCAGCGGCGGCGCCTGCGGTTCAGGCCGAGCTTCCCCCACTCATGCCTGCCAGAACGGGCTCGACGTCAGCACTTCCGCGCCGTCAGGGGTGATCAGCACCGCTTCCCGTCCGAAGACGGCACCGACTCCCTGCTCCCACACATAGCCAGTCACGGCGAGCACCATTCCCGGCTGCAGTCGTTCGCCGGCCGCGGTCGCCGGTAGGTGCTTGGAGATGACGGGCGGGTCAAAGCCCATGCCCAGCCCGCGGGCCACCGGCATGGGCGGCGCCGGCTCCCCCGCGGCCTGATAGGCGGCCAGCAATTCGCCGGCCCCGGCGTCCGGCCGGCACGCGCCAATCAGCCTGGACCACAGGCCTTCCCAGCGTCGGTAAAGCGCCCTGGCCGTGGACGGCCCGGCGACGTTGTCCGATGGCCAGGTCCGCCCGACTTCACCCATGTAGCCACCGGCCAGCACTCCGGCGGAAATGGCCACCAGGTCGCCAGCCTGAACGCGGCCGTCTCCGTTGACCCGCCGCCACGGGTGATCGCGCGAAGTCACCCACGCGACATCCTGATTCGACGGCGTGCACACCCCGCCCGCCGCCAGGGCCTCGAGCAGTACACCGGCCAGCGTTTGTTCGCGTACCCCGGGCTGCAGCTCGGCCACCGCGGCCGCGAGACCCGACTCGGCCACCGCGATCGCCTCGCGCAGCGCGGCCACCTCCTCGTCCGTCTTGATCCGACGGGCGGCGCGCATGGCGAGTTCCCCGTCGACCAGTTCGGCGTTGGGAAAGGCCGCCGGCAGCAGCTGCGCGAAAACCGGTGACAGCGCGTCGGTTCCGACGCGGCGGGCGGTGGCCGCGCCGTCGATGCGCTGCAGCACCGACATGGTGTTCATCGGGTTCCAGGCGATGCCGTACAGGTTCTGGTGCGGGATGTCGTCGGGGACGCCCTCATCCCACGTGCTGAGCAGATGAACCGCACCGGTCGCGCGCACCAGCACACAGGTCGGTCCGAACGGCCGGGTCCCGGCAACCCAGAGTTGCGGCGCGCCGGCGACATAGCGGACGTTGGCCTGACGACCGAGAACCAGGACATCGAGGTCGTACGCCGCCATCTGGTCCAGCGCCCGCTGGCGCCGCCCCGAGCGCAGCGCGCGATCGTCGGGCAGGACTTCAGTTGCCATAGGGCTCATAGGGGTAGTCGGTCAATCGGGTCCAGCCTTCCCCGGTGATCACCAAGACCTCTTCGCTGCGGTAGCCGCCGGTGCCGTCCTCCCACACCACCGGCTCCAGCACCAGCACCATGCCCGGCCGCAGGACGAACTTCTCGTCGAATTCGTCGCCGAGATCGGTTCCTATCATCGGCATTTCGGCGGCGTTGACGCCGATGCCGTGGCCCAGGTAGAAGTGCGGCAGCCAGGGCCGGACGCCGCCGTTGGCCTGCGTTGCGGCGCGGCCCAGGTCGGCGGCCGTGGCTCCGGCCCGGGTCACGTCCAGGACGGCGGTCATGATCTCCCACCAGCGCTCGAATTGCGCCCGCTGACGCGGCGCCGGATCGCGGCCAACGATCCAGGTCCGCCCGAAGTCCGAGCAGTAGCCGCGGTAGGTGATGCTGACGTCGGTCCACAGCACGTCACCTTCGACCAGCTCGCGCTCGGTGGTCAGCAGCGGCAGCGCCAGGTCGCCGTGCGTGGTCCACACGCCCTCGGCCCTGCTGTGCGGCATCACCTGCCAGATCGGTTCCAGCATGCTGGCCGTGGCTCCCAGTTCGAAGGCCCGTCGCAAAAAGCCTGCCGACAGGTCGATCTGACGGATGCCGGGGGCCAGGGCCTTGTGGACGTCGACCATCGCCTCATCGGTGATGCGGATGGCGGCACGGATGCAGGACAATTCGTCCTGGGTCTTGATCGCCTTGGCGGCGCTGACGACGGCGGCGGCATCGACCGGAGCGCCGCCGGGGAACAACGACTTCGCGGCACGCGACATGGCACCGGTGCATTCGTCGACCGCGATCACCGCCCCGACCGGGATCAGGTCGGCCAGCGCGCCCGCGAAATCGGCTACGCCTTCGTCGAATTCGAGGTAGACGGGCCCGTGCAGGTGATCGGCGGGCAAGTCGGATTCCTGCGCGGCACCCTCGCGGAACGGCAAGAACAGATGCGGCCATTCGTCATCGGCGAGCACCACAGCCACCGGCCGCTCGACGTAGGACAGCCCGGCGTCGCCCAGCGGCCAGCTGGTACCGGTGGCGTAGACAACGGCGTTGTTGCCCAACAGGATCATGGCGTCGACGCCCCGGTCGGCCATCGCCGACCGCAGCCGAGCCCCGGTTTCCGAGCGCATGCGGGACAGGTCGGGTGTTTCGGGAATCACCAGGGCGCTGCCGGCGGTCCGGGCCTCGCCCCCCGCCCACGCGAACGTCGTCACCGGGTCACCTCTATAAGCCCAAGAAGTTGGTGATGTTGCCACTGACGATCTTGGCCGCGTCCGCCGGCCCGACGGCCTCGACGACGGCCGCCAGCGACTTCTCCGAGTAGCCGAATGTGCTTTCGTTGTGCGGATAATCGCTGGACCACATCACCCTGTCCACCCCGATCTTGTCGATCAGCTGCAGGCCCAGCGGGTCGACCATGAACGACGCGCTCATGTGGTTGTCCCAGTAGTACCGCACATCGTGCTCCAGCGGCCAGTTGAACATGTGCCGATAGGATGCCACCAGGTGCTCGGCATCCTGCAGAGCCCACGGAACCCAGGCGATCCCGCCCTCGAACCAACCGATCCGCAGTCCCGGGTGCCGATCGAGGATGCCGCCGAAGATGTACTTGGAGAACGTCTCCCGGAATCCGTCGATGTTGATCATCATGCCCACGACGACGCTGTTGAACTCGCATGGGCTCTTCGGCGGGGTCTCCCCGATGTGGTGCGTGATCGGAAGACCGGAGGCTTCGATCTCGTCCCAGACGCCGCTCATAGAAGTGCTCGCGTAGTCGATCGGGTTGCCGTCGTCGTCTTTGCCCGGGTTCAGCGGCATCAGGAATGTCTTCAGCCCCAACGACTTCAGCTCGTCCAACGTGCGCCGAGTGCCTTGCGGATCCCACCAGTTGATCAGCCCGGCACCGTAGAAGTGTCCACCGGAGCGTTCCTGTAGCTCCGCGATGTACTCGTTGTAGATCCGGAACGTGAGCTCGCGAAGCTTCTTGTCCGGGTAGTGGAAAAGCGCCAAAACCGCATTGGGGAAAGCGAGCTCCTTGTCGACGCCGTCCTCGCGCAACTCCTGGATCCGGGCCTCGATGTTGGTGCTCGCGGCGCCCGGCAGATCGTCGTACTGCATCAGCACCGCGCTGAAGTCGCCCGGCAGGAACGACTGCCCCTTGCGCCCGACTTGATAGGCGCCCTCCTCGTACCAGATCCGCGGCGCTTTCTCCTTGAGGTCGTCCGGGAAGCGCTCGTAGAAGATGTCGTCGGCCAGGGAAATGTGGTTGTCCGCGGAGAAAACCACGGTTCCCGCCGGCAGGCCCACATCGCGGCCGCTGGCATGCCCGCGTCGATCCTTCGGTGCGCCAAAGCCTTCGGGCGGGTAGAGCGAAGCGGTGCTTGTCGACGTCGACATCACGGAGCCTCCATTCGGATCGGCAATTTCGAGAGTACTCACCAGGACGTCACCAGCTCACCGGCAGTTCGTAGACGCCATAGGCGAGCCGGTCGTCCTTGAACGGGATGTCGGCGACCGGGACGGCCAGCGCCAACGTGGGGACCCGGCGCAACAACGTGCGGTACACGATCTGCAGCTCGGCTCGGGCGAGCTGCTGGCCCACACACTGGTGCCTGCCGTAGCCGAAGGCGACGTTGCGGTCGGCGCCCGAGCGGTGCAGATACAGGAGATCCGGCTCGGGGAATGCCTGCGGGTCCCAGTTCGCCGGGGCCAGGTCGATGATGATGCCGTCACCGGCCCGGATGACCTCTCCGGCGATGTGGATGTCTTCGAGAGCGACGCGGCGCTGGCCGTTCTGGATGATGCTGAGGTAGCGAAGCATCTCCTCGACCGCGCTGGCGATGATCTTGGGGTCTTCGGCGTCGCGCAGGACGGTCGCCTGGTCCGGATTTTGCAGCAGGGCGAGCACACCCATGCCGATCATGTTCGAGGTGGTCTCGTGCCCGGCGATCAGCAACCCGGTGCCTAACTGCGCGGCCTCCTTCACGCTGAGCTCACCGGCATTGACCCGTTCGGCCAGATCTGAGACCGCATCCTCGGCCGGGTTTTGCATCTTGGCCTCGACCAGGCGAGCCAGGTATTTGTGCAGACTGACAGCGCCTTTGACGGTGTCCTCACCGGTTGCGTAGCGCGCCAGCCCAATGTTGGCGTGCTCCTGGAACATCTCGGCGTCCTCGTAGGGCACCCCCAGCAACTGGCTGATCACCAGCGACGGGACCGGCAGCGCCAACGCGGTGACCAGGTCGGCCGGCTGCGGGCCGGCCAGCATCGCGTCGATGTGCTCGTCGGTGATCTGCTGGATTCGCGGCCGCAGGCCCTCCACCCGCTTGAAGGTGAACGGCTTGGAGAGCATCCGCCGGAATCGGGTGTGTTCTTCGCCGTCGGAGGTGAAGACGGATCGCGGGCGCTTGTGCACGGTGGACAACATGCCCGCGTTCCAGTGCGGGAAGCCGGGCACCCGGTCGTCGACGCTGACCCGCGAATCGGAGAACAGTTCCCGGCATTGCTCGTAGCCCGTGACCAGCCAGGGTGTGCTGCCGTCCCAGATCCGAACCCTGGACAGCGGTTTGCTTTCGGCCAGTGCCATCACGTCCGGCGGTGGGGCGAAGGGGCAGCCCGACTGTCTCGCCATCGGGTACTCCGGGATCCCGGCCTCGGTGGTGGTACGCGTCAGTGCGTCGGACACGATCACTCCTCGATGTGGATGGCGAGTGCGGGACACGCCGCGGCGGCCCGGCGCGCGCCCTCGGCCTGTTCGGCCGAGGGGTTCGCGTTCAGCAGGACCACGACGCCGTCCTCGTCGCGCTGATCGAACAGCTCGGGCGAATTCATGACGCAGTTCCCCGACGATGCGCAAATATTTTGGTCGACAATAACTTTCATGCGCGGACTCTTCACTCGTATGGCGTCACCGGCGCCAGCCACAGGCCCACGATCGCATCGATGAGGCCGGATGCGGCCGCCCGCCAAGATGATTGGTGCATTGACGAACCTGCCGCCAGCGCGCGTTCCCGATCCGCGCACGTGAGCATCAACAGGTTCCGGGCCATGATGTTGCGTTCGAAGCGCACTTCGACCGGCAGGTCGGGCAGACAGCTGTTGATGCCGTCGACGACCTGAACCAGCGACGCCGAACTGAGCGCACCCTTGACGATGATGTTGTAGTAAGCCGGATCGGTCATCGCTTGTGCGGCAAAGCGCGCGTACCAGCTGGGGTTGCCCAGGGCCGTCAAGTGCTCGGTCAGTGGACGCACCAGACAACCCACCCAGTCCCGCATCCCGGCTGACTCACCCAGCTCGGCCACCATTTGCTCGCGTAGCCGTTCGACGGGCCCGCGGTGTTTCTCTTCGATGGCGCGCACCAGGTCGGCCTTGGTACCGAAGTGGTAGCCCACCGCGGCGTTGTTGCCCTGCCCGGCGGCCTCGCTGACCTGCCTGTTGGACACCGCAAACATGCCGTGCTCGGCGTACAGCCGCTCGGCGGCGACCAGGATCGCCTCCTGGGTGGAGGTGGCCCGCTCACTGCGAACGGTCCTGCCGGCTGCTGTCATGCGGCTAGTCAACCCTGCAGACGGGTATTAAGTCAAGCGATTGATTTAAAATCGCGCCCTGGCTCACGCACGGTGCGCTTCGGTCGTCGCTGGCTTAGTGCCCGGCGTCGAACTCGATGGGCAGAGTCGCTGGCCCGCTCACACCCGTCAGCGGCTTCCACGGGGCCGGACCGGTGCGACGTGCGTTGGGCATCCGCCGTGCCATGACCGACAGGGCTTCGGCGAGCTCGAGTCTGGCGAGATTGGCACCGAGGCAGTAATGCGTGCCCGCTCCGAAGGTCTGCATCGCCGGGGCGCCTTCGCGGGTGATGTCGAGGCGGTCGGGGTCGTCATAGACGGCGGGATCGCGGTTCGCGGCGGCGGTGTTGGCGATGACCAGTGTGCCGGCCGGGATCATCACCCCGGCTATTTCGACGTCCTCCAGGGCTGTGCGGAGGGACCCGACCGCGATCGGTGAATGGCGCATCGTCTCCTCGACCGCGTTCATCGCGAGCTCGGGATGCTGGGCAAGCAGTGCCCACTGGTCGGGGTGATCGCACAGCACCTGCACCGAGGCGGCCAGCTGATTTCGCGTGGTGTCGGTGCCGGCCAGCAGCAGGCCAGCCACCAGCATCCGCAGCTCGTCGGCGCTGAGGCGATCGCCGTCGTCCTCCGCGCGAATCAGCTCGGAGACGAGGTCGTCGGTCAACGTGTGGCACCGGTTGGCGACCATGCCGTCGATGTAGGCGTCCAGCTCGTCCCACGCCGCCAGGATGACCCGCTCGTGGGCCGCGACGTACCAGTCGAAGACCTTGAAGATGTCGTCGGCCCATTCGGAGAACAGCTCCCAATCCTCCGACGGGGCGCCGAGCAGCGCGCAGATGATCGGGATCGGGTATTGGCGGGCGACGTCGGTGACCACCTCGCAGCGTCCGGTTCCGGTGTGGCGGTCGACGAGTTCGTCGATCACTTCAACGATCGTCGAGCGCAGCCGCGCGGTGGCGCGGGGTGTGAATGCCTTCGACACCAGTCGCCGCAGCCGCTGGTGCGCGGCCCCATCGAGGCTGATCAGGTTCGTCGCGACCCGATCCCACAAGGGACCACTGGTGATGCCCTGCGAGGCAAGGAACATACCCTGAGGCACCCGGAATCGTGGGTCGCGCAGCACGGTTCGCACCAGCTCGTAGGTCAGCAGCTCCGGCCCGTGCGGCCCGATCGCCAGCGGCGCCTGCCGTCGCGCCCGACTGATGATCTGCTGGGCCTCGTCAGGGCTCTGGCAATGCTCGTAGTCAATCTTCGGCAGGTCGGCTTCGATGACGCTCGGGCAGTTCGGTCGATCGATGGTGATTGTCATGGCGACCCTCCCGAAGGTCATTCCTCAAGTATGTTTGCCAGAAAGTCTGGGCGCCGTTGCCACGCGGCACACGCGTAGTCGACTACCTATCTTTCGGAGGCTTTGAAGGGCCCCTGCCATAGCCCGAACTCGGAGATCCGGACATTCGCGCTGCAAGGGGCGGTTATACGCGTTTTCGCTGATGTATTGCCCCACGTGGTTGACCCATGGTGGTTGCATGAGCCAGATTGATCCACGAGCGGACGCGCCACCCATGAATTGGAGCGACTTGGCTATGACCGATTTGCCAACGGGAACGGTGACGTTGCTGTTGGCCGACGTCGAGGGCTCGACGCAGCTGTGGCAGACCCAACCCGAACAGATGACCGCAGCCGTCGCGGTGCTGGATCGAACCCTGGCCGATGTCGTCGTCGTCCATGGCGGTGTCCGACCGGTCGAGCAAGGCGAAGGTGACAGCTTCGTGATCGCCTTCGCCTGCGCCAGCGACGCAGTGGCATGTGCACTGGCGCTGCAGCGCACGCCGCTGGCACCTATCCGGCTACGCATCGGGGTGCACACCGGCCAGGTGCAACTGCGCGATGAAGGTAACTACATCGGACCGACCATCAACCGGACCGCGCGGCTGCGCGATCTGGCACATGGGGGCCAAACCGTGTTGTCCGGTGCGACAGAGGAATTGGCGGTCGACTGGCTGCCGGCGGACACATGGTTGACAGATCTCGGGACTCACCCGTTGCGGGGACTGCCACGCCCAGAACGCGTCGTGCAGCTGTGTCATCCGGATTTGCGCAACGAGTTCCCACCGTTGCGAGCCGGCAATAACGTCGCGGTCCAAGGTCTGCCAGTACAGCTGACGAGTTTCGTTGGCCGCGATGCCGAATTGGCGAACGTGCGGGAGCTCGTTTCCAAGAACCGCTTAGTGACGTTGACCGGTGCGGGCGGGGTGGGAAAAACGCGTCTGGCGGTTCAGGTCGCGGCCGAAATCGCGGGTGAGTTCGGCGGGGTCTGGTATGTGGACCTGGCACCGATCACCCATCCCGATCTGGTGCCGGTCACGGTGGCCCGCGCGTTGGGCCTACCCGACCAGCCGGGCCGCTCCACAATGGACACCTTGTTGCGTTTCCTTGCCGACCGTCGGGCCTTAGCCTCAATCCACCGATGGATCGTGTGGCGTGAACCGTTGAATGTTTGATCTTGATTCTGTGGGTCGGGGTATAACTATTCCGCTGGTCTGCCCAGCTTTTCCGGTTGGTTCCTGGTCGTCGGGTCGGGTTGTGTCGGTCAAGTGGTGGATGGGTGACCGATTGTGTTGTGCCACAGCGCAAGCCATGCTGATTCCCAGGGCCAGTGGCTGGGCAGGTGCAGGATCGGTTTGCGTTGCGGGCGGGCCAGACGGGCGGGGATGTTGACCAACGTTCGGCGCAGTGTTGCCCCGCGGGCCTTGCCGTGTCGGCCGCCGGCGAGAACTCCCGCGGCGCGCAACAGGTTGTGGGCGATGGCCGCGCACAGCACCCAGGCGGAGTTGGCGCCAAACCGGCCGGATGGGATGCGAGCCAGGGGTCCATCGATCAGGTCGGCGAAGACGGTTTCGATGATGGCGTGGCGACGGTGGCTGATGTCGGCGTCGGCGAGCGGTTCGGTGTTGTCGGTGAAGAACGGGTGATACCGCCACACGGGGAACAGCCCGTCGGCTTGGGCGGCGTCTTTGACCCGGCGCACGATCAACCGGGCGGTGACCGGGCTCTTCGAGGAAGCGAAAGCGGTGTAGGAGATTTCGGCGACCTCGGCATCAGAGATCCAGGCGCCGGTGTCGGGATCTTGCACGGCGCCGGGATAGCGCACCGGGATCCAGGCGTCCTCGGCGATGGCCTCGATCGCGGCCTGCACGGCACGGTTGCGGGTCAGCACCAGCGAGAACCGCGCCCCGGCGCGCCGGCACGCCTTGACCACAGCGGCCGAGCCGTAGGCGGCGTCACCGCGCACCACGATCTGGCCGGTCGCCCCCGCGGAGCGGGCGGTGGCGATCGCCGCGGCGACCATGCGCCCGGCACCCCGCCCGGAGCCGGTCTTGCCGGCGCGTAGCCGCATCCCGGTGATCACCGGTGCTGCGGTGTCGGTGCTAACGGTGGTGACCAACGGCGACAGGCCTTTGCGCAGCACCTGCTTACCGGCGATCTTGGTGTGCCCGTAGGACGCGCCCTGTTTGGCGTGCCCGTAGACCGGGCGCAGCAGCGAGTCGATGTCGACGAACGCCCGCACGTCGGCGCCTGCCAGCAGATCGACCCGTTCGCCCAGGGCGACCAGGTGCTCCCGCAGCACCGACTCCAGCTGCCGGGCGTGACCGAAGGTGAACTCCCGCAACAACGTTCCGATCGTCGACGGCGCATACACACCTCCGAAGAGGATCTTCATCCCACCGCTGCGGACGATGTCGGCATCCTCGATGCAGTCCGCACCCGCGCACATGCCCGCGATCAGCGTCGTTAGCTTCGGAGCCGGATTGGCTGACCCCGACTTGATCCGCGGCCCCTTGATGCACACCTTCTCATCCAGCGCAGCCATCAGACCGGTCTGCTCGGCCAGCGTCATCACCGGCACCAACCCGGCACACGACACAAGATTGTCGTCATCGAACACTGCGGAACCGAGCGTGAACCTATGGGACACTTGCACCGGAAGTGCCTTTCCGAATTGGTTTGGTTTATGCCTTAGCAACATCAATCATCCCAGCTCAGAGGGCACTTTCCTCATTCCGACACCCACCACGGAGCCAATTCATCTGTGGATCGAGGCTTAGTGGTGCTCGACAACTGTGAGCACCTCTTGGACGCATGCGCGGCGTTGGTGATGGCATTGATGGAAGCGTGTTCGGGGGTAAGGCTGCTGGCGACCAGCCGTGAGCCGATCAGCGTCGACGGTGAGGTGATCCGCCGGGTGCCATCACTGTCAGTGAGCGACGAGGCCATCGAGTTGTTCACCGACCGGGCACGGCAGGTCCGCCCCGATTTCCACCTGCCGACGAGAATGCCGGTGCGGTAGGGGAGGTTTGCGCGCGCCTGGACGGTCTGCCGCTGGCGATCGAGCTGGCGGCGGCGCGGGTGCGGGCGTTGTCGGTGGCTGAGATTTTGGATGGTTTGCATGACCGCTTCCGACTGTTGACCGGCGGTGCGCGCACGGCGGTGCGCCGCCAGCAGACGTTGCGCGCCTCGGTGGATTGGTCGCATGCGCTGTTGACCGAACCCGAACGGGTCTTGTTCCGCCGGCTCGCATCAGCCCGCCGCTGGGCCGACGACTCAGTCGCGGCGACGAGGGGCCATAACCTGGCGGTGGCGCTGACAACGCGCGCCCGCGTAGCGAACATGCAGGGCGAGCCGGAGCAGGCCGAGCGGGACGCCCACGACGCGCTCGTTCGTGCCGCCGAAGTCGAGGCCTACGTGGTCATTTCCGACATCCTCGAGTGCCTCGCCACGCTGGCCGGCGATGCCGGCAATCACGAGCAGGCGGCGCGGCTCTTCGGCGCGGCAGACGGCGCTCGGCGGCATAGCGGTACGGTCCGATTCAAGATCTGGGACGCCGGCTACGAGGCCTCACTAGCGTCGCTGCGAGACGCTCTGGGCGAGAATGACTTTGACGCTGCGTGGGCCGAGGGCGCGGCCCTGTCCACGGAGGAGGCGATCGCCTACGCACGGCGTGGGCGCGGCGAGCGCAAACGGCCGGCCACCGGTTGGGGCGTCACTCACTCCGGCTGAGCGGGACGTCGTCCGAAACTGGTCAGCGAGGGACTGGCCAACAACGACATCGCCACACGGCTTTTCGTCTCACCGCGCACGGTGCAAGCCCACCTCACCCACGTCTACACCAAACTCGGCCTGACTTCGCGGGTGCAACTCGCCCAAGAAGCGGCGCGGCGCAGCTAGCGCGCATGGCTCCATCTTCGCCCAACGTGCACTCAAGGCGAAAAAATCGCGGAAAGTTCGCCATGAGAACACGTTCGGCGCGAATGACCGCGAATGACCGCGAATGACCGCGAATGACCGCGAATGACGAAGCCTCATCCCTCGCGTTTCGTGGGCCGAATCGCCTTGACCGTAACCGTTCCACCGTCCACCGGCAGCACGGTTCCGGTGACATAGCGCGACCGGTCACCGGCAAAGTAGAGTACCGCTTCCGCGATCTCGTCCCGTGCGCCCTCGTCCCCGGGATCGATATTCGCCGCCGTCGTCGCCGGCGGCGGCGGCGTGGAAATGTTGCCCGGCGTGATGGCGTTGACCCGAATCTCGTAGCACGCCAACTCGATTGCCGCGGACTTGGTGAACTGGATGACCGCCGCCTTGGACGCCCGGTAGGTCATCACGCCGTCGCCGGCCAGCATCCCGCCGATCGAGGTCATGTTGATGATGGATCCCCCGCCATGGGCGGCCATGTGCCGGGCGGCATCTCGGGTACCCGCCATCACGCCCAGCACGTTGACCGCCATGATGCGGTGGAAATCGGCCAGGTCATCGTCCAGGAATTTGCGATGCATGGTGCCCGAAATTCCGGCGTTGTTCACCATGATGTGCAGACCGCCGAATTTCTCGACCGCGGCGGCGACCAGTGCCCCGACCTGTTCTGGATCGGAGACGTCGATCCGCCGGAACACAGCATCGGGGCCCAGCGCGGCGGCCAGCGCCTCTCCCCGGTCGGTCTCGATGTCGGCGATGACGACCCGCGCGCCCTCGGCCACAAACCGCTCCACCGTCCCGCGACCGATGCCGGAGGCCCCGCCGGTGACGATGGCCACCCTGCCATCCAGTTCGCCACCCAGTTCGTTGACCACATGACGAGTTAATCGGCGCAGGCACGGTTAAGTCAAGCAGTTGATTTAACGATCTGTTGGACGGCAGCGGCGGCAGCCGCTGGGCTGACGCCGATGAGACGACGTGGCGAAGCTCGGCATCAGCTCATGCGTCAGCAGCAGCGCGGATGAACCCGTTACGACTACGGACTCCACTCGTTTGAAGAAGGTAAGGGTCGGGGACAACACTGAAATCACCAGTTCATCGCAGAACCCGGAAAGGTCACAGGTTATGAAGATCGTTGTCATCGGCGGCAGTGGACTCATCGGATCGCAGGTCATCGCGCAGCTCACCGAACTGGGCCACGAGGCAGTCTCGGCCTCGCCGCGCTCGGGCGTCAACACTCTCACCGGCGAAGGCCTCGCCGAAGCGCTCGCCGGTGCGCACACGGTGGTCGACGTGTCCAACTCGCCGTCCTGGGCCGACGACGATGTGCTGCACTTCTTCACCACCTCTACTCGGAACCTGCTCGACGCCGAGCGGGCCGCAGGCGCGCAGCACCACGTCGCGCTGTCGATCGTGGGTGCCGACCGGGCAGGCGAAAGCGGCTATATGCGGGCCAAGGTCGCCCAGGAGAAGCTGATCGCGGAATCGGGATCGCCCTATTCGATCGTTCGGGCAACTCAATTCTTCGAATTCGTTGGCGGCATTGCCGATTCGCTGGCCGACGGTGACACGGTCCGCGCGCCGCACGGGGCGTTCCAGCCCATCGCCGCCGCGGATGTCGCCACGGCCGTCACCCGTACGGCGGTCGACCAACCGGTCAACCGGATCATCAATATCGCCGGCCCGGAAAAGCTCGGCATGGACGACTTCATCCGGATCCGGTTTGCCGCAACGGGCGACGCGCGCCAGGTGGTGACCGACGCCGACGCCCGCTATTACGGTGCGGTGCTCGACGACAGCACCATAGTTCCCGTCGACGGCGAAGAAGTGACCCTCCTCCCCACTCGCTTCAGCGACTGGCTGGCGGCAAACGTGCCCAACGCCGCGGGCTAGAACGACGGCATGGTGTGCACCGCCTTGCACAGCTTTGCGGGAGGCGCAGTAGCGCAGTGGTTTTCGTGAGGGGCCCGCGGCCAGTGCCTCACGCATCCATCATTTCGCGGCGAGATTGCCGCCATGGTTGTGGTTGGGGCCGCGACCGCAACCATCACGGCAATCTCGGTGACGTGCGGCGGGCCAGCGCATCACGCCCCCGCACCCGCTGCTGTGCTGCAGCTGGGCCGTATTCCGCCAGGCCGCCGCCAGGGTGCGATCCGCGGCGTGCTCGGAAAAGGATGATCGTGCTTGCGATATGCCGCACGCCCAAGCAGGGTAATAGGCGCCGGGACGAATCGATCGCAGAAGAGGAGCAATCAATGCCTGTGCTGCCCACCAGCGGCATCCCCTTCGACAGCGCGCGGCTCACCAGGCGTGGCTTCTTGGCCGCCGGCATCGCCGGCGGCTTCGCGCTGGCCGCGTGCGGCGACTCGCAGACCCAGACACCGGAAAGCGCGCAGGCGGCCAAAATGGCCGCCGCGATCGACGCGGCCGAGGCGGCCCGCCCGCATACGGGACGCACCGTGACCGCCAACTTGACTGCTCAGCATACGGAGATCGACCTGGGTGGGGTGACCGCCCGGACCCTGGCTTACGGCGACTCCATACCGGGGCCCCTGATCAGGGCCAACATCGGCGACGAACTCGCGATCGCGGTCGCGAACCGGCTCGATCATCCGACCTCGGTCCATTGGCACGGCATCGTGTTGCGCAACGACATGGACGGCGCCGAGCCCGCCACCCCGAACATCGCGGCCGGCGACGACTTCACGTATCGGTTCTCCGTTCCGTTCGCGGGCACCTACTGGGCCCATCCGCACGTCGGCCTCGAAGAGGACATGGGGCTTTATCTGCCGGTTATCGTCGACGATCCGACCGAGCCGGGTGGCTACGACGCCGAATGGATTGTCGTCATGGACGACTGGACCGATGGTGTCGGCAAGAGCCCGCAACAGCTCTACGACGCCCTGACGGCGCCGAACAAGCCCAGCATGTCGATGACCCCGACCACCACGACACCCACGACAACCGGGACGACCAGCCCAACCAGGACCACCACCCCGACCAGGACCGGCACCCCGTCCGCGACGGGCACAACATCGGGGACATCGGGGACATCCGGGACATCCGGGACATCCGGGACGACCTCAACCAGCGGAATGCCGGGGATGCCCGGGATGCCCGGGGGCGAAGTCGGCAAAAGCGACCTGCTCGGTGGCGACGCCGGCGACATCGCCTACCCCTATTACCTGATCAACGGCCGAATCCCCACTGCCGCTACCACATTCAATGCAAAACCGCGCCAGCGCATCCGGATTCGATTTATCAACACCGGATCTGACACCACGTTTCGCGTTGCGTTAGCAGAACATTCGATGACGGTCACCCACACCGATGGCTACCCCGTGGTGCCCACCAAGGTCGATGCCCTGTTGATCGGCATGGCCGAGCGCTACGACGTCATCGTGACGGCCGCGGACGGCGTCTTCCCTCTGGTCGCTTCCGCGGAAGGCAAGAACGCCGTAGCGCGTGCGCTGCTGGTCACCGGGTCGGGCAGCACACCCGACCCGCAGTTTCGGCCGGCCGAACTCGACAAAACGGTGGGTGTCATCGACATGTTCACCGCCACAACGACCGTCAACTTGGGCCCGGCCGAACCCAACCTCGACCTCCCGGTCGCCCTCGGCGGCGACATGGTCAAATACGACTGGACGATCAACGGTGAGCCCTACAGCAAGACTAATCCGCTGCACGTAAAGCAGGGCCAACGGCCGACAATCAGATTCGACAACCAAACGATGATGTACCACCCAATCCACCTGCACGGCCACACCTTCCAGCTGATCAAGGCCGATGGGTCGCCCGGCGCCCGCAAGGACACCGTGATCGTGCTGCCCAAGCAAAAGATCAACGCCGTCCTGGTCGCCGACAACCCGGGCTTGTGGATGATGCACTGTCACAACACCTATCACCAAGCCGCCGGGATGCAGACCCGCCTGGACTACCTGTTCTGACCGGCGGTCGCGGGCATGGACCAAGACCCCTTCCCGATCCGACGCTATTGCCCCACTACGTATTTCACGGTGGGACCGGCCGTCCAGCCCCCATCGACGGCAATCTCCGCCCCTGTGGTGTAGGCGGCATCATCAGACAGCAGATAGCCTACCGCGCCGGCGATCTCCTCGGGCAGGCCGACCCTGCCCATAGGAGTGTTCGGGTAGTTGCCCTCACCCACTTGGATTCCCACCTGCTCCGTCATCGGTGTGTAGGTCATGCCCGGATGCACTGAATTGACCCGAATGCGGTCACCGGCCAGCTCGATCGCGGCGATCTTGGTCAGCCCGCGAACACCCCACTTCGAGGCGCCGTAGCCCGCGGTGAGTGCGAGACCTAAAAGTCCTGCAGCAGAAGAGATATTGACGATCGAACCGCCACCTACCGCACGCATCGACGGAATCACCGCTTGGATGCCGTTGAACACGCCGACCAAGTTCACCTCGAGGACCAGCCGGAAGTGGTCGACGGGTTCATGCTCGATGAACTGTCCGGTCGACACCCCGGCATTGTTGACCAGCCCGTCGAGGCGCCCCAACTCGGTGGTGGTGTACTCCACCGCCTGCGTCCATTGCGCGGGGTCGCTGACGTCCAAATGCAGATAACGCGCGGACTCGCCGAGTTGGTCGGCAAGCCGCGCGCCGTCGTCGTCGAGTAGGTCGGCGATCACCACCTTGCCGCCCCTTCCGACGATGTAGCTGCCGAATGCGGCGCCAAGTCCTCGGGCGCCGCCCGTAACGATGACGACCTTGCCTGCTAACTGTGCCGAATGCGAATTCATGTAACAACTTCCCCTTGTCGCGGCCCTGTCGTTGATCAACCTGTCACAGTCCCGCGGTACGGGCATCGGCCGTTCCCGCCTAGCGGGCTGCCCCGATGATGATCACGACCCGTCCCGACACGTCTATCAACGAGTTCGGCGTGATCAGTCAGCGGTCATGTCGATACCGATGAGCATGGCCGCGCTCATTTTCCGCGGTAGCTCGGTCAGGATGGCGGATGCCGCGATGCGGCGCGGCAGCGTGACGTATCGCCGCTCACGCTCGATCGCATCGGCGATCGCGTTGGCGACGAGTTCGGGTTCCAGGTCCTCGCGTGGCAGCATGTGCAATCGCTGGGAACGCTCGATCGCTCGTCGGGCAGGCCCGAACCTGCGGATACCATCGAGCATGTCGGTCTTGACCGCACCGATCTGCACCAGAGTCGTTCCGACCGGCTTGCCCCGCAGTTCCTGACGGATGCCGGCCGTGAAATGGCTCAGCCCCGCCTTCGATGTGGCGTAGACGGTGACCCCGGGGCTGACGCTCACCGCGCCCACCGACGATACGTTGACAATGTGTCCGCGACCGCGCCCCAGCATCCTGGGCATGAGCTGGCGGCAGAGCTGCATCGGGGCTATCAGGTTGACCTGCAGTAGATCCCGCATCTCCTGCGCGGATGTGTCCGGAAGCAGGCGAACGCAATCGAGGCCAGCATTGTTGATGAGCACATCGACCGGACCGTCGGCCTCCACCCGATCGACCAACGCCCCAACGGCAACTGGATCGGTGAGGTCGGTCGGGTATGCCCTGCCGCCGAGTTCCTTGGCCAGGAGTTCCAAGGCTTCGCTGTCGCGGGCGACGAGCGCGACCCCGGCCCCGCGTTGGGCGAGCACTTCCGCGATGCCGCGGCCCAGCCCGCGGCTGGCCCCGGTGATCAATGCACGAGTGTTGTTCAACCTCATGGTAATTCCTTCCGGACCTGGTGGTGGCGACACCCGTTCGCGAGCAGACGCAGAATCGCACGTTTCAGAGCTGATCCGTGCGATTTTTCGTCTGCTCGCGGTGAAATGCTGGGCGTGGTCAGTTGTCGACCGTCGCGACCACGAGCCGATCAAGTTCCTCGGCGGCATGGGAAACGAGTTCCCATGCGTCGTCGACCAACTCGGGGTCGACCTGAACGCCGACGTCGACGTAATCGCCGTAGCTGAACACCGTCACATTCATCCCCATTCCGACCGCCAGCGGGCCGACCGGGACGATGTGCTCAACCCGCGCACCGGCCAGGAACAGTTGTGACGGTGGACCGGGCACATTGGAGATGATCAAATTCGTGTTCAACGGCAATCGTTGCTCGAGGTTGGCCGCCTGATAAGCGCGTAACAGGGCGCCGAAGAGCAGCGGCGGCGCAATGTCGGTCAGTCCGACCGTTTGTTTCTTCGTCAAATCCTCGGCCAGGTCCTTCGCGCTGTTCATTCCGCGGTGGATCGCCCCCAACCTGGCAACCGGATCGTCGATATCGGTCGCCAGTGACGCGACCATCGGATGCACCAGGTTGCCGAGTTCCACATCCTCGGGCTTGCGGGTAGACATCGGGACGGTGGCGAGCAGCGGGCGCTGCGGGAGCGCGTCACGCTTCACTAGATAGTCACGGATCGCCCCGGCGACGATCGTGAGGATCACATCGTTGACCTTGGCGCCAAAGTGATTCTTCACATGCTTCACGTCGCCTAATGCCAAAGAGCAATAGGCGAATTCGCGGCGCGGTCCGATCGCGCCGTTGAAGGAAACGCGTGGCGCGCTCAGTGGCCTTGGGGGAGGCTCGGGCCGGCGCAGATGACTGATCGTGGTGACAGCGCCGCCTATTGTCTGGCGCAGATATTGCGCAAGCTTGGGCGGCGACAACGCCGCGGATAGGGCGCCTCGGGCGAGGAGCTCGACGCTTGATCGGCGCGGTGCAGCCTGGCCGTCAGCGCTTTTCGTCGGTAGCTGCGCCGGCTCGGGTGCCACGTCGCACAGCACGGAGGCCAGGCCGGCTCCCGAAACGCCGTCGACCATCGCGTGATGTGTCTTGGCAATGAACGCGACACGGCCGCCCTCGAGGCCTTCCAGGTCCCAGCCTTCCCAAAGTGGCAGACGCCGATCCAGCGGTCGCGCGAGTATTACGCCGATCACCTCGGCGAGTTCTGTGGGACCACCTGGCGACGGAAGCGCGGCTCGATGCAGGTGCGCATCCAGCCTGAAGTCGGGATCGTCGACCCACACCGGCCGGTCCACCCGAAACGGCACCTCCTGGATGCGGCGCCGAAACTGCGGTAGGAACTCCAGCCTGCTCTCCACGTGGTTACGCAAGGTGTCAAAGCCAAAGCCGGGCACCGAGCTGGGATCCAAGATCATCAGCCCCAGGGTGTGCTGGGGCCATGCGGTGGCGCCTTCCATTGACAGAAACATTGCGTCCATACCGGATAGTCGCTTCACCACTGGGACTCCAATTTTTCGCAGTTCATTTCGCGGCCGATGCGAACCTACTCACGACTGTGAGCGGATTGCCGACGCTCTCCCGATCAGTGAGACGGTCCTTGGTCCGCATCGGCGCATCGCCTTACCGTCGCCGGTATGATTCTCGACGAAGCGGCGCTGGCCTTTGTGCGGGCCCGTCAGCCGAAAGCCCTGCCGCACTTAGCACTACGTACCGCTGGAGAGGTCGCGACGGCTTCGGTGCTGCTCGACGAGCACGGATGGTCGGCAGATCCCGCGACCTACCACCGCCAACCGCAGTGTCTGACCGCCCATGACGTGACGGCCACTGCGAACCATGCATGGCCGCGCCGGCATGAATCTGCGGTATTTGCCTCAGGGTTCGAACCGCGCAGCATCGAACCGGCAGCGGACCGTTGGCGCCGCGGTACGCACAATGACACCGTCCATGTGCGCCTACTTCGCCATCGCAGGGCAATCCGCCCGTGGGTGGTGTGCATTCATGGCTTCGGCATGGGCGCGTCCCGTTTCGACCTGACCTTGTTGTGGGCAAACCACTTTCACAGCGCCCTCGGCTTCAATGTGGCCCCGCCCGTGCTGCCTTTTCATGGTCCACGAAGATCGCCGGGAGCGTACCGGTTGCTGTCGTTGGACTTGGCGATGACGCTGCACGGAATCACCCAGGCGATCTGGGATATTCGCCGGCTGGTGCACTGGATTCGGCTCATCGGCGCCGAGGCGATCGGGGTCTATGGGCTATCCCTGGGTGGCTACCTTGCGGCGCTGTTGGCCGGAACCGAACCCGTCGACTGCGTCGTCGCGGGCATTCCGTTCACCGACGTGCCCGCGCTGATGGCGCATCATCACGCGCCGGTGGAGTACGCGGATATCCTGCGCAGCGGCGCTGTCAGGAATACTTTCAGAGTCGTTTCCCCGCTTGCTATTTCACCACAGTTGGCACCGAGCCGCCTGGCATTGTTCGCCGCGCGGGCAGACCGGCTGGTACCCCCCGAACAACCTGCCGCACTTGCGCAGGCCTGGCGGCATTCGCCGGTTCACCACTATCCAGCTGGCCATACCGGCTACCTGCGGTCCCGACAAACGAAGGCGTTCGTGACCGATTTCCTAGCTGCCGCCCTGACGTAGGGCGAGAAGACGCAAAAGCCGCCATTTCGTCACGAAATAGAGGGCTTTTGCTGGGGGTACCACCCGCTTGCGGGGGACTGCTCGCGCAAGACGTCCAGCAGCAACTCGTTGACCGCAGCCGGCTGCTCGATCTGCGGACAGTGGCCGGCCCCGCCGATTACCACCCAGCGCCCGCCCCGGATCTGCTTCGCGATCTCGGCGGCCCAGCCGGACGGAAGCAGCTTGTCGTCTCCCCCTTCGATGACAAGCGTTGGCACCTCGATGCGCTCGTACGGTCGGGCGCTTGACGGAGTCGAAGACTGTGCAGCACCGGGGCGCCGAAAGCGGGCCGCGGCCACCGCTTCCCACGCTCCGGGCGTCACACTCGATTCGTAGCGGCGGCGCACGTAGTCGTCGTCGGCCGGGTAGCTGGCGCCGTAGAACAGCGCCTCGACGATGCGCTGCATGGCCGGAAGCGTTGCATCGTATTGCTGCAGCGCCTCAAAGTGTCCGTTCTTCTGGATTTCTCCGCCGCCGCAGATGATCACCATGCTGCGGATCGGCAGCACCGCCGCCCCCGACGTGGTGTCGGCGAGCAAGTTGATCGCGCCCATCGAGTTGCCGACGAAATGTGCCGAATCGACACCCAGCACCTCGCAGAACCGCGCCACATGCCGAATCCGCATCCCACGGCCATCGACGAAGTCGATCACCTTCGCCGACTGTCCGAACCCCAGCATGTCCGGCGCCAGCACGCGATACTCCGCCGCGAGGGCGGCGATGTTGCGCTCCCACCCCAGTTCGGCGCTGGCGCCGAACTCGCCGCCGTGCAGCAGCACCACCGGGTCGCCCGCACCGGCCTCCAGGTAGCTGGTGGCCAGACCGTCGACCACCGTGGTTTTGCGCCGAAAGTCCATCACTTGATCGCGATCGGATTCACCGGAGAGCCGACGGCGCCAACAACTCTAAGCGGTGGGGCGACGAGCTGGAACTCGTAGACGCCGTCGGCAGCACAATCGTCGGCCAGCGCGGTGAGGTCCCAGTACTCGCCGAAAATCAGCCCCATGTCGCGCAGGCAGAGCAGATGCAGCGGAAACGTTATCCCCTCGACGCCGGATACCAGGTCTTCAACCTGCAGGTTGTCGGCCGCGACGGCGGCGATCTCGTGATCATGCAGCCACTGCGCACATCGCCAGTCCAACCCGGAATAGCCTTCTGTCTTGTTGCCGGTCATGAGAAACCTTGCCCACCAGCCGGTTCGGATCAGGACGATGTCGCCGCGCCCGACCGTCACCCCCTGGGCGCGGACGACGTCCTCCAGTTCCTCCGGCGTGATCGGGTTTCCCGCTTCGAGGAAAACTTCAGCTCCGCGGTGGCGAACCAGGTCCAGCAGCACGCCGCGCGACGTGATGCCCTTGACGTCAACCTTGTCGATGCCGCAGTGGTAGGCGCCCATGCTGGTCACCGAATCCGCGGGGAAACCGTTGTAGAGCTGGTCGTCGTAGTAGACGTGAGACAAGGCATCCCACTGGCTGGCCGCCTGCAACGGCATGATGATCATGTCGTCGTTGAAGCGGAACGGATTGTCGGCGGTCATATAGCTACTTAGCTGGTGCGCCAACGGGTTACGGGTCCACTCGCGCCCGTACTTGGCCAGCGTGTTCACATCGCCACCGTCCACGGTCATGATGTGGACGGGGTTGTGCCGAAACTCGAAGGCGCCCTGCGGGCCCGACGCGCCGAAATCCACGCCCAGCGGAAACACCTTCCCGTGCCGGACCAGGCTCGCGGCTTGCGCGACCTTCTCCGCGGTGATGAAGTTCAGCGTGCCGAGCTCGTCGGCCGCTCCCCACCGCCCCCAGTTGGACACATCGCGAGCGGCTTTGCGAAAGTCAGTCATGTTGGCCACGGTGCCTATCCTTCCTCGAGCTCACGAGCGATCGCCGCACCCACGTTGCCTCCGTCGACCCACACGACCTGGCCCGAGATGTAGCTGGCTGCACGACTATTCAAGAAGATCAGCACCGCCGCCTGTTCATCGGGTCCCGCAACGCGGCCCAGCGGCTTGGGTATGTCGTCGAGGAATCCCTGCCCGTAGGCCGCCCGCAGCTGGTCCAGGATCGGGGTTTCGGTCACGCCGGGGCCGGTGCAGTTGATCCGGATTCCCCTCGCGCCCAACGGAGTCGCGCTCTGCATCGTGTAGAAGATGATCGCTTCCTTGGACAGCTGGTATCCGGTGCCCAGCGCATTGGGGTGGCGGGCGCACCAATCGACCCCCTCCTGCATAGTCGCGGTGCGCAGCAGCGGCGCGACGTCGCGCTGATGTTCCAGGTACGCCGCGGCGGCCAGCGACGACACGCTCACGATGGACGATCCCTCCGGCATCGTCGGGATCAGCCCATCGGTGAGATGCCGCAGGCCCAGAAAGTTGATCGTGACGACTAGTTGCGGGTTCCCGATCCCCGAGGAGACGCCGGCGACGTTGAACAACACGTCGACGTGGTCGATAGCTGCGACCGCGCGGTCGATGGACCCAGGATCGGCGAGATCGACCTCGTGAAAGTCGTCAATCTCGAAGGCAGGCCGGTGTTTGTCGAGTCCGACCACCTGCGCCCCGAGTTCGCGAAGCTGTCGCACCACGTGTTCGCCGATGCCCGACGCACATCCGGTCACCACGGCACGGCGACCGTCGTATCGCCACAGCTCGTCGATATGGTGAATCACTTGTGTGACTGCTGCTCCTTCAGACGTTGCGCCGCCTGCACGCGACCCTCGTTGATCTCCGCCATGGCCTCGGGAATCTCATTGGCGGTGAATTTACCGCCGCGGCCGGTGGGCAGGCCGCCAAAGGAGTAGTTCTCGTCGAACTGCGGTGCGGTGGACTCGGGCCGACGCGCCTCGATCTTTTCGATGACGGGCGCCAGCCGGGTGGCTTTGTCGGCCACCGCCTTTTCGTCGCGTTCGATGAACTCCGGCAGCACCTCTTTGCCCATCAACTCGATGGATTCCATGGTGCCCTCGTGGCTGCGCGGGTTGAGCAGCAGAATGATTTCGTCGACGCCGCTGTCCTCGTAGCCGCGCAGAAACTCGCGCACGGTCGCCGGGGCGCCGATCGCGCCGCGTCCGGGACCGTAGGCCAACGTCGGGTCCTTCTCCACCTCTTCGAGATAACGGGTCCACACGCCCGTCCGCCCAGGGGTGTGCACGCCGGTCATGTAATAGTGCAGGATGCCGAACGAGAAGAAGCCGCCGCCCTGCCCCAGGCGTTCGAGTGCCTGCTCGTCGGTCTTGGCGACCATCATCGACAGGTCACCACCGATGGCCAGGATGTTCGGGTTGATCGCCGGGGTGACCGGGACGCCGTTCTCCTCGAGCTCTTTGTAGTAGCCGTTGACCCGCTCGGTGAGTGGTCCGGGACCGGTGTAGGCGAAACTCAACGCGCCGATGGCCTTTTGGGCGGCCATCTGGACGCTGGACGGCCGCGTGCAGGCGACCCACACCGGCGGATGCGGCTTTTGCATCGGCTTCGGAATCACGTTGCGGGCCGGCATCTGGATATGCTCGCCCTTGAAACCCGAGAACGGCTCCTCGATCATGCAGCGGATCGCGACCTCGAGGGCCTCCTCCCACTGCCCGCGCTTGTCGGCGGGATCGATGTTGAATCCACCGAGTTCACCGACCGAGGAGGACTCCCCGGTGCCGAACTCGACGCGCCCGTTGGAGATCAGGTCCAGGGTGGCGATCCGCTCGGCCACCCGAGCGGGGTGATTGACCGCGGGCGGCAGGTGCATGATGCCGAATCCCAGCCGGATGTTCTTGGTGCGCTGGCTGGCGGCGGCCAGAAACATTTCCGGCGCGGTGGAATGACAGTATTCCTCGAGAAAGTGGTGCTCGGTCAGCCAGACCGTGGAGAATCCGGCCTTGTCGGCGGCCTCGACCTCGTCCAGACAGTCATGCAGCATGATGCGCTCGTCGTCCGGCGCCCAGGGGCGCGGCAGGGCGAACTCGTAAAACAGTGAGATCTTCATCGTTACCTCCTATGAGAAGTAAAGGGCTGCTTGGCAGCCCCAACAGCACAGTGTTTCGCCGCGACAAAACCAAAGGTCATGGCCGGGCCTATGGTGGCCCCGGCACCCGCGTAACTGCGGCCCATCACCGCCGCAGAGGTGTTGCCCACCGCGTACAGGCCCGGCACGACGGAGCCGTCCGACCGCAGCACGCGCGCGTATTCGTCGGTCAGCAGACCGCCCGATGTCCCGAGATCGCCGAGAACGATTCGAAACGCGTAGTACGGCGGATCCCCCAACGGGTACAGGTTGGGGTTGGGCAAGGTCGGATCGCCGTAGTAGTTGTCGTAGACGCTGTCGCCGCGGTTGAAATCGTCGTCATGGCCCTTGCGCGCGAGCTCGTCGAAACGCATTGCAGTTGCCCGAAGTTGGTCCGCCGGCACGACGATCTTGGCCGCCAGTTCGTCCCAGCCCGTCGCCGCCTTGACGACGCCCGACTCCAGCCAGGCGGCCGGGACCTTGCGTCCGGTGGGCACCGGCGCCCACGGGATCTTCGGTATCGGCAGATGACCGCCGACGACGTAGCGGTTGAAGGACCGCTGATCGGTGATCAGCCAGCACGGGATGTGGGTGACCCCGGACTTCTGGCCGTCGATCATGGCGTGGCCGAAGTCCATGTAGGGCGCCGCCTCGTTGGTAAACCGCTTGCCCGCGCCATTGACGATGAACTGCGCCGGCATCATCCGCTCGTTGAGCATGAATTGCATTCGGCCGTCCGGCCATTGGACCGCCGGAAACCACCAGGCCTCGTCCAGCAGCCCCGTCGCCGCGCCGACTCGCGCACCCGCGCGGATCCCGTCGCCCATCGAGGCGGGATTACCGAAGCTCCAGTCCTGGTCTACGACCGGTTGGTGTTCCTTGCGCCAGGCCAGGTCATGGTCAAATCCGCCCGAGGCCAGGATCACCCCGCGGCGCGCCCCGATCCGCTGCTTCCCGCCGTCTCGCTCCACCACCGCACCGGTCACCGATCCATCGGCGTCGGTGAGCAACTCGACCATCGGCGAGTCCAGCCACAGCGGGATCGCGCGCTGTTTCATCGCCAATCTGAGCCGCGTCGCCAGGGACTGCCCGATCGCCGCGATCCGCTCGCCGAACACCCTCGCCCTGACCATGCGCGCAATCAACTTCAGCAGCACGCCTTTTCCGGCCCACGATTGACGAATCCGGTAGAATGATCGAAGCTCCTTGGGGCCCAGCCAGATTCCTTTGGGGGCAAGCGCCAACGGCTTGAGTAGCTTCTGCTCGTCGTCGCCTAGGAGGCGCAGGTCGATGGGCGGCACGTTGATGGTGCTGCCGAGCTCGGAGCCGCCGGGCAATTCCGGGTAGTAGTCGGCATAGCCTGGCTTCCAGACGAACTCGAGCCACGGCGAGAGTCCTTCCAAGAACTCCAGCATCTGCGGCGACGACTCGACGTATTGCCGGATCCGCGCCTCGCTGACGAGTCCGTCGGTGATCAGCCGTAGGTACTCGACGACACCGTCGGGCGAAGGGGCATAGCCCTCCCTGCGCTGCGCGGGCGCCCCGGGCACCCAGATGCCGCCACCGGAAAGGGCGGTGGAACCGCCGAAATAGGACGACTTTTCCACCACCAACACGTCCAGTCCGGCCGCGTCGGCCGTCAGCGCGGCGGTCATGCCGCCACCACCGGACCCGATGATGAGCACGTCGACTACGTGATCGAAAGTGGCTGAGGCGCTTGAAGGCAAAGAAGTCATGCCGGCGCCGCCGTTCTGATGGCGAAGCCGGCGATCAGTTCGGCGGCGGGCTTGTAGTAGCGCACCGTGGTGCGGTAACGGCCCGCCGTTGCCAACGCCGCGAAAGCCGCTATCCACGTTCTGATTTCATGGGCGGAGCCACCGCCCTCGTGCAGCACGAACGAGTTGGACCAGGAATCGAGCTCGGTCCAGCCGACCTTCGTCGATGATCTCCAGGAAGTGGTGATCCCACGCCGGGTTGAGGGGTTGCAGTTCGCTGGCGCCTGCCGCAAAGCTCTTGGCCGCGCCGATCACGGCGGTCTGGCGGGCCAGCCGCTGCTCGGACGTCATCGGTTCGCCGTGCACGATGCGTTGCAGGACCGCCGGGCCGGCCGTGGCCAGCGTCGGCACCGGGGGGCTGTGGGATAGTCCACCGGATCCGATCACCAACACGCGCTTGTCCAGGGTCGCTAGGTAGTTGCCCACCGCGGTGCCCAGTGCCCGGCAGCGATGCAGGGGCCCCAGCGGCACGGCGATCGCGTTGATGAAGATCGGTATCACCGGGCATGCGGTGGCGTGACCGAAGAGTTTCTCCAGCGGCTGGACGGTGCCGTGATCCACGTCCATGCTCGCCGACACCGCGACATCGACGCACGCGCCGAGTACAGCTTTGGCGCAGTCAGCCGCGATGTCTTCGGGCACGTTGAGCGGGCCGACGTGGGTCCCGTAGTCGCCGACTCCTCTGGCGCGCATTCCGATACAGAACGACGGCATCACCTTGTAGAAAAACCCGTTGTAGTGATCCGGAGAAAAGATGAGGACGAGTTCCGGGTCGTAATCCTCGACGAATTCTCGCGCCCGCGCGATCGCGGCGTGCACGTCGTCAAGCAGGTCCTGCGACGGCCCCGGTAGATTTAGCAGCGGGCTGTGGGAGATACAGCAGAGAGCCAGTGGCACTGGGCGATTCACCCCCTTCCGGCGTAAGCGCGAGGGCGTCCAGCAAGGCGGCGCTGAGCTCGGGCGCGAGCTGCGCGATACAGGCACCGGCGATGCACCGATCGGGGCGCAGGAACAACACCGATTCCTGGTGGGCGTCGAACCAGGATTTCAGGCCACCGGCACGGTCGCCGACTATCACGACGTCGGGATCGTCATGCCCGGCCCAATGCAGTTGAGTCGACGGGCGAAGCGCAATAAAGCGCGCGCCCAATGCTTTCCAGTCCGCAAACGCCTCATTACCGAGGATCTTGCGTGGGTGGTTGTTCCAGCACAGCACGGCGAACCAAGGACCCAGAACTTCGTCCAAGAGCACATCGGGCTCGGTGCGGGTATCGACGCGGGGCTGCACGAATAGAGTGCCGACCGGCGAGCCGGGGTGGCGTGGCGCTTCAGGACCCAACGAGTGCACCACCGCCCCTTGCTCGTAGCGCGGCATCGGTTTGAACCGCATTTCCAGCACATACCGCTTGAGCGAAGGCACAATTGACGCCGATCGCACGATGAGGTCGCGGGCGGTGGCGACCCTGCGGTCGGTCGGTGAGATCACCCGCCCCACCATGGTGGAAAGATCGATCATCGCGCGGGCATGCTTGCGCCGCTCGATGTCGTAGGTGTCCAGCAACTTGTCGTCGGCCTGGCCGTTCACCACCGCCGCAAGCTTCCATCCCAGATTCGCCGCGTCCCGGATACCGCTGTTGTAGCCCTGACCCTGCCAGACCGGCATCAGGTGCGCGGCGTCGCCGGCCAGCAGCAGCCGGCCGGTTCGGAATGCGCCGGCGATCCGGGAGTGGTGCGTGTAGATGCGGCGCCGGATCACCTCGACCCGGTCGGGGTGCGGCACCATCCGCGCCAGCATCCGCGTCAGGAACGCCGGATCCTCCGCCTGCTCGTCGGACTCGTCGGCGTGAATCATGAACTCGAACCGGCGAATTCCGTGCGCAATCGAGATCGAGGCGTACGGACGTTCCGGGTCGGCGCCGACCTCGCTGTTCGGGTGGCCCAGCGGATCGTTGGCGATGTCGACGACCAGCCACCGGGTGGACGACGTGGTGCCGTCGAAGGACACGCCCATCATTCGGCGGGTCATGCTGCGCCCGCCGTCGCAGCCCACCACGTAGCGCGCGCGCACACTCGAGACGCCGTCACCGCCCAGCTCGACCATCACGGTCTCAGCGGTCTGCGTGCACGACGTCATCGGCCGGTCCCACCACACCCGCACATGCTTGAATCTGTCCAGGCCACTGAGCAATTCGGCGTCGACCAGCGGCTGCACGAATCCATTGCGCTTGGGCCAGCCGAAACGGGCATCGGGCGGGGCCATTTCGGCAAGTATCCGACGCTTGGCGTCGAAGAACCGCAGGATCTGGTTGGGCACGGTGTGCGGCAGGATGCGGTCCACCAGGCCGATGGACTGGAAGGTGCGCAGCGCCTCGTCGTCGAGTCCGACCCCGCGCGGATAGTCGATGAGCGTGTCCCGCTCCTCGACCACCAGCGTGCGAACACCCTGTAGGCCAAGGATGTTGGCTAAGGTCAACCCGACCGGGCCGGCGCCGACGACAATAACGTCGACGTCGACATCCCCATCTTGCGCGCCTTCACCCAACAGCGTCCCAGCACCCATCAGCGTCCCAGCAGGAAATCGAGATGCAGCCGATTAAAGGTCTTGGCGTCCTCGTACTGCGGCCAGTGACCACAGCCCGACATCACCTCGAAGCGCGCGCCGGGAATCATGGACGCGATGCGGCGCCCTTCGGTCACGTCGGCCGTCGGGTCATCACTTGTCCAGAGCACCAGCGTCGGCGCGGTGATGGCGCCGTATTCGTTCGGGCCGAGCAGGTTACGCGCCCGGATATCGGGATCCTGCAGCGCCATGATGTCGCGCATGGCCGCGACGAATCCGGGTTGGCGGTAAATCCGTTGCCGGCTGGCGACCAGGTCGTCGTAGCCCTTCGACTTGTCCGCCATCAACCATTTGATGCGCGCCTGCACGGTCTCCCAGCTGGGGTTCTCGGCGGCCGCCATGGACAACGTGATGATCCGCTGCATCACCTCGGGATCGGCCTGGGAACCGCCGGCCGTATTGAGGACCAGCCGGTCGACCACGTCGGGGTGATCCACGGCGGCGCGGGCGGCCACCCACCCCCCGAGCGATTCACCGCTCAGGCTGGCACGGTCGACCCCGATGGTGCGCAGCACCGCCATCAGGTGCTCGACGTAGTGGCGGATTTCCAGCGGGTGACCCGGCTTGTCGGTATAGCCGTGGCCCAGCATGTCGATCGACCAGGTCCAGAAGTGCTGCGCGTGCGCCGCCAGGTTGCGGACGTACGCCTCGGCGTGGCCACCGGACCCGTGCAACAGCATCAGCACCGGCTTGCCGGGATCGCCGGCACGCAGGTATCGGGTCCGCACTCCTCCGGCCTCGAGGTAGCCCTGCGAGAAAGCGACGCCCTGGAGATCGCTCCAGACGCTTTCGAACTCCGCCACTGTTCCCCTCTAGCCGCCTACCTGCTGGAAATTGTGTTCTCGTTTTGGACGTATGGCCCATCTCCAAATGAGAGTTTGTGCTAATATCGCACACTAATGTGCGATATATATAGAGCTTGGCTCTCGCATGGAGGTCTGTCAAGACCGTGACGGGTTCAGCGGCAGGTTCTCAGACGCTGGCCAGGGGGCTTACCGCGCTGCAGATGGTGGCGTCCTCCGCGACCGGACTCACCGTGCAAGAACTCGCCGACCGGGTCGGGGTGCACCGCACCATCGCCTATCGGCTCCTCTCGACGTTGGCCCAGTTCCGGTTGGTGGCCAAGGGGGAGGATGGTCGGTATCGGCCGGCGTCCGGCCTGGCCGTCCTCGGCGCGTCGTTCGACCGCAACGTGCGTCAACTGAGTCAGCCGACGCTGCGCGCACTGGCCGACGAACTCGGTACCACCGTGTCTCTGCTTGTTGCCGAGGGCGACCAGCAGGTGGCAATCGCGGTGATCGTGCCGAACCAGGTCGCCTACCAGCTCGCCTTCCACGAGGGCAGTCGATATCCGCTGGACCGCGGGGCCGCCGGGATCGCGCTGCTCGCGAGCATGCCGCCGCGCCCGGGCGAACGGGACCTGGTCGTGCAGGCTCGCGGGCGGGGCTGGGTGATGACGTATGGGGAGATCGAGCCGAATACGTACGGGCTGGCCGTGCCGGTGCAGCGCCCGGCGCCATCCCCGCCGACGTGCATCAACCTCATCTCTCATCGGGAGGACGTGGTAATGCGCGGCAAGGACGCGGTCATCCACGCCGCAGAGCACCTGTCCGCGGTGCTGAGCTGACGGGACGCGAAGGGCTAAGGGGCCATGGGTTGGGATCATGAAGTCGATGTGGTGGTGCTCGGCAGCGGTGGCGCAGCACTCACCGCGGCCCTGACGGCGGCGGTTGCCGACGCTTCGGTGGAGGTGTTCGAGAAGGCCCCGACCGTCGGCGGGACCACCGCGGTGTCGGGTGGCATCGTGTGGATCCCCGCCCATAACCGTTCTCCCGACGGGGAATTAACGGTGGCCGGCGCGTTGCAATACCTGCGCGCGCAGTCTCTCGATTCGATGGACGACGCGCTGGTCGAAACGTTCGTTCGGACCGGCCCAGCGATGCTCGACTTCGTCGAGACACACAGCCGTTTGCGCTTCGAGATCGCCGAAGGCTTTCCCGATTACCGGCCGGAGTTGCCCGGTGGACAACCGACCGGGGGCCGTTCGCTCGGCGCGGCTCCCTATGACCTGTCCCAGTTGGGCGACTGGGCCGACCGCATCACGTCGTTCCCCGCCGATTGGTCCAACGTCGGCTTCGACGCCGAAACCAGAGCCCGCCTGCACGCGGCGGTGGACGAACCGACCAGCCATCCCTGCGTGGCCGGCACGGCGTTAATCGCCGGGCTGCTCAAGGGTTTGCTGGATGCCGGGGTGACACCGCAGACGAATGCGCGTGCCGAGCAACTCATCGCCGAGGCCGGAGAAATCACCGGGGTACGCATCGCCCGGGCCGGGCAGAGCATCGACGTGCGCGCTCGCCGCGGCGTCATTCTGGGCACCGGTGGCTTCGAATGGGATCCGGCTTTGGTGCGGGCCTTTCTGCGCGGCCCGATGCACGGCGCGGTCTCGCCGCCGAACAACACCGGCGACGGGTTGCGGATGGCGATGGCGCACGGCGCGGATCTGGCCAACATGGGCGAGGCGTGGTGGGTGCCGATCGTACGAATCCCCGGCGACACCATCGAAGGCCACCCACGCAGCCGCAGCGTGCGACTGGAGCGAACGCGCCCGAGGAGCATCATCGTCAACACGGCCGGGCGGCGGTTCGTCAATGAGGCATGCGATTACAACTCGATGGCCGGCGCGTTCCACTACCTCGACCCCCGGGGCGGGTACGTCAACGATCGCGGGTGGATTGTATTCGACTCGGTTCACCTGCAACGATACGGATTTCTGGGTATCGCCCCCGGGGAACCGGTTCCGGACTGGTTCTGCGAGTCGGCGGACCTCGCCGAATTGGCCGCCAAGACCGGCATCCACGCCGACGGCCTGATCCGCACCATCGAGCAATGGAACCGCCATGTCGCCGCCGGCGCCGACCCGGACTTCGGGCGCGGTTCCAGCGCCTACGACGGCTACTGGGGTGATGAGCACGCCACCACGCTGGCCGGCAAGACGCTCGGCCCGATCGACACCGCCCCCTACTACGCGGTGCCGGTGTGCGTGGGCGCGATGGGCACCAAGGGCGGGCCGCGCACCGACCGCGACGGCCGGGTTCTGCATGTCGGCGGTGAGCCGATACCGGGTCTGTTCGCCGCGGGCAACGCGATGGGCGGGGTGACCGGCCGGGCCTATGGTGGCGCAGGCGGAACAATCGGTCCGGCAATGGTTTTCGGTTATCGGGCGGGCCACGCGGCCGCGACCGGGAAGTCCGTTGACCTTCAGTAGGAGTTCATTGTCTCGGCACGACGAGCGATAGCGCGGGCCAGCGGCACACACAGCGCGGCGCCGGTCAAACCGGCCGCCACGGTGGCCGCCGCCACCAGCGACCGCCCGCCATGTATCAGGCTGCAGGAGGCCAGGATTGGAGCGGTCACGGCCGCAACCGCGCCCGCCAAACCCCATACGCCGTGGTAGCGCCCACGGTGTGCGGGCGGGGCGATCCGGTGCACGATGCCGGCGCCGACCACGAACCAGGCGATCTCGCCGGGGGCACAGGCCGCCGCTGCCGCGGTGAATCCGAGCGCGGTGTGGGCGAGGGCGATGGCCGCGACGCACATTGTCGTCCACACCACCGCGGTGGCCAGGATGTCGACACGCGGACCCCGCTCGACTCGCCTACTCACCCACGGCGCGATCAGCGGGGTGAGCGCCACGACCGCTGCGGCATTGGCCAGCTGCGCCCAGCCGTAGGCGCCGGGACCCAGCCCGCACCTGGACATCAACATCGGCATGGCCGCGTAGAAGCCCATAAAAGCGGTCAGGACCGCCACGCTGGACACGAACAGCAGAACCAGCCGGAGGTCCGAAAAGGCCTGCCGGCAAACGGTTTTCTCGGTCGACACGCCGCGGAGCGGCGAAGGCGGCATCCGGCAAGCCGCCACGATGGCGAACGCCGCGCAGGCGATGCCGTTGATCCAGTACAGGGCCGGGACGCCTATCCAGCCGGAGAGCAGACCACCGGCGCCGCCGGCGATCCCCGCGCCGATGCTCATCGAGCCGAACCGCAGGGCGTCGATTTTCGCTCTCCGCGCGGCATCTGCGATCAAGTCGGCGATCGCGGCACCCAGCACCGTGCGCGGCGCCTCGTAGACCAGACCGACGACGACGGCCCCGGCCAGCAACGCCGGCACGCTGTGCGCCCCGGCCATCAGCGCCAGCACCACACCCGCCAGCAGTCCGGTCGCCACCAGCGTCGACCGCCGCCCGAAATGGTCGATCAGCCATCCGCACACCAGTTGCCCTACCAGCCAGCCCACCCCGAAGGCCGCCAATACCGCCCCGACGGCGCCTGCCCCGTGGCCTCGCCCTGCGACGTGGTAGGCCAGGAAGGGATAGGCGAATCCCGCGGCGCGCACCACCAGGTTCCCGCCCAGCAACAGCCAGATCACCGCCGGAAAGCCGGTCGTCTCCGCCGCCTTTTTGCCGAGGGAAGTACCCGGAGAGCGGACGATGGTCGCCACTTGTGCACCCATGTCTGCGGCAAAGGGCGCGGTGGTGATCCCGCCGCCCCCAATCTCGGGATCCAGGGACGGCGTTTCGGATTCCAACCCACCGGTGCGGTACATGGTGATACTCCCCTTCGTCGGTGGCTCACGTGAGGCTGGCGTTGTCAGCCATGCGCAAGGACAGCGTCGAATGGCGGGCTTGGAGGATCCTCGACACATCCTTGGCGGCGTGCCGCAACTCCAGTGGAACCATCGGCCGGCAATGGCTTTCGGCCACCGGGCGGGCCACGCGGCCGCCGCCACGAAGTCCGCTGACCTTTGGTAGCGGGTCGCGGAGGTAGCGCAGCGGTTTCTTCCCGAGCAAACTGCCGGAATGTGCGGCAACCGGCTACACTCACCGCCATGGCCGGCGCTGCAACGCCCGAGAAAGTGCGTGTGGTCGTGGGCGATGATCACCCACTTTTTCGTGAGGGTGTGGTGCGTGCGCTGTCGTTGAGCGGCGAGGTGAACGTCGTCGGTGAGGCGGACGACGGCGCGACCGCACTGGAATTGATCAAGGCGCACCAGCCCGATGTGGCGTTGCTGGACTACCGCATGCCCGGCATGGACGGCGCTCAGGTGGCGGCGGCGGTGCGAAGTTGCGAATTGCCGACCCGCGTTTTGTTGCTTTCGGCGCATGACGAGTCGGCGATCGTCTACCAGGCACTGCAGCAGGGCGCGGCCGGGTTCTTGCTGAAGGACTCGACCCGCACCGAGATCGTCAAGGCCGTGCTCGATTGCGCGCAGGGCCGCGATGTCGTGGCGCCCTCGCTGGTCGGGGGCCTGGCCGGGGAAATCCGCCAGCGCGCCGCGCCCGCGTCACCCGTCTTGAGCGCGCGGGAGCGCGAGGTGCTCAATCGGATCGCGCGCGGTCAAAGCGTTCCCGCGATCGCGGGTCAGCTGTACGTAGCGCCGTCGACCGTCAAAACCCATGTGCAGCGCCTCTACGAGAAGCTCGGCGTCAGCGATCGCGCGTCGGCCGTCGCGGAGGCGATGCGGCAAGGCCTGCTCGACTAAGCTTCAGGGGGGCCTCAGGGGCGCTTCAGAGGTAGCTCCACGCAGACATGGGTGCCGATCTGCGCGTCGATGAAGACAAACACTCCGCCGGCGGCGTCCACCCGCGTCCGGTGCGACGCCAGACCGATGTGTCCCTCGCCGAGGCGGCGCGCCATCGTCTCGTCGCTGACGCCGATACCATCATCGACCACATCCAAAACGCATCTCCCGTCGGTGATCCCGAGGGAGACCGACGCGTGGCTGGCTTTCGAATGCCGCACCACATTGGACAGCAACTCGCGCACCACCCCGAACATGATCGGGTCGATCGAACTGCGTGTCGGGTAATCGATGTCGGTAGAGACCTCGATACCCGAACGTTGTGCGGTAAATGCGGCCAACTGCTCGACCGCGGCACCCAACCCGACCTCCTCGAGAACCGCTGGATGCAGCTCGAAGGTCGCCTGCCGAAGCCGGTCCGACGCGGCCTGCAGACCGGCCAGTGCACGCCCAACGCGTTCATCGCCGGGGAATGCCGTATCCAACTCGACCAACTCCTGGCGGACCGCCAGCACATCTTGGAGCGGTCCATCGTGGATGGATTCCGAAATCCGGCGTTGCAGATCCTCCGAGGCGGTCATCGTCTCGGCGAGCAGTTCCTCACGCAAAACACTCAAGCCGGCCACCGAGCGAGCGTGCCGATCTTCGATACGAACAACCACGAAGACGGTGCAGCACAGGAATGCGTAGAGCACGAACCGGAAAAACGTCTCCGGCCAGCCGATCGCGTCAATCATCACCGGGTCTTCAACCACCGCGATCACGAAACCCAGCAGCGAGACGGCCAGCGCCACCACCGCCCGACGCGGGGACACATCAAGGCCCAACAGGATCGGCAGCAGCGTCATGATCAGCAGCGGATAGATCCCATTGGCGGACAGCAACTGAAAGCCCGTCAACGCCGAAACGTCAATCAGGGTGTAAACGAGGGGCTCGAGCCGGCCACCCCCGGCCAATCGGCCCATCCCGACAAATTGCCGGACGGGGGCATACGCCAATCCCACCGCAGCCAGTGCCCAGAGTCCGTAGCAGGCGATCCACACCGATTGCTGGGCCCATTCAGACCGATTGGTGCCGATAATCATGGCGGCGATCATGAGCCCCACGACACCGATCCGGAGCACCGAAGCGATTCGATACGAGCGCTGCTGGTGAATACTGCGCACCCGCTCCAGTTCGACGTCGGTGGTGATCGCCACCAGCACACCGTACTCATCTGGATACGCCGACCCCGCAGCAAACTGACGAACGCGGCGCCGGGTTGTGTCAAGCCATCGCGGCGATCTGCAGCGGCTATACCAGCGGCCGGCGTCAGCGATCGCGCCGCGGCTGTCGCCGAGGCGATACGGCAGGGGCCGCTCGACTAGCCGGCCGACCACGCCTCTGACTGCCCAACTCAGGCCGGTTCCTTTGCCCGCAGCATTGACTTCGCGAAGGCCTCGGCCTCAGCCACCAGATGGCGAGCCCGGCGTTCCACCTCGTAGAGATGGCTGGGGCCAACCCCGGCGCCGATCAACTGTTGTCTAGCGACGACCAATGGGTCCACCCCAGAGACATTTTTCGTCCGGTAGGTAACCGCCTGCACGAGGGTGGGGCCTCCGCCTGTGCTCGCACGTTGCACGGCTTCTGCGACCGAGTCACGAACCGCCTCAACCTGGTTGCCGTCGGCTGACAGCACGGGAATCCCTCGGCACTCTCGCACATGCCTGTCTCGGGGCTCGTTTGGCGCGGAACGAACGTTCGCGACGACGAAGACCACCGGAAGTCGCCACGCCACGGCTGTATTCACTGCCGCAGTGAACTCGGCGGAGTTCGCATCGCGATCGTCGATGACACACAGTGTTACCTTGCCGTCGCCGGCCCGCTGCTGTATCTGGGCGTCGCCGAGCGCAAACAAGGTTGATTGATCCAAAGCGCTTGAAAAGGACGACAACCCACGCTTCCAGGCAGGTATGCGGTTGCTTTCCTCCTGGGCGGCGCCCACACCGAAGCTCCCGCCGATCATCTCGGCGATGGCCGGGCCCAGCGGCAGGGCAAGACCGACCTGCTGGGCGTGCCGGAGATGCGGAATGGTGGTGCTGACGATGTCGCCGGGCCGAACTGCCGCGGCAGTGCCGACGGCCACAGCCTCTTGGCCGAATCCGGCCTGTACAGGCCCGGTGCACAGACCGTCGATACGCGACTCCTCGAATGCCATGTCGAGCAGCCGCAATACCCACATCCGGCGATACAGCTCGAGCTGGTCGCCCACAAACGCCGCCGTCAGATCGGGTGTGTAGATCATGTGCCGGGTCCCCTTACTAGCGGTGGATCTCGTTGCCGCTCCGCCGTGCTGAATACACCTCAACGTAGTGAGATTTGCCCCGGCGGACCTCCGCCGACCGGTCGGCAAAGGTGATGAACGCCGTGTCCCCCGATCGGGGGACATCGCGACGGTCTACGGCGACTACCCCGGCCCGAGCTTGCTAGTCGCGTTCCCCAGGCGGCGGGTTCAGGAGCCGTTCGGCCGCTGTGTAGGGATCCTCGTGGCCGTCGACCACCGACTCCGCAAGCTGGTCGAGATTCGGCTGGGTCCGCAGCCTTGTTTGCGCCAAGGACAGGATCTGGGCCCGAGCGCGGGCCAACCGGCGGGCTCGGCTATCGGTGCGGTGATGGTCGTCGATCGCGGTCACCAGCTCCGCGACACCCTCTCCCCGGGCGGCGATGAGACTGACGATCGGGGCCCCGGAAGGGCCCATTTCGGCCCGCAGATCCCGCACGGTCTGCTCGGCACCGTCCCGATCGGCCTTGTTGACCGCGACTATGTCGGCGACTTCCAGCACGCCGGCCTTGGCGGCCTGGACCGCGTCGCCCGCCCCGGGATTGAGGATGACGACGGTCGGGTCGGCGACGGCCGCAATCTCGATTTCGGACTGCCCCACCCCCACGGTCTCCAGCAGGATCACGTCGTAACCGATCGCTCCCAGCAGGCGGATGGCCGCGGGCACCGCGGCGGCCAGACCCCCGATGTGGCCGCGGGTCGCCACCGAACGGATCAAGACGTCAGAGTCGTTGATGTGCGCGGCCATCCGGATCCGATCGCCGAGCAGCGCACCACCACTGAACGGCGAGGACGGGTCGACGGCCAGCACGGCCACCCGACAGCCGCGCTCCCGGTAGGCGGCGACGAGTGCCGCGATCGTCGTCGACTTTCCGGCGCCGGGTGGTCCGGTGATGCCGATGACGCGCACCGGAAACGTGGCGGAAGGGCCGATGCTCGCCAGCACCTCGTCGCGCCGGTCACCCTCGACCAGGCTCAGTAGTCGACCTACCGCGCGTTGCGATCCGTTGCGCGCATCGGCGATCAGGTCGGCTGGTTTCATTCGGGGCTCATCTGGAGATTACGGAGCCGCGACCTCGATGACCGTCGCGGAACCCATCCCGCCGCCCGCGCACATGGCCGCGACGCCCACACCGCCGCCTCGACGCCGCAATTCGTGCACCAAGGTGACCAGCATCCTGGCTCCGGTTGCCGCCACCGGATGTCCCAGTGAGCAGCCGCTGCCGCTGACGTTCACCTTGTCCGGGTCCAGATCGAGCATCTTGACGGTGGCCACACACATCGACGCGAACGCCTCGTTGATTTCGAACAGGTCCACGTCGGAGATCGAAAGACCGGCGCGGGCAAGGGCTTTCGGGATCGCCTCCACCGGCGCCAGGCCGGTCGCCGCCGGGTCGACACCGACCGACGCCCAGGACCGGACGGTGGCCAGCGCGGGCAGGCCCAGCCGGTCGCTCAGCCGGTCGCTGGCTACGGTCAGCACGGCGGCACCGTCGTTGGCGCCGCAGGAATTACCGGCGGTGATCGAAAAGCCTTCGATTTCTGGATGCAGCGGCTTAAGAGCGGCCAGCTTCTCCATGGTGGTGTCGCGGCGCGGGTGCTCGTCGACCGAGAAGAGGCCGTGCGGCGTTTCGATGGGAAAGATTTCCTCTTTGAAGCGGCCTTCGTCGATCGCGGCGATCGCGTTGCGGTGGGAACGCAGCGCCCACGCGTCCATCTCCTCGCGACTGACGCCCGCCTTTACCGCGGCGTTCCAGCCCACGGTGATCGACATGTCGAGGTTCGGCGCGTCGGGACGGTCCGGATGGGTCGGCGGGAACCAGTCGACCCACTCACCGTCCAGTTGGATCCGCGACCGCGGCGACGTGGACGCCGAGTTCACACCACCGGCGATGACGAGCTGGTCCATGCCGGCGCGCACGGTTGCCGCCGCGGTCTGCACCGCCGCCTGACCCGCGGCGCAGTGCCGGTTGTTGGCCAAGCCGGGCACGTGCGCCAGGCCTGCCGTGATGGCCGCGTGGCGCGCGATCACGCCACCGCCGTAGAGGCCCTCGCCCAGAATCACGTCGTCGACCTGGGTCGGATCCAGATCCGCCGCCGCCTCGGAGACCACGTGATGTGCCAGGTCGAATGCGGTGGTGTCGCGCAGTGTTCCCTTACGGGCGGTTCCGATGGGGGTGCGCAGGGCGGACACGATGACGGCTTCAGGCACAGGTCTTCTCCACTTCGACAACCAACAAGTAACGAGAACACCATTCTCTCAGGTTGAGAGCGCCAGTTGCAAGGCGTGTTGGCTCACGAGCACGAGCAGACGCAAAATCGCACAAGCCGGCACCGGATTGTGCGATTCTGCGTCTGCTCGCCAATCGAGGAGGAGGGCAGTGACATCTCTGATGGAGGGGACAATCGCGGTGCCGGGCGGCAATGTCTGGTTCAAGCGGGTTGGCGGCGGTCCCGGTCTTCCGCTGCTTACGGTTCATGGCGGTCCCGGATTACCGCACAACTACATCAGCGCGCTGGAACGCCTGGCCACCGAGCGTGAGGTCATTTTCTGGGATCAGCTGGGTTGCGGAAAATCCGAACGCCCGTCGAACGTGGGCCTTTGGACAATGAAACGCTCGGTGGCCGAGATGGACGCCGTGGTGCGGGCGTTGGGCTTGAACCGCTTTCACGTCTTCGGCAACTCGTGGGGCGGGATGCTGGCGCAGCAGTACGTGCTTGACATGACGTCGGGAGCCGTAAGCCTCACCATCTCGAACAGCATCGCCTCCATACCGCAATTCGCGGATAACGTCGCCCGGTTGAAGGCCGCGCTGGATCCGGCAACACAGTCCGCCATTGACCGTCACGAGGCCGCCGGCACAACAAATTCGGACGAATACCAGACCGCAATCCGCACCTGGAACGAGACTTATCTCTGCCGGATGCTGCCGTGGCCCGCAGAGCTTGAAGCGGCGTATCGAGGCATGGGACCCGAGATCTTCGAGACGATGTTTGGGCCCAGCGACTTTCGCATCGTCGGGACCATCCGGGACTGGGACGTGCTCGACCGCCTACCCGAGATCGCCGTGCCGGCCCTTCTCCTTGCGGGCAGGTTCGACGAATGTGCACCCGAACACATGCGGGAAATGCACCAGCGCATTGCCGGCTCGCGGTTCGAGTTGTTCGAGTCATCCGCCCACATGCCATTCATCGAGGAGCCGGAGCGGTTCGACCGGGTGATGCGGGACTTCCTACGGCTTCACGACGGGCTTTAAGAAGAGGCTTGACGCGCTTGCGCGACAGCGGCATTGATGATCACCGCGTACACGTGGTGCCAATCGGGGTGTTCGAATCCCGCGCCGACCAGCAAGCCACTCGCGCGGCTGCGTGTCCGGGCCTTGCCCCGCCGGCTGACTGCCAGCGTGGGGAGCAACCACCGGGAAAACTGATCGACCAAGACCAGGTGGCCACCGGGCCGCAGGACCCTTGCGCATTCCGCGAGCCCGGCGCCTTGATCCGACCAATGGTCGAACGACGTGCTGCTGACCACCAGGTCCATCGACGCGTCGGGGAAGGGCAGGTGCTCGGCGACCCCGGCAACGAATGTCAATCGCGGGTCGTCGGTGAGGCGTTCGGCGATCTGAATCATGTTGGGAGCGGCATCAATTCCGGCAAGCCCCCGGGCTTCTGGATAGCAGCCGGCTAGCACCCGGAGCAGATACCCGGTTCCGCATCCCACATCGAGGACACGTTGTGGCGAGGCCTCCGCGGCCGTCGCCAACGCCGCGGTCCGCCGGCTGATGGCGTGATGCACGCGGCCGCGCCAGCCCCCGTCATAGGAGCTTGCCCGGTCATCGAAGGCCGCGACGTCACGATAGGGCGGCACGCCGATGATTTTAGGATCTGCCGAACCTAACGGCGCTGGCGGACACTCGGAGTGACCGACACCACAGCTTTGTCATCGGCTAGGGCGTTAGCCGAGCCACCCTCGCTGGGTACGCGATACCGGACCGTCAACTCGAGAAAGGAGCTCAGTCATGAGTAACCGCGACAGTGGACCGGTGGCAGCCGTTAAGGGGGTCATTGAGGACGCGATTGGGAAGGCCAAGGAAATCGTCGGCATAGTGATCAGCCACGAGGGTCTCCGCAAGGAAGGCCGCGCCCAGCAGGAAAAGGCGCAGGCGCAACGCGACGTGGCCAAGAAGGAGGCCCAGGCCGAGGCGGCGCGTGCGGCCGCAAGCACGGCCGAGGCCCGCCAGAAATCCGCCCGGTAGTCCCACACAGGAGCCGGCAAGGACTGGCGCCGATCGTCGGCGTCAGTTCTTGCCGGCCGCCAGCTTGGTGACGATGGAGCGGAAGTCCTCGGTTTGGAACGACTGGTTCTCCGCCGAAAGGGCATAGTCCAGACTGGCCAGGACGGCACGTTCCAGATGGATGTTGAGCACCCGTTTGGTGCTCTCGACCGCCTGCTGGGGCAGCTCCATGATCCGTTTCGCGCAGGCGATCGCTTCGCCGACGGGATCGGCGGCCACGTGATTGGCCAGCCCGAGTTCGACGGCCCGCTGCGCGCGGATGCGCGTGCCGGTCAGCGCGTATTCCTTGGCCAGCAGCAGGCTGATGTGCAGCGGCCAGGTCAGCGGCCCGCCGTCGGCGGCCACCAACCCCACCTGCACGTGCGGGTCCGCGAGATAGGCGTCTTCGGCGATGTAGACGATGTCGCTCAGCGCGACCAGGCTGCAGCCAAGCCCGACCGCCGGGCCATTTACCGCCGCCACCACGGGAATTCGGCACCGCGCCATGCCCAGCACGATCTCGCGTCCGTCTCGGATGGTCTTGGCCCGTAGATCGGCGTCGCCCGCCAGCTCCTCGAGATACGCGAAATCACCGCCGGCCGAAAATGCGCGACCGGCCCCAGTGAGTACCGCCGCGCGCGCCGTGGGATCGTCGGTCAATCGCTGCCAGATCCGCGCCAGCCCGGAATGCAGATCGTCGTTGACCGAATTGAGGGAATCCGGCCGGTTCAGGGTGATGATCCGCAGCGCCCCTTCGGCGCGGACATCGATTTCAGCAGGCATGTCGTACACGTCAGACTCCCAATCCCAAGATTCGCGAAGCGATGATGTTCTTCTGTATCTGCGATGTCCCGCCCATGACGCTTTGCGCGCGGCTGTACAGGTAGGCGCCGAGCAGGTCCGGGTCGCGGGTCCCGCACACCGCCAATGCGGCGTGCCCGACGGACTGCTCGACCCACGTCATCAGCAGCTTGTCCAGCGATCCTTCGGGCCCGTGCGACACTCCGTCCAGCTGTTCGGAGAGCCGGCGCCGCACGTGATGGGTCAGCATTTCCGACTGGACCGCCGCCCAGGCCAGCTCTTCGGGTACCGGGCCTTCAAAGTCGCTGTTGCGCGCCAACAGGTCTCGGACCAGCTTGCCATATCTGGCCGCGTAGCCCAGGGTCGACGGCTCGCGCTCGTGTCCGACGACGGTCATCGCCACGGCCCAGCCGTCACCGGGAGCACCGACCATCCGATCCGCCGGTACCGTGGCGCCATCGAAGAACACCTGGCCGAATTCGTTGGTGACCCCGTTCATCATGCGCAGCGGGCGTTGTTGCACACCGGGCTGTTTCATCGCGATCACGAACGCCGAGAGTCCCCGGTGACGTTTGGCCTCGGGGTCGGTGCGGGCCAGCAGCAGACACCAGTCTGCGACATCGGAATAGCTGGTCCAGATCTTGTGTCCGTGCACTACGTAGTTGTCGCCGTCGCGGGTGGCGGTGGCGGTCAGCGAGGCCAGATCCGAGCCGGCGCCGGGCTCGCTGAAACCCTGGCACCACCGCTCGGTGCCGTCGATGATGCCGGGCAGGAAGCGCTTTCGCAGTTCATCGCTGCCGTGCCTGCCAATGCCGTACACCAGGTAGCCCACGCTGGGTCGCGGCGGGGCACCGGCGCGCACCAGTTCTTCGTCAACGATGACGTCATACACCGGCGGCAGCTCCTGCCCGCCGTAGTCGCGCGGCCAGGACAGGCCGAAGAAGCCGCCCTTGTACAGGGCGTGATGCCACTCGATCTGACGAGTCCAGTACTCGTCACCCGAACCGCTAAATTCCTTGGCGTGCAATGAAAGCCAAGATCGTAGCCGCTCCCGGAAGGCGGCCTCGTCAGGCGAGTCACGAAAGTCCAAGGTCGATCTCCTTCAACGTTACGGGCCACAGCTCGGTCGAGGTCAGTGCCCGGCGCAGGTAGACGTGCACCAAGCAGTCCCAAGTGTTGCCGATGCCGCCGTGCACCTGCACGGCGGTCTCACAGACGGTTCGGGTGGCGCGCGCGCAGTAGATCTTCGCGATCTGGGCGGCCCGAATGGCTTCCCGCGGAGGTAGTTCGTCGACCGCCCACGCGGCATGCCGCAATATGCTCACCGATCCTTCGATCAGCGCCACACTTTCGGCCAGCAAGTGGGCGATCGCTTGGTAGGACCCGATCGATTTGCCGTACTGTTCACGAATTTTCGCGTAGTCGCAGGCAACGGCGTGCGCTCCGCGGGCGACTCCGACCAGGTCCGCCGACGTGGTGACCAGTGCGAGCGCTCGCCATCGTTCGGCAGCGTCGGCCAGCACCTCGCCGAGAGCCGTCGGGGACCCCACCATGCCGGCTTCGGCTCTGGTCAAATCGGCCCGCGTTCCGGCGGTGCCCAGGTCCGCCGCCAGGATCGCGGTGCCCGAGAGCATCAAGGCGCGCTGATACCCGCGTGCGTCGATGGCGCGGTTGTCGACGGCTATGGTTGCCGCGCGCTGGTCGCCAGCCCCGACATCGATGTGGCGGGCCAGATCGTCGGCCAGCACCGGCCCCAGAAACGGCGCGTCGACCAGTCGGCGCCCGAATTCCTCGGCGACAATGGCGACTTCGACACCGGAGGCCCCGTCGGAACGCAGCGACCGCCACCCCGTCGTCGCAAGCTGCTTGTCCAGACGCGCAATTCGACTCTCGTCGGCGAGGTCCCGAACCGCCCCGGGCCCGAGATCGTCGGCCAGCTTGGCGGCGGCGTCACGCAGTTGCCGCTGTTCAGCCGTCAGGCGTACATCCATGCCGCTCCTTCAAAACTCGGCGCAGCACCTTGCCCGAGGGCAGGCGCGGAACCTCGGTGACGAATACGACGCGGCTCAGCCGTTTGTAGGACGCCAGCTTGGCGTCCACCCGGGCGGCGAGTTCGGCCGCGACCCCGGCATCCGAAACAGTATGCGCAAGAGCCTGCGTGGGAGCGTGCGTGGTCACCGCGGCCACGACCGCTTCCCCGTTGATCCCGTCCGGAACACCAAATACCGCACAGTCTTTGACGGCCGGATGACCGAGCAGCACCGTCTCGATCTCGGCGGGTGCCACCTGGAAACCGCGCACTTTGATCATCTCTTTCAGGCGGTCGGTGATCCGCAGCCACCCGTCGGCATCAAGCCGGCCGACGTCGCCGGTCCGGTACCACCCGCCGCAGAACGCTTCGGGGGTCGCCTCGGCAGGCAAGTAACCGGCCATGAGCGACTCCGACCGGGCCTGGATCTCGCCTACCTCGCCCGGGCCGACCGGTTCGCCGGTCTCCAGCGACACCACTCGCACGTCCACGCCCGGCACCGGGCGCCCGACGGAGTCCAGCCGCGGCCCGGCAAGCGGGTTACATGCGATGACGGGTAATTCCGTGGTCCCGTATGCGGGCAGCCAGCCGACGCCGGTGCGCTTGGTCACGGCCTCGGCGATGCTGGCGCTGACCGGCGTGGCACCCCACATGATGAACCGCAGCGACGACAGGTCGAAGGACTCGAGTTCGGGATGCGAGGCGATCGCCAGCGCGATGGGCGCGACCGCCATTTCGACCGTGATGCGGTCGTTTTCGATGTGACGCAGCATGCGGTCGATGTCGAATCGGGGATGCAGCCGCATCCAGGCGCCGGTCTGCAGCGCCGTCAGGATGTTGAGCAGGCCAAGAATGTGTGACGGCGGCGTGGTGACCTGGATACGGTCGCGGCCCGTCAGCCCGAGTGCATCGCGCCAGTGCCGGACGGCGGCGTCCAGCGAGGCGTGGGTGTGCCGGACGGCCTTGGGTAGACCGGTGGTGCCGGAACTGAACACCAACAGCGCTTCGTTCTCGGGGGCCCGGGCCCGCGGCGAACCCGATGCCGGTTCGGCGGGGGCGATCGGTTCGTCCAGGTGCAGCATCGGCATCAGGCCGGCCAGTACCGGGTGGTCACCGACGGCGTGGGCCGGGTTCGTCAGCGCCAGCGCGTGGTCGACCTCGTCACGCTTCCAGGCGGGGCTGATGAGCACCGCCGTCGCGCCCAGCCGCCAGATCGCCAGCAGGACGGCGACGAACTCCGGACGGTTGGAAGACATGACGGCGACGCGCTGACCTGCGATAGCACCGTTTTTGGCCAGCGTCGCGGCCAGCCCGTCGGCCAGCGCGTCGAGTTCAGGCAGGCTCAATCGCCCTTCCTCGAACACGAGCGCCGCCGGCCCCAGGCCCATACGCACGTCGGTGTTCCCTCCCGGCGTCAATCCGCACTTGAGAAGATGCTATCGCTTAATGAGAATAGTATTCTCTATACTGAAGAATACAAGTGCAGAAAGGGTGGTCACGGTGACGGTCACCCGGATCATCGAGGAGACGCAGGAGCGCTTAAGGGTGACGGATCCCGCATCAAACGGCGGCACGGTGACGATCCACCTGGACCGCAAGAAGGTGTCGGTGCCACTGGTTCCCGGCGAGACGCTACTGGAAAGCGCGCGGCGGGCCGGCCTCGAGCCGCCGTTCAGCTGCGAGGCGGGCAACTGCGGCACGTGCATGGCCAGGCTGGTCGAGGGCCACGCGACCATGCGGGTCAACGACGCGCTCGAAGACGACGAGGTGGCCGACGGCTACATTCTGACGTGCCAGGGCGTACCCGACACCGCGTCGATCACGGTGCGCTACGAGTAGCAAGAGAGGCGGGACATGGCCAAGGGGATTATCTACGTCGAGACTCGGCCCAGTTCGCCCGATCGCGAGCAGGAGTACAACACCTGGTACGACGAAGTCCATCTGCCGGAGCTCGTGGCGTTCGACGGAATCGTCTCGGCACGTCGGCTGCGTCCCGTTAACGACGACGGCCCCTATGTCGCCCTTTACGAGCTCGAAGGCGACAATCTGCAGGCCATCCTGGACCACCTCTCCGCCAACTCCCGGCGGCTACACATGTCCGATGCGCTGCAGATGGATCCCCCGCCCGCGATGCGGTTACTCGCAGTGACCACCGAATATCAGCCGACCGAGTAACGCAGCCGACCGAGTAACGCCAATCGCGGTGCGGCGCGCACCCCGCGGGAGTAGTGTCACGTCGCGCCTTACTTCTGTCGAAAAGGATGCTGGGACATGCGAACTCGGGTGCTCCGCAAAGTCGTGGTCGGGTCAGTCGTTCTGGTGGCGGTGGCCGCCGCGTCCGGGACGGCGCTGGGCGCCTGCGGGCGCAAAGGCAGTTCAGCCGGAAGTGCGACGAGCAGTTCGGCGAGTCCCCCCACAAGCACAATCAACCCGGCAGCGACGCGCCAGCGGGTGACGGTACCGATCACCGGGGGCCAGCACTTCTACCCCCATGACGTCGCGGTGGATGCGCAAGGCACCGTGTACGCGACCGCGGTGAACGAGGGCGTCCTCAAACTGGCACCGGGCGCGCAGGTGGCCGTATCCGTCGGATTTACCGGTTTGTCGTTTGCCGTCTCCGGCGCCCCGGATGCGGCCGGCAACGTCTATGTCACCGACGACGGCGCTACCAAGGGCAACGGCGAGGGAAGAGTGCAGAAGCGCACCCCTTCCGGTGCCCAGACCGAGCTGCCGTTTACCGGACTCTCGCAAGACCCGCGGCTGGCGGTGGCGGCCGATGGGACGGTGTATGTGGCTGACCACGGTAATAATCGCGTGCTGAAGCTTGCACCGGGGGCACCCAGCGCATCCGAGCTGCCGTTCACGGGTCTCAAGAGTCCCGGCTATGTGGCGGTGGATTCAGCCGGGAATGTCTACGTGTCTGAGGTTGCCTACGAGAACAAGAGCGCCAACCCTCGTGTGCTGATGTTGGCCGCGGGCGCAACGGGTCAGAGCGTCCTCCCGATCACCGCACCGGAGCAGACAGCGATAGCCGTTGACAGCTCCGGCAACGTCTATCTGGCCGGTGCCCAGGGCGTCACTGTGCTGCCGAAGGCTTCGCAGCAGACCACGCAACTGCCGGTCAGCGGCGACGCCAACATTTTGGGAATCGCTGTCGACACGCACGGCAACATCTACCTCGCCGACGGTAAGAGCGAGCAAATTATCGAGCTCAAGGCGTAAAGGCCACGTCGGCGCCTAAAAGCTATAGGCCGCACCGATTTGCTCGAGCTGCTCCACGCCGGTCGCGAAGTCGGTGCCGATGGGTACCAGCAGCGCGACGTGATCCGCGCCGGCCACCAAGTGCTCGCGCACCTTGACTCCGATACCCGCCGGATTGCCATGGGCGACAATCGCATTCACCAGCCGGTCGCTGACCTCGGCGATGTCTCGGGCCGAATATCCCAGGCCGGCCATCACCGACGCGTACGACTTGCGGCCGAGCCAGCCCGAAACCGTCTCCTGCGCAGTCGCTTTCGCCCGATCCCGGTTAAAGTCGGGGGGCCACGGCCAGCCCGACGACCAGGAGCTTGTCCGGTCCAAGCACCTGCCGGGCTTGTGCGGTGAACTCCGGGGGCACCATGGCCGGCATTGCACCGTGCGCGATCTCGCCGGCCAGGGCAAGCATTTTCGGGCCGTTGGCCGCGATGATCCGGGGATAGGGAGCGTCGGGTGCCGACGGCCAGGTGGGGCTGTCCATCCGCCGCAGGTAGTCGCGCATCGTGGCCAGCGGGCGACCGAATTTCTGAGACACACGCCGACTGGCCCATCGCCTGCCGGGCCGCATCGACCACGCTGGTCTCCGGGGTGGTCTCCATGGTGGTCGTTTATCACTCGCCGAAGTAGTGGCCTTGGTCGAGGTCCTCGATCAGCCCGGGCCGTTCGGGATGCCAGTCGAGCACTTTCTGAGTGAGGGCGTTCGAGGTCGGGTTGTCGAGCGGCACGAAGGGAGCCAGGAAACCGAAATGGCTGACCTCTTCCGGGGAAATGCCGGCCACCGGCAGATCAAGGTGGCGGCCGATGACGCCGGCGATGTCGCGGAACGGCACACCCTCGTCGGCAACCCCGTGCAAGCGCGTCCCAGCAGGCGCCTGCTCGAGAGCCAGCCGGTATAGGTGTGCCGCGTCGAGCGTGTGCAGGCCGGGCCAGCGGTTCGACCCGTCGCCGATGTAGGCGGAGACGCCCTTGTCGCGGGCAGTGTTGATCAGGTGGTGGGCGAACCCGTGATGATCAAGGTTGCTGTGCACCAGCGGCGACAGCCGCACAACGGACGATCGCACCCCACGCTCGGCAAGCGCGATCACCGCGTTCTCCGAGTCGATCCGCGGTCCGGCCGGCAACGTGTCGTGCTCGGTCGCAAAGCCGTCCTCCCCGCGGAAAGCGAGCAGGAGCGTTCCCCCGGTGCTGACGAAGGGGCGATCGGAGCCGACCAGCGCCTCGCCCATCGCCTGGACAGCGCGCAGATCCGTCTGCGCGACGCCCGCAAAGTTCTCGAAGTCGTGAATGAAGGCGAGGTGGATGACGCCGTCCGATTCCGCGGCGGCGGCCCGCAGACCGTCGGGGTCGTCGAGGTCGCCGCGGTGCGCCTTGGCACCCTTGGCCGTTAGGGCGGCGGCGGCCCGGTCCGACCGCGCCAAGCCGGTGACCTGGTGGCCGGCTTCAAGGAGTTCGTCGACGACGGCGGAACCGATGTGCCCGGTCGCGCCGGTAACAAAGACGTGCATTGGTGATCCTTCTGATTGGCTGATTGGGGTGCCTGCCATCAAGTCAATGACCAGAGCGCGGCGTATGTCCAAGACCTATTCCATATTGCGCGATACAGATTCGGTATTCACTGCTGATCAAAGCCTCTAACCTCGAATGTGCTGGATGTCGTGACTACGATAAGCGTATGACCGAGACAGCATCACCGATCGTGGACCTGGACCTGCGGCTGGTCGGGTACTTCGTGGTGGTGGCGGACCATCGACACTTCGGCCGCGCGGCTGCCGCGCTGCGCGTCGCACAGCCGTCGCTGAGCCGGCAGATCCGCCGCCTCGAACAGCAAATAGGCGCGCGCCTATTGGACCGCACGCCGCAGGGCACCAAGCTCACCGACGCCGGCGAGGTGTTCCTGCCGCGAGCCAAAGCGCTGCTGCGCTCGGCCGCCCAAGCCACGGCGCAGGCCCGGGCCGCCGCCCAGCCCAGCCGCATCACCATCGGCTATACCACCGGCCTGATCGTGACCCCGGCGGTGCGCGAGTTGCGCCGTCAGCATCCGGACGCCGACGTCCAGGCCGTGCACGTGGATTGGAGCCACCTGCGTGACGCGCTGCTCGACCATCGGGTGGACGCGCTGGTGACCCGGCTGCCATTTCCTACCGACCAGCTGCACGTGACGATCCTCTATGACGAGCCCGGGTGCTTGCGGTGGCCATTGACCATCGCCTGGCGGGCAGGGAATCGGTCACCCTCGACGACATCGCCGACGAACCCATGCCGCGGGTGCGCCACTCCGACCCTGCGTGGAGTGCGTTCTGGCGCGTCGATCCCCGGCCCGGCGGGCGCCGGGCGCCGGACGGTCCGTTCATCGACGCAATCGAGGACAAGTTCGAACTCATCGCGTCCGGGCAGGCGGTCGCCTTCACCGCCGGCTTTCACGGCAACAGCCTGCGCCCGGATATCACCACGGTCCCGGTGGAAGGCGTCGAACCCAGCCACGTCGTGTTGGCGACTCGCGCCGGGGACCGCAGCCGTCTGGTGGCGGCCTTCCGCAAGCTCGCCGAGGCCCACCTCACCGGTCCTGGCTCTTGACGTCCAACGTCGACTTGCGGGCGAAATCGGCGAGTCTGGCCGAGCGAGTCGACGTTCGCCGGGCGCTGGAGAAGTTGCCGCCGCTGATGCCGCCGAGCACCCGGCCCGCAGCGTGATTACCCGGCATGTGGCGATGAACCCGCCGGCGCTGCCCGACACCGCCGCGGTAGGTCTGCGGCCTGGTGATCGGATCCTGTTGTGCAGCGACGGGCTGCACGGCGTGATCGGCGAGGAACCCCTGATACAGATCCTTGGTGCGCAGCGCAATCCCGGCGATGCGTGCGCCGCCCTGATCGCCGCGGCTAACGACGCGGGCGGGCCCGACAACATCACTGCCGTGGTCATCGAAGTTCCCCATTCCACCGGAGTTGGCTGATGTGACTGCGCCGCGGCAGGTCTTGTGATGTCGGATCCATCAGCACCGACCCGCTGCCGGGTCGGTGAGGTCTTCGATGACCGCTATGGGGTGCGGCAGGTCATCACCTCTGGGGGATGGGTGTGGTACATCGGGTACACCACCGGGGCCCGAATATGGAGTTGGCGCCTACTTTTCAACCGTCGGCACTCGCTTGGCCTTCGACCGTCGTCAACAATCGGACTACATTGCAGCACAGTCATGATGGGCGGCTTGGAGAAGCTACATGTTCTCCCGCCGTATCGGTTGGCGACGACTAAACGGTGTAGCGGCGCAGCTGACGTGACAGCTCGTGCGTCCCCGGCGTCGTCCGCCACGACCTACCGCTCGGTCACCGGGTGCGGGCGATCACTGTGCCTACGCCATCACGCTCGGCACGAGCACCTAGAGACGATCCGAGCCACCCTGAGTGCAAAGCGGGACTGGGTGCGTCCGACGCCGTCCTCGCCACGGCACCGAAAGCCGTTCTACGGGTTTCTGGTTCGCCGCGGGTGGCTACTCCCGCGATAACCATCGGACATGTCCTTACGACATGAAGCGTGCTCTCCGCTTCTTCGGCGAAGTGGAGCGCGGCTCAGGGAATGCTCCCGAAATGTAGTGGTGAGACGAGATGGCGCGGTGCGAATCCGACCGACACAGGCGCCTGGCCCGAGGATTAGGTGATTTGACCTTACCCAGCAGTCGTTCGGCAGCAATCTGGTTCGTGCGGCCAGTACCATCGCCGCTTGCATCAACGTCTCATTGCGGTCGGCGTGCTCGGCGGTTGGGTATTCGATTCCGTCGAACGCCACTGGGTACCTGGTGAAGTTGCTCAGGAACCGGTGCTCGCTTCTGACGGAGGTGATCAGAGCCCCGGGATGCTAGATTGCACGACGTCGCGCTCCAGGTTGCAGGTGCGCCCATTATCGCCCGCCGACAAGAAGCGCTGCCCTTCTTGAGAGTTCATCGATGTCGACACGTCCTGGATCGATCGGTCGGGTAAGACGCTATTCGAGCGTTACCACCGCAATCTCTGGTCGTTCAGATCCCGCCGCCGATCGTGGCGCGCCGGTTTCGGTTGGCATATCGGACCAGACACAGCGCGCGTTGGCTTGGAGTCAAACGTTATCGTGTTTCTGTAGCACCCGCGATGTGACAATGGTCTGAATGCGAGAACCCTGTGTCGAAACCGCAGAGCCGTCCGTCGGATCTCGTCGTGGTTATGCCCACCAAAGATTGGACGTGCACGTCATGCGGGGGCACCGGCGACCTGCTGAAAATGGACGACGGCGGCCCGCTGTGCGTTGACTGCGCGGACCTCGGCCACCTAGTCTTCCTACCGTCGGGCGATGCCGCGCTGACTAGGCGGGCAAAGAGAATCAGCGGGCTTTCGGCGGTGGTGGTCCGGTGGAGCCGCACGCGCAGGCGCTATGAGCGCCAAGGGATCCTGGCCGAGGCGGAGGCGATCGAGCATGCCGAACAGGAGTGTCTATCCGATGCTGAGGCCCGCGCCCGCCGCCGGGAACGAGAGACAGTGCGGCGCGCCTCGGACGACCTGCGGTTCCAGACCGAGTTCGCCGCGGCAATCCGCAACCTGTTCCCGGGCTGTCCCCCCAGCAGGGCCGACGGGATTGCGCGTCACACTGCAACGCGCGGCAGTGGCCGGATCGGACGAAGTGCGGCCGCGCGGGCCCTTGACCCCGACGCCATTCACCTCGCCGTTGCGGCATCGATCCGGCACAGCGACACCGACTACGACAAGCTGCTGATGTCAGGCGTCGATCGGGCAACGGCCCGACGCCAGGTACGCGACCGTGTCGAGGACGTGTCGCGCGCGTGGCGCGAAGGGGTCGCAACTCTGCGCCCCACCGGGGCGCGGGACCGCACCGATCTGCCGCCGTAAAAGTTTGGGCCTGGCCAACCAGTCACACGTACTACGACTGATCCCCGCCGAAAGGCTGGTCGCTTCAACCAGCTAGAAAAGCCAGGCGCACGCGGCCGCCCTGCGCGCGCGGACGCATCGTAGGCCTGATGCCGGCCGGAGAGGGTCTCGGGCCAAATACCCGAAGTTACGCGCCCACCCCGATTCAACCGGACCTAATTCATTGTCGGGATGGCGAATTCAGCGCTGTCTTTGATGCCGGACGGCCGGCGGCACCGAGAATTTCCCAAGCATCCGCGCGGAATCTGGCCGACAGCCCCTCTTCCCAAGAATGGAGCCCCTGATGGCTATCCGCATCACAGCAATGACCGACGCCGAGGCCGCTCGCCTGGCCGCGCCGGCCGAGGGAACCGGTATTGGCGGCGAGCGCGGCCACCGATGAGAAGCGACGCGAGCTGCTTGCCGATCTGGCACACCGGTTGACCGTCCTGATCGGCGAGTTGATCGCCAAGAGTGTGCCGTCGTCGGCGTTTTCAGAGCTGACTGCGTTGGTGGCGGCGATTGAGGCGTCGGGCGCCGTGGCTCCGGCTTGGGATGCGACTTTACAGGCTCTCGACGACTTCAGCGGTGACACGGGTGCACCGGAGAAGAAGCGGCGCGCGTTCTGGAAGCGCGGCTGAGGGGGATACCGCAAACCCCACCGCGGCGCGGATGGTTGTTGGCAAATGATCCAATGCCGACCGCAACCAATGCCACTTGTCGCCGAGGCGGGGTCGGCACCAACGCGGCTAGTTGGCATAGTCCGGCTCCAACTTGGCACATCAAAACCGGACCGTCTCCATTCCGGCTTCAGGGTCGAACGGCCAGACAGCACAGACTATTTAGCCCTTGGCGATCAAAGGCAGCCCTTCGGCTTGGTTCTGCTCGGTGCCGTGCCGCACGATGATCGGCGCACTGATGTAACCGTCCGGTCTGGTCCCGGCCCGCGCGCCAATATTCGAGCTCGCCTATCAGCACGCGCTGATATTGGCGCTGAGCCCGTCCAACGTCCATGCACAATGAGTTCGCTCGTGATCGAGGAGAACTCGCCGTCAGATACCCTTTAACCCGGGCACGCGGACCAAAGGACCCGACACACGTCACCAGAGTCAACCCGCTATGGGGCGACAGGCATTACGCGAGCCGGGCCCGTCGGTCCGCTACGGCACGTCACGAGCCGCCGACCTGACCCTGTCCCGCTGACACACGGAATTTCGATGAGCACCCGGGGATTTCGACGAGTGCAATCAATACCGACATTCAGCCTTTAGACAGCCGGCAGGAACACGATTCGGCCCGCCCGCCGCACCACCTCAGCGCCAGTGGCCGCCGTGGTCGCGGGACTCCCCGTCCCGAAAGTGGTCGTCGTGGCACCGATTCCCTTCCCAGTTGTTGCCCCAACCCGGGTCCCAGAACTCGCCGGGGCACCAGTGATAATCAGGGATCGGCGCGGGTTGGGCCTGGGCGACGGCAGCCGCCCCCAAACCGGCGAGCCCTAAACCGGCGCCCATAACGAGTGTTGATGCTGCGACACGCATGATATTTTTCACGCTGTACTCCAACCGTTATTGCAATTGGTATTGCAGTACGATATATACGAAGCCCGCTCCTCCCCAGCGGATTGACGTCACCCCTACAGTCGGCAACGATAGGCAGCCCAGGTCTATCTAGAGCGTCGACATACCCTCAAACGTGTAACAGCGTGGAGCGTATTGGGTTTCACCCACAGCCTTTTTTGTGCGATCGATGTGCTGGACGATCCGGATCCGGATGTAGCACTCCGCCTCGACCTTGTCGGGCGGACGTCGGTACCAGCCCACGGGCGTCGCCCGACGCAATCATCATGGATTCGAGCCAACGCAATCAGCGCCTTCCTGCTCTCGACGACTTCGCCGGTGACACCGGTTCGCCGGAGAAGAAGCGGCGCGCGTTCTGAAAGCGCGGCCGAGCGGTGGGGCCCTGCGCCCAAGGTGGATGATGACCGGATGGCGATGCCGAATGATTTGGTGTTGGTCCGGCACGGGCAATCCGAGGCGAACATCATTCAAACAGCGGATAAGACGACAAGCCCGCATCCGAGGGCGGCCGACCTCAACGACCGGCCGGACTGGCAGCAGCGGCTTTCGCCCCTGGGCATCGAACAGGCGAAGCAAGCCAGAATTTGGATCGACGAGAACCTGGGCGGTGTAGGGTCATTCGGCGCTAGATACGTGTCGCCGTTTCTGCGGGCGCGCGAAACCGCGGCGTATCTCGGAGGTGAGACATGCGGCGGATGGACCATCGATGACCGGGTTGCGGAGCGCAGCTGGGGCGTGTACGGCATCGTGCCCAGACCGGAACGGCGGTCGCAGTTCCCGTTGACGCAGAAACTTCACGAGGCGACGCCGTGGTACGTCCGTTTCGACGGGGGCGAAAGCATGCCCGACGTTTACGGGCGTTTCCGCGACTTTCAGGGCACCCTGCACCGCGAACACTTCGGCCAGCGGGTAATCCTGGTCTCGCACGGCGACTTCATCAACGTGGCCCGCTACGGCGTCGAGCGCATGCTTCCGGAGGAGTGGGAGGCGATGGACCGCGACCCGCGCTATACCCTGCGCAATTGCAGCATCACGCACTATTCGCGGGTCGATCCCCTCGATCCGTCCGACGTGCGGGAAAAGCTGCGCTGGCGGCGAATGGTTTACCCCGATGCGATCGCCGAATCCCCTGACGGCGGAGAGTGGGTGGAATTGGCCGACCGTCGCCGCTATACCGGCGCCGAGCTGTTGACGCAGGCCGAGATCGCACCGCGCTTGATCTGAAAACCGACGTTGTGGGCATTGGCTATGCGCGATATTCGTAATCCCAGTCCAGTACCCAGATTCGCAGCGTCCCGTCGCCGCCGGTGAGGACCACGGTGCCGTCGCCGTTCACTGCAACCGACTCCCCCAACAGGGTGTGCAGGCACTGCCCCGTCGCCACGTCCCACACCCGTGCTTTCCCGTCCGCACCGACCCGCCACCCTGGCCGTTGATCCGGCATCACGAAACATCCTGCGGAGCAGTAGGTTCAGCGGCATCCGCACCATTGTCCGGGACATCGATGACCACGGCGGTGATGTTGTCGGGTCCCCCGGCGCCATTCGCAGCGTCGATCAACGCGTCACAAGCCGCGCCGGGATCACTATGCGTAACGAGGACCTCGGAGATCACCGAATCGTCCACCACGCCATGTAAACCATCACTGCACAACAGAATCCGGTCACCCGGCTCCAGCTCCACCGCACACGTATCCGGCAGAGCCGGTGGGGGCATGGCCACGTGACGGGTCAGCATATTACGGCCCGGATGCCCGGCAGCCTCAGCCTCGCTCACCTCGCCCGCATGGACCAGCGCCTCAATCAGGTTGTGATCGGCGGTGAGTCGCTCGAGCATGTCTTCGCGGTACAGGTAGGCCCGGCTGTCCCCGAGATGGGCGATCACAGCCCGTGATGGGCTGACGAGCGCGGCCACCACCGTGGTGCCCGTCCCGAGGACGCGAAGATCGATGCGGCCCAACGCAAATAGTTCGTCGGACACATCTGCGACCACGCGGCCCAAGCGCACGGGCGCATCGGAATCCCCGATATCGCACGGATCGAGGTGGCGTTGCAGATAAGTCGGCAGCACGTGGGTGACGATGTGTGCGGCAAGCTCCCCGTTGTTGCTGCAAGCGATGCCGTCGGCGACTACATAGAGGCCCAACGCGGCATCCGCAGACCAGCGGTCCTGATTGCTGGCTCGTTGTCGGCCGATGTCGCTCCGACCGGCGTACCCGACGGACATGAGCTAGAGCGCTTCGCGGAGCGCCGCGGCGAGTGTCCGCTGATAGTGGGCGACATGAACCTGATGCGCCATCTCCGGCGTTACCCCGTCCTTGCGGGTGCCGGTGTGATAGGCCTGCGCAAACTCCAGCGCTTCGGAGGCCAGATGCCATTGGCGTCCGAGCAGCCAGTAACGCAGCGCGATACACGATTTCGTGAACTCGTCGATGCTCGACATACGAACCCCATCTAAGACGTATCAGGTCCAATGGTATCTGCCGGGCGTTGCGGGCGGACGGCTGCCAAGAACCTTGGCCACCAACGGCTGGTCATACCATGGTGACGTCGGTGTGTGCTTGCGTTGATGTTTCGGCGGCGCGACGGGTCAGTTCGGCCAGCGCGATCGCAGCGGCTCCGGCGTGTACGCCGGCCAGGTGGGCGCGCCAACGACATCGCCGCCACTTAGCTGGGCGACGATGCGGGGGCCGCGCAGCCGGCTGTTGTCGTAAACGGTTGCGTTGTCAGATAAAGCCATTGCGTCGGCGACGAGTGCCCACAGCCGCTGGTATCGCTCGCGAACCTTGATCTCCGGGACGACGTGACCGCCAGCTTGGACCCGGTGCCTGACGCGCTCGACCGCGAGATCCTCCGGGACGAGCAGTACGTGCAGGACAACGGTGTAGCCGCCGGCCCGCGCGGTGCGGACGAGGTCGAGTTTCGACGGGTGCGACAACACCGTCTCCGCGATAAAGGACCGACCCAGTTCAATCAGCTTCGCACGCGTGTCGGCTGCCACCCGCGCCGCGTCATAGGCGTGCGCCGCCGGATCCTTGGGCCACCGCTGTCGAGCGATCTCGTCGGCATTCACCACGTCGCTGCCGGGCAGCAGCGGCGCCAGGGTGAAGGCGATGAACGTCGACTTGCCCGCGCCGTTGGGCCCGACCACCAGATCGAGTCGATTCATTCTCTTACCCAGGCCCCGCCGAGCCGTCCACGGCGTCGACGTGCCGGTCAGCGCTTGACCGCGAGGACCACCACGGTGCCGTCGGGTCGGTGTTCGACGATGTCGCCGGCGTCGTCGAGGGCGACCGTGGTGATCCCCTGCCCAGCCAGTGCCGCCCCGTAGTCCGTGCGGGCCAGGCGTTCCTCGATGGCCGCGGAGATCTCGGCGTTGAACACGACACCCTCCTCGACGGTCAGTTCGCTGATCGCCAGATGACCGGTAAGCGCTGCTTCCACCCGGCGCCGAGAGGCGGTGTGCTGGCTGGAGACCGCCCGTCCGACCCTTGCCCAATGGTCGAGTTGTTGCTTGGCCGAGCGGCTCTGGCGGGCGCCCTCAGCCGCTGCGCTGTCCACCAGGTCGGCGGCAAAACGCGTGACGCGATCCAGGGCGTCGGCCATGACTTCCTTCCCCTGCTGCACTCTGCAACGGGTTGTAGCACAATGCTACAGCATCACCAGCATCAGCTGTGTGCAGCGTTCAGGTTTTCTGAGCCACCAGCGGTCCCGACGCTCGTCGTCGTCTTGACGTTCTTGGTCTTCTTGGTCCTCGTCTGCCTCGGGGTCGCGCAACGTCGCCACGCTCGGACGGCGAGCGGGCTCCTTTTCCAGGCAGGCGGCGACGATCGGAGCCAGTGTGGGCGGGACACCCTCAAGGTCAGGGGCCGTGTACCTGATGTTGTGGAGCAAGGCCAAAACATGCCCGCCGTAGAAGGGCGGGTGCCCCGAGGAAGCGAAGACCAAAACCGAGCCAAGCGCGAACACGTCGGAGGCCGGCGTGAGTTCGGCTTCCCCGCTTGCTTGTTCGGGCGACATGTACTGCGGTGATCCCATGATGGCGCCGTAGCTGGTGATCCGAAAATCATCGAGCGCGCGGGCGATGCCGAAGTCGATTACCCGTGGACCGTCTGCGGCCAGGATAATGTTCGATGGTTTGAGGTCGCGGTGGATTACCCCGGCGTGGTGGATCGCCGTGAGCGCCTCGGCCAGCCCGACCATCACTATTGCGGCCATTTCCGCCGACAACGGTCCGTTGTGCTCGACGGCGTCGTCTAAGGTCGGTCCCTCGATGTAAGCCGTTGCCAGCCAAGGGATGGTCGCCTCCGGGTTGGCGTCGACGATCGGCGCGTTGAAGAAACCGCCGACCGCCTTGGCGTTATCGATTTCGCGCCGAAACCGTTCCCGAAACACGCGTTCATGGGCGAGATGCGGATGCACGAGCTTGACCGCGGCGAGCCTGCCGCTCGGTAGTCTGCCCCGGAACACGATTCCCATTCCGCCGCCCTCGCAGGTTGCATTCGAACCAACGGTGCTGCAATTTATTTGGTGTGTTGACAGTCATCGAGCGGGTCGGCGACGGCAACCCGGACAACGTGATTGCACACCGCGGCAACTAAATACGCCACGGCACCAAAAATTTTTCATCACACGTCGCGAGTCGTTCAACTATCGCCTGCACCGTCGCCGATCTACCGGGTCGTCGTCACCTCAGCCGATAGGCGTGGCGGGTGAATTGGTGACTTTCGGCGGCCACTCGAGACGCCGCGGTCGCTTCCCGACACAGGTCGGCTCCCCGTGCGGTGATCGTCAAAGGACTCCGTTCGGGCCGACCGGCTCCATAGACTGGGGAGATGTCGCTGGATGCGGCCGCTCTGGAAAGCTTCGACGAGAATAGTGCCGCGATCACCTACCATCGATCCGAATGCGTGACGTTTCGCAACACCACGGAGCGGTGGGGTGGTCTGTCCAATATGGCGGCCGGATTTCCGCTCGCGGTCAATGGTGTCGCGATCCGCACCTCCGAGGCGATCTATCAGGCTTGCAGGTTTCCGCACCGCCCAGAGGTGCAGCGGCTGATCATCGCGCAGGCGAGCCCGATGGCGACCAAGATAAAAGCCAAACTGCACCGAGTCGATTCGCGCCGCGACTTCGACGCGTTGCGGGTGCCGATCATGGAAGAGGTTCCCCCGCCCGCCGTTGCTGACTTCTTGCTCTACGGAGAGCCAATCGCCACGGTAATCGGGCTCGCGCCGTCAGCCACCATCGGGCAAGATACCCCCTTTGGCGGGGCCTCGTCGGGTCGGCGCCCGTCTGCCGCTACACCCGCTGGCCTCGGGACGTTCACGTGCAGTCGCTGCTTCCTGGTCTGCCATCCCAGCCACCTCGCGCCAAGCCGCGATGGCGAGAGGGTGTGCCGCGACTGCGCGACATGATTCCAACCACGTCCGCTGAGCGTCGAACAACGGTCAGAGGGCGCGGCGACCACCGCGAACGGTCCGAGCCGGGTCCGCTACCAGCATTCCAAGAATTCGCCAAGGCGTACGTCCGACTATGAGCGCGGCTGAACAAGCCCGGGTACGGGGACCTGCTGCGTCCCCGCACCCGCCCCGCAAGGTTTCCCCGGAGACTGAAGAGTTGCCACTCCTATCGCCAAGGGGGTCTGATGGTCCTTCGCACCGCGCGCACCGTTGCCAATTTGCTCATCGCCGCCCTGCTCGCGGCCTCGGTAGGCACCGCCACCGCGCACGCTGTGGACTCCAGCGTGCTGTTTCTCCGGGAATTGCGCCAGCAGGGCATCGGCTACGGCGACCCGAACGCGACAGCCGACATGGGTCGCGACATTTGCCGGCAATTCGACGACGGCAGCGGCTACGCGCAGGTGCGGGCCGCGGCACAAACACTGCCGGGGGGCATCCAACTGAGCCCCGACGACGCCGCCGTGGTCATCAAGGCGGCGACCGACACCATGTGCCCGCAATTTGCCGACCTACTTCCCCACTGACGAGTCGGTGGCAGACCCGGATGCCTTGGCGCAATTAACCTTCCATAGTCCGAGACCGTCGGTAGTCTGGTTTGCCATCGAGGGGAGGCGCTAAATGTCCTACACCATCGTCGCCGACGTCTGCGAAGGCCTGCACGACTGCGTACCGTGCTGTCCGGCTGAGTGCATCAGCCAGGGGCAGGGCACCAACGGCAAGGGCACAAGCTTCGTCGTCATCGATCCCGCTGCGTGCACGAACTGCGGCATCTGTCTGTCCATCTGTCCGATCGAGGGTGCGGTCCTCGACGAATGGCGAGCGGAGCTGCAGACGCCGGGGGCGCTCGACGGCGCGCCCGCCACGGCCAAGGTTTCGGTCCCGGTCGACGCGGCGGCCGCGCTGGCGCGGGCGCGCCAGCTCGAAAGCGACGGTGACAGCGCAGCCGCCGTCGCGGCCTACGAGCAGGCGATCACATCCGGCGACGACCAGCACTCCGCGGAGGCCGCTTACCGGCTCGGCAATCTGCTCGAGCAGCGTGGCGACACCGATGCCGCCTTGTCGATCTACCAGCGTGGGCTGGCATTGGCTGATTCGCGTTACCGCCACATGTGCGCGTTGGAAGCCGGCGCGCTGCTGCACAACCGCAAAGGCGACTTCGCCGCGGCGGCCGAGATGTACCGGCAGGCAATGAATTCCCGCCACAGTGAGTACGCGGCGATGGCCGCGTGCAACCTGGGAATCGTCCTTGCCGGCCAAGGCGACGTGAATGGGGCGGTTTGGGCGTATCGCGGGGCGATCGGGTGCGCGCATCCGCGGCAGTCGCCAAAGGCGGCAATCAATCTGGGCAAACTGCTGGAGGAGCGAGGCGACACCGCGGGCGCGATCACCGCTTATGAGCAAGTATCCGCCCAGACCGAGCACTCGGCAGAGGCGGCGTTTCGCCTCGGCATGCTGCTGGACTCCCAAGGCCACACCGAGGCCGCCCAGGCCGCCTACCGCCGGGGGCTCGACGCGACCGACTCGCGCTATCAGTCGGTGTGCGCGATCAACCTCGGGGCATTACTCGCCGGACGGGGTGACCATGGCGGGGCGGCCGAGATGTACCGACGGGCACTAGAGTCGCCGCACGACGGCAACGCCGCGTTGGCGGCATGCAACCTCGGTCACGCTTCAGCGCGACAAGGTGATCGGGAATCGGCGGTCGCCGCCTTCCGACAGGCGATCGACTATCGGCACGCCGAGGAGTCACCTCGCGCGGCCCTGGCGTTGGGCAATTTGTTGGAGGAGACCGGCGACGCCGCCGGCGCGGTCGGCGCCTATCAGCGGGTGTTGGACTTCGACGACGAAAAGCGCGCCGCGGAGGCCCGAAACCGGCTGCAGCGGCTGCGCGTCGCGGGCGATGACGAGCTTGAGGTAGGCGACGCATTGATCGAGGTTATTGGTGGCTACAAATTCCGCATACCGGCCGGGACATCGAAAACGATCGGCAGTGGCCCCGAAGCGGATGTGCGGATCGAGCACCTGTCGGTCGCGTCATTGCATCTGCGGATCGACAACAATGTGATCTTCTCCGGGTATCCCCCGTCGCACCCGTACAGCAGCATGGTGATGATCTCTGACATTGGGGGCGCCTCGTCGGGGCCCAATTTGTTCGGCGAACCTTCCGATGGACCCTCACGCACCGGTGTCGTCAAAAACCCGAGCGAGAAATTCGTCATGCCACTGGAATTGGGCGAAATGACATCGATGGAGAACGGCACCATCGTGCTGTTCGGCGACCTGCAGCTGAGATTGGTGGCGGGGGGATAGCAGCTCAGCGTGGTGCAATGACAGCCGTCACGAATCCGTAATCCCAGTCCAGTGTCCGAACTGCAGCGCTTTCCCGTCGCAGCTTGCGGCGACGTACGCGTCGGCGCTTATCGCGACGGCGCGGACACTTTCGCGGTGTTCGGTGAGGGGACGTTAGGTTGCACGAGTCACGCTCCGGGGTAGTTGTGGCTCCACCACGATCGGATAGCGACCTAGGCAAATTCTCGGGACCGCACTTATCGAGCGGTGTCCCCCCGCTCACCCAGCGTCGGCGGCGGCCGATAGTCCGGCTGATACCCGGAAACGTGGATCGGGCTACCGACGAGCCGGAAATCACCGGCTGACACAACCACTTCCGGGGTCGCCTTGAGAGCCTCGGGCAACGTGCGGACGGCCGCCGCGGGAACCCCGAGCGGACGCAGTCGTAGTTCCCAGCCCGCGGCGCTATCGCTCCCCAGCGCCGCGGTGACGACGGCCAGCACCTCGTCGCGTCGGGCCACACGTTCCGCCATGGTCTCGAAACCGGCGATACCCGCCTCGGCGGCAAAGGATTTCCAGAAGCCGTCGTGGGTGATGAACAGGGCCAGATAACCGTCGGCGGTCGGAAACAGTTGCGCCGGCACATAATACGAGTGCGCACCGTTAGGCCTGCGCTGCGGCTCGATGCCGTTGTTGAGATAGGCGGCGGCGTGATAGTTCAGCTGCGACAGCATGACGTCGCGCAGCGACACATCCACCTGCCCGCCACTGCCCGAGATGATCTTGGCCAGAAGCCCCAGCGCCGCGCACATTCCGGTGGAGTTGTCGGCCGAGGAATACCCGGGCAGCGTGGGTGGGCCATTCGGATCGCCGGTCAGTGCGGCGATACCGACACCCGCCTGCACCACATAGTCGAAAGCCGGATCGTCACCCCCGTGCAAACCGAAGCCGGTGATCGCCACGCAGACGATCCGCTCGTTCCACCGCCGCAATGCCTCATAGGTGAGCCCCAGCCTGCGGATCGCCGACGGTTTGAGGTTCACCAGCAACGCATGGGATTGCGCCACCAGTTCGCCCAACTGCCTTTGTCCCGCATCGGAATTCAGGTCCAGACAGATGCTGGATTTGTTGCGGTTGAGGCTGGCGAAATAGGTGTCGGAGACCCCGCGCGAGATCTCGCCACCGGCCGGCTCGACCTTGATGACGTTGGCGCCGAGATCGGCCAGCAACATGGTGGCGTATGGCCCGGCCAGCATGGTGCCGACCTCGAGGATGCGTATTCCCAAAAGCGGTCCGGCGGGTGTCACCGCAACTCCGTTGCGAGCGTGGCGATCATCTCGCGGGTGCGGCGTTTGGACGCGACGAGTTCGTCGCGGTTGTCACCGATCGGCAGTAGCCGCACCGACAGATCGGTCACACCGGCGTCGGCGAATCGGCGCATCCGGGCCAGGATTGCCTCCTCGTCGCCCGCCGCGCAGATATCGCCGACGTCCTGGGCGTCGCCGTACCCGAGTAGTCGCTGATAGTTCGGCGACACCTCGGCCTCCCCCAGGATCCGGTTGGCGCGATCCCGCGCGGCATCGACTTCGCCTGTGCTGCATAGGCAAACGGGTATGCCGGCGACGATGCGCGGCGCCGGGCGCCCGGCGTTGTCGGCGGCCTTGGTGATCCGCGGGACGACGTGTTCGGCCACGGCGCGTTCGTCGGCCATCCACAGCACGGTGCCATCGGCCCGCTCGCCGGCGATGGTCAGCATTACTGGCCCCAGCGCGGCCACCAGCACCGGCAACGGCGCCACCCTCGCCAGGTCCAGGGGATTGTGCACCCGGAAGCTGTCGTTCTCCACGTCGACCGAGCCGGGGTTGGCGAAGGCGGCGTGCAGCACTTCCAGGTAGTCGCGGGTGTATGCCGCGGGCCGCTGGTAGGGAATCCCGAGCATGTCGTCCACGATCCAGTGGTGCGACGGCCCGATGCCCAGCACCAGCCGGCCCCCGGTGGCGGCGTGCACCGATAAGGCCTGGCGCGCCAACGCAATTGGATGCTGAGTCTGCAGCGGAACGACGGCGGTGCCCAGTTCGATGCGGCTGGTTCGAGTCCCCATCAGGGCCACCGCCACCAGAGCGTCGAAGTCGTTGGGAATCTGCGGGATCCAGGCGGTATCCAGGCCGGCGCTCTCGGCCCAGTCGATGTCGGCCAGCATCCGGGTGACCTTGCGCGCGGAGTCGCCGCGCTCGGGTCCGACCATCACTCCGATGCGCACGATTCCTCTGTCTCCTTCAAGGCAGGTTGCGGGACGCCGGTCAGCGCGCGAATGTCGCGCACCAGCACGTCGAGTGGGGTTCCGGTGGGGAACACCGCGGCGGCACCGGCGGACAACAGCTTGGGCACGTCGGCGTGCGGGATCGTCCCACCCACGACGACGGCGATGTCGGCCGCGTCGGCGGCGCGCAGCGCCTCGATGGTCCGCGCGGTGAGTGCCAGGTGCGCGCCCGACAGGATGCTCAGGCCGACGACGGCCACGTCTTCCTGCACGGCGATCGACGCGATGTCTTCGATGCGCTGCCGGATTCCGGTGTAGATCACCTCGAAGCCGGCGTCGCGCAGCGTGCGGGCGACGATCTTGGCGCCGCGGTCGTGCCCGTCGAGACCGGGCTTGGCGACCAGAATCCGAACGGCCACTTAGAACACCACCGGCTGCTGGAATTCGCCCCACACCGCTTTGAGCGCGGACACCATCTCGCCGACCGTGCAGTAGGCGTTGGCGCAGTCGATCAGCAGGTGCATAAGGTTGTCGGTCCCCTCCGCACCGCGCGACAGCGCAGCGAGCGCGGATTGCACTGCGCCGCTGTCTCTTTCGGCCTTGATCTTGGAGAGCCGCTTGAGTTGTAGATCGCGTCCTTCGGCGTCGAGCTCGTAGGTGACGACGTCGGGCTCGGGCTCCTCGGAGACGAACCGGTTGACCCCGACAACCGGGCGGGTACCCGCCTCGATGTCCTGATGCATCCGGAAGGCTTCGTCGGCGATCAGGCCCTGCAGATAGCCGTCCTCGATCGCGCTCACCATCCCGCCGTGCTTTTCCAGATCATCCATGATTTCGACGATGCGGGCTTCGGTGGCGTCGGTGAGCGCCTCGACGAAGTAGGAACCGCCGAGCGGATCGGCGACCTGGGCCACCCCGGTTTCGTAGGCGAGGATCTGCTGGGTTCGCAGTGCCAACGTGGTCGAATCCTCGGTGGGCAGGGCAAACGGCTCGTCCCAGGCCGCGGTGAACATCGACTGGACGCCGCCCAACACCGCCGCCATCGCCTCGTAGGCCACCCGCACCACATTGTTGTGCGCCTGTGGCGCATACAGCGACGCGCCGCCGCACACGCAACCGAAGCGGAACATCGACGCCTTGTCCGTCGTCGCCCCGTAGCGCTCCCGCACGATCGTCGCCCAGCGCCGGCGCCCCGCCCGGTATTTGGCGATCTCTTCGAAGAAGTCGCCGTGCGTGTAGAAGAAGAACGATATCTGGGGCGCGAACTGGTCGATGGTCATCCGGCCGCGCTGCACCACGGTGTCGCAATAGGTGACGCCGTCGGCCAGCGTGAACGCCATCTCTTGCACGGCGTTGGCCCCGGCGTCGCGGAAATGCGCCCCGGCCACCGAGATCGCGTTGAACTTGGGTACCTCGGCCGCACAGAACTCGATGGTGTCGGCGATCAGCCGCAGCGACGGCTCCGGCGGCCAGATCCAGGTCCCGCGCGACGCGTATTCCTTGAGGATGTCGTTTTGGATGGTCCCGGTGAGCTTGGCGCGCGGTATCCCTTTCCGCTCGGCGGCCGCGACGTAGAACGCCAGCAGGATCGCCGCCGTGCCGTTGATGGTCATGCTGGTGCTCAACTTGTCCAGCGGGATGCCGTCGAACAGGATCTCGAAGTCGGCCAGGGTGTCCACCGCGACGCCGACGCGCCCGACCTCCTCACCGAACTCGGGATCGTCGGAGTCGTATCCGCACTGGGTGGGCAGGTCGAGCGCCACCGACAGCCCCGTCCCACCTTGATCCAGCAAGTAGCGGTAGCGGCGATTGGATTCCTCGGCCGTGCCGAAGCCGGAGTATTGCCGGAAGGTCCAGAGCTTTCCCCGGTACCCGGACGCGAAGTTACCGCGGGTGAAGGGAAACTCGCCCGGGGGCGGCGCTTCCGCGCCGATCTCCGCCGGGCCGTACACCGGCGCGAGCGGGATGCCCGATGGGGTCTGAGCCTCGTTATCCATCATTGAATAACGTACTTGCAAAAAAAGAGAATGCCAATACCACATGGCTGACCTGGTCAAACGGATGCTTTATGCTGCTGTTTGCAGCCAACCACGGAGGTCGACATGACGGTTTCCCGGCCATCGGCGGCGGACATCGACGCCGCTGCCAAGCACTTCGGTTTTCGCCTCGACGCGGATGCCCGTCAGGTGTTCGTGGCAGCCATCGGGGAAGCTATGAAGGCTTACGACGCGGTCGACGAGCTGTACGACGAGTTCGCCCTGCCCCCGACCCCCGAACGCGCCTACCGATTCCCGGAGCCGGCCGACAACCCCCTCGGCGCGTGGTATGTCACCGCCGACGTCTCCTCCGGCGCGCACGGCCCGTTGTCGGGCAGGGCGGTCGCCGTCAAGGACAACATCGTCGTCGCCGGGATACCGATGATGAACGGGTCGCGCGCGGTGGAAGGTTTCATCCCGAGCCGCGACGCGACGGTCGTCGAGCGGCTGCTCGCCGCCGGGGCGAGGATCGCCGGCAAGAGCGTCTGCGAGGAGCTGTGCTGCTCGGGGTCCAGCTTTACCTCCGCCTCCGGGCCGGTGCGCAACCCCTGGGACACCACGCGCGAAACGGGCGGGTCATCCAGCGGCAGCGCCGCACTCCTGGCCGCCGGTGAGGTCGAGCTGGCCCTCGGCGGCGACCAGGGCGGATCGATCCGGATTCCGGCGGCGCTGTGCGGCATCGTCGGGCACAAGCCGACGTACGGGCTGGTCCCCTACACGGGAGCGTTCCCGATCGAGCGGACCCTCGATCACGTTGGTCCCATGACGCGCACCGTCGCCGACGCGGCGCTTCTGCTCACGGTACTTGCCGGACCCGACGGCCGGGACCCGCGCCAGCCCGAAGGGCTTGCCGCGGTGGACTATCGGGCCGCGCTCACCGGCGACGTGGCCGGTCTGCGGGTGGGCATCGTCACCGAGGGCTTCGGGCAATCCGGCTCGCTGCCGGAGGCGGACGAGCTGGTCTGGTCGGCGGCACGGCGGTTCACCGAGATCGGCTGCACCGTCGGCGAAATCAGTATTCCCTGGCACCGCAACGCCATGCATGTTTTCAACGTCATCATTACCGACGGCGCCACCTATCAGTTGCTGGACGGCAACGGATATGGGCTCGGCGTGGACGGCCTGTACGACCCAGAACTCATGGCGCACTTCGCAAGACAGCGGGCCGTCACGGCCGACCAATTCGCCAGCACCATCAAGGTGACGGCGCTGTGCGGCTACCACGGCCTGAATGCGCTTGGCGGCACGTCCTATGCCAAGGCGCGCAACCTACTGCCGCACGTGCGCGCCGCCTACGATGCGGCGCTCGCGCAATACGACGTGCTGGTGATGCCCACCGTGCCCGGCACGGCCGAGACACTGCCCGAGGGTAACCCTCAAGATCTCGCGCTGCTCGCACGCGCGCTCGGCAAGGCGCTCAACACCGCGCCCATGGACATCACCGGCCATCCCGCGATCTCGGTGCCCGCCGGTCTGGTGGACGGCCTGCCAGTCGGAATGATGTTGGTGGGCAAGCGGTTCGACGACGCCACCGTGCTCAGGGCGGCCGACGCCTTCGAGTCGCTGTGCGGCGGTTTCCCGCTGGCCCCCAACGCTAGCGCGTGAAATTCTATGCTCGGCACATGATTTCGCCGTGCGGGATGGCCAGCCACCCGTCCGGGGCGGCGGCCCAGGCCCGCCATGCCGCCGCGATCTCCTCGAGCTGCGCGGGAGTGGCCAGACCCAATTGCAACAGCTCGCGAGCCACGCCCGAGTGCAGGATCCGGTCGGCCCACATTCCGCCCCACCATTCGCGGGTCGCGGGCGTCGCGTAGCACCACACGCTGCCCGTCGGCGCGATGTCGTCGAAGCCGGCCGCAAGTGCCCACGACAGCAGCCGCCGCCCCGCATCCGGTTCACCGCGGTTGGCGCGAGCCGCCCGTTGATAGAGGTCAAGCCACAGGTCCAGCGCCGGCAGCCGCGGGAACCAGATGAATCCCGAGTAGTCGGCATCCCGAGCCGCCACGATTCCGCCCGGCGCACACACTCGCCGCATTTCCCGCAGCGCTTGCACCGGATCGGCGACGTGCTGCAGCACCTGGTGCGCATGGACGACATCGAAGGTGTCGTCAGGGAAGTCGAGCTTGTGAACGTCGGCGGTCGCGAACGAGACATTTGACACGTTGCGCCGCTGAGCCTCGGCGAAAGCCACGTTGAGGACGTCGGCGAATTGGTCGACGGCCGTTACCGATCCGGGCGCCACCCGTTCGGCGAGGTCGGCGGTGATGGTCCCGGGTCCGCATCCGACATCCAGCAAGGACATCCCCGGATCCAGGTAGGGCAGCAGGTAGCCCGCGGAGTCCTCCGCCGTGCGCCGTTGGTGGCCGCGCAGCACCGACTCGTGATGTCCGTGCGTGTATTTAGCCCGATGTCTTCCGCTCACCCTGCGGTCCCTTGGTTGGCGCGTCCTCGTCGTGAGAGCTTAACGCCTAGACCACAATATGAAACTTTTATCTCGATATACGAGACGTGGCGCAAAGGGAACGCGCCTTTGCTGTGGCGGCCTTCGTGGCCGCGGACTGACTGGACTGCGAGGGTGAGTTACTGCTGCACGCCGTCAGCGCCGCCGCCCCGACGCCTGCCACACCGAAAAGACGCCCCTGCGGCTGATTTCCATCTCCGTCAGCGACTTATCCTCGCATGCCTTGTCCAGCGCCTTCGCCAGATCGACCGCCACCGACATCTGCGCTGTTATTCAAACCGTGGCACCCGACGTGCCACCCATGCATCACCGTAATCCGACGCCCCCGAAAGGGCGCAGAAGTTCCGCGTCCGGCGGCCGCGGCCGCCGGGATCGACTATTAGGTCCAGAATTCGTTCATGGGTTGGGCGTACATGTCGTTGTCAGTGAGCGGGGCCAGGCCCAACGAGTCTTCAATAGTGGCCATCAGGCTGTACTCGTTGTAGTTGGCGGTGGCGACGAAGTGACCGGATTGCATCGGAATCGGGTTGGTCACAGCATTGTAAGTCGTGGCGGCTTGGTTCGGGATGACGATCATCGGAACGTTGTTGCCTTCGTTACCGATGCCCAGGGACAGGTTGTTGTAGTCCTCGTCCCAGGTGATGATGATCACATCCTTCTCGTTCGGGTCAGTCCACGTTGACGAGGATTGAATGGTGGACACCGTTTGCTGGAGGTACTGGTCACCGGCCGCGACGTTGTACTGGTGCGTCGTGAGCTGGCTGGCAAACCATTTGGCATAGTCACTAGTACTATCGACGGGGCCTTCCATGTTGCTGGCCTCGTCGGGTTCGACCCACGCGAATTTCGGGAAGGAGGTCGGGTCCGTGAGAGCATTGGCCAAATACGACTGCGGGAGCAGGTGTGCCGCCAGGTAGGCGGGGGTGTTGTTGTAGACGTAGCTGAATTGGGCAAAGGGTAATTGGTCGACGGCGTAGTCACCCGACGACACGATGGTACCCGGGGCTGGCATGCCCTGCGCGTAGCCGGCCCACGAGATGCCATCCTGATCCATTTCTTGCATGAGGCTGGGTGCGTTGACGGCGTTCCCGGTGGGGTTGTAGGTGAGGCCGAAGTCCGATCCGCCCATGAGCCGGATGTAGTTGGGGTCGCTGGGGTGGCCGTTTGAGTAGTAGTTGTCGGCATATCCGTAGGTGTTGATCAGGCTGTTGATGTAGGGCGCGTTGGCGCTGCCGAGGATGTCGCCGACGCCCTTGTTCTCCATGTAGATCAAGAACACGTGATCCAGTGAGCCGACGTTGGACGTCGGTGTGGTCAGCGGCGCCGCGGTCAGGGTGGGATCGCCGACGGTGAACGACAGGTTGTCGGCGAAGGCGTAGTTGTAGTTGCCGAATCTCGGGTTGCGGTCGTCGAAGGTCGCGGTGACCACCGCCGAGCGGGTGCCCGCCGGGATCGTCCCGGAGACGTCTTGTTGCTGGAACCCGGTGACTCCCAGGCGATCCAGCGTTGTGACCGGCCCGATCGAGCCGGTGCCCAAAACGGCCCCGCCAGCGCTGAGGAAGGTGACCTGCAGCGAAGTCCTCGAAGCGTCCAACCCTTCGCCGCCGAGCAGTCCACTGAGCGTGTACGGCGTTGTGCCGGTGTCGATTTTGCCGGCGGCGGTGCTGAGATTGACGGTTTGGCTGATGGTGGAGGTGGCCACGGATCCGCCGCCGGCGAAATTGTTGCCGGCGCCCACGGGCGCGTTTTGTGGAAAGCCCAGTGCCTTGGGCAGATCCGGGAAGGGAAACGACAATGGCGACGGATAAGTGCGCGGGGTGCCGTAGGGGATCACGGTCGGGGTGCCGGTCACCGTCCAGCCCGGAATGGTCACCGAGCTGTACCCCGACTCGGACGGATCGGCCGTTTCGAAGCCGGGGTTGACCAGCAGGTTCTGACTCATCGGCAATCCGGGGATCCCGTTGAGGCCCAGCAGCGGCCCGCCGGTCCCCACGGTACCGGCGCCGCCCATCAGCGCGCCGGTCGTGGCGTTGCCCCCGTTGCCCCCGTTGCCGCCGGTGCCGATCAGCACGGCATTACCGCCAGCCCCGCCGGCGCCGCCGCTCAAGCCGGAGGCGGCATCCGCGCCGGCCCCGCCGGGACCGCCATTACCCACCAGCGACCCGCCACCCCCACCACCGCCGCCGGCCCCGCCGGTGCCCGCTGCGGCGAACCCGCCGGCCCCGCCGGCCCCACCGATCCCGAGCATGCTCGCGTTGCCGCCAAGCCCGCCCTGCCCGCCGGGGGCTGACGCCGAGCCTGTTCCCGCAGTGCCGCCAGCGCCACCGGCACCGCCAGAGCCCAGCCAGCCCGCGGCCCCGCCGGTCCCGCCGAGGCCCCCACCGCCGCTACCCGTGCCGGGTTGCAGAACCGATCCGCCGGCCCCACCGGACCCGCCGGCGCCGACGTATTGACCGCCGGCACCGCCGTGACCGCCGGCCCCACCGGTGCTGAACATACTCGCCCCGCCGTCGCCGCCGGCCCCGCCGGAGCCCAACTCCGAGCCGCCGACGTTGAACAGCGAGCCGCCCAGGCCGCCGGCTCCGCCGGCCCCGCCGGCGGAGTCGATCGATGATCCGCCCACCCCACCGGCGCCGCCGGTGGCGCCGACCAGCCCGCTCAGCGGTCCACCGGCCCCGCCGTTCCCGCCGGCGCCGGCTAGCAAAGTGCTGCCGAGCTGACCGGTTAACCCACCGGTCCCGCCCACCCCGCCCGAACCCAACCACCCGGCGCGCCCGCCGTTGCCCCCACCCCCGCCGTCCCCGCCGGGACCGGTGGCCGCGCCGACCCCGCCGTCCCCGCCGGGCCCGCCATTACCGAACAGCCACCCGCCACGCCCGCCCTGGCCGCCGGCCCTGCCGACCCCCGAGGACCCCAACCCGCCGGCCCCGCCGGCCCCGCCGCTGCCCAACAGCCCGGCGGCCCCGCCTTCCCCGCCGGGCACGCCGTCCGCGCCCGACCCCCCGGCCCCGCCGTCACCGAGCAGCCACCCGCCAGCCCCCCCGCCGGCCCCGCTGCCCGCCGCACCGGCGGCCCCGTTGCCGATCAGCACCCGCCCGGTCAACGCCAGGCTGGGCGCATTGATCACGTTGAGCACCGCCGAGGGCAACAACGACCCGTTGGCGCCGGCGGCGCCATCACTGCCCGCCGGCATACCGGTCCCCCCGAGCCCGCCGATCCCACCGTTCCCGCCGATGCCCAGCAGCACCGCCTGGCCGCCGGCCCCGCCGGCCCCACCGGCCACCACCGCGGCGCTTTGTGCGCCGGCCCCACCCGCACCGCCGTCGCCCAACAGCGTGCCACCGGCCCCACCGGCCCCGCCGGCCCCACCGGTCCCGGTCGACGCGAACCCGCCGGCCCCACCGGTGCCGCCGAAACCGATCAGGCTGGCGTAGCCGCCGGCCCCACCGTGCCCGCCGGTGCCGCTGCCGAAGTTGTTGCCGCCGGCCCCGCCCGAGCCGCCCGAACCCAGAAAACCGAAGCCGCCGGCCCCGCCCGTCCCACCATTCCCGGAATAGCTGGTGCCGCCGGTGCCCCCGCCTCCGCCGTTACCCAACAGCCCGGCGGCCCCGCCGGTGCCGCCGGTACCGCCGTCCCCGGTGCCGCCCAACCCACCGGTGCCGCCGGCACCGCCGGCACCGAACAGCACGCCACCGGACCCGCCGGACCCGCCCGCACCCCCGGAGACGCCAACCCCGCCGACCCCACCGACCCCGCCGCCCGCACCGAGCAGCCCACCAAGCAGCCCACCGGTCCCGCCGGCCCCACCGACCCCGCCGGTCCCCGACGCCGCGAACCCGCCGGCCCCACCGACCCCGCCCGCGCCCAACAACCCGCCGGCCCCACCGGCCCCACCGGCCCCGCCGTTCCCCGACGACGTGCCGACGCCGAGTTGCCCGAACCCGCCAGCCCCACCGGCCCCGCCGGTGCCCAACAGCAACCCGCCGGCCCCGCCGGTGCCGCCGGCCCCGCCGGTGCCGCCGGCCCCGCCGGCTCCGCCGGTACCGATCAACCCGGCGGCCCCACCGGCCCCGCCGCCGTTACCGAACGGCGGGCCGGCCGCGCCCGACCCGCCGGCCCCGCCATTACCGAGCAACCATCCCCCGGCTCCCCCGTTGGCCCCGGTCCCCGGCGCCCCGTTAGCGCCGTTGCCGATCAGCGGGCGCCCCGTGTACTCCACAAAGGGCGCATTCACCGCGTTCAGCAGCGTCTGCTCCAAAGTCTGCAGCGACGATAGGTTCGCGGCCTCAGCGGCCGCATACGAGACCGCAGCCGCGCTCAACGACTGCCCAAACCGCGCCTGGAACACCGCCGCCTGGGCGCCCATCGACTGATAAGCCTGCCCATAGCCGCCAAACAACCGGGCAATCGCCCCCGACACCTCATCACCGGCCGCCGCCACAATCCCCGTCGTCGACGGCGCCGCCGACGCCCGAGCCGCCCTGACCGCCTCCCCGATCCCACTCAAATCCGCCGACGCCGCGGCCAAAACCTCAGGTGCTGCGATCAAGAAAGTCGACATCTGCGGCTCCCATCAAGATCAAGGGGGCAACTCGAACCGCTAAACTGTAGTTCAGAGTGTATTTAACAATATTTCAGACCGTGTCTAACATGTTTTGGACTATTGACAGCCCAAAACTGCTGAAGTTGGCGGTTGTTGGCCATTGCCGGGGTAGACGGCCGCCCGGCCCTTTAAGCTAGTCGACCGGCACGTTGAGGATCGGGTGATCGACGCCCGCGCCGGGACCGTCGAAGTGCCACCACTCGCCGGAGTACGGGCTCAATCCGCCGTATTTCATGGCGTTTCGCAGGCTGGCGCGGTTGGCCTGCGCCTCGGCGCTGACGTCCTGGGTTGCGTATGCCGTTGCCCGTGATGAGAAGTCGTCGAAATCGGTGCCCATGTCCGCCAGGCAGAGTCCGGCCACGTTCCGCTCGGGCGGGCACTGTTGTTGGGGGCTGGTGAATGTCACATCAACCGAAAGCCCCGCCTCGTGGCTGTGCGCATACTGACCCGGGCGCGCCACCCACGCCGGGTTGGGCACCGCGTTGAACAGCCGAACCTGAACGTCGTGCGGCCGATAGCAGTCCCAGAACACCAGCACGTGCCCCTGCGGGCGCAGCGCCCCCGCCGCGGCCGCGAGGCCCTGAGCCATGGATTGGTGCACCAGGCAGCGGGCGTCGGAGGGATACAGCTGCGAGTGGGTGAAATTGTTGGTGGTCGCGTAGCGCAAGTCGATCACCGCATCGGGAACCACGCTGCGCACGTCGACAAACCCCGCCGCGCGCGCCGCATCGCTGACCGGCGGCACGCCCGGGTCGGACGGGGCGGTGGTGTCGACGGGCCGGATGGGCACCCGGACCCGCTCCGATGAAACGCCGCGAGCGGAACATGCGGCCCCGGAGACCGCGATCAGCCCACCAGCGCAGGCGAACACAACCAATCGCCGCACGAGATGCATCTGGTCATTGTCCAGCGTCCGTCTCGGCACCAGCAGCCTCAACACGGTCCGCTCCTCGTCGCGCCTGCTGATCCCGGTGCGCAACCAGCCCTTGACGGACAAAGGTACCATCGTGAGCTGCATGTGCAGCCAGAACAATTGTGCCGCAAGTAAACCGCGACAAATGAACCCACTCCACCCGAAAGTGCTACATGAAGTATGTGCCTCCGCCCCTGCCGGCGGGAGTTGAGAGCGATCCACAAATACAGGCTGCTTACCTACTCGAAGACGGCTTTACCGAAATACCACAGGACGGCCTTGCCGAGCGGATCCGTCAACGCAAGTCGCTGCGCGTCAAATTTGGCGTTGACCCGACGGCCCCTTCGGTGACTTGGGGGTGGTCGGTTCCGTTACGGCGACTTCGCCGCTTCCAAGAACTCGGGCATACCGCGGTATTGGTGATCGGCGACTTTACCGCACAAATAGGTGATCCGTCCGGCAAGTCAGCAACCCGTCGCAGGCTCTCGAAGGCCGAAGTGGAAGGGTACATCGAGAATTGCATAGCCGCGCTGCAAGGAGTTCTGTCCCCGGAAAACCTGGAAATTAGGCGTAATTCCGAGTGGTTGAGCGAGATGGACATCTCGCATGTCCTCGAGCTCACCTCCCAGGTGACCGTGGCACAAATCCTGGAACGCGCGGACTTCAGCAACCGGTACGAGCAGCGCCAGCCGATATCGTTGATGGAGTTCATGTATCCGCTGCTGCAAGGGCACGACTCGGTGGCCATAGAAGCCGACGTCGAACTCGGCGGTGTCGACCAGCAATTCAATTTCGTCCTCGCGCGTACCCTGCAACAGCGCGCGGGCCAGGACGCACAAGCATGCGTCTGCGCCCCGTTGCTCGTCGGCCTCGACGGTGAACGAAAAATGAGTCAAAGTTACGGCAACTACATTGGAATCGCGGAAGCGCCGGAAGAGATATTCGGCAAGACGATGTCCATACCCGACTCGGCGATGCCTGACTATGTACGGCTGGGCCTCGACTGTTCACCCACCGAGAAGGAGGAGATGCTTGCCACGCTGTCTGGAGTCGCTCTGAAACGCGATCTGGCCCGGCGCATGGTCAGCATGTTCCACGGGCAAGAAGCGGCCGCGGACGCTGAAAGAGCCTTCGACCGTCAATTCAAAGACCACAAGCCGCCAGAAGTAATCGAAGAAACTGTGACGCAGGAACGCTACCTGCCAAAGATACTTGCCGATTTAGGTTGGGTGCGTTCGCTAAACGAGGCGCGTCGCGCCATTGCCGGAAAAGGCATCCGCCTCAACGGAGACACGGTGGAAGACGAGCATATCGAACTGGCTCCCGGGTCCTACCTTATCCAATTCGGTAAACGGCGCTTCTACAATGTCACCGTCGACGAGCACTAGCGCCGGCCGGTAAGCCCGCGCGCGGTGCGCCGCGCCACCGCCATGAGCGTGTTGCTGGGATTCTGACAGCCGGAGGTGACGGACACGCTGCCGTCGGCGACATTCACGTTGTCCATCCGATGCATTCGCCCATTCGGATCGACGACGCTCGTCTGCGGGGACACGCCCATCTGCATCCCGCCCATCACGTGCTTGGTGTCCGGCGGAGTAGTGCCCCCAATCGACCGGGTCACAATGTCGGGTATGGCGGCGAACAGGTTCGCGCCGCCCGCCGCGAACATCGCGGTGACCACCGGCACGTAGAACGCTTGCGCGACCTTCTCGTGCTTTCCCAGCGCCTAGGTGATCCGGGGCACCGGCCGGCCGTTGAGGTCGGTGACAGTCGGGTCGAGAGTGACGTTGTCGGACAGGTACGGCAGGTCGGTGCCGATGAAATCGACGCCGGCGAGGCGGTCAGCCAGGATCGAGGCGCGCATCAGGTCCTTGAACGGCTGGCCGAACAATTGCACCCCGGCAAAACCCCAGGATCTCCTGGTGGAACTTGCCCGCCGCTATCGGGCCCCGGCTCCCGCCGAGCTCGCACAGACCGCCGCGGATGAAAGGGCAGTCCAGCCAGTTTTTCGACTTCCACCGCCGACGGTTACCGGAAGGTCGTTGACCGTGCCGACGTAGGTCGCACTCGCGTCTTGGCTGGCGCTGGTGCGAACCGTGCGCGGGTAGGCGAGTGGGTCCGGCTGCTCGAAGCAGCGCTACAGCCTTGAGCTGGTCGTTGGAGAACGTCGTCGCGCCGCTCAGATTCCCTTCCAGGTGGTGACCGATCGCTGATGATGCGGCGGCTGAGGGGAGCTGAGACGCCGGCCCTCACGATGCGAGAAGCCCGGGCCGGTGACCGCTACCTGCTGTGCAACGACTGGGACGCACGAACTTGAGCCAACAGGCACCTTGGTATTCGTCGGGTGAGGTGTAGTTAGCTGGCTCTCCAGGCCCACTGCAAAGCGAAGAGCCGACCGGCTCGTGGCCCCGCTGGTTGCTGAGCTGATCCGACGCCGTCGCGCGGTTGGCGAATCGGGACAACTGGCGCATCATCGGCCTATGAGACGAGAAGTGGGCGCCGAGCTCGAAGTCGAAATCACCGCGCCCACGACCCTAGAGTTTCAGATTGCTGTTGCTCCGCATCCCCGCACTGAGGTCTTCGAATCGCTGCGGTTCGTCCTGAACGGACAGCCCATCGAGCCTTTGGAAGTCAGTGGAGTGCATGGCAACCGGATCCATAAATTCGACGCAGCGGAGGGCACGCTGACGGTGGACTACGCGGCGACTATCGTGGGTCAGACTGACCCGGCTCCGGTGACCGAATACGACCTGTCGATGTATTTGCGGCCCAGCCGCTACGCCGAGGCCGATAAGTTCTATGGTTTCGCCGCAACCGAATTCGGCAACGACAGCGATTCGGCGACGCTGTTGGAGCACGTGAGCTCATGGGTGGGCACCAGGCTGAACTATGTGCCCGGCTCCAGCGATCCAATCGACGGCGCGGTGGACACGTTGCTCGCCGGCGAAGGTGTATGCCGCGACTACGCGCATCTGGTGGTGGCGCTGCTGCGTGCGGTCAACGTCCCGGCCCGCCTGGTGTCCGTGTACGCGCCGGGCGTGTATCCGATGGACTTCCACGCGGTGACCGAGGCGTTCGTCGAAGGGCAATGGCGGGTGGTCGATGCGACTCTGCTGGCGCCGCGGCAAACCCTGGTGCGCATAGCGACCGGCCGCGATGCTGCCGACACGGCGTTCCTCGATAATCACAACGGCGTGATCACGCTGAACCAACTGGCGGTGACCGCCATCGTTGACGGCGACTTGCCTTGCGATTCGATCGACCAACTGGTTTCCATCCGCTGAGGACACGCGCGACCGGCTGATCATTGACAACCAAAGCTTGTCGTTGAAAGTAGCTGCGGCACAGTGTGGTTGCCGGTAGATCGAAGGATTGCCGGAAACTCACAGCCCTAAGCGGCGACTTCTCTCTTGCAGCCGCAGTTCGTGCTGGACAACCCGAGTAGGGTAGGACCTATTCGGTGATACCTCGTATGTGACTGTTCAAAGCCATGTCATCGCCGATTCGAATGATCTGGCCGGTTTTGCGGTCAAGACGGGAGCGTCGCCATGACGCTACAAAAGGGCCGCACGGATGTCACGCGCAACCAGGCTCCACCGGTTCACACACCGCGTTTGCGCCTAAAGCCCAAGGCGCCCTGCATCGGGTATGTCGATGGGGCATGGTGGCCGCACGGTGACGACCTCACCACAGAACTGCCAGATCTGCTGGCGGTGCTCTCAGTTCGACTCGGGCCGATTTGCCGCGTGATCTACAAACTCAACGAATGGGCGAAGGCACCCAAGAAATTCGCACACGACGGGCGAACGGTACGGCTCGACGGATATAACCTCCAGTCGATTAGCACCCTCGAAGTCCTAGGGCTCAACCGCAAGAAAATCGTTCTCCTCGTAGTTTCGCCGCAGGCCGACCCAGACCAAGCACACGCCATCATGATGACCGCAGCCGGCCCGAGCAATGACTTGACCGTCAACAGCCTCCTGACGATCAGCGCGGAGGAAAGGGAGACCCGGATAGGCTCGTAGGGCCGCCATCGCTCAGCAGCGCTGGGAATCAACGAAAGCCGTGTTATCTCGGCTTCGCGCAGCCCCTCGACGATCGTCGTGACGCGTGCGCCGCGGGTGGACGCGTGATGGTCGTAATCCTCCGGCCTCGAGGTATCACTGCGAAACATCTCGCCGTGAGCTGCGCACATCAAACATTCTCTCGCCCCGGGCCACGCGGACAATGCATTCGGCGGTCTCGCACGCCCGGGAATCGCGATGCGCCGCTTCGATGGGTAGGCGTGCAGCCTGGCGCAAAACCATTACCGCAAGTGCCGTAGCAGTTCGGTGCGGAACGATCAGAAGCTTCGCGCGCGCATCGCGGCCGCGAACCGTCATTACGTGTGTTCGTATACCCTGCCACCAGACCCAGTTCACATCCGGCTGGCGTTGCAACGATGACCAGTTGACGTTGATGTCGACGACCTCGCCTAAACGGACTTCCAAAACAGAGACCAATTTGGGCAGCTCTAGCGAGATCAGCCCCGTGCGGGGCCACCACGCTCCGTCAATCTCGTTCCCGAGCGGGGAAGCCAGAGTGAGCCGCACCGGGCTCGCCACGCGCCGCGCCCCTGCCGTCCGAGAGATGCGTGGGGTTGGTTCGGCCGCCGAGGCAGTCGTCCCCTCGCACCGTTGCTCCAGTGAGTCTACGGTGACGTGCGTTGTCGGATTCTGTTGAGAAGCAAAGGCACCGATCAACGGATCTGCGCGATTCATGGGACAACCCTTCGCAGCACGAGACAATCGGCCCGCGAGTCGGGCCGACGGAGGAATCACGTTGTCCGTTATCGCGTTCGCGGAATGACGTTCGAGGCCAGCGCCGACAACGAAAAACCGCTCTACACCCACGCTACCCCACTACCTGCGTTCACCGTCGCGCGCGTAACAATTATCAGCCAAGTCCGGAAATGAGACCCGCACCCCGCGCGACGACATAACGCTCCATCGCGTCGCCTTTCATGACTAAATCACTTGAAGCTCTGGGCCTTTGACGTGACCCACCGACCAACGGCGCTATGTCGGGCGCAAGAGCCACACCGCCCCGAACGAGGTGCGGATCAATGCCATCACCGCGACCGGGGCGGGCAGCAGCACGTTACGCGAACTGGGGCCCGCGCTGCCGCTTATCGTCGCTCGTCGTCGCACACGCGCGCGAAGGATTGGGGATCGGCGGTCGCTTCGTGTATGGTTTGGTCAAACGTTGGCATTGCAATGATGGTGCCTGCGCGCCGTAGAACGTTCTTTGCGCCGCTTATTGCGGATCCTGAACTGCCGGTCACAAAGCTTCGAATGCGGATGTCCATGCATCCGCGCAGGCTCTTTGCGGCGATCGATATTGCCTGCCGGCAATCTCGCCAACTTTTTGCCGTGTGTCTCCTAACGATCCCCGAGCACGGCACAACCGAAATCTGAAGGCACCACTACATGACCACACAACCATCCTTCGCCGACCTCGGCGTAGGCGAACCGATTATCAAGGTGCTCGCCGCACGCGGAATCGCCACTCCCTTCCCAATCCAGGCGGAGACTCTTCGCGACACCCTTGCCGGGCGAGACGCGCTCGGCCGCGGGAAGACTGGCAGCGGGAAGACGCTCGCTTTTTGCATCCCGCTTGTCGACCGATTGGCGCGTATGCGAAATCCGTTGGGGCCGAGAGGCTTGATCCTGGTTCCCACTCGTGAATTGGCTTCCCAGATCGCTGCCGTACTTGAGCCGTTGGCGGCCGCCTACGACCTGAAGGTCACCACGATCTTTGGCGGGGTGCCGCAAAACCGCCAAGTAGCTGCCCTTAGATCGGGCATCGACATCCTCGTGGCGTGCCCGGGCCGATTGGAAGACCTGATGAAGCAGCGCCTGATCAGTCTCGACGCGATCGAGATCACCGTCCTTGATGAAGCCGACCACATGGCCGACCTCGGCTTCTTGCCCGCGGTTAGCCGCATCCTGGCTGCGACGCCCGCCCGCGGGCATCGGATGCTGTTTTCCGCGACTCTCGACAACGAGGTCGACAAGCTTGTCGAACGATTCCTCCGAAACCCAGTGACACACTGTGTAGACGTAGCCGAATCACCCGTGCTCGCCATGACTCACCATGTGTTCCAAGTCACGGGGGTTGAAGCCAAGAAGGAACTGGTTCACCAACTCGCCTCTGGCACTGGCCGGAGGGTCTTGTTCATGCGTACCAAGCACCAAGCCCGCAAGCTAGCCAAACAACTCACCCAATCAGGAATTCCATCAGTCGACTTGCACGGCAACCTTTCTCAACCTGCGCGCGACCGTAACCTTGCGGCTTTCACCACCGGCAGGGCGCGCGTCCTCGTGGCCACGGACATCGCCGCCCGTGGAGTGCACGTCGACGCGGTGGAACTCGTCGTGCACGTAGATCCTCCGGCCGACCACAAGGCCTACCTGCACCGCTCTGGACGCACAGCACGCGCGGGGAACGCGGGCGATGTCGTCACCGTGGTGCTTCCCGAACAACGCAGCGAACTGCGGTTAATGATGCGCAGAGCAGGCATCGACGTCAGCCCTCAACAAGTCGCCGCCCACTCCGCGCCGGTGCGAGCATTAGTCGGCGACGTTGCCCCTTACCAGGCGCCCGCTCCGAAGGGCGAGCCCACACCCAACAACGCCGAGCGGAAGGGCGGCGGATCGCGGAGAAGTCGATCTGCGGTTCCCAGGCAGCGCAGACACGTTGGGGCCCAACGCATCAAGGTGTCCGCGACTGTCGATGCCGTTGGACGAAAAGGCGGACCGCAGCGCCGGCATACGGGCTCCAGTAGGTCAGCAGACTGAAAAGACAAGATGTGCGACTTCTCAAGCCAACAGATAGACGTGGACTTAGCTCATGCCCTCCCCGACAGGCTCGGTCGCAGACCGTCGGTCGCGGCCTGGAACCGGGTTTGGCCGAGTTCGCCAGACGACGGTGGCTGCGAATCCCCCGAACGGATTAAGCGTCGCCTGCCCGCGATTCGTCCATCATCTCGCCGTCGATGGAGATTAGCCTTAACAACATCGCGGGACTGTCGTGTGCTGCCCCTTCGGTAGCCGCCTGCGATAGCGAAATTATTAGATGGGAGCGTCATGGTGGCGCACGTTGCTTCCAACCCTTCAACTGTTCCTCGATTGGCGCTCTGCGAACGCGACCACACCCCCGGTGCCGTGGACGGCGCTTGGTGGCCAAAAAGCTCGGACCTGAGTTCAGAGCTGCCCGACCTGGTTGCCGTGTTCGGTTCATGGATTGGTCAGGTGCACCGAGTCGTTTACGACCCGAGCGTGTGGTTGCGCGCACCGGCGCGGGTCATGCGCCGCAACGAAGTGGTCTCACTTGATCCATACCGGTTGATATTCAGCGACACCATCTATCTGATGGGCACGCATTCCCGCGACGCGGTGTTATTCGTGCTGTCTCCTTCGAGCCCGGGCGACGAGGTCCGGCGCCTTATGTGCGAGGTGTCCAGTTCAGCACGACCGATGAATGCGGGAGTGTTGCGGCAGCTCGTCCGGCAATATGCCTCAGGTTTGGGGCGTTGGGAAGACTTGGCTCCGTCTCGTGAGTTCCCGCCCAGATTGACTAGGGACGAGTCGATGATCTCATCAATCCCGATCACCACTCCATCATCGCCCTTGTGACGCAAAAGATTTGGCCTGCGCAATTGGGTGCTATACCCCTCCGCGGCAATACAAGGCGGTCATTTTCGGCTACTCCGCGGCGAGGTATCAGACGCGACGCCTAGAGAGCAGCGAATCTCAACAGCGTTGCTATGAAAAAGAATTCGGCGTAATAGCCAGCGGGCGGAGGATCTGACCGTCGGTCGCGCCGCACCCGGACCACAGCTCCGACGTACCGAGTGGCCGGGCACGGTACCTGGTTGGCAGCCGTATTGGGCACAGGTGGGCCGACACGGGCCGAAGTGGCGTAGACTCTGTGAACCGGGACCAACACAGGGCCCCAATATCAAAGGGCCGCGATGTCTGATAAATCTCCCCGGCAAACTATGACCAAGAAATCGGGTAAGTCCCTCAAAGAGAAACGCGCGGCGAAGCGCGACAAGGCCGACCAGACTTCGCAGACCGAAGCTTTGCTACATACCAAGAAACGCTGAGACGACAACGTTCCTTGAAGTCTCGATCGATCATTGCGACCGGTGCATCGCCGAACCCGATGTCTACCACGATATCTGGGACACACAGCGGTTGAAGGCGACCCAGCAGGCCCGAAGTGGCTCTCCAAGTTCGACTGATCACTATTTGTTGGTTGGTTTGTGTTACGGTTAGTTTCGGATGTATGTAGATTACATCCACTTTTGAAAAAGAAAGAGAAGTTAGTATGACGCAGGGAACTGTGAAGTGGTTCAACAATGACAAGGGTTTCGGGTTTATCGCCCCTGACGGCGGCGCAAAAGATGTGTTCGTCCACCATTCTGAAATCAAAGGGGACGGGTTTCGCTCCCTTGAGGAAAATCAACGAGTCCAGTTCGAGATCAGCCAGGGACCTAAAGGTCCTCAGGCGGTGGGAGTGACCGCCCTGTAGCGATTCGGCCTGAAAACCCCTGGGGCGGACTAGGTACCGTCCCGGTTTGTCGGGGGCTTAGCAGCCGACCTCAGGGGTTTGGGCAATCGTCGAACGACCTTCCTTCAGCAAACGCATTCGGCGGCGGGCAGTCACCATAGCTGAGTCACGTTGTGGGTGGGCGTTCATGCCACGTGCTTAACACACTCATCCGATGTTGGGCTCGGGATCGGCGCGCTCGGCGTCACCCGGGTCCGCGGCGGTGAGCGTGTCGAGGATGAACTGGGCGACGGTGTGTCGATCGGTGCCCGCGCCATCAGCTTGGATGTCCAGTTCCGAACCAGCTTGCCCCGGGGTGTAGCCGCGGCCGATGAGGACCCCGATGGCCTGATTGATGACCGACGCCGCTCGCAGACATATCCCGGCGTCCGGCCCGGCATGGACGCTCAGATGCTGATCGAGCACGAAGTCGCCGGGCGGGCGCCCGGTTAGCCACACCAGGTCCGCGGTGAGGTCGACGAATGTTCCCGGCGTGCCCGCATAAAGCATGAGGGCAACCGACGGCGATGCCCGGCCGTCACCGACACCGACACCGACACCGACACCGACACCGACACCGAGCAGCATCAGCCGAAGCGAGGTACGAACACCGTCGGCCGCGACGCCCTCAAGGGTGGTGAACGTGAACGGCGGATCACTGCCGTCGACCGTCACGCTCAGACCGAGATAGGAGGGCACCGCCGCTTGGGCGTCGACGCCCAATTGGTGCAAACTGTGCAGCACATCGGTGCCGGGCTCATCCAGGGCGGCGGTCAGGATGCCCAAATCAGCAGCCAGGGCCGCACCGATCTTCATGAAGGAACTGCTCCGCTGGGCGCTCCCGAGCGCGGATCGACCTACCGATGCCGAACAGGCGAGTCGCCTGCACGGTGGGGAACGCGCGACGCGAGCCAGGACCCGTCGCGTTGACTGTTTCCCCACCCTCCAACCTACGCGCGTCAGACCGTGCAGCGACAGTGCGCCCGTCGGTCGACCTGGCGGTTCGGGCTCAGGTCGGGTTGTGCCGGGCGTGGGCGCGGCGCACGGCTTCATCGACGATGCGTTGGGCCACCTCAGCCAATTTGCGGTGCTCGGCTTGGCTGATCGCCCGCAGCTGAGTGAACGCCTCCTCGGCGCTGCGCCCGCTGCGTCCCCGCATCACGCCGATCGCCTGATCGATCACCGGGCGCGTCGACAGCGCCGTCTGCAACTGGGTAGTCAACGCCAACGCGTGCGCGAGGATCTGGGCGTTGTGCACCGCCACCGCCGCGGGTCTGGCGAACAGCTCGCCCAGTTCGGCGGCGTGTTCATCGAAGACGTCTTTGCCGTGGGCGTAGACATTGATCGCCCCGATCACCTGACCCGACAGCAGCATCGGCAGCGATAGCGCACTGTGCACGCCCAGGCGGCCCACCCGCGGACCGAACCGTGGCCACATCTTCTCCCCACCCAACGACCCCGACCGCACCGTGCGCCGCTCCAGTGCCGCGGTGATGCAGGGTCCCTCTTTAAGGGTCACGTACTGAATCTCGTCGATCTCGGCGACAAAGGCAGCGCTGGCTGCCAACGCCTCCACTATGTTGTCCACCCGGTCGAGCCGCAACAAGGTCACCCCTGCACCATCGGCGCCGGGTATCGCGTGCACCGCGAACGCCGACACCTCGGCCAGCAACTCAGGCAACCCCAGACTGCCGGCCACCAAGCCCGCCAAGTCGTCGATCCCGGCCCGCAAGTCGGCGGCATCAGCGCTGGCCTGCTGCGCGCTCAGCGGCCCCAACGGTAAGCCGTCGGTGTCCTCGGTCAACTCCGTCATCAGCGCCTACCTGTACTCAACACCCTGCCGAAGCCCAGCGTCCGCCAGAGCCCCGGCGACGTCGTCCGCGGCGCACCGGCCGCGAGATGGTTATTACCTCAGATGTTAGCCGCAGATGCGACAGGCCGAGTCGGCTCCCGTCGGCTGGCTTGCCCGGTACAGCCAACGTCATACGCGATCGGGAGCTGTCGAACGGGTGTAGCGTCGGCGATAGCTGAGAATCAGCTGGTCCGGGATGAGTTCCGCCGCCGTCGGCCGCAGAACTCGACGAGCATCGGCTCCGAGACCCGACACTCCGGTGATCGTTTGCCCCGGGATCACATGACCGCTCACCTTACTGTCCCCGCTCACCGATCGGCCTGCCTGGGCCATCCCGCCTGCATCGATTGGTCGTTGGGGGGCCGACTCCCGCCACGGTCCGCCCTTGCGGATCTGACGGCGCCGATACGAGCCTTCCCCAACACGCGACCGCGAGCACGACGCGGCGCCTAGCGCTAACCGGTACCCAGTGCCCCACAGGTCGGCGGCACACCTGCTGCGCCGTCGACACCCTCGCAACAAAACACCGATTCTTCTGCATACCGATTGATTGGAATCAGCATGTCCACTGTTGCGGAGACAAAATTGTCTCACCCTTTCGTCCCGCCGGATCGCGCCGTTCTTTCCCAGCCGTGGGAGGATCACACAGCACGTTTAGAGATTCGCCGGTTGAACTCATCGGTGGCCATCATCGGAGCCCACGGCGAGATCGACGCGTCCAACGCCAGCACTCTGGCCGAGTGCACGCTGGGGCATGTCACAGGCTGCCGTGGGCTGATCCTTGATTTGCGCAGTCTGGATTTCTTTGGGGCCAAGGGTTTCTCGGCGCTACTCAAGGTCTCCGCCGGCTGCGCCCGCGCCGGCATAAGCTGGGCGCTCGTACCTGGTGCAGCCGTTTCACGCTTGCTGCGGATCTGCGACCCACAAGGCGTGCTGCCCGCAGCCAGCTCCCTCGTCGCGGCGCTGGCCGAACAACTTCGCACGACCGAAGTGGCCCGGTGCGCAGATGACCAAGAGGGAAGACCGGCTATGAACGTCGCGCCCACACCGATCACCGTGCCGGCGACATACACGCTCTTGCGGCGGTCGGACGCCCAGTAGAACAGCGTGACCTAGGGTCCCGTAGGTCACCGGCCACTAAATCACAAGCGTCTTGGCGTGGGTGGCGATTCGGTGACGCTACCCGTGGCTAGGCCCTGCGGTAGTCGGGCGGGTCGCCCCGATCAGGCGGCTGCCGCCGCCGTTGCTGTTGACCCAGGCCTAATCGATGCCGCCCCGGTCTTTATCTTCGCGGACGCGCAGGTCGCGACGCCATTGGCGGACCGCTGCGATCGCTGTCTTGAGCCCGCGGCGCCGCCCGGACGTTAGGTCGGTCCCGGTGAAACCGGGCTCCAGTCCGGTGAACATCCGCTCGCTGTGGGTCTCCGGAGCGTCGTCGGCGGTATCGCGCAAGTAGCGGTCCGGCAGCGACAATTTGGCAATCGTGCGCCACGCCTTGCCGTACTGCATCAGGAACGGACCCGTGGTGTACGGGAGGTCGTACTTGTCGCAGAGCTGTCTAACCCGCACCGAGATCTCGTGCAGCCGGTTGCTGGGCAGATCGGGGTAAAGGTGATGCTCAATCTGAAAGCACAGGTTGCCGCTCATGAACCGCATCGCCGGCCCTGCGTCAAAGTTGGCACTGCCCAGCATCTGGCGCAGATACCACCGACCGCGGGTTTCGCCGATCATGTCGGTCTTCGTGAATTTCTCGGCGCCATCGGGGAAATGCCCACAGAAGATCACCGCGTTGGCCCAGATGTTGCGGATCACGTTGGCCACTATGTTGGCCTTCAGCGTGGATTTGTAGGTCGCCGCCGGCGACAGCGAGGTAAGCGCCGGGAACGCGACGTAGTCCTTGACCACCTGCCTTCTGGCCTTGGCTGCAAACTCGCGCATGTGCCGGACGTTGGTTGCGCTGTCCGGGCCGGCCTTGAAGAGCTTGGTGAACTCGATGGACTGGAAGCCAATTCCCCACTCAAATCCGAGCGCGAGGATGGTGTTGACCAGCAGGTTACCGATGTTGAAGCGCTCCCAGGGCTGGTCACGGGTGACTCGCAGGACGGTGTAGCCTACGTCGTCATCCATGCCGAGGACGTTCGTGTACTTGTGGTGCTGAAAGTTGTGGTTGAAGCGCCAATGGTTTGACGCCCCAACCATGTCCCACTCCCATGTCGAGGAGTGGATCTCGGGATCGTTCATCCAGTTCCACTGGCCGTGCATGACATTGTGGCTGATCTCCATGTTCTCGATGATCTTGGCCAGACCGAGGGTCACCGTTCCCGCCCACCATGCCGAGCGTTTCGAGCTGGCGGTCAGCACGAGCCGGCCGGCTACGTCGAGGGCACGTTGGGCGGCGATGGTGCGGCGGATATAGCGCGCGTCACGCTCGCCACGGGAATCCTCGATGTCCTGCCGGATCGCGTCCAGCTCAACGGCCAGATTCTCGATGTCGGCGTCGGTCAGATGAGCGAAGGCCGGAATGTCGGTAATCGCCATCGTTTGCTCCCTTTCGTTTGGGCGTATATGTCGGGTTCGCAGCGGCAACGAAGAGCCAGAACCACCGCAACCGCAGCGGCAAGCCGACAAGCGCCCAATCGACCGCTACCTCGATCGGTTGACACGACGAACGGCCAGGCTAGGTGACTTCAGCCGCGAATGGTTAGCGGTCCGGCGGCTCCTTCTGGGTGGGGATTCAGTGGTCTGGGTGGCGGACTCAGCTGTTTCCGATATCTCCGGATGGATCCAGTTCGTCTGCGCGCTCGCACTGTTCGTTGAGGCGGTCCCAACTTTTCGTTGAGTTGGTCGCGGGAGGTGGCTACCTCGCGGCGATGAGCGGCGGCTTGTTGCAGACCGGAGGCTTGGGCCGCGTTGACGTCGGCTTCGGTCGGCAAGCCGGGTAGCCGCCGCTGGGTACATCTGGCCGATCAGTAGTAGTGGCGGCGGCCGCCGACGGCGTGTCCCATCCGTCCCATCATCGCAAGTAACAGGCCGACGACGAGGAGGATGACCCCAAGGACCAACACAACGTGGGCATAGGCGAAGGTAGGGATGAGGCTAGGGAGCAGAAGCCCGAGGACGATGAGGATGATTCCGAAAACGATCATGATGTTTACCTAGTTTTCTCTGTAGATGTTTGGGAGGAGGGTTACCCGGGTTGGTTTTCGAAGGCGTCATTTAGCTTGGCCCCCGGCCGGTTTGGCGTTGCCATGCCTGATCTGGGGCGTCCTTCGGTGCGCGGCCGGGTACTACCGACACGGGTGTTTCTCGCTCGGTCGCCGGTCAATTGGTCGACGAACCGACGGGCACGGGTCGGGTGAACCGCATTTGGTGGTCTTCCGCATTCCGGGCTAACGAGGGAATGAGCGAAATTTGCATGCAGACTCGACCGCAACGGGTAGACATCGGATTGTGCGGCACGAGCGAACGCTCATCAAGTTCAGCGGCGTACAGCCAAACTCTCACCGGACTGGCTGAAGGACTCAGCAACAACAACGCTACCCCTCTCGGGGACCCTTCGCTAGTTGTTCTGACCTGACAGGTTAGGCACACGGGGTGGCGGGTGACTGGCCGCCGAGCGCGCTGTGTCCGCAGCGATGATGTAGGTGTGCAGCCCGGCGGTAAGGCCTGGTAGCCTTCGGTGTCGCTGCGGTAGAGCCGGGCGTGGGACCCGTTGGGGCTCAACGACTCGTACGACTACGCGGAGCACCTCCTGCAGGCTCGCGCGGCGACGGTGATCGGAGTAGGGACAGACGGCCGGTGCGAAATGGCGGTGAGTCGGCCGTGCACCATCAACCCACATCTGACTTGTACCAATTCCCGATAGTTGGGGGATCCTCAGAATGGACAGTTAGATTCGTTACCCCCTCCTGAGCGCCTGGGCCGTGGTCGCTTGCCGCGAGTTGTTCGACTCCCAAACCCCAACCCCTGAAGCTGAAGCTCTCGCCGGTGGTGGCATCGGTGACCTCGAGCGCCGCGGGATCGAAGACGATCGCGCTGTTGTTTTCGAGATCCAGTCGCCAGAGTGGTAGCTTCGCGATTGCCTCGAGGCGGGCACGAACCTCCTCGGTAGTTGCGTACTTGGGGCCGCTGGCGACGGTCTCGTCTAGCCGATGAACCGTAAATTGGTGCGTGGATTGGTCCTCGACGCTCGTGGTCGCGGTGACCGCGTACCCCAGCGGTTGCGATACCTCGTTGAGCCGATTGCACTCGCCGGCAACATCAGTCATATGCTGCGCTTGCTCTTTGTCGATCATTCAGTCCCTCTCATCGGCATAGCACCGGCCCGTGACCATTGTGAACTGCTGACCGTCATCGGCGCGAGTAATTGGCCACACCGCCCAGCCGCACTAGTCGGCTTGCCGCCCAGTTGCGGAATGGTGGGCCGTGCTCACGAGCTGGGCGACAAACCCCAGCGCACCGTTGCGGTACCGGCGAGGACGCGTCAGCGAGCGGTTAGTGGTGGCACATATATTGGGGACGCCGCAGTAACACTGGCCGAACCCTAGGTCTCCGCGTATGCGACCACGCACCCCACCGAGGACTGGGTCAAGATATTCGCGCACCTACCTGCAGACACTGCTGATCGATCTCCCGGCGTGGTCTGGTTGACTTGGCCGCTAGCACAATTCGGTTCTCTCAGGTTGGAGGCGAAGGGATTACATCTAACATGACACGTTCGTCTAACAGATTCCGTTGGCGGAGAAGGTCATCCGCACGGTCGTGGTGTATTCACTGCTGATGGTGTTGTTCTGGCTGACCGGCCAACGCCGGCTGGGCGCGATGAACACGTTCGGCGTTGTCGCCATATTTTTATCGTCCAAAGTCGTGCAGAACGCTGTGATTGGCAACCACACCCGGCTGCTCGGCGGGATTGCGGTGACACTCGTCGCGGTGAACGGGGGTCTCAACCGGCTCACCGCAATCGGTCCGACAGCGGACTCTTCGGGGGACGCACTACGGCGGCTATCGACGGTGGCCGCGTCATCGATTCAAATTGCGCCGCCTCGGCCTGCGGCGAAGCCAGCTCGAAAACGCGGCGCGGCTACAAACGGTAATCACTTCGGTCAAGTCGCCTACGGCCTGCTTCAACCCGGCGGGCAGCCGGTCCTGGCCTGAAGCAAGCCGACCAGGCCGCCACCCTAGCGCGCCGCCGCGGTTCGTGAACGGAGCGGCCCGCGTCGTCTCAGCTAGTTGGGCGTGATCGGTTGGGGTGGGTGTGGGTTGCTCTGAGCGCCACGATGATCGCCGCCCTGGACCGAGTTGTCGAAGGAACCGCCGTCGATCAAGTCGCTGCCGAGCACACAACGCAGCAGCAGACGTAGGCGGTTTAATGAGCCCCCGCTGCACGGGATTGATGGGGCAGTTGTTGGTCGATACGAGCAGTCCAACGGGTGTAGGGTCAAGGGAGCTGAGAATTTCAGCTGGTCCGGGATGAGTTCGGCCGTCCGCCGCTTAACTCAAGGAGCATTGGCTCCGAACCCTCACACGCCGGTGATCAAATGCACTTCAGGTCAACATGACCACTTCACTTGCTTCCTGTGCCAACGTCGGCGTTTCCCTGATGGATCTGCCGCCCCGGACCGAACCCATTGAGGATCCGCAGGCATCCTTGCAGGCCGCCGTGCAGTGGCACTTCTCGCCCCGACACCCGATCGCGGTACTGGCTCGACCGGGCGAAGACGCTCGAGTTCAAGCCGCGGACCGCTGTCAAGACGTTCGAGCACCTGCTCGACGACCGGGTGAACGAGGCGGCGGTGACCAATATGTACAGCGGCCATCAACCCAGTTACGTTCTGGCGCCCCAGATCCCCGACGACCGCGACCTCACGGACGTCCTCATACGCAACACAGGCTTGATCCGCGACTGAGGGCAGAACCCTAGATTCCTCGACATCTATGAAGGACATGCCATGAAAGCTTTGATCATCCTGGTTGTGGTGCTCCTCGTTGTCGCCCTGATCGCGTTGTCGCTGTCGATCAGAGTGGTGACCCAATACGAGAAGGGTGTGTTGTTCCGCCTCGGCAAGGTGATGGGTGTTAAGGACCCCGGGCTGGCCATGATCATCCCAGTCATCGATCGGCTGATGAAGGTGTCGCTGCGAATTGTGACGATGCCGATCCAGTCCCAGGGCATCATCACCCGCGACAACGTCAGCGTCGACATTTCGGCGGTCGCCTACTTCCGGGTTGTCGACGCGGTGAAATCGGTGATCGCCATCGAGAACGTCCACGCCGCGATCAACCAGATCGCGCAGACCACGCTGCGCAAGGTCGTCGGCCAGCACACTCTTGACCAGGCGCTATCGGAGACCGACACGATCAACGCCGATATCCGAAAGATCCTCGACATCGCAACACTCGAATGGGGTGTCGAAGTGACACTGGTCGAGCTCAAAGACATCCAGTTGCCTGACAGCATGAAGCGCGCGATGGCTCGCCAAGCCGAGGCCGAGCGCGAGAAGCGAGCCAAAATTATTGCGGCAGAGGGCGAATCGATGGCCGCGGCCGCGTTGGGTGAGGCGTCGGACACGATGATGGCACACCCGTTGGCCTTGCAACTGCGCAACCTGCAAACGCTTGTCGAACTCGGCGTGGAGAAGAACACCACCATCGTGTTCCCGGCACCTTTGATGAGTGCGATCGGTGAACTGGGCGCCTTCCTCGCCAGAGAAAGCGCGGCCGCCGCGCCCTCGCCGCAACCGACGCAACCCGGGCAGCTGCCCGCGAACGGCCTGGTTCCCGGACTGACATGAAGGCCGTTTGAACTGGGTAGATGCCAGTCGGCCAAAGGAGCACCACAATGACGACCCGAACCCTCGAACCAGAACTCCTGCACAAGATGGACGCTTACTGGCGGGCGGCGAACTACCTGTCGGTCGGCCAGCTCTATCTGTATGACAATCCGTTGTTGAAACGACCGCTCCAGCTATCGGATGTGAAACCGCTCGTGGTCGGCCATTGGGGAACGACGCCGGGTCAAAATTTCATCTACGTGCACCTGAACCGAGTCATCACGAAGTACGACCTGGACATGTTCTACGTCGCCGGCCCTGGCCACGGCGGCCCGGCCCTCGTCGCCAACACCTACCTCGAGGGCTCTTACACCGAGATCTATCCCAACATCAGCCAGGACGAGTCCGGACTGAAGAAGCTCTTTACCCAATTCTCTTTTCCCGGAGGCATTTCCAGCCATGTGGCACCTACGACTCCGGGATCGATTCACGAAGGCGGGGAACTGGGCTACTCGCTCAGTCACGCGTTCGGCGCTGCTTTCGACAATCCCGGCGTGATCGTCGCGTGCGTGATCGGTGATGGTGAGGCCGAGACTGGGCCACTGGCCACGGCCTGGCATTCCACCAAGTTCCTCAACCCGATCGGTGATGGAGCGGTGCTGCCGATCCTGCATCTGAACGGCTACAAGATCAGCAACCCTACCGTGCTGGCCCGCATCGAACACGAGGAACTGGACCAGTTCCTGCGCGGCTGCGGCTGGGAACCGCGCTACGTCGAGGGTGAGGACCCCGAAGACATGCATGAGCTGATGGCCACCGTCCTCGATGCGACGGTGGAGGCCATTCATGGCATTCAGCGCGACGCTCGAATCGCCGGTGACACCGCCCGCAGACGGTGGCCGATGATCGTGCTGCGCTCCCCCAAGGGCTGGACCGGACCCAAAGAAGTCGACGGCCAGCAGATCGAAGGCACCTTCCGGGCACACCAGGTGCCATTGCTTGTCGATGACCAGCATCCCGGGCACGTCGCGCAACTGGAGAGCTGGATGCGTAGCTACAAACCCGACGAGCTGTTCGATGAGGCGGGGCGGCTGCTGCCCGACCTGGCCGTGCTAGCCCCCCAAGGGCAACAGCGGATGGGCGCCAACCCGCACACCAACGGCGGGGTGTTGCTGCGCGACCTGCGGATGCCCGACTTCCGCGCCCACGCGGTTGCGGTGACGTCGCCCGGCGCGGTGCAGGCCGAAGACACCCGCGTGCTCGGCACCTTCCTGCGCGACGTCATCGCGCTCAACGACGAGGCGCGCAACTTCCGGCTTTTCGGACCCGACGAAACGCTGTCGAACATGCTCGGTGCGGTCTTTGAGGTCACCGACCGGCAGTGGCAGGCCCGCACCGCCGAGAACGACGAGTTTCTCGCTCCCGCGGGCAGGGTTCTCGATTCGATGCTCAGCGAGCACCAAAGCGAGGGTTGGCTGGAAGGTTATCTGCTCACCGGCCGGCACGGGCTGTTCAACTGCTACGAGGCGTTCATCCACATCGTCGACTCGATGTTCAACCAGCACGCCAAATGGCTCAAGATCACCGCGCAACTGCCGTGGCGCCGTGACATCGCGTCGCTGAACTACCTGCTCGCTTCTCATGTCTGGCAGCAAGACCACAACGGCTTCACCCACCAAGACCCCGGCTTCTTAGACCACGTCGTCAACAAGAAAGCTGACGTCGTGCGCATCTACCTGCCGCCGGACGCCAACTGCCTGCTCTCGGTTGCTGACCATTGTCTGCGCAGCCGCCACTACGTCAACGTGGTGGTCGCCGGGAAGCGCGCGATGCCGCAATGGCTGAGCATGGACGAAGCGGTGGTGCATTGCACGGAGGGCATCGGCATCTGGGAATGGGCGGGAAACGACCGCGGCGTCGAACCCGACGTGGTCATGGCCTGCTGCGGAGATACTCCGACCCTCGAAGTGCTGGCGGCGGTGTCGATCCTGCGCGAGCACCTGCCCCAGTTGAAGATCCGGGTGGTCAACGTGGTGGACCTGATGAGGTTGCAGTCGGCCAGCGAGCACCCGCACGGGCTAAGCGGCCGCGACTACGACACCCTGTTCACCACCGACAAACACATCATCTTCGCCTTCCACGGCTATCCGAGCCTGATCCACCGACTCACCTACCGCAGGACCAATCCCAACCTGCACGTCCGCGGCTACACCGAAGAAGGCACCATCACCACTGCCTTCGACATGCGGGTGCAGAACCGCTTGGACCGCTTCCACCTCGTCATAGACGTCATCGACCGGCTGCCTCAGCTCGGCGCCACCGGCGACTACCTCAAACAGACGATGGCCAACAAACTCGTCGAACACAACCTCTACATCAACACCCACGGCCAAGACCTACCCGAAATCCGCAACTGGACCTGGAACCCTCCGCAACGAACGTCGACACCACCGACGGGCGGGCGGAGAGTGTCCGCGAAGTTCCCTGGCGGCCGGTAAAGGTGCGGCAACACACCATGCAGCGTACGGAGCAAACGTCATGACCGCTGAAGCGCCGCATTTCACGCCACCCCGCTCTGCGGGCACACCCGAACCGGATCCCGGCTTGAAATCGGCGCCCATGCCCGAGCTGGAGGAAGAGCTGGGCTACTCGCCGGACGGATTGAGCAGCGCCGAGGCAACCCGACGGTTGGCGCAGTACGGGCCGAACGAGATCGCCGACCACAAGACCAACCCGCTGCTGAAGTTCCTCAGCTACTTTTGGGGCCCGATCCCGTGGATGATCGAGATCGCCGTCATCTTGTCCGGCACAGTCGGGCACTGGCCGGATTTCTTCATCATCCTGCTGCTGCTGCTGGCCAACGGTGTGGTCGGCTACACCGAGGAACGGCAGGCGGGCAACGCGATTGAGGCCCTCAAAGCCAAGCTCGCGATCAATGCGCGCGTGAAACGCGCCGGCGCATGGGTTACCGCGCCGGCGCGGGAGTTGGTGCCGGGTGATGTGATCCGGCTGCGCCTCGGTGACATTGTGCCCGCCGATGCCCGGTTGCTGGACGGCGACGAGATTGAGGTCGATCAGTCCGCGCTGACCGGGGAGTCGCTGCCCGCGACCTGCACAACCGGTGACGCAGTGTTCTCCGGGTCGATCATCAGGCAAGGCGAGATCGGTGCGTTGGTGTATGCCACCGGCACCGGCACCTACTTCGGGAAGACCGCCGAGCTGGTGCAAGACGCGCACACCGTCAGCCATTTCCAGCGCGCCGTGCTCAAGATCGGCAACTACCTCATCATCCTCGCGGTCGCGCTGGTCACCGTCATCGTCGTCACCGCGATCCTCCGCGGCGATGCGATCCTGACCACGCTGCAGTTCGCCCTGGTCTTGACCGTCGCCGCGATCCCGGTCGCGATGCCCACCGTGCTGTCAGTGACGATGGCCGTCGGCTCTCGTCTGCTCGCCAAGAAACAGGCCATCGTGAGCCGGCTGGTCGCCATCGAGGAACTCGCCGGCGTGGACGTGCTGTGCGCGGACAAGACCGGCACCCTTACCCAGAACTCGCTCACGTTGGGCACACCATTCGCCGTCGACAGCGTCACCCCCGCGACTGTCATCCTCGATGGAGCGTTGGCCTCCCGTGCTGACAACGACGACCCCATCGACCGCGCGGTGCTCGGGGGCCTCGAGGACACCAAGGTCCTGCAGGCTTACACCGTCACCCACTTTCAGCCCTTCGACCCGGTACACAAACGCACCGAGGCCACCGTCACCGCCGCCGACGGGACCACCTTCACCGTCACCAAGGGCGCCCCGCAGGTCATCCTGGCGCTGGTCGCCAACGCCGCGCAGATCAAAGCCGCCGCCGATAGCGCGGTCAACGATTTCGCCGCCCGGGGCTTCCGATCTCTGGGCGTAGCACGCCGTGACGGGGACGGCGACTGGCAGTTCGCCGGTGTGCTGCCCCTGTTCGATCCGCCCCGCGACGACGCTGCAGCGACCATCACCACCGCCGCAGCGATGGGCGTCACCGTCAAGATGGTGACCGGCGACGCGCTGGCCATCGCGAAGGAGACCGCGGCCAAGGTCGGCTTAGGCACCGACATTCTCGACGCCGCAGCCTTGGGTGATGCGAAGAAGAACGAATCGGCGGCGGTGGCCGAGTCCATCGAGACCGCCGACGGTTTCGCCCAGGTATTCCCCGAGCATAAGTACCACATCATCGACGTGCTGCAGCAGCACGGCCATATTGTCGGAATGACCGGCGACGGGGTCAACGACGCCCCCGCTTTAAAGAAAGCCGACTGCGGCATTGCGGTATCCGGAGCCACCGACGCCGCCCGCGCGGCCGCCGACATCGTGCTGCTGACCCCGGGCCTCTCGGTGATCATCGATGCGATCAAACAGAGCCGCAAGATCTTTCAGCGAATGAACAGCTACGCGATATACCGCATCACCGAAACGCTGCGGGTGCTGTTATTCATTACCGCCGCCATCCTCGTCTTCAACTTCTACCCGCTCACCGCCATCATGATCGTGATGCTCGCGCTGCTCAACGACGGCGCAATCCTGTCCATCGCCTACGACAACGTCCGCTACAAGAACGAGCCCGAAGCGTGGAACATGCGCCTGGTGCTCGGTATCTCCACGGTCCTGGGGGTGGTCGGACCGATCGCCGCGTTCGGCCTGTTCTATCTCGGCGACCGCGTATTCGACCTTGGCCATCCGCGTTTGCAGACCCTGATGTATCTCATGCTGTCCGTCGCGGGCCACCTGACCATTTTCTTGACCCGAACCCGCGGCCCCTTCTGGTCCATCCATCCCGCCCGCATCCTGTTGATCGCTGTCCTCGGGACCCAGGCCATCGCCACATTCATTGCCGTTTACGGGCTATTCATGGCCCCGCTCGGCTGGGGGTGGGCAGCTGCGGTGTGGGTATACGCCCTCGCCTGGTTCCTCATCAGCGACCGCGTCAAACTGTTCGCTTACCGCATCCTCGACCCCGAAAAGAAATCGGGCGTGGCGGCGCCTGATCAGATACCCGGTGCCGCAGTGACACCGGTCAGAACGTAGTCGGGCAGTGCATCTCTTGCCCCATCCAACTTGCCCCATCCAACCGGAGGTATTCGCTGCGTGGCAACACTGACGACAGGTCGGCACCCCGGGTCGTTGCTCAAGGACCTGGACCTGGGCAACGAGGAATTCCTGAACCTCCTCGATGTGGCGGCCAGGCTTAGGCGCGCCAAACACGATAGCTCCGAGGCCGCGGGGCTTGCGGACACCGAGGAAGTCTTCGAGTCGGCCGCCTCACTCGTGTTCGACCAGGCCGAGAATCGCCTGAACACCATCAAAGCCGTGACCACCTGGGCGTTCGGTGCGTGACCGGTGGTGTCGATGCGGATCGTGATCGCCCTGGGGGGCAACGCACTGCTCGCGCGCGGGGACAAGCCCGAAGCCGCGATCCAGTTGGCGAACCTGCGGACCGCCGCCGAGGCGATTGCGCCGTTGGCGGCGCACCACGATGTGCTGATCTGTCACGGCAACGGCCCGCAGGTCGGCATGCTCTCGCTGGAGAGCGAAACCGACCACGCCCTGACCCGCCCCTATCCACTCGATGACCTTGTCGCGCAAACTCAGGGCATGATCGGCTACTGGCTGGCCCAGGCACTGCGCAACGCCGGGGTCAAAAAGCCGGTCCTGGGCCTGATTACGCAGACGCTGGTCGATGCCGCAGACCCGGCGTTCGCCTCCCCTACCAAGTTCGTCGGACCCCCCTACCGGCGGGACCGGGCCCAGCTGCTGGCCCACCGGCACGGCTGGACCATCGCGACCGACAATGGTCGGTGGCGCCGCGTAGTGGCCTCGCCCGAACCGCTCCGCATCGTCGAGCAGGACTCCATCAACGGGCTCCTGGACGCCGGTTCGGTGGTGATCTGCGGCGGCGGTGGGGGCGCGGCAGTGACCGAGAACATCACCGGCCAGCTGAGCGGTGTCGACGCGGTCGTGGACAAGGACTACGTCGCGTCGTTGCTGGGCATCGCCCTCGGAGCCCAGCATTTGCTGGTGCTCACCGACGTGCCCGCGGTCATGGAGCATTACGGCACACCGGAGGCCACACCACTGCCGACCCTGGACCCAGATGATTTGGGCAGCATGGGATTTCCGGCCGGATCGATGGGGCCCAAGATCGAGGCCTGCCGCCGGTTCGTCACTGCGACCAGGCACCCGGCCACCATCGGCGCCCTGGCCGACGCGCAGCCACTGCTCGCGGGCACCGCCGGAACCACCATCACCCCGACAACGCCGTCCCACAGGGGTACTCACCAGGGAGTCGGCGGTCGGCGAGGGCCCGACAGCGCTCGCGCTCGAGGACCAGGAACGGGAGCTTGATCATGCCGGACAAGTTGGTGGATACCGGCATACTCAAGGCCGCGGTGCAGTTGGCGTGCCGGGCCCCGTCGTTGCACAACAGCCAGCCCTGGCAATGGGTTGCCGAGGGTCCGGGACTAGACCTGTATGTCGATCACAGCCGGATTCTGCCCTCCGCCGACAAGTCGGGGCGGGAGGCCCACATCAGCTGCGGCGCCGTGCTCGACCATCTACGTGTCGCGATGGCTGCAGTCGGGTGGACAGCCAACGTCGACAGATTTCCCGACCCGAACAACCTCGATCATCTCGCGTCACTCGATTTCAGCCCAATGAGCCTCGTCACCGATGGCCATCGCCGCCGGGCCGACGCGATCCTGCACCGCCGCACCGATCGGCTTCCCTTCACCGCACCCAGGAACTGGGAGTCCTTGAAATCTGTGCTGCGCGACGGCGTCGATGCCGGCACGGTTCACCTAGACGTGATAGCCGACGAGCTGCGCGCGGAACTGGCGAGGACGTCACAACTTACTGAATCGCTGCGGCTGTACGATTCCTCGTATCATATCGAATTAGACTGGTGGACTGGTCATTTCGAGAATTCTGATGGAATTCCGCGCAGTTCACTGGTGTCGGCAGCCGAAAGTGATCGGGTCGACGTCGGACGTACCTTCCCGGTTAGCGCTCACGACGAGCGGCGCACCGGCTTTGGACAAGACCGGTCCAAAGTGCTGGTTCTGTCCACCGATGAGGACACCCGCGATGACGCCTTCCGGTGCGGCGAAGCGTTGTCCGCCGTGTTGTTGGAGTGCACGTTGGCCGGCAGGGCGACATGCACACTGACCCATATCACGGAGCTATGGTCCAGCCGCAACCTCATCGGCACCTTGACCGGACGCGCAGCTATGCCGCAACTTCTGATCCGCGTCGGCGAAGCCCCCGTCCTTGGCGAGGTACCCCCCATGACGCCGCGGCGGCCACTTCGCGATGTTCTGACGTTTCACCGCGATACATATGGCTGAGTGGTGGGGCGACCATCACACACCGCCGTGCACACCGACGCACACCCCGTCCAATCAGTCACACAGCGGCTTCCCGATCCGGGCAGGCCTGAACGCCGTACCGGAGAGCACCCATGACTGCCACTGCACACCCCCAATCCAGCATCATGTTCCGCAACGTCCGCATCTTCAACGGGACCGATCCTGCGCTGAGCGAACCGTCCGACGTCACCGTCACCGGCAACCTCATCACCCAGATCCGCCCCACAGCGGGCAACCAGGCACCGCAGCCGTCGCAACAAGTGCTCGACGGCACCGGCAAAACCCTCATCCCCGGCCTGATCGATGCCCACGTGCATCTGATGTTCGCCGCCCTCGCGCCGCAGGACGCGTTCACCGCCGACGAAAGTGCAGCAGGCCATCCGCGCCGGGATCTCGGCGTCCCCGCACCGTCGCCTTGCGCTGCCCGAATCCCAATTCCGTTGTCGCGTAACGATGAAGTTTGATCCACTTCTCGGGGTCCGGTCAGCTGTTCTGGGCCATCTGTGTGATGGAGGACGAGGAGTAGCCAGGTTCGGCAGTCGCTCCTGACCGGTGGATCATTTGCCGCGGCACCTGGGACGATAGGGCGCCGGAAAAGTCACCCGGCCTTGGGCATTTGTGGTGGGTCGTGCCGGCCGGCGGCATCAACGCGCGGCGTATCGGTGGTTGGCGCGTCAGGATCGATCCTGTCGGCGCGCTCGAACTCTCGATCCACCTCGCTGCGGGAGGTAGCCGCGTCGGCGCGACGTGCTTGCGCCTGGTGTTGTAGGCCGGCCGCGTGCGCTGCCATGGCTTCGGCCTCGGCTTGCGCAGCGCGGGCCTTGGCCGCCGTCTCGTCGGCAAGCGCTTCGCGTTGGCCCACTTCGTGGGACTGTTCGACGGCTTTCTCGCGGATGCCGCCCGCTTGAGCGCGGCGGTGTTCGGTGCGTGTCTTGCGCGCCAGCCACGCGATTGCGGCGACGAGCAGAACTGCCGCGACAACGATGACGACGATCCAAACGATACTGCTGGTAGTCATGTCGGCTCCTTGGATTGGTTGCGCAGGTTGGGTTGCGCAGGTTGGATTGGTTGCGCAGGTCGATTGTTGGAATCGGCTGTGGGAGTTATGGACTGGGCCGGGACACGTGGCGGTCCGTCAGCTTGGGATTGACACTCACGCAGTACGACATCATGTGGCTCTGCTTGCGTAGTCGACCCGCGGGCGGCGATGTTGAGTTGTCGGGCCCACCCGATGGGTTACGTGTGGTCGGTCAGTAGTAATGACGACGGCCGCCGATGGCGTGTCCCGTCCGTCCCATCGCCGCCAGTAACAAGCCGACGACCAGGAGGATGACCCCAAGGACCAACACAACATGGGCGAAGGCGAAGGTAGGGACGAGGCTAGGGAGCAGCAACCCGAGGACGATAAGGATGATCCCGAGAACGATCATGACGTTTACCTAGTTTCTCTGTAGATGTTTGGGAAGAGGATTGCCCGGGTCGGTGCCTGCCGGGTCAGTGTTTGATTGCCCGGGTCAGTGTTTGAAGGCGTCTTTGACCTTGGCCCCGGCCTGTTTGGTGTTGCCCGTGAACTGATCGATGCGTCCCTCGGTGCGCAGGCGGGTGTTGCCGGTGGCGCGGCCGAAGAGCTTCTTGGTGACGCCCTTGGCCGATTCGAGCTTGTGGGCGATCTTGTTAGCTATGCTCATTGCTTCCTACCTATGCTCGTTGTGGATTCTTCGTTTCGGTGATCACAGCTCGCGGCGGTGACCACAGCTCGCGACTGAGAACTCGTGTGTCGACTGGAACCGGCGCCTAGCGGCGTCCGCCGACGGCGGGCGGTGCTGTCGGTGCTGTCGGTTGTCGACCGTGCGACCGGCGACTGAACAGGGAACCCCTCTTGCTCCTCGGCTCGGTAGCCGCGCCGACGGGCTGGTGTTCGAACTCTGGAACGCGGTCTCGGTTCACAAATTCCGCTTCGCGCTGGGACCTTTGAAGTTGACGGCGCGCGTCGCGCCCGCGGCCCGCGGTGCGCAGTGCACCGGCCAACAGCACGCTCATACCTAGCATCGCCAGCGCGCCGATCACGATCCCGAAGAGGAACAAAGTGCCGGTCGACCCGGTGACGTGATAGCCCAACACCGAGAAGTTCTCGGTTAACGGGTGGGCGGCTCCGGCGTTGTTCAGAACACCGACGACCCCGACGATGACGGCGAAAAGTAGAACAACTAATCCAACGATGACAATCATGTCGAGGTCTCCAATTCGCAGTGCTTGATATCCATTACACGCCGCACGCAGGGTGGTGTCAACAGTGTTAACATGTGGTGTTAATATGAAGCGTTAACCAACGGTGTTAAATCAGGATCGGTAGCCGCTTCGACGACGAGGAAGTAAGGGGAGTGCGCAGGCAATGACGAGACGGTCGACCGGGCCCGACGCGGGCGCTGACGACCAAGACCCGTTCGCCGCCGGCCGAGACAACGGTCAGCTCAACCGGTCGATGATCCTGCAGGCCGCGCTAAGGATCGTGGACCGCGACGGTGCGGACGGGCTGTCGATGCGCCGCCTCAGCGACGCGGTGGGCCGAGATCCGGTGCGGCTCTAACGCCACGTTCCCAGCAAGGCCGCAGTACTCGACGGTGTCGCCGAGATCGTGCTCGCACAGCTATCGGTGGACAGTACCGACCCCGACTGGGCCGGCCAACTGCGTACCGTCGCACGCGACTTCCGCCAATTGGCCCTGACGCACCCCAACGTGGTGCCCCTGCTGGTCACTCGACCGTTGGCCACCCCGCTCGGACAGCGGCCACCGGGGATGCTACGGCCACTCGAGGACGTCCTCGCACTGCTCACATCTGCCGGCTTCACCGGCGAACAGGCCCTACACATCTACCGGGTGCTGTTCGGCTACCTGTACGGCCACATCCTCAATGAGCTGCAGGAGGTTATCGAGCGCCCCGAGGAAACCGACCACGTGCTCCGGCTCGGTCTGCACCGACTCGCGATCACCGAATTCCCTCAACTGCGTGCGCTGGCTCCCACCCTTGCCTCCTACGACGGCGCCGCCGAACTGGACCGCTTCCTCGATCTGCTGCTCCACGGCATGACCGCAACCCTCTCAGGCCGCAACGGACAACCCCCAACCGTCTGAGCAACGGTGGGGTGCCTAATCGCTGGGGGACGATGATGCGGTTTCCTGAGTAAGGCATCACGCGGGGCACGAAAGCCTCGGCGGAGCCCAACCTTTCGACGTAGGCTTCCCGCTCAAGAATAAGCAAAACCCCGGTGACCTGCACTTGCGTGCAAAGGCCAGTCCGGGACCGCGCGCGTCTGCGAAGCGGGTCGCCGTTAGGCCACCGGCGCGGCTGGCAATTGCCTGCGAGTTTCCAAGCGGTACATCGAAATATCGGCCGGTATACCGCTGGGCCGGTGAGAGAAGACCGGTCGGCGGACCCGTTTGACGGTGACACCCAGCGCGTCCAGCTGATCCTCGGATATTTGTTTCAGGGTTGGGCCGGAGATGTGTATACCGCCCTTGCCGGCGGACTCCATCACTCTGGCGGCGACGTTGACGTCGACACCCAGCCAGTCCGATCCGATCCGCTGCGGGCACCCGGTGTGGATACCGACTCGCATCGCGGGTGTATAGCTTTCCACTTCAACTAATTTCAGCGCACTGCTCGCCGTCCGCACCGCGCGGATAGCGGTGATGGGATCGGGGAACACAGCCATTATTCCGTCACCCATCCGCTTGACGACGTGACCACCCGCGGCGAGCAGCGGCGGTTCGACGACCTGAGCGACCTGGCGCAGCAGCTTGAGCGTGGCGTCGTCGCCGGCAAGCAGCGCCCACGACGAAAACCCGACCAGATCGGTGAAAACCAGGGTGATCTCCCGGTTGGCGGGCTGCCTGGTGACCCGCTCAGCCAGGGCCTGCCACACCTGCAGGGTAGCCAGGCCGACTTCACGCGAGGCGGCTGCGCTGTCACCCAGCAGCCGATACCTGGCCCGGGCAGCCGTCTGCGGACCGCCGAATCCCGTGGCCGACAACCGATCGCCGAAGTCCGGGTCGCCAGGAAGTGCGCGCCGTGCACGGCGGATCAGCCCGATTACTGCTGGGCTGTGGTTGGTGCTCTTCGGGCAGTCCGCGGCGCCGGGCACTAGCCCCGGCGGATGCCCGGGCCGACGATCGGCTTCCCGGTCGACTTTTCCGAGACTGTCGGATCGCTCGTCGAACGGCTCGACTTTCATATTCGTCACCGTATTGGCCGATGCTAAGGCCGGGCAATCTCTCACGCTCGGCGCGTCCTGATTGCGCGGCCCGTTTCGGCAAATTGCCTGATCACACCGGGTTATGTCGCGATCGAGACGGCGCCGCGAGAGCTTGCTCACATGGGCGCCCACCACGGAGGCGACCAGCCGTGCAACGCCGCACCTCGGAAAATGATTGCCCGAAAACGCGATTCATAATCTCTGAAAGTTGGCGTCAGGCTGCTGGGCGTGTCGAGGTTCAGATCATCGTGTTGTCTACCAAACGAACCGAGGCAACCGCCCCAGGTCCGCCAACACTTCGCCGGCGGCCATCGAGAACCCGATGTGTACGCCAACTGGATGGTGCGGGCGCTCAGCACCTGGTCTGGCAGTACGGCGTGCAGATCGCCGCGATCATCCCCGAGACCACTCAGCGGTGGGAACGCCGAAGAGGCCAGCCGTCGCGCGGAACTTGCGCGCCGGGGCGAGGTCTACAGTTCATCCGGATCGACGGCACCCGTCGTCGGCGCACTGGCCGGGTTGATCCTCTACACCGTCGCTTCGCTGCCGTTGAGGCAGAGCGCTAACCGACTGCTTGCAAAAGTTAGCACCGTTGCGTAGGGTTACAGAACATCAGCACCGATATCGTCGCTCCACGGTGGTGAACCAGCCGCAGGACTGCGATCTTGCCGCCGTGATGACTGCCGCTTCAGACATCAGGACGCAGCGCGAGGCTGCGCAGGCATCGGTGGGGCAGTTGGCCGAAAGGCCGGTCCTCGGTCAGATCGAACGCGGATTGCCCAAACCCGCTGCCGATGTGCTCAACCAGATCGCCAAGGCATCAGCGGAATCCGCAGGTGCCATACGTGAGGCCGGAATCCTCCGGGCCCACCGAAACCAGCGCGGCGCGCGACGCCATCACCGACACGACGATCACCAAGCGACCGAAGCAGGTTCTGCTCGACATCTACTACTCGCTTCGCCACCAGAACGAAACTGCCCGCCAGAAGCCGGCCACTGCCTAACCGCTCCAAAAGTTCGCAATCCGTATCACAACCGCACTGACTGATCGAAAGGAATCACGACATGGCCCAGAAGAACCAACTCACCATCGACGACCTGAGGACCCCGCTGCTGGCCGCGGTCGGCGCCGCCGACCTCGCCCTGGCCACCGTCAACGAGCTCGTCGCCAACCTGCGTGAGCGGCGGGCCGGCGAAGCCACCGCCAACGCCGGCACCCGCGCCGACAAGACCCGGGAACGACTGAACACCCGCGTCGAGGAGACCCGGGAACGGCTCAACAAGCTGCAGGAAGACCTGCCCAAGGAGTTCGGCGAGCTGCGCGAGCGGTTCACCAGCGAAGAACTGCGTGAGGCCGCCGAGAGGTACCTGAAAGCAGCGACCACCACGTACAACAACCTCGTCGAGCGCGGCGAGGCCGCTCTGGAGCGGCTGCGCAGCCAGCCGGTGTTCGAGGGCAACGTGGCCAAAGGCCAGGGCTACCTCGATGACGCCGTGGAGCGGACCGGGCACGCACTCGACACCGTCGCCAGCCAGACCCGCACCGCCGGCGAACGCGCCGCCAAGCTGATCGGTGTCAAGCTGCCGAAGAAGACCGAGGCCGCCGCGGCGTCGATCAAGAAGGCCGCCCACAAGACGACCACCAAGAAGCAGCCAGCCAAGAAGTCGTCTCGCACAATCACCGCGAAGTAAGCGTCAAAGCAGCTCTCCGCCGCCCCCGGAGGTAAACGGAGTCGACGGCCAGGACGGTACCCGCACAGGTTCAAGGCTTGAAAGGCGTGAGCCAGCTTGCGGCTACCGTCCTGTTCGTTCTGCAGATCGCCGCGGCGAAGCTGACCGAGCAGTTTGGCTGATAACACTGGGCGCAGCGGTGCTGTTGATTCCAAGAACAGATCACCAAAAATGGGAAAGAAATAAAACGGACGGGTGCGACGTGGCGACACTATTACCCTTGCAGCGCGGTGGATTCGGATCGGCCTCAGGACTCGGAACACCCGAAATGCTGGGGCCATCCGGCGCGCCTGCCGCGCCCTGGAGAAATGCGCGCCCGGCGGTTGAATACATTTGGAATTGCGCGCGTGTCACGAAGATCTAGCCGATTGGGATGTCTACCACGGCTGACAATGACCTAAAGGGTGTGCTCGTAGGCCGACGGCATTGAACAATACGCGAGAGCCAGTACCGCTGCGGTATGGTTTATCCTGGTTGACGCCCCAGCCTCCCGGAAACGTCCAGTGGCGATCTGTAAGAGGTCCCCGCCGGAACGTGTCTGCACCCCCCGGTTGAACCGATCGTTACAGGTTTTTGTGCCTTCGGACTGACACTGCCGGAGTCCCGTGTTCAGAGCGTCAGGGGTGTCCGCCGGACCTGTCGGCGATATCGGTGCGCCTCGCTGGCGGATCGCGCGCGAGTGTGTATCCTCAGTGCATCTGAAGTGCTCGACACCTCGCTTCGATCGGAGTGACGGACCATCTGGGGTGTGCATGAATGGAGCACGCGCTGCAGCCGCAGTCATCGTCAGCCTCACCGGGCGGGCGACAGTCGGACCGCAGCGGCACCGGCGGAGTTGGTGTGCCCGCAATCGCGGTCTAAACTTCGCGGCACAACACCGACACATCCAGCGCTTGACTCGTGCGCGTCCGCCGTTGAACGCCCCGAGTCACGGTCGGAGGCCAACCGCGGCGCCGTCGCGCCGGAGCCAAAGGAACGGTCTTGAGCAAATTCACTGAAACGATGTATCGCAACGCCCTGTCCAGTTCGAAGGGCATGGTCACCGGGGAGCCGAACTGCCCCGTCCGCCACACCTGGGGTGAGGTGCACGAACGCGCCCGACGTGTTGCCGGTGGTCTGGCCGGGTCCGGCGTGGGACACGGCGACACCGTCGCGGTGCTGGCCGGCGCCCCGGTCGAGATCGCCCCGACCGCGCAGGGCATCTGGATGCGCGGCGGCTGCCTGACCATGTTGCACCAGCCCACCCCGCGCACCGACCTGCAGCGCTGGGCCGAGGAGACCACCGCCGTCATCCGAATGATAGGTGCCACGGCGGTCGTCATCTCCGATCCGTTCATGCCGGCGGCGCCACTGCTCTCCGACCTGGGCATGCGGGTGTTGACTATCGACGGTTTATTGCACAACCGCCCGATCGATCCGGTCGAGACCGACGACGACGACCTCGCCCTGCTGCAGCTGACGTCAGGGTCGACCGGTTCGCCCAAGGCCGTGCGGATCAGCCACCGCAACTTCGTGTCCAACGCCGAAGCGATGTTCAACGGCGCTCAGGTCGACGTCGATACCGACGTGATCGTGTGCTGGCTGCCGCTGTTCCACGACATGGGCATGACCGGCTTCCTGACGGTGCCGATGTACTTCGCCACCGAACTGGTCAAAGTCACCCCGATGGACTTCATGTGCGACACGCTGCTGTGGGCCAAGCTCATCGACAAGTACAAGGGCACAATGACCGCCGCGCCCAACTTCGCCTACACGCTGTTCGCCAAACGCCTGCGCAGGCAGGCCACGCCGGGCCAGTTCGACCTGTCCACGCTGCGGTGGGCGCTGTCGGGCTCCGAGCCCGTCGAAGCGGCCGACGTCGAGTACCTCGTCGACGCGGGCAGGCCGTTCGGGTTGCGGCCGGAGGCGATCCTGCCGGCGTACGGGATGGCCGAGACGACCGTGGCGGTGTCGTTCACCGAGTGCGGTGCCGGCCTGATCGTCGACGAAGTGGACGCCGACCTGCTGGCCGTGCTGCACCGGGCCGTCCCCGCGACCAGGGGTAAGACCCGGCGGCTGGCCACGCTCGGCCGTCCGCTGGAGGGCCTGCAGGTGCGCATCGTCGACGAGGACGGCGGTGTGCTGCCCGCCCGCGGCGTCGGTGTCATACAGGTACACGGCGAATCGGTGACCCAGGGCTACACGACGCCGGCTGGATTCGTCGCGGCCCAGGATGACCAAGGTTGGTATGACACGGGCGACTTGGGTTATCTGACGGAAGACGGCCACGTCGTGGTCTGCGGCCGGGTCAAAGACCTCATCATCATGGCCGGCCGGAAAATCTACCCAACCGACATCGAACGCGCCGCCGCCCGGGTGTCCGGCGTTCGACCGGGCTGTGCCGTGGCGGTCCGCCTCGACGGGTACTCCCGGGAGACGTTCGCCGTCGCGGTCGAGTCGGTCGCGTGGGAGGAGCCGGCCGAGGTGCGCCGCATCGAGCGTCAGGTGGCCCACGAGGTCGTCGCGGAGGTCGATGTCCGGCCCCGCAACGTGGTTGTACTCGAGCCGGGGATGATCCCCAAGACGCCGTCGGGGAAGCTGCGGCGCGCAAATGCGTTGGCGCTCGTCAACTGACTTTTTCGGGATTCAACGAGAGTAAAATTTGATCGCTCATCTAGGCTGCACGGGAGGAGGGCGAATTTGGCCGACTTCGACGCCCAGCTTGGTCGTGACGCGCCGCCGCAGCCCGAAGTCTCCCCTACCCAACGGGAAGCAGACGAGGCCGAACTGGATGCCGGGCTTCGCGGATTAGCCGGGATGGTGGTCGGCGCCCAAGGGGTGATCGACCTTCTCCGGGACGTGGCGGAGTTCGCGACCCAGGCGATTCCCGGCGTCGACGGCGCGGGCGTCGCATTGATCGACCCGCAACACGGCATATCCAGCGTCCGGACCTTGGCGGCGACGGAGCTACTTGTCCACGAGATCGACACTGTTCAGTACGACGAACTGCACGAGGGGCCATGCATCACCTGTATGCAGTCGCGGCGACCCACAGTGAGCGGATCGCTGGGCAGCGACGGCCGTTGGCCGCGCTTTGGCGGCCGGGTAGCCCGGATGCGCATGCACTCCGCGCTAGCGCTGCCGTTGATCGTCGGCGAGCAGGTGATCGGCTCGATCAATGCCTATGCCAAAGGCCGCGACGCGTTCGCCGAGCACGCCGTGCGGTTGGGGTCCCAGTTCGCCAGGCCCGCCGCGGTGTCGGTGTACAACGCGCTGTTGCTGGCCAACGCGCATGAACGGACACTGCGATTGCAGCGCGCCTTGGACAGCCGATCGGTGATCGATCAGGCGATCGGCATTATCCGCAGCCGGTCGGGCGGCAGCGCGGATGAGGCCTTCGAGCGGCTCACCCACATCAGCCAAACCGAGAACATCAAGCTGTACGCCGTCGCCGAGCGGCTGGTCGAGGAGGCCGCGCGGCGCGCCCGCGCACGGCGTGGGTGAACCAGTTAATGCGGCGGCGCGGCCGCGAGTTCGGCCAACTCCGACACGAGTATCGCGCGGGAAAATCGATCGGCTATCAATCTGTGGGAGACGTCGGTTAAGTGTTCGCCGTGGGTCCGCGCGTAGGTCCGCAACAGATTGAACGCCTCCTCCACGGACACATCCAGCCTTTCGCGGAGGAAGCCCTTGGCCTGCTCGACGATGACGCGGTTGGTCAGCGCGGAGCGTAGCTGCGGCATGACGGTGGCGGGTGTGGGTGGGTGTTCCTGGAGGATCGCGACGCATGCGATGTGTGTCAGGGTCTGGCCAACGAGCAGATCGGCCTGGGTGAGCTGGCCGGGGCGGGCGCCGAACAAACCGAGCGCGCCCAACACGATGCCGGCACCGCGCATCGGGATGGCGTGGACGGAGGCGAAGCCGGCCTCGACCGCGGCGGGAACGAACCGCGGCCACCGCGGCATTGCCCCTTGCAGGTCGGCGACCGAGACGGGTTGGCCGCTGACGTAGCAGTCCACGCATGGGCCCTGGTCGGCTTGTAGCTGGAAAAGTTCGAGTTCGCGGGCCTGCTCCGAGGTGGCGGCCAGCAGGCGGAGCTGGCGCAGCGGGTCGGCGAGCAGAAATCCCGCGGCTGCGACGTCGAGCAGCTCAGCACAGCACTCAGTGAGCTCGGTCAGCAGATCGACGACGTCGAAGTCGTCGAGCAGGCTATCGACGAGCGAGACGACGGCGCCCAGCACGCGGGCTTCTCGAGAGGTATCAGTCACGTCGCCCTCCTTTCTGGTCTGTTCCCGTCCGCAAAGTGGGCATCAGTCGGCCTCGAGCTTCAGTCGGCGGTCGAGGATGTCGCGGGCGACGTCGGTGGCGCTGCTGCCGGTGGCGTAAGCGTGGGCGCGCAGCCGGACCAGGGCCTCGGCCGGCTCAACCTCCAGCTGGGCGACGAGCATGCCAGTGGCCTGGCTGACCTCCGCGCGGCTCAGCGTGTTGAGTTCGGCCCAGGCATTGCTGTTGGGGTCGGCGACGGCGGCCCGCAGGTCGCTGCCCATTAGGTCTAGAAGCGGGACGCCGGCGAGCTCCGCCGCGGCGACCGCACCGGCCAAGTTCTCGCCCGGCAGCTGGCCCGGCCGCACGCAGAAGAAGTCCAAGGCGCCAATATATTCACCGGCCACCACGATGGGTATCGCGTAGACGCCCCTGATCTGGTGGGCCAACATGGCAGGCCCGTAGGCGGGCCAGCGAACTTCCTCTGGATCGGCGAGGTCGACGGCCAGAATCGGAATCCGCCGCGCGACAGACTTCAGGCACGGTCCCTCGCCGAGGGTGAACTGCAGTTCGTCGTACATGCGCGCAGGCGCGCCGCTGGATCCCAGTGTTCCGCTGCTCGCGCCGTCGAAGACGAGCGAGATAGCCGCTGCGTCTATTTCGAGCAGAGCCACACAGGCCTCGCACAGGCGGTCGGCGGCCTCTACCCCACGCCGGCCGTCGACGGCGGCGAGGAGCTGCTCGGTGATAGCCACATTTAGCCGAACGGGGTTGGGGCAGCTACGAAACTGCCCGGGCGTCTCGGCGGGGGCTTCATCCCCCCACCCTTCCACTAGTTGGGGCGTTTGACGAGAGTTGGGGCGTTTGACGAGCGCGACGCCGCAGTCATCGCGGCGCCCCGGTTCGACAGCCCGGTACACCTGGGATTGACCGCTGCTGTTAAGCGGAGAATCCTCGAGGTGATCGCCGGGACGATCCCCGAAAGGTGGACGCAGCCGACCTACCACGACGATCCGGGAGAGTTATGAGTTCGGAACATGCAATGGAACAGGTGCCGCTGTCGGAGATCCGGGAGGGTGACATGCTCCAAGACCCGCAGTCGGGCAAATGGATCAAAGTCACGCAGACATCCGACAGCACAATCACTCAAACACACTCTGACGGGCGGCGGACGGAAATCGAGCGGTATCGCGTCTATTACGGCGACGGGGGCGAAGAGGTCGATTCCCGTTTCGTTAAGGGCCTCGTCAGTCGCCAGGTAAGAGAGTAATCGCGAGCAGGCATCTGACTGCGAACGTCAGTTGACCCGACTGGCACGCGCAGCCAAATAACCTCCGTTGTGCCGCAGCATAATTCGAGCATGTCGACATGCGCACGCCGCGACCCACGACAGTGGCGCGGCTGGAGTCGGGCGTTCGTAACTTCGCGCCAGCCACCACGGCGACTGACTTAGCCCAAATCGACGCATGAACTTTCCAGCACCCTCCGACGTCGTTCTAGACATAGGAGGCGGTAACGATGCGCAACTCAGATCGAGCATGGGTGGCACTGGCCGGTGGCGTGGCAGCTTACGACCTGATCGCCACCGATGACGAGCAGCTGACCAACGCGGCCCGCCGCTACTTCAAGTCTCAGCCGGCCGCCACCGTGTTGATGATCCTGGTGACAGGCCTGCACCTAATCGGCGGCATACCGCCGTGGTGCGACCCGATCACCCTGACGTTCGCCGGGAATCGGCGGCTGCTGCGGCAATTCTGGCTTCGATAGCCGCCAATCCCATTGTCGCCGTGTGGATTACCGGCATCCTGCTTCTAGGCAAAGCGTCGATTGCCGCGGGCGAGTATTGCTGTCGCCAAACCGCGTCGCCGCACATCGGCCCCGACGCCCGACAAATGCGATCGTTTCGCCGCATGCCGGAATCGGTCCTCCGACGCTGTCTCCGGTGCGTCGTCGGAACTAGCGAAAAGAAACCGGTCCGGAAGCGCCAATTTGCAGATCGTGCGCACGGTAAGCAGGAACTGGCGGAGCAACGGACCGGTCGTGTACGGCAGGTCGTAGGTGACGCACAAAGCGCGCACCCGCTCGGCGATCTCGGGGTAGCGATTACTCGGCAGATCGGGGAAGAGATGGTGTTCGATTTGGTAGCAGAGATTCCCACTCATGAACGCCATTGCCGTCCCGGCCTGGAAGTTCGCCGTCCCCAGCATTTGCCGCAGATACCATTCGGGCTTCGTTTCACCCTCCAGCGCTGACGGGGTGAACTTTTCCGCTCCGTCCGTGAAGTGACCGCAGACGATCACTACGCACGCCCACACATTGCGCAGCCCGTTGGCAACCACGTTGGCCCCGAGTGTGCGGGGCCAGCGCCGGCGACTCAACGCGGGAATGAGAACGTAGTCCTTGACAATCTGCCGAGCAATCTTGCGGATGAGCGCTGTTGTGTGGGCGGATTTGCCGGCGTCAGTCGTCTCGCAATCCTGGACTGACCACAGGCCTTGTGCTGCGACGCCCCATTCGAAGGCGAGCGCCAGCGCCACCGCGAGCAGTGGCTGCGCCAACATTCTCGGCCGCCACTCCTGGTCCCGAGTGACCCGCATGACTCCGAATCCGAGGTCGTCGTCCACACCGACGACGTTCGCGTAGAGGTGGTGTCGGTAGTTATGGGAGTGCCGCCACTGCGACGCGAGACCGGCCATGTCCCACTCCCACGTAGTGGAATGGATTTCCGGGTCGTTCATCCAATCCCATTGACCGTGGCTGATGTTATGACCGAGTTCCATGTTCTCGATGCACTTGGCCGCGGCCAGGGCGCCGGTCCCGACGGCCCAGCCAAGCTTGCCTTTACTCCTGGCGATGCCTAGCCTCGCCGCGATCTCGAGGCACCGTTGAAAAACAATGGCGCGCAAGATGTATGCCCGATCGTTGGCGCCGCGCGAAGCCTCGACATCGCAACGGATCGTCTCCAGCGCAGCCGCGAACGCCACAAGGTCCGCGTCGCTCAGATGGGCGTATTCAGGTACTTCGGTGATGGCCATTGAATCTCAAGGAGATTCGGGCGAAGTGGCGCGCGGCGTCCGCGCGACGACGCGCAAACACCGAAGGCTTACGAACCGCAACACTGTGGATACGCCCGATCTCTTAGGTCGTGTCGACGCGCGAGCGATAAGGATCGGCGTGAGGTCCGGCAAGCGGGAAGCTTGTTGGTCAACGCAGCTGAACGGCGGCATGGGCCCGCAATCGATGTTTTCGAGTGCGGTCGTCAACACGGCCTTGCAGCTGATTCTGCTGCCGCGGTCACCCTCGTCACCGAGTCGGGCGGCACGGACGCCTGACCGTAACACATCAGACTCCAGTAACCCGCTTTTCCGGCCCATCAAGATCAATTCCCCGCGCAGCGGTGTGATCGGCCTACGCTGACGATAGGAGCGCTTGAGGGGGCCGTCTGTGCAGCAGCTGAGTTGGACCGATGACATGATGCTGCGCGCGGAGACGCCGGCGACGCCATTACAGATTCAGCTGCTTCTGATCTACGACCCGTCGACCGCCCCGGGCGGCAAGGTGACCTTCAAAGGGATTCTCGAAGAGCTCGACGCCCGGCTGCACCTTGCGGACGTGTTTCGGCGGCGGTTGGCCGACCTGCCGGGCGGTTTGCACAGGCCGTACTGGGTAGATGACCCGAACTTCGACCTCGAGTATCACGTCCGTCATATCGGGCTGCCCCAGCCCGGTGACTGGCGGCAGCTCTGTATCCAGATCGCACGCCTGCACGCACGACAGGTCGACCTGCGACGTCCGCCGTGGGAGATCACTGTCATCGAGGGACTGAATTCCGTGCCAGGGGTACCGAAGGGCTCGTTCGCGATGGCGTTGAAACTGCATCACTGTGCGGTCGACGGCATGGCGAGCGTTCAGATGATCGCGGCATTGCACGACCTTGCCGCTGATGCCCCCCGCCCCGCTGGGCCCGCCAGCCCGTGGCGCCCCGCCCCTCTCCCCTCGACCTCAGACTTACTCGCGCGCACCGCGATCAACGCGGCGCTACACCCGTTGCGGGTGGGCACCGTGCTGGCTTCAAGTGCCCCTAAGGCAGTCCGCGGTTTAGCCGCCCTTGCGGGCAAGCTGGTCGGCGGCGTCGTGTCGAGGGTCGCCGCGGGTAGTGTGCCGTCGTTTCCACCGAAGACCCGTTTCAACCAAACAGTGTCGCCGCACCGTGTCTTCGAGGCGCGGTTCCACGATCTCGCCGATTTCAAACGGATCAAAGCAAGCGTGCCTGGCTCGACGATCAACGACGTGGCGCTCGCTTACGTCGGCGGCGCCCTTCGCGCGTATCTGGAGGGCCACGGCGAGCTTCCCGATGAATCGCTTGTCGCGGCTTGCCCGGTCTCACTTCGCGACGCGGGCGACGAGAGCAGCGGGGGGAACGTGTTGTCCGGCCGGCTGCAAACGCTTGGTACCGACATCGCTGATCCGCTCGAGCGGCTTACCGCAATCGCCGAAGCGACCGCGGCAAGCCGTTCGGGGTCGGATCAATCGACCACAACCCAGCTGCTCGAATTGATTGGAACAGTGCCGACCTCACTGCTCGGGATTACTGCAAAGGCCGCGAGCGTGCTTCCGTTCTCTGGCCCAACAGTTGCCAACACGACCGTGACCAACGTGCCCGGTCCAACCGAACCGATCTTCTTCAGCGGCGCCCGACTGGTACGGGCCGCCGGTCTCGGGCCCCTGGTGGCCGGCTTGAACCTTATTCATGTCGTTGCGAGCTACAACGGAAGTTTGTCGATCAGCGCGACTGCGGATCGCGACGCCCTACCGGACCCGGCCAGGTATGCCGAATGCATGGAAAACGCGTTTCAGGAGTTGCTCGCCCGCGCTGGCTGAGCTGGTTGATCCTTTGCCATGCGCGCCTGGCCTGACGAAGCGAAATCTCGTGTGTGTCACGGTCGTTCGCCGCTTATCAGCAACGGCACGCCAAGTGCCAGCACAGCGACGTCGTCCTCGACCCCGGAGCCAAGGCCGTGGAGTAACGCGTGGACAGCCTCGACGATGGCTGACGCCGTCGCCGGTGCGTGCGATTTCGCAAAGCTCAATAGCGCGCCTCGATCGTCGTAGCGTTCGTGGCCGACGCCGGTACTGGCCTCGGTCAGTCCGTCCGTGTAGAGGACCAGTGTGTCCCCGGGCGCAAGGTGGAACCGGGTCGCGACGAAGTGCGGCTCTGCAACGAGGCCGACAGCGTGACCACCGACGCTGTCCACGTAGTAGGCGCTGCCATCGGCGTGCAGCTGCAGTGGCGGGAGATGGCCTCCGCTGGCGAGATCGACGTCAAACCCGTTGTTGCGCTTGGTCAAATTGCCATAGATCACGGTGCAGAATCGATCCTCCTGGCCACCAAGCTTCTGGCGCAGCACGGAGTGCAGATTGTGCAGCACTTGCACGGGATCGTCATCGAAGACTGCCGCAGAACGCAGGACATACCTGGTCAGTCCGGTCACCACAGCGGCGTCAACCCCTTTGCCCGCGACGTCGCCGAGGAAGAAGCCCCACTTTGTACGGGAAAGCGGGAAGAGGTCGTAGAAATCGCCGCCCACGTCGTCGTCCGATGCGGTGTAGTAGTAATCGGCTGCGTCCAGGCCGGTGGGAGGGTACAGCACCGGCGGCAGCAGTGAGCGTCGCAGTGTCTCGGCAAACAGCTGCACGCGCCCGTGCGCCGCCGCGACTCGCCGCCGCTCTTCCAGAAGCTCCCGTTCATAGGCACGGCGGTCGGCGGCATCGACCGCGGTGATTCGCAGCAACTCCGGCTGGCCGCCGGATTCGGTTTTGAGATTCGCGGTGAGGAACATGGGCAGCCGCGCTCCGTCCGCAGTAACGAGATCCACTGTGACACCGTTGAGTTCGCCGCTAATGCGAAGCAGTGGCCCGAAATGGGTGTCGTAATGGATGCGGCCCCCTGCGGTAAAGAGGTCGCTGAATAAGCTCCCCTGCAATGCATTTCGGTCATATCCCAACCACCGGCTCAAGGTGGCGTTGACCCGGACGATTCGACCGTCGGGCTGCGCGATGAGGTGGCCGCAGGGACTGTTCTCCCAGCAGTCCTCCAGACTGAGGTCGGTCACCCTGGTCGAACGAAGGCCGAGATCGCCGACGCGGTGGCGTCTGGGTCACTCACCTGGGGACAATGACCAGTTGCATCCAAGGTGACCAGTCGACTGTCCGGAATGTGTTCGTGGACGTAAGCGCCGACCTCGCGCGGCGCGATCGCGTCCTGGGCACATTCGATCACTAGCGTGGGCACCGGTATTCGTGCGAGGTCGTCGCGGTTGTCGGATAGGAATGTGGCACGGGCGAAAACGCGAGCGTGCGCGGGGTCATTGCGACAAAAGGTCTCGACCAATTCGTCCTGTAACTCGGGGCGGTCCGGGGTTCCCATGATGACGGGTGCCATCGCATGCGACCAGCCCAGGTAATTGAGATCCAAGGATTCGAGGAGTTCGTCGATATCGGATTGCGAAAACCCGCCACGATAGTCACCGTCGTCGATGTAACGCGGTGAAGGTGTCAGCATGACCAGCTTGGCGAACCGGCCGGGCTCGGCGGTGACCGCCAGCGCGCCGATCATCGCCGCGACCGAGTGCCCGACGAACACGACATTGCGCAGGTCGAGTTCAAGCACTATGTCTAGGACATCGGCGACGTATCCGGTCAGCGACGAGTACTTCTGTGCATCCCAGGAAGCCGTATCCGACTTACCGAAACCGACGTGGTCGAAGAGCAGCAGGCGAAAGTCCGCCTGCAGACGGTCGACGACAAGACGCCAAAGCTGCTGATCACAGCCGAAGCCGTGCGCGAGGACGACTAGTGGACCGTCTGGGGCGCCAACGATCTTGATGTTGTTCCTGGCGTAGACGTCCACGGTTCCAGTTTAAGCCGCCACCGCACCCCCACCACGGACTCTGGATACGGGCCGCCGCCTCCTTGACACTTCCAGCGAAACAGAGTCGCCTGGGCGATCCCCGTCTCAACCGCAATGCGGCGACCGCTTCGCCTGACCGCAGTCGTTGAACGATTTGCCGGTGCACACTCGCTGGATACATACGGGGCATGTGACCTCCCGGTGATCACTGCGCCCTCAGCTCTCACAACAGTGGACCTGCAGCACGGGTACAGATCTCGTGGAGCAGTTCCCGGCGTCCGGTCAATCGCGACGACCCCATTTGTTCTGGGTGCAGATCAACTTGGGCGAGCATTTCCGCGGTGGCCGTCGACGGGCCGGGTCGTACCGGATTGCTACCTCAACCTTCCCCATGCAGTGAGTGCAACCGCGGCAACGGCGAGGACGACAGCCACCACGATCGCGGGGTGATAGAACGACGATGTCGACGGCATCGCGAAGGCCCGGTAGCTGTCCGCCCGGACACCGACCGGGGATCCTGTCGGTAGCAGGCTGTCGACACCCTCGATGAAGCCGTGGTGTCGCTGCCCGCCGACATTCCACGTGCCCGAGCAAGTTACGCCGCTGCGCCCGTTCGAGCAGGAGGTAATCGTCGCTGTCGTGGGTGTGGCGGCTTGGTACTCGTGCGACTTTTGCCGGCCGAAGAGGAGGGCCACGAACAACAGGATCGACCCGAAAAGCAGGAGAAACGCCCACAGCACGCGCCGAAGTAGTTTTGCCGACGCAGCATCCGCTGCGCTCCCTGTGCCGGGCACCACCGGAGCGTATCCCCACCCCCACCTGTGGCTCACGCGCGAGGAGGTAATCGGCTAGAGATGTCTGCGGCCCGTAAGAGCCGAGTTTCCCGGCCAGTCACAGCGGATCGCTCTATGCTGGCTGCGTACCGGGGGGTTGTCGGGGTGACCGTCGCCGGTTCGACATGACAGGGTGCTCGTCGTCGTAAGGATGGCCGCATGGCATACGTGCTAACGCAGCCGCAAGTGATGGCGTCGGCAGCTGCGGACGTGGCGGCAATCGGTTCCACGATCAACGAGGCGACGGCGGCAGCGGCGGGCAGGACAACCGGCGTGGCGGCGGCGGCCGCCGATGAGATATCTGCGGCCATAGCGAAGCTGTTTAGCTCATACGCCCAGGAGTGGCAGGCCGTCATTGGGCAGGCGGAGGCGTTTCACAGTGAGTTCGCCCAGGCGCTGACCGCGGGCGCCAACGCCTACGCCAACGCCGAGGCTGCCAGCCTGGGCGCGCTCACCACACCCGTGCGGGCGCTGTCAGCCGGCCTGTCGAGCGGCGCCTTTACGACCAGCGCGACCGGCGGCACCGGCGTGATGACTGCAATGGTCAAGGCGGCGTTGGCGGACCCGGCCGTCACTTTCGTCATGGACGGCAGCGGTACGCCGATACCTCCGGCAGACTTCGTGACCAACGTTGTAAACAAGTACGTCCTGCCTAATTTCGCTTCCGACATTGTTCAAGCCCTGGCCCTGCCGGCGGGGGAATATCCGGACAGTGGAATCAAGGACCTGCCCCAGAACGTATCGATCGCCCGCAGCGTCACGATCCTGAACAACGCGATCCAACAGCAACTCGCCCTTGGAAACACCGTCAATGTTCTGGGCTACTCGCAGGGCGCCGACGTCGCCGCGCTGGAAATGCAGTTGTTGGACCCCGCCGGCACACCCAGCCCCCTACCGATAAACTTTGTGCTGCTTGGTAATTCGATGAATCCCAACGGGGGCTGGGACGCGCGCTTCCCGGGTCTGAGTCTCCCGACTCTGGGTTTTTCGACCCTCGGCCCGTCTCCCAGCAATGACTTCCTGACCAAGGTTTACACGGCCGAATACGACGGCTGGGCCGACTTCCCGCAATACCCGATCGATGTCTTCTCCGACCTCAACGCGGTTGCGGGAATGGTAACCGTGCACCTCGACTATGACACTCTCTCGTCCGCGGCGATCAGTTCGGCGATCGTTTTGCCGACAGATGCACCCACCATGACCACCTACTACATGATTCCCCAGAATCTGCCGCTGCTGGAACCGCTGCGGTTAATCCCCTACGTCGGGAACCCGATCGCCGATTTGGTCCAACCGGTTTTGGCACCGCTTGTCAACTGGGGCTACGGCAACCCAGATTTTGGCTGGTCCACCGGGCCGGCCAATGTGACCACCCCGTTCGGATTCTTGCCGCCGCTGAGCGACACCACCGCGCTGGGGCCGGCCATGGTCAGCGGGATCCATCAGGGAATCGGCGCCGCGATCAGCGACTTTCAGGCCGAGGGGCCCCCGCAGCTGCCGTCGCTGTCGGGCATATCGCAGACGCTTACGTCACTTTTCTCGGGGTCCGGCACACCGACCCTGCCTACCGGGCTGCCCACCATATCCGACATCATCTCGAGCATTCAGACGGCGAACACCCAATTCGCCAATGCCGTAACGACTGCAACCTCGACGGCCTACTCGACGTTGCTTCCGACAGCAGATATCGCGGTTGCCGCCCTAGTCTCTTTGCCGTCTTATGACGTCAACGAGTTCCTGGACGGGGTAATGCAAATGGTCAACGGTCAGCCCGTTGCGGGGCTGGTCAACGCGATCGGCCTTCCGATCGCCGCCGACGTTGGACTGCTCCCACTGGTGGGCGCTCTGGAAGTCGCAGTCCTTGGGGAGGCGGCTTTTTCGATCGTAACCGGGACGCCGTATGGGAGTTTCTGACCGCGAGAGGCTTTTGAACCGCTGTTGTCGCGCTACGGCGCTCAGGGCGTCATGTCGCCGAAGAACTTTAGAACCGCCGCGTTGACGGCTTCCGACTGCTCCAAGAACCCAAGGTGACCGGCGTCGGGAATCTGCAGGTAGTTGCCATTGGGCAGCGCGTCGGCGACCTCGCGTCCCAGGTGCGGCGGGCTGACGACGTCGTCGGCGAACCCGATCACCAGCGCCGGTGTGGCGATGTTGCGGTAGGCGGGCACGCGGTTGCTGTGTGGGCTGGCGTCGAGCTGGCAGCGATATCCCGGGGTCAGCTTGGTCGGCCACATCCGGAACATCGAGATCCAGCTGCCGATGGCCGCTTCGTCGTCGAGGGTCTTGCGGGAAAGGCTCTCCAGCAAGCGGATTTTCGCACGATATGCCGGTGGCAGCTCGACCCCGGCGTCGGAGAGTTCGGCATCGGCAATGCGAGAGAACTCGCGGGCGCGGTCCAGGCGGCCGCGGGTGGCGATCAGCACGGCGGCGCTGACCAGTTCGGGCCGGGACAGCATGAGTTCTTGGGCGATGAACGAGCCCATCGACACCGCGACGATGCGGGCCGGGGCGATGTCAAGGGATTCGATCAGCGCCGCGATGTCAACGACCATGGTTTGTGCCGTGAAGCCCTCGGCGTTTGCGGTGGCGCCGATCCCGCGGTTGTCGAAGGTGATGACGCGGTATCCAGCCGCCAGGAATGCCGGGACCTGACGCAGGTGCCAGCTGCTTCCGGCGCCACCGCGCCCGGCGATGAAGACAACGGGCTCACCGACGCCGCGGTCGTCGTAAGCCAGGCTGATCACCCGACGACGGTACAAGCAACCGGTTGCCGGTCTTGACCCAGGTCGACCATACGCGATGCATTCAAACCCGCTCGGTGACGACATCGGTTGTACAGCAATTTATTTCGGCGTGCAGGTAAGAGGAGGGCGGCTCGATGATCCCGTGCCTTTATACACGATCAGCTCCCAAAGCGCTGCCGAATCGCACTTTTTGGTACCCGGAAAATCGGGCCGCTTTTCTCGTCGAAAGTGGCACGGAACTAGTACGCACGTGCCACAGTGGCTGTAGGGGTGGACAGAGTGACCGCGGCGAGTGCAAGCACTTGGCTCAGTTTGATACCGACGTCCACGAGTGGCGTTAGAACTACAGCGATGTAGGAGGTATTGAGCATGACTGCACCTTGCAGGACATCCGGTTCGCCTCGATTCGATGGCCTTCGCTCGCGGGAAATTCTTAAGGCACGCAGAATCGCGGCGCGCAGGCTTGCCCTCAACGGCGGCACTCCGGTGCAGCTCATCGAGGCTGGCCCAAGTGCCCCCGCGCGAATTGCTTCGCTCGCTTCACGGCTGACGATCCGGCCGGTCGTGGCGATCAGTAGCTACGCTCTGCATCTGTCGTGGCCGTGGGGCCTCATCGACCACGCGGCACGTGTGCTGCTCCCGGCGTCGACCGCCGTCAGAACCGCTGTGAGCTTACCGAACGCTTCAGCGCAGCTGGTCCGCGCGCGGGGGGTACTGCCCGCGGACGGGAGCCGCAGGGTCGTTCTTTACCTGCACGGCGGCGCGTTCCTGACCTGTGGGGCAAACTCACACGGCCCACTGGTCGAGTTGCTCTCACAGTTTGCTGACTCACCGGTTCTGGTGGTCAACTATCGGCTGATGCCCAAGCACTCAATCGGCATGGCCCTCGACGACTGTCACGACGGCTACCGGTGGCTGAGGCTGTCCGGTTACGACCCGGAGCAAATAGTGCTGGCGGGCGATTCCGCAGGCGGCTATCTCGCGTTGGCGCTCGCGCAGCGGCTACAACAAGAGGGTCAGCGACCAGCGGCTCTGGTAGCCATATCGCCACTCCTACAGCTTGCACAGGAAGGCAAGCGGGCACATCCCAACGCCAGGACCGACGCAATGTTTCCCACCAAGGCATTCCAAGCACTGGCCACGTTGGCTGCTAGCGCGGCAGCGAAGAACAAGGTCGACGATGAGTCTGAAGAGGTTTATGAGCCGTTGGATCACATCACATCGGGCCTGCCGCCAACGCTGATTCACGTCTCCGGATCCGAGGTGCTGCTACACGACGCACAGCTGGCCGCAGCCAAACTCGCGGCGGCCGGTGTGCCGGCCGAGGTCCACATCTGGCCCGGCCAAATGCACGCCTTTCAAATCGCCGCATCCATGGTGCCCGAGGCAATCCGTTCGTTGCGCCAGATCGGGGAGTACATCCGCGAGGCCGCCGCATAGCACCAAGCGCCCACCATCGGTTGGTCCACTGTGTCTGCGCTTCCGCCGTGACCTCGGCGCTGGGCCGGAACGCCTCAATCCCAACGGCGGCACCATCGCGATGGGTCACGCGTTCGGCGCAACGGGGGCGATTCTGGTTGGGGGATGCGTCGAAGCACTCGAACAGCGGGGCGGGCGGTATGGGGTGGCCGCGGTATCCGGTGCCGCTGGGCTGGGTGTCGCGGTGCTGATCGAGCGGATCGCGGAGTGAACGGTGCGTTGGCCATGGCCGCTGCATCGAGGGCACTGACAACGGTCGGTTAACGGAAAAGGTTGTGGTGATGGAATTTCCTGTGTTGCCCCCGGAGATCAATTCGGCACGGATGCACGCCGGTGCTGGGTCAGCGCCGATGCTGACGGCTGCGACGGCCTGGGGCGGGTTGGCCGCAGAGTTATGGTCGGCGGCGAGCTCGTTTGGGTCGGTGACTTCGCGCGTGGCGGGCCAGTCATGGCAGGGCCCGTCGTCGCTGGCGATGATGGCGGCGGCAACACCGTATGTGGCGTGGCTAGGTGCGGCGGCCACCCATTCCGAGCACGCGGCAGGACAAGCGCGGGCCGTCGCGAGCGCCTACGAGACGGCGCGCGCCACGACGGTGCACCCAATGGCCGTCGCGGCCAATCGGATCCAGCTAGTCTCGCTCGTCAGCTCGAATCTGTTGGGGCAGAACACTCCCGCGATCGCGGAGATTGAGGCCCGATATGAAGGCATGTGGGCCCAGGATGTGTCGGCGATGGTGGGCTATCACGCCGGCGTCTCGGTGGCCGCGGCGCAGTTGATGCCGTCGCCCGAGCTGCTGCGCGGCCTACCCGGGCAGGCGATATGTGCGACAGCCGCAGCACCCCCGGCACACGCGACGCCGGGAATAGCCACCGCACCAACGACATCCGTGAGACCAGCGGCGGCCGCGACACCTGCCTCTTACCGCTCGGTAGTTGGCCAGTGGCTCTACGACGAGCTGGCCGGCGCCTCCACCGCGTTCCACAACGCCGCGAAGTTCGGCCCTGCCGCCATCGACGATGCCAAGAACTTGTTGACCTTCCCGTCGAACTCGCTTGGGTGGCAGAGTTACCTCAACAACGTCCAGTCTCTGGTCGAGGACACGGGCGGCTACGTAGAAAACGCCGCCGTGGGGGTAGTTGACCTCGTGGCACTTCCTGCCACCGCCGTCCTGGTTCCCGTCAGCTCACTGGCCGACTCCGTCAGCAACGCGCTTGGCCTTCCCGTCCCCGCCTCCGCCAGCTGATACTTTGACGCCGGGTAAGCGCCCGGGCCAGCGTGACTCTCAGTCCGCATGCGGCCCACTGCGCCGAGCGGCACGCTTGCGTGACGGCGGGCAGCGAGCGCCACGCTAGCGTGACGCTCGGCGGCGCTGCGCTGGAGCCATCGATCCGGGGTTGTCGTCGACAATGCGACCCTTGAGGCGATATCCGCGACATGTGACTATTGCCTCAATGAATGCCTCAATGAACGACCTTCGAGGCAAGGTGGCGGTCGTAACCGGCGGAGCCGGAGGCATCGGCCAGGCCATCGGCAGGCGCTTCGGCCAGGAGGGCATGAAGGTGGTGCTCGCCGACGTCCTCGCCGAACCGCTGGACGACGCAACGCGGGCGCTCGCGGCCGAGGGCATCGAAGCGGCCGGGGTAGTCACCGACGTCACCGACTTTTCCTCGGTCGAGGCACTGGCCAAGGAGGCTGTCCATCTCTTCGGCGGGGTGCACGTGGTGTGCAACAACGCCGGCACGGGCGGGGTCTCCGAGGGCTACATGTGGGAACACGACCTGGCCGACTGGCGCTGGGGGATCGACGTCAACGTGCTGGGCGTCATTCATGGAATTAAGGCCTTCGTTCCCATCCTGCTCGAGCGGGGCGAGGGACACGTGGTCAACACCTGCTCGGGCAACGGCGGGTTCGCGCCGATTGCCCGCGGGGCCATGGGCGGCCCGGCCACGGCGGTCTACCCGATGACCAAGGCCGCGGTGCTCTGCCTGACCGAGAGCCTTTACACCCACCTGGAGATGACCGGGACACGGGTGCGGGCGCATGTCCTTTTTCCCGGCGGCTTCTTGGACACCGGCATATGGGAGTCGTGGCGGCACCGGCCGCAGCGCTACGCCGCGACCCAGGAACGTCAAACACCGGAGCAGACCCTGGCGGGGGTCGTGGCCCGCTTCGAGGCCGCCGGCGCCCGCATTCAGTTCACCCCGCTCGAGACGGTCGCCGACCAGCTGGTGGAGGGAATCCGGGCGGATCGATTCTGGATGATGGGCCCACCCACACCCGCCGAGGAGGTCGTGAGCCGCAAGGCGGCATCGATACTTGCTCGCGGCGAACCCGACTACCTGGTCGACGTCCTCGGCCGGCATGCCGAGAGGGAGCCAGAAACCGAAGGAGGGAAGCGTTGAGCACCACCGCAGTCCGCTATGGTCCCCGCCCACCCGAGGCGCAAGTCGACCACGAGATCGACGCCACCAAAGCGCCCATCGCCACCGAGGCGGTGACGGTCACCTACCTCACCGATCCGGAGATTGTCGCGGCCGTGTTGCCCAAGCCGCTGGAGCCGGCGGCCGAACCACTGGTGCGGGTCCAGCTTCAGCGGGTCCAGATAGGCGGCAGGCCGCCGTTCGGGTCGGCGGTGTTTTCGGTGACCGCCCGGCACGGCGAAGTCCAGGGCGACTACCCCCTCTTCATGCCCCAATCCACCGAACAATCGGTCACGGGTGGGCGCGAAACGTTCGGCGAGCCCAAGAAGTTGGCCCACATCGAGGTGGAGCGCGACGGCGACCGCGTCACCGCCGGCGTTGACCGGCTGGGCTGTCAGCTCATAAAAGTGAAAGGCCAAATCGCCGGTCCGGCAAAGCTGCCGCCCGACCAGGTGAACACCGAGTTCTACTTCAAGTTCCTGCGTGCCCCCGACGGCAACGGCATCACCGACCCCCACCTGGTCTACGGCGAGTACCACCGACACTACGAGCTGCTGGAGAACGTCGACGGCACCCTCGAGTTGGGAGAGTCGCCGCTGGACCCGGTGGCCGACATCGTGATCCGCCAGATCAGGTCGATCACGTGGTGTCGTCGGCGCACCATCCAGGTGGGGCGGATCGCGGCGCGGGTGCCTCAGGAGTGGCTGCTGCCGTACGTGCACCAACGCTACGACGACGTGTCCCTGCTCGCCGCCCCCGGCCCCGAGCCGGCGCGGGTATAAGCGGCATGGACCGATACACGGTCATTTCGGCTGACTGCCACGCCGGGGCCGACCTCCTCGCCTATCGCAACTACCTCGATCCGCAGTACCGGGACGAGTTTGACGGCTGGGCAAAGACATTCGTGAACCCGTTCGGCGACCTGACAGAGCCCGAAGCCGAGCGCAACTGGAACAGCGATCGGCGCAACGCGGAGCTGGATCGGGAAGGCATCGCGGGGGAGGTCCTTTTCCCCAATACCGTGCCGCCGTTCTTTCCTCAGGCGAGCCTGGCCGCCCCCCCACCGCAGACCGCCCGGGAGCTCGAACTGCGCTGGGCCGGCCTGCGCGCGCACAATCGCTGGCTGGCCGACTTCTGCTCCCTGTCGCCCGAACGGCGCGCCGGGGTGGGCCAGATCCTGCTCGGGGACCTCGACGAAGCCGTCGCCGAGGTGGCACAGATTGCCAAGCTGGGGCTGCGCGGCGGTGTGCTGCTGCCCGGGGTCGCCCCCGGTACCGGCATCGCACCGCTCTACGCCGAGCACTGGAAGCCGCTCTGGGCCGCATGCGCGGAGGCGGGCCTGGTGGTCAACCACCACGGCGGAAACGCCGGACCGAGCCCGCTCGACGGGTGGGGTAGCTCGTTGGCGGTGTGGGTGTACGAGTCACACTGGTGGGCGCACCGGGCACTGTGGCACCTGATCTTCAGCGGCGTACTCGATCGCCATCCGGACCTCACCCTGGTCTTCACCGAGCAGGGCGCCGGGTGGATACCGGCGACCCTCGACTCGCTCGACGTGGCGGCGGCCCGTTACCGGCGGCCGAACTCGGCGATCGCCCGGTTCGCCGGGCCCACCGCCGGCTCGCTGACCCTTAAGCCCAGCGAGTACTGGGCCCGCCAGTGTTACGTCGGTGCCAGCTTCATGCGCCCGGTCGAGTGTGCCGAGCGCCACCGCATCGGCGTTGACCGGATCATGTGGGGAAGCGACTACCCGCACCTCGAGGGGACCGCGCCCTACACCCGTGAGGCGCTGCGCCACACCTTCAGCGGCGTCCCGGCCGACGAGGTGGCAGCCATGGTGGGCGGGAATGCGGCGGCCGTCTACGGCTTCGACCTGGAGACCCTCGCGCCGCTTGCCGACCGGATCGGCCCGACGGTGGCCGCGGTCGCCGAGCCGCTGGCGGCGGTGCCCGCCGACGCGAGCAGCACCGTCTTCGAGGCCGACCCCATCCGTGCCTGGTAAGCGAAAGGACTCTTAATGAACCCTGAGCCCGTAAACCCCCTGAAAAGCTACGTCATCATCTCCGCAGACTGCCACGCCGAGCTGCCGACCGAGCAGTACCGCGAGTACGTCGACCCTGAATACCGCGAGGAATTCGAGACCTACCTGGCCGAGAAGGCTGCCGCGTCGCAGGTCGGCGGGTTCATCGACGAGCAGTTCGCTGAGCAGTGGTTCGAAGAGCATGGGGACGGCATCGCCGGCGGATGGGACGTAGCCCAGCGGGACGTGGAGCTGGACGGCGACGGGGTGGTCGGCGAGGTCATCTTCCCCGACGCCGACGCCGTAACCGGGGTCGCCGGGGCCCCGTTCGGCGCCGGGCTGGGCCAGTCGGGCGACCTCGACCCGGGGCGGGCCATGGCCGGGGCACGGGCCCACAACCGCTGGTTGGCCGAGCTGTGCAGCCACAGCCCCGAGCGCCGGGCCGGGGTCGCGGTGGTGCCGATACTGGCCGACATCGACGCGGCGGTGGCCGAGATCACCCGAGCGGCGGAGTCAGGGCTGCGGGGCGGGATCCTGATCCCGTCGCGCTGGGTCGGCTACCCGCCCTACCACGACCGCCGCTACGACAAGGTCTGGGCTGCCTGCCAGGACCTGCAGATGCCGGTACACACCCACTCCGGTCCCGCCCCGAGGGAGGAGTACGGCGAGCACCTGGGCATCTATATAACCGAGGTGCGCTGGTGGGGGGCCCGACCGCTGTGGTTCGCGTTGTGGTCAGGCGTGTTCGAGCGTTTCCCCCGGCTGCGCTGGGGGGTCACCGAGTGCGGTGCGTTTTGGGCCAACGACCTTCTCTGGCTGATGGACACGCGCTACCTGCGTGAGCACTCGGCGAAAAAGATGAGCCGTCAGATGGAGGGCGATCTGACGATGCCGCCCTCGGCCTACTTCGACCGGAACTGTTTTATCGGGGCGACCACAACGGAGCGCAGGGAGCTGGCGCGGCGCTACGAGATCGGCGTGTCAAACATGCTGTGGGGCAACGACTTCCCCCATCCAGAGGGGACCTGGCCACACACCCGCGAATGGTTGCGGCGCTCGTTCTGGGACATCCCCGTCGAGGAGACCCGGCAGATTCTGGGTCTGGCGGCGGCCGAGCTGTACAACTTCGATCTGGGCGCACTCGCCGGCCTGGCCGACCGCATCGGCCCCACCCCCGAGGACCTGGGCCAGGACGATGCGGTGAGCATCCCAAAGTGGGAGGCGGCACGCCGGGTCGGACGCCACTGGCTGACGGAAGCGGAGCCGTTGCCCGACCTTGTGGAGAACTGAGCACTGCACGCCGGGCCAGAGCTAGCGTTTGACCAGAGCCCGGCGTTTGGTTAGATCCGTTTGATTAGATCGGAGTCCATACTCCGTTGTTCCAAAATCCCCAACTGCTGACAGTGGGGTTCCACATCAGGTTGGCCCCAGGTGCCCACGACGGTTGAGGTGGCTGCGGCGGCGCCCACACCGGCGCGGGACCCCAGGGTCCCGAGCCCGCCGGACGACCTTGGTACGGGCCTCCCGGACCTTGCCAGTCGTGGCAGTGATTCCAGTCCCAGTCCGCGATCTTGCCCCAGCCCGGGTCCCATTGATCACCTGGGCACCAGTGAGTGCTCGGCGCAGGGGCCGGCGCCGCCTGGGCGAGGCCGCCGGCCAGCCCGAAAGCCGACAAAACCAACCCGCCAGCCGCCAGCACGCTGGTGTGCAACCGAACCCACGGTCTCGTTTGCTTCACGGTATTCATTTGCTAAGGATTTCCGTTAAGGATCGGAATCGCAATAGGTTTTAGTGGGTTCATCATTGACCCGTCACCCGCGTTACAGACTGTTCTGCTGTCGCGGTCTGCCAGCGGGCCGCCGTCGGCAGTGCCCACCCCAGGCCGCCGCTGAACGAATTATGGTATTTCCCCGCGGTTTTCATTGTCAGATGGGTACGAGGGCGCCTCTTCGAATGTGACGACGTGTCGCCGACCTAGCCGACTTAGCCGCGACGACGTTCAGTTCGTCGATGCAGTGCGGGCGCCAGATCCGACTCCGGCGGAGTAGGCCGCACATATCCGGTCCGGGCCGCCATGACCAAATTCTTAGTGAGATAGCGGTTTTCGCTCTCAAGCTGAGCGATCTGCAGTTTCAGGTCGAGGACGATGCCAACGGCCTCCCGGTTGAGGCCGCGGTCCAAGAGCTCGACGACGCGGTTGGGTGGCCCTTCCGCGCTCCCGTTCCAATCGGCGGGGCCTGGGTTCGGGGGTGACGCGGCTCCGTCAGAGTCGGGCTCGCTTTCCGGCGGTGTACCGGGCGCTGCGCCGCGCAGCCGCAGGGCGGTGAGTATCGCCCCGGCCAGGAACAGCGCACAGCTAACGCCGAACGCGACGGTGTAGCCGTGGATGGCCGCAGCGGCTCGGACCGGCGGAGCGGGCTGCCGTTGGCTGCTCAGATACCGGGTAAGGGCTGACGCAAAAATGGTTGACAGAGCAGCTGTTCCAACGGCGCCGCCGATCTGCTGGTTGGTGTTGACCATGGCCGAGGCGACACCCGCGTCCGCGTCGGTGACGCCGGTGGTGGCGTTCGCGATCGCGGGCACGAACGTCAGGCCCAAGCCCACACCTCGAATGACCAACGGGTCCAGGACGTCGCCCGCATAGGTGGAGCCGAGGTGGAGATCCCCCGGCTACCGGACTCACCCGCAGCCAACGGCTACTCAACGCCGTTGATTAGATTCGCATCGCGCGTCGAAGCGCGTCTTTAAGTAGACGACTGCTCCAGACCGCCTCGTCTTTCAGTAGTCGACTACTGCAGACCGCCCCGTCGACTCGTATGAGGCTGGGTTTCGCAATACCTGGTCACACCATGACCGCCAGCGCGACCACGCCCGAACGCGAGCCACGCCACCAGGGCAAGACTCTCATCGGTGCCGGGCCGCGCTCCGGTCTCGTCCAGGTCGGCCCGACGAGCTGATGGGTGGGTAGACATGTCGTATGTGATCGCGGCGCCGGACTTCGTGACGGCGGCGGCAACAGATCTGGCGGGCATCGGCTCGTCGCTCAGCGAGGCCAACGCGGCGGCCGCGGCCTCGACCACCAGGGTGATCAACGCCGCTGGCGACGAGGTGTCGGCGGCCATTGCGAAGGTGTTCTCGGCCTACGGTCAGGGCTTTCATGCGCTTAGCGCTGGGGCGGCGGCGTTTCATGACCAGTTTGTGCAGGCATTGAACGCGAGTGCGGGATCCTACGCCAGCGCGGAGGCCGCCAATGTTGCGGCGGTTACGGCCAGTCCGGCGCAGACCCTCGAACAGGACGTGCTGGGTTTGATTAATGCGCCCTTCCTGGCGCTTAATGGGCGCCCGCTAATCGGCACCGGAGCTATCGGGAACGGTTTGGCCTTCGTTCAGCAAGAAATTCAGCAAACCCCCACGGCGCGGGCCGCGGGATTCACCCAGTTGGCCAACACGCTCGTCAACGATATCTTCGCGTCAGCCGCCACCTCGCCGATCCCGGCCGCGCTGAATCCGACCTTCACCGGCACACCGTCGCTGGCAAGCAGAATCGAAACCGCTGCGTTCTGGCCGGTAAAAGATCTCCTGACCGTCACCGGAATCTATAACCAATGGGGGACGCCGGATTCGCCATTTAACCAGCTACTCGTCAGCGGCATCCTGTCGCCGATCCTCAGCAACTCCCCGCCGAAGTTCTTAACGTCGCTGCTGGGAGAAACGGTCCAGCACACCACATATGACGGGATGAGCGTCGTGCAGATCACCCCGGCCCATCCCGATGGCAACGACGTGATCGCCATCCACGGTGGCGCGTTTATCCTTCCGCCCACAATCTTCCACTGGCTGGACTACACGATGATGGCCTATCAGACCGGCGCGACCATCGACGTGCCGATCTACCCGTTGATGCAGCAAGGAGGTACCGCTGGCGTGGTTGTACCCGCGATGGCCGGCCTCATCTCCACAGAGATCGCTCAATACGGGGCCCCCCACGTCAGCGTGCTCGGTGACTCCGCGGGCGGCACCATCGCACTAGCAGCCGTCGAATCCATGGTGGCCAACAACGAAACCGTACCGGCGTCAATGGTTCTGCTGTCTCCCTGGCTCGACGTAAGCGATACCAATCCCAACATCGCGTTCGTCCACGATCCTTATCTCCCCCCTCTGGGGAGTGGGGCGCAAAATATCGGCAATGTGTGGGCGGGCGGTCTCCCCGAGAACGACCCCCTGGTAAGTCCGCTGTATGGGTCACTCAAGGGACTCCCGCCGACCTATGTCTACTCGGGCTCGCTGGATTCAGCCGCACCCGACGCGCTTGTCCTCCAGCAAGAAGCCGTATCCCAAGGAGCGCCGATCAGCTTCGTACTGGCCAACGGCGAAATTCACGACTGGATTCTGCTCACTCCGGACGGTCTCCATTATTGGCCGCAGATCAGACAGGAACTCGGTGCCTAAATCCTAAAGGCGCGCTGCCGGAAGCGCTCAGCGGCAGAAGAGAGCTGAGCAACGTGACTGCTAAGACGTTTAAGTCAGTCGGGCCGCCCCCGATGAGAGCACGTGCTGCCCTGAACGCGCTGTGGCGGTGCCTCAGCGGGAAATCGTTGCGCGGTTCAGGATCGCCAGATCCTCAGTCGTGCCGGAGAGCACGGCCTGGCTCACCGTGGGCCAGATTCCGGATGCGCGCGGCCCAATTGATGGTGGGACCGATGCAGTAGTCGACTGCGGCAGCCCACCCGTCTTGCAGTAGACGACTACTGCAGACCGCCCCGTCGATTCGAGTGAGGCTGGATTGCGCAATACCTGGTCACACCATGACCGCCAGCGCGACAACGCCCGAACGCGAGCCACGCCAGCAGGGCAAAACTCCCATCGGTGCCGGGCCGCGCTCCGGTCTCGTCCAGGTCGGCCCGACGAGCTGATGGGTGGATGGACATGTCGTATCTGATCGCGGCGCCGGAAATGATGACGGCGGCGGCAGGGGATTTGGCGAATATCGGTTCGGCAATCAGCTCGGCCAATGCGGCGGCCATGCTGCCAACGACGGAGGTCCTGGCCGCGGGCGCCGATGAGGTGTCGACGGCCATCGCCGCGCTGTTTGGGTCACACGCGCAGGCGTATCAGGCACTCAGTGCGCAGGCGGCGGCGTTTCATGCCCACTTCGTGCAGGCCCTCAACGCGGCGGGGAGTGCGTATGCGGCCGCGGAAGGGGCTAATGCCTCGCCGCTGCAGGCCGTGATGCAGGGCGCCCAGAGCCTGGCCTGGTTTTCGCCGGTGAAGGATCTGACGGGGCGCCCACTGGTCGGCAACGGCGCCAACGGGGCTCCGGGGACGGGGCAAGACGGCGCGCCCGGCGGGTGGCTGTTAGGCAACGGCGGCGCTGGCGGCTCCGGCGCGCCCGGCACCGGCCAGGCCGGCGGTAATGGCGGCGCTTCCAGCCTGCTGGGCTACGGCGGAGCCGGCGGGGCGGGCGGGAGCTCAGCGACCGGCAACGGCGGGGCCGGCGGCGCCGGCGGTAATTCCGGCGACCCGCTTTTGGGCTACGGCGGGGCCGGCGGCGCGGGTGGAATGAGCACGGCGCCCGGCGGGGTCGGCGGGGCCGGCGGACACGGCGGCGATGGGGGCCTGCTGTTGAGCCCCGGCGGGGCCGGCGGGGCCGGCGGGAGCTCAACTCTCGGCAACGGCGGGGCCGGCGGCGCCGGCGGGACCAGCGGGCTGCTCAGCGGGCTGATCGGTTCGGGCGGCGGGAACGGCGGGGCCGGCGGATTCAGCGCTGGTGGCGTCGGGGGCGCCGGCGGCGCCGGCGGCAACGCCGGCCTGCTGGTCGGCCCCGGCGGGGCCGGCGGGACCGGTGGATACGGCGGGGCCGACGGGGGCGCCGGCGGGACCGGCGGCAACGCGGGCCTGCTGCTCGGCGCCGGTGGGGTCGGCGGGGCCGGCGGGGCGAGCACAACGGGCACCGGTGGGAACGGCGGCGCCGGCGGCAACGCCGGCCTGCTCGGCAACGGCGGAGCCGGCGGGACCGGTGGCGGCACCAACGGGTTCGGCCTCACCGCCGGCGGGACCGGCGGGATGGGCGGCAACGCCATCCTGCTCGGCCACGGCGGAGCCGGCGGGGCCGGCGGATTCAGCGTCGGCGCCGGCGGGGCCGGCGGGACCGGCGGCCACGCCGGCCTGGTGGGCGACGGCGGAGCCGGCGGCGCCGGCGGTGAGAGCCGTGTAGCGACCGGTGGTGTCGGCGGCAACGGCGGCACCGCCGCGCTGATCGGCACCGCCGGCAACGGCGGCAACGGCGGGTTTGGCTCCGCCATCGGCGGTACCGGCCACAACGGCGCCACCTCGCCGCTGCAGCCGATCTTTAACGCAGTGAATGGCCCGGTCGAGGCGCTTACCGGGCGCCCGCTGATCGGCAACGGCACCAACGGCCTCCCGGGCACAGGAGACAACGGCACGCCCGGCGGATGGTTGATGGGCGACGGCGGCGCCGGCGGCGCCGGCGCGGCGGGCCTTGACGGCGGCGCCGGCGGGGCCGCTGGGCTGATTGGCACCGGCGGTGCGGGCGGGGCCGGCGGAGGCTCAGCGGCCGGCAACGGCGGGGCCGGCGGGGCCGGCGGGACCGGCGGGCTGCTGTCCGGCAACGGCGGGTTCGGCGGCGAAGGTGGATTCACGCTGGGTGCCGGCGCGACCGGCGGGGTCGGCGGGACCGGCGGAGCAGCCTGGCTGTTTGGCGCCGGCGGGACCGGCGGAGCCGGCGGCGTTAGCGTGCCCCTCGACGGCGGGACCGGCGGGGCCGGCGGAGCCGGCGGGACCGGCGGGCTGCTGTCCGGCAACGGCGGGCACGGCGGGGTAGGCGGCGTCGGCGACCTCGGCGGGGGTGCCGGCGGGGCCGGCGGCAACTCCGGCCTGCTTACCGGGCCCGGCGGGGCCGGCGGGGACGGCGGAAGCGGCAGAGCGGGCACCGGCGGGGCCGGCGGGGCCGGCGGCAATGGGAGTCTGCTGCTGGTCGGCGGCGGCGGGGACGGCGGGGCCGGCGGATTCGGCGATGCCGGCGTCGGGGGCGCCGGCGGGAACGGCGGCAACTCCGGCCTGCTGGGGCCCAACGGCGGTGACGGCGGAGCGGGCGGGTTCAGCCTCACCAGCACTGGCGGGGCCGGCGGGGACGGCGGCAACTCCGGCCTGCTTACCGGGCCCGGCGGGGCCGGCGGGGCCGGCGGATTCAGCGACAGCACGGTGGGCGGGGCCGGCGGGGCCGGCGGCCGTGCCGGCCTGGGGCTGGGTGTCGGCGGCGCCGGCGGCGAGGGCGGCGCAGGCGACGTGACCGGTGGTGCCGGCGGTAACGGCGGCAACGCGGTAGTGATCGGCACTGGCGGCAACGGCGGCAACGGCGGGATTGGTGCGATGGTGGGCATCGCCGGCAGCGGCGGGGCCGGCGCGCTGCTCGGCGCACCCGGGAACAACGGGAAGCCATAGCCCGCGGCGTCGCTGGGGGTCGCGCCGATTATCGATACGTGCGATGAGGATCTCGGCCATCGTCAATGAGGGCCGTCGATTTACATTACGGGACAACGTGTTTCATCTTCAGCGTCGGCGTCCTCGATTGCCCGCTGCGCCTGGCACACCGCTGGCTCCCGATCGATCAGCGCCTGCTCACGCTCGCAGAGCCCATCGGCCATCTGAGCGGCGTGCATCGGTTGTCGTCGTGCCGACCGAGTGTGGCAATGCTGAAATCATCACCGGCGGCATGCGCACGCCGACGGGGCATTCATTCCGTTCGCGTCCTGGGTCGGGGTAGCAGGGCGGCGAGTTCGTCGCGGCTGGTGGTTCCGGTCTTCAACATCGCCCGATAGACGTGGCTTTCGACGGTGCGTACGGACAGAGTCAGTCGCTCGGCAATTTCGCGGCTGGACAATCCCTCGCCGATCAGCATCACGATCTCGCGTTCCCGGTCACTCAGCGGCAAGGGCTCGCCGGCCTGACGAAGTGCCGAAGTACTTGCGCCGCATTGTTCGGCCAGGGCGGCGGCGCGTGTCGAGCAACTCAACGCCGATCCCCGAAGGCCTTTCCGGCGATACGCCAGGGCGGCCTGGGCGGCCGCATCGACGGCAGCAACAAGATCGCCCAGACGCTCGAATTCTTCTGACACCGACGCCAATTGGGCGGCGGCGCCGTCGTGCAGGGCCTGGGCGAACCGCGCGGCCACGCCGACACGGGGTCCCTCGACGATCCCCTCGAGCTCACGCAACCGAGGTGCGCCAGAACAGTCCCCGAACTGGGTGGCGGTCTGCAGGCACATCACTTCCGCTGCGAATTGCCCCTTGTCGGCGGCCCTTTGGGCCGCCGACAACAAGACGGCGATCGCCTCACTGAGCGCGCCCTCGCCCGCGGCCACCCACGCGCGAGCCAGGCTCAACTCGTAGTCCAGCGACCGAAATGGACGTCGCACCCTGTCGAGCGCGGCGAGTGCGGCGGCTGCCTCGTCAGTCGACCCGCGTACGGCTAGCGCGGTCGCGCGTGGGATGTGATAGCGATACCCCCAGCCCGAAGCATGGGTGCCGGACATCCCCACCGCCGCCGGTTCCAGCAACGCACACGCGGAATGAAGGTCGCCTGCACCAAGGGCGGCCCGACCCGCCACGGCAGCACCAAGTAATTGAGCCGCTCCCGGAAGGTCGGCCGCCTGCTGCTGCACGCGTTCGGCTATGTCAGCGGCGTCGCCGATCCGCCCTGCTAGCACCAGCGCGCTGACGTGCGAATCAGCGATGTTGAACCTCATGTGCGGAGCGTCGAAAGAGCGAGTCGCAGCGATGTATCCCGCTTCTGCAGTGCCCACAGCTGCGGTGGTGCGTCCGGCGTCCGCGGATATTGTGGCGAGAGCCCAGGCTATCTCCGCACCAACTACGGCGGGCAGGTCATCCAACGCGAGTTTCTTCGATGCTTGCAACGCCGTATGGGGCTGGTCCATCGCGAACCAGTACACCGTAAGGAAGGCGTCGATATAGCTGTGAGCCTGCGGTGGTGTGCCGCGCGACGCGTCGTCGATGATTTCTTTCGCGCGTGCGGGGTCACCGAGCGCCCACAGCAGGTTGCTCGCGCGGAAGAACGCGAATCTCGCGCGGTCGCCGTCGGTCAACTGGCCGGTGTCGATCTCGGCGAGCACGGCGTCTGCCTGTTCGCCATGGCCAAGCCACGAAAGGGCATGCGCCCGAACAATGTTCGGCTCCAGTCCCGCTTCGACGTGGATGGCCGCCTCTGCGAGTCGATCGGCGAGGGGCAGATCCGCCAGCCAGACGGCGCCGTGGGCGGCCCTGACGAGCAGGTCCACGTCCGGTGCGAGGTCGGACTCGAGACTCAACGCGGCCCGCCGCACGACGACCTGAATGTCGTCACGCTCATTGGACCCGGCAAGTTCGGCGGCGACCAGCCCGCGCAGCCGCCGCAACTTCGTGCGTGGCGCGCCTCTGCGGCGCACCTCACCGTAGAGCGGATGCGCCACCCGCACCTGCACGCCGGCAACGCCGGGCTCGAGCGTGATCAGACCGCGGAAGTCGGCCTCCTCGACCGCGGCCGGATCAGTGATCCGCCGCAGCGCCGCCAGTTCGATCGGCTCCCCAACAGCCAGCGCGTCGACCACATCATTAACCGGGGCGGGTAGGTCCCCGATGCGGGATTCGATCAGCTCGACCAAGCTGGGCGGCACGATCGGATCACCGGTCCAGCGCCAGTACCCGTGCCGATTCACGACGCGGCCGTCAGCGACCTCCTGCTCGACGATGTTCCGCAGATACAAGACGTTGCCGCGAGTGAGCTTCCACAGCCGCGAAGCGGCATCCAGATCCACCGCTCCGCCTAGCGTCGCCGACAGCAGCGAGGTGGTTTCGTCGAGCGACAGCGGCTGCAGATCAAGCCGCTCGAACCGGCCACCCTTCCATATCTCCTTCACCGCGGCGGGAATCGGTTCACCGTCGAGAACGGTAAGCAGCACTTTCGCCCCGCCGCGCTGCATGATCTGGTGCACAACGAATATCGACAAATCGTCGAGCAGATGCACGTCGTCGACACACACCACCACCGTGACGTCCGAAGATGCGGCCGTCAGCGACTCGATCACCCCCCGCAGCAACTGAACGGTGTCGGTGACACCCGACGGCGCCCATGCGGTGAAAGCACCGAGCGGAATCGCCCGAGCCGAAGATGTGCCGACCGCCCATCGGCATTCGCATCCCCGCGACTCAGCAGCAGACAAGGCCTCACGGGCGATCCGGCTCTTGCCCACACCCGCCGGCCCGTAGACCACGAGCCCGGAGGCATCCGACGCCAAGATGGCGGCCTCGATGGCTCCCATCTCCTCCGAGCGGCCAACTAACGGCCACACCAAACGCACATCGAAAGCCTACGTGCGATCACCGCAGACGCTGGCGCTTATCGCACCTTCTAATCGTGCCCGTTGTTCGGCATGGGAAGCCCTCACAAGAACCACAGACCCTTCCGGGCGTCGCAAACCCGGCGAACGGACAGGACCCGGACACACCAGAACATTCCTGGACTGCTGTCACTGTGTACAACGCGAGCTTCGATGCGGGCCAGGGCGGCCCCGACGCAATGGTGAATCCCGTGCCCGAACGCCAGGTGGTGACGAGGAGAGCCGCGTCCGAGGTCGACGACGTCCGGGTTGTCGAATTGGGCTGGATCCCGGTTCCCGGCGGCGAAGAGCAGCAACACGGTCGATCCGGCCGCGACGTCGACCCCGCCGAGTGTGGTGTCATGGGGGACGCTGCGCATCATCTGCCGAAAAGGTGACTCCAAACGCAGCGCCTCCTCGACATATACGTCAATGTCTTGCGGGCGCTCGCGTAGCCGTTGCTGCATATCCGGGTCTTCGGCGAGCATCCGGACGGCATTGCCGATCAGGCTGGTCGTCGATTCACCGCCCGCGCTCAACAAGGTGTGCAGGATGACGGTGACCTCGCCCATCTCCAGAGTGCCCGCGTCCAGCGCCCGTCGTACGGCCAGCAGGATGCCCTCGTCGTCGCCCTCACGGACACCGGCGACCTGCTCGCCAATCCAGGCCTGGATGTTCCCGATGCGGGTAACCAGTTCGTTGAGGTGATCCAGCGGCACAGTGCCTCCGACCATGGTTGTGGAGTCGAACGCAGCCTCTAGAAGTTGCACCGGATCGGTGTCGCGGAAGCCGATCAGTCTGGCCATCGGGTGATCGGGATGACGTTGAAACTGCGGCCATGAACTCGAACGTGTTGGCCTGCAACGCCTCTTTGACGGTCGCCTCAGCCAGCGCACCGATGTCGCTTTCCAGTGCGCGCATGCGGCGGGCGACCAACTCGGGGAAAGACTGCGCGTCGTTGCACGGTGTGAACGGGAGGGTCGGCGGTCGCTAGCGTCGGCGGGGCCGCTGCACCGAAATCAAGCCGGGCTGGTGCATAGCGCGGAGACCATGGCGCGGTCGATGGAGATCGTCGGTCGGCGTTTCTGGTCTTGCCGCCTGCCTTATCCCTGGCGTGCCTCACGGCAAGGCCCGCCTAGCACATCTGACCAATCGTTTGGGACCGACGAGACGACGCTCGATATCAACCCGTGCTGCCACGCGCGTGCGACCGAGCCGACGCCGCTTACGACTGCTGACGACGATCGGCGCGACGGCGCATCCTGAATACGCTGCGGCGCAGACCCCGGAATGTGTAGAAGGCCGCCACGACCGACGCCACAATCGTGGCAATGAAAACGGGCAGCCAGCTCTGCCGGTCGTGGTTGACAGACCACCAGACAATCGAGAAGAGCACCGTGCAGAGAAACAGGACGATGTCACGCCAGTTTCCTTGATAGGAACTGGCGGTGGCGCGCAGCTGGCGCGCCGTGTCGTTGGCGACAATCAATTCATCGATGCGGTCGTTAATGCTGCGCCGCAACGCCTCCCGCCGGGCCGCCTCGCTTTCAGGCATTTGCGCGAGCAGCTCTAGGTCTTGTTTGATCCCCACGCGCAAGTCGGGACCCCTGAGTTGCCCCAGTGCAGCGCCGAACAGCGCACCACCGACAACGGGAGCCGCGCCCATGGCCATCGCTGCCATACCGGGCATTGTGGATCCACCTTCCTCTCGCTACGCAATCCTGGGCATCGACCCCACGGTGACGTTGCGATGGGCGTCTCGGCTCAGTGCCGGTGGGGTCAGGTTTAGTTACCGGCCGCGAAACCGCAGGAGCATCATTTCATGGTGGCGAGGTTGTGCCAAAAATTCTTGAGGCTGTCGGTGCCGCCGAAAAGCGTGGTGAAGTTCGTGGAGTCGACGAGGACGATGTCGCCGGCCCGCCGGCCCGACGGCGGCATCCAGATCAGCGCGTTGAATTCGGTGTTGCCCGCCGCGGTGAAGGGATGCGGCCTGTTGGGATCGATCCGCTGACGACCCAGCACCCGCACCGAGTCGCTCTCTGGTGCGGTGAGTTCGTAGTGCGGCAGGTGGGGGTGGAAGTTGAACGTGGTGACGTTGTCGAGCAGCCTCGCGTCGTCCAGGTCGCGGACCGCCGTCAGCGGCGCGATCTGCTTGGTGCCTTCGACAACGGCTGGACGCAGCCCCCAGGTGTTGTGCACCGGGACCTCGAGGGCCGTCATCAGGGAGCGGGTGTACTGCGTGAACCGTTGTTGGCGCGGCACCAGCGGGTCGCCGTGGTGCTGGTATTCGATCTGACGTTGGGCGAAATCGTCGGTGAAGCCCACGTCGTGATGCGGGGCCAGCAGCAGACACGTGCCTTCGCGCTGCAGCCATTCCCCGATGGCGCTGATCTCCTCCGGTGCGGCTTCTTGTTCCGAGAGGATGTGGTCCAGCCCGAAGACCATGAGGGTGTCGGTGTCGGCGAGGATCCGCTCGTCGATCGGGAGCCGGTAGCCCGCCTGATCGATGCGCTGGAAGACGGCGACCGGGTGGCCAGTGGCTTCGCCGGCCAGGTCCTGAAAAGCCAGCGCCGAGCGGTGGAAAAGTTCCAAGGTGCCGGCGATCCCCTGGAGGAAGTGCGCCTCGTCGTATTCCGGCGTCTCGTAGCTCGGCCACAGGGCGTTGCGGACTTCGGTCATGGTGGAAAAGCGGTTGTACATCGCGGCGGGGTCGCGCTGGGCTTCCCACGGGTAGCTCCACGTCCAGTAGATGCTGATGCGCCGTCCGCCGGTGCGCGGACGCGGGATGTGGCCTTGGTTGTAGGTCCGCGCCGCGGGAAGTGCGCCCATGGTGGATCCTTACTGTGATCAGTCGAGCGCCGCGAGGTATCGCATGGCGCCGATGCCGGGCAGGAAGAAGTACGCCCCACCCTTGAGGGTGGTGAACGCCGGCAACCCTTTGAGGGTTTTGCGGATCGGCCGGTTGGGAATCTTGAACTCCAGCGTGCCGTCCTGGGTTCCGCATATCGGGTCACGCTCGTTGCCGAGTTCGTGGAAGGCGCGGTCGTTGATCCACACGTTCTGCGCGAACTCGAATTGCCGAACCAGGCTGGCACAAATGATGAACGCGGCGATGCCACGATCCGCACCGTCGTCGGGCGCGCCCTCGGGCAACGCAGCACCGTAGGTAGCACCGCGGCGGATCATCCTGCGCCGGTTCATGTTGTGCGCCGTGTCGCGCGGGTTGAGGCGTCGCGCGTGCGATCCCAGCGGACAGGCATACCCGTGCGGATCCATCTCCTTATAGTTGAAGTCGTTGTTGCGCATAGGGTCCGCGCCCAGCTCGGGATCGTCCTTGTCCGGAGCCAACACCAGCGGGGCACCGCTGCGCCAGCGGCCCATGAACTTCGCCGCGAGCAGTTCCTGATCGTCCGGCGTGTCGGCGTGCTCCTGCAGATAGTCGCGGAACAGTCCAACGTGCTCCTGCAACCGCCGGTAGGCCATGTAGCTTCCATTGCGGGACAGGACTTCTGGCTGCGGCAGATTGGCGGGCGGCCCGTGCTCGTCGGGATAGCCGAGGATGAACTCGCCCGGCTTCAGCGCCGCGCCCGACCCCGGCGTGGGGTCCTCACCCGAGCCCTCCATCACCGGCTGCGACAACCTGTCCCGGAACCCGAAATGATCATGTGCGTAGTTGAACGGCGGCGTCGCATTCAAATCCAACACCGACAGACTGCGCACACCATCGCAGCGGGCCACAAGCTTGTCGTGTTCCCCCGTGGCCCGCGCATGTTCGGCGTCGTCACGCGCGAACAGGATCGCGATTGCGTGCACGTCACCGCCTGCCAGACCGCCAACCCAGTTGTCAGGGTGGTTGGCCCCGGTATCGCCCAAGATGTCTGCCCGAGCCGCCATGCCCTGGCGAAACTCCTCCGGGAACGTTGCGAGGGATTCTTCGGGCACTCCGAGTGCTCGCAAGCCGTTCCACGTGAACGCCAGTGTGATCCACCGCTTCGTGCTATCCATCGAGGCTGGCGCCGTCGCAGCCGATTCGACCCTGTCGATCAGCTCGGACAGCCACGCCCGACCGCCGGCCGGGTCGTCGAACGACAGGAACTCGTAGCGCCCGGTCATCGCCGGCGTGCGGGTCAGCAGAATGTGCTGGATGTCGGCCAACTCAAGCATCGGTGCACGTTTCGGTGCGGATCACTGCATTTGGTCGAGCATGTCGGAGAACGCCGCTTTGAGTCGCAGGGCCTTCTTGATCTCGTCGGCGGTGACGTAGGGGTACTCCCCATACTCCAGGAAACTGGAGCACTGGTGCTCACGAACGAACTTCACGAAGGCATCTGGATTCTCTTTCCAGTCCTCCGGGAATCCCTCGAGATTGGTGAACACCGTGGTGATCCCGGTCGCGCTGAACAGCGCCACCGCATCCTCGGTGTACTTGTCGAAATCGGTGTCGAAGATGCCCTGGTACTGAAAATGCAGCCCCGAACCGACGTCGAACAATACCCACCGCAAGTAGTGCAGCCGCAGCGGCGCGAGCACGTCGGGACTCCCGGCAATCGCTTCCTCGATCTGCTTGCCGTACGCGCGGACGGCCTCTTCGCGCCCCTCTTTGACCTTCGCGATGATCGAAAAGCCGTAGCAGGCAGGAGTTCTCGGATAGATCGGACCGTACCTGCCGCGCTCGAGCTCGAAGTACCCCTCCTTGGGAATGGCCATCGCCGCTGGCTTGCTCCAGTCATGATCGCTCGTCGGCATCCTCGACTCCCATCTGTGCTATCCGTGCGAACACTACGCCCCGATCATGCCCCCCGGAACACCTCGTCAGCGGCCATTCGACCAGGCGACCACCATTGCGTCGGTGTTCACCCAGCAGGCTCCGCTGGTTCATCCCCGCCAGCCCTCAGTTCCTCAAACAGCCCTGCGCGGACCAACAGTAAGCCGCTGACCATCAACACCCAGACGGGGAACGCCATCGTGATCTGCAGGCTGATGTCGCTGGCCAACAGCAATCCAACGGCAGCCAGATAGCTCAGGGCGACCAGCCACCGTGGCATCAAGCCCGTCCGAAGCCAAATCGTGGCCAGCGACATCATGAACACCGCAGCCATCCGGACCGCATAAGTCTGGGTGGCCGCCAGCATCACCATCTTCCCGAACCGGATCGTCTCCGCATGCGCCGCCAGATCGGTGACCCTGGCGTTACTGGCCACCATGCCGGCGGCCATAGCGGTCGAGACGAACATCATGGCCAAGAACAGCACGCCGCTGCAGATGAAGACCGACGCGAAGAACTTGTCTTCATAGCGCCCTAACCCGTCTCGGACCACCCCGATGAACCACAAAAAGCTGATGCCCGCGAACGGCATCAGCTTCGTCGCGGTCGCGATGCCGCTGCCGTGATTGTTCAGCCATTCGGACGAATCTGCCGTGCCCTCAGGCATGTTGGTGCGAATCAGGATCAGCGCGGCGCCAAACAACAGCGCAAAGATCACACCGGCCACCGCGGCAGCACGGGGCGTCGTCAGCGGGCGGGGGCTGGGCTTAGATGACATCACCATCACGTCATCGTCTCACCGGACCGCGCCCGAGCCGGGCTAATTCACGACGAACTTCGACCCGCGACGGCATCGGTAGCGCGATGTCAATCTTCAGTCCCAGCAAGAACAACGCTGTGGCTCGCTGGGCGCACCTTCTTGAGCATGGCAGCGACCCAGGCCAGGTGGTCGCAAATGCGTGTTGCTGATCAGCCCGCGCCACAATTGCGGCGTCTTCACGCCGGCGTCCGCCGGCCGCTTCGAGTTCGCGCTGATGCCTGAGCCGCAACGCCAACCCGACACCGATCCCGGCCAAAACGAGAAGGATCACCCACCAGTAGGTCGCGACGAAGCCGACGACCAGCAAGACACGGAGTAAGGCACCCATGATTTGCTATGTCTCCCAACTCAATTGGTGATGTGTCAACGGAGAGTGGAAGTCGACCGGCAAACCGGATAGTACGGCAGGTAGCACGCGCCTTTATCAGCTGCTTAGATATATGCGTTTAACTGCGAAAATGCTTGTGGTCCCGGCTGGGATCGAACCAGCGACCGTGTGCGGTGCACCGTCACGTCTCCCACTTTGGTGCATAACCGGGATTATGCATGAAAATTGGGAAGGTGCGCTGGAATGTGACTTGCCGTGAAGCGCCGCAAAAGTCACCAACTTGGCCGTAATCGCTATTATGGCTAAATCAATTGCAGCACACCGGAATTAATCGGTTGATACTCCTACTACCTTGCCAGAGTGGGATATTCGTTACGTCGTCCCGACTTCGTACAGCCGGGATTCGCGATGCCGTGTCGCGCAGGCCGATTCCAAAGTAGTGTAATCCTGGGTGGCCAGTGACGTACGACAAAGTCCCGCTCGGCCTGGCTGCGGTGGGCGTACACAACGGGCGTTGGCCGGCCCCTCGATGCCTGCGGTGCCGTCAGGATCTGTCGCTCGGTCGACGCAAACCACAGTAAGTGATCTCCATTTCGCTGAACTCGTGACGGTAACGGGACGCGGCACTATCGGGGCCGCTGCACGTACGGGGCCGACTTTCTTCGGCCACGGCAGGCGCGAGGCTCCGTCTCGACGCAGGTGGGCTAACGCACATATACTGATGTTAATCACCGTTAGAGGAGTGTTATATGTCAACGAACCCCGAATTGGAGCAACTGCTCCAGGACCGTTTCGACATCACGACCACTGAGTTCGTCGCCGCACTAAAGTATCTTCCCGCCTCGCGGCCGTGGGCCGCCTCCCTCACCGAGGACGAAGCCCGCCTGCTCGACGACGCCGACTTCGCCGAAGACCGCGACGCGTTCGTTGCCGCCGGCACCGAGATCGCCGGCCGCAGAGCGCACCTTGCCGTCACTGCTTTCACGGCCGACGAAGTCGCGACCGGACTAGGCGTCAGCGCCTCACGAGTACGGCAGAAGCGACTCGCTGGTGAGTTGTGGGCCATTCCAGATGGGAAGTCTTGGGTGTTTCCGGTGCTGCAGTTCGAGACCGGCGACAACGGTGGTCCCACCCGGCAGGTCCGTGGCCTTGATCAGGTGTTCAAGGCCCTTCCGGCCGATCTGCATCCGGTGGCGGTTGCCGGGTTTCTGCGCACCCCGCAGCTCGATCTGTTTCATGGTCGGCCGATGACTCCGGTGGAGTGGCTGCGTGATGGCGGCGACGTCGGCCAGGCTGTCGACGCTGCCGCCAACATCGACTGGTATACAGCGTGACAGCTCGTCTCCCCCGTCCGCCGCCGACAGCCGAGCTGCGCGCTATCAGTATCCGCGATGACGAGTACCGAGCCGTCTCGACCGATCAGTTGTGGTGGCGAGTTCACCGCACCACAGGGGAATATGTACTGGCGTGGAACACCTTCCGGGAGCACGGGCCGCACCTGCGGTTCGACCCGCACCCGCCGCCGGCGCGACACCACGATGGTGTCGGTGTCTGGTACGGCGCCTCTGGGCCCACGCCGGCGCTGGCCGAGGCCTTCCAAGTCGCGCGCACCATCGACCGATTTCGTGGTGATCCCTACCTAACCGGGTTGCGGTTCATCCGAGAGGTTCGGTTGCTCGACCTGGCCGCTGACAGCGCCGGTGCCTGGCCGACCCGAGCTGGGGGCACGTTCGCGTTATCGACGGGCCCGCACTCGATCACGCAGCGCTGGGCGCGGCGCATCACCGAGGCCTTCCCCGATCTGGACGGCCTGCGCTACAACAGCCGGTTCGCGGGCGAACCGTGCATCGCGCTGTTCGCGCCCGCCGCCGTCGCGATGCCCGCAAGGCCCGTGCTGTCTCTACCGCTGACCCACCCCGGCCTGGCGTTGCGGATCACCAGGGCTGCACAACGTCTCGGCTACCTGGTCGTCTGAGTCCGACGCACTGGCGGCCACCTACAAAGACGAGATCCTCCACGTCGAGTCGACTCCTCGGGCGAGGAACCCGCCTGATCCCAGGCTGGGGTGCCGCCGACCGCACGCGGCATCCCACCCGGACGCCGGACTTGCACCCATACCGGCTCTTCAATTTTAAACGGGCAGTTGTGATTTCGCTCTCATAGGGCGTGTCGTTACACAGGGAGGCCCTTGGTCTTCCGAAGTCTGAAAGTTGCGAAGCATTCAGGCAGAGGAAGGGAACCAAGGGCCGTGACCGACGGTACGACATTGTTGTTCGGGTTGCCAGGTGTATGGGTCGGGCGTGTTGAGCGCTGGGCCGACGGGACGCGGGTGGTGCACGCGGTGACCGCGAGCGAGGCTGCGGCGGCGTGCCCGTCGTGTGGGGTGGTGTCGACCTCGGTGAAGGCCCGTGTGACGACTTCTCCGCGCGACATCCCCTACGGACAGGAACGAATTATCCTGCGGTGGAACAAGACCCGGTGGCGGTGCCGGGAGGACTATTGCGAACGTGGGTCCTTCACCGAGTCCATCGCGCAAGTCCCGGCGCGGGCACGGACCACCGGGCGGCTGCGCACTCAGATCGGCGCGGCGATCGGCGAGGCGGCCCGCTCGGTGGCCGAGGTCGCCGCCGCACACGGCGTGTCGTGGCCGACCGCGCACCGCGCGTTCATCACCCACGCCGAGGTGGAGTTGACCGAGCCCCAACCCACCCAGGTAATCGGGATCGATGAGACCCGCCGCGGAAACCCCCGGTGGGAGCGCTGCGCACGGACGCGGCGCTGGGTGCGGGTCGACCCATGGGACACCGGCTTCGTCGACCTGGCCGGCTCCCAGGGCCTGCTCGGGCAACGCGAAGGCCGCACCGGGGCCGCCGTTATCGAATGGCTGCGTGAGCGCACACCCGAGTTCAGGGAAGCGATCGAGTTCGTGGCCATCGACCCGGCCGCGGTCTATGCCTCGGCGATCCGTACCGCAGGCCTGCTACCCAACGCGACTACCGTGGTCGACCACTTCCACCCTATTGACCGGACTAACTCGAGTGGCCGTGCGTGTCGCGCAGGCCGCAATACCGGTGAGGAGGTTGGCTTCGTGCAGCAGGACTAGCAGGGAGGCGCTGTATGGGCGAAGTCTATGAGGTGGCGCGGGACATCGAGTCGATCCGGCTACCGCAGTGGGGGCGGGTCGTTGCTACCGGCGACGATGTGGCGCCGTTCGTCGTGGTCGATCCGGACGGACAGCCGGTGGAGCCGATCAGCCGGTTCTTGCGCGACTTCCTCGCGCGGGGCCGCGCCTTGGGCAGCGTGCGCAGTTACGCGTTCGACTTGCACCGCTGGTGGCGGTTCCTTGGCGCGGTTGGGGTGTCGTGGGATCAGGCGACGTCGGCGGAGGTGCGGGACTTCGTTTTGTGGCTTCGCCAGGCCGACAAGCAGCGGCAGCACCGGCGCACCAAGTCGCGGGCGACGGCCGGGCAGATCAACCCGGTTACTCGCAAGCTCCATCAGGACGACCACTATCAGCCGCGTACGATCCGGCACAGCAACGCGGTGTTGCGCAGCTTTTACGAGTTTGCCATCGACGAGCAGTGCGGACCGCTGGTTAACCCGGTGAAGCAAGAACGGTCTTGCGGGCGGCGCGCGAACGCGCACCACAACCCGCTGGAGTCGTTTCGTGCGGAGGGCCGCTTGCGCTACAACCCGAAGCTGCCGCGGCAGCGGCCGCGGGCGATGCCCGACGAGCGGTGGCTGGAGTTGTTCGGGCAGATGCGGTCCAACCGGGACCGGGCGATCCTGGCGCTGGCGGTGAGTTCGGGTGCTCGTGCCGGTGAGCTGCTCGGGATGCGCGCCGCCGACATCGACTGGGGTGAGCAGCTGATTCAGGTGCGGCGAAAGGGTTCTCGTGCCGCGCAGTGGCTGCCGGCGAGCGCCGAGGCGTTCGTGTGGCTGCGGCTGTATGTCGACGAGATCGACGAACCCAAGTCGCCCAACGGTTTCGTGTGGCAGACGCTGCGTCGCCGCAGCTACCAGGGCGCGAAATTGAGCAGGCGACCGATGAACTACGAGGCGCTGCGAGCGGTGCTACGACGCGCCAACGACGCATTGGGCACCAACTGGTCGATGCACGACTGTCGCCACACTGCAGCGATCAGAATGACCCAGTCGCGCAAACTGTCGGTGCGCGACGTGCAGGCGATCCTGGGACATGCCCACCTGACCACGACGCAGATCTACCTGGTCGACGATGAGAACGCAGTCCTGCAGCGCGTACGCCAGTACCTCGCCGAACGCGCAGCCGGCGCGGACAAGCCGGTCGCGGTCGGGGGCGGCTACGACGCCGGCGATCTGGCCGTACTGTTCGGCGGTGACTGGCGATGACGACTAGGGTGGCGCCGACGGTCCCAACCCGTGCTGGTCAGACCCCACCGACGCCAGGCACGACGCGACAGAGCCTCACCGGGCCGTGCGACAACTACACGATCAGCGAGGTGATGGCACTGCTGATCGAGCACGCCGACCGGCTCGGCTTCTCCTGCGACCGTAAACGCCGGATCCGGCACAGTAGCCCGGCGATCTTGGAATGGCTGCAGTCATACCCCGCAGAAGGCTGGCAGCAGCGCTGGCTGGCCGCCGGGGCCGACACTGGCCTGGACTGGTTGAACGATTTGCCGACCAGTTCGCTGGTTCCGGCGAAGGAGAAGCGTAACGGCAATGTCGTGGCGACCAACAGCTTGTTGCTCAACCGCATCGTGTTGCCCAGCTACGATCTGCTCGTGGGGTGGGGAGCAATGACGCTCTATCAGGACACGCTGAAAAGCATTCAACCCGAGGTCTTCTCGCAGATCTCCGAGCAGGCTGACCGGCACGGGATGGTCGGGTGCCGCAAGCAGGCGGGTCTGAAGGTGCTTGCCAAGCTCGTGCTGCACACCGGACGCGATGTGGACCGGTTGACCAGCGACGATTTCGTCGGTTACCGCAACTGGGGGCTGGCGCATAACGGGTTGGCGCCACCGGGGATCGTTCCCGCATGGGACCTGTTGCGCTGCGTCGAGATACTGCCGAGCAACCTCACGTTCAAAGCGCACCTGCATGCTGGGCAGCGCCCGACCGCAGAACTCGTCGACCGCTACCGGTTGCGCTGCACCCGGGTTCGCGACGCGCTGCTGCGTTACCTCGACGAGCGACGACCCGGCCTCGACTACGTGTCGTTTAATGCCTTGGTTGTGCACCTGGTCGGGGAATTCTGGGCGGACATCGAACGTCACCACCCCGAACTCGACAGCCTCAACGTGCCGGCCGAGGTAGCCCAGTGCTGGAAGCAGCGTGTTCGATTCGTTACCACGAAGAATCGCCCGCCACGCCCACGTAAGTCCTACCCGCAGCTGCTCATGAAGGTTCGCAGCCTCTACCTCGACATCCAGGAATGGGCGCTGGAAGACCCGTACTGGGTGCAACACGCCTTCCCCAGCCCGGTTCGGCGCAACGAGACCGACGGTGTCGCCAAGCACAATCGCGCGACCGCGGCCGCGATGCATCAGCGCGTCCGCGAGCGGCTGCCGAAACTACCGGTGCTCGTCGAGACGGCCGAACGCGTCCTGGCAACACAACAAGCGCTGCTCGAAGCCGCTCGCGCCACCCCGATTGGCGGCGTGCTGGTCCACGACGGGGTCAGCTACCGGCGCACGACCTACCAGACCCACCAAAAGAGCCCGTCCTGCTCGCGGCCGCAAGTCGTGCTTGTCCAGCATCTTGAGAGCGGCGAACAAACCGACGTTTACGCCGCCGAGGACGACGCATTTTGGGCGTGGGCGATCATCGAGACGTTGCGCCACACCGGCATTCGCCACGAAGAGTTGCTCGAGATGACCCACCTGGCGTTGGTGTCCTACCGGTTGGCCGACACCGGCGAACTCGTGCCACTGCTGCAGATCCTGCCATCGAAGAACAACCAGGAACGGCTGCTGCTAGTGTCGCCGGAGCTGGCAAGCGTGCTCGCCACGATCATCACCCGGTTGCGTGAGCGCAACGGTGGCACGGTGCCACTGGTCAGCCGTTACGACCATCACGAACGCACCTTCGGGCCGATGCTGCCGCATCTGTTCCAGCGTCGCAGCCGCGGGCATCGCAACGAGGTCATCTCGGACACTAACGTCCGAAAACTGCTCGACAAGACCCTTACCCGCACCCACCTACGCGACGCCGCGGGCGAACCACTGCGGTTTACTCCGCATGACTTCAGAAGGATCTTCGCGACCGAAGCCGTGACCGGTGGGCTGCCAGTGCACATCGCCGCCCGGCTACTTGGGCACGAGGATTTGTCCACCACGCAGGCCTACCTCGCGGTGTTCCAGGACGACCTGATCCGTTCCTATCGGGCGTTCCTCGATCAGCGCCGCGCCGTGCGGCCGGAGGCCGAATACCGCGAGCCCACCGAGGACGAATGGCGCCAGTTCCAGCACTACTTCACGCTGCGCAAGGTTGCGCTCGGCATTTGCGGGCGCCCTTACGGCACGCCGTGTCGACATGAGCACAGCTGCATCCGCTGCCCGATGTTGCGGATCGATCCCCGCCAACGTCCCCGACTGGTCGAGATCATCGCCAACTTAACCGAGCGGATCGAGGAAGCTGAACTTAACGGCTGGCTCGGCGAGAAAGAAGGCCTCGGCGTCAGCCTCCAGGCTGCCCGCGCCAAACTCGCCACGCTGGGCCGACAGCAAGCCCAATCCGCTTATCCGACAACCAACCTCGGCATCCCCCAGATCACCACAACACACTGAGCACCTACCATCCGACGTAGGCACCCCAGCCAGACCGATCTAGTCCGGAAAAACCTGGTCAAGCTCGGCAACGACGCGCTGACCAAGGTGCGCCGCCGCGTCACCTGGGAGCTGCGCGACCACCGGGGCCGCAAGCTCGATCCGGAGTGGGCCAACCGGCGTCGGCTGCTGCGAGCGCGGGAACGCTTGTCGGACAAAAGTTTCACGAAGATGTGGAACGCGATCGTATCCGAAGACCACACCGGCCAGATCCTGTCTGCCTGGATCGCCAAAGAAGAGCTACGCACCCTGCTGTCCACGGTGCGGGTCGGTGGCGATCCGCACCTGACCCGCCATCGCCTGCACCGGTTCCTGGCCTGGTGCATCGACTCACAAATCCCCGAGCTGCTCACCCTGGCCACCACCGTCGACACCTGGTGGCCCGAAATCAACGCGTTCGTGACCACCGGTATCACCAACGCCGGCACCGAGGGCTACAACCGCCTCGTCAAACAGGTCAAACGCGTATCGCGGCTTCCGAACCGAGACAACTCGGCCCGCCGGATACGATTCCATTGCACCCGCAAACAGCGGGCCGCAACCCAGACTTCATGCTGATTGCCCGGTCAAAATCGAAGAGCCCCCATACCACCTCCCCGCCCACGGGCGCGCCTGACCTATCGGTTGTCGGCTGATTTTGAGGATTGTTCCAGCCTCTGTACGTGCCTACCAGGCGGGCCAAATTTGGAGCAGATAAATCGTGAGCTACCCGTCTGTCGCAGCATGGCCGAGTAGTCGGCGCACGCACATTGACTGATTCGTACACCGTGACAAATCAGCGGCTGCGGGCCCACCTAAGCTACTTGAAGTTGCCGGCGGCTGCCGATGTACGGTCAAGTCCCTCGGAGTGGTGTAACGGCTGATCCTTCGATTTAGTGGGGGTTAGAAGGGTTGGTTGGGGTCGGTGTTGGTGGTGTCACCTCCTGTCGTGGGTTGCCATCCGCTGTCGGGGTCGCAGAAGTCCTCGGGCCATGGCGCTGGGACGCCGTGCTCGTCGTGCCAGCCGGTGTGACCGGTGTCGGCGAGTTGGTCGAGGTAGGCTTGGCGGGTCAGTCCTGGGCCGAATTCGCCTGGGGTGTTTGGGTTTATCATGCTGCGGGCTCCAGTTCGGGCAGGCGGTTGGTGGCCGGTGGTGTGGGTGCGGGTTCGGGGTTGCCGACGGCAGCGGCCCGGGCGAGGACGTCCAGTCCAAGGTAGCGACGGCCTTCAGCCCATTCGTCGTGCTGTTCGGCCAGGACAGCTCCAACGAGGCGGATGACGGCGTCTCGGCCGGGGAATATGCCGACAACGTCTGTGCGCCTGCGGATTTCGCGGTTTAGGCGTTCGTTGGGATTATTCGACCAGATCTGGCGCCACAGTTCCTTCGGGAACGCGGTGAAGGCCAGTATCTCAGCGCGGGCACCATCGAGGTGTTCGGCCACCGCGGGCAGCTTATCGGCCAACGCGTCGACGACACGGTCGAACTGGGCGTGCACCGCTTGGGCATCGGGCTGGTCATAGACCGAGTGCAGCAGCGCTTTGACCCATCCCCAGGAGCTTTTCGGGGTCACATCCATCAAGTTGGCGGCGTAGTGCGTGCGGCAGCGTTGCCACGCTGCGCCGGGCAAGTTCGCCGCGATCGCCTCGACCAGGCCCCGGTGGGCATCGGAGGTGACCAGCCTGACGCCGTGCAGGCCGCGGGCGACCAGATCGGCGAAGAAGGTGTTCCACGCCGGGCCGGTCTCACTGGTGGCGACTTTGACGCCCAGGACCTCGCGGTGCCCGTCGGCGTTGACGCCGGTGGCGACCAGCACGACAGCGTTGACCACCCGCCCGTCCTCGCGGACCTTCATCGTCAACGCGTCAGCGGCCACGAAGGTGAACGGCCCCGCCTCACCCAGGGGGCGGGTGCGAAACGCTTCGACTTGTACGTCAAGGTCTGCCGACATCCGCGAGACCTGGGACTTACTCAAGCTGGTGATACCCAACGTGGCGACCAGCTTGTCCATCCGCCTCGTCGAGACCCCCAGCAGATAGCAGGTCGCCACCACCGAGATCAGCGCGGACTCAGCGCGTTTGCGGCGCTCCATCAACCACTCAGGGAAGTACGAGCCCTGCCGCAGTTTGGGGATCGCCACGTCGATCGTGCCAACCCGGGTGTCCAGGTCGCGGTGCCGGTAGCCGTTACGCGAGTTGGTCCGATTCGGGCTGGGCCGGCCGTACTCGGCACTACACACCGCATCGGCATCCACGCTGAGCAGCGCGTTGATCATCGTCGCCAACAAGTTGCGCATCAGGTCCGGCGACGCATCGGCCAAACCCTCCTGCAACAACGCGGCAGGGTTCAAAATATGGGGAGCGGTCATCGTGATGGTTCCTCTCGAGAGTGCTTGGAAGGTTCACTCGAAGGATCACGCGGTGACCGCGCTCTCGTCCCGGCGACACACCGGGCAACGATCACGCGATCCGCGTTACACCACTATCGGGGACGCAACTCGATGTACTTGGACGCCAAACTCACTGCCATACAGACCATTTCGTCACCGCGACGACTGCGGCCGGACAATGGATGTTCATGGACAATAGCTGTTACGCATGAATAATTGCTCCGTTTTCATCAGATGAATCATAGGTGCGGCGTCGGCGACGGTTGGCGCGCACCTTGGTCCGGTGGCCAAAACCATTGTTGGTCTGTGGCTTTGGGCTCAGTGGCGGTAGGTGGCGGAGTGCCCGCTTGCTGTGCGGGGCCGAGGCGCCGTGTGCGAGTCGTGTCAAGGTGATGCACCTACCTGCGCCGATGTGGCAATGATTCAGGAGATGATTCAATGATTCATTGAGTGAGACAGTCTGGAGGCCGTTTTGCCCGTCGATCTGAGCGGTCGGGTGTATGTGGTCGGTTCGGTTCCGGTGTTGCATCCGGAGGCCCAGACGGTCAGCGAGATGCTCGAGGGTTGGCGTAACCAGCAACTGTGCCGCAACTTGGATGCTGACACGGTTGCGGTGCGCGCCTAGTGTCCCGCGCCAGGAATCCGTTGACAATATGAGGTGAGTTGTTCGAGGATTTCGTCGGCGGTCTTGGCCCAGGTGAACGGCTGCGGGTCCTCGTTCCAGGTGTCGATCCAGTCGCGGATGTCTTTCTCAAGAGCCTGAATCGAGCGGTGGACGCCGCGGCGCAGCTTCTTGTCGGTCAGCAGGGCGAACCACCGTTCGACCTGGTTGAGCCACGACGAGTAGGCCGGGGTGAAATGCATCTGGAAACGTGGGTGCGCGGCAAGCCATTTGGTGATTGCCGGCGCTTTGTGGGTGGACAGGTTGTCACAGATCAGGTGCACGTCGAGATCGGCGGGCACCTGCTTGTCGAGTTTGGTGAGGAACTTCTTGAACTCCTCGGTGCGGTGTCGGCGGTGGATCGACCCGATGATCTCGCCGGTGGCCACGTCCAGCGCGGCGAACAGGGTGGTGATGCCGTGGCGCGCGTAGTCATGGCTGCGCCGTTCGGGCATGCCGGGCATCATCGGCAGCACCGGTGCCGAGCGGTCCAGGGCCTGGATCTGGGACTTCTCGTCGACACAGAGCACCAGCGCTTTGTCGGGTTGAGTCGGCCTGGGGCGCGGTGCCGGGATTACTCTCGGTCCGTTTCCCCAGGCCGCTCGCCGAACCCGGCGTGCGACTTTCATCGCACCGGGCTCTCCACGGTTCCTGCCGTGTGGGCGTGGTTGGGCAGGGTCCACGGGTTGGGGATGGTGTTGCCCCGGTAGCGGTAACGGGTGACCGGCACCGCCGCCAGGTTGAACAACTTGATCCCGTCCACTGTGACCGGTGTCCACTGCCCGGAGGGTGTGGTGAACCGGCGGCGAACGTCCTTCCACCTCCAGCGATGCATCCTGCGCAGCCACCCAATCACCCGCCACCACACGAAGTGCGACAGGCGACTGAGCGTGCGTTTGCAGGCCGCATGTTTGAAGTAGTTGGCCCAGCCGCGCATGATCTGATTGAGCCGGATCAGCACGGTCGCGGGATCCTGCTGCGACGTCCTGCGAGTCAAGGCACGGATCTTGGCCTTCACCGACCGGATCGGCCGGTCGGCGATGAAGGTGTAGACGTGCCACTTGTTCGTGCCCCTCTTGCGTTTCCACCGGATGCGGAAGCCAAGGAAATCGAACCCGTCGCTCATGTGCACCACCTGGGTCTTGGACTCGGAAAGTCGAAGACCCAGGGGTGCGAGCACGTTAGCGACGTCTTCGCGTAGAGCTTCGGCGTGCGCCCGTTCGCCGTGCACGAGGACGACGAAATCGTCTGCGTAGCGGACGATTCGCCACCTTGGCAGGCCATAGACGCGGCGCCGGCCGCGCAGATAGGCCGTGGACATCGTCCCGCCCGGCTCCCAGGGCCTGTGTAGGTGCTCATCGAGCACCGACAAGGCGATGTTGGCCAACAGCGGAGACAAGATGCCGCCTTATGAACAGCGCCGGGTTATGCGCAGCGCCGACCGGCAAGGCCTGGTGACAGCGATTTTGGGGGTCGATCACTGCGCATAACCTTGTGGTGTGTGCTGGGCTCACAGGCTGGCGAGCCAGGTGAGCAGCCCGGTGTCGTGGTTCCATTCGGGTAGCTCGTCGGTGACGATTTCGGTGTAGGTGGCTTCGAGGGCTTTGCGTTTGGCCTCGGTGGAGGCGCGTGCGTAGATCTCGGTGGTGGTCAGGTCGACGTGTCCGAGGATGTCGCGGATGTAGGGCAGCGGCACGCCTGCTTCGTAGAGGTGCATGGCCTTGGAGTGGCGCAGGACGTGCGGGCTGAGGTCGGCGCTGGCCAGTGCCGGGTCGCCGGCGCGGGCCTGGTATTTGCCGATGATCCAGGCGATGCCGCCGCGGCTGAGTTTGTTGCGATGCTGGTTGGTGAACAGTGGGTGGTCGTCGTGGCCGGGTTTGTCGAGGCCGTGTTCGGTCAGGTAGGCGTTCAGCAGTGCTGCGGTGTTGTTGCCGAGCGGGACGTGGCGGGTTTTGCGGCCCTTGCCGGTCAGCGCGGCCAGGGCAGGGGGCTGGGGGCGGATGTCGCGCACGGTCAGGTCGGCGAATTCCTGGACCCTGGCGGCGGTGTCGTAGAGGGTGGCCAGCAGGGTCGCGTCACGGCGGCCTCGTCGGGTGGACCGGTCGGGCTGGGCGAGCAGACGGCGAGTCTGCTCGATGGTGAGGTGATTGACGCTCGGCTGGGCCTTGCGTTTGGCGGGGACGGCGAGGATGTCCTGGCAGCCGGCCATCCTGGTCGGGTCCTGGGATTGCAGCCACCGGAAGAACGAGCTGACCGCGGCCAGGCGCTGGTTGCGGGTCGAGATGCTGTTGTGCCGTTCAGCTTCCAGCCAGTCGAGGAACACGGTGATCGCGTCGGCGTCGATGCGATCGAGGGTGAGTTTGTCGGGCGGGATGGATCTGCAGTCGCGGAACCAGGCGATCAGCAGCTTGAAGGTGTCGCGGTAGGAGGCGATCGTGTTGGGTGAGCAGCCGCGCAGCCCGGCCAGGTGCGAGGTGAGGAAGCGGTGCAGCAACACCGCGAAATCAGTTGCCATCACAGGGGCCTTCCGTGACGGGTGGGACGACGTCGCCGTAGGCACGCTGGATGCAGGTGGTGATGTGCGGGTAGGACTCGGCGGTCAGCCTCAGGTAGTAGTCGGTGTCGGAGATGGAGGCGTGGCCCATGTAGGTCTGCAGGACCGGCAGCAACGCGGCGACGTCCTCGCCGCCGGCGAACCACGACCGAAAATTGTTGACTGCCATGGTGTGTCGCAGATCGTGGACGCGGGGGCCATGGCCCCGGCCGCCGTGGGGGATGCGGGCCTGCCACAGAAACCGGCGGAAGTTCTTGTCGATGTTGCCGATCGTCAGCGGGCGCCCGGCGGTGCCGGGGAAGAACCAGTCCCCGCCGGTGCGCCCGGCGACGCGGGCGTGGTAGTCGGCCAGTCTGTCGCGCAGCCCGGCGCTGACTGGGACCTGCCGGTCTTTGCCGCCCTTGCCGTCGCGGATTGTCAAGACCCCGGCGTCGAGGTCGACGTCGTCGAAGCGCAGCAGCCGGGCTTCGGAGGCACGCAGGCCGCAGGCGTAGATCGTGCGGAACAGCACCGGCATGACCAGGTGCCGGAACGGGACCTGCGAGTCGTAGTGGCAGCGGTCGGTTTGGGTGAACAGGGCCGCCAGTTCCTGGTCGGTGTAGATGTGCGGGACGTAGCGGGCGGGGCGGGGCAGTGCCCCGGCGGGCAGGACGTAGGCCGCCACGCCCCGGCGGCCCAGCCAGCGGGCCAGCTCCCGCACCGGCGCGGCCAAGCTGTGCAGGGTCGCCGGGGTGACTCCGCGCCGGCGGGCGACCGCAATCCAGGCCTCGACCGAGGCCCGGGTGGGCGCCTGCTGCCCGGGGAACTCACTGGCGGAGAACGCGGCGAACCGGGTCAGCACCCGCTCCTCGGCGTGGTATTTGTAACCCGTGGCGCGTTTTTCGGTGACCAGGGCGGTGATCGCCTCGGTCATCGTGATAGCGGGGCTCATCGCGACACCCCGTTCGCCGGTGCGTCCGGGTCCAGCGCGCACTTGGCCAGCAGGCCCAGAGAGGATTTCAGGTAGACACCGGTCGACTCGACGGACTGGTGACCGAGGATGTCGGCGATCTGCTCGATCGGTGTGCCGATTTCCATCAGCCGGGTCGCCAGCGAATGCCGCAGCGAGTGCATGCCATGGCGGCGTTTCTCGCTCACCGGAACGTGTGCTGCGCGGGCATGTTTGACGAGAATCTGATGCAGATGATCCTGGTCGGAGAACGGGCCGATCGGGGCCATGTGCCGCACGAACACCTGCGGGCAGTCGCAGTCCGGCCGGCCATGGCGGATGTAGTCGATCACCGCCCAGCCAACATCTTTCAGCAGCGGCAACGCCACCCGGTGACCGGTCTTGGCCTGCGTCACGAATAGCCGGTTGCCCGGCCAGTCGAAGTCGGCGAACTCCAGCCGCTTGATGTCCACGCCGCGCAGCCCGAGCCTGGTGATCAGCAGGATGATCGCGTAATCCCGTTTCCCGCAAGGGTTGTCCCGGTCGATCGCTTCCACGATCCTGGCCACCTCGCCCGGATCCCACACCGACGGGATCCTGGCCTGCCTGGCCGAGCGTGCCGCGGGCACCGCCTCCAGGCACGCCCCGTCAACCAGGCTGGCGGCGCAGGCGAACCGCAGGAACGACCGCACCGCGCACAGTTTCTGCTCGACAGTCTTGAACTGGTATCCAGTCAGCGTGGCAACAAACGCCCCGATCATGGCGGCGTCGCAGCAGCCCAGCCCTCCGCGGGTGCCGGTGAACGCGACGAACTCCTCGGCCAGCGTCCCGTAGGTCCGCACGGTCGATGCCGAGCGCCCAGCCGAGCGCAGGTGCTCCTGGAACCGGGCGACCGTCTCGGCGCCAGCCGCGTTCAGTTTGCTCACCGACCGGTTATAGCGGCGCAGCACCGCCCCGTGGACCGCGTAATCCCCCAGCATCTGAGCGACCCTGAACAAATACACATCGGTGCGCTTCAGAGCGCCGGCCTGCTCCTTGCCGAAGAACCCACACGCGTCGTCGACCCACGCCATCGCCGCATCCAGGGAGAACTCCTCGACACCACGCGCAGCGAAGTACTTCTGCATCCGCCGCCAACAGCCCCGGTACCAAACCAGCGTCGAATCCTTATAGCCCAAACGCTGTAACTCTGCCTCCAGGCCCGACACCGACGCAGACAAAGTCGCCATATAACTGACCTCCGACCATGCGGCCCGGCACCATACCGGGCCTCCTGATCAGAGGATCTGCGTTATGCGCAGTGATCGACCCCCAAAATCGCTGTCACCAGGCTTTGCCGGTCGGCGCTGCGCATAACCCGGCGCTGTTCATAAGGCGGGTTATGTTCAGCTGAACATAACCCGCCCTGCGGCGTCCCGGTGTGAGTGTCCTCGCGGTCGCCGACCTCGGTGAGGACGCCAGCCTTGAGGAACGCCTTGACCAGACCCAGTACCCGCTTGTCTTTGACCCGGCAACGCACGCGGTCCATCAAGGCCACGTGGTCGATCGAGTCAAAGCACGCCTCGATATCCGCATCCAGCACCCAGCGATACCCCTGGGTGCCGTACTGGTGTATCTCGGCGATTGCGTCGTGGGCTCGCCGCATCGGCCGGAACCCATAGGAGACCGGCACGAAGTCGGCCTCGAAGATCGGTTCCAGCACCAGCTTCAGCGCAGCCTGAACCACCCGATCGGCCACGGTGGGGATGCCAAGCTTCCTCAGCTTCCCCGACCCTCCCGGTTTGGGGATCTTACGTTCCCGCACCGGCTGTGGTCGAAACACGCCCTGCCTGAGCTGAGCGCGTAGATCGTCCAGGAACCCGGGCATCCCGACCCGTTCCTCGACGTCGGTGACCGTGAGGCCATCCACGCCCGGTGTCCGGGATCCGGTGTTACCCGCGACCCGGTCGAACGCCACGAACAGCGTTGCCGGGTCGCACACGAAGTTGAACAGGTCGTCGAACCGGCGGCCGGGATCGGCCACCGCCCATCGGTGAAGTTTGGCCTGCATCTCCGATACCCGCTGTCGCGGCCCCACAGGCAACTCAAGCGAGGCGCCGGTATTCACCGGCGCATCTTTCGGCATTACAGCCTCCATCCCTTCTCGAAACTGCTGCCGCCCTTCCCCATGTGCACGGGCTCTCCCCGGCTCGGAGTACTACAGCGGCTCCGTCCCGTCTCGGACCGATCGGTCGACGATGGACCCAGCCCAACCCCCGCGCTGGACACACGACTTTGGGCGAGAGCCGAGACGGTTCCCACGTTCACTGTGATTCGCTCGACGAAGGAGGAGCCCAACTCTGTCCCTGCGGCATCGCCACGACTACCCCGCAGCACGTCACCGTGGCCTCCCGGACCGACATCCGCAAGCCAGCCCGGAAGTTCCCTGTCCCGTTGACAATCGAACAGGTGCGCACCGCGCCCAGCCCATATCCGCCAGATTTGAGCCGGTTTACCTTTCAAAGGACGTACTCACGCTGGTTCCTCGCGTACTCCACTCCGTCACGCTCGCCGAACCCGCACCACCTGGCAGTACTGGCGCGTCCCGGCTTCGTCGGGGCTGCTCCCACCCATCCCGGCACCTCCCGGGACAGGCTGCCCCCAGCTTCACCGTCCCTGCTGCGACAGGTCCGGCGGCGAAGGTCTCTCACCTCCACTCGAAACATCAGCGCCTCGTGGCGCACGCGGGTCCAGGTACAACCCGACGACGTCGCGGACCTTGTTCACGAACTGCGGATCGTTGCTGATCTTGAACGTGTCGACCAGGTGCGGCTGCAGCCGGAACGCTTTCCAGATCCGTCCGACCGTCGATTTGCTCATCCCGCTCTCGGCGGCCATCGAGGCACGCGACCAGTGCGTGGCATCGCGGGGCTGCCGTTCCAGCGTCGCCACGATCACCTCTTCGATCCGGTCGTCGCCGATTGTGCGCGGGCCGCCCGGCCGCGGTTCGTCGACCAACCCCTCGAGCCGGCGTTTCACAAACCGCGACCGCCACTTACCCACGGTCGGCCGCGAGACTCCCAACTGCTGGGCAACCTTGGTACTCGATGCCCCCGAGGCGCATTCGAGCACGATCCGCGACCGCAGCGCCAACTGCTGCGAACTCTTCGGCCGCCGCGCCCACCGGGCCAGCGTCTCCCACTCCTCATCGGTCAATACCAACTCCGCCTTGCGGCGCCCAGCTTCGGCCATAGCACGAATTCTTCCGCACGACAACGCGATTCGTGTCAGAACCACGCCGACACCGAATGTATCAATTAGATAACGAATTCCTGGCGCGGGACACTAGTCGAGCGCTTCATCGAGGCGACCAATGACTTTCCGTGGACGTGGACGCCGAGCATGGTGGAGGAGTTCTTCAGCGATCTGCGTTCGGTGAGGCGGCGAAAGCAGTCGACGGTGCGGGGTTACCAGAATGCGCTGCGGATGTTCTGCTCGTATGTCAGCGATCCTGATTACGGCTGGGACCGGGTCTGCGTACAGCGATTCGGCACCCAGCAGCCGACCGAATCTCAGAGCCGCTGGTGGGGTGGGAGCCAGCCCGTGGCTGTTTCCCAGTGTCCAGGCCGGCCGGCACCTTGGCCCACAAGTGATCAGGGAAAGGCTCGAACGGCTGGGCATCGATCTGCTCGGCGCGCGAAACACCACCTTGCAAAGCCTCGTTGTCGCCGCACCACCGCCGGTGGTCGCCGAACTACTCGGCTACAGCTACAACACAACCCAGCTCCACGCTGAGATCGCAGCCCAGCCCTGGGCGCGGTATGTAACCAAACCCTCGCTAACGACTCCCTGAACCTCCATTTCAAGGAGTCTCGCGCATCTTCCACTATCGTTTACGAAAGGCATTGAGCCCCAGCCTAATTCCGGAGGTGCCGCCGTCGCGAGAGCCGTCAGCCAAACGTCAGGCGCTGCGATACGAGTTATCTATAAGCCAACCCGGTCAAGCCGCCATCTGCGCGGGCCACAACATCGGCGACATGTCAGCTATTGGCTTCAAGCGAAAAACAGGAAATCGATCTGCTGGCCCGACGGGCTGCTCGCCCAGTGGCCGAAGAGCGTGCTCGAGACGGGCGCTGGACGCGGAGTTGACCGAGCACTTAGGGCCGGCTGACGCTGCCTACTGATGACCTGACGACTCAATGCCGATGTGCGGGCCGACCTCGGGGCGCAGTTACTGCATCTGGTCGAGCATGTCGGAGAACGCAGACTTCAGGCGCAACCCCTTCTTGATCTCATCGGAGGTCACGTACGGGTACTCGCCGATTTCCAAAAAGCTGGGATAGTGGTGATCGCGCACGAACTTCACGAATGAGTCGGGGTTCTCCTTCCAGTCCTCCGGGAAGCCCTTGAGATTGGTGAACACCGTCGTAATGCCGCTCTTGCTGAACAGCGCCACGGCATCCTCGGTGTATTTGTCGAAGTCGGTGTCGAAGATGCCCTGGTACTGAAAGGTCAAGCCATCGCCGATATCGAAGAGCAACCAGCGAAGGTAGTGCAGTCGCAGTGGAGCAAGGAAATCCGGCGTTTCGGTGATCGCTGCTTCGATGATCTTGCCGTGTTCGCGGATCGCATCCTCGCGACCCTCCTTGACCTTGGCGATGATCGAGAATCCGTAGCAGGCCGGCGTACGCGGAAAAACCGGCCCGTACCTCCCTCGCTCAAGCTCGAAATATCCCTCTTTCGGGATCGCCATGGCGGCCAGCTTGGTCCAGTCGTGATCGGTGGCGGACATGTCGGCTCCTCTTCCCGAAGCTGACGAAGCGGACAATACACCTGATTCGCGGCACTTTCGGCTCGACGATGAACACGGACAAGGTCCGGGTGGCAAATGCGCTCGACGGGCTCGGAGATTGACGTGACTGCGGATAAATGGCGGCTAAACCGGGGCCGCGGCGGATTGAACGGCCCACGCGACCAGGTAAAAACTCCGCTGACCAGCGGGTTCTCGTGGTGGCCAGGGGCGGGATCGAACCGCCGACCTTCCGCTTTTCAGGCTGACCTTTGACTTACATTGGTGTGTTTCAGCTGGTCAGGTGGGTCTTGAGCCGCCGAATTGGGCGGCTTGGAGCACCTAGTCCGGAGGTTTGGCCCCATTTTGGCCCCATGGAAACCGGGATGTTGGACCGCCGAAGGCTAGGTGCAGGGCCGCAGCGCTCCCGCGACAGTGACGGCCGGCGCCGTCGGGCGAACCCGGGACCCGTCGAAAGGGTCGCCCTCGCGCATGCACCGGTTGTTAGCGCGTCTTAACGGCCCGGTCCCGTGCTGCACGGCCTCTTCGTCCCGAACGATCCTGACCTGCGAATTGGAGATTAACGGTTGTTATCGGTAGTGGACTGTCGCTGTCCTAACAGTGCGCTGAAGTGGTGCTTTTGTCGCTACAGCCAGCAATGTCCGTCGTCATCCGTTGGAGCAGAAAGCGTACCCAACTGCGTACCCTTCTCAAGTTCGCCGCCGCTCCGTTCGATCTGAGCTGCGAAGGCGTCGGCGAAGCTGCACTTACCGGCGGACAGCGGCGCATCGCCACTTAGTCGCCGATTATCTGCTCTAGAACTTCGTCGTCAACGGTCAGGTCTTGCCGACTACGAATATCAAGTGGTAGCTCAGCCGCTAGCTCGCCGTCGATCGTCAAGGCGACCGAGTAGCGACCTGGGCTGGCTATGAGGGGCCATACGTCGAAAAATATATCCGTTGGCACTAAGCCGGTTAGGCGGTGCTCAGGGTGACCGCTCTGAGGCGCATGAAACGGCTCGACTTGGCAAGTTGTCCTGCCGTCGATGACCGGCTCTACACCGCTTGGCGACTGGACTGTCACTACAACCTCATGAGGGCGGTCATGGTCGGCCCTGTCCCAATGCACTCTGGCGACGACAAAAAATCCAATCTTGCATGGAAAGGACTCTTCGGCCACTCCGGCCAGGAGGGCTTGTCCAAGATTCAGCAAGGAGCCTGGTAGCGGTTCACCAAACCGCGCGAGGAACGCCCACTCCATCCTGCGGTCGCGACACGCGCCCACGCGCTGCCTTTCCCACTTGACCTGGAACCACTCCGTAGCCTTCTCCACCGTCAAGTCGGGATTCTCGTCATTTGCGAAGAGGTTCTGTGCAATCGCTTGGACGAATATCTCCGCTTCAATCGTCTCAACGTCCGGTAGTGGATAGCCGTTCAGCCGCAGAAATGTGACTGCGGCGTACCACGCTGTTCGCTTGTTGCCGTCGGAGAAGTACTGAGTCGTTGCAATGCTGTGCACGTAAGCCGCAGCCTTCGACCAGACATCAGGGAACGGTTCAACCCCAAATGCGCCAGACTGGGGTCGGTGCACACAAGCCTGCAAACCGTTCGCATCACTCAGAGTTCCGCCTTGGTCAGCGTTGATCGCAACGATCTGCTCGAATGTCAGATAGCGCGTCACTTGAGGCGTTTGGCAAGGTCGGCCCAACGAGGCTTTTCGATCTCATACGCCTTGCGAAACTCTTCATCCTCGGCGTAGCCGTCAGGTCTGACCTCGGAAGGAGTGGCTTCCGGCGCGCTCTTAAACGAACTCGCGCCAGCACTAATGACCCGCTCCATAGCATCCAGCATACGGACATGCGCTAATCACCGGCAGCATGTGCCGTACACGCAGAATGTCCGTACTGAGTCCGTACGCGGCGGTCGTCAATTTCCCGAGGCGCAAGGCTGGTCGCGTAGACGAGTCCACGCCCTACTCAGCGATGACCTACTCGATGCGAACGAGACGAACTGAGAGTTTGTCGCCGTTGAGTGCGTTGACTGCGTTAGGAATTAGCAGGTCAGAGGGTTGGATGCGTTGGCAAGCACAGACAGGTGTCGGAGCTACTGCGGACGCGCTGCGGACGCTGGGGTGCCTCAGCCGGATTTCTCAGAGCGAGAAGGCGCTGGGCTGTACGAGGCGGTCGGCGGTCACTTGAGGGCCCCCAACCCCCATGAGCGGCCTTAGCTCAAAAAATAATCGCCAATTCCAATTGGATCGGCCAACCCCGCCAGGATTCATCATTTTTGTGTTCTGGTCAAGTCCCTCGGAGTGGTGTAACGGCTGATCCTTCGATTTAGTGGGGGTTAGAAGGGTTGGTTGGGGTCGGTGTTGGTGGTGTCACCTCCTGTCGTGGGTTGCCATCCGCTGTCGGGGTCGCAGAAGTCCTCGGGCCATGGCGCTGGGACGCCGTGCTCGTCGTGCCAGCCGGTGTGACCGGTGTCGGCGAGTTGGTCGAGGTAGGCTTGGCGGGTCAGTCCTGGGCCGAATTCGCCTGGGGTGTTTGGGTTTATCATGCTGCGGGCTCCAGTTCGGGCAGGCGGTTGGTGGCCGGTGGTGTGGGTGCGGGTTCGGGGTTGCCGACGGCAGCGGCCCGGGCGAGGACGTCCAGTCCAAGGTAGCGACGGCCTTCAGCCCATTCGTCGTGCTGTTCGGCCAGGACAGCTCCAACGAGGCGGATGACGGCGTCTCGGCCGGGGAATATGCCGACAACGTCTGTGCGCCTGCGGATTTCGCGGTTTAGGCGTTCGTTGGGATTATTCGACCAGATCTGGCGCCACAGTTCCTTCGGGAACGCGGTGAAGGCCAGTATCTCAGCGCGGGCACCATCGAGGTGTTCGGCCACCGCGGGCAGCTTATCGGCCAACGCGTCGACGACACGGTCGAACTGGGCGTGCACCGCTTGGGCATCGGGCTGGTCATAGACCGAGTGCAGCAGCGCTTTGACCCATCCCCAGGAGCTTTTCGGGGTCACATCCATCAAGTTGGCGGCGTAGTGCGTGCGGCAGCGTTGCCACGCTGCGCCGGGCAGGTTCGCCGCGATCGCCTCGACCAGGCCCCGGTGGGCATCGGAGGTGACCAGCCTGACGCCGTGCAGGCCGCGGGCGACCAGATCGGCGAAGAAGGTGTTCCACGCCGGGCCGGTCTCACTGGTGGCGACTTTGACGCCCAGGACCTCGCGGTGCCCGTCGGCGTTGACGCCGGTGGCGACCAGCACGACAGCGTTGACCACCCGCCCGTCCTCGCGGACCTTCATCGTCAACGCGTCAGCGGCCACGAAGGTGAACGGCCCCGCCTCACCCAGGGGGCGGGTGCGAAACGCTTCGACTTGTACGTCAAGGTCTGCCGACATCCGCGAGACCTGGGACTTACTCAAGCTGGTGATACCCAACGTGGCGACCAGCTTGTCCATCCGCCTCGTCGAGACCCCCAGCAGATAGCAGGTCGCCACCACCGAGATCAGCGCGGACTCAGCGCGTTTGCGGCGCTCCATCAACCACTCAGGGAAGTACGAGCCCTGCCGCAGTTTGGGGATCGCCACGTCGATCGTGCCAACCCGGGTGTCCAGGTCGCGGTGCCGGTAGCCGTTACGCGAGTTGGTCCGATTCGGGCTGGGCCGGCCGTACTCGGCACTACACACCGCATCGGCATCCACGCTGAGCAGCGCGTTGATCATCGTCGCCAACAAGTTGCGCATCAGGTCCGGCGACGCATCGGCCAAACCCTCCTGCAACAACGCGGCAGGGTTCAAAATATGGGGAGCGGTCATCGTGATGGTTCCTCTCGAGAGTGCTTGGAAGGTTCACTCGAAGGATCACGCGGTGACCGCGCTCTCGTCCCGGCGACACACCGGGCAACGATCACGCGATCCGCGTTACACCACTATCGGGGACGCAACTTGTGTTCTTGCCCCCGCAAGCGCCTACTCTGCCCTTGAGCCCTACTCCGTCAGACAGGGGAGGTTGGTCCGTCATGGCCCAGGCCGAAGCGCGTGATATGCGGAGGCCGGCCGAACACGACGTCGACCGCATTCTTTACTCTGACGAACTCCGCCGCCTCGGCGGGGTCACGCAGACGGTGGCGGTGGGAGAGACGCCGCTGTTCCACACCAGACTCACCCACACTCTGAAGGTTCAGCAGCTCGCCCGCCGGATTGCTGAACGATTCGAACGCGACCCCCGCCCAGCGGAGCAAGCGAAGCTAAGCGCGATCGGTGGTGTCGATGTTGCCGCCGCGGAAGCTGCCGGCCTGGCTCACGATCTGGGGCACCCACCCTTTGGCCATAATGGCGAGACTGTACTGAACGACTGTTGTGTTCATCACGGATTGGATGGCTTTGAGGGAAACCCTCAGACGTTCCGTATCTTGACCAAACTCGCTATGCATCCGAAGGTCGACGGCGGCGGCGGATTGGGGATCACCAAGGCGACTCTCAGGGGAGTGATCAAATATCCTTGGCTGCGCGCGGAGAAGGGTCCCACCTACGCAAAGTGGAATGCATATCCTACCGAAACCTCTGTCTTCACCGACGTGCGCTCAGGGTTGGCTCCGGAAGAACGTAGCCTAGAAGCGGAGATAATGGACTGGGCCGACGACGTCACCTATGCCATGCACGATCTTGAAGATTTCGTTCGCGCAGGTTACGTACCTATGCATGCATTAATAGCAAACCCCGACGAACGCGACCGATTCATAAAAGCCTCGTGGCCGCGGGTTGCGAAAAAGATTCAGGGTCAAACCCAACAAGAAGTCGCCGACAACTTCAGGGACGTGCTCGAATTTGCGTTCGGCAGCATCTACGCCCAGCGCGACTGGCTCTACTCACGCCAACTTCTCAAGGGTTGTGGGATGTTGATTGACGATTATGTGAGGTCGGTCAGTCTCGATGAGCGTCCGAGGCCGTTGCTGGTACCACCAAAGATCCGTGGCGAGGTCGAGCTGTTCAAACAGCTCACCTGGTACTACGTTATCTACGATCCGCGGCTGGCCAGCTTGCAGGAGGGCCAGAAGAAACTCGTCAAGGCACTGTTCAAGAGTCTCTACGAATGGTTAATGAAGGCTGATAATGACCACGTTTTGGAACGGATCCCTCCGAGGCTTCGCTGGACCTACGAATTGACGGACTTGGAAGATGGCAAGAGTGCCTATCCCAACATAAACGCCCGTTACGCGCGAGCGGTCGCAGACTACATCGCCAGTTTGACCGAGAGCCAAGCTACCGACTTATACAACCGAGTCGTTACGCCCAGCGGTCGATCGGTTCTCGATCCGTGGATGCTTTACTGAATCACCTCAGTGGCCGCCGCGGCGCGCGGCTTCGGCTCTTGGTTATGACTCGGCTTCGGCGTCGGCCCAACGAAGCACACGATCTGGCGTGAGTAACGCTTCGCCTTCCTCAACTAACTCCGTAATAGCTGAGCTACGAAGGGGCAGTGCCAAACCGTCTTTGGCAAGCTCATCGAGGGCTTTGCGTAAAGAAATGCCCTCCGGCCCAGCGGTGCGGATGACCTCCGACGTCAGTTGGATGGCAGCATCGAGCGTGCCATCGGACACCTGCTCGTGACGAGCCCCAGTCGTGCTGGTCATCTGTCCTCCAATCAGTGGTCGCGGTCCCACAGAACCATCATTCCTTACGTCCCCGACAATCCTCGTCCGAAACGCGGCCCACCACCTAACACGCGCAGTCCCTAACACAACTGTAACCAATAGCCTAAACGCCGTCCTGGATACGATCTATTCCACACGCACTCTCTAGCATCAGCCGCGGTCCGCCAGGACGCGGTAGACGGTTGCGCGACTGACGCCGAGAGTGGCCGCGATGGTGCTGGCCGATTCGCCGCTGGTGTGCATCCGCTGCGCCAGACCGGCCTTCGACTTGTCGAGTGCCTTAGGTCGTCCAATTGCCTGTCCGCGTGCTCGACGCGCCTCACGGGCAGCTGCACGGCGCTCCCGGCCTAACTCCAATTCCAACTCGGCCAGGCTCGCCAGGACGCCGGCCACCATCCGGCCAGTGGCGTTCGAAGTGTCGATTCCCTCACGAAGCGAGCGCAACACAATGCCGCGGTCGCCAAGCTCGCGAATCGTGGTCATCACCTCAGCAGCGTTGCGCCCCAAGCGATCAATGCCCACAACGACGATGGCATCTCCCGGACGCGCATAGTCCAGCAGTGCGGCCAGACCGGAACGCTGTTCGCGGGTCGAAGTGCCAGACAGCTTGTCGGAGTAGACGCGGGCAGAATCGACCCCCGCCGCCGTAAGCGCATCGACTTGTTGATCGAGGCTTTGATGCCCGGTGCTGACGCGGGCGTAGCCGAGCTGGGTTCCGGTCGAGGTGGGGGCGATAGTTGTTGCAATGCGTTAAGTGTCTCAAAAGTCGCAGAACTCGTCAATATGAGACGGCACTTTTGAGTCGGCTTTTGAGACAGCCCGAACCGGTGCTTCTTGAGGCACAACACAACCAGGTGTAATTGTCTCAATTCTTTAGAAATGAGACAGAGACGACACTGGCGGCGCTTGAACGGCTAGGACCAACAAGCGACATCGGCGGATGTGCGCCTTCGGAGGGACTCGGCTTCACCAATCCCGGAGCGGCAGAGCTTTCGATGCTTCGATTACATCATGGGCTTCGCCAAAAATCGACAGATGGAACTCGAAGAACGAGGGTTCGGTGAGATCGAAGGGAGCGTGTGTCTTGATCACATCACCGATGCATATCTTTCCCTTCGCCTCAAAGATTTCGTTACCGAGTACGAGTGCACGGTCTGCACCAAGACTCTGCCCGCAGGGGTGAATACACCGTTCGCAGTTCCGCTAGAGGAACTCATGCGTGTCGTGGTCGAAACCGTGCGTCACTTCTACGCAGACGCGGTCTCGGTATTGCCATGGGATAGCGAGGAGGGTTCGCTCGTCGGGCCGCAGCTCGAGACGGGGGACGTCGTCGTAGACATCGCTGGTGGTGCATTCGAGGACAACCACTGCGACGAGATCGTCGAGATGATCAGCTCAGCTATTGGCCATGGAGCCTTGTGGACATCGTGGTTTGCAGACGCCGACATCAACCGCGTCGACTATGCGTGGGATCAGTTCATGCAGATTGCGATGCACCAGTCGCGAATGGTCGTCGGGCTGGGCTCGCCCACCGATCCCCCTGGCAAGCTGGCCACTTTCCTAAGTTCGGTGCTCTTGTATGCGGAATCCGACCTAGGCCTCGTTAAACCGTTACCTGCCGGAACTGTGTTCTACCGTGGCCGTCTGTGCGAGGACTCCGGCCAAATCAAGCGGCACAGCAACGACCTCGGACCCGCTCCCCCCGAAAAGGCAAAAACTGCGAATCGGATGTCGCCGGCAGGCGTCGCGCTCTTCTATGCGTCAGGTGATCCGCAAACGGCGCTCGCCGAGATCGCTGGCCATGGTGTCGAGCCTCTGGCCGTCATCGGCAAGTTCACAAACATGCGCGAACTCCGAATCCTTGACCTGACCGGCTCGCCCAAGCCCATCTCTCCCTTCTGCCTCGAAAAGCGTGAACACGCACGGATGGGCAGGTTCCTCTCGTCCTTCGTCAGATACATCACCGCACCGGTGATCCCTGACGACCGGCAACATGTGGAGTACGCCCCAACTCAGCTACTGACCGAGTACCTGCGGTGGGTGGCCGAGCCGAAGCTCGACGGGATCGCACTACCGAGCGCGCAGACCAAAAAGTGCACCTACGTACTCTTCTTCGGTCGGTCGGACTGCGCCACACTTGGCGATCCAGCCGCCGAGCATGACGTAGGAGACCCGTACGACGTTGACGTGGGCGGCGAACCAACGCTGATGCTCGACCCAGAGACAGTTATCACCTACCGAGTGGAGCGGCGATACTCAGGGGTAGATGCTGGGCCGTCTTACCGGGCCGGACCGCCCTGGGCGGGTGGGTAGGAGCAGCCGCTAAACCACTATTTCCCGGCTTATGCGATGTTCGGTAACAGCCGTCCATCTTGGGACGACCTGAAACTAGTATCTTCCAGCCGCGCCTGACCTCGGAGGGGTGAACCCCTAGGAGGCCGATTTCCCTAAGAGCAGTTAAAACCGACATTTTTGCTTGCGCGCCCGAAGGGATTCGAACCCCTCAACCTTCCGATCCGTAAGTACAGGCTAATGCTGCGACCAGGCACGATACAAGTTCAAGCCGGGCACCTTACCGCCACTTCAGCCCAGACCTGGAAACAGAAGGGCGACCTTATAAGCAGTCGTCCGGTCACGTGGGTCTGCGAGCGCGACGAGTGCCCCAATTTGCGCGATCGCAGTTCGGTGCCCGGCGGCTCTTACCAGGGCGCCGTAATAGGTCCCCATGGCAGATTCGAATGGGTCCGAGATTTCCGTTTTTGACATAGGTATTCGCATACCTTGAAGAATGAATGGAAGTTGATTCGAGCCGAGCCAGGGCTGCCGCAATATTTGCAATAATAAGATGGTCAAATTTGATTGGCCAGCACGTGCTGAACCAGCAATGCGGATAAACCATTTGGACGCCACCGCCACCCATCCACTCATAGCTTCAGGATCGTCCAGATTACGCTCTATAGCGCGGATCACAAAGCTTATGACCCTATCCGGCGATTCAGATGTGGGACCAAAAGCGATGTGCGCTGCTGCTCCTCTCGGCTTCCACGCATCAAGTTCGGCGGCCGCAGCTGCCCAGTCATGCCTAAACTCATTCCCGACGTAATAATTGGAGATGAGAGCCGCCTGGCAGTGCATCGCTAGCCCGGCATCAAATGCTCCCTCAAGCCGGAGGCCCTCTATTAAAGCCTGTGTACTGAAAGAACTGACACCATCCTGGCGTCCCAGTTCACGGATGATCGCGTCATCGCACCAGAAGTAAATTTTCTCTGACTTAGCAAACTCTAGGCCCCTTTGCCAAGCAGGAACAGGATCACAACTAGGTGGATCTGAGCAAACCGCGACTTTATCGAACATCGCATTTAGCGTCTCCGCTCGCCGCAATCGACGATCAGCCTCTTCTTCGGTGATGGTCGAAACCTGCGGCGCACCTGCAGCCGAGCGGCCTACCGTCATCGTCGGTCTTCGTGAAAGACTCTCGACCGCGACAACGGCGTCAACACGTTGTGCTCGACTGGCACGCAGATCACTGACTACACCAAGCAGCTGTTCGGAAGTTGACGGATCAAGGGTGCTTAACGCTAAAAGCGCGGTGATATCGACTACGACTGGCGTGGTAATTGCCTGCCTTACTAACGCGACTTCTGATTCGAATGTCGTTGCGTCACCCGAAAACAAAGCAGCGTCGGTATGCGCGGCCAATATATCGGCGTAGATTCTCCCATGGATCGCTGCACCAAAACCGAGGGGAAGCCGCCCTTCGCTTATCCTTTCGCTAATCTCCCTATCCAAGTCCGTAGCGTCGGGAACGCCAGCCAGTAACGCGTTTAGTGCTGCCATTGGGTCGTCTTGAGGTATGTTTTGCAGAACAAAGCGGTCGTTCAAGCTGGTGATGAGCGCCATTAGCCGCTCTTGGATTCGCTGCGGTGTCCGCTCGTCGCCCTCTTCAACAGGAAACTGAATCAGCGCAGCTGCGGCAGCATGCCGAACATCTTCACTCTGTTGAAATCGATCTATAAGATCGAATAACGTGTCCAGGTTGTCTGCGTTCCGTTCGAATCTATGCCATAGCTGGACGCGCACCACGGCTTCTTGCTCGAACCTAGGATCAGGTCGGTGTGCGATCTGAGTATAAGTTCGCCACGCATCGTCGAATTGACATAAGTAGAATTGGGCGATCGTTAATACCCATGCAGCAGATTGATTTTCTTGATCTAGAGCCAACAGTTCTGCTGCTGCTTCGGCCGTTCTATCCCAGCGACGCTGAATAGACAGCGACTGGATAATGATGTCGTACGCTTCTAACCGTTTCGCCCAGCCTGAGCCCGCCACTCTCAGCGCTTCCCGCGCCTTGTCATGAGCTGCCTCGTAATTGCGGAGTTGTAAATAGAATCTCGCGGCGAGCAAGTCAAAAATGGCATCGGACCAAGTTGATCCGCTGCGCTCCGCAAGCTGGGCTGCCGCTAATATCTCATCTTGTCGCGTGTGCCATTCCAGAAGCGCATATGCGCACATCCGGCTCGTGCGAGCTCTGGTTTTTAGAGTGGCAACAGCCTGTGGTCTATTAGTAAATGCATCCGCTATAAGAGCGATTTCCTCTGCTAGCTCGGGGTGAGTAGATACCAACCGCGGAAGTTCGTCGGAACGAACGCCATGAAAAGCTATGTGTTGACACGCTCGCAAAAGGTCCTGTGGACGTTGTGAGTGGGCCGCAACCGATGTCCAATTTTCCAGAGCACGTCCCTCGTCGCCGTCTAGGGAAGCGAATATGGCGGCCACTTCACTCTGAATCTGCTCGTCGTCGAGGTCAGCCAACAGCCGTTCGGCATCCGACCGCTTACCAAGTTGGGCAGCAACAATAGCCGCCTGCCCGCGCACAGAACGGTCGTCCGCTTCCTTCGCGGTTGCGTCCCCCACCGGTGGGCATTGAGATATGCGCCAAGCCTCTTCAACATTGCCCAGAGCTTGTGCCGCAGACATCGCCCGAACCGCGGCGCTGTTACTGGGTCCGCGCCATTGACGAATCGACTGTCGGGTGTCGAGCGCTAGGCGAAGACTCTGCTCTAAATCGGCAAAATCTATCGGTGTCTGCCGCGCCGATCCTCGGAGAAGCAAATAGTCGGCGCAAAAAAGGGCGCAATCAACACTTCCGAAGAGCGTGGCACCCTCCTGGGCGATACGAATCGCTTCATCCAGGTCGTCTGTTGCCGTGAGCTGAGACACGATCGTTGCTTTGAGTTCCCGATCCATCGGCGCGGTCGGCTGCCACGCGTGAAGCTCCGCCAACGCCATGGTGTAATCACCATCGTCGCTAAAGGTGAGGGCCCGTGCCAATGGATCGTGATCCACATAAGAACGGAGCAGGCTCTTACGGAGCTCTGGATCGTTTCCTGCCTGAATCACGGCTCGGAGAACGCGCAAATGGTCTGCTGGCGTCGCGCCTGCCGCAATCGCATCGTCCAACGTCGCAACTGCGACGTCGTTCGCGCCGTAGTCAAGCGAAAGACGAGCGAACCAGAGTAGCGCCGCCGAAGGCGGCGACTGAAACCAAGACGGGCGGTCTCCGAACCAGCTAACTATCGCTGTTCTCGGTTCATCGGCCTTGACCAATTCGAGAGTGAGGCGCCTGAGAGCCGGCCATTCGGAAACGAGTTCTTTCGCCTCAGATGCGCGCCTCGGAGGCAGCTGGTTTAGATTCGCCTCGAACGTGATGTCGCCTGCGAACCGACTCTCCTCACGTTGGGCCGCATCGGAAGTTAATTGGAGGATGACGTTTTGGACAGCCACTTCGACCGACTTTCCCCCGGATAGAATACGTATATACGCAGCTAGAAGGAATGCCACCAGTCGTTCTGATTCGCGAGCCGTTGGTTCTTTTTGGGAACGCAAGCAAAGAACCGTGAGTTCTTCTCGTCCTTGCTCGTATAACGCCGGATCAGCAACTCGAAATGCTTTCAAAGCTGTTTGCCTGCCCAGGTATTTTCGCAGTGTCGCATAATCCGGCGCGGGAATGGCGGCCTGTTTTGCCTGTTTTCGCGTTTCGTAGGCGACTCGCCAAGGTACTACCCACCCTTCCGCGGTCGAGGCCGCGAACTTGGTGGCTACGGGTGTAACAGTATGAATCAGCGGCAGAGCCCAGGCCACCATGGCATCTCCTCGAACGATGGTCGAAGTCGCGCTAATGACGCTAGATGCTGCACCGCAGACACAACGCACATACTCGAACTAGACGGTCTGACCCAAGCCCGGCGGCCCGGCGAAATCGAAGACATGGCACGGCCCGCCGCCGCGCTGCCTGAGCATGCAGCAACTGCTAGCGCTCGGCCAACCACGGATCGATCGCTTCGGCGCGTTCCCGGGCCGAAAAGAAGGTCGCCAAACCCTCGGCATTGGCGCGTGCGGCGCGCCAGCTCCACCTGAGCCGCCACCGCGGCCTCCGGCGTCACGCGCCGCGCCTGCTTCGTTATCGCCCTATTCGCCATGACCGCTCGCTAAGCCACCCAAACCCCTTACGCCGCACCCGAACCCAGAAGACTTGCCCGCCGCCCCACTCGCCAAGCCCGGACCCACCACTCGCCACCACAGCCCACCGGCACCAAGGCAAGCTAACTTCACCCCATCGCCGCACATCACACCTCTTGCACGGCGGTGAACCAATTGACCGATATCCGTTTTTCGTATGGCGAACTCATAGGCTGAGCGAGTAGCCGACGTCCTCACCTTGGCTGCGGTCGACGTGCTGGGCGACTGTGCGGCCGTCGGTGATGTCGAGTCCTGCGCCGGCGCCGCGCCATTGCTGGTAAGCGGTACGTCTCTGCTGGATAGCGTCGGAGCGCCGACGAAGGAGGCTGCGCACGGGCGCGGGTAATGCTGAACCGTCAGCGACTTGTGCGATCTGGTGAGCGGTGCGGGCTTGCTCCGTCGGTCATCTCGGTTGTGTCGCAGATCAGCAGGGCGTTTCTGCCCGCGGCGGTGTCGTGTTGGTAAGCGGCGAGGGCGTCGGTCGCCATGGCGATGGCATCACCGGTGCGCAGCCGATCATGACTGCGATACCACTCGACGGCGCGGCGCACCGGGGCGGGCCCACCGTCGCGCAAGGCTAGCGAGGCGGTGCGCTCGTCGGGGTCGCGCATGCGCCAGACTTCGGAGAGTTCCTGGGCCCAGGGCAGGTCGGCGCACAGTTGGGCGAACGTGCCGCCGCGGGCCTTGACCGGGGCCAGTTGGTGGGCGTCTCCGACGAGTACGATCTTGGCTTTCGCGCTCGTCGTAGCCTTGAGGAGTCGGCGCAGATCGTCGGTGCCGACCATAGCGGCTTCGTCGACCACGACCAGGTCAAGGTGGCCCAGTGCGAGGGTGCCGATGTCCAGTTGGTGGAGAGCTTTGGCGATGGTGTAGCCAACGTCGCCGGCGCCCTCCCGGATGGCGACATCGACGGCGTTGCCGGTCGGGGCCAAGACGAAAACACGGGCGGTGTGGCGGCGGCGCGCCATGGCCGCGAGTGCCCGCAGGGAAGTGGTCTTACCCGCACCTGCCGGGGCACTAAGCGGCTGCACCAACCAGGGCGAGATGGCGATGTTTTCCACGGCGCGTTTTTGGTCCGGCGACAACCCCTCGGTATCGCGTTCCTTCACCCACAATTCCGCGCGGCTATCTTGCGCGTCGACGAGATCCAAAAGGGCAGCTTCTTCGGCCAAGATGCGGTCGAGGGTGAACCGTTCGTGGCCCTCACGCTGATGGGGCTGCCGCGGCCCGGTAAGCCGGATCCCCATCTCGTCGACTGCGGCCTCGACGAGCTTGCGTGGGCTGTGCTCGGTGTCGACGGGCAATTGCGCGCCAACGATCTCCACGAGGTCGGCGCGGGTAAACGCGGCCTTCTCGATCCGCTCGGCGGCCGCGGCCAGTCGGCGCCGACTAAAGGACTGCCGTGACGCCTCGCGGCGGGCTTGGCGCGCTTCGGATCGGGCCGCGTCATCGAGGTGCAGACCCCGCGCGTCGGTGCGCCAGGCGGCCCGCAACTCGGCTAAAGAAAGCTGTTCCGGTTTGGCCGGGCGGGTGGCTTTCTGGGCGGCGCTTAGCTGTGCGGGCGAGAGGTTTTGGCCGTCAGCCAGCGCGAGGTTTCCGGCCGCCCACTCACGCAACTGGGTGGAGCGCTGGGACCACGCGGTGACGCTCTTGGCGGCGATGCCGGCGACTTCGGCCATGCCGGTGGCGGGGTCGACCGGCAGCCATTCAAAAGCGAGGGACTGGTGGAGTTCGCGGCGCAGCGTGCCTTGGTAGATGACCCCGGCGGCTTTGGCTTCGTGATAGAGCGACGTGCCGTCAATCGACACCAGTTGGCCGTCGGCGCGGGCCTGCCGGTTGGGGACGATGACGTGGGTGTGCAGGTGCGGATCGCCCGCGCGGGAGGTCTCGTGCTGGTAGGCGATCGCCACCAGACCGGGCAGCCGCACGAGGTCTTTATGTCCCGTGGCCGGGTTGTGTACGCGGGTGTATCCGGCATGGGCCGCGAGGTACTCCAGGGCCTCCGACACCGCGGTTGCATGCGCGTCAGCGATGGCTTTGTCGGCCACATCGCCGGCCCGGATCGCGCGGACCAACGACACACTTTTGGGGGCGCAGAATGTCAGGTCGAAGCCGTGCACACCGGGATTCCCGAACGCTCGTCCGGACTCCCCGTTGGGTGCTGTGCCGTCGTCGAGCCAGCGCTGCACGACGCTGGGATCGGCCGGGCCTCCCGCGCGCTGAACATCGCTCAGGCCGACAAGTTTGGCCGCGGTGTGGGTGTCGCCGGCGCACAGCCAGACCGGGGTGCGGGTGTCCTGTTCGGCGTAGTACTCCCCCAGCCCGCCTCCGGCACGCTTGGCATCGGCGGCGGCCGTACCGGCAGCGCGGGCGGTCTCGTTGTAGTAGTTGATCGACCACCGCGACAACTTGGCAATCGTCAACACGTCGCACCGCCCGAGCACTGAAACCGCCTGGCGCACAACCGCGGCGGTAGCACACTCCATGTGTGCTACCGCCAATCTCGCACACCAGTGTGCAAATGTGCCATAGTCAAACAACATTAATTTCGGGAGTTTGCTGACGAATAGCTTTGAGGGCGGCGGCATTTCGTATGAGTCGGACGAGGATGAGTGTAGTGGATGGCTCAGATGGACTGGAATTGGTTGGGGTGGTGCTTAAGTCGTGGTGTCAAGGCGGTTGGTAAACGCAGAGCATCGTAGTGTGCGAGCGCGACGCGCGAGCGCCAGCTGTCGCGGGAGCTAGTCACAGTCGGACCGATCCGCGGTGTCTACGCGGCCCCGGGGCTAGGCTGCCCAATCGTGGGTGACTGTTTCCAGAAGCTCGGCGATTTGGATGCCACTGCCGAAGAGGCGCAGGACCTAGCCGCCGGCGCGTTGGCATGGCTGGTAGCCGAAGAGATCGTGTCGAGTGAACTCACCGATTGCGCGCTCGGCGGGCTGGCGAGCCCGCCCGGTCGTTGCCGCGTCAAAGCACTCCGCGATGCCGGTGACGCCGACGGCCGGTGGACGAACACGGGCAGAGGCGCCGTCAACGGCTTGCGGGTTGACGTCGGCCGCCAGGTCTACTTCGGCGGTGGGGGCGGTGTGAGCGATGCTGGCTGCCCCAAGTGCGGCGGTATTGAACCGTTTCGCGATTTCAGCGCTGCCCTCAATGACTGGTTCAAAACGGGCGTTCCCGACCACGCTTGCCCAATGTGCTCTCGGCGCAGCCTGATCAATGACTGGATCCTCGAACCTCAATGGGGAGTCGGGCACCTTCAACTCACGTTTTGGAACTGGCCGCAACTGAGCGAGCAATTCCGACAAGACATCTCGGCCCGGCTCAACGGCCACCGCCTGGTCTACCTTTACGACAAGCTCTAACGCCCAATAATGGCGGCGGCGGACCGACGTAATCGGTCCGCCGTCCAACGCCGTGAAGCCAGCACCTTGCACAGACGAGCACAATCCGGATGAACACAACGTCACCGACCCCAGGATTCACGAGCAATCGACATCACGATTGCCGACCAAACCCAGCCGCCAGCAGGTCCTCGGTGAAGGCTGCGACAGCGAGTTGGGCATCGGCGGCCGCAACGACCGGATCCACGTCAGGGTGATCAACGGTGAATTGCTCAACGTATGCAGCGGTGCCCTGCGCGGACGACTGCGCGAAGTTGGCCTGCAGATCGAGGAGCTGGGTGAGGGCGGCGCCGGTCGGCTGCCCGAACACCTCAAGCACGCGGGCCGCTGCGGCGTGCGCGTCACCGTGGTCGTTGTGCAGCAGGACGAACGCGATGTCGTAGTAGTCCTTCGGCTTGTGCCGGCCTTGCGCGGCAGCGAGTTTGGCGAGCAGGAAACCGGCCAGCCCGGTGACGTTGACTTGGGCGTTGCGCCATGTTCGGTGATCGTTCGCGCGCAGCTCTTGAATGACGATGTCCAGCGCGGCATATCCGGTGCCGCGTAGGTTTGCGGCTCCAAGTTGCTCACAGCCGGCGAAGTGAACGGTCGCGCCTGCCGGGTGATCGTCGAGGTCGGCGAGTAGCTCGAACTTGACCGTCGCGCGCACTCCGGACGGATCGTTGAGGGCCCTGAAGGCGGGCGAGCTCACGCGCGCGATTCTCGACCACGACCGATGGGTGGGGTGCGCAAAGCGTCTGGCGCTTCGAAACGAACCTATGATAGCGCGCAGCACGTTGAAATGGATGAGCAGCAGGAGATCATGAGCACGACACAGCTTGCCCTGGAGGGTATCCGGGTCATCGACATGACCCGCGTCTTCGCCGGCCCGATCAGCGCGCAGATACTGGGCGACCTCGGCGCTGACGTCATCAAGGTGGAGCGGCCGGGCAGCGGTGACGAAGGGCGCGCTTATGGTCTTGCCTGGGTCGAGGGCAAGGATGGCAAGGACCTCCGCCAGTCCAGCTTCTTCATCGCGTCGAACCGCAACAAGCGGTCGATCACGGTCAACCACTCCAAGCCGGAGGGGCAGGACATCCTGCGTGCCCTGGTCAAGACCGCGGACGTCCTGATCGAGAATTATAAGGTCGGCGACCTCAAGCGGTTCGGGCTGGATTATGAGAGCCTGAAGGCGATCAATCCCCGCCTCATCTACTGCTCAATCACCGGCTTTGGCCAGACTGGGCCGATGGCGGCGCGCGCGGGCTACGACGGGTTGTTCCAGGCGAGCGGCGGCATGATGGCCGTGACCGGCATCCCCGAAGGCCAGCCCGGCGCGGGGCCGCTGAAGGCCGGTCCCAGCCTGGTCGATTTCGCGACCGGCCACAACAGCGCCATCGCGATCCTCGCCGCGCTGAACCATCGCAACAGCACGGGCGAGGGCCAGCATATCGACATGGCGCTGCTCGACAGTTCCGTGGCGATGGTCTGCCACATCATGCAGGACTATCTCATCGACGGCGTCCAGCCGGAGCGTCTGGGCAATGGCGGCAACGGCGGCGGCCCCGCCGACCTCATCCATGCGCGCGACGGCATGATCTATCTTACGGCCGGCAGCGACGCCCACTGGCGGCGCATGTCGGAGTTGATGGGCCAGCCCGATCTCTACGCCGACCCGCGCTTCGACACCAACGCCAAGCGGGCCAAGACCAATCGCGCGGAGTTGATCGACATCATCAACGTGTGGAGCCGGCAGTTCACGACGGAGGAGCTTCAGGCGAAGTTCGATAGCGTGGGCATCCCGGCCGCGCGCTATAACGATCTGGCGGAGGTCTGGGATGATCCGCAGGTGCAGCACCGGGGCCTGCGCGCGACGACGCCGCATGTGTGGGCCGCCGCCGGATCGGTCGACCTGATCGGCAGCCCGCTGGCAGGCATGGGCGCGACGCCTGCGACGATCCGCCGCGCGCCGCCGCTGATCGGCGAGCACAGCGCGGAGATACTGGGCGAACTGGGCTATGATCCAGCGCGGATCGCGGGCTTGCAGGAGCAGGCGATCATCTGATCGAGAGGGCGGTTTGCTCTGGACGCATCCGCCTCGCCATCGCGTGAGGTCCCGCCGGCCCCTCCGCCCCGGCCACCGTCAGTTCCGCTAAGGCGTCGGCTTGCCGCCGTGCGCGGGCTTTAGCCGCCGAGCTAGGTGTGCCCCAGCGCACCCGTAATGGCCGCTCCCGTGTAGGTGGGCGGCGTCCGTAACCCGGTAGGCCGGGGCCGGGTCAACGCCACACCGGGCCACAACGGGGCCGTCGGCTCGTGCGAGCGCGGGTGCTCCGCGAGGTAGCCGCGCAGCAACTCGGTGGTCTCCGGAATCAGCGATTGCGTGGCCGCAGCCGATTGGCCGCCGCGGCGTATGCGTCCAACAGCGCATCAGGATTCACAATCCTGCGTGCAGCACCGGGCCCGCGCGCGGCCTGACTGGCAAGGTGACCGTCTTGTTCCAAGAACTTCAGCGCATTGGCGGCGCTGCCCATCGAGATCCCAGTTGCCTTAACAACCGAGTTCACGGTCGGAGCTGCCGCGCCGGCCAGCAGCGCCTCGCACACGGCTAGGGCGGCGGGTCGCCAGCCAACCCGCGTGTCGAGCGGCGCCGTGGGTGTGCCTTTCGTGTCGATGGCGATGACTGTCCCTGACTTCGGGTCGCGGTAATAAATTTCAGATGCGCCCGACTCGTCGACCCAGCGACGCCCGCGTCACGGGCCGCCTTCCTCGCACCCGGCGACATCGAGGGAGCAGCCAGTATGTCGGGCCGCGGCTCTCCGTGTAGGGCCTCGGCAACGTGCCGTGGCCAGCCAGTAGGCAACCACCTAACAAGAAACTCGGCAGCGTCATCCAGCGTGACGACGGCGTCGTGGTGAGGTCCGCTCGATGACCGCGCGCGCAACGCACCGGGGTAGACGGCGCCGATTGCATTCACTGCGCGCTCAGCGGAGCCCACGTCCCGACTATCCTTCAACAAGAATTAATACTTCACTACTGTGTTGAAGTACTATGCCTGGCTGAAATATGTGAACGATGCCAAGCCTTACCGGTCGTAGTTGCTGACATGCCCTGGCACATGTCCCTAGGTTGCCCTGACGCAAAGCGACCAAAATTCGGATCGGTCGGACCATGTGTAAGCGCAACTCGTAGCTCATCATTGAAGGAACGGCGTTTCTTCAAACCCCATGCCGGAGAGGGATCGAATCGTGGAAAACAACGGCCGCAACCCGAGGGAGATGCTGACCGCAAGTCAAGTGCGTGAGCTGACCGGCGTACCGGTATCGACATTGCACGACTGGGCGGCGAAGCGAGAGCACGGGATTCAAGCCCCGGGACCCCATCACGTCCGGCTGAGCGTTCGCCATCGGCGGTGGACGCGCGGCGACGTCGACGACTGGCTGGACTCAGCGCGCATCTGATTGTCGGTCGTCCGCGTTAGTGTGACGAGCAACAGGCAGCATCAAATTCTCCACGCCTGCAACAAAGCTCGGGTGAACCATGGCAATCAAGCGAAGAGACACAGTCGATGGGCCGCGCTACGACGTCCAGTGGCGATTGCCCGATCGCTCCAAGCGCAAGAAGACATTTCGGACCGAGCGGGAAGCCCGGCGGTTCGCCGCCAAGCTCGTCACGAGCGGCGCCGCCGGAGAAGTAGTGGACCCGCGCGGAGGCAGAGTCGAGCTTGACACGGTCTATCGCTCATGGCTTGCCTCCCGACCCGATCTGAGCGTGAAAGTGCGTCGCGGGTACGAAGATAACTGGCGCCTGCGGATCGAGCCGCGCTTCGCAAACTGGCCGATCGGAAAGATCGATCACGAGTCAATTCAACTGTGGGCCAACGATATGTGCGCGTCCGGACTCAGCCCGCGGACGGTTCGTTGGACACACTCGGTGCTCAAGATGACGCTGGACCACGCGGTCGACGAGGGCCATCTGCTCGGGAAGAACCCCGCCGCGCGAACAAAGTTTCCACCGATGCGCGAAACCACCCATGCCTACCTGACGGCCGGCGAGGTGGCGGCCCTCGCGCGCGCATGCGGGGACCAGGGCGACGTCGTGTCAATCCTGGCGTACACCGGCCTGCGGTTCGGCGAGCTCACCGGGCTCAACGTCGAGGACGTCGACCTCAACGCGCGCCGCATTCGGGTGCGCCGCTCGATCACTCAGGTAGGCGGGAAGCTCGTCGAAGGCAATCCGAAGTCCAAGGCCGGGCGGCGTTCCGTCCCGATCCCTCAACGGTTGGTCCCGATACTCAAGGGCCGCATCGACGGACGTGCGCCTGGAGTGCCGGCAATCGTCTCGCCGAGGGGATCGCGGTTGGGGCTCGAGAATTGGAAGCGTTCGGTCCGCTGGCCAACGGCTATCGCCCAGATCGGGCGGGAGAAGCTGCGGGTGCACGATCTGCGGCATTAGGTGGACGGCCGGGTTATGCGACCTGTTGGATCGTTTCTGCTGGCTAGGGGGTTGCTGCGGGCGGTTCTGTCCGCATAACACCGCACGTGTCGGGCTCCCTCGTTGTGCGGCTGGGCGCTTTTCGCGTCGGCGAAAAATCACTCTGTGTTCATTCCGCTACCGGATGCAGAGGTGATTCTGATGGACGAGAAAGCTGCCCAGGACGCGGTCGGCCGCGTCGTAGAGGTGTTGCGCGCCGCTGGCAGATCCGAGGCCACGGTCCGGCGCCACCGGGCCGTACTGGAGCGGTTCGCCGCCTTCTTGATCGGGCGCGGCCTGGACGCGGCGAGTGAGGGGGTGTGCATCGACTTCATCGCGAACCAGACCGGGGTGAGGTTGGGGTCGTTGCGAGAACCGGTGACAGACAAGAAAGTTCAGGCGGTTCGTCGGCCGGTGGTGTTGATGGCGGAGATGCTGGCCGGCCGGGCGGTCGATATCGACCGGCCGGTGATCCCGGCGAAGGACGATTGTCCTACCGGGTTCCTTCGACTCAGGGACGATTACCTCGCTTCGTGCCGCAAACGCGGCAACGCCGATGCGACCGTGATCGCCAAGGACAAAGCAGCCAGCAAACTCTTGGCCTACCTGGACGAGATGGGTGCCCGTGATCTCGCGGGACTCGACGTGCGAGACGTGTCGGGATTCCTGCTGCGCCAACGTCATCTACGGCGCAAGACCGTTGCGACCATGAGATCGTGCCTGGCGGACTTCCTGTCGTTTCTGTCCGGCACGGGACGGACACCGACCTGCCTCGCAAACAGGCTGCCGCCGCACCGGCATGTGCGTCACGAGTCCGAGCCTCATCTGTGGACCGTCGATGAGATCCGCAGGCTGCTGGCCGGGATCGACCGCGAGTCTGCTACCGGCAAGCGTGATTTCGCTATGATCCTGACCGCCGCCCGGCTGGGCCTGCGGATATCGGATCTGCGTCACCTTGAGTTGTCCGATTTGGACTGGAGGGCGAAGACGATCACGATTGTTCAGCACAAGACGGGCCGGCCGCTTTGTCTTCCGCTGCTCGACGACGTCGGCTGGGCGATCATCGACTACATCCGGCACGGCCGCCCCGAAACGGTCTGCCGCAAGGTGTTCGTCAAGCACCGCCACCCGTTCGATACGTTCGGTTGCGCCTCATCGATCGCCTCTCGGCTGTCAAGGCACGCCGTCCGCGCGGGGATCGTCTTCCCGCTGGACCAGGTCTGCGGGATGCATTCGCTGCGCGGCGCGCTGGCTGTGGCCATGATCGGCACCGGCGCGTCGATACCGGTGGTGTCGGCCGTGTTGGGGCATGCGTCGAGCGATACGACGCAGGCCTATTACCTGAAGGCTCGGGAATTGCATCAGATGGGCGCGTTTCCGCAGGTCGCCAGCTAAGCAGGGTTCGGGAATGGTGCCACGCCGCCAGCTCGACACGCCGCATCACCAGCGCTGCTTGAATCGCTAACCCGTTAGATGCATGATCCTTGCTTCAAAGGGTCGCATCGATTCGGGGTTGGAGGCGGGTATGGGACGAGCGGATCTGGCCGGTGCGGCGCATTTGGAGCTGGTTTCCGGGGTGGTGCAACTTCGCCCGGAGGACGCCACGGTGGAGGCGATGTTGCGTGGTTGGCGGGCCCAGCAGACCGCGCGCGGGCTGCAGGAAGAGACCGTCATGCCACGCGAGCGGTTGGTGCGCCGGTTCGTCGAGTTCACCAATGGGTATCCGTGGCACTGGCTGCCCGGCCATGTGGACGAGTGGACCCAATCGTTAACAGCCGAGGCGCATCTGGCGCCGTCGACGATCCGCGGCTACCAGACCGAGCTGCGGTTGTTTAGCGAGTATCTGTGCGACGCCCGTTACGGCTGGGTTGCATTGTGTGAGAAGCAGTTCGGACCGGGGAATCATCCGTGCCGATCTGCCACGAGTGGAATACGATCGCGCACCTGAACGATTACGAGGGCCGCCCGGAGGCCCGCGCGTTCACGCGTGCGGAGATCCAGCGGTTCCTCGACTACGCCGACGAGCAGGTCGAGCGCGCTGTGCGGGCGAAACGCAAAGGCGCCCTCGCTGCCTATCGCGACGCGACAATCTTCAAGGTCATCTACGGCTGGGGTTT
>CAWJSU010000005.1:0-650858 GCA_963845595.1 uncultured Actinomycetota bacterium
GATTAGAAGGCCCTTGCTCTATCCACCTGAGCTACGGAGGCAATGGTCGGGACAACTTTATCCCGGTTTATCCCGGAGGGGCGTCTCACCCCCGGAGGGGCGTCCGGGACGCATCTTAAGTCCACTGCTTTCCCACGTCCGCCCAACTATCCGCAGGTCAGTTTGGTCAACGGTGGAAATTTCGGCCGTCCCCGACACAGCGTGTGCGAAAAGTCTTCCCCCGCCGTAAATATCGGTTATGGTGTGAGCCTCGACACACGTACAACACCTGCTGGTAATCAGCGGTTAACCGCAACGATGCGTGTGCCTGACGTCGAGGGGTGACGTTGCTATGAGCGTGGCCACAACAGTGACTTCGCGGTGCTCGCGGGCTGGTGCCCACGCGCTGCGAACTGGAGTGCAGCTGGCGGCCGACGCCAGAGATACCTGCCGGGCAGGAGCGGTGCTCTTGCGCGGCTCGCCGTTTGCGGTGGGCTGGGTGGCCGGGTGGCTGTCCACCGAATTCTCCCCGCAGGTGGTGACCGGGCATGCGTTGTCCCGGGTAACGCCTCCGTCGATCGGCCGATTTGGCACGAGCTGGGCCGCCCAGCGCGCCGACCAAAGCCTCACCGCTGCGCTCGAGGACGCCTTCGGGGCGGACTTCCACGATCTGGTGGGTCATCCGACCAACGATTCATCCGCGCGTGGGCGCCGCGGCAGCCTGTTGCCGAAGGTCGGACCCCACCGTCGCTATGCGGCGCACACGTCCGACATCTCCTACGGTCCACGGGTTCCGGAAAACCTGCTCGACATCTGGCGGCGTGACGACCTAGCGCCCGGCCACCGGGCGCCGGTGCTGATACAGGTCCCCGGCGGCGCGTGGGCACTCAACGGCAAACGCCCGCAGGCCTACACCTTGATGAGCCGCATGGTGGAACTCGGCTGGATCTGCGTCTCGATCAACTACAGCAAGAGCCCGCGCTGCCGATTCCCGGCGCACATCATCGATGTGAAGAGGGCGATCGCCTGGGTCCGCGAGAACATCGCCGACTACGGCGGCGACCCCGATTTCATCGCGATCACCGGCGGGTCGGCGGGCGCGCACCTGGCTGCCCTGGCCGCGCTCACCCCGAATAATCCGACGTTCCAGCCCGGGTTCGAAGATGCGGACACGACCGTTCAGGCCGCGGCGCCCTACTACGGCATCTATGACTTCACCGACTTCGACAACCTCCACGAAATGGTGCTGCCGTTCCTCGAGCAGTTTGTGATGAAGACCCGCTACTCCGACGAGCCCGAGCGATTTAGGGCGGCTTCGCCGATTTCGTACGCGCACCGTCAGGCTCCGCCGTTCTTCGTGCTGCATGGCGAGAAGGATCCGTTGGCTCCGACCGGCCAGGCCCGGGCCTTCTGCGCGGCGCTGCGAGGGGCTGGTGCCGCCACGGTGGCCTATGCCGAACTCGCCAACGCGCACCACGCTTTCGACATCACCCCGACGGTCCGGTCCCGGCTGGCCGCCGATGCCGTCGCGGACTTCCTTGGTGTCGTCTACGGGCGACAGCGTCTGGACTCGTTGTCGCTGTCGGCGTCTCCGGCCAGCTGAACCGGCCTATCCGCACCTGCGCGGATTCCGCAACTCGGCCGCCCGCCAGTAAGTTTCGTGATCCCGCCATGCCGCACCCCGCGCTGTGAGCGGATGCTCACCCACCACCCCCATCACATGTCATCTTTCACCGACGCGTCAACCCGACTAGCGTTGTGGTGGCGATTGGCTGGACGGGTCTGAATGGAGGCTTGATCGGCGGTGACAGGGTTGGCGTGTCGAGTTAATGATCATGACTGAGTCCGTCGAGGCCGGTGGGTTGTCCGACGAGCTCGGACCGGTCGACTATCTCATGCATCGGGGCGAGGCGAATCCGCGGACCCGTTCGGGGATTATGGCGCTGGAACTCCTCGACACCACGCCGGACTGGGAGCGCTTCCGGAGCCGGTTCGAAAACGCCTCCCGACGGGTGTTGCGGCTGCGGCAGAAGGTCGTCGTGCCGACGCTGCCGACAGCCGCCCCCCGCTGGGTGGTGGATCCCGACTTCAACCTGGACTTCCACGTGCGCCGGGTACGCGTATCCGGACCCGGTACCCTGCGCGAGGTATTCGATCTCGCCGAAGTGATGTTGCAGTCACCGCTGGACATATCGCGGCCGCTGTGGACAGCCACCCTGGTCGAGGGTCTCGCCGATGGCAAGGCTGCGACGCTACTGCACGTCAGCCATGCGGTCACCGACGGTGTCGGCGGTGTCGAGATGTTCGCGGAAATCTATGACCTGAAACGCGATCCGCCGCCCAGGTCGACGCCCCCGCAGCCCATTCCACAGGATCTATCGCCCAATGATTTGATGCGCGACGGCATCAACCACCTGCCCATGGCCGTACTCAGCGGCGTCCTGGGCGCGGTGTCCGGGGCGGTAACAGTGGCCGGCCGGGCGATCATGGAACCCGGGTCCACGGTTTCGGGGATCGTCGGCTACGCCCTCTCGGGCATCCGGGTGATGAACCGGGCCGCCGAGCCGTCGCCGCTGCTGCGCCGGCGCAGCCTGACCACTCGCACCGAAGCAATCGACATCCCGCTTTCCGACCTGCACAAGGCCGCAAAAGCCGGCGGAGGATCGATCAACGACGCCTACCTCGCCGGCTTGTGCGGCGCGTTGCGGCGCTACCACGTGGCCCTCGGTGTGCCGATCAGCACGCTGCCGATGGCGGTCCCGGTGAACCTGCGGGCCGCGGACGACGCGGCCGGCGGCAATCAGTTCACCGGCGTCAACCTGGCGGCACCGCTGGGCACCGCCGATCCGGTGCAGCGGATGAAGAAGATCCGCGCGCAGATGACGCAGCGTCGCGACGAGCCCGCGATGAACATCGTCGGAGCCATAGCGCCGGTGTTGAGCGTTTTGCCGACGGCCATCCTCGAGGGGATCACCGGCTCGGTGATCGGCTCCGACGTGCAGGCCAGCAATGTGCCCGTTTATCCGGGCGACACCTACATCGCCGGTGCGAAGATCTTGCGGCAGTACGGCATTGGCCCGCTGCCCGGTGTGGCGATGATGGTGGTGTTGATTTCCCGCGGCGGGTGGTGCACCATCACCGTCCGCTACGACCGCGCGTCGGTGCGAAAAGAGGCGTTGTTCGCCCAGTGCCTGCTGGAGGGTTTCGACGAGATCCTCGCGCTGGCCGGCGATCCGGCACCGCGTGCGGTGCCGGCGTCGTTCGCAGCGCAGCCGGTGGGTGCGACGTCTTCATCGGTGTCGGGCTCATGAGCACCCCCAAAGATCCCGACGACCACGCCAAAGAGCGCGGGACCCAAAAGGCCCGGAAGCCGGCGTCGGACATGCGGTTGCCCGGTTCGGTCGCCGAGATCATGGCCAGCCCTCCCGGACCGAAGGTCGGTGCGTTCTTCGATCTGGACGGGACGCTGGTGGCGGGCTTCACCGCGGTAATCCTCACCCAGGAGCGACTACGGCGCCGCGATATGGGTGTGGGTGAGCTGCTCAGCATGGTTCAGGCGGGACTGAACCACACGCTCGGCCGCATCGAGTTCGAAGACCTCATCGGCAAGGCCTCCACGGCGCTGGCCGGGCGGCTGTTGAGCGACTTGGACGAGATCGGTGAGCGGCTGTTCAATCAGCGGATCGAGTCCCGGATCTACCCGGAAATGCGTGAGTTGGTCCGGGCCCACGTGACCCGCGGCCACACCGTGGTGCTCAGCTCGTCGGCACTGACCATCCAGGTCAACCCGGTGGCCCGCTTCCTCGGCATCAACAACACGCTCACCAACAAGTTCGAGACCAATGACGACGGGATGCTCACCGGCGGCGTGTTGAGGCCGATCTTGTGGGGGCCGGGCAAAGCCGCTGCGGTACAGAAGTTTGCGGCCGAGCACGACATCGACCTCAAGGACAGCTACTTCTACGCCGACGGCGACGAGGACGTCGCACTGATGTACCTGGTCGGCAATCCGCGGCCGACCAACCCGGAAGGCAAGATGGCCGCCGTCGCCAAGCGCCGTGGCTGGCCGATCCTGAAATTCGAAAGCCGGGGTGGCGTGGGATTCCGGCGGCAGTTGCGAACGCTTGCCGGCTTCAGCACGATGTTCCCGGTCGCGGCCGGCGCAGTCGGGCTCGGTGTGCTCACCGGGAGCCGGCGGCGCGGCGTGAACTTCTTTACCTCCAACTTTTCCCAGCTCCTGCTCGCCACCAGTGGCGTGCACTTGAACGTCATCGGGAAAGAGAATCTGACCGCGCAGCGGCCGGCCGTCTTTACCTTCAACCACCGCAATCAAGTCGACCCGATCATTGCCGGTGCGCTGGTCAAAGACAACTGGGTTGGTGTGGGCAAAAAGGAACTGCAGAAGGACCCGATCATGGGCACGCTCGGCAAGTTGCTGGACGGTGTGTTCATCGACCGGGACGACCCGGCCTCCGCAATTGAGACGATGCACACCGTCGAAGACCGCGCCAAGAACGGACTCTCGATCGTTATCGCACCCGAGGGCACCCGGCTGGACACCACCGAAGTCGGTCCGTTCAAGAAGGGGCCGTTCCGCATCGCGATGGCGGTGGGGATCCCCATCGTTCCCATCGTGATCCGCAATGCGGAGATCATCGCCTCCAGGAACTCCACCACATTGAATCCGGGCACGGTCGATGTGGCGGTGTTCCCGCCGATCCAGGTCGACGACTGGACTCTTGACAAGCTGCCGGAGCACATCGCCGAGGTGCGCCAGCTGTACCTGGACACCCTGGCGGACTGGCCGGTCGACGAGTTGCCCGAGTTCGACCTCTACCGCCGGGCGAAAAAAGCGGCACGAAAGAAGGCCGGACCGGCCAAGGCCCCGGTCAAGGCCGCGGCTAAGACCACTGCTAAGACCACGGCTAAGACCGCGGCTAAGACCGCTGCGGCTAAGACCGCTGCGGCTAAGACGCACCACCGGCGAAGACCGCCGCGAAAAAGACCAGCGCGGCAAAGTCCAGCGCGAAGAAGACGGCGAGCAAGGCCCCCGCAGCCCAGGCGGCGAAGAAGACCGCGGTGAAGACTGCCGGCAAGATTGCCGCGAACAAGGCGGAGCCGAAAGCGAGCGTGAAACCGGCCATCGACGCTCCCAGCGATGGTGAGGCGCGGCCCGGCACCGATCAAACGATCGGCACCGAGTCGTCGCGTACGCGGCCCCGAGGGCGGCCGTGACCGAACCGGACGCAGACGCCAGCGCTGTCCTGACCGCGCAAGACTCGCTGGTACTGGCGTCCATGGACACTCCGGTCGAAATGGAGCTGGTGATGGATTGGCTGGGCCAGCAGCGCGCCCGCAATCCGGACACCAAGTTCGACGTATTGAAGCTGCCACCCGGCAACGCGCCCCCGTCGGCGCTGACAGCGCTGGTCGAGCAGCTCGACTCCGGCCCCCCATCTAAAGAAGACCGTTCAATCGTGCCGGTGCGGGTGTTCTGGCTGCCGCCCGCGGATCGCAGCAGAGCGGAGAAGGTGGCCGGGCTGCTGCCCGGCCGGGATCCCTACCAACCCAACCGGCGTCAGCAGCGTCGCATCGTGAACAAGGACCCGCGGCGCGCGCGGGTGGTGGCCGGCGAGTCGGCCAAGGTGTCCGAACTCCGCCAGCAGTGGCGCGACACCACCGTCGGAGAGAACACACGCGACTTCGCCCAGTTCGTCACTCGCCGCGCCATCTTGGCGGTGGAACGCGCCGAGTACCGAATCCTCGGACCGCAGTACAAGTCTCCGCGGTTGGTGAAGCCAGAGATCTTGGCGTCCGCGCGGTTTCGCGCCGGGCTGGAAAAGATCCCGGGCGCCACCGTCGAAGAGGCCGGAAAGATGCTCGACGAACTCGCGACCGGGTGGAGCAGGGTGTCCGTCGACCTCGTTTCCGTCCTCGGCAGGGCGCTCAGCCGCGGATTCGATCCGGAGATCGACTACGACGAATATCAGATCGCGGCGATGCGCGCCGGGCTGGACGCTCATCCGGCGGTGCTGCTGTTCTCGCACCGGTCCTATATCGACGGCGCGGTGGTGCCGGTGGCGATGCAGGAGAACCGGCTGCCGCCGGTGCATGTGTTCGCCGGGATCAACCTGTCGTTCGGTCTGATGGGACCACTTTTGCGCCGCTCCGGCGTTATCTTCATCCGCCGCAACATCGGCGATGACCCGCTCTACAAGTACGTGCTGCGCGAATACGTCGGCTACATCGTCGAGAAGCGGTTCAACCTCAGCTGGTCCATCGAGGGCACTCGCTCGCGTACCGGCAAGATGCTGCCGCCCAAGCTGGGTCTGATGAGCTACGTGGCCGACGCGTACTTGGACGGCCGTAGCGAAGACATCCTGTTGCAGCCGGCGTCGATCAGCTTCGACCAGTTGCACGAGACCGCCGAATACGCGGAATACGCCCAGGGTGGCGAAAAGACACCCGAGGGCATCGGCTGGCTGTACAACTTCATCAAGGCGCAGGGCGAACGCAACTACGGCAAGATCTATGTCCGCTTCCCCGAAGCGGTGTCGATGCGGCAGTACCTGGGTCCGCAGCACGATCCGCTGGGCCACGACCAGGCCGCCAAACGGCTTGCGCTGCAAAAGATGTCGTTCGAAGTCGCGTGGCGGATTCTGCGGGCGACACCGGTGACGGCAACGGGTTTGGTGTGTGCGTTACTGCTGACCACCCGCGGGCTGGCGCTGACGCTCGATCAGCTGCACCACACCCTGCAGGACTCACTGGACTACCTGGAACGCAAGCAAACCCCGGTGTCCAACAGTGCATTGCGGCTGCGCTCCCGCGACGGTGTGCGCGCAGCGGTCGACGCATTGTCCAACGGGCACCCGATCACCGGCGTCGATAGCGGTCGCGAACCCGTGTGGTACATCGCGCCCGACGACGAACACGCCGCCGCGTTCTACCGGAACTCGGTGATAGACGCTTTCCTGGAGACCTCGATCGTCGAACTCGCGCTGGCGCACGCCAGGCACGACACGAGTTATCAAGGCGACCGATTGTCGGCTTTCTGGGCCCAGGCGATGCGGCTGCGCGATCTGCTGAAATTCGATTTCTATTTCGCCGATTCGTCGGCGTTTCGGGCCAACATCGCCGAAGAGATGGCGTGGCACCAGGGTTGGGAAGCCCACGTCGCCGCCGGGGGAGACGAGATCGACGCAATGCTGTTCGCGAAACGGCCGCTGATGTCGGACGCGATGTTGCGGGTCTTCTTCGAGGCATATGAGATCGTCGCCGACGTGTTGCGCGATGTTCCCGCCGATGTCGGCCAGAAGGAGCTGACGGAGGAGGCACTCGGCGTCGGCCTGCAGTACGTGGCGCAGGGCCGGATCCGCAGCAGTGAATCGGTGTCGACGCTACTGTTCGCCACCGCGCGCCAGGTTGTCGCCGACCAGGGGTTGATCGGACCGGCTGCCGACCTTGCCGAACGGCGCAACGCGTTCCGGCGGGAATTGCGGGACATTCGGCAGGATTTCGACTACGTCGAGAACATCGCCCGCAATCAGTTCGTCGCGCGCGAATTCAAAGCGCGTCAGGGGCGCCCGGCTCAGTAGCCCGGCTAGCTGCCCATACCCTGGGTACATGACGGTCGCCCGACCTGCTGCCGAGCCTGTTCCTAGGGCTGCCGGTAAGTCCGGCGCGCGGGTGTGGCCGCTGCTCGCGGGCGTGGCCGTGCTTGCGGGCTGCACGGCAGCCGGAATCGGGGCGTTGTCGCTGGCGGATGCCTTGACCGCGACCGGGTTGCCCGATCCCGGCCCGGTGACCACGCTGGGCCTGCCGTTCATCCGGGCGGCCGGTGAGATCGCGGCGGTGCTGGCCGTCGGGTCGTTTCTCTTCGCGGCGTTTCTGGTGCCGCCGCAGCGCAGCGGCGTGCTCGATGTCGGCGGATACCGCGCGCTTCGGCTGGGAACGGTGGCCTCGGGGGTGTGGGCGGTGGCTGCCGCCCTTTTGGTCCCGCTGACCATTTCCGATGTGTCCGGTCACCCTTTGGTAGAAAACCTCAACCCGGTGACGATCTGGTCGGTGGCCGGGCTGGTGAACACCGCTTCCGCATGGCGCTGGACCGCGGTGCTGGCCGCGCTGGTGACGCTGGCAAGTCTGGCGGTGTTGCGTTGGTCGTGGACGCCGTTGCTGCTCGCCGGGTCGTTGGTAACCCTCATACCGCTCGGGCTGACCGGTCACTCGTCGGCCGGGGGTTCGCACGACCTGGCCACCAACAGCCTGCTGATCCACCTGCTGGCCGCCAGCCTGTGGGCCGGTGGTCTGCTGGCTCTGCTGGCCCACGCATTGCGCGGCGGTGAACACACCGATCTGGCGGCACGGCGGTTCTCCGCGATCGCACTGTGGTGCTGGGTCGCGATGGCGTTGAGTGGCGTGATCAACGCCCTGGTGCGAGTGCTGCCGTCCGACCTCCTGACGACCGGTTACGGCCGGCTGTTGGTAGCCAAGTTTGTCGCGCTGTGCCTGTTGGGCGTGGTCGGCTGGCGTCAGCGGCGCGCCGGAGTCGCTGCGCTGCAAGCAGATCCGAGTCCGCCAACGACTCGGCAGGCGCGCAGCGTCCTCATCCGGCTGGCGCTGATCGAGGCCGCGGTGTTCGGCATCACTTTCGGTATTGCCGTCGGGCTGGGCCGCACACCGCCGCCACCGCCGCCGATCCGGCTGCCGTCGATTCCCGAAGCCGAAATCGGCTACGACTTTGACGGGCCGCCCACGCTGGCGCGCATTCTGTTCGACTGGCGCTTCGACCTGATCTTCGGCACGGCCGCGATCGTGCTCGCCGCGCTGTACGTGGCGGCGGTGCTGCGGCTGCGCCGGCGCGGCGACGGCTGGCCGCCGGGCCGCACGGTGTCCTGGCTGCTCGGCTGCGCGGTGCTGCTGTTCGCGACGTCGTCGGGTGTGGGTCGATACATGCCGGCGATGTTCAGCGTGCACATGATCGCCCACATGGGCCTGTCGATGCTGGCCCCGATATTGCTGGTGCTGGGTGGCCCGGTCAGCCTTGCATTGCGGGCGTTGCCGGCTGCCGGCCGCGACGATCCACCGGGCATGCGGGAATGGATATTGGCGGCATTGCACAGCCGATTGTCGCGACTCCTCACCAACCCGATAGTGGCTACGGTGCTGTTCGTCTCCGGTTTTTACGGGTTGTATTTCAGCGACCTTTTCGATACCGCGGTGGGCAGCCACGCGGGGCACTTGGCGATGAACGTGCACTTTCTGCTCAGCGGTTACCTGTACTACTGGATCGTGATCGGGGTGGATCCGACGCCCCGGCCGATCCCGCCGCTGGCCAAGTTGGGCGTGGTGTTCGCCTCGCTGCCGCTGCACGCATTCTTTGGCGTGGAGCTGATGGGTACCCGAACGGTGCTCGGCGCCTCCTACTACCGATCGCTGGGTCTGAGGTGGCACACCGATCTGCTGGGTGATCAGCGATTGGGCGGTGGAATCGCCTGGGCGGCAGGGGAATTGCCCCTGGTGATTGTGATGATCGCGTTGCTCGTGCAATGGGCGCGCAGTGACAACCGCACCGCGCGGCGGTTGGACCGCGCGGCCGAACGTGACGACGACGCCGAGCTGGCGGCCTACAACGCGATGCTCGCCCAACTTTCGCATCGCGACGAGCCGGGGCGGTCCCCCCAGCCGGCGGACTGATCCACAGTCACGGTTGTTTCCACAGGGTCAACGGGCCCGGGCCTGCTTGGCCGGGGCGTTGTCGGTGGCGGCGAGGCTAATGGCGGTTGGAACGGGCGGTGACGCGCTGCCGGGTCGGCCCGGGCGCGCTGGATTTTTCGGATTTTCCGGATTTTTCAAGCACAGCCCAAAACAACGAGAGGAATGAGTCAATGTTCGAAACCACGCTTACCGTAGTCGGTCACATCGTCAACGACCCGCAGCGCCGCAAGGTCGGCGATCAGGAAGTCATCAAGTTCCGGGTGGCCAGCAATTCGCGCCGCCGAACCGCTGACGGCGGCTGGGAGCCCGGAAATTCGCTGTTCATCACGGTCAATTGTTGGGGAAGGCTGGTCGGCGGGGTTGGCGCCGCATTGAGTAAGGGCGCGCCGGTGATCGCGTCGGGCCATGTGTACACCAGCGAGTACGAGGACCGTGACGGCAATCGCAGGTCGTCGCTGGAGATGCGGGCAACCGCCGTCGGGCCGGATCTGTCGCGGGTGTTCGTGCGCATCGAGAAGCCCGGCTACACCGGTCCTGGCACGGCGGACGGCCCCGCACCTGGAGTAACTTCAACCGGGGCTACCGAGGAGGACAGCACCGCCACGGCTGAGGGGGCCTCGTCCACCGATGGCCCGGCCCAAGACGCCGCTGGTGGTCACGACGCACTGCCTCTCTCGGCTTAGCGCCGCGGGCCGGTGCCTAGGATGGTCCGCGGGGATAACCCAGATGACCCCGGATAACCCTGCAAGACCAGAAAGGCAATACCGCGGCATGGCTGAGTTCATCTACACGATGAAGAAGGTCCGCAAGGCGCACGGCGACAAGGTGATCCTGGACGACGTCACGTTGAGCTTCTTCCCGGGCGCCAAGATCGGTGTCGTCGGCCCGAACGGCGCCGGTAAGTCGAGCGTCTTGCGGATCATGGCCGGTCTGGACAAGGCGAACAACGGCGACGCTTTCCTTGCCACCGGCGCCAGCGTCGGCATCCTGCTACAGGAGCCGCCGCTGAATGAGGAGAAGACCGTCCGCGGCAACGTGGAAGAGGGCATGGGCGACATCAAGGTCAAGCTCGACCGCTTCAACGAGGTCGCCGAATTGATGGCCACCGATTACTCCGATGAGTTGATGGAGGAAATGGGCCGGCTGCAAGAGGACCTGGACCACGCCGACGCGTGGGACCTCGACTCGCAGCTGGAGCAGGCCATGGATGCGCTGCGCTGCCCGCCGCCCGAGGAGCCGGTGACAAACCTGTCCGGCGGGGAGCGTCGCCGCGTCGCGCTGTGCAAACTGTTGCTCTCGAAACCCGACCTATTGCTGCTCGACGAGCCGACCAACCACCTGGACGCCGAAAGCGTGCAGTGGCTCGAACAGCATCTCGCCAGTTATGTCGGGGCGATTTTGGCGGTCACCCACGACCGCTACTTCCTGGACAACGTCGCCGAATGGATCCTGGAACTGGATCGTGGCCGTGCATATCCGTACGAAGGTAACTACTCGACCTATCTCGAGAAAAAGGCCGAGCGACTGGCGGTGCAGGGCCGCAAGGACGCCAAGCTGCAGAAGCGGTTGCTCGACGAGCTGGCCTGGGTCCGGTCCGGAGCCAAAGCACGTCAAGCCAAAAGCAAGGCGCGCCTGCAGCGCTACGAGGAGATGGCCGCTGAGGCCGAGAAGACGCGCAAACTCGATTTCGACGAGATTCAGATTCCGGTCGGGCCACGGCTGGGCAATGTGGTGGTCGAAGTCGAGCATCTCGACAAGGGCTACGACGGGCGCACCCTGATCAAGGACCTGTCCTTCACCCTGCCCCGCAACGGCATCGTCGGCGTGATCGGTCCCAACGGGGTCGGCAAGACCACGCTGTTCAAGACCATCGTGGGGCTTGAGCAGCCGGACAGCGGCACCGTCAAGGTCGGCGAGACAGTCAAGCTGAGCTATGTGGACCAGGCCCGTGCGGGTATCGATCCGAAGAAGACGGTGTGGCAAGTCGTCTCGGACGGGCTGGATTACATCGAGGTCGGTAAAACCGAAGTGCCGTCCCGGGCCTACGTGTCGGCGTTCGGGTTCAAGGGACCCGACCAGCAGAAACCGGCGGGCGTGCTGTCCGGCGGCGAACGCAACAGGCTGAACCTCGCGCTGACGCTCAAGCAGGGCGGAAATCTGATCCTGCTGGACGAGCCGACCAACGACCTCGATGTCGAGACCCTGAGCTCGCTGGAGAACGCGCTGGTGAACTTCCCGGGCTGCGCGGTGGTGATCTCGCACGATAGGTGGTTCCTGGACCGGACCTGCACGCACATCCTGGCCTGGGAAGGCGATGACGACAACGAGGCCAAATGGTGGTGGTTCGAGGGCAACTTCGGTGCCTACGAGGAAAACAAAGTCGAACGGCTCGGTGTCGACGCCGCGCGTCCGCACCGGGTCACCCACCGCAGGCTGACACGGGACTAATGTCAGCTCTGCCACCGCCGCGCACCGATGCGGCAGGGACGGCCGCGCAGGAACGGGCGATCGAGCAAAGCCCCGCGACGGTGCGGCCGGAACGGCCGCAAAGGAGCGGGGCGATGGGTCCTAGGGTATCCGTCGCTAGATGGGAGCTGTCGGCATGACGATCGATCCCGGAGCTAAGCAGGTTGCCGAGCCGTGGACCACGTTCACGCAAGGTCAGGAGATACCTGACCGGATCTCGAGAGCCTACATAGAGAGCTACCGCGGCGGTGACGACCGCGATACCGCAGAAGCCAGTCGGGTCGACCCCGGCTCCTTGGTGACGCCGGCCATGCTCGGCGCACACTATCGGCTCGGCCGGTGCCGCTGCCCCGGCGATAGCTGTGTCTGCGTGTACCCGGCAGACGACCCCGCCGGGTTCGGGCCCGCGCTGCAGGTCGTCACCGACCACGGCGGCATGCTGATGGATTCCGTCACGGTGCTGCTGCATCGGCTCGGGGTCACTTACACGGCCATCATGACCCCGGTGTTCGAGGTGCATCGCAGCACGACCGGGGATTTGCTCAGCGTCGAACCGAAAGCACCCGGCACCCCGCCTTTCGTCGGTGAGGCCTGGATACACGTCCAGCTCTCACCTTCGGTAGATCCCAAGGCCCTTGCCGAGGTGGAACAGCTGCTGCCCAAGGTGCTGGCCGATGTCCAGCGGGTCGCCAACGACGCTGCTGCGATGATCTCCACCTTGAGCGACCTGGCTGCCGATATCGACGGCAATACGCTGGGCCACTATTCAGCTCCAGACCGCGAGGACATCGCAGCGCTGCTCCGCTGGTTCGGCAACGGCAATTTCTTGCTGCTGGGCTACCAGCCATGCCGGGTGCAGGACGGTCTGGTCATCGGTGAGGGGTCGACCGGCCTCGGCGTGCTGCGGGCCCGCTCGGGCACCCGCCCCCGGCTGACCGACGACGACAAAATGCTGGTCTTGGCCCAAGCCGCCGTTGGCAGCTACCTGCGTTATGGCGCCTACCCCTACGCCATCGCGATTCGCGAGAACCTCGACGACGGTGGCGTTATCGAGCACCGCTTCGTCGGGCTCTTCACGGTCGCCGCCATGAACGCGGACGTCCTGGAGATCCCGTCGATCTCGCGCCGGGTCCGCGAGGCGCTCGCGATGGCCGACAGCGACCCCATTCACCCCGGCCAGCTGCTCCTCGATGTCATCCAGACCGTCCCGCGCTCGGAGCTCTTCACGCTCAGCGCCGAGCGGCTTTTCACCATGGCCAAAGCCGTGGTGGATCTGGGATCGCAACGGCGGGCGTTGCTGTTCCTGCGCGCCGATCGGCTGCAGTTCTTCGTCTCCTGCCTGGTCTACGTCCCGCGCGATCGCTACACCACAGCCGTGCGTTTGCAGATCGAGGACATCCTGGTCCGCGAATTCGGTGGGACGCGGCTGGAATTCACCGCTCGTGTCAGTGAATCACCTTGGGCATTGATGCATTTCATGGTCCGGCTGCCCCAGAAAGACTCGGCAGATTCGGGGGCCTCCGCCGCCGCGCCGCCGGTCGACGTCTCGGAAGCCAACCGGATCCGAATTCAGGGGTTGCTGAGCGAGGCCGCACGAACCTGGGCGGACCGGCTCATCGCCGCGGCCGCGACCGGCCCTATCGGCTACGCCAAGGCCGAGCATTACGCGGGCGCCTTCTCCGAGGCCTACAAGCAGGTCGTCACTCCCGCCGCGGCCATTGAAGACATCAACATCATCGAAGAGCTGACCGATGATGCGGTGAAGCTGGTGTTCTCTGAACGCGACGAGGATGGGGTCGCCAAGCTGACCTGGTACCTGGGTGGCCGCGCCGCCTCGTTGAGCCAGCTGCTGCCGATGCTGCAAAGCATGGGCGTCGTGGTGCTCGAGGAGCGGCCCTTCACGGTCTCCCGTCCGGACTGCCTACCGGTGTGGATCTACCAATTCAGGATCCAGCCGCACCCGACCATCCCGCTGGCCGAGACCGCAGAAGAGCGCGACGCCATGGCGGAACGATTCGCCGACGCGGTCACCGCGATCTGGAATGGCCGCGTCGAGGTGGACCGGTTCAACGAGCTGGTGATGCGCGCGAGCCTGACCTGGCAGCAGGTCGTGCTACTGCGTGCCTACGCGAAGTACCTGCGGCAGGCGGGCTTTCCCTACAGCCAGTCCTACATGGAGTCGGTGCTCAACCAGTACCCCTCGACCGCGCGATCGCTGGTCACGTTGTTCGCGGCGCTCTTCGACCCGAAGGCGTCGGGTTCGACGGCGAGCGGCGATGCGCAAGCGGCGGCCGCGGCGGTTGCCGCCGACATCGATGCGTTGGTGAGCCTGGACACCGACCGCATCCTGCGCGCGTTCGCGTCGCTGGTTCAGGCCACCCTGCGAACCAATTACTTTGTGACGCGCGACGGTTCGGCCCGCAGCAGGAATGTGCTCGCACTGAAACTCAATGCCCAATTGATCGACGAGCTTCCGCTGCCGCGTCCTAAGTTCGAGATCTTCGTCTATTCGCCGCGCGTCGAGGGTGTGCACCTGCGGTTCGGCCCGGTGGCGCGTGGCGGCCTGCGCTGGTCAGATCGCCGCGACGATTTCCGCACCGAGATCCTCGGTCTGGTCAAGGCGCAAGCGGTGAAGAACGCCGTCATCGTGCCGGTCGGGGCCAAGGGTGGGTTCGTCCTCAAGCGGGCGCCGCTGCCAACCGGGGACGCCGCCGCCGACCGTGACGCACAGCGCGCCGAGGGCGTCGCCTGCTACCAGCTGTTCATCTCCGGCCTGCTCGACCTCACCGACAACGTCGACCACGCGACCGGTAAGGTCAGCCCGCCGCCGGAGGTGGTGCGGCGTGACGGCGACGACGCCTACCTGGTGGTCGCCGCGGACAAAGGCACCGCCACGTTCTCCGACATCGCCAACGACGTCGCCAAGTCCTACGGGTTCTGGCTGGGTGACGCCTTCGCGTCCGGCGGATCGGTGGGCTACGACCACAAGGCCATGGGCATCACCGCAAAGGGCGCGTGGGAGGCCGTCAAACGCCACTTCCGGGAGATGGGGGTGGACACCCAAACCGAGGACTTCACCGTCGTCGGCGTCGGGGACATGAGCGGTGACGTGTTCGGTAACGGCATGCTGCTGAGCAAGCACATCAGGCTGATCGCCGCCTTCGACCACCGGCACATCTTCCTCGACCCGGACCCCGATTCGGCGCGGTCCTGGGATGAGCGCCAGCGGATGTTCGACCTGCCGCGCTCCAGCTGGGACGACTACGACAAGTCGTTGATCAGCGAGGGCGGCGGGGTGTACAGCCGCGAGCAGAAAGCGATCCCGGTCAGCCCGCAGGTGAAGGCCGTCCTGGGCATCGAGGGCCACGACGAAGGGGGGGTCACCGAGATGGCCCCGCCCAACCTGATGCGGGCGATTCTGCAGGCGCCGGTGGATCTGCTGTTCAACGGCGGCATCGGCACCTACATCAAGGCCGAGTCCGAGTCCGACGCCAGTGTCGGTGATCGAGCCAACGATCCGGTGCGGGTCAACGGAAATCAGGTGCGCGCCAAGGTCATCGGCGAAGGCGGCAATCTCGGTGTCACCGCGCTCGGCCGCGTCGAATTCGATTTGTCGGGCGGGCGGATCAATACCGACGCGATGGACAACTCGGCCGGCGTGGATTGTTCCGACCACGAGGTCAACATCAAGATCCTGATCGATTCGCTAGTCACCGCCGGCAAGGTTAAGGCCGACGAACGCAAACAGCTGTTGGAGTCGATGACCGACGAGGTCTCGCAGCTGGTGCTCACCGACAACGAGGACCAGAATGACCTGATCGGCACCAGTCGCGCCAACGCGGCCAGCCTGCTCCCGGTGCACGCGATGCAGATCAAATACCTGGAGGAACGCGGAGTCAACCGCGAACTGGAAGCCCTGCCGTCGGAAAAGGAGATTCAACGGCGGACCGACGTCGGCATGGGGCTCACCTCGCCCGAGCTTTCGACGTTGATGGCGCACGTCAAGCTGGGGCTCAAAGAGGAGATGCTGGCCACCGAACTGCCGGATCAGGATGTGTTCGCGTCCAGGTTGCCGGGATACTTCCCGAAGGCGCTGCGTGATCGGTTCACCCCGGAGATCCGCACCCATCAGCTGCGCCGCGAGATTGTGACCACCAGGCTCATCAACGACCTGGTGGACGCCGCCGGCATCAGCTATGCCTTCCGGATCACCGAGGACGTCGGTGTCCGGCCGGTCGACGCGATACGCACCTATGTCGCCACCGACGCCATCTTCGGGATAGATCACGTCTGGCGGCGGATCCGCGCGGCGAACTTGCCGGTCGCGCTGTCCGACCGGATGACGCTGGATACCCGGCGGCTGATCGACCGCGCCGGACGCTGGCTGCTCAACTATCGTCCGCAGCCGCTGGCCGTCGGCGCCGAGATCAACCGGTTCGCCGCCAAGGTGAAAGTGCTGACGCCGCGGATGTCGGAGTGGTTGCGCGGTGACGACAAGGCCATCGTCGAAAAGGAAGCCGGGGAGTTCATAGCGCTGGGTTCACCGGCAGACTTGGCGTACCGGGTCGCCGCCGGGCTGTACCGCTTCAGCCTGCTCGACATCATCGATATCGGCGACATCACCGAAACCGACACCGCCGAGGTCGCGGACACCTATTTCGCCCTGATGGACCGGCTGGGCACCGACGGCCTGCTCACCGCGGTCTCCCGGCTACCCCGCAATGACCGCTGGCATGCGTTGGCGCGCTTGGCGATTCGTGATGACATCTACTCCTCGCTGCGGTCCTTGTGCTTCGATGTGCTTGCCGTCGGGGAACCGGACGAAAGCGGTGAACAGAAGATCGCCGAGTGGGAACACATCAGTGCTTCCCGGGTGGAGCGGGCACGCCGGACGCTCACCGAGATCTACGCCAGCGGTGACAAGGATCTGGCGACGCTGTCGGTGGCGGCACGACAGATTCGCCGCATGACGCGCACCAGCGCACGGGGATCGTCAGGTTGAGCACTGGGTTCGTCGCGCCGGTGCCGGTGCGCTGGTCGGACATCGATATGTATCAGCACGTCAACCATGCGACCATGGTCACCATTCTCGAAGAGGCGCGGGTTCCGTTTCTCAAGGACGCTTTCGGCGCCGACATCACCTCCACCGGCCTGCTGATCGCCGATGTCCGAGTCACCTACAAAGGTCAACTGCGGCTGGCCGATTCGCCTCTGCAGGTGACGATCTGGGTGAAACGGCTGCGGGCGGTCGACTTCACGCTCGGGTACGAAGTGCGCTCTGTCAACGCGGATGCGGAATCCAAGCCGGCCGTCATCGCCGAATCGCAGCTGGCCGCGTTTCATATCGACGATCAGCGGCTGGTACGGCTCACGCCACACCATCGGGAGTATCTGCAGCGGTGGGTCCGGAAATAGGGAAGGTGGCCGAGCGCGGCGTGTGGCTTGGCCCGGAATCCAGGGCCGCCCACCGCGCGGATCTGGCCACGTTCGTCGATCACGCGATTCGGCTCGACGACGCCGCGGTGATCCGACTCCGCGCTCGCTCTTCGGGTTTGCTGTCGGCCTGGGTGGCAACCGGTTTCGACGTGCTGGCCAGTCGGGTGGTGGTCGGCAAGGTGCGGCCCGACGATTTGTCGGTTGGCGCAAACGAATTGGCGCGGGGTCTGGCCGGGATGGACGACTCGGGCTACGTCGATCCGGGTTTCTCGATGGACTCGGCCTGGCGGGGTGCGTTGCCACCGGAGTCCGGCTTCACCCACCTCGACGACATACCCGCCGGGGTGATGTTGGACCTGGCGCAACGTGGTGCGCGATTGGCCAAGGAGCACAGCGGTTCCCATGGTCCACCGGCATCGCTGCTCGACCAGGAGGTCATTCAGGTCAGTTCGGGCGACGTGAGTGTGGGGCTACCCATGCGGTGCGTGTTCGCTTTGACCGCAATGGGTTTCCTGCCGCAATCACCGGACGCGATCGACGCGGGCGAAATGATCCGGGTCCGGATACTGCCGGCGTGGTTACGTGTCGACGCCCGGTTCGGTTCGGTGTACCGGCGTCGCGGCCACCCGGCGCTGGTATTGCGTTGAACGGCGGCGACTACCAGGGTGTTGCGTCGTTACGCAGTCCTTCGTACCGCCTCGCGAGCGGCGCGCCTCTCTTCATAGTGCTTCGCCTTGGCGTCGAGCATCGCCAGGAAGAACGAGAGCTCGTCGCGGGCGCGCTCGCCGGCCGGGCCAAAGTCGGTGCGCTCGAAGATCCGCCAGAACCGCAGCACGGGCTGGATCACCGCGTCGTGGTGTAGACGCAGGTCGTAGATGCCGGCCTTGGCGATGGTGACGGCGTTCCTGATGTAGTCGGTCATACCCTGGCCAGGCATCTGGAAGCCGACCACCTCGTCGCGGATCGTTTGCATCGCCTCGTCGGGCGCGAGGTCGAGCGCGGCGTCCATCAGGTTGCGGTAGAAGACCATGTGCAGGTTCTCGTCCGTGGATATGCGAGTGAGCAACTGCTCGGCAAGGGGACAGCCGGTCGCACGCCCGGTATTGCGGTGCGAGATCCGGGTGGCCAGCTCCTGGAACGAGACGTAGGCCAGCGCCTGCAGCATGGTCTTGTCGCCGCTGTCGTAGCCCGCCGTCATGTGCTCCATGCGCAGCGCCTCCAACCGGACCGGGTCCACCCCACGCGTGACGACGAGGTAGTCGCGTATCGCGATCGCGTGCCGGCCCTCCTCGGCCGTCCAGCGACCGACCCACTGGCCCCAGGCGCCGTCGCGGCCGAAGCGGGTGGCGATCTCGCGGTGGTATGAGGGCAGATTGTCCTCGGTGAGCAGGTTGACCATCATCGCCGTCTGCGCGACCGGGTCGAGCGGCGAGTCCTCAGGCTGCCAGTCGGTGCCGCCGAGAAAGGCGAAATCACGCCCGCGTGACCAGGGCACATAGTCTTGCGGCTGCCAGTCCTTCGCGAGGCTGAGGTGGCGGTCGAGGTTGGCTGCCACGACGGGCTCCAGTTCGGTCAGCAGCTTGGTCTGTAAGGCTGTCACACTGGCTACGCTACCGTAACTTACGGTACCGTAGCCAGTCGGACGAAAAGCGAACTGGTCTAGCCGCGCACTCGGTGAGTGTTGGTGGCGTTTTCGCCCGGGCGGCTACGCCGTGCGCAGGCGCCGAGTCTGCCCGCGCCGCCCACGTCTAGCGGCCAACCAGCTTCGATGCGTCCCGGTGAACCCGTTTTTGACCATCTCGATGGTCGCCGAACGCGCCGCCGAACTGTTGCGCGCTGAAGCGGATCTGCCCGGCTACGACGCCGCCGTCGAAGGCGACGATCGAGCCTGAGCGAACGCGCTCAGACCAGCGTCAGACCAGCCACGCCGCGCTGTCCGGCGGTAGTTGACCATCGACCAACGGCGCGCTGGCCAGGATGACCTCACCCGGCGGCAGCGCCATCGGGCGCTCGCCCGCGTTCAACACGCAGACCACGGCGCCGCCGCGCCGGAATATCAGCGCATCGCGCGGCGCGGTCAGCCAATCGAGCTCGCCGCCGTCGAATTCGCCACGGCCCCTGCGTAATTCGAGTGCACGTCGGAAGAACGACAAGGTCGAATCGGGATCCGCCTGCTGTTTTTCGACGGTCAGCGCCGCCCAATCCGCGGGCATCGGCAGCCAGGTGTCGGCGGAGGTGGAAAACCCGAACGGGGGAGCGTCGCCCGACCACGGAATCGGAACCCGGCACTTGTCGCGACCGCGTTCGGTCCGTCCGGAGCGTTTCCACGTCGGGTCCTGCAGCGCCTCTTCGGGCAGGTCCAGCACGTCGGGCAGCCCCAGCTCTGCACCGTTGTAGATGAACACCGCGCCCGGCAGGGCGAGCATCACCATCGTCATGGCCCGCGCCCGGCGCAGCCCGATCTCGCCGCCGCCATACCGGGTCACCTCACGGCCCACGTCGTGGTTGGATAGCGTCCAGGTCGGGACCGCATTTTGGATCGCCGTGGCGGCCAGCGAGTTTCGTATCGCGTCGTGTATTTCTGCGGCGTCGAAGTCGATCTTCGTGAGCCGGAAATTGAAGCAGAGATGCAGTTCGTCGGGCCGGGTGTACTCGGCCCAGCGCAGGTTATCGGTGACCCACACCTCGCCGACGGTCACCGCGCCCGGATAGTCGTCGAGCACCGTGCGGATTTCGCGATGAATCGCGTGCACACTCGGATGGTTGAAGCGCGGGTCGTTGTCGGTGTGGTGCAAAACTTTGGCGACATCCGTCGCGTCCGGCAGGCCGGGCGGCTTGGCCATCCCGTGCGCCACGTCGATGCGGAAGCCGTCCACGCCCCGCTCCAGCCAGAAGCGCAGCGTCTTCTCGAAGTCGTCGAAGACATCCGGATGTTCCCAGTTCAGATCCGGTTGCTCGGCATCGAAAAGGTGCAGGTAGTACTGACCGGGATTACCGTCCGGCTCGACCACGCGAGTCCAGGCCGACCCGCCGAACACCGACGTCCAGTTGTTCGGCGGCAGCGCCCCGTCGGGGCCGCGACCGTCGCGAAAGAAATAACGCTCCCGCGCGTCGGTGCCCGGCCCTGCTGCCAGTGCGGCCCGAAACCACGGATGCGCCGAACTGGTGTGGTTGGGCACCACATCCATGGTGATCTTGATGCCCCGATCGTGCGCGGCCGCGATCAGCCGTTCGATCGCGGCCATCCCGCCGAACAGCGGGTCGATGTCTCGCGGATCGGCGACGTCGTAGCCGTGGTCGGCCATCGGCGAGACGGTGACCGGGTTGAGCCAAATCGCGTCGATACCGAGTCGTTCCAGGTGCCCTAACCGGGCCGTTAAACCATCAATGTCGCCGACCCCGTCGCCGTCGCTGTCAGCGAAGGAGCGCGGGTACACCTGATAAAAAACCGCAGTTGACCACCACGCTCCCGGGCCCATATTGCTCCGTTCAGTCTCTTGGCCGGACATCAAAAGGCGGAATTCACCAGGGAGTGAGCGGCCATCTCAAGGTAATCGAGCAGCTCACGCCGGTGTTCGTCGTCGAGGGTCTGCGCGTCGATCGAGGCGACAGCAATGTGCATACACCGCAGCCAGGCGTCGCGCTCGATGGGCGTGATCCGGAATGGGGCGTGACGCATCCGCAGCCGGGGATGTCCGCGCTGGTCAGAGTAGGTCCGCGGGCCACCCCAGTACTGCTCGAGGAACATGCGCAACCGTTGCTCCGCGGCCGCCAAATCGTCCGCTGGGTATAGCTGCGAAAGTATCTCGTCCTCCGGAACCTGCGCGTAAAAGCGGGACACGATCGCGTTGAAGGTCTCGGCTCCGCCGACCGCGTCGTAGAAGGACTGTTGCACCTGATCCATCTCCTCCATTGTGGTGTATCGGCGGGTTGGCGAGGTCAGCCGGGCCGGGCGGCTCCTGGCTATTCACCGGACCGACACGACGCGCACCGGCGAATTGGCGTGCAGTTGGCGGCGAATCATGGTGGACTGTTGCGCGGAGGATCTATGGCGCATGGCAAGAGACGCCGCAGTCACCGCAGTTCCGGTGCCGCGGCTGGTTTAACCGGGCCAGCGACCGCGTCATGCCTGCACAGCGTCGAAACCCATCCGCCCACCCGCCACGACAGCGCGTCGATCTGGAATCGCCGGCGGGTGCTGCTGCTGAACTCCACCTACGAGCCGCTCACCGCGCTGCCGATGCGCCGGGCCATTGTCATGCTGATCTGCGGCAAGGCCGACGTGGTGCACCACGACCCGACCGGGCCGGTCATCCACTCGGCGACCAGGTCGATCGTGGTGCCGTCGGTGATCCAGCTGCGGTCCTACGTGCGGGTTCCGTACCGGGCCCGGGTCCCGATGACCCGCGCCGCGCTGATGCACCGCGACCGTTTCTGCTGCGCGTATTGCGGGGCGAAGGCCGACACCGTCGACCACGTGGTGCCACGCAGCCGCGGTGGTGACCACTCCTGGGAGAACTGCGTCGCCTGCTGCTCGAACTGCAACCACCGCAAGGGCGACAAGCTGCTCAGCGAACTTGGCTGGGCACTGCGCCGAGCGCCGCTGCCGCCGACGGGACAGCACTGGCGGCTGCTCTCGACGGTCAAGGAACTGGATCCGGCGTGGGCCCGATACCTCGGTGAAGGCGCGGCCTGACAAACGGGCTGTTCCTTCTGAAAACAATCTTGCGTCCAAGTGCGCCGACGGACCGCTTGGTGGGATACGGTTTGCGTCGTGAAGGTTTGGGAGATCCACCTCTACTTCGTCGGAATACCGTTGGTGCTGGTGATCCTGCTGTCAGTGCTGATCTGGGCGCGCAAGGGGCCGCACCCCGCGACCTATAAATTGTCGGAGAAGTGGACACATCCGCCGATCCTGTGGGCCGCCACTGACGAAGTTGTCGGTAATGGTCATGGGGCCCACGGCGGACATGGCGGGCATGACACATCGGAGTTCACAGTCGGAGGTGGCGCCAGTGGCAAGTGGTGAAGTCGCGACGATCGACCACGCCGAGCTGCCCAAGGGCTCGGTGGTCACCACCAGCGGACGCATCTCTGGGGTCACCGAGCCCGGAGAAGCGTCCGTGCACTACCCGTTCCCGATCAAAGATCTCGTCCTATTGGACGACGCGCTGACCTACGGTTCACGGGAATCCGAGGCGCGGTTCGCGATTTACCTCGGCGACTTGGGCACCGACACCGCGGCACGGGCCCGCGAAATTCTGGCCAACGTGCCGACGGCGAACAACGCGGTGCTGGTCGCCGTATCGCCAAACCAGAGCACTATCGAGGTGGTCTACGGTTCCGAGGTCCGGGGTCGCGGCGCCGAGTCGGCGGCACCGCTCGGGGTCGCCGCGGCCTCGGCGGCGTTCGAGCAGGGCAACCTGCTCGACGGGCTGATCAGCGCGATCCGCGTGCTCAGTGCGGGGATCTCTCCGGCGTAGATCTCGCGCCGCGGGCCCTGGTAAGCGATTGGTACGCGACGGCCACACGACGTGGTTGGAGAACGCGGCACGTCGGGACGTGCCTCCGGCGGTGATCGGTGAGATCGTCCGCCGGCACGGCATCGCCCCGGACAGTTTCCAGGTCCTGGAAACAATCGAGGAAATCAAAGACCCCGACGGGAAGTCCTTCTTCCTGATCCCACCGGGCAGCAGCGGGGACGATGCGCGCCGGGCGGCGTTGATGACCTACGTCCTCAACGCGGGCACCGGCTACGGCAAAACGGCTGGGTCGCCTGGGTCGCCCGGGTCGCGCGGGGTCACCAACGACTTCCCGGAGACGCCGTACTGCGCCGACGAGATTGGCCGGATCATCGACCGGCAGCGGGCAAACGGCTGGAGCTATGACCGCGACGTCGGGTTCGTCGACCGCAACGGGGGGCGTTTGGTCACCACGCCGAACGGCTTGCTCATGGGCGTCGGCGGCAACCGGATCCTGGGCCTGTTCAGTCAGCAGGGCGGCACCGCCTGGGGCGACATCTTCATGGTGAACATCGACCGCTGCCGCGACCCCGCCCGGCAGCTCCGCCAAATCGTCGCGTCCGGGCATGCCTGGTACACCGACGGCCGGGGCAGGCCGGTCGAGAGCGGCCTCGACCTGGACCGCGTGCTGCACCACGAGGAACGGCACTCCGCGCAATGGGCCGCCAGGGGCTACGTGCGCATGCTCACCGATTACAGCTGGGAAGTGATCCGCGAGAGGGTCTTTGGAAAGACGAACAGGCTGGAGGAGGACGCGGGCCTGGCCGACGGCGGCTATCGGTGACTCAGCTTCCTCCCGCGGCCGCGGCATCGAACCGACGCGCGCGCAACGCCCGCTTCACCGCCGCCTGACCCTCCAGCACCAGCCGGCGCAGCGCAGGCGGTACCGCAGACACCCCAGTCTCCGGGGCGGTCAGGAACCTGTCAGCGGCGGCGATCGCGTCGTCGCTGATATCCCAGTAGGGGTACAGGCCGATCACCACCGTTTGCGCGACCTCGCTGGATCGCCGTGCCCAGACCCCGGGTATCGCATCGAAGTAGCGCGCGGTGAAGGGCAGCAGCAGCTTGGCCTGCCCGGGTGCGGCGATGCCTGCGGTCAGTGCGCGCCCCATTGCGTTGGCCAGGGTGTCGTCCTCGATCACCGCGGTAAACGCATCGTTCTTGACGTCGAATTGCGGTCGTGCCGTCGCGGCCTGGGCGCTGTGCCGCTTGCCGGCAGCCGTCGGGTCGCGCTGTGCTTCGGCGTCGATGAACGGTGTCTCGGGCCCGTCCGCGTCGATCTCGCCGGCGGTGGCCAGGGCGGTCACGATGCGCCAGCGCAGATCGGTGTCGACCTCCAAGCCCGCCAACCCCAATTCGGCGGAGTCGTGATCCAGCAGGTCGGCCAGCGTCGCGACATGCCGGGTGGACAGCACCGACGAGCACAACGAATTGACGAAGGCGAGCTGGTGATCCGATCCGGGCGGCGCGGCGCGGGCCAATTCCAGCAACCTGTCGGCGTACTGCGGCCAGCCGTGCTCACGAGCCCAACCCTCGTCGGCATAGGACGTCAGCGCCGTCTGCGCCTGCAGCAGCAGCCGCTGCGCCACCCCGACCTCGGTTTCGGCCTGCACACCGCCCGACACCAGTGCCACAAAGTCACGCGCCCGCAGCTCGGCCTCGCGGGTCATCTCCCATGCCGCCGACCACACCAGCGTGCGCGGCAGTGGCTCGGCGATGTCGGCGATCCGGTCCAGGGCGGTTTGCAGCGACTGACCGTCTAGCCGAAGTGAGCAGTAGGTCAGGTCGTCATCGTTGACCAGTGCCAGCTTGCCCCGCGAAACACCAACCAGCGCAGGTACTTCCGTGTCCGAACCCGCGACGTCGAGTTCCTCGCGGTGGACCCGCACCAGTTTGCCGGTTCCATCATCGTCGTAGATGCCCACCGCCAGCCGGTGCACCCGGGTCTCGCCCGCGCCGGGCGCGGCGCCACTCTGCGTCACCGCGAACCGGGTGAACTTGCCCTCAGCGCCCGGGCCGTCGAGATCGAAATCCGCTCGCAGCGTATTGAGCCCAGTGGTTTTCAGCCACTGCTGACCCCAATGCGACAAGTCGCGGCCGGACGCTTTCTCCAGCGCGGCGAGCAGATCGTCGAAGGTGGCGTTGCCGAATGCGTGGGTGCGGAAGTAATCGCGCAGGCCGGCCAGGAAATGCTCCAGCCCGACGTAGGCGACGAGCTGCTTGAGCACCGAGGCGCCTTTGGCATAAGTGATGCCGTCGAAGTTGACCTCGACCGCGGCCAGGTCGGGGATATCCGCGGCGATCGGGTGCGTCGACGGCATTTGGTCCTGGCGGTACGCCCATGACTTTTCCACGGTTGCGAACGTCGTCCAGGCCTGTTTGTATTCGGTTGCCTCGCTTAGGCATAGCACCGAGGCGAAGGTGGCGAACGACTCGTTCAGCCACAGGTCGTCCCACCAGGTCATGGTGACCAGGTCGCCGAACCACATGTGCGCCATCTCGTGCAGCACCGTCTCGGCGCGCCGCTCGTAGGACGCCCGGGTGACCTTGCTGCGAAAGACGTAGTCCTCGAGGAACGTCACCGCGCCGGCGTTCTCCATTGCGCCGGCATTGAACTCGGGGACGAACAGCTGGTCGTACTTGCCGAACGCGTACGCCAGCCCAAAGTGCTTGTGGTAGAAGCCGAATCCCTGCTTGGTCTCGGTGAACAACCGCTCGGCGTCCATGTACTGGGCCAGCGAGGCCCGGCAGTAGAGGCCCAGTGGGATCTCGCCGTGTTCGTCGGTGTAGGTGTCGTTCCAGGCGGTGTAGGGCCCGGCGATCAGGGCCACCAGATAGGTGCTCATCCGCGGGGTGGTGGCGAAGGTGTGCACACTGTGCCCATCCGTGTCGGCGACCGACACGGTCGCGCCGTTGGAGATCACCTTCCAGTGCTTGGGCGCGGTGACCCGCAAATCGAACGTTGCCTTGAGGTCGGGTTGGTCGAAGCAGGCGAACATCCGCTTGGCGTCGGCCGTTTCGAATTGCGAGTACAGGTAGGTCTCGTCGTCCACCGGGTCGACGAACTGATGCAGGCCCTCGCCGGTGTTGGAGTAGCGGCAGTCGGCGTCGACGATGACGACATTGCGGTTGGCCAGTCCCCGTAGCGGGATCCCCGTCGATTCGTCGTACCCGGAGACATCGAGGTCGCGACCGTTGAGGCTGGCGCTGCGGATCGTGTCGGCGGCGATGTCGATGAACGTGTCCGCGCCGGCCAGTGCGTCGAACACCACGGTGGTGGTGGACCGGAAAGTCCACGAAGTTCGTTGGCCCGAGGCGCGCGCGTCGCCGTCGCCGTCGGTGACATCGAGGTTGATCTGGTAGCTCTCGACGGTGATCAGGGCGGCGCGTTCGGCAGCCTGGTCGCGGGTGAGGTTAGGAAGGGCCACGGCTCCAACTTAAGGCGTCGGCGCTTGTCGGGTGCCTCCCCCCCAAAAAGGCCTCAAAAAGGGGGGAGCGAGGGCGACGGCGAGGGAACAGGCGCGCGGCGGTTACGGTTGTTGCTAGACGGCGTTCACCGTCAACGAGAGGACTGCGCAATGCCCGAGAAGTCTGCCGCTGATTTCTGGTTCGACCCGCTGTGCCCGTGGTGCTGGATTACCTCACGCTGGATCCTCGAAGTGGAGAAAGTTCGCGATATTGAGGTGAATTTCCACGTCATGAGCCTGGCGATACTCAACGAGAACCGCGAAGGCCTGCCCGAGCAATACCGCGAAAACATGAAAAAGGCCTGGGGGCCGGTGCGAGTGGCGATAGCCGCTGAGCAGGCTCATGGTGCCGCCGTCCTGGACCCGCTGTACGCCGCGATGGGCCGCCGGATTCACAACGAGGACAACAAAGACCTCGAAGTGGTCATCAAGGAGTCGCTGGCCGAAGCCGGTCTGCCTGCGGAGCTGGCCGCCGCTGCCACCAGTGACGCCTACGACGACGCCCTGCGCAAGAGTCACCACGCCGGAATGGACGCGGTTGGCGACGACGTCGGCACGCCGACCATCCACGTCAACGGGGTGGCGTTCTTCGGGCCGGTGCTGTCGAAGATTCCGCGCGGCGAAGAGGCCGGGAAACTCTGGGACGCCTCGGTGACGTTCGCGGCCTACCCACACTTCTTCGAGCTCAAGCGGACCCGCACCGAGCGGCCCGAGTTCGACTGAGAGTTGGTGACTTCTCCGGCGGCTGGAAGTCGCCGGCTTCTTCTCACGCCGCTTGAGCGTGAAGGGCCAGTCCAGCCCGTAGGATGTTGCGTGCGGCATGCTCGTCTGCCGGTGCGAGATGCAAGCATCTGCGGCATTGGAACTCCGCTTGGGTGACCCGGTTTTCGGCGGCTGCATACCCGCATTTCTCGCAGCCATCCGAGGTGTGCCGGGGGTCGACCTCAATCCATATACGCCCAGCTTCTTCCGCTTTGGCGCGCAGAATCGAGACGAAGCCACCCCAGCCCGCGTCCCCGATACTCCTGTTGAGTCCGGACTTCGCCCGGGCACCGTTGGGCAAAAACTGCCCGGGATTGTCCGGATCTGCGACGGGCTTGGCCCGCCGCATCATGTTGGCAATCTGTAAATCCTCCACCACCACAAGGTCATAACTCTCAACCAGAGCGCGGGCCTGCTTGTGGTGAAAGTCTTTACGCTGGTTGGCGATCTTACGATGCCAGGCAGCCACGGTCTCCCGCTTGCGTCCACGGTTCTTCGAGCGCCGCTTCGCGCGCGCCAACCGCTGCTGCGCCGCGGCCAGCCGATCCGCCGCGGCACGTCCCCAACGCGGATTGTCGATATGCTCACCGTCGCTGGTGGTGGCGAAGCTAACAATGCCGACGTCGACGCCAGCTTGGCGGCCGGTCGCGGGCAGCGGATTGGTTGGGACATCATCACAGGACAACACCAACACCCAGCGACGCCCTTGCCGTTTGACCTGGATCGTCTTCACCCGGCCCGCCAGCTGGCGATGCAGATCAACCTTGACCTGGCCGATACCCTGCAAGTACACCCGCTTGACGTCGGGCAGCCAGCGAGCACCGTCACCGTCTTTAGGCCACTCCACACTGTCGAACCGCGCCTTGCCCTTAAACCGCGGATACCCCGGCTTGACACCAGGTTTGGCGGTCTTGACCCGACCGAAGAACCCGGCGAACGCCTTATTCAACCGACGCAGCGTAGCCTGTTGACTGGAAAACGACCACACCCCCACATCCGGGCGCGCCTGGCGAACCTCGCTCAGCTGCGCCGACTGATCCCCGTAATTGATACGGGTCTTGCTGTGCGCCCACGCATCTCGACGCTCCTGCAAAGCCGCGTTATACAACTCGCGGTGCGACTCCACACACGCCGCCAACGCGATGTGCTGACGTGCCGTCGGACGCAAACGAAACACATACGCCCGCCTCATGACGCCAACACCGCATCCCACTGATGCTCGATATAGCGGCGCACCGTCGACTCCCAGACGTAGCCCATCGAGGCAGCGAAATACGACGGCGACCACAACACCTTCGCCCCGTTGCACAGATACCGAAATTCTTGGCCCAGCACTCGCGCGATGCGGCCCTGCAACGCTCGCGCCATCGCCGCTGGCGCGTCGGTCGGACCGACCCGCACGAACAGCTGCACCTGATCGGGCATCACTTCCTTGGCCACGAGTTGGCAGCCACGCTCGTCGGCGATCTGTTCGAGCAGCTCCCCGCAGCGGGCCGGTTGGCGGCCACCCAAAATTCGGCGCCGATACTTCGGGCACCACAGCAGGTGCAGCCCCAGCAGCGACACCCCTGCCGGGGTGCGGCGGAACCGGCGCTGCGACATACGGCGCACCTTAGGCAACGGCACCGACAACTACCGGATCCGACACTGTTCACCTGCCCCGATCCCCCGACGGCCAAAGCCGCCAGTCCCCTGGGGGCGCAACTATGGCGGCGACCCAATTCGCCCGGCTCCGCCGCCCTCGCGATCGCCACTGGTCTTGATGGTGGCGACCCGCTTCGCCCGGCTCCGCCGCCCTCGCGATCGCCACTGGTCTTGATGGTGGCGACCCGCTTCGCCCGGCTCCGCCGCCCTCGCGATCGCCACTGGCCCGGCGGCGAGCCCGCCCGCGCGCGTCGTGCACAATGTCGGGCATGCGCGTCTACCTGGGTTCTGATCACGCCGGATACGAGCTCAAGCAGCAGATCATCGAGCACCTGAAGAAATCCGGACACGAGCCGATCGACTGCGGCGCCTTCAGCTACGACGCCGATGACGACTATCCAGCGTTTTGCATCGCCGCGGCAACACGTACGGTCGCCGACCCGGGCAGCCTCGGCATCGTGCTGGGCGGATCGGGCAACGGCGAGCAGATCGCCGCGAACAAGGTGCCCGGTGCGCGGTGCGCGCTCGGGTGGAACGTCGAAACCGCGACGTTGGCCCGCCAGCACAACAATGCGCAGTTGATCGGGATCGGCGGCCGCATGCACACCGTTGACGAGGCGCTGGCCATCGTCGACGCCTTCGTGACCACGCCGTGGTCGAAGGCCGAACGCCACCAACGCCGTATCGACATCCTCGCCGAATACGAACGTACTCACCAAGCGCCGCCGGTGCCCGGCGCTCAGGCGTGAGAGACACCCGTGCCCGAAGGGCATACCCTGCATCGGCTGGCCCGCCTGCATCAGCGCCGATTCGCCCGCGCACCGGTCGTGGTGTCCAGCCCGCAGGGCCGGTTCGCTAGTTCGGCGTCCGCGGTGGACGGCCGGGTGTTCCTGCGCGCCAGCGTCTGGGGCAAGCATCTGTTTCATCATTACGCCGACGGCCCGATCGTGCATGTACACCTCGGTCTCTACGGCACCTTCACCGAATGGGAACGCCCGGATGGTGCACCGCTTCCGGAACCGGTGGGACAGGTGCGGATGCGCATGGTCGGCGCCGAGTACGGCACCGATTTGCGTGGCCCGACGGTGTGTGAAGTGCTGGACGAAGCCCAGGTTGGCGACGTTGTGGCCAGGCTGGGACCCGACCCCTTGCGCGCCGACGCTGACCCGTCGTGGGCTTGGACGCGAATCACAAAGTCACGCAGGCCTATTGGCGCGCTGTTGATGGACCAGACCATCATTGCCGGCGTGGGTAACGTCTACCGCAGCGAGTTGTTGTTTCGCCACCTCATCGACCCGTTCCGGCCCGGCCGGGACATCGGCGAGGCCGAATTCGATTCGGCGTGGACCGATTTGGTGGCGCTGATGAAAGTCGGCTTTCGCCGCGGCAAGATCGTCGCGGTGCGCCCCGAACACGATCACGGTCCACCGTCGTATCTGCCAGGTCGACCCCGGACGTATGTGTACCGGCGTGCCGGCGAGCCGTGCCGGGTGTGCGGGGCTACGATCCACACGGCCGTGCTGGAGGGTCGAAATGTGTTCTGGTGCCCTAGTTGTCAGACGTGACGTTGTTAGGCACATGTCAAATATACTGTGGCACTGGCGATCTCGTTATCGAGGTGAGACCGAACCATAGTTCGGATCTTGATCGGTTGGGTGCAAGCTGGGATTGTGAAAACATTTCCACGTTTTGCCGCAACGATTTTCGCCGTGACCGCTGCGTTGGGTCTAGGCGGACTGGGGGCCGCGGCCGCGGCACAAGCTCAACCTGCGCCATTCCCGGCGTACCATTGGTGCCCGGGTGAGTGGTGGGATCCGGGGTGGGGTTCGAACTGGGAGGGCGGAGCCTGCCACGACGATCACCACCGCGATATGGACGGCTGGGACCACAGCCATGACTGGGGCGGCGGTCCGGACCACCGGTGGGACCACGACCGGCAACCCTGGCAAAGGTAATCCGACCGCCATTCGGTGATCGATCGGGGTGCGAGCCACGTGGGGGTGGCTCGCACCCCCCAACCTGCGCTCAGTTCTCAGTTGACCCCGAGCGCCGCGTAGACCTCGTTGCTCAGCGCGATGCTGCGCGGGTCCGCATTGGCTTTGGTGGCGTCGAAGCGATTCATCACATAGGCGTAGCCGATTCGGTATTCCAGATCGACGAACCCGAATGACCCGCCCAGGCCACCGTGGCCGAAAATCCGCCGGTTGGGCCCGTTGACGCCACGCTGGTTGAGCATGTAGCCCAGACCCCACCCGTGGTCGGCGACGCGCGGGCCGAGCACCAGATCGGCCTCGAAGCCGCCCTGCGACACCCGGACCAGGTCCATGTGCTCGCGGCTGAGCAGTTTCTCCTGGGCGAGCGCGTTGTAGAAGGTCGCCAATCCGAGCGCCGATACCTGCCCGTTAGTGCCGGGGAACTCGAGCTCGCGCCAAAGCTGCAGGTCGTTGGACCCCAGCTCGTCGTCCGGGGCAAAACCCATCGCGATCGACAGCGCCGCCTTCGGGTGTTCGGTCAGGGTGGTCGGGTAGCCAGGGGCTTGCACCTCCGCCAGCAGGTCGCGGGCGTGTGGCTTGTTCACCCGCTCGGCGCAGCGGCGTTGTTCGGTCGGGGACAAGCCGATGTGGACGTCGGCGCCGATCGGTTCGGCTATCTCGGTGCGGAGGTACTGACCAACCGTGCGACCCGTGACACGGCGGAACACCTCGCCGACGATGAAGCCGTACGTGGTCATGTGATAGCCCTGTGCTGTGCCCGGTTCCCACCACGGTTCCGCGGCGGCCAGTTGCTCGCAGACAAAGTCCCAATCGACGACTTGCTGCCAAGTCAACCGTGTGCGCGGACCGATTACGCCGGATCGGTGGCTCAGCACCATGGCCAGGGTGATGGCTTCCTTGCCGGCCTGACCGAACTCGGGCCAATAGTGGGCGATCGGCGCATGCAGGTCCAGCTCGCCGCGGTCGGCGAGTTGGTGCACGCAGGTCGACGTCAGACCTTTGGTGCCGGACAGCACGGTGGTCAGGGTGTCTTGTTGCCAGGGCTGGGTACCGGCACCGTCAGCGGAGCCGCCCCAGAGGTTGACGACGAGATCACCGTTCACCCACACGGCGACGGCCGCGCCGACGTCGCCGCGTCGCGAGAAGTTGCGCGCGAACGCCTCGCGCACATTTTCGAAGCCCCCCACGCATGAGCCCTTTATTTCGACTACTCCAAGGTCGCTCATTACGCCTTTCTGTCGAGCACAAATGTAGCCCGAGCGGGCGACGGGAATCGAACCCGCGTCGCTAGTTTGGAAGACTAGGGCTCTACCATTGAGCTACGCCCGCATTCATTCGTCGAGCGAGACAATACGTGTCGGAAGAGATCAAATCTAATCGAATCCGTCCTGAAACCTCCCCGTGAGGTCTGAGGTCGTTACGGGTCTGGCGCCGCCGGGCCGTAGGATCGCGAGGTCAGCGCGGGGTGTAGCGCAGCTTGGTAGCGCATCCGCTTTGGGAGCGGAAGGCCGCAGGTTCAAATCCTGTCACCCCGACCAGGCCGCCAGCAACGAGCCCAGAACGAGCACCGAGGAGCACACCCGTGAAGAGCACTGTCGAGCAACTGAGCCCCACCCGGGTGCGCATCAGCGTTGAGGTGCCTTTTACCGAGCTTGAGCCCGATTTCAAGCGGGCCTACAAAGAGCTCGCCAAACAGGTGCGACTGCCCGGCTTCCGCCCTGGTAAGGCGCCAGCGCGGTTGCTGGAGGCGCGTTTCGGCCGGGCGGCGATGCTCGACCAGGTCGTCAACGAAGCACTGCCCAGCCGGTACGGACAGGCGGTAGCCGAGTCGGAGGTCCAGCCGATCGGCCAGCCCGACATCGAGGTGACGAAAAAGGAGTACGGCGAGGATCTGGCCTTCACCGCCGAAGTCGACATTCGCCCCAAGATCGCTCTTCCCGACCTGAGCACGCTCAAGGTCTCGGTGGATCCGGTCGAGGTCACCGACGACGACGTCGACGCCGAATTGAAGGCATTGCGTATCCGGTTCGGCACCCTGACCGGAGTGGACCGGCCGGTGGCAGTCGGCGACTTCGTGACGATCGACTTGTCCGCCACCGTCGACGGCGAGGACGTGCCGAACGCCGCCGCCGAGGGTCTGTCCCACGAGGTCGGTTCCGGCCGTCTCATCGCGGGTCTCGACGATGCGGTGGTCGGCTTGTCGACCGACGAGTCCCGGGTCTTCACCGCCACGCTGGCGACCGGCGAACACGCCGGGCAGGACGCGGAGGTCACCGTCACCATCAGGTCGATCAAGGAACGTGAACTGCCCGAGCCCGACGACGAGTTCGCGCAATTGGCCAGCGAGTTCGACACCATCGACGAGCTGCGGGCCAACCTCAGCGAACAGGTGCGCGAGGCCAAGCGAGCCCAGCAGGCCGAGCAGATCCGCAACGCCACGATCGATGCTCTGCTCGAGCAGGTCGACGTGCCGTTGCCGGAGGCGATCGTGCAGGCCCAGCTCGACAGCGCCATGCATAGCGCCCTGCACGGCCTCAACCACGACGAAGCCAAGCTCGCTGAGGTGCTCGCCGAGCGAGGCTCGACGCGCAACGAGTTCGAGTCGGAGGCGCGCAGCGCCGCGGAGAAGGACGTCAAGAGGCAGTTATTGCTCGACGCCCTGGCCGATGACCGGGAGGTCCAGGTCGGCCAGGAGGACCTGACTGAACGGCTGCTGACGACGTCTCGGCAATACGGCATCGAGCCGCAGCAGCTGTTCTCCTACCTGCAGGAGAACAACCAGCTGCCGGCGATGTTCGCCGATGTGCGCCGCGAGCTGGCCGTCAGGGCCGTAGTCGACGCGGCGACGATCACCGATACCGACGGAAACGCGATCGACATCACCGAGATCTTCGGCAAGCATGCCCAGACCGACGAGGCAGACACCGTCGAGGAGAGCAACGAGGTCAAGGAGACCGACGAGGTCAAGGAGACCGACGAGGTCAAGGAGACCGACGAGGTCAAGGAGACCGACGAGGTCAAGGAGACCGACGAGGTCAAGGAGACCGAAGAGCCCAAGGCGACCGACGACGCCGGCGAGGCCGGTACGGCTGGTAAGGCCAGCACGGCCGGCAAGGCCGGCAAGGCCGGCAAGGCCGGCACGGCTGGTAAGGCCGGTACGGCTGGTAAGGCCGGCACGGCTGGTAAGGCCGGCACGGCTGGTAAGGCCGGTAAGGCCGGCACGGCCGGCACGGCCGGCAAGGCCGGCACGGCCGGTAAGGCGGTTAAGGCCGGTAAGGCCGCGGCCGCAAAGGCCGGTGAGGCCGCGGCGGAGGAGGCCTCCGACCAGCCCGCAACATGACGCTGTGAGCGAACGCGCCCATTTCAGGGGGTGCGTGGGCACCAAACAGCGGGCTCGGTTGGTTAGTGTCGGTGCATACAGAACTCGAGAAAGCAGGTAACCTCGTCGTGACTCACATGCGTTCGAACTCGCTGGGTCTCAGCCTCTCGGACTCGGTCTATGAGCGCTTGCTGTCGGAGCGCATCATCTTCCTGGGTTCGGAGGTGAACGACGAGATCGCTAATCGGCTGTGCGCACAGATTCTGCTGCTCGCCGCCGAAGACGCCTCCAAGGACATCAACCTCTACATCAACTCGCCCGGCGGATCGATCAGCGCGGGCATGGCGATCTACGACACCATGGTCCTGGCGCCCTGCGACATCGCCACCTATGCCATGGGCATGGCTGCCTCGATGGGGGAGTTCCTGTTGGCCGCCGGCACCAAGGGCAAGCGCTACGCCCTGCCGCACGCGCGCATCCTGATGCACCAGCCGCTGGGCGGCGTGACCGGCAGCGCGGCCGACATCGCCATCCAGGCCGAGCAGTTCGCCGTCATCAAGAAGGAGATGTTCCGGCTGAACGCCGAGTTCACCGGCCAGCCGATCGAGCGCATCGAGGCCGACTCGGATCGCGACCGCTGGTTCACCGCCCCGGAAGCCCTGGAATACGGCTTCGTCGACCACATCATCACCCGCGCCGCCCACATCACTAATGGAGAAGCCCAATGAATCCCCAGATCCAGCCTCAGGCGCGGTACATCCTGCCGTCGTTCATCGAGCACTCCAGCTTCGGTGTCAAGGAGTCGAACCCCTACAACAAGCTGTTCGAGGAGCGCATCATCTTCCTCGGTGTCCAGGTCGACGACGCATCGGCGAACGACATCATGGCGCAGCTACTGGTTTTGGAGTCGCTGGATCCCGACCGCGACATCACCATGTACATCAACTCCCCGGGCGGCGGGTTCACCTCGTTGATGGCGATCTACGACACCATGCAGTACGTGCGGGCCGACATCCAGACGGTGTGCCTGGGTCAGGCCGCCTCGGCCGCTGCGGTGCTGCTGGCCGCCGGGACGCCCGGTAAGCGCATGGCGCTGCCCAACGCGCGGGTGCTGATCCATCAGCCGTCGCTGTCCGGGGTGATCCAGGGCCAGTTCTCCGATCTGGAGATTCAGGCCGCTGAGATCGAGCGGATGCGCACGCTGATGGAGACCACGCTGGCCCACCACACTGGCAAGGACGCCTCGGTGATCCGCAAGGACACCGACCGGGACAAGATCCTGACCGCCGAAGACGCCAAGGAATACGGGATCATCGACACCGTCCTCGAGTACCGGAAGCTCTCCGCGCAGACCGCCTGAGTCTCGCCGAGTGTGCAGTCAGGGCGATTTTTCGCCCTGGTTGCACGCTCGGCGCAGGACGGCGGCCACTTCGGCGATGTCGGTTGGTCGCACCCGGCAGCATCCGCCGACAATGCTTGCACCCGCCGACACCCACTGCAGGGCAAGCCCTGCGGAGAACCGGGACGAACCCGTCCACCTGCGGCCATCCCAGCGCTCGCCACTGTTCGGGTAGACGATCACCGGCTTGCCGACATCAGCGATGCCGATCGCCGGCAGCACGTCGTCCGGTGCGCAGCAGTTGACCCCGACCGCGACAATCTCCGGTACCCCCGCGGCGACCGCGAACGCGTCGGCGAGTGGCTGTCCCGCGCGGGTTCGCGTCCCCTCGATGGTGTAGCTGAGCCAGGCCGGTACCCCGAGCGACCGCACCAGGTTGACCAGCGCTTCGGCCTCGTCGACGTCGGGCACGGTTTCCAGGGCGAGCACGTCGGCGCCGGCGGCGGCCAGGGTCTCTAGCCGAGGCCGATGCCACTCGGTCAAGGCCGCGATCGACATGCCGTAGCGTCCGCGATATTCGGACCCGTCGGCCAGCGCCGCTCCGTACGGTCCGACCGAGGCGGCGACGCGAAGGTCAGCCTCGTCGAGCTCGTCGCGCGCGGTCTTGGCGAGTTCGACGCCGCGGCGCAGCAGCCCGATGGCATCGGCCCGGCCGATCCCGCGCGCGGCAAAGCCTTCGAACGATGCCTGGTAGCTTGCGGTCGTGGCGATGGTGGCACCGGCGCGAAAGTACGCGGCATGCACCGCGACGATCTCCCGCGGCGCATCCGTCAGCAGTCTCGCCGACCACAACGGGTCCGAAAGGTCATGGCCGCGTGCCTCGAGCTCGGTGGCCAGGCCGCCGTCGCTAATCAATACGGAATCGGGCGCCAATTCCACCAGCTCACTGTAGGGTGATCGGCTGGGGGACGAGATGCCCTACTGTTTCGTGACTCACCAGCGTCGGTTGGGTAACGACCGCGACACGCCAGAGAAACGGATTGCGCGTCTTCGCAACTGGCGAGCGGCGTCGGGCTATATGTTTCATTCAGACCGACGGACAGGAATACCACTGACGCGATTCGGCGCTAATAGTCGCACTGCGCCGGATCAAACGGGTAGCGTCGGGACATACAGGCGGCACGGCAAGACGAACGGCGATCAGGAAGTAGGCGCTGAGGCATCATGGCACGTATCGGAGACGGCGGTGATCTGCTGAAGTGCTCGTTCTGCGGGAAGAGCCAGAAGCAGGTCAAGAAACTCATTGCGGGCCCCGGTGTGTACATCTGCGATGAGTGCATCGACCTGTGCAACGAGATCATCGAAGAGGAACTCGCCGACGCCGACGATGTAAAGCTCGACGAACTGCCCAAGCCGGTCGAGATTCGGGACTTCCTCGAGGGATACGTCATCGGGCAGGACACCGCCAAGCGCACGCTGGCCGTCGCGGTCTACAACCACTACAAGCGGATCCAGGCCGGCGAGAAGGGCCGCGACTCCCGGTACGAGCCGGTTGAGCTGACCAAGTCCAACATCCTGATGCTCGGACCTACCGGCTGCGGCAAGACCTACCTGGCCCAGACGCTGGCCAAGATGCTCAATGTGCCGTTCGCGATCGCCGACGCCACTGCGCTGACCGAGGCCGGTTACGTCGGCGAGGACGTCGAGAACATCTTGCTTAAGCTGATCCAAGCCGCCGACTACGACGTCAAGCGCGCCGAGACCGGCATCATCTACATCGACGAGGTCGACAAGATCGCCCGCAAGAGCGAGAACCCGTCGATCACCCGCGACGTCTCCGGTGAGGGCGTTCAACAGGCTCTGCTGAAAATTCTGGAGGGCACCCAGGCATCGGTTCCGCCGCAGGGCGGCCGCAAGCATCCGCATCAAGAGTTCATCCAGATCGACACCACCAACGTGCTGTTCATCGTCGCGGGTGCTTTCGCCGGGCTGGAGAAGATCATCTACGAGCGGGTCGGAAAGCGCGGCCTCGGCTTCGGTGCCGAGGTCCACTCCAAGGCCGAGATCGACACCACCGACCAGTTCGCCGATGTGATGCCCGAGGATCTGATCAAGTTCGGCTTGATCCCCGAATTCATCGGGCGGCTCCCGGTGGTCGCGTCGGTCACCAACCTGGACTTGGAGTCGTTGGTCAAGATCCTGTCCGAGCCGAAGAACGCCCTCGTCAAGCAATACACCCGGCTCTTCGAGATGGACGGGGTGGAGCTGGAGTTCACCGACGACGCCCTGGAAGCGATTGCCGACCAGGCGATTCACCGCGGCACCGGCGCCCGGGGCCTGCGCGCCATCATGGAAGAAGTGCTGCTGCCCGTGATGTATGACATCCCGAGTCGCGACGATGTCGCCAAGGTGGTCGTGACCAAGGAGACCGTGCAGGACAACGTGCTGCCGACGATCGTGCCGCGCAAGCCGTCGCGCACCGAGCGTCGCGACAAGAGCGCCTAGCTAGGACTCGCGCACGCCCCTTAACAGCAGCGACGCAGTTCCGCGTCGGCTCGCTCGCGCGCCGGACCTGCTGAAGTCAGCCGCTCGCCGAGCGTGAATATGGCGACGCGACACGCCGAGGGAGCGTCGGCTGGTTCACACTCGAGATCCTCGCTGGGCCGGCTCGATCGCCGGCGCGGGCGTGGTCCTGTATTTCATCGCGATGCCCGAAACGGCCCATCCGAATGGGGCCGCCGTCGGCAATTCTGAGGCGCACCCACGCTAACGGAAGTGACCAATACCACAGTTTCGCTCATACGTCGCCTCCGTCTCGTGCTGACGTGGCGTTTTGTCGCTAAACCGGCCGCAGGGAAGCGGTCCGAGTCCAGCATGCACCCAAAAAGCAGTGCCACAGTCGTTACCGCGACTGACATAAAATCGTATGGGCCGGGGAGTCGCTACGACGGCGCGTAACCTGAATCTGCAGCGGGGACTGTTCGACCGGTTAACAGATGGAAGGTGTAGACGTGGATCCGAATGGCAGCGAAGCCGGGTCAAAGTCTCATACCAGGCAGCGGCTGGAAAATGTCGTCATTCGTTTCGCGGGGGATTCCGGCGACGGCATGCAGCTGACCGGCGACCGGTTCACTTCGGAGGCAGCACTTTTCGGCAACGACCTGGCGACCCAGCCGAATTACCCCGCCGAGATCCGAGCCCCTGCAGGCACCCTGCCCGGAGTTTCGTCCTTCCAGATTCAAATTGCCGACTACGACATCCTGACCGCCGGTGACCGGCCCGACGTGCTGGTCGCCATGAACCCGGCGGCGCTGAAGTCCAACATCGACGACCTGCCGCGCGGCGGAATGGTGATCGCGAACTCCGACGAGTTCTCCAAACGCAACCTGACGAAAGTGGGTTACGTAACCAACCCACTGGAGTCCGATGAGCTGGAGGAGTACGTCGTCCACGCCGTCCCGATGACCACCCTGACGCTGGGGGCGGTCGAGGCGATCGGCGCGACCAAGAAAGACGGCCAGCGCGCCAAGAACATGTTCGCGCTGGGCCTGTTGTCGTGGATGTACGGGCGGCCGATCGAGGCCAATGAGACGTTTGTCAGGGAGAAGTTTGCCCGCAAGCCCGACATCGCCGAGGCCAACGTCCGCGCCCTGAAGGCCGGCTGGAACTACGGCGAAACCACCGAGGCGTTCGGCACCACCTACGAGGTGTCTAAGGCCTCGTTGCCGGCCGGCGAGTACCGCCAGATCTCGGGCAACACCGCGCTGGCCTACGGCATCGTCACGGCCGGTCAGTTGGCCGGCAAACAGGTCATGCTCGGCAGTTACCCGATCACGCCGGCGTCGGACATCTTGCACGAGCTGTCGAAGCACAAGAACTTCAATGTCATCACCTTCCAGGCCGAGGACGAGATCGGCGGCATCTGCTCCGCAATCGGCGCCTCCTACGGTGGCGCACTGGGCGTCACCAGCACGTCGGGACCGGGCATTTCGCTGAAGTCCGAGGCGATGGGCCTCGCCGTGATGACCGAGCTGCCGCTGATTGTCATCGACGTGCAGCGCGGCGGGCCGTCGACCGGTCTGCCCACCAAGACCGAACAGGCCGACCTGCTGCAGGCGCTGTTCGGCCGCAATGGTGAATCGCCCGTGGCGGTGGTGGCACCGCGGTCGCCCTCCGACTGCTTTGAGACCGCCCTCGAGGCGGTGCGGATCGCGGTGTCCTATCACACCCCGGTGATCGTGTTGTCCGACGGGGCCATCGCCAACGGCTCCGAGCCGTGGCGAATCCCGGACGTAAGTTCGTTCAAGCCGATCAATCACATCTTCGCCAAACCGGGCGAGCCGTTCCAGCCGTATGCACGCGACCCGGAAACCCTCGCCCGTCAGTTCGCCGTGCCGGGCACGCCCGGCTTGGAGCACCGCATCGGTGGGCTGGAGGCCGCCAACGGCTCCGGCGACATCTCCTACGAGCCGGTCAACCACGACCTGATGGTCCGGATTCGCAAGGCCAAGATCGACGGCATCCGCGTTCCCGATCTCGAGGTCGACGACCCGACCGGCGACGCTGAGCTGCTGCTGATCGGGTGGGGCAGTTCGTACGGCCCGATCGGTGAAGCCTGTCGGCGCGCGCGGCGCAAGGGCGTCAAGGTCGCCCATGCCCACCTGCGGTATCTCAACCCGTTCCCGGCCAACCTCGGCGACGTGCTGCGGCGCTACCCGCAGGTCGTGTGCCCGGAGATGAACCTGGGTCAGTTGGCGATGTTGTTGCGTGCAAAGTACCTAGTCGATGTGCAATCGGTCAGTAAGGTTCAGGGCCTTTCGTTCCTGGCCGATGAAGTAGGTCGCGTCATTCGCGCGGCGCTGGGCGGGACACTGGCTGAGATTGAGCAAGATAAGGCGATGGTCGCCAGATTGGCGGCGGCCACGGTTGGAGCGGGGGCTGACGCATAATGACTGGCGTGATCGGCAATCTGGTGGGCACAGACCTCGGTGTGACGCCCGGGTCGAATAAAAACGAGAGGTTGACGAAAAACTCCGGCGTGCCCACCACGGATCAGCCCCAGAAGGGCAAGGACTTCACCAGCGACCAGGAGGTGCGCTGGTGCCCGGGCTGCGGTGACTACGTCATCCTCAACACCATCCGCAACTTCCTGCCCGAGCTCGGGCTGCGCCGCGAGAACATCGTGTTCGTCAGCGGCATCGGTTGCTCCAGCCGGTTCCCGTACTACCTGGAGACCTACGGGTTCCACTCCATCCACGGGCGCGCGCCGGCCATCGCGACGGGACTGGCGCTGGCCCGCGAGGACCTGTCGGTGTGGGTGGTCACCGGCGACGGTGACGCCCTGTCGATCGGTGGCAACCACCTGATCCACGCGCTGCGACGCAATGTGAACCTCACGATCCTGCTGTTCAACAACCGCATCTACGGTCTGACCAAGGGCCAGTATTCGCCGACGTCGGAGGTCGGCAAGGTCACCAAGTCGACGCCGATGGGCTCGCTGGATCACCCGTTCAACCCGGTGTCGTTGGCGCTGGGCGCCGAGGCGACCTTTGTCGGGCGCGCACTGGATTCCGACCGCAACGGGCTGACCGAGGTGCTGCGCGCCGCGGCCCAGCATCGCGGCGCCGCCCTGGTGGAAATCCTGCAGGATTGCCCGATCTTCAACGACGGCTCGTTCGACGCGCTGCGCAAGGAAGGCGCCGAAGAGCGGGTGATCAATGTCCGCCACGGCGAGCCAATCGTCTTTGGCGCCAACGGCGAATACTGCGTGGTGAGGTCCGGCTTCGGCCTCGACGTGGCCAAGACCGCCGACGTGGCCGTCGACGAGATCGTTGTGCACGATGCGCACGCCGACGATGCGGCTTACGCCTTCGCGCTGTCACGGCTGTCGGATCAGAACCTCGACCACACCGTGCTGGGCACCTTCCGCCACATCAGCCGCCCCACCTACGATGACGCGGCCCGTTCTCAGGTCAACGCCGCACAGAGCTCGGCGCCATCCGACGCCGCCGCATTGCAATCGTTGCTGCGCGGGCGTGACACCTGGACCGTCGACTGACGTGGCCGACGCAGTGTCGCTGGCCGGGGTCGTACTCGCCGGGGGTGAATCGCGGCGGATGGGCCGCGACAAAGCCAGCCTGCCTTTGCAGCCGCCCTTTTCCGGCCCCGCCGGATCTGCTGGCACCCAAGGCGCCACCACAATGGTCGAGCACTTGGTCGCCATTGTCGGGCAGCGCTGCGAGCCGGTTTTCGTGATGGCCGCCCCGGGCCAACCGTTGCCCGAGTTGTCTGCTCGCGTCATGCGCGACGAGTCACGGGGGCTGGGGCCGCTCCGGGCGACCGGGCGCGGATTGCGGGCCGCCGCGGAGGCTGGTGCTCGGCTTGCGTTCGTCTGCGCCGTCGACATGCCGCTGCTGGCAGTCGAATTGATCGACGATCTGGCCCGCCGGGCAGTGGAGACCGACGCCGAAGTGGTTATGCCGTGGGACGGCCAGGACCACTACCTGTCCGCGGTGTATCGAACCGATCTCGCCGACCGGGTCGATGCGCTGGTGGCCGCCGGCGAACGCAAGATGCGCGCACTGGTTGACGTTTCGGACACGCAGCGGATCGTAATGTCGAATTCGGGGCCCCTGACCAATGTCAACACCGCCGCTGACCTGCGCGCCCTGGTTGAGCCGGGATCCTGAGACTCGTTCCGCAATTTTCCGCTGCACTTTCGCTTAAACTTCGGGTCGAATTAGTTGCGACCTATCGAGTATTTCTTAATTGAAGATCAGTCAGTTCATATATTAGAGCCGGATATTTCCGAGTGCCGACGGAGAATTGTGGTACCTTCAATTCTATTGAGCTTGCTGTAATCTGTTGGCGCAGTGGCGATTTGGCATATTGACGATAATTACGCAGATTCAGCACGATGGGCAGCCCCGCTCTTATAGCGGCTTCACGGCAAACTTCTTCGCGAAAACTGCACCCAGGCACGCGAGCCGGCGCGCGATCTGCCCAAGCCCGCGCTGGTGGGGAAGGACGTTCGACGGCCGCTGGGTGTCGAAAGTAATTGGGGAATAATATGATTCGTGACTTCTGCGGCCGGCCGGGCCGCGGGAGCGGCTATCCGGGGCTGGGCGGGCGATGCCGCGCGGCATCTGGTGAGGGGCGATGAATATTACTGTAGCGCTTGATATTTAGACGACTCGATACTCTGATCGCGATTGACTCAAAACGAGTGGGCATCGGCCGGGTGTGAGCCTCCCGGTGCCCACGCCTGGCGGCTGTCGCTAGGTCTGCGGGGCAGCGCCCGACCCGTCCGAGGTACGCAGCGGCAAATTCGTGTCCCAGGTCACAAAATGTACGTGATTTGGATCACGATAACACCGCTGTGTCGACGAGTCGGTGCGTGCTGAAAAGCGATGGTTGACCTGCAAGAACAATTGCGCGATCCCGCTGTGATCGGGCCGTTATAGAACCGAGATATCGGCGTGTCGGAGATGACGAATGGATCGGGTTCTCGTACCGTCCGTACGTAGCCCGAAACCGGGCATTAGAAAAATTTAATCCACGGACCCGCGCGTGAGGTGGGGCCTGCGACGGCGATAGCCGCCGCTGCCGGAGGTAGCAACCGCCGGACAGGTCAACGACCGATCAGAGGCCCCGCTGTCGTGCCAGAACGAGACGGCACGTCCCTTAGCACCAATTCCGCATGGACAACGGACCCCTCCCACATCCCGTGGGCTGACTTTGGCGCGCGCACCGCGAAAGGAACAATTTTGAAGAACGTCCGCAAGACGCTCCTCGTCGCTGCGATCACAGGGACGCTGATGACCGTCCCGTCCGCCGCTACCGCTAACGCGGACGTGGTGGGCTCGGACCCGAACATGGCTCCTGCCGGGCCCGGCCCGGACGCCGCGCCTCCGGCCCCGCAGCCGGCGGGCTTTGACCCGAACGCTCCCGCGGTGCCGGGTGCTCCTTTGCCGCCTCCGGCCCCGCAGCCGGTGGGCTTTGACCCCAACGTTCCGCCGCCGCCTCCGGCGCCGGGCGATGCTCTGCCGGCACCGGCACCGGCACCGGCACCGGCACCGGCACCGGCGGGCTTCGACCCGAACGCACCCGCGCCGGGTGCTCCTTTGCCGGCTTCGGCCCCGGACGCCTTGGCGCCGATCGATGTGCCCCCGCCGCCTCCGGTGCAGCCGGCGGGTTTTGACCCCAACGTTCCGCCGCCGGATGCGGCACCGCCGGTCGAAGAGCCGCCGGTTCGCAAGGTGTACAGCGTCAACTGGGACGCGATCGCACAGTGCGAGTCCGGTGGTAACTGGGCGATCAGCACCGGTAACGGGTTCTCCGGCGGCCTGCAGTTCAGCTCCGGCACCTGGCGGGCCAACGGTGGCTCGGGGTCCGCGAACGCCGCGAGCCGTGAGGAGCAGATGCGGGTGGCCGAGAACGTCCTGCACTCGCAGGGCATCGGCGCCTGGCCGGTCTGCGGCCGGCGAGGCTGACCAACCGCCGCAATTAGCGGAATATCGAGAGTGCCGTGCCGCCGAAGGCCAGCTCGACGCGGCCACCCTCGACCGCGAGCTGGCCGACGAGCTGCGCCGGGTGTTCGGCCTCGTGATCGGCGCGGGCGACCCGTGTTTCGAGCTGCACCGCGACGTGGCCCGCCAGGTGCTCGCCCTCGGCGGCATCGGCCTCGACGAGCTGCGCGAGTGGTTGGCGGTGCTCGAAGCCCGCCAGAGCGCCCCAGAATCGCCGCAGACGCCCTGACCGCCAGCGAACTCGGACAGCCCGGCTGTAACGCTTGCCTTAGGTTGCGTTACAGCCCCACGGTGTGAGTGAAAGCCCAAGTCGCACAGTCACATAACTGTGTAATATTGAGGGCATGACCAAACACGTCGCTTACGCCCGCGTGAGCACCAGCAAACAGACCACCGACCAACAGGTCACCGCACTGGTGGCGGCGGGATGCGACCTGATCTTCACCGAGAAGATGTCGGGCAAGCGCAACGACCGGCCCGAACTCGCCGCCGCCCTGGCCGAGCTGGAACCCGGCGACACCCTAACCGTGTGGAAGCTCGACCGCCTGGGGCGTGACGCCCTCCAGATACTCACCACCGTCCGCGATCTGTACAACGACGGCATCGTGTTGCGCTCGCTGACCGAGGGGCTGGACAGCTCCACCAGCGCCGGGCGCATGGCGATGGGGATGCTGGCCCACGTCGCCGAGTTCGAGATCGACCTCAAACATGAACGCGCCGAGGCCAAGCGGCGGTTGATCCGCCAGCGCGGCGGCTCCCTCGGCGGTGCCAAGCCCAAGTTCAACGCCGAGCAGGCCGCAGCAATCCGGCGGGCGCACGACAACGGCGACACCGTGGCCGAACTCGCACGGGTTCACCGCGTCTTGCGCCCCACGATCTACCGGATGCTGGAGGGTGCGCGATGACCTCGCTCAACCGCCCGACCCTGGAAGCGGGCAAGGCGCTGGCCAGCGCCGCGATGGCCGTGCTGACCTGGGACGCGTATCAGTGACCTAACCGGACGGCACTATCCCCAGGCCCATTGGAACAACCAGTACGCGCCTATACCAGCGCGGGACGCACGACGGGCACGCGGGCAATCCATCGGTCGCCGCAAGGCGCTGACTGACGAGAAGGTCGCCCTTACGCGTCAGATGCATGACGGTGGCGAGTCGGCCACGACGATTGCGACGGCCCTTGGCGTGAGTCGTGCCATGCCTACGGCGTCCTGACCCAGAACCGGGAATAACGGGCGCTGCAAGGGCGCGCGAGTCGAAGCTAGAGCGAAATAACTCAAATGGCGTCCCAATTGGATCGTGCGATCTGAGGTTCAACATCAGGGTTACCGGTTATGGATGACGTGGAGTCTCCATGGCGAGTCCCCGTTACTGAGTCCACCCGGATCTAGAGTCCGTTTGTTTGGTTCCGGATTCAATTGATCTCGCAGCCCAGCGGGGTGTGGGTGCACCTGCACCCGGCAGCGTACTCGGCCGGCGTTCGGTAACCCAGGGCCGAGTGACGGTGTCGGTGATTGTGCTCGTGCTTGAAGTCGCCGATGACCACGCGGGCCTCGAACAGGGTGTTCCAGTGGTTGCGGTTGAGGCATTCCTTCCTGAGGCGGTTGTTGAACGATTCGATGTATGCGTTGTTCCACGGAGTACCCGGCGGGATATAGGAAAGTCCGACCTTGTTCTCGCAGAACCGTTGCAGCGCTTGGGAAACCAACTCCAGTCCGTTGTCCATCCGCAGCACCTTCGGCGGGCCACCCGCCGCGGCGAACGCATCCTCGAGCTCGATCACCAAGCGCTCGGCGGTGATCGAGCGTTCCACCACATGCAGCAGCGACTCTCGGGTGTGTTCGTCGATCATCGAGGCGATCTTGATGGCCTTACCGTCGATGGTGGAGTCGAACTGGAAATCGATCGCCCACACCACGTTCGGCGCATCAGCATCGACCGGCGGGATCGAGGACACCCCGGCCCGCTTGCGCGGACTGTGCACCCGCACCTGCAGACCCTCCTCGCGCCACAGCCGGTGGATCTTTTTCTTGTTGACCTCACGGCGCTCGTCGTAGCGCAGCGCCGCCCAGGCGCGGCGGAACCCGTGGCACGGGTGTTTGGTGGCATACGCGCGCAGCCAGGCCCTCATTTCGGCATCGGGATCAGCAGGGGTCTGCCCGATTGGCAGGCGTCGATAGGTGGAGCGGGCCAGCCCAACGGCCTTGCACGCCAACCGCTCCGACATGCTCAACGTGGTGGTGAGCATGTCCACGGCGCGGCGCTTGGCAGCCGGGCTCAGAATTTTCCCTTGGCCACCTCACGCAGCGCGTCCTTTTCGAGTTCGGCTTCGGCCAGCAGCCGCTTCAACCGGGAGTTCTGCTCGCGCAGCTCCTTGAGTTCCTTGGCGGCGTCAGTGTCCATGCCGCCGTAGGCGCGTCGCCAGTTGTACAGCGTGGCCGCCGAGACGCCGAGTTCAGCAGCGATCTCCTCACCAGTCTTGCCTTCGGCAGCCAACTCATCGGCGCCGCGCAGTTTGCGCACGATGTCCTCCGCGGAATGCCGCTTCCGACCAGCCATCTATTCATCGTCCCTTCCAGCCCAACATCGGGCCACAGGACTCTAGAACATGCTGGACTCATTCACGGGGAACACGCCATCCACACACGCGCCCGCGAGACATCCCGATCTCGAAACCACTCCTGTGAATGTGCCTGCGTGTAAGAATGGCGCAAATTATCGACGCGCCGGTTTATTAAGCAGGTAGGTGACCTTGCTCCACGCCGACTGCCTTAGTGCTGCCGAAGAAGAACAGAGCCGACCCTCAGGGCAGAAGCATTTCCGCCCGGACATCGAGGGCCTACGCGCCATCGCCGTGGTGGCCGTGGTCCTGTTCCACGCGGCGGTCCCCGGCCTCGGTGGCGGCTACGTCGGCGTCGACGTCTTCTTCGTCATCTCGGGCTTTTTGATCACCGGGCTGCTATGGCGCGAGGTGAGCACTACCGGCAGCGTTCGGCTGCGCAGCTTCTACGGGGCGCGCGCCCGCCGACTACTGCCCGCTTCGGCTGCGGTCGGCGTCATCACCATGATCGGCGCGGCGCTCCTATTCCCGCTGCTCCAGGTTCCGGCGGTCCTCAATGACGGCATCGCGAGCGCGCTGTACGTCAGCAACTACCGATTCTTGTTCGCAGACGTCAACTACTTCAATGCCACCGATCTCCTGACGCCGTCGCCGTTCTTGCACTACTGGTCGTTGGGCGTCGAGGAGCAGTTCTACCTGGTGTGGGCACCCATGATCCTGGGCACCGCCTGGCTCATGCGGCGGGTGCGACGGAACAAGGCGCAGGACACCACCTCCTCGCGACGGCCCTATCTGGTAGTCCTCGCCTTGGTCGCCACGGTGTCCTTCGTACTGTCGCTGCTGATCACATCCGTGTTCCCCCCTGGGGCGTTCTTTTCGCTGCCCACCCGGGCCTGGCAACTGGCCCTTGGCGGGCTGGTCGCCCTCACCGCGTTCTCGTGGGAACGCCTCTCTCCGCGAATCGCGGCGATCATTGGTTGGGCCGGGCTGGCCATGATCGTGGTGGCCTGCTTTTGGTTCAGCCCGACCACGCCCTTTCCCGGCACCGCCGCGCTGCTGCCCACGGTCGGTGCCGCGCTAGTGATTGGTGCTGGCTGCGCCACTCCCGCCCAAGGCAGCGGACGTTTCCTCGGACTGCCGCCGATGCAGACGGTCGGCCGCATCTCCTACTCCTGGTATCTGTGGCACTGGCCGGTTCTGATACTCACCCCGCTGATCGTGGGCCACCCACTCGGGCTGCCCGCCCGGATCATCGCTGTCCTGCTCTCGGCCGGGCTGGCCTGGCTGACCATGCGGTTCGTGGAGAACCCGTTACGGTTCGCCCCCAAGATCCGTAACTCGCCCTGGCGCAGTCTCGGGCTGGGCGCTGTCGGCACCGTGATCGCGGTCTGTGTCGGCCTGGCACTGTTGAAGGTGGTGCCCACCCCGGTCGGGCACGGCGCACCAGCGACGCCGTTGCACTTCACCGCGACGCCCGTTCAGGTGGGCTATGGCATCGGCGCCTACGACGCCGCAGTGCGCCAGGCGTTCGCCCAGGCTCAGCCCGCGGTCGCGGCCTCGGCCGACCTCAAAGCCGTCCCTTCCAACCTCGAACCCGCTCTGGCCGACGCCGCAGCCGAAGATAAGGCCATCTACCTCAACGGATGCCAACGGGATCTTTTCCAAGATGGACAGCCTGAATGCGCGGCGGGCGACATCAGCTCGTCAACAACGGCGGCGCTGGTCGGCGACTCGAATGCGGCGATGTGGAATCCAGCCCTCGTGCAGGTCGCCGAGCAGCGACACTGGCGTGTGGAGACCTTGACAAAGGGGGCCTGTCCATTGCTTGACTTCCCCATCACCAATTCCCTCGTAGGGGGAAAGGCCACCCACTGCGACCAGTGGCGCACTCAGATCATCACCCGGTTACGCGCCGACCACCCACGGCTGATCGTGTTGAGCATGTTGCGCAGCTACGGTTTGGGGATTTTCCCGTCACGTTTCAAGTCATATGAACCAGCATGGATCGACAGCCTGACCCAGATGGTGCAGCAGCTGCGCGCCACCGGGGCGCAGGTGCTGGTGCTCGGGCCGGTCCCGGATCCGCATTCAGCGGTGCCAGTCTGCCTGTCCGGCCACCTCGACGACGCGACGGCGTGCACACCACCAAGATCGGACTCGGTCAACCAATCAGGCATCGCCGCTGAGGTGGCAGCCACCCGCGCAGGCGGCGGACAATACGCTGACGTCACCGATATGTTCTGCACTACTGACCGCTGCCCGGTCATCGTGGGCAACACCCTGGTCTACTTCAACGAAAATCACATAACGCTCGAATACTCCCGACTGTTGGCACCGGTCATCGGGGCGCTGGCCGACCGCGCACTCGCCAGTGGTTGACATGCCGGACGACATTCACGGAGACGCCCGTGGACGCCTCAAATCCACTCCCAAGCTTAGAACCAGCACTTGCGAGGACTGGTCGGGTAGTCCGCAGTAGCCGGTGCCCACGTCGCGGGTCTTCGCTTGTGCCCAATTTGCCACCAGCGTTCTTCGGCTTGCCCGGTGCCCTTCGCGGCGACGTTCCGGGTCTCCCGTTCGTCCCGTGGACCCTCCGGTAAATTACCGGAGGGTTCCTTAACGCCTGACCTCATCCGTTCAGCGGCCACGGGTGCCAGCACCTCGGCGATGGCATCCCGCGTCGATGCCGCCTCGGTCGCCCTCAATCCCGCTCCGCCATAACGCCTATCGGCATCGGTCTTATCGGTCCCGTGTCGTCGCTGCCCGGCACCGCCGCTGCACCCCTGTTCTCTACGGTCTGGGCCATGAGCACTTCTGCACCCGTCCTGGCCGACCCTTCCTCGTTGTCCCCGGCGCAGTGGAGGAGGGCTAGACACCTACCAAAGTCGGGTAATCACTTGCGGTGCAACGGGATACCGGGTAGTGCGTTGAGCCGGGGCGGCGTAGCGTCAGCGCCGTGACTGCAATCGCGCCCACCGCTGACCCCGCACCACCGCTGGCGACCGACCCCGCCACCCGCTCGCCCGCGCAGTGGTCGGCCCGGCTGGCCGCGTTGACCGGCCAGGGCCGCACCGCCGACGACCCCGACATGGCCGAGTGCCGTGCCGCCCTGGCCTACTGGCGGGTGCGCCGGGTGCACGACGCCGAGCGCGACGCGCTCGACCCGGCGCACATCCCCGCCCTGGCCGACCTGCTTCGTCACGCCCACCCGGTGCTGGCGGTGACGCTGTGACCGGCCTGTCGGTGTCGAACGCGACCAGCCGCCCCTACGTCCAGTCGGTGCATCGCACCCCCGGTCGCCAGATCGTCGATGCGCCGCTGACCACCGATCAGGACGAGCAGCGCCGTCGCCGTCGCGCCAGCCAGCGGAACCATCTGACCGGGGTCTGGGTGCTCAGCGCCGAGGTGGCGGCGTTGCTCGCCGACCTGGGCGAGGCGGTGGCCGCTGTTCCCAAGCCACTGCGCGTGCGGGTGGCGGTGGACGAGGCGACCGCTGCCACCCACGAACTCGTCTCGGCGGTTGTCGGCCTGTGCGCCGAGTTCGACGCGGGCGGTGGCGGCGCGACCACCCGCAAGGCGATCGCCGACCTGGCCCCGAGGCCCCGGCTGCCCGCGATCCTCGACGCAGCGATCCTCGACGGATCGTGGCTTGCCGTTCTGGTGGCCCTGGCCCGCCCGTTCGACGCCCCGCTGGCCGACGTGCTGGGCCGCGCGCTGCCGCCCGGCGACGAACGGCTGCGGGGTCAGCAGAGCTGCTCCGAGCGGGTCGAGGCCGAGGTGCGCGACCTCGACCGCCTGTGCCGCTACATGCACGGCCGGGTGGTGGCCTCTGGTAAGCGGCAGAAGCTGCCAACCGTCGAAGAAATGAATCAACAGATGAGGGACGACCGCGAAGCCAAGCGGCTCGCCGACCTGCGACACCGGGCGAACATGGACGACCTGATGGGCCGGGTGGCGACCCGTCATGTTTCGCCGCGGCCCGATCACCTCTCGCCCGGGTGGCTCCGAATACATCGAAGGCGGGCGGTGAAGGTCTGGTGCGCCGTCGCCGTAGCCGTAGCTGTAACCCCAAGGGCCACACTATGATTCACGACCACAGCCACCACAACCCCCACGACCACAGCCACCCGTCCTCGGGAAGGACCACCGCCCCATGACCACCCCGACCGACTACCCCCCGATGAACCCCGTGCAGACCTACAACACGCTGCTTCCGGTCTTCCACGAGATGGCGCTGGTTAACCCGGCCCCGAACGGGTTGTACGCCGCGACGAGCTGGGTGGACGTACCTTCCGATCAGCCGTCGCGCTTCCTGGCCGGTGTGGCGGTCCGCAACACCGGCAACTACGGGGGCGAGTCCGCGTTCGGTACCCTCTTGCCGACACGCTTACCGGCTCGGGAGGTCTGCCAATTCCAATAGGCGTCCACCGCACCCGCGATCCCATCGGCGTAAGCCTCTTTCGAGCACTCGGGCCACCACACCGCACCGGTCTCGCCGTTGACGCACACGTTGTCTTTGACGGTGTTCCAGCGTTTCGGCAGCACCCGAAGGGAGGGTTTCTCGGTCTCGGCGCCAGTCTCACGCCACGCTTGGATGTCGGTTTTGAGGGCCGCGACGGTCCAATTGAATGCTTTGCGCCGCGCACCGAAATGCCGCGCCAGCGAACGGGCTTGCTCCTCGGTCGGATCCAGCGTGAACCGGAACGCCTGCACACACCACCCGTCAGGCACCTCGAACTTCGCCATCAGGCCGCCTCCGCGTCGCCGGTGGCAGCAGCCGCCAGCGCGCGTTTGGCGCGGTTCGCCGCGGCACGTTTCCCGTACAACCTTGCGCACATCGAGGTCAGGATCTCGGTCATCTCCCGCACCAGGTCGTCATCAACCTCAGCTTTGTCCACGACCACCAGCTCGCGGCCCTGCGCCGCCAACGCGGCCTGCACGTATTCCGAACCGAAACGGCAGAATCGGTCCCGATGCTCCACCACGATCCGGTTCACCGACGGATCACGCAACAACGCAAGGAATTTCCGGCGATGCCCGTTCAACGCAGACCCAACCTCGATGACGACTTGGTCGACCGGGATCTGCTGGTCGGTGGCCCACGCGATCACCCGCGCCACCTGCCGATCGAGATCCGCTTTCTGATCAGCCGACGACACCCGTGCATACACCGCCGTCCGTGAGCGGGGACGGGCTGCAACAGAAGCGTCTTCGACCAGGATCAGCCTGCCCACACGCTGGGCCGATACCGGCAACAGGCCCGCACGGAACCAGCGATACGCAGTCACGCGCGTAACACTGTTACGCTCAGCCCGCGCCGCCAAATTCATACTTCTGTTCCTACAGCACACCACTGACAACTGCCGACCACCCAACCCGCAACAGCTGGCAACCCCTTCGGGCGACAGCTGTCCCTCGGGCGCGCGTTGAGTGGTGAACCAATACGTGCGATCCGGCCCCATCGGGATGTGGCCGACTTCCACACCGGGCCCGAGTGTCTGACCGCCCAATTCGGAGTCCATGCCACAGGTCGCGATACCGCGCCACGCGGTGTAGCCGGTATAGCGGTGGGTAAGCGGGCCGTTGAGGTGGTGGGCCACCGTCGAGCCAATGCCGTCAGCGCCGATCAACGCGGCCGCGTGGCGGACCGTGGCGTCCGCCAGCCGGATCCGCACCCCATCGGCGGTGGCAACCAGCCCGTCGGCCTTCACCCCGTACTCGATGGTGCCCGGGCACAATGCGCCGGTGAGGATGTCGCTCAGCGCCGAGCGCTGCACGACCGCCAGCGGCTCGCCGAGCACGCTGACCCATGTCTCGGTTGCCGGGTGGCGCAGCCATGAGCCGTCGTGCCAGCGCATTGCGCCCGCCGTCATCCGGCCGCCGGCGTCACGGACCGCGTCACCCAGGCCGATCTCGTCCAGCGCCGCCAGCGCATTGGGCCAGATAGTGATGCCGGCGCCGGTCGAGGTGTCGGTGCGCGATTCGATGACGCTGACGTCGTGGCCCTGCCGCTGCAGCGCCACCGCACTTGCCAGACCCGCGATGCCGGCTCCGATTACGACGATCTGTTGCGTCATGAGGTGAAACTAGCCGTAACGGCCGCTGAGCAGGGGGCCAATCAGCCCGTCCCTGCAATTGGGCGGTATTTTGACAGCCCAAGAAGCGGGACCTACGTCCACCCACGATGCACTGGTGGGCTGGCCGATCAGCGTGGTGGATGCTCGCGGAGCAGCGCCTCCAGTTCAGCTCGACCCTGCGGCGAGCCGATCTCGTAGAACCGGTTAGGAACCTCGAATCCGGCCAGCTGCTCCTCGGCCGCGAGCGCGGACATGACCGGAGCAAGGTCGAACACCGTCGCGGGCGGCACGCGCTCAGCGAGCACGCTCCGGCGCAGTGCGGTCAGGCCGTAGTCGATCCAGCACATCTCGGCCGGCAGCTCGACGAGTCCCTTGGCGTAGCGCACAACCCGGCGACCATCGAAGATCACATTGCTGGTGTCCCACTGGCCCTCGTTGCGGTGCACGGTCATGAGCGCGGGCTCGGGAACCCCGCGCAGGCTCCGCAGCACCGCCACCGGGTCGACCTGCAGCCAGGAATCGCCGTACAGCACCAGGAAGTCGTCCTCGAGCACGCCGGAATCCAGGGCGAGGCGCAGTGCGCCTGCCGTTCCAAGCAACTGTTCGCCCTCGTCGACGTACGCCACCGACACCCCCCAAGGGGATCCGTCGCCCACGTAAGCTCGGACGGCGTCGCCGAGGTAGCCGATGCTGTAGACGACCGAATGGATGCCCGAGGCGGCCAGCCACGACAGCTGCCAGGCCGCAAACGGTGTGTCCAGTACCGGAAGCAGTGTCTTGGGCACGGTCCTCGTTTCCGGCCGCATCCGGGTGCCAATACCGCCGGCCAGGATGACGCACTGCATGCCGAAGCTCAGGACCGGACGAGCACGACGCTGCCATCAATGTCGAAGCGAAACCGCACCTCGTCCAGCCCCTCGGCGGCCATCGCGCCGCGCAAGCGGCGCGGTTCGCGGGTGTAGAAGAGCAGGAACCCACCGGCTCCTGCGCCCACGAGCTTGCCGCCGAGTGCACCGTTCTCGCGGCCGATCGTGTACCACCGGTCGATGTTCGGGTTCGACATCGCGCTCGAGCGCTTCTTCTTGTGCTCCCAGTGCTCGTGCATGAGGGCGGCGTAGCTCTCGCAGTCGCCCTCCTCAAGGGCGGCCAGGCTGCGCAGGCCGAGCTCCTTGACATAGTGCAGGTTGTCGATCATCGCCGAGTCGCCCGCGGTCGACTTGGCCCGCTGCTCCTCGAGCACTTTGTCGGCCGCACGTGAGTAACCGGTGAAGAACATCAGCAGATGCTCTTCCAGGTCGTGGAACGTCGCGTCGGAGATCCGCAGCGGGCAGACCTTCACGCGGCCGTCGGGTTCGAAGTGGTACGTCTTGAGGCCACCGAACGCGGCCACGTACTGGTCCTGCTTCCCGACTGGCCGACCCAGCCGCTCGATCTCGATCTGGCAGGCTTCCTCGGCGACCTCCGCCGCGCCGACGTGGTCGCGTTCCATCGCGTACAGCGCTCGCAGCAGCCCGACCGTAAACGACCCCGAGGATCCCAGGCCGGTGCCGGACCCGATGTCGGCCATGCTGGAGATCTCGACCGACGGTTCGACGCCGTGCGAGATCAATGCTTCGCGCATGATTGGGTGCTCAACATCGGCCGGCCGGTCCACCCGCTCTATCGCCGAGTACTTCAGGGAGTAGTCGCGGGTAAAGGTGGCGTTGGTGGAGATGTAGATGTGCTTGGAGATGGCCGCCGAAATCACCACGCCGCCGAAGCGTTCGTAATACGACGGCAGGTCGGTGCCTCCACCGCCCAGCGTTATTCGCAAGGGCGTCCGAGTGATGATCACAGCGTGAATCCCGCGGCGCGAGCGTCGTTGTCGAACATCTGGACGGTCTCTAGCGAATAGTCGTCGAGGTCCTTGCCGAACAACTTCAGCTTGGCCAGCATGTCGTGCGTAACCGTGATGATGTCGACCCCGATGTCGTCTGCCTGCTTGACGTTGAGAATCTCGCGCGGGCTCGCCCACAGCAGGCTGACGTTCTGCTCAGCCGACGTGATGGCCAGCGAGGAAGTCATGATCGGAATCGGGTCGCGGCCGGTGTCGGCGATCCGGCCGGCGAACACCGACACGATCGCCCCTCGGGTGCCGGCGAGCGCGGCCGTGACGGTCTCGACCTGGGCCACCGTCATCAACGCGGTCACGTTGAGCTGCACGCCGTCCCCGGTCAGTTCGGCCACCACGTCGGCCATCGAATTCCGTTTGGTGTCGGTCACCGGAATTTTGACGTAGACATTCTCGCCCCATGAGGCGATGAGGCGCGCTTGGCGCAGCATGCCAGCGGGGTCGTCGGCGAACACCTCGAACGAGATCGGCCGATCCTTGATGGTCTCAAGCACCTTGCGCGCGAAGCCCTCGTAGTCGGTGATCCCGGACTTCCGCATGAGGGTCGGGTTCGTGGTGAAACCCGCAATGTGCGGCTTCTCGGCCAGCGCGACCATCGATTCGAGATCGGCCCCATCGGCATAGATCTGGACGTGGCGCAGACCAGTCTGATTACTCATACCGTGGTTCCCCCTTTAACACGTTGGGATTCAATGACTTTGACGGCTTCAGGCAAACTCGCCACAATGGCGTCGGGATCCGTGGGGCGGCGCTCGCCGTATCCCCGGTCGACGAAGATGGTCATCACGCCGGCCCGCTGGCCGGCCTCGACATCACGCCATCGGTCGCCAACACACATGCTCTCCGCGAGGTTGAGGTCCAACCGTGCAGCGGCAGCGACAATCATTCCCGGCCTCGGTTTACGGCATGCGCAGTCATCGATATCGTCGTGCGGGCAAACCACGATCTCATCGAGCGGCAGCTGCTGGCGAAGCATGTCATGCATTCGGTCGACCTCACCGCGAGTCTGCTTGCCGCGAGCGATGTCTGGTTGGTTGGTGACCACAACCAGCGTGAATCCTAAGTCCCGCAGGCGATGACAGGCCTCGACCACGCCAGGCAGTAGGCACAGTTGCTCGACCCCGGCCGGGGGGTGAGGCGTTCCATCGCGCACCTCGACTTCGTTGAGCACCCCGTCGCGGTCGAGGAAGACCGCGGCGCGGGCGCCGGTGCGCGAGTCGATCACTCGTCGACCCTTCCCGACCGGGCCTCGACGAGCATCGCCGCCATCGAGTCACGTAAGGCCTCGTGACAGGACTTCTTGTTCTTCCACCCGAGTGCCCGGATCCGTTCGGAGTTGAGCCGCACGATCGGGACGTCGCCCTTCCAGCCGCGGTCGCCGCCGGTGTACTCGAACTTCGTCTGCCCGGCGGGCAGCCCGAGCACCTCGACCGCCAGCTCCGCGACTTCGTTGACCGTCACGTATTCGTCTGTCGCAACGTTGAACACGGCGTATGGGTCGCTTACCGCCTCCGCGCCGGTCATCACCGCCGTAAAGACGTCCTCGACGTCCACGTAGGACTTGATCTGCTGCCCGTCCCCGAGGATGACCAGCCGGGTCGGGTCGGCGATCAGCTTGCGGACGAAGTCGAAGCCGACCCCGCGCACCTGGCGCGGTCCGACGACATTGCCGAATCGGTAGACCCGGGCCGAGATGTCGAACATCTCCGCGTACGAGCACAGCAGCGCCTCGCCGGAAATTTTGCTGGCGCCCATCGTGGAGATGGGCAGCAACGGTCCGTGGTCCTCGTGTGCCTCTTTCCCGCCGAGGTCGCCGTAGACGGTGCTGCTCGAGGCGAAGGTGACGAGCTCCACGCCGGTCTGTCGAGCCGCCTCGACGACGTTGAAGGTCAGCGCCGTGCCCTGGTTGAAGTCCATCGCCGGGTTTTTCGCCGCGGCCGCGATGTCCGCGGCGGACGCCAGATGCATCACGGTGTCGTGCCCTGCGACGATCGCTTTCAGGTGCTCAAGGTCGCCCACGTCGCCGACCTCGACCCGCAGCCGTGGGTCGTCGGCGACGGCAGCGAGATGCCAGCGGCGCCCCGAGGAGAAGTTGTCGTAGACCGTGACCTGTTCGGCTCCGCGAGCCAGCAGGAGCTCCACGAAGTGGCTGCCGATGTTTCCGGCGCCACCCAGAACCGCGAAGCGGCTCAGGGCTGCTTTCATTTCAGCGACTCCCAGCGAGTCGCCACCTTAGCCAGAGCGGGGTGAGTGACCAGCAGGTGCCAGACCACCGCACAAAGACCCTCGGTGTGCGGGGTGATGTGATCGGCGAAAAGCGGCGGGATGATCACGGTGGCCGTGCCGAGCTTCGCGGTGGTACCGCCGTCGCGGCCAACGACTCCGAAGATGGGTGTCTCCCGCTCAACGGCCAACCGCAGCGCCGCCACGATGTTCGCGGACACACCCTTGGCCTCGTCGCCGCCGCCAACCGAGAACACCAGTAGTGCATCGTTTGCTGACAGGCGGGATCCACGTAGCCATTCGGCGAAGCTAGTGTCCCAGCCCTCGTCGTTGACACGCGCGGTCAGCTCGGAGACGTTGTCGGTCGGCGTGTAGGACTCGATGTCGCAGATCTTGCGGAAGTCGTTGACCGCGTGCGAGGCGTGTCCGGCGGAGCCACCCACCCCCAGGATGAACAGTCGGCCCCCGCGGTCCCGCAGGGCCGCGAGCCCGTGCGCTACATCCTCAATCCGGTCGGTGTCAAGAGCATCGATTACGGCCACCGATTCGGCCAGAAACGCTTTGCTGAATGTCACGGTTCTAGAACTCCTTTTCGACGCGACATACCGCGATGTTTGTGTTTAGGCGGAACGGGATGTCAGGACTTCTCATCGAAGCGACGCAGTCTGCCCACCCGGGTGGCGTGCAGCAGCAGGGTGAAGCAGAAGGTCGAGAACCCGCTCACCATCAACAGCAGACCCGTGATCGCGAGGTGGTTGATCATCGCCCCCGGCCCACCGGGCAGTGAGAACGAGTTGCGCACGTAGTGAATGACGAACACAAAATCGATCGCGAAGCCGGCCAGGAACAACGCGGCACTCACGAATACCGCCTTGGTGTACTGGAAGATTCTTTGCAATCGCTCGCGGTTTCGGTCGTCGTAGTCGAGGAGAACATTGGCCAGGCAACCGAAATAGATGCCCTGCAAGCCGATCACCGACAGCACCAATCCCATGAACATGCTGTAGAGGTTGAGCGTGACCGGCCCGATTGTGATCGGTCCGAAGCTCAACGGCAGGGTCAGCAGCAGCCCGAGCGCGAGCATCACGAAGCCGGGCTTGAACAGGAAGAATTCGGGGCCGTGGATGAATGTGGCGCGCAGATTGACCCAGGCGGCCTTGTACGGCGAGAACCAGCCGACGCGCTTGTGGTGGGAAACCCGCCCCTCGCGGTCCTTCAGCAACGTGACCGGCACCTCGACGGTCTTCAGCCCCATCCGGACCGACTTCGCCGCCATCTCGGCGCCGTACTCCCAACCCTCGGAGACGATGTCCATCCGCATGAGCGCCTCGCGGGTGATGCCCTTCATCCCGCAGTGGATGTCGCTGAAGCGGCTGCCGTAGAGAATGTTGAGCACCCAGGTTGTGGCGGGGTTTCCGAAATGCTGGTGTAGCCAGGGATTCGCCCCGGGCTCGAAACCCCCGCGCCGCCGGGAGCCCGCCGCAAAGTCGTTGCCGGCGCGCAGCGCCTCGACGAACATGCCGACCTTGCGGAAGTCGTAGGTGCAGTCCGCGTCGCCCACGACGACGTACTTGCCGCGGACGTAGGGGAAGGCGTCGATGTATGCCCGGCCCACTCCTCGCTTCGGGACACGCAAGACTCGAGCCCCGGCTGCAAGCGCGATCTCCACGGTTCGATCGGTGGAGCTGTCAGCAATGAGGATCTCCCCCACCACGCCCGCCTCCCGAAAGCCCTCATGGCACCAGGCGACGAATTCACCGACCGTCACTTCCTCGTTCATCGCGGGGACCAGGACCGTGAGCTCCGGGTCATCGACGTCGTCCTTGGGGAGTAGCAGCTCGATGTCCGACCCGGTCGAAGCAGCAAGCTCCGCACGAGCGTCAGCGGTTTGTGTCATGTTCAGTCGCTTCCTGGAATGGATAGGTTGTTCGGACATCGGCGGATAAAGCATGGCGGTTGCCGCATTCGCGCCGACCCATGTCTTGCCAGGTTCGGGGCCGCTAATCAGGGTAGACGGGTTCCATACCTTCAGGATGAGAAATGGGTGAAATCCCTCGTCGTCCGCAGAAAGAACCCGGCCCGTGTGTGACCCACCGTCTGTACGATCACGCCATGGCGAACGGCGCCCTCGGCGGGAAATTGATCGGTGCGGGAGAGGCGGCGGCTTCCTGATGTTCTGCCTTCACGACAACGCGCGCCCGCGACCAGCCCTCCAGCAGGCCGGGCCGCAGGATCTCCCTACCACAAAGCCGGTGTCGTGGACAGCGAGGTAGCCGCCCGCCGTCGCCGCGATCCGGACCTGCCTCCCATACAGCAACGCAGCGCCCAAAAGACCCGTCCGGCGGTCCGCCGAGCGGGTTGACACATAACGAGTTTCACTGCAAGCGCGAAAGTCAGACAGCCATGAGGGTTACCCGCAATCCATAATCGATGACTTGTAGTGCCGGACTGGAAAACGTTGTCACCGGTAGCGCGCGAATCGTTGGGTCGGAGCCACGCCTGCGGCGCGGCGTGGACACGGAGGAATTCCGCGCGCACAATCGGTCCTAAATATTGGTACCACTGCCAGCCCTAATGCAACCATCTGCAAACTGGCCTATCGAGCAGTTCCCGAGTAAAGACACCGGCTCGCTCCTGCCAACCGCCTAGTGGTGGACGGGATCTTGAGCCGCGAGTTCATGTGGGCGGTGCACCGCGCGGCTAAGATTCCGCCGCCGCCGTCAGCCCGCTGGCAATTACGTGCTAGGGGCGGTGCGCCAACTTGCGTGGCACAAGGGTGTTCAGCAAGCCGAGCGCCGGCGAGACCACCTCGACGGGGAACTGCTCAAAATGCGCAGAAACATAAGCAAAACGTAAGGATCGGCGAGGTCACCACAGACCGTAGCCCCACGGTAAAGCTCGATAGCTTGTACCCGAACGCAATTATAGGATTCGCTGAACTAACGCTCGGAGTTGAAGTTCGCGGACTGCACGAGGTAGCCGCCAAAGAATCAGCGATAGATGTTGATATCGACGTGCTTTTCATCGCAGCGGCGAGCAGGAATGCGCCGTGCTCGCTATATCAGTGAGGCAGCCGATGCGCCTACTCCACCAAGCGAGACATGCAGCGGATTGCGGCTGATGATCATGGCTTTCCTTACGAGAGCATCTTGACGAGCCTGATGAGGCCGAGCTTCGTGATCGCCGAGCGGTTGGCGGACAGATCGGAGTTCGCGATAATTTCCGCGCGATGCGCCCGGTAGTGTTCGAAGGCCTTGAGCAACATCTGACTGTTGTTCAGGGTCGGCGCCCAGCGCAGCTCGCGCTTGATCTTCGCCGTGTCGAACATGAAATCCATTGTCAACATGCGGAATTGGTACCCGCCGATTGGCGACAGCCCAAGGCGGTGTGCGGCTTTCAGCGCCGGGATGGCGATCGCACCCGGGACGCTCGCGACCCGGGCCCCCGTGCCGGCCTTGTCGATGACGCTCTGATACATCTCGCGAATTGTGGGTACGTCATCGGAGCCAATGTTAAAGACATCCGTGCGACGCAAGGCGATCGCGTTGACACAGGCGTCGATCAGGTCCTGGGCATAGATGCACTGGTACCGAATGTTGCCGCGGTCGAGCACCCAGCACTTGCGCCCTTCCAGAATGAAGTCGAAGAAGACCGACAGCATCCCGAGACGGCCAGCATCCATGATGTTTGGACAGCGGATCGAGATCGAATCGAAATCCGACGAATAACCGGCGAGGAGCTTCTCGCTGTCGACCTTGGACCTGCCGTATTCATCGGTCGGCTCGGGAGTGTCATTCTCGAGAATCGGGCGCTTCAACCTATTGCCGAGATAAACGGAATTCGACGATGTGAAGACGACCTTAGCGACCTTCCGCGTCTTGGCGAACTCGGCGACAGCGTGGGTGGTCCCCAAGTTGTTGTCGTACAGCGCGGTCTGGCTATCGACCGCGAAATCGATCTGCGAGGCCAGGTGGAAAACGACGTCGATCTTCCGGTTACCGGCAGCGCGCTCGAGAACGGTGACTTCGGCCGCGTTGCCCCGAACCAGCGTCGAGCCGGGACCGACGGGGGCACCATCGCGGACGTCAACGGAGATGCAATCGAAGCCCCGTTCGACCAGGCCGGCGACCAGAAGCCGGCCCAGGAACCCGCTGCCGCCCGTGATTAGCGCCCTCATTTGCCTGCGTCCCCGATCGGAATGGGTATGCGGTGATCGACTGCAACTTGACCCAGATGGCAGAAACGCCGGCGTCGGGGAGCGCGGACGAAGTCCTGCTCGGGCATACGCGATAGCCCCTTTCAGGATCCGCCGTGGACCCGATCGGCGTTGATGGTATCGATGACAGTGACCGATTCGCTGAGAAACTGCTTGCTGAAGCTCACCGTTTCGGGACTCCAGGTGGAAAACAACCTCGATCTTTCCATTTCCGGCCGGTGCGCGTACAGCTAGCCTCGCGCAGCGGAGAGGGTTACCGAGGTCACCGGCGGACCGCCGCTCTGCACTACGTAAAGCGGCTTGGACGGATCGTAGCCGTACCACTGCGGGCAACTGCCGACTCGAAGCGCCAGGCGGGCTCCAGCCTGGTCAAGCCAGCTCGCCGAGATCTGGTGCTGGGGATCACCGGGGTGGCCGGGATCACCGGGCTGATCGGTCAATGCCACGGTGGCCCCGCCGAGCCCACCCGTCGATGACAGCGTCGCGAGATCGTAGTCACGCAGATTTGTGCCGCTGGGCAGCGCAAGCTCCCCTACCGTGTAGACGTCGACCTTGTGGACCTCGAGCTTGCCGGCCAAGGTAGGCGCGACCTTGACCTGGCTCCCGTCCGGCAGGCGCAGCGCCGCAACGGACCCGGCCGGCGACCCCCCGAGCAGGTGGGCCAGCCCATCCGCGCCGACGAGATAGGCCGACGGGTTGACCGCGGCATCGAACAATGCTGTGTACTCGAAGCCGCTCACCGACGTGGGCTGATGCAGGTTCTGGGCCACGTCCGGGCGCTCGATCGTGGGCGTGGTCGTGCCGACGACCCGGTCACCGTCGGCAATCAGAATCGTGCTTGCTGGGCGGTTGGTGGCCGGGTCGACGGCCCAGCCGGAGTAGTACACGACCATCCGCGGCGTCGCCGAGCGCACCGGCAGCGTCGTGGCCCGCGCGCTGTCGGGGACCGGCAGGTAGTTCGGGCTCGCCCCCCATCGGCAGGATGGACCGCTGAAGTAGAGGTCAGTGGTCTGTGGCGGCGTGGTCAGCGCTGGCACGGGCCTCGAGGCAAGGTCATTGCGGGCCATGACCAGAAACCCATGGGTGCGCAGCACCGGGGTCCAGCCGCGCAGGATGTACTCGCTCACGTCATAGTGGCGCACGTCGACGGTAATGTCGTCCCAGTTACCCCAGCCGATCTTGGTGGCGGCATAGAAATCGTGGATCACTACCGGCGGCCGCGAGACCTTCAACTCGTCGATGAGCAGCCGTTGCGCGTGCTCCGAGAAAGCAATATCAATTTGGGTGAACCGGGTGCCCGGCTCGCGGCCAAGCAGGTAGTAGAAATAGCCGAGGCTTTGGGTCATGTCGAACACCGGCCCGTCGTCGCCGGCGTAAGCGCGGATCGAGGTGTCGAGATCCCGCAGCAGGGCGGTGTCGATCCCGCCGGGGGCGGCGTAGCCCCCCGGGGAAAGCTCGCCTCGGTGACGCCGGCGAGGTAGTGCCGGTCCGGCTTACCGAGCGGTCCGGCGTAAACGCAGCCGAGCGCGATCACCGGAACCAGAACCGCGGTGACCGGGTAGGCAAACCGGGGCGGTGTGGTGCTCCGCCTGCGCCACCATGCGGCGGCCATCCGGCTCAGCCCGTCGAAAATACGCCAAGACCACAACAGCACCAGCGACAGGCTGGCTCCCACCACCTGCCAGACGTGGGGAAAGTCGAAGCGTCCGAGCGCCTTCTCGACGTAGAGTGCCACGAACCCGGCCGCCGCCACGGCCACCCAGTTGCGTGCCTCCCAATCGCCTCGCCTCGCAATCTTGATCGCGACCGCCCAGACCGTCAGCAGCACGCACCCGACGAGGATCGTTAACCACGCCCACTCGAGGAAGCCGACGGTCGGCGGGTACGCGCCCCACAAGTTGTGCCCGGGGCCCAACACGACGTAGTAGTCGATGAACGCGCGGAGCGCGCCGAAGGCCGCCAGGAAAGCCGCCCACACGGCTGCCGCGGCCAGCCCGGTGCCCACGCACCAGCGGGTGAGCCGCAGGTTGGTCCAGAGGCTCGTCTCCGGCCGGCGGTGCACGAGGTCTGCCGCAACCACACAGGCCAGGATCGGCGCGGCGAGGAAGAGCGTCTCCGGGACGAGGATCTCCTCCACGAACAGCAGCAGCGTCAGCCCCACGACCCAGGAGACGCTGCGCCGGCGCAGTGTCTCGCCGAGCACGATCAGGGTCACGGGCAGGGCTATGAAGCGTTCCGACTCCAGTAGCTTCATCGCCACGGACATGAACCCCGACGGTTGGCCGCTGAACCGGTACCAGTTCAGATAGAACTGTAGGAGGGCGTCCGCCGGCACGAAGGCCAGGGCAAGGAACCACGGGTTTCGCCGGCTGACCCAGACGGCGAAGAGGTAAAGGCTAACCCAGCACAGCGGGATCAGGATCACGGTGTGGCCGGCCCAGACGCCCCAGATGCTGTCGCCAAAGATGGTGCGGCCGAGACTTCCGGTCAGCACATCCGGGAACACACCGTGGACGAAGAGCATGTCGCGCCACGGGAAGTAACCACGGGCGGCCAAGCTCGCCCCGACCATCTCCTGGGCCTCGTCGTCAAAGCCTTGGAAGTATGTGACCTGTGCGGGCAGCACCGATATCGCTAGGAACAGGGCGATCGCACCCACCACGATCACCAGCAGTGTCAGCTCAACATCGCGCGCCGCGCGCCCACCGCGGAGCTGGCGCGCCGCCCACCACCCAATCGCGACCACGCCCAGGACGGGCAGCCACCAGACCAGCCATGGCCATGACCGTGTACCGGCGGGGGTCTGGACAACCGTGTGGGCTGAGACGAACCACAAGCTCAGCACTGCGGCGACCGCGCCACCCACACCGTTGACCGTCGACAGGGCGCGCCAGCGTTGCCCGTCAGTGCGGCGCGCCCACACCTCGGCAACAGCGGCGACCAGCGCCAAATAGACGACACCTGCAGCGACCGCGAGCAGATCCAGGTGTCCGGTGCGGGCACCGCACGCGCCGACGACCACCGCCGCCGGCAGCAGGACCCGCCCGAGTGTGCCCCACGACGCCCGCTCTGGCGTGGATGGCGCCGCGGGCGCCGGCTCGACCAGTTCAATGGTCCGCTTGGCGGGTCGGGGACCGGGCGACCGCAGCGGCCCGAACCGGGCCAGTAGCACGTACCCGACGATCGCGAACAACGGGAACGCGTACACGATCAGCCGGTAGGTCCAGAACGGACGTTTGTAGTTGTAGTTAGCGAACGTCGGATAGCCGACGATATCGGTGGGGCCGGTGAGCCTCGGCGCGGCGAACTGTTCTAGCAACAGGCAGAGCACCGCCGAGACACCGACCGCGACCAGGAAACGTGCGACCGTCCGCCAGCGACCGATCGTCAGACCGAACCGGCGGCGCGGCGGCGACAGCTCCGGCTGGCCCACGTTCTGCGACGGCTCGTGCCGGGGCAGCGCGGAAGCCCCAGAGTTGGTCTCGGCTTTCACCCGAGCTACCGCACCTCGTCCATCGGTCCCCCAGCTGTCGGATCCGCCACGTGGCGCGGCCGTCCTGCAAGCCCCGCGCCAGGCGAAACAATAGCAACGCGAATCGTCACAGACCAGGGTTCACGCAAGGTCGCAAGCCCACGACGGCCTCTCGACCTCCTTAAATCGTGAGGCTGTTCCGGGGAGGCGAGCATTGTGGGACGGCTTTAGGGTTGCGGCTGGTTCACGCCCAGAGCGACCCGTTATCGGGTATCTTAACTGGTCATGGACCTCTCGTTGTCGGGCCTCATCGCGTACGCCCGCACAGAGGAGACGCGCAAGAAGCTGCGCTACGTCGGCTTGTCGGTAGTCTTGGTCCCACTCGGCCAGGGCCTCATCCAAGTCTTCGGTCCGTGGCTCGACGACTACACCGCCGCGTCCCTGCTGTCGGCCGCCATCATCACAATCCCCGGCTTCTTTGCCAACAAGCGCTTCGTCTGGCGGATCACGTCTCACGAGAACCTGCGCAGCCAGATTCTCGTGTTCTGGGTGACCGTGATGCTGGCCGTCTTGCTGGCGACGCTCTTCACCCACCTCGTCGAGCACGTGGTGGCCGATCAAACGAGGCTCGTCCGTGGCGGAGCCGTGTTCTTGGCCCAAATGCTGGGCTTCGGCATCGTCTGGGTCGGCCGCTTCCTCATCCTGGACCGGTGGCTCTTCAAGCTCGCGGGCGACACGCCCGAGCACGCCGACGAGGTTATCGCCGAGATCGCGACCTGATCCCGTCGAGCCACTCGAGTACGAGGGCAGGTCGGGGGCGCCTGCGGCGTTCGTTGTTCAGCGGTGTACCAGCTCTGGCCCTAACGGCCGCTGAGCAGAGGGCCAATCAGCCCAAGAGTAGCGTCGGGCGGGTGACCGCAATGCCGCGCGAATTCGACATCGTCTTGTACGGCGCGACCGGCTTCGTGGGGAAACTGACCGCCGAATACCTGGCCCGGGCCGGTCGGCAGGCACGCATCGCACTGGCCGGCAGGTCAACCGAGCGACTGCTCGCCGTCCGCAACACGCTGGGGGAATCCGCGCAATCCTGGCCGGTGCTGGCCGCCGACGCGGCATCGCCGTCGACGTTGAATGAGATGGCCGCCCGCACACAAGTCGTCATCACCACGGTCGGGCCCTACACGCGCTACGGGTTGCCGTTGGTGGCCGCCTGCGCCGCGGCGGGCACGGATTACGCCGACCTGACCGGCGAGGCGATGTTCGTGCGCAACTGCATCGACCTGTACCACAAGCAGGCCGCCGACACCGGCGCCCGCATCGTGCACGCGTGCGGCTTCGATTCCATCCCTTCGGATATGAGCGTGTACGCGCTGTACCGAACGGTGCAAGGCGACGGGGCAGGCGAGCTCACCGACACCAACTACGTGGTGCGCTCCTTCCGGGGCGGGTTCTCCGGCGGCACCATCGCGTCGCTGTTGGAAGTGCTGCACACCGCCTCGAGCGACCCGGACGCACGACGCCAGTTCACCGACCCCTACACGTTGAGCACCGACCGCGGCGCCGAACCTGAGCTGGGCAAACAGCCCGACTTATCGTGGCGTCGTGGTCGCGACATTGCGCCGGAACTGGCCGGTGTCTGGACCGCGGGATTCGTCATGGCGCCATACAACGTCCGAATCGTGCGGCGCAGCAATGCGTTAATGGACTGGGCCTACGGCAGGCGATTCCGCTACAGCGAAACCATGAGCGTGGGCGCCTCGGTGGTGTCCCCGGCCGCTTCGGCCGTCCTCACTGGGGGCCTCAACGCGATGATGGGGTTGGGCGGTCGCTATTTCCGGCTGCTGCCGCGTCGGCTGGTGGAGCGGGTGGTGCCCAAGCCGGGCACCGGCCCAAGCGCGGCCACTCGCGAGCGCGGTCACTACCGGATCGAGACCTACACCACCACGACCGCCGGCGCCCGCTACATGGCGACCTTCGGGCAGCAGGGCGACCCGGGTTACAAGGCGACGTCGGTGCTGCTGGGGGAGTGTGGGCTTGCGCTCGCGCTGGACCGCGACAAGCTCTCCGACCTGCGGGGAGTGCTGACGCCCGCGGCCGCGATGGGCGACGCGTTGCTGTCGCGGCTCCCGGCCGCCGGGGTGACGCTGCAGACCGAACGGCTGAATTGATCTGCGCCGCAGGAAAGTCTGTTGGTCGGGATCGCGCCAGACTAGTGTCGTACTCGACTTGCCTTTACCTACCAGCGATGAAGGTGGACGACGATGTCCGGTCTTGATGATCTTTACGCCCAAATTCCGACGGCTGGAATCGCGAGCCAGCTCGGCGTGGACGAAGGCGAGGTCGACAGCGCCATTCGCACCTTGGTGCCGGCTCTGGTCGGCGGGCTGCAGCACAACTCGGAGGATCCCGAGCACGCCAGCAAGATCGCATCCGCCGCCAATGCCCAAGCCGCTCGCGGACTGCTCGACGCCGGCGGCGGTGTCGGCCAGGTTGACGAGGGCGACGGGCACCAGGCGGTCGCGACGCTCTTCGGCGGCAACGACACCGACCAGGTGGCGGCGGCGCTGGCCAAGGGAGGTGCCGGCGACAGCGAACTGATCAAGAAGCTGTTGCCGGTGGTGCTCCCGATCGTGTTGGCATATATCGGTAAACGGCTCACCGGCGGCGGGGAAGCGGAAGCCAAGAAGGAAGAAGCTTCCGGCGGGGGCCTTGGGGACGTTCTGGGGAGCATTCTCAGCGGTGCGTCGGGCGACAAAGGACTCGGCGGCATCCTCGGCAGCGTGCTGAGCGGCAAGGGCGGCGGACTCGGAGAGATCCTGGGCGGCCTGCTCGGCGGCAAGAAATAGCCAGCGCCGCACCTTATCCGGGGGTGTGCGCCGAATATTCACGCGCGGTTTCCGGGTGATTTCGATTTGCGTCGAGAAGGGGATGCCCAGGCTCAACCAAGATCGTTAGGCGCCCGCCCGTCGGGCACCGACCGTGTCATCCGGTGTACGCCGGCCCAACTGGATAACGAGAGGTAATTACATGGCAGACACACTCACCCAAGGCCAGAAGCTGGTGCGCGGGGAATCGCTGGTCTCCAACAACGGGGCCTACACCCTCACCCTGCAGGAGGACGGCAACCTGGTGCTGGCCTCCCGCGGCACGGAGTTATGGGCGACCTCCACCGACGGTCAGGACGTGGTGCGCGCCGAGGTGCAGGGCGACGGCAACTTCGTCCTCTACACGGCGGACAAGCCGATCTGGCACAGCGACACCAAGGGCAAGAAGAACGTCAGGCTCGTGCTGCAGGACGACCGCAACCTGGTGCTCTACGCCGCTGACGGACCGGCTTGGTCGACGAAGACGGAGACCGACGCCCCGCCGCCACCGGAGCCGGAGGCCGCCCCGGAGCCGGCCGCCGAAGAGGCCGCGGCAGAACCCGTCGAAGAAGCCGTCGCGGAGCCGGTCGCGGTGCCCGCTCCGGAACCCGAACCGCGTACTTACACCGTCGTCTCCGGCGACACCCTGTGGGCAATCGCGGAGCGCTTCTACGGCGACGGCAGCAAATACCAGGTGATCGCCGATGCCAGCGGCATCCCCAATCCGGACCTCATCCACCCCGGCCAGGTGCTAAACATTCCCTGACCGCAGACCCTGATGGCCCCCGGTGGCATACCCACCGGGGGCATCACCTTGACGGCTCCGCATGGGCGGCCCCACGGTACCGTCGCGCCTCCGCCGCATCGGATCTTTCACGCATATGGGCGCACCTAACGCCGTGGCCCGACGGCTCGTCAGCATGCGCCGATCTTGGGAGTAGTTCGACGCGCCTTAGAATCGACTGGATGACCGCCGCCAACCTGCCCAAGTCGTGGGACCCGGGCGCGATGGAGGGCGCGATCTACCGGAAGTGGCTGGACGCCGGCTACTTCACCGCGGACCCGGCCAGCACCAAACCCGCGTATTCGATCGTGCTGCCGCCGCCGAACGTGACCGGCAGCCTGCACATGGGCCACGCGCTGGAACACACCATGATGGACGCCCTGACCCGCCGCAAGCGGATGCAGGGCTACGAGGTGCTGTGGCAGCCGGGCATGGACCACGCCGGTATTGCCACCCAGAGCGTGGTGGAAAAGCAGCTCGCGGTCGACGGCAAGACCAAAGAGGACTTCGGGCGCGAGCAGTTCATCGAAAAGGTGTGGGACTGGAAGCGTGAGTCCGGCGGCGCGATCGGCGGCCAGATGCGCCGGCTCGGCGACGGGGTGGACTGGGGCCGCGACCGGTTCACCATGGACGATGGCCTGTCGTACGCCGTGCGGACCATCTTCAAGAGGCTCTACGACGCCGGGCTGATATATCAGGCCGAGCGGCTGGTCAACTGGTCACCGGTGTTGGAGACGGCGATCTCAGACCTCGAGGTGAACTACGTTGACGTCGAAGGTGAGCTGGTGTCGTTCCGATACGGCTCGCTCGACGACGCGCAACCACACATCGTCGTCGCCACCACCAGGGTCGAGACGATGCTGGGCGACACCGCCATCGCGGTGCATCCCGACGACGAGCGCTACCTTCACCTGGTCGGTTCCAGCCTGCCGCACCCGTTCCTGGACCGCCAGCTCGTCATCGTCGCCGACGAACACGTGGACCCCGGATTCGGCACCGGCGCAGTCAAAATCACGCCCGCACACGACCCCAACGACTTCGAGATCGGGCTACGCCACAACCTGCCGATGATCTCGATCCTCGACACCAAGGGCCGGGTTGTGGACACCGGAACACAATTCGACGGCATGGACCGCTTCGAGGCCCGGGTCGCGGTGCGCGAAGCCCTGGCGGCGCAGGGCCGAATCGTTGAGGAGAAACGCCCCTACCTGCACAGCGTCGGACATTCGGAGCGCAGCGGCGAACCCATCGAGCCCCGGCTGTCGTTGCAGTGGTGGGTCCGGGTGGAGTCGCTGGCCAAGGCGGCCGGCGACGCGGTCCGCAACGGGGACACCGTGATTCACCCCTCCATCCTGGAACCGCGCTGGTTCGCCTGGGTTGACGACATGCACGACTGGACAATCTCGCGACAGCTGTGGTGGGGTCACCGCATCCCGATTTGGTACGGCCCCGACGGCCAGCAGGTGTGTGTCGGTCCGGACGAAACACCTCCGGACGGTTGGGAGCAGGACCCCGACGTGCTGGATACCTGGTTCTCGTCGGCGCTGTGGCCATTTTCCACGCTGGGCTGGCCGGACCAGACTCCCGAGCTGGAAAAGTTCTATCCGACAAGCGTTTTGGTGACAGGCTACGACATCCTGTTCTTCTGGGTGGCGCGGATGATGATGTTCGGCACCTTCGTCGGCGGCGACGATGCCATCACGCTCGGCGGCCGCCGCGGCCCGCAGGTGCCGTTCACCGACGTGTTTCTGCACGGGCTGATCCGCGACGAGTCCGGCCGCAAGATGAGCAAGTCCAAGGGCAACGTCATCGATCCGCTGGACTGGGTAGAGGAGTTCGGGGCCGACGCACTTCGGTTCACGCTGGCTCGCGGCGCAAGTCCCGGCGGTGACCTCGCGGTCGGCGAGGATGCGGTCCGGGCGTCGCGCAATTTCGGTACCAAGCTGTTCAACGCCACCCGCTACGCCCTGCTCAACGGTGCCGCGCTGGCGCCGCTGCCCGCCCAACAGGATCTGACCGACGCCGACCTCTGGATCCTGGGGCGGCTGGAAGAGGTTCGCGCCGAGGTTGATTCGGCATTCGACGGCTACGAGTTCAGCCGCGCCTGCGAGGCGCTATACCACTTCGCGTGGGACGAATTCTGCGACTGGTATGTCGAATTGGCCAAGGCGCAGCTTGCCGACGGGCTCACGCACACCACCGCCGTGCTGGCAGCGACGCTGGACACTCTGCTGCGGTTGCTGCACCCGGTGATCCCGTTCATTACCGAGGCGCTCTGGCAGGCCCTGACGAACGGGGAGACCGGGCGGGAGTCGCTGGTCATCGCCGACTGGCCGACAGCGTCCGGGATAATACCGGATCGGGTTGCCGCGCAACGGATTAACGATATGCAGAAGCTGGTGACCGAGGTTCGCCGGTTCCGCAGTGATCAGGGCCTGGCCGACAAGCAGAAGGTGCCGGCCCGATTGGCGGGTGTTGAAGCCTCCGATCTGAGCAGCCAGGTGGGCGCCGTGACGTCGCTGGCCTGGCTGACCGCCCCGGACCCGAATTTCCGTCCGTCGGCGTCGCTGGAGGTGCGCCTGACTGGCGGCACCGTCGTGGTGGAACTCGACACCTCAGGCACCATCGATGTGGCCGCCGAACGGCGCCGCCTCGAAAAGGACTTGGCAGCAGCGCAAAAGGAACTGGCGTCGACCGCTGCCAAATTGGCCAACGCGGACTTTCTGGCCAAGGCCCCCGAGGCAGTCGTCGGCAAGATCCGCGATCGCCAGCGGGTCGCGCACGAGGAAACCGAGCGGATTACCGCCAGGCTGGCCGCGCTGCAATGACTGAGCCGCCCGACTGGGGACCGGGTCGGGAGCGGTTGGCGGCTTTGTTGGTCGGTGGTGGACAGGGACGGGTATGTCGGACGTGTTTGGGATGATCTTCGGTATGACGGTTCGTCGGTTGCGTCCGTGGCGTGGGGTCAAGCCGGTCGCCGCGCCCCCGGGTGTGGCGATATGCACCCGGGTCCGCACCACGGTGGAGGATGAGCGGGTACTGGCTCTGGTTGCCCAGCATCTGGGCCGGTTGCGCCGCGCCGACCTTGCGGCGGTCTCGTGTGCTGCGCCGCTGGATGCGGGACGGGATGCCCAAGAGCGGCGCCAGGTGCGTCGTGCCCGGCTCAATAGCCGTAAGAAGGCGTTGACCGCGCAGTGCTCGGCGCGGTGGGCCAACGCGATCATCGCCGGCAATGATGATCAGATCCGGCTGGCGCGCGAGGCCCAGCACCGCCACATCATGGGGTTGCGGGCGGCGATCGCCACCATCGAGAAGCGCCTGGCCGCCCCGAGCGCCGACACGCTGAGCGTCAGTGAGCGCAAAGCCCGCCGTAGGGCCAAAGCAGTGCAAGGGTATGGCTGCCAAGCCGAACGGTTCGCCAAGCAACGGCGGCTGCAGCATCTGCGTGCCGAGTTGGCTCGGGCTGAACAGGACCGGGCGCACGGTCGGGTGCATGTGGTTGAGGGCGGTAGACGTTTGGCCAGCATGCGCCATCATCTCGATGACGCGGGCTTGACGGTCGATCAGTGGTGCCAGCGGTGGACCACAGCCCGGTGGCGGATCACCGCGAACGGTTCCCCCGACGAGCCGTTCGGCAACCTGACGATCACCGTCACCCCGAGCGGGCAGGTCAGTATCCGGTTGCCCAAACCGTTGGAACACCTGGCCAACGCCGCGCGTGGCCGCTACGTCCTGTCCGGTGCCGCGGTGTTCGCTCACCGCGGCGATCAATGGGCACAACGGATCACCAGCGCAATGTCGCTGTCCTACACCTTGACCCGCCGCCCGGGCCGCCAGGGTGTGTATCTGAGTGCGTCGTGGGCGATCCCGGCCGTGCCGTACTGGGTCGGCCGCGAGGACTGCGACGCCGGTGATGACGTGTATGCCAGCGGCCCGGTCGTCGGGGTCGATCTCAACGATGGGCACCTGGCGGTGCGGCGCCTCGACAGCCACGGCAACCCGGTCGGGGCTGCAGTACGCATCGCGATCGACCTAACCGGCAGCACCGCGCGTCGGGATGCCCAGGTCCGCCACGCCATCACCCAACTCCTGCACTACGCCCAACGCCACGCCATCGCCACGATCGTGGTCGAAGACCTCGACTTCGCCGACGCGCGTGCCACCGGGAGAGAAACCATGGGCCGTGGTGCGCGAGGCAAACGCTTCCGCCGCACCGTGTCGGGTATCCCGACCGCGGTGTTCCGCAACCGTCTGACCGGAATGGCCGCGTCCGCCGGCATCCAACTGTTGGCGGTCAATCCCGCCTACAGCAGCATCTGGGGCGCCCAGCACTGGCAGCGTCCCTATAAAAACGTCACCCGGCACCAGGCCGCGGCCGCCGTGCTCGGGCGTCGCGCCCAAGGCTTTTCGGCTCGGCGACGGAAAGGTGTGACACCACCGCGACCAGAGGATCGCACGGTGAGAGCTACCAACCAGACCGGACCGCAAAAACCTCGGACGACCGGAAACCACCACCGGTCAAGGACACGAGGAACCGAATCTCGCCCGCCTTGCCGGAACGTACGCGGTGATCCGGGCCGGGCAACCGTTACCCCGGCAATGGCCAACAACGGCCAACAACAGGCGTAACGGTACCAGCGTGGCACCCACACCGGACGAGATCGCGTCCCTGTTGCAGGTCGAGCACCTGCTGGATCAGCGCTGGCCGGAGACCAAAATCGAGCCGAGCCTGACCCGGATCAGCGCGCTGATGGACCTGCTCGGCTCACCACAGCTGGGCTACCCGTCGATCCACATCGCAGGCACCAACGGCAAAACATCGGTGGCGAGAATAGTCGACGCGCTGCTGACGGCGCTGCAGATGCGCACCGGCCGAACCACCAGCCCCCACCTGCAGTCGGCGGTCGAGCGCATCGCGATCGACGGCAGACCGATCAGCCCGGCGCAGTACGTGGCGACCTACCGGGAGATCGAGCCTTTCGTGCAGATGATCGATGCGCAGTCGCAGTCCGCCGGTGGGCCGGCGATGAGCAAGTTCGAGGTCGTCACCGCGATGGCGTTCGCCGCATTCGCGGATGCGCCCGTCGACATCGCGGTCGTCGAGGTGGGCCTCGGCGGGCGATGGGATGCCACCAATGTGATCAACGCCCCGGTGGCGGTCATCACCCCGATCAGCGTCGACCATGTCGAATACCTCGGTCACGACATCGCCGGGATCGCCGGCGAGAAGGCGGGCGTCATCTCGCGAGCCCCCGAGGGTGGACCGGACACCGTGGCCGTCATCGGGCGTCAGCTGCCGCCGGCGATGGAAGTGTTGCTGTCGGAGTCCGTGCGCGCCGACGCCGCGGTCGCCCGGGAGGATTCGGAGTTCGCGGTTTTGGGTCGGCAGGTCGCGATCGGCGGGCAAGTGCTGCAGCTGCAGGGTCTTGGCGGGGTGTACTCCGATGTCTATCTGCCGCTGCATGGCGAACACCAGGCGCACAACGCGGTGCTGGCACTCGCGGCGGCCGAGGCGTTTTTCGGCGCCGGTGTGCAGCGTCAACTCGACGTCGAGGCCGTCCGGGCCGGTTTCGCCGCGGTCACGAGTCCCGGCCGGCTGGAGCGCATGCGCAGCGCACCGACGGTGTTCATCGACGCCGCGCACAATCCCGCCGGCGCGACCGCGCTGGCGCAGACGCTGGCCGGCGAGTTCGATTTCCGGACCCTGATCGGGGTGCTCAGCGTGCTGGCCGACAAGGATGTGAACGGCATCCTCGCGGCGCTGGAGCCGGTATTCGATGCCGTGGTCGTGACCCACAACGGGTCGCCGCGGGCGCTGGATGTCGAGTCGCTGGCGTTGGTGGCAACCGAGCGTTTCGGACCCGACCGGGTGATTACCGCCGAAAACCTGCGTGACGCTATCGACGTGGCAATCGCGCTGGTCGACGACGAGGTAGCGGACGGGGAAGCCGCGGCGTTCTCGGGAGCGTTCTCGGGCACCGGAATCGTCATCACCGGCTCGGTTGTCACCGCCGGGGCCGCTCGGAGCTTGTTTGGTCGTGATCCGGAATGAGTGACCAGAGCCCGGCGCCGCCGGTTGACCCGTGGAAGAGCTTCGCCGCCGTGATGGCCGCGACGCTGGTCCTGGAGGCGATCGTGATGCTGCTGGCGATACCGGTGGTGGGCGCGGTCGGCGGTGGACTGACTCCGGTATCGCTGGGTTATCTCATCGGGCTGGCGGTGCTGTTGATCGTGCTTGCCGCGCTGCAGCGCAGGCCCTGGGCGATCTGGGTGAACCTCGGCGTGCAGTTGATTCCGCTCGCCGGTTTCGTGCTGTACCCGGGGGTGGGATTCATCGGTGCGCTGTTTGCCGCATTGTGGATCCTGATCGTCTACTTGCGTGCCGAGGTCCGGCGCAGGCAGGAATTCGGGGAGCAAGACGAACAGGCTTCCCCGGACTAAGGGGGACTGAGGGCCGGACTGAAAGCCGGACTGAGGTGGTTGGGTACGCTGTGCGCCGTGACCGAACGGACCCTGGTGTTGATCAAGCCTGACGGCGTCGAGCGGCGGCTGATAGGCGAGATCATCAGCCGCATCGAGCAAAAAGGTCTCAACATCGCGACGTTGGAGCTCAGGCGGGTCAGCGAGGAGCTGGCCAGTGCGCATTACGCCGAGCATGAAGGCAAACCCTTCTTCGGGTCGTTGCTGGAGTTCATCACATCGGGACCCGTGGTGGCGGCGATCGTTGAGGGACCACGAGCCGTCGCGGCGGTCCGCCAACTCGCCGGAGGCACCGACCCGGTGGAGAAGGCCACGCCCGGCACAATCCGGGGCGATTTCGGGCTGGAAACTCAGTTCAATTTGGTACACGGGTCCGATTCGGCGGATTCGGCACAGCGCGAAATCGCGCTGTGGTTTCCCGGTGTTTAACGCCCAGGTCAAAGTGGTCGCAGGGAAGGCTGGAAACGCGTCGGGAAGTCTCGTGCTCAAGGGGGAGTGGGCACGCCCGGCGGTATGGGATAATGATTGCGGGTGAACGTCGCTGTACTGGCGTCGGACACCCGGATGAAGACTCAGACAAGCGCGACAATCGACATTGCGCGATATGGCGCGGCATGTCAGGCCGTCATTCAGCACGGCGCCGAGTGGGTTCTACATGAGGCCCCTCGGGGCGAGACCATTACAAGTCCGGGAGAAGTGACCCGGGTACATAGCGAAGCCCTCGCGTGGCCGCGTCGCAAGGACGCGCCCGGGGGCTTGAGGAGAATACGTGGTAGACGGTGCCCCAACTTCAGATCCTGCAAACGAGCCGACACAGCATGAGGACCTGCCCGATCGCCTGAGGGTCCATTCGCTGGCACGAACGCTGGGCACCACCAGCAAGCGGGTGCTGGATGCGCTCAGCGCACTGGACGGGCGGATCCGCAGCGCGCATTCCAGCGTGGACCGCGACGACGCGGTTCGGGTACGCGAGCTGCTGGCCAATCAACCCGATGCGCCCGCGCCGGCCACCCCGCCGTTCGTGGCCGCCGTGCCCCCTGCGCCCGACGCGGCCGAGGCGCGTGCGGTGCCCGACGAACCCGAATCCCGGCTGATGTTGGAGACCCTGGAGACCGTCGTCGAGCGGCCGCATTACATGCCGCTGTTCGTTGCCCCGCAACCGATGAAGGCGGATGAGGACGACGGCGCCGACGAAGCCGTGGAATCGGCTGACGACTCCGACGCTGACGACGACGAAGATCAGGCCGATCGACCGGCCGGCCGGCGCCGGCGGCGCGGCCGTCGGGGTCGCGGCCGGGGCCGCGGTGAACAGGGAACCGACGGCCAGGGCGAGGCCGGTGACGACGACGACGAGGTCGATCAGAAGGGTGGGGAATCCGCCGAGTCTGAGGACGCCGAGGGCGAGGATTCCGAAGAGGCCGACAACGGCGACGAGGAGAACGGCTCCGGCGAGGCGGCCACCCGACGCCGCCGGCGGCGCCGGCGGCGTAAGTCGGGCGCGGGTGACGACAACGACGAGGGTATGTCGCCCGACGATCCGCCGAACACCGTGGTGCACGAGCGGGCGCCACGTCAGGGCAAAGCCGGTGCGGCTGAGGACCGCTCCAACGGCGCGGCGAGCACCGAGATCAAGGGCATCGACGGCTCCACTCGGCTGGAGGCCAAACGGCAACGCCGCCGTGACGGGCGTGACGCCGGACGGCGCCGCCCACCGGTGTTGACCGAGGCCGAATTCCTGGCGCGCCGCGAGGCCGTCGAGCGGGTGATGGTGGTGCGCGATCGGGTCCGCGCCGAGCCGCCGCACCCGGGCGCTCGTTACACCCAGATCGCGGTGCTCGAGGACGGCATCGTCGTCGAGCATTTCGTGACTTCGGCGTCCTCCGCTTCCCTGGTGGGCAACATCTACCTGGGGATCGTGCAGAACGTGCTGCCGTCGATGGAGGCGGCCTTCGTCGACATCGGTCGGGGCCGCAATGGCGTGCTCTACGCCGGTGAAGTCAATTGGGAAGCCGCGGGACTGGGCGGCGCCGACCGCAAGATCGAACAGGCTCTCAAACCCGGCGACTACGTCGTGGTGCAGGTCAGCAAGGACCCGGTCGGACACAAGGGCGCACGGCTGACCACGCAGGTGTCGCTGGCCGGTCGCTATCTGGTTTATGTGCCCGGTGCGTCGTCTACCGGGATCAGCCGCAAGCTGCCCGACACCGAACGCCAGCGGCTCAAGGAGATCCTGCGCGAGGTGGTGCCGTCCGAGGCGGGGGTGATCATCCGCACCGCGTCCGAAGGCGTCAAAGAGGAGGACATCCGGGGCGACGTCACGCGGCTGCAGGAGCGCTGGAACCAGATTGAGGCCAAGGCCACCGAGACCAAACAGAAGGCGGCCGGTGCCGCGGCGGCGCTGTACGAAGAGCCCGACGTCTTGGTCAAGGTGATCCGTGACCTGTTCAACGAGGACTTCGCCGGGCTGATCGTGTCCGGTGACCAGGCTTGGAACACGATCAATGAGTACGTGAATTCCGTTGCTCCCGACCTAGTTTCGAAGCTGACAAAATACGAACCCGCCGCCGGGCCGGACGGCCAGAGCGGACCGGATGTGTTTGCGGTGCACCGCATCGACGAACAACTGGCCAAAGCCATGGACCGGAAAGTGTGGCTGCCATCGGGCGGCACGCTGGTGATCGACCGCACCGAGGCGATGACGGTGATCGACGTCAACACCGGCAAGTTCACCGGATCCGGGGGAAACCTCGAGCAGACCGTCACCAAGAACAATCTCGAGGCCGCCGAGGAGCTCGTGCGTCAGCTGCGGCTGCGCGACATCGGCGGCATCGTGGTCATCGACTTCATCGACATGGTGCTGGAGTCCAACCGCGATCTGGTGTTGCGTCGGCTGACCGAGTCGCTGGCGCGCGACCGCACCCGCCACCAGGTGTCCGAGGTGACTTCGCTGGGTCTGGTGCAACTGACCCGCAAGCGGCTGGGAACCGGGCTGATCGAGGCGTTCTCGACATCGTGCCCGAACTGCGGCGGCCGCGGGATCCTGCTTCATGGCGACCCGGTCGATTCTGCCCCGGCGACCGGGCGCAAGTCCGAGTCCGGGGGTCGGCGCAGCAGGCGGTCGAAGAAGAACCGCTCCGAAGAGCCGGTCGTGGCCAAAGTGCCCGTGCACGCGCCCGGCGAGCATCCGATGTTCAAGGCGATGGCCGCGGGCTCGTCCGCGCTGGCCGGTCGCGATGACGAGGAGTCCGGCGAGGCCGACGAGGAACTCACCGTCGCGATCGATGAGCAGGTCGAAGCGGAGGGTCCCGCTGACCTGGAGGGCACCGACTCCGATGACTTCGAGGACGTCGAAGAAGACACCGAAGACGAGGACACCGAAGAGGACGACGAGCTCGACGACGACACCGACGAGGACGACCTCGATGACGCCGAGGACCTTGACGCCGAGGACCTTGACGACGATGACGAGGACCTCGACCTAGACGATGACCTCGAAGTCGAGGATTCCGACTCCCCGTCCGGCGTCGACTCCGACGATGAAGACCCCGATTCCGAGACACGCCCGGACAATTCGGAAATACCGGCCGGCGCCGGCCTTGCCATCGACCCCGAGTTGGCTTTCGGGCATTCGCGCCGGCGGCGCGCGGCGGGCCGGCCGGCCGGCCCGCCGATCCACCCGGACTGACCTGCGCCCGTATCCGGTGGGCTGGAGTGTTCTTCAGCCAGTCGCTGCCATTACCGATACCCACTTAAACCTGCCCAGAGCAGCGATAATGACGTCGGCGCTAGAGCTAGACGGCAGTCTGTTGGTGCAGCGTCAGCCTCCAGGCGTCGCCCCGCCGCGTGTACAGGCTGGTGATGACGGCAATGTATGGGGGCTGATCTCCGCGTTGGGACGTCGAGCGGTAGGTGACGATGCCAACATCGGGGACGGGCATTAGCACGTGAACCTTACTTAGGTCGAACGACGACCAGGGCTCGCCGCCCATGGACGCGATGACGGCATCGCGGTCAAAAATGGTCATACCGCCCGGGAACACCGAATCGCCAGCGAACGCCACCGCAGCAGGCAGGTCCAGGCGATCACATCCCAACAGCAATGCCCCGATCAAGCCCCAACGGTCGTCGCCAACGACGAACCACCCTTCTAGTGTTGACAGAGCGAACGCCGCTCTGGGTCTGGGCGTTTACCGATGTGCCGCGTTGGCAAACCAACCTCCGTAGAATTTGCCGAATGAATAACCAAAAGCGAATCGTGGCGGATCGGGAGTGATCGCGCTTGCCTAGGACTGGAGGGGAAGCATGAACAAGACATTCTTCAAGACCACGGCGGTGGCCGCGCTGGGGATCACCGCGCTGTTGATGGTGGTGGAGACTGCTCCCGCGTCGGCGGACCCGCCGAAGACGGTTGTGCTCGAGGCGACGGGGAACGGGACCGCGCTGACCATCGACATCTACGACCCGAACCCCGAGGCCAGGCTGTATAACCAGCCCCTGCCCTTCAGCCGTTCGGTCAACGTAACGCCGAACTCTGGTGACCTGTTTCAGATCATCGCCGTCCCGAAGGGCACCACGCAGCCGGGTTGCCGGATCCTGATGAATGGCCAGATCGTCGCTGAGCAGCCCATCGGCGGGTCGGGGCATTGCATCTTCACAGCGCCGTGATAGGTGAGCTCGGTCCCCGATTCGTCTCGGACTCGCGCAAACTGGCGGCACTGTCGTTCACTGACCGTCAGCGGTGGATTGGTCTCACGCGAGTAGACCTCGGCCGCATGGTGCAGCGAACGCCAACTGCCCAACGGCACCGTGATCTGGACGCTTTCCGAGAAGCCACATGCTCGCGACGGCCACAGCAGGTGAAGCCACGCCGGGAGCCGCAGTCGGCGGCTAGCGGCACCCGCCCGACTTTCGAAATGTCTGGCGATTTCACCGGACTACGCTACTGTTTTCCGCGGGCCGGAGGATCACCGGCCAGAAGTTGACCGCACCGTTCCTCGCTAGGGGGCCATGGAAATGGCAATGGGCGCTGGCGTCATCTGGCCGGCCTGGAGACGTTGTTTCAACGCTGTCGGCGCGTCGCGAAAGGTTGCGATTGTTGGTGCCGTCGTTCTGACGGTCGCAACATTGGCTGCCGTCCCTGACGCGAACGCCGATCCGCCACCGGGATGCTTCCAGGGGTCTGGACCGCAGCCGGTTCCGAACTGCGGTTTGCGTGCATTCGAGGCGGACATCGCTGCGGCCGGTTATGCGGACGCCAGGGGTAACATGGTGGCGGTGGATCAGGGCCTGGATATGTGTGGCCTGATGGACCGAGGCCTCAGTCCACAGGAGATGGCGGGCCAGTTCTTGCGGGACAATCCGGCGCTGGGTCCAAATGGGGCGACGCAGGTCGTCGGGATCGCCATCAACGACCTGTGCCCCTGGCACCACTGAAAACGGTGCTTTTTTCCGTCTGACCGCCACGCTGAGCCGCGGGATGAGTCAGGCCGCGGTTTGACCCTGTAGCCGCTGGTCACGTACCCTTGGACAGTTGTCGTCTGGCCACCTGGCTGGCGACAGCGGGACGGCCCGGGCGCGCCTCAGGTGACGCCGCGCGCCGAACCCCCGACCCAGACCCGCACGCGCAGTCACCGCTGACGTGTGCCCACGACAGTAAACAGAGGTGCACCCACGATGGCGACCTACGCAATCGTCAAGACCGGCGGCAAGCAGTACAAGGTCGCCGTCGGAGACGTGGTCAAGGTCGAGAAGCTCGACTCCGAGCCCGGAGCCAAGGTGTCGCTGCCGGTGGCGCTGGTCGTCGACGGCGCGAAAGTCACCACCGACGCCCAGGCGCTGGCCAAGGTCGCGGTGACCGGTGAGGTGCTCGAGCACACCAAGGGTCCCAAGATCCGTATCCACAAGTTCAAGAACAAGACCGGCTACCACAAGCGGCAGGGACACCGTCAGCGGCTGACGGTCCTGAAGGTCACTGGCATCGCGTGATGAGCCGTCAGGCGAAGAACAGACAATACTGAGCGGAGTCCACACCTATGGCACACAAGAAGGGCGCTTCCAGCTCGCGCAACGGCCGCGATTCAAACGCTCAGCGGCTGGGCGTCAAGCGGTTCGGCGGCCAGGTCGTCAAGGCCGGCGAGATCCTGGTCCGCCAGCGTGGCACCAAGTTCCATCCGGGCGCGGGCGTCGGGCGCGGCGGCGACGACACGCTGTTCGCCAAGGAGGCGGGCGCCGTCGAGTTCGGCGTCAAGCGCGGACGCAAGTTCGTCAACATCGTCGGACCGAGCACCGACTGAGCCGCGAGCGCGAGGCTGCTGCGAAAATTCGAGGAAAATCTCGGATCAGCTTCACACTCGACGAGTAAGAGGATCCTCAATGCCTCGGTTTGTCGATCGCGTCGTCATCCACGCGCGGGCGGGTTCCGGCGGCAACGGCTGCGCCTCGGTCCATCGCGAGAAATTCAAGCCGCTGGGCGGCCCCGACGGCGGCAACGGCGGCCGCGGCGGCAGCATCGTCTTCGTCGTCGACCCTCAAGTGCACACCCTGCTCGACTTCCATTTCCGCCCGCACATCACCGCGGCGTCAGGCAAACAGGGGATGGGCAACAACCGGGACGGCGCGGCCGGCGCGGACCTGGAAGTCATGGTCCCCGACGGAACCGTAGTTCTGGACGAAAACGGCAGGCTGCTGGCCGACCTGGTTGGCGCGGGCACCCGCTTTGAAGCTGCCGCCGGCGGCCGCGGCGGCTTGGGCAACGCCGCGCTCGCATCGCGGGCCCGCAAAGCCCCCGGCTTCGCGCTGCTCGGCGAAGAGGGTCAGGCTCGGGACCTGACTCTGGAGCTCAAGACCGTCGCCGACGTCGGCCTCGTCGGGTTCCCGTCCGCGGGAAAGTCGTCGCTGGTGTCCGTGATTTCGGCGGCCAAACCCAAGATCGCCGACTACCCATTCACCACGCTGGTTCCCAATCTGGGCGTTGTCTCGGCGGGTGAGCACGCGTTCACGGTCGCCGATGTGCCCGGTTTGATCCCAGGCGCATCCCAGGGCCGCGGCCTGGGTCTGGATTTCCTGCGGCACATCGAGCGGTGCGCGGTGCTGGTGCATGTCGTGGACTGCGCCACCGACGAGCCCGGCCGCGACCCGATCTCCGACATCGATGCGCTGGAAGCTGAGCTCGCCGCCTACACCCCCACACTGCAGGGCGACGCGACACTGGGTGACCTCGCCGAGCGGCCCCGGGCGGTGGTGCTCAACAAGATCGACGTGCCGGAGGCGCGCGAGTTCGCCGAGTTCGTCCGGGACGACATCACCGCGGAGCGCGGCTGGCCGGTGTTTCTGGTGTCGACGGTCACCCGGGAAGGCTTGCAGCCGTTGATCTTTGGTCTGTGGCGGATGATCGAGGCCTACACCGCCGCGCGGCCGCAAACGGTGCCGCGACGGCCGGTGATCCGTCCGGTGCCGGTCGACGACAGCGGGTTCAGTGTGCAGCCGGACGGACACGGCGGGTTCGTCGTCAGCGGCGCACGCCCCGAGCGCTGGGTCGGCCAGACCAACTTCGACAACGACGAAGCGGTCGGCTATCTGGCCGACCGACTGGCGCGCCTCGGTGTCGAGGACGAACTGCTACGGCTGGGTGCGGAACCGGGATGCGCGGTGACCATCGGCGAGATGACGTTCGACTGGGAACCACAAACTCCGGCGGGACAACAGGTCACGCTGTCCGGCCGGGGCACCGATGCGCGGCTGGAACGCAGCGACCGCGTCGGCGCCACGGAGCGCAAGGCCGCGCGGCGTCACCGCCGCGAACACGGTCCCGAACACGATGGGGCCTCATGACCAGTCCGCATCGGGAAGCCATCCGGACCGCGCGCAGCCTCGTCGTCAAGGTCGGGACCAACGCGCTGACCTCGCCGTCCGGGGTTTTTGAGCCGGGCCGGCTGGCCGACCTCGCCGATGCGATAGAGGCGCGGATGAAGGCCGGGACCGACGTCGTCATTGTGTCTTCGGGAGCCATCGCCGCGGGCATCGAACCGCTCGGATTGTCCCGTCGCCCAAAGGATCTGGCTACCAAGCAGGCCGCGGCCAGCGTCGGGCAGGTCGCGCTGGTGAACTCATGGAGCGCGGCCTTCTCCCGGTACGGCCGGACGGTAGGACAAGTGCTGCTGAGCGCGCACGATATCTCGATGCGGGCCCAGCACACCAACGCCCAGCGCACCCTGGACCGGCTGCGGGTACTGCATGCGGTGGCGATCGTCAACGAGAACGACACCGTGGCCACCAACGAGATCCGGTTCGGCGATAACGACCGGCTTTCGGCGCTGGTGGCGCATTTGGTCGGTGCCGAAGCCTTGGTGCTGCTGTCCGACATCAACGGGCTCTATGACTCCGATCCACGAAAAACGAAGGGCCCGATACCACCGAGGTTTATCGCCGAGGTGGCGGGGCTCGCGGATCTCGAAGGCGTGGTCGCGGGCCGGGGCAGCTCGCTAGGTACCGGGGGAATGGCGTCCAAGATGTCGTCGGCGCTGCTGGCCGCCGATGCCGGAGTGCCGGTGCTGTTGGCCGCCGCGACCGACGCCGCGACCGCGCTCACCGACGCCGCGGTGGGCACGGTGTTTGCCGCACGGCCGGATCGGATGTCGGCCCGCAAGTTCTGGGTGCGGTATGCCGCCGAGTCCGCGGGCTCGCTGACTCTCGACGAGGGTGCGGTGCGTGCGGTGATACGGCAGCGCCGGTCGCTGCTGGCCGCGGGGATCACCGCGGTGTCCGGCCGGTTCTACGGCGGTGACGTCGTCGAATTGCGCGGACCCGACGCGACCATGGTGGCCCGCGGTGTGGTCGCCTACGACGCGACCGAACTCGCTACCATGATGGGCCGGTCGACCAACGAGCTGCCCGGCGAGCTGCGCCGGCCCGCGGTGCACGCCGACGACCTGGTCGCGGTGTAGGCGGTGTAGGCGGTGTAGGGGTTATGCCGAAACCGCTTTGAGATACAGTGCGCCCCAGATGATTTCGGCCAAAGTCGTGGCCAGCTCCGCATCATAGTCGCGCGGCTTTACCGGAAGGTTCTGCTGGCAAACCCGTTCCACCATCCAGACCAGCGCGCTGGCGGTGGTGGCCGCGGGCAGCTCAGCGCGGATCGAGCCGTCGGCCTGGCCGTCCTCGATGACCCGCGTCATGCGTTCGGAGATGGCCGTCAACAGATCGCGGTAGGTCTGGGTGGTCGGTGGGTCATAGGCGGCCATTTCGTTGAGAGCGACCAGCACCGGCTGGTGGCGCCGATAGCTTTCGATGATGCCGGCCATCGCCGCGCGGACGTCGTCCGGATCGTGCCGCCAGGCCACACCCCACCAGCGTTCGGCGCCGGTGGTCAGGTCGCCGAACACCTGCCGGGCGAGGCAGCGAAGTAGGTGGCCTTTGTCCTCGAAGTAGATGTAGAAGCTGGCCCGCGAAATGCCGGCCTCGGTCGACAGCCGATCCACGCTGAGCTCGGTGAAACTGGCGCCGTCCCGCATCAGCCGTTCCGTGGCGTCCAGCAGCCGCCGTTCCAGCTGCGCACGCCGCTGCTGGCGGGTGACCTGCGGCTTGCGGGTTACCGACGGCATGGGGGGCATTGGCCAAGCATAACCGGCCTGTAGACAGGTTGACTAGACACTATGTCTAGGCATATCGTCGATTTCAGTCTGTGACAGGGGTCGTCACCAACGGAGGAGTGACATGACAGCGATGACAGGGATGCCCGGCATGAGCCGCGCCTACGACCCGATCGACCTGTCCTCGCGCGCGTTCTGGTCGACGACCGCGGCGCAGCGGGAAGAGTCGTTCGCCGTGCTGCGGGCCGAGCGCCCGGTGAGCTGGCATCCTCCGGTGGAAGACGCGGTGATGCACGACCCCAGCGATCAAGGCTATTGGGCAGTCACCCGACGCTCCGATATCGTCACCGTCAGCCGCGACAACGAAGTGTTCCGGTCGGGCAGGGGGGTGATGTTCGAGAGCTTCCCCGTGGAGCTACTCGAAGCGTCGCAATCATTCCTGGCGATGGACCCGCCGCGGCACACCACACTCCGCAAGCTCGTCAGCGCCGCGTTCACCCCACGGCAGGTCCGTCGCATCGAGGACTCGATCCAGGCGAACGCCAAGACCATCGTCGAAGAGCTGAAAGCGGCTGGTAGCGGTGCCGACATCGTTCAATACTGCGCCAAGGAACTACCCATCCGGACGCTGTCGGACATGGTGGGAATCCCGGAATCGGAGCGAGAGCGCGTCGCGCACGCCGCCGAGGTCGCCGTGTCCTGGGCAGACCCCGAGTCGATGGACGGCCGAAATCCGTTGGAGGTGCTGGTCGAGAACCAGGTGTACTTGCACCAGGTGGCCGGCGCGCTCGCTGCGGAGCGCCGTGAGCATCCCGGTGACGACTTGTTCAGCAGCCTGGTCAACGCCGAGGTGGACGGGGATCGGCTGACTGACGCGGATGTGGCGGCGTTTTTCGTGCTGCTATCGGTGGCCGGCAACGACACCACCAGACAAACCATCAGCCATGCGCTGAAGGCGCTCACCGACTTCCCCGTGCAGCGGGCCTGGCTGGTAGAGGATTTCGACAACCGCATCGGTACCGCGGCCGAGGAGTTCATCCGTTGGGCCACGCCGGTGATGACTTTCCGCCGCACGGCCGCAAAGGATTTCGAACTCGCTGGGCAGATCATCCGGGCCGGCGAGAAGGTGGTCATGTTCTACTCGTCGGGCAACTGGGACACCGAGGTGTTCGACCACCCGGACCACTTCGATCTGAGCCGCAGTCCCAATCCCCACCTCGGCTTCGGGGGCGGCGGAGTGCACTTCTGCCTCGGAGCCCATGTCGCCCGCGCGCAACTGCGCGCCATCTTCGGCGAGCTGTTGCGTCAGCTGCCGGACATCCAGGCCGGCGATCCGACATACGTGCCGGGCAACTTCATCCACGCCGTCCGCAGCATGCCCTGCACCTTCTAGCGCACAGGTATCGGCGACAGCTCGTCGGCGAGCAGCACCAGCAATTCGGAGCACCCGCCGTCGACCTTGACCGTGGCCAGGTCGTCGCCGCGGGTGCGGCCGCGGTTGACGATGGCGATCGGGATGCCCAGCGCCGCGGCGTGCCGCGCGAACCGGTAGCCGGAGAACACCGTCAGCGACGAGCCAGCGACCAGCAGCGCCTCGGCCTGGTCAACCAGTGAATATGCCTGGGCCACAATATCTTTGGGAACATTTTCGCCGAAGTACACGATATCGGGCTTGAGCATGCCGCCGCAGCGCGGACAGTCGAGGTAGCGGAACGAAGCGGTATCGGCGACGACGGCGTCGGCGTCCGGAGCCACGGCCAGCCCGCCGATGGCCGCGGCGCGCTCGACGAATCCCGGGTTGAGCGCTTCGAGCTGTTCGGCCAGCGCGGCGCGGCTCATGGTGTAGCCACAGCTCAGGCAGATCACCTGCGCGTACGTGCCGTGCAGGTTGACCACGTTGCGGCTGCCGGCCTTGGTGTGCAGCAGGTCCACGTTCTGCGTGATCACGCCCGCCACCACCCCCGCCTGCTCCAGCACGGCCAACGCCCGGTGCCCGGCATTGGGCAGGGTGTGGTCCATGTGCCGCCAGCCGACGTGGTTACGTGCCCAGTACCGCTGCCGGAAAACCGGATCCGACGTGAACTGGCGGATCGTCATGGGGTTGCTCGGCGGCGACTCGGGGCCCCGATAGTCGGGGATGCCGGAGTCGGTGGAAATCCCCGCCCCGGTGAGCGCCGCGACGCGCCGACCTGTCAGCAGCGCAACCAACTCCGGAGATTCTGCGCTACCAGCGGTCACCCAGTCGAGGATAACTAAACTAAAGACTGTTCTTCAGCTCCAAGAATTCCTTTAGAACCCCAGAAGGGCGCGCTTAGAACCTGGTCTTTAACGCACGCCGCAACCGCGCGGCTGCCCAAGAAAAGGAACCACACCAAATGAAGCGCACCCTGGACATACTCATCGCGCTGATCATCATGGTCGGCATTGTGGTCATCATTGACATAGTCGCCAGCAGACCAATTTTCGAGCAGATAGGGCTAGGGCGTGTCTCCCAATTCAGTGGCCCCCACGCGGGCATGGATGACTGCACAGGCCAGTAGGACTCCGCCGAGGTAGGTGAGAGCGTATTTGTCGTAGCGGGTCGCGACGCCGCGCCACTGCTTGAGCCGGTTGAAGCCTCGTTCGACGGTGTTGCGTAGCCCGTAGAGGGCGGGGTCGAATGCGGGCGGCCGACCGCCTGTTGATCCTTTGGCTTTGCGTCGAGCGATTTGGTCTTTGCGTTCAGGAATTGTGTGTTTGATTCTTCTGGAACGCAATTCGGTGCGCGTGCTCGGATGCGAATAAGCCTTGTCGCCGAGCAATCGGAAGTCGCTACCGGACACGTCCTGCTCCTTGCAGGGCGCGGCGTAATCGTCGAGCAGCGGCACCAACTGGGGGTTGTCGCCGGCCTGTCCGGCGGTCAACCGGACCGCGACCGGGGCTTCCCGCTGATCGGTCAGGGCGTGAATCTTGGTGGTGAGCCCGCCGCGCGAGCGGCCGATCGCGTGATCGTCGGGCTCATCGGCAGATTTCTTGTAATTCGACAGAGCCCCCTGGGGCGAGCGTGTCGGAGCGTGCGCCCGCGCAATGTTGATGTGCCCGCACGTTCGTCGAATCCACCGCCAGCAGCTTCTCGATGTCCTCGACCATCGCGGCGTCGAACCCGAATATCGCCGCCACCTGGGCGAACATCGCGTCGTAGGTGCCGTCCAAGGACCATCGGTGATGCCGCTTCCACACCGTTTGCCACGGTCCGAAATCGGCTGGCAGGTCCCGCCATGGGCTACCCGTGCGGAATCGCCATGCGATCCCCTCCAGTATCAAACGATGGTCACCGAACCTGTTGCCCCGCTTGCCCTCATCCGATGGCATCACCGATTCGACAGCCGTCCAAAACTGATCAGAAATCACACCCATTCGCGTCACCGGCCAATCGTCGCTCGTCAACGCCCTCCCATTCGGGAGACACGCCCTAGTCGCTTTATGGTTGTTGATGATCGCCGTAGGCGCTGTCGGCGAGATATTCGAAATCATCGCGGGGCGCACCGCCGAGCGCAAGGGGTCTCCACCCTCGCAAATACAACCGATTCGGTCCGATGGGGTTGACCCCGAGCAATACTCGCCGAACATCGCGGCATAGGCGGGCACTTGCTCTGTTAGTTGCCGATCCTCTCGGCGGTGTCTTGGATTTCACGGCCAGTCGGAAGACGCGGGCGCCGTGTTCAAGCTTGTCGAAGTCGTTCGGCTGCCCGAAACAGGCCCAGTCGCATGCGGCGTAAGCCGCTTTGCGCGACGGCCTAAGCAGGACGTCCGACACCGCCTTCTGCGACGGGGTACGCCCTGCTGGAAGTCGTAAGCAGGTCTCCAGACCTCTCCGGTATCCGGCGGCCTGCTTCGAGGCGTTCGACCGGCACGATCGCGTCGGGCAGAATTAGCCCGAATCAGATTGAGGGCGTTGCCCACGTCGGGTGGCCCTTGGCTGCGCGCAGCGTGACATCGGTCCACCGGCGGTTGTGGCCGCCGCAGCTGTCGGTGGTGTCGGTAAGGATGGCCGGTGATGAGCACCAAGACCGGACATTCACCTGCTACGCCGAGCAGCGGTGGGCCTGTCGGCAGCCAGTTGCGTGAGATCGCTGCGCCATTCGTCGCCGACCCGGCGACCGGCGTGTGCATCCGCACCCGACTCAAAGCACTCACCGACGAGGATGAGGAAGTGCTGCGTGAGGTGGGCACTCACTTGGGCCGTTTAGCCAGCGCTGATCTCGCGGCACGGGTGCGGACCGGTCTGGGTCACGACAAGGATGGCTGGGCCGAGCGGAAACGCGACCTGACGGTCGAGTCGACGGCGCGGTGGGCGGGTGCCATCACCAAGGCCACCCACGACCAGTGGGCGCTGGCGCGGCGCGCGCAGCGTGCGCATATCCGGTCCCTGACGGACGGGATCGCGACGATCCGGCACCGACTCGCCCAGGAGTTGGGATCGAAGGGCACCGGCGGTATGCCGGGCGGGTATCGGTCCCGCGGTGAATGGTTCGGCAAGAGACGCCGTCTGGCGGTCCTGCAACAGCGGCTGGCACACGTTGAGGCGGACTGGGCCGCCGGTCACGTGAGCGTGGTGCGGGGCGGGAAGCGGCTGCTGCACAAGCGCCTGCACCTGGCCGAAGCCGGGCTCACGGCGGCGCAGTGGCGCGGGCAGTGGGAGGCGGCCCGCTGGTTTTTGTCTGCTGACGGGGAAGCTGGGAAGCGGTTCGGCAACGAAACCGTGCGCGTTACCCCCGACGGCGAAGTGTCGGTTCGGCTCCCGGCACCGTTGGCGCACCTGGCGAACGCCGCGCACGGCCGCTACGTCCTGTCCGGCACGGTGTCGTTTGCGTATCGGGGCCAGGAATGGGCCGACCGGGTCAGCGCGAACCAGGCGATGGCCTACCGCATCCACTTCTCACCTGACAAGCAGCGCTGGTATCTCGACGCCGCCTGGCAGCGCAAGCAGGTACCGGCGGTGCCGTTGGAGTCGCTGCGTGCCGGGGAACTGGTCGGGGTGGACATGAACGCCGATCACCTGGCCGCCTGGCGCCTGGACCCGCACGGCAACCCCATCGGTGCCCCTCGCACGTTCGGCTACGACCTGTCCGGGGGCGCCGGGCGTCGCGACGCGCAAGTCCGCCACGCCCTGACCCGTGTGCTGCACTGGGCCACCAACAACGGGATCAAGGCGATCGCGGTTGAGGACCTCGACTTCACCGACTCCACAACCCGCGAAAAACACGGCCGCCGCCGCCGGTTCCGGCAGGTCATCTCCGGCATGCCTACCGCCAAACTGCGTGCTCGACTGCTGGCGATGGGGACCGAGACCGGGATCAGTGTGATCGCTGTCGACCCCGCCTACACCACCAAGTGGGGTGCGCAGCACTGGCAGAAACCATTGGCCGCGCATCATCCGCAGACCACCGGCCACCACGCCGCGAGCGTGGCGATCGGAAGGCGCGCCCTCGGACACCCCATCCGGCGACGCGTGGCACCGCCCCAACCACACCAGAGCGATGTGGCTGAGCATCGGACCACGCAGGCCGAATCGGGCGTCCGGGAGCGCGAGACAACCCGCCACCCCAGGCCAGGACCACGGACACGATCCGCTTGTCCACCCGGGGCGAAGAACGTGGGACGTCAGGCGACCCAAGACCGTTCGGGGCCGCCCACCGAGCAAACCTCAGTTTCGCTCAGTGTTTAGGAACGGTTGTAAAACTCGTAGGTTCCCTCCCTGCCCGAGCACCTCACCGGTTTTATGGTCCACGATCACCGCGCCGAACGGGTAAGACGGATTGCCGTTGGACACACCGATCGCCAGCCGCATGAACTGCTCATGTGTGTGCAGATCCTCGACGCTGGGTGCGACCGCCAACAACCGGCGCGCGATCTGCTGGGCCCGGGGATCGCCGTCGAACAGGTACGGCAACCCGATCGACCCCGACGCGTCCGAACTCGTTGTCCCGGAAAGACGTCCCGCGCCGCGCTTGTCGCCGGAGCAGGCCGCGACGCTCGCTCCCGTCGCAGCGACGCCCGCCAGCCGCAGAATCTGTCGTCGTGTCGTTATCCGAGCTGTGGTCATTCGGCCGTTGGTCTCATGGGTCGCCGGATCGAATGGCCATTCATCGCTGCAGATTACTTCGCTGGAAAGCACACGGATCGCGACTCTCCTTTCGATGCCGGTCGCGGATGAAGCCCTTGTTGCACACGGCCTGCGACAATGGAAGCGCTATGGACTTCTATAACGCCTACAGTCAGGGTTTTGTCCGGGTCGCCGCGTGCACCCATCACTCCGCGATCGGTGACCCGGCTGCCAATGCCGCGTCGGTCTTGCGGTTGGCCCGCGAGTGCCACGACGACGGCGTCGCCCTGGCTGTCTTCCCGGAGCTGACGCTGTCCGGGTACTCCATCGAGGACATCGTGCTGCAAGACCTGCTGCTCGACGCCGTCGAGGATGCCGTCCTCGACGTCGTCGCCTCCTCCGTCGATCTGCTGCCGGTTCTGGCCGTCGGCGCCCCGCTGCGCTACCGGCACCGCATCTACAACACCGCGGTCGTCATTCATCGCGGCGCGATCCTCGGTGTGGCGCCCAAGTCGTACCTGCCGACCTACCGGGAGTTCTACGAGCGCCGTCAACTCGCACCCGGCGACGACGAGCGCGGCGTTATCCGCATCCGCGACATGCAGGCCCCCTTCGGCCCCGACCTTCTGTTCGCCGCGTCCGACCTGCCGGGCTTTGTATTGCACGTCGAAATCTGCGAGGACATGTTTGTGCCGGTGCCGCCAAGTGCCGAGGCGGCGTTGGCGGGCGCGACGGTACTGGCCAACCTGTCCGGCAGTCCGATCACCATCGGTCGCGCGGAGGACCGTCGCCTGCTTGCCCGCTCGGCGTCGTCGCGGTGTCTGGCCGCCTACGTCTACGCCGCCGCCGGGGAAGGTGAGTCGACGACGGACCTGGCGTGGGACGGCCAGACCATGATCTGGGAGAACGGCGCCCTGCTCGCCGAGTCCGAGCGTTTCCCCAAGGGAGAGCGGCGCTCAGTTGCCGACGTCGACATCGAGCTGATTCGCGCGGAGCGGTTGCGAATGGGGACATTCGACGACAACCGGCGCCACCACCAGACGGTGGCGGAATCGTTCCGGCGCATCGAGTTCGGGCTTGACCCGCCGGCCGACGACATCGGACTGATCCGCAGTATCGAGCGGTTCCCGTTCGTACCGGCCGATCCGCAACGGCTGCAACAGGATTGCTATGAGGCCTACAACATCCAGGTCTCCGGGCTGGAACAGCGGCTGCGCGCGCTGAACTATCCGAAGGTGGTCATCGGGGTTTCCGGCGGACTGGACTCGACACATGCGCTGATCGTCGCCGCCCGCGCGATGGATCGGGAAGGCCGGCCGCGCAGGGACATTCTGGCGTTCACGTTGCCCGGATTCGCCACCGGAGAGCGCACCAAACGGAATGCGATCGAGCTTTGCCGCGCGCTCGGTGTCACCTTCGCCGAAATCGACATCCGCGACACCGCGATGCTCATGCTCAAGGAGATGGGTCATCCGTTCTCACGTGGAGAGAAAGCCTACGACGTCACCTTCGAAAACGTGCAGGCCGGCCTGCGCACGGACTACCTCTTCCGGCTGGCAAACCAGCGCGGCGGCATCGTGCTGGGCACCGGTGACCTGTCGGAGCTGGGGCTGGGCTGGTCGACATACGGTGTCGGTGACCAGATGTCGCATTACAACGTCAACGCCGGCGTGCCCAAGACGCTGATCCAGCACCTGATCCGCTGGGTCATGTCGTCGGGGCAATTCGAGTTGCGGGTGGACGAGGTGCTGCAGTCGGTGCTCGACACGGAGATTACTCCAGAGCTGATTCCGACGGGTGAGGAAGAGGAACTGCAGAGCAGCGAGGCAAAGGTCGGACCGTTTGCGCTACAGGATTTCTCACTGTTCCATGTACTGCGCTACGGGTTCCGGCCGTCGAAGATCGCGTTCCTGGCCTGGCACGCATGGAGCGATCCCGAACGCGGAGCCTGGCCACCGGGGTTTCCCGAGGACAAGCGACCATCGTACTCACTCAAGGAGATTCGACACTGGCTGCAGGTCTTCGTGCAGCGGTTCTACTCGTTCAGCCAGTTCAAACGCTCGGCATTGCCCAACGGCCCCAAGGTGTCCCACGGGGGTGCGTTGTCGCCGCGGGGGGATTGGCGCGCCCCGTCGGACATGTCGGCACGCATCTGGCTCGACGAGATCGAGCGCGAGGTGCCGGAAGATTAGGGCATGTTTGCCTTTGCTGTCCGTGCGTCAAACGGGTTCGTCGTCGTCGCGGAGGAATCGCTCGGGGTGGTGATAGCGGTTGGTTCGGGGTTGTCCGCGATCCAAGTGCTCCGGCGGTAGCCATTCGGTCTCGCCTTTGGCGTTCTTTCGGGTGGTCCAGCCTTTTTCGTCGGCGAGCCGGTTGTTTATCCATCTCCTGGTTAACCCAGGTGAGTGCCGCGTTTACGACCATGCCAAGTTGCCCGATGTGCGCGGTGTCGGTGCCCTCAATCACCATGCAGTCGATGTCACTGACGACCGGTTGATACCCCTGTGCGCCGACGATGGCCAGCGGAGTGGCCTGCATCCAATCGTTCTCATCATATAGGACATGCTTGTTTCGCAGCTTCTTCAGCAGATCGAACGTCGCCCGCACTGGTTGGGTCGCGTCCGCCCCGAAAATTGTGTCCAGATCGAGCTTTTCGGTGCGAGACTCGCTGTGTTGAAAACACTTCATCGTTGAGGCCAGCGCTGCCAGCCAAAGCGCCCGGCAGGCGGTGCTCATCCGAAAACCTGAGTACACCTGCGCTTCCTCCGGTTGCACACCACCCTGATTTTCGAATTCGTCAAGGAACTCACGCGCCCGGCGGAGGTCCGTTCGATGCAGCGCGAGGTTTACCAACGGTCCAGCGAGTGGTTCGGGTATCGCCACCGCTTTCTCCGGGTTTGGATGGTGCCTGAGATCGATTCCGATCCGCTTCGTCGTCTCGTCCACCGCGATGGCGACACGTGTCCCGGGCCGAAGGTGCATGGTCAAGGACATGGTGTTGTCGGTCATGCGACCATCCTGCTCACAACCTGACCGGCTATCGCCAGCCTCTCACCTGCTAAAGCGCTGAGATTTTCCAAAAGCGGCCACGGCAGATCAACGCGGATTTTCCTCAGCGCTGCCTTACGCTCGCCGAGCCACCGGGCTTGATGACCTGGTAGCTGTATGACGAGATCATCACAACATCGTTGCCAGCACGCCAGCTATGGCGTTCATGTCAGCATGGATGCCGCCGCGCCGGCGCCGGTTTGGCTGTCGGTGGACCGGCTGGCTGCGTATGGTGAGCCGGTGGAGGGCACGCCGTTCGGGCGTTATCGGCTGATTGAGTTGTTGGGCCGTGGCGGCATGGGCGAGGTGTGGCGCGCCCACGACACGGTCACCGACCGGGTCGTCGCCATCAAAGTCCTCACTTCGGACTTGTCTGAAGATGATGACTTTCAGCGCCGATTCCGCCGCGAAGCCCACGCGGCGGCACGATTGGACACCCCGCACGTGGTCCCCATCCATGACTACGGGGAGATCGACGGTCGGCTGTTCGTGAGTATGCGGCTGATCAAGGGCCGCGACCTAGATGACGTGCTGGCCGACGGCCCACTGGAACCGGCCCGCGCGGTACGCATCATCGAACAAGTCGCTAAGGCCCTGCACGCCGCCCACAAGGTCGGGCTGATCCACCGCGACATCAAGCCTTCCAACATCTTGCTCGACGACGACGACTTCGCCTATTTGATTGATTTCGGGATCGCCCGCGTCGCCGACGACACCCGACTAACCAAGACCGGCAACACGATTGGCACCTTCGCCTACATCGCACCCGAACGTCTAAATGGTAGGGCAGAGGATGCCCGCGCCGATATTTACTCGTTAGCGTGTGTGCTGTACGAGGCTTTGACCGGACAGCCGCCGTTCACCGGGGACAACATGGGCCGACTGGTCGCCGCGCACCTCAACGACCCGCCACCGCGACCCTCGGCCACTCAACCAGAGGTGCCTGCGACTATCGACGAGGTCATCGCGACCGGGATGGCCAAAGACCCCGATCAGCGGTATGCGACCACCGTCGAGTTAGCCGACGCCGCACGAAATGCGCTCACCGAGCCGATTCAGCGACCGACACCAACTGCTACGCAGCCGACCGCCGAGCAGGCGCCCAGTCCTGTCCCGCGGCCGGCGCCCGCTTACGACCAGCGACGGCAACCCCCGCTCAGCCCATGGGCTCCGGCGGCGGCCCAACTCCGTCCGGAATCGACTGCCTACCACGCGCCGCAGTTCGCATCGCCCGCCCCGCAAGATCAGCGCACCCTCTCGCCGATGCCGCTAAGCCCAGCACAGCCCATCCCCACAAAGGCCGGCAGGGTCAGCCGACGCACCACAATCGCACTAATCGCCGGCGCCATTGCGCTTGTCGCCGTGATCGCAGCGGCCGTCGGCCTTCCCGCCCTCATCAAACAGCGGCCATCTGGGTCATCCCCGACACCCCCGACATCATCGCAGCGGACCTATGCAGCCCAGGTGGTGCTACCGTTCACCGGCCTCAATGGCCCCTACGGTCTGGCGGTGGACAGCGCCGGCAGCCTCTACGTCGCCGACAATGGCAACAATCGGGTCCAGAAGCTGCCGGCCGGGTCGGCCACCCAGGAGGTACTGCCGTTCACCGACCTCAATAGCCCCGAGGGAGTCGCGGTCGACAGCACCGGTGTCGTCTATGTCACCGACGCCGGGAACAATCGGGTGGTCAAGCTGGCGGCCGGCTCGTCCGGCCAGGAGGTGCTGCCGTTCACCAGCCGCCTCAACTTGCCCGACGGTGTGGCGGTGGATGCCGCCGGCAACGTCTACGTCGCAGAGCTTCTGCAAAATCTGGTGCTGAAGCTGGCGGCGGGCTCGTCTAGCGAGGAGCCGCTGCGGTTCACCGGCCTCTACTACGCCGCCGGTGTGGCGGTGGATGCCGCCGGCACCCTCTATGTCACCGACAGCACCGACAACAACAACGACCGGGTGCTGAAGCTGCCGGCCGGGTCGGCCACCCAGGAGGAGCTGCCGTTCACCGGCCTCCGCAAACCCGTTGGCGTGGCCGTCGACGCCACGGGCAGCGTCTATGTCATCGACCAGGACAACAACCGGGTGGTCAAGCTGGCGGCCGGCTCGTCCACCCAGGTCGTGTTGCCATTCACCGGCCTCAACCACCCCTGCGGTGTGGCGGTGGACACCGCCGGCAACGTCTACGTCACCGACCAGAACAATCGGGTGGTGAAGCTGCCGATGTTGTAGCGCGATCGCAACGCCGCCCGGCCATAGCTACTTCGACCTGAAAAAGTCGGGGCGTGTCGCGGGTACTTGGGGGCACTGACTTGGGATGATGGCCTCGAACCCTTGGTGAGAAGGATTCGAGGCCATCATGTTTCGTACTGTAAACGATCAGCCGACGTTGTGGGATTCGATCCTGCCGCCCGAGTTGTTGGTGTTGCCCGTCGAGTTGGGTCGGGTGGATGGGCTGTTGGATGATCCGGTGTTCTTCGCCCCGTTCGCGGTGTACTTCGACGCCCGGATCGGCCGGCCGTCGATCCCGATGGAGACCTATCTGCGGTTGATGTTTCTGAAGTTCCGGTACCGGCTGGGCTACGAGTCGTTGTGTCGAGAGGTGGGCGATTCGATTTCCTGGCAGCGGTTTTGCCGGATTCCGTTCGGTACCCGGGTGCCGCACCCGACCACGTTGATGAAGATCACCAGCCGCTGCGGGGATGAGGCGGTCGCCGGATTGAATGAGGCACTTTTGGTCAAGGCCAGCCAGGCGAAGCTGCTGCGCACCGACAAGGTCCGCGCCGACACCACCGTGGTGGCGGCCGCCGTGGCTTATCCGACTGATTCGGGTCTGTTGGCCAAGGCGATTGGCACGATGGCGCGCACCGTGGCGCGGATCAAGGCCGCCGGTGGCGCCACCGGCACCCGGGCGCGCGATCGGCGCCGCTCGGCGGGCCGGCGGGCCCGCTCGATCGCATCCAAGCTCAAGCTGCGTGGTGAGCAACAACGTGATCAGGCCCAGACCGCGGTACGTCGGATCACCGGTGAACTGGCCGGGATCGCCGAGCAGGCGATGGGCGAGGCCAATTCGGTGATCCGCAACGCCAAACGCGCGCTGCGCACGGCCACCGGGCAGCGCAAAGGCCGGCTGCACCGAGCGATCAACGCCCTGAACACCATCGTTGAACGCACCGAACGTGTTGTCGCGCAGACCCGTTCCCGGCTGGCCGGGGTGATGCCCGAATCGGCCACCCGGCTGGTCAGCCTGCACGATGTCGATGCCCGCCCGATCCGCAAGGGACGTCTGGGCAAACCCGTCGAGTTCGGTTATAAAGCCGAGATCGTGGACAACGCCGACGGGGTCATCCTCGACCACAATGTTGAGATCGGGAACCCGCCCGACGCCCCCCAGCTGGCCCCGGCGATCGAGCGGATCACCCGCCGCACCGGCCACACACCGCGCGCGGTCACCGCCGACCGCGGCTACGGCGAGGCATCTGTTGAACATGACTTGCACCAGTTGGGTGTGCGCAGTGTGGCGATCCCCCGCAAGAGCAAACCCACCGCGGCGCGCCGCGACTTCGAACACCGGCGAGCCTTCCGCGACAAGGTCAAATGGCGCACCGGATCCGAAGGACGAATCAACCACATCAAACGTAGCTACGGCTGGAACCGCACCGAACTCACCACCATCCGAGGAGCCCGAACCTGGTGCGGACACGGCGTCTTCGCCCACAACCTCGTCAAGATCGGCGCCCTCGCGCCATGAAAACCCGACACGGGAAACCCCGCGCGACAGCCGACCACCGACCACCAACCCCTCAACGCAACGTCAAGGGTTTTTCAGGTAGAAGTAGCTAATGCCCGCCTGGCCGATGCGCTCCAACTGACTCGCTTTCACGCGGGACTGCGTTTTCGAGCTGTGTACCGACAGAGGTGGCTTGGGCGAGCTGGTGACCGTGATGGATTCCGGAGCGTCAAACCCGCCGCCGGACAACGGGCTGCGCAGCGCGCCGGCGCGCCGCCGGCGGAGAGCCCTGCCCAACAGGGCAATCACGCGCCGCTTCCGGCGCCGCGCATCGCGACCGTGCTGGACCGCAGCAGGTCGCCGAGTTCGGCCGGCAGGTAGCCCTGCGCCGCAAATCGGGGCATGACGCCACCGCTTTCGATGATGTCGAGAATCAGGTCGGGCAATTTGGGCACCGTCCCCGACGCTCCGGTGCTGTCGTTGCGCCAGCTGCCTTCGGTGAGGTCGAAGGTTCCGGTGTCGCCGTCGGAGAACACTTCGGTGGCATCGGGTACCGTCATTGCGGGCAGGCCGGCGTTGACGGCATTGCGGAAAAACAGCGAATTGAATTCCTCGGCGACCAGCCCGGCCACGCCCAACTCGACGAACAGCGAGGCAACCGGGCGCGACGATCCGAGCCCGAAGTTCTTACCGGCCAACACGATGTCCCCGGGCCCTACCTGATCGGTCCAGCCCGGGCGCACCTCATGGAAGACGTGCTTGGCCGCCTCCGGCGGATCCATTTTCATCGCAAACCCCGGGTACATCGCGTCGGTGTTCAAGTCGTCGCCGAATGCCCAGACCTTGCCGCTAAAGGTAATCGTCATGCCGTCATGCTCCTTGGGTCGGTGATGTATCCGGTGATGGCAGAGGCGGCCACGGTTGCCGGTGAGGCCATGAAGATCTCGGCCTCGGTGCTGCCCATGCGGCCGGTGAAGTTACGGGTGCTGGACGTGATGCACACCTCGCCGGGTCCGACCACACCCATGTGGTAGCCGAAGCAGGCGCCGCAGGTCGAGTTGGTGATGACGGCACCGGCGTCGGCGATGTCCTGTAAGTAGCCCAGCCGCATGGCATCCCGGTACACCGCCTGCGAGGCGGGCGTGACCAGCAGCCGCACGCCCGGGGCCACCGTCTTGCCGCGCAGCACTTGTGCGGCGATCTCGAGGTCCTCGAGCTGGCCGTTCGCGCACGACCCGATGAACGCCTGGTCCACCCTCTGCCTGCCCAACTGTGACGCGGGCAGCCCGTTGCGGCTGACGGTCCCGGGCCGCGCCACGTAGGGTTCCAGCGCCGCCAGGTCGATGCGCCGGACCTCGCGGTAGGCGGCGTCGGGATCCGGTGCGGCCGCGGTGTATCCGCTCACGCCGGCGTCGTCGAGGAAACGGGTCAACACGTCGTCGGCTTCGAAAGTGCTGAAATCGGCTGAGACTTCGGCGCCCTGGGTTGCGATGGTGCGTCGATCGTGCATCGGGATGCTGGCCAGGCCGGGGCCGCCGAATTCCAGATTCAGGTTGGCGGCGTCGCCGTATTCGTTGGCGATGTGCAGGAAGATGTCTTTGCCGCTCACCGTGTCTGGCTTGACGCCGACGAACTCGTAGCGGATGGTCGGTGCGACCTGGAACCAGGTGGTTCCGGTACACATGATCGAGTACACCTCGGCGGGCCCCAGCCCTCGGGCGGCGGTGTTGTAGGCGCCGGCCGCGCAGGTATGGGAGTCGGTGCAGGCCAGTATTTCTCCCGGGCGGGCCAGCCCGTTCTCGGCGATGACCTGGTGACAGATGCCGTGCCGGCCGACGTCATAGAAACGTTGGATGCCGAAGTCGGCGACGAATTTTCGGGCATGGCCACCGCCCGTGGCGTCCTTGATGGTGGGTGCGGGCACGGCGTGGTCCATGACGACGGCCAGCTTGTCGGGGTCGTGGATCCTGCTGGGCGCAATCCACATCGTGGCGAACTGCAAATCGATCAACACGGTCATGTCGACGTCCACCACCACGGTGTCACCGGGCGCCACCGAGTCCAGACCCGCCTTGCCCGCGAAGATCTTTTCGATGATGGTCATGCTCATGGGGCGTCCTGGATGTGTGCGTACTTCTCGTCGAGAGCCAGCCACTCCGCCATGCCCATCAAGTTGAAGAAGTCGGCGACGCTAGTGGGCACATGAGCGGCGATGTCGGTCCCGTTGAGCTGGCAGAGGCTCTGCAGCATGCCGAATGTCGCCTGCATCAGTAGGTTGCTCGGATGGATCGCGATCGCATAACCCAGCGCCTGCAATCGCGACACCGATTCCAGCGGCGTAATCCCGCCGACCACCAGATTGATCAGCAGGGGAGCGTCGACTTCGGCTGCGATGCGCTCGATTTCGGCGGTGTCCTGCGGCGCCTCGACAAAGATGACGTCCGCGCCCGCTTGCGCGTACCGGTTGGCCCGCTCGATCGCCGCGTCCAGCCCGAGGGGGGCGCGTGCGTCGGTGCGCGCGACCACCAGCAGGTTGTCATCGGAGCGGGCGTCAAGCGCGGCCGCCAGCGTCTGCTCGAACACCGCCGCATCGACCACCCGCTTGTCCGGCAGATGGCCGCACCGCTTGGGAAATACCTGGTCCTCCAACTGGATCGCGGCCACCCCGGCCGCGTCGTAGCAACGGACGGTGCGCACCACGTTCATGGGCGCGCCATATCCGGTGTCGGCGTCGGCGATGAGCGGGATATCGCCCAACGCGCCGGCGATCATCCGGACCCGGTCCGCCATTTCGGAGGCGGTGACCAACCCGATGTCGGGCAGGCCGAACCCGGACGCCGCCACGCCCGCGCCGGTCATATACGCCGCGACGTGGCCGGTTCGTTTTGTTAGCTGCGCGGAGATGCCGTCGAAAACCCCTGGGGCAATGATGAGTTCGTGTGTGTCCAGCAGATCTCGCAGCCGCTGCCGGGCTGGTGTGGTAACCATATTTTCCTTTCTGGGGTCAGTCTGGGGTCAATCTGAGTCAGTCCAGTGCGCCCGCGACGGGCGCGGCGAGCAGGTCTACCAGGTAGTCGACGTCGTCAAGGTCCTCGAGGCCGACCACCGCCCGTTCGATCGCGTCGGCGCGTGCGCGGTCGGTGACCCGGTCGGCCAGCGCGTGGAACTTCGCGACGAGTTCGTCGTTGGTGACCGGATCGCTGGGCGCGCCGTGCGGCTGGACGACGCGGGCTTGGTGCACGGTGCCATCACGGGCGGTCACTGCGACGTCGGTGCGGAACCACTCACTGACGTCCGCGTGCGCCAGCGTTTCGTCTAGGTGCACCGACGTTGCCGCGATCAGCGACCAGATGTCATCAGAATCGAGGCGGCTGGGGGTGAACTGCTCGGGCAGCACGTTGCCGTCGAGCAGCGCCGCCGCGGTCGCATACCCGATATTCATCTGAGCACCGATCGGGGTCAGTGGCCGTTCGGGTGTCCACCAACCGTGCTTGTACACTGTCTCGCCGACCGTAATGTCAATCTTTGAGATATCCGCGGGCGCAACGGAATTCCGCAATCGTCTGGCTGCGTCGATCGCTGCGAGCAGGCCGCCCATCGCGGCGTAGCGCTTGACCATGATGATGGTGGTCTCCCACCGCTGGCCGAGTTGGCCGGTCAGCAGCGACGCGTCGGGATCGTGGCCCTCACCGAAAACACTCAGAAATCCGCCATATTCGCGCTCGAACACCCGCTTGATGCCGGTATAGCCCGCCGCCGCAAGCCCCGCGGCGTAGAAGCCGTTGCGCGCCGCCAAACCGTGGTGCATCCGCTTGCTCATCGCCTCGTACTGCGCGGCCATCAGGCCGGCCGACTGGGTGCCGGCCAAACCCAGGGCGTCCTCCAGCTGTGCCGGCGGCAGGCCGCGCAGCTTGCCCGACGCCATCGCCGCCGAGTGAGTGCCAAAGACCGATCCCGAGTGCCAGCCGCGGTCGAGCATCTGGGTGCCGTGCAGCGTGTAGCCGACCCGCGGGCCCACTTCGAAGCCGGCGATCGCCGCGAGCAGGAGTTCGGCACCCGCGGTTGTTTTGGGCCGTGCCGAAGCCGTGGACAGCAGCGCCGGAATGAGCAGTGAACAGCTGTGCAACGGTGCCAAGGGATGGAAGTCGTCGAGCTCGAAGCCCTGGATGAACGTGCCGTTGAGCACGGCGGCCGCGGGCGCGCTGGCGGTGTGTCCGGTGCCGATCACGACGGCGTCACCCTTGCCTTCCAGGTCGAGGACGGCGGCGGTGGCAACTCGCGACCACGGCAATTGGGCCCCGACCAGGGCGCAACCCAGGCCGTCCAGCAGGAGGTGTTTTGCTCGCTCGACGACGTCTTGCGGGACCTGGTCGACCGTGAGGTCGGCGACCCAGGTGGCCAGTCGTCCCGTCGGCCCGTCCGGGTCGGTGGCGGCCTGGCGATGGACGTCTGTCATCGGATCTCCCTCGGCTCTGGCGTGAACTGACTAGTTGTTATATACATATAACAAGTAGCGCGTCCGCGCAAGTGAGGTGGTGTGGAAACATTGGTCACCGTGCTGTCGAGTGACGCCGGGGTGCCGTTGCACCGGCAACTCTTCTTGGTGTTGCACGACGAGATAGATCGGGGCGTTATCGCCCCCGGCGACGCGTTGCCGACCGAGCAGACGCTGTGTGACCAATTCGGGGTGTCCCGCATCACCGTGCGGCGCGCGCTGGCCGATCTGGCCGAGCAGGGTTACATCGAGCGCAGGCAGGGCGTCGGTTCCTTTGTGCGCGAGCACTCGGAGCCGACGGATGCGTTACTGGCCGGCCGCTCGTACATGGACGGGCTGCGACAGACCCAGTTCGAGACCGAGGTCGACGTGATCGAATTGGGCACCCGACGCCCGCCCCGGCCGATCGCCGAGGCGCTCGCGACTTCCGGCGAGCTCCTGCACATCGTGCGGGTGCGACGGCAACGCAGGACCGGCGAGCCGCTGATTGTCAGCGAGGCGTGGCTGCCCAACGACCTGGTCGCCACGTTGACCGAGCCCGCGTTGCTGCGGGCGCCGCTCTACCAATTGCTTTCGGACGCCGGCGTCTCCGTTGACCGGATGCAACACGAGATCACCGCCGAGATCGCGGGGCCGCGCAACGCGCGGCTGCTTGACACGGCTATCGGGTCCGCGTTGCTGCGCCTCAACCGCGTGGCCTTCGCGGCCGGCGCGCCCCATCACCATCTGGCGATCCTGCTATCGCCGAGCCGCAGCCGGGTGGTGATGAGCCAGTCGGGGGCCGATCTGGAAACCGGTGACGGGTTCGCGATAACCCACGACGTTCGTCGCGAGTCCCGCTAACGGATGAGGCCGATCCGTGGGATGAACCGGCCCACGCTGGCGGCGTAGGCCCGATAGGCGTCGCCGTGTGTCTGCAACAGATACGGCTCCTCGACACGACGGACCTGCAGCTGTATCGAGGCGACAAGCAGGACAAACCCCGCCAGGACAACGGGATTCGGTGTCACCAAAGAGATCCCGAGGCCAAACACGAACATGCCGGTGTAGATGGGATTGCGTACCCACCCGAACACGCCGGTGTCCACCAGAAGGGTGGTCTCGCGCTCGTCCACCCCGATTCGCCAGGCGTCACCCATCTCGAGCTGCGAATGGACCGTCGCCACGATCCCGGCCGTCGCGATCACCATCCCGATGACCTGGATCCAGACAGCGCGCAGGAAACCGACGGGCTCGACGACAGTGGCCCACTCCAGGATTGGCGCGCTCAGCGTCGTCACCAGCGCGATGACGAAGCCCGCCCCGGCAATCCATTCCAGCGAGCCGATCGGGCCGCTGATGCCACGAAAGCCGGTCGATCCGGTGCGCCGGTGCTGTAGCCAAGTACGCCAACCGAAGCCGAGCACAACGAAAATCACGCACAGCACCACCGCGACGTCGGCCGCGCTCGCCGCTTTCATCCACCGCTCCTTATCTGTGATGGCGACCCCCGTAAAGGCCGCGACTCTGTTGTTTTGTTTGGTTTTGCTTTCGTTCCCGCCCGTGCTTGGGACGGTGGACCGCAGCCGGGGTCGAGGTGGAGCGCCCGCAGCGCAGCGAGGACGAACGACCTCGAGGCTGGCGAGGATCCGCCGTATACTCCGTCGGCGGGGGACGAGGCAGCTACCTCGTGATGGTTCATCTCATGTCTGCCTCCCGCGGGAGAGCGGTGACGCAAAAGACGCGTTGCGCGGGCCGGCGCCCAGCCTTAACTGGGTCCACGGACGAAAGTCCGGCGACATGATGATTGATGGGATGCCCGACGTACGGGGCTGCTAAAGGGTGCGGTCGCTCATTCTTTCCGGGAGGTCCACCCAGCGCAGGGGTGGCCGCAGGAGCGTGGCAGGAGCTGACCGCAGGCATCAGCTGATTTATGGGCAAGGCACGCGCACAACACATCTCAGGCAGCCACCTGCTGGGGTCGGGTGCGCGGCAACGCCAGGGCGGTATCGCCGAGTTCACACAGCGTGTGATAGCAGCGCCGCAGCAGCTTGCGTTCGACTGCCAGGGTCGGGTTCTTGCCGTTGTGCGGGCTCGCGGCCAGGTGGTGATAGTAGGCGTAGTCCGGAGATCCTGGTCGGGCGGCGCATTTGGCGGCCTCAAACACGGCCCACCGAAGCTCTGGTGAGCCCTGCCGCGACAGGTGCCCCGGTGAACGCTTGGTGTCAGACGAATACACGGTGATGTCCGTCCCGGCGAACCGGACCAGCTGATCGGAGCTGTGGAATCGTCGGGCGTCGCCGATCTCGGCCCAGATGATCGCCGCGCACAGCCACCCGATGCCGTAGTGGCGCGCCTGCAATGCCTGGCAGCCCGATTGGTGGCGGGCGAAGTCCACCAACTGGGCTCGCAGCGGTTCGATCTCAACGGTGAGCTCATCGATGCGCCGCAGCGCGGTATCGACATACTGACGCCCGACCGCCGAAAGCTCGGCACCACTCAGCGCAGCGCGACCAGCTGTCGACAGCAGTGCGGTGATCGGGGGGCAGCCCTGGTGGAACAACTGGGCGTGGATGCGTTGCTGCCAGGCACGCCGCTCGTCCATCAGGGTGCAATACAACCGGCCCAGGGTGCGGATCTCCACCAGATGCGCCGGCGGGATCCACGATTCAGGGAACCGTCCCTCCATCAGCAGGGTGCGCAGCAGCCGCGCATCGGCGCGATCGGTCTTGGCGCGCTTCTTCGGGCCGCGCAGCGCCGCGGTCTCGGCCGGATCACCCAGATGCGCCCCAACCCCGGCAGCCTGCAACTCCTCCACCACATAGCGCCACCCGGTGCAGCCCTCCAACGCGAACTGCGCGTCCCCGTCCGCGCAGTGCTCGGCCAACCAGTGCCGCAACGTCGTGCGCGTAGCCGGACGGATCTGCCCCCCACGCACCAAACCGTCGTCGTCCACGTAATCGAACGTGATCTGCTTCCGATGCACGTCGAACCCGCCTACCATCGTCATTGGGACCTCCTCGATAGCTCCCGAAAATCTTCTGACGCCCATATCAACGAGCGTCCGAGCCGAGGGGGTCCCCCCCATCACATGTCATCTTTCCGCTGCGTCGATCGCTTCGGCAGCCGGTGCGCAGTCACCGGCGCCGGGCACCAGCGTGGCCAGCGCGCCCGCGGCGCAGGCACGCCGCAGGGCGCGTAGCCGCTGGGCCGCTAAAGCTGGGTTCACAGCTAGATTGGCACCAGGATGGCACGGCCAATTGGCGGCCAGCACGCCGGCGAACACGTCACCGGCACCGGTGGTGTCCACCGCGGTTACCGCCGGGGCGGGCACCTGAAACTCGCCGTCGGCGCCGACGTACCGGGCGCCGCGCGCACCCTGGGTAACCACGAAGTGGGCTGGCCGCCAGGACCATTCGCCGGCCTCGGATTCGTTGGTGATCACGACGTCGGCCAGGGCCGCCAATTCGGCCAACGGGCCGCGATCCCGGCCGGTCGGTGAGGCATTCACCATGACGACCGCCCCGGCCGAGCGGGCTTCGGTTGCCGCCGCCACGGCCGTCGCCACCGGGATCTCCAGCTGAGTCAACATCACATCGCAGTCGGCGACGACGGCGCGCACGGCCGGCTCCGCCAGCGTCAGGTGTCCGTTGGCGCCGGGTGCCACCACGATGGTGTTCTCGGCGCCGGCATCGACCACGATGATGGCCGTGCCGCTCGGCCCGGGCACCTGGATCGTCCCGTCCAAGCCGACGCCGTTGGCCCGCAGGTGAGCTCGCAATTGGTCGGCGACGGGGTCGTCGCCGACCGCGCCGACGAACTGCACCTGCGCGCCTGCCCGCGCGGCCGCGACGGCCTGATTGCCGCCCTTGCCGCCGGGTGCGTAGGTCAATGACGACGCCAGCACCGTCTCGCCCGGGTGCGGAAGGTTATCAACATCCAACGTCAGATCCATGTTCAGGCTCCCCACCACGCAGACGCGACGGGCAGGCATTGCGGCGCGCGGTGAGATTACTCGTTCCCCGTTGCTTCTATCAGACGGGAGAAGTTTTGCAGAATCACACGCTGCGGGGTGCCGGTTGCGTCCTCGAGACTTTTCAGCATCAAGCCAGCCACACTGAACAACCCGACGAACAATTTGCCGGAAGCACCCGGATCGGCGGAGAACTGAGACCACACGGTTATCGGGAAGTCGATCGAATCCGGCTCAGCAAGCCAGGCCGTCATGCCGTCAATGGCGCGCTGCATCCAGACAAACTGCTCCCGCTCTTCCATCATTGCCAGAGTTTCTCATTTGCCTCTGGTCGCGTCTACACGCACCGTGCGGCGGGCAGTGGCGCTGCCGGATTGGTCCCGAGCCCGCATGGGACCTGGTTGGAACGCTGAAATCAGTTGTGCCGCTTCGGGTTTTGCCCGGCAGGCAGCGGTGGTTTTCGAAGATGCCCGCGGCCCCACCCGGACCAGGAATCCGGCGTCAGCCGTGGCTTTACCACAAATGCGGTTCATCGCGTGGCCCGCGCGATAGTCTGCGCGTTAGTCGGTGCTGAATCCTGCCAGAGGGAGGCGGAAGGCGATTGACAGCCAGCGAGCTCACAGAATCGGAACCCGACGCCGAAGCCGCCCCGGCCCATGAGGGCGAGCCTGAGAAGAGCCGGAAGGGTAAGCGCCGCTTTACCCGGGTTTTGCGGGTGGGCATCCAGTCCAAGCTGTTGGTGACGCTGTTGGTCTGCAGCATCTTGTCGGTGGCGACGGTTGGCATGATCGGGTTTCTATCCGGCCGCAGCGCATTGCTTGACCTAGCGGCCGAGCGGTTGATCGAGTTGCGCGAGTCGCAGAAGCGGCAGGTGGAGGCGTTGTTCGCGGAGGTGACGAATGAGCTGATCGTCTACAGCAGCGGATTTGGTGCCACCATGGCGGCGCAGGCGTTTACGGCGGCCTTCGACCAACTGGGCAACGCGGCGATTAATCCGGGCCAGCAGCAGGCGATCGTCAACTACTACAACAATCAGCTGATCGACCCGGTCAAGCGGGTGACCGGTGGCGAAATCGACATCAACGCCGTGCTGCCCACCAACAACGCGCAGAAGTACCTTCAGGCGTATTACACCGCGCCGTTCGCGTCGGCCGGCGACTCGAGGATGTTGGACGACGCCGGCGACGGCAGCGCATGGTCGGCAGCCAATGCGCGCTTCAACGATTTCTTCCGCGCCATCGTCAACCGCTTCGCATTTCGGGACGCGCTGCTGCTCGACATGCAGGGCAATGTCATCTACACCGTGAACAAAGGTCCCGACCTCGGCACCAACATCCTCACCGGCCCGTATCGCGAAAGCAACCTGCGCGACGCATACCAAAAAGCCTTGCGGTCCAACGACGTGAACTTCGCCTGGGTCACCGACTTCGAGCAGTATCAGCCGCAACTCGACGCCCCCACCGCGTGGGCCGTGTCGCCGATAGGCATGCGCGGCAAAATCGAGGGTGTCATGGCCCTGCCTTTGCCGCTCGGCACGATCAACGGCATCATGACCGCCCACAAGCAGTGGACCGCCGCGGGCATGGGCGAGGCGACCGAAACGTATCTGGCCGGTGCGGACACTTTGATGCGTTCCGATTCACGGCTGTTCCTGGAAGACCCCAAGGAATACCGGCGCCAGGCGGTGGCCGCCGGCACTCCGCCCGACGTCGTCGATAAAGCGATCCGGTTGGGTGGCACGACGCTGGTGCAGCCGGTTCCGAGCGCGGGCCTGCACGCCGCCCAACGCGGCGAGACCGGTGTCGTGCGGGGCACCGATTATCTGGGTAATAGGGAATTGGAGGCCTACACCCCGCTGAACGTGCCAAACTCCGACCTGCACTGGTCGGTGCTGGCGACACGGGACGAATCCGCTGCCTTTGCGAAATTGGCCGCGTTTGGCAGGACGCTCGTGTTGGCGGTGGCCGCGATGATTTTCGTCGTCTGTGTGGGGTCGATGCTGCTTGCCCGGGCGATGCTGCGGCCGATCCGGCGGTTGGAGGCCGGCACCCAGAAGATCAGCTCGGGTGACTACGAGGTCAGCATCCCGGTAACGTCACACGACGAAATCGGTGATCTCACTGTGGCTTTCAATGAGATGAGCCGGAATCTGGCGATCAAGGAAGAGCTGCTCAACGAACAGCGCAGGGAAAACAATCGGTTATTGCTGGCGCTGATGCCCGAGCAGGTTGTGCAGCGGTATCGCGAAGGTGAAGGGACCATCTCAGAGAAACACCAGGACGTCGCCATAATCTATGCCGACATCGTTGGGCTCGACGAGATCTCCAACGATCTGCCGGGCGACGAATTGGTCGGGATTATCGACGAACTATTCCGGCAATTTGATTCGGCGGCCGAAGCCCTTGGCGTCGAACGGATTCGCACCTTCCACAACGGCTATCTCGCCAGCTGTGGGGCGACCACTCCGCGGCTGGACAGCATTCACCGAAGCGTCGACTTTGCCGTCGAAATCCGCCGCACCATCGATCGCTTCAACAGGCAAACGGGCCACGAGCTGCGCCTTCGGGTCGGTATCAACACCGGCAACGTGATCAGCGGCCTGGTCGGCCGATCCGGTCTTGTCTATGACATGTGGGGTGCCGCCGTAAGCCTGGCCTACCAAATGCACAGTGGCACAGCGCAGCACGGCATCTACGTCAGCTCGCAGGTATATGACGCGATGCGCGACGTGCGGCACTTCACGCCGGCCGGCGTGATTTCGATCGGCGGAACCGATCAGGCGATCTACCAGTTGTCGGAGCGATCATGACCGCACTCCACTCCGCGTGGTTCTACTGGGCGGTCGGTATCGCGGTCGGATTTCCGGTCTTGCTGATCCTGCTCACCGAGGTGCAGCACACACTCGTCCGCAGAAATAGCCGCCTGGCCAGACAGGTGGGCCTGCTGCGCAACTTCCTGTTGCCGCTCGCCGCGCTGTTGCTGCTGCTGGTCAAGGCCTCGCAGGTCCCAGCCCGGGAAGCCCCGGTGCGAATCCTCACCACCGTGTTCGGGTTCCTGGTGGTGGTGCTGTTGCTCTCTGGGCTCAACGCCACCGTGTTTGAGGGCGCGCCCGAGGACAGCTGGCGCAAACGGCTTCCCGCGATCTTTCTCGACGTCGCCCGCTTCGCGCTGATCGGCGTCGGCCTGGCGCTGATCTTGTCGTATGTCTGGGGCGTCCGGATCGGCGGCCTGTTCACCGCACTGGGCGTCACGTCTCTCGTCGTCGGCCTGATGCTGCAGAACTCCATCGGCCAGATCGTGTCGGGCTTGTTCATGCTGTTCGAGCAGCCGTTTCGGATCGACGACTGGCTGGACACACCCACGGCGCGGGGACGCGTTATCGAGGTGAACTGGCGGTCGGTGCATATCGATACCGGTAGCGGAATGCAGGTCATGCCGAACTCGATGCTGGCCAGCACCTCGTTCACAAATCTCAGTCGCCCCCCCGGCACATACAAATGCGCGATCACGACTACCTTTTCTGCGGCCGACCCCCCGGACCGGGTATGCGCGATGCTGGCCCGGGTCGCCGGTTCACTGCCGGACCTCAAGCCCGGAGTCATGCCCACCACGATCGCGCTCGGGGGCGCCGAATACTGCACGACGGTCCGGCTGAATTCGCCCGCCGATGCAGGCGCGACAAAGGCGGCATTCTTGCGCTGGGTCTGGTACGCCGCTAGGCGAGAACAGCTGCACCTCGATGAGGCAGACGACGACTTCTCGACGACGGAGCGCGTCCAGACAGCCTTGCGCGACGTAGGTCCCGAACTGCGGCTGAGCCTGTCCGATCAGCAGGCATTGGTTCCGTACGCAAGGGTGGTGCGGTACGGGACGGACGAAATCGTGCAGTACGCGGGTGTAGTGCCCAAGGGCATGACGTTTTTGGTCACGGGCAGCGTCCGCTTGACCACAACCGACGATGACGGTGCCGTCGTGCCGATTGCCACACTCGGCGAGGGAGCATTCCTGGGGGTGACCACACTGACTCGCCAACCCAATCCCGCCGGCGCCTATGCGCTGGAAGAAGTGACCGCGCTGGAGATCGATCGCGAACACCTCGCAGAGATCGTGATGCACAAGCCGACGCTGCTGCAGGAACTGGGCCGGCTCATCGACGAGCGGCAACTCAAGGCTCGGCGAGCGACTCGCGCCGACCGGGTCGGGTGAGGCGGCCGGCGGCCGGTTGTGTGCTCCGCTGGATGAGTTATCGCAATCGCGTCGGTGATCGACCGGGTGGCGATACCTTCTACCAATGTGGTTGGCGACGCATCCGTTGCGGGGGTCTTCGATGTGCCGCGGCCGCATACCCCCCAACACCAAACATTGGAGTTGAGTTGACATGTCTGCCTTCATTCTGCCCGCGAGGTTGATCACGATAGCCGCATGCGTCGGCGCTGCGGTTGTTGGTGCTACGGCCCAGCGCGCCGCGGCTGACCCAGACGTGCTGATGGGAATGCTGCCGCAGGGCTTTTCCTCGAGCAACTGCAAAGAGGAAACGCCGAAGGGGCACGCCGTCGAAAAAGTGACCTGCGACCAAAGCTCCGACCCAGGCGCACCCTCGGCGGCCGCGTTCGCGCGATATGCAAACGCCGATGACCTGACGTCGGCATTCCAAAACGCCGACGGTGTGGCGGTGGCGTCGTCATGCCCGGGTAACATCCAATCGCCCGGACCGTGGAATTACACGAGCTCCGGCCAAACCGCCGGTCAGGTCGAATGCGGAAAAGCCAAGGACGACAACATGCCCGTGGTCCTCTGGACGGACAACGCCAAGCTGAGGGTCGCCGCCGTTTCTGGCTCAGACATCACCAGCCTCTATCAGTGGTGGACCAAAAAGTCCGGCTGACAACCGCGCAATCCCTTCGGATTTGCGCCGTCACGAACCGGGCCTGGTTACTCGGCCGGCTGCAGCCCGTTACCCTGGGTTGATGAGTCTGCAAGCACCGTCGCGTACCGACTTGCGTGACGAGGTCCACAACGCCGCGCGTCGGGCCCGGGTCGCTGCTCGCGCGCTCGCGGTGTTGCCGACGGTCGTCAAGGACCATGCGCTGCAGGCTGCCGCGGCGGCGATAGTTGCCGACGCCGAGCAGATCCTGGCGGCCAACGCCCAAGATCTGGCCGCCGCCCGGGCCGTCGACACACCGGCCGCGATGCTCGACCGGTTGGCGTTGAACCCGCAGCGCGTCGAGGGAATCGCCGCTGGCCTGCGTCAGGTCGCGGGGCTGCCGGACCCGGTCGGCGAGGTGCTGCGCGGCTACACCTTGCCCAACGGGCTGCAGTTGCGCCAGCAGCGAGTTCCGCTCGGCGTGGTCGGCATGATCTACGAGGGCCGGCCCAACGTCACCGTCGACGCCTTCGGTTTGGCGCTCAAGTCCGGTAACGCCGTGCTGCTGCGCGGCAGCGCGTCGGCGGCGAAGTCCAACCAGGCGCTCGTCGACGTGTTACGCGGCGCGCTGGTCAGCGAGGACCTGGCCGCCGACGCGGTCCAGTTGCTGTCGGCCGCCGACCGGTCCACCGTCACCCACCTGATTCAGGCCCGCGGCCTGGTCGACGTGGTGATCCCGCGCGGGGGCGCGAGCCTGATCGACGCGGTGGTCCGCGATGCGCAGGTGCCCACCATCGAGACCGGTGTCGGCAATTGTCACGTCTACGTGCACGAAGGTGCCGACCTGGACATGGCCGAACGAATCTTGCTGAACTCCAAGACCCGACGGCCCAGTGTGTGCAACGCGGCAGAGACGCTGCTGGTCGATGCGGCGATCGCCGGGCGGGCCATGCCCAGGCTGCTGGCGGCCCTGCAGGACGCCGGGGTGACCGTTCACGGTGGCCTTTCCGAAGACCCGTCGGAGGACCACCTGCGCCGCGAATACCTGGCGATGGAAATCGCGGTGGCGGTGGTCGACGGCGTCGATGCCGCGATAGCCCATGTCAACGAATACGGCACCGGACACACCGAGGCCATCGTGACCAGCAATATGGCTGCCGCCCAACGGTTTACCGATGGAGTCGACGCGGCCGCGGTGATGGTCAACGCATCGACGTCGTTCACCGACGGTGAGCAGTTCGGTTTCGGCGCCGAGATCGGTATCTCCACCCAGAAGCTGCATGCCCGCGGCCCGATGGGACTGCCGGAATTGACCTCGACCAAGTGGATCGCGTGGGGAGACGGCCAGACCCGTCCGGCCTGACCCAGGACCCAGATCCCCGTGCTTAGGAGAATCGGATTGTGACCGTGCCAGCCCGGCCCACGCCGCTCTTCGCCGACATCGACGACGTCTCGCGGCGGCTGGCCGAGACCGGCTATCTGCCGAACACCGCCACCTCGACCGCGGTGTTTCTCGCCGACCGGCTCGGCAAGCCGCTGCTGGTGGAAGGCCCCGCCGGCGTCGGCAAGACCGAGTTGGCTCGTGCGGTCGCCCAGGCCACCGGGTCTGGCCTGGTCCGGCTGCAGTGCTACGAGGGCGTCGACGAGGCTCGCGCACTGTACGAGTGGAACCACGCCAAGCAGATCCTGCGCATCCAGGCCGGCTCGGGAGACTGGGAGTCGACCAAGACCGACGTGTTCAGCGAGGAGTTCCTGCTGCAGCGTCCGTTGCTGACCGCAATCCGGCGCACGGAACCGACTGTGCTGCTGATCGACGAAACCGACAAGGCCGACATCGAGATCGAAGGCATGCTGCTGGAAGTGCTGTCCGACTTCGCGGTGACCGTCCCCGAGCTGGGCACCCTGACCGCAACCCGGGCGCCGTTCGTGTTGCTGACCTCCAACGCCACCCGCGAACTGTCCGAGGCACTCAAGCGTCGCTGCCTGTTCCTGCACATCGACTTCCCCAGCCCCGACCTGGAACGCCGCATTCTGCTGTCCCGAGTCCCCGAGCTACCCGAGCATCTCGCCGAGGAGCTGGTGCGCATCATCGGCGTGCTGCGCGGGATGCAGCTCAAGAAGTTGCCGTCCATCGCCGAGACCATCGACTGGGGGCGTACGGTGCTCGCGCTGGGCCTGGATACCATCGACGACGCCGTCGTTGCCCAGACGCTCGGCGTAGTCCTCAAGCACCAATCCGACCAGCAGCGCGCGGCCGGCGAGCTGAGGCTCAACTGATGGGGCTCAACTGATGGCCGCCCGTCGTATCCGTCCCACCCGGCCGCTCGCCCCGCACGGACTGCCCGGTCACCTGGTTGGGTTCGTGGAAGCACTTCGCGGGCACGGGATTTCGGTGGGTCCTTCCGAGACGGTGGACGCCGGCCGGGTGATGGCCACGCTGGGACTTAGCGACCGTGAGGTGCTGCGCGAGGGCATCGCCTGCGCGGTGCTGCGCCAGCCCGATCACCGCGACACCTATGACGCCATGTTCGACCTGTGGTTCCCCGCGGCCCTGGGCGCGCGGGCGGTGGTGTCAGACGAAGTCGCCGGCGAAGACTCCGACGCTTTGCCACCTGACGACGTCGACGCGATGCGGCAGATGCTGCTGGATCTGCTCACCGACAATCCCGACCTCGCCGACATGGACGAGCGGCTGGTGGCGATCATCGCCAGGATCGTGGAGGCGTACGGCAAATACAACTCCAGCCGCGGCCCGTCGTTCTCGTCGTATCAGGCGCTCAAGGCGATGGCGCTGGATGAACTGGAGGGCAAGCTGTTGGCGGGGCTGCTCGCCCCCTACGGCGACGAGCCCACGCCCACCCAGGAGCAGATCGCCAAAGCACTTGCCGCGCAAAAGATTACCCAGTTGCGCAGGATGGTCGACGCCGAGACCAAGCGGCGCACCGCCGAGCAACTCGGCCGCGACCACGTCCAGATGTACGGCATCCCACAGCTTTCCGAGAACGTCGAGTTCCTGCGCGCGTCCGGCGAACAGTTGCGCCAGATGCGAAAGGTGGTGGCGCCGCTGGCCCGCACCCTGGCCACCCGGCTGGCGGCCCGCCGGCGGCGCACCCGCGCCGGGACGATCGATCTGCGCAAGACGCTGCGCAAGTCGATGTCCACCGGCGGTGTACCGATCGACTTGGTGCTGGCCAAACCACGCCCGGCACGCCCGGAACTGGTGGTGCTGTGCGACGTGTCCGGCTCGGTCGCGGGGTTCAGCCACTTCACCCTGCTGCTGGTACACGCTCTGCGCCAACAATTCTCGCGCGTTCGTGTCTTTGCCTTCATCGACACCACCGACGAGGTGACCCACATGTTCGGACCCGAGGCCGACCTCGCCGTGGCGATCCAGCGGATCACCCGGGAGGCCGGTGTCTACAGCCGCGACGGTCATTCCGACTACGGCAACGCGTTCGTCTCGTTCGTGCAGGCTCATCCGAATGTGCTGTCGCCGCGCAGCTCGCTACTGGTGCTCGGGGACGGGCGCACCAACTACCGCGACCCGGCCATCGACATGCTCGCCGACATGGTGACCGCCAGCCGGCACGCGCACTGGCTCAACCCAGAGCCCAAACACCTGTGGGGCAGCGGCGACTCGGCGGTGCCGCGCTACCAGGAGGTCATCACCATGCACGAATGCCGGTCCGCCAAGCAGCTGGCGGCGGTGATCGACCAGCTGCTGCCGGTCTGACCATTGCCGGGGAGGTCAACCCCTCTTCCGGTAGACGAGCCAGCGCATCTCGATCGGGGACTTCTCCCGCTCCACGCTGAACACGTCCTGGCCGCTGACCCAACCCTCGTACCAGCTGGTGGGCGGCCAGCCCGCCGGGGGCACGTGCGCTTTTTCGTAGTCGTACACGGAGTCGTCGGCGGCGAGCTCGAGGGGTAGCCCGGCCGCCGCGGCCGACATCTCGTCCCGCGTGAAGATGGTCGTGTACGTCTGCTGCCCGAACTCACGCGCGGCCGGGTCAGGTGTGTAGTTGCCGCGCGGCAGGAAGGCGTTGAACACCATGCGCGCGCCGGGCGCCAGGCAACGTGCTGCGAGCTCGAACAGGCTGCGCAACTGCTGGGTCGTCCGGAAATCGGAGACCACCTCGGAGAGCAGGATCAGCTGATAGTCCTGCCGCAGATCAGCCATGGTCGTGAAGACGTCACGGTTGATGACGCGCACGTCGAGCGCTTCGCGTTGGGCGTCGGAGCGGATCATCGAGGCGAACTTGGCGGTCATCTCCACCACGTCGACCGGGTGCCCGCGTCGTGCCAAGGCGAGGGCGTTGCGCCCAGTTCCGGCCCCGATGTCGAGGATCGGATGCGTGCTGGGGTCCGCCGCTTCGCCGGCCAACGCCCACACCCGGGCATCGGGTTCGGTACCGAACAGCGGTGGCTCGCGGGTGCTGATCCAATTCTCGTAGGCGGCCTCCACCGTCCACCATTGCGGGTTGACTTCGTAGTGCAAGCTCGAGCCGACGGGAGCGTTGTAGGTGATCACGATGTTCGAACGTGGCGAGGCCGAGTACGCCTTTGCCACCTGGCCCTCGAGCACCGCCCGCAGATGAGCGATTTCATCGTCGGAGAAATTCCTGCCCACACTCGCAAAGATGTCGGCACACATCGTCACGTACTGATCGATCATGCCCGGAACGGCCGGCAGCGAGATCTCGCCGCTGACCACCGATCGGGTTAAGAACCGCTGGGTCAGCGACTTCGTCGCCTGCTGCTGGGTTTCGTCGACCGATCCGAGCGGCAAATTATCCACAGACCCCTTCTACACGACCGAGGGGGTTGTTGCCGGCCCATTCGGAAAAGGTCATAGCCGGGAAAGGTCGTAGCGCGTCCTACCTTGCTAAACGCGGGCCCGAGCTCAGAAATCGGCCCTGATCGTCGGCTCAAGTAAGCTGGCAAATCGTGCAAAAGCACCGTCGCAGGCTGGGAGTCATGGGTGGGACATTCGATCCCATCCATTACGGCCACCTGGTTGCCGCCAGCGAGGTGGCGCACCTGTTCGAGCTCGACGAAGTCGTGTTCGTACCCAGCGGCCAGCCCTGGCAGAAGAGCCGGCATGTCTCCCCGGCCGAGGATCGATACCTGATGACGGTGATCGCCACCGCCTCCAACCCCCGCTTCTCGGTGAGCCGGGTGGATGTCGACCGCGTCGGCCCCACCTACACCAAGGACACGCTGCGAGATGTGCACGCCCTCAACCCGGACGCCGAGCTGTACTTCATCACCGGTGCGGACGCGCTGGCTTCCATCCTGTCGTGGCAGGGCTGGGAGGAGCTGTTCGATTTGGCGCGGTTCATCGGGGTCAGCCGACCCGGCTACGACCTGCGCCGCGAGCACGTCACCGATGCGCTGGGCGAGCTGGCCGAGGACGCGTTGACCCTGGTCGAGATTCCGGCGCTGGCGATCTCGTCGACCGACTGCCGCAACCGCGCCGAGCAGCGCCGGCCGCTGTGGTACCTGATGCCCGACGGCGTCGTGCAATACGTCCACAAGCGCCGGCTGTACCGGGGCGACGGTGCCCTCGCTCGTCCCACTCACCCCCCCAGACCCAGCCTGGCCACCGGGAACAACGCATGACCGCCACCCAGGAGGCCATCGACATGGCCACGGTGGCGGCCGGTGCGGCCGCCTCTAAGCTTGCCGACGACGTCACTGTCATCGACGTGTCCGGGCAACTGGTCATCACGGACTGCTTCGTCATCGCCTCGGCGTCCAACGAACGGCAGGTGAACGCCATCGTCGACGAGGTCGAAGAGAAAATGCGCAAGGCCGGCTACCGGCCGGCGCGCCGCGAGGGTGCCCGGGAAGGCCGCTGGACGCTGTTGGACTACCGCGACATCGTGGTGCACATCCAACATCAGGACGACCGCAACTTCTACGCACTGGACCGGCTTTGGGGTGACTGCCCGGTGGTGCCGGTGGACTTGGGCGAGGACTCTGCGGACTCGGCGAGCGCGCAATGAAGATCCGTCGTCTGGTGATGTTGCGGCATGGCCAAACCGACTTCAACGCAGGTAGTCGGATGCAGGGGCAACTGGACTCCGCGCTCACTGAATTGGGTCGCGCCCAGGCGGTTGCCGCCGCCGAAGTGCTGGGCAAGCTGCAGCCGTTGCTCATCGTTTCCTCGGATCTGCATCGCGCCTACGACACGGCGATCAAGCTGGGGGAGCGGACCGGACTGCAGGTTCGGGTGGACCCCCGGTTGCGCGAGACCCACCTGGGCGACTGGCAGGGCATGACCCACGACCAGATCGACGCCGAGGCCCCCGGCGCCAGGCTGGCATGGCGCGAAGACGCAACATGGGCGCCGCACGGCGGGGAAAGCAGGGTCGACGTCGCCAACCGTAGTCTGCCGGTGCTCGCCGAGCTGGTGTCCGGCGAGCCGGAATGGGGTGACCCCAATGGGCCGGATCGACCGGTGATACTGGTGGCCCACGGGGGTTTGATCGCCGCCCTGTCGGCCGCCGTGCTCAAGCTGCCGGTCGCCAACTGGCCGATTCTGGGCGGCATGGGCAATGCCAGTTGGGTGCAGCTGAGTGGGCATTCGGAAGACTCGGATGCCGGCTTTGACGGCGAGCCGGATCGCATTCGGTGGCGCCTGGACGTGTGGAACGCTTCTGCTCAGGTCGCCAACGATGTCCTCTGAGATGCGCCCGGCGCTGCTGGTCTTCGCTGACTCACTGGCCTATTACGGGCCGACCGGCGGCCTGCCCGCCGACGATCCGCGTATCTGGCCCAATATTGTTGCCTCGCAACTGGGTTGGGACACTGAACTGATCGGCCGCATCGGCTGGACGTGCCGCGACATCTGGTGGGCGGCGACTCAGGACCCGCGGGCCTGGGCGGCGCTGCCCAGGGCGGGGGCGGTGATCTTCGCCACCGGCGGGATGGACTCGCTCCCGTCGGTGCTGCCTACCGCGCTGCGTGAGCTGATCCGCTACGTGCGTCCACCCTGGCTGCGCCGCTGGGTCCGCGATGGGTACGGCTGGGTGCAGCCCCGGCTTTCGCCAGTGGCCAGGTCCGCGTTGCCGCCGCACCTGAGCGCCGATTACCTCGAACAGACCCGGGGTGCAATCGATTTCAATCGTCCCGGCATCCCGATCGTGGCGTCGCTGCCGTCGGTGCACCTCGCCGCGACGTACGGCAAGGCGCACCACGGTCGCGCGGGGACGGTGGCGGCGATCACGGAATGGGCGCAGCGCCATGATGTTCCGCTGGTGGATCTCAAAGCCGCTGTGGCCGAACAGGTTATGAGCGGGCGCGGCAATCCCGACGGAATCCACTGGAATTTCGAAGCGCACCAGGCGGTCGCCGAGCTGATGCTCAAGGCGCTGGCCGAAGCCGGCGTGCCCAACGAGAAATCGCGCGGCTGAGCCGTGCCCCGCGCCGACGACGATGCAGTGGGGGTACCGCCCGCTTGCGGGGGACGCAGCGATGAGAAGGAGCGGCGCCCATGCCTGTCGTGGTGGTGACCGACGCGTCGTCGCGCCTGCCCGCCGAGCTGCGCGAAAAGTGGGCGATACGGGTGGTTCCGCTGCACATCTTGCTTGACGGCGTCGATCTGCGCGACGGTGTTGACGACATCCCCGAGGACCTCTACCGGCGCCAAGCCACCACTGCGGCGGCCACCCCCGCCGAGCTTTGCGACGCATACCAGAGTGCGTTGGCCGACAGCGGCGGGGACGGTGTGGTGGCGGTGCACATTTCGTCGGCGTTGTCGGGAACCTGCGGTGCGGGCGAGCGGACCGCGGCCGAGCTCGGGCCGGCGGTGCGGGTCATCGATTCGAAGTCGGCGGCGATGGGCACCGGTTTTGTCGCGCTGGCCGCCGCGCGGGCCGCCGCCGCCGGTGCTGACCTGGATACCGTTGCGGGCGCCGCGGGTTCGGCGGTGAGCCGCAGTCACTCGTTCATAGTTGTGCACCGGCTGGACAACCTGCGCCGCAGCGGGCGCATCGGTGGTGCCAAGGCATGGCTGGGCACCGCGCTGGCGCTCAAGCCGCTGCTGCGTCTCGATGACGGCAAACTCGTTCTGGCCCAACGGGTGCGCACCGTCAGGAACGCGACGGCGGCGATGATCGACCGGGTCTGCGAGGTCGTCGGCGACGGCTCCGCCGCCCTCGCGGTGCACCACGTCGCCAACCCCGACGGCGCCAACCAGGTGGCGGCGGCGCTGGCGCAGCGGCTGCCGGCGTGCGAGCCCGCGACGATCACCGAGCTGGGGCCGGTGCTGGCGCTGCACGTCGGCGCCGGGGCCGTCGCGGTCTGCCTAGACGTCGGCGCTTCGGCTTGACGCCGCCGGCGCTTTCGGGGTGACTTTCGGACGGCCTCCCGGACGGCCATAGTCGCCGCGGGGGTGGACTACTTGCGGCCACCAGAACCAGCGGCCCAACAGCGTAGCGATCGACGGCATCAATAACGTGCGCACGATCAGCGTGTCGAGCAGCAGACCAATACCTACGGTGGAGCCGAACTGGCCCAGCACCCGCAACTCGCTGCCCAGCATGGAGGCCATGGTGAAGGCGAACACCAGACCCGCGGCGGTTACCACCCCGCCGGTGCCGGCCATCGATCGGATGATCCCCGTCTTGAGTCCGGCGTGGATCTCTTCCCGGAACCGGGAGACCAACAGCAGGTTGTAGTCGGATCCGACGGCCAACAGGATGATCACGGACAGCGCCATCACGATCCAGTGGATCTTGATGCCGAACAGGTCCTGCCAGATGAGCACCGACAGGCCGAATGACGCGGCGATCGAGCTGGCGGCGGTGCCGACGATCACCAGCGCTGCGACGATACTTCGGGTGAGCAGCAGCATGATCATGAAGATCAGCGTGAGCGCCGAGACCACCGCGATCATGAGGTCATATTTGGCGCCGTCGTGCATGTCCTTGAAGGTTGCGGCGGTACCGCCCAGAAACACCTTGGCGTCCGACAGAGAGGACATTTTCAGCCCCTCCTGTGCGGCGGTTCGCTCCGCGGCGACACGCGAGATGCCTTCCGGGGTCATCGGATCGTCTTGATGGGTGATGAAAAAGCGCGCGGACTTACCATCGGGCGACAAGAACATGCGCAGTCCCGTTTGGAAGTCCGGGTTATCAAAGGCCTCCGGCGGCAGGTAGAACAAGTCGTCGTTTTTCGACGCATCGAAGCTTTGGCCCATGACGATCGCCGTGTTGCTCATGGCCTCCATCTGATTGATCATGGCCGCGAACGTCTGGTACAGCGTGAGCGTGATGCCTTTTGTGGTCTTCAGCGTCGCAATCATCGTCGGGATCAACGCCACCATCTCGCGCGTCGCCGCGGCGGTGTGCTTGATGTCAGCCGTGAGTTCGTGGAACTTGTCGGCAAGCTGGTCGATCCCGTCCAACGAGTCGAACAGCGACCGCAATGACCAGCACATGGGAACGTCGTAGCAGTGCTTTTCCCAGTAGAAGTAACTGCGTATCGGCCGAAAGAAGTCGTCGAAATCCGCGAGGTGGTCCCGTAATTTATCGGTGATTTGCGACGTTTCCGCCGTGGCACTTGCGCTGTCGTCAGCGGCATTGGAGAGATCTTGGTTTATTTCGTACAAGCGCTGGGTGTAGTCGATCTGGACCTGCAGCTCGTCGGCCATCTTGAGGATGTCGGCCATGCGCTCCTTGAGGAAGTCCATGTTCTGCATGGTCGTCTGGCTCTGCATGCTGTTCTGGAACGGAATCGAGCTGTGTTGAATCGGAATGCCCAGCGGCCTGGTGATGTCCTGAATCATGGCGATTCCCACCACGCGTATGACGTTCTTGGCCACTTTGTCCAGCACCAGCATGTCGGCCGGATTTCGCATGTCGTGGTCGGCTTCGACCATCAGCATGTCGGGGTTCATCCGGGCCTGCGAGAAATGCCGGTCGGCAGCCTGGTATCCGAGATTGGACGCCGCACTGGTGGGCAGGTAGTACCGGTCGTTGTAGCTAGTGACATAACTGGGCAGCGCGATCATGCCGATCAGGACGATGGCGGCGCTCACGGCCAAAATCGCTGCCGGCCAACGCACCACCGCGGTGCCGACCCGCCGCCATAGCCGGCCCCTGACCGCCCGCTTGCGCTCGAAAAGGCCCAGCTTGCTGCCCACGAAAACTACCGCGGGACCCAGCGTGAGGCCGGCCAGCACCACGACCAGCATGCCGATCGCCACGGGTCCACCCATGGTGTTGAACCAGGGCAACCGGGCGAAGCTCAGGCAATACGTCGCCCCGGCAATGGTCAGGCCCGACCCCAACACAACCGGGGCCACCGAGCGAAACGTGGTGTAGTACGCCGTTTCACGATCCTCGCCGGCCGCGCGTGCCTCTTGATAACGGCCCACCAGGAAGATGCCATAGTCCGTTCCGGCCGCGATCGCCAGCATCGTGAGGATATTCGCGGCGAACGTGGTGAGCCCGAATGCATTGTGATACGCGAGAACCGCAATGACCCCCCGCGAACATGCCAGCGCGATACCGGTCATGAACAGCTGGACCAGTGTGGTGACGATGGAGCGGTAGACCAAAAGCAACATGATCGCGATCGCTGCCAGGGTGAACAGGGTGATCTTGGCCAGGCTCGCGTTGCCGATGACGTGCATGTCGTCACTGAGCGCCGCGGGACCGGTGACGTAGGCGTGCACCCCGGGTGGTGGCCGGTTCGCGTCGATCACCTTGCGGACGGCTTCGACAGAATCGTTCGCCAGCGTCGTGCCTTGGTTGCCGGCGAGGTTCAACATGACGTAGGCGCCCTTGGCGTCGGCGCTCTGCGCCCCCGCAGCCGTCAGTCGATCCCCCCAGAAGTCCTGGATGTGCTGAATGTGCTTGGGGTCCTCGCGCAGTTGTCGGATCAGGTTGTCGTAGTAGCGGTGAGCGGCGTCGCCAAGGGGCGGATCGGCCGGTGAGCACGTCGGCGGATGGTCGCAGGATTCCAGGACGATCATGACGGTGCTGTTGGAATCGAATTCCCTGAAGTTGTGCCCCAGTCGCATCATCGCCTTCATGGACGGCGCGTCTACTGGGGTCATCGGCGCCGAATGTGCTTCGCCGACGACTTCCAATCGCGGAACGATGACGTTCACGAGGACCGTGACAAACACCCAGGCCAGGATGATTGGCACGGCAAACCAGCGGATCATGTGCGGGATGACCGGCCGATGGCCGCGATCCGCGTGCCCGGCGCCCTGGGTGCTGATCGGCCCGGTGTCTTCGGTGCCTTCAGCACCCACGTGGCTCCTGCTGTTCAGGTCGCTCATGCGGACTTCACCAGGCAGAAGGTCTGGGCGTTGTGGCCAGCGGAGTTCTGCCGTTCCCGAACGACACCGTCCACGGTGATCTTGCAGCTGATTTCATTGCCGTCGGTTTGGGCCATGATGTTGGCGCTCACCGCGGGCAGCGTCGTCGAAATTGTGAACGACCACGGCAGCGGGGCCGCGTTGACCTGGTGAGTGTTGGCGTTCTCGTCCCAGTAGTTGATATTCGCGGTGGCCCCGGGCGGGCCGGAGACCTCGTAGACGACGACCTTGGGGTTGAATTGCACGATCTCGATCCCCGCTCCGGCGTTCGCATTGAGGTCCTGTGAGCCAAAGATCCTGTGCAGCCGCAACACCACCAGCGCCGAGACGGCGAGCACGACCACCAGGACCACGGGTATCCACGCCCGTCTGAGCGCGCCGGCAATGCGACCGGTATTTGGACTAGTGCTCACCTGACCGCCTTCCGCTCACCGACCTGGATCTGCAACGCGTTTTCGGAAAGCTTCCTTCCATCATCATCTGCAGTGATGGCAACAGGATCTTTGTTCGGCTAAGTATGTTAGCGCTTAGAGGACGCAAGCGTTCCTGCGCCTCCCTAGTACGCCACCCGGCCGGTGACCGGCGGCAGGTCGGCGAGCGTGACGATCCCGGGTTCGGCGGCCACCACGGCCGGGACCGCGTTGGTGACCGGCATCGCGGTGTAGATCATGCCCAGGCCCATGAACCCCGGCTCCGTCCAGTCCTTCGGCGGCAAACAGTGCAGCACGGTGCGCATGTTGGGCAACCCGAAAACCTGGATGACGTGGCCGTGCTCGAGCGGTTTTGGCGGAACCACGTGACTGCCCATGGTCCAGTTGAATCCCACGCTGACGACGTTGTGGTCGCCTACCCAGCCGCGGTGGTAGCCGTAGACGCCGCCGACGGTTCCGGCGGGGATTTTCATGAAGCCCAGGTCGGAGTCGGCGGTGGCCGGGGTGAAGGTCACGTCGAAGGTCATCTTGTCCAGCTTGGCCCCGATCGCGTCGGCCATCATTGCCGCCGATTCCGCGAAGACCTCGCTCTCCCGCCGCACGCTCTCGGCCAGCCCCGGGGTTTCGGGGTCTTGGGAGAACCCCATCGCAGTTTGGGTTTCCGCCGATTCATAGGTCGAGCAGTCGACCGACTCGGTGATCCGGATCTCGTCCACACGCTCGCAGGAAGCGCTCAGCACCATGCCGACCATGTTCGTCATCCCGGGGTGCGCACCGCTGCCGAAGATCGTCGAGCCCCCGCGCCCGCAGGCGTCCTCGATGCGTTGCCGGTCCCGGGTTGTCTGCTTGCCACCGGTGATCCAGGCCGCGCTGGAGCACACGTTGACCCCCGATTCCAGCAAGCGCACCAATTCGTCAATATTGGGCCACAACGGGTTGTAGCAACACGCGTCGGCGCCCAGCGCGAGCAGCGCGTCGACGTCGTTGGTCGCGCGCACACCGGTCGGCTCCGGCCAGCCGGCCAGTTCGGCGGCATCGACACCGACCTTGTCCGCCCCGTGCGCGTACACCCCGACAAGCTCCATATCGGGCCTGCCGATGATGGCATGTAGCGATCGTCGCCCGATGTTCCCGGTCGTCCACTGGATCACCCGCAGCGGACGGTCTGTGTCGATTGTCGTCATCGGGTGCTCCTTTGCCGGTCCGGTTGACTCATTATGCGAACCGGACCGGCGCGCGAAGTATTCGGATGCGACCGGGCTCGGCGTGTGCCGCAGTCGTACCCTCTGACCGGCACGGTGCCCACATCCCTGACGCTGCGTAGTCCGGCCGAGGATGACTGGCAATGCACCTCTTGGCTGCCACCAGTTTCACCGACTTCATCGGTCCCGAGTCCACCACCGCGTGGCGAACACTGGCGCCCGCCGACGGTTAATTCAAGAGCAGCTCATCTGTTGCGACGAGGCTTCATCGACATTCACGTTGTTCACGAATTAACGACTCATGACTCAGTCGCTGATATCGAATCCGGTGATGACCTTGGTCGGGCGCACCCGCACCGCCACCTCGCCGGGAACCGCGTTGCGCCGGCCGAACTCGTCGGCGCGGTCGGCGCCCATGTACCGCGCACCGGTTCGGGTCGCGATGTCGAGCACGTCCTGCGGATCCTCTGTCACCGTCGCCACTCCCTGCACCTGCACGAACGAATAGGGCGGGTGGCCCTAGAGCCGGACCAGATCGTGCTCGCCGATGTGGTCGATGAGGACCTGCAGGTGGTCCTGCGAGGAGCCCAGGGTGTACTCGATCGCGGTGAGCCTGGCCGCGTAATGGGCGACCGGATATTCCGCGGTCATGCCGATGCCGCCGTGCAACTGGATCGCCTCCTGCGCGATGTGCCGTCCCGACCGGCCGATCTGCAGCTTGGCCCGCGACGCGATCAGCGGGTCGATGTTGCCGTCGGCGATCGACATCGCGGCGTAAAGGTGCATGCTGCGGGCCAATTCCAGCGAAATGTACATGTCGGCGGCGCGCTGGGTCAGGGCCTGGAACTTGTTGAGCGTGACACCGAATTGCTTGCGCGTCTTGAGGTAATCGGTGGTCAGGCGCAGTGCTTCCGCCATCGCGCCGACCGCCTCGGAGCACAGCGCCGACTGGATACGGATGATGGCGCCGCGGATGGCGGGGGAGGCGTCTCGGGCGTCAAGGGCATCGCCGAGGGGTTCTGCCGGCGTGTTGTCCAGGTCGATCTGCGCGCCGCGCTGTCCGTCGAACGTCGGGTAGGCGTGTCGTGTCGCGGCCGCTCCGTCCACCAGGAACAACCCGGTGCCGCCGTCCGGCAACCCGGCGCTGACCACCAGGGTGTCGGCGCAGTCGCCGGCGAGCACCGGATTCTTGCGTCCACTCAGCGCCCACGAATCTCCTTGCCGCACAGCGCGAGTGGCGGTTTCCGCGGTCGGCTTGCGGTGGCCGGGCTCGAGATGGGCGAACGCCAGCAGCCGCTGGCCCGCCGCGACCTCGTCGAGCAGCTGTTTCTGCGGTTGGCTGCCGAGCTCAGCGATGAGCGCACCGGGTGCCAGTGCGGCGTGCACGATGGGCTCCGGCGCCAACCGTCGTCCGACTTCGGTGAGCACGACCATGATCTCGATCTGCCCCGCCTCCTCCGGGTCGAAGCCGAGGCCGAGGATTCCGGTGTCGGCGAGTTGACTCCAGACCTCGCGGCTCCAACCCAGCTCGGTGTCGATCACCTTGTTGCGGCTCTCCGGGTCGTAGCTGCGGGACAACAGGTCGCGGGTGGTGTCGCGGAGCAGTGCCTGCTCGTCGCTCAACTGAAAGTCCATGGCTGCCTTTGCCTCACAATCCCAAAATACTCATAAGCCCAGAATGGTGGACGCGATGATGTTGCGCTGCACTTCGTTGCTGCCCCCGTAGATCGACGTCTTGCGGTAGTTGAGGTAGCGGGGAGCGCTGGCCTGTGCCCAATCGGGAGAAGCGATCTGGTCCCCGTCAACCGGCAGCGCGTCGAGTCCGGCCACTTCCATGAGCAATTCGGTGGCCACCTGCTGCAGCTGGCTGCCGCGCATCTTCAGCACCGACGATGCCGGGTTGGGCTTGCCGTCCGCGGAGTCCGAGACGACCCGCGATTGGGTGAGTTCCAGCGCCAGCACCTCGTTTTCGGCCTCGGCGAGTCGCGCTGCGAACAACGGATCTGCCAGCAGGCCGTTCTGCTCGGCATGCTTTTTGACCTCGGCGAGGCGCACCTTGGTGGTGCCGACGCGCGCGATGCCGGTGCGCTCGTTGCCGAGCAGGAATTTCGCGTACGTCCAGCCCTGATTCTCCTGTCCGACAAGCTGATCGGCGGGCACCCGGACATCGGAGAAGAACACCTCGTTAACTTCCTGGCTGCCGTCGATCGTCTTGATCGGCCGCACCGTGATGCCCGGTGTCGCCATGTCGATGAGCAGAAACGAAATGCCGGCCTGGCGCTTGGGCGCCTGCGGGTCGGTGCGCACCAGGCAGAAGATCCAGTCCGCGTACTGGCCCAGTGTCGTCCAGGTCTTCTGTCCGTTGACGACGTAGCTGTCGCCGTCCCGGACCGCGGTGGTCCGCAGGGAGGCGAGGTCGGAGCCGGCTTCGGGCTCGGAGAAGCCCTGGCACCACCAGATGTCGAGGCTGGCGGTCGGCGGCAGGAACCGCTGCTTGATCTCCTGGGACCCGAACTCGGCGATCACCGGGCCGACCATCTTCTGGTTGAAGGTCAGCGGCTCCGGGACGCACGCCAGCTGCATCTCGTCGGCCCAGATCTGATGCTGAGTGGGTGTCCAGTCCTTGCCGCCCCACTCGACCGGCCAATTCGGTACCGCGAGCCCGTGATCGTTCAGGATCTTTTGACTGGTGACGAACTGGTCGCGGGAGAGCGAGGATCCCCGGCGCACCAGCTCGCGGATCTCCTCGGGGAACTGCGTGGTGTAGAAGGTGCGAAGTTCATCCCGGAACGCGGTTTCCTCCGCGGTGAGTGCCAGCTGCATGGCGGCCTCCTTTTTCCTGCGGCCCTCGTTGTTCGCTCTGCTTTCCATCTTGACCCACCCGGTGATTGTGCACAGCCTCGGGTTAATCCACAGGCAGGCGCCGCGATGCGGTTGGTGCGGCCGTTATGGCGGCCGGCGCGCCTACCGTCGGCGCATGCGAACAGAACTACCCGCCGAGCGGCTGCATCGACGGCTCGGTGCTGACCCGGAGACCCCGAAGATCGAAGCGCACACCGACTCCCGGGACGAATCCGGCCAATCAGACGGTGCCCCGGACGAAGACCAGAATTCGTTGCTGCCCCGCTGGCTTCCGGACGCGTCCCGGGGCGGGGGCTGGGCTGCCCGGGTGCGCGCCGATCCCGGTCGCGCCGGCGCGATCGCGCTGGCGGTGGTGGCCGTTATCGCGATACTCGTCACGGTGTTTACCCTGGTGCGCGACCGGCCCGCACCCGTGATGTCGGCCAAGCTCCCCCCGGTGGAGCGCGCTTCATCGGCAAGCCCCCGATCCTCGGCAAGTCCGGGCGCCGGCCAGCCGGCCGGTACCGACCGGCCCGTGGTGGTCAGCGTGGTCGGTCTGGTGCACACCCCCGGACTGGTCACCCTGGCGCCCGGTTCGCGCGTCGCCGATGCGCTGCAGGCCGCCGGTGGTGCGGTCGCCGGCGCGGACACCGTCGGGTTGAACATGGCCCGGCCGCTCAGCGACGGCGAGCAGATCGTCGTCGGGCTGGCGCCGGTCTCCGGGCAGCCGACGGTGCTGGGCAGTTCGATCGGCTCGGGCTCGGCGCCGGTGTCCGGGGCGCCGGCAGCACCGGCATCGGGACCACAATCGGGTTCCGTCAAGCCGAAGCCGGGTGAGGTGCTCAACCTCAACACCGCGACCGCGGAGCAGCTGGATGCCTTGCCCGGAGTCGGACCGGTCACCGCCGCGGCGATCGTGGCATGGCGGCATGCCAACGGCAGGTTCGCCAGCGTGGACCAGCTCGCCGACGTCGACGGCATCGGCCCGGCGCGGCTGGAGAAACTGCGTCCACTGGTCCGTGTCTGACCCCGGTGCGCCGGCCCGGCCCCGCTGAATCGACGCCCGCTGAATCGGCGCCCGCTGAATCGGCGCCCGCTGAATCGGCGGACGCGGCATCGGCGGGTACGGGGCCACTGGACGTGCGCTTGGTCCCCGCCGCACTCGCCAGCTGGATGGTGACCGCTGCGGGGATCCTCTGGCCGGTCGGCAGGGTGTGCGCCGCGTGCGGAATCGTCCTGGCCGCGGCCTCCGCCGCGCTGCTGTGGCATGCGGGTCGCCGGCGAACTCCGCGGGTGCTCGCCATCAGCGCCGGCCTGCTGGCTGTCGGTGTGGTGGGTGCCGGGTTCGGGCTCGCCATCGCGTTGCGCTCCGACGCGGTGGGTCGTCACCCGATCACCTCGGTGTTCGGAACCGCCGCGCCGGTCACGGTCACCCCCAGCGAGAGCCCTCTGTCGCTGGGGTCAGGGAATCAGGGCCGACTGATGTTTCGGGCGACCCTGCAACGCCTGCGCGACGACGAGATATCCGGCCGGGTCGTGGTTTTCGGCCGGGTGTCGGACCTGGGTGAGGTGATGGTTGGCCAGCCGGTGCGGTTCACTGCACGCATCACCCGTCCGGCCCGCCACGACCTGACGGTGGCGGTGCTCAACGCGACGGGCCGGCCGACCCTGGGTGAGGCCGGGGCGGTGCAACGCGCCGCCCACACCTTCCGCAGTCGGTTCGCCGCCACCGTGAAAGACGTGTTGCCGAACGATCAGGCCGCGATGTTGCCCGCGCTGGTCCTCGGTGACACCTCGGCGGTCACCGCGGAGACCGGCCGCGAGTTTCGGGCGGCCGGCATGACGCACTTGACGGCGGTATCGGGGGCCAACGTCACGATCGTGTGCGCCGCGGTGCTGTTCTCGGCTCGGCTGATCGGTCCGCGGGTGGCCGTGCTGCTCGCCGCGGTGGCACTGGTGGCTTTCGTCATCGTCGTGCAGCCGACGGCCAGCGTGTTGCGGGCGGCCGTGATGGGCGCCATCGCGCTGGCCGGGATGTTGTCCTCGCGCCGGCGGCAAGCGATTCCTGCGCTGTCCGGCACGGTGCTTGTGTTGATGGCCGTCGCCCCCCACCTCGCCGTCGACGTGGGCTTCGCGCTGTCTGCGCTGGCCACGGCGGCGCTGGTCGTCATCGCGCCGGTCTGGTCACGGCGGCTGGTGGGACGGGGCTGTCCCAAGCCGCTGGCCGATGCGCTGGCCGTCGCGTTGGCCGCGCAGGTGGTGACCGCTCCGCTGATCGCGGGTATCTCGGGCCGGTTCAGCCTGGTGGCCGTCGTCGCCAACCTCGCCGTGGCGGCCATGATCGCACCGATCACGGTGTTGGGCAGCGCGGCGGCCGTGTTGTGCGTGCTGTGGCCGGCCGGTGGACAGCTGTTGATCCGTTTCACCGGACCCGAACTGTGGTGGGTGTTGAGCGTGGCGCACTGGGCGGCCGGTGTGCCCGCGGCGACCGTGCCGGTTCCGGCGGGTGTGCCCGGGCTGTTGCTGGTTGCCGCTATCACCGTGCTCGTCGTCGTGCTGTGGCGGTGGCGGTGGTTTCGGAAGGCGATGGGCTCCGCACTGGCGGTGGCCTTCATTTGCCTGCTGGCCTGGTCGCTGTCGGGACTCGTCGGCCCGGCGTGACACCATCGTGGGGTGAGCGAGGCTTCGTCGTTGCACCTGGTCCTGGGGGACGAGGAATTGCTGGTCGAGCGGGCGGTGGCGGACGTGCTGCGGTTGACACGTCAGCAGGCCGGAATCGACGATGTCCCCGTCAACCGGATGCGGGCCGGCGACGTCACCACCTACGAACTCGCCGAGCTGCTGAGTCCGTCACTGTTCGCCGACGAGCGGGTTGTGGTGCTCCAGGACGCCGCCGATGCCGGCAAGGACGCGGTCGCGGTGATCGGTTCGGCCGCCGCCGACATCCCGCCGGGCACTGTGCTGGTGGTCGTGCATTCGGGCGGCGGGCGGGCCAAGGCGCTGGCCGGCGAGCTGCAAAAACTTGGCGCGGTGGTGCATCCCTGCGCGCGGATCACCAAGGTCAGCGAACGTGCCGAGTTAATCCGCAACGAATTTCGCGCGTTGGGAGTCAAAGTCGACGAGGAGACGGTGACCGCCCTGCTCGACGCCGTTGGTTCCGACGTCCGCGAACTCGCTTCGGCCTGTTCGCAATTGGCCGCCGACACCGACGGTGACTTGGACGCCGCCGCGGTCCGCCGTTATCACAGCGGCAAGGCCGAAGTGAAGGGCTTCGATATCGCCGACAAGGCCGTGGCCGGCGACGTCGCCGGAGCCGCGGAGGCGCTGCGGTGGGCGATGATGCGCGGCGAGCCACTCGTGGTGTTGGCCGACGCGCTGGCCGAAGCCGTGCACACCATCGGCCGGGTGGGGCCGCTATCCGGCGACCCCTATCGCCTGGCGGGGCAACTGGGAATGCCGCCGTGGCGGGTGCAGAAGGCCCAGAAGCAAGCCAGGCGCTGGTCGCGCGACACGGTGGCAACCGCGATGAAAGTGGTGGCGGAGCTCAACGCCAACGTCAAGGGCGCCGTCGTGGACGCCGACTACGCGCTGGAATCCGCGGTCAGGAAGGTCGCCGAGCTGGTTGCCGACCGGAGCCGATGAAGCCCGGCCGACCGGTCCGTATCAGAGGTTGTTGAGGGACTTGGCCAGCGCCGACTTCTTGTTGGCCGCCTGGTTCATGTGGATCACGCCCTTGCTGGCCGCCTTGTCCAGCTTGCGGTTGGTCGACGCCAGTAGCTCCGCGGCCTTCTCCTTGTCGCCCGCGTGCGCGGCTTCGCGGAACGCGCGGACGGCGGTGCGAAGCGAGGACTTCACCGACTTGTTGCGCAGTCGGGCGCGTTCGTTGGTGCGGTTGCGCTTCTGCTGCGACTTGATGTTGGCCACGCTCTAGTTTCCCGTCTGTTCCCAAAGTCGATTTGTGAAGTCGAATTGCGCTCGGGGCCCCTGGTACCCGGCAGCGACTGTCCAGGTTATCAGTGAGTTACGTTTTCTCCCAAAAGCCGAAGCCCTAGGCTGCCCGAACGTCCAACTTGAGGCAGCATGTGACAGGTGAGTCTTCTCATTCCGCTCGGAGAGACCGGGCGACGCTCGCCTGCCCGGTCAGAACGCATCTTCGGCGGGTACAACACGTCGGACGCCTACTCGATGGCCTTCGACGAGATGTTCGATGCGCAGGGCAATGTCCGCGGCCCGTACAAGGGGATCTACGCCGAACTCGCGCCGACGGACGCCTCAGAGCTCAAGGCCCGGTCCGAAGCTCTGGCGCGTGCGTTCATCGACCAGGGCATCACGTTCTCGCTGTCCGGACAGGAGCGGCCCTTCCCATTGGACCTGGTGCCGCGGGTGATCTCGGCCGCCGAGTGGAACCGGTTGGAGCGCGGCATCACCCAGCGCGTCAAGGCCCTGGAGATGTACCTCGACGACATCTACGGCGACCAGGAAATCCTGCGCGACGGCGTCATCCCGCGCCGCTTGATAACTTCCTGCGAGCATTTTCATCGCCAGGCCGTCGGGATCGTCCCGCCCAACGGCGTACGCATCCACGTCGCCGGCATCGACCTGATTCGCGACGACCGCGGCACTTGGCGGGTCCTCGAGGACAACCTGCGTTCGCCTTCCGGGGTGTCGTATGTCATGGAAAACCGCCGCACGATGGCGCGGGTCTTCCCGAACCTCTTCGCCACGCATCGGGTCCGTGCCGTGGACGACTACTCCTCGCACCTGTTGCGCGCGCTGCGCAACTCCGCGGCCACCAATGAGGCCGACCCGACGGTGGTGGTCCTGACCCCGGGCGTTTTCAACTCGGCCTACTTCGAGCATTCGCTGCTGGCCCGCCAGATGGGCGTCGAGTTGGTCGAAGGCCGGGACCTGTTCTGCCGCGACAACCAGGTCTACATGCGCACCACCGAGGGAGAGCGGCAGGTCGATGTCATCTACCGGCGCATCGACGACGCCTTCTTGGACCCGCTGCAGTTCCGTGCCGACTCCGTGCTGGGGGTGGCTGGTCTGGTCAACGCCGCCCGCGCCGGCAACGTCGTCATCTCCAGCGCGATCGGCAACGGTGTCGGCGACGACAAACTCGTCTACACCTATGTGCCCCGGATGATCGAGTACTACCTGCGCGAAAGGCCGCTGCTGGCCAACGTCGAGACTTTTCGCTGCTGGCTGGATGACGAACGCACAGAGGTGCTGGATCGCATCCGCGAATTGGTGCTCAAGCCGGTCGAAGGCTCCGGCGGCTATGGCATCGTGTTTGGCCCGGACGCCTCCGAAAAGGAGCTCGCCGCGGTCAGCAAGAAGATTCGCGACGATCCCCGCAGCTGGATCGCGCAACCGATGATGGAGCTGTCCACCGTGCCGACCCGGATCGGGAGCACGCTGGCGCCCCGCTATGTCGACCTGCGGCCGTTCGCGGTCAACGACGGGAAAGACGTGTGGGTGCTGCCGGGCGGACTGACTCGCGTTGCGCTGGTGGAGGGGTCGCGGGTGGTCAACTCCAGCCAGGGCGGCGGCTCCAAGGACACCTGGGTACTGGCACCGCGCGCTTCGGTGGCCGACCGTGAGCTGGGTGCCGCCGAAGTGGTGCGTTCGTTGCCAAAGCCGTTGCCCGAACCGTCGTCCGACGGATCCGCACCGTCGCAAAAACAGTCGCAGCTACAGCCGCAGCAGGGCGGCAAGCCGCAGGACGAACAACCGCAGCAAGAGCAACAACAACAGCAACGCGCGGTGCGCTGATGCTGGCCCGCAACGCCGAGGCGCTCTATTGGATCGGGCGCTACGTCGAGCGTGCCGACGACACCGCGCGCATTCTCGACGTCGCCGTCCATCAATTGCTGGAGGATTCCAGCGTCGATCCCGACCAAGCCTCGCGCCTGCTGCTGCTGGTGCTTGGCATCGAGCCCCCGGACCACGAGTTGGATGTCTGGTCGCTGACCGACCTGGTCGCCTTCAGCACCGGCAACGAGGGCGGCAGTTCGATCGTTGACGCGATCTCGGCGGCGCGGGAAAACGCAAAGTCGGCCCGGGAAGTGACATCCAGCGAGATCTGGGAGTGCCTCAACACCACCTACCATGCCCTCGCCGAACGCGAACGTGCCGCCAAACGCCTTGGGCCACACGAATTTCTGTCGTTCATCGAGGGACGGGCGGCGATGTTCGCCGGCCTCGCCGACTCGACGCTCTCGCGTGACGACGGATACCGCTTCATGCTGCTGGGCCGCGCCATCGAGCGGGTCGACATGACGGTGCGGCTGTTGCTGTCCCGGGTGGGAGACAGCGCGTCGTCGCCGGCGTGGGTGACGTTGCTGCGCTCGGCCGGAGCGCATGACACCTACCTGCGCACCTACCGCGGTGTGCTGGACGCGGCCCGGGTGGTCGAGTTCATGATGCTGGACCGCCGGTTTCCGCGCTCGGTGTTCTACTCGCTGAGGCTGGCCGAACACAACCTCGACGAGCTGCTACACAATCCGCAGAACCGGCTTGGGGCCACCGCGGAAGCGCAGCGGTTGCTCGGCCAGGCCCGCAGCGAACTGGAGTTCGTGCAACCGGGTGTGTTGCTCGAATCGCTGGACAGCCGCTTGGCGGGCTTACAGGAAACCTGCGCTGACGTCGGAGAAGCCTTGGCGCTGCAGTACTTTCACGCTGCCCCGTGGGTGGCGTGGTCGGATGCCAGCGACCGGGGCCGACTGGTCGGCAAGAAAGCGAAATCGTGATGTGGCGGATGCGGGTGGTGCACACCACCGGATACGCCTACAAATCGCCCGTGACCGCCTCCTACAACGAAGCCCGCCTGACACCGCGGTCCAACACCCGGCAAAACGTCATCCTCAACCGCGTCGAAACCATTCCGGCCACCCGGTCCTACCGCTACATCGATTACTGGGGAACGGCGGTCACGGCATTCGACCTGCACGCGCCGCACGCCGAACTGACCGTGACGTCCTCGTCGGTCGTCGAGACCGAGCGCCCCGAGCCGCCGGAAGCGCATGTCACCTGGAGCGACCTGCGGTCGGCGGCCGTCATCGATCGCTTCGACGAAGTGCTGCGCCCCACCGAGTGCACCCCGGCCAGCAACCGCGTCGCCGCCGTGGGCAAGCGGATCACCAAATACCACGAGCCCCGGGAAGCCGTCGTCGCCGCGGCCCGGTGGGCGCGCAACGAGCTGGACTATATTCCGGGCACCACCGGGGTGCACTCGTCCGGGCTGGACGCGCTGAAGCAAGGCAAGGGCGTGTGCCAGGACTTCGCGCACCTCTCGCTGATTCTGTTGCGCAGCATGGGAATTCCCTCGCGCTATGTCTCCGGCTACCTACACCCCAAACGCCAAGCCGTGGTTGGAAAGACCGTTGACGGCCGCAGCCACGCCTGGATTCAGGCGTGGACGGGCGGTTGGTGGAATTACGACCCCACCAACGACATCGAGATCACCGAGCAATACGTCAGCGTGGGTGTCGGCCGCGATTACGCCGACGTGTCCCCGCTGAAAGGCATCTACTCCGGGTTGGGGGCAACCGACCTCGACGTGGTCGTGGAGATCACCAGACTGGCCTAACTGCCGGCTTAATTGCCAGCATTGCCTCCGTTGCCGATGAGAAACCCGGCGTGACCACCCGCCCCGCCGGTACCGGGCGGAGTGCCCGGCCCGCCGGCGCCGCCATTGCCGCCGTTGCCGATCACATGTGCGTCGCCGCCGCTACCCCCGGAGCCGCCCGCGGGGCTGCCCGCGTTGCCGGCGCCGCCGTCACCGCCATCGCCGGCGCTGCCGACCAGGGATCCGCCGTCCCCGCCGTCACCGCCGAAGCCGCCGCCGTCGCCGCCGTCGCCGCCGGCCCCGCCCCGGCCGAACACCCCGGCGGCGCCGACGAACCCGCCGCTTCCGCCGGCGTTGGGGACGGGCAGGTCGCCGGCCCCGCCGTTGCCGCCGGCTCCGCCGATGCCGTAGAGCAGCCCCGCCCGGCCGCCCGGGCCGCCCGCCCCGCCCTGGCCGGGGTCGCTGCCCGCGCCGCCGTCACCCCCGGCACCGCCCGCACCGCCGTTCCCGCCGAAGTACCCCGCCGCGCCGCCCGCACCGCCGCCCCCGCCGCTCAGGCTGCCGAGGCCGCCGCCACCGGCCGCGCCGCCATTGCCGAACGTTCCGCCGCTGCCGCCGTCACCGCCCTGGCCGCCGACGGCGTCGGCGCCGCCGGTGTTGTTGCCGCCCAGCCCGCCGGCCCCGCCGCTGCCGAAGCCTCGGGCGGCGCCGCCGAGCCCGCCCGCGCCACCGTTGACGACGGTGTTGCCGGAGCCAGCGGGGCCGGCGCCGCCGGTTCCGCCGGTCCCGGCGTTGCCGAACAAGCGGCCCCCCAGGCCGCCGTTGCCGCCCGTGCCGGGCACACCGGAGTTCACCGCCGAGCCACCGGTGCCGCCGGCCCCGCCGTTGCCGAACCACATCGCGTCGCCGCCGAGCCCACCGGCGCCGCCGTTCCCGCTGGCCCCGGCGCCGTTGCCGCCGGTTCCGCCGGCGCCGCCATTACCGATCAGCCCACCGGCTCCGCCGTTGCCGCCGGCCACTGAAGGGTTGGTGCTGTCGCCGCCGTTGCCGCCGTTGCCGTACAGGATGCCGCCGGCTGTGCCGGGCTGCCCGACGCCGCCAACCGTGCCGCCGTTGGCGCCATTGCCGATCAGCGGGCGCCCCAGCAGCGCCTCGGTGGTCGCATTCAGCAGGTTAAGCAGACCCTGGTTGGCGGCCTCGGCGCCGGCGTACCGGCCGGCATTGGCGGCCAGGGTCTGCACGAACTGGTTGTGAACCCCCGCAGCCTGCGCGCTGAGGGCCTGATACGCCTGGCCGTGCGACCTGAACAGCGCGGCGATCTGCGTTGACACCTCGTCGGCGGCGGCCGCCGCCAGGCTGGTCGTTCGGGCCGCCGCGGCCGCGTTAGCCGCGTCGATCGTCGAACCGATGCTCGCCAGATCACCGGCCGCCGCCGTGAACGCCTCGGGCGCCGCGGTGACAAACGACATCCGCGGATCGTATCCCCGAACTCGGCTACGAGCCGGGATTGCCCGCGCTCCCGAAGAGCTTCCCGCGCGCGCCGCCCGCGCCGCCGGACCCGCCGTCGCCGCCGACCCCGCCGTTCCCGCCGCTACTGCTGACGTTGCTGCTGCTGCCGTTGCCGTCGGCACCGCCGGGCTGGCCCACCGGCCCGCTGGCGCCGGCGGCGCCGTCGCCGATCAGCGGCCGCCCCAGCAACGACTGGGTGGGTGCGTTCACCGCGTTCAGCATCGTCTGCTCCGCGGCCTGTAGTGGAGAAGCGTTGGCGGCCTCGGCGGCCGCATAGGAAGCGCCACCCGCGGTCAACGTCCGCACGAACTGGTCATGAAACCTCGCGACCTGGGCGCTGAGTGCCTGATAGTCCTGCGCGTGCGCGCCGAACAGCGACGCGAGCTGCGTTGACACCTCGTCGGCGGCGGCCGCTATCACCCCGGTCGTGGGGGCCACCGCTGCCGCGTTCGCCGCGCTGAGCGTCGAACCGATTCCCGCCACATCCGTGGCCGCGGCCACCGGCGTCTCCGGGCTGGCAATGACAAACGACATCCGGCACCTCCAGCGCCTGGCAACTTTGCTCGCGGTCGCGATAAACAGCTAGTAGGGCGGTTCCGACGCGGCGTTTCGCGTTTCCGCGCAAACATTTCCCGCCCGGCCCCCCTACCCGACCTGCGTAGCGGACTTCACCCCGCCGGCTTCGCCGGCCGGCCCAACGTGCGGTAGCCGGGGTGGACATGCGGCGTCAGGCCCTGATGCTGGGCGACCGCGGAAAGGAGACCGCGCAAGGCGTCGCGTTGCTCGGGGTCGAGCGCCGCGGTGAGCCGCAGCTCGTGCTCGCGCGCGAGCTCGGAAAGCTTGCGCATCAGCCTTTTCCCGGCCGCGGTGAGGTGGACGGCGTGTAATCGTCGATCGTCGGGGTTACGGCGACGCTCGACGTAGCCGCGCTCTTCGAGCTCATCGACATAGACGACGACGCGGCTGGGCAACACGCCCAACTGCGAGCTGAGGGCTTGCTGACTGCGGCCGGGCTCGGCGGCGATCGCGCGGAGGATTCCAGCATGCGGCGGGCTCAAGTCGATGGTGGCCATCTGTTCGGCGAACAGCGTGGCGGCGTGATGCCCGAGTTGCGCCAGCAGGAACGCGACACCGTCGTGGTCGCTGGCCTGGGCTGATGACACGGTCACATCATAGTCCCTACGAATAATTCAACTGATGAATCTTGCAAGCGTTGCAGCGTCTTCAATGTGGGCATATCGTTCATAGCATGAATGATTCGCCAGCAGACGGAACTGGGCGGGTCCGAACCCATGGCCGGCAAGGGGGACCGCCGCTGCTATTGCTTGCGTTGATCTCCGTCGGGCTGCTCTTGGGCGGGCTCGTCATCGGGATCGCGCTCGGTGGCGTGATGCCGCTGCCCTATGGGCCGGCGATCGCGGTCCAGCAATATATAGCCGCTCAACCGGTCGCCGTGCAGGTCATCGCGACCGCGGCGTTCGCGTCGTCGGTGCCGTTGGCGATCTACGCCGCGACGGCCAGCGCCCGGTTGCGGCAGCTCGGCGTGACCGCCCCGGGAGCGGCGATCGCGCTGACGGGCGGCACCCTGGCGGCCGGCGCGCTGGGTCTGACCGGATTGCTGGGCTGGACGCTGTCGCGACCGGACGTCAGCACCGACCCCGCTCTGGTTCGGGCGGTCTACTACCTGGTGTTTCTGGTCGGCGGCCCGGGGCACATCGTGGCCTTGGGCCTGCTGGTCGCGGGCATGGCGGCGCCGAGCCTGATCCTGGGGCTGATGCCCCGGGCGGTGGCCTGGGTGGGCCTGGCCATCGCCGCCCTTGCCGAATTGGCGACGTTGGTGTTGGTCTGGCCGGACCTGGGGGTGATCTTGCCGATCGCCCGGATCTCGGCGCTGACCTGGCTGGCGGTGGCCGGCGCCCGATTGCCAGGCTCAGGCTGAGTACGGCCGGTCAGTTATTGGGTCCAGGCTGCCCAGGCTGACCGAACAGCTTCCCGCGTGAGCCGCCGGCGCCGGGCGTGCCGCTGTCGAAACTAGCGCCGCCATTGCCCCCGTTACCGATCAGCCCTACCGCGTTGCCGCCGTTACCACCGTCGGCCGGAAGGCCGCCGGGGCCGGCGTTGCCGCCGCCGCCGCCGTTGCCGTACAGCACGGCGCCGGACCCGCCGGCGCCACCATGACCCCCCGGATCGCCGACGATGGCTGTGCCCCCGTCGCCCCCTCGGCCGCCATTGCCGAGCAGACCCGTTGCAGACCCGCCGTTGCCGCCATTGCCCCCAAAGGGGGCGTGCGAGCCGCCAACCCCACCAGCCCCGCCGGCACCGCCGCTGCCGATCAGCAACGCGCCATTCCCGCCGTTGCCGCCGGCCCCAGCCCCGACTCCGCCGCCTCCGCCGGCCCCGCCCTTGCCGATCAGCATCGCGGCATTGCCGCCGGCCCCAGCCGCGGCGCCAATATTGGCGGAGCCGCTGCCACCGCCGGCGCCGCCATTGCCGATCAGCAACCCGGCATTGCCACCGGCTCCACCACCGCCGGCACTGGTGATTGTCGTCCCCACGCCGTCACCGCCGGTTCCGCCGGCCCCACCATCGCCGAATAGCACGGCGTGGCCGCCGGCGCCGCCGTTGCCGCCGTTGAAGGGGATGCCGCCCCCTCCGCCGTTGAAGGCGCCGGTGCCGCCGTTGCCGCCTTGGCCGCCGGTGCCGTACAGCAGCCCGCCTTGTGCGCCGTTGCCGCCGTTGCCGCCGATGCCACTGGTGACGGCGGTGTCGGTACCCCCGTTCCCGCCGGCGCCACCGGTGCCGATCAGCCCGGCTTGGCCGCCCAACCCGCCTGTGCCACCGTGGTTGACGCCTCCAAAGGTGGTAGCGCCACCGGCACCGCCGGCCCCGCCGGCGCCGAACAGCAACCCGCCCTTGCCGCCGGTCCCGCCGACGCCACCGATCGGAACGGAGGCGCTGCCGGCTCCGCCGGTGCCGCCGGCACCGCCAGTGCCGAACAGCCCGGCATTTCCGCCGTTTCCGCCGGTCGCGCCGGGGTTGGTGCTGTCGCCGCCCCTACCGCCGTTGCCGAACAGGATTCCGCCGGCCTGGCCGTTCTGCCCCAGCGGCCCGCTCGCCCCGTCGGCGCCGTCGCCGATCAGCGGGCGGTTCAGCAGCAGCTCGGTGGGTGTATTGATCAGGTTCAGCAACTCCTGCAACGGCGAGTTATTTGCGGCTTCGGCGGCCGCGTAGGCACCCGCGCCCGAGCTGAGGGCCTGCACGAACTGGTTGTGAAACGCCGCGGCCTGAGTGCTGAGGGCCTGATACGCGTTCGCGTGCGACCCGAAGAGCGCCGCGATGGCGGCCGACACTTCGTCGGCGGCGGCCGCCTCCAGACCGGTCGTCTGGGTCGCCGCGGCCGCATTGGCCTCCTTGATAGCTGAACCGATATTGCCCAGCTGGGTGGCCACCGACCCCATTGCATCCGGGACAGCCAGCACAAACGACATCCTTCGCCTCCCCAAACTGACGACGATCGAGCGATCGCGTTATCGCGATTGGATTTCGCTCAGCAAATGGATCGTATCCCTATCTGGGCCGACGACTGAGGCTTTCAGCCAAACAATTTGCTCGGCGGCCGCAGTCGGGATTGGAGCCTTCGGTGCGTCTCACTGGGGTCTCCGGTGCGTTTAATGAACGATTCCTCAGCACGCCGCCAGCTACCTGTCAGGCCTCTGCTGCTGCTTTCGCTGGTATGTGGGGTATGTGGGGCTGCTCTTCGCCGGGCTTGCCATCGGGTCACGCTGGGCGGCTTGATGCCGCTGCCGTATGGGCCGGTAACCGCGGTTGTGGCGTATGTCTGTGCCGCGCCCGCGGCGGCGATCACGCTGACCGGCGGCAGCCTGGCGGCCGGGGCGCTGGGCCTGACCAGCTTGTTGGGCTAGACGCTCGCCGACCGGAAGTCGCCGCGGACACCGCGCTGGTTCGGGCCGTTTAGCCTCTACGACGGTGGTGCTGGTCTGGCCGCAGCTGGGCGTGATCTTGCTCCTCGCGCGGGTCTCGGCGCTGGATCTGGTTGGTGGTCGCAGGCGCGCTATTTCCGCGCGTGGACCTCGACCCGGTGGAGGTCGTCGCCTAGCTCGATGCGGCCGCTGAACTCGGACGCGGCCAGCGCTCGCCACTGCTCCTCCTGCCCGGGCGCCAGGGCCGGCACGTAGTGGGTCATGACCAGCGTGTCCACCCCCGCGCGGGCCGCGGTGGCCGCCGCTTGCTCGACCGACGAGTGGTAATCACAGATGTCCTGTATTCGCTGCTGCGGGATCTGGGTGACGATGTCCTTGCGGATCACGGTGTGTACCAATGCGCCGGCCCCCGCTGCCAGCTCGTCCAGGCTGGCGCAGGGCACGGTGTCGCCGGCCAGCACCACCGATGCCGTTCCGGATTCGATCCGGAACCCGATGGTCGGCGCCACCGGCCGGTGATCGGTGGGGGCCGCCCGGATCGTCACACCGTCGCGGTCCCACACCGTGCCCTCGGTGTATTCGTGGACCACGACCGGTGGCGGCGCGGTCAGATCGGCGTGGTGGGCAATCCGGTAACCGATGTCGTGTCCGAACGCCTTGAGCGTCGCTTCCACCGTTTCCGCGGTGCCGGGCGGCCCGATGATCGGCAGCGGCTCGGGATCGGGCGCGAACGTGGTGACCCAACGCGTGATGAGCAGGTCGCCGAGGTCGGCGATGTGGTCGCTGTGCAAGTGAGTGAGCAGTAGCGCCGACAACCCGGCGGCGCCCACGCCGACCGCCGCAGCACGCTGCAGCACGCCACGCCCGCAATCCACCAGGAAGACCTGTCCGCCGGCCCGCACCAGGGTCGACGGCCCGGCGCGGTTCGGGTCGGGAATCGGGCTTCCGGTTCCGAGCAAGATGACCTCGATCATGGCCCCATCCTTGCAAGCCGGACCGGCGCGCAATCGCGCGGCCGCGGCTGCGCTCGAACCAGGCGACGGCCGCCGCATTACGGCCACGCGGCTGGGGGTACGGTCGTCGATTGGCTACGTGTTTTTTGGTGGCTTTCCCGCCGCGCAAGTTAGCCGTAGCCTGGTGTGAAGCAGATCACAACCCCGGTGGAGGCCTTAATGCGGATCGCGGACGTCTTGCGGAACAAGGGTGCGGCGGTGGTGACGATCAACCCCGACGCGACCGTCCGGGAACTGCTGGCCGGCCTCGCGGACCAGAACATCGGCGCCATGGTAGTGGTCGGCGACGACGGCGTCGTCGGCATCGTCTCGGAGCGCGACGTGGTACGCCAACTGCACACGCATGGCGCCAGTGTGTTGTCTCGCCCCATCTCAAAAATCATGACCACCGCCGTCGCCACCTGCACAAAAGCCGACACGGTCGACAGCATCAGCGTGCTGATGACCAAGAACCGCGTCCGCCACGTGCCGGTGCTCGACGGCAGAAAGCTGATCGGCATCGTCAGCATTGGTGACGTGGTGAAGACGCGAATGGAAGAACTCGAGGCCGAGCAGCAGCAGCTGCAGTCCTACATCACGCAAGGCTGATTGCCCGGCTGCCCGGGCTGATCAGCGCCAGGAGTACTCCTTGCGCAGCCGAGCGGCTACCACGTTGAACAGCTCGCGATCCAGGATCGCGCCCTCGCGGCGGATGCCCTCTTCGGGCACGTCGAGCACTCGGTCCAGCCGGACCCAGCTTTCCCGACCCTGGTAATCCCAATCGCCAGAACCGATCCCGACCCAGTCCCGATCAACGGCGTGGCGCTCCTGGCTGGACACCATCAGCCCCAGCAGCACGTTGCGCTCACGACCCACGACCAGGACCGGTCGATCCTTGCCGCGGGTGGGGTCGTCCTCATAGACCACCCATGTCCACACGATTTCCCCGGGATCGGCCCGGCCGTCGAGGTCCGGGGCGTAGACCAGCTTGCGGGCCCGCTGCGCGGTCGGGAAGCTATTGCTGGTCACCGGCCGACCCGCGCTGATCTCGGCCGATGGTGGCGGCGTGTGCGCGGCCATGACGTTCACGGTGATCTTGACGGCTTCCTGGAGTTCCTTCAGGACAGCCTGCGAGTACTGCACGGAACGGGCCAGATTCGGAGCCCGCTTGAACACCAGGTTCTCCGCGAACTCCTGCAACGTCTTCCACTGAGACTTCCGGGCCGACGCCATATTGGCAGCATAGTCGGGAGCGGCGAGCCCCGATTGTGGCAAAGTGTGTCGGCAAAATGTGTCTGGGCCACCCTGCATGGATACGCTGGACACACCGGCGAACCGCCGCTCAAGCACCCCACGCGTTCCCCAACATCCGCTCAGTTCAGGAAAGCCCAGGAGATTCCCATCAGCAGTCTCGCCGACAAGACCTTCACCGCGCCGGCGCAGATTCGGAACTTCTGCATCATCGCTCACATAGACCACGGCAAATCAACGCTGGCAGACCGGATGCTGCAGCTCACCGGCGTGGTCGACGAGCGGTCTATGCGCGCCCAGTACCTGGACCGGATGGACATCGAGCGGGAACGCGGCATCACCATCAAGGCCCAGAGCGTGCGGCTGCCCTGGCGGGTGGGTGACCAAGATTACGTATTGCACCTGATCGACACCCCGGGCCACGTGGACTTCACCTACGAGGTGTCGCGCGCACTGGAGGCGTGCGAGGGCGCGGTGCTGCTGGTCGACGCCGCCCAGGGCATCGAGGCGCAGACGCTGGCCAATCTCTACCTGGCGCTGGACCGCGATCTGCACATCATCCCGGTGCTGAACAAGATCGACCTGCCTGCTGCCGATCCGGACCGCTATGCGGGCGAGATCGCCCACATCATCGGCTGCGAGCCCGGCGAGGTGCTGCGCGTGTCCGGCAAAACCGGGGAGGGCGTCGCCGACCTGCTCGACCACGTGGTGCGCGAGCTGCCGCCCCCGCAAGGCGACGCCGACGCGCCCACCCGCGCGATGATCTTCGACTCCGTCTACGACATCTACCGCGGTGTGGTGACCTACGTCCGCGTGGTGGACGGCAAGATCCGCCCGCGGCAACGCATCGCCATGATGTCCACCGGCGCGACCCACGAACTGCTCGAGGTCGGCATCGTCTCGCCCGACCCCAAGCCCAGCGAGGGCCTGGGCGTGGGGGAGGTGGGGTACCTGATCACCGGCGTCAAGGACGTCCGCCAGTCCAAGGTCGGCGACACCGTGACGACGGCCCGCCACGCCGCCAAGGAAGCGCTCAAGGGCTACCGCGAACCCAAGCCGATGGTCTATTCGGGGCTCTATCCCGTCGACGGCTCGGACTACCCGAATCTGCGCGACGCCCTGGACAAGCTGCAGCTCAACGACGCGGCCCTGACCTACGAGCCGGAGACCTCGGTGGCGCTGGGCTTCGGGTTCCGGTGCGGCTTTTTGGGCCTGCTGCACATGGAGATCACCCGCGAGCGCCTGGAGCGCGAATTCGACCTCGATCTGATCTCCACGTCGCCCAACGTCGTGTACCGGGTGATCCTAGAAGCAGGGGCAGGAGGGGCGGATGACGCCGGGCTTGTGGTGACGAACCCGTCAGACTGGCCCGAGGGCAAGATCGGCACCGTTTACGAGCCCGTGGTGAAGACCACCATCATCGCGCCCAGCGAGTTCATCGGCACGATCATGGAGTTGTGTCAGTCGCGCCGCGGCGAGCTGGGTGGCATGGACTATCTGTCGCCGGAGCGGGTGGAACTGCGCTACACCATGCCGCTCGGGGAGATCATCTTCGACTTCTTTGACGCGCTGAAGTCGCGCACGCGCGGTTACGCCAGCCTCGACTACGAGGCCGCCGGCGAGCAGGAGGCGCAACTGGTCAAGGTCGACATCCTGTTGCAGGGCGAGACGGTGGACGCGTTCAGCGCGATCGTGCACAAGGACTCGGCGTTCGCCTACGGCAACAAGATGACCACCAAGCTCAAGGAGCTCATCCCGCGCCAGCAGTTCGAGGTGCCGGTGCAGGCGGCCATCGGATCGAAAATCATTGCGCGCGAGAACATCCGCGCGATCCGCAAGGACGTGCTGTCCAAGTGCTACGGCGGTGACATCACCCGCAAGCGCAAACTTCTGGAAAAGCAGAAGGAAGGCAAGAAGCGGATGAAGACCATCGGCCGGGTCGAGGTGCCACAAGAAGCCTTCGTCGCCGCGTTGTCCACCGAAGCCGCGGGAGACAAGGGTAAGAAATAGCGGATGGCCGCAGAACCCCCAGAACCCCGTGTGCGAACCCGGTCCCTCGTCGCCTGCCTGTTGCTGGTAATGCTGGCCACCGGCTGTGCCTCCGTCGTCGGTGGCAAAGCACGGTCGGCACCGAAGTTGCCGCCGCGGCCCCTCGACGGGCAGACCGTCAAGCGGGTGCTCCTCGACGAAGCTGCGCTGTCTACCATTCTCAATCAACCCTTCAAGACCGATCCTCATTTTCCGCCACGGTTCGGGGGCCCCGAGACATTACGGGACGACGGATCGGCCGTGCCCACGGATTGCCTCGGTGTCGCGGCCATGCTGCAGCAAAGCGTCTACCAATCCGCCAACGTCAAAGACGTTGCGGTTGAGAGCTGGTCGCACGCCGGCATGTCCGTGAAGGTGATCAGCGTGAAGGAGAGCGTGGTCGCCTTGCCCACGGCCGCCGATGCCAGCGCCGCGTTCGCGAAATTCTCTGCCCAGTGGCAAAAATGCGACGGCACGGGGGTGCCTTTGCCGGGCGGCGTGCTCATGCTCACGCCCAAGATCACCGACGTACGTGTTGCCGATTCTGTTGTCGCGGCGACTCTTTCGATGGAGTTCACGCTACCCGGCTCGCATTCGGCGGTTATTCCAGAAGCGCGGGCCATTGGTGTCCGGGGGAACTGCCTTATCGAGGTCGATGTTGTCTTTTTCCGTTCGTCAAACCCTTCATCACAAGGGTCGCGAGGATCGGGCGATATTCACACCAGCGCGATCGACATCGCGCACGCCATGATGGACAAAGTCAGCGCCTTGAGCTGATCCGCGCGCCGCGGACAAGGGCAAGAAGTAGGTCATCGCAACCTGCGGACCTGCGGCTGCAGAAGCTTACCGACCTGGTGTCACACCGCGGGTTGGGCGGGTTGCTCTCCGCAGCTGCGCAGGCTCGAACGCGCCCACGCGACAACCTCGGCGCCGACGGCCGGCGACGAGCTGATCGCATCGAAGCGGTCTGCGCCCAGGCGCTCGACGAGGACGTGCACTTGGGCCTCGCGCAGCGGCGGGGGCTTACCGGCCTTCACGATTGCGCAGTGCAGGAACAGGGCGTCGTCGTCGGCGCCCAGCCGGACCAACAATCGCGTGATGTGGCGCAGAGCGACCCACTGCTGGGTCCAGTCTCCGACCCGATCCCAGTGGTCGAGCACCTCGATGAACATCTGCGCCGCGGCGACCGGATCGCCATGCATCGCGTGGGTCGCTGTGGCCTCCAGCAACGCGATGCCGTGCCACCAGAAGTTTTGTACGGCCCCGGCCAGCCGCGCCGCCTCGTCGAAGAGCGCCAGCGCACGGTCCGGTTCGGATTTCTTGAGCAAGTACCCCAGCGCAAAGTAGGCCATCGACCGCGCCGTCGGATTGGCGACGTTATCCGCGACTTCCACCGCCTCCAGCGCGGCGGGCAAAGCAACGTCGGGCACGCCCAGCACACCGCGCCAAATAGCGGACGAAAAAACCGTCCACACCAGTCGGATGGGGTCGCCATCACTGCGCGCGCGTGCCATCTCACGGTCCCAATACGCCGGGGCGCGCTGCACGTCACCTTCAAGAATGGCCACGTCGACTGGCACGTCGCCGGGGTAGCACATACGTGGGCTACCGGGGCCGGGAACACGCCCGTCGGCCAGGGCCGCCAGCGAGCGCGCACCTGACAAGTCACCGCGGGTCCAGGCACCCCGAGCGGCCGTACCGGCTGCCGCGGCGAACAGCGGATGATCCGGATCGGCAACTGCGACGACACGCTCGGCCCAGTCGCCCACCTCGTAGCCGACGCGCAGGCCGAGCAGCTCGGGTAACGCCGTGACCAGTCGCAGGGCCAGATCGATGTTGCATTCGGCCATGGCGTGCTCGAACGCCGTGCGCAGGTTGTCGTAGTCGGGCAGCATCCGCTCGACCCAGTCCCGCTCGTCGACACCCTGCAAGCCGACCGCGGCGCGCTCGGCGAGCTCGCAGTAGTACACCGCATGCCGCATCGCGTAGCGACCTTGGGTCCCCTGCTCACGGAGGCGCTCACGCCCAAAGGTCCGCAGCGTTTCTAAGACGCCGTAGCGGGTGCGGTCGGTGCCGCCGCGCACCGTCACCATCGACTTGTCGACCAGACCGGCCAGTAGCTCAAGCGTGTCTTCCTCGCAAGCCGCGTCCGCCCCGCATACCGAATGGGCCGCCTCAAGGTCGAAACCGCCGGCGAAGACGCACAGCCGCATAAACAGCGCTTGCTCGCAGTCAGTCAGCAACCCATAAGACCAAGCGATTGTCGAGGCCAGGCTCTGCTGGCGGGGAAGCGTGCCACGCACCCCCCCACGCACAAGATGCACCTGATCCAACCGCCGGACCATGTCGAGGCTGCTCATCAGCCGCATCCGCGCCGCCACCAGCTCAACACCCAGCGGCAGGCAATCGACCCGCCGACAGATCTCGGCGACCGCACCCACCGGCTGGCGGTCGAGGTCGAAGTCGGGCCGGCTGGCCCGGGCTCGATCGGCGAACAACCGGGTGGCATCGGCGACCGGCAGCGGCGGGACCACGATGATCCGCTCACCCTCGATACCTAGTGGCTGCCTGCTGGTGGCCAGCACCGACACCCCCGCGCAGTGGCGCACGATCCGCTCAACCATGTCTGCGGCCGCCTCCACCAGGTGTTCGCTGTTATCGACCACCAGAAGCAGTTGCCGCACACGCAGATACTCGATCACCGATTCCGCAATGTCTGAGCCCTGCTGCTGGCGCAGCCCAACGGCGGCCGCAACGGCGTGACCCACCGCCGCAGCATGGTCTAGCGGCGCCAGCTCGCAGATCCGCACTCCCTCACCGAACCGCTTCTCCTCGCGCCTGGCGATCTCAACGGCCAGCCGGGTCTTGCCGACACCGCCCACCCCGGTCAGCGTCACCAGCGGGCCCTCACCCAACGCCGTGATGACCTGTGCTATCTCCTGCTCGCGGTTGACGAAGCTGGTCGCGCGCCGCATCAGGCTCGGATGGGGTCGATGGGAAACCAGCCCCCGCGGCACCGCCGAACCGTGTGGCGATCCCGCGCCCGACTCGGCCGGGTGATCCTCGGGGTTGCCGCCCAGAATCTGCTGATGCACCTGCTGCAGTGACGGTCCCGGATCAACGCCGAGCTCTTCGACGAGCCGATCGCGCATCTGCCGATAGGTGCCCAGCGCATCGGCCTGTCGTCCACTGCGGTATTGGGCGAGCATCAGTTGGCCGGCCAGGCGTTCATCGAGCGGGTGGGCGGCCAACGTCGCGGTCAGCTCCCCCAGCAGTTCACCATGCCGCCCGGCACGCAACGCGACGTCATTGCGATCCAATATCACCGAGAGCCGCTCGGCGACCAGCGCGCCGCGCAGGTCGTTAATCCAGGCAGTGTTCAGTGTTGCCAACGGCTCACCACCCCAGATGTCCAGGCAGCGATCGAACAGCACTATGGCCTCAACCGGGTCGGCGGTGGCACGCGCCTGACATGCCCAGTGCCGGAAGCGATGCAGGTCGACGGACAACGCGTCCGTCTCAATCACATATCCTCCGCCCGGCCGACGCGAAATGGCCACGCCCGCCGTGTTAGCAAACAAATTGCGCAACCGGGACACGTAGCCCACCAGGGATTTCCGGGCCGAATACGGCGCCTGATCCGACCACACTCGATCAACCAGCCGCTCCGGTGGGATTGCATGATTCACATCGACCAGCAGCGCGGCCAGAACGCACCGCTGGCGGGCATGTCCGATGTCGAACCGACGTCCATCGACACGGGCTTCGACGGCGTCGAGTAACCGGAACTCGACCGTCATCTGGCACACCCTTTCCCGCAGGCGTACAGCAAACCCAGCGGACATGGTACTGGGTCATGGCCCTGAAGAGTATGGTCGCGCCGGCGGCACCTCACGGAGCAACTCTTGTACTCCACCGAACACGACAGAATCGAAAATGCAGGATTGCCGGTTAACTACCGCATGCCGCAGCGATCAAACTCAATCCTATTGCCTTGCGCGCCAAAGCGAAGCTGTGTAGAGCACCCCGCCCGCGGTGTGACGCGAAATCGGTAAATCAAAACGTCACGCCAACAACGCATTTAATCATTGTTCGGCGTTTCCCCAACGCCCGCTCGGCACAGTGAGCGGTGTCAATTACCCGCTCATCAAAACTGGCCGTCACGATCACGTAGCGACGTGACATCCATGCGGACCGAGACGATGTCGAGCAGTTGACCCTATGCGTCAGCTGAAGAAGCCATCACTGAGGTGCCGGACCGAGGATCAGGGAGGTCGTTTATGACCCCAGCGGCGGGTTCTGTTTTATCCGCATCGTCAGCGCCGAGGAGACCTCGGTGACGTCCATTCACAAGCGTGCTGCGCAGCCGGTGTTGGCCGGCATCGACGAGCTGCCATCGATCCGCGCGACCGTACCGGCGGTTTCCACCCCGATTGCGATACGCGACGAGACCAACGGCCGGGCCCGACCCGGGCGCATCGTCCGCAGCGAACGTGTGCGGTTGGGGTCGTGTTGGAGCGAGCGGCGCTCCGCGCTGGTCGACCGGTTGTATGCCGTCTACAGCGAGACCGTACGCGGCGATACGCGCGACGAGTTCGAGGCGCAAGTCTTCGGCACCGGCGAGCATCGCCTCGTGCTCTTCTACGGTGAGTGCGACGAACTCGCCGGCTTCGCATACGCCGAAATCGAGCGCGTCGAGCATGCGGGCCGCCGACTCGCGGTGTTCGGTGCCGGCGTGTGCTTTCGGGTTGGCTATTGCGGCGGGTTGTCGGCCGCGCTGTGGGGGTTCCGCCAGGCGCTGCGCCTCAAGCTGCGTGCGCCGTTTACCCCGCTGGCCTACTGCACCCGCAGCTCGTCGCCGGCGGTCTACCGCTTGCTGGCGTCGACAGTGCCGAAGATTTATCCAAGCCGCCGGTGCGCGACGCCGGTTCATATCGCAGCGCTGGCGCACACGATCAGCGCGCGCAGGAAGTACGTCCCGGTTGGTGACGGCGGTTGGGTGGTGCGCTCGGGCGCCATCCCGCGCGACCCGTCTCGGCTGCGCCGACTCGGTCGCGATCCCGACGTGCGGTTCTACACCGAGCTCAATCCGCGCTTTGCCGAGGGCGAGTCGCTGCTGGTCTGGATACCTCTCGACGCGGTCAACGTCGCCCGGGGACTCGGTCGCGTACTGCGCGCGCGGTCAGCCCGATGAGCGCGTTTACCGGCCCTAATGGCAGCCGTCGGCTGCTACACGTTTTCCGACCGATGTTGGTCTCGCTCGTCGCGGGTGCCTGGTACGGCAGCTGGGCCGCGTTCGTCCATCTCAGTTTCGGCCCCGCCGTGGCGCTGCACGCGGGTTTGACTCAGGCAGCTCTGAGTGTGACCGCGACGCTGGTGCTGGCACTGGTCCTCGAATATCTATTCCGCTGGCACTCGAATCCGGTGCACGGCTTCTGGTTTGCCTCAGTCGGCACGTCGGTGTTGGGCGCGGCTTGGCTTGTCGTGGGCCACGCGCTGGCGGGAACCCCGCAGATTGCGGTGGCCATCGCACCCTCGGTGACCATCGGGACCGTGTTCCTTTTCGCCTACGCTCGCGCCTTGCTCAAGCACGCCAGGCGGGACGCGGCCCTTCCGCATGCCGCCGCCGTCCCGGTTGGATCACTTCAGGAGGATTTCGGCTTCCCCGCTAGCGGTTCCGCCGCCGCACACCACCCCGCCGCGTCGGCCAGCACCCGCTGCTTGCCGCTGGATGGCAGCAGCAACACGACACCAACGGCCACGGCGATCAGCGCGCGCCGACCGCCAGGATCGATGCGCGTGCCGAATTACGCACCTACATGGGCGCGTTAGCGGGCTGGAACATACCGGAGCCGTCGGCTTCCTCCTCGGCGCGGATCACGTGCACCACCGCGTTGATCAGCGCCAGGTGGGTGAACGCCTGCGGGAAGTTGCCCAGGTGCCGGCCCGATCGCGGTTCGATCTCCTCGGCGTAGAGGTGCAGCGGACTCGCGTAGGCCAGCAGCCGCTCGCACAGCCGCTTGGCGCGGGCCACCTCACCGATCTCGACTAGCGCCGACACCAGCCAGAACGAGCAAATGGTGAACGTGCCCTCCTCGCCGGTCAGCCCGTCGTCGGTCTCGTGCACCCGGTAGCGCAGCACCAGGCCTTCCTCGGTGAGTTCGTTGGCGATGGCCAGCACGGTGTTGCGCACCCGCGGGTCGTCCGGGGGCAGGAACCGGGTCAGCACCGCCAGCAACAGCGAGGCGTCCAGCGCGTCGCTGCCGTAACGCTGGGTCAACACGCCCCGGGAGTCCACCCCATTCTTGAGGATGTCGGCCTTGATCTCCTCGGCGATGGCCCGCCATTGCTGGGCGTAGGCCGTCTCACCCTGCCGTTGGGCCAGCTTGGCCCCGCGGTCCAGCGCGACCCAGCACATCACCTTCGACGACGTGAAGTGCTGCGGCTCGCCGCGAACCTCCCAGATGCCGCGGTCCGGCTCACGCCAGTGCTCGATCGCCTCTTCCACCTGCTTCTTCAACACCGGCCACAAGGTCTCCGGGATTTGCTCGCGGGACTTGGCGTGCAGGTAGAACGAGTCCAGAATCGAGCCCCAGATATCGTGCTGTACCTGGTCGTAGGCGCCGTTGCCGATCCGCACCGGCCGGGCGTGGTCATAGCCGGACAGATGGCGCAGTTCGTCTTCGACCAGGCTGCGCTCGCCGCCCACCCCGTACATCACCTGCAGCGGATGGGGCTGGTCGCTGTTGGCGCCGGACACGTCGGCGATGAACGCGAAGAAGTCGTCGGCCTCGCGGTCCAGCCCCAGCGTGTAGAGCCCCCACAACGCGAACGTCGAATCGCGAACCCAGGCGTAGCGGTAGTCCCAGTTGCGTTCGCCCTGCGGCGTTTCCGGCAGCGACGTGGTGCTGGCCGCCAGCAGCGCGCCGGTGGGGGAATACGTCAGCCCCTTGAGCGTGAGCGCGCTGCGCTGCAGGTACGCCCGCCACGGGTGATCCGGGAAGTTGCCGATGTTGATCCATTGCCGCCAGCACTCGGTGGTTTTCCACATCTTGTCGGCGGCCTCTTGGTAGGTCTGCGGGGCCGGGTGCTTGGTCCAGCTCAGCGCGACGAACACGTCGTCGCCCTCGGTCATCCGGGTGCGGGCCCGCGCCTCACGGCCCTCTAGCCCGATGTTCAGATTGGTGGTGAGCCGTAGCGTCGGGTGGGCGTCCGGTTGTTTGCTGGCGCGTGCGATGGCCTCACCGTACGCGTTGGCCGAGTATTCCCAGGTGGCGCCGAGGCGGTGGTAGTCGAACGCCGGTTCGCAGCTCATCATCAGCTCGACGGTGCCGCTGACGCAGCGCACCGTGCGCAGCAGGATGTGCTCGGCGTCCCAGTCCATCGGGGTGCGGCGATGTGTTCGCGATCGGCGCTCGATGTCGTGCCACGGCCCCATCACCAGCGCGTCGCGCACGATCACCCACCCCGTGTGGGTTTGCCAGGTGGTTTCCATGATCAGGCTGCCGGGCAGGTAGCGGCGGGCCGACGGCACCGAAACGCCGTAGGGGCCCAACCGGAAGTGGCCGGCGCTGCGGTCCAGGATCGCGCCGAACACGCTCGGGGAGTCCGGCCGGGGCACGCAGAGCCACTCCACCGAACCGGCGGGCGAGATCAGGCACGTCGTCTCCCAGTCGGACAGGAATGAGTAATCGGCGATCGGTGGGAACGGGTTGCGCAGCGATCCGCTGGAGGACGCAAAGGGTGCTGGCGCGCTGAAATCGAAGGGCGCCGGTCTGTCCGTGCGGCTGGCGGCGCGTGCGGCCGCTTCGAGCGTTTGCACCTCGGCGGCGTCATCGGATTGCTCGTCGGATCCGGCGTCGGGTTGGGCGAGCGATCGGTCCGCCTCGTCGGCGGGTTGGGCTTGCAGGACCATCCCGCCATCATCTTCCGTCGACGTGCCCGGCGTCCATAATTTGCCCGAGATGTCGGGCTTGTCGTGTCTGGGCTGTGTCTCCAGGGTTACCCGGGGCGTCTGGCGTACTGCGGCGCGTGCTCGGGCAGCGGGCCGATCGCCACCATGTAGCCGATGAACCGCCGCAATGCCGGTGTTCGACCCACCAGCCGCACGGCGGGCAGCGGTTCACGGTCGGCCCTTTGATCCCTTGAGGCTTGGTGATCCTTTGCGGCTTGGTCTTTGATGGCGACCGCGATCACGTTCGCGTGGATCGCCCGTTGTGCGGCCTGCAGAATCGCCGTCGGTACCCAGCGCCGCACCTGCACCCGGGCCAGCTGTCGCGTGGGTACCCGCCCGGCACGCAGCGGGAGAGCCAGTATCCGTGCGGCGGCGACGGCGTCGGCCACCGCGAGGTTGATTCCCACGCCGCCGACCGGCGACATCGCGTGGGCGGCGTCGCCGAGGCACAGCACACCGTCGGCATACCAGCGGCGCAGCCGATTAAGTTGCACGTCAAGCAGTTTCACGTCGTCGAACGAGGCCAACGTTCCGACCCGGTCGGCGAGCCACGGCACCATGTTCACTATCCGGCGGTGCAACGCCTCAATGCCCTGCGACCGCATCTGCGAGTCGGTCCCTTTCGGAATGATGTAGGCGATCTGGTAGTAGTCGCCGCGGTCGATCATGATCGCCCCGTGCCCGGCCTGGAACGTCCCGGCCAGTCCGGCCGGGTCGTCGGATTTGCGGGGCAACCGGAACCACCACACATCCATCGGGGCGCCGAAGGCGTGCGGTTCCAGGCCCACCGCTGAGCGCACGGTCGACGTGCGGCCGTCGCAGGCTACCGTCAGTACGGCCCGCATCTGTTTGGTTTCGCCGCTCTCGTCGCGGTACGTGACGCCGACGATGCGATTGCTTTCACGTCCCGAACCGCGAACCACACCGGTCACGTCGGCGTTGCGCATCAACCGGAAGCTGGGTTCCGCCTCGGCGGCGGTGGCGATCATTTCCAGGAAGTCCCACTGGGGTACCAGGGCGATGTGCTGATGCGCCCCGGGGAGGTGGGTCAGATCGACATCCACCGCTTGGTCCTGCATTCGCATTCGCATGCTGTCGATGAGGCGGTGCGGAATCTTTGCGAACTGCGTCCCCAAACCGAGTTCGTCAAGCAGACGCAGGGTGCTGGCGTGCACGGTGTCACCACGGAAGTCACGCAGAAAGTCGGCATGCTTTTCCATCACCGTGACTTTTACGCCGGCGCGGGCCAAGAGCAGGCCAAGCATCATTCCCGCCGGTCCGCCGCCGGCGATGAGACAGGTGGTTTCGTCCGTTCCGTTGGAGGCAGGAGGCACGTGCCGATCTTGGCACATCGGTTTCGTTGGTTTTTGGTGGCGGCAACTGGCGGCGACAAATAGAGGACGAATAGTGTGAGCCCGGTGACCGGCTTCCTGAATTGGTGGGACGGCATCGAGCTGTGGCTTTCAGGGCTTGCGTTCGTGGTACAGGCCATGGTGGTGATGCCGGTGGTGCTGGCCCTGGCCTACCTCATTGCGGTATTGCTGGACAGCCTGCTGGGCAAGGGCATCAGGCTGATGCGCCGGGCCCGCCACGCCGACAGGGCGCCCAGGTAGCCCCAATGCCCCGGTCACACGTGACGTTGGTTCTGGTCACGCTGGTGGTGCTGGTGATCGTCACCTGGTTGCTGACGCACTGAGCCGCATGGCGAACTCTGTTAGGCTTCGCGCCATGCATGCAGCAACCGGTGCCCTTGAGCGCTGTGCGCGCGTGCACTGTTGTCGCTGACTCCCAAACCCGTGCGCGGTCTGGTATGGGGTTCGTGAACTCTCCTCAAATCTGATCGATCGCCTGTCCGCGGCAACGGGACCTACATCCATAAGTCCCGCACTGGAAGGCCGCGAATGCTCAACGACACCGGCGGCGCATTGCGCCGGCCCCGTGTGTGGTGGGGCCGGCGTGTCCGGTACGTCGTCACGCTCGCGCTGATCGCCCTGATCACCGAAGTCGCCGCGGCGTGTCAAGGTGGTGCCAGCGACGTGGTGGGCGGGGGAGGGCCGACCAACGCGCACCTGAGTATCACCCTGGTCGCCTACTCGGCCCCAGAACCCGGGTGGAGCAAGGTGATCCCCGCGTTCAACGCCTCGGAGGAGGGCAAGGGCGTGCAGGTGATCACCTCCTATGGGGCCTCCGGCGACCAGTCCCGCGGTGTTGTCGACGGTAAGCCGGCCGATCTGGTGAATTTCTCGGTCGAACCCGACGTCACCCGACTGGTGAAGGCCGGAAAGGTTTCCAAGGACTGGAATACCGACGCCACCAAGGGCATCCCGTTCGGGTCGGTGGTGACGTTGGTGGTGCGCAAGGGCAATCCGAAGAACATCAAGGATTGGGATGACCTGCTGCGGCCCGGCGTGCAGGTCATCACACCCAGCCCGCTGAGTTCGGGTTCGGCGAAGTGGAATTTATTGGCCCCGTACGCCGCTAAAAGCGAAGGCGGCGGGAACAGCCAAGCGGGTATCGATTTTGTCAGGAAGTTGGTGGGTGAACACGTCAAGATGCGTCCCGGATCGGGACGGGAAGCCACCGATGTCTTCATCCAGGGCAGCGGCGACGTGTTGATCAGCTACGAGAACGAGGCCATCGCCACCGAGCGGGCAGGCAAACCGGTCGAACACGTCACCCCGCCGCAGACTTTCAAGATCGAAAATCCGCTGGCTGTGGTGACAACCAGCCCGCACCTGGATGCCGCGGTTGCGTTCAAAAACTTCCAGTACACCGCCGCTGCGCAGAGGTTGTGGGCGCAGGCCGGTTTCCGGCCGGTCGATCCCGCGGTGGCCGCCGACTTCCGGGACCAATTCCCGATGCCGCAGAAATTGTGGACAATCGCCGACCTCGGCGGCTGGGGCACGGTCGATCCCCAGCTGTTCGACAAGAACACCGGCGCCATCACGAAGATCTACATGCAGGCCACCGGATGACAGCGTTAGCAGCCGACACGCGCTCGTCCCGCCGGGCCGACGGTACGTCGCTTCGGGTCGGCGTGGCGATGCTGTGGCTTTCGGTGATCGTGCTGTTGCCGCTGGCCGCCATCGCCTGGCAATCCATCGACGGCGGCTGGCGGGCCTTCTGGCTGGCGGTCACCTCGCATGCCGCGCTGGAGTCGTTCCAGGTGACGCTGACCATCTCGGCCGGGGTCACCCTGGTCAACATGGTGTTCGGCCTGCTCATCGCCTGGGTGCTGGTGCGCGACGACTTCGTCGGCAAACGGCTGGTCGATGCGATCATCGACCTGCCGTTCGCGTTGCCCACCATCGTCGCCAGCCTGGTAATGCTGGCCCTGTACGGACACAACAGCCCGGTGGGCCTGCATCTGCAGCACACCGGGTGGGGTGTGGCGGTGGCGCTGGCCTTTGTCACGTTGCCGTTCGTGGTGCGCGCCGTCCAACCGGTGCTGCTGGAAATCGATCGGGAGACCGAGGAGGCGGCGGCGTCGCTGGGCGCCAACGGTCCGAAGATCTTCACCTCGGTGATCCTGCCGTCGTTGCTGCCGGCGTTGCTATCCGGTGCCGGCCTGGCGTTCTCGCGGGCCATCGGCGAGTTCGGGTCGGTGGTGCTCATCGGTGGCGCGGTGCCGGGTAAGACCGAAGTGTCGTCGCAGTGGATCCGAACCCTGATCGAGAACGACGACCGCACCGGGGCCGCAGCAATATCCATTGTGCTGCTGTCGATCTCGTTCGTGGTGCTGCTCTTGCTGCGCATCGTCGGCGCGCGTGCGGCCAAACGCGAGGAGTTGGCTGCGTGACATCTTCGCCGCGGATTCGCTACCTCCTCCGAGCCGTCGCGCTGACGTATATCGTTGTGTTGCTGGTGATTCCGGTTGGCATGATCCTGTATCGGACCTTCCAGCCGGGATTCGGCCAGTTCTACGACTGGGTCAGCACACCGGCGGCGATATCGGCGCTGAACCTGTCGCTGCTGGTGGTGGCTATCGTGGTGCCGCTGAATGTGGTCTTCGGTATCCCAACGGCATTGGTGCTGGCGCGCAACCGATTTCGTGGTAAGGGTGTGCTGCAGGCCATCATCGATCTGCCGTTCGCGGTCTCACCCGTCATCGTCGGTGTCGCGTTGATCTTGCTGTGGGGGTCCGCCGGTGCGCTGGGCTTTGTGGAGAAAGATCTCGGGTTCAAGATCATCTTCGGCCTGCCCGGCATCGTGCTGGCCAGCGTGTTCGTCACCCTGCCGTTCGTGGTGCGTGAGGTCGAGCCGGTATTACACGAGTTGGGAACCGATCAGGAGGAGGCGGCGGCAACGCTGGGTTCTCGGTGGTGGCAGACGTTTTGGCGGATCACGTTGCCTTCCATCCGGTGGGGCCTGACCTACGGCATCGTGCTGACGGTCGCGCGCACGCTCGGTGAGTACGGCGCGGTCATCATCGTGTCGTCCAACCTTCCCGGTAAGTCGCAAACGTTGACGCTGCTGGTGTCGGACCGCTACAACCGCGGGGCCGAGTACGGTGCCTACGCGCTGTCGACGCTGCTGATGGCCGTCGCCGTGGTGGTCCTGATTGTCCAGGTGGTTCTGGACGCCCGGCGGGCACGAGCGGCCAGACAGGCCTAACGAGGAGACTTGAACATGACCGAAACGGTGGGCGATCACGCGATCGTGGTGCGAGACGCCTTCAAACAGTATGGCGATTTCGTCGCCTTGGACCATGTGGACTTCGTGGTGCCCGCGGGGTCGTTGACGGCGTTGCTGGGGCCCAGTGGTTCGGGCAAGTCGACGCTGTTGCGCACCATCGCCGGCCTGGACCAGCCCGACAGCGGAAGCGTCACGATCAACGGTCGCGACGTGACCCGGGTGCCGCCGCAGCGCCGCGGCATCGGGTTCGTGTTCCAGCACTATGCGGCGTTCAAGCACCTGACGGTTCGCGACAATGTGGCCTACGGGTTGAAGATCCGCAGGCGCCCCAAGTCCGAGGTCAAGGCGAAGGTCGACAATTTGCTCGAGGTGGTGGGGCTGAGCGGATTTCAGGGCCGCTATCCCAATCAGCTCTCCGGTGGTCAGCGCCAGCGCATGGCGCTGGCGCGGGCGTTGGCCGTGGACCCGGAGGTGTTGTTGCTTGACGAGCCGTTCGGTGCGCTGGATGCCAAGGTCCGTGAGGATCTGCGGGCGTGGTTGCGGCGCCTGCATGACGAGGTGCATGTGACCACGGTGCTGGTGACTCATGATCAGGCCGAGGCGCTGGATGTGGCCGATCGGATTGCGCTGCTCAACAAGGGCCGTATTGAGCAGGTCGGATCCCCGACCGATGTGTACGACGCTCCGGCGAACCCGTTCGTGATGTCCTTCTTGGGTGCGGTGTCGGTGCTGAACGGCGCCCTGGTCCGCCCGCATGACATCCGGGTGGGCCGAAACCCCGACATGGCGATCGCCACCGCCGACGACACCGCGGCGGCCACCGGCGTGCTGCGCGCGACCATCGACCGCATTGTGATGCTGGGTTTCGAGGTGCGCGTGGAGTTGACCAGCGCGGCCACTGGAGGCGGATTCACCGCCCAGATCACCCGGGGCGACGCCGAGGCGCTGGCCCTGCGGGAGGGTGACACCGTGTACGTGCGCGCCACCCGCGTGCCGCCCATTGCCGGCGACGTCACGTTTCCCCGCGACGACAGCACGCTGACCTCAGCTTGATCCGGGGCGTGATCGTCGGCGATCTGGTCGGTCACCAGGAGCGGCGATATGGTGGCGTTACCAGTGGAGGTGAGTGGCCTTCACGCCGAAGACAGTGACCGTGAATGGCCGAGGCGGAGCCGCACGCAACGCAGCGGGATCAGACCCTCGGCATCGCCGCAGAACTGCGCGACGCCGGGTTCGAGGGCGTCGAAGAGATCGGACACGGCGGCTTTGGTCTGGTATACCGCTGCCAACAGCCGCTGCTGGATCGCAACGTTGCCGTCAAGGTATTGAGCTGCGAGCTCCATGCCGACAACCTCGACCGCTTCCTGCGCGAGCAGCGCGCGATGGGCCGGCTCTCGGGGCACCCGCACATCGTGCACATCCTGCAGGTCGGTGCCACCGCCACCGGCCGGCCGTTCATCGTGATGCCGTACCTCGGCAATGGCTCACTTGAGGATCTCATCGGCCGCGGCGGGCCGTTGGATTGGAACGACGCGCTACGCTTCGGCGTGAAGCTGGCCGGCGCGCTGGAGGCCGCACATCGCGCCGACATTCTTCATCGCGATGTCAAACCGGCAAACATCCTGCTGACCGACTACGGCGAGCCGCAGCTGACGGACTTCGGCATCGCCAGGATCGTCGGGGGCTTCCAAACCGGGACAGGGCTGATCACCGGGTCGCCCGCCTACACCGCGCCCGAAGTCCTTGCGGGCGCTACGCCGACACCGGCATCGGATCTGTATTCGCTTGGCGCGACCCTGTTTTCCGCGATGACCGGGCACGCGGCGTTCGAGCGCCGCAGCGGAGAGCAGGTAATAGCCCAGTTCGTCCGGATCACCTCACAACCGATCCCCGACCTGCGTGAGCAGGGACTGCCGGCGGATGTCGCCGCGATCGTCGAATGTGCCATGGCGCGTGATCCGGCCGATCGACCGGCGAGCGCGGCCGAGTTCGGTGACGAGCTCCGCGAACTGCAGCGCCAACACGGTGTTTCGGTCGACGAGATGGCTCGGCCCGTCGAACTGGGCGCAGACCACCCACCCGCGGCGCGGTCATCGGAGCGACGCCACACCACCACCCCGGCGACCCCGGCGGTCCCGGCGACGAAATACCGTCCGCCGAGCTCAAACACGACGTTGGTCGCGCGCGAGCGGTTGCTGGAAATTCTTCGGGCGAGCGGACGTCGTCGGCTGATCCTCATTCATGCGCCGTCTGGGTTCGGCAAGAGCACGCTGGCGGCGCAGTGGCGATCCGAACTCGACCGCGCGGGCGTCGCGGTGGGCTGGCTGACCATCGATGAGGACGACAACAACGTCGTGTGGTTCCTGGCTCATCTGCTGGAGCTTTTCGGACGCGTCTGTCCGGACATTGCCGCCTCGTTGGGACAGGTGCTCGAAGAGCGTGGCGACGACGCGGTGCGTTACGTGTTGACCTCCCTCATCGACGAGATCCATAACAACGGCGAACCGATAACAGTGGTGATCGACGACTGGCAACGTGTAACGGATCCCGAGGCAGCCGCGGCGCTGCGTTATCTGCTCGAACACGGATGCCATCACCTGCAGCTGATCGTGACCAGCTGGTCGGCTGCCGGACTGCCGGTCGCCAAGTTGCGAATTCGTGACGAGCTGGTGGAAATCGATAGTGCATCAATGCGTTTCGATGTCGCAGAGGCGCAATCGTTGCTGAACGACATCGCCGGCCTGGCACTGTCTGGCCGCGACGTGGCCGCGTTGACGACTTCGACCGATGGGTGGGCAGCCGGCCTGCAGCTGGCGACGCTTTCCCTGCGCGGTGGCGCCGACGCCAACAGCCTGCTGAACAAAATGTCTCGGGCCAGCGACATGGTCGGCGAGTTCCTCACCGAAAATGTCCTCGACACGCTGGAACCCGAGTTGGTCGAGTTCATGCTCGCGACGTCGATCACGGAGCGGACCTGTGGCGGCCTGGCGTCCGCGTTGTCGGGGGTCGCCCGCGGGCAGGCCATGCTCGAGGACATCGAGCAACGTGGGCTGTTCCTGCAGCGCGTCGACGAGGACCCGAACTGGTTTCGCTACCACCAAATGTTCGCCGAGTTCCTGCGCCGTCGACTCGAGCGCGACGGCCCCGACAACCTGGAGCGACTGCACCGCACCGCGTCGGAGTGGTTCGCCGACCGCGGCTACCTCAACGATGCCGTCGATCACGCGCTTGCGTGTGGGGACGCCGCCCGCGCGGTCGACCTGGCCGAGAGGGACGGCACGAACCTCAACGAACAATCGAAGATGACAACGTTCCTCGGGATCATCGAAAAGTTGCCGCCGCAGTTGGTGGTCTCGCGGCCACGGCTGCAACTCTTCATCGCCTGGGCCGATATCCTGCTGCAACGCCGCGCCGCCACCGATGCCGCGCTGACTCGTTTCACCGCGGCGCTCGCGGCTGCCGACCCCCCCGATCCGGCGGCGCCAGATCTGCAAGTCGAGGCACGCGTAATCCAAGCGGTCGCAGAGGTCTTCGCCGACCGGATCCAGTCCGTGGACGATCTGGTCTCCGAAGCGCTGTCGAGACCCGACACGCTGCGACCGGTGGTCCCTGCGGTTGCCGGAAACCTCGCGGGGTTCGCGGCGACCTACCGCTTCGACTTCCGCGGCGCACACCGGCTCTTCGAATGGGCAGCGCCGTATCAAGAAAAAATGGGCCCGTTCGCCACGGTCTACGCGCGCTGCTTCGCCGGCACCACCGCCCGATATCAGCTGGATATTCCCGGCGCGCTGAAACGATTCCGGGAGGCATACGAGATTGGCGTCAAGGTGGGTCCGCACTCGCATGCGGCGCGACTTGCCGGGGCTTTGCTCGGCGAATTGCTTTACGATACTGGCGATTTCACTGAGGCGGCGAGTCTGCTGGACGAAAGCTATCAACTCGGACCCGAGGGCGGCGGTACAGATTACCTGGCGTCGCGATACGTGGTCGGCGCCAGAATCAAGTCCGTGAGCGGAGATCGCAATGCTGCGGTCAATCGCCTTGCTGCCGGCATGCAGGTGGCCACGCAGCTGGGACTGCTCCGGCTGGCGGCTGCGATCAACAACGAGCGGATCCGGCTCGGCATCCCCGTCGCGGCGGCGGTCGCCACGCGACTGCGATCCGCCCGCGACATCCCGCGCCTCGGAGATGGAATCGCCACCATGACAGCCGAACTCGACGAGGATTCCGGGGTCCGCCTGCTGTCTTCGAGCGGTGACGCCGACGACCGAGAACTCGCATGCGGACGTGCCGCCAGTCTGCTCGCCGGAATCGACCCCGAGCAAAGACCTCTCGCGGCCCTGCGGGCACAATTGCTGCTCGGCGAAACATTGACCGCTGCCGGTCGGGAGACTGAGGCCCGCAACCAATTTGGGTCCGTCCGTGCGCTGTGCGAACAACACGGTTTGCCGCAGCTGCTCGTCGACGCAAACGTCGGCTAGCCTTACTCGCCGCCTATTCGTTCCCGGTGGCCCGCCAATGCACGACGTCGAGGGCCGCGGCGACGTTGACGTTGTTTCGCCAAGCGGTCGCGGGAGCAGTTCGTCGACCGCCGCACAGCATTGAGTGCGCCGGACCGCGGTGCGCTCAGCTCGGGCTCGCCCGGCAGCGCGTCGGTTTCTGCCGCTTTTCCTAGCGCGGGTCTGGCACGAGTTGGCGGAGTGATGTGAGCCCAGCGTGAAGGCCCTAGCACGCGGGGTGTCACCCTTACTCGTTCAGTGCTTGCCGAAAGTGGAGGATCGATGGACAGACAGAATGACGGGCGCCGGGGACCGGTCACCCGCAACTTCATCGGTCCGGGCCATACCGAGGCGTTCATCGTCATCGCTATCGCGACGATCCTGATCACGCGCCTATACCTGCACCTGACCGGGTATCCCCAAATCGGTCGCGGCAGTCTGCACATCGCGCACACACTCTATGGCGCTGCGTTGATGATGCTGGCCATACTGATCGGCTGGCTCCTGCTGGGAGCCAGTGCGCGGCGGACTGCCGTTGTGCTGGGCGGAATCGGATTCGGGCTGGTGCTCGACGAGGTGGGCAAATTCGTCACCAAGACGAACAACTACTTCTACGGGCCCGCGGCCGAGATCATGTACATCCTGGTGGTCATCGTCTTGGTGGGCACGCGCGCGTTGCGGATTGTCCGTCCACTGAGTGCGCGGGAGTGCTTGGCTTCGGCGACGGCGATCGCAGCCGACGGCGTTGCCCGGGGTTTGAGCGACGAACAGCGCGAGGTGGGCCTGATGCTGGTGCAGCGCGCCCTTCGCGCCCGAGCAGACCCCGATGACGCGGAGCATGTGCATGCGCTGCTGCAGTCGGCGCACGCCGTCCCTGACCGTTTCTTGAATGTCCGGCAATGGATCTCGCGGCTGATCCCGACCTTCGTCAAGAGTCCGCGATTGGTGCTGATCCTGGGATGGCTCATCGTGGCCGCGGCCTTTTCCAGCTTGTTCTTCAATACTCTGGGCGTCGCGCTGGGTGGCTATTTCTACCAGGACGGAGTGGTGAAGATCCGCCTCGGCGGGATGAACGTGGGCACCCTCATCTTGCTGGTCAGTGCGGGGTTGACACTGGCGATGGCGCTGCCCGCCACCGTCGCGTTCAAACGCACCGGCCGTATCCGGCCGGTGCGGTGGCTACGCGACGCCGCGTTGCTGTTCACGCTGCTCAGCGCGGTGGTGCACTTCGCCACCGAGGGCTTCGCGGCGCTGGTCGACCTTTCGATCGGGTTGCTGGCGATGGCGGTTCTGAGCTACCAGCTCAGCCTGTGCGAACAAGCCGAGGTAGCCACAAACGACGATGGGGCCGTCGGCTGAGCTGGAGCGTGAAGGCTTACGGGTCGCCTTCGTCGTCGTCCGTTAGGAGCTTCTCGGGGTGGTGGAAGCTGTTGGTCCGTGGTTGTCCGTGGTCGAGGTGGGGTGGGGGGATCCATTCGGTGCGACCGTCGGGGAGTTTCCTTGTCCGCCAACCGTCGTCGACCAGTTTGTGGTTAGGCTTGCAAGCCAAGGTGAGTTTGTCGGCGTCGGTTAAGCCGCCGGCGGCCCAGTCGTCGGTGTGGTGGACCTCGCACCAATAGCCGGGCACGTCGCAGCCCGGGTGCGTGCAGCCGCGGTCCTTCGCGTACAGCACCACACGCTGATCCGCAGAAGCCACCCGGCGGGTTCGGCCGAGATACAGTGGGCGACTTGAATGTTCGTCGAACACCGCCAAGTAATGGTAGGCGTGGCCGGCCATCCGGATCAGGTCGCGCATCGGCAGCAGCGTCCCGCCGCCCGTCACTGCCCGGCCGGTGCCGGCGGTCAGCTCCTGCAGCGTGGTCGACACGATGACGGCGACCGGCAGTCCGTTGTGCACACCGAGTTTCGGGTCGCCCAACTGACCACGCACCAGGGCGTTGAGCGCGTCGTGTTGGCGCTGCGCAGGCGTGCGCAGGTCGCCGCCTGCGGCCTCATCGGCGGGTTCACTGTCGACGCAGGGGGTTTGATCGGCGGGGTTGCACATCCCGGGCGCGGCGAACCGCGCCAGCCACACATCAAGGTTGGCGCGCAATTCCGGGGACGCGATCAGCTTCCCCACGCTCATCGCGTCAGCGCGCTGGCCGCACCAGCTGAAGCCGCGCTGCCGGGCGCGGTCGGCGTCGGAAAACTTCCCATCGGGGTTGATCAGCAGCGCACACCGATGCGCCACCTTTTCCAGCTGGTCGGGACGCAATTTCAGCGCCTGGTCGGCCAGGAATTGTTCGGCGCTGTCCACCGTATCGACCGGCGTAGTGTCCGGCAGGTCGCGGAGGAACGTCTGGATCACCCGCAGGTGCTGCCCGTCGAGCATGCCGCCGCGCCAGGCCCGGGCGGTGGCGGGCAACTCCGGTAGTAGCTCCTGACCGGTCAGCGTCAGTCGTGGTGAGAGCTGTTTGACGTCCTTGAGCCGACGGCTCGCCTCGGCGCAGCTGATCCGCAGCCAGTCGGCGATCACCTTGTGAACCGGACCGCCGACATCGGCCGGATCCTCGTTCGCCAGGCCCGCGATCACGTCGTGACTGGCCGCCACCTGCCGGCGGCGAGCGGTTTCCATTCGCTCGAGCGCGCGCAGCCGGATGGCGGGTGCGACGTTGTCGAGGTTGAGCTCACCAGTCGCCGCCACGGCCGCGTCGAGCGCGTCCAGGACGGCGGTCACCTCCACCGGCATCGCAATCGAATACATGTTCGAATCCTATTAGCATTCTGACGCTGGCCACGCGCGAATATGCGACCTCTGTGGATCAATGCCGGACTGTGGACAAACGGGGCCAAAACGATCGGATTCACCAGACGGTAGAGAGGGCCAAGCGTGTCGAAGTGATGCCCGAGCTCGTCCGCGAGTTGGCACAGGGCTTGGGACTTCGGTATGGCCGTGGCGAGGTCACCTCCGGCTTCTCGGCGCGATCGTCGGCGTCGAACAGCCTTCGGGTGGTGATAGTCGTTGGTGCCCGTGCGTAGCCGGAACTCCGGCGGCGGGCTCCATTCGGTTGCGTCGTTGGTGCGTTTCGGGTGGTCCAGCCTTTTTCGACGAGCCGGTTGTCGGGCCCGCAGGCCAGGGTGGCGTTGTCCGCTATGCCGCGGTGCGCCCCACGCGAGCTCTCTGCGCCTGATCGAAGCGGTCCAGCACCGTCTCGGCCACCAGCCGGTGCGCGCCCAACGGAGCTGCCATCTCGATGCCGGCGCCCTCGGCGAATCGTTGCACCCGGTCCGGCAGTCGCCCCGGCGCCAGGAACCACGGTGCGATAACCACCCGGCGGGCGCCTTGGCGGCGCAACCTGCCCAGGCCTTCGGCCAGCGAACGTTCCGGTCGGGTGGCGAACGCCGTCGTCGCACCGGCCCAACCAGTGCGCGCCAGCAGCTTCGGTGCCACCCGCGCGGTGCGCGCGTTCACCGCCGGGTGCGCGGCCCCGATCGCCACGACCAGCACACCTAGCGTTTCGTCGAGGCGGGAAACCCCCAACTCCGCCACCCGCCGACGCAGCACCGATACCAGCCGGTCATCCTCGCCGAGCACGCCCGCTTGCCAAACCCGCTCACCAACTGCGCAACTGGCGATCTGGCGGGGGATGTCGACGCGGGCGTGATAGGCATTCGCCAGCAATAAGGGCGTGATCACAGCCTCGTCGGTCCGCGAGAGTCCGGTGACCACGTCGACGAGGTTCGGCGAACTATGTTCTAAGAACGCCAGCCGTACATCGAGGCCGGGCCGCATGCGCGCCACCTGGCCCGCGACGGCCCGTGCGTTGGCCGCCGACCGTGGATCCGCACTTCCGTGCGCGGTCAGCACCAGTGTCGCCACGAGCGCCGCTCCTCCTCATCGCTTCGCTCTGCATCGTCGCCGGCGCGGGTGGTCACGAGGCGTGCAACCCGCATTCGGTCTTGGACAGCCCCTGCCAGCGCCCGCTGCGCGGGTCGGCACCCTCGGCCGGCTTGGCCGTGCACGGAGCACAGCCGATCGACGGATAGCCTTCGTGGACAAGCGGATTGACCAGCACGTCGTGCTCGGCGATGTAGTCCTGGATGTGCTGGTCGGTCCACGCCGCCAGCGGGTTGATCTTCACCAGCTTGAACGCCTCGTCGAAGCTGATCAACGCGGCGTTGGCGCGGGTCGGTGCCTCGACCCGGCGCAGCCCGGTCACCCAGGCGGAGTAACCGCGCAGCGTCTTGCCCAGCGGGACGACCTTGCGCAGCCGGCAGCACTCGCCGGGATCGCGGGCGAACAGGTCCTTGCCCAGCAGCTCGTCCTGCTCGGCGACGGTGTGCTCCGGAGTCACATTGACCACCCGGATGTCGTAGACGGACTCGATCGCATCCCTGGTACCGATGGTTTCGACGAAGTGATAGCCGGTGTCCAGAAAGAGCACGGGTACGCCCGGCCGCACCTTGGCGGCCAGATCCACCAACACGGCGTCCTGCATATTGGAGGCGACCACGTAATTGCACGTCGCCCACCCGCGCGGTCCGTTGACACCGCCGAAGTTCTCCTCGGTCCAGCGCAGCAGGTCGGTGGCGCTGGCCCCGTCGAGTTCGGCCGCGCCACGCGCGGCCAGCTCGCGCAGCTGTGCTTCGGGCATCTTGGTCGCCTCGGTGTTCATCGCAGATCGTCCTCGTCTGCGCGAAGGGCCCACTGCGCGAAGCGTTCACCCGCGGTTCGATGTTTGACGAAGTTTCGTACCACCCGCTCGATGTAGTCGCCCAACTCGTCGCTGGTGACCTTGTGCTGGCGCAGTTTTCGGCCGAACCCGCTGTCCAGGCCGAGGCTGCCGCCCAGATGCACCTGGAAGCCCTCTACCGAGCCGCCATGACCGTCGTCGACCATCTGTCCCTTGAACCCGATGTCGGCGATTTGAATTCGCGCACACGAATTCGGGCAGCCGTTGATGTTGACGGTGACCGGCACATCCAGCGCAGAGTTGATGTCCTCGAGCCGGCGCTCCAGCTCGGGAACCAATCCCTGTGCCCTGCCCCGGGTTTCGGCGAACGACAACTTGCAGAACTCGATCCCGCTGCACGCCATCAGATTACGGCGCCAGTGCGACGGCCGTGACTGCAGGCCCAGCGCCTCCGCGCCGGCGATCATCGCGTCGAGCTTGTCGTCGGGCACGTCGAGGATGACCAGTTTCTGGTAGGGGGTGAACCGGATCCGGTCCGAGCCGGCCGCGGCGGCCAGGTCCGCCACCGCCGACAGGATGGTGCCGGAGACCCGTCCGGCGATCGGCGCAACCCCAACGGCGTTGAACCCGTTCTTGAGCCGCTGGACTCCGATGTGATCGATCGGACGCTTGATCGGCTCGGGGGCCGGGCCGTCGATCAAGGGACGCTTGAGATACTCCGTTTCGAGAACCTCCCTGAACTTTTCGATACCCCAGTCCTTGATCAGGTACTTCAGCCGCGCCTTGGCCCGCAGCCGCCGATAGCCGTAGTCGCGGAACACCGAGGTCACCGCCGCCCACACCTCGGGCACCTCTTCCAGCGGAACCCAGGCGCCGACCCGCTGCGCCAGCATCGGGTTGGTGGACAGACCGCCGCCGACCCACAGGTCCAGGCCCGGCCCGTGCTCGGGGTGGTTGACACCGACGAACGCGATGTCGTTGATCTCGTGCGCAACGTCCTGCAGCCCCGAGATCGCGGTCTTGTACTTGCGCGGCAGGTCGGCGAAGTCGGGCTTGCCGATGTAGCGGCGCACGATCTCGTCGATCGCCCAGGTCGGATCCAGCACCTCGTCCAGCGACTCGCCGGCCAGGGGTGAGCCCAGAATCACGCGCGGGCAGTCGCCGCACGCCTCGGCGGTCTGCAGTCCGACCTCGTCCAGCCGCCGCCAGATCTCCGGGACGTTCTCGATCTCGACCCAGTGCATCTGCACGTTCTGCCGGTCGGAGATGTCGGCGGTGTCGCGGGCGAACTCGGTGGAGATCTGGCCCACCGTGCGCAGCGCGGCGGTCGAGAGCGCGCCGCCATCGCAGCGCACCCGCATCATGAAGTATTTGGCCTCGAGCAGGTCGGCGTTCTCGTCGCCGGTAAAGGAGCCGTCGTAGCCCTCCTCGCGCTGGGTGTATAGGCCCCACCAGCGGAAGCGCCCGCGCAGGTCGCCCTTGTCGATGCTGTCGAATCCGCCCTTGGCGTACACATTCTCAATGCGTTCGCGCACGTCGAGCGGGGCGCCGGCCTGCTTCATCTCTTCGTTGGCGTTGAGCGGCTCGCGATTTCCCAGTGCCCACTGGCCCTCGTTACGAGTCTTTGCGGGACGGGCTGTGGTCATTCCGGCGGTTCTCCTTCGAGAAGGTTGCCAGCCTTAGAACGCGCAGAGCACCGGTTCTCTTCCGGCTGCGCAGATCCGGCGGCCAGCTGGAGGTTCAGGTGGGCTGGGTCTACGACATCAAGGCAGACAGCTACAGAAACAGCTGCAAACACGCTTGAGGTCGATATGCCGCCGCGCCACCAGCGCGATACGCAGGTTGGCATTGGCGGCGATCACGGTGACATTCTGCCATGAAAGCCGAAGAGCTATGCGACCAGGTCAGATTTCTTCTCATGATGATTAAAACTAGCCGAGAAACCTGAGTGGTTGGGTAAACATAACCGGAGAATTGCCTGAGAGCCCGGGGCGGTCCGGTAGCCATGCGATGATTTGGCATGACCCTTCGCGAGGCACCGGTTGAACTGCCCGCCCTGCAGCCGAGTCCCGGACCGCCGTTCGGGGTGTACGTCCACGTCCCGTTCTGCATAACCCGTTGTGGTTACTGCGATTTCAACACCTACACGCCGGCCGAGTTGGGTGGCGTGAACCCGGACGCATGGCTGCTGGCGCTGCGGACGGAGCTCGAGCTGGCGGCGGCGCGGCTGGATGGGCCGACCGTGAACACCGTGTTCGTCGGCGGCGGGACGCCATCGCTACTGGGCGGTGAGCGCCTGTCCAGGCTGCTGGACATGGTGCGGGACCACTTCGAGCTGGCGCCGGACGTCGAGGTCACTACTGAGGCCAACCCGGAGTCCACCTGGCCAGAGTTCTTCGCCGCGATCCGCGCGGCCGGCTACACGAGGGTGTCGCTGGGCATGCAGTCCGTGGTCCCGCGGGTGCTGGCGACGCTTGACCGGATACACACGCCCGGCCAGGGGGTGAAAGTGGCGCGGGAGGCGATGGATGAGGGTTTCGAACACGTCAGCCTGGACCTTATTTACGGCACTCCGGGGGAGTCCGACGACGACCTGCTGCGTTCCGTCGACGCGGCGGTCGAGGCGGGTGTCGATCACGTGTCCGCGTATGCCCTGGTCGTCGAGGAGGGCACCGCGCTGGCCCGGCGGGTCCGGCGCGGCGAGCTGGCCGCTCCCGACGACGACGTGCTGGCCCATCGCTACGAATTGGTGGACACGCGGCTGTCCGCCGCCGGGTTCACCTGGTACGAGGTGTCCAACTGGTCGCGATCGGGCGGTGAATGCCGGCACAACCTCGGCTATTGGGACGGTGGTCAGTGGTGGGGGGCGGGACCCGGCGCGCACGGTTACGTCGGCGCGACGCGCTGGTGGAATGTGAAGCACCCCAATGCCTACTCGGAGATACTTGCCGGTGCCGCGCTACCGGTAGCGGGCTACGAGCAACTCGGTGTGGATGCCCTGCATACCGAAGACGTGTTGTTGAAAATCCGGCTCCGTCAAGGGCTGCCGCTCGACCGGCTGGGCGGGGTGGAACGCGAACGCGCCCAGACCGCGGTGGAAGACGGATTGCTGGTATCCGACGGCGACCGGCTGATCCTCACCCCGCGTGGTCGGCTGCTGGCCGACGCGGTGGTGCGGACGCTCTTGGGGTGATTCTCAGGCGGCGCCCGGAAACCAGTGCCCAACAATGCGGGCGAGCTCGATGTAGAGCGGTATTCCGATGGTGACGTTGTAGGAGAACGTCAGACCCAGCGATGCCGCCAGCGGCAACGTCGGGCTCGCCTCCGGAATTGCCAGCCGCTGGACCGCCGGGACCGTGATGTAGGACGCCGCGCCGCACAGCACGGCAAACACCACGTAGGTGCCCGGCTGAAAGTGGGTGTCGGTGAAGTCGGCGTAGGTGTAGGCGGCCAGGATCCCCAGCATCGCGAAGAGGTTCGGCGCCAGCAGACCGAAGAGGACGAATCCGCGGCCGGCCAACTTGAGATCGCGCAGCTTGCGGGACGCCGTCATCCCCATCTCGAGCAGGAACAGGCAGAGCACACCCTGAAACGCCGCAACGAACAATTCATTTTGGTCGTGGACGACCTTCTGCCCCTGCAGTGCACTGATGAAGCCGATGACTATGCCGCCAAAGAGGAGAACTAGCCCGGGGTTGAGGAAAACTTCCTGCAGAAGCGCACGGGAGAAAAAGGGCATCCTCTTGGCCTTCCCGCGAGCTGGGCTTTGGTCGGGCTCCCAGTTCGGATGCTCTAGCTTTTCCAGCGAGAATTCCAGCTCCTGCTCGATACCGCGTTCGGGCTGGGTCTCGAGGCTCTGGCCGTGAATGGGCCGGGCGGCGGTGCCGGGACCGGCCCCGACCTTGACCGGCGGAGTGTAGCCGGGCTCGTCCGGCATATAGCCCGCTTCGTCCAGACCTCGGTGTCGCAGTCGCGCCACCAGGTACAGCGCCACCAGGCAGCCGGGAATCTCCATGAAGGCCAGCAAGACCGGCATGTAGGCGTTGAAGGCGATGCCTACGCCGGTCAGGACGGCCACGCAGGTGGCAAAGGTTCCCGCCGAGTCCGACCCGTAATAACCCGCGACCGTCGCTCTGTCGACCTGCCGCATCGTGGTTGTGTACTTCAGCAGCAAGTAGGCGGCGATACCGATCGCGAAGTTCAGGGCGAAGCCCATCGCCACGAACCCAGCGATGTTGTCGATGTCTTCGGGTTTGACCTTGGCGAGTTCTTCGCCCCCCTGCCAGCCGATGGCCACCAACAGGTACATCGTCAGGCCCTGATAGATCACGTAGGGGAACTCGAACCGGACCTTCAGGATCGGGATCAGAAACCCGAAATAGAAAAACAGCAACAACGGCTTGAAGAGGTTGTGGGTGAAGTTCTGCCAGAACTCATAAAGCATTTGGTGCCTCCGGTGACTTAGGCGGCGATGAGGGAAGCGGTCACCGACGCGGTGCGCCGCGCTGGTTCCAGTGATCGTCGCGGTTGACGGTCTGGGTGAATCCTATTCCTCGAATCATCGACTGTGACGGATCGAGTTGTGGCACAACGGTGACTTCCTCCGAGTCGGCGGCTCGCGGGCGCGACATCACGGTGAGCTTTAAGCCGTAAAGCGGAATTCTTCGGTATGGAAGCCATATTCATCATCCCCATCGGCTCGCGGGGTCGAATGCGGTCCACTGCAGTGATTTTCGGAGTACATCGCATTCAAGCGCGCGTGCACCGGACACATTCGTGCGCATTATGCCTGGCCGCAAGTCGAATCACTCCGTAGCTGGGACGGGTCGAAACGAGCCGGTCGTCGGTGTCGAATACGGACCAGCACCGGGACTCATTTCGCTCCCACCTCCTCGTAGCCAGGGCACACAAGAAGAAGCCGACACGTTGCACGCAGGATTGCGATCACGTGACGAAATCGCCGGGCGCGCAACCCTCTCGCCCAGCTTTGGCGCCACACGGCGTATCCGGAACCGAAGCCGGAAGCTCCTGGGGCCCAACCCTTAAGCGCGGGAAGAGCTACCGGTGCCCTGGGCGTCTTTCGGCGTCCGAGCTCAGTCGCCTAATACCGTGCAGACGCCTCACCCAGCGAGGTGCATGCACACGAAATCGTGCTCCTAGGGGTGACCTGAGTCAACCCGCCTTTACGAACAATTAACACCAATTAACACGATCATGTGCGAGCAGCCGAACCGTCCTGTCTGCCCTCTGCGTCCGTGGTCAGTGTGTCCGGTACCGCAGTTCAGACTTCAGAACCAGTGTCCGATCATGCGGTTGATCTCGATATAGAGCGGGATGCCGATCGTGACGTTGTACGAAAACGTCAAACCCAGCGATGCGGCCAGCGGCAGGGTAGGGCTAGCCTCGGGGATCGCCAGCCGCTGGACCGCCGGGACGGCGATGTAGGACGCCGCGCCGCACAGCACCGCGAACAGCACGTACGTTCCCGGCTTGAAATCGGTGTTGGTCAGGTAGGCGTAGCTGTGCGCGACGATCATCCCTAGCGGCGCAAAGAGATTCGGCGCCAGTAGACCGAAGAAGATGAACCCGAGGCCGGCCGCTCGCAAGTCCTTCAACTTGCGGGAGGCCGTCATGCCCATCTCGAGCAGGAAGAGGCAGAGCACGCCCTGGAATGCCAACACGAAGAACTTGTCGTCGTCTGCAACGACCTTCTGCCCCTGCAGCCCACTGATGAGGCCGATGATGATGCCGCCCATGAGGAGAACAAGCCCGGGGTTGAGAAAGACTTCCTGGAAGAGCTCGCGGGAGAAAATGGGCATCCTCTTGGCCTTGCCGATGGCCGGGCTCTGGTCGGGCTCCCAGTTCGGATGCTCCAGCTTTTCCATCGACAGCTCCAGCTCCTCCTCGACCCCTCGGTCGTGCTCGCTCTCGAGGGACCCGCCCTTAGCGGGCCGCGCGGCAGTGCCGGGCCCGACCCCGACCTTGACCGGCGCGACGTAGCCGGGCTCGTCCGGCATGTAGCCCGCTTCGCTCAAGCCTCGGTGCCGGAGGCGCGCGACCAGGTAAAGCGCCACCAGGCAGCCCGGGATCTCCATCACGGCCAGCATCACCGGCATGTAGGCGTTGAACGCGACGCCGATGCCGGTCAGGAATGCCACACAGGTGGCGAAGGTTCCGGCCGAGTCGGACCCGTAATAACCGGCGACCGTCGCCTTGTCGATTCTTCGCATGCTGCTCATGTACTTCAGCAGCAAGTAAGCCAACCCGCCGATCACGAAGTTCAACAGGAAGCCCACGAGCACGAAGCCGGCGATGTTGTCGATCTCGTCGGGCTTGACCTTGGCGAGTTCCTCGCCTCCGTGCCAGCCGATGGCCAGCAAGAGGTACATGGTTAGCCCCTGGTAGATCACGTACGGGAACTCGAAGCGCACCCGCAGGATCGGGATCAGGAAGCCGAAGTAGAAGAACAGCAGCAGTGGCTTGAACAGGTTGTGGGTGAAGTTATGCCAGAACTCTTGCAGCACGGTTGCCTCCCTCGGTTGGCCCGGTGATCACGGGAAGCACCGCCCGCAAGCGGGGCAACCACCAACATCCCGACGACCGTGCAAAAATTTAGCGTTGCCGTTCCCAATCCGCCACTCGTAGAGAGCGCGAAACAAGCATGCGCCGTCGTGTGGCACCCGAACGGCCGCCGTCTGGAAAATCACTGGTCACAGCTGCGCTGGTAGCACCCATCGGCACGCGTTCGGTGTGAGCCCAGTGAGAATTACCTGTGTATTGACTGTAGGGTCAGCGATTCGTCAACGGCCGCTCTATACCGGCGACTGCCCGACCCCGGTTCGGCGGTTGAAATGGACCATCGAGCGCCGCGCCGAATGTTGAGCAGTGCGCGGTGGTTTCGTCGCAGCCGTCGGCCCGGGAAACCGTAAGTCGCCGTTCTCTGGGTTGTTCGTGTGAGCCCGTCGCCTTCGGGGGTCTGGACCTCCTCGCCATCGACGAGGCCGTCCAAAGCCGGGTAGCGAACCTGATCGTGGTCCCCTCGATCGATGGGTGGCATCGACCGATCGGGCGGTAGCCGGGCGGGTCACGTTGACCGCATTAAAGTTGTGTTAAGCCTGTTGGCGACACGCCGTGCACACCCTTAAGGCCACTGGATTTCTTCGTGCGGGCGGGTCGACGGCAGGGGGCCGCGCGAGATTTCATAGGTTAGGCTACATTTACTAACTGTGATCGAGGTCAGCGCCGAGACGAGTTCCGCCAGCACCTTGTCACTGTCGATTCCGCTGCCCGCCGATATCGATCCAGCCGACCTGGCAGCCGAGCTGGCTGCGGTGCTGCCCGAGCCGGTCGGCGAGGAATACCTGCTCTACGAGCACGACGGTGAATGGGTCCTGGCGTGCGGTGTGTTGGCGATGGTCGAGCTGGATAGCGACGAACTGCGTGTCATCCGCGACGGGGTGACGCAGCGGCAACCGTGGTCGGGGCGGCCCGGACCGGCGCTGGGTGAGGCCGTGGACCGGCTGCTGCTGGAGACCGAGCAAGTTTTCGGCTGGATCGCCTTCGAATTCGGCGTGTTCCGCTACGGGCTGCAGGAGCGGCTGGCGCCGCGAACTCCGTTGGCCCGGCTCTTTTGGCCCCGCACCCGCATCGTCGTGACCAACGACGCGGTTCGTCTTTTCGGCGGCGAGCCACGCCATTGCGAGGCGCTTCGCGGCCTGCTCTGCGACGGTGTGCCAGACGTGGCGCACGCGCGCGAGGTCGACGTCACCGCGGACCCGTCCGGCTACCGGGATCGGGTGGCGGTGGCCGTCCGGGAGATCGCCGCCGGCAGCTACCACAAGGTGATCCTGTCGCGCTGTGTCAAAGTGCCTTTCGCGCTCGACTTCCCGTCCACCTACCGGCTGGGTCGCCGGCACAACACCCCGGTGAGGTCGTTTTTGCTGCGGCTGGGCGGAATTCGCGCTGTGGGTTACAGCCCCGAACTTGTCGCGGCCGTCGACCACGACGGTGCGTTGGTCACCGAGCCGCTGGCGGGTACCCGCGCGCTCGGTCGTGGTCGGGCGCGCGACCGGCAGGCCCGCGACGACCTGGAATCGGATTCCAAAGAGATTGTCGAGCACGCCATTTCCGTGCGCACCTCGCTTCAGGAGATCAGCGAGGTCGCCGAACCGGGCAGCGCGGCCGTTATCGATTTCATGACGGTGCGTGAGCGCGGGAGTGTGCAGCACCTGGGCTCAACGATCAGCGCGCGGCTGGACCCGTCGAGCGACCGGATGGATGCCCTGGAAGCGCTTTTTCCGGCGGTTACCGCGTCGGGCATCCCCAAAGCGGCCGGTGTCGAAGCCATCTTGCGGCTGGACGAAGGTCCACGCGGGCTGTATTCCGGTGCGGTCGTGGTGGTTTCAGCAGACGGCGCGCTGGATGCCGCGCTGACGCTGCGAGCGGCCTATGAATGCGACGGGAAGACCTGGCTGCGGGCCGGTGCCGGCATCATCGGAGCGTCGGAACCCGAGCGTGAATTCGAGGAAACCTGCGAGAAGCTGTCCACGCTGGCGCCGTATCTGATTGCGCGTGCACCGGATACTGCGTAATTTCAAGATGCCCCCGTTTCACGAAGGCGGAGGTTCCGGCGCAAAGCCGTGATCACCGCCGTTGGCAGGCTGGCCCTCAGCCGACACTAAGCCCGGTCGCCGGGTCGGACGACTGCTCCAGATGTCTCCCCTGACGTGGCCAGAAGAAGCTGACCGCGTTCCCAGCTGTCCGCCATGCCCTGTACTCCGGATCGGGCTTGACCAGCAGCAACCAAAAGGCCGAGCAAAAGGGTGATTCAGTCGAAAAGAAGTGGGTAGACATCTACTCAACCTTGGCCGCTGTCGAGCGCCCTTGCTATGCGACGGAGATAACAGTAGTGCGCTTCAAAACGTCCAAGCGTCAACCTGAATACAAGCAGTCATGTGATGTGTCGAGGGGAACATGACCACATATTTTGAGCGAGCGTCTGTCATCTCTGATGTTGAGTCCGTATTCGATGCCCTGGAATGCTGCTGCGCCGCATGGAATTACCAGCACGGAGGCGGTATCGTCGGCTATTACCGGGCGCATACGTGCCTGGAGGGCTTTATATGTCAAACCCATTTGGATGTCGTCAACTCCTCCGTGCTTCCTAGCCTGAAGCGTCTGGGGAGGGTCAGGTGCATTCACTGCCGGCGTCTTTTTACTGCGGAGGAGTTCTCAACGGTTTCTTCTCTATGAGGGACCCCGCCGGTGATGATTGGGCGCCGCTGAGCGATGGATCGGAGTTCTCCAGATAGTCGGCCAGTACGCGGCTCACCACTGACTCGATGTTCGATTCGATCGACGCCGCCAGGGTGGCGGTGACGGTCGCCACGGCCTGAGTGCGGAATCGGACCAGCATGGTGATCAGCTCGGCGATCTCGGCATCCGGCGGCAGCCCCTGGCCGGGCTTGATCCGGTCCAGGACGTGTTCGGCTCCGGCGCGCACCAACAAGTCACTGATCTTGTCGATCTCGGGCACGATCTGCTCGTGTAGATCGATGAGTGTGTCCAATTTGACGCCGTAGCCTCGGATCTCGTTGAATGCCTCGATCAGTTTGGGCCGGGTGATGGTGGCCCGCGCCTCATCCACCCGGATGAGCTGCAGCGCGACCAGCCGTTCGAACGCGCGCGGGTCGTCGACGAGGCGCTCGGCGTCGACGAGCGGCATGGTTTCCGGTTTCTCGGTGGTCCAGGTGCCCACGATGGCCGATTCCAGGCCGAGGACGTCGCCGAGGTTCTTGCCTTCCTCCCACGCGCTGAGCATTTCCCGCACGTGGGCGATGGTGTATCCGCGGTCCAGCATCGAGGTGATCAGGCGCAGCCGGGTCAGATGGGTGTCGTTGAACAGCGCGATGCGGCCGACCCGCAGTGGCGGCGGCAGCAGCCCGCGGTCGCGGTACACCCGGATGTTGCGGGTGGTGGTGCCCCCCACCCTGGCCAGATCCTCGATGCGGTACTCGCCGGAGGCCCCGACCCCGTGCGGGTGGTGGACCGCCGCGTCGAAAAGCTGTGACACCGTGGTCTCGATGAACTCACGGAACTCGCGTGACTGCCGCCGGACCCGCCGCGGCGCGCGCCGCAGGTTGAACAGCACGCTGGCGATCGTGCCGGGCTCCGGTCGCGACGGTCGGTCGGGTGCCATGTCGGTGTCCCGCATCAGGCCGACGAGGTGACCCGGGTGCGGGCGTCTCGGGCGACCGCGTGGTAGTCCGCATACCGGAAATCCCTCATCTGGCGCAGATACTGGGTGGCGAACCCGGGGTACATCGACCCGTTGAACCCATCCTTGGTGAGATACCAACTACGGCAGCCGGACATCCAGGTCGTGTTGGCAAGACGGCGTTGAATGCGTTTGTTGTAGCGGTGTTGGACTTCTTCGCGCACATCGAGATAGCGCAGATCGCCGCGGAGGATGGTGCTGATGCCGCGCACCGCGTAATTCAGCTGGCCTTCGATGTAGACCAGCAGCGAGTTGTGGCCAGGCCCGGAGTTGGGGCCGGTCATGAAGAACAAGTTCGGGTAGCCGTGCGCATTGATGCTCTTGTATGCCTGTGCGCCGGCCGCCCATTCGGCGGCCAGCGATCGACCCCCGAGCCCGGTGACCGGAAATGGCGGCCCGGTTAGGTGGACGTCGTAACCGGTGGCGAACACGATGCAGTCGAGGTGGTGTTCGACGCCGTCGCTGGTGCGGATGCCGACGGGGCTCAGCGTCGCGATCGGCCAGTCGATGAGTTTGCAGTTGTCGCGTTGCAGCGCCGAGTAGTAATCGCTGGAGATCAGCATGCGTTTGCAGCCCGGGGTGAAGTCGGGGGTCAGCTGGCGGCGCAGCCACGGGTCTTTGACCTGACCGCGCAGGTGTGCCCGCCCCAGCCGCGCCACCAGCGAGGTCAGCGGGGTGTTCCACACCAGAGCCGTGGCGGCGGCTTCGTGGGTCCAGAACAGCGCCTGCCGCGTAAGCTGTTGGGTGGCAGGAACTTTAGCGAACAAGGCTTGCAGCGCCTGCGGGGTCGCCATGTCCAGACGCGGCAGCACCCAGCCGGGGGTGCGCTGGAACACCTTGACGAACCCGGCCCGCTTCACCAGTTCGGGGATGATCTGGACTGCGCTGGCGCCGGTGCCGATGACGGCGATGCGCTTACCGGTGAAATCGTAGTCGTGATCCCAGCGCGCACTGTGGATTTTGTGGCCCCGATAGCTGTCCAGGCCGCGGATGGCGGGGAAGCTGACGTCGGACAGCGGTCCGGACGCCAATACCACGGTGCGTGCATGAAATAGCTTGTGGTCCTTCGTTGTCACGCTCCAGCTGCCCGCGTCCTCAGCAAAGGTCAGGGCGCTGACCTCATGGCCGAACCGGATGTGCCGGCGGATGTCGAACCTGGTCGCCACGTCCTCGAGGTGACGGCAGATCTCCGGGGCGGGTGAGTACGTTCGCGACCACGTCGGGTTCTTGGCGAACGAGTACGAGTACAGCAGCGAAGGGATGTCGCAGCTCGCACCCGGATACGTGGTGTCGCGCCAGGTTCCGCCGACGCGGTCGGCGCGCTCCAGAATGATGATGTCGCCCGTCTTAGTGAGACCGGCTTCGGCCAATCGAATCGCCGCACCGAGCCCCGTGAAGCCGGCCCCGACGATCAGCGTCGCATAGGTGTGGTCGCGCGCCATGGCTACGCCGCCGGCCGGTAGGTGAGTTCTTTGGACCAGCTGGGCACCGGTCGCAGCAGCGGTCTGGGGTATCGATCCGACAGCCACACCATCGAATTGGCCAGCAGCTGATAGGGGTGACGGGGGTTGACCACCATCGCGGCGTGCCGCTTGAGCAGTTGGTAGGTGGGCACCCGCCAGGTGCGCTCACCGCGCTCGCCGAGCTGTTTGAAACGCTTGACCGCGTTGTGCAGGCGCTCGGGTTCCATGCCCATCCCGGCCATCTCGTTGCGGACCCGATTGAGCAGCGGGATGTACATGAGGGTCCCGATGATCACGCCCGGTGATGCGACGTTGCCGATGAATTCGATGGCCAGCCGGCGCGCCTTGGCGTGACCGATCATGTCGAGGACTTCGAAATCGACTGCGATGTGCCGGGATTCGTCGTTGTTGATTTTCTCGAACACCTGGTGGCAGACCGGGTCTTCGACGGTGTCGAGAAGGAACTTCAGCAACGCGCCGTCGAGGGCGACCTCGAGCATCGGGATGACGGTGCCCAGTACCGACAGCGGCATGCCGTCGGAGTACGTGTCGAGCCACTCGATGGCCAACCGGATGTTGATGTTCGGCTCGGGGAGTTCGCCGTCGTCCAGCATGCCCCAGCGTTTCATCAGCGCCATCTCGGCGTTGGCGTGCCGTTGCTCTTCGGCATGGAAGTACCGGTAGATCTCCGCCAGTGTCGGGGTGGGCGCCTTCCTGGCCAGCGCCGCGAACCCGCGTGCGCCAATGTTCTCGATCCAGCACAGGTCGGACATGAACGCCTTCAGTTTGGGGCGAAATTCTTCTCGGATGGTTTCCGCACCCGGTGCGTCCCAGTCGATATCGGCGAGCGCCCACTGGCGATCCTTGATCTTGGTGAGCATGGCTTCCATTTCGATGGCCACCGCACCCCTCCCTCCGTTAGCGCCCTTTAGTGTCCCGACGCCCGGGATACCAGGCCAACCGCACGCGTGTATGACTGCGGGGCCAGGCGTTTGACGTTCCAGGCGATCTTCGCGTCGAGCTGCGGCATGCAGTACAGCTCGCCGCGGTCGTGTGCGTCGAGGCACATCCGCGCCACTTTTTGGGCCGAGAATCCGGTCCAGCGCATCAATTTGGTGGCCAGTTCGCCGGACTCCTCGCTGATGCGGCCGGATTCGACGATGTTGGTCTTGACGAAAGTCGGGCAAAGCACCGTGACTCTGACTGCGGTACCGGATAGTTCGGCCGCGAGAGTTTCCGATAGCGAGAGCACACCGGCCTTGCTGACGTTATAAGCGGCCATGCCGGGAGCCGCGCCGAACGCCGCCGCCGAGGCGACGTTGATGATGCCCCGCGGTGCATGTGACGGGCTCGCTTCGCGCAGCATCGGGACGAACACGTGGCAGCCGTGAATGGGTCCCCACAAATTGATGCCCAGGGTCCACACCCAATCATCCAGGGGCGCATCGCCGATGGGCGCGCCGCCGGCACCGACGCCGGCGTTGTTGATGACCAGGGTGGGCGGTGCGCCGAACCAGCCCTGTGACCGCGCGGCCAGCTCGCTCACGTCGTCGAACCGGGACACGTCGCACCGGATCGCCACCGCTTTGGCGCCCCGCTCGGTGATCGCGTCGGCCGTCTTCTGGGCTGCGGCTTGGTCGATGTCACTACAGACCACCACGCCGCCACGACGGCCGAGTTCGACGGCGAACGCCGCGCCGATCCCGCTGCCGGCCCCGGTCACCACCGCCAAGGCGCCGCGGCTGGTGGTTTTCGACTTGCCCAGCAGCCTGTCCAGTGGCCCGAGCATGTTCAGCCCGCCTCGTCCGCTATGTCTGAGGCATTGGCGCACAACGAGGTTACGATGAATCCCGCGACACAGGCCATGGCCTTGGCCGCTTCGGGCGTCATCCTGGGCAACGCCTGGAATACGTGCAGCTGGTGGGGCCACACCTGCAGCTCGCAACTGCCGCCTGCGGCGCGGATCTCGGCGGCGAGTTGCCGCGCATCCCCTCGCAGCATTTCGATTCCGCCGGCCTGGATCAAGGTCGGAGGAAGCACTGGTCCGCCGGCGACGTCCAGCTTCAGGCGATGGTGGGCGGGATCGATGCCGGCGTGATACAGGCCGACCACCCGGGCCGCCACAGCTGCCCGCATGGTGGGGTCGCGGCGAATCTGTTCGCGGGCGGCGCAGAGCGCGAACGTGATGTCGAACAGCGGCGAGAACAACACCATCGCGGCGGGGTGTTTCGCCGCGACCTCGGGCTGCAGCAGCAGGTCCACGGCCAGGTGGCCGCCCGCCGAATCACCGGCAATCACAATCTGTTCCGGAGGCAGGCCGCAGGTTTGTAGCAGCCAGTCCCAACCTGCCCGCACATCGTCGGCGGCGGTGGGGAAGCGGTGGCGGGGCGCCAGCCGGTACTCGACGCAGAACACCGGCAACCCGGTCAGTGACGACAGCCACGACGTCAATCGCCGGTGGGTTCTGGGCGAACACATCGTGTAGCCGCTGCCGTGCAGGTAGTAGACCGTCCCGCCGGTGCCGGTCAACGAGCGGGCTTGCCCGCGAGGCGAGCCGGCGCCCATCGATCGGGTGCCGGTCAACGAGCGGATCTGGTTGGGTCCATACACCCATTCACCGACGACGCGGCGCACGTCGGAGGTAACGGTGTTGACCTGTTCGACGCGGGTGCCGGCCAGCGAGGGCCCGAATGTGCCCATGAGCCCGGCGATGATACGACGGGACAGCCACATCCCCCAGGCTCGCTCCGGCGGCACCAGCCCGGTGATCCGCCGCACCGTGACTGCGCTGACCGCGGCCGCGCCGCGTGAGCGTAGCGATCCGCGGGCCGGAACGACGTCGTTCATGGGACGCAGTCAATACCAAATGGTGACATTAGTCAATGGCAGGTTTCGAGGCAGCTTTGCGCACAGCTACTGGCTGGAACACCTACCAAGACCAGGTGGCGGCGGCGTTGGGTGCCGGCGCAAAGCGCCGAAACTAGGCCGATTCGCCGAAGGTCAGACCCACCGCCATACTTGAACCCGTGGAGCAGGTTCCGTCGGCCCGTTATCTGCTGCGAGCCAAAGACCTAGTCGACGCCCGCTACGCCGAGCCGATCACAGTGGATGATCTGGCCGCTGCCGCCGGCCTGTCGCGTGCCCACTTCAGCCGCATGTTCACTCGGATCTTCGGTGAATCGCCGCGCTCCTACCTGCAGACGCGCCGGTTGGAACGAGCTGCCGCGCTGCTGCGCTACACCGATCGGTCCGTGGCCGACATCGTCGTCATGGTCGGTCTGCAAAGCGTCGGCTCGTTCACCACCAGCTTCGCGCGCGTCTATGGGATGCCACCCGCGGCCTACAGAGCCAGCCTCCCGCCGGCGTCGGTGCATGCGCGGGTGCCAAGCTGCATCCTGCGCCGGGATACCCGACCACCCGCCGACAGCCGCGTCAAGACAGCACACGGGAAGAAGACGGACGGCGTCGGCAGACCGTAGCGTCGTGACCATGTTGAAGATTGCCAGCGCCCACTTGTGGGTGCATAACCAGGACGTGGCACTGAAATACTGGACCGAAAAGGTGGGTATGGAAGTGCGCCAAGATGTTTCGTTGCTTGAGCTTAACTTCCGGTGGCTCACGGTCGGCCCTCCGGGCCAGGACGACGTGTCTATCGTGCTGATGGCCATTCCAGGTCCGCCGGTGATGGATGACGCGACTCGCCGTCAAGTGAGCGAAGTGATGGCAAAGGGTTTCGCCGGCACGGTCTTCCTCACTACCGACGACTGCCAGGCCACCTACAAGGAGATGAAGTCCCGAGGCGTCGAGTTCACCGAGGAGCCGCATGAGATGCCGTACGGCATCGACTGCGGTTTTCGCGACCCGTCCGGTAACAGCGTCCGGCTGACCCAACTGACCGAAATTGGCGCAAATAGCGGCGGGTCAATTGCGTCCGCTTGAGAATGGCGGTGCCGTGGAATGGTTCGCCCAGCAGCGGAGCGGCAAGGTTCTGTCCGGCGCCGACATTTACTACGCGACTGCGGCACGACTATCACCCGCCTAGTCGGCTGAGCGCCGGTGGATCTGCGGCGGCTTCACGCGCGCGCACAACGGATGTCCCTCGGCGTCGGTGAGACCGAGGCCTCCGACCAGCGTCCCTGAGGTCGCGGCGGCGTCGGCGACGTCGGCCGGCACGTCGGCGAGCATCAGCTTCGCGCGCCGAAGCTTTAAAGCGACCCTCATCGTGGACGCTGCCCAGCTCAGGTAGATGAACCTTCGACGTTTACCGAGAAGTGGCAGCCGAGCGTGGCGGCTCGACCGGCGTCGGCGAGAGGCGATCGAGATACGACCCGGGGTCTGAGAACCTACAAAGGCGCCGCAGCCCCGGCCGTATCGATTTGGCGGGCGATCGCCCGTTTGTCGATCTTGCCGACCGGCGTGGTGGGTAGCGCCGCCATCGCGACCAGCATGTCGGGCCGGGCGTGGGCGGCAACTCCGCGCTCGTCAAGGTGGGCGTTCAATTCCGCAAGCGATACCGGCGATCCGGCGAAAACAACCGCGGCGCAGATCTTTTCACCCAGTTGCGGGTCCGGAACCGGAACCGCCGCGGCCGACCAGATCGCCGGATGGCTCAGCAGCTGCTCTTCGAGCGCCTGGGCGGCGATGGTCTCTCCGCAACGGCAGATGACGTCTTTGACCCGACCGGTGACTTCCAGGTAGCCGTCGTCGCGGAGACGGACCAGGTCGCCGCTGCGGTAGAAGCCGTCGGGATCGAAGCAGCGCGCATTGTCGCGTTCGGCGCAAAAGTAGCCGTTGAATGTGTACGGCCCGCGCACCAGCAGTTCGCCTTCCTCGCCGTGGGCCACCGGCGTGCCGTCCGCGTCGACGATGCGCAGTTCGTCGTCGGCGCACAGTGGCCGGCCTTGGGTCTGGTCGACCAGCTCCGGCGGATCGTCCAGGCGGGTGTAGTTCAGCAGCCCCTCGGCCATCCCGAATACCTGCTGTAGGCCCGGTGTCAGCGTCGCGCGTATCTGTCGGGCTTCCTCGGGCTCCAGCTTGGCCCCGCCAACCTGCAAGAGCCGCAACGACGTTGGCGTCACGGGCTCCCAGTCGCAGGCTTGTGCCCACAGTTTGGCCAGCGCCGGCACCAGCGCGGTGACGGTAACGCCGTGCCGTTCGATGGTCGCGAATGCGGCCTCCGGGCTTGGATCAGCGCCGAAAACGATGGTGGCGCCTGCAGTCATCGCGCCGAGGATGCCGGGGCACGCCAGCGGGAAGTTGTGCGCGGCCGGCAGCGACACAAGATAGACGTCGTCGGTTGTCAGCCGGCACAGCTGGGCGCTCGCGGTGGCGTTGTAGACGTAGTCGTCGTGCGTGCGAGGGATCAGCTTCGGCGCGCCGGTGGTGCCACCCGACACCAGCAGCAGCGCGGGCGACGCGGGGTCAGCGGCCATCTCAGGGCGGCCACCGGTGGGCAGTGATGACCAGGACAGGAACGGGCCGGGGTCTCCGTCGACGATGACGTGGCGCAGCTGCGGATGCGTCGCGACCAGCCGCTCGGCCATCGAGCGGTAGTCGAAGCCGTTCGCGGTGTCGGCGATGATCAACCCGACCGCACCGCTGACCGCCGCGAAGTGGGACAGTTCCGCGAAGCGATGCCCGGGCAGGCACATCACCGGGATCGCGCCGGCGCGCAGCAGACCGAACAGGGCGACGGCGAACCGGCACGAATTGGGTAGCTGCAGCAGCACTCGGTCAGCGGGCCCGATTCCCAGCGCGGCGAACCCGGCGGCGGACGCCTCGACGAGTCTGTCCAGTTCGGAGTAGGTATGGCCGCTGAAGTCGTCCACGACACCGACGCGGTGGGGCCATGCCGTGGCGGCATGTCGCAGCACCGAATCGACGGTGCCGCCGGTCCAGTAGCCGGCCGCCCGGTACGCGGCGGCCCGTCGCGGCGGAAAGGGTACAAAACCGTCCAGTGCTGCCGTTTTGGACGGCGGGCCAGGCATAATAGGCACCTCAGCGGCTCCCCGGGGCAAGCGTGTACTGGCCTCGAACATAGGGTAGCGTACACGAAGTTAGGACAGCCTGAGCTAAGCTGACCGACGGAGGTGGGGTTGTGGGCGGCGCATCATTGGTCGGCGTGCGTCTCCACGATCGCGCGCTTGCTGCGGGGGCAGCATGAGCGGCACGCTGGCGATCGTCGGGGCCGGCGCGAAAGCGGTGGCGGTGGCGGCGAAGGCCGCGGTGCTGAGCGAGATGGGTGTCAAGGTGCCCGACGTCGTTGCCGTCGAACGCGCGAGTGTCGCGGCCAATTGGCGCGCCGGAGGTGGTTGGAGCGACGGTCGGCAGCGGTTGGGAACCAGCCCCGAAAAGGACGTCGGCTTCCCATACCGCTCGACGCTGATGCCCGGCCGCAACACCGAACTCGACGAGCGGATGTTGCGGTTCAGCTGGCAGTCGTATCTGGTTGCAATGGACCAATTCGTGGGCTGGATCGACCGAGGCAGGCCGGCACCCACTCACGATACGTGGGCGCGGTACCTGCGTTGGGTCGCCGACGAGGTGGGCTTGAAAGTCGTTCGGGGCGAGGTGCTCGAGATCTCGGTCGACGGATCGCGATGGGTGTTGCACACCCGCGAGTCGAGCCTGTCCGCCGACACGGTAATGATTACCGGTCCGGGGCAACCGGAGCGGTCCATACTTTCCGGTGATCCGCGCGTGTGGTCGATCGCGCAGTTCTGGGAGCGTGCGGGGGACCACGACCGGATTGTTGTCGGAGATGTCGCGGTCATCGGCGGTGGGGAGACCGCCGCGTCGATGCTCAACGAGCTGTTTCATCACCGGGTTTCGACGATCACGGCGATTTCGCCGCAAGCAACCTTGTTCACCCGCGGCGAGGGCTTCTTCGAGAACTCGCTGTTCTCCGATCCCACCGGGTGGCGCAGTCTTACGCCCGCCGAACGCCGCGAGTGCATCGCCCGCACCGACCGCGGGGTGTTCTCCGCGCGGGTTCAGGAGTCGCTGCTCGCCGACGAGAGGATCAAGCATCTGCGCGGGCGGGTCGCTCGCGTGGTTGACCGCGACAGCCGAATCTGGATCACGCTGTGCACCGATGGCAACGGTGAACCGCGCGAGACGCTGCACAGTTTCGACCTCGTTATCGACGGATCGGGCGCCGACCCACTGTGGTTTGTGCCGCTGCTGCGCCCGAGCGCCGTGGACCTGCTGGAGTTTGGTCTGGGCGGAGCGCTGACCGGCGAGCGGCTGGAGGAGTCCATCGGCCACGACCTGGCCGTCATGGGCGTCACACCGAAACTGGTGCTGCCCAACCTATCTGGCGTCAATGAGGGCCCGGGATTTCCGAACCTGAGTTGCCTGGGCCTGCTGTCCGACCGTGTGCTCGGCGCCGAGACGGGCGTCGCCGATCCTCCGATGGGCAGAAGCGGTGAGTACCAATCCGTTTGACGATGATGGCGGCAAGTTCTACGTCATCGTCCACGACGAGGGCCAGTAAAACATTGCGCCGGAGTTCGCCGATGCGGTGGCCGGCTGGCGCATGGCGTTCGGCGACAACACCCGCGCGAATTGTCCTTCTAAGGCTGAAGAACTGGACCGACAAGCGGCCCAAAGGCCTGCGCGAAGCGACGGCCGACGATTAGATTCGTTTGGCCGCAGCAATTTTCGCTATCAGACGGCGTCACGACGCTTTAGTGTGCCTGCGAACCAACTCGTTTTCCCCGAATGTGCCCGTGTGCTGCAGGCCTCGGTCGTCGCTGCCGAAAAATGTCCATTTCCTTGGACTCTTCTGCGGCCCGCTGATCAGCTTGACCCTGAAACGCAGATCGCTGGGCTGAATCGTGCCGATGGTGTCACCGACCTTGATCTCCGATGGATGAATCTGGGGTGCATCCCACCAGTCCTGTTTGTCCATGTCCCCATCCTCACCTTGTAGCCCCTACACTACCCCATCCGCCGTCCCCCGCCGACGCAATGGAAAAGCCGAGCGATAGGCCGCGGCGCTGCTTGCGACAGGCATCAGCCGCATCCGGAGCAATACCTGCCGAAGCGCCTACTTCGTCACGTCATGCATCCCGAGATGGCCGAGGCGGGTCTGTGGCAACGCCTACGGGCGCAATATCTACCCCATCGATGTAGAGCGTGCTGCCGGGCGGGTCGCGGGTGTGCGGGCTGTCTAGCGGCCGTGCGACTCAACGCGGGCCATTCCCGGGAATCGTTTGCCGTGGCCGTGGAATCACGGAGCGTCGACGATCCCGCAGCAGGTGCGGCGGATCGAACATGAGGTGACGCACGAAGTCGTCACCGAAGTCGCGGTGCGGCCACGTTATGTGGGGGTATTGGCCCCGGGTGCGCTCCGAAGAGACGCCGTCGGGCAGGCTACGCGGCGTTTGCATGCCCTCAGTGGTTCAAGAGCGCTTATATTCGCGGCTCGTGGCGTAGCGTGAGCGATGAGCCGTTTCGTTGTCAGCGGTGGTCCACCGCCGTCGGCGCGGATGACACCCACGGGCAATGTGATCCCTCCGTCCGCCCCGCACTCGTTGGGCGGACGATACCTATCGTGAAGGAAGCGCCCGTGGATTGTGCAGCCCTACCTACGGTGCGACGACCGGACACGAGGCGTGCCACCGTGCCCATCGGATGTACCAGGTGCCGACATCGGCACCTTCAATGACCCATCCGATCAGGGGCCGACGCAGCAGCCCCATCCGTCTGTCAGTGGCTCGCGAACTGGGCCACGACATCGACGGTGCTTGGTGGCCACGCGTGGATCGCATCACCAGTGAACTACCCAACCTTGTCGCGGTCTTGACCCCCCTGCTCGGAGACATCACCTCCATCAACGTCAACTGGCCACCGCTACAACGTCCACCCGACTTCAACTGGCCGGGATGGGAACACAAACGTCAGCACATCATGAGCGTCAACGGCGCGGATGCTTGCGCGAACCTCCTGATCATCCCGTACGCGACCTACAGCTCGCTCGCCCTAACGGTGATGCGATGCGCCGCCGACCTACCCATCGAGGTGGCCGACCGCGACAAACCCGCTTTCCTGAGAGCCGGCTCGATTCTCCGGGCCGCCAAAGAACAATGCGCCTTCGGCAGGCACGAACCCGAATCGACCCTCCGACGATAGCCCTATCGACGCCGGTCTAATTTGACCGGCGGCGCACAGCGGTCTGAGCAAAGAAACAATTGATCGACCACAAGTGCCGGCAAAACATTTCACGCCCCAGTGAGCATCCGAGAGGTTCCGCGTTCCAATGATTGAAAATTCCATTCCTGCAATGTTGCGGCAATGTGTCAATCTGCAGCCGGATGGCACGGCATTCACGTTTATCGATTACGACTTGGATTGGGCCGGTGTTGCCGAGAGCCTGACGTGGTTTCAGTTGTACCGGCGCGTGCTGAACGTTGCACGGGAACTCAGACCTTGTGCATTTCCTGGCGACCGCGCCGTGATATTAGCGCCGCAGGGTGTTGATTATATCGTTGCTTTTCTGGGAGCATTGCAGGCGGGACTTATCGCGGTTCCGCTTTTGGTCCCGCTGGGTGGTGCCAGCGATGAGCGTGTTGATTCGGTCCTGCGCGATGCGAGGCCCACTGTCATTCTCACGACGTCTTCTGTCATCGGCGATGTTGTCCAGCATGTTACGCCGCAGCCCGGTGAATCCTCTCCAGCGATCGTCGAAGTTGACCTGCTAAATCTTGACTCGCCGATACGATCCGACGCTGGCGACGATAATTACCAGGCTACCGCGTATTTGCAATATACTTCTGGATCGACTCGTCAACCGGCTGGGGTAATGATTTCCTATCGGAACCTGCTGGCCAATTTCTCGCAGCTGATGTCCGGCTACTTTGCGGACAGCGGAGGCGTCGCGCCATTGGATTGCACCGTTGTGTCGTGGCTACCGTTCTATCACGACATGGGCTTATTTCTGGGAGTTTGTGGACCAATTATCGGAGGATTTCGGACAGTGCTCACAAGCCCGGTAGCGTTCCTGCAGCGGCCGGCCCGATGGATGCAGCTGATGGCGAGCAATTCTCACGTATTTTCGGCGGCACCGAACTTCGCCTACGAACTGGCGGCACGCAAAACATCAGACGAGGACATGGCCGGGCTTGATCTCGGCGGCGTGCTCAACATCATCAGTGGCAGCGAACGGATACACGCGGCCACGCTTCGACGCTTCACCGACCGGTTCGCCCGCTTCAATCTTCACGTCAAGGCGTTGCGCCCCTCATACGGGTTGGCCGAAGCAACCGTGTACGTGGCGACCAGCAAAGCCGGTCAACCGCCAGAAATCGTTCACTTCGAGTCCGACAGACTTTCCGAGGGCTACGCCGAGCGGTGCCCGACCACGGAAGGCACTCCGCTGGTCAGCTACCCCCTGCTGCCACCACCTGCCGTGCGGGTTGTCGATCCCGAGGCCCGGACTGAATGTCCGGAGGGAATCGTCGGTGAGATCTGGGTGCACGGCGACAACGTCACCGAGGGTTATTGGGACAGGCCCGACGAGACCGAGCGCACCTTCGGAGGACGGCTGGTCGCTCCACCAGCCGGCACACCCGAAGGGCCCTGGTTGCGAACCGGAGATTTGGGTTTCATCTTTGAGGGCGAATTGTTCATCATCGGCCGCATCAAAGATCTGTTGATCGTGTACGGGCGTAACCACTCTCCCGACGACATCGAGGCGACGATCCAGGAGATCACCCGAGGTCGCTGCGTGGCGATCGCGGTTCCCGGTGATGACGTCGAGAAGCTGGTTGCCATCATCGAACTCAAGAAGCGGGGCGACACCTGCGAGGATGCGATGGACACGCTGAGTGTCGTCAAGCGTGAAGTCACCTCGGCGATATCGACGTCGCATGGCCTAAGCGTGGCGGATCTCGTCATGGTGTCCCCCGGCTCGATTCCCATCACCACCAGTGGCAAGGTCAGACGGGCCGCGTGCGCACAGCTGTACCGACGGCATGAGTTCGCCCGCTTGGACGCTTAACAAATCCTCCCAATATCTTTCACGGCTAGCTGCCGCAGGCCGCGGGTGTCAGACGAAGCGATAGCGAACACTAACTGCCCAGCTTGGTGAGAACGTCGGAAATCGATGCCCCACCGAGGAGGTCCGATACCTCTAGATCGTGATTGAACTCGAGCTGGACCAGGCGGCGTAACTCTAGTGCCTGCAACGAATCCAGGCCGATCGCGACCATGGGGACTTCCGTGTCGATGTTTTCGGCTGGGTCTGCACCGATGGCGGTGGCCAGCAGGCCCAGCAGCCGGCGCGGGACGTCCGAGGCGCAGGGCGACTCGGCGCCGGGGGAGTGGACCTCGACTCGTGCTGGCGACGTCGGCGGCGACAGCTGGGATATCAGGGAGCCGTAGCCATAGGCCTCCAGCATCGGGCGGGCGCGATCGAAGTCGTATGCCAAGACGATGGCGTTCCCGTGAAACGGCCGCATTCCCACCGCGAGCGCTTCGGCGGGGGTCATCGGAATGACACCGATCGCGGCCAGCTGCGCCAGGCTGCTCGCCTCGAGATCGAGATGGACCGTCCATAGGCCCCACTGCACCGAAACACAGTCCAGGCCCTCGGCGCGGAGCCGGTGTGCCATGGCGTCGAGGATTCGATTGGCCGCGGCGTACAGGATCTGGCCGCGGCCGCCGATCGTCGCCGTTGCCGAAGAGCATAGAACGACACGACAGTTGTCGGTCCGAGGGTACGTTTCGAGGACCCGCGCGATGCCGACAACCTTGGCCCGCAACGCCTGGTCGACCTTCCCGGCGGTGATGTCGGTCAGTTGGATGGCCGAATAGTCCACGGCGGCATGGATTATCAAGTCGGCCGGGATGTCGTGGTGTTGGGCGGCCAGTCGCGAGACCGCCACCGGGTCGCCCACGTCACATTGCGCGACGCGGATGTCCGTCTTTATGGGCGACGCTGCGGCCGACGCTGCACCCGAACGGATCTGCCGCAGTCGATCCGCGACGCCGGCGGCGGTCTCGCCCGATCTGCTTACCAGGGTGATTCGGCGGGCGCCGCGCCGCGCGAAGTGATCGCAGAACTCGAGCCCGAGGTTGCCGGTGCCGCCGATGATCAGCACATGCTCGGGCGGGGCGCTGTCGGGGTCGGGGCCGGTGTCGCCGACGGCGATTCGCTTGGCGTACAGGCCGCCGTTGCGCAGCGCCAGCTCCGGCTCCTCCCCGGTGTGCAGCGCGGCGAGGATCCCTTTCGCCGCTTCGGACGCCGCCACTGTCGAGGCTCTGGCCGGCAGATCGAGGTGGTAAAAACCCACGCCCGGATGTTCGGCGCCGATGCTGCGGAAGCCCGCACTCACCGCCGCGTGCACCGGATCCGGCGGCGCGTCGTCTGGAACCACTGCCTCGCCGCTCACCGTCACCAACCAGCAGTCGGTGATCGTTTCGTCTGATCCTGGGTTCAGTCCCGGCCACCACGTGCGGTTGGAGAAGAATGTCGCGACCTCGGCAGCGGCGGCGTAGTCGTCCAGTTTCGGTGACTGCGGGACGAGCATGACCAGCGTATTGAGATCGCTTGGGAGGCTTTGTACGTCGATCAGGCGAGCGGTGGCACCGATATCGCCGGCCGCACTGGACAGGGCGGTGGCCAGTTCCGCGCAGGCTCCGGTGTGATCGACGATGCCGAGGGCACGCGGCGGTACTAGCGAGCGCTGCGATAGCCGAACCCACTCCTCGACGAAGAGGCGCGCGGGTGTGGTTTGAGCGACGGGTTCGGGGGCCGGCTCCGCCTGGGAAGGTACCGGTCGATACGACTGCCACAGCCGGGTCTCGTTCATCCGGGTGTTGGGGAAATCGAGCAGCGGCGGGGGGGCGGGCCCGTCGGGCTTGGCGCCCAAGCAGTCCCACGGGTACTCCAGGTCGTGAACGGCCAGCTGTGCGAGATTGCGGGTGAACTCGCTCAGATCGGTGGCCGTTCGGTTGGAGGTGCCGACCACCATGCCCGCACCTTCGTCTTCGGCGTGCCGGGCGGCGAGATTCTCTTGGATCGCCAGCTGCAACGTCGGATGCTCGGCCAGTTCGACGTAGGTGTCGATGCCGAGGGGTAGCGCGGCGGCGATCGCTTTGTCGAAGCGAACGGTGTTGCGCAGGTTCCAGAACCAGTATTGGTCGACCGACAGGTCGTGGGTGATGGGACCGCCGAGAGTGGCTCCCAGGCAGTCGATCTCGGTGTACAGGAACTTCGGATTCTGCAGTTCCCGCTGCATGCCCGCACGTACCTTCTCGGCGAGCTCATTGACCCGGCTGGTGTGCGCGGGATATTGGACGCGAATGACTCGCGCGAACGTGCCGCGCTCGGTGAGTGTGTCGACGATGTCCTGCACCGTTTCCCGATCGCCGGAAATCCCCACCATGCTCGGCGAATTGATCACCGACAGCTGCGCCCAACCCGAGCAACGGGCCAGCAGACCCTCGCAGGTGTCGCGGTCGGCGGCGACGATCGCCATTGCGTAATAACCGGATTCGAACTCGTCGGCCGCACGCGCGCGCATCCCGACGACGCTGACGGCATCCGCCAGCGTGATCATGCCGGACACGTAGGCCGCCGCGATCTCTCCCTGGCTGTGCCCGATGGTGGCGGTCGGCGTGATCCCGAATGATCGCCACATCGCGGCCAGTCCGGCCATCTGGGTGAACAGCGCGGGTTGGACGGTCCCCGCGTTGTCTTCGGCCGAAAACCGTTCGTCGAGGAGATAATCCAGCGGCGACTCGCCGAGCCGGCTGGCGAAGGCCTCGGCGCAGCGGTCCACTTCGGCCCGGAACGCGGGGATCGAATCGTAGAAGAGCCGGCCCATCCCGGGTCGCTGAACTCCCTGCCCGGGAAAGACATAGGCGAGCCGGCGGGTCGTGGCGGCCGTATTCGTGCGAACCAGCAAACGATGCTCACCGCCGTCGAGAACCGCCCGCAGCGCGCCGACCAATTCGTCGCGGTCGGACACCATGGCCAGGGCGCGATGCCGGCGGGCGATGCGAGTCCGGAATAGCATGTCGGCAACCGCCTGCGGCGCCACCTCAGGATGGTCGGTGGCATAGGCAAGCAGCGCCGCCGCCTCGTCGCGCAGCAGTTCGGGGGTATCCGCCGACACCAGAACGGGAATGGCGCCGTTCGGAAGCCGGTAGGTAAGAGGCGTCACCTGCTCACCCTCTTCGAACTCGCGGGCATGGCGATGATGGCGTGCGCGTTGGCGCCCCCCGCGCCGAACGACGAGGCGGCGCCGTAGCGGATGCCGTCTTTGGGCTCCCACGGGTGCAGCTTCGTGGCCAGCCGCAACCCCGTCGAATCCCAGTCCACTGTCTTGGTGGGGTTGTCCGAGAACAGGGTTGGTGGAATGTGGCCGTGCAGGCCGGCGAGCAGCAGCTTGGTCAGCCCGAGCATCCCGGACGCCGCCTGCGCATGTCCGGCATTCGACTTGATCGAGCCCAGCAGCGCCTCGCATCCCGCCACGCCATAGGTCTTGAACAGGGCGGTCAATTCCTGCGGATCGCCCGCCAGGGTCGCCGTGCCGTGCCCCTCGATCATTCCGATGTCGGCCGGATCGATGCCCGCCGCGTCGAGCGTCTTGCTGACGAGTTGCGCCTGTGCCCGCGTTCGGGGAACCAGGATCGGCTTGCCCTTGCCGTTGTGGTTGGTGCGGATGGCCAGGATGCGCCCGTAGATCCGGTGTCCCAGTTGACGTGCGCGTGATTCGCGCTCGACGACAACCATTCCCGCGCCTTCGCCCCACACGGTGCCCGTGGCATCGTCGGAGTAGGCCCGGCAATGTCCGTCCGCGGAGATGGCATTTAGCCGGGAGAATTCGTAAAACGCCGTCGGCTCTCCCAACACGCACACGGCGCCGGCAAGCGCCCAGTCGCACTCGTCCATACGAACCGCGTTGGCGGCCAGCTGCACTGCGGTCAACGACGATGCGCATGCCGAATCGATGGATATCGACGGGCCGGCCAGCCCAAGACAGTGCGAGATCCTGCCCGCACCCCCCAGCTGTCCCAGGCCGACGGTCCGAAATCCGGTGTAGTCGTCGGTCGTCGTCGTGCGTTGGCCGTATTCGGTCATCGACATCCCGACGAAACAGCCGACCTCCGCACCCTCGAGTGTGCCGGGATTGATTCCGGCGTTCTCCAGCGCCTTCCAAGCCACCCGAATCGCCACCCGTTGCTGCGGGTGCATCACCATCGCCTCGCGATGGGTGAGGCCGAAGAACGGCGGATCGAATTCCGCTGCGCCGTCCAAGAATCCACCGGAATCGCAGACCCGCCGCCAACCGTCTGCTACCCGGGCCTCCGACAGGAGATCGTCGACGGCCCAGCCCCGATCGCGTGGGAAGGGACCGAGCAGTTCCCTGGATTCGGCGAGTGCCGACCAGAGCGCGGCCGGGCCGTCGATTCCACCCGGCGCCTCGACCGCCATCCCGGAGATGACGATCGGGTCGGCCGATTCGGCAGCGGCAGATCCGTTGTCGCTCAAGCTGTCTGCTCGCATCGCGCGCTCGACGCCAGTAACTCCGCGACGGCGTCGATGTGTGCTTCCAGATAGAAGTGCCCGCCGTCGAACATGGTGACCTTGACGGTGTCGGTGTGCTTGCCCCACCCGTAGAGATCGCCCAGGGTGACATAAGGATCCTGATCGCCGCCCATCGCGTGAATCGGCGTCATCACCTTGATGTCTTCAGCGCAGGAGTATGCGTCAAAGGCCTTGTAGTCGGCCTTGATGACGGGCAGCGCCAGCCTCATGAGCTGGCGGTTCGCGATCACATCGGAGTCGGTACCCTCGAGCGCCGCGAGATGGTTGAGGATTTCCGCGTCATCCTTGGGATGCGGTGGCTTGTCGCCGGCGCCGCTGGGGGCAACCGCCGCAGACACATGGAGGTGCCGCACGTCGATTCCGTTGGCTTCTGCGAGCCGTACGAACTCGAACGCGACCAGCGCCCCCATGCTGTGACCGAATGTGACGAGCGGGCCCCCGCGATTGTGGACCGATGCGGAGAACTCGCCGAACGCACCCGCGGCGATTTCAGCCAGCGTGACCAACGCGGGCTCGGCGGCCCGGTCCTGACGTCCCGGGTACTGGAAGACGATGACCCGGAATTTCCTGCTGAGTATTTTCGAGAATTCGCGGTAGGCCGACGCCCCGGCCCCAGCATGCGGAAAAACCAGCAGCGGCAGGCTGTCGGGTGAATCCGGTTCGTGGAACTGCCTGACCCACCCCAGAGTGCGCGGCATGCACTACCTCTCGATCACTTCACTCCGACGCCCTGAACTTAGCGAAGGCTAACATAATTTTCTACACCTAGGAGGCCGGGTACTGGTCGTTGACCTCGGGATTCTCCTCCGCTACCGGTCACGGATCATGAGCGCGGCCCGCTTGTTCGGCAGGTCGAGGTCCGCGCTGCGGCGGAATCCGGCGCGTTCGAACGCTCGAATTGATCGCAGGTTGTCGACGTCGGGCTCGGCGACGATCCGAGTGGCGCGTGGATCGGTCTCGAGTTGCCAACCGGAGACCGCGCGCAGCAGGCCCGCGGCCAGCCCCGTGCCGCGGCATTCGGCCGGACCCAGAAGGAGGTGCACGCCGGCGTCGTGTTCGCGGGCGGCGTAGTGCTCGGCGAGCGGGTCAAGATCGGCGCGATAGAGCTCCCAGTAGCTCATCGGGGCGCCGTCCAGCTCGCCCAGATACGGGGTGGAGTGCGCACTGCGGTGCTGTCGGCGCAGGTAGGACGCGATCTCGGCGCGGGGCCACGGCTTTTCCCAGAAGCGGGCCACCTCCGGGTCGTTCATCCAGGCGTGCACGAGGTCGAGGTCGCGGTCGGGGTCCAGCCGGCGCAGCGAGAACTCGCCCGAGAACGCCTGCTGGTTACGGACGCGCCGCAGGTCCAGAGTGTTCACCCCGTGCCTCCCCGCACCGGATTGTCAACCGCCTGAGGGCTCTACCAGCGGTAGCCGGAAGTGCATGCTCGTCGTCCCCGCAGCCCCAAGAGCCATGCAACTTAGCGAAGGCTAACATAATCTGCCTAGCATGCGGTTGGCACCGGGAGACGAGGGGTCCGTTTGATGCGTGTGGCCATGTTCGGCTTCCAGACCTGGGGGTTTAGCACCCTGCAGGCCCTGATCGATCTGGATCACGAAGTCGTGCTCGCGGTCACCCATCCGGCCAGTGAGCAGTCCTATAAGGCGATCTTTTCGCAGTCGGTCGAGGAACTCGCGCGCAGCAACGGCATCCCGGTGCATGTCACCGAGCGGGTTGACGCCGCGACCATCGAGTTGGTCAAGCGCGCGGAACCCGATGTCATCGTCGTCAACAGCTGGTACACCCGGATGCCGGCGGAGCTGTACAACCTGCCGCCGCATGGCACCCTGAACCTGCACGATTCGCTGCTGCCGAAGTTCACCGGATTTTCCCCCGTTTTGTGGGCATTGATCAGTGGTGCGTCCGAGTTCGGGCTGACCGTACACCGGATGGACGACGGCCTTGACACCGGCGACATTCTGATTCAGCACTCGCTGCCCATCAAGCCCACCGATACCGGCACCGAGCTGGTGCTGCGCGGTATCGACCTGATTCCCGTTGCGCTGCGGGATGCGTTGGGTGCGTTGGAATCTGGGACCGCGGTTTGGCGGCCCCAGAACAAGGCCGAACGGACCTACTTCCACAAGCGTTCCGAGCGCGACAGTTTGATCGACTGGAGCTGGCCGGCCCAGGATCTCGAGCGGCTCGTGCGTGCATTGTCCGAACCGTACCCTCGCGCGTTCAGCTGGTACCGCGGCGAACGCCTCGAGGTGCTTGAGACGCGGGTTTCCGAGGCCCGCTACGGAGGCACGCCCGGCCGGGTGATCGTGCAGGAGGGGGGCGGCGCGGTGGTCTGCGGGCCACAGGCATATCGCGGTGGCAACCGCGCCTTGGTGATCACGCTCGTTCGTACCGCGGACGGAGTCGAGCACCGCGGTGCCGAGTTTTTCGTGCGCGGCGGGTATCTGAGCGACCGGATCTCTGATTCGGAACGAAGGTGAGACCAACCATGCCAAACGATGCCAACAGCTTGCAGGAGCGCCGCCGCGAACTGCTGCGCAGACGCATCGCCGAAAGTGGTATGGCGGCGGCCGAATCAGCCAAGCGGCCTGTCATCTGTGCCGGAGAGCGTTACCCGCTGTCGGCCGGCCAGCGCCGGATGTGGTTTCTGCAGACGTTGGATCCGGGCGACGTCACGCTCAACATCTGTGTTGCCTATCGACTGACTGGTGCGCTGGACGAGGCACGGCTGCGCGCCGCCTTCAATGACGTCGTTGCGCGCCATGCTATTTTGCGTACCGGGTACGGGGTGGATAGCGAGGGCGAACCGTATCAAGTGTTTTCAGACGGCCCAGATAACACAGAGATCGATTGGCGGACCGAGGATCTGACCCATCTTCCCAGCGCGGAACGGGAGCGGCAGATCGAGGCCTTGGCGCGAGACGAGTTCGGCCGGCCATTCGATCTAACCAACGAGTTGCCGCTGCGGGTAACCCTGATCCGCAGCGGCACGGGCGATTTCGTGCTGCTCCTGACCGTGCATCACATCTGCTGGGACGACGATTCCTGGGGCGTTTTCTTCCGTGAACTCTGCGCCGCGTACAACGGTGACGAACTCAGCGGCCACACAACGCAATTTGTCTCGATCGAAGTGCTGGATACCCTGGATACCCTGGATAATTCCGCCGAACCCAGCATTGCTGACGTTGGCTACTGGGCCGATACCTTGCGGCCGTCACCCCAGCCGCTGGAGCTTCCCGGTGTGGCCGCCCAGCATCCGTCCAGGCGGGCCGAACGCCGAACAGAGGCGCTGCCCGCCGACCTGTTCGGCCGGGTCGAGGATTTTGCCCGAAAGCGCTCGGCTTCCCCGTTCATGGTGTTGCTCGGGGCCTTCGGTGTGCTGGTGCGCCGCTACACCGGCACAACGGATTTCCTGGTCTCCGTGCCGGTGACCGATCGTGATGCGGCGGCCCAGGGCGCTATCGGATACTTCGGTAACACGCTGTTACTGCGGATCGCCGCGCGACCTGGGGACACCTTTGCCTCGTTCGTCGACGCGGTACGCGAAACCTGTCTCAACGGCTTCGCCCATCAGTCCGTCGGCATCGATCGAGTGGTACGCGAAGTCAACCCGGCGCGCATGGGGCACGACGGCATGGACCGGCTTGTCCGGCTGGGCTTCAGCATGCGCAAGAGCGCGAGTGAATTTGCGTTGGACGGCGTCTCTGTGCGACAGCTCCAACTGGGCGCGGTAACCGCCCACCTGCCGCTCGCACTTGCTGTCGTGCTCGATTCGGACGGGGCGTTCATCGAGTTTGAGTTCCAGACCGATGTGCTGGGCGCCGCGCTCGTCGACCAGATGCTGACGCATTACCTACGGCTGCTGGACAACGCGCTGACTGCTCCCGAACACCGTCTCACCAGCCTGGACATGCTCGGCGTCGGCGAGCGCGACACCGTCCTGGAGCAGTCGCACGGCGAGCTTGTCGCCACACAAGCCACCACGATGGTCGCGATGCTCGAATCGGCGGCAGCCGCCCGAGGTGCGGCGGTCGCGCTGGTTTCCGATGAGGCAGAGCTGACCTATGACGAACTGCATCGTCGCGCGAATCGCTTGGCGCGCTGGCTGGTCGGGCAGGGATTCGGTCCCGACGACATCATCGGCCTGCGCATGACCACGTCGATCGAGTTCGTCGTCGCCATGTTCGCGGTACTGAAGGCCGGGGCGGCTTACCTGCCGGTCGACCCGGCCTATCCGGACGATCGCATCGAATACCTCGTCACGGACGCCGGCCCGAAGAGGGTTATCGGGCTGCGGGAATTCGACGCCGCAGAGAAAGCCGCCGCGCCGTTGTCGGACGTCGCGCTAACGGACGCCGACCGGCCGCGTCCGTTGCGTCCCGAGCACCTGGCCTACGTTATCTACACGTCCGGATCCACCGGTCAGCCCAAGGGCGTGGTGGTCTCGCATCGCGCGATCGCCGAGCACGTTGAAGGGTTCATCGCCGAGTGGAGCATGACCGCCGAAGACCGGTTGCTGCAATCGTCGTCGGTGAGTTTCGACGCGTCGCTGCTAGACATCTTCGTGACGTTATCGCTTGGCGCACAGCTGATAGTGCCCAAACCCGACGCGTTCGGCGACATCGGTTACGTTACCGAACTGATCAGCCGCCACCGCGTCACCGTGCTGCACATGGTGCCCTCCATGCTCAGCACCCTGCTATTGCTGCCGCAGGCCGAGCAATGGCGGGCATTGCGTCACGTTCCGGTGGGCGGAGAAGCGCTGCCAGGCGAGGTGGCCGAAAGGTTCGCCGGCTACTTCGACGCCGAGTTGCGCAATCACTATGGCCCCACCGAGGCCGTCGTCTGCTCCACCCACATGCGGGTAACGGGGCCGCAGGGTACCCGCGTGGTGCCCATCGGCGTGCCGAACCGCAACGTGTACGCCTACGTGCTCGACGAGGAGCTGCAACCGGTGCCCGCGGAGGTGATCGGCGAGCTTTACCTTGGTGGTGTCCAGTTGGCACGCGGGTACCTGGGGCGTCCCGGGCTGACCGCGGAGCGATTCGTCGCCGACCCGTTCAACCCCGGCATGCGGCTGTATCGATCGGGAGACCTGGTCCGCCGCAACATCTCCGGTCAGCTGGAATTCGTCGGCCGGGCCGACGAGCAGGTCAAGGTTCGCGGCTTCCGCATCGAACCGGGCGAGGTGGAGTCCGTGATCGCGACGCATCCGGCGGTGCGACACTGCCTGGTCGTCACCGAAGACACCGAGGCGGGGCCGATGCTGGCCGCATACCTGGTGCCCGTGCTCGACGACATAGATCTCGACGAAGTTCGCGCGCACGCCGCGTCATTGCTGCCGGAATACATGGTGCCCAGTGCTTTTGCGGTGATTCCCGAGATCCCGCTGACCGTCAGCGGCAAGCTGGACAAGCGGGGGCTGCCCGCACCGACTCCGGTCGCGGTCCGGACCTACCGCGAGCCGGAAACGCCCACCGAGCGCCGGATGTGCTCGATCTTCGCCCAGTTGTTCGGCTGGGAACGCATCGGTGCCGAGGACTCGTTCTTTGGACTGGGCGGCCATTCGTTGTTGGCGGCCCGGCTGGTCGCGCAGATCCGTGCCGAGTTTGGTGTGGAGTTAGCGGTCCGCACGGTGTTCGACACCCCAACTCCGGCCGGCTTGGCGGCTCGGTTGATCGAGCAGTTCCGCGCCGAGTTCGACATCGACCTAGACGAGATGGATGCCGAGGACTTCGTCGACGAGGCCCTGTCTGGGCCGGGGTCGACGCGCCCGGCGCTCGTGGAAGCTGCGCGCCCGCAATGGCTTCCGCTGTCATACTCCCAGCTCGCCGCGTGGTTCCAATACCGGATGGAAGGTGCGCGGGACGGCTTCAACCTGCCATTTGCGCTTCGCTTCGCCGGTCCGCTGGATCAGGCGGCGCTTACCGAGGCGCTTAACGACGTGATCGTCCGACACGAGCCATTGCGGACGAATTTCGATGAGCGCGAAGGTGTTCCGTACCAGCTGGTGCATCCCTTCCTGCGGTTGGAACTTCCGGTCGTCGAGATCACCGAAGGCCGGCTCGACGAGACGGTGGCGCAGCTGCGTCGGCACGTGTTTACGCCGGAGTCCGGACCGTTGATCAAGGCCACCCTGTTGGCGCTCGGCTCGGACATGCATGTGCTGGTCGTGCTCGTCCACCACATCGTCAGCGATCACGCCTCGCTCGGCATCTTCTTCGATGATCTCATCAGCGCGTACCGCGGGCGGCTGGAGGGCAAGCCGCCGCAGTGGGCGGCGCTGCGGATCCAGTTCGTGGATTACGCGCTGTGGCAACGAGATGCATTGGAATCGGCATGGGGCCAGGCTGAGCTGGCGTATTGGCGCAACGCACTTGCCGGATTGCCCGACGAGGTCTTGGTCGCCCCTGACCACTCACGCCCGCCGGTGCTCGGGAAGCGCGGGGAGGTGATGAGTTTCACGGTGTCCGCGGCCCGCCGCGCGGCCCTCACCAGACTCGCCGAGCAAAATGGGGCCACCGAGTTCATGGTTTATCAGGCCGTCCTTGCGGTGTTGCTGCACAAGCTCGGCGGTGGCATGGACGTCCCAATAGGTAGTCCGGTGGTCTCCCGGGTGGACTCGGGCACCGAGAATCTGATCGGCCTGCTTGCCAACATGGTGGTGCTGCGCAACGACCTGACCGGCGATCCGAGTCTGCGCGCCATGCTGGCGCGTAGCCGCGACGCGGTGCTCGATGCGTTCGCGCACCAGGAACTGCCCATCGAACGCCTGGTTGAGGCGCTCAACCCGCCGCGCTCGAGATCCCGAAACCCGCTGTTCGGAAGCATGCTCCAATTCCGTGGCGAGGACTGGGCACTTGTCCCGCGTGACCTCACCGAGACGGGAGAAACCACGGTCGTTCCACTTCAGATCGACTTCGAGGTCTCCCTGCTCGATCTGGCCCTGGGCATCAATGTGACACCGGGCGGCGAACTGGCCGTGCGGGTCGTCGCCAATGCCGACCTCTACCAACCGCAGTCCGTTGCGCTCATCGCCGACGCGCTCGATGCCGCGCTCGCCGCGTTCGCGACGACACCGGACGCCACGGTGTCCGTGTTGGAGTTGCTGCCCGCGGCCGCCATGAAGAAACTGCTGGCGGCGCCAACTCCGACGGCGGCCCAGCGCCCGCAGTCGATCACCGGCGCAGTCACGGAAACCACGCACGTCCTCATCGCCTTGCTGGAAGGGTTGCTTGACATCACTGGCGTCGATGCGTGCGACAACTTCTTTGCCGTCGGCGGCGACAGCATCATCTCGATCAAATGGTCGGCGCAGGCCAACGCCCGGGGGCTGGCCATGACCCCGCCGATGGTCTTCGAGCACATGACCATCGCCGAGCTGGCCGCAGCCGTCGACGCGGCCGATCAAGCTGCGGCCGAGACGGATTCGGCGCCAGAGCAACAGTACGCACCGATGAGCGCATCGGGCTTGAGTGCCGATGCATTGGCCGAACTCAGCGCATCTTGGCACAGGCAATCATGAGGCACCCGTGAGCTCGGCGCCGCCGCAGATCGAGGACGTCCTTGCGCTGACCCCGCTGCAGGAAGGGCTGTTCGCGCTATACCGGCTGGCCGAGGACAGCATCGACCTGTACAGCATGCAGTTCGTCGTCGATATCGATGGACCGGTTGATGTCGATCTGCTGCGCCGCAGCGCTCAACTTTTGCTGGACCGGCACCCGAACCTGCGCGCCGCCTTCTGGGATCGTGACGTCCCCAAGCCGGTGCAGATCGTGCCCGTCGAGGCGCAACTGCCGTGGTCCGAACGGATCGCGATGCCAACGGAATTCGATTCCATCGCACGATCGGAGCGCCGCCGCCCGTTTGACCTGAGCCGCGGTCCGGCGCTGCGGGTCGTTCTGCTCGCCGTTCCTGGCGAGACTCGGCGCCGAATGATTTTCACGGCGCACCACATTGTGGTGGACGGCTGGGCGCTCGCGGTGTTCTTCACCGAAATGCTCGCCGTGTATCGGGCCGGGGGATCGACCGACGGGCTACCCACCCCGCGCCCGTACCGCGACTACATCGTCTGGCTGGCCGAGCAGGACCGGCCGGCCGCGATCGCCAGATGGAACGAATATCTGCACGGTGTGTCCGGTCCACTCATGGTGGCCGATGGCACGCTCACCGCTGGTGACGGCGTGCCCGAGAAGACGGAACTGCTGCTGCCCGAGGCGGATACGGCACGCCTTCGGCAGTGGGCCGGCCGTAACGGTCTCACGCTCAATACCGCCGTGCTGTTTGCCTGGACCGTCGTGCTCAGCAGGCTCACCGACCGTCGCGACGTCGTTTTCGGCACCGTCGTCTCCGGCCGCCCCGACAGCTTGCCCGGGGTGGAGACCATGGTCGGCCTGTTCATCAACGCCGTGCCGGTAGTGCACCGGGTGAGCGGGACCGACTCCGTGGTCGAGCAATGCGTCCGGTTGCAGCGCGAGTCGTCGGCGATGCGCGACATCGGCTATCTGAGCCTGTCCGAACTGCAGCGGGAACATGGCCGGGGGAGCTTGTTTGACACCTTATTCGTCTTCGAGAACGCACCGATCGAGGACGCCATCCGTCCGGTTACTCAACCCGATGGAGCCTGCTTTAGTCCGATAGAGATGGAAAGCCTGACGCACTACCCGCTGACTGTGGTCTCGCACCTGGCAGACGATGCATTGGTGGTGCTCGTCGAGCTGATTCGTCAAGCGCTGCCGCACTTTCGGTCGGCAGAGGTAGGCGAGCGCTTGCTTGCCGTGCTGCGTCAGCTGCCCGACATCGGCAACGAGACCCCGGACAGGCTGGACATTCTCACCCCAGCGGAGCGGGCCGAGTTCGACGTCCTCGCAGCGCTGTCGGTGCCCGCCGCGGAGTCCACGGTGTGGGAGACGTTTGAGCAGCAGGTGCTCGCCACCCCGGATGCCGTCGCCCTGACCACCGGCGGCGGCGAGCGGTACAGCTATGCCGATCTGCACGCGCAGGCCTGCCGGCTGGCGGGGGAGCTGGCGCAACAGGCCATCGGGCCGGAAGCGGTCGTCGCCTTGGTGCTACCGCGCTCGAGCCGATCCATCGTCGCCATCCTGGGGGTGCTCGGTGCCGGCGCCGCGTACCTGCCGGTCGATACCACACTCCCGGCCACTCGCATCGAATCTATTCTGTGTCAAGCAAATCCGGCGCTTGCCATCACCGAGGCCGGCTACGCGGAGCTGGCCGGAGCGCGATTGCGTACCCTGGTCCTCGACGATCCCGCGGTGGCCGAGCGTATTTCGCGACTTCCGGCGGCGGCGCCGGCGGTTCGTCGTCATCCCGAGCACTGCGCGTACGTCATCTTCACGTCCGGTTCGACCGGTGAGCCCAAGGGCGTGATCGGCACCAACGTCGCGATACTCAGCTATTTCGCCGACCACCGCGACCGCGTCTACCGGGCGGCCTCGACGCGCCTGGGCCGACCGCTGCGTATCGCGCACGCCTGGTCGCTGAGCTTTGATGCTTCGTGGCAGCCCATGGTCGGCTTGCTCGACGGCCACGCGCTGCACCTGTTCGACGCCGAAGAGATGCGCGACGCGGATCGGCTGGTGGAAGGTATGGCCGGCTATCAGATCGACATGATCGACACCACCCCGTCGATGCTGGTCCAACTGCGTGCCGCTGGACTGCTGGACCACCCCCTTGAAGTGTTGGCCCTCGGCGGCGAAGCGATCGATAGCGTCGCTGTGGGAACAGTTACGCGCGCTGTCGCCGGAAGTCTTCAACTGCTACGGGCCCACCGAAGTGACCGTTGAGGCGGTGGTGGCCCCGGTCAAGGATTACCAGACGCCGACGATCGGCACGGCGAACGCCGGAACCTTAGGCTACGTCCTGGATTCGACGCTGCGGATGGTGCCCGACGGTGTGGTGGGCGAACTCTATCTGTCGGGCGCGCAGGTGACCCGCGGCTATGCCGGGAGGTCTGCACTGACCGCGAGCCGCTTCGTCGCGGATCCGCTACGCTCCGGAAAGCGCATGTACCGCACCGGTGACCTGGTGCGTCGCCTACCGCACGGCGGATACGCCTATCTGGGGCGTGGCGACACCCAGGTGAAGATTCGCGGCTACCGCGTCGAGATCGGCGAGATAGAGGCCGTCCTGCGGAGCCAGCCCGAAGTGCACGATGCCGCGGTCGCCGTGGTACGTCGCGAGGCGGGCGACAGCCTGATGGGTTTCGTTGTGTGGCAAGAGAATATGTGTGCCGACCCGGTCCGGCTGCGCAGCGCGCTCACCGCGCGGCTGCCGTTGTACATGGTACCGGCGCGGATCGTGGCACTACCGCGGCTGCCGGTCAACGCCAACGGAAAGCTGGACGGCCATGCCCTGGACCGGTTGGCCGAGAATGCGCTCTCGCACGTTACTGCGGGCGGTGCGGCGTCGGCGTCCACCGATACCGAGCGCACCCTGCGCGAAGTATTCACCGAGCAATTCAACGGCGTGGTACCGCACATCGACGACGACTTCTTCTCGCTCGGGCTAGACAGCATTGTGGCGATCTCACTGGTTCACAAGGCCCGACGGAGCGGACTGGCGTTGAGTCCACGCATGGTGTTCACCGCGCCGACAATTCGCCAACTCGCGGCCGCGATCGACGAGGCCGGCTCGGACCGGGCCGTCGCGAGCGCCGAATACGGTGAGGTGCCGCCGCTGCCGATGGTGTCCTGGCTGTATGAGTACGGGAACTACCGCCGCTTCACCCATACCGTGTTGCTCCAGCTGCCCAGCGAAATCGACCGTTCCTCAATCGAGTTGATCTTGCAGATGTTGATCGACGGGCACGACACCCTGCGCTCCATTCTGGCCGACACCGCCGACGGGCCACGCCTGGTTGCCCGCGAACCCGGCGTGAGCCGGGCCGCCGACTTGCTTACCCGCGTGCAGCTGCCCAACTTGAGCGATGCGGAATTGCGCTCGGCCATCACGCATTACGCACGTCAGGTCGCCGACGAGATTGATCCGCAGGCGGGTGCGATGATGCGAGCGGTTTGGCTCCGTGGCGCCGAGCGCGGTGACGTGCTGCTGCTCACCGCGCACCATTTGGCGGTAGACGTGGTGTCCTGGCACATCATGTTGGGCGATATCGCCGAGGCGTGGCGCTCGGTGAGATCGGGTGCGGCGCCGAAGTTGCTGCCCGAGTTCACTTCCTACCGCCGGTGGTCGGAACTTATGTGGGAACGCGCCGGCACGCCGGAGGTGGCAGCCCAGCGCGAATACTGGAACACGCAGGTGCGCGACCCCGATCCCGCGTTAGGCCGGCGACACCCCGACCCCACCCGTGACGCCTGGTCCACGCTGCGAGTCACCCCGGTCGTCACCCCGGTACCAGTCACCGAGCGCGTGCTGGCAGGGCTCACCAGAAAACTCACCAGGGATGCGGGCATGCGGGAATTCCTGCTGGCCGTGACGACGATCGCCGTCGCCGGTTGGCGGCGGGAGCGTGCCCAGGACCCGGCGCCGGGCGCCCTCATCGCGTGTGAGGGCCATGGGCGCGCTGACGCGGTTATGGATACCGACACCACGAACACCGTCGGCTGGTTTACCACCGCATTCCCGGTGCGGCTCGGGGTAGCCGCGGCGGCCGTCGATATCGAGCGGGCCGAGCATGATCCACGGGCGGCCCAGGCGCTACTCGACTCGGTGACCGCCCATCTTGGCGCGATCCCCAACGACGGATTGGATTACGGCCTGCTTCGTTACGTTGCGCGCGTCCCCGAGTTGCAGCGGGCCGCCGAACCGCAGATCCAGTTCGGCTATCTGGGTCGGCTGGATCTCAGCGGTGCCGAGGATCAGCCGTGGTCACTGCTCACCGGGCGGTATATCGATGCGCTCCCAATTGATCCCGAGCCTGATCTGCCACTGCGTTTCGCCTTGAACATCAGCGTGCTTGTCGTCGCGACGCCCGAGGGCCCGCAACTAATCACCAACCTGCGCTGGAGCGACGCGCTGTTCACACCTCCCGACATTGACCGTCTGACGCATTTCTGGCAGCGGGGCATCGCCGTGCTCGCCACCGGATTGGCATAGGAAAGGCGGCGCATGGAGCGGGGTTCGGGCGGCAGTGACCGGCGCATCAGCAGGGACGAGATCAGGGCCGCGGTTGCGGCCGAACTCGGCTCCCCGGTTACCGACATCGCCGACCACGACGACCTCATTCAGATGGGCCTGAACTCGATGCGCATGATGGCGCTGGCGGGGGGTTGGCGTAAGCGCGGCTCGGCCATCACCTTTGCCGATCTTGCTGGCAGCCCCACCATCGATTCTTGGTACGGCCTGCTTGGCGGCACCGAGATGCGAAGCGCCGCGGCAGCAGTCGTACATCAGCCCACCGAGCCCGATCGGGCTCTCGAGGAAGCGCCGTTCCCGCTGGCCACCATGCAGCACGCGTACTGGATCGGCCGCTCCGATGAGCAGGAGCTCGGCGGTGTCGCGGCGCATATTTACGTCGAATTCGATGGTGGCGCAATAGATCCAAAGCGTTTGGAACACGCGGTGTCCGATTTGGTCGCGATGCATCCAATGCTTCGTACCCGCTTCCTGCCGGACGGGACACAACAGATGATGACCGCACCGGTCAGGCCAGTCTTCAGCGTGGTCGACTTGCGCGGACAGAGTCCGGACCAAGTGCAGACCGCGCTGGCGGAGCTACGCGACCGTAACACCCACCAGCGCCTGGCAATTGAAGACGGCCAGGTCATCGACATCACGCTGACCCGCTGTCCAGGTGCCCAAGAGGGCCGCAGCCGGCTGCATCTGGACATCGACATGCTGGCGGGTGACGCGCTGAGCTACCGCGTGCTGGTTTCCGAGCTGGCCGAGTTGTACCGCGGAGCGAAACTGCTCGCCCCCGGCTACAGCTACCGTCGTTATCGCAGCGAGCGCTGGCAAGACAGCGCCGCACGCGAGCGGGACCGGGATTGGTGGCGACGGCGGTTGCCCGAGATGCCCGGCGCGCCTGAACTGCCGACCGTGCCGGTTGTGGACGGCGCGGCTCCGCATCGCACCGTCCGCTACGACCACTGGATGAGTCCGGACGCCAAGCGGCGGCTGGTGGCCGGAGCCCACCAGCGCGGAATCACACCGGCCGTGGCGTTGGCGTCGGTCTTCGCCGACACCATCGGCGGCTGGTCGGCGCAAAGCAAATTCCTGCTGAATGTGCCTCTGTTTCAGCGTGAATCGGTGCACCCGGACATCGACCGGGTGATCGGAGACTTCACTTCATCGATCGTGCTCGAGGTCGATGTCACCGAGGACATGTCGGTCGCTGATCGGGCGCGCCAGCTGCAGCACGCCATATACGAAAGCGGCTCGCATGCAGGCTATTCCGGGCTTGAAGTGCTGCGCGATTTGGGTAGGTACCGGGGCGAGCCGGTGCTGGCGCCCGTCGTCTTCACCAGTGCACTCGATCTCGGTGAGCTGTTCGCCGACAACGTTGTCGAGACATTCGGTGAGCCGGTGTGGATCATCTCGCAGGGTCCTCAAGTGCTGCTGGACGCTCAGGTCACCGAGCTGCGCGGTGGGTTGTTGCTGAACTGGGACGTCCGCGAGTCGGCGTTCGGCAGCGGGGTGATCGATGCCATGTTCGCCTGGTTTACCGAGGCGGTCGAACGGCTCGCCGGGGGCCGTCCTGGCTGGGAAGCCGGCTGGGACGCCCAGGCCGCGGTGCGGTTGCCGAGCGCCCAGGCCAAGGTACGTGCCGCGATGAACGCGACGGACGGTCCGGTCAGCGGGCGGTGCCTGCATCAGGGCTTCTTCGAGCATGCCGCGGCCAGCCCGGAGGCGCCGGCCGTGGTGTGGGGCGTGCACGACGCTGCGGGCGACGCTACGGGCGCATGGAGCTACCGGGACCTCGCCGAGCGGTCGCTTGCCGTCGCGGGGGCGCTACGCGCCCGCGGCGTCCGGCCCGGCGACGCGGTCGCGGTTGCGCTGCCCAAGGGGCGGGATCAAGTCCTGGCCGTGCTCGGGGTGCTTGCCGCAGGCGGGACGTATGTGCCGATCGGATTCGACCAGCCGAATGCGCGGCGCGCCAAGATACTTCAGACTGCCGATGCTGTTGTGGCGCTGACGATCGAGAATGCGGACATCGGTGCGGCAATTCCGTGCGTGTCCATCGATACGGCGCGCGAGTATCCGGAGTCGCTGGCGGCGCCGGTCTTCCCCGATACCGGCGAGATCGCCTACGTGATTTTCACGTCCGGTTCGACCGGTCAACCCAAAGGTGTCGACGTGCCGCACTGCGCGGCGATGAACACCATCGACGCCGTCAACGAGTGGTTTGCGGTCGGCAGCACCGATCGAGTGCTCGCGCTGTCCGCCCTCGAATTCGATGCATCGGTCTACGACATCTTCGGCATGTTCTCGGTGGGCGGTTCACTGGTCGCCGTCGATGCCGAGCAGAAGGCCGCGGCCACCTCGTGGGTGGAATTGCTGCGCCACCACCGAGTCTCGATACTCAACTGTGTGCCGAGCATGCTCGACATGATCTTGGAGCTCGGTGGCAATCGGTTAGGCGATTCGTTGCGTGCAGTGACTCTGGGTGGCGACTGGGTGGGCGCCGACTTGGCTCGCAGGCTAGCCGAACAAGTGCCGGGATGCCGGTTTGCCGGTCTCGGTGGCGCGACCGAGACAGCCATCCACAACACCATCTGCGAAGTGGTCGGCGAACCGCCGGCGCACTGGGTCACGGTGCCTTTCGGCACTCCGCTACGCAACGTAAGGTGTCGGGTCGTCTCGCCGTCGGGCCGCGATTGCCCCGACTGGGTTCCCGGCGAGTTCTGGGTCGGTGGCGCCAATGTCGCTGCGGGCTACCGCAACGACCCCGCCCGCACCGCACAGCGTTTCGCGGAGCATGACGGTATCCGCTGGTACAAAACGGGTGACATGGCCAGATACTGGCCCGACGGCACCATCGAGTTCCTCGGCCGGGCCGACCATCAGGTGCAGATCCGCGGATACCGGGTGGAATTGGGCGAAGTGGAGAGCGCGCTGCGGACGGTGCCCGGCGTGCGCCACGCTGTCGCGGCCGTCGTTGGTGCCGGCGCACCGAAGCTGGTTGCCGCGATCGCAGGCGATCCGGCCGAGGTCGGCGATGTCACCGCGGCGGTTGCGGATCTGCTACCGAGTTACATGGTTCCCACGCGCATCGTGTTTTTCGGGCAGTTTCCGCTGACGTCGAACGGCAAACTGGACCGCCGCGCGCTGGCCGCGCTGCTCGAGCCGGAGGCCGCCCAACCTTTGGACGCCGGACACCGCGCCCCGCGCAATGATGTGGAAGCCGCGCTGGCCGAGATCATCGCTGCGGTGTTGGGCGTGAATTCGGTCGGCGTGCACGACGATTTCTTCGCGCTGGGCGGCGATTCGGTGTTGGCCACCACCGTCATCGCGCGGGTACGCGACTGGCTGGACATCGATCATGCGGTGGTCGCGGATTTGTTGGGCACCCGCACCGTAGCCTGTTTCGCCGAGCGGCTGAGTATCCGGGAAGCGGGGCGCGGCACGCCGGACCGACTGGCCGTGATCGCGCGGCACTACCTCGAGGTCGCAGCCATGACCGATGAAGAGGTACTCGCCGAAAGCTAATTCGGGGCGCGAGAGCCCACTACGACGCTGCCGACGCTGCATTCGGAGAGTTCATCGACTCCGGTGGCCGCGACGAACGCGGCCGTGTCACTGAATCCTTGTGCGCAAACACCAAGGCCCATGGCGGTGGCGGCCAAATAGATCGTCTGCATCAGGACGCCGACATCCTTGAGAATAGTGGCGTAGCCGATCTGCTCGTAGGTCCACATGATGCGACCACAACGTGCGGCGAGGACGATGAGCATTTGCGGCTCGGCGCCTCCGGTCAGGGTCGCCGACGCCGGTTTCATCAGCTGAGACACGGCCCGCGCATCCGCGGCGGCCACGGGGCGCAGCACGTGGTCGAACGAGTCGTAGTGGTACATGCCCGGCTCGAGTCCGACGACGTGTCGCACCACCGGGTAGAGCTCGAGCTCATAGATGCCGCCACCGGAAGGGTATGGCCGGGAAGGCAATTCCTCGCCCTCGCCGACCGTCGCAGTGCTGCGCGTCCGCGCCGTGCGGTACAGCAATTCGGCCAGTTGATCGAGGGTGATCGGGTGGGCCTCGTCGAATGTCCTTGTCGAAACTCGATCTTCGAGGACGGCCGTCAGCGTAGGGTCCTGCGTCCGTTTGGCGGCTAGGTCGGGGACGGGCAGGACGATCGGTTCACCGGGATAATTCGTTCTGCGCGCGGCAGGCTGCGGGAATCGGCCCTTTGCCCACTTTGTCGGGCCGAAATGCTCCCAGGTGACGGTGCGCTCACCGAGCGTGCTGCGGCGGTGAAACCACAGATCCGGTGCGCTCCAGCTGAGCGTCTCGAGGCCGCGGTCCTCCTCGCCGAGTGGAACGAGCATGCCGCACCAGCGCAGGTCCTCGACGAATTGCGATGCGAGGTCCGCGGGCACCGCTGAGCCGTCCGCGCCAGGCCCGTCGAGCAGGGCGAGCAGACGGGGGTCATGGATGCGCACGTCGCACCACGACAGCGGATGCTCGAGGACGAAGCTCTCCGAATCGCGGTGCAGTACAGCGAATTTCGATAACATCTCGGATTGTGACGGGGCTTGTGAGAAAGGGGCCGGTCGTGGCGGCGGCTGTCCGCACGGCAGTATGGAATACAGGTCTTTGCCACCGTCGCGCACCGCGACCGTCAGCCAGCCGCCGGCGGCAAGCTGATTTATCAGTGCGCCGACTTCGCCTCCGGGCGTGGACATCTCAGCCAACGTTGCCGGCCCCAGGTTTAGTGCCTTGAGTGCCTGCAGTTGACCCGCGGTCAATCGGGTCAGCTTCTCGCTGCGCGGAGGATTCAGCAGCACCGCCGCGGCCGGCGTGGTCAAACAGGTGACGCCGGAACGGAACGCGAATCTTGTTTGGTCCGGGTATCTGACGGCGCGCAACCCGCAACCCCTTTCGCTTTCGTTTGCGCACCCAGCGTAGCGACGTTCCGATCGGCCAACGGCGCCAGCCGTTACCGGCAATTCTGGGCCGCTACACAGCGGGCGCACAGACTAATCAGGCGGTTTCCACAGGGCTTCTGGTTAACGTAGCCGGACCGGGGAACGAAGCACCAGTCACAACCTGCGCAATTGCAATATCGGGGGAGGACCTGACCGTGAAGATGATCGTGAAATCCGTCGCCACCGGCGCTGCCGCGGTGGCCGCAATTGGAGCCGCGGCCGCCGGCTTGACGTCCATTGCGTCGGGCGTTCCGTCGAGCATTCAGGTGCGGCCGGTCGCCGTCGGCGCGCCCGGTCAGGGTCCATTGCCGCAGGACCCGGCTCCGGCCGCAAACGTCCCGACCTCGGACCAATTGACCAGCCTGCTCAACAACCTTGCCGATCCGAACGTTCCGTTTGCCAACAAGGGCAACCTGGTTGAGGGCGGCATCAGCGGGACCGAGGCGCACATTGCCGACCACGAAATCAAGAAGGCGGAAAAGAACGGCGACCTGCCGTTGGCGTTCAACGTGGCGAATATCCAGCCGGGCGCCAATGGTGCGGCTACCGCCGACGTCTCCGTCTCGGGCCCCAAGCTCAACCCGCCGGTGACGCAGAGCGTCACGTTCGTCAACCAGGGCAGCTGGATGGTGTCGCGCGCTTCGGCGATGGAGCTGCTGCAGGCCGCCGGCGGCCACTGATCGAAGGGCTGGCCGCGCCCCTTGCCGGGAACCCCCATGCGGCGCATGCCGCGGTGGCGTTTCTTGCCGGTCTGCACGACATGTAGGCCGAAGTCGCGGCCAACTCGTGGGTGCAACCCACTTCACCAGCCCGAAATCCGAATCGGCTGGCGCGATGTGTAAAGACAGAAATTGCGGGTACCCTGCCCGGGTCGGGCGCAAGCCACGACCGGCTTGCCGTTGCGGGCGCCCGCGCCAGCGCAAAGGATGGCCGTTGTCTGTCGGCGAAATCACTACCTCGGTGGCCTACCGCGGTGAGATCGCTGTGCTCAGCATCGGCGGTGAAATCGACATGGCCAGCGCGCCGGCGCTGGAAACGGCGGTCGCGGCAGCGCTTGCCGACAATCCGATCGGGCTGATTTTTGATCTGTCCGGTGTAGATTTTCTTGGCACCGCGGGCCTGAAGATCCTGGCGGCGACCCATGAGAAGGTGATCGCCTCGGGTCGGCTCGCAGTGGTGACGAATGATCCGGCAATCATCACGCCGATACAGCTAGCCCAGCTGACCGAGCTCGTCTGCATCTACCCCACGTTGGATGACGCGATAGCGGGCATGCGCTAGCACCCGTTGAGTCGAAGCCTTCGATTCCTCCGCTGTCGGCGGTCTTACTTGCTGCAGTTGCGGCTCGCTCATCAACCAGTTCGTCACCGCGACTCGGGTGAGCGTGACGCGGTGACTGAGGATCTCGAGTTGGTGGATGAGGTTGCGGGTGCGCCCGCTAGGTGTTGACCGCGCGGGCGGGGGATGGCAACTGTGTGCTGGACAGTGAGTGGAAGTGAGTGATACCGCGCGATTGTGAGCGCCGGGGTGAGGTTGGGCAGTTCAAATATCGAATTGCATCGTGATTTGTGTGCCCGTAGCCGTACGGGCGATGTCGACGCTGTTAGTGAGCCCGTCAATCAGGATGAGTCCGCGTCCCCGTTGTGTCGGGCTGTCGGGGCGAGGCGGGGAATCGATCCAGCGACCAGAGTCGCTGACCGTCGCGGTCAGGGCCTGGTTGTGCACTGACGCTTGGACCGACACCAGCTTGCTTGCATCGCAGCCACTTCCGTGTTCGATCGCATTAGTGACCGCTTCACTGACCGCCAGCGTGATGTCATGCACGCGGGACGGGACAACAGCGACGTCGCTGAGCCAGCGGGCCAGCCGGTGGCGTGCGGTGGCGACATGTGCCGGCACGGCGGTGAGCACAGTGGCAAAGGAGCTGCCATCGTTGTGAGTGGCTGGCGGCATCTCAGGCCTCACTAGATCCAGCACAAAGGGGCTGATCGCCGCCACGAGGCGCTGCGTGCCCATCAACAGGTGGCCTGCGGTGAGCTGAACCGCCGACAGCGGCGGCGTGAGGACAAACGCGAGCCAGCAGCTCATTTTTTGACACTAGAGTGTGCATCATCAGCTCAATTACATTGTGCAACCGACGGATTCGTCTGAAAATCTCGTCGGCATTCTTAAGGTTTCAGGTTTTCAGACGACACCACTGTCCCATCAGCACCTCTACGAAATCTTGATGATGTTGCACCAAACGCTCGGTGACGCCGTGCACATCCTTTTGGAGACGTCTCTCGACACCGCGGCTGGCGGCATAGCGCGCAAGCCCGGGTAGTCCGCGTGACGCCGGTAGGACACGAAATCAGGGACGACCGCTGTCGGCCAAGCATCTGATCACCACATCGGTTGAGCACCGGCAGGGCGCGGTCGTGCTTGTGGTCGAGGGTGAATGAGCGGAATCTTGGACCGCATATGCGGCTCATTGAAGTCCCACCCGGACCGGGGTCCGCCCCCATGCAGCAGAATGCATCCGACGGCCACCGCTGGCCCCTGCGTGATCCGCCCAGCCTGCGCGGGCAGGCGGCGGCGCAGGCGGAGGTGGATACGCCGAAACCCTCAGCGACAGCCCCTATGCGGCTGGCGTGGGTGGCGGCGGAGGCGGTGGTGGCGGCTCGACCGCCGCACCGGCAGTGCAAACGTGACTGTCCTGAGACACAAACATCAGGTAGACCGGGCACACTGACACCGTCTCGTCATGGACGACGGGAACGGGACCCAGTCGTGTGACAGTCGGTCACATCCCGTCCCGTGTCTGGCGGATCGAAGGGGGAACCGTGAAATCCATCGTCACAAGCGTGGCTGAGCTTGCCGTGCTTGCCGTCGTTGGCGGCGCAGCTACGGGCTTGTCATCTAACGCAGCTGCTATCGCACCGCCGAGCGGCATGGGTCAGGTGCAACTGACCGCCGCTGGCGTGCCCCGGCCGCAGGATCCGCCGGCGCCGGACCTGCCAAACCCGGGCCAGTTGGCCAGCCTGTGCACCCAAGTGACGGATCCCGGCGTCTCGTATACGACCAAGACCAACCTGGTCGAAAACGGCATCACTCCGGACGAGGGCCATGTGGCCGACCACGACCTGAGAAAGGCGTACCGGGACGGGAAGTTTCCGGAGACGTTCAACGTGACGAACATCGCGCCGGCCGGTCCGAATGCGACCGCAGACGTAGCCATCTCTGGTCCCAAGTTCGCCGGGCCGGTCACCAAACAACTGATGTTCGTCAATCAGGGTGGTAACTGGATACTGTCGCACGACTCCGCGCTCGCCCTGATCCAGGCGGCGACGGGCTAGTCGGCCACCGCGCTCAGGTCGAGTTTGGCGAGCCGGGCCGGATCGGCCAGTACGTCGATCGCGGCGACCCGCCCGGCGCGCACCACGAAGCCCATGATCGCCACGGCCCGCCCGGCAACGAAGATGACCGCGCCGGCGGCGCCGTTGACGGTGGCTGCGCGCACCTCGCGCTCGGGCGCCGCGTAATTGCGGGCCAGCTTGGCCACCGCGGCCGCCCCTTCGGCACGGAACCCGGCGGAGTCGGGACCGAAATCACCGCGCAGCACGACGTCGGGATGCAGCACCGACACCAGCCGGTCGAAGTCGCCGCTGCGCCCCGCCGCGAAAAACGCGTCGACGGCCTCGCGCTGCGCGGCCAAGGCGGCGTCCGGCACTGGATCGGCCTGCTCGATCCGCCGGCGCGCGCGGCTGGCCAGCTTGCGGGTGGCATCGGGGGAGCGGTCGACGATGGGCGCGATTTGATCGAACGGGACGGTGAAGACGTCGTGCAGCACAAACGCCAGGCGCTCGGCCGGCGGCAAGGTGTCCAGCACCACGAACAACGCCAGCCCCACCGCGTCCGCCAGCATCGCACGGTGTTCCGGGTCGTATTCGCCTTCGGCGTCCACGATCGGATCCGGCAGATGCCCGACCAGCTGCTCGCGACCGTGGGCGCGGCGGTCGCGCAACGTGTTCAGGCAGATCCGGGCCACCACGGTGGTCAGCCAGGCCTCGGGGTTGTCTATTTTCTTGTCGCCGCCCCCGCAGCTGCGGTTGAGCCGCAGCCAGGCTTCCTGCACCGCGTCCTGGGCGTCCTCGATCGAGCCCAGCATGCGGTAGGCGAGCGCGCCCAACTGGGGCCGGGCCGCCTCGAAACGCTCCGTCAGTGCCGCATCCACAGTCATAGGGCGCACACCCGGCCGGCCGAGAAGCCGGACGACCCGATGTCGAGCGCGATGTTGAAACGGGCCCGCAGATTGCCCAGCGTGATGACGTGGGTGAGGCCGACCAGTTCAGCGGTGTCGAAGTGGGCACGCAGGGCGTCGAAAAGCTGGTCACTGACCTGGACCGGGGTGCGGCTGATCGCGGTTGAATATTCCAGGATCAGTTTGTCGACGTCGGAGAAGCACGTGGCGTTCTGGTAGTCGGCCATCGCCAGCAGCTCTTCGTCGGTGATGCCCCACTCCCGGGCGATCTGCGAACCGAGGTCGATGCAGTACTCGCATCGGACCGTGGTCGCCGACTTCAGCTCGGCCAGCGCGCGGTGGCGCGGAGACAGAATGTCCAGTTTCGACTCCGCCTGCTCCAGCCTGCCGTAGGCGTTCAGCAACCTGGGGATGTGCGCGTACATCCGCAGCGGTTCCAGCATTTCGGCGGTCTCGAGTCCGGTCATCTTCGCCAGCTTGCGCTTGGTGAAGAAGAAGGCGATCCTGGCGCCCAGGCCGGCGTCGCGGTCGGAGACTCCCTGAAGTCGGGACATGGCGATCCTCCTGCAATCGTGGGCCACATCTTCGATCGTCCGCACACTGCGGACCATCTGAATATGTCGACACCCGGCGGCCGCGAAACGTGACCGAACGTGACCGGCTCTAGGTCTGATCGCGCAGCGGCATGTCCATGTCGAATACCCGCGCATGCAGCACGGTGCGATTGCGCAGCGCGGCGCGCACCGCGCGGTGCAGGCCGTCCTCGAGGTAGGTGATGCCCCGCCACCGCACCGCATGCGGGAAAAGGTCTCCGTAGAAGGTCGAGTCTTCGGACAACAGACGGTCCAGGGCGAGCACGGTGGTGGTGGTGACCAATTCGTCGAGCCGGATCTGCTGCGGCGGAATCTGGGACCAGTCCCTATAGGACAGTCCATGCTCGGGGTAAGGCTTGCCGTCCCTGACGCCCTTGAAAATCACTGGCGGACCGCTTCTGACTCAATCCAGCCCCGACGAAATCATGCAGGACAGGCTAGCCGGAAATCGGCGGCGACGTTGCCTCTCGCGCGCCATCGGTGAGGTCGCAGCCCATCTAGGTGCCGTCGAGACCGTAAAATGAACCGATCAAGCAGGTGCCTAGGAGGTGATGGTCATGGGAAGCGCCGACGAGCGTCGCTTTGAGGTGCTGCGCGCGATCGTCGCCGACTTCGTCGCCACCAAGGAGCCGATCGGCTCGAAGTCCCTGGTGGAACGGCACAACCTAGGCGTGTCCAGCGCCACCGTTCGCAACGACATGGCGGTGTTGGAGGCAGAGGGATACATCACCCAGCCGCACACAAGTTCCGGGCGGGTGCCCACGGAGAAGGGCTACCGCGAGTTCGTCGACCGCATCCACGACATCAAGCCGCTGTCGGCGGCCGAACGGCGCGCGATCCAAGGTTTCCTGGAGTCCGGTGTCGACCTGGACGACGTGCTGCGCCGCGCGGTACGGCTGCTGGCCCAGCTCACCCGCCAGGTGGCCGTGGTCCAGTACCCGACCCTGTCGACGTCGACCGTTCGCCACCTGGAAGTGATCGCGCTGACACCGGCCCGGCTGCTGATGGTGGTCATCACCGATTCCGGCCGGGTGGATCAGCGCATCGTCGAACTCGGCGATGTGATCGACGACCACCAGCTCTCCCAGCTGCGGGAAATCCTGGGCCAGGCGCTGGACGGCAAGAGACTCTCCGTGGCCTCGGTCGCGGTCGCCGACCTCGCCGGACAACTGCACGGCGCGGGCGGGCTGGGCGACGCCGTCGGCCGCGCTGCGACCGTCTTGCTGGAAGTCGCTGGTGGAGCACACCGAAGAACGCCTGCTGATGGGCGGCACCGCCAACCTGACCCGCAACGCCGCCGACTTCGGCGGTTCGCTGCGCTCCATCCTGGAGGCGCTCGAGGAGCAGGTGGTGGTGCTGCGGTTGCTGGCGGCCCAGCAGGAGGCCGGCAAGGTGACGGTGCGCATCGGCCATGAAACGGAGGCGGAGCAGATGGCCGGCACCTCGATGGTGTCGACCGTTTATGGCACCATCGACACCGTCTACGGCGGCATGGGTGTGCTCGGGCCCACGCGAATGGACTATCCGGGAACTATGGCGAGTGTCGCCGCGGTTGCCATGTATATCGGCGAAGTTCTGGGTGCCCGATGACCGCGCACCCGCAGAGTGTGTGGATGGCCGCATAAAGCGCGGCACAGGAAGGTCAAGCGTGGCACGCGATTATTACGGGATGCTCGGCGTGAGCAAGAACGCCAGCGATGCGGACATCAAACGCGCGTACCGCAAGCTGGCGCGCGAACTCCATCCCGACGTCAATCCCGATGAGGCCGCGCAGGCGAAGTTCAAGGAAATCAGCGCCGCCTACGAGGTGTTGAGCGACCCGGAGAAGCGCCGGGTCGTGGACCTGGGCGGGGATCCGCTGGCAAGCGCCGGCGCGTCGGCGTCTGGATTCGGTGGCTTCGGTGGTTTGGGCGACGTGTTCGAGGCGTTCTTCGGCGGCGGCTTCAGCGGGGGTTCGGCATCGCGTGGTCCGATCGGCCGGGTCCGGCCGGGTTCGGACTCGTTGCTGCGGATGAGGCTCGATCTCGAAGAGTGCGCTACCGGTGTCACCAAGCAGGTCACCGTCGACACCGCGGTGTTGTGCGACCGGTGCCAGGGGAAGGGCACCAACGGCGATTCCGTGCCGATACCCTGCGACACCTGCGGAGGTCGCGGCGAGATACAGACCGTGCAGCGTTCGCTGCTGGGCCAGATGATGACGTCGCGGCCATGCCCCACCTGCCGCGGTGTCGGGGTGGTCATCCCCGACCCGTGCTACCAGTGCGTCGGCGACGGCCGGGTGCGGGCCCGTCGGGAGATCAGCGTCAAGATCCCCGCGGGTGTCGGCGACGGCATGCGGGTCCGACTCGCCGCCCAGGGTGAGGTCGGGCCCGGGGGAGGGCCGGCCGGCGACCTGTACGTCGAGGTCCATGAGCAAGCCCATGACATCTTCGTCCGCGACGGTGACGACCTGCACTGCACGATTTCGGTGCCGATGATCGACGCGGCGCTGGGCGCCACCCTAAGCGTGGACGCCATCCTGGACGGGATGAGCGAGATCGCGATTCCGCCTGGTATCCAACCGGGCTCGGTCATCACGCTGCGTGGCCACGGGATGCCGCAGCTGCGGTCGTCCACCCGGGGCAATCTGCACGTCCACGTCGAAGTGGTGGTCCCCACCCGGCTGGACCAGCACGACGCCGAGCTGCTGCGCGAACTGAAGAGCCGGCGCAGCCGCGACGTGCCCGAGGTCCGCTCGACGCATGCCGCCGGCGGCGGCCTGTTCAGCCGGCTGCGCGAGACCTTCACCGGCCGCTAATTGCCGTTTTAAGGGCCGTGCACATGGTGGCGACGCTGTTCTACGTCGAAGCACTGCCCGATATCGGCGGGCTGGCCGCGGTCGATGGCGACGAAGGGTTTCACGCGGCCACGGTGCGTCGGATGCGTCCCGGTGAGCAACTGGTGCTTGGCGACGGCGTCGGTGGGCTGGCCAGCTGCGTGGTCGAGCGGGCCGGCCGCGACGGGTTACGGGCCCGCGTGCTGCAGCGCTGGAGCGTCGCGCCTGCGCGGCCGCCGGTGACGGTGGTGCAGGCGCTGCCCAAGTCCGAGCGCTCGGAGTTGGCTGTCGAAACGGCCACCGAGGCCGGCGCCGATGCGTTCCTGGCCTGGCAGGCGGCCCGCTGCGTGGCCAGCTGGGACGGTGCCCGGATCGACAAGGGCCTGCGCCGGTGGCGTGCGGTCGCCCGCTCGGCGGCCCGGCAATCCCGCCGGGCGCACATCCCGCCGGTCGACGGCGTGTTGTCCACCGCGGCGCTGACCCGGCGGATCCGTGCCGAGGTCGCCGCCGGCGCGGTGGTGCTGGCCTTGCACGAGTCGGCGACCGATCGGCTCGCGGATATCTTTGCGGATATCACCGTGGTGCAGGCAAACTCGCTGATGCTGCTGGTGGGTCCGGAAGGTGGCATCGCGCCGGATGAGGTCACCGCGTTGACCGCCGCGGGAGCCATGGCGGTCCGGCTGGGCCCGACCGTGCTGCGAACCTCGACCGCGGCTGCGGTGGCGCTGGGCGCACTGGGCGTGCTCACCACCCGGTGGGACGCGATCGGCGACGAATGGAGTGTGCCTGATGAGTAGCAGCGCCCACGATCTGGGTGCGATCTTCGACGAGCATGTCGCTCACGAGTTCGTCGCCAAGGACCTCGCCGCGACCATGGCGACGATGACCGCGGACCCGTTCGTCAATCACGTGCCCACCATGATGGGCGGGGTCGGCGCGCGCGAGGTTGCGGACTTCTACGGTAAGTACTTCATCGGGCACTGGCCGGCCGACACCACGATCATCCCGGTCTGTCGCACCGTCGGCGCCGACCGTGTCGTCGACGAGATGATCATGTCGTTCACACACGACATCCCGATGCCGACATTCCTTCCCGGAGTGGCGCCCACCGGTCGTGCGGTAATGCTGCCGGTGGTGGTCGTCATGGGCTTCGAGGCTGACGCCGAGGCAGATTCCGAGGCTGACTCTGCGACACCAAAAGTCGCCTACGAACGGATCTACTGGGATCAGGCCTGTTTGTTAGTACAGGTAGGGCTGCTCGACGATGCCTTGCTTCCGGTCTGCGGCGTTGCGCAAGCCCACAAGGTGCTGGACAAGGATCTGCCCGCCGATGGGCTGGGCGAAACCAGAATGACAGCTGCCCAACCAGGACCCCCGGCGTAGACTGAGGCACCTGAGCAACCTTCCTTATCGGCCGAGAGAGCAGGCATCAGAAGCCACGTGACGCCCCGCGAGACCAGTGCTGACGCATCTTCGGCTTCCGCTCAGGTTCGCAGCAGCATCGATGTTCCGCCCGATCTCGTCGTGGGCCTGCTGGGTTCGACCGACGAGAATCTGCGCGCCCTTGAACGCACACTGAGCGCCGATCTGCATGTGCGAGGCAACGCGGTCACGCTCTCGGGTGAACCCGCCGACGTCGCACTGGCCGAGCGGGTGATCTCCGAGCTGGTTGCCATCGTGGCCAGCGGTCAGCCGTTGACACCGGAGGTGGTGCGGCACAGCGTCGCCATGCTGATCGGCACGGGCAACGAGTCACCGGCCGAAGTGCTCACGCTGGACATCTTGTCGCGCCGCGGTAAGACGATCCGGCCCAAGACGCTCAACCAGAAGCGCTACGTCGACGCCATCGACGCCAACACCATCGTCTTCGGGGTCGGCCCGGCCGGCACCGGGAAGACGTATCTGGCCATGGCCAAAGCGGTTAACGCGCTGCAGACCAAGCAGGTAACTCGCATCATTCTGACCCGTCCGGCGGTGGAAGCCGGTGAGCGCCTTGGCTTTCTGCCGGGCACGTTGAGCGAGAAGATAGACCCGTATCTGCGGCCGCTGTATGACGCGCTCTACGACATGATGGACCCCGAGCTGATCCCAAAGCTGATGTCTGCCGGGATAATTGAGGTGGCGCCGCTGGCATACATGCGGGGTAGAACCCTTAATTCCGCGTTCATCGTCCTTGATGAGGCGCAGAACACCACCGCCGAGCAGATGAAGATGTTCCTCACCCGGCTGGGTTTCGGGTCGAAGATCGTCGTCACCGGGGACATCACCCAGGTCGACCTGCCGGGCGGTGCCAGGTCCGGCATGCGGTCTGCGATCGAGATCCTCGACAGCGTCGACGACATCCACATCGCCGAGTTGACCAGTGTGGACGTCGTGCGCCACCGACTGGTCTCGGAGATCGTGGACGCCTATGCCGAATTCGAAGCGAAATTCGAAGAGCCCGGCCTGACGATGAACCGGGCGGCTCGGCGGGCCTCGGGCGGACGCGGTCGCCGATGATGGGTGCTGTGAGCAGCCTTATGAGCAGTCCTATGAGCATCCCATGAGCATCGAAGTATCCAACGAGTCGGGCATCGACGTATCCGAAGCCGAATTGGTCAGCGTCGCGCGGTTTGTCATCGCCAAAATGGACGTCAACCCGAGCGCAGAGCTGTCGATGGTGCTGTTGGACACCGCGGCGATGGCCGACCTGCACATGCGCTGGATGGACCTGCCCGGTCCGACCGACGTGATGAGCTTCCCGATGGACGAGCTCGAGCCGGGCGGCCGCCCCGACGCCCCCGAGCCCGGGCCGTCCATGCTCGGCGATATCGTGCTGTGCCCGGAGTTCGCCGCCGAGCAGGCGGCCGCGGCGGGCCATAGTCTCGGACATGAGTTGGCGCTGCTGACAATTCACGGTGTGCTTCATCTGCTCGGCTACGACCACGCAGAACGGGACGAGGAAAAGGAGATGTTCGCCCTGCAGGATCGGTTACTCGAAGAGTGGGTCGCCGAGCAAGTCGAGGCCTACCAGCACGACCGCCAGGACGAGCGGGACCAGCGGTTGCTGGACAAGTCGAGGTATTTCGACCTTTGAGCCTGACAAAATACTGTATCTGACCTGGGAAAAAGTGGTTAGCCGTGGGTTCAGTAGCGCTGGATATCTTGGACTTAGTCAACTTCCGAATCGAGATGAAGAGGACGGCCTGATGACCGCAGCCACTCCGAGCTACCGGTCAGACATCCCCATACCCCCTGACGCGACGCGGGTGGGCGACTGGGAACCTGACGCGGGCGAAAGCTCCATCAGGATGTTCGACGGCACGCACCGAAAGTCTGATGGGATGTGCATCGACGTCATTGGTGTGCAGAACATCGACGGCAGCGTACGGAGGCGTTGGGTTGAGGTTGGCCACATAGGTGACGCGCGCGAGGAACCCGCGATGCTTGAGGCGCACGAGGCCAGGAACTTTGCGGACATGGTCCGTCATGAGACATTCAGGGAGCACGCCGAAGCCGCGGAAGACCTCGCCACGAAGCTAATAGCCGCTGCCGAGGAGATCGAGCGGCTGGGCTGCCCACTATGTCTTGGGTCCGGGATCGTCTGCGAGACGGACGGTGACGTTCCTTGCGTTCACGGGGCTGAGTCTTGAGTGACGACACAGAGAGGATGAACGGCATGGGCGATTCGCTAGACGAAATACGTCAGCACGCCCGCGAGCTGGCGTCCGAGGCCGACAGTTTCGACCTTTGACCGGCCTGTCTCAGCTGCTCGGCGCGCTCTTGTTGATCGCTTTGGGCGGGCTATTCACCGCAATCGACGCCGCCATCAGCACGGTGTCGCTGGCCCGGGTGCAGGAGTTGGTGCGTGACGAGCGGGTCGGCGCGGGACCGCTGCTCAAGGTGATGACGGACCGGCCGCGCTACATCAACCTGGTCGTGTTGCTTCGCATCGCGTGTGAGGTCACCGCGACCGTGCTGCTGGTCGTGTTTCTCTACGACAACTTCGGCCTGGACTGGGCGCTGTTCGGCGCCGCGGCCATCATGGTGGTGGTCAGCTTCGTCGTTATCGGCGTCGGCCCACGCACCCTGGGCCGACAGCACGCGTATTCCATCGCGTTGGCGACAGCCCTTCCGCTGCAGGCGGTCTCACGGCTGTTGATGCCGATTCCCCGGTTGCTGGTGATTCTGGGTAACGCGTTGACGCCGGGTCGCGGCCTGCGGAACGGGCCGTTCGCGTCCGAGATCGAGTTGCGCGAAGTCGTCGACCTGGCCCAGCAGCGCGGCGTGGTCGCGGCCGACGAGCGCAAGATGATCGAGTCGGTCTTCGAACTCGGGGACACCCCGGCCCGCGAGGTGATGGTGCCGCGCACCGAGATGATCTGGATCGAAGAGGACAAGACGGCCGGCCAAGCGATGACTCTGGCCGTACGCAGCGGGCATTCCCGCATCCCGGTGATCGGCGAGAACGTCGACGACATTGTCGGGGTCGTGTACCTGAAAGACCTTGTCCAGCATACGTTCTTCTCGAAGGACGGCGGCCGGGACACTACCGTGGTGCAGGTGATGCGCCCAGCGGTGTTCGTGCCGGACTCCAAGCCACTCGACGCGCTGCTGCGCGAAATGCAGCGCGATCGCAACCACATGGCGCTGCTGGTCGACGAGTATGGCGCGATAGCCGGTCTGGTCACCATCGAAGACGTGCTGGAGGAAATCGTCGGCGAAATCGCCGACGAGTACGACCAAGCCGAGACGGCGCCGGTAGAAGACTTGGGCGACAAACGTTTCCGGGTGTCGGCACGACTGCCCATCGAAGACGTCGGCGAGCTGTACGGCATGGAATTCGACGATGATCTCGACGTCGACACGGTCGGCGGCCTGCTGGCTCTGGAACTGGGCCGCGTCCCGCTGCCCGGTGCCGAGGTGGTATCACATGGCTTGCGGCTGCACGCTGAAGGCGGGCGCGATTATCGCGGTCGGGTACGGATCGGCACCGTCCTGCTCAGCCCGGCCGAATCCGACGATCCCGAAGGCGATCACCATGACTGAGCCGCAGCAGCTGGATGCCGAAGACTCGAAGCTGGTGGTGCTCGCTCGAGCCGCGATGGCGCGCGCGGAGGCCGAGAGTGGCGCGGCGGTCCGTGATGTGGACGGCCGCACGTATGCGGCCGCGCCCGTGACCTTGTCGACGCTCGAGCTGACCGGCCTGCAGGCGGCGGTGGCCGCGGCCGCATCGAGCGGGGCGACCAGCCTGGAGGTCGTCGTGCTGGTAGCCGGCTCCATCGACGATCCCGGCATCGCCGCGGTCCGCGAACTGTCGCCGACGGCGGTAGTGATCGTCACCGACCGGGCCGGGAACCCGTTATGACGCCGGGCGTGAACCCACGGCGAGAATTCCGCGAAAAATTCGCCCGGTTAGCACACTCGGTGACATGACCGAATTCCGTTCGGGCTTCGTGTGTTTGGTGGGCCGGCCCAACACCGGCAAGTCGACGTTGACCAACGCATTGGTCGGCACCAAAGTGGCGATCACCTCGACCACGCCGCAGACCACCCGACACGCCATTCGGGGGATTGTGCACCGCAAGGACTTTCAGATCATCCTGGTCGATACCCCCGGGCTGCACCGGCCGCGCACGCTACTCGGCAAGCGGCTCAACGACTTGGTGCGTGACACCTACGCCGAGGTCGACGTTATTGGGCTGTGCATCCCGGCCGACGAGGCGATCGGTCCGGGGGATCGGTGGATCGTCGAGCAGATCCGTTCCATCGCGCCCAAGACCACGCTCGTTGGCGTCGTCACCAAGATTGACAAGGTGCCCAGGGAACGGGTGGCCGCGCAGCTCGTCGCGGTCAGCGAGCTCGTCACCGAGTCCGCCGAGATCGTGCCGGTGTCGGCCGTCGCCGGCGTCCAGGTCGACGTTTTGATCGACGTGCTGGCCGCGGCCCTGCCCGCCGGACCGGCGTACTACCCCGATGGCGAGCTGACCGACGAACCCGAGGAAATACTGATGGCCGAGCTCATCCGCGAGGCCGCGCTGGAGGGGGTTCGCGACGAGCTGCCGCACTCGCTGGCGGTGGTGATCGACGAGGTGACCCCACGGGAGGGGCGTGACGACCTGATCGACGTGTACGCCGTGCTATATGTCGAGCGGGACAGTCAGAAGGGAATCGTCATCGGCAAGGGTGGCGCCCGGCTGCGGGAGGTGGGCACCGCGGCGCGCGGCCAGATCGAGAAGCTGCTGGGCACCAAGATCTTTCTCGACCTGCGCGTCAAGGTCGCCAAGAACTGGCAGAGTGACCCTAAACAGCTTGGCCGGCTTGGGTTTTAACTCTCTGGGTTTTAACTCTGTGGGTTTTAACTCTCTGGGTTTTAACTCTCTGGGGTTTAACTCTCTGGGGTTTAACTCTCTGGGGTTTAACTCTCTGGGGTTTAACTCCCTGAGCGATTAGCCGTCGGTCCACCAGACCTCGGGCTGCTTGGTCGCCCAGCCGCAGACGGCCTCCAGCTCGGCCGCCAGCGAGATCAGCATGCCCTCGCTGTTCGCCGGTCCCATCAACTGCACACCGATCGGCAGACCGTCGGAGGTGAACCCCGCCGGCACGTTGATCGACGGCCAGCCCAGCACGTTCCACGGCCACGCCACCGGGCACGCGCGGATCATCGCGCGGTCGGTGCGCAGGCCGCCCAATTTGTCGAAGGAGCGGGCCAACGGCGGTGGTTGCGCGGTGGTCGGCGCTAGCACCACGTCGACGATGTCGAAGATCGAGCCCACCCGACGCTGGTCGGCGGCTTCGTGGCGGCGCGCGCTGCGCAGGATCGCCTGCCCCAGCACGTGGCCCGTGCGCAGATTGGACACCGTGCGGGGGTCCAGCGTGACGCCGTCACCCAGCCGCTCCTCCCAGTCGCGCAGGCCAGAGGTGCCCCGGGCCAGAAAGTTCCAGGACAACCGCAGGCCGTAGTCCGGGTTGCCCGACACCACGGTGTGGCCGAGCAGCTGCAGTTGCTTGCCCACCTTTTGCGTCGCGGCCAGGATCTCGGGGTGCAACTTGGCCCGAAAAAACGTGTACGGAAACCGGGTTGACAGCGCGATGTTCAGCGGGCCGGGTGCGATGCCGAGGTAGTCGGAGACCGCCACCGGACGGGGCTTATGCCGGTCGCCCTCGACGTTGCCGGACGCCGCGTCGAGCACCAGCGCCGCATCGGCAACCGTGCGGGCCAGCACGCCGTTGACCGTGATGCCGTTGAACGCCTCGGGCAACGGCCAGGTGGAGATGCGGCCGCGTTGCGGCTTGATGCCCACCAGGTGCGTCCAGGCCGCGGGGATCCGGACGCTGCCGGCGCCGTCGGAGCCGATAGCGGCGGTGACCAGGCCCGCGGCCACCGCGGCCGCGCTACCGCCCGACGAGCCGCCCGGCGTGTGCCGGCGCGACCAGGGGTTGCGGGTGTGTCCGAATCCGGGTCCGCTGGTGAATGGCCATTGACCGAGTTCACAGGCGTTCGTCTTGCCGACGATCACGGCGCCGGCCGCCTTCAGGCGGCGAACGACCTCGGCGTCGCTGGTCGCCGGCGGGACGTACCCCTCGGTGCCGAAGGCGGTTGGCACTCCAGCAACGTCGACGTCGTCCTTGACCGCGATCGGGATGCCCAGCAGCGGCGCCGTGTCGCCGGCGTCGCGTCGCCGGTCGGCTTCGGCCGCGTCGGCCAGCGCGGACTCGGCGAGTACCACGCGGAAGGCGTTCAATGTCGGCTGGCTGACCTCGATGGCGGCCAGGGAGCGCTGCACCAACTCTTGGGAGGTCACCGAGCGGGTGGCCAGCTGGTAGAGCAGGTCAGTGAGGGTGGGCAGGCGCCGACCGCCGGAGCCGGAAGCGGACCCTGAAACGGACCCAGAAGCGCTGACCACGGGGTACGAGACTATCGGCGCGGATACCCGCGATGTCGCGGTGGGGTGCAAAACTATTGTGATGCGGCTGTATCGAGACCGGGCTGTTGTGTTGCGCCAGCACAAGCTCGGCGAAGCCGACCGGATCGTGACCCTGCTGACCCACGATCACGGGCTGGTCCGCGCGGTGGCCAAAGGTGTGCGCCGCACTCGCAGCAAATTCGGCGCGCGACTGGAGCCGTTCGCGCATATCGACGTGCAACTGCACCCCGGCCGCAACCTGGACATCGTCACCCAGGTCGTCTCGATCGACGCGTTCGCCACCGACATCGTCAGCGACTACGGCCGCTACACCTGCGGGTGCGCGATGCTGGAAACCGCCGAACGCCTCGCCGGCGAGGAGCGGGCGCCCATCCCGGCCCTGCACCGGCTTACGGTGGGCGCGCTGCGGGCGGTGGCTGACGGACACCGGCCCCGCGACCTGCTGTTGGACGCCTATCTGCTGCGTGCCATGGGTATCGCGGGATGGGCGCCGGCACTGACCGAGTGCGCCCGCTGCGCCACACCCGGTCCGCATCGGGCGTTTCACATCGCCACCGGGGGCAGCGTTTGCGCGCAATGCCGCCCAGCCGGCTCAACCACACCGCCGCCGGGTGTGCTGGATCTGATGTCCGCGCTGCACGACGGCGATTGGGAAGCCGCCCAGGAGGCACCGCAATCCCATCGCAGCCACGTCAGCGGATTGGTGGCCGCGCACCTGCAATGGCATCTGGAACGGCAGCTCAAAACGTTGCCGCTGGTGGAGCGGACGTATCAAGTCGACCAGTCGACCGCGCAGCGGCGCGCGGCGCTGCTCAGGCAGGATGTGGCCTGTGGCTAGGAACGAGCGGACGCCTGACCGGACCTTAATTACATCCGTCATATCCGCCATATCCACCACATCTGCCACACCAGTATCTCCGTCGGCCGATATACAGTTTGCCCGCCTCCGAGCGACAAACCCAGGACGTTGGACGTTGTCGCTCGGAGGCGGGCATAAAACACCCCCTCAGGAGCTGGGGCCAGTGTGGCAGAAGTGACAACTCGCGCCTTCCCCCAATTACCCCCGGCACCCGACGACTACCCGACCTTTCCCGACAAGTCGACATGGCCGGTCGTCTTCCCGGAGCTACCGCCGTCGCCCGACGGCGGCCCGCGCCGGCCGCCGCAACACACGTCGAAATCCGCTGCGCCGCGGATTCCGGCTGACCGGTTGCCCCTGCATGTGGCCATCGTGATGGACGGCAATGGCCGCTGGGCCACTCAACGCGGACTGACCCGGGTCGAAGGTCACAAGATGGGCGAGGCGGTTGTGATCGACGTCGCTTGCGGTGCAATTGAACTCGGGATCAAGTGGCTCAGTCTCTACGCCTTCTCCACCGAGAATTGGAAGCGTTCGCCCGAGGAAGTCCGCTTCCTGATGGGCTTCAACCGCGATGTGGTGCGACGGCGCCGGGAGAACCTCAAGTCGATCGGGGTCCGGATCCGGTGGGTGGGGTCGCGGCCACGACTGTGGCGCAGTGTCATCAACGAATTGGCGGTCGCGGAGGCCATGACGGCGAACAACGACGTCATCACCATCAACTACTGTGTCAACTACGGTGGCCGCGCCGAAATCACCGAAGCGACAAGGGAAATCGCTCGTGAGGCCGCCGCCGGCAGGCTGAACCCGGACCGCATCAGCGAGTCCACCATCTCCCGGCATCTGCAGCGGCCCGACATCCCCGACGTCGATCTCTTTCTGCGGACCTCGGGGGAGCAGCGGTCCAGCAACTTCATGCTGTGGCAGTCGGCTTACGCCGAATTCAGCTTTCAGGACAAGTTGTGGCCCGACTACGACCGCCGGGACCTGTGGGCGGCCTGCGAAGAATACGCATACCGCGATCGACGGTTCGGGAGCGCCTAGTGCCGTCCTTGCAGGAGCGGTTGGTTTCGATACTCCGTGGCGTCGTGCCCGTCGAGGAGGAGCCCGACGGCGCGCTGACCGTGCGCCACGGCGGCACCTTCGCGTCGCTGCGGGTGGTGAGCATCGTCGAGGATCTCGATCTGGTGTCGCTCACCCAGGTATTGGCGTGGGATTTGCCGTTGACGAAAAAGATCAGCGATCAGGTGGCCGGCCACGCGCGCGACAGCAGCCTCGGCACCGTGACCCTGGCGGAGAAGGCCAGCGAGAAGGCTGCGCAGCGCAACTCGGGTAAAGGCGCGACGAAAACAGCGGACGTGATGCTTCGATACAACTTTCCCGGCGCCGGTTTGACCGACGACGCGCTGCGCACCCTGATCCTGATGGTGCTGGACATGGGCGCCGAGATACGCAGCGCGCTGACTGTCTAGGACTGCTTAGGACTGCTTAGGACTGCCTAGGACACCGCTTCAGCGGCGGCGATCTCCTGGCGGGCGCCGCCAGTCTGCAGCAGCGAGCCCAGCAGGTCTTGCTGGTAGTCAGCCGGTCGGGTCGAGTCGATGAATCGTTCGACCACCTCGACGAAGCGATTCGGGTGGTCCTTGAACGGCAGGTGCCCCGACTTTTCGAAGATCTCCAGGCGCGAGTCAGCCATTGCGGCGTGGGCGATCCGGGCATGTTCCACCGGGATCACGGGGTCTTCTTCGCCCCAAATCACCTGCACCGGAACGGTTTGCACCAGATAGCTGCGATCCAGCATGGTCACGAACTGGCCACGCCCGTCGACGACCGACCGCAAGGTGCGCGCGAACGCGGACAATGCACCCGGCTCCTTCAAATCCTGGAGCAGGCCCACGGCGTCGGCGACGTCGCGCCCGAATTTGGTGGAACCCAGGACGCTTCCAACGGCGCGGCCAAAGAGTCGCATCGTGGGTAGCGCGCCAGGAACGCGCAGCATGGCCAGCGCGTCGCTGGCCATTGGCAGTGCCGCCAACCGCAGTGCGATGCTCACATCATTCGCGACGCCGCCGGTGCTCACCAGCACGATGCGCTCGACCAGTTGGGGGTACTGATAGGCGAATTGCATCGCGACGCCGCCGCCATACGAATGCCCGACGACGGTCACGCGGTCGATGCCAAGCGCGGCGAGCAGGTCGCGCATGCCGTTCGCGAAGGCCGCCAGCGAGTAGTCGGCGCGGGGCTTGTCGGACTCGCCGTGACCCAGCAGGTCCGGTGCGATGACCGTGAACCGTTGCGCGAGCTTGGCGTGCACGGGCTCCCACGACGTGGAGTTGGCGCCGACGCCGTGGATCAACAGCAGAGCCGGCCCGGATCCCGCAACCCGGAAGGCGCGACGGTAGCCGTGGATCGTGCGAAATTGCAGCGAAGGGGCTTCCACGTCGCGGACCGCCCGCAGGTGGGGCGATGAGTGGTTCCGCATCGTCTTCTCTCTTCCCTCGAGTCAGCTTGTTGTCGGCCGCTGGGCCGCGGACATGGGTAAGAGCACGGAGCCGGCGCGTGTAGGACACTTTTTTGGAAACTTTTTTTCCGGGAGCGTCGCGGAGAACGGTCGCAACACACGCTTCGCGGGCTCTAAAGGAGTCCTTGGAGCGACTTCGCACGCAAAGGCGCTAGTCACCTGCGCGGTTGATCAGGGATGCGACGCGCGAGAGCGCCGCAGTAACAGCGACAGCCTAGGACCGGCAGTCCGAGCAGGTGCCGAAGATCTCGATGGTGTGGCTGACATCGGAGTACCCGTGTTTGGCTGCGACTTCGGCCGCCCACGCCTCGACCTCGTGGTCGCCCACCTCAATGGTGGAACCGCAGCTGCGGCACACCAGATGGTGGTGATGGTGCTCCGAGCACCTGCGGTAGACCGATTCGCCGGTGTCGGTGCGCAGCGTGTCAACCATTCCTGCGGCCGCCATCGATTGCAGGGTCCGGTAGACGGTGGTCAGGCCGATGTTCTCGCCGCGGCGGCGCAGCTCGTCGTGCAGCTCCTGGGCCGAGCGGAACTCATCGAGCGTCTCCAACAGCGTCGAGATCGCTGCCCGCTGCCGGGTGGAACGGACGCTGGCTCCGGTCATTGGCGCCGCTCCTCCTCATCGCTTCGTCCCCCGCAAGCGGGTGGTACCCCCACTGCATCGTCGCCAGCGCGCGTCATTGGCGCCGCTGTTTCCCCCACTGCATCGTCGCCGGCGCGCGTCATTGCGCGTCCTCGCCGGCGTGGGTCACCGCGTCGACGACGATGTGCGCGAGGTGGTGGTCAGCCAGCCGGTAGAGCACCTCGCGGCCAGACCGCTCTCCGGCGACCACGCCCGCCGCCTTGAGAATCTTCAGATGTTGGCTGACCAGCGGCTGCGGCACGCTCAGCGCGTCGACCAGTTCGTGCACGCAACGCTGGGATTCACGCAATTGCAGCACGATGGCGATCCGCACGGGTGCAGCCAGCGCGCGCAGCAGCTCGCCGGCGGCGTCGAGAATGTCCCGCGGCGGCGGCGCGGGGTATGCCGGGATCCCCTGCGCCTCGTGCTCGTGGTGCCCGACCATATCGGCGCCCATGTCCTCGTGGGCGCCGATATGGTTGGTCGGCGTTGAGGGGGACGTCACCATGATGGAGTCATCACCTCGAGAAGTGCCAGGGCATTCGGATCGCCAGTGGAAATGCATGCGGCTGACTTCCACTGTCACATGCATGATGATGCATGTCAAAAACCCCGGCGAAGATCGCTACCATGACTGATGTTTTTGCGTGCGGCGATTGACCGCCACACGTGTTTAGCCTGATCCTCCGAAGGGAGTCACTACGCCGTGGCGTCCGTCATCGACACCGTAGTCAACCTGGCCAAACGGCGCGGTTTCGTCTACCCCTCCGGCGAAATCTACGGCGGCACGAAATCGGCGTGGGACTACGGGCCGCTGGGGGTGGAACTCAAGGAGAACATCAAACGGCAGTGGTGGCGCTCGGTGGTCACCGGCCGAGACGACGTCGTGGGAATCGATTCGTCGATCATCCTGCCGCGGCAGGTGTGGGTGGCCTCCGGCCACGTCGAGGTATTCCACGACCCGCTGGTCGAGTCGTTGATCACCCACAAGCGCTACCGCGCCGACCACCTCATCGAGGCCTACGAAGCCAAACACGGGCAGCCGCCGCCCAACGGGCTCGCCGACATTCGCGACCCGGAGACCGGCGAGCCCGGCCAATGGACCGAGCCGCGCGAATTCAACATGATGCTCAAGACCTATCTCGGGCCCATCGAGACCGACGAGGGACTGCATTATCTGCGCCCCGAAACCGCCCAGGGCATCTTCGTCAACTTCGCCGCCGTCGCGACGACTGCTCGCAAGAAGCCGCCGTTCGGTATCGGGCAGATCGGCAAGAGCTTCCGCAACGAAATTACCCCCGGCAATTTCATCTTCCGCACCCGCGAGTTCGAGCAGATGGAGATGGAATTCTTCGTCGAGCCGTCGACCGCCAAGGAATGGCATCAGTATTGGATCGACACCCGGCAGCAATGGTATGTCGACCTTGGTATCGATCCGGAGAACCTGCGGCTGTTCGAACACCCCAAGGAGAAGTTGTCGCACTATTCCGACCGCACCGTGGACATCGAGTACAAGTTCGGCTTCGTCGGCAACCCGTGGGGTGAGCTGGAGGGTGTGGCCAACCGAACCGATTTCGACTTATCAACGCACACAAAGCATTCCGGTGTCGATCTATCCTTCTACGACCAGGTCAGCGACACCCGGTATACACCGTATGTCATCGAACCGGCAGCCGGCCTGACTCGGTCGTTCATGGCGTTCTTGATCGACGCGTACACCGAGGACGAGGCCCCGAATGCCAAGGGCGGCATGGACAAGCGCACGGTGCTTCGACTCGACCCGCGGCTGGCGCCGGTCAAGGCAGCGGTGTTGCCGCTGTCCCGGCACGCCGACTTAACTCCCAAGGCGCGTGACCTGGCCGCCGAACTGCGGAAGTGCTGGAACATCGATTTCGATGACGCCGGCGCCATCGGGCGTCGCTACCGGCGCCAGGACGAGGTTGGTACGCCGTTCTGCGTGACGGTGGATTTCGACTCACTCGAGGACAACGCCGCGACCGTGCGCGAGCGCGATGCCATGACGCAGGAGCGGGTCGCGATCGACAAGGTCGGTGATTACCTGGCAGTGCGGCTCAAGGGCAGCTAGCACCGCATTGGTACCCGCCCGGGTTTGCGTCGCCGCGGATCGTGCCGGGACCGGGGTCGTTTCGCGCAGCGGCAGTAGGTGACCGACGTCGGCTCCGGTCCCGCGTCGCTGGCTAAGTAACGGTGGCGGCTGGGTTAACACGGTGAATCGCGGTGCAAATGCGCGGTTTTGTCGGGGGTGGTGCCCTAGGGTGGCCGGTGGATTGGTGCAGTGGCGTGCTGGGTGATGCCTGGATGGTGCGGCGTGATTGCTGGGTTGGTGCGGGCGGCGTTGGCAGGAGGTGTCGCACTGGGGTTTTTGGTAACGCAGGGGCGTGCGCTGAGGAATAACCCCGTGAAGGAGGGGCAGTAGCTATGAATTTTTCGGTGTTGCCGCCGGAGATTAATTCGTTGCGGATGTTCACTGGTGCGGGTTCGGGTCCGATGTTGGAGGCGGCGTCGGCGTGGGAGGGGTTGGCTGCTGAGTTGGGGTCGGCGGCGCAGTCGTTTTCCTCGGTGACGTCGGGGTTGGCGGGTCAGGCGTGGCAGGGTGCGGCGTCGGCGGCGATGGCGGCGGTGGCGGCTCCGTATGCGGGGTGGTTGAGTGCGGCGGCGGCGCGGGCTGTGGGGGCGGCGGGTCAGGCGCGGGCGGTGGCCAGTGTGTTTGAGGCGGCGCGGGCGGCGGTGGTTCATCCGTTGGTGGTGGCGGCCAACCGCAATGAGTTGGTGCGGTTGGTGGTGACGAATCTGTTTGGGCAGAACGCGCCGGCGATTGCGGCGGCCGAGGGTGCCTACGAGCAGATGTGGGCCGCCGATGTGGCCGCGATGGTGGGTTATCACGGTGGGGCGTCGGCGGTGGCTGCGCAGTTGGCGTCCTGGGAGCAGGCGTTGCAGAGTCTGCCGGGTCTGTCGGGCGTGTCTAACTTGTTGAGTGGTGCGCCGGCCGCCGCCGCGCACGCGGCCGCCTCCTTTGCCCTCCCGACCATCAACCTGGGGGTTGGCAATATCGGCACCCTCAACCTGGGCAGCGGAAACAACGGCAACTTCAACTTCGGCTTCGGAAACGCTTTCAACACAAACTTCGGTGGCGGCAACTTCGGTAACAACAATGGCGGCAGCGGAAACATCGGGACCGGAAACGTCGGCCAGGGAAACATCGGTGACTTCAATTTTGGTAGCGGGAACTTCGGCAGTGGAAATATCGGCAGCGGGAATATTGGTACCCTAAACCTCGGCATCGGCAACGATGGTTTCCTCAACATCGGGAGTGGAAACACCGCACCCAATGGCGGCACCGCAACCCTCAACTTTGGCAACGGGAATATCGGCTCCCTCAACTTTGGCGGCGGGAATGTCGGCAGCTACAACTTCGGTGGCGGAAACAACGGAAGCGACAATTTCGGCTGGGGCAATACGGGCACCGGGAACTTCGGGATCGGGCTTACCGGCAATGATCTACGGGGCATCGGCGGCTTGAACTCAGGCAGCGGAAACATCGGGTTCGGGAACTCGGGGACCGGCAACATTGGCTTCTTCAACACGGGTACCGGCAACATCGGCATAGGGAATTCCGGCGTCGGGAATTTCGGCTTCGGGAATTCGGGCGTCACAAATACCGGCTTCTGGAACTCGGGAGTCGTCAACACGGGCTTTGGGGATGCGGGTAACGGAAACTTTGGTAATTTCAATGCGGGTGACTCAAACTTTGGCAGCCATAACGGGGGCTTCTATAACACGGGCTTCGGCAATGCGGGATCGGGCAATAGCGGCTTATGGAACTCGGGCAATTCGAACACGGGCTTTTGGAATTCGGGCAACACCAACACCGGATTTGCAAATTCGGGCGACACCAATACGGGCGGGCTCAGCGCGGGGACACTTAACACGGGCTTCGGCAGCGCACTCACCCAAACGGTCAGTAACTCTGGCTTCGGTAATTCTGGAACCGGGAACTCGGGCTTCGGAAATAGTGATTCCGCGGGTTTCGGAAATTCGGGTTTCTCCAACACCGGCTCCGGCAACTCTGGTACCAGTAACGTGGGTGAAGATGCAACGCTGAGCTTCAATTCTGGCATCGCAAATATCGGCACCTTTAGTTCGGGCTGGGTGAACACGGGTACTTCGATCACGGGCATCGCCGACTCGGGTACGAACGGCGCGGGCATCTTGGACTCGGGTAACTTCAACTCCGGTTACTTCAACTCGGGCGAATTCCTCGCGGGTTTATTCAGCACCCAGCAGCAACTAACTGGTTCCATTTACTTGCAGCAATTGCAGCAATTAACTGGCTTCACTACGTTGGAGCAATTAAGTATAGACATTGCGTTGGTGCGATCCGGGGTCATCATTGTGCCCTTCTAGGTTTGCCGGTGAATTGGCGCGGTTGCCGTGCTGGGTGCCTGGATGGTGCGGCGTGGTTGCTGGTGCGGGCGGCGTTGGCGGGAGGTGTCGCGTGGGGTTTTTGGTAACGCGGGGGCGTGCGCTGGGGAATAACCCGCTGAAGGAGGGGCAATAGCTATGAATTTTTCGGTGTTGCCGCCGGAGATTAATTCGTTGCGGATGTTCACTGGTGCGGGTTCGGGTCCGATGTTGGAAGCGGCGTCGGCGTGGGAGGGGTTGGCTGCTGAGTTGGGGTCGGCGGCGCAATCGTTTTCCTCGGTGACGTCGGGGTTGGCGGGTCAGGCGTGGCAGGGTGCGGCGTCGGCGGCGATGGCGGCGGTGGCGGCTCCGTATGCGGGGTGGTTGAGTGCGGCGGCGGCGCGGGCTGTGGGGGCGGCGGGTCAGGCGCGGGCGGTGGCCAGTGTGTTTGAGGCGGCGCGGGCGGCGGTGGTTCATCCGTTGGTGGTGGCGGCCAACCGCAATGAGTTGGTTCAGTTGGTGGTGACGAATCTGTTTGGGCAGAACGCGCCGGCGATTGCGGCGGCCGAGGGTGCCTACGAGCAGATGTGGGCCGCCGATGTGGCCGCGATGGTGGGTTATCACGGTGGGGCGTCGGCGGTGGCTGCGCAGTTGGCGTCCTGGGAGCAGGCGTTGCAGAGTCTGCCGGGTCTGTCGGACGTGTCCAACTTGTTCGGCGCACCGGTAGCCGGTGTGCGAGCCGCCGCCTCGCAAGCGGTCGCCTCCATTCCGACCCCCCCGAACATCAATTTGGGCCCGGGCAATATCGGCAGCTACAACCTGGGCAGCGGAAACAAGGGCGACGGGAACTTCACCTTCGGCAATATCGGCAACCTCAACCTGGGCAGCGGAAACATCGGCAGCTACAACCTGGGCAGCGGAAACCAAGGCAATGCCAACTTTGGCAGTGGCAACATCGGCGACACCAACATCGGCAGCGGCAACATCGGCAGCACGAATTTCGGCAGCGGGAACAACGGCAGCCTCAACTTCGGCGGCGGGAACTTCGGGTCCACCAACTTCGGGTTGGGAAACACCGGCAGCGGCAATATCGGCTTCGGGAACACAGGCAATAACAACATCGGCTTCGGTCTCACTGGCAGCAATCAGGTCGGCTTCGGCGCCCTGAACTCAGGCAGCGGAAACACTGGCTTCGGCAACTCCGGTACCGGAAACACCGGCTTCTTCAACTCCGGCGCCAACAACGTGGGCTTCGGGAACTCGGGCAACACGAACTGGGGCTTCGCGAACGCGGGCAACATCAACACCGGATTCTGGAATGGCGGCGGCACAAACACGGGTGCCGGCAGCGCCGGTACCGGAAACACGGGCTTTTTCGACGGTGGCAGCATCAACTGGGGAAGTTTTGACGGCGGCACCATAAACACGGGCCCCTTCAATGCGGGTACCGGAAACACGGGATTGTTTAACGCCGGCAACATCAACACCGGCATCGCCAACGCGGGGGACACCAACACGGGCTTCGTAAACGCCGGTGACACCAACACGGGCGGTTGGAACACCGGCAACCTGAACACGGGCTTCCTCAGCGCAACAAACCAATCCGTCGCGAACTCGGGCTTCGGAAACGAAGGCACCGGTAACTCGGGCTTCCTCCAGGCTGATCCCTCGGGTACCGGCAACTCCGGCCTGCAGCAATCGGGTTTCTTTAACTCGGGATGGGTAAACACCAGCACCAGCAGTACCTCCTCAGGTAACTCGGGCATCCTCAACTCGGGCATTGGTAACGCGGGTTACAACGACGCGGCGGTTAACGACACGGGCTTCTTTGTCGTCGGTGTTTCGAGTTCGGGATTGATCGTCTCCGGCACCAGCAGCTCCGGCCTGTTTAACTCCGGCGATGAGCTTTCGGGCATCTTCAACAGCCTGTTCTAGCTAGACGTATGTTCCGTGCCGCGGGAGCGCTTGAACCGTTGTCGACCCGGCGGCCCGCCAAGGGCGCACCGCCAGCCCGCCTGGCGACGCGCTTGACTCAAGCTCGTTTCAGGCAACCCACTAAGTTGCACCGGAGGCCGGACTCGTGCTCGGGGAGCACGACGAGCGCCTAACTTGCGTATTCCCCGCCGAACGTCCTGGCAGCCTGTTACGCAGCCTGTTTCAGCCAGCCGAAGCTGGCAAAGTCAACTATCGTTCATCACCCGCATGGCTGGGCTACCAGAAGCCGAGGTTGTTGTCCAAGATTTTGACAAATCGTCTTAAGACGCTGTCGGCAGATCTCTGGATACCTGGACAGTTGTCTGTTCGGTCGGGGTTCGTGCTAGGTCTAGGCGAACTGCCGTGGGATTGGTGAAAAAGGTTGGGCGAAAGTGCGGATTTTTGTGGTCGACACGCCTACTATCCGGCCATAATGGTGTACACGTGTGTGATTGTCCGAGTGTAAGCCGGCTGGCTGGTTTGGGGTTGTGATGGTTCTGGATTTCTCGTGGTTGCCGCCGGAGATTAACTCGGCTCGTATCTTCGCTGGCGCGGGGTCGGGCCCGTTGCACATGGCCGCGACGGCCTGGGATGGGTTGGCGCAGGATTTGCAGGCGTCGGCGTCGTCGTTTGAGTCGGTGGTCACCGCCTTGGCGTCGGGGCCGTGGTCGGGTCCGGCATCGGCGGCGATGGCGGCCGCGGCCATGCCGTACGTGAGCTGGTTGAGCGCAGCGGCCGCCCAGGCGGCCTCGGCGGCCGCTCAGGCGGTGGCGGCCGCGACGGCGTTCGAGGTGGCGCAGTCGGCGACGGTGCATCCCTTGGCTGTGACGGGGAATCGGACGACGTTGGCGACGCTGTTGGCCACGAACATTTTCGGGATTAACCTTCCTGCGATTGCGGCCACCGAGTTCCAGTACGTCGAGATGTGGGCCCAGGATGTGGGCGCGATGTTGGGGTATCACGCGGGGGCGACCTCGGTGGCCTCGACATTGGCGCCGTTTAGCATTCCGCCAGTGAATTTGGCGGGGCTGTCATCGTGGGCGGGCCAGTTTGGTACTGCGGTCATGGGGGCGGCCACGCAGGCGGGTTCGCAGCTTGCGTCGCAGGGGTCCTCGTTGTCGTCGATGGTGTCGACGGTGGTTTCGGCGGTTCCGGGTGCGGTGACGTCGGTGGAGTCGGCGGCCTCGGCGCTGCCGTTGTCGGACTTGACGCAGGTGGCGCAGATCGGGATGTATCCGGCGAGCATGATGATGTCGCCGATGATGTCGCTGATGCAGATGGCGAATGGGAGTTCGGGTGGCTTGGCTAATGCGGCGGCCATGGGCGCGGGGGCGGCGGCCGATATGCCGAAGCTTGCCGGTGACGCGATGCCTGCTGGGATGAAGGGGCTGGGCGGTGCGGGTGGCCTGGGCGCTGGCATGGCGGGGGAATTGGGTAAAGCGCGGTTGGTGGGGGCGATGTCGGTGCCGCCGACCTGGGAGGGATCGATGCCGGCGCACATGGCCAGTTCGGCGATGTCGGGGTTGGGCCCCGGTTTGCCCGCCGCCGAGATGGCCGCGGCGGCCGGGGCGACTGGGGCTCCCACGAGTGGTGGAATGCCGATGATGCCGATGCCGATGGGCATGGGCGGCGCTGGTGCTGGCATGCCCGGCGGGATGATGGGCCGCGGTGGGGCCAGTCCGCATGTGCTGCAGAACCGGCCTAGCGTGGTGCCGCGGACCGGGGTCGGATAGCCAGCTGCGACGGGCGCTGGTGACACGTGAGGGAGTGTGTTAACCGCGCCCTCGGCATGTCATCAACCCAGTACCTGCCGGGGCGTAACCACGACGACCCCCGGCGCGAATACCCTAGTGTCGGCACGGTTCGGTGGTTTGGTCAAAACTCGAAATATCGTTGGGGAATGACATACGATCCGCCAGTGTTAGTTGACGCATGTGTCATTGTCCGGGTGTGAGCCGCTGATGCGGCGGGTTGGGTTGGGGTAATAGATGGTTCTGGATTTTTCTTGGTTGCCGCCGGAGATTAATTCGGCTCGGATCTTCGCTGGTGCGGGCTCGGGCCCGTTGCACATGGCCGCGACGGCCTGGGATGGGTTGGCGCAGGATTTGCAGGCGTCGGCGGCGTCGTTTGAGTCGGTGGTCACCGCGTTGGCGTCGGGGCCGTGGTCGGGTCCGGCATCGGTGTCGATGGCGGCTGCGGCCATGCCGTACGTGAGCTGGTTGAGCGCGGCGGCCGCGCAGGCGGCCTCGGCGGCCGGTCAGGCGGTGGCGGCCGCGACGGCGTTCGAGGTGGCGCAGTCGGCGACGGTGCATCCGTTGGCGGTGACGGGGAATCGGACGACGTTGGCGACGCTGTTGGCCACGAACTTTTTCGGGATTAATCTTCCTGCGATTGCGGCCACCGAGTTCCAGTACGTCGAGATGTGGGCCCAGGATGTGGGCGCGATGTTGGGGTATCACGCGGGGGCGACCTCGGTGGCCTCGACGTTGGCGCCGTTTAGCATTCCGCCGGTGAATCTGTCGGGGTTGTCGTCGTGGGCGGGCCAGTTTGGTACTGCGGTTACGGGGGCGGCCTCGCAGGCGGGTTCGCAGCTTGCGTCGCAGGGGTCCTCGTTGTCGTCGATGGTGTCGTCGGCGGTGTCGGCGGTTCCGGGTGCGGTGTCGTCGGTGGAGTCGGCGGCCTCGGCGCTGCCGTTGTCGGACTTGACGCAGGTGGCGCAGATCGGGATGTACCCGGCCAGCATGATGATGTCGCCGATGATGTCGCTGATGCAGATGGCGAATGGGGGCTCGGCCGCCGCTCACGCAGCGACGGTGGGCGATGTGGCGGCCGATATGCCCAAGATGGCCGGTGATGCCTTGTCCGGGATGAAGCCGTTCGGCGGCGCTGGTGGCCTGGGTGGCCTGGGTGCGGGCGTGGCGGGGGGATTGGGTAACGCGCGGTTGGTGGGGGCGATGTCGGTGCCGCCAACATGGCAGGGGTCGATGCCGGCGCACATGGGCACTTCGGCGATGTCGGGGTTGGGTGCGGCCGGTGTGCCCGCCGCGGAGATGGCCGCGGCCGCTGGGGCGACTGGGGCTTCCACGGGTGGTGGGATGCCGATGATGCCGATGCCGATGGGTGGTGCGGGCGCTGGTGCCGGGATGGCCGGCGGGCCGATGGGCCGCGGTGGGGCCAGTCCGCATGTGCTGCAGAACCGGCCCAGCGTGATCCCGCGGACCGGCGTCGGATAAGGGTCTCGCTGGGGCTAGCCAGCTGTCACGGGCGCGGGTAACACGTGTGGACTGTTGTTACCCGCGTTCGGCATTTCATGAGGGAGCTCAGACGTGGCCCATGCCGGCCGTCATGAGGACAACTCCCAGCAGGGCGATCATGACGGCGAGAACCTGCTGTCGGCGAGCAGTCACCCAGTCGCGTACCCACAACATGACCTCCCCGGTCCGCACCGGCGCCGCCAGTTGGCTGACGAGTGGGATCTCGACGAACGCCAGCGTTATCACGCTGTACGCCCCGGCCGCGCCGATTTGGATGCCGGCAGCGGCCCCCGAGGCCAAAATGGCGGTCAGCGCCGCCAAGTACCTGAAGTCGGTCAGCAATCCCATACCGAGGACGAACGGCACCCACAGCGGTTTGGTCCGCAAGGCGTCGTGGGCGCGCGTCGACAACCTCGAGAATGCCGTCGGCGTCGGCACCTGCAGGTGACACATGCCGGGCAAGGCTAGTCGCCCCCGTTGGCGTGGCGAAAGGCCAACCGCGAGGGCGGCGATCAACAGCGCCAGCACACCCATCGCGATCTGAACGTGGCCGGCGGTGGAGCTGGCGGTGGCGAGTTGTACCCGGTGGATGGCTCCGAGCGCGACGTCGCGCAGCCCGAAGAGCACGCCCAGAGCCAGAACGGCGCTTGTTGTCAGGCCGCCGAGCCAGAACGCGACCAGGTGAGGCACGGGGCGAGGCCGCGAATACAAAAGAACGCTGGCCCCAAGCCGCACAGGATCCACTGTCGCCACAAAAGCTAACACCAGCACCGTGCACCACATGAGCACCGACGGTACCTGTCTTTTGCGGGGTTTCGTACCCCAATCAAGAAACTAATCTGCCATTTATCGGCTGACGAACTTTGGGCACACGGAGCCATCTTGGAAAATGGGAAAAGGTGCCGGCGTATCACCCATTTCTGAGTCACGAATAAGACCGCTGGCCGTAGGCGCCGGATCGATCACAGCCTGATAAGGGCTCGGTGACCAGGGCATATACGGTGAACCCCAGGCCTCGACGCACCTGGAAAGGGGATTTATTAGAGTTTTATGGGCTTCATTAGAACTTCCTGGGGTTCCTTAGGCATCGATGAGAAAATGAAATTACATAATTGTGCTGCCGCGCCCCTTCCCGCGACGGCTCGAGAGCTGAGACCTAAGAGGCCCAAGAGTCCGCTTCTTGGACCGGCGATGCGGGCGTTCGTTCTGGCCAGGGCTGTGGCGCGGGGTGTGCGCGGGGCTCACCGCGCTCCGCAACCAATCGGCGGTTCCCGCATTACATGCCGTGCGGCTGCATGCTGCTCCCGCGATAACCGGTGCACGCCGGCTGGGGTCAGATGCCCCAGCGGTGGGGGTCGATCAACAATGCATCGTGGCGCACAAAACCAGACCAGTTGAATTTTTTCAGCCGAAAACCGGCTCGCGACACGCGGGTTGGTGTGTCACGATCGATCAGCGCCGTAACTACACCGTGATCTGAACTCTCCGCAGGAAAGGTATGTTCGGTGAGCGCAGGCCCATTCCTTGGAATGTCACGGCGAGAATTTATTGCGAACCTCACCGGCACGCGCGCCGCGGCGTTGCTGATGGACTTTGCCGGCCCCGTGATCTAAAAGGCTTATGGCGCAGGGCCTTGTTCCGGACACCTGACCGATATTGAACACATCGTGTTGTTGATGCAGGAGAACCGTTCATTCGATCACTTTTTCAGGACACTTTCTGCACCAATGGGTTCGGCAACTCCGCGACCCCACCGTCAGAATTCCAGCAACCGGGCTGGAACCCGATGAAACAAGCGCTCGACCCGAGCGGCATCACCATTCCGTTTCGCCTGACACCACCGGGGGCCCTGCGGGACGGGGAACGACCCCCCCGGACGGCGTGCTGCCAAGCGTCCCTTATCGGCTGCCCTACCCGCAGCAGATGCCCCACCAGGAAGCCGGCCCACCCGCGCGCAGTGCCCGCGCACTGCTAGCCGCCGAGCTGTCCGCCGGTGATCGTCGAAAGAGCCCGGCCGCCGTGGAATTGCGCAAGCAAAGCCCGTGCAGAGAATCCCGCAAAATCGTTTGGGAACATCCCGCGGTCGTAAGAAAGGTCCCACTACCCACTGATAGCTGAATCCGGGCCCGACACGCCGGTCGGCGTGTCCCGGCGGACCGGCGTCGTAACTATCCCGTGATCTGAAATGCGGACGAGGAGGCCTGCAGGGAAGGGCGCGTAGTTGAGCGGCAACCCAATCGACGGAATGACCCGTCGGCAATTCTTGGCCAAAGCGGCCGCCGCCAACAGCGCTGGGGCGTTAATGTCCCTGGCCGGTCCAGTGATCGAAAAGGCTTATGGGGCCGGGCCTTGTTCCGGTCATTTGACCGACATTGAGCACATCGTGTTGTTGATGCAGGAGAACCGGTCATTCGATCACTACTTCGGGTCACTTTCCAGCGTCAATGGGTTTTGACAGCGGGTCGCCATTGTTCTCCCAGAAGGGCTGGAACCCGATGACGCAAGCGCTTGACCCCGCCGGCGTTACGATCCCATACCGTTTCGATACCACCCGCGGCCCCCTGCTCGACGGCGAATGCGTCAACGACCCCGGCCACGACTGGATCACCATGCACGGGGCGTGGAACAACGGCGCCAACGACGGCTGGTTGCCGGCGCAGGCCAAGGAAAGTCCGTTGGTGGGCAATGTTGCGGTGACGATGGGCTTTTACACGCGCACAGACCTGCCGGTCCACTACCTGCTGGCCGATACGTTCACCATCTGCGATGCCTATCACTGCTCCCTTTTGGGTGGTACCACGCCCAACCGGCTGTTCTGGATGAGCGGCACCAACGACCCCGACGGCCTCAACGGCGGGCCGGTGTTGGTGGAGCCGAACATCCAGCCGCTATTGCACTACAGCTGGAAAACCATGCCGGACAACCTGATCGCCGGCGGAGTCAGCTGGAAGGTGTACCAGAACAAAGCGCTGGGGCCCCTCAACAACACTGTCGTCGGCTACAACGGGCTGATCAACGACTTCAAGCAGGCCGCGGATCCGACATCGGAATTGGCGCGCAACGGCATCGCCCCGACCTACCCCGGACGCTTCGCTACCGACGTTCTGCAAAACAAGCTGCCCTCGGTTTCCTGGGTGCTTCCGGGGTTTCTCAACTCGGAGCATCCCGCATTCCCGATCTCGGCCGGCGCGGTCGCGATCGTGGACGCGCTGCGGATCCTGCTGTCCAATCCCGCGGTGTGGGAAAAGACCGTTCTCATCGTCACCTATGACGAAAACGGCGGCTTCTTTGACCACGTCACACCGCCCACGGCCCCGATTGGCACGCCCGGCGAATGGGTTCCCAACAGTAATGACATCAACAACGTCGCCGGCTCTGGTGGCATCCGCGGGCCGATCGGTTTGGGCTTTCGCGTCCCCTGCTTCGTCATTTCTCCATACAGCCGTGGTCCGCTCAAGGTCAGTGACATACTCGATCACACCTCCCAGCTGAAATTGGTCTCGAGGCGGTTCTCGGTGCCGGTGCCCAACATCTCCGCCTGGCGGAACGGCGTAGTCGGCGATATGACCACGGCGTTCAACTTTTCCGTCGCACCAAACACGTCGAGGCCCAATTTGGACCACCCGGTCCTGGCCGCGATCCCTAAATTACCCCAGTGCATTCCCAACGTGATATTGGGGTCGTCGGTGAAAACATCGATTCCCTATCGGGTGCCGTACCCGCAGACGATGCCCACACAGGAAAGCGGGCCAGCGCGGGGAACTCCCAGCGGTCTCTGCTGAATCGATGTCCGCAGGTGGCCGCGAATCTGGCGGCCACTCGGCCCAAAACCTAGCGCCTGTCGGAACGCGAAACTTCCCGCGACACGCCGGTTGACGGTTGGTTGTAGATCGTTGTCGTAAATATACGGTGAGCCGAAAGCACGACGAAAGGCTGATCGGTGAGCCCAGCGAACCCAAATCCATTCGCCGGGATGTCACGTCGAGAATTCCTGGCGAAGGTTGCCGGTGCGGGCGCCGCGGCATTTCTGACGGATATGTGCGCTCCGGTGATCGAAAAGGCGTATGGCGCCGGGCCCTGCCCTGGCAACTTGAACGACATCGAGCACATCGTGTTGTGCTTACAGGAGAACAGGTCATTCGATCACTACTTCGGGACGCTCTCTGGTGTCGATGGGTTCAACACTTCGACGCCGCTATTCCAACAAAAGGGCTGGAACCCGATGACACAGGCGGTCGACCCCACCGGCGTCACGATCCCCTACCGCATCGACACGACCAGGGGCCCGCTGGGCGTTGGCGAGTGCATCAATGATCCCGGCCACCAATGGATTCAAGAGCACGGGTCATGGAACAACGGCAACCTCGACGGCTGGCTGGCGACGCAGTCGCTAGTCCAGTCCGCCGCCAATACCCCAGCGGTAATGGGTTATTACGCGCGCCAGGACATACCGATCCACTATCTGCTGGCCGACACGTTCACGCTCTGCGACAAATACCATTGTTCGCTGTTGGCCGGGACCATGCCCAACCGGTTGTACTGGATCAGCGGCTCGGTGGACCCCGACGGCACCCAAGGTGGGCCCCTGGTGATCGAGCCCACTATCCAGCCCAAGGCGAAGTTCACCTGGCGCCTCATGCCGCAGAACCTCAGCGACGCCGGCATCAGTTGGAAGGTGTACAACAACAAAACGCTAGGACCGATCAACGACATCACCCTGAGCCGCAACGGATACGTGGGCAGTTTCGCCGCGGCGGCGAACCCGACGTCAGACCTGGCCCGCTACGGCATCGCCCCGACCTACCCCCTCGACTTCCTTGCCGACGTCACGGCCAACAAGCTGCCGGCGGTCTCGTGGGTCGTCCCGTTGACCCTGCAGTCCGAGCACCCCTCATTCCCGTTGGCGGTGGGCGCTGTCACGATCGTGACCCTGCTCAGGATGTTGCTTTCCAATCCAGCGGTCTGGGAAAAGACCGCGCTGATCATCGCCTATGACGAAAACGGTGGCTTTTTCGACCATGTCGCACCGCCCACGGCGCCGCTGGGCACACCCGGCGAATGGATTCCCAACAGTGTTGACATCAACAAGGTCACCGGCGCCGGCGGCATCCGCGGGCCGCTCGGCTTGGGTTTTCGCGTACCCTGCTTCGTCATTTCTCCGTACAGCCGCGGCGGGCTGGTGGTACACGACCAGTTCGACCACACCTCACAGCTGCAGTTGATCGGCAAGCGGTTCGGGGTGCCGGTGCCCAACCTCACCGCCTGGCGGGCCAGCGTGACCAAGGACATGACGTCGGCATTCAATTTCGCCGTGCCGCCCAACACGTCAACACCCAACCTCGACCATCCGGCGCGCCAACTGTCCAAACTCACCCAGTGCGTGCCCAATGTGGCGTTGGGGACTTTTGGGGACGGACTGCCCTATCGGGTGCCCTATCCGCAGACGATGCCGGTTCAGGAGACCACCCCCACCCGCGGGGTCCCCAGCGGGCTCTGCTAAATCCAAATCGCCGAAATTGCGGGCAGTCGAGGACGTTTGCCTAACCCCAAGGGTCGGCACAGCGTGCAACCCGCGATTGGGTCGATCGACCTTGCGCCACACCGCCCGCGGCGCCCCGTATATAAGTTGCGATGCGACGGCGTTCAACGTTGCCGTGACCGCGGAACGCGTCACCACGGGCCCCGCCCGCGGAAACCCCTGGCGGCCCCTCTAAGCCCGCCGAACATGCTGCTCATCACGGTTTTTGTGCCCGCGGCTCGGCCGCCCGGAGCCGCGGGCCCCGAGCAACTTCACAAGACGGCTCCGATGAGGGAACATTCTTGGGTAGTGAACGAGTTGAAACTGCGAAGGAAATCGTGCAAATCCGGGATATTGTTCACCGGAGTGTGGTTACCATGCAAAGTGCTTGGTGGCGAGTAATCGTCGCTGAGCTGGATCTATTGGAATCGGTACTGGAAGGGGAAAAGCGTGCTTTTGCCTCTTGGTCCGCCCCTGCCGGACGATGCCGTGTCCGCAAAGCGGGGCGAGTCGGGCATGCTCGGCGGGTTGACGGTTCCGCTCAGCTGGGGCGTCGCCGTTCCGCCGGACGATTACGACCACTGGGCACCGGAGCCCGAAGAGGGTGCCGACGCCGATGCTGCCGCCGTTGAGGCGGCGAATGCGGATCCGGCCGCCGCGGGCGTGGACGAATGGGATGAGTGGGGAGAGTGGGGCCAGTGGGAAGCTGAGGCTGAACCTCGCTTCGATGTGCCCCGCAACAGCAGCGTAGTGCCGCATTCTCCGGCGGCCGGTTGAGAGAGAGGTGGAAGACTGTCGGCGTTTTACCCATGATCGGCGGCGTCGGTACCCGCGGTAGCCGGCAATTACAACAGCCGATCTGTTTGGCAAGTCCAGGTAAGAAATCCAGGCAATAAAAGGAGACAGGCAACATGGCACGTTTTATGACCGACCCGCACGCGATGCGGGCCATGGCAGGTCGTTTTGAGACCCACGCCCAGACGGTCGACGACGAGGCTCGCCGGATGTGGGCGTCCTCGCAGAACATCTCCGGCGCGGGCTGGAGTGGTATGGCCGAGGCAACCTCCTACGACACCATGGGCCAGATGAATCAGGCCTTCCGCAACATCATCAACATGCTGCACGGTGTGCGCGACGGTCTGATCCGTGACGCCAACAACTACGAGCAGCAAGAGCAGGCTTCGCAGCAGATCCTCAGCAGCTAGCCTTCCGATAAATAGTCCAAAACTACTGCTGCCCAAACACTTTCAAACTTAGGAGAACGTAAAGATGACCATTAATTACCAGTTCGGCGACGTCGACGCGCACGGCGCCCTGATTCGCGCCCAGGCCGCATCATTGGAAGCCGAGCACCAGGCCATCGTTCGCGATGTGCTTGCTGCCGGTGACTTCTGGGGCGGTGCCGGTTCGGTGGCTTGCCAGGAGTTCATCACCCAGCTGGGTCGCAACTTCCAGGTGATCTACGAGCAGGCCAACGCGCACGGCCAGAAGGTGCAAAGCGCTGGCAGCAACATGGCCAGCACGGACAGCGCCGTCGGCTCCAGCTGGGCCTAACCAAGGATCGGTTCGCGGCGGTGCACCGCTAGACGGTGGGCACGCCCGAACGTAAGTAGGGCACACCTGCCCACGGGTACCACCTGGTACCCGTGGGCAGGCGCCTTTTTTGCGGCGTTTTGGCCACTTAGAGCCCGCGTTTTGGCGCTTAGAATCGGCCCCCGCCGCCGATGAAGCCGCCATCTCCCGACCCCGCGGATGAGCCGGATGAGGAGCCACCGAAGGACGTGGGGCTCCAGCCGCCAAATCCGCCTCTCCAGCCGCCCAACCCGCCTCGCATGCCTCCGCGCAGCAGGTCGCCGATGATGATTCCGCCGATCATGGCGCCGCTATCGCTGGACTCGCGCCGCGCCAAGGCGCGCTGAGCCGATTGCACGTCCGCATTAGCCAGCGATTGCGCGTTGGCAGCCAGCGTCGACGCCGCGTTCGCGTAGGCGATCGCCTCGGCCACGTTGGTCGACTTCTTATCTTGTGCGGCTTCCAGGTGTCGTTTCGCTTCGGAGAGCCGGGTCCGAGCCTCGGCGCCGATGCTGCCGCGACGGGTGTCGATGTAGTCCGAAACTCCGCGCACCCGCGCCTGGGCGGTAAACAACGCCTGTTCGAGTGAGCGGTTGAGCCGCTCCGCGGTCGCCTGTTCTTCGGCCACCGTGGACAGCAGCCGATTGAGGTCCGCGTCGGCCTTGGTCAGCTGCGCGAACGAGCCCAGCGGATCGGCGGAGCCGCGGGCACCGTCGACGGCCCTGGCCGCCGCGTCGCGAGCGGCGATCAGATCGCCGGTGTGCGGGGACTTGGTGTTCTGCCCCTTTTGCAGCAGCTCATTGGCGCGCTTGATGCCGGTCTGGATGTCGGTCATGACCGACGGCAACGAAGCCACGGCGTGCCGGATGTCGTCGGCCGCGTTGTCCACGGCGTCCAGCAGCGCACCCGCTTGCCCGAGCGCCGACTCCGCGGCATGCACGCCATCCACCAAACCGGTCTGCCGTCCGCTCACCGCGTGGCCCGCCAGATCACGGGCCGCGCTGATGTTGCGGTCTGCGAACGCCAGCCGCTCCTTGGCGGCCGCGACATTGCCGGACACCGAAACTAACGCCGCAGCGTCGAATTCGTTGTGCAGCTCGGCCAGTCGCTGCTCGGCCGGGCTGATGCGCGCGGTGAGTTCGACGTATTGCTCGGTCAGTGCATCGAGCCGCGACGGGGCATTGATCACCAAATCCCGCAGCTTCTCGAACGCCTCGGTTTGCGAATCCAATTCACGGTCGGCGCGCGCCGCCGACACGATCACTCGGGTGAGTAGCTCGCGGCGCTGCGCCGGCGTCAGGGGCGTGCCGTCGTCGAGTTGATGGCGCACTTCGAAGGCCTGGGACAGCGCCGTTTTGGCGTTGTTCACCGCCGTGCTGAAGGGTTCGGTCCGTCCTTCGCCGAACTCATCGATCGCCAGCGCGAGCTCATTGGAGCTGGTGCGCACCGCGTTGTCCACCTCCACCACCTTCGATCGTGACAGGTCGTCCAGGGCGTTGAGCGGCACCGCGGCCAGCGCATTCGGATCCGTCGGGTCGACCCGGCGTGCCGCGGCCAATTCGGCGGCCCGCCGTCGCCGGGTGCGATAGCGCACGACAACCAGCAAGACCACCACGGCGACAGCGATAACGCCGAGCGCAACCAGCAGCAGCACTCGGCCGGACGAACTCGGCGACCTGTCGAGGCCCTTGGCCGCGGCGATTGCCGCGCCGCTCCAGTTGCCGTCGCGCAGCGCGGGTTCGATCTGATCACGCCGCAGGTTGTCCACCTGAGTCCCGGTGACACCCTGCACCGTGGACGGCACCAGGAACGCATAAGAGCGGCCCGTGGTGGCTACGGCAAGCAGCGCGTCGTAGTCACCCAGTTCGCTGGTGCGCATGGTGCCTCGCGCCCAGTTCACCGGGCTCTGCCCGGAGAAGTCGTCAACGTAGACCACCCACAGCCGGATGTGGCGATCCGCGTAGAGCCGGTCGATGGCCGATCTCACCGTGGCGCGACCGGTTCCTGAAAGCGCGCCCGCGTTGTCGGTGATGTAACCCGACAGCCGGAACGGTGGTTCCGCGCCGGCGGGCGAAGCGAGCAGCAGCCCAGCGGTCAGGATCGTCAGGATCACGCCAAGCAGGCGGGCGGTGCGCATAAGTTAATTTAGCCCCGCGACGCGGCGGAGCGACGGGCCTATGAGGCGGACCTCTCGGGGCCAGTCCTGGCAGACTGTGCGTCGGTGACTAAGACGTGACGCAGCATCAGCAAGACCCCTACGACGACTTCGACCGCCAGCGGCGGGTAATCGAAGCGCCGAAGACGGCGGGTCTGCCTGGTAGCGAAGGCCAGCACCGCACCGACTTCGCCCGGGATCGCGCCCGGGTGTTGCACAGCGCCGCGCTGCGACGGCTGGCGGACAAGACACAGGTGGTTGGACCCCGTGAAGGCGATACTCCGCGCACCCGGCTCACGCACTCGCTGGAGGTGGCCCAGATCGGGCGGGGAATGGCGATCGGGCTGGGCTGCGACCTCGATCTTGTCGAATTGGCCGGCCTGGCCCACGACATCGGCCACCCACCGTACGGACACAACGGCGAGCGGGCGCTCGACGAGGTCGCGGCCGGCTACGGTGGCTTCGAGGGCAATGCCCAGAATTTCCGGATCCTGACCAGCCTTGAGCCCAAAGTGCTTGATGCACAAGGGAATAGCGCTGGTCTGAACCTGACCCGCGCATCCCTGGACGCGGTCACGAAGTATCCGTGGCCCCGCGGTGTAGGGCGAGGCAAGTTCGGGTTTTACGACGATGACCGTGCGGCGGCGGCGTGGGTTCGCATGCGCGCCCCGGCGGATCGAATGTGCCTGGAAGCGCAGGTGATGGACTGGGCCGACGATGTCGCCTATTCGGTGCACGACGTCGAGGACGGCGTCGTCTCCGAACGCATCGACCTGCGGGTGCTCGCCGACGACGACGAAGCGGCCGCGCTGGCCAAACTGGGGGAGAGCGAATTCTCCCGGGTTAGTGCCGACGAATTGATGGCGGCCGCGCACCGGCTGTCGGAGCTGCCGGTGGTTGCCGCCGTCGGCAAGTACGACGCCACGCTGGCAGCGGCGGTCGCGCTCAAGCGGTTGACAAGTGAGCTGGTGGGCCGGTTCGCCTCGGCCGCGATCGCGACAACGCGTGCGGCGGCCGGCCCGGGTCCGCTAGTGCGTTACCAGGCCGACCTGCAGGTGCCCGACCTGGTACGCGGCGAGGTCGCCGTGCTGAAAATCCTGGCGCTGCAATTCATCATGTCGGACCCACGGCATCTGGAAACCCAGGCCCGGCAGCGCGAACGTATCCACCGGGTAGCACACTGGCTGCACTCCGGGGCACCCCGAACGCTCGATCCGGTCTTTGCCGCGATGTTCGCCGCGGCCGCTGACGACGGCGCCCGGTGGCGGGTCGTCGTAGATCAGATCGCCTCGTATACCGAGGGGCGACTGGAGCGCATCGACGCGCGCCAGATGAGCCCTTGACCCGAACTCGGAGTTAGGCTGCCCGACATGATCAAACTGACCGCCTGGCTATCTCGAGCCGCCCTGCTGCTTCCAGTCGTCGCCGTCAACGCCTGCAGCTCACCTCAGCACGCGAGCACCCAGCCGGGCACCACGCCCGCGGTTCAGAGCGGGTCGTCGGGGGCCCCGGCGAGCAGCCCGGCGCCCGGTGGCGAATCGCTGACCGCCCAATTGAAAACGCCAGACGGCAAGCCCGTCGCGACGGCGACTTTCGATTTCACCGGCGGCTACGTCACCGTCACCGTGAAGACGGTTGCCGCCGGCATTCTGGCCCCCGGATTCCACGGCATGCACGTCCACGAGATCGGCAAATGCGAACCCAACTCGGTTGCCCCCACGGGCGGCCCGCCGGGCAACTTCTTGTCCGCCGGCGGCCATTACCAGGCGCCCGGACATACCGGAAAGCCCGAAAGCGGCGACCTCACCCTGCTTGAGGTCCGCCAGGACGGGTCCGGGTACCTGGTGACCACCACCGATGCTTTCACCAGAGATCAACTGCTCGCAGGTAACAAGACTGCGCTCATGATCCATGGCACCGAAGACACCGATATGGCGATGGAACGGATTGCGTGCGGCGTCATCGGCCCGGCTAGCTGAACACGCTTCGGGGACAGGTCGCCGAAGCTACCCGCTGCGAAAAAGCGGACGCCTTGTTTGCGGTGCCCCGACTCCCGACACAGCTACCCGCACTGACTTCGGGCTAGTTTCCAGCGCCGGGAATTCGTTGCAGATATGAGGCAAGATTTTCACCGAATCTCGTCGGTGGTATTGGCCCCGATGCAAAGTCGTTGGGTTTTTGTTCCCGTGGGTGTCCAGTCGCGAATGCATTTCTCTTGTTGTCGGTTGCACCGCAAAGCACCGCTCGATCTGATTTAGCCACGACGCATTAAACGGGGATGGGCATCCAGCCATTTTGCGAGCGGGTGTCTTGGTGGGTGACGTAGTTGTTGCAGATCGGGTGCGCGTCGAGCTCGACGGGGCTCTGCCGCGAGCCGTGCACCCTGGCCGGGGCCACATCCAGCGCGGCGAATACCGAGGTGATGCCCTGACGCAGGTAGCAGCCGGCATCGTCGGCAACACCGGTGTCGAGCGGTCCCAACGCCGGGTGTCTATTGGTAAGGTGAAAGTTTCACCCGACACGCCGGTCCTCAGATAGTCGCCGTATCGGCGCGATCCTCTACGTTAGCTGCGATCGGTTAGAGGAGGCGGCGATAATGATAGGCGGAAGCAGTCTCGACGGAATGTCGCGTCGAGAATTTCTGACCAGGGCCGCCGCCGCCGGCGGTGCCGGCCTCCTGATGGACATGGCCGGGCCGGTGATTGAAAAGGCTTACGGGGCGGGTCCTTGTTCGGGTCATTTGACCGACATAGAGCACATCGTGTTGTTTATGCAGGAAAATCGGTCGTTCGATCACTACTTCGGCACACTCTCCGGCACCGAGGGTTTCAATACCCCGTCGCCATTATTCCAGCAAAAGGGATGGAACCCGAACACACAGTCGAGCGACCCCGCCGGCGTTACGATTCCGTACCGCTTGGACACCACCCGGGGCCCCCTGCTCGACGGCGAATGCGTCAACGACCCCGACCACGGGTGGGTCGCGCTGCACAATTCATGGAACAACGGCGCCAATGACAACTGGCTGCCGGCGCAGGCAGCGAGCGAAAAGACACCCCACATCCCTACAGTAATGGGCTATTACACGCGCAAGGACGTCCCAGTGCAGTACCTGCTGGCCGACGCATTCACAATCTGCGACCATTACCATTGCTCGGTAATAGGTCCCACCTTGCCGAACCGGTTGTACTGGCTCAGCGCAAGCCTGGGCGCCGACGGCACTCAAGGTGGGCCGGAGCTGGTGAGCCCCTTCGCCGAACCGTTCGCGCAGTTCCGCTGGACCATCATGCCCGAGCACCTCAGCGCCGCCGGTGTCAGTTGGAAGGTGTACCGGAACAAGCAACTCGGGCCATTCTTCTCGTCGATTCTTAGTTATGGCGGGTTTGTGTCCTATTTCCGACAGGCGCAGGATCCGTCGTCGGATTTGTCTCGTTACGGCACCCAACCCACCTACCCGGCGGATTTCGCGGCCGACGTTAAGGCCAACAAGTTGCCGGCGGTGTCGTGGGTGATTCCGATGGTGTTCGACTCCGAACACCCCGCATTCATGCCGGCAGCCGGCGCACTCGCAGTGGTCAACATCATCAAAACGTTGATGTCCAATCCAGCGGTGTGGGAAAAGACCGCGCTGATCCTCAGCTATGACGAAAACGGCGGCTTTTTCGACCACGTCATACCGCCCACCGCCCCGGCAGGAACTCCCGGCGAATATCTCACGGTGCCGAATGTCAATTCGGTGAACGGATCGGGCGGCATAATTGGGCCAATCGGTTTGGGCTTTCGGGTCCCCTGCATCGTCATTTCGCCGTACAGTCGCGGCGGCTTGATGGTCCATGACGTGTTCGACCACACCTCGCAACTGCGACTGCTCGAAACGCGCTTCGGTGTGCCGGTGCCCAACCTGACTACCTGGCGCAGAAGCGCCACCGGCGACATGACATCGACGTTCAACTTCTCCACCGCGCCAAACCCATCGGCGGTCAGCTTGGATCACCCTGCGCTGAACATGGTGACGAAATATCCGCAGTGCATACCCAACGTCGTGCTGGGGACTGGTACGGGGTATGGGATTCCCTATCGAGTGCCGTACCCGCAGGCCATGCCCACCCAGGAAACCACTCCGACCCGCGGGATCCCCAGCGGTCTCTGCTAAGACCAGCCCGGCGGTGGCAAAAACGACTGCGCTCCTTGCCGAAAGCAGGAGTCTCGGCGGCACGCTGACCGCCGCAGACGTCGACGCGGATTGCGGCCCGGGTAGGCAGCAGAACCCGGCGATTTAGACTGAGCCGATGGCCGGCCGGATTCCCGATCGCGATATCGCCGCCATCCGCGAGCGGGTCCGCATCGAGGAGGTCGTCGGCGACTACGTCCAATTGCGGCGCGCCGGCGCCGATTCGCTCAAAGGCCTGTGCCCGTTCCACAACGAGAAGTCGCCGTCGTTTCATGTCCGCCCGAACCACGGCCACTTCCACTGCTTCGGCTGCGGCGAAGGCGGCGACGTCTACGCGTTCGTCCAGAAGATCGAACACGTCAGCTTCGTCGAGGCGGTGGAACTGCTCGCCGACCGGATCGGCCACACGATCAACTACACCGGCCCGGCCACCAGCGTGCAGCGCGACCGCGGCAGTCGCAGCAGGCTCATCGCCGCCAACGCGGCCGCGGCGGCCTTCTACGCGGCGGCGCTGGAGTCCGACGAGGCCGCATCCGCTCGCCAGTACCTGACGGAGCGGAATTTCGACGCCGACACCGCCCGTCACTTCGGCTGCGGATTCGCACCATCGGGCTGGGACTCGCTGACAAAACATCTGCAGCGCAAGGGTTTTGAGTTCAACGAGCTGGAGGCCGCGGGCCTGTCCCGGCAGGGGCGCCGCGGCCCGATGGACCGTTTTCACCGCCGGCTGCTGTGGCCCATCCGGACCTCGGCCGGCGAGGTGATCGGGTTCGGGGCCCGGCGGCTGTTCGACGACGACTCGATGGAAGCCAAATACGTCAACACGCCCGAGACGCTGCTGTACAAGAAGTCGTCGGTGATGTTCGGCATCGACTTGGCCAAACGCGACATCGCCAAGGGGCATCAGGCCGTCGTCGTCGAGGGCTACACCGACGTGATGGCGATGCATCTGGCCGGGGTCACCACTGCCGTCGCGTCGTGCGGCACCGCGTTCGGCGACGAGCACCTGGCGATGCTGCGCAGGCTGATGATGGACGACAACTTCTTTCGCGGCGAACTGATCTACGTTTTCGACGGCGACGCCGCTGGTCGCGCCGCCGCGCTCAAGGCCTTCGACGGTGAGCAGAACCTGGCGGGCCAGTCCTATGTCGCGGTCGCCCCGGACGGCATGGACCCCTGCGACCTGCGGCTGAAATCCGGTGACGGCGCGCTGCGCGACCTGGTGGCGCGGCGAACTCCGTTGTTCGAGTTCGCGATCCGCACCGCGATCGCCGAGATGGACCTGGACAGCGCCGAGGGCAGGGTGGCCGCGCTACGCCGCTGCGTACCCATGGTGGGTCAGATCAAGGACCCCACGCTGCGCGACGAGTACGCCCGGCAGTTCGCCGGCTGGGTCGGTTGGGCTGATGTCGCCCAGGTCATCGACCGGGTGCGGGGTGAGGCCAAAAAGTCCAAGTCCCCGGTTCGGGGCCCCCGGGTTTCCGGTGCCTTCCGCGGAGGCGGGCAACTGTCTGCCACCGCGGTCCCGGCCGAGCCCGCACGCCCCGACCCGCGCGACCCGATCCTGCGGCTTCAGCGCGAGGCGCTCAAGTCGGCGTTGCAGTCTCCGGCGCTGGCGGGCCCGGTGTTCGACACGCTGACCGTCGAGAGCTTCACTCACCCCGGTTACGCGGCCGTCCGCGCGGCCGTCGACGCGGCGGGCGGGACATCGGCCGGCGTCACCGGGGCTCAGTGGATCGATGCCGTGCGCCAGCAGACGACGTCGACCCTGACCGCGGGCCTGATCAGCGAGCTGGGGGTGGAGGCCATCCAGGTCGACGACGAGAAGCTGCCGCGCTATATCGCCGGCGTGCTGGCGCGTCTGCAGGAGGTGTGGATGGGCCGCCAGATCGCCGAGGTGAAGTCCAAGTTGCAGCGCATGTCGCCGATCGAACAGGGCGACGAGTATCACGCGCTGTTCGGCGACCTGGTCGCCATGGAGGCCTATCGGCGCAGCCTGCTGGAGCAGGCCAGCGGCGACGATCTGACCGCCTGAAGTGCCGGTGGGCTCAATTCGCGGTCTTCGCTTGCTGCTCGACTGGGCGCTCAACGATGGCCGTCTGATCGTCGATCTCGGTCAGGGTCACAAATCCCGCATCGGGTGAGATCCGATTCGCGATCTTGCGACGCCCCCCTTCGATCATCGACTTGGCTACGGGACTGCTGGTAAAGGCGCGATAGGTGCCGGCAATCTGCTCGTAGCGGCGGCGCCCGGCTTTCGAACCCAGCACGTAACCCACTCCAAGCACGACGACATACCCGATCAAGACGTTCCTCCCCACGAAGGTGCGGTTGGCTCCATCCTGCCTCACGAACTCCGGGTTCGCGCCGACGCGTGTCGGCGAAAAGTTCGCAACCCTACAGTTGGGTGCTGGTAAACCAGTACGCTAGAGTCGTCCCGCGAACTGCGCCAAAAATTCGCGTGGATCGAACGGTCCTCCGTAGCTCAATTGGCAGAGCATTCGGCTGTTAACCGACAGGTTCCTGGTTCGAGTCCAGGCGGGGGAGCAAACTCACGGTAGGGTAAGGGCGCTCTCGGCACGGTACCGCGCCTGTGCGATAAGAACTCCGAAATGCCCTCGGGTACTAAGTCTTTGAGATGTCTTTCGGATGTCTTTTTGAAGTGCGGCGTTCAATCCGAGCACGACCGGCAGATGTTCTACCGGGTAGTTGTGACGGAGAACGCGGCTGTCCGGTCGAGCGGACGACCGCAGCGCGGCCAAGCTCCATGCAAACGTCGCTGCCTCGCGCATCCGGCAGCGTTGACGGGCCGCGGGCGCTGGCCGACTTGCGAGCAAATTTGGCCACGGAATCGACACCTCGTTGCGTGGTGCTGCGAACCAACGAATCTTGGCGCCGCCAGTGAGCGGTACAGCAGTAGATTGCGTTAATCTCAGGATCTCCATTCCTGACGGCGATACAATTCCGTGGCAGTGTGGGTCGATGAAACGTTTCGTCCGCGGCCGGGGGTAGGAGCTGGCTCTTGTCGTATGTGATCGCTACGCCGCAGATGCTGGCGGCGGCGGCCGGGGATTTGGCCGCGATTGGTTCGACGATAAGCACGTCCAACGCGTCCGCAGCGGCGCCGATCGCCGGAGTGGTGGCCGCGGGCGGTGACGATGTGTCGAATTACATCGCGGCGTTGTTTGGCGTGCACGCTCAGGCCTATCAGGCCGCCAGCGCCCAAGCGGCGGTGTTTCACGACCGGTTTGTACAGGCCCTGCGCGCGGGCGCGGGGTCGTACGCCAGTGCCGAGGCTGCGAACGGTGCGCTCATCGAGAAGGCGCAGGGCACGGCGAGTGGGGCTGGCGCACCGGGAGCGACTGGTGGCAACCCCAGCCAGCACATCGCTGCGTCCGCCGCCGCCGCCAGCAGCGGCAAGGGCGGCAGTGTGAGCGGCGGTGTCGGCGTGCCTAACCGGCACGGCGGCGGCAACGGCGGCGGCGCAGGTGGCCCGCGAGGCGGAAATGGTGGGGTTGGCGACACCCGCGGCATCGGTGGTGGTGCCGGCGGCGCCGGTGCGAGCGGGCAGCACGGCGGCAACGGCGGCGCTGGCGCCGCTCGCGCGCTGCCTAATCATCACGGCAACGGCAACGGCAACGGCAACGGCGGCGCGGGTGCCGGCGGGCACCACCACGCGGCCGGTGGCGCCGGTGCGTCCGGCGGCTCGCATGGCGGCAATGGCGGGGCGGGGCTTGGCGGTGGGGAGGGAGACGCCGGCGCCGGCGGACAACACGGCCTCGCCGGCTTGCCTAACCCTTCCGGCAGCGGCGGCGGTGTCGTGGCCGGCGGGCTCGGTGCGCACGCGGGCGACGGCGGGCAAGCTGGCGGCGCCGGCGCTGGCGGGCAAGGAAATGGTGGCGGCGCGCCCGGTGGCGCTAACGGCCTTCCGGCCGGTGACGATGGCGGGCATGGCGCCGCAGGCGGCGCGGCTAACGGCGGCGGTGGGACCGGCGGGGTCGCCGACTCGGGTGGCGGCGGTGAAGGTGCCGGGGCCACCAGCGTCCAGTCCGTCGGTGGTGCCGGGGGCGCCGGCCCGCCCAGTGGTGCCGTTTTTGGCGATGGCGCTCGGGCCGTCGGCGGTCTTAGCGGGTGGCCGCTCGGCTACGGTGGGGCCGGCGCGGTTTGGGGGGTCGGTGGTAGCGGCGATCCCGGTGTCATGGGCGGCATGGGCGGCGTAGCCGGCCTGGCCGGTCCGCCGGCCCCGCCGGCCATGGCTTCCTCGGTGACCCCGGAACCGGCCTTGCCAACGGCAACCACGGCGGCGGCCGTCCACGCAGCCAACCCGCTGTATCCCTCCCCCCCGGGGCATTCAAGCAATCCGGGCGACGCGGGCGACCCGTCGCGCCGGGCCGATGCCGAGCGTCACAAAGCGTCATTGTTCCTTCCCGTTCCCCTCCCAAGCCTTCGGGGGTTGCGTCGAAAATTGCAGACGCGGTTCGGGCTTCGCGATCGAGGTGAAGAACTGAGAGACGCTCCCGACGCTGCAAGCAGCCGGCCGTGGGGGCGCGAGGAACTTCTGGACGCTCTCGGCCTTCGGCCGCCCGGCAGCGGATGACCAATCTCCGAGCAATCGTCCTCTGCGACGCGTTGCTCGACTGCACCCGGCATGGCCAGGGCGGGAAAAGGCTTTCGATTCCACCGAAGTCGTCGCGGAAAGATGCTCGGCGGTTCGGTGGTTCGAGTCCTCCCGGAAAGCGGTATCAGGCCTCAGTGTCCGGCGCTTTGACCGCCGTCGATATGGAGAATCTCGCCGGTGACAAACGTCGCGGCCTCAAGGTAGCGAATCCCCTCGATGATGTCGACCAGCGAACCCATCCGCCCCAGCGGATGCATGGCGGCCAGGGCCGTGGTGTCATCGTCGGCATGCATCGGAGTCGCGATGTGGCCGGGGGAGATGGCATTGACGCGGATTCCGTTGTGCGCGTACTCAATTGCCAGTGATCTTGTGACCGCCGCCAAGCCTCCCTTGGTCATGGCGGCCAGCCCGGCGGGGATCCTCGAGTCTGGCTGTTCGACCAGGCTGGTGGTCACGTTGACCACGTGCCCACCTTCGCCTTGGGCAAGCATTTGGGCGATCGCGCGTTGAGTGATGTGAAAAAATCCGGTCAGATTCACCGTCGTGACGAACTCGTAGTCAGCCACCGTGTACTCGGTGAACGGCTTCGAGACGAAGACGCCTGCGTTGTTGATCAGCGTGTCCACCCGGCCGAACCGCTCCACCGCAGTCTGCACAATGCGGTCAGCGGTCGCGGGTTCGGCGATGTCGCCCGCGACGGTGGCCACCGCCGGGTCGTCCGTGGGGGTGATCGAACGCGAGTTCGCCACCACCGCGTAGTTGAGCCCGCGGTAGGCGTCAACCATCGCGGCCCCCATGCCCTGGGACGCGCCGGTGATGATCGCGACCCGTTGGTTGGGCGTGCCGACGGCGGTCAATCTGGGTCTCCTTGGTGGGCCGCTCGATGAGGTCAGCCCCAGGCTGCCAAAAGACACCACCTAGTGCGAGGGTAGTTGGGGTTCGCCGGCCCGCGTACCGACGGCTCCGCCGAAAACGAGGACACCAACCTGGAGTTGGCGGTTAAAAGACCTTGGTGCTCAGCGTGTTCTCCGCGCTTTTGTCGGCGCTGGTGTAGGCGCTAGTGGCGCATTGCAGACATTCAGCGAGTTCGGTGGCGACCGTTTGCAGGGCGGTGCCCGCTGCGCCGCGGACCGTCATCAGCTCCGTCAGCGTCGTGGCGGAAAGATTCCCGACCTGGCGACCGTGCAGGAGTGAAACTAGCCTTAACACAAAGCATTTCAAGGAGGCTTCATGGAATTCCTGGTCACTATGACCACGCACGTTCCGGAGGGAACGCCACCGGAAACGGTCGACGAGGTCCGGGCGCGGGAGGCCGCGCATTCCCGCGAACTGGCTGCGCAGGGACACCTGCTGCGGCTGTGGCGCCCGCCGCTGCAACCGGGCGAATGGCGCACCCTCGGACTGTTCGCCGCGGCCGACGAGCACCAGCTCGAGGAGGTGCTGGCCTCGATGCCGCTAAGGGTCTGGCGTACCGATCAGGTGACACCCCTGACCCCGCACCCCAACGACCCGGCTGGGCCCGCTTAGTCGTAAGCCGGGTGTTAGTCGTAGGCCGGGTGCCACATGGTGTCGCGCACGGTTTGCGCGACGTCGTCATGGGTCTTGGTCGCCACCCTGTCTTCGACGGCGGCGTGATACACGGCCTCGGCGACGGCCCTCGAGACGGCGCACAAGTCCTGCACATCCGGCAACAGGGAATCGCCGGGATTCGTCGGATTATCCTGTTGTGCAATAGCTTTCGCGGCTGCATGCAACATCGGCTGGGTTAACAGCCGGGCGCCGGACACGATGATGCCCAGCCCGATTCCCGGGAACACCAGCACGTTGTTGGCCTGGCCGATGGTGTAGGTGATCCCGTCGTACTGCACGGGAGCGACCGGGCTGCCGGTGGTAACCAATGCGCGGCCATTCGACCAGTCCAGCACGTCGGCCGGCATGGCCTCCATTCGTGAGGTCGGGTTGGACAGCGGAAAGATCATCGGTCGTTCGCAGGATGCCGTCATCGCCTCGACGACCTCGCGGGTGAACGCGCCGAGAACCGTTGAGAAGCCGAGCAGCAGGGTGGGTGAGGCCAGCTTGATCGCGTCGAGCAGTCCGACCCGATCCCCGGGGGCCACACCCAGCTCGTGGCGGTTCTTCGCATAGGGCACCTGGAAGTCGCGCAGGTCCTCCATGTCGTCGAAGAGCAGGCCCTGCTTGTCGATCGGCCAGATCTGCGAGTTGGCCTGCTCGACGGCGGCGCCGTCGGCGACCATCGCGTCGCGGATCTGATCGGCGACACCGATCCCGGCGGTCCCGGCTCCGAAGACAACCGTTTTCTGGTCGCGCAGCGGGATGCCGGTGACATGCGATCCGCCGTACACGGCTGCCACGACCACCGCGCCGGTGCCCTGCACGTCGTCGTTGAACACGCAGTAGTCGTTTCCGTAGGTGTTCAAGATCATCCGCGCGTTGGCCGGCCCGAAGTCCTCGAAATGCAGGATCGCGCGCGGAAATAGCTGGTGGGCGATCTCGATGTAGCGCTTGATGAACTGGTCGTATTCGGCACCGCGACGCCGGGCGTGGCGATTGCCCAGATAGAACGGGTCTTGCAGCAACTGTTCGTTGTCGGTACCGACATCCAGGGACACCGCGATGCAGCGGCGGGGATCGATGCCGCCGCCGGCGGTGTAGAGCGCCAACTTGCCTACGGCGATTTGGATGCCACCCACACCCCAGTCACCGATACCCAGGATCGCCTCGGCGTCGGTGCACACGATCAGGTCGACGTCGCCGGGCCCCAACCCGAAGGTATAGAAGGCCGGGGCGATGTCGTCCGGTTCGTCGATGCTCAGAAACAGCCCTCGCTGCCCACGGTATTCATCGGAGAAGCGTTGGATGGCCTCCCCGACGGTGGGCGTGTACACCACCGGCATGAGCTCCGGCAGATGGTCGGCCAGCACTTTGAAGTACAGCAGTTCGTGGCGGTAGTGCAGCTGCTCGAGCAGCAGATTACGGCCCAAATCAGTGGCCATGCCTTGCAACTGATGCCATACCCGGCCGGCTTGTTCGTCGAGCGTGAGCACGGCCGACGGCAGCCGGCCGGTCAGGCCGAGCTGTCGACGCTGCTCGCGAGTGAAGCCGACCCCACGATTGAGACTCGGTGAGGACACCGCGACCGGGATCAGTGGCGTGCGGGAGTCTCTCATCAGAACCTCCGTCGGTGGCTTGGCGCGTCAAATCACCGTAGCGCTTGTCGAGATGAACGCACCTTGACGAGCATTCGAAGCCCTGCCACCCCGGGCTGGCGAAGGTTTGTCTGAGCCAAAACCTGGCCGTGGGACCGGTTTCTGGTTTCAATGTTTCTCGTGGTGTCAGTTGGGTCGCGATCCGAGAGTATGGCCAAGTCACCGGAGAACTCGATCAACGGGACCGATGGCGTGCTGGTGGTCATCGATCAACGGGTGTTGCCCCACGAGCTGCGACAATTGCGGCTCGCGACGGTCGATGAAGTCATCGACGCGATCAAGACCCTGGCGGTCCGGGGAGCGCCCTTAATCGGGGTGACTGGCGCATTCGGGGTGGTGTTAGCGGCTTTGGCGCATCCGGGGGACCGCGAAAAGGTTGAGTTGGAGGCCGCGCGGATCGCCTCGGCCCGGCCCACGGCGGTGAATCTGTCCTGGGGGGTGCGGCGCGCGCTGGCCAAACTGCCCCAGGGGCCGCAGGCCGTGCTCGACGAGGCCCTGCGGATGTTGACCGAGGACGCCGAGGTCAACCGGGCTGCCGCGACGCATGCGGCGGATCTGATCGAGCGGTTATGTCCCGATCGGCCGCTGCGGGTTCTGACCCACTGCAACGCGGGGCGACTGGCCATGACCGCGTTCGGTACCGCCATCGGCGCGGTGCGCGTGCTGCATGAGCGCGAACGCATCGAGGACGTCTTGGTGGACGAGACGCGCCCCCTGCTGCAGGGAGCCCGGCTGACCGCGTGGGAGCTGGCCGAAGCCGGCATCCCGCACCGCCTCACGATCGATTCGGCCGCGGCGTGGGCGATGGCCACCGGACGGGTGGATTGCGTGATCGTCGGCGCGGACCGAATCGCCGCGGACGGTTCGGTCGCCAACAAGATCGGTACCTATGCATTGGCCGTGGCGGCTTGCCGGCACGACATTCCGTTCATCGTGGTCGCGCCCGAGTCGACGCGTGATCCCGCTACCCCGACTGGACGCGAGATCGTGGTGGAAGAGCGGCCGGCGGGCGAGATCACCCATCTGGGTGGCGTCGCTACCGCCCCCGAGGGGACCGCTGTCTTCAACCCCGCTTTCGATGTCACCCCACCCGAACTGGTGACCGCGATCGTCACCGAGAACGGCGTGATCTAAGAGGGTGGCGACATTGACCGGTCGCCGCGAAATCGGGACGCAACCGAACTGACGCCAGTTCAGTCATTCGCCGAAGTTGTTGCGCGACAACCCACCTGACCAGAGCTTAGATAGAGAAGTCCTCGCCGTGCCACACCCCGGCTTCGGGCGGCCGGATCACGCGGTCGCGTTGTGCGCCGTTGCTGTTGCCTTCCAACCTGGCCACCCTGGTGAGCAGGGATTGCAGGCTGACGCCCACCAGATCGGGGAGCAGGGAGTCGTCCCCCTTGGCCGGGCCGGCGCGGCTGATGATCTGGCCGGGCACCCCGACGACCACAGCGCTCGCCGGGACCTCCTTGACCACGACGGAGTTGGCGCCGATCCGGCTGTCGTCGCCGATTTTGACTGCGCCCAAAACCTTGGCTCCGGCGCCGATGATCACACGATCACCGACGGTGGGATGGCGTTTCCCGGTATCTCGGCCGGTGCCGCCCAGGGTGACGCCATGGAAAAGCGTCACGTCTTCGCCCACCTCGGCGGTTTCCCCGATCACCACGCCCGTCGCGTGGTCGATGAACAGGCCGCCGCCGAGCACGGCACCGGGATGGATGTCGACGCCCGTCAAAATGCGGGTGACCTCGGCCAACGCTCGCGCGGGTAACCGCGCGTCACGCCGCCACAGCCAGTGGCTGAACCGGTGGCCCCACACGGCGTGCACGCCCGGGTAGCAGAAGATGACTTCCAGCGCGGTCGGTCTGGCCGGATCGCGCTCCCTGGCCACCCGTATATCGCGTCGTATTGCCGTCAGCATCGCTAGTCGCTCAGGTCGGAGAACAGGATCGTGCTCAGATACCGCTCGCCGAAGTCGGGGAGCACGACAACGATGAGCTTTCCGGCGTTTTCGGGCCGGCGGGCCACTTCCAGGGCGGCCGAAACGGCCGCGCCCGAGGAGATGCCGACCAGCAGTCCTTCTTCGGTGGCCAGCCGACGGGCCAGGTTGAGCGAATCTTCGTTTTCGACGGTGATGATCTCGTCGACCAGGCCCAGGTCCAGCACCGGCGGGATGAACCCGGCCCCGATCCCCTGGATGGGGTGCGGTCCCTTCTGCCCGCCGGACAAAACCGGCGATGCGGCGGGCTCCACGGCGACGAACTGCGCCGACGGCTTGCGCTCCTTGATGACCTGAGCGACTCCGGTGATGGTGCCGCCGGTGCCGATTCCGGACACAAAGATGTCGACGTTCCCGTCGGTATCGCGCCACACCTCCTCCGCGGTCGTCACCGCGTGAACGGCTGGATTCGCCGGGTTTTCGAATTGCTGCGGAATGAAATACCGGTCGTCGGTCTTGGCCAGTTCCTCGGCCGTGGCGATGGCGCCCGCCATGCCCTCGGCACCCGGCGTGAGGACGAGGTCGGCGCCGTACGCGCGCAGCAGCATGCGCCGCTCGATGCTCATGGTGTCCGGCATGGTCAGCACGCACTTGTAGCCGCGGGCGGCGGCCACCATCGCCAGCGCGATGCCGGTGTTCCCGCTCGTCGGCTCGAGGATGATCGTGTCCGGTTTGATCAGGCCCGCCTGCTCGGCCGCGTCGATCATGGCTACCCCGATGCGGTCTTTCACGCTGCCCGCAGGGTTGAAGGATTCCAGCTTGGCGACGACGTCGCCCACGGCACCGTCGGTGACCTTGCGCAGCCGGACGAGCGGGGTGTTTCCGATCAGTTGCGTGATGTTTTCAGCGATGCTCATCTACAGTCTTCTCCAACCATCTCGGCTTCTCCGAAAAGCTCGGCCTCGTCTGCATCCCACCTGATGTCGAACTCTATGGCCAATTCCGTCGGGATGGCTAGGGCGACGGGTGTCAGCCGAGTCGCGGTCCCCTCCAGCGCCACCCCGGTCAGCACACGTCCGGTGAGGTGCTGTGGCGTGCTGGCGGTCAGCGTCGTCGCGGAGCTGCCCGGCGATCGGCGTAGGTAGAAGTCTCTTCCCGGCGCGATGATGTCGTCAATGGCGAAGCCGTCCGCGTCGACGAGCGTGTGACCGTCAGTGGCGTTGAGCAGCAACGGGATTCGTACTTGGAATGGGCCAACGAGGTCGGATTCGGCGGTGGCGTTGGTGTCGACCAGTACCGGTTCGACGGTTTGGCGCCGGGCTTTGTATGCCTCCGCGAGCAGGTAGTTGTAGAGGTGCACGACCCGGTCGGCATTGCGATAGTGGCGAGTTCCGGTCAACCAGAAGCGGACGTGGTCAATTTTCGTTGTGCCGCTTTCTGACGTCGCGATCAACCGGTAGTAGCGGTAGCCGCGCCCACCGCGGCCGTGGCTGCTGGCCGAGAGTGTGCTGCCGACGCCGAGTGTGCGTTTCTGGCGGCCGGTGGCGCCGCCCTGGATGCTCAGTTGCGAGCCGGAAACATCTTGCCAGATAACACCATTGGCTGACTTTTGCAGCTTCAAGTTCACGGGAACGTCCGAGGCCACCGATACCGAGTAGCCGCCGAGCTGTGGTTCGCCGTCGAATTCGAACGTCAACACTCCTGTGGGCGTCCGGTGTTCAGCGATGGGTACGTTGCGCGGCCGGGTATCCAGGGCAAGGCCGTTGGTGAGATACCAGATCGCGGCCTGGGTCGCGGCGATCGCTTCGTGTTCGCTGATATTGGCCGGCCCTAGTGGATATCCGGCCTGGCGCAACCGGTGGCTCAGTTCGGTGGTGGGACGCATCGGGAAGGAGTGACGCAGGATCCAGTCCACTTCGGCCTCGCCGGCGCGTGCGTTCAGGTGCGGCAGTGCCGACCAGGTTCCCAGGCGATAGGGCGAGGGATGATGCGGTGCGATGCCGGTGAAATCCAGCGAGTAGGCATGCAGGTTGGGGTTGAGCCGAATCAGGTCGGTGCGGGCACAGGTGCCGTCGGCGAACACGATCCTGTCGACGGTGTGGGAGTAGGTGCCGCCCCGGTAGCGCGTCATGCGGGTGAGTTCGGCGGCGGGGCGCACCGTAATGCGTCTCCGGGTTGCCACCTGCGTCAACGCACGGTTGCGAATGGATAACACGGTCATCGTCGGTTGATCTTCCTGAAAGACTTTTTTCAAATGGCGCGCTTCTCGTCGCCGCCGGGCGGACTGGTTGTTCCACCCGCATGCGGGGAGAGCGCGGGGATTGCTGAGAGCGTTAGACGGCGTCAGGAATCAACAGCAACGACAACAACAACATTCCACGGCGGGGCGGCGCGTAAGGACAAAGCGCGGCTGCGTGGCCTGTTGCATAGCCCCACTATAGGACACGGGCAGGCAGCGGGCGCATGGCATCGGTTTTGCTCACGCGCGATTTAACCCTTTTCCGGACTTTCATCCCTGCTTAGGCTCGGCGCGCGCACCGGCTCATACTTGTGTGATCAGGGTGTAGCCTGCGCCCGCCACAGCTTGGATCAAGACGGAAGGACCGCGATGACGTCGTCTCAAACCGAGTCTCAGGCACTCGGCGATCTCGGTGCCCGGCAGCTCGCCAACGCGACCAAGACCGTTCCGCAGCTGTCGACCATCACGCCGCGCTGGCTGCTCCATCTACTCAGCTGGGTGCCGGTGGAGGCGGGCATTTATCGGGTGAACCGCGTAGCTAACCCCGAAGACGTCGCGGTCAAAGCCGAGGCGGGTGCCGGCACCGAAGAGCCGCTGCCGGAGACCTACGTCGACTACGAGACCAGCCCGCGCGAGTACACGCTGCGCACCATCTCCACGCTGCTCGACATCCACACCCGGGTGTCCGACCTGTACTCGAGCCCGCACGACCAGGTCGCCCAGCAGCTGCGCCTGACCATCGAGACGATCAAGGAACGCCAGGAGTCCGAGCTGGTCAACAGCCCCGAGTACGGGTTGCTTGCCCAGGTGACCCCGGAGCAGACGATCCAGACGCTGGGCGGCGCTCCCACGCCGGACGACCTTGACGCGCTGATCACCAAGGTGTGGAAGACGCCGAGCTTTTTCCTGACCCACCCGCAGGGCGTCGCCGCGTTCGGGCGCGAGGCGACCTACCGGGGTGTGCCGCCGCCAGGAGTGAGCCTGTTCGGTGCGCAGTTCATCACGTGGCGTGGCATTCCGTTGATCCCGTCGGACAAGGTGCCGGTGGAAGACGGAAAGACCAAAGTCATCCTGGTGCGCACCGGCGAGGAACGCCAGGGCGTGGTGGGCCTGTTCCAGCCGGGGCTCGTCGGTGAGCAGGCGCCAGGGCTGTCGGTGCGGTTCACCGGCATCAACCAGTCGGCGATCGCGACGTATCTGGTCACCCTCTACACGTCCCTGGCTGTCCTCACCGACGACGCGCTTGCCGTGCTCGACGACGTCGCTGTGGACCAGTTCCATGAGTACAAGTGAGTACCGGTCGGTAGACGCCGAAAGCGAGCTGCCCATCAGCGCTGCCGAGCTGGCCGCGCTGGCCACCCAGCTGTACGCGGCCAGCATCCGGCCGGGGCCCGACAGCCCGCCGCAGACGGCGCCCGTCGCCCCGCGCGGCAGCGTGCCCGATACGACGGCCGCAGCTTCGGCTGGTCAGTCGGCGGCCGGAACGGCCGATCCGGTGCCGGCTCCGGTTCCGCTGATCGGGGTCGCCGACATCTATCTACCCGCACCGACATCACCGGGACCCGAGGGTGTGCCGCCGCAGACGGTGCCGCTGGCCCCGCGCGGCGGTGTCCCCGACACGACGGCGGCGCCGTCGGCCGCCTGGACGACCTCGGGGGTGGCCGATCCGTACCTGCCGCCCGGTGTCGCGGACCTGACGGCGTTCGCGGTGCCCAGCCAGGGCATCGTGCCGACCGTGCCCGGCGTGCTGGCCGGGGCGGCACCAACCGTGCCGGTGGCCCCGCGCGGTTCGGCACCGGGCTGGTTACCCGGGGCACCGTCGTTGGCCGACCTGGGCTGGTCCGATTCGCCGCCGGTGGCGCCCGTTGGCGATGAGGCCAGCTACCACTTCCTCAGTGCATCGGATCCGGTGCCGCAATTGCGTGACGAGCACGAGGTGTTCGACGTCAATGCCGTGCGGGCGGACTTTCCCATCCTCAAGGAGACGGTGAACGGGAAGCCGCTGATCTGGTTCGACAACGCCGCGACAACCCAGAAGCCGCAAGTGGTGATCGACCGGCTGTCGTACTTCTACGCCCACGAGAACTCCAATATCCACCGCGCGGCGCACGAGTTGGCCGCGCGGGCAACCGACGCCTACGAAGAGGCCCGCGACACGGTCCGGCGATTCATCGGCGCGTCGAAAGACGAAGAGATCATCTTCTTGCGCGGCACCACCGAAGCGATCAACCTGGTGGCCTACGCCTGGGGCGGTAAGCATTTGCTGCCCGGCGATGAGATCCTCATTACGCACTTGGAGCACCACGCCAATATCGTTCCCTGGCAACTGCTTTCGCAGCAGACGGGTGCGATTCTGAAAGTTGCACCGGTCGACGATGCGGGCAATTTGCTGATGTCGGAATTCGAGGATCTGCTCGGTTCGAAGACAAAGCTGGTGGCGGCGACTCAGGTGTCGAACGCGCTGGGCACGGTGACGCCGGTGGAGAAGATCGTCGAGCTGGGCCACCGCTACGGCGCCCGGGTGCTGATCGATGGCGCCCAGTCGATTCCGCATCTGCCGATCAACGTCTCCGAGCTCGGTGCCGATTTCTTTGCGTTCTCCGGCCATAAGATCTACGGCCCCACCGGGATTGGTGTGCTCTACGGGTGCGAGGAGGCGCTGGCGGAGACCCCGCCCTGGCAGGGCGGCGGCAACATGATCGCCGACGTCACCCTGGAAAGGTCGTTGTATCAAGGTCCGCCAAGCAAATTCGAGGCCGGCACCGGCAACATCGCCGACGCCGTGGGGCTGGGCGAGGCGCTGCGCTACGTCGAGCGGGTCGGCATCGAGCGCATCGCGTCGTATGAGCACGCGCTGTTGGAGTACGCGACCCCCCGGCTGGCCGACATCCCGGGTGTTCGCCTGGTGGGTACCGCGGACGAAAAGGCCAGCGTGCTGTCGTTCGTGCTGGCCGGACACGAGCCGCTCGAGGTCGGCAAGGCGCTCAATGCCGAAGGGATTGCGGTGCGCGCCGGCCACCACTGCGCACAGCCCATTCTGCGTCGTCTCGGCCTGGAGGCCACCGTCCGCCCGTCGTTCGCGTTCTACAACACGTTCGAAGAGATCGACGTTTTCCTCAACGCGGTGCGGCGTATCGCCGAAGGCGGCATTAACGTCGGCTGAACCGCGCGTGTCATAAATTCATTCGCGACTCGCCGTTGTGGGTGCCGCGATCGGGCGGCATCTCTGATTTACCGTGACCGCTAGCCGACAAGAATAGGCAAGGTGGTGAGCGAGAGCTCAAGCATGGAAATGGCGCGCCGCGAATTCTCGGCCGGTCTCGCCGGCCTCGTCGGCGGCGCGGTTCTACCGCCTTGGGCGGGGCCGACATTGGCTCAATTCCAGCGGTTGCCGCATCCGACGTCCACCCGGGAAACCACACCTACTCAGGCGACTCCCAGAGGTGCCAGCCGGCCGATCGGTGCATTGTGGTGAGGAAGTACTCAGTCGACGGCATGTCGCGCCGCGAATTCCTGGCTAAGGCCACCGTTCTCAGTGGCGCTGCGCTGCAATTGAATTGGGCCGGCCCGGTGATAGAGAAGGCCTACGGGGCGGGGCCATGCTCCGGTCATCTGACCGACATCCAGCACTTCGTGTTGCTGATGCAGGAGAACCGGTCATTCGATCACTATTTCGGCACGCTCTCCGGTACCAACGGGTTCAACACGCCCTCGCCATTATTTCAGCAAGCGGGATGGAACCCGCAAACCCAGACGCTTGACCCCACCGGCGTCACGATTCCCTTCCGGCTTGACACCACCCGGGGGCCGCTACTCAACGGCGAGTGCGTCAACGACCCTAACCACGAGTGGATCGGACTGCACAACTCGTGGAACAACGGCGCCATGAACAACTGGCTGCCGGCCCAGGCGTCATCCCTTCCGGCGGCCAGCGTGGCCGTGATCATGGGCTATTACACGCGCCAGGACATCCCCATCCACTACATGCTGGCCGACACGTTCACGATCTGCGATAACTATCACTGTTCGGTGTTGGGCCCGACGATACCGAACCGGCTGTACTGGGTGAGCGCCTCACTCGGCTACGACGGCACTCAAGGCGGGCCGCAGCTGGTGACCCCGTACATCCCTCCGACTCAGCAGTTCGCCTGGACTACCATGGCGGAGAATCTCAGCGCGGCCGGCGTCAGTTGGAAGCTGTACGAAACCAAAAAGCTAGGGCCGATCGTCGACGCGGTGGGCGGTTACGGCGAGATTTTCGGGGACTTCAAGCAGTCCGCGAATTCGAGCTCGGATTTGGCTCGCTACGGCCTTGCTCCGACCTACCCGGCAGACTTCATCGCCGACGTCAAGGCCGACAAACTACCGCAGGTTTCCTGGCTGGTTCCCGGTTTCCTGGCATCCGAGCATCCCTCATTGCCGGCGGCATCCGGTGCCGTCGCGATTGTGGACGCGTTAAGGATTTTGCTATCCAATCCCGCCGTGTGGGAAAAGACCGCGCTGATCATCAGTTATGACGAAAACGGTGGCTTCTTCGACCACGTCGTGCCGCCGACGGCGCCGGCGGGGATTGCCGGCGAATACCTCGCCGTGCCCAACATCAACTCGGTGACCGGGTCAGGCGGCATTATCGGTCCGATCGGTTTAGGCTTCCGTGTTCCCTGCCTGGTCATCTCCCCGTATAGCCGCGGGCCGCTGATGGTCCATGACACTTTCGACCACACCTCACAGCTGCGATTGCTCGAGACGCGATTCGGGGTACCGGTTCCCAACCTGACGGCTTGGCGCAGGAGCGTCACCGGCGATATGACGTCGACGTTCAACTTCGCCGTCCCGCCCAACTCGTCGAAACCGAACTTGGACCACCCATTTCTGGCGGCCCTGCCGAGACTGACGCAATGCATCCCCGCGGTAGTGCCGAGCTATTTCGGCTATGGGCGCCCCTATCGGGTGCCCTACCCGCAGACGATGCCGACCCAGGAAACCTCGCCCACTCGGGGGACGCCCAGCGGCGTGTGCTGAGCTTTGCCCTTCGGGCTAGTCCGAAGTTCCCCCTGGTCCGGTGACGTGTTGGGGTATTGACCTGGGGTTTTGTGGTTTCGTGGTGTGGATGTACTGACTACGGCAGTCCGTGACGGTGGGAGACGCCGAGCAGTTCGAAGGCTCGGCGTTGCAGCGGGGTAGGTGTGGTGGTTTTAGTGAACGTCGGCAGGTCGTCGGTGGGCTGAATCTGGTTGGCGCAGATGGTGGCCAAGTCGGCGAGCAGGCTGGTGAAGCTGTGCACCGGGGTGTTCTCGGGGGTGCGTTTGCGGGCGGCCTTGGCCAGCGCGGCATCGGAGCGCTGGGCGGGCTCGACGGGGGTGGTGCGTTTGTCGGCGGCGGCGGGTTTGTCGTTGTCGACAAACAGGATTGGGGCCAGGGCCTGTTTCATGTGCCAGCTGATGTAGTAGGACAGCATGCGCAAGAACATGTGGGCGCGCACCCGGTCGGCCAGCCGGTGGCGGATGGGACGCACGTCGAGCTCGCCGTTGAGGGTGCGGAAGAACCGCTCGACGTCTTCGAGTCCTTTGTAGCGGGCCACCACATCAGCCTGGTCGAGACCGTCGGCGGGCAGGCTGGTGCGCAGCACGTAGATGCCGTCCAGGGCGGCCTCGGCGGCGATGGCGTCCTGGTCGCGCGAGAAGCTAAACGCAGTGTCGGTGATCTCGGTGTGGAAGTGCTTGGCCATTTTGTAGTGGTTGATCACCTTGCCGACCCGCAGGGCGATGCGCTCGGTGCCGCGCAGGGGGCGACGGGTGCGACGGGTGGCCGCTGCGATGGTTTGCAGCTGGTTTTCGGTGGCGGCCAACAGATCTTGGCGTTTACGGGTGCGCTGTTCGGCCAGGGCGGGGTTGCGGCAGCACACCAGCCGCTCCCCGGGAAAGTCTGGCGAGCTGATTTCGACGAGGTCTTGCTCGTCAAACAGCGACAGCTGCAGCGCCTCGGCGGCCACCAGGGCCTTGATCTGGGGAGCGCGCAACGCCGAAATCCAATCCAATTCGGCCGGGCGCAGCTCGTCGGTGATGCGTGCGCTGGTGAGCATGCCGCGATCACCCACCAAACAGACGCGGGCCAGCCCGAACCGATCCTTGAGTTTTGTGATCTGGGCGGTCAGGGTCTTGGGGTCGGCGGTGTTGCCGTCGAACACCTCGATCGCGATCGGCACCCCGGCGGTCGAACACAGCAGCCCGTAGACGATCTGCAGCCGGCCTTTGACCCCGTCACGGGCGTGCCCAATTTTGCCCAGCGGGCAGTGCCGGCCCTCAAACGCCGCCGAGGACACGTCATAGAGCACCAGCGTCCCATCAGCTAAATGCCGCTTGGCTAATGCCTTTTCGATGGCGTCCTGGCGTTCAAGCACCCAGTCCATCGCCTCATACAGGTCGTCTTCATCGCAGCCGGACAACCCCAACACCTCACCCAGGGTGCTGGTGGCGGTGGCGGTGCGCAGCCCACGGGCGCACGCCAGCTTCGAGGCCGGTGCGATCACCTGCGCCACCAGCATCGCGGTCACCAGATCGCGCCGCCGCGAGCTTGTCGGGTCGATCAGCTCCTCCACCCCGAGGTGGCGCGCGGTGCCCAACACCGCGGCGACATGCCCGTGCGGCAAGCTGCGGCCGATCTCAAAGGCAGCCGCCAGATCCATCGTGGGCGGCAGGCCTTTGAGCGCTCGCTGCAGTTTCTCCACTTTGTGCTCGGGCCAGCGTGACAGGTTGGCCAGGGTGCGGACTTTGACCTTGCCGTGCTCGCGGTAGCTTTCCCGCAGCAGCACCGCCGGCGGTGACCCGCGGTTGGGCACCCGCGTGACATACATGTATACATGATCTCATATTCAGATCCTGAATACGCCTACATCAGTCCATGACACACCGTACATGTCTGGCTATTACATGTTTACAAATTCCACTCCTCAAAGACACAGAACACCAGCTCGCAACGGCCGTGCAGGATCAGACCAGCCCCCAAAAGGGGGAACTTCGGCCTAGTAGACATCGCGGTGGTAGCGCTTCTGGGCCCGCAACGACTGGATGTAGGCCTTCGCCGCGTCGGGTTCGAGTTTCCCGTGTTCGGCGGCGATTTCGCAGAGTGTCCGATCGACGTCCTTGGCCATCGGATCGGCGGTGCCGCAGACGTACAGCTGCGCCCCGTCCTGCAGCCATTGCCATAGCCGGGCGCCCCGCTTGCGCATCAGGTGCTGCACGTAGACCTTGTCACGCTGGTCCCGGGAGAAGGCCAGGTCCAGTTCGGCGAGGAAACCGTCGGCACGCATCTGCTCGATCTCGTCGCGGTAGTAGTAATCGGTGGCGGCGTGCTGTTCCCCGAAAAACAGCCAGTTGGGTCCGGTGTGGCCGAGCGCGCGGCGTTCCTGCAGGAAACCACGGAAGGGTGCGATCCCGGTGCCCGGGCCGATCATGATCATCGGCGTGTCCGGATCGCTGGGCGGGCGAAAGTTGCTCGATGCCTGCACATAGACGGCAATCTCGTCGCCGGGGGAGCGGTCGGCGAGGTAGGTGGAACACACCCCACGGCGCGGGACACCCGCAAAGTTGTAACGCACCGGCGAGACGGTCAGGTGAACTTCCCGAGGGTGGGCTTTGGGGCTGGACGAGATCGAATACAGCCGCGGCTGAAGCGGTTTGAGCACGGTCAACCATTCGTCGACGGACGCGGCGACCGGCAGCGCGGAAAGCAGGTCGACAGACTGGCGGCCCCATGCCCAATCAGCCAGCGCGGCTTTGCTTTCCGGCTTCAACAACTCGGCCAGCTCCGCATCTCCAGTGCGCTGCTGCACGAACCGAAGCAGGTCCGGGCTGAGGTGGGCGATCTCGAATCGGTGTTGGAGTGCGCCTCGCAACGATGTCGACTCGTGGTCGGCGACCTGCACGACCGCCTCGCCGTTCAGTCCGGTCACCGCCAGCCACTCGTCGACCAGCCGGTCGCAGTTGCGCGGCCATACCCCCAGGGCGTCACCCGCCTCGTAGCTGATGGACCCCTCGGGCAAGCCAAACACCAACTGCCGCACATCCTTTGCCGATCGCGGCCGGCTGAGCGTGAAGTTGTGGACCAGGCTGGTGACCAGCGGGTGCTTCTTGGTGTACCTGCGCGGTGCGGGCCGGACCGCGGCCGGGCCAAGTGCCGCAGGCGCTTTCGCGTGTCCGCCGACCAGCGCCGTGGTGCGGGTCAGCACTTGCAGGACCTCGCTGCGCCACCTCGCCGCGGTGTCTTCATAATCGGGTTCGCAGTCGACGCGCTCGACGATGCGGATTGCTCCCAGCTCCGCCAGGCGCTCGTCGAGTTTGCGTCCATGACCACAGAAGTCGGCGTAGTTGGAGTCACCCAGCGCCAATACCGCATAGCGGGTCGCTTCGAGGCGGGGTGCGTCATCAGCCGACAGCGCGCGCCAGAGGGCGGCACCGTTGTCCGGTGGCTCACCGTCTCCGGTGGTGCTGGTGATGAGCAGTAGCTCGCGCGTGGTCGGCAGGTCGGCCGGCGGGAAGTCGTCCATGCCACGCAACGCGACCGGCAACCCGGCCTGGCCCAGTTGCGCGGCGACATCGTCGGCGAGCTCTTCGGCGTTCCCGGTCTGCGACGCCCACAACACCACGACGGGCGCCCGCTGGGGCACCGCTTCCGCCCGCGGGGCAGGGCCGCTTGGTACGCCGATTGATGGGGGCGTCTCGGTGCGGGCGAAGATCCCGGCGAGCAGGCCGTCCACCCACAGCCGGGTGCTGGTCTCGAACGGTGCGCTCAGCGGCAGGGTGGGAACACCGGTGGTGCGGCGTCCGGCTTCCGAACGCAGCCCGGCTATCAGTCCCGCCAAGTAGGAGCGGCCGAGCGGACCGAATTGCGGCGCCGGTTCGTTTGCCATACCGAGAATTTCGGCAAGCGCGTCGACCTGCGGCAGGCCGATTTCCCGACCCTCGTCGATGCGGGTGCGGACTTTGTCCGAATCGGGTTTGACCACAGCGGCTTTCGTCAGGGTGACCGCGCACGCCTTGTATTCCGGTTGGTACGACACCGGATCGACGGCGTCGTTGGTGACGGCGTTGATCGAGAGGTATTCACCGAAGGCGTCGTTCCAGTGGAAGGGCGCAAAGCAGTTGCCAGGCCGCACCCGGTCGGTGACCACGGCGGGCAGCACGGCTCGGCCTCGGCGGGAAGCGATTTCGACCGGGTCGTCGTCGACGACCCCCAGCCGGGCCGCGTCGTCGGGGTGGATCTCGACGAACGGCCCCGGGTTGAGCTTGTTGAGCTTGGCTACCTTGCCGGTCTTGGTCATGGTGTGCCACTGGTGCGGCAGGCGGCCGGTGTTGAGCAGGAACGGGTAGCCGTCGTCCGGCATCTCGTTGGGCTGCAGGTGCGGGCGGGCGAAGAACACCGCGCGTGCGTTCGGGGTCGGGAAAGCCAACCGGGGCACGTGGCCGTCCTGGCGGACGAACTGCGTCTGGCTGATACCGTCGTTGCGGTAGCGGATCGGATTGCGGTCGCTGGCGCCCTCGGGTGGGCACGGCCACTGCAGCGGCGTCTGCCGCAGCCGGTCGTAGCTGACCCCGCGTAAGTCGTAGCCGGTCGCGGGGTTGGCGAATCGCTTGATCTCTTCGAAGACGTCCTCCGCGCAGCCATAGCTGAACGAATCCGAAAACCCCATCTCGCAAGCGATCCGGGCGATGATCTGCCAGTCCGGCAGCGCTCGACCGGGCGGCTCGACGGCCTGCTCAAACAGGGTCAGGTTGCGTTCGGAATTGACCATCACCCCCTCGGATTCCGTCCATAGCGCGGCGGGCAACGTCACGTCGGCGTACTCGTTGGTCTCGGTCGCGAAGAAGGCATCCTGGGTGATCACCAGCTCAGCCTTCTCCAGACCGGCCAGCACCGTCTTCCGATTGGCAACGGTGGCAACGGGATTAGTGCAGATGATCCAGCACGCCTTGATCTGCCCCGTCGCCATGCGGGAGAACATGTCGATGGTTCCCGTCCCGACCTCCGGGCGCAGCGACCCGCGCGGAATGCCCCACTGGTCCTCCATGAAGCCACGGTCTTGGGCCGACATCACCGATCGCTGACCTGGCAGACCCGGGCCCATGTAGCCCATTTCCCTGCCGCCCATCGCATTTGGCTGTCCGGTGAGCGAGAACGGGCCGCTGCCGGGTTTGCAGATCGCGCCGGTGGCCAGGTGCAGGTTGCAGATCGCGTTGGTGTTCCAGGTGCCGTGGGTGCTCTGGTTGAGCCCCATCGTCCAACAGCTCATCCAGTTCGCGGCTTCGCCGATCCAGCGCGCCGCCGTGCGGATGTCTTCAGCAGGGATGCCGGTGATTTCGCTGACCTTGTCCGGGGTGTATTGCTCGAGGAAGCTCGGCATCACCTCCCAGCCCTCGGTGAACTCGGAGATGAAATTGGCGTCGGTGTGCCCGTTCTCGACGATCAGGTGCAGCAGGCCGTTGAGCAGCGCCAGGTCGGCTCCGGGGGCGATCTGCAGAAATAGGTCGGCCTTGTTCGCGGTTGCGGTGCGGCGGGGATCGACGACGATCAGCTTGGCGCCGGCTTTGACGCGGTCCATCATCCGCAGGAACAGGATTGGATGGCAGTCGGCCATATTGGCGCCGATGACGAAGAACACGTCGGCCTGGTCGAAGTCCTGGTATGAGCCGGGTGGCCCGTCCGCCCCCAGGGACAGCTTGTAGCCCGAAGCCGCGCTGGCCATGCACAGTCGCGAGTTCGACTCGATCTGGTTGGTGCCGATAAACCCCTTGGCCAGTTTGTTGGCCAGGTACTGCGCCTCCATGGACATCTGGCCGGACACGTACAGGGCGACGGCGTCCGGGCCGTGTTCGTCGACGATCGCCCGTAACCGCTTGGCGGACCGGGTGATCGCGACATCCATTTCGACGGATTCCAGAGATTCGCCACGATCGACGCGCAGGTATGCCGACTCCATCCGGCCCGGCGCGGCCAGCAGGTCGGCAGTGGTTGTGCCCTTGGTGCACAACCGGCCGAAGTTGGCCGGATGTGACTTGCGCCCAATCGACTTCGCGATGTGACGGCTACCCGTTCGCGGGTCGGTTGTGATCTGCAGCACCATTCCGCAGCCCACGCCGCAGTACGCACACACGGTGCTCGCGGTATCGTTTTCGGGCTGGGCAGCCACGGCTACGTCCTTCCCTGCGTTGCGCGAAAAGACGCAACAAGGATTTGCGGCAATCGTGCGACAAGGATGTTTCGGGTCCAGATATCCGGTGTTTCCGCCGCTTTACGGCTTCCTCGCAACGGACCTGGCTTGGCGGTGAGCTGGCCGAAATGACAGCAGTTTCCGCAGCTCAGCGCCGGTCGACGGTGACCGGCGTACCTCGAACCAGGCTACCCGCGCCCGGTGCTGTCACACCTGGCGCAACCGGGGTTCGGACGAAACAAACGGGACATTCACAGAATTCGCTAAGCTCGCGATGTGCGTCGTCGGCTGGTCGTGATCCTGTTGACGCTGTGCCCAATTCTGCTGGGCCCAATTCTGGCCGGCGCCGGATGCGGCTGGAAGCCGCCGACACCGGCACCGCCGCCACCGGACACCTGCAAGGGCTCGGACGGGCCGACGGCAGATACGGTAAAGCAGGCCATTGCCTCGGTTCCGATCCTGACGCCGGGTTCGATCTGGGTGGAAATCGCACGGGGACATGCCAGAAAGTGCCGCCTGCACTGGGTGCAGATCATCCCGAGCATCGCCAGCGAATCGACTCCGCAGCAGGTGCTGTTCTTCGACCACAACACTCCGCTGGGCACACCCACCCCGAACCCGAAGCCCTACATCACCGTGTTGCCTCCCGGCGATGACACAATCACCGTTCAGTACCAATGGCAGGTCGGCAACGATCAGCCCTGCTGTCCCACCGGCATTGGCACGGTGAAGTTTCAGATCGGATCGGACGGCAAGCTGCAGGCGCTCGGCAAGATCCCACACCAATAGTCCCAATCGCCTTCGCGCACAGATCGTCTCGCCTGTTCTCCCATCGCTTGCGAGCCAAACGTGCGGCGTCCTCAGGAGTTGTGCAGCAGTTCTTCAGGAGTTTCAGGCTGCGCCACCAATGCTGTGCGCGCAGCAGCATGGCACTCTGGAAGGCCGATACGTTCAGACGAGGCCGGCCTGGGAGGAGGGTGATGGAACGGCAAGCCCCGCTGCAAGGCGAGCTGCCAGGCAACGAGTCGGCATCCGACCTCGACCGCGGCCGCAAAGCCGCACCCACCATCCGGCAGGGCGATGCCGGCGATTCCGGGGCGGTCAATTTCCGGCTGGCCCGCCGCCTGGGCCACTCACGGCGTATCGCGCATTGGGACGCAGAGGATCTTCAGGCCTGGGAGGCCGGCAACAAGACCATCGCGCGGCGCAACCTGCTCTGGTCGGTCGTCGTCGTGCACCTGGGGTATTCGGTCTGGGCGCTTTGGCCGGTGCTGGCACTGTTTATGCCCCGCGAGGTGTACGGGTTTACCGCTGGCGACAAGCTCCTGCTCGCGACCACCGCCACCCTGGTCGGGGCCTGCTTGCGGACGCCGTACGCGATTGCCACCGCGATGTTCGGTGGTCGCAATTTGGCGATGTTCTCGACATTCGTGCTGCTCATTCCCGTGCTCGGCGCGATGGTGCTGTTGGCCCACCCGGGGCTGCCGCTGTGGCCGTATCTCATTTGCGCGGCACTGAGTGGGCTGGGCGGCGGTAATTTCGCGGCATCAGCCGGCAACGCCAACGCCTTCTACCCGCATCGACTCAAGGGAGCAGCGCTGGGTGTCGCCGGCGGGATCGGCAATCTCGGGGTCCCGACGATCCAGCTGGTCGGCCTGGTGGTCATCGCGTCGGTGGGCGACCGGCAGCCTTACTGGGTTTGCGGCCTGTATCTGGTGCTGTTGACCGTCGCCGGAATCGGCGCGACGTTCCAGATGAACAATGTCACCCAGCACCGTGTCGAGCCCGGGCGCCTTCGGTCGATCCTGTCCGCGGTGGTTTCCACCCGGGATACCTGGCTGCTCGCGCTGCTCTACCTCGGCAGTTTCGGCTCGTTCATCGGCTTCGCGTTCGCGTTCGGCCAGGTACTGCAGACCAGCTTCATAGCTGGTGGACAAAGTACGGCGCTGGCCTCGCTGCATGCCGCCGAACTGACTTTCATCGGACCGTTGCTGGCGGCGTTGGCCCGGGTCTACGGTGGCCGGCTGGCCGACCGGGTCGGCGGGGGCCGCGTCACGTGCGCGGTTTTTGTGTCCATGGTTCTCGCGGCCGGGATGCTGATCGCCGTGGGTACCTTCGAAGACCCACACGCAGGTCCGGTCAGCGGTGCCGCGATGGCGGGCTACGTCGCCAGCTTCATCGCGTTGTTCACCTTGGCCGGGTTGGGCAATGGATCGGTGTACAAGATGATCCCGACGGTTTTCGAAGCGTGCAGTCGGTCGCTGGATATGAGTGAGACCGAGCGCCGTCACTGGGCACGGGTCATTTCGGGGGTAGCCATCGGTTTCGTCGCCGGGTTCGGCGCGTTCGGCGGCGTCGGAATCAACCTGGCGCTGCGACAGTCCTACATCCACACCGGTACCATGACATCGGCGTTCTGGATTTTCATGTCCTGCTATGCGCTCGCCGCCGTGCTGACCTGGATCAGGTACGTGCGCGCACCGCTTGCGACGCATGTCAACAACAACGCCGCCGATAAGATCGCAGCCGGCTGAGCTGGCCGGGGCCCACGTTCAGCCGGACAGATTCTCCGGGTGCAGCATCTCGGCGTAACGCAACGGCTCGGGGATGCCGAAACCGTCGACCAACGTCTGGGCGTGCGGGCGCAGCTTGCGGCACCGATCGTTGATACCGCGGGTGACCGCCTTGGCGCGCTCGGTGGACAGATACGTGTGCTCGACGTACCAGGCCTTGTCTTCCTCGATCACCGACAACGCATACACGTCGCAGACGAGCTCCAGCAGCTTGCGGGCCTCCCGGTCCGGGCACGAGTCGATCCCGGCGACGAACGCCTCCAGCACCACCCGGTCGATATGGGCCTGCGCCGCGTGCAGCACATGATCCTGCACCGCGTTGAAGGCGTCGAAGGCCGACATCTCTTTGGATTTCGCCTGCAGCCGGCGCGCGACCGATGACAGCAGATAATCCTCGCGCTCCTCGAACATGGTGACCTGGGTGCCGCGGTTGAACAGGCTGCCTTCCTCTTCGTTGTCCTGCGCGGCGTCCACGATCCTCTGCATAATCGCTTCGGCCGCAGTCCGCTTCATCACCCGGTCACCGACGGCGCTGGCGGCGAAGCGCACCCACTCGACCGGGCTCATGCTCTTGACGTCGTCGGCGTATTGGGTCAGCAGCTCCTTGGCGACCAATTGGCTCAGCACATGGTTGTCGCCCTCGAAGGTGGTGAACACGTCGGTGTCGGCGCGCAGTGCGATCAGCCGGTTCTCGGCCATGTAGCCCGCGCCACCGCATGCCTCCCGGGCTTCTTGAATGGCCCGGCTGGCGTGCCAGGTGTTGGCCGCCTTCAGCCCGGCGGCCCGGGCTTCCAGCTCGCGATGCTCATCGGTATCCACGACGTCCGACGTCTGCATGTCGTGGCACTTGGACACCAGCTCGTTCTGGGCGAACTGCAGTGCGTAGGACCGCGCAATCAACGGAAACAGCCGCCGCTGGTGCACCAGGTAGTCCATGATCAGCACTTCGCCGCCGTCGGGTGCGGTGAATTGCTTGCGCTGCAACGCATATCGGGTGGCGATATCCAGTGCCACCTGAGTGGCGGCACCGGCGCTGCCACCCACCGTGACCCGGCCACGGATCAGCGTGCCGATCATGGTGAAGAACCGGCGGTTCGGGTTGTCGATGGGCGAGCTGTAGGTGCCGTCGGGTGCAACCTCGCCGTATTTGTTCAGCAGGTTAACCCGGGGAACGCGGACGTGGTCAAACATGATGCGGCCGTTGTCGACTCCGGGCAGGCCACCCTTGTAGTGACAGTCCGACGTCGTCACACCGGGGAGGTCGTTGCCGTCGGCGTCGCGGATCGGCACCAAAACGCAGTGCACGCCGTGGTTGACCGGCTTGCCGTCTTTGGAGGTGATGAGTTGCGCGAAAACCGCCGCGATGGTGGCGCTCTCGGCGGCCCCGCCGATGTAGTCCTTACGGGCCGTCGGCGTGGGGGAGTCGATGACGAATTCTTCGGCCTCGGCGTCGTAGGTCGCGGTCGTCTCCAGCGACTGCACGTCGCTGCCGTGTCCGGTCTCGGTCATCGCAAAACAGCCGAGGAGATCCAGGGTGATGATGTCCTTCACGTACGCCCCGTGGCGTTCGGTGCCCAGGTTCTCGACGGCACCGCCGAACAGGCCCCATTGCACGCCGGCCTTGACCATCAGGGACAGATCCGACATCGCCATCATCTGGATCATCGTGACCGCCGCACCGACGTCGCCGGTGCCGCCGTGCTCCTTGCGGAACCCTTCGTCCGAGATGCCCGCGGCGGCGATGATCTTCATCTGCTCCGCCACTTTGGCACGGGCGATCACCGTGTTCGGGGTGTAGTGCGGGCGGAATTGTTCATGGTCCAGCTTGGCCCGCGTCTGGTTCTTCACGTCACGCCAACGCCCGTCCAACGCGTTGCGCAGATGTTCGGCAGTGCTTGTTATGTTTGGCGCCATAACCCGACCGTAACGTGCCGCTCACGCCACGGGAACAAAGAGTTGAAATCGGCGCGCCCGTCGGTCAATGTGGCGGTAGACCTTGACCACTGAACGGGACTGCGATGCCGCAATATCTGGCCGCTCTCGCCATCGTGCTGCTCTTGGGCACGGTGCTGAGCAGAGTCCTGCTGCTGCGCCGAACCGGTACTCGGGCAATGCATTTCGGAAAACTCGACAAAACCGACTTCCTGATACCACCGGTGGCGCTGTGCTACTTCTACACGCTGTTCGCCGCCGCTTTCGGTTGGCCGCTGGCCGATACCAGCTGGTTCTTCCGGTCCACCGCCGTCGCCTGGCTCGGCGTGGCGCTCTGCCTGGCCGGTGTGTTGATTCTGCTGCTCAGCCTGGTGTCGTTTGGCAACAGCTTCCGGGTCGGCATCGATGTCGACCGACCCGGCCAGCTGGTGACGACGGGCATCTTCGCGGTGAGCCGCAATCCGATCTATGTCGGCTTTTTTGTCTTCCTGCTCGGTCAGTTCTTGGTGTTTCCCGGTTGGACTCCGCTCGTCGCCCTGGCCGCCGCGAGCTTGCTGTTCCACCGGCAGGTGCTGCGGGAGGAGAAATTCATGCGGCAGCGGTATGGCCAGGAATACGCCGAGTACTGCAGCCGCGTCAGGAGGTACCTCTAGAGCGCGGCTCGCGCTTAGATAGCTTTATGTCTCAGCCAGCCACGGGTGACTCGTCGCAGCGCCCGGTTTTGGACTCCGCTTCTGACGTGGGGCACACCCATCCCGATATCAGCGGAGGTTGGTTACGCGCGGCCACCTTCGGTGCCATGGACGGCTTGGTCAGCAACACGGCCCTGATCGCTGGTGTGGCGGCCGCCGACAGCGTGCACGCCGTCATTATCAGCGGCATCGCCGGCCTGCTGGCCGGGGCGTTCTCCATGGCCTTGGGCGAGTACACGTCGGTGACCACAGCCAACGAGCAGATCGATTCCGAGGTCCGCGTCGAACGCAAAGCCCTGCGCACCCGCCCGCAAGCCGAGCGGGCCGAACTGATCAGCATGCTCATCGGCCTCGGCCTGACCGAGAAAACCGCCGAGGCCGCTACCGACGAGCTCCACCGCGACGAGGACCGCGCGATCAACGTCCATCTCGTCCGGGAGATCGGAGTGAATCCCGACGAGAAGCCGTCGGCGCGGCTAGCCGCAGCCGCGTCCTTCGTGATGTTCGCCATCGGTGCGGTAATTCCACTGTTCCCTTACCTTCTCGGGTATGGATCGTTGGCGGCGGGAATGGCGTGCGGTGGGGTCGGTCTGCTGATCGCGGGCGGCCTGACCGCCCGATACATCCGCAAGCCGGTGTGGTGGGTCGCATCGCGCCAGCTGCTCTTCGGGGCCGCCGCCGTCGCCGCAACCTACGTCATCGGTCGGCTAGTGGCAGCGGTCCTGTAGCGCGCTGGTCTCCGCTCGGGCCATTGGGTTCCTGCTGTTCGCTATGTAGTGAACGGATTTCGCGTTTGGGATCGCGCAGCCGGAAGAGGACGAAGCCGGCCCACAGCGCGCCGAAGAGAACAAGCATGATCATGTCGAACACCCACCAGCCTGAATAGTGGGTCCACATCTGGGCGTTGGCGGCCAGCGCGTCGACCCTGCGCAGATCGACGGTGGACCCCGCTGCCGCGAAGCCCCATTGGGCCGGAACGAACCAGGAGACCTGATCGAAGCCCCACGTGCCAACCAGCTGAACCAGGCCACCGGCGAACAGCAGCGACGCCAGGATGGCCGGCACGAGTAGCGGCAGGACCTCCCGCCGTGACTTGCCCAGTGAGGACAGCGCCAGCCCGACGATCGCCGAGACCATGGCCGTGACGGCCACGCTCATGTAGAGCTCGACATCGGCGTTGTGCAGCAGGACGGCGCCGTGCACCGGTCCGCCTCTGACGAGGATGACGATCGTGGTCAGCACGGCCGCCTGGATGGCCGCGGCCACGCTGAACAGAATGATCTTGCCGGCCACATAGGCCGGCGTGGATAGCCCGACGGACTGCTCGCGCCGGAAGACGTGGTGTTCGGAGACCAGTTCGCGGATGGTCAGCGCGGTGCCCATGATGACAGCGGCGATGTTGAGTGCGGCCAGGATCTCGATGGCCTCATGCGCGTTGCGGCTGCCCGACCCGGGCCGGTCCAGTCCGGAATCGCCGGGAATAAGCAGCGTCAGCGCCGCCAACGCGAACGGCAGGATCGCCAGGAAAGACAGATAAACGGGGTGGGCGAGCAAAAGGCGGACCTGACGACGGGCCACCAACCGGATTTGGCGCCCCAGGGGCAACCCGGCGGGGGGCGGACCGGGTTTGGCCACCTCCGGCGGCAATGTCGCGGTTGTTGTTTTTAGGCGGGCCCGGATAATGCGGTGGGCATCCTGAGGATTGGCAGTCACCCACGACAAGATTGCCGACCAATCGGTGGTGCCCATCGCGGACTCAATCTCGTGCGGCGGCCCCACGAAGGCCGGGGCGCCAGCAGGGGTAAGCAGCAACACCTGGTCGCACATATTCACGTGGGTCAGCGATGTCTGTGGTGAAATAGCCACCACAACAACGCATCCCAGGTCAGCCTGACGCCGCAGCATCGCCATCACGTGGCCTTCCTGCGGTGCATCCAGCCCGGCGCCCGGCTCGTCGACCACGAGCAGCGTCGGTCTGGTGATGAGTTCGATCGCCAGCGACGCGCACCGGCGCAGCTCGGGCGACAGCTTCCCGATCCGGGTCGCGCGGTGCGGCGTCAACTCCAGTTCGTCGATGACCTGGTCCACCACGCGGCGGCGGTGGTCGGGCAGGGCGTCCGGTGGCAGCCGTAGTTCGGCGGCGTACCCCAAAGCTCGTTCCACGGTTAGCCGCGGATGCACACAGTCGTCGCCCGTGATTATCCCGACGCGCGTGCGCATCGACGCGGACTCGGCGTGCACATCGTGCTGGTCCACGGTGACTCCGCCGGAGGTGGGCTCCCTGGTGCCGGCGAGCAGGCCGAGCAGGGCGGAGTTGCGTGCGGCCGACGGACCGACCACGGCGGTCAGCGTGCCCACAGCCGCCGCGAACGACACATTCGTCACCAACTCGCGCTCGTCGACGGTGAGCCCCAGCCGATATGCGGTCACTCCGGCCCTGCGCGCACCGGGCTTCAGCGGCAACCGAAAGGTGGACCCACCTTCGCCGGGCTGGGGTGGAAGTTGCGCGGGCGGCAAGTCTGGCGTGGAGTCGCTGACCCGCCCGATCGGATCCCCCTCGCCAGGCTGCTCATACTCCGAGAACGGCGGCTGTGGGGGCGGTGTTGCGGGCGGGTGCGGAGCCGGCGTTCCGGGTGGTACCGGCGCCGGCGGCGCCGATGCGGGCGGCGTCGGCGCGGACGGCATCGTGGGCGGCGTCGGCTGAACCGGCGGCGGTGCCGTTGGTTCCGGCCCCACGGCCTGAGTGGGTGGCTCGACCGGGCGCGGTTGGTGCGTGGGTATCCGCATTCGCTGGGTGGCCCGCTGCGTCGGGACGTACTGCTCGGCTCGATTGGGCTGGTTCCGCTGATCGTCCCGTGCCGCCGCACCCGGCGGGGGGAGCGGGGGCGGCGCGGGGTAAGCCGGGCGTTGGGGCGGGCCGGGCGGCTGCGTTGGCGGGACTGGCGGGCCCGCCGGCGGGCCCACACTGAAGATCAGCCGCGGACCCCGCTGCGGATCGCCGATCGTGATCGCCTGCCCGTCGCGGATATCGACCGCGGACATCCGTGCGCCGTCGACGAAGATGCCGTTCGGGCTCCTATCGATGGCGACCCAATGAGTGCCGGTGAATCGCAGCACAAGGTCCGCGTGCGCGGGCGGCGCGGTCGGCGCGGCGCCCACCAGGTCCAGCGGGATGTCGCATTGGCCGCCGTAGCCCACAATCACGTCGCGGCCAGGGTGAAAGACGTACCGCGCCGATCCAACCCATACGGTCAACGGGGAGGCGAATGCCTCGGTCCGCATGGCCGCCACCTTTCATCACGGGTCTTGTGGTACCGAATTGACCTTGTCGTACCGGTTGACTCCTCGTCGTGCCGGTTGACTTAAGTGTCTACCGTTACTACTCGAGTTGGCCATTATTGGCCATTGCCGGGGTAACGGTTGCCCGGCTCGGGTGCCGCGTTCGTGTCCGGTTGGGCGCACGAGATGTGGTTCCTCGTGTCCTTGACTGGTGGCGGTTACCGGTACTGCTCGCCTGGTGGCTGGTCGGTCCGGTCTGGTTGGTAGCTGTCACACCGCGATCCGCTGGTCGTGGCTCCCCGATGGGCCCGCAACCGGCTTCACCCCACGCCACTCCCGCACCGGCCGCACCCGCATACCACCCACGCCCAGATGCAACCAGACAGGACCGACAACCACCGGTTGTCCACCAACGGCCGACAAAACCAGCAACTGTTCTCAACCCGCTCGTGGCGGTCTAGCTATAGCGATGCGCGCTGATCACAGAGTGTGGCGCCGCGGTGCGGCTGCGGCATTGTCCAAAAGACGGCGCAACACCTGGACCGCCTCCGCCAGCACCAGGCGGGCCGCCGGGTCGAGCTGGGCCAGTTGCGGCTCGATCGCCGCGGCGCGGTCGGCCCGGACCGCGGTCAGCGTGCGCATCCCGTCGGGCGTGATGCGAATTCGGACCGCCCGGGCATCCCCGGGATCGGCGGTCCGGGTAACCAGGCCGGCCTCCTCCAGCCGCCGCACCTGCGTTGTCATCGTCGGTTGCGAACAGTGGTCGACGGCAGCCAGGTCACCGATTCGGGCGTCTGCCTGGGCTTCGATAGTGGCCAGCAGCCTGGCCTGCGCCGACGGCAATGGCATCTGGATGCGCTGCGTGGCCAGCCGGTTCAGCCGAGCGACCACAGCGAGCAGGTCCGCTCCCAGGCCTTGCTGGGACTCGGCGCTTCTGGTGTCGCCGACCCCGGTGTGGTCGGCGGCGGTCGAATTCATACGCCCATCGTTGCATAGCTTAGCTATGCGAGACCAATCGCCGACAGCCTATCTCCCGAAAAGCCGGTCCGGCATGCGCTTTGCAGAGGCGACTCGGCCGCGGGGCCTGGCACAATCGATAAAGTGAACCCGCCCGGCCCCCTCCCTTCGCACCATCGGAGTGGACCGCTGCAGTCGGGCGAATTGGCACAGGTGTCGGTCATGGCGGCACTTTGCGCGGTGACCGCGATCATTTCCGTCGTCGTGCCCTTCGCGGCGGGCCTGGCGCTGCTGGGCACCGTGCCGATGGGGTTGCTGGCCTACCGCTATCGGCTGCGCGCGCTGCTCGCCGCGACGGTTGCCGCCGGGATGATTGCCTTCTTGATCGCCGGGCTGGGCGGTTTCATGGCCGTCGTACACAGCGCCTACATCGGCGGGCTGACCGGAGTTGTCAAGCGCAAAAGCCGGGGCATACCGACGGTAATTGTCACGGCCCTGTTCGCCGGCCTCGTCTTCGGCGCCGCGAATGTTGGCGCGCTGGCCGTGCTGGCCCGGCTGCGGCACCTGATTTATCGCGTGATGACCGCGAACGTCGACGGGACCGCGGCGACCCTGGCCCGGATGCACATGCAGGGGGCCGCGGCCGCCTTGAAGCGCTATTTCACCCTGTGCGCGCATTACTGGCCGTGGGTGATGCTTGCTTATTTCGTGGTCGCGGTCCTGGTCGTGTCGTTGATCGGCTGGTGGGCGTTGTCAAGGGTGCTGGAGCGGATGCACGGTATCCCCGATGTACACAAACTGGACGCGCGGAGCGGCGATGAGGTCGCCCCTGTTGGGCCGGTTCCGGTGCGGCTGAGCAAGGTTCGCTTCCGCTACCCGCGCGCCGGCCAAGATGCGCTGCGCGAGGTCAGCCTGGACCTGCGGGTCGGCGAACACGTCGCTATCACTGGGTCCAACGGTTCCGGGAAGACGACGCTGATGCTGATCCTGGCCGGCCGGGAACCGACGTCGGGTACCGTCGACCGCCCCGGTGGGGTTGGTCTGGGCAAGCTGGGCGGCACGGCGGTTGTGCTGCAGCACCCGGAGAGCCAGGTCCTGGGCACCCGGGTCGCCGACGATGTGGTGTGGGGCCTGCCGCCGGGTACCGACGTCGACGTCGACCGGTTACTCCGCGAGGTCGGCCTGGAGGCTCTCGCCGAACGTGACACCGGAAGCCTGTCCGGCGGTGAACTGCAGCGCCTCGCGCTCGCCGCGGCGCTGGCCCGGGAGCCGGCACTGTTGATCGCCGACGAGGTCACCAGCATGGTCGACCAGCAGGGCCGGGATGCACTGCTGAGCGTCCTGTCCGGTCTGACCAAACGACACCGCACCGCCCTGGTGCACATTACGCACTACAACAACGAGGCCGATTCCGCGGACCGCACGATCAACCTCAGCGATTCACCGGATAACACCGGAATGGTGGAGAAGGCGAACGCGCCCGTGCACACCGGCGCGGCGGATAACCACTCGCACCTGCCGGCGCTCGAACTCGTCGGAGTTGGCCACGAATACAACAGCGGCACCCCGTGGGCCAAGACCGCGCTGCGCGATATCAGCTTTGTCGTGGAGCAGGGAGACGGCGTGCTGATCCACGGCGGAAACGGTTCTGGCAAATCGACACTGGCGTGGATCATGGCCGGGCTGACGGTTCCGACGTCCGGTGCCTGCCTGATTGACGGCCGGCCCACCCATGAGCAGGTCGGCGCGGTGGCATTGTCGTTCCAGGCGGCCAGACTGCAGTTGATGCGCAGCCGCGTCGACCTGGAAGTTGCTTCCGCGGCCGGCTTTTCCCATCGCGACCAAGATCGTGTGACCGCGGCGCTGCGCGTCGTCGGGCTGGATCCCACGCTGGCCAAGCGGCGTATCGACCAGCTCAGCGGTGGCCAGATGCGCCGTGTGGCACTGGCCGGACTGCTGGCGTGTTCGCCGCGGGCGCTGATCCTCGACGAGCCATTGGCCGGGTTGGACGCTGCCAGCCAGCGTGGTCTGTTGCGGCTGTTAGAGGACCTGCGCCGGGAGCGGGGTCTGACGGTGGTGGTCATTTCGCACGACTTCGCCGGGCTGGAGGACCTGTGCCCGCGCATCCTGCATTTGCGCGATGGCGTGCTGGAATCGGTGCCGACGACGTCGGCGCGGGGGGCGGGAGGTATGCCATGACCGCAACGTCGATCCCTGAACAACGGAGCACCCGGCGCGGTTCGCGTCCGGTGGTGCTGCTGGTGCCGGTACCCGGAACCTCGACCATCCACGACTTGTGGGCAGGCACCAAACTGCTTGTGGTTTTCGGCGTTTCGGTGCTGCTGACGTTCTTCCCCGGGTGGGTGACGATCGGGTTGGTGTTGGCGCTGGTGCTGGCGGCGGCCTGGATCGCACGCATTCCGCGGGGCGCGTTGCCGTCGGTACCGCGCTGGCTGTGGATCGTCCTGGCCCTGGGCGGTATCACGGCGGCGCTGGGTGGTGGTAGTCCGGTGATCTCGGTGGCCGGGGTCGACATCGGACTCGGCGGCGTGTTGAACTTCCTGCGCATCACCGCGCTGTCGGTCGTACTACTCGGATTAGGGGCGATGGTGTCCTGGACCACCAATGTCGCCGAAATCGGGCCTGCGCTAGCGACTTTGGGCCGGCCGTTGCGGCTGGTGCGGATCCCGGTGGACGAATGGGCGGTGGCTTTGGCGCTCGCGTTGCGCGCGTTCCCGATGTTGATCGACGAATTCCAGGTGCTCTACGCCGCTCGCCGGCTACGGCCCAAACGGATACCGCGCAGCCGCAAGGCTCGACGCCGGCGGCACGCCCGCGAGCTGATCGACCTGCTCGCTACAGCTATCACCGTGACGTTGCGGCGTGCTGACGAGATGGGGGACGCCATCACCGCCCGCGGCGGCATCGGTCAGCTGTCTGCCCATCCGGCTCGGCCGAAACTGGCGGACTGGGTGACTCTTGCGATCACGGTCGCCGCCAGCAGCACGGCGGTGGTCCTCGAGATGCTGTTGCACGCTTCGCAATAGGCGCGCCCCATCTTTCACTCGAGTCACCGGGGCGGGCGCATCAGCATATCCCGAGTTTCTCGTGACAGCTGGGACTCCTGAGTCCGCTACGCCCGCATGCGGTCGATGAGGTTCGACAGCACCACGATGCTTTCGCTGCGCTCGATGTCAGCGCTCGACCGGATGCGCTCGAGGGCGGCCTCCAGGTGCCGCATGTCGCGGGCAAGCACATGCAGGATCGCGTCGGGCGTGCCGGTCACCGTCGCCGCACTGACGACCTCGGGCATCTCCACCCAGGCCGCCCGCAGCTGATCGGGGGCGATCGTTCCGTGACAGAACACCTGCACATAGGCCTCGGTCTTCCAGCCCAGGGCGTTGCGGTCGACGACGGTGGTGAACCCCTTGATCACGCCGTTGTCCAGCATCCGGTCGACGCGACGCTTGACCGCGGGTGCGGACAAATTCACCTTCTGCCCGATCTCGGCGAAGGTGGCCCGCGCATGCTCGGCCAGCTCGGCCAGGATGCGCTCGTCGGTGTCGTCTAGCCGGTCCATCGGCTCTCCTTACGCTGTGCCTTCTCTGCGCCTTGCACGTGGACGCAAAAAATCGCTGTCTGGTCGAAGATCGCGCAATAGATCGATTATATATACGCAATAACCGTCGTTTGATTGTGCAACAACGTCAAAATATCGTTGATTCATGACGGATTACTATGTCGCCCCGGCATGGCAATACGCCCCTGAGCGCGCCGCGACTATCCGCACCGCCCGCGCGCGCCGCTACGCAATGACCCCGCCGGCCTTCTTCGCCGTCGAGTACGCGATCAATCCGTGGATGGACGTGACCACACCGGTCGACGTCCACGTCGCGGATGCGCAGTGGCAGCGCCTGTACCAGACCTACATCGGGCTGGGCCATCGGGTGGACCAGGTCGAGCCCGTGCCCGGGCTGCCGGATATGGTCTACGCCGCCAACGGCGGATTCATCGCGCACGACATTGCTATCGTCGCCAGATTCCGATTCGCCGAGCGGGCCGGCGAGTCGAGGGCGTACGCCGAGTGGATGTCGTCGGTTGGTTATCGTCCGGTGTCCACCCGTCACGTCAACGAGGGACAAGGCGACCTGCTGATGGTCGGCGAAATGGTGTTGGCGGGCTACGGCTTTCGCACGGACCGTCGAGCACATGCCGAAATCTCTGCGGCGCTGGGGATCCCGGTGATCTCCCTGGAACTGGTCGACCCGCGCTTCTATCACCTCGACACCGCACTGGCCGTTCTCGACGACCGCACGATCGCGTATTACCCGCCGGCGTTCAGCGCGGCAGCCAGAGCCCAGCTGCACGCGCTGTTTCCGGACGCGATCGTGGTCGGCAGCGCCGACGCCTACGTGCTCGGACTCAACGTCGTCTCCGACGGTCTGCACGTTGTGCTTCCAGCCGCCGCAACGGGTTTCGTTACGCAACTGCGTCAAGCCGGGTTCGAGCCGGTCGGTGTCGATTTGTCCGAGCTGCTCAAGGGCGGCGGTTCCGTCAAGTGCTGCACGTTGGAGGTGTTCGGATGACCATTCTGGGCGATCGAGCTTCGGCGCGGGTCTTGACGGACGGAACCGAGACCGCGGTCGCATTGGTGGAGAGGCATGCGGCGCACAACTATTCGCCGCTGCCTGTCGTCGCGGCGAGCGCCGAGGGCGCCTGGATCACCGACATCGACGGCCGGCGCTACCTGGATTGTCTGGCGGCCTACTCCGCGGTCAACTTCGGCCATCGCAACCCCGAAATCACCGCGACGGCGCACGCCCAACTCGACACCGTGACCCTGGTCAGCCGTGCATTCCATTCCGACAACCTCGGGCCGTTCTGCGCCGCACTCGCCGAGCTGTGCGGCAAAGACATGGTGCTGCCCATGAACTCGGGCGCCGAAGCGGTGGAGAGCGGCCTCAAAGTCGCGCGTAAATGGGGCGCCGACGTCAAGGGTGTCCCCGCGGGCCAGGCGAACATCATCGTGGCCGACAACAACTTCCACGGTCGCACCATCAGCATTGTCAGCTTCTCGTCCGATCCGGTCGCGCGGTGCGGGTTCGGGCCGTTCACACCGGGATTCCGTTCGGTGCCGTTCGGCGACGCCGCGGCATTGGCCCGGGCGATCGACGACAACACCGTCGCGGTGCTGCTGGAGCCGATCCAAGGCGAGGCGGGCATCGTCGTTCCCCCCGACGACTACCTACCCGCCGTCCGTGCCCTGTGCGGCGAGCGCAACGTGCTGATGATCGCCGACGAAATCCAGTCGGGGCTGGCTCGCACGGGCTACACGTTCGCCTGCGACCGCTGGGGCGTCGTGCCGGACATCTACCTACTGGGTAAGGCACTGGGCGGCGGAGTGGTCCCGCTGTCGGCGGTGGTCGCAGACCGCGACATCCTCGGTGTGCTGCATCCTGGCGAACACGGCTCGACGTTCGGCGGCAACCCGTTGGCCGCGGCGATCGGCACTACAGTGGTCGCCATGCTGGCTCGGGGGGAATTCCAGTTTCGTTCGGCTGAACTGGGTGCGCACCTGCACAGTCGTTTGCGCGAGCTGATCGGACAGGGTGTCCTGGCGGTGCGCGGCCTCGGACTGTGGGCCGGCGTCGACATCGAACCGACGCTGGCCACCGGCAAGGAAATGAGCCTGCGGTTGGCCGAGCGGGGCGTGCTGGTCAAGGACACCCACGGTTCGACGCTGCGGTTCGCGCCGCCGCTGGTGATCACGGCAGAGGAGATCGACTGGGCGGTCCTCCAATTCGCCACCGCGCTGAGTGAGGCTGATAATCAGCTGATCTAGCAACATGGAGGTGCGATGGCGGCCCGTTCGACCGGCCTGATAGAGCAGATGCTGCGGCGCCGACCTGTGGTCGACGCCCCCGTCGCACAAGGGGCTTCAGCCCACCTCAAGCGGAGTTTCGGCACGTTCGAGCTGACCATGTTCGGAGTCGGCTCGACAGTCGGCACGGGTATCTTCTTCGTGCTGGGGCAGGCGGTGCCGGAGGCCGGCCCAGCGGTGATCGTCTCGTTCGTCATCGCCGGCATCGCCGCCGGGCTCGCGGCCATCTGCTACGCCGAATTGGCCTCCGCCGTTCCGGTTTCGGGTTCGTCGTATTCGTACGCGTACACCACGCTGGGTGAGGCCGTCGCGCTGGGCGTGGGGGCCTGCCTGCTGCTGGAATACGGGGTGGCCACCGCGGCGGTCGCCGTCGGCTGGAGCGGCTACGTCAACAAGCTGCTGCAAAATCTATTCGGATTCCAGGTGCCGCAGGCGTTGTCGGCGGCGCCGTGGGACACCCAACCCGGTTATGTGAACCTGCCGGCGGTCATCCTGATCGCGTTGTGCGGGCTGCTGCTGATCCGCGGCGCCAGCGAGTCGGCGAAGGTCAACGCGATCATGGTGTTGATCAAGCTCGGAGTGCTGGGCATGTTCGTGATCATCGCCTTCACGGCCTACGACTCCGGCAACTTCAAGGACTTCGCCCCGTTCGGCGTCGCGGGCATCGGGTCGGCGGCGGGCACCATCTTCTTCACGTTCATCGGCCTTGACGCCGTGTCGACCGCGGGCGAGGAGGTGAAAAACCCGCAAAAGACCATGCCGCGTGCGTTGATCACGGCGCTGGTGATCGTCACCGGCGTCTACGTCCTCGTTGCGCTCAGCGCGCTGGCCACCCAGCCGTGGCAGAACTTCGCCCAGCAGCAGGAGGCCGGGCTGGCCACGATCCTGGACATCGTCACGCACGGCACCTGGGCCAGCACAATTCTGGCCGCGGGTGCGGTGATCTCGATCTTCACGGTCACTCTGGTCACCTTGTACGGCCAGACCCGCATCCTGTTCGCCATGGCTCGCGACGGGCTGCTGTCGGCGCGGTTCGCGACGGTGAACCCACGCACGATGACCCCGGTGACCAACACGGTGATCGTGGTGATCGCCACGTCGATACTGGCCGCCCTCGTCCCGCTCGACAAACTGGCGGACATGGTGTCCATCGGCACGCTCACCGCGTTCATCGTGGTGTCCGTGGGCTTGATCATCCTGCGAGTGCGCGAACCCGACCTGCCGCGCGCGTTCAAGGTGCCCGGTTACCCCGTCACGCCTGTCCTTTCGGTGCTTGCGTGCGGGTACATCCTGGTCAGCTTGCATTGGTACACCTGGATCGCGTTTGGCGGGTGGCTTGCGCTGGCGCTGACCTACTACCTGGTGTGGGGTCGCCAGCACAGCGCGCTCAACCAGTCCGGCGAGGGTCTTATCTCGACAGCCGTTGGGCAGCAAGACGAGCCGAAGGAAGTGTTGTGAGTGTCGTCGTCGGCTACCGGGCCGGCAAAGTCGGCTTGTCGGGTTTGCACCTGGCGGCCCACGTCGCACGGACACTCGGTACGTCGCTAACGGTGGCGACCATCGTCCCGAGGCCGTGGCTGACGCCGTCGCTGACCCGCGTCGATGCCGAATACGAGCAGTGGGCGGATCACCTGGCCGTGGACTCGGCGAAGGAGGCTCGCCGTTATCTGCACCCGGTGGCCGACGGGATTGAGGTCAACTACCTGCACCGCGCGCACCGCTCGGTGTCGAGTGGATTGATCGAGGTGATCGAGGAAGTCGATGCCGAAGTACTGGTGCTGGGGTCGTTGCCCAGCGGGGGCCCCGGGCAGGTAGTGATCGGCTCGACCGCGGACTGGCTGCTGCATGCGTCGCCGGTGCCGGTGGCGATCAGCCCGCGCAAATACCGTTCCTACACCGGCAAGTTGACCCGGCTCACCTGCGCGTACTCGGCAACCCCGGACTCGGTCCCTGTGGTGAGACGGTGCTTCCAGTCCGCCGAGCGGTTCGGGTTGCCGGTGCGGGTGCTCACCTTCGCGGTCCGCGGCCGCACGATGTATCCACCGGAGGTGGGGCTGGACGTCGAGGATTCGATCCTGGAGGCCTGGGCGTCGCAGGCGCAGGAGATCCTGGAAAGGCTGAAGGTCGAAGGCATTGTCGGCGAAGACGTTCCGCTGGAAGTCGTTACCGGCCGCGCCTGGCAAGAGGTGCTCGACAAGGCGGACTGGCAGGACGGCGAGATCCTGGCGTTGGGCACGTCACCGCGCGGCGACATCCGCCGGGTGTTCCTCGGATCCAACAGCGGCAAGATCATCCGCCACAGCCCGGTGCCGGTGCTGGTGCTGCCCGGCTAAGCCGGATCCGAGCCTAGCGGCGAGCGGCGGCGTTGGCCGCCGCCTGAGCCTGTCGCAGGGTTGTCGCGACGTCGCCGCGGCCGAGGAACATTTCGTCGAAGTAGCTATGCAGCGCCACGTTCCCGGCGGCGAAGCCGGCGCCGCCCGGGGTCGGAATGCGCGGGCCGTTCAGCACGGCGAAGAAAGGTGTCACGTCGACGCCCCTGGCGGCCCAGTAGTCGAAGTAGACCGGCTGAGCCGACAGCACCGCGGGGATGGCCGCACCCTGGCGGCCCAGATACGCGTTGCCCTCAGTGCTGCCCATCCAGGCCAACACCTGACGTACCGCATCCGGGTGTTTGGACGCTGAATTGCCGGCCGCGGCAATGCCGTTGGTGACGCTTACCCGGCCAGCGGGACCTATCGGCAGCATCGCGACGCTCCAGTGGAAGCGGGCCTCGCGGGACACCGGGCCCAGGTGATACGTTCCGGACTGGAAGAGCGCCATCCTGCCGGCCAGAAACTGGTTGAGGGTGAAGTCGAGGTTGTCGTTGGTTTCCGATGCCGGCGGCGATACGTGGTCGTCATTGATCAGACCGACGAGATACCGGAAGGCCTCGATTGCGGCGGGATTGTCGAACGCGAACTCGTCGTCGCGTTGGAACACACCGCCGGCCGACCCGATGTAATTGAGGTAGATGCCCTGAGCGTCGTTGGCCGCGTTGTACCCCCACTGGCGGACCCGGCTGCCGTCGAAACCAGGTGTGCCCGCGGTGTTTCCATTGGTGTCGATGGTGAGCCGGGCCAGCATTGAGCGCAACGTGTCGTCGCCGTTCGGACTCCACCGCAGGCTGTTGAGTTCGGCGGGGTCGACACCGGCCGCTGCGAGGAGATCCGCGTTGTAATAGACGGCGGTCCCGGCGTCGGTCAGCTGCGGCACACCCCACAGCACACCGGCCCGGGTGAACTGCTCGACCACTGCCTGCTTCCACGCCGAGGCGGCATCTGGACCGAGCGTCTTGCCGATGTCCATCAGTCTCCCGCTGTCCGCATATCCGGCGAGATAGGCGTTGGACAGCCAGAAGATGTCGTCCGCGTTACCGGCGGCCACGTCGGTTCGCAGCGTGTTGAAGTAGTTGGAGTACGCCACCAAATCGGTGTGCACCTCGATATCCGGATGCGCCCGGGTGAATGCCGAAAACGACTCTCGATACGCCGTGGCGACCAGCTCGTCCCAGAGCCGCACGGTCACAATCGTTTTGCCGGTGCGCGGTCTGGCCAAGACGTCCAGCAGTACGGCCGTCGCGGCCAACAACGCGGCCACCAACACGAACGCCAGCGCGACCAGCGTGGAAAACCGGGGGCTGCGGCTCATTTCAAGGCTCATTTCAGGGCTCATTTCAGCCCTGTGACGACGATCGACCGGACGATGTTGCGTTGGAAAGCCACAAACAATAGCAGCAACGGCACGATCGACACCGTGGTTGCCGCCATTACCAGCGTCCACTGAGCGTTGAACCTGGACTGCAGATCGGCCGTCGCCACCGTGAGCACTCGCCACTTGCTGCCGCTGGTGATCACCAACGGCCACATAAAGTTGTTCCACTGCGAGACCACGGTGATGAGTGTCAGGGCTGCCAGGATCGGCCGGCTGGACGGGATCACCACATGGACGATCACGTCCAGAGTGTTGGCGCCGTCGAGGCGCGCGGCGTTGATCAAGTCGTTCGGGATGATGCGAAAGTGCTCGCGCAGCAGGAAGATCGCGTACGGCGAGCCGAACACGAAGGGCAGCACCAATGCCCAGAACGTGTTGCGCAGCCCCAGCTGGGCCATCATCAGATACATCGGCACCACCGTGACCGTCCCCGGCACCATCAAGGTCGCGACGTAGACCCAGAACAGGGCATCGCGGCCGGGAAACTCCAACCGGGCGAAGGCGTAGCCGGCCAATACCGAAAAGGTGAGCTGGCCCAACAGAATCACGGCCGTCATCAGCGCGGTCACCGCGGCCGAGCGGGCGAACCCGGCACCGGCCAGGTCGACATAATTGGCCAGCGTCGGCGGGCGAGGCAATTGCAGTGGCGTACCGGTGGCGAACTGGTGTGCCGACGTAAACGAGGTCAGCAAGCCAAGTGCGAAGGGCAGCAAGGTGATCACCGCGCCGAGCGCCAGGCCGGCGTAGGTCGCCGTGTTGGAAAGACTACGTGAGGTCATAGCTGACCCGGCGCCGGAAGTACAGGTGCTGGACGATGGTGACGCCGACCAGGATGATGAACAGCACCACCGCCATGACCGATGCCCGTCCGATGGCGGCGGAGCCGAATGCCTCGGCGTAGATGCGGTGCGCCACCAGGTCGGTGCGTCCGGCCGGCCCGCCGTCGGTCAGCGCATAGACCGTGTCGAAAACCTGTGCCGTACTGACGATTCCGGTGACCAGAACGAAGAACATCGTCGGCCGCAACATCGGCAGGGTGATGCGCCAGAACCGCTGCCAGGCAGTGGCGCCGTCGGTGCGTGCGGCCGCGTGAATGTCATCGGGGATGGCCAGCAGGCCCGCTAAGAAGAACAGCGACACATAGCCGACGTTGGTCCAGACGATGACTGCCGCGACGACCGGCAGCGCGAGGCTGGGATCGCTGAGCCATTCGATGCGATGACCCAGCACCGTGCTGACGGCACCGTCGGTGGGTGCCAGGATCCAACGCCACAACACCGCGATCGCCAGCGGCGCGCAGATCCATGGCAGCACGTAGAGCGTGCGAAAGACGCTGGTGCCCGGAAGCTGACGGGCCAACATCACCGCGGTCAGCAATCCGAGCACCGTCTGCGCCGGGACCACGATCGCCACGAAGACGACCGTCACGATCAGGGAGTTGCCGAAGTCGGAGTCGGCCAACACCGATTGCCAGTTGGCCAGGCCGACATAGCGTAGTGGGCCCAGCAGGTCCCACCGGTACAGGCTCAGCCAGATCACGACCAGAATCGGCAGCAGCAAGAAGGCGAGAACGCCGACCAGGCTGGGCGCCAGCAGGGCGTAGGCGACCGCGGTGGATCGAGGCTTCCCGTGATTTGTGGGTGCGGCCCTCAGCGTCGGCTTCCGCGCCATCTGCTAACCGTAGGACCGCTGCGCGTCACCTCAGCGAATGGCACGCCGAGCTACACGGATGGGCTAGCTGCGTCAGTGGTCTGTGGTCGGCGACGCCGGTTCGATGGTGACCAGTTCGGCTAGGCCGCTGATGGTGAGGACGGACATCTGGAGAGGATGGGCGATGAGATGGATGTGGTCGGCGCGGGCGTATAAGACGTTGATGGCGGCGCTGTCCAGGTACTCCACTGCGCTGAGATCGACCGTGAGCGTCTCGCCGCTGCTGACGGCCTCGGTCGTGGCGGTGGTAAGAGCTTGGTTGAATGCGTCGATGTTGCTGAGATCGATTTCCCCTGCCGCGGTCAGCACGAGTTTCCCGTCGTTGCATCGCGCAGTGTCGAGGGTGAGCGGCGTGGTCATCAAGTGATCCTCGCGGATAGGTGAACTGTGGTTCCGACTGTGTCGGGGTTGATGGTGACGTCGTGCATGAGTCCTCGCATGAGGGTGATACCCCGGCCGCGGTGGGTAACTGCTTGCGGCGCCTTCCACGAGCCGGTATCAGTGATGGTCAATTCCACCTGGTAGGCCAGTGCGTCCGCGCGCAGGCTGATAATGCCCTCGGGGTTGTGGCGGTGGCCGTGCTCGATGGCGTTGGCGACGGCTTCCCCGGCGGCGGTGAGAACTTTCATAGTCTGCTCCGGGTTCACCTGGGCTCGGGTCAACCAGCTCCGCAAGGCGGCGCGCGTGTGGGCGACCTCGTTGATGCGGCCGGGAAACTCCAGCTCCAACGGGGCGGGATGGCGGTAGAGCAGAACAGCAACATCGTCCTGATAGCCGCCGCTCGGGGCGAGACCGGACATGATCTGGTTCGCCAAATCGTCCAGTGTGGAGCCGCGGCCGTCCTGCACGAGGGCGGCAGCGCGGGAGATGCCGTCTTCCCAAGGACTCCGGCGGCGTTCGACCAGACCGTCGGTGTAGAGCAGCAGGGTCGAGCGGGCCGGCACCGTCACGTGGGCTTCGGGGCGGGACCAGTCGGGCCGTATTCCCAATGCAATGGTGTGGGCATCGTCGAGCATCTGGGTGGTGCCGTCGGCGTGGACCAGCATGGGCGGCGGGTGCCCGGCACTGGAGTACACCAGTTCACCGGTGTCGGGGTTGAGCACCGCGCAAACGGCGGTGGTGCATTGGGCGCCGGGTAGCCGCGCGGCGAAGCGGTCCATGCCCGCGAGGGCGGCACCTGGGCTGGGGTTGTCGAACAGTAGCGCGCGGCAGGCGCTGCGCACCTGTCCCATCACGGCCGCGGCGGCCAGGCCATGGCCGACGCAGTCGCCGACAATCAATGCGATGCGCCCGTCGTCGAGGTCGACGACGTCGTACCAGTCGCCGCCCACCTGCAGGGGTCGGGTGGCGGCCTGGTAGCGCACGGCGAACCCGCCCGGTAGCTGAGCGGGGCCGAGGATCGCGTGTTGCAGCGCCAGGGCAGTCTCGCGCTGCTGGTCGACTTGGTGCACCCGCTGCAGGCCCTGGCCGAGGCGGCCTGCCAGCACGGTGAGCAAGGTCTGGTCCTCAAGGGTAAATGGCCGCTGCTCGGCCAGATCGATCCAGACGACGAGCACGCCCTCGGGGTGTCGCAGCGCGATGCCCGCCGTCCCGGGCTCTGCTGAGTTGGGGGTGAGTAGGTCGCCGTCGCGCAATGAGCTGAGGATTTCTCTTGTGCGAGAAGGCAAGTCGGTCCACCGCGCGGGCTCGCCGACCGACACCACCCGCGGTGCGCCATAGGCCGTTTCCGTGGAGGAACTGTGCGTCGGGAAGGTGACGGCCAGAACGCGGCGCGCCCGCCATAGCCGACGCAATTCCTCAGCCGCGGCGTGCAGTGCGTCATCGACAGTGTCCGCTTGGGCGAGTTCCTGATTGAGCACATGCTGGCGACCTGCCGCCAGCGCCAACGCAATAGCCGCGTGTCGGGCGAAGTCACTGACCAGATCGAGGTAATCGTCACCGAACGGCGACTGCAGCGGCCGGCGTGCCACAGCAATCACCCCGAGCACCCTGGCGTCGGCAATCAGTGGCATTACGATCGCCGAGCGTTCACCGACGTCGGTGAACCCCTCGATCGGATATTGGAAGGAATCAGTAATCAGCGGTAGACCGCGGCGGGCAACACCGCCCGAGGTGGAGCCGTCCATTGGAACCTGCCGACCGATCACCTCCGAGGCATACCGGCCCGCCGTCGCGGCCACGACCAGGGTGTCGACGTCATCGGCAGGCCCGTCGGGCTCCTTCGGAACCAGCAATATCGCCTGTTCAGCATCGGCCAATTCCAGCGCTCGGTTCACGATGAGCTGCAACGGCCCCGTCTGTGGGTCGCCGGACAGCAGCGCGGCCGTGATCTCGCGGCTGGCCTTCGTCCATTTCGCAGATTCGTGTTCTCGCTCAAAGAGTCGCGCGTTGTCGATGGCGGCCGCCGCCGCCGTGGCCAATGCGCGCACGGCGGCCTCCTGGAAGTCGGAAAACGCTCGGCCGGGCCGGTTGTCGGCCAGGTAGAGGGTCCCGAAGTCGGCTGCGCGCACGCTGATCGGTATTGCCAGGAGTGCCTGTATCGGTGGATCGTGTGCGTGCAGCGCGGTGGCCTGCGGATAGGCACTGAGATCGTCGACGCGGAGACCCTCGCCTACCGGCAGATCGCCGAGTCGCCGCGCTGTGTCGCCGTCGATTCCCGCGTTGACGAACGAGGCCAGGGTGCCGTCGGATGCACGTATGCCCAGCGCACCGTAGCGGGCATCGGTCAGCTCCATCGCCGCCTTAACGATTCGCCGCAACGTCACATCCAGGTCGAGGTCGGAACCGATCTCGACGATGACCCGCACCAGCTGTTCCATCTGGTGGAGTGCTGTAATTAGCTCGTCAGGCTGTTCATGCACTCGATCCGCCAGCCCGCGCCGGTTCTGCCAGGCGAACGCGGACCCGCCCCCTTCAGTGGCCATAGTTCCAACCTAAACGATCAAATGAGCCATCGATGCGGCATCTGGGTTCCCGTTGTTGACAAGGCGAAACCGGCCGGGATGTGTTGAGCGTGTTCGACCCGCCGAGTTGCGGGAAGCCACTAGCCGCGGACGCGTTGACTAACGGGCAGCTACGTGCCCAGGACTTGAAAAGCCACGTGGATCTGCAGTGACCGCGGCGAACAAGGCCTCTTGCTGGCGGGCCGACTGATCAGACTGATTCGCAGCCACGAGTGAGCACTAACCGAAAGTAAGCACTAACCGAGAATGCCGATCCATAGGGCATCGCAAGAGCTGACGCAAGAAGCGGTCGAGCGCGCCGTTGAGGGTATCAAGGGTAAAGCCTATGAGGTCGGTGGAATCCTGGCCGGGCGCGACGACTTAATCAAAGAGGGTCAGGCGCAACAGGATAAAGGCGACGCCCAGCGCGACGCGGGAAAGAAGGAAACCGAAGCCGAGTCCGCGCGCGCCGGCGCTACGGCCGCCGAACAACGCCAGAAGCAAAACCAATAGTTCGATTCACCTGAAGTAGGTCTGGTCCCGGAGGAGCCAGACCCACTTCGTCGACTCACGGTGTCACCGGCAGGGAACTAGTGGTGACGAGTTTGCCGACCAACTTACCCATCGCGCTAGCTTCCTGTTTCGGATCAGGATGCGACGGCGCGGCTTTGGTCGCGGGCATCGTTTCAGTTGGCCCGCAGAATGTCCCCGAATCTCGTCTCCGCGCAGATACCAACACCTTTGAGGTTTGGATTGCCCCACCTGGGGGTATTTGATTCGGGCCTAGGTTCAGCCCGGAGCCCGCGCGGTCAACCCAATAGCCGAACGGATTGGGGTTCCAAGGTGCCCACAAAGACTTCCGAGTATGGCGATGTGCCTGCTATGTTTCACCGTCTAAGGGCTTTAGACCCGGAGTCCGCCGCGTTCAAGCGGCAACGCGCGGCGATCATTGAGCGGACTCTGCCGTTGGCCGATCACATCGCGCGCCGGTTCAGAAATCGGGGGGAACCGCTCGAGGACCTGGTCCAGGTTGCCCGTGTTGGCTTGATCAATGCCGTCAATCGGTTCGATGTCGAAAGCGGTGCCGATTTCCTTGCCTTTGCCGTACCGACAGTGATGGGTGAAGTTCGCCGACACTTTCGCGACTACGGGTGGAGCCTCAAAGTGCCCCGCCGTCTCAAGGATCTCCAAGCCCATCTCACCAGGGCCCGCGAGGAACTAGTGCAACAAACCGGGCGCGCGCCCACCGCGACCGAATTCGCTAACCATCTCGGCATCGACCGTGAACTAGTCGTCGAAGCGATCATCGCGAGCAACAACTACGAGACCACGTCTATCGATGCTCACGTCGGCCAGACCGACAGTGGCCAAACCATCGGCGAAACGGTTGGCGATATTGACCCGAACCTCGATAAGGTCGTCGATGCGGAATCGGTCCGTCCCCTGATCGCGGCTCTGCCCGCACTCCTGCAACGGGTACTCGTACTTCGATTCTTCGAAAACATGAGTCAAACACAGATCGCGCAGGAGATCGGCTGTTCGCAAATGCAGGTGTCACGTCTGCTCGCACAGGCACTCGGAACACTACGGAGACGCGCCGTTGAACCGGATCTCGCTGTGGCGGTCTGACCCTTAACGGCACTCGGGGACCGAAGACTGGCTCCCGCCATAGGGATGGCGATCCCGCGTTCGCGGGTCTACAAATCAGCTTTTGCAGGTATCGAATGTGGTCTTGAGCTCAGACGGTGTTCAGCGAGCGGCCGACCTGACGGGCTAGGCGCGACGGGCGGCTTCGTGGGCGAGCTGCACACGGGAGGTGAGCCCGAGTTTGGCGTAGACGTGGGTGAGGTGGGATTGCACGGTGCGCGGTGACACGAAAAGTCTTGTGGCGATGTCATTGTTGCCGAGCCCCTCGCTGACCAACCGTACGATGTCGCGCTCGGTGGGGGTGAGCGACGCCCAGCCGCTGGCCGGCCGTTTGCGTTCGCCGCGGCGGCGCCGCGCGTAGGCGATCGCTTCGTCGGTGGAAAGTGCGGCGCCCTCGGCCCACGCGGATTCAAACGCCTTCTCGCCCAAGACATCACGCAGCACCGCCACCGAAGCGTGGTAGCCGGCGCGATGCGAGGAGCGATCTCAACCGCCAGACGCGTCTTGCCGGAGCCACCTGCGCCCGTCAACGTCACGAGGCGGTTGTCGACCGACAACGTTCGCACTTCATCGATTTGCGCGCCGCGGCCGACAAAACTAGTCAGCTGAACCGGAAGATTATGCGTGCCTAGGCTTTTCGGCGTACGCAGGGGTGGGAATTCGTTGCGTAGGTCGGGATGGCGCAACTGCGTAACCCGTTCGGGGTGCGGGAGATCACGAAGCTGATGAGTCCCTAGATCGAGCAGATCAATTCCGCCGAGCAGACCGGCAGTCGACTCGGCCAGCAGGATCTGACCGCCGTGACCGGCGGCCATCACGCGCGCCGCACGGTTGAGCACCGCACCGAAGTAATCGCCGTCGCGCAGTTCGGCCTCGCCGGTCGCGAGCCCCATCCGCACCGGCAACTCCAACGCCCGCTGCGCGGCTATCGCCGCGTCCACCGCCGATCTGGGCGAGGCGAAGGCGGCGCACGCGCCGTCACCGGTGTGCTTGAACAGCCAGCCGCTGTGCGTCTCAATCGCTCCGCGAAGTACCGCGTCGTGGGCGGCCAATGCCCCCCGCATTGCATCCGCGTCCGCCTCCCACCGACGGGTCGAACCCTCAATATCGGTGAACAGAAACGTCACAACTCCAGAAGGTGGGCCCCTGCGGACACCCGCACAGGATGTCACATCAAGCCCACTTCCACGCGGCCAGCCGTGACTAACTTCCAAGCTCCACAGGCTACGAGGAGGCCGCTCGCGCCATCCACCGAGGCCCGGGGCCCGGATCGATGCGGTACGGTCCACACGCTTGGGCACAGCGCGGCTGTAGCGTGCCTTGAGGCCGGTGCGCATATCAATGGCGTCGAGTCCCGATACCAGCACACTGGCACCGCCACCGCGCTGAACGGCACGACGCCTCAGACAGCTGAGGCGATCCGAAACACTGGATACTGCTCGACGATCCCCTCGAAGTCGCTCAGTGGCGCCGCACGGTCAATCGGAAAGAATGGGCGGGCGCCGGGTGCGAGCTCGAGATATCGGCGCAAGATCGCGGCGCGGTTACCGGAGAAGTCCTCCACCAAGGACACCTCCTCGCGGCTGCCTTGCAGCAAGACTGCGTGATTGTCGGCGCGCACGTTGCGCACCCAGTTCGTCTTATCGCCCAGCATGGCCACCAGGTAGCGGTCAGCCTCATAGGCGACGACAACTATGGGAAACGAGATCTTCCGCCCGGTCTTGCGGCCTCGAACCTCGATTGTGGCCGCTTGGTTTGGCCCGATGCCTGCCGCAAAGGCGCCGCCGAGCACGCGACTTAAGACGCGTGCCGACCAATTTGGACGCCCATTGCGGAACTGCCACCTCTGAAACGTGCTCACGGCGCCGCGCCGCATCACATGAGCCTTCCGTTACCAGGCACATGGTTTGCGTTGGCGCTCGCGAAGGTCATCGACCTGTCTGTCCCTGCGGACGTGAGGACGAGGAATTGATCAAGATCCGCATCGGTGAGTTTGTGCATATCGATTCTCCTTTGGTTGCGTTGGTTGTGCCGTTGTGGGGAAGCCGGAGTTGGTATCGCGGCACAGCCGATGCCCATCAGGCCCGTTGATGCGTCGACCGCATCCAAAGCGTCTCCAAAGCGGACTGTCGGTGGTCCGGTGCGTGAAAGCTAGACCTGGGCCATGCCGCCGTCGACGCTCAGTTCGGCTCCGGCGACGAAGCTGCTGTCATCGGAGGCCAAAAACAGTGCGGCGGATGCGATCTCGTCCGGGCGGCCCAACCGATTGAGCGGCACCGCTGCGATGAACTGCGCCCTAATCTCATTGGCGGCCTCTACCGAGTCGGCCTGCTCGTTGAACATAGGGGTCTCGACCGGGCCCGGGCTCAACGTGTTGAACCGGATGCCGCGGTCGTTGAATTCCCGGGTCCAGGTACGGGTGTAGGAGCGCAGGGCGGCCTTGGTGGCGCTGTAGGTCGTGTAACCGGGAACACCCACGTAGCCCGCGATCGAGCCGACGAGAACGACCGAGCCGCCATTGCGGATCATCGGCAGCGCCTTTTGCACCGTGAACAGGGTTGCACGGGCATTAATTTCGAAGGTGCGGTCGAAATTCTCCTCGGTGATCTTGCCGAGTTCTTCGGGCTCCACCCGGCCCGCACCGGCCACGAGGATGTCCAACCCGCCCTCTTGGTCGAGGACCGTCGCGAACAACCTGTCCACGTCGGCGCCGCGGGTGACATCACCGGCGACGGTCGTCAAGCCGTCCCCGATCAACGTTTTAGCCTTGTCCAGCTCGCTCTGGCGGCGGCCCATGATGAAGACGTGGGCGCCTTCGTCGACGAACCTCTGCGCCGTCGCCAAGCCGATACCGCTGCTGCCGCCGGTGATCACCGCGACCTTTCCATTCAGTCGTGACATCTGTCGATCCTCCAATTTTGTGCTGAGTGGTGGACGTGCTCGTGCAGCGTCCGTTTACCGGAAAGCCGTTATTTATGGCGCATTTCGCGTCAGGCCCGGCTGGGGAAGGTGTCGCCGAACATCGGCAGCCCGCTTTGGGACTCCTCGGCTGTGGCTTCGTCTTGGATGACATCCCAGTGTTCGGCGAGCACACCGTCTTCGATCCTTACGATGTCTGCCACGATCCAGTGGGCGGGCTGCCCGATGTTCCAGAATCGACCGTGCAGCATCACGTAATCGCCGTTGGCGGTGATCACCGCGTTCTCGTAGTGCATGTCGGGCGGTGAGGCCTTGACAAGGTCGAAAAGCCCCTCGCGTCCCGGCGGGATGTGGGCGCTGTGCTGAATGTAGTTAGGCGACCAGAAGCGTTGCGCGACAGCATAATCCCGTCGGTTGAAGAGGGCGTCGAACGCCTCCAGCGCCAGCGCCTTATTGCGCTGCTCGGTCTCGGTCATCGCTTTCCTCCTGTCGGTTATCTGTTTGCGACGAGGTCGAACTCGTTGCCCTCGGGGTCCAGGAAACTGATCCACCGGCTGCTGTTCTCAGCCAGCGAACGGGTCTGCTGCGCGCCCAGGCTAGTCAGCCGATCGGCTTCGGCCGAAACATCGGTTGCCTGGAGGTCGAAGTGGACCCGGTTCTTGACGGTCTTGCCCTCGGGCACCTTGTGAAACATCATGAACGGGCCGAGCCGGCTATCGGTGTCTGCGGCCACTGACGCGAAATCCTCGGTGGCGCCGTCGTTGACGCTCCGGTGCAGGGCCTGGGCCCAGAATTGCGCAAGCTCAGCGGCGTTGTGGGCGTCGAAGCTGATTGCCAGCACTGAGATGCTCATGACGTCGTCTCCCGATGGTGGAGGTGTTGGGCGCCGTCGCGTCCGCCGTCGACGGCGATATTGGTGCCGGTGATGTAGGACGCGCGGGGGGACGCCAGGAACCCGATGACCTCGGCGACCTCTTGCGGCTCACCAGCCCGACCCAGCACGGTGGTCTGACCGAGGGAATCGAACAGTTGCCGCTCGGCTGCGTTGGTGTAGACGGGCCCTGGCGAGATGGCGTTGACGCGGATGCCGGCGGGTCCGTATTCGGCGGCCCAGGAGCGCGCGAAGGAGGCCAGTGCGGCTTTGGTCGCGCCGTAGGCGGCGGTGTTGGGCTGCCCGACGGTGCCGGCTCTGCTAGCGATGTTGATGATCACGCCGTCGCCGCGGGCCACCATTTTCGGGGCCAACACCGACACCAACAGGTAAGGGGCTTGCACGTTGGCGGCGAACAACTGATCTAGCGTGCTGGCGTCGAGCTTTTCCGACGGGCCGAACCAGGCGAACCCGGCGTTGTTGACCAGGATGTCGACGTCGCCGACCTCCTCGGCCAGCCGCAGTGCCGCTGCGGGATCGCCCAGGTCGGCGCCGACGAACCGGGCTGAGCCGCCGCTGTTCTCGATCTCGGCGACCACCGAGGCGCCCCGGTTGGCGTCGCGGCCGTGCACGATCACGCTCGCCCCCTGTGCGGCCAGCTGCACCGCGGCGGCCTGACCGATTCCCGACGTCGCGCCAGTCACCAATGCGACCTTTCCTTCCAGAGACCGAATGACGATTGGGCTTGTCATGAACACCCTCCGAGCCGTTTTGTACCGATCTGTCTGATCTGTCAGTCACAAATTTAGACCGATCAGTCTGAATGTGCAAGTTGGTCATCTGGCCTTTCTTGTGATCTGCGTCATTGCCGCGACTGTCGCCGCACGGGTGTGGCGCCCACGTTGAGAACACTTTCGATAGAGTCAATTCCCCTTTACAGCAATGCTGTTAGGAACGCAGCCGGCTCCTTTGCGGCAGGCTTGGTTCTGATCAGCCGGTGGACGCGACCCTGCGCGCCGCGGCGTGGAGGGCCTCGAGTCCAGCCGAGTGTGGGAGGGGTTACAGAAGTGCCTTTTCAGACAGCTCTGTCTGATAGAATGCCCGCATGGCGAAGCAGACAGCGAAACGACCGTCCCCGCGGGAACGGCTGCTCGCCGCGTCTGATGAGCTGTTCTACCGCGACGGCGTACGTTCCACCGGAATCGACGCCGTTATCGAGAAGGCCGGCGTGGCAAAAGGGTCGCTGTACTACATCTTCGGCGGCAAAGACGAACTCGTCGCCGCCTACCTGCGGGGGCGCCTCGAAAAATGGCGGCGGGCCGTGGAGGCCGCGCAGGCCAGCGCCGCCGACCCGGACGCGAAGATCCTGGCGGTTTTCGATGCGATCGCCGAATATGTGTCGCTTCCGGAGTTTCGGGGTTGCCCATTCCACAACGCCGCCGCGGAAGCGCCGGCAGGGGAGGCCCAGCAAGTGGCGATTAAGGAGTACCGCAACTGGTTGCGCCAGTTGTTTGGTCAACTCGCCGCCGACACGGGGGTATCCGACTCGGAAGCGCTGGTGGACGCCCTAATCGTGCTGTATGACGGGGCGCTGGCCACCGTCGACACGGAGGAGTCCGCGCGCTCCACGGCGATGACGGCTAAACGCATCGCGCGCCTGACCCTCGCAGCCGCGCGAGTCTCCAGCCCGGCCTAGCACGCGGCCATCTTGATCGAGGGGCGCACGATGCCGCACACCCGCCGCGGGCGCGGCGACCCGCCCGGCGGTGGATGGGCTGTCCGAGGCGCTCGGACTGTAGTGTTCGCCGCGTGGAGGCCATTGTGAGCTGGTTTGGGTACCGCGTTTGGGTACGGTCGGGGGGTAGCTCGAGTGCTGCGAATCGCACCGTCGCTTTTGCCGAGGCAGAGCGGCCGGGCGGCCGGCCCGTCGAGCGGGGATAGGGGCTGATGACACCGAACCGGGGGATCGATGCCGACTTCCTGGATCTGCCGCGCCACGAACTGGCCGAAGCCGCGTTGTCGGCGGCCACCGCGGGCGGCGCCAGCCACGCCGACCTGCGAATTCACCGCATCAACACCGAGATCATCCAGCTGCGCGACGGCGAACTGGAGACCGCGGTGATCAGGCGTCAGGTCGGCTTGGCCGTGCGGGTGATCGTCGACGGCACCTGGGGATTCGCCTCGCACGCCGAGTTGTCGCCGTCGGTTGCGGCCGAGACCGCTCGCCGCGCGGTGCACGTCGCGACCACGCTTGCGGCGCTGAACAGCGAACGCGTCGAGCTGGCCCCCGAGCCCGTGTACGCCGATGCCACCTGGGTGTCGAACTACCAGATCGACCCGTTCGACATCCGCGCCGCCGACAAGATCGCCGTGCTGGTGGACTACTCCGGGCGGTTGTTGAGCGCCGACGGCATCGACCACGTGACGGCCGGCTTGCAGGCCGCCAAGGAGCAGACGTTCTACGCCGACACCTTCGGATCGTCGATCACCCAGCAGCGGGTGCGGGTGCTGCCGACGCTGGAGGCCACAACCGTCGACTCCACGGCGGGCAGCTTCGACTCGATGCGGACGCTGGCGCCGCCGATGGGCCGGGGCTGGGAGGCGGTGGCCGGCGACGAGGTGTGGAACTGGACCGACGAGCTCGCGCAGTTGCCGTCGCTGCTGGCCGAGAAGATCAAGGCGCCCAGCGTGACTCCGGGACTCACTGATCTGGTGATCGATCCGACCAACCTATGGCTGTCCATCCACGAATCCATCGGCCACGCAACCGAATACGACCGTGCCATTGGCTACGAGGCCGCCTACGCCGGAACCTCGTTCGCCACGCCTGACAAACTCGGAACCATGCGCTACGGCTCGCCGGTGATGAACGTGACCGCCGACCGCACGGTCGAATTCGGCTTGGCCACTGTCGGTTACGACGACGAGGGGGTGGCCGCGCAAAGCTGGGACCTGGTGCGAGACGGGGTGTTCGTCGGGTATCAGCTGGATCGGGTGTTCGCCCCGCGGCTGGGACAGCCGCGCTCCAACGGCTGCTCATATGCCGACTCGCCACATCACGTGCCGATCCAGCGGATGGCCAACGTGTCGTTACAGCCCAGCCCAGACGACATCAGCACCGCCGACCTGATCGCCCGGGTCGACGACGGCATCTACATCGTCGGCGACAAGTCGTGGTCGATCGACATGCAGCGCTACAACTTTCAGTTCACCGGCCAGCGGTTCTTCCGCATCCGAAACGGCCGCCTGGACGGACAGGTGCGCGATGTCGCGTATCAGGCCACCACCACCGACTTCTGGAATTCCATGGAGGCGGTGGGCGGCCCGTCGACCTGGCGGCTGGGCGGCGCGTTCAACTGCGGCAAGGCGCAGCCCGGCCAGATAGCCGCCGTCAGCCACGGCTGCCCGTCGACGTTGTTCCGGGGCGTCAACATACTCAACACCCGTACCGAGGGCGGCCGATGATCACCGCGCAGCACGTCGTCAACATCGTTCTGGATGAGGCGGCGAAATCTGGCCGGGCGGACGAGACCATGGTCCTGGTCACCGACCGGGTCGAGGCGTCGTTGCGGTGGGCCGGCAATTCAATGACCACCAACGGGGTATCGGTCGACCGCGAAGTATCCGTGATTTCGATTGTGCGCCAAGCTGATAGCGCTTTTATCGGCACGAGGGTAGCAGCCGAAGTGGACCCGTCGGTGCTTCCCGGACTGGTGGCGGCCTCCCAGGAAGCGGCCCATTCGGCGTCGGAGGCCGGCGATACCGCGCCGCTGCTCGCCGGTGCCGGGACGCCGGCCGATTGGAACGCGCCGGTGCCGGGCACCGGGCCTGACGTGTTCGCCGATGTCGCCGCCTCGCTGAGCCGGGGATTTCGGGGCGCCGACCGGTTGTACGGCTTTGCGCACCACAGTGTTTCGACGACGTTTCTGGCGTCGTCGACCGGGCTGCGCCGGCGTTACACCCAGCCCAGCGGTTCGGTCGAGATCAACGCCAAACGCGGCGAGGCCAGCGCCTGGGCGGGCCTCGGTACGCCCGATTTCGTCAATGTGCCAACCGATCAACTGCTCGAAGAACTGTCGACGAGATTGGGCTGGGCGCAGCGCCGGGTCGAGCTGCCCGCGGGACGATACGAGACGATCATGCCGCCGTCCACGGTGGCCGACATGATGATCTACCTGGCGATTTCGCTGGCCGGCCGCGGTGCGGAGGAGGGCCGGACTGCCTTGTCGGCTCCCGGCGGTGGGACCCGGGTGGGGGAGCGGCTCACCGGGTTGCCGCTCACCATGTTCTCCGACCCGATGGCGCCTGGCCTGGCGTGTGCGCCGTTCGTCGCGGTGAGCAACTCCTCGGAGACCGTGTCGGTGTTCGACAACGGGATGGAAATCGGCCAGGTGGACTGGATCCGCGACGGGGTCATCAACGCGCTGGCCTATCCGCGTGCCACGGCCGCCAAATTCGACGCCAAGGTCGCGGTGGCCGCGGACAACCTGGTGATGACCGGCGGCTCTGCCGACCTCGCCGACATGATCGCCGCCACCGAGCGCGGCCTGCTGCTCACCACGCTGTGGTACATCCGCCCGGTCGAGCCGACCACGCTGCTGCTCACCGGCCTGACCCGCGACGGTGTCTACCTGATCGAAGACGGCGAGGTGACCGCGGCGGTCAACAACTTCCGCTTCAACGAGAGCCCGCTCGACCTGCTGCGGCGGGCCACCGAGGCCGGCGTCAGCGAGAAGACCATGCCGCGCGAATGGGGCGACTGGTTCACTCGGACGGCGATGCCGTCGCTGCGGATACCGGACTTCTACATGTCGTCGGTCAGCCAGGCCCTCTAGTCGAGATGGTGGCGACCCGCTTCTAGTCGATTGCCCGGCGGCCGGGCGCGTTCTAGCGTGTGAGAAATGGCGGCTCCGGTTTCGGTTCGAGAAGATCAGCTGACGCGGTTGGTGGCGTTGTCTCCCGGGTCCCCGGGCGACCGCCGGCTCGTGGCGCTGGTCCGGCGGGTGTGCGCGCAGACGTTGTCGCTGCCGCCGCTGCCTGCCGAGGTTGCGGTCAGCGAGCCGGAGTCGGAGGCAGATGGCGTCGTCGCCGAGTTTGCCGAGCAGTTCAGCGCCGACGTTTCGGCCATCACCGCCGAACAGCGGTCGCGACTGGGCAAGTATTTGGGGGGCGGCACCTTGGGTGCCGTCGTGGCGATGTACATCGCCGACTTCGTGCCGCGGGTGCGGGCCGGGCTGGAAGCGCTGGGTATCGGACAGCGGTATCTGGGATGGGTAGAGGGCACGGTCGAGTGGGATCACGCCTCTGACCCGTCGGATCTGGTTTTCAACGACTTCCTGCCCGCGGTGGCCCGGATGCGCGCGCTCGACCCGGTCACATCCGAGCTGGTCCGACTGCGCGGAGCGGCTCAACACAACTGCCGACTGTGCAAGTCGCTGCGGGAGAGCACCGCTCTCGACGCCGGGGGTTCGGAGACGATCTACCAGGACATAGAGCGCTTTGAGAGCTCGACTTTGCTCGACGATCGCGTAAAGGCAGCGCTGCGCTATGCCGATACGTTAATTTGGACCCCTGCGCACCTCGTCGCCGACGACGTCGCCGAGGTGCGCGCCCGTTTTTCCGAGGCTGAGGCCGTCGAACTCACCTTTGACATCATGCGTAACGCCAGCAACAAAATCGCGGTGTCGCTGGGTGCCGACGCCCCTCGGGTCGAGCACGGCATCGAGCGCTATCTGCTCGACGCCGACGGTCAGGTGGTATACGGCTGACGGCGCCGTGTGTCGTGACGCGGTGGAGTGCGCGACCATGGTTGCCGCGCCGCACCTGGGGCGGTAGCTCAGCTGGTTTAGAGCCGCGAGTTATAGTCCGTAACTCTCGTGATTTGCTACCGTCGCCCCTACCCCTACCCCTACGCCTACGCCTACGCCTACGCCTACGGTCTTGCGCTCCGCGGTGTCGACGGCACTGGGCATGTACTGCGTTCCCTGCTAGCCGAAGCGGATTTGATCATGGCCGTCGACGGCTATCTTCGCTCATGGACCCGACGCCCGACGCGTTGCGGCCCGTCGAATACGTTGAAGCGCCACGTTACTCGTGGGCCGCAGGGGTTTCCGATCGTCATCAGCGTGCGCGACAAACGCTGCACCCGGCCGGGGAGTCACGCAGGTGGAATTTCGTTGCAGCGCAAGCTCGTGCGGAAATGCGGCCCAAGCCTACGAACACGCCGCGGCCGACATCCTCCGGGCTGGACAGCCCTTTATACGCGAATTACATGGACAGTTCTTCGCCAAACACCTCAAGGTCAAATGGGACCAAGCCCGGAAGGAAGACAACGTCGCTGTAGATCACAGACCCCACCACCCCGGCCTGAACAAGTTCGCCGGCAGTCACATCGGTAGCGGCCTGGAGGATGTTACCCGAGCTCAGGTCGGTGCTGGCCACACTGAGCGCGGCGTCCAGGAACATTGCCGCACCAGAGCGGGCGGCCGCGTTGTTGGACGCCAGGTTACTGAGTGCTTGTTCGTCAAGTTGCGCTACGACTTGGAGGGCTTGACTGAGAGCGCTGGCGGCGGGCTTGGGCGCTGCTGCGCTGGCCGCGGCCGGGCTGGCCAGGCCGGGCAGGGTTTGCAGCGCCTGCTGCCACGGCGCGAGCTGGGCGGCCACCGCCGAAGCCGCGCCGTGATACCCCGCCAGCGCCGCGACATTCTGGGCCCACATCTGCTCATATGCGCCCTCGGTGGCCGCGATCGCCGGGGCGTTCAAGCCAAAGAGGTTCAACTTCACCAGCGATACCAATTGCACGCGATTGGCCGCGACCTCCATCGGATGCGCTATCGCCGCCTTGGCCGCCTCAAAGATGCCGGCCACCGCTTTGGCGCCCGCGGCCGCACCACCAGCCTGCGCCCCCGCCGCGTTGAGCCACTGCGCATACTGGGTGGCTACGGCAGTCATCGCCGCCGCCGCCGAACCCTGCCAGGGCACCCCTGAGGTTACCGACGAAAACGATTCCGCGGCCGAACTCAGCTCGCCGCCCAACCCGTCCCAGCTCGCCGCGGCGGCCAGCATCGGCCCAGAGCCTGCACCGGAATACATCTGTGTCGAACTCACCTCGGGTGGCAACACCGAAAAATTCATCACGGCCGTCCCTTCTTCAGCTGGGCCTTGCCTGACCTGTCCGCATCACAGCTGCGGCAACGATGATCAGGTCCCCCGCAACGCTGACCCGCACCATGTGTCCGCTCATGTGGACCACCCCGTCATGTGCGACTCCTGCGAACGCATTCGGCCTTGCCGATCATTTGAGCAACGTTGGAAAACTCTTGGAACCCTATGCGAGATCGCGGCCGAAATCCGGTGTATTCACAAAAGCTGACCGCCGATGTCCAGCGGGCGAGTGCATCGACCCCAAGGAAGCCGCCGAGACGTTTGGGTCGGTAGCTGAGCATCGGTTCACCAAGGCGCACAAAAAGCCCAGGAAAGCAGCGGGCTACAGGTCACTCATGGGTTGGGTTGCCCCGATGGGATGATGTTTCGCCGAAAGGCATTAATTGCGAACAGTATTCGACGTGACCGGGGGTGGTCGGTAGACGGATCGCAGGCGGGTAAGGGTCTGTCCGCCGGCCGGATCACTCAGGCCCACCAATTCGTCGGTGCCATGTTCAGATACACAGCGGACGGGCAAGATCGCCAGAAACGTCGCGCGGGAAATCAAGCGCAGTGAGGCACGCGACGGCATCGCTGGCCATCTCGGCGGGTGCCAGCGTCAAGGTGGTACGTATGCTGGGCACGCGACAGCGGCGATGACCTTGGATCGCTATCGGCATCTCTTCGATGAGGACCTAGCCCGGGTTGCCGACGCGCCGGCAAGAATGCGTCAGAAAGCGAGTTTCTAGAGGTAGCGAACTAGCAGGTAGATAGGCTAGGGGCGGTAGCTCAGTTGGTCAGAGCCGCGGACTCATAATCCGTTGGTCGCGGGTTCGAGCCCCGCCCGCCCCACCGAAATTGCTGCTAGTTGGCTTAATTTGGTCCCTGGAGGACAGCGAGCGCCGACTACGTCAGCGCGGTGGCATAGCTGGCAGAGCGGAAAGACCGCTCTGGATCCCTTCATTCATTTGGTCCGACACAGTAGGTCCGCCAACTGCGCCCGTGCGTCCACCCCCGCAGCTACAGCTAAGGACACCGAACGCGCTAGGGTCCGCGCTCACCGGTACGGCTACCCCTACCGCAACACTGAGCGCAACAGCTGCGCTGAACAACACTTTCGCGATCACCAGATGCCGAACCGTGGGTCGCGGCACCAGATGCCGGATCGTGGGTCGCGGTACATGCGGCCCTTCCACTGCTCCCTGCGGCGGGCCTCACGCTGGTCTTGCCACCTGAGCCACCGGTCGATGAACCTGTCAAGCATCCTGTCAATTGCGTTCACCATGCTAGGCGTCCGTTAAATCGTGCCGGTAGGTCGCCATGTAGGGCGCTATCCAGTCCTCGTTCTCGCGCAGGTAGCGTTGGTGCAGGGTCAGCGCCAGCGTTCCCGGCTCGTACCCGTGCTTCACTAGGCGGCGTTCAGCGGTCTGGTTGATGTAGGCCACCGAGTACCACAGCCCCAGTAGCAGGCCGAGGACTATCGACGCCCAGGTGAGCCAGCGGGACGGCATCACGGTCAGCATCACCAGTGCGGCTGGCACGATCTGCACCCAGCCGCGCATGGCTTGGCGCAACCAGCGTGTGCGAGAAGTGTTGTCGCGCAACACCCAACCGTAGTAGCGCGGCCCCAGAGTGCCGCCGAAGATGTACCAGAGCCAGCGCACTGGGTCTGGGCGGGCAATGGGGAATGCGGTGTGAGTCATGCCAATCGTCGTCACGCTTCTACGGTGCCAACGACTTCCGATCCGTGTCCAAGACCGGCTTTGGATCGCTCGATAGGCGTTCGTTATGGAGCTAGCGGAATCCAAGGGACGCCAGCAGGGCCAGTTCCTTCGCGAACGGCTTACGCCGGGGAGCTGGCGCACGACGGGCCGGGACAGGGGTGACGTCCGGGCCTTGTTCGTATCGCTGGTAACTGGGACTCGCGTTCACGGCCAGCGGTCAGCGTCGGGGATGAGGACAGCCGAGGGGAGGGACGGTTGCGTCGAGAAGGCATCTCTTCCGGCCGTTCGAACGATGCCAGGGCGCGGGACCGCCATCGTTGACGAGGCGCAGTCGCCCGTTACGCAGCAGGTGCTCGAAACAGCCGAGATCGACTACCACCACCGCATTGGTCACGCCATCGCCTCGAATCGGCCGCCAGTTGTGGGGCGGGTCCACGTCACCTGCAGCGGGATCGGGCCGTTGGGCAGCCACGGCTGTTCGTCCACCGCGTCGGTCACCTTCCAGGTGCCTCGCTCGACCACGCCGAGTGCGGCGTCGATCACCTTGTAGTGCTGGACCTTGCTGTGGATGGGCTGCGACTCGACCCACACCACAACGAGTTCGCCCGGTGCGAACTGAGCCTCGTCCTGCACCGCAGCGATCAGGTCCTCGTTGTGCAGGTGCCCGTCGCCGAAGTTGAAGCCGATCAGCGAGTTGCAGACTAGCTCCGCCTCACGCACGGTCCGGGTGTCGATGTCCGGCAGGTTCTTGACGAGCACCGAGAACAGGCCCCGGCCCTGGCTGTGCATGGACCGCCATCCGACCGTTTGCTGGTTGAAGATCTCGGCCTCCAGCGGCTCGTAACCGAATGCGATCAACTGGTCGACCTGGTTGGGTGACGAGCGTGTGACCCGGTTCAGCTTCTCCTCGGCGCCCGGCGCGAACGCCCACACCGCCGACGCCCAGTTGCCCGCGTACTGCCGCATCGCGGGCAGGAAGGACACCAGGTCGGGGCGCAGGTTGCCCAGTACCGGGAAGAACGCCAGACCGGCCACGATGACGGCGGTCAGCCACGGCGATGACATGTCGGCGATTGCGTAGCCGTGCCAGTTCGGGAAGCCGAGGAACAGGAAGATCGCGGCGTAGGCGAACAGCACGTTCCATTCCAACGGGACGGCGAGCGGGAACGTCGAAATGATGAACAGATGAAACGCGACCATGATCGCGACCGCGATGGCCGTGAGCCACGGCCAGGGTGAGAACAACAGGGTAAGCGGGGCAAGGATTTCCACGACGGTGCCCGGGACGTGTGCCATGAAGCTAGCGAGGTGGGACGGACGCAGGTCGTTGGGGTAGTCGCGGTAGTGGGCCCGCTTGAGCCATTTCAACGGAAGTGTCGGGCTGTTGCTCACCATTGGCGGTATCACGTTGGTGAAGTGCAGGCCGAATTTCGAGACACCGGCCCCTATCCACACAATGCCGATCAGCAGCTTCAGGGCGATGATCATGTCGACGAAGGGCAGCACAGTGAAGAAGAACAACGCAGGCAGGTACTGCTCACCGCGGGCGGCCAGAAAGATGGTCTTGTCGCGCAATCCGATCAGGACGAGTAGCACCATCGGTGCGATCAGCAGTGCGGGGTTCACCAGACCGGAGGTGTTGTCCGGCAGTGCTGCCGACAGTGCACCGCTGGGCACGCCCGGCAACACCAACGGGACGATCACGCTGACGATCAGGCCCAAGTAGACAGCCACGTCGAACCAGGTCCGACGGTTGCCCGCAGTGAAGGGAACCCGCTGCCACGGCCGCAGCCTGATCGTGCCGGGCCGCGCCCAATACAGGATGCCGCCCATCATCGGTTTGGTCTTGCCGGCCAGCGGGCCCCAGGATCCGGCGACGCCGATGGTTTCCAGCAGCACCGTCCACAGGACGACCTTCTGGTAGACGATTGGCTCGTTCCACCACTGCGCGACATGCCAAAAGGCGGGGAGCCCGGAGGTCGCCGTGGCGACCACGATGCCGCCCAGCACATAGAAGAGCACGAGCTTCACGATGTAGATGACGTGCACCATCCGCGGCACGCCGTATCCGTTGTCGACCCAGTTCAGGGTCAGCGTCTTCACGCGTTCCAGGAACGGCTCCGCTAAAAAGGCTTCGGGTTCAACCTTCGGAAGGTTCGGCGTGGTGAATCCCATGATCGGCTCCTTTGGCTGATCTCAGGCTAAGTTTGTTCGCTGGTTTGCGGTAGGTCATTAGGGGCTTTGCCGATCGATCTCCGCAGTGCGGCTTTATCGATCTTGCCGACCGGGTTTTTGGGTAGGTCTTCCAGAATCGTGATCTCGGCGGGGTGCTTGAACTTGGACAGCGACACCCGGATGTGCTCACGGATTGTGTCCGTCGAGATGGTGGCGCCGGAATTCAGCGACACAAACAGCACCGGCTCTTCGCCGTATACCGGGTGGGCACGTCCGACGACGGCGGCCTCGGCGATCTCGGCAAGCTGGTAGACGACGGTCTCGATCTCCTTCGGGTAGATGTTCTCGCCGCCGCGAATGATCATGTCCTTGGCTCGGTCGACCAGCACGAGGTAGCCGTCCTCGTCGAGGCGCCCGACGTCTCCGGTATGTAACCAGCCGTCGACAAGGGTCTTGGCGGTCTCCTCCGGGCGGTTCAGGTAGCCACGCATGACGTTCGGTCCTTGAATCAGGACCTCGCCGGCCTCACCGCGCGGAACATCCGCGTTGTCTGGGCCAACAATCCGAATTGTCTGCCCCGGCAACGGAACCCCCACGGTGCCGGGTTTGCGTTGGCCGTCGAGCGGGTTGGCGGTACTGGCGCAGGTGCCCTCGGACAAGCCGTAACCCTCGATCAGCGGGATGCCATAGCGCGTCTCGAACTTGGTCAGCAGCTCGACGCTGGCCGGTGCCGCGCCGCAGACGGCGAATCTGACCGAGGACGTGTCGGGGCGCACCTCGCTGGGCAGGTCCGAAAGCATGGTGTAAATGGTTGGGACCGCAGAGAAGTACGTTGCACGAGTTTGTTCGAGCCGGCCGAAGAATGTTTTCGGGCTGAACCGCCCCGCGACGGTCGTGCGGCCGCCCGCGATCAGTGGCGACAGCGTGCCGGCCACAATGCCGTTGACGTGAAACAGCGGCAGGATGAGCAGGCTGTGGTCCTCACCAGTCATCTTGAACGCGTCGATGACCATGCGGCACATGGCATTCAGGTTGGCGTGGTCGAGCATGACACCCTTCGGGCGGCCGGTGGTCCCGCTGGTGTAGATCAGCAGCGCGAGTGCGTCATCGCGGTGCTCGGCGGGCACCGCGACCGCATGGGCCGGCCCGGCGGTCAGTTCGTCGGTAGAGACAACCGCCGTCGCGGGCGCGTCGATCTCCACTGGCGCACCGACGATTAGGACCCGGGCGCCGGCGTCCTGGATTTGATACGCCGCCTCGGCGGGCACCAGCGTCGGGCTGATCGGTGTGACCACGGCACCTAGGCGCCACGCCGCGAACATCGCCACCACGAACTCCGCCCGGTTGGGCAGCATGACCGCGACGACGTCCCCGGCGGAGACACCCTTCTCTTGCAGTACCGCAGCGGCTTGCCGCACGGCGTCGAAGAACTGGGTGTTGTCCAGGTTGACAGTATCGTCCGATACCGCGGGAGCGTCGGGCGCTGCGGCGGCTCGGAGATCGGGCAGTACCGAAAGGTTCATGTGCGTCTCCTGGCTGCGTGTTTCCTGCGGTTGACGTGATTACGGTATGACTTCGGATTCGTCTGCACATCGTCGCGAAGCGAGAAACCGTTGGCTGTTTTTGGCTTCCGGAGACAACGAGTCGCCGACAGGGTCCGCCCGGACGTGGCGCGATCTAGGGTCGAGCCAGGTGCCTACGTTGCTGTCGGCCAGCCGGAACGGTGGATTCGGTGGTGTCGCGCTCAGCTCGCACGCGGCCTTGACAACAACGCAGTCACCAGGGCGGGCCTGGTCATCGCACTGTCGATTACCGGCTCAGATGACGACGCAATGGCGGCCGCGAACGGTCTGATCGACGCCGCCGAAGCGACCGGCAACCCGTATGTGCTTTCCTGGGCGCTTATCGCCTACGGCTTGGCCGTCCATGACGCCGACCCTATCCGCTCGCTCGCTGCCCAGCGCCGTAGCCTGGTGATCGCCCAAGACAGCGGCAACCGCATCGAGCAGTCGCTCCTTGCGGGCAACCTGTGCCGCGACGAGGCCGAACACGGCGACCCGCTGGCTGCCTTCGATTACTTCACCCTGGCGATCGGCAACCATCACGACGCAGGCAACACCTATTTGATCCGCCTCCCCCTGGGGTATCTTGCCGCGTTTTTCGACCGGCTCGGACGATACGAACCGGCGGCCACCATCGCCGGGTTCGCCGTCACAAGCCCTCTCGCCACACTTCCCGTCATGGCAGAGCTTGGCACCGCGATTGCTCACCTTGGCGGTGTGCTCGGTGAGGCGACCTACGAATCGCTCGCCCGCACGGGCGAGACGATGACCACCACCGCAATGGTGACCTACGCATACGACCAAATCGACCAGGCCCGACCAGAACTCGAACACCCTGGTTGAGTTGCGCGAGTCGGGTGTTCAACGCGGGAGCGGCGCAGCATGTTCTCAATCGCGTTCAGCAGTCTGTCCGGCCAAGACGCACCACCCAGGTCGTGCTGCCGTTCACCGGCCTCGGCAACAACTACGGTAGTGACTTGCCGTTAAGTCGCACCCGGCACGCGTTTACTCCGCCGGGGCGGCATCCGCGGCGGGCATCTGAAGCGGCAGCAGCACGATGAACCGCGTATCGCCTGGCACGGACTCCACCCGCAGATCACCGCGATGGTTCTTGACGACGATGTTCCATGCCAGATCGAGCCCGAGGCCGGTGCCTTCCCCGAACGGTTTGGTGGTGAAGAACGGTTCGAAAATGCGGTCCCGCACGTCCTCGGGGATTCCGGGCCCGGTGTCGCAGATCTCGACCCGCGCCATGTTCTCGCCCTCTCGCGAGGTCCGCAGCGTCAGAGTTCCGCCTTCGGCGCGCATGGCGGCGATCGCGTTGTCGATGATGTTCGTCCAGACCTGGTTGAGATCGCCTGGATAGCAAGGGATTTCAGGTAGCGACTGATCGAAGTTCTTGACCACCGCGATGGCGGGCCGGTCCTTGGCGCCGTCTTTGCCCAACCGGTCGGCGAACATCGCCAGGGTGCTACGCAGTAGTACGTGCACATCGGCCACCTGGAAGGGGGCCCGATCAAGTTGGGAGTACTGCTTGGCGTCCGCTACCAGCGCCGAGATTCGTTTGCTGGCCTCCGAGATCTGGTTCATCAGCAGCTCGCCTTCGACGGTGTAGGTGAGCCACCGGATCGCCTTCTCCAGCGACGTCGACGCGTCCAGGTCGTCGGTGGTCGCGGAGATCCGCTCCAGCCAGTCGATGTCGATGCCGCCCTCGACGAATGTCGGTGCGATATCCCAGCCGCCGTCGATGCCGTGGCCCTCCAGCCACTCGCCGACGGCGTCCTCGAGGTCGGCGGTCTGGATGGCGCTCATTTGCTGTGACGCGGCCTTGCCGACCTGCTCGGCGACCTCTTCCTGGAGTCGCACTAGTGCCCGCAACGCTTCCGGCGTGACGGTGCCGTCGGCCAGCATCGCTAGTTTGTGCCGCATCCCGGCCACCCGGTCGCGCAGCTCGGCGGCGGCTCGCGCGGTGGCGGCGGCGGGATTGTTCAGCTGGTGGGTCAGCCCGGCCGATAGCTGGCCCAGCGCCAGCAACTTCTCGCGGTTGTCGATTATCCGACGGGTCCGCTCGGTGCCGATGGCGATGCCGTCGAGCAGGTGGACCGCCATCGGGAACTGGTCCTGCATGAAGTGGGCAAAAGCGGGTGCGTCCATCACGAAGAACCGCGACGGCCTGGTCACGTGCACCGACGCGTCGTAGGTCTGGTGCTGCCGGCCGGTGAACGCCTTCCAGGCCCCGCAGTACACGCCGCGCTGCGATGTCCGGTTGGTTTCGATGTCCTGCCCGCCGGAGTGCTTCGACATCGCCAGCTCCCCCTCGACGAGGACGTAGAAGCAGGTGGCCGGTTCGCCTTCGACGCAGATGGGGCCAGGTTGATAGTCCTCGATGTGGCCGGCGGCGCACAAGACCGCAAGTTGCTCGTCGGTGAGCGCTTCGAACAGGAACAGTGTGCGCAGTTCGTCGGGTTTACAGGGCTGGGTCATGGCGCTGTGACCTTTCTAAGACTCAGCCAGGTAGCGGTGGACCAGCATGACGGCCATCGATCCTTCGCCGACCGCGGCTGCGACCCGCTTGGCGGACTCGGAACGCACATCACCGGCGACGAACACACCCGGCACGCTGGTTTCCAGGTGGTGCGGCGGCCGTTCCAGCACCCAGCCGCAGACGTTGCGCAGATCCGGGCCGGTCAGGATGAAGCCGTGGTCGTCGCGGGCGAGTACCCCGTCGAGCCAATCGGTGCGCGGTGCGGCGCCGATGAAGATGAACATCCGCCCGCACCTGACGTCTTCGGTATTGCCGGTCCGGTTGTCGATCAGGGTCAGCGTCTCCAGGTGGTCGGTTCCCACGGCGCAGTGAACTTCGGAGCAGGTGCGAACGGTGATTTTTGGGTTCTGTTCGATCTGCTGGATCAGGTAGTAAGACATTGACGCCTCCAACGACGGGGCGCGCACGACGATGGTCACCGACGCGGCCTCGCGGGACAGAAACATCGCGGCCTGCCCGGCCGAATTCGCGCCGCCGATGATGTACACGTCGTCGCCTGCACACTCCGACGCGATCGATGTGGCCGCGCCGTAGTAGATGCCGCGGCCGGTCAACTCGGCGCATCCGGTCGCCTCTAGTTGGCGGTAGGCGACGCCGGTGGCCAGGATGACCGCGTGCGCGTCGATGGATCCGCCGTCGGCGAACCGCACGGTGCGCTTGGATCCGTTCACCTCCAGCGCAGTGGCCGTGCGAGCGGTGATGAGCTCGGCGCCGAACTTCTCCGCCTGCTGGCGCGCTCGCTGGGCGAGTTGGCTGCCCGACACCCCGTCTGGAAAGCCCAGGTAGTTCTCGATTCGTGAGCTCTGTCCCGCCTGACCGCCGGTCGCGGTGCGTTCGATCAGCACTGTCCGCAGCCCTTCTGACGCGCCGTAGACGGCGGCGGCCAGCCCGGCGGGGCCGCCGCCGATGACCACCAGGTCATAGAACTTCTGCGACGGCGTGGTGATCAGGCCTAGCTTGTCGGCCAGCTCGGCGTCGGTGGGCTCGACCAACGGCTCGCCGCGTTCCGTCACGACGACCGGCAGCCGCATGCCGTCCTCGCCCGCGGCCTGCAGCAGTCGCTGGCCGGCGGGCTCGTCGGCCATGAACCAGGTGTAGAAGAGGCCGTTGCGGGCGAGGAAGTCGCGAACCTGCCAGGACCGCGCCGACCAGCGGTGCCCGATGACCTTGGTGTGGGGGATGGGGCGTTCCGGCGTCCGCTTCCATGCCGCCAACAACGAATCGATAACGGGATAGAACTTCTCCTCCGGCGGGTCCCATGGCTTCAGGAGGTAGTGGTCGAGGTCGACGACGTTGATCGCGTCGATAGCCGCGTGGGTGTCGGCGTAGGCGGTCAGCAGCACGCGCCGCGCCGCCGGATACAGATCCATCGCCTGCTCGAGGAATTCGATGCCGCTCATCTGCGGCATCCGGTAGTCCGCGATCAGCATCGCGACCGTCTCGCCACGCAGTTTGAGTTCCTTGAGCGTCTCCAGCGCGTCGGGACCGGACTCCGCCCGGACGATGCGGTGCTCCTCGCCGTAATGGCGGCGCAGGTCGCGGGCGACCGCGCGAGACACCGCGGGATCGTCGTCCACGGTCAACATCACTGGTTTGCGGGCAGCGCGGGCCTCGACATCGGGACTTGTCATCCGCCTCAGTATCCTCCCGGCAGCCCCTGATTTCTCTCACGGCAGATTTCGCCAGACCGCCTCACCAGGTACCGCGGAGCAACGGTGCACCCCCCGGCAAACGCAGGCTGTGAAGGTCCGTCGCGGAGCATCGCGATTAGCTCGAACGGCGCATCGCCATCAGCATCGCCTGGCGGCGCTTGTACTCGGCGGTGTAGGGGTTCGTCCAAGACGAGACGGCAGAGCAAGAGGCCAAGAACGCCGAGCTACGCAAGACCGACCACAGTCACACTTCGCCCCGGCGGATCGCCGACTGGTATGCCGCTGGGAGGCAAAGGGGTCCGGTAGTGGGCCAGTCGGGCTGAGGCCTCGATCATGAGGGCGTGCACGAAGGCTTGGGGGATGTTGCCGCGCATCTGATGTTGGTGGGCGTCGTATTCTTCGCTGAATAGTTGTGGTGGCCCGCACGCGGCGCGGGTCCGTTCGTACCATGCGCGGGCCTCGAGCGGCTGGTTTTGTTGGTCCAGGCTGAGGGCAACGAGGAATCCGCAGAGCAGGAATGACCCTTCGGCGTCGTGCAGGGGTCGGTCGTCATGGCGGAAGCGGTACGCGTAGCCGTCGCAAGTGAGGTCGCGCACGTAGGCGTGCAGAGTCGCCGCGGTGCGGGGGTCGTCGGCCGGGATGGCGCCGCGTAGCCCGGGCAGTAGCAGAGCGGCGTCCATGGCGGGGTCCGTCGGGGAGCGTTGCCAGTGTCCGTCGGGATCGAGGGCGTGGGCGGCGGTGTCGGCGACGATGCGGTCGGCAAGGGTGAGGAATTCGACGGCGCGACCCGGCATGGGATGAACGGCGGCGATGGCCCGCAGCCCGGCGGCGGCGGTGAGGCGGCGGTGGGTCCAGGGCTGGTTGTCGATCTCCCCGATATCAGCGTCGGGCTCGGTCCAGCGACGGGTGATCGCGCCGACCGCGGCGTCGGCGGCCCGCCAGTTCTCGGTGTTCAGACGGTCGTGCCGGGCGACGGCCGCGAACAGCAGCAGTGCCTCGCCGTAGGCGTCCAGCTGATACTGCTTGTTGACCCAGTTGCCGACGATGTCTGCGCCGCCGGGGTAGCCAGCAAGATCGAGGTGGCGCTCACCGGGCACCGGTGCGCCGGTGGTCGTGTAGGCGGGGGCCAGCTGGTCGCCGTGTTTGCGGGCGCGGATGTCGGGACCTTTGCGGAAACCCGGGGATGTGTTGCCCGGACCGCGATAGAATCCTCCCCTACCGATTCCTCGCTGGTGATCGGGCAATCTCCGGGTCGGTATGACGTATCGGTCATGTCGAAATGGGAGGTGTCAGATGTCGTTTGTCATTGTGCTGCCGCAGGCCTTGGCGGCGGCGGCTTCGGATGTGGCCAGTATTGGTTCGACGATTGGCACGGCCAGTGCCGCTGCGGCGGCCCCGACGACGGCGGTGCTGGCCGCGGGCGCTGATGAGGTGTCGGCCGCCATAGCGGCGATGTTTGGCGCGCACGGCCAGGCCTATCAGGCGCTCAGCGCCCAGGCGGCGGCGTTTCATGACCAATTTGTACAGGCCCTGAGCGCCGGTGCGGGGTCCTATGCGGCCGCCGAGGCCGCGGCAGCCTCGCCCTTACAGAGCCTGCTCGACGTGATCAATGCGCCCATCCAGGCGGCTACCGGGCGCCCGCTGATCGGCAACGGCGCCAACGGCAAGCCGGGGACCGGGGCCCCCGGCGGGCCGGGCGGGTGGTTAGAGGGCAACGGCGGGAACGGCGGGTCCGGCGGGGCCTTCACCGGCGTGGCCGGCGGGGCCGGCGGGGCCGCCGGGCTGATCGGCAACGGCGGGGCCGGCGGGTCCGGCGGGGCCGCCGTCACCGGCTCCGGCGGGGCCGGCGGGGCCGGCGGCGCCGCCTTGCTATTCGGTGCCGGCGGCGCCGGCGGGGCCGGCGCGTTGGGCCCGCTGGGCGGGGCCGGCGGGGCCGGCGGGGCCGCCGGGCTGTTCGGCGCCGGCGGTGCCGGCGGCGTCGGCGGGTTCGGCAACAGTTCGACGAGCGGGGCAGGCGGGGCCGGCGGGGTCGGCGGGGCCGGCGGGCTGTTCGCCAGCGGCGGGGTCGGCGGGGCCGGCGGGACCAGCGTCAACAGCGGCACCGGCGGGGTCGGCGGGGCCGGCGGGGTCGGCGGGCTGTTCGGCGCCGGCGGCATCGGCGGGGCCGGCGGGGCCGGCGGGCTCGGCGGCGCCGCCGCGACCGGCGGGGTCGGCGGGGTTGGCGGGGTCGGCGGGCTGTTCGGCGCCGGCGGTGCCGGCGGCACCGGTGGCACCGGCACTACCACCGGCGGGGTCGGCGGGGTTGGCGGGGTCGGCGGGCTGTTCGGCGCCGGCGGCGCCGGCGGCACCGGCGGGGTCGGCAGTACCACCGGCGGGGCCGGCGGGGCCGGCGGCAACGCCGGCTTGTTCGCCGCCGGTGCCGGGGGCGCCGGCGGCACCGGCGGGGGAGGGATCTCGACCGGCGGGGACGGCGGGGCCGGCGGCAACGCCGGCTTGTTCTCCGGCTCCGGCGGCGCCGGCGGCGACGGCGGGTTTGCCGTCACCAAGGCGGGCCACGGGGGGGCGGGCGGCAACGCCGGCTTCCTGAGCGGCGCCGGCGGCGCCGGCGGCGCCGGCGGCACCGGCGCTGCGACCGCCGGCGACGGCGGCATCGGCGGCAAGGCCGGGCTGATCGGTAACGGCGGTAACGGCGGCAACGGCGGGACCGCCCTCGACAGCCCCAGCGGCGTCGGCGGCACGGGCGGGACCGGCGGCAGCGCCGTGCTTATCGGCAACGGCGGCAACGGCGGTAACGGCGGGATCGGCGCTCCCGCGGGCAAAGCCGGCGCCGGCGGGACCGGCGGGCTGCTGTTCGGCCAGGGCGGAATGACGGGGTTGTTGCCGTAGCCGGCGGGCCTGCGGCCGGGTGCATCAGGGACGTCCACCCGCCCTGGCCGCCTCGACCCACGTCAACGGCCCGGCCTGGCCCCGGCGTGTCAGCCAGGCGTGTCAGGGCCAGTGAAATGCCCGCTGACCCACGACTGGCTGCTGGCGGAGACATCGGGCAACGAACCCGGCGCGGTAGCTCAAGGGCGTCCGCTGAAAACCTGGCCCCGATCACCGGCGTTGCTGCACCGCGGTCCCCCTCTCGCCGCGATCCGCAGTGCGATCGCACCCGTCGGCGCACACCGCCAGCGCCGGACCCGCATCACCCCACAAGCGACCGCGTGATGCGCACCGATCCCACACGGAACACCCCAGCGGCCGGTCGCGGCCCCGCTGAAGTGGGAGCTGACACCTCGGTGTGGCCACCGACACCGCGGGGTCGCTGGCGGACAGCGGCAAGAACCCCGACGTCGGGGTCACCGACGGCGGAAAGCCACGTGCTCGCCGTGACGGCCAAGGCGCAACCGGGCCAAACACCTTGCGGCACTTGGGATGTCACCGATAGGCAAGGCAGCAATACGATCGCGTGACGCTCCCTGGGTGCCGACTACCCCGCGTCCCCCGGCCCCGCCCGAGCGGCGGCCCGCGCCGCGCCCGCAAAGGCGAGTCGACAGCCACCTCGACGGTCACGACAACGTCGAGATCCCCGACCGGCCAAGCATAATCCGTTGGTCGCGGGTTCGAGCCCCGCCCGCCCCACGTCAAAAATGTGTTAGCCCGGTTGGCGCTTGACATTTCGGTTTCGGGTGATGCCTGACAGTGTTTCGGCTGATGCCTGACAGTTGCTTCGGTTGATCCCCGACACTCCGGGTCCCGAGCGGGCGGCTTAGCGGCTCACGGCGCTGGACGGCGCCGACGACTTCGGCCGCCCGCTGCACGCCGGGCCCCGACTCGCTGGTCAGGTTGCCGCTGCCGAAATACCCGAACCGCCCGGACGGGTCGAAACTCGTACGCGCGCAACAGGAGACCTATGCAAAACGATGACGACGAAGCGCGCCGCGACGAGCTGAATGCCGCGCCGCACCACTGCCACCGCGACCTCGGCGCAGCAGCAGCAGCGCATTCTCAAGTGATCTGACACATCGGTGCCGAAGCGTTCATCCGCAGCACTGGCCGCAGAATCTGGACTACAGTGGCAGCGCGTGGTGATCATCGGCAGCGGCGCAACCACGGTCAGGTTGTTACCGGCCATGCGACACCGCCGCGCACGTGACGATGCTGCAGCGCTTCCCGACATATGTCTTGCCGGTCCTGTCCAAACAGACAGGGCCGCAGGGCTGGTCGGCCCCAAGGGCGCCTGTGCGATCATCCAGCGCACAAACATCGCCAAGCGAAGCGCCGGCGGCGGATGACCACCTGCGATGCACGACCGCTACTAGCTGACATCGCGATAAGCGCCTGACCCCGCCTGCGCCGGTGCCGAAACGAACAGGGGAAAGATCGATGAAACTCATGTCGCCCATGGATTCGATGTTCTTGATCGGCGAGACGCGCGAGCACCCGATGCACGTCGGCGGTTTGCAGCTGTTTACGCCGCCGGACGGCGCCGGACCGGAGTTCATGCTGGAGATCTATGCAGCGATGCTGGCATGCGGGGACATCCAGCCGGCTTTCCGCAAGCGTCCGGCCAAGAGGCTCGGCGGATTCACAAACATGGCATGGGAATTCGATGACGAAATCGACATCGAGTATCACGTTCGCCGCTCTGCCCTCCCCACGCCGGGACGGGTCCGGGAGTTGCTGGAACTGACCTCCCGGCTGCACGGCACCCTGCTCGACCGCCACCGGCCGCTGTGGGAAGCGCATATGATCGAGAGCCCGACCGACGGGCGCTTCGCCGTCTACACGAAGGTCCACCATGCGTTGGTCGACGGCGTGTCCGCACTCAAGCTGATGCAGCGCTCACTGAGTACCGACCCCGGCGAAACCGAGATCCGGATGCCGTGGGCGCTGCCGCCGCGCCCCCGCCAGCGTGAAGTGACGCCCCCGAACGCGAGGTCAAGGCTGAGCCGGGCAAAGGGATCCTTCCGCGCGTTTGGTCGGTCAACGCTGTTGCCGATTCGTGCTGGACTGCGCGAGCAACAGTTGACCCTGCCGTACCGGGCGCCGCGCACCATGCTGAACGTTCCGATCGGCGGAGCGCGGCGGTGCGCGGCGCAATCTTGGTCGCTGGAACGCATCGGAACGGTCAAAGACGCGGTCGGAGCGACTGTCAACGACGTTGTTCTGGCCATGTGCGCCGGCGCGCTGCGCTCCTACCTCATCGATCTCAATGCCCTGCCCGATACGCCGCTGATCGCGATGGTTCCGGTGAACGTGCGCACCGAGAACGACCCTGGCGGCGGAAATGCGGTGTCAACCGTGCTGTGCAACCTGGCGACCCACGTCGATGACCCTGCGAAACGCCTGGAAACCATTCACACGTCAATGCGGGAAAACAAGAAGGTGTTGGCGCAAATGCCCAGGGCGCAAGCAATGGCATTGGGGATGCTCGTACTGGCGCTGCCGGTGGTCGGCCGTCTTCCTGGTTTCCGCACGGCGAGTCCGCCGCCGTACAACATCACCATCTCCAACGTCCCTGGCCCACGGGAGCCGTTGTACTGGAACGGGGCCCGCCTCGATGGCAATTACCCGCTGTCGATCGCTCTAGACGGACAGGCGCTCAACATCACAGTGGCAAGCAGCGCGAACAGCCTGGATTTCGGGCTTGTCGGATGCCGCCGCAGTGTCCCACACCTGCAGCGTCTCCTCGGGCATCTGGAAGCGGCGCTGAAGGAGCTGGAACACGCCGTCGCTGTGTGAGAGTCACCATCATTTTTGTCTGACGTCGCCTGATGCCTGACAGCGTTTCGGCTGATTCTTGACGCTCGCTTCATGAAGGAGTTGAGCGTGGCCGAGCAGAACACACACTCGCTTTAAGGCTGGCCGAGCGGGATGATTGTCGGAACGCGTGGAGATAATCGGCAGGGACGCGATGGAGACGAAGGCGAAGCATCCGGATGTTCCGACCGGCAAGTTGAGCCGGAAGTATTACGAGATGCAGCTGGCCGACCTGCAGCGTGAACTCGTCCAGATGCAGCTCTGGGTCAAGAAAGCGAAGGCAAGGATCGTGGTCCTGTTCGAGGGCCGCGACGCCGCCGGCAAGGGCGGCGTGATCAAGCGCATCACCGAACGGACCAGTCCCCGGGTCTTCAGGGTCGTCGCCCTTCCGGTGCCGTCGGAGCGGGAGCGTACGCAGGTCTTCGCGCAGCGCTACATCGAGCGGTTTCCAGCGGGCGGCGAGATATGCCTGTTCGACCGCTCCTGGTACAACCGTGCCGGCGTTGACCGGGTCATGGGCTTTGCAACCGACGAGGACTACGAGCGGTTCCTGCAGCTCGTGCCGATGGTGGAGGAGGCGTTCATCGCCGGCGGGATCCAGATCATCAAGTACTGGTTCGAGGTCAGCCAGGAAGTGCAGACACGCCGCTTCGAGGACCGGGCGCGGGACCCGCGCAAGATTTGGAAGCTCAGCCCCATGGACCTTGAGTCGCATCGTCGTTGGTACGACTATTCCCGCGCCCGCGATGCCATGTTCGCCGCGACGGACACGGAGATCAGCCCCTGGTACGTGATTCAGGCGGACGACAAGCGCCGCGCCCGCCTGAACTGCATCGCGCACCTCCTGGACCAGGTGCCCTACGAGCGGGCCGAACGAAACAAGCTCACGCTGCCCGACCGCCAGAAGTCCCACGGCTATGTCGAACCGGACTATCCTTGGCGCTTCGTGCCGGAGCGATACTGAGGGAAGCGACGTTCCACACGAACACCTGTCAGATGATGGAAAGCCCCGGCCTGGCGCGGGGTGTCAAAAGTCGGCCCGTTTCTCATGGCCGGGCTTGTGAGGTCTGCGGTCCATCCACTTCGACAGCGGGTAGAGCAACCCGTTAGCGGCGACGACTAAAAATGCCCCCACGACCGCTTCGCGCCACATCCACACGCCGCATAGCGCACCCACCGCCGCCGTCGCCCACAGCGTTGCTGCAGTGTTCAGCCCGAACACCGTCATACCTGTTTTGAGGATCACGCCGGCGCCCAAAAAGCCTATGCCCGTGACAATCTGGGCGGCCAACCTGTTGCGGTCGCCCTGCGTGGGGAAGTCGTAGGCACCCATAATCGTGAACAACGCGGAGCCCATGCTGACTAGCGCCATGGTCTGCAGCCCGGCCATCCGCGACCGCCACTGGCGCTCCGTGCCGATTGCGATGCCGAGCAAAAGGGCCAGCCCCACGCGGCCAAGCAGCTCCAACCCAGGTTGGTCCATCTTCATGCCATGGATCTTTACACGGTGGCAGGGGTGCACATGTGGTTTCCCGCGTTCGTTGGGGGCTCTCCGAATCATCAGGACTCCGAACACATCATCCATCGCACTGTGACACTTCTGCGGCTGTCGGCGTGTGTCCGTCCCCGCATGGCTAGCAAATCACGGCCAACCCGTCTTACCCCGGCGTCACCCCGGCGACCGGGGGCGATTTTTAGTCGTACCGAAGGCGCACCGGACCGGACCGGCGCCGACCAAAAACGCTGTCTTGCAGGCGATTCAATTCGTTTCAGCTAAACGTTTCGGCTGGTCACGCGGGTGTTGACTGGGGACTCATAATCCGTTGGTCGCGGGTTCGAGCCCCGCCCGCCCCACTTCAGCCCCACTTCAGAGGCTGTTTTTGCCGTCGCCGACTCAGCCAACAACCGCGTGGTGAAGTTGGCGGCCGGGGCCACCACCTGGGTCGTGCCGCCGTTCACCGGCCTCGGCAACAACTACGGTAGTAACTTGCCGTTGAGTCGCACCCGGCACGCGTTTACTCCGCCGGGGTGGCATCCGCGGCGGGCATCTGAAGCGGCAGCAGCACGATGAACCGCGTATCGCCTGGCACGGACTCCACCCGCAGATCCCCGCGATGGTTCTTGACGACGATGTTCCATGCCAGATCGAGCCCGAGGCCGGTGCCTTCCCCGAACGGTTTGGTGGTGAAGAACGGTTCGAAAATGCGGTCCCGCACGTCCTCGGGGATTCCGGGCCCGGTGTCGCAGATCTCGACCCGCGCCGTGTTCTCGCCCTCTCGCGAGGTCCGCAGTGTCAGAGTTCCGCCTTCGGCGCGCATGGCGGCGATCGCGTTGTCGATGATGTTCGTCCAAACCTGGTTGAGATCGCCTGGATAGCAAGGGATTTCAGGTAGCGACTGATCGAAGTTCTTGACCACCGCGATGGCCGGCCGGTCCTTCGCGCCGTCTTTGCCCAACCGGTCGGCGAACATCGCCAGGGTGCTACGCAGTAGTACGTGCACATCGGTCACCTGGAAGGGGGCCCGATCCAGTTGGGAGTACTGCTTGGCGTCCGCTACCAGCGCCGAGATTCGTTTGCTGGCCTCCGAGATCTGGTTCATCAGCAGCTCGCCTTCGACGGTGTAGGTGAGCCACCGGATCGCCTTCTCCAGCGGCCAGCTGACCGGGCTCCCCAAGATCACGGTGATGACTGGCACCCACGACATGCGCAATCCCGACGCCCGGGCGTCGGGCGGAGCGGTGAATCTGTCCAGCCTTCAACGTGTTTCGTCATTATCGAGAAGGCTACGCGTGAAACCCACTGGCAGTCAGCACATTTAACTCTCAATATCAACAGGCTCGTCCCACGCCTGAGACGACAGGACTGCGGGCAGGCACAGTCAGGTCAACGCCGCGCCGCGAGCTGCACCGCCTCATGCGCCCGCTGTGCGGCGCATCACCCGGCCGGCAGTCAGCACCCGATTGTTGCCTGTGTCGGCGACGTAGAGATTGCCGGTGCTGTCCACCGCCACACCGTGGGGAAACTTGTGGTCGGTGAACGGCAGTACCGTCTGTGTGGACGAGCCGCCGCCAGTTTCAGCAGCAGAAGCCGCGGACGCGCCTTCGAAGCATCTTCTGCGTGGCGCGCGTCGTCGCGGCTCACTCGTCTGCCGTGGGATTTGAAGTATTGCATCGATGGCGCGGCGACTAGGCTGTCCACGCTCACTCTTGGTGAGCAGTTCGTCTATGAGGCCTATGGACGACGGGCGTGACGCCCCGGAGCCGTAACTGCACCGGTTCGGATTCGCCACAGTCCCACGAGGGCCACGAGTGGGATGAAGCCGGACAGCATCCCTTCGCCGAGATAAAGAAATCCAGAGGTTGCGGTATAGGCGCTGCCGCCACGCACATGCACGTCCAACACTGATCCGGCTGGAAAACCGCCAATGTTTCCCTCGATGGTGCCGGAGCGTGTCTTTCCGCCGACACTCCATGTCGCGTGGCAGGTTTTGTTGAGATCTTTGGAGCGCCCATGGCAGTCAGATACCGTCGCGGTCGTCGGTGTGCCGGAGAGATATCCGTAGCTGTGGTGGACGCCGATGCCGAGCGTTACAAGCGACACGCTGCCGAAAATGACTATGAATAACCACACCCAGGCCGAATTCCGGTCCCCGCGCTGTTTCGCGCATGCTTCCGTGGGGCCTTCAAAGCCGCCGGCCGCTGCCGGAAGTCTCTCTTGGGCTCCCAAGCCGGGCGCCAGCTGTCGCCCGACACGCTCAAGGAATGCGTCGACTTCAGCTGGGTCGTAGCCGCTTTTACCGAATGCCGGCTTCGAGAAAGTCCAGCCTTCGACTTCGGCGGCTGTCAGTCCGCCGACCGACAACGGGTTTCTGAGCTGTTGTTCGACACGCTCGAGGAATGCGTTGACTTGGCCTTCGTCGTAACCGCGCTTACCCCCGGCAGCCTGCGAGAAGGCCACGTCGTGGACGTCATCGGCTGTTAGCTCGGCGAGGCGTCGCTCAGGGCCGTCCTGGTCCATCAGCAAATCGTGCCACCCAAATGCCAGCGGCGGAACAAATCGCACACAGTTGCAGTGTCTCCTCCGCGTCGTCCGGGAGTTTCACGGGGAGTTCATGAATTTCGGTCGGAGCCGTGAAAACCGGCCTTACGCTGCACAAACGTTAGTGCGCGGTACTGGGATTAAACCAGTGGATGCTTGCGACAGGCCGGACGTACCCGGGGCATATAGCGACGGTCAGCAACCTGAGATGCCTGTGCCGATCACTACCAGAGTGGCTGCGCGGTGCCGTTGTCAGCGCTCTTTGAATTCCGGGCCACTGGCGCTCTTTGAAACCGGCCACCCAACCACGATCGGATGGGTGATCACAGTGCAGGACTGGGCGCAGGCGAGGTATCTCTACACCAGTGAGGGTTTGTCGATTCGGGCGATCGCTCGCCAGATGAGGATTTCGCGGGATGCGGTAGCGAGGGCGATCGCGTCGGAGTCGCCGCCGCACTATCGGCGGCTGGCGGGTCCGTCGGGCGTTGTCAAGTGCGCCCAGTGTCGGCGGCGCGGGCTTTCGCCGACCATCACGTCCACGACTGCGCCCAGGTGGGCGAGCGCCATGACAATGCCGTAATGCGCAAGGGGCGATGTCGCCGGCTTGTCCGCGTCGTCCGCCGCCAAATCGCTACCCGGTTGGGGGCACATATTCCGGTCGTCGCGCATCCACGGATCGCCGACCGTCCGCATCCAGTCCACGATGCGGCCCAGGCGCTGCTGATAATCCACGCGCACCAGTGTGGCAACCGCACCCCGCCACCGGATCACAGACCAGCGCCCAGGGTTCGCGTCAAAGGCCAGCCGTCTCGGGCCAACCCCGGCCCCCTCCGAATGTCGAGGCACAGGCCTGGGCTGCCGAGCAGCCCGGCTTGGGTCCTCGCCTGGGTCGCACGAAGTAGGCCGCCCGCGACGCCGCGCGGAACTCCGGGTTGGCGAGGAACCGCGACACGTCCGTCGCGCCGACCTCGATGCAGTCCTTATGGGCGTGCCGTTCGAGACTTCGCATGATCGAGACACAGTCGCGGACTGTGCGTTCGGACCGGCCAGCGCTGCGCATGTGCAGCTCCCACGCTTCCAGCGACGGCAACGCGCCGGGCGCCGCCTCGTCGCGGACCAGCCGTAGCGTCGCGGTCGCTGCACGGCGTCCAGCTGTTCGACGCCTCGACGATGGCAGCAGCGATCCGCCGGCGCCAGCCGCGTCATAGTCGCCGGTGGCGTCGACGCGGACGGTCGGCACGGTAGGGCAACACCAACCCGATCACGGGGGATTCGAATGGCCCCGCATAACCAGGCAACCCCGTACGAGGACGGGAGCCGGATTGAATCGCGCGGCTAACTCGGTCGATGCCAGTCATTGTCAGCGACAGTCATCGCTTATTCAGCGATAATGATTGAGAATCGGCCAGAATCGGTGAGGCTCTTCGGTCTGCTCGAGGATCCCAATTTCGTTGACTGACAAGCATTTATCGGTCCTTTCGGGTGGGTAACGAGAATCCTGAATCGCGAATCCGTTGGTCGCGGGTTCGAGCCCCGCCCGCCCCACTTCAGCCCCACTTCAGAGGCTGTTTTTGCCGTCGCCGACTCAGCCAACAACCGCGTGGTGCCGCCGTTATACGAGTCGATCAAATCGACGAATACTCCGACCGGGCACTGCGCATCAGTGACCAAGACCGCGCAGGTGCCATGTCAGCACGGCTTCGCCACTTTGCAGAACGCGACACACCTTGAACCCAGGACGACGCGAGCCGTAGGGAAGCCCGGTTCCACTGCTGCTTATCCATCTTTGGTGAGGACCATGCCGCTGCCTGGGTGGAAACGCGGGACTGAACAACTACCCAGCGGCAAGCGGCGAACGGATTGCCGCCGCGCTCAGGTCTGCAGGCCCGGCGGGCGCAAGAGGATAGGCACCAGCGGCACCGCCGCCAAAGGAAACAACCCGCACAATGCCCCTGCAGCCGGACATTCGCCGGCACCGATCAGTACACCGAATAGCGGAGATCCAGCAGCCGCCATCACCCGCTGGGTGGTGTTCTGAATGCCAGGGCGCGTCCGGTCCCGAACGGCCCGGCGAATTCGGTGATGGCGGTTGCCTCCAGCCCATTGTCGAGCGCCGCGATCACCGAGATGGTGACCATGAGCAACACGTCAAATCGCGAATCCAGGTAATCGCTAAGGGCTCGCGTGAACAGGGTCGATACCGCGGCGGTGCGGTTCCAGCCGGAGCCGCAGCGCGTAGCGAATTTGTCTGGCGGAAACGTACCCCCAAGGCGATGAAAACGCCCTGGGGGTAACGCTTTAACATGTCAGCGACACCGAACCGGGTCGCTTTGTAGTACTCGGCATGTTGAAGTGCTCGGCATGTTGCTGTGCGTTGAAGAAAACTGTTGCGGCGGGCAGGGTATGGATCAGTAGTAGTGGCGACGGCCGCCGACAGCGCGTCCCGCGGATCCCATGACCGCCAGAATCACGCCGACGACAAGCAAGAAGATGCCGATCACCAAGAGAACATGGGCGAAGGCGAAGGCAGGGACAAGGATGGGCAGGACGAGCCCTAGGACGATAAGGACAATTCCGAGAATGATCATGGTAAGCCTTTCTGATCTGGCGCGACTATGCGCTTTGGAGATCGGGTGGGTCGGGCGGTTTCCCGACGTGGGTTAAGTCGACCACCCCTAAGGGGGTGGCAATACACCCCTAGGTAGGTAATCTTTCGGGTATGCCCTCGCCCGCGAGCAGTCCGATCACCGTGGCGCTCGTCGACGACTACGACGTGGTCGTCATGGGCGTGGCCAATATGCTTGACCGGTACCGCGACCGGGTGGTCATCGCCGAACTCGACTCGACCATGCCCGTCGACGACACTGTCGACATTGTCCTGTACGACTCGTTCGCACAACCGGAATCCGACCACGATGAGATCGCCGCTCTGGTTGCGAATCCGCACGCACACCGAGTTGTGGTCTATACATGGAACTTTCACCCGGATCTCATCGCCAGCGCGCAGCAGCATGGAGCGCACGGCTACTTGTCGAAGACGTTGCCGGCACGGGATTTGGTCGCCGCGTTGGAGGCGGTGCACGCCGGCGAGACGGTCGTCAGCGATGTCCCGCCGCGGGCGCGAAGCGCCGTCGGGCTCGACTGGCCCGGCCGCGGCGAAGGGCTCAGCGATCGAGAGTCGGAGATCCTGGCCCTCATCACCCAGGGCATGAGCAATGCTGACGTCGCCAGGCTGACGTACCTCAGCCCAAACACCGTCAAGTCATACATCCGCACGATCTACCGAAAGATAGACGTCGGCAGTCGGACCCAGGCGGTCTTATGGGGTGTGGACCATGGTTTCACTCCGGACCATCACCGCATCGAACACTGGCGCGGCGGACCCTAAAGCTGTGCAGGCCAATGGCTTTGGCTCTTATGGCACCAGACTTGAGAGCCGGTAGGCACGCGCGTGTTCTACTCTCGTTCGATCCGTCGCATGAGGGCTGGGTAAAGAATCCAATACCGGAACGGCTTGATGAACGCGTGTATGCCGCGCCGAGGAGACCGCGCGGCTTGACGTAGACGGCCATCTGGCATTCGTAGCTGCCCCACCCTGATCGACCCAGGCCAGGTGCGTCGCGCCGTGCACGGTCCGGTTCGACAGTTCCGCCGTGAATTCGACGTCGGTGCGATAAAGGGACGAGAAGGCAGGGATGCCCGGCGACATTCGTGCACAGGTCGCCGCTGACGTCCAGTTTGCGGACGTGCGCCACGTGATCGTTGGGCCGATGCAGGCATGGAAGGTGATGCTCGCGTTTTCACCGACCTCTTCGGCCGGGCGCCCGAGAGAGTCGGCGGCATCGCGAAGCGGCGGGACGTCAACGTGCGGGGCGTTGTTGCGGCGCCCGCCTAGCCGTCAGAGCCCGCCGCCGGCCGAGATGCGGGCTTTGCTCGAAGGCGCCGGGTTCGCCGTCAGAGACCAGCACCGCGTCCGTCGACCGGTGTGGACCTGGATCGTGTCCGACCTGATCACCGTCGGCACCAAGAGCTAAGCCTCAATCCACCGATGGATCGTGTGGCGTGAACCGTTGAATGTTTGATCTTGATTCTGTGGGTCGGGGTATAACTATTCCGCTGGTCTGCCCAGCTTTTCCGGTTGGTTCCTGGTCGTCGGGTCGGGTTGTGTCGGTCAAGTGGTGGATGGGTGACCGATTGTGTTGTGCCACAGCGCAAGCCATGCTGATTCCCAGGGCCAGTGGCTGGGCAGGTGCAGGATCGGTTTGCGTTGCGGGCGGGCCAGACGGGCGGGGATGTTGACCAACGTTCGGCGCAGTGTTGCCCCGCGGGCCTTGCCGTGTCGGCCGCCGGCGAGAACTCCGGCGGCGCGCAACAGGTTGTGGGCGATGGCCGCGCACAGCACCCAGGCGGAGTTGGCGCCAAACCGGCCGGATGGGATGCGGGCCAGGGGTCCATCGATCAGGTCGGCGAAGACGGTTTCGATGATGGCGTGGCGGCGGTGGCTGATGTCGGCGTCGGCGAGCGGTTCGGTGTTGTCGGTGAAGAACGGGTGATACCGCCACAGGGGGAATAGCCCGTCGGCTTGGGCGGCGTCTTTGACCCGGCGCACGATCAACCGGGCGGTGACCGGGCTCTTCGAGGAAGCGAAAGCGGTGTAGGAGATTTCGGCGACCTCGGCATCAGAGATCCAGGCGCCGGTGTCGGGATCTTGCACGGCGCCGGGATAGCGCACCGGGATCCAGGCGTCCTCGGCGATGGCCTCGATCGCGGCCTGCACGGCACGGTTGCGGGTCAGCACCAGCGAGAACCGCGCCCCGGCGCGCCGGCACGCCTTGACCACAGCGGCCGAGCCGTAGGCGGCGTCACCGCGCACCACGATCTCGCCGGTCGCCCCCGCGGAGCGGGCGGTGGCGATCGCCGCGGCGACCATGCGCCCGGCACCCCGCCCGGAGCCGGTCTTGCCGGCGCGAAGCCGCATCCCGGTGATCACCGGTGCTGCGGTGTCGGTGCTAACGGTGGTGACCAACGGCGACAGGCCTTTGCGCAGCACCTGCTTACCGGCGATCTTGGTATGCCCGTAGGACGCGCCCTGTTTGGCGTGCCCGTAGACCGGGCGCAGCAACGAGTCGATGTCGACGAACGCCCGCACGTCGGCGCCTGCCAGCAGATCGACCCGCTCGCCCAGGGCGCCCAGGTGCTCCCGCAGCACCGACTCCAGCTGCCGGGCGTGACCGAAGGTGAACTCCCGCAACAACGTTCCGATCGTCGACGGCGCATACACACCCCCGAAGAGGATCTTCATCCCACCGCTGCGGACGATGTCGGCATCCTCGATGCAGTCCGCACTCGCGCACATGCCCGCGATCAGCGTCGTTAGCTTCGGAGCCGGATTGGCCGACCCCGACTTGATCCGCGGCCCCTTGATGCACACCTTCTCATCCAGCGCAGCCATCAGACCGGTCTGCTCGGCCAGCGTCATCACCGGCACCAACCCGGCACACGACACAAGATTGTCGTCATCGAACACTGCGGAACCGAGCGTGAACCTATGGGACACTTGCACCGGAAGTGCCTTTCCGAATTGGTTTGGTTAATGCCTTAGCAACATCAATCATCCCAGCTCAGAGGGCACTTTCCTCATTCCGACACCCACCACGGAGCCAATTCATCTGTGGATCGAGGCTAAGAGTTTGGGCGATCACGTCGCCGCGTCCAGCTTCGGTTCCGTGCGCGCTGATCGTGGCGACGCTGGAGGCGTTCGGCGGCTTGGCTGCTTGACTTAACCGGCGGGTACCTCGTCGGTCCATACCCTGAAGCTCGTCAATGTGTTGGGGCCGAACGTGTTGCTGAGCGCGACGTCGGCGGCGTCGCGGCCACGCGCGATCAACACTCTGCCGATGCGCGGGGTGTTGTGGCGCGCGTCGAAGGTATGCCATTGCCAGCCGAGGAACACCTCGAACCACGCAGAGAAGTCCATCGGTTCGTCCACCGGGGGCACACCGATGTCGCCGAGGTATCCGGTGCAATAGCGCGCCGGGATGTTCATGCAGCGACAGAAGGCCACGGCGAGGTGCGTGAAATCGCGGCAGACGCCGGTCCGGTCGTAAAAAGCTTCTAGCGCCGTCCGTGTCATGCGCGCGTGCTCGTAGCCGAACGTGATATGTCGGTAAACGTAGTCGCAGATCGCCTGAACGCGGCGCCATCCCGGTGGCGTCTGCCCAAAGAGATTCCACGCCGTCTCCGACAGCCGATCGGTTTCGCAATACCGGCTCCCCAGCAGGAAGACAAGAGTGTCCTCGGGCAGGTCCGGCACGGGAATCTGTTGCGCCTGGGGAACAATGGCGTCGGGGACTCCAGTGTCGTTGATGAGCGCATCGGCCCAGACGCGCGTGCGGCCCTTGGGCGCGACAATGCGGGTGCACCAGTTGCCGAAGCCGTCACGATAGCCTGCCATCGCGACTGGCGGGTCGACCACCAGGTTGTCACGGCCGACCAGGTCGGACACGCGGGTGAAGTGGACGTTGAGGTTCAATATCATCGGGGTCGGCTGCGGGCAGTCGTAGATCATTTCGAATCCGACGTGAATCTGCATTATTTCTCTCCGGTATCCCGCAGGTGAGGACGCGCACGACCGGCGACGTCGATGGTGGAAAAGGTTCTCACGTGTGCTCCTTGGCCCCTGGCGTGAATCATGGCGCGCGCTCAGGCCGTACATGCCGTCCGTAACGAATCGATCAGCATGCGCCGCAACGCCGTCCAGCGTCGGCCCGCGGCGAACACGATGCCCTGGTTGACTTCCAGTTCGATTCCGACGTAGTCGCTCTGCGCGAACCGCATGCGCAAGTGCGAGGTCAACCCGTCCCCTTTGCCGGCATAGGGGTAATTGCGGCGTACGCGAAGTTCCGGAGCCAACGCCGCCATTGTTTCCTTCCAGCGCGCGCACACCTCGGCCTCCCCTCGCCGCCCGGGGTGGTAGAGCAAGCCCACATCGGTGCTGCGCACCTTTCCATCCAGCTCCGCGGTAAAACTATGCGACGAAATGTGGATCACGCGATGCCCGCGCGCTACCGCTTGATCGATGAGACGCTCGACCTGCCTGCGATAGGGCCGGTAATGCTGTTCGACGATCTGCGCCCGGGTCTGGGTCGGCGCGGCGCGGGTCACCGCCGAAAAAAGTTGTGGGTGGCCGATTGAGCGGTTGAGATCGATAAGCAGACGGCTGACAGTCGAAGCCACCAGCGGCGCCGCAAAGGCACTGGCGAGTGCCTTTGCCATCACCAGCGACCCGGGATCGTAGCCACGGTGGGAATCCAGCAGCGCCCGTTGCCCCCGAAACAGACGCCGATAGGGCGCGGGTACGCGGTTACCGCCGTGTTCACAGGTGATGATGAAGGTATCCACCGTGACAACCCGTCACCAGCCCAACTCTGGCAAATGGCGAAACACCTGCCGCACACCTTCGCCCCATTCGTCGCTGAGAGCGGTGAAGTAGGGGTCCCCCTCATCGAATCGCCGCCGCCACTGCACCTCGAGGCTGTCCCGTTCGTAGCAGATCAGGTCGATCGGCATGCCCACCGACAAGTTGCTGCGCATGGTCGAATCGAAGGACACCAGCACACACTTTGTGGCGTCTGCGAGGGGCGTGTGTTGCGTAAGTACGCGGTCGAGGATCGGCTTTCCGTACTTGGTTTCACCGGTCCGTAAGAAGGGCGTGTCGGTCCCCGCTTCGATGAAATTGCCTTCGGCATAGGTCCGGAACAGCCGTATCGGCTCGCCGCTGATCTGCCCACCGACGATGAACGAGGCATTGAAGCGGATGTTGTTCTCTTCCAGGTACCCGGCGTCGCGTTGCTCGATATCGCGCGTCGCGTCGGAGACCAGCCTCACGACGTCGAACATCGTCCGGGCACCCAAGAGATTGGTGGCCGCGTCGCCGTCAGCGCAGCGCTGCGTCAATACGCTGATGACGGCTTGCGTTCCGGCCAGGTTTCCCGAACTCAGCAGAACGATAACGCGGTTGCCGCGCCGCTCGAATACCGTCATCTTGCAGAACTTGGCGTAGTCGTCGATGCCGGCATTCGTACGGGAGTCCGAGGCGAAAATGATGCCCTTGTCGAGCATTACGCCTATGCAGTAAGTCATGCGATGAGCCTTCTGTGCAATCGACGTCTGTTCATGGTGGCACGTGCTTCGGGCTGGTGGCAGACGCGCAGGTGAGCGATCCGACGGTGGTAGCCGGCCAGCATCAGAGTCTCTCCGTAATACATTGCGGTGTACTGACTTCCGGCGGATGCTCTCCCTTTCTTTCGCCGGGTGGACGTGGCCGGCCGGGGTTGAGTGGTAAACGACGGAAATGGGAATGTAGAGGGCCCTACCTCTGGGTTGATCCGGACAAACTCTGTGAAACGGTCATGGTGATCTTGATGTGCAGACGAGCACCGGCACGTAGGGGCCTCGGAGTCAACACTCCTCAAGTTCCGCAGCGGACAGCTGAACTCGTCCCGAACCAGCTGAGATTCTCAACACCTCCGACGCTACACCTATGGGGACTAACCCGCCGAATCCCGTTTGGGGCGGCCCCCTTTGCAAGGCTTGCCAGCGTTGCCGGTGGTCGACCGATTCCGGCGCGAGGTCGCGTTCCTCCGGCCGCCGCTTCCAGCACGCGATCCAGAACTGCCAGCGGCGGTACTCTTGGCGTGACAAATCATCTCGTGGCGGGTGTGCCGCGGCAATTTCGCCGAGTCCCGTTGAGGGATAACGTGTTCCGGACTGGACCGTTGAGTGCAGGTGACAGAGTCGACGTAGTTCACCGAGGACGTCCACAGCATGATCGGCATTTCGACATCCATTGAGCGCCGGACATCGGAAACCAGCCACGGTGGGGCGGCGCCGCCCGCGGGGTGTACTGTTGACAACGTTAAGAAGCTCAACCAGTCCGGGATGAGGCCGGCTGTCCGCCGCTGTCCTCGCTGAGCAGTCGCTCGCGCCGAACACGCCGGCAACAACCGCATACCCGGGGATCACCATGACTGCTCCGCTCATTCCTGGGAAACCCAGAGCGCTTGCCGCACAGCACTTTCGATCGATACCCTCGGTCGCATAATCGTACGGCAACGCACTGCCATGCAGCGTGCGGCCAAGCGGCCAGCCTCACGTGCACATACCAGGTGATTAGGGCCCCACTACCGCAACGCCGCACTGTCGTCCTAACACTGCCCAACTCCCCCATAGGAGGCTGTGTGGACGAGACCGTCGCCAGGGCTGGAATCTTTCAGGGATTCGAGAGCGCCGCGGCTGCCATAGCCAAAGAACTGCAGCCCGTCGACTTCGCGCGCCGGTGGACCGTGTTCGCCGAAGGGGAACCCGCAGACCGGCCGACGTCGATCTGTACTGCACCACCGCGGCCACCATCCGCTACGGGCGCGGCGTCGCGCACGCGGCCAAGGGACAGCTAGCGCAGGCGCGTGCCGAGCAGGAAGCGTTCACCGAGGCCTAGGGTCGGGTTGTCGCCATCTCCATAAGTCTGACGGAGTGCCTTGGAAGATTCTTGGGATCGGGTCCGGGCGGTTGATCGGCTGTGTGAGGGTCTTGCATTCCGGGTCGGGTCGGCAACGGCGTAAAGCATTGTTTTGCAGGAGATTTCAGTCTGTCTAGCCACTGACAGTTGTTTCGGTTGATCCTTGACGCTCCCTAAATGGACTGACCAGGAGTTGAGCGTGGCCGACCAGCGGCCTTCCTCAGGAAGGCCCGCTATCCGGCGGAAGCGTGGACTGCATGTCAAGCAAGCCATCCTGAATCCCCGCCTGCACCTGCGAGATGCCGCGGTGACAGCCGGTGGCCGGGGCTGCCGTAGAGCAACCGCTATTCATCCAGAGATGACTGAATGGGTTGCCGGGATCCGCCGAGGCCGGCGCTGCGGTGCCTATCGCCGCAGCGGCAATTGCTCCGCCCAAAACGAGTTTTGCGATCACTTGTCGACCTGGGGCCCTCTCATGTGGTTCGTGGCTCACGCGGTTTGTGGCGCTTCGCCCTACAACCCACCTTCCGCAGCGCCGAGCATCGTGTCCAAGACCCATCGCTGACTAGCTGAGAAGCGATAGTTATCAAGCGCGCGATGTGAAGGTTCGCGCCCCGTCGAGCGGTACGTGGACGGCGAGATCGCCGATTGTGAACCACACGACGCTTTGTCGGCGTGTTGCGTCGTGAACTTCACGGTCGGCGGAGGGGGTTACGTGAAGGGCGAATTCGTGCTGTTGCATGCGCCGCCCTGGGTCGCGGCTGGTGGCGGGTTAGATTACCCGTATGCGCGTTGTTCGCCTGTTCGGTGTAATCCTGACGATCCTCACAGCGGGGTTGCTGCTGGCAACGCCCGCCGGCGCGCAACCGCCGTCCAAGCTCACGGATCACATCACGGACACCACCGGGGTGTTGACGGATTCCGGTCGGGCGGCGGTCAGCTCCGCAATCGACCGGCTCTATCGCGATCGCCACATTCAACTGTGGGTGGTCTATGTCGACAACTTTTCCAGGTTCAAACCCGACAACTGGGCCGACGGAACCCGCAGCGCCAGCGGCATGGGCAACCAGGACGCGCTGCTGGCCGTGGCCACGAATACCAAGTTGTATGTATTTAGCGTGCCGCCGAAGGCGCAGGGGAGCGCGGCAGTCGACTTAGACAGTCTGCGGACCAAACAAATTGAACCGGCGGTGGGCGCTAAAGACTGGAGCGGTGCGGCGGTCGCCGCGGCTGACGGGTTGGACAAACCGGCAAGCTCGTCAAAGCGGATCTGGCTGCTGATCGCGATCGGCGTCGTCGTCGTGGTCGTAGTAGTGGTGGTTCTCATGCTCTTTCGCGCGCGCCGCGGCCGGCGCGCGGCGCGGCGGGTCGGCTCTAGCGATGGGCAGGTGAACATTGAAGGGCGCGACCATTCGATGGCGCAGGCGTTGTCCCAAGCGGACGCCAGATTGCGCCAAATCTCCGACTACGTCGCCAGGCATCGCGAGACCATCGGCGCCGAGGCCCAGGCCCGGTTCGAAGATGCGAAACGGCATTTGGCAGCGGCGCACGGCAAGGAAGCAAGCAACGAGCTCGAAGCAATTGCCTACGCCAACGGGGCATCGACGCTGGCCGCTCAGGCACAAACGCTGGCAAACGCCGACGTGCTAGCAGCGCACCGCACGCCACGACGTCGAGGCACCGCGTCTGCGCGATGATCGGCGGGATCACCATCGGCGACCGCTGAGCGGCGGCTGATCTTTGACACCTCTTATATGAGGGAGTTGGGGCGCGATATGAGGGAGTTGGGGCGCGCTAGTTGCCGTCCTGATCGGGCTGATCGCTCACGGGATTGTCCTGCTTATCCGGGCCGCTCAGCGCCTGTCACGAGGACCACCGCGAGCCTGTCGCCCTAGCACCGGTGCGTCCACCACGGCAACGACAGACACTGCTCACCACCGACGAGCAAAACCACGACAGACACGAGAGCCCCGACCAGCAACATGGCGGCTGGCCATACCGAAGACCAGGCTGCCGTCCCCGCCGAAGTGATCAAACCGCCGCCAAGCCCCTGAAAGACGGTGAAACCGCCCGCCGGCAAACGCTATGGTGGACGTCGAGCAAATCGTCAGCAAAACAGCCAACATAGCGGAACAGCCGACACAGAGGTATGTGATATGAGCTCGGCGCTCGGGTTGTCGATCGGGGTGGCCAACCTGGTTGCGGCTCGCGCGGGGGGCGTCCCCGTGAGCCGCAGGTCGGTGCTGACGTTGTTCGACCACCGCCCAAGTGAAGTCGGCCTGCCCGACCAAAACCCGAATTTGAGCGAAGCCGGACTGGTGATACGTGGGTTCGTCGAGCGGGTCGGCGACCGAGCACCGTTGGTGGCGGCCGATGGGGCGAGGTACCTCGGTGCGGCGCTGACGGTCGAGGCGCTCGAGGCGATGGCACGTACGGTTGGCTACGGAACGCCGATCGGCATCGCGGTTCCCGCGTATTGGTCCGACGGCCAGACCGCTGCGCTCCGTAGCGAGTTTCGCGATCAACCCAATCTGGCTCCGAAGGGCGCGCGTCCGCTGCTGGTCTCCGACGCCCGTGCCGCGGCCGCGGCACTGTACGGCAAGCCAGGATTCCCCACGAACGGTGTCGTGGCGCTGTGCGATTTCGGCGCTGCCGGCGCCAGCGTCACCCTGATCAAGGCTGGCGCGAGCTTAGAACAGATCGGCCAGTCCGTCCGCCGAACCGGCTTCTCTGGCGACACTATCGACCAACTCATCGTTAATCACCTTCCGGCCAGAGCCGGTGATGCCCGTACCGCCGCCCTCAAAGACGCTGTTCAAACTGGATTGCCGAACCTTTCGCCCGACGATTGCCGACGCGTCAAGGAGCAACTGTCAACGGTTGCTATCGTCATCGGAGCGGACTCCGGTGTGGATATCCGGCTGTCCCGCAACGACTTTGAGCAACTTATCGCCGAACCGCTGAACCAATTCATTACCTCGGTCGAGGAGACGTTGCAGCGCAACGGAATTCCAAGGGGCAGTTTGGCCGCTGTCGCAACCGTGGGCGGCGGCGCGAGCATCCCGTTTCTTACCACCCGGTTGTCGGAGCGGTTTCACGTTCCGGTGTTCAGCACACCGCAGCCCGCGTTCACCGCGGCCATCGGCGCGGCGATGCTGGCCCGGCAGCAATCGTCGGCGGGCGCTCACAGGTATCGGATTCCCGCCGTCATGCCGCCGACCGAAACTGTTGGCATGCCGCCGACGGTGGCCAGCACGCCGCCGACAATGGCCAGCACGCCGCCGACAATGGCCAGCACGCCTCCGACAATTGCCGCCACTACTCCAGCTAGGGCCGGTACCCCCCCGGCAGTTGCCGGCAGCCCTCAAACCGAAACCGCCCTAACCGCGTTCACTGGGCAACGCGGTGACGGAGGATCGGCTCTTCAGGGCGCCCTGGCCTGGTCAGAAGTAACCGGTACCGGAGAGGAACCGGTCCCCTACACCGGCCCCGAGCACACCGACGAACGCGTCGCGGAAACAACTGCTGACCGTGATGAGGACCATGAGGATCGCGACCTCCCAACCGAACCTGGAAAGCTGCCGTGGTACAAGCGCACAGTCTTGATCATGACGGTCGCTGGTGCCGGCGCCGCCGTGGTGGCGGCAGCGGGGTTGTGGCTCAGCCTGGGGCAGAGCAAGTCCGGCCCGACCAATACGACCACGCCAAGCCCACCGGAGACGTCGCGCACTACGACGGTTACCGCGCCGAGCACCACCACTACGACAGAGGTCGCGACGCCCAGTCCCGAGCCGCCCGCGACCACGACCTATTACCCGCCCCCGCCAACGCGCAGTCAGCCGCCGAGAACCAACCCGCCGCCAACGACCACGCCATCGCAGAAGTCGACCAAGTCGCAACCAACATCGTCGCCGTCGACTACGACATCAACGACAAAGAACCACGGGCCGTCTCTGACCCCAACCACCAAGCATTAGGTAACTCGCGGTCTGGGACGATCGCCCCGGCAAGCAAATGTAATTCATAGGTTCGATACAGCGGCTTCTGACGACGAGGCGAGATGCTGTCGACCAGTCGGCTTCGGATTTGGCGAGTATCCGTCCGCCGATCACCACGGCATACGCGGTGGCGGCCAGAACGACCGGTTTGTTCGCCGATGATCCGATGATGAGCGAGTTGGAGGACAGCGATGTCGTATGTGGTGGCGGTGCCGGAGATGTTGGCTTCGGCGGCAACGGATTTGGAGTTCATCGGCTCGGCGCTGAGTGCGGCCAATGCGGCAGCCGCCGCCCCGACGACTGCGGTGGTGGCTGCTGCGGGTGATGAAGTGTCGGGGGCGATCGCGTCGTTGTTTTCTCGCCACGCCCAGGAATTTCAAACGCTGAGTGCGCGGGCGGCGGTGTTTCATTCTCAGTTCGCGCGGGCCTTGACCGCGGCGGGGGGCTCGTACGCGGCCGCCGAACTCGCTAACGTCTCGCCGTTGGCGGGCCTGCAGGATCTGGGTGTCTTTTCGCCCTGGGAGCTGTTGACGGGGCGCCCGCTGATTGGCAACGGCACCAACGGGGCAGCGGGCACCGGCCAGAACGGCGGCCCCGGTGGGATCTTGATCGGCAACGGCGGTAACGGTGGGTCCGGCACGTCCGGTACGGGCGCAGCAGCCCCAGGAGCTGGCGGGTCCGGCGGGGCCGCCGGGCTGATCGGCAAGGGCGGGGCCGGCGGGGCCGGCGGGGCCTACGGCGGCTTCGGGTCCGCTGCCGCCGGCGGTGATGGCGGCACTGGCGGTCGGTTGTTCGGCGGCGGCGGGGTCGGCGGGGAAGGCGGGGCCGGCGACGGTAGCGTCCAGGGCGGCACGGGCGGCACCGGCGGCAACGCCAGGGGGCTGTTCAGTACCGGAGGCGCTGGCGGCACCGGCGGGGCCGGCGCGGCCGGCGCTAACGGCTCAGCTGCCGGCGTCGCGGGCGGCGAGGGCGGGATGGGCGGCACTGGTGGCAATGGGGGGGTCGGCGGGCTGTTCGGCATTGGCGGGCACGGCGGGGCCGGCGGGGTAGGAGGTAACGGCGGCGCCGGCGCAGACGGTTACGACGGTGACACCTATGGCCCCGGGTTTTCCGGCGGTGGTGGCGGCTACGGCGGCGACGGCGGCGCCGGCGGCAATGGTGGCAACGGCGGGGCCGCCGGCCTGCTCGGCATCACCGGCATCGGCGGCGATGGCGGCAACGGGGGCATCGGCGGCACGCCCGGCAACGGCGGTAACGGCGCGCCCGGCGGCCCGGGCGGCCTCTTCGGCTACGACGGCGGTGCCGGCGGCAGCGGCGGTATCGCCGGCATCGGCGGCATCGGTGGCGCAGGCGGCGACGGCTTCATCGCCGGCAGCACCGGCACGACCGGCACTGCACCCATCAACGGCGGCCACGGCGGCAACGGCGGCGCGGGTTACAGCCCCACCACCTTGGGCGAAAGCGGCGGCAACGGCGGGACCGGCGGCGACGGCGGCGTCGAAACCAGCGTCGGCGGCGTGGGTGGCACCGGCGGCACCGGCGGTGTCGGCGGCAACGGCGCCGGCTCTGGCAACGGGGGCACCGGCGGCAACGGGGGCACCGGCGGTGAGGGCCTTAACGGCGCCCCCGGTGTCGGGGGCTCCGGCGGTGCCGGCGGCCAGGCCGGCGGCGACGGAGGCACCGCCGGCAACGGCGGCAACGGCGGCGAAGGCGGCCTCAGCGACAGTGGCTTGGGCTTCAACGGCGGCCAAGGCGGCCAAGGCGGCCAGGGCGCAGCCGCCAACGGCGGCGCGGCCGGCACCGGCGGCAACGGCGGCCAGGGCGGCACCGACTTGGACTTGGGAACTGCCCACCACAGCGGCAACGGCGGCCAAGGTGGCCAAGGCGGCACGGGCGACGCCACCGACGCCGGCGGCACGGGCGGCAACGGCGGCCTAGGCGGCACCGCTAGCATCTACGGCGCCGCCGCCGGAACCGGTGGCGTCGGCGGCACCGGTGGCAGCGCCGGCGTCGACGGCATCGCGGGCGGCACCGGCGGCGACGGCGGCCAAGGCGGTTTCGGCAACCACAGCGACGGCGGCACCGGCGGCCAAGGCGGCCAAGGCGGCAGCGGCGGGCCAAGCGCCACCGGCGGCGACGGCGGTAGCGGCGGCCAAGGTGGTACCGGCGATCCGAGCGGCACTCCCGGCAGCGCCGGCAGCCCCGGCACCGCGCACATCGGCGCCACCGGCGGTGCCGGAGGCGCCGGTGGCTTCGGTGGGCCCGGCTAATCACGAATGCCCGCCCCTACCTTAAGGCGATCTCCGTCCCGGCGATGTTCGTGTAGAGCGACGGCGACACATCTGTTTTGGCACAAGGCGCGCGCCGGTGCGCGCGGCACGTCAGCGGTGATTTCCGGTTCGAGACTCTGCACGGTGTTTCGCATTGGATACCCTAGGAGCAACCCGACATGGTTGCCGATTTATTGCTCGAATGGTTTACCGCCCAACCGATTTGACGGAGGCTCTCACCTCGCGGCATCCGGCCGGCCCACTCTAAAACTGAATGACCTCGGCTGCTGCTTGACAGTTACTTCGGCTGATCATCGGCACCCAAGATAAGGGATTTGAGCTTGGCCGAGCAACGGGGCATCGAAATAAACCGCGCGTCAACAATGGAGATCGCCGAGGTTTCGCCGAGCGCCTCGTCGCAGTCCCGGCTGGGTGACAGGCGGGTGCATAACTGCGAGCCGAAAGCCTGTGGCGGCGGCGGAAATGGCGTCTAGGATTCCTATGGGGTGCCCGGGTATGCACCAGCTTCAGCTGGCATGGGTGCGCGGGCTTCGGGGCGACGACCGCGAAAGGCCAACCAGTGAGCGATAAGCCGAATGTCCTGATCATCTGGGGCGACGACATCGGGCAGAGCAACCTCAGCTGCTACAGCAACGGGCTGATGGGATACCGGACACCCAACATCGACCGCCTCGCCGCCGAAGGGGTGCTGTTCACCGACTATTACGCGGAGCAGAGCTGCACAGCCGGTCGGGCGGCGTTCATCACCGGCCAGAACCCGTACCGCACGGGCCTGACCAAGGTGGGCCTGCCCGGGGCGACGCTGGGCCTGCAGGCGGAAGACCCGACGATCGCAACGGCGCTCAAGGCGCAGGGCTACGCCACTGGCCAGTTCGGCAAGAACCACCTCGGCGACCGCGATGAGCACCTGCCCACCATGCACGGTTTCGACGAATTCTTCGGCAACCTGTATCACCTCAACGCCGAAGAGGAACCCGAACTGCCGGACTATCCGAAGGATCCCGAGTTCCGCAAGAGGTTCGGGCCCCGCGGCGTGCTGCACACCTGGGCCAACGGCGACGGCACCCAACGCGTCGAGGACACCGGCCCGCTCACCAAGAAGCGGATGGAAACCTGTGACAACGAATTCCGCGACGCCGCAGTCGATTTCATCAAGCGCCAGCACGAAGCCGGAACCCCGTTCTTCGTGTGGTTCAACACCACGCACATGCATTTCCGCACCCACACCCAGAGCGACAGCGTGGGCCGCGCGGGGCGCTGGCAATCGCGCTACCACGACACGATGTTGGATCACGACGACACGGTGGGCAGCATGCTGGATCTGCTCGACGAGCTGGGCCTCGCCGAGAACACGATCGTCATGTACTCCACCGACAACGGTCCCCACATGAACAGCTGGCCCGACGCCGGCATGACCCCGTTCCGCAACGAGAAGAACTCCAACTGGGAGGGCGCCTACCGCGTCCCGGCGCTGGTGCGCTGGCCGGGGCACATCCCGGCCGGCTCGGTATTGAACGGCATTGTCAGCCACGCTGACTGGTTCGTCACGCTGTTATCGGCGGCAGGCGTGCCCGACATCGCGGAGCGGCTGCGCGCGGGCACAGACTTGAACGGCACGAGCTTCAAGGTGCACCTCGACGGGCACGACCAGTTGGCGTACATCACCGGCGAGACCGACGAGAGCCCACGCACGCACTTCTTCTATGTGTCCGACGACGGCGACCTGACGGCGCTGCGCTACGACAATTGGAAGTTCGTCTTCCTCGAACAGCGCTGCACGGGCACCCTGCAGATCTGGGCGGAACCGTATGTTGAACTGCGCGTGCCGAAGCTGTTCAACCTGCGGACCGATCCGTACGAGCGGGCCGACGTCACGTCGAACACGTACTACGACTGGATGTTGGACCACGTCTTCTTGTTCGTTCCAGCGCAAGCTTACGTGGCGAAGATGCTGGAGACGTTGGTCGAGTTTCCGCAGCGACAGAAATCTGCGAGCTTCAGCATGGACCAGGTGCTGGCCAAGTTGCAGGACGCGACGACCCGGAGCAGCTGAGCGTTGCGTTGACGGGATTCGCCGGCGGCGAAGCAATAAATCAAACGTCGGCGGTAGCACCGCAGCGTCTGGTCCGGAGCGGTACCGAACGGGTCGCCCGCCGAATCGGCTAGGCGTCGGTGTGCATCGGCGCGGAAACCTGCTGCGCTGCTGCCCCTGGGTTCGGGGGCGGGGGAGGAGGAGGGGTCTTTACCATATTGTTGCAGCCCGTCGGTAGCAGCACCGCGATCAGCGCCGCGGCCAGCGCGCCCGCTTTCAGTGCCTTCTTGTTGCTCTTCGCGTTCATCGATCGTGCCTTTCGTCCGCGGGTGCGAGCCGTGGTTCTGCAACTACCACCACCGGATGCTATCGCCGTCGCCCGGCGCGCCTAACCACTTTGGAGATCATTGAGCAGAAAAATGTGCCAGCCGGGTTGCGATCCCCGCTACAGACTCGCTGAAAATGCTTTGCGGCGTTAACTATCAGCGCGTAGGTGGGCACCCGACCGCGCGCGCAGAGTCTCATCAACCGCGGCGATCACCAACGGCGCCATCTTGCCCGGCAGCGGCACCACGTCGGCCACGCGCAAAACAACTGCGTGCCAGCACCATTCGCATCCCGGCTAGCTGCCCAGGCGCCAACCCTCGAGCGTCGGTAGCGCGGAGCCGTCGGTTGTCACCCGAGTCTCCCGTTGCATTCCGATCAGTCGTCGGTGCGTTGCACCAGCGGTGGAACTGCTCTCGCAAGCTTTCGGGACGTAGCAATGGCGTTGTTCGTCGCCGCGCTGACGCAACTACGGTTACCGTCATGTATCTGGGCGTCGTCCTGAACCCGCTCGCGTGCAAGAACCGTGCCAACACCAGTGATCGTTGCGCTCGATTAAGCCACATCGTCGGCCCATGGGGTGAGGTGCATGAGTCACGGTCCCTCGACGACCTCGGCGAGATCGTAGCCGGGCTCCTGCCCCGGGCAAGGCATCTGGTCAGCGATGGCGGCGACGGCACACTGCACTGATCACCTTCCGCGTCTTGGATGATGTACCCGGCGTGCAGTTCACTATGGCGGCCGCAGGTGTGCGCATGCATTAACGATGAAATCGGCGATCAACTAGTCGATTTGGTGACCGCACAGCTTAGCGGTCCGTCATTGCGACTGCGCAGTGTTGACCACTAGCCTAGGCATTACTCGTGTCGATGCTGGGTCCGTCGATATCCGACCACGCCGACGGGACCCAGTGATCGGTCATGCGATGGTGTCGGGTCCTAGAGAGCCAAGGGAGTAGCAGATGAGCGATCAACACCTCACCTTTGAACGCGACCAAGGCGTCGTCGTCCTGACGATGAACAATCCGCGTCGCAAGAATGCGCTGACCCCCCAGATGATCACCCTAATGGCGCAGGCGTGGGATGAGATCGACGCCGACGACGGCATCCGTGTAGCCATCCTCACCGGCCACGGCGACTCCTACTGTGTGGGCGGCGATCTCGCCGACGGGTGGATGGTCAGAGGCACTAAGGACAATCGCTCCTCATCCGATGGTAATGAACCGCAGACGCTGTCGAAGTCACGCGGAACAGTCATCACCGATGGTCTGCTCTTGAGCCGCAGCCTGACCAAGCCGCTCATTGCCGCCGTCAACGGCCCGTGTCTGGGCGGTGGGTGTGAAATGCTGCAGCAGACCGATATTCGCATTGCCGAGGAGCACGCGGTCTTCGGATTGCCCGAAGCCAGGTTCGGGCTGATCGCCGGCGCGGGCTCCACGGCACGGCTCAAGCGCCAGATCCCTTACACCAAGGCCATGGAGATGATCTTGACCGGTGAACCGTTGACCGCGGCCGAGGCATACCACTTCGGACTGGTCGGACACGTAGTGCCGAAAGGTCATTCATTGGCCAAGGCTCATGAAATCGCTGCCCGCGTAGCGGCTAACGGGCCACTGGCGGTCCGAAACGCGAAGGCTTCCATTCTGGCCAGCGGTTGGCTTGACGACGCCGACGCCCGAAAGATCGAACAACGCTTCGTCATCGAGGTGATGACTTCACAGGATGCGAAAGAAGGTTTGGCCGCGTTCGCCGCTCAACGCGATCCCCGATTCACTGGAAAGTAGTCACTCTGACACGAGCGTCGGAATAAGCGTGTTGACGGCGTCAACATCTTTCGCGTATTCGCAGGTAGTTTCGCGTCGTTTCACGCAATTTCGCGTGCCGGAATCAATTGGATTCTGTGCCAGAAGCCCCACCACGACCGGCAAGATCGAGCGGTTACCTCCTGCCTAGGGTCATAACGTTGCTATACGGGGCATCTTGATTCGGCGGTCCGTTCTGTCGAGTTAGGCCTAACCGGAAGACGCCCGAAAATGTACCGGATTATCGCGCCTCACGCCGCGCTCGAAGCTCACAAAATCTGCTCATTTTCAATGAACTTCGTGAGCTCACGGGTTCGGGGCGGCAGGGTTCGGCTCTCCTAGCAGAACGACCTCGCCGACCGTGAAGGCGACACGGCGCCCCACGCCACCGTCATCAGGGGCCGCACCGGGGGTAGTCCACTGCACCTGGGCGATCCCGGACAGATGCAAGGCGGCCCCGGTAGCGAAATCGATGAATAACAAGGCAGCCTCGTCGTCGACCGCAAGGTTGCCGAAGCTGTTGAACATGTTGTTGCCCGGGTAGTCCGGCCACCAAAGTCGGCTGGGGGAGTCGACCTGGACAAACCCGGCTGGACCTCCTCGGTGGGACGCGTCGCTGCCTCGTGTGGGATGCGTCGTTCCCAGAAAAAACGTGTCGGATGCTGTGATCATGGCCTGATCAGCCGGCGCTAGCGAGGTTGCGCGCCTTGCGTCTGCCGAAGGCGCGGTGGCAACCACATAAGCGTTGACGTCGCGGCGGTGAATGTATTGCGGACAATTGCCATATGCCTGGTCGACGTGCACCCGCATACCCGTGTCCCCGTCTTGGACCAGGGTGCCGTTGATCCGCATTCTGCGTCGCGCGGCAAAGTCAACCGAGATCAATCCAACCTGTTGGCCGATCGGCATCCGGTGAAGGGGATCACCCTCGCGGGGCGCAGCCAAAATTTGCAAGATGTCGCCGTCGCCGTGGAGGAACCCCGGCGGCGCCGACAGCGGCGAGGTCCACAGGACCCCCCCGTGGTCACGTCCGGTCAACGCGGCGAATCGCTGCGACGCAAGGAATCTGGCAGCGCCCCCAGACAAGTGAGCGGAGCTGATCATCTTCTCTAGTCGGGCGGCGTCGGCCTCGACACCGGCTCGGCGTTGGGTAAGTACCTCGCCTTCATGAAAGCCCGTGACGGTCATTCGATAAGCCCTTCCACGATTGCTCGATCTGAGATACTCAACATCACCGGAGCTCCAAACCATCCCAAGCGCTCAAGCCATGGAGACACCGCGACATGCAGCCTGCTAGCCGATGAGGCGCAGGCGACTCTTGACGCGGTTACGGCGGAACATCGCTAAAAAAACCGGGATAGTCAGCCGGGATGGACGACATCGCCGATGTGGTCGCTGACTGGGATCTCCAGCGAAATGTCCTTGGTTTCACGCATCAACAACAACGCGATGAACGTCAGGATCGCCGCCACGATCAGGTACACACCAACCCACGCCACGCCGTATTTGGTGGCTAGCCAAGTAGCGATGAATGGCGCCACTGCGGCGCCCAGGATGCCTGACACGTTGTAGGCGATCCCGGAGCCGGTGTAGCGCACATTGGTCGGGAACAGTTCTGGCAGCACTGCGCTCATCGGGCCGAAGGATAAGCCCATCAAAGTCATTCCAATGACTAGAAATAGCAGCACGGAGGCCTTCGTTGCGCTGTGAGGCACCAGCATGGGACCGAATGACGCACCGTACACGATGATCGCCGAGGTGATGACCAACAACGTTCTGCGTCGGCCGAACCGGTCGGCGAGCGCGCCCGCTATCGGCACCATCGCCGCAAAGAACAACACTGCGATCAACTGAATGTGCAAGAAATCCACATAGCCGAAACCCAGCCCGGTCCCGCCCGGTGGTGGCTTGGAGGTGCCGTAGCTCAGTGCCCACGTGGTGACGGTATAGAAGAGGGTATAAGTCGCGAGCATGACGAATGTGCCGACGATCAGTTCGCGCCAACTGCCGCGAAACACCGCGAACAGCGGGGTCGGGAGTCGCTCGCCACGCTCGAGTGCCCTTGCGAACACCGGCGTCTCTGTCAGTCGCAGCCGTACATAGAGCCCGATCGCCACCATGACCGCACTCAACAGGAATGGGATCCGCCATCCCCAGGTCAGGAACGGGCCCTCCGGGTCCGGGTTGACCTTGCTGTGGCCCAGCCAGCCGATCAGTATCAGGAACAGCCCGTTGGCCAGGAGAAAGCCGAATGGTGCGCCCAACTGTGGCCACATCGCCGCCCGCGCCCGCTTTGCGGGTTCGGCGGTTTCCATGCTCAGCAGCGCCGCTCCGCTCCACTCCCCGCCCAACGCGACGCCCTGACTGAACCGCATCATCGCCAACAGCACCGGCGCCGCGACGCCCACCTGCTGGTACGTCGGCAGCAGTCCGATGATGAAAGTAGCGATGCCCATGGTCAGCAGCGAGCCGACGAGCGTGGCCTTGCGGCCGACACGATCGCCGAAATGTCCGAATAGGATTGATCCCACTGGCCGCGCCACGAACGCGAGACCGAATGTCGCCAGAGACGCAAGCAGTGCCGTGGTCGGATTGCCCTTGGGAAAGAACAGGTAAGGAAAGACAGACACCGCGGCGGTGGCATAGATGTAGAAGTCATAGAACTCGATCGTGGTGCCCACCATCGAGGCGACGACGATCCGACGTCGCGGGACACGGCCGACCATCTTGGCGTCCACGGTGCTCATGGGCTCGCTTCCTGATCGGGGCAGAGATCCGACATCATCCATCAGCCCTGGTAGTCTCCCGCACCGGGCACGTCGGAATTATCCACACCGGCCCGACAGTGCGGCGTAGTCGCCCCCGGCATAGCTAACATGCCTCGCACCCATCTCGTCGCGGCGTCAACGCGGCGTCCCGGGGCGATTCTCAACCGCACCGACCGCGTATCGCGACCGTGCCGCCAACGGCCAAAATCAAGTCTGGACAGCCGATTTGGCGGGTTTCGGCTCATCCTCCTCCCTAGTCGCCCGGGGGTCTATGTATGGACTCAGAATCCGTTGGTCGCGGGTTCGAGCCCCGCCCGCCCCACAAGCGTCGCACCGCAGTCGACGCGAACTCGGGGACATGGCTGGAATGCCCGGCTTTTTACTCGCGCCGCACCGGCGCTCGCCGTCGCCGGGCATGCAGGACGCGGCAGGCGCCGCGTCGCCGAATGAGTTCTCGTAACGTCTGTCAGGATCTTGAGGTGGACGAACTCCTCGGGCCGTCGTGTCCTTGCGGCAGTGACGAAAGCTATCGCGTTTGTTGCGGGCCGTTTCACCATGGCGAGTTGCAGGCCCGATCGGCCGAGGAATTGATGCGATCGAGGTATTCGGCTTACGCCTACGGTGACGTCGACTATCTATTCCGCACGTGGCACCCGCGAACGCGGCCAGTCGAGGTGACGGTTGACCCGGGCATCAATTGGACCGGTCTAGAGGTGATCGACACCGTCGCGGGTGGCCCAGACGACGATCGCGGTGAGGTGGAGTTCAGGGCCCGGTTCGAAGCCGCGGGCCACGCCGGCAGCCTGCATGAGCGCAGTCGCTTCGAGCGCCGCGCCGGCCGATGGTTTTACCTCGACCCTGTGGAAGAACGGGGCGACTACCGGCGCGCCGCCCCAGCAAACCGGAACCGCGGCGCCGACCGCCGCGTCTGACGCCGTCATTGATGACGTGGAGCGCGAGGCGGTTGCGCCGAGTGGCTAGACCCAACATCCCCGCCGTGGTGGCATTAGAGCTTGTAGGCCTGGAATTGGGCCGCGCTGATCAGGTGGATCCGACCGAAGGGGCGTCAGGATGATGACAACCATGCGGTCTGTCGTCGCCGACACGTTGGGCGAACCGTCCGAGGTTCTGCAACTGCAGACCCGCCCGATTCCGGAGCCCGGTCCCGGCCAGGTCCGGATCCGGGTAACAGCTGCACCTGTCCACGCCAGCGATCTGCACACCGTCCGCGGCAGATACGGATTCACCCCGGAGTTCCCCACCGTACCCGGAATCGAATCCGTCGGTGTCATCGACGAACTGGGTAGCGACGCAGACGGTTTGGGCGTCGGGCAACGCGTCGTCACGGTCGGAGTCAGGGGCACGTGGCAGGAGTATGTCGTTGCCGATGCCTCGCGGGTCTTGCCTGTTCCCGCCGGCATGAGCAATTCCACGGCCGCCCAGATTCTCAGCAATCCGCTCACCGCCGTGATTTTGACCGGTGATGAACTCGATGTTCGACCGGGTGAATGGCTCCTGCAGACGGCGGCCGGTTCAACCGTGGGCCAGTCGGTCATCCAACTCGGAGCGCACGTCGGCTTCAAGACACTCAACGTGGTCCGCCGTCGATCCGCTGTCGAGGACATCCGCGCGCTGGGGGGAACGGCGGTGATCTGCACGGAGGATGAGGACCTGCGCGAACGGGTGGCCGACATAGCAGGCCACGACGGCGTGTCCAAGGCGATCGACTGTGTCAGCGGTCAGGTGGGTGCGGATGTGTCGCGTGCGCTGGCACCGGGCGGTGAGCTGGTCGTCTACGGTGCGCTGTCGACGCACCGCCAAACCGATCCCGACAAACTCACCATTCCCGTCTTCGCGCGCTCACTGATCTATGAAACCAAGACCGTTCGGGGGTTCTGGCTGTTCCGGTGGTTCACCGAGACCCCGAAGGATCGGATGGCCCCAACGATCGACCGGACACTTCAGCTCGCCAACAGCGGCGCGCTGCGCGTGCCGGAGGGCCAGCCGATCCCCGTCGAAAAATTCAGCGAAGCCGTCTATTTGGCCGAAGCTCCCGCACACGGTGGAAAACCGTTGCTGGTGTTCGAACGGTAGGAGGCAGACGCTGCGCTTCGACAAGTAAGCGCGGCCCGGCTCACGGGCGGGGTGGGGCAACGGCGGGTTCCGACGGCCGACTCGCGCCGGAGGGGCAACGATCTGCGCCTTCTATCGACGTAACACGGCCTCGATGGCAGCGACGACCACGGGCGCGTCCGGTTTTGTCCTGGGCCGAAATCGATTGACCACCTCACCATCGGGGGCGACCAGAAATTTCTCGAAGTTCCACTGAATGTCGCTGGCCTCGCCGTCGGAATCGCTCGCCTTGGTCAGCTGCGTGTACAGCGGGTGGCGGTCGTCGCCGTTGACGTCGGTCTTTGCTAGCAACGGGAACGTCACCCCATAGGTCGTCGAGCAGAACTTCTGGATCTCATCGGCCGTGCCCGGTTCCTGGCCCATGAACTGGTTGCACGGGACGCCGACGACCGTCAGGCCGCGGTCGCCGTAGTCCTTGGCCAGCTTCTCCAATCCGGTGTACTGCGGAGTAAGTCCGCACTTGGAGGCTACGTTCACGATCAGCGTTGCACCGTCGGACAATTCGGCTAGCGTGGTCGGCTTGCCGTCGAGGGTGGTCAGGGCGATGTCTTTGAGAGTCACGCCGATGACGCTAACACTGCCCGCGTCGTCTAAGCGCCGATCGCCGTAAGGCGATCATCCGGCGAGCTGAACTGCGTTTGGAGAGCCTTCAGCCCCGCTTAGCCTTTCCCGGGTCATCGTTTATTCATCGATGATGGTCGAGAATCGACCGGAATCGCGGGTTCAGAGTTCACGGCGACGGCCGTTCCGTCGATGATGCACGTATAGTAGGAGTTCTCAACCTGAGCACGCGTCGGCTAGCAGCACTGCGCGGGCACAAGTTGAGCTTTCGTCGAAGTCATGCGGGCCCGATGGGTACGCGGTCGACGGTCGCCGCCAGTATTACTAAGCCCAGGCTTATCTGGTACCAAGCCGCCGCTTATCTCGCGAGGCTATGGCCGCGAAGTAACGAACGATGTTGACGCTCAAACAAATTGGCTCCACCTGCAGAGATTAGAAACACGTAAGTCCTTTACCCAGAAGGAACGGCAGAACCGTTAGCCGCGTTAGACGAACAAGGGGAGCGGCGTCGTCCGTCGATTCGGCACTTGCCAATCGCACACGACCACCGGCGTCTCGACAGAGCAGTACCACGGGGAGGAAACCATGGCGATTACGGACGTTCCGGCCTTCGCCCACTTGACCGACGCCGACATCGAGAGTCTGGCCGTTGAGCTGGATGGGATCCGGCAGGACATCGAGGATTCCCTCGGCGATCGCGACGCCCGCTACATCCGCGGTACCATCGCAGCCCAACGTGCCCTCGATGTAGCCGGTCGGCTCATGCTGGCCGCCAGCTCGAAACGCTCGGCGTGGTGGGCGGGAACCCTGACCCTTGGTCTGGCCAAGATCATCGAGAACATGGAGATCGGCCACAATGTCATGCACGGCCAGTGGAACTGGATGAACGATCCCGAGATTCACTCCTCGACATGGGAGTGGGACATGAGTTCGGCGTCCAAACACTGGCGTTCCGCCCACAACTATCAGCACCACAAGTTCACCAACATCCTCGGCATGGATGACGACGTCGGCTACTTCATCCTGCGCGTCACGCGTGACCAGCCCTGGCAGCGCTACAACATCGGCAACCTGCCGTACAACCTCATCCTTGCGCTCGCGTTCGAGTGGGCGATTGGCTTGCAGACCGTCGACCTCGAAAAACTCTTCGATGACGGCCCGGAGCGCGACATCGCCCGAGAGCGGACGCGCGAGTTCACAACCAAGGCCGGCAGGCAGGTCGTCAAGGACTACATCGCCTTCCCGGCGCTCACCTCGCTGTCGCCGGGGGCGACCTATAAATCGGCGCTGAAGGCCAACGCGGTGGCCAACGTGATCCGCAGCATCTGGGCCCACGCGGTGATCGTCTGCGGGCATTTCCCCGATGGCGCAGAGAAATTCACCAACACCGACATGGAAGGCGAAACGAAGGGCGAGTGGTATCTGCGCCAGATGCTGGGCAGCGCCAACTTCGAGGGCGGCCCCGTGCTGCGGTTCCTGAGCGGCAACCTGTGCCATCAGATCGAGCATCACCTGTTTCCCGATCTGCCGAGCAACCGGCTGCACGAGATTTCGGTGCGGGTACGAGGGGTGTGCGACAAGTACGACTTGCCTTACACCACGGGCTCTTTCCTGATGCAGTACGGCAAGACGTGGCGCACCATCGCCAAACTGTCGCTGCCGGACAGGTACTTGCGCGACACCGCCGACGACGCGCCGGAGACCCGTAGCGAGCGGATGTTCGCTGAGCTGGAGCCCGGATTCGCCACGACCGACCTGGTGACAGGGCGCCACCGTGGGCTCAAGACAGCGATCGCAACCGTCCGCCAGTGGCGTCGCGGACCGGCTCGAAGACTCGAACCAGTCGGATCGCGTAACGGACACCCCGAGCGTCCTTGATGTGACTTGCCTCGCCGCTTAGCTCGGATCTTCAAACAGCCCTTGTCGGCTGGGATCTGAGCGGCAGCTCTGGTCCCCATCCGAGTTCACGGGCAGATCACTCGAAGCAATAAATCACACGTCGGTGGTAGTACCGCAGCGTCTGGTCCCGCGCGGTACCGAGCGGGTCGCCCGCCGAATCGGCTAGGTGTCGGTGTGCATCGGTGGCACAATTGCACCGCCCGCCGGCCCGGAAACCTGCTGACCCGCGGGCATGGGCGGGGGCACGGTCATGGGCGGGGGAGATGAGGTATTGCAGCCCGTCGGTAGCAGCACCGCGGCCACCGCCGCGGCCAGCGCGCCGGCCTTCAGTGCCGTCTTCTTGCTCTTCGCGTTCATCGGTCATGCCTTTCGTCCGCGGGTTCGAGCAGTGGTCTTGCAACTACCACCACCGGATGCTATCGCCGTGACCCGGCGCGCCTAACCGTTTTCTGACTATTGAGCAGCAATTTCTGCCAGCCGGGTTGCGATCCCCGCTACGTATTCGCTGATCATGCTCAGCGCGTCAGCGCGTCAGCGCGTCAGCGCGTCAGCGCGTCAGCGCGTCAGCGCGTCAGCGGGCACCGACCGCACGCGCGCAGAGTCTGATCGACCGCAGCGATCACGAACGGCGCCATCTTGCCCAGCAGCCGCACCACGTCAGCCATATCCAAAACAACTGCGTGCCAGCATCATTCGCATCCCGGCCAGCTGCCCAGGCACCGGCCCTCGAGCGGCTAGCGCGGAGCCGGGGTCGTTGTGACCCGAGTCCCCCTTCGCATTCCAATCAATCGTCGGTGCGTTGCGCCAGCGGAAGAACTGCGCTCGCAAGCTTTCGGGACGTAGCGATGGCGTTGTTCCTCGCCGCGCTGACGCAACTACGGTTACCGTCATGTATCTGGGCGTCGTCCTGAACCCGCTCGCGTGCAAGAACCGTGCCAACACGAAAGATCGTTGCGCTCGATTCCGCCACATCGTCGGCCCATGGGGTGAGGTGCATGAGTCACGGTCCCTCGACGACCTCGGCGAGATCGTAGCCGGGCTGCTGCCCCGGGCAAGCCATCTGGTCAGCGATGGCGGCGACGGCACACTGCACTGGTTGATCAATGAGGTTCGCAGCCAGGTCGCCGATCCACAGCGCTGGCCGGCGTTTGTCCCTTCCCGCGCGGGCACTATCGATTTCGTGGCGCGTAAGGCGCGGGTGCGTGGACAAACCGATTCGATTCTGAGCGCCCTCGCAGAGGCCGCGAGGTCCGATCAACCGCCGCCCGAAGTACAGCTTGACACTTTGAGTATCGATGGCCGATCGGTCGACGGAGCGTCGTTCCAACGCGTCGGTTTCGCGCTGGCTGCTGGCGGCGTTGGTTGCCGCTTCTTCGACCGGTACTACGAAGCTCCAAATCCTGGCCCGGCCGCGGTCATAAGAGTCATCGCGGGCACTATCGGTGACATGGCCGCCTCCGCAGTGCTTCCAGGACGCGCGAGCCGGCCAGACATATTCCGACCGACACGCGCCAAGGTTGTGATCGACGGCGAGGAGGTACCGACGCGGATGCACAACGCTTTGCACGCCGGCGCATTCGACGTGAACCTCGGTGGCGTGCTGCGGGTCTTCTCGCAGGCACGCGAGCCGGGCGTGCTGCAATTCCAGGCCGGTGAGATGTCGCCCGCCGAGATCATTGCGCAGCTGCCCGCACTGGTCTTCGGTGCGGGCGTCCGGGCTGACCGGCTGCGTGACACCGCCGGCCGGAAAATGGCGATCACGGTTGAAAATGGAGACGAGCCGTTGTCGCCGATCATCGACGGAGAGCGTTTCGTAGGCCTCGACCAGCTCGTAGTCAGTGTCGGACCGCGTGTGCGTATCGCTCGCCCGACTCGTCCTCGCCGACGACGCCCTTTGTGCCGTTTCGGGCCGGCAGTGATCGGGTTGCCGTGATCACGCCCGAGCCGCGGTCATCGCGCTGGTTAGGACGACGGTATCTGTTTCACGTTGGACGACTTGGTATTCCAAGCTACGCGGCAATGCTGTACGTAGGCTTTGTGCTCGGGGTGGTGTGCGGCGGGTACGAATCCGGCCTTGGCTACCTGCGTTTCGCGGTATCCGCGGTAATCCTCCTGGTATTCGCCCTGATTGGTTCACGCATCTGGTACGTCATCGGTCATCCGAAATCCGTTGCCGACCAAACCGGCACCATGCGCGTGCAAGACACCGGTGCTGGGCTCTACGGCGGCTTGGTGCTCAGCTTTGCCGTCTCTTGGCCGGTGCTGCGTCTCACGGGTTTGGAGTTCTGGCGATTCTGGGACGGTGCGGCCATAGTTTTGCTGGTCGCCATGGCCGTCACGCGTATTGGTTGCCTGATGAACGGGTGCTGCTCCGGACGGGAAACTCATGGGCCCTTCGGGCTGTGGCTGCCTGACGACCGCGGCGAATGGAAGCGCCGCTACCCGACACAACTCTTCGAAGCTGGTTGGTCAGCAATGATTCTGATCATCGCAGTGTCGTTACACGGGCCATCCGATCATCCGGGACTACTATTTCTCGGCGCGGCAGCGGCTTATGGAATTGGCCGGCTCGTTCTAGAGCTGCTGCGCGCAGATGCCGCGAGCACCGCGCTGCCGACACGTATCAATGTGGCGTTTTCAGCGATGCTGGTGGTGGTCTCACTCGCTGCCTTTGTAGTGAAATTGCGGTGACGCCCACCACTCGGCGGGCAGATTGGCCCGGGGCGCGACCGATTTTCCGCAGCGAAAAGGGTTGGACCGGCGGCCGTTAGCGCGGCGTCGCGAAGGCAATCGCCTCGATCTCGACAAGCTGATCCGGGTAGCCCAGAACGGCGACCCCAAGCAGCGTGCTCGGCGGGTCGTGGCGACCGAAAGCGGCGGCGACTTCACTCCATGCCACCATGAGATCCTCGCGACTGTGGCTCGCCACAAAGATGGTCGTCTTGAGGACGTCCCGAATCTCAGCGCCGCACTCTTCCAACGCAATAGTCAGGTTGTCGAACGCTTGGCGCGTCTGCGCGGCGATATCACCCGGAGCGACTACTTGCCCCTGACCATCAAGCGGGCACGCGCCCGCGGTGACGATCAGACCGGTCTCAGGAGCGGAAGCGGCGTATGCATACGGCACGCCCGGAAACAGCCGGGTGCTGCGCACAAGTTCTGCTGGCATGCCAGCGAGTCTGCCATCAGTGCGGCCGGCGGGGACTCAGCTCAGCGGTGCCTCCGCGGCCGGCTTCGCCGAGCGTCGACCCGCTGCCAGCGCGGCGAGTTCGGCGAGCGCTTGTGGGATGCCGTCGGTGATCTGCGATACGTCAGGCACGCTCTTCTTGCAGGCCTGCATTCCGATGGTCATATTGTCGAGGTAGCTCCAGCCCGTCACATTCAAGCCGTATGGGTAAATTACCGGACCCACCGAAATGATGTTCTCGATCGGCGCGCCCGCGAAGTACAGCTGCTTCTTCGGGCCAGGTACGTTCGATACGGTCATGCTGTAGGTGGGGCGACGCCGGGCCAGGGCACCCAGCAGGGGCAGCCCACGACTGTAGAACCAGAACAGCGGCCAATAATCCATCCAGTCAAGGAAAAGCCAGAGATCACGCTCGGCGTGCACCGCCCGGGCGGCATGGGTATTGGCGGCAATGCGTTCGAGCCGATCGACAGGGTCCGCCACATCGGTGGCCAACGAGACATTCCATATGGTCACTTGATTGCCCCAGTCAATTTCCTCCCCGGGTAGGCGAATCGCCACCGGCACAACGGTGGTAAGAGATTCAGCGGGCAGCTCGCCGTGGCGGTCCAAATAGGAGCGGATAGCGCCGCTGCACGCCGCGAGAAAGACGTCATTGAGGGTGACGTCGAACGCGCTCTTGATCTCCTTGATCGTGGCCATGTCACACCTGACAAAGGCGAACTGTCGATCGGCGGTGAACCGCTCGTTGAAACGGGTGGTGGGCGCCGCGAACGCCTCGGCGAAGCCGGGCCGGCCGGCCTTGCGGCGCCTGCGGATGGTCCCGGCCGTCCGGGCCGAGCGCGCCAAAACACGGGGAAATCGGAGCGCCGCCGCGCCGCCGTGAGTGGCACGCAACCGAAGCCAAGTCGTGGCGTTCGGCCGCTGTTCGTCCGCCAAAGTTCGTCCAGGTATCGGCAACGGTTCGCCCGCGTCGGTGCTGAAGATGGTCTCGAGAAGCCGCACCGAAGCGAGGCCGTCGGCGAGGGCGTGGTGAAGCTTCAGGACCAACGCGATCCGGTCGCCAGCCAGTCCGTCGATATACCACAACTGCCACGCGGGACGACCGCGGTCGAGTCCCACCGAGACGATCTCGCTTATCCGCGCCGCCAGCTCACGGTCACCACCCGGCGAGTCCGCCTTGGCATAGTTGACGTGATAGCCGAGGTCGATCTGCGGCCGGGCAATCCACCAGGGCCGGCCACCCAGGCGCGGCAGCAGCAGTTGCCAGCGCAACGGCTCGACCTTCTCCACCAGGGCGGGAACGACAGCCCGGACCCCGTCGAAGGTGAGCGGTTGGCGCGCCGCGGCGGGGTCAAGTACGACGGCCTTGATCGTGTGTTGCGGCTGCGTGCCGTTCTCCTGCTTGAGAAACAGGTTGTCCATACTGTTAAGGCGCCGCATCGAGCCACCTCGCTTACTGCGGGAGACGGTCGTCTCCAAAGGCTAATTGTCGGTGATAGTCAACCGCGTTTGCGTCATCCTGTGCGGCGCGAGCTCCCGATAAGTGGGATTTAGCGTCGGCGGGATTCGCGCCGGCTAATACAGTGCTGTTCGTGCAGAACTTGGCTACCAACCGCGCGAATGTGCGCCAAAAGGTCGAAAGCATGGCAGTGACCATGCATAGCGTTAGGGTGCTGCGCGAGTCGGGTCTGTCCGGGGGCCCCTTGGAGGGTGTGCGGTCGTTTATCTTCGCCAAGAAGTACGGTCCATTCGCCGGACTCGTCGAGAGCGCCGCGCGGCGCTGCGGCAGCGCCGTGGCGATCACGGACGACGCTGGCGACGTGAGTTTCGAAGATCTCAACCGACGGGTGAATGCGCTGTCGCGAGCATGGTCGGAGCTTGGTATCGGCCCGGGGACCGTGATCGCCGTCTTGTGCCGCGACCACCGTGGGCTCATCACGGTGATCGCCGCGGCCAACAAAGTCGGAGCACAATCGTTGCTGATGAACACCGGGTTCGCAAAGCCGCAGCTCGCCGAAGTTGCTCGCCGCGAACATGTTTCGGTCTTCGTCCATGATCACGAGTTCACCGGTCTTCTCGATGCGGTCGATCCGTCCGTGCGAAAGTTCATCTCCGATCCGGGACCAATTCCCGAAACGGATGCGGTTCGGATTGAACGGCTGATCGGATCGACGTCTGGCGCAGCGGTGCCGGCACCGGCAAAACCCGGCGGGCTTACCCTGCTCACCAGCGGAACCTCCGGTACCCCGAAGGGCGCCCCACGCGGCAAAACATCCCCATTGTTCTCCGCGCAGCTACTGGACCGAGTGCCGCGCAGGCGGGACGAGGTATGCCTGTTGGCGGCGCCGATCTTCCACGGCACCGGCTTGGGGCAGGCGGTGTTGTCCCTGGCTTTGGGTAACCGGCTGATACTGCGCCGAAGGTTCGACCCGGAAGCAACGCTGCGGACGGTCGCCGAATATCGGGGCAACGTCGTTGTCGTCGTGCCCACCATGTTGCAGCGCATTCTCGCTTTGCCGAAGGATGTGTTGGACGCATACGACACCTCATCGCTGCGAATCATCTATGTCTCCGGGTCGGCCATGGCGCCAGAACTGGTGACGCGCGCGCTGGATCGCTTCGGCCCGGTGCTCTACAACCAGTACGGCTCGACCGAACTCGCCGTGATCAGCGTCGCCATGCCAGACGACCTTGCCCACAACCCCGCCACGGTTGGCAGGCCCCCGGTTGGTTGCAGGGTCGCGCTGTACGACGACAATGGCGCGCCGATCACGACACCAGGCACCGTCGGCCGGATCTTTGCCGGCAGCACGGTCAGCTTCGGCGGTTACAGCGACGGCCAACAAAGGGAGGTGATCGACGGATTGCTCAGCAGCGGCGACGTCGGCCATCTGGATGAGACCGGAAGGCTCTACGTCGACGGCAGAGACGACGACATGATTATCAGCGGCGGTGAGAACGTCTATCCGCTGGAGGTCGAGAACCTGATCTGCAGCCATCCCGACGTAGCCGAGGCTGCCGTCGTCGGCGTTGCCGATCCCGACTTCGGGCAACGCCTCAAGGCATTTGTAGTGCCAGCTGATGGCGCCGCACTCGATGGCGAGGCGATCAAGGATTACGTGCGTGCCAACCTCGCCCGTTACAAGGTGCCAGCCGAGGTCGAGTTTCTCGACGGCCTGCCGCGCAATGCGACCGGCAAAGTGGTGCGTCGGCTGCTTGAGCTGGGCGGTGTTAGGTGAGTCGCCCGAATCCGGGCGATCAGGCCGACACCGCGGTCGAGTCCACCAAGCGTGAGCTGGCGCAACGCATGTCGGCAGCATTCGCCTCGATCCGCGACGGCAACGCGGATGCCGCGGAGGTCCGGGCCAGCTTGAAAGCCAGCCGCAAACCACGTCGGCATGTTCCCGTCGCGCGTGTTGAGAACCGCGGCGTCCCCGGAGCAGAACCCGCCACCGAGATTCCAGTACGTATCTACTATCCGCTTGCGCCAGAAGCGTCTTCGGCCACGGTACCGCTCGTCGTCTACCTACACGGGGGCGGTTTCGTGCTGTGTGACCTCGATTCGCATGACGCGTGCTGTCGGCGGCTCGCCAACGGCGTTGGGGGGATTGTCATCTCGGTCGACTATCGCCTGGCCCCGGAGAGCCGCTTCCCGGCCGCCGTGGAAGATGCCTGGGCCGCCACGAAATGGGCAGCCGCGCACGCATCCGACCTCGGCGGCGACGCGGACCGTCTGGTGCTGGCCGGCGACAGTGCCGGCGGAAATCTGGCGACGGTCGCCTGCATGATCGCTCGCGACAACGGCGGCCCGCCCATCGCTTTTCAGTTACTGATCTATCCCGTGGTCGATCAGCGCCGCAGGCCCAAGGACGTTCGTGACCCATCGGCACGCGGGGTGCTGACGCTGCAGCACCAGCGGTGGTTCACCCAGCAATACCTTGGCCCCGACGGAGACCATCACGACGTGTTCGCATCACCGATACTCGGGGAATTGGCCGGGTTGCCGCCCGCGCACATCGTCACCGGCGAGTTCGACCCGCTGTGTGACGACGGTGAGGAGTATGCGGAGCGGCTCCGGGCGGTAGGAGTTGCCGCCACCGTGCGCCGCTATCCGGGCATGTTTCATGGGTTCTTCAACCTGCCCGACGATGTGCCCATGGCCGAACAAGCCAATGCGGACGTTTGCGCGGTGTTACGTGATGCACTTGGAGTACGAAAATCCGGGCAAGACAATGTAATTGCCGATAGCCACCGATCGATAGATTGAAGAGAACTGCCGTGAAGTTGAAAAACGCCCGCGTCCTGATCACCGGTGCCAGCCGCGGCCTGGGACGCAGCATTGCACAGGCCTTCGCCGAGCGCGGCAGCGAGGTCGCGCTGGTCGCGCGCAGCGGCGACGCGCTCGAGACGCTCGCCAGGGAGCTCGACGGCAAGGCCTATCCGACCGACCTCACCGACCCGGCAGCCGTTGAAGCATTGATCGACCGGGTGGAGACCGACGGTCCCATCGACGTGCTTGTCAACAACGCCGGGCTGGACTGTGTCCGCCTGTTCGCGGACACCTCCGCGCAGCAAGTTCGGGATCTGTTGCAGGTCAACCTCGCTGCACCATTGGAGCTGTGCCGTCAGGTGATGCCGCGAATGGTGTCCAGAGGCCGTGGGCACATCGTCAACGTGTCGTCGATGGGCGCACTTAGCGTCACTCCAGGCGTCACCCTGTACGGCACCACGAAGGCCGGTTTGAGTCAGTTCACCTCGGGATTGCGCCAGGAGTTGCGCGGTACGCCGGTCGAAACGACGCTGGTCCAACTCGGCGCGGTCAAGACGGACATGATCGACAATCTGCGGGACTTCGGGCCGACTCGACGAGTAACCGAACGTGCCGAACGGTGGCACATGCTGCCCCGCGACGACTTGGAGCCGGCAACCGTCGCCAACGCGATCGCGGATGCGGTCGAACATGAGCGACGATATGTCACGCTGCCACGCCGGATCGTGGCAACCGCCATGATGACCGAATTGCCGCGCCGCCTAAGCGAACTCATGGTCATCGGTCTTGACATGAACGATGACGAGCCGCGATGAGCAACGGGTTGGCAGACCTCTCAGGAAAGGTCGCGATCATCACCGGGGGAGCTCGCGGCCAGGGAGCGGCAGAGGCCCGATTGTTCGCCTCGTTGGGTGCTCGGGTGGTCATCACCGACGTACTCGAAGGCGAGGGCCAAGAGGTCGCGGCGTCGATCGGTAACACGGCTCGGTTCGTCCGCCACGACGTCAGCAGCGCGGACGGTTGGGCAGAGGTGGTTGCGGTGGCCCGCAACGACTTCGGTCGCCTCGACGTGCTGGTGAACAATGCGGCGATTTGCGCCGTCGCGCCGATTCTGGATCAGCCCGTTGACGAGCTCGACCGAATGCTGCGCGTCAACCTCGTCGGACCCTTCCTCGGAATCAAAGCGGTTGTCAAGCCTATGAAGGCGGCCGGCGGGGGATCGATCATCAACATTTCGTCGCAGGCGGGTCTGCATGGGCTCGCCGGCTACGGCGCCTACGGGTCGTCCAAATGGGGCCTTCGCGGCTTGACGAAGGTCGCATCAATTGAGCTCGGGCAGTTCGGGATTCGCGTTAACACGGTGTACCCCGGGATGATCGATACGCCGATGATCGCGCACCTCAACGTGCACCGCGGACCGGGCGGGCATCCCGGATCGCCGCTGAACCGCGTGGGGGCGCCGGAGGAAGTCGCCGCCTTGGTCGCATTCCTTGCATCCGATGGCTCCTCGTATGTCACGGGCGCGGACCTTGCGGTCGATGGTGGCGCTAGCGCAGGAAGGATCCCCGTGACGCCGCCGGCGATTCAACCGGGCGATGGTGAGTGAAAGCCCTCACCCAGCGGACCCATCGGCGAATTCGGCAGGCCTGCGGACGGCGTAGCGCTGTTCTGCTTGGGCCAGGAATTTCAATGAGTTCTTCGGCGGCGGAATGCTCGCCGGATCGTAGCTCGGCCGCATGGTCCGGAATAGGACTTTCGGCAGCATGTACGCCCAGAAGCGTCCCATCATCTTGGCGAAGCGCAGTTTGCTTCTTAGCTTCGACTCCTTGATCCGCCCAGCGGCGAGGTCCGCATTGATCAGAGCATTTGCCGTTCGTATCGTGTACGAGAACTGGTGACACAGCGCGTACAGCATGCCGTAGATCCGCGCCGGATAGTTGTTGTCGTACACCTCCTTGAAGAGGTGGTTGCATACACTTCGATGCTCGTACTCCTCGGCGAAGTGCCAGAGCCAGAGGTACACAGTCGGTTCGTCCCAGTCGTACAGAACGTCGCCGGCCTCCTCGAAAAAGAACTGCGACACGATCGGCCCGACGGTTTCGAACCCTTCCGAGTAGGCGAGGCACCAGCGCGGGCTCTTGGTCGCCAAGAACCTCTGGAAATCATCGCGCATCTTGTCCGCTGCGGGACCGATCCATGGGTAACCGGAGTCGACAAGTTTGGCATTGAACTGAGCATGAAGCCTGGCGTGCCACCCCTCTTGCGCGCAGAACATCGAGACATCGGTGTCCAACGCTGGGTGCGCGGCTGCATCGAGATCCTTACGCGACTGCCGGACAGCCTTGTTCAAGAAGGTTTCCAGGTGATGCAGAAAACTCGAGGTTGCGTTCAGAAGGTGGCAGAACTCCGGTTGGTCCTCGGCCCATCTGATCTTCGCGTCGCTGAAGTCGAGTTCCACCTTTCGCACAAGCATCTCTGTACCTCCGGCTTGTGGTGACGGTAGTCACACCATACGCCTCCAACAATCGGGTGGGGCCTGCGTCGACATTCGGGTGCTGAAACCGTACCGGGCGGCACCGGCGACAGTGAGAGTCATTATCTCACAGGGTATTCGGCAGTACATCGGCGAACTCACCGGCGAATAATTCCTTCAGGGTCGCCCTTCGGCCATGATGTCATGAGATGTGCGGGCAGTGATACCGGCGCGCACACTGGCCAGCGTCGACACCAGCGGCGCTACCTACCGGTACACCCCCAAGGGCTGGGTGCCCGCCGACAAACACTGAGGTTTATTCTCCCTCCCAGGGTGCAGGTCGGGTCAAACCGGGAGGATTCCCATGACGACACCACGCCAGCCCGGCTGGCACGACGATCCAGATGACTCAAACGCAGTGCGTTACTGGGACGGTCGAGGCTGGACACCACACCGTCAGCCAAAGCCGTTCTCGCGACAGACGCCGTTGCCCGCCGTGCCGCCCACGCCGGCGCAGCCGCCCCCCGCCGACCACGAGCTCGGTCCGGGTCAGCTACTGGCGCCCCCGCCGTGGTACCGACGCCCCGGCATTCTGATTGCGGCTGCGTTTGCTGCGTTAATCGCTGCGGTCGGAATTACCGTGTCGGGCCCAGTCGACCCGGGTACCGCGCCCGGCGGCACAACGGGGACGAACACCCCGTGGTCGGCGAGCTTTTCGCTCATTGCGACTGGGTGGTCGACACCGGATCCGACGGCACCCCCGGCGGAGCACCTGACGGCACCCCCGGCGGCGGCATCCAGCACGGCTCCACCCCCAGCGGCGGCACCGCCGCCTCCTTCGCCATCGGAGCTGGTGTTCCGGCACGAGCCGTTGACGGCCATTGTGTCGATTACCCATAACGCAAACAAGCCTGCGACGGGTTGCGTATATAAGTCCGTTGCGGTGGCGGGCGAGGCCACCATGATCCACTACGCCCACTCCGTGAATTTCACCGTAACCGGCTCGGCGGAGACGAGGGTCCATGTCGGCGACGGACCCGCGACAGGCTCGACCTATCACGTCACCGTGACGTGCGACAACGGCCTGTCGACCAGTCAGGACGTCATTTACTGAGTGATGTCTTCGCTCCTGCTCGACACCAACCGGCCAAGGCGGGCCGAGCAGTTGCGCCGCCGTCGCCCACGTCAACAGCGGGTGCCGCGAGGAAATGAGCCCCTGGGGTTTTCAGAAAGACGCCATCCTCGCAGGTAGAGCCACTGATACGGGCAAACGTCCTGGTAGGGTTAATTCATGGGTGGCGAGTTTGTCGAGATCCGGATAACCCACCCCGAGGAATTTCTCCAGCCGGTTCCCGAGTCCCTCCGCCCGCGGCTGCTGGACTGGCAGGTTGACGCCAAGGGTAGGCACGTCGCCTGGCGCTACCGGATAACCCGCTACGAGGAGGACGGCCAACCGAGGTGGTGGTTGGACGGGACCGGCCAGCACCCGTGGACCAGCGACGACGTCGAGTACCTGAAGGACGTGGCCGAGCACCACGCCGGTCGACTGTTGCGCAGACAGCGATGGCGGCCCAAGAGCATGTATAACGACCAGGAGCCGCCGCTGTGGCTAGGTGGTGGAGGGTGGTCCTCATGAGAACTGGGAATTGTGGCCGCCCGCAGACAGCGGCGAAATTCGGCGGCTGACGATGCTGTTCGCTGACCTGGTGGGTTCCACGGCACGGTCGAACCGCACCGGGTATCGGTGCGTCAGACCCAACTCACCATGAGTGGTTACCGAGCAACGTAATCAGTTGGTGTGCAAACAAATACGGAATTCAGTTCGCCAGCCGTCAAGGACGCCATCTAGAGCCGGCTAACGTTGCTATGACAACAAGTCTCACCCCAGCGCGTCACCCGCGCTCCGCCGCGGACCCGTCGGTACCGGAATACGCCCTCGCGACCCGGGTGACGAACTGGTAGACAGCCTCCTCGTCCGGTGCCAGCGGCCCCGGACGGGCGTGCGGTGAGGTGAGCCCACGTTGCACCGACTCACAGGCCGCCCAATCCTGCCGGTTGGTGAGGTCCCAGAAGTCCACCGCATAGGAAGGATTGAAATCCTCCTGCACCGCAACGTCTTTCGGGAATGCCCAGGCGCACTCGACGTGCGTGCGGTCGACGGCCAGCGGCATCATGAGATGGGTCATGACGTAGTCGGGGTGCAGACTCACCAGCAGATTCGGGTATCCCACGACGTACATGACGGTCCGCAGTTGCTGCTCGGACAGGCCGGCAATGGCGACCCCGCCGCTCTTCCCGGTGAACGACATCGTCTCCGCGCCGTCGACCATCGACATCCAGCCGGCAAGCCACGATCCCTCGAGGTCGAGGGTGTCGCCGCTGGTCGGCGGGCTGACTCGGGACAGCTCCGGGTGGATCGTCGAACAGTGGTAGCACTCCTGGTAGTTCTCGACGATGACCTTCCAGTTGGCGGCGAGCTCATAGGAGTGTCTGTCGACGACCGTCAAGTCTTCGGGCCGGTAGGGGCCGACCAAATCCTCGAGCCCAGCGACGTGCTCGGCGAAATCGGCGGCGCGTCCGCTCGGGTCGACGAAAAGCCAGCCGTGCCAGTCAACTAGCCGCAGTTCGGTGAGCCCGAACTCGCTCGGGTCGAAATTCTCCGCGTCGCGGAAGCCGGGCGCATTCCGCAGCGCGCCGTCCAGCCGAAAGGACCACGAGTGGTATGGACAGATGATGCTGCGTTTCTTGGCCGTGGCGCCACACGCCAGCAGTTCGTGGCCGCGGTGGCGGCAGACGTTGGCGAACGCGCGCGCTTCGCCGGTCTCGGATCGCACCAGCAGCACGCCGCTCGCGCCGGAGCCGACCGCGCGCTGGGCGCCGACCGGAGCGATATCGCTGGCTTGGCCCACACAGATCCATCCGGAGAAGATGTTGCGTTGCTCCCAATCGAAGACCTCGGGATCGACGTAGGCCTCCCGCGGCAGCATGCGCGATCGGCCGAACGGTGCCAGCGCCGCGGCCAGGTCCGCAGCAGGAACAGGCGCACGACTATCCGGTTTGACCATGCGGTCAGATTAGTGGCCGCGCTCACCAGGTTCAGCCCGATCGCCGAAGCAGCCTGCGACGCAGCCGCGCCCACTGCTCTTAGGGGCCCGATTTGGATGGCCCGCGAAAACGACGGAATCGGGAATTCAGGCTTGGCGGTAGATCCTGGCTTACCGGTGAGCCGGGCATCACTGCGACGGGCAGTGTGCGGTCATGGGAGCGAACAACGACCGGCACGGTGCGCATCTTGCCGAGCATGCGGATCTCTCGCTTTGCCTGCTCCCGGGCGATAAACAACAGGTCGAGCGGGTACCAAAGGCCAACCCACGCCACGACGAGGAACACGCCGTTTCCCAGGAGGTCGTGCGCAAATTCGCCCATCACCGGTTTCATGAACGCGTACGACAACGCGATGCCCAAAGCGAACAGCAGCGAGCCACTGAGCAGCGACCGCATGCCCTGGCGCCAGATCAAGTCGTGTTCCCGGTTGGCTCGGCGCATTCGCAGCTCGCAATAGCGGCGCACGGCCGTCACCAGTTGGGTCGCCAGCTCGTCGGAGCACGCGCTGGCGATGTCCAGAACGATGCGCTGGTCAGCGGCGATCCTTCTTTGGGCTAGAAACCGCTCCACCAGTTCGTCGATACCGCTATCTATGCGGCGCCCGCCGCCGAGCAGGCCGCGGGGATCGGCCGCGAAGAGCTCGTCGGCATTGTCTAGCTCGATCACTACATCGGTCGGGGGCACTCGCATCTTGCGTCGCAGGTTCACCACATAAACCTCCCCGCCCGTGGCGCAACTGGCCCATCGGTAGTGGATCCGCCGTGTAACCAGTGAACGTCGCACCGTTCACCGACGGCACTCGCGAATACTACGTACCAAGGCGTCCGCAGTCAGGCGGATCGGCGCACGGGGGTCGGCACCGGGGTGCCGGCTCGCGCAACCGATCAGGGAAGATTTCTGATGGCGTTGCGGGTTCATATGGTCTGAGCGTCCTCGCAAATAGGAACCGCAAATAGGAATGAGGCACCACCCATGGCCGGAGATTTGCCCGATACTGCTTTAGAGCTGCGCTCGTTGGTGACGTCTGGTGGCAAACTCGAACTCTCGCTGCACGAGGTTCCGGTTCCAGCCCTCGGCGCCAATGAGGTGTTGGTGCGTGTGGAAGCCTCGCCGATCAACCCGTCAGACTTGGGCCTTCTCATTGCCAACGCGGACATGACCACTGCCACGGTCGCGGGCACGCCCGAGCGTCCCGTCGTCACCGCCTCGGTTAAGGAGTCCACCCTGGGAGCGCTGTCGGCGCGACTCGACAAATCGCTTCCGGTGGGTAATGAGGGTGCAGGCACCGTGGTGGCCGCCGGGTCGTCCGCAGCGGCCCAGGCGCTCGTCGGAAAAACGGTGGCGATCGCGGGCGGCGCGATGTACACGCAATACCGGGCGATCGACGCTGCCGCATGTCTGGTGCTGCCCGAGGGGACTACGGCACGGGATGGGGCATCGTCCTTCGTCAATCCGATGACAGCACTCGGAATGACCGAAACCATGCGCCGCGAAGGACATTCCGGTCTTGTGCACACCGCCGCGGCGTCCAACCTCGGCCAGATGCTGGTCAAGCTCTGCCAGAAAGACGGGATACCGCTGGTCAATATCGTCCGCAAGCCAGAGCAAGAGGAGCTGCTGAGGTCGCTCGGCGCATCCTATGTCTGCAACTCGGGGTCGCCGTCGTTTCAGACCGACCTCGTCGAGGCTCTCAAAGCGACATCAGCGACGCTTGCTTTCGACGCCACCGGTGGTGGAACGCTGGCAAGCCAGATCCTCAACGGCATGGAGGAGGCGGCCAATTCGACCGCGGCGCAGTACTCGCGCTATGGGTCGAGCGTGCACAAGCAGGTGTACATCTACGGCGCACTCGACACCGGTCCCACGGTGCTCACCAGGAACTTCGGGATGGCGTGGGGCATCGGAGGGTGGCTGCTGACCCCATTTATTTCCGGCGTTGGGGCCGAGACCTTCGGCCGGCTGCGCGCTCGGGTGGCCGCGGAGCTCACCACGACGTTCGCGAGTAACTACACCCGGGAGGTTTCGCTCGCCGGGATGCTCCATCCCGGCGCGTTCCACGAATACGTCAAGCGGGCGACCGGAGAGAAGTTCCTCGTGACTCCGAAGGCTGATGGGTGAATTTTATTCTGTCACAGCTGATTTGCCGGAGACGGGAATACTCGGTCAGTGAGGGTTGTCTGGTTGTTCGAAGCCGATAGACAGGGGTAGCGCGATGAAGTTCGGGATCTCCACGTTCGTCAACGACGACAGCATCGACACGGTGTCACTGGCGCGTGCGATCGAAGAGCGCGGATTTGAATCGTTGGTGATCGCGGAGCACACTCACATCCCGGCCAGCCGCAAGACGCCGTATCCAGGTGGTGGCGAGTTGCCGCAGATCTACTACCGCACTCTCGACCCGTTCGTCACGCTAGCCGTGGCCGCGGCCGTGACATCGAAGATTGAGCTATTCACCGGTATTGCGTTGCTCATTCAGCGTGACCCGATCACCACCGCCAAGGAAGCCGCGAGCATCGATCTGATCTCGGGCGGCCGGTTCGTCTTCGGCGTCGGTGCCGGCTGGAATATCGAGGAATTACGCGACCACGGCACCGACCCGAAGACACGCGGTGCACTGCTGGACGAGCGCATCGAGGCCATCAAGGTGCTCTGGACCGACGAACCCGCCGAGTATCACGGCAAGTACGTGGACTTCGCCCCGTCGTACAGCCGGCCCAAGCCGGTGCGGCAACCTCATCCACCCATCTTCATCGGCGGCGACTCCGATGCCACGGTGAAGCGTGTGGTCCGCCACGAAGCTGGCTGGATATCCAACCCGCTCCCGGTGAAGCAGCTCACCCACCGCATAGACCAGATGCGCAGCGCCGCCGGCCACGACGTTCCGCTGGCGATGTTCGGCACGCCGCCCAACAAGCTCGACTACTGGCGCGCCGCCGAAGACTTGGGTTTTGGCCAGCTGGCGCTGTTCCTGCCGACCCAACCGCGGGACGAGTCGCTGCGACTGCTCGACGAATTCGCCAGCAGGGTGGCTCAATATCGCGACTAGGTGGCGATCGCGAGCGCTGCGGTGGGGGCACCTCCCGCTTGCGGGGGACCGGGCGAAGCGGGTCGCCACCATCGGACTAGGTGGTCCTATCGGCGTCCGGCGCGGCCCCCGACGGGTGGAGGCAACCGTTGGCCGGACATCATGACGGGATGAAGTTGGCGTTCGCGCTGCCGCACACGGTTGAGTTGCCTGCGATCACGGCGGATTGGGAGTTCGGCGTTACGGGACCGGCCCAAGCGGCGATGGTCAACCGAGCCGACGAGCTGGGCTACGACATGGTGTGTGTGCCAGAGCATTTCGTCGTTCCGCATTCGCATCTGGCGCTGTCGGGCGCGCACTATCCGCATTCCACGGTCGCGCAGGCCTTCATCGCTGGGGCGACTCAGCGAATCCGGGTCAACTCGAGCGTGACGATCTTGCCGTTGCACTCTCCGATTGTGCTGGCCAAGGCGCTGTCGACGGCTGACTGGATGAGCGGCGGGCGCATCACCGCAACGTTCGGGGTAGGTTGGGACACAGAGGAATTCGACGTTCTCGGAGTGCCGTTTCACGAGCGGGGCCGCATCGCCGACGAGTACCTGGCGGCGATGATCGAACTGTGGACAAGCGATTCGCCGAGTTTCGCGGGCAAGTACGTGTCATTCGACGCAATCGCGTTCGCGCCCAAGCCGGTGCAGCGCCCGCACCTGCCAATCTGGATCGCCGGTGACGCGGACGCAGCGCTAAAGCGGGCGGCGCGGTTCGCATCCGGTTGGTGGCCATTCTTGTCGAAGATCGAAGACGTTCCGGCCAGGATCGACTTCATCAAGTCGCAGGCAACGTACGACGGCAGGCCGTTCGACGTCATGTATCCGCTCGGCATGGGCAGAGTCGGCGAGGGCCACGTCTCGGCAGACGACCCCAACTTCCGCCCGGGGATGGGTAAACAAGAGATCGTCGACCAGCTATGCCGATTCGCCGAACTCGGCGTCACCTTCAGCTCGGTGCCGGCGCCGCGGGTGAAGGGGCCGGACGCCTATATGGACCACGCGCAGTGGGTAATCGAGGAAATCAGACCGCACGTTACCTTCGCGTCTTAAGACGCGTTGCCGGCAGCACGCCGTCAGTCGCGCTCTTCGGCGTACAACAGTGAGTGCACGACGCGGGTGCCGTCGAAACGGAATTCGTTCGCGGGACGCCGCAGCGGCTCGATGGTGGCATCCGTGTGCACGATGACTCCACCACCGGAGGGGATTCCGAGTCCGGTGGCCGCTCCCCGCAGCGAATGAATCGTGCGCGACAGCCGCGCCCACTCGGCTCGCTCGTCGTGCGTGTCGACGACCACCGGGACGAGCTTGAACACATCGAGCAGCTCGGTGTCGGGGGAGTCCGGTTTCTCGACGATGCCATAGCGTCCGAGTTGGACCGCGCCGGCTGAAATGCCCACCAGGATTGCCCCTTTGGTGTACCCGCCCAGGATCACATCCTTCATGCCGGATTTCTCGAATGTCTTCCAGCCGAGACGTACATCGCCGCCCGCGAGGACGATCAGCTGGGCACGCTCCAGGAAGGCGCGGTCGTCTGGGCCGAACGACGACTCGACCATGCGACGCTCGGTGATTCCGATCGCATCCATGGCCGCCTCGAAGATCTCGTAGAACTCCGGACGATCCCCGTTGGAGGCCCCGATGTAGGCCGCGCGCAGTGGTGTGTCCCTAGCCAGTCCGTCCAGAGCTGTCTCGAGGAGCGGTCGGTCCTGCCGCTTCCAGAACAGCAGCTGACTGTCCGCCAGCAGATAGAGCGGTTGGAGTTGTGGCGCCGTCTCAATCACTGCAGCTCGTCGAACCTAGCGAGTGCGGCGTCCAGGTCTGCCTCGTCGAAGATTTCGCAGCGGCTAACCAGGTCACCTTCGACCGTAAACATCTCGATCATCCGCCACTCGGCGTCGAAGTCCTCGTGCGAAATTCCACGCGCGGTGTTGGTGATGACCGCTCCTAGGTCGCTCAGGCTGTGCACGGCCTCGATGTAGACGCTGGCGTCCGGAGTGAGATCCCACGTCGCACGAGTAAATTCGTCGAGATCAACCGCCTCGATTGTTACGAGCGGTCGATGATCGATGTAAACCGAACCTGGTGCCGTAGAGGGAAGTTCGTGTCGGTTGAACGCGGCGTATGCCCGCGTGATCACCGACCACGTGTGCGCGTGGACGGCAGGTTCGCCGGCGAGGTACCGGGCGTCGAGCTCTCCGAAAGCGGCGTCGATGTCGTCGGGGTCGAACCCGATGGCCGCGACCATCCGCTCGTCGGCGTTGATCTCGCAAATGCCGAGCACCTCGGTGCCGAATCCCTCGGCTCCTTGATCGCGGAGCGAGAAGCAGACACGCATGAGGGCCAGGCGCTCCCCGCGTTTCGCAATGAGGGTCGATGTCATGTTCGTGATGCCGAGGCCGGCAATCGTCCGCATGTCTACGATCTGGGCGTCCCGACCATGTCGGATTCCCGCGCCCACCACAGCACGGCGATCGTCTTGGGAAAAGTCGTTGGCCAGCATCTCGGCCGCGGCGTCCCAGTCGGCCGCCGCGTAGTGCGCCAGGTAGCGCTTACCCACTTGGCTGGCCGTGTTTTCCGCTGGCGGTGCCGGTCGATGCAGCTCCTCGAAACGGGCGAGTGCGGCGTCGAGGTCTGGCTCGTCGAAGACCTCGATGCGGTTGATTAGGTCCCCCTCGACCGTCAGAAGCGCGATCTCGCGCCACTCGGCCTCAAAGCCTTCTTGCGAGATCCCACGTGTCGTCTGAGTAACGACCGCTCCGAGGTCGCTCAAACGATCCACAGCCACGAGTCGGTTTCTGATGTCCGGCGCGACGTCCCACGTGGCACGGATGTACGGCATCATGTCGCCCGGTGCGAAAGCTATCCCGCGCCGGTGATCAACGTTCACCCAGTCCGGCGTCGTCGGAGGCATCTCATGCCCGTTGAACGCTTCCTCGAGCCGACGAAGGTCCGGTCCGGGATCGACCCCGAGTTCGTCGACGAGCAGCGCGCGCGCCCGCTGATAGGCGCGAAGGGCTTCACCTTGCCGGCCGGCTCGGTAGAGGGCGAGAATCAGCTGGCCCCACCGCCTCTCGCGCAGCGGCGCATCGGCCACCGCGCCCTCGAGCTCGCCGACGATCTCCGCGGCACGGCCGGTCGCCAGCAGCGCATCGGCCCGGTCCTCCACCAACGCCGCATGGCTTTCGATCCACCGCGTCTTTTCGGAAGTGCCTCGTTGGCCGTCGGGCAGTTCGGGGATTCCGCGCCAGAGGGCAAGGGCCTCCTCGAACCGGGCCACCGCTTGGCGGGTGTCGCCGGCCGCAGCGGCCTCACGGCCGGCCCTGGCCGCCGATTTGTAGCGCGTTGCGTCGACCGCGGGCCCTTGCCAAGTCCAGCCCGTTCCCTCGGTCACCACGACACCGTCGCCAAGCGTGCGGCGCAGCGAGGAGATGTGGGTCTGAAGGGCCTTGGCGGCGGTGCGCGGCGGATCATCGCCCCACAGCAGCTCGATCAGCGCGTCGGCCGAAACAACCGATCCATCGTGCAGCCCAAGCATCGTGAGGATGGCGCGCGGTTTCGCGCCCGGGATAGTGACGGGTTTGCCGTCCTGCCGGACCTGGACAGGTCCCAAAACCCCCAGTTCCACCAATGGAAGCGTACTCACGTCACGAATCGTCGGTGGGACAATTCAATACCTGGTCAAGATCGAGTAAAGGCGCCGCGCCTGCAATTCATGGGCGTCCGCGGCTGTAGTTTGCGGCCTCGCTTCGGCCGTGTTAACCGGGCTGGCTCGCCGCTGCCGTGGCGGCACTGAGATACCACGCGGCCACCATGTGAAGCACATCACAAGTGCCCCGCAGCCGGCAGTTATTAAACTGCCTAAGTGTTAAACTAACTAAATATCCCTCAGCCACAACTTTGGAGAACAAGCGTGCCCCGCACAGACAACGACACCTGGGACCTGGCAACTAGCGTGGGCGTGACCGCGACCATGGTGGCTGCCGCCCGCGCGATCGCGACCAAGGCCGACAACCCCGTGATCAACGACCAATTCGCCGAACCACTGGTTCGTGCCGTCGGTGTCGACTTCTTCACGCGATGGGCGACCGGCGACCTACTCGCCGCTGACGTCGATGACGACGAGTCCAGCTGGAAGCTGGAGCACATGCCCGCTGCGATGGCCGCCCGAACCCGCTTTTTCGACTCCTTCTTTCAGGATGCGACACAGGCCGGAATCCGTCAGGCCGTGATCCTGGCCTCCGGTCTAGATGCCCGCGCCTACCGCTTGGCATGGCCCGCCGACATGACGGTGTTCGAGATCGACCAGCCGCAGGTGATCGCGTTCAAAACCACCACCCTCGAAGGTCTGGGCGCCGCTCCCGGAGCCGAACTGCGGACCGTCGCAATCGATCTGCGGCAGGACTGGCCCACAGCATTACGGGAGGCCGGTTTGGACACGAATCGGCCAACCGCCTGGATCGCCGAGGGGCTGTTGGGGTATCTGCCGCCGGAAGCCCAGGACCGATTGATGGACAACATCACCGCGCTGAGCGCCGAAGGCAGCCGGCTGGCGGTCGAAGCCATCCCGGACAGGCCGCAGCGAGACATCGAACAAGCGCGGGAGATGATGCGCAGGTCCACCGCTAAATGGCGTGAGCATGGCCTGGACTTGGATTGGGAAGAGCTCGGCTTCGAGGGTGAGCGCAAGGACGTCGCCACCTATTTGGAAGACCTGGGCTGGCGGTCTGTCGGTACGCCAATGAGCCAGTTGTTGGCCGACAACAACCTTGAGGCGGTCCCGCAGACTCACGACTCGGTCTCCATGGCCGACACCGTCTACTACGCCTCGGTACTGAGCAAGTGACCGCGCCCCGACGGGGGCTCAACGGCGCGGTCACGGCGTCGTAGGGCGTTCAGCCGCCAGTCGTCTCACTGCCTGGCCAGCAGTCTCCGTGCCCGTCTGCCGGGGAAACGGCATCGAGCGGGTCTTCTCTCACGTGTTCCAACCCTGCTGACCGCCTGAACCCCGCCGCCGAAGAATCACACCACGACGTCGTATGCCACGCCTGCGGACTTGACCAAGCCCAGGGCGAGAACCGATGTGGGTCCATACTGGAGGGGTATCGACATTTCATAGGCCGTAGGCCGCCGCACTCGCCAAGAAGTACCGATTAGGTCTTGACTGGGCGGAAGTGGAGGACATAATGATCATCCTTTACGCACTGGCCGCAGCGCTCGGCCTTGGTGCGCTCTGGCTGGGCGCAAGTCTTCGGGTCGTCCAGCAATTTGAACGAGGCGTCGTCTTTCGTTTCGGACGTGTGCAAACCGGTGTTCGTGGGCCGGGGCTGACGCGGCTGATTCCCATCGCCGACCGCCTCGAAAAGGTGAATATGCAGATCATCACGATGCCGGTGCCCGCCCAGGATGGCATCACCCGCGACAACGTGACCGTGCGTGTGGATGCTGTCATCTATTTCAATGTTGCGGATCCGGTGCGTGTGGTTGTCGGCGTACAAGACTATGTATCCGCTATTGGCCAGGTCGCGCAGACATCGCTGCGTTCGATCATTGGCAAAAGCGACCTGGACGACCTACTTTGCAACCGCGAGGGTCTCAATCAGGGCCTGGAGTTGATGATCGACAGCCCCGCCGCGGGATGGGGCGTCCACATCGACCGCGTGGAAATCAAGGATGTAGTACTGCCGGATTCGATGAAGCGGTCGATCGCGCGCCAAGCCGAGGCGGAGCGGGAGCGGCGGGCTCGGGTCATCACCGCCGACGGTGAATTGCAGGCATCTGAGAAATTGGCCCAAGCGGCCCAGACGATGACCGTGCACCCGGCTGCGCTTCAGTTGCGGCTCTTGGAAACCGTGGTCGAAGTCGCCGCGGAGAAGAACTCCACCCTGGTGCTGCCCTTCCCGGTCGAGCTGCTCCGGTTTTTGGAACGGTCGACGCCGCCAGCATCCGAGAGCCGGGACGACGAAGCCGCTATTTCCTCCGCCTCGGGCGCGGCTTCGAAGAGCGAGATGTCGAAGCTGGACCCGCCGCAGCTCCCCGACGACGCCAGCGGCCTGGAAGTCGACACACGCATCGCGGGGCAGTATTCCGGCTGAACCGGTGGCGCGCGAAACGCCCCCTGCCAGACCGCCCACCGCTCACACGATGCCCGGCACCGCTCAGCTTTTCTTGCGCTTGTGGTCGCTCGTGCCCTTGGCGGCGCGCCCAGTGTTGAGACCGACCACGACGCTTGCCAAGCAGGGGCGAGACCCCGGGGCGGTCTGAATGCTGAGAACCGGATCGGTGGTAGGCCGAGCACTCCTGACGCGACGACCGGCCCTAAGCAGTGCATATCGGCATTCGTGGTGAGCAGAGACTTGTAGGATTTAAATATGCCGTTGGCTATTGGCCAGATTTACGCGGGGTACACAATCGTGCGTGAGCTCGGCGCCGGGGGGATGGGCATAGTCTATCTGGCCCAGCACCCGAGGTTGCCGCGCCGTGACGCGCTGAAGGTGCTTCCGGCGGCGCTTACCGTCGACAACGAGTATCGGCAGCGGTTCAACCGTGAGGCGGATATAGCCGCGTCGCTGTGGTACCCGCACATCGTCGAAGTCCACGACCGCGGGGAGTTGGACGGCCGACTGTGGATCTCGATGGATTACATAGATGGCACCGACGCCGGGTCCATGCTGAAGGAGCGCTACCCCAATGGCATGCCACCGGACGAGGCGGTGCAGATCATCAGAGCGGTCGCCGAGGCGTTGGACTACGCGCACCAGCAGCAATTACTGCATCGCGACGTCAAGCCCTCAAACATCTTGCTGTCGCACCCTGAAAAACAAGATGAGCGAATCTTCTTGGCCGACTTCGGGATTGCCCGCTGGGTCGATGACTCAAGCGGGCTCACAGCCACGAACATGACGGTCGGGACCGTCGCGTACGCCGCGCCTGAGCAGTTGTTGGGCGAGGACCTGGACGGGCGCGCGGACCAATACGCATTAGCCGCCACGGCTTTTCATCTGCTCACCGGCACGCCGCTGTTTCAGCATTCCAACCCGGCCGTCGTGATCAGCCAACACCTCAGCACCCCACCCCCGGCAATCGGTACCCGGCGGCCCGCCCTGACCGATCTGGGCCCGGTGTTTTCGAAGGCCCTGGCGAAGCCTCCCGAGGATCGCTATGACACCTGCGTGGAGTTCGCCGACGCGCTTGCGACGCAGCTGCGAACCGTGGCTGCCGACAGCGGCGCGACAGAGGCCACCGCAGTGGCACTTGCCGCGTCAGGGCCGAGGCATCAAGCACGGCCACGGCGAGCAGTCGACGAACGTCCGAAGGCGAATTGGAAAATCGTTGTCGCGATCGTTGTGGCGCTACTGGCCGTCACTGCCATCGCGCTGGTCTTGTTCGCCATGCACGTCATATGACCACGTCTTAATGCAGGTTTGACGTCCTCCCCGCAATGAATTGCGGGGATTCCCCATTTCCGACCGGCTGTCTCGTTGCTCACTAGGGCAATGCCGTGGGTTGGTTGGCGGTGGAAGTTCGCGCCGACCGGCTCTGTCGCTTCGCGGCCCTGCGGGCCGTGATGCGCGCCACCGACTCCGTGTCTGAAACTTCGCGGCGCCTGCAGATCCCCCAGAAGATCGAGCCTGGCGTTCAGGCTGCGGGACGTCTCCGGTGGCTTGCTGTGATTCCGGCGTGGCGTCATCACATCAAGGTTGTGCGGCTGGATCCGTTCGAGATCTACACGAACGAGTGGGGCGGGCCCGTGCGCACGTGGAACCATCACTTGACCTTTGTCCCGACCGGCGATCAGAGTTGTGCGACCACCCCGCGATCACGATTAGTGTGCCCACGGCGATTAAACGCGCGTTGCGCCGCCATGCGCCGACCGTCATCACGGCGTCGCCTGCGAGGCGAACCGCTTCTGCAGCCACTGGCATGTGCTTCAGGACGTACCGACCACGCCGGGTCGAGCGCAGCGCGTTCGTGTCGGCGCGCAGCACGGCTGCTGAGGCGATCGGTGGGGTTAGGAAATGAACACTGAGGCCCAGGATGCGATAGCCGTTCCAGATCAAGACTAGTGAGACGATGGACGCGGCTCCATCAGCGCCGAGCTTCGCCCAGTGAACCTGATGCAGGACGAGGTCTTGCTTGTTCATCGGCGCTGCTCGCTTCTTCTGGCTCGTGTCGACCCGGTGTGAAATGTCGATCGATCATTCTGACCTCCATCCCGCACCAACCTGTTGGGTCCCATCCGGGCTTACCGGCGGCGAACCGGTTCATCCGAGTCTCCGGGTGATCGGCGGTGTGCGGCCGCGGTACCGACCGCCCTTAACCCGTGGTACTCAGGCAGACACCACCCGCGTACCCTGCGAGGATCCGGGTGCGGAATGCTGCGTGCGGCGATAGACGACAGCACGTCCGCCCCGCGCCGGCGCGGTGGTGACACCCCGTGAGTGATGACGTTCGCCCCGCGCGTTGGTGGTGCCGAAGTCGAACTCGCGCAACAAGGTACGCAGGGTGACGTCCATCTCCATGTTCGCGAAGGCGGCACCGATGCATCGACGCACGCCGCCGCCGAACGGAACCCACGTGTGGGTGTCGGGTGCGGCTCCGAGGAAGCGGTCCGGATCGAAGGCTCCGGCGTTCGGGAAGTTGTCCTCCGACGAGTGCGCACCAATGATGCTGACGACCACCGCGTGCCGTTCGGGAATCACCCACTCGCCGAGCCGTATCCGCGTCTTGGCTAGTCGGGCTGTGCCTGCCACGACCGGCCGGGTGCGTTGAACCTCCCAGATTGTGGCCTGCCGCAACTCGGAGCCCCCGGCATCGACCTCGGCAGTCAATCGCGACAGCAGCCGCGGATGACGCCGCAACCGCTCCACCGCCCACGCCAAGGTTGTCGCTGTGGTTTCATGACCAGCGGCGAGCAGTGTCAGCAGTTCGTCGGCGACGTGATCATCGGAGATCGGCTGCCCGTTCTCGTAGCGGGCCCGCAGCAGCAGTGACAGCACATCGGTGCGTTCTTCAAAACTCGGGTCGGCGCGCACCTGGCGGATCAGTGACGCGATGACGGCGTCATAGCGCCGGCGGTACTGCAGCAGGCGCCCCCATGGACTCCACCGGCCGAGGTCGCGTCGCATGAACTCCGGCAGCGGGGCCATCCGTGAGGCCAGCGGAACCATCGGTGGCAACAGCTGCCGCAGTTCGTCGAGCTCGGCGCCCTCGGCCCCGAACACCGCCCGCAGGATCGCGTTCAGCGTGATCCGCATCATCGGCTGCAGCGTCTCAAACTCCTGGCCCTCCGGCCAGGTCGCGGTCTCGCGCAACACCTCTTCTTCGACGATGTGCCCGTGGGACTGCACCCGCTTGCCGTGAAACGGCGGAACCAAGAGCTTTCGGCGCTCCCGATGCTCGGCTCCATCAAGACTGAATGTCGAACCGGGCCCAAACACCACACCGAGGCCGACATTGGATGGCCGAAAGAACAGATCGCTACTTGTCGTGAATAGGTCCTTGATCAACGCCGGATCGCTGATCACCATCGTCTCGCCGACGATCGGCAGCTTCAGCGTGAACGCCGAACCGTATCGGCGGCCCAACACCCTTACGGCCCGCCGCCGCGCGGCCACAGCCGCCAGAACCAGCACGATCTTGGGGATTCTCGGCCCGGGCGGGAGCTGCACGGGATCCGTCGTCGCCTGCCCCATGGCCACGTTTATACCACAAAGTTTGCATATTACGCAAATATAGCGCAATATGCATTTTGCACAGATCGTGCAACTAGGGTTCCGTTCAGCGGTAGAGCGCGTCCGCCAGCCGCCGGTCGTTCACGGGGGCGAAGTGGAAAACCACAGCGATGTTTTGTTCCGCATGGACTTCACGAACGTCGGGTAGCGCCAGCGGGTGAGCCCGGAGCAGGTCGCTGTTCCGGCTCGGCGACACTGCGCCGCAAGGAGATCCGTCCTTACCAGGAGGCCACATCAGGTGATTTGGCAGCTTTCTTGCGATCTCCGTTGCGCGGCAACCGTTTCTGGCCGCCTCGCCCGGCTGGGACGACCTGTGCGACTGTAGCCGCGCTCACCCACAGTTCAGGTGGTGGCGACCATTGAACGGGACTCCCCGCGTCAGCAGGTTATTAGCGTCGGCGACGATCATTTGCCGGCCCCCTTGTGGCCAGGTTGCGGCGGCTACGCGTTCGACCCGGGGTCAATCCATGAAGAAGCTGCGTACCAGCTGTGCTGCGCGCTCGATAGAACGGATGGGTGTGTCCAGCCCGGCGGGCTCATCACGGGTCGAACGCTGCAACCCGACGCGCACTGTGGCCAGCGCCAGTGCGGCTATCAGCGTCGGCACTTCATCATCGGCACGCATCCTGATGCGCTGGGCGACCAACTCGGCTATCTGCTCCCGAAAGCCATCCAATTGAGCGGACGCGGCCGCAAGAACCCCGGGGTGGCTTCTGGCGAGGGCGAAAACATCTTGTGCCTCATCGCGCAAAGGGGGACTCTCGTCTTGTTGCCGCGCAATCAGCGCGATAACGTCGGCCAACACGACCGCATACGGCGCCGGCCCGGCCGCGATGAAGTCCGCGGCGAGATCAGCCGAGAAGTCGAACCGGCGGAAGATGACCGCCGACTCCTTGTTCGGGAAATAGTTGAAGAACGTGCGCGGCGAGACTCCGGCTTCGACGCTGATCTGTTCGATAGTCACTTTGTCAAAGCCACGTTCACGTGATAGGCGCAATGCGGCAGCGTGGATGTCGTTGGTTGTCTGACGGCGGCGGCGCTCACGGAGACTTTCGGGAGCGGTCATCGCATAATTGTGCAGTATCTGCAAGCTTTGCACCAAACCGGCCACGATAGCGCGCGCCTAATCCCTGCGACCCCGACGTCGCGGTCCACCTCATCTGCTGACCCGTTGGTCTAAGTTGTCCGCTGTGATGACCTCGCGGGCAAATCGAGTGGGTGGCGCCGTGTCGTGGATTGCGGGGGCTCTCGGCTATCTCATTCTCGAGGCGATGGCCGCAGCGGCCGTGCCGTCTTACAACTACGCACACAACTCCATCAGCGCGCTGGGAGTGCCGGCCCAGTCGCCGCTCGCTGCGGCAATGAACGCGGCTTTCTGTATGGAGGGGATTCTATTTCTCATTGGGTCACTACTCGTGATCCGCGGTGGCGGCGGCCGTTACTCCCGGCTGTTCCTTTTCCTGGCGGTGACGAACACCGTTGGCAACATCCTCGTGGCAACAGTTCACGGTGGTTCGACCGCGGGCGGGTGGGCCTGGCTGCACGGGTTGGGCGCAATGCTTGCCATCGCAGGGGGTAATGCCGCCATCGTGGCCGGATCGTCCTGCATGACGAAATCCGTTGACGTGCAGTGGTATCGAGCCGTGTCCGTTTTGGTCGCCGGCCTTGGGTTTCTGGGCCTGGCGATGTTTTCGCTCGGCACGAGCGTATCGAATGCGGGCATCTGGGAACGGGTCAGCGTGTATTCGATCCTGATGTGGCAGATTTTCACCGCCGTCCTCCTGCTAACCGGCGCTGCAGGCGGCGCCGGCCCAAAAGCGCAGTGGGAGTGAGGAGAACGATGACTCAAATGATGGTGCCCGCGCCTACGCGCCATCGGAACGCGCAAGGATGCGCGACATCACCTCGGTGACAACGCCAATCGGATCCGTGGCACAAACGCCGGTGCGCCAGGCGACATAGCCGTCCGGACGCACCAAAACCGCGCCGGCGCTGGCGATGCCGTACGCGTCGAGGAATGTGCCGCGCTCGTCGTCAAGCCCGGGGTCCCCGATGACATAGCAGCCGACGGCCACGCCGAAGCGCGCCGCCACGGTCGAAGCCGCATTCCAAGCTGTTCCATCTCGTCCAGTCAAGATGGTGAATCCGCTGCCGAACAGATCCAACGTCGACATCGACGCTGATCGCCCGAGCCATACGTGCGGTGCCCGGCATCCCGGTGTCGCACTGGGCAGGTAGTCGGAGTAGTCGTCGGCAACACCAGGCGCTCTGCTGCCGTCGGGAATGATCGCCGATGATGTGTAGACAGTGCCGAATTCGACGCCGAGGTGATTGCCGTAACGGCGAGTCGCCTGCAGGACCGCGTCCACATCGAGGCCCGAATCGGCACCGCTGTACTGGGCTTCGTAAAAATTCTGGGCCAACTTCTGAACCTGCTGATGGTTGTGCAGCGACTGGGCGGTCGTGCGTTCCGAGGGACCGCGACGCTCGGTGTCGTAGGTCTCCAGCAACGACCAGCCTGCCAAACGCTTCACGCACAGCGCGAGCTTCCACATGGCGTTGTGCATGCCTTGAAGCCCGGTGTTCACGCCCAACCCGCCGGTGGGCGGGAACTGGTGTGCGGCATCCCCACACAGCACCACCCGGCCTTGCACGAACCGGTCGGCGACCGTCGCGTTCATCTGCCACCGCCCGATACTGCGCACTTCCACGCTCAGATCGGGAACACCCACTGCCGCACGCACCCAACGGCGGCAATCGTCCTCGTCGAATGCGTCGGTCCACCGCTGCGCGGGAACAGCGATCTGGCACAGCCAGCGGCCTCGCGCATCAAGTGGCTGAAGTACGCCTGCGGCAGCGGAATTGGCCACGAACAGCAGAACCCCGTGCCGGTCTGCGATGTAGCGTTCAATCTCGGCGTAGAAGTAGCAGTTCACGAAGTAGTTGATTGCCTGCTGCCCCTTCAGCTCGACACCGAGCTGGGCGCGCACCGCGCTGGCGGCACCGTCGGCGGCCACCAAAGCGGCACCGGTAAGGGTGTACGTCTGGCCTGTTGCGCGCTCGGTGACTTCGATTGCCACAGGGTCGTCTTCAGCGTCCCACCCGGTCACCATGCGGGTTACGCGGTGACCGAACCGCAGCTGCACGAGGCCGGTGGCGGCTGCGGCGTCGAGCAGGATCTTTTCGACCAAGTCCTGTGACGACATGATCGGTTCGGCCGGGCTGACGTCTGGGCCGGGCCCGGTAAAGCCGGTGGTCTCGATGGTGCCGAATTCGCGACCGGTCACCGAATCAAAGAAACGGATCGGGCTCTTCCAACCGGGCGGCGTGTCGATGTCGCGTAACCGCTGATACACCTCGCGACCCCAGCCCCGGGCAATCTCCATCGTGCGGGTGTTGAAGTTGCGGGTTTTGGGGTGGAAGGCCACGCCGTCGTGCTGCTCCAGGACGACGCTGGCGACGCCGCACCTCGCGAGTTCGAGGCTGGCGGCCAAACCGACCGGGCCACCGCCAACGATCAGGACTCGGAGTGGCTCACTCATCGCTGCGCGCTGCGCTCAATTGACGGACCCTGCGGCGGGGGATAGGTGACGAGTTACCAAGCATAACACGATAATTCGTCACGTCGGACCGCCCTGCCCCGGTGTTCCCGATGGGACCGTCCGGAGCAGAGGCAGGTACACGGTGTCGACGATGTCTGCCAGGACGGTCGCGTCGACGTCGGTGTTACTGAAGAAGAGTTCGTTGCGCAGCGCGCGAACACCGTCATCGCCAGGCGGTCGGGGATCGGCTGGGGGCCCAGCTCCCCGCGCTCGCGCGCATCGGACAATACGCGTCGGATGTGTTCGCGCAGCAGCGGGTTGGAGTATCTGCAGGCAAACGCGGCATCAGCGCCAAGCAGGTCAGCGCTGAGGTCACGGGTCGGGTGCATCTTGACGCGGGTCCGCCGAGCATATAACTTGTTAGTCAACAAGTAAGTAAGGAGGCGAGGTAATGCGAGCACTCGTCGGGGGAGCGGGCCCGGACTGGCAGGTCCGTGAGCTTGAGGTGCCGGCGCCGGGGCCGGGTCAGGTGCTGATCGGCGTGCGGGCGGCGGGGTTGAACCGTGCCGACCTCTACATGCTGGAGGGCTCCTACAACCCGAACTCGAAAACCAGCGCGGTCTACACCGCCGGCCTGGAGCTGGCCGGTGAAGTCGCGGCGGTGGGTGAGGGCGTTAGCGGTGTCACCGTCGGTGAGCGGGTCTCGGGAGCCGGGTTGGGCGCATTCGCCGACTACGCACTGCTAGACGCCCGGCACCTGATCGCAGTGTCGGAATCGCTGGCGTGGACCGACGCGGCGGCGTTGCCGGTGGGGCTCGCCACCGAACACGACGCGCTGGTCACCCAAGGCGGGTTCCGTTCCGGGCACAGCGTTTTGGTGGTCGGCGCCACCACAGCGATTGGGCTGATCGCCGTTCAACTGGCCAAGGCACTCGGCGCGGCGTTGGTCGTAGCAACCACCACTTCGGCCGACAAAGCCGCGGCACTGACAAAGGTGGGCGCAGACGTCGTCATCAACACCAAAACTGAAAACCAGGCCGAGAAGGTCACCGCAGCGACTAGCGGCGCAGGCGTCGATGTAGTGCTCGACCACGTCGGCGGCCGATTGTTCGCCGACAGCTTGGCCGCCACCCGGCTGGGCGGCACCGTGATCAACATCGGCCGACTGGGCGGCCCGCTTGCCACGATCGACCTCAACACCCTGTCATTCCGGCGCCTCCGGGTGTTGGGCACCACCTTCAGCGTGCGCACGCCGGACGAACTCGCCGTGGTGTGCGCCGGGCTGCGGCCGCAAGTCCTGCCCGCCGTCCACGACGGGCGCATCCGGCCCGTGGTGGACCGCGTCTTCAGCTTCGATGACGCGCACAAGGCCGCCGACTACCTGCGCAACAACCAGGCGGTCGGCAAGGTCGTCCTGCAGATAGGGGCGAAATGAGTGACGCCGCCGGTGTGCGCCGGACGCAGGAAGAGCGGCGCAGCGAAGCCGAGCGAAAGCTGATCACGGCCGCGGCCGAACTCGTCGGGGAGATCGGCCCGTCGCGGGTCACCCTGGCCAACGTCGGTGAACGTGCCGGCTACAGCCGCGGTTTGGCCACTCACCACTTCGGTTCCAAAGGGGCGCTGATGCAACGCCTGGTGGAAGCCGTTACGCACCAATTCCGTGAGGCCCTGATCGACCAACAGCGTTCCCCGGATGCGTTGGACGAATTGCGCGCGCTGATCGGCATTTACTTCGACGTCGTATCGGACCTGCAACCGGTCAACCGGGCGCGCCTGGTGCTGTGGGCCGAGGCGGTGACCACACCGTCTGGGGACATCAGGCCGGCGATGGTCTCCGCCGATCGCGAGTTCCGCGAGGAGATCGAGAAACGCCTCCGCCTGGCCGCGAGTAACGGCCAGATCGCGGCCTCCGTCAACGCCCACGGCCTGGCGACGGTGATCATCGCCATGCTGCGCGGGGTGGCGCTGCAATCGCTGATTGACGGCCACGTCGACCTACCCGCTGCGCGTGCAGAAATCGAACAACTTGTGACCGCCCGCCTAAAGAAAGAGAACGCATTATGAGCCGAATGTTTGGCAGTATCAACCAAATTGGCTACGTCGTGCGCGACATCCACGCCTCGATGGAGCACTGGGTCCGACAAGGTGTGGGGCCCTGGTTCTACATCGACAATGTCATTACCGACTACTTCCGCTACCGCGGTGAGGACTCCGACATGAAGATGAGTGTCGCCATCGCCAACTCCGGCGACATCCAGATCGAATTGATCCAACAACGCAATGACGCGCCCTCGGTGTACAAAGACTTCCTCGATTCGGGCCGCGAAGGGGCTCAACACATTGCCTACTGGAGCACCGACTACCAAGACCTCTACGACCGCGCCCTCGCGGCCGGATACACCGTCGCGCAGGAAGGCAGCATCGGCGGCGAGCAGGGACGCTTCGCCTACCTGGACACCGAACACGACCAGGGCACTGTCATCGAGATCAGCGACATCAGCGGCCCCAAGGGACAGATGTTCGCCTACGTCCGCGACGTGGCCGCCAACTGGGATGGCAGCGAACCGATCCGGGTGCTCGGATGAGCTCGACACCCTTCCCCTATCCCGACCTCGACGCCCTGCCGCCGCAGCTGCGTGAGGCCGTCACCAGCCGAGGATCGCTGAACATCTTCCGGATGATCATGCACACCCCCGGTCTGGCACCCAACTTCTTGACGTTGGCCAGCGATGTGCTGCAACACAATTCACTTCCGCCAACGTGGCGAGAGCTGGCGATCCTGCGCGTCGGATTCTGCTATCGCTCGGAATATGAACTCCACCACCACCTCAACATCGGGCGCGCCATCGGCTTGAGTGACGACGACATCGCCGCGGCCGAGTCGGGTTCGGCGCAGAGCCTGGGCGCGCAAGAAGCCGCCGTGTTGCGCCTCACCGATTTGTTGTTGACCAATCACACCCTCAGTAAAGCTGAACGTGCCGAAGCGCTAGACACACTCACCGTCAACCAACTCGCCGACCTCACCATCACCGTCGGCTTCTACCAACTGGTTTGCAATTTTCTCAACACCTTCGGTGTCACCCCAGAAGATGAAGGCACCGGGCTGTGAAAGTCCATCACCTCAACTGCGGCACCATGAACCTGCCTGGCGCCGCTCTGGTATGCCACATCCTGCTCGTCGAGACCAACAACGGACTGGTGTTGGTGGACACCGGCTTTGGTTCACGTGACTGCCTCGACCCAGCCGCCCGCGTCGGGCCATTTCGTCATTTCATCCGGCCGGCATTCCTACAGACTGAAACCGCGGCACATCAAATCGAGCAGCTCGGCTTCCGCATGTCCGACGTCGAGCGTATCGTGCTGACGCACTTCGATCTCGACCACATCGGCGGCCTTGCCGACTTCCCGGACGCCCACATCCACGTCACTGCCGCCGAAGCTCGCGGCGCCATTCATGCCCCCTCGATCCGTGAGCGCATCCGTTATCGCCGCCCCCAGTGGACCCACGGGCCCAATCTCGTGGAGCACAAACCCGACGGCGAGCCCTGGCGCGGATTCGCCTCGGCCAAGCCCCTCGACCTCATCGACGACGGCATCGTTCTGGTGCCGATGCCCGGTCACACCCGCGGCCACGCAGCGGTTGCCGTCGACGCCGGCCACCGCTGGATCCTGCACTGCGGAGATGCCTTCTACCATCCCGGAACTCTCGACCGAAAGTCTCATGTGCCCTTGGTATTACGTGCCCAGGAAGCGATGGTTGCTTACAATCGCAAGCAAGTCCACGACAACCACGCGCGAATCGCCGAGCTTTATCAACGCCAGGACCCAGACCTACTCATCGTCTGCGCACATGATCCCGGCCTACATGCTCGCGCCCGCGACAGCGCCTAGCGAAAAGCTCTGCACGACGGGGTAATCAGGCGGGGTTCGAGCCCCGCACGCCCCAGGGCATCTGAAGTGTGTTCACTGTCCGCTAGCGGATAATCCAAAGTTGCTCCTTTAGCCAGAACACCGAGACGGCGTGCCAGCTGTTCGCCGGAAATAGCAAGGAGCGCAACGGTTGTGCACGCTGATCACGGTACGCGATTCACCTCGCGGAGCTTTGGGGAGCAGGTTCGCCGGATTCGCCAGCCGTTATCAAAACTTGTCTGACACTTGATCAAGCTGCTAGCGCGTGCTTGCGCACCCGCACGTCATGGCACCCATAACATCGTCAAACAACAACGGTGCAATTTAGTCATCTCAAAGGGTGAAGGAAGCGATGCGGGCTGGAGTTCGGTCTGTTCTTGTGGTGATAGGGGTCGCCGTGGCAGTGGTCGCGGGGCCGGCTGGCGTGCGTCTGGCGGCGAGCAGCCTGTCGCACGGCGACTTCGCCATCGCATCGGTGCTGCCCACGCGGGGCGCGGTGGTGGGTGTCGCGCACCCCATAGTGGTGACGTTCAGCAGGCCCGTCGCCGACCGGCACGCGGCCGAGCGCGCCATCGAAGTGAAATCGACGCCAGCGATGACCGGCAAGTTTGAGTGGCTCGACAACTACGTTGCGCAGTGGGTGCCCGACCGATTCTGGCCGGCGCACAGTACCGTGGCACTTTCGGTGGGCGGCCGGCCGACGGAGTTCGAAACGGGCGCGGTCGTCCTCGGTGTTGCCGATATCGCAAGTCACACGTTCACCGTGAGCATCGACGGAGTCCAGGCGGCACCGCCGCCTCGACTGCCGGCACCCCACCACCGACCGCACTGGGGTGAGGAAGGAGTGATACCGGCATCGATGGGTAGGCCGAGTTTCCCGACGCCTGTTGGTTCCTACGCGGTCCTGTCCAAGGACCGCTCGGTGATCATGGATTCGAGCACCGTCGGCATCCCGGTCGACGATCCCGACGGGTACCGGCTCACGGTGGATTACGCCGTCCGTTTCAGCAGCCGTGGCCTCTACGTGCATTCAGCGCCGTGGGCGGTCAAATCAATGGGGATTGAGAATGTCAGCCACGGCTGCATCAGCCTAAGTCCCGCCGACGCGGAGTGGTACTTCGACGCGGTCCACGTTGGTGACCCGATAATCGTGCAGGAAGGGGTTCCGTCAGAAGAAAAATCGGCTGTTCCGGCTGATCTTGCGCACCTGGTCAGTGATTCCGGAGCTGGCTGAAGCGACCGATGTGGCGTAGTGCCTGCTCAGGAGTTACAACACGGGAGAGCGGGCCCCGTAGCGGCGGCTAACACAGCTACTGGCGGTGCGGGCGTCGATACCGGCGGCGGACCGGGCAGGACCACCGGATCAGCCGTAAGCGCCGGCCCCGGATCGGTTGGCACGCCCTTGCCCGTGCCCGCTTGCGGGACTATAGGCGCGCCAACCGGTGCAGCAGCAGCATCAGCCGGCGCACCCGCGGCCAGCGGAGCGCCACCCGGGAAACCCGCGGGCACCGGAGCGCCACCCGGGAAACCGGCGGGCACCGGAGCGCCACCCGGGAAACCCGCAGGCACCGGAGCGCCACCCGGGACGCCAAGCGGACCAGGCAGGACCACCGGCGCTGGCGCCGCGCCCGCCGCCCCGGCAAGGTCCGAGATCTCGCACGCGGGGCCGCCTCTTGGCAGCGGGGCGGCTGCCGCGGCCGGGCTGAACGCCAAAACGGCGCCGCACAACCCAGCACTGGCAGCCAGGGTCATGCCAAATAGATCAAAGATCTTCAACGCAAAACTCCCTTGTATCCGGGTTTAGGGGGGTTTCCCACAATCAAAGGGTGCGCCGGAACTGTATCGCTGTCCCGAAAACTTTCCTAGACAAGCGACTCAATTAGTTGCAGAACCGAGACGGACCACGAGCCGCACCGTAACCGCGTCTTTTCCAAACGATGACTTACGTGATGGTTTTGATATTTTCGCCGCGCGGCGCACACGAGCCTGTCGAGCGAAATGGGTTCCATAACAGCCTCTTTGGGTCCAACACCCGCTATCGTCAAGCCCCAGGGCTATCAAGGATCGTTGACAGGTGGCCATCCTTCGTTTCGGGACGAATTTAGCAAGTCAATTCGCGCGAGAATGCCACGCATGTAATTAATCGCATGGACCTGGTGGCTCGATCACGCGCTGCGCCCGTCGCATCCGTCAGCCAACATTTCTCAGCAAATTTGCAAACCTCGGTGTCCCGATGGAGTTGTACCGGCGCGCCCACGGGCCACGCGAGTGTTGCGTCGGGCAGACCGTCCGCCCGACAATCACGGCCATGACGTCGAACATGCCACCCTGGTTGCCGAGCGCGCTAATCCTTGGGGTCTTCTTCGGCGTCGGCTTGCTTATAAGCCTGCATCCCAGTGTCAGAAATAGATACAGATCAAGACCTGCGCCGCCCGGCCGGCCAGCACCGCCCGGCCGGCCAACTGTCTTCCGTAGGGGGCCAACGGGACCGGGCCACATGTACACCGATGTCGTGGGCCTCTTGCACTACAAACCGATGGTTGGCGCGTGGTTGGGAGTGGTGTCTTGGGGCGTGTTGTTGGCGCTCGTCATGGTCCAGCTGCCGTTGCCGATAGCAATGACGGCGACACCGGCCGCGCTGGTATTGGCCGTCCTGGGCTATATGCGCCCGAAAGGTGCGGTCAACAGCTGCTATGTCGACCAAAACGGCGCCATCACCCTGATACGCCGTGACGTCACAATTCCCTTCGACCTCAGCCGCTATCGCTGCATCCGGATGCACAACAGCCGAAGTGGGAGTATGACCTACCCGAGCATGCTGGTGCTGTATCGCGACACACGGCCAAGCATGTGGACGTGGCTCGCCAGTGTCCTATTCCCACGAGTCGATGACGAGCGCGTGGTCTTGTTCTTCAACCGCTGGTGGGATGCCGACGGCTATTTTGTCGGGCCAAGAGATCTGGCTGCCCTGTTTTACCAAGCTTGCGTCCGCGCCGGGCGCACACCGACAGAAAGGCGCAGCTTCTTTGGCTCCTCTGGCTGGGAGGTTCGGCAGGAGATGATCCCCTTTTAGAGCCACAAATACGCTCCGCACACCCATCGCCGCAGAGCTCGGAGACTGGTTGGCCGGCCTTTGATCTGGCATCCAGCGCGGTTGTCGGGGTGGGGATCCGTGGTGCGCGCGGTGGGTGCGCGTGTCTTAGACTTTTGTCCCTGTACAGCGCGAAAGGCGTTGCCCGTATGTCAGATATCGAACTTGGTCTGCCTTTGGCCACCACGCTTGTCCGGTTTGTCGCGGCATCGGGTGGTGCGAGTCAGCTTCGTTGTTGCGAACTGGCTGACCGGACGGGCTGTCGACAATCGGTACGGTGACTGCGGATCAGGGGCATGCCGGCGCTGGGCAACCGTCGGTGTGGGCACCGTTGCGCAATCGCATATACCGCGGCCTTTTTATCGCACAGTTCGTCTCCAACATCGGGACGTGGATGCAAAGTGTGGCGGCCCAATGGTTCTTGGTCGAAGAGCACAGCAGCGCCACCATCGTGGCGCTGGTCCAGACGGCGAGTCTCGGGCCGACACTGCTTTTGGGGTTGTTCGCCGGAGCGCTTGCCGACCTGTTCGACCGTCGCCGGTTCCTGATTTTTCTGCAGTCATACGCAGTGCTAGTGACGCTGGCCCTGGCGGTGCTGACATACCTCGGTCGCCTTAGCCCGGCATCACTGTTGATGTTTACGGTGGCCATTGGTTGCGCTGCTGCACTCGCCGGACCGGCCTGGCAGGCGATTCAGCCCGAGGTCGTCCCGCGCGAGCAGATACCGGCCGTCGCGGCTTTGGCCAGCGTCTCGGCAAACTCCGCCCGAGCGATTGGACCGGCAATTGGCGGTGTTGCCGTGGCATTGGCCGGCCCCGCAGCAGTCTTCGCGATCAACGCAGTGTCCTACGCGGCAATAATCGTTGCCCTGATGGCGTGGAAACGACCCAGGCAAGCCGTGCCACTCGAACGAGAACGCCTCGGCCAGGCCATCATCACCGGGCTGATATACGTTAGCAACGCTCCAATTTTCCGCAGGATCTTGTCGCGGACAGCCCTTTTCTGCTTCCCGGTTCGGCCTTGTTGGCGCTGTTGCCGGTGGCCGCCGCCCACAGATGGCACCTGGGAGCCAGCGGTTTCGGTCTCGCGCTGGGGGCCATCGGTTTTGGCGCGACGCTCGCTGTTGTGGTCGCCGATTTGTTACGCAAGAGAGTGTCACCGAATGCGCTGCTGGCAGCGTGCGCCACCGCGTACGGGTTCGCGCCGCTGGCGGTGGCCTGGCTCCCGTTCGCTGCGGCGACGCCGTTCCTGGTGCTGTCCGGGATGGCCTGGCTGATCACGTTGACAACGTTGAACGCTGCAGCGCAGCTGTCGTTGCCGCGATGGGTTCGCGCCCGTGGGTTGTCGATTTATCTGCTGGTCTTCACGGGATCTCAGGCAGTCGGCGCGTATATCTGGGGTGTCGTTGCCACGCGGGCGGGGCTTGATATCGCGCTGATTTGCTCGGCGGTGTTTCTGGGCGTTACTGCCCTCAGCGTGGCCGTGCTTCCGTTGCGGCCGTCCAGCGGGATCGGCCTCGACAATTCCACTGCCTGGCCGTCACCGGTGGTCGTGTTTGAACTGTGTCCTACCGATGGACCGGTGCTGGTGACCACCCGCTACCGAGTGCCGGCCGAGAACCTCGACGACTTCATCAGAGCGATGAGTGCGGTCAGGCGATCACGGCTGCGAACGGGTGGCCATAGTTGGGGGCTGTATCGCGATGTCGAACATCCCGAGACGGTCATCGAGAGGTTCACCGTGGCGTCCTGGAGCGAATTTGAACACCAGCGCACCCAGCGCTGGGTGAATTATGACCATGAGGGTGTCACGAACGCGCGGGCCTATACCGTCGACAGCGCCCGACGGCGCGGGTACTACCTCGCTGTGCGCGTACCCCGATGAGTGTGCGCCGTAATCGCGCCCAGTGTCCGGCCGCGGGTTAGCGCACCGCTTCGCTCGTCGATGACGTGAAACATGGCTGGCCCGATGGGAATCGGCCTGGTGACGATCGGCACCGGGCGGCGACTTCAACCGGAAATGGTCTTGCCGCCGAGTCTGTAGTGCAGCCGGGGCGCCCCGTCTTGCTGCTCACGCGACCACGATCCGGCCGTGCTTCGTCGGGGCGGGCGTAGACACGCGCAAACCTTGCTAGCGGGCAGGGCCCGCGGTAGGACGTAGATACCTCGGCGCGGGATCAGCGCCGCACAAACCGAGCGCCCTACGATTCCGCAGCGAGAACCAAAGGGCGCAATCGGTAAGGGGAGAGCGGTTTTTCGGCTTTACCGGCCGCCGCCACCACCGCCGCGACCGCCACCACCGCCGCGTCCGCCACCACCGCCGGCGCGACCGCCGCCGCCCCCGAGCATGCGGCCGCCGCCGCCTCCGCCGATGATCATTTCCACGGTGCTGGTCTCAATCATGGCCTCACACTATCGCCGAATCCGACACGGCCGCAACAAGGTTCAAAGTGAACACCGGCCTCGCTATGTGTGAACAGAGGCGGCAATTCCGTTTAACAGACGGGGTGCTTACCGTGTCCGATGCCGAACTTCCGTATGCCGCCATCACGTTGCTGGCCAAGCCCAGAGCGCCGAGGCGGTGCGGGGTGACACCCCGGCGTTCCCTTAGCCGCGCCGTCCGGGCGTGTTTGCGACGAGTCCCACGATGCCACCGAGTGCAGTGGCGGCAAGGGCCAGTGGCCCCTCCGCGCCTTTTCCGCTGACGACTAATACAAAGCTGAGGACGCCGAACACGAAGATGGCTGCCGAAATCGTGATGATCACGATTAGCCATAGTGCGGCTTGCACTTTCGGGCTGGGTGTTCCAAGGATGGAACTCGCGACCTGTTGTTGCTGATCCTGCGGCAGCGTATTGAGGGCCGCCGCGGCAGCTCTCTTCTGGTCGGCGCTGTCCAGCTTGCCGACCATTGTCGCGACCGCGTCGGGAGTGGCCGCCGAGGATAATGCTCCGACCGCTGCCACGGCGGCTTCTTTCTGTTGATCAGCGGTTTCCAGATTGCCGACTACTCGCGCGACGACCTCGGGTTTGTCTTCGGGAGCAAGGGCGCCGACCAGATTGACCGCGGCCTCTTTCTTGTGCTCGCTGTCGAGTTTGTCGGCCATGTCCGCAACGTCCTGCGGTGTGGTAGCCGAAGCCGAGACATCGGTGGTTTGAATGTCACGGTCGCCCGTCGCCTCGGGTGACGCTCGTTTCGTCTGCGAGCCTGGTCCATCCTCAGTTTGCTGCGCTGCGTCAGCCTTGCGTTGGCGCGGCCGTGGCATACCACTCGGCCCCTGCGGTCGGTCCGTCACGAAATCAGATTAAGCAATAGCTGCCCGACATCTTGGTTATCGATCACTGGCGTGGCGCGGCCAGCGTTGTCGGTTCAGGCCCGAAACTGAGCGGTGTTTCCGGCCGTCGTGGCCTGTCGAGCCGCGGAGCTCCGTGATGGAACGTCAGACCTCAGGATCACCGCGGCCATGGGGGAGTTCGGCCGCGTCAGGCAGCACCAAGAGGATGTCGAAGAGCCCGCCACCGGCCAGCGCATTGCGCTGTGCCCGATTGTCGACCGGCGCATGGAGGGCTCACACGGCAAACATTGACAGTGTCACGATAACAGTGTCAGTATCGACGGGTGGCCGAACAGGCGTCTTGGACGCTGGACGAGCTGGTGCGACGGGTCGCCGTCGGGCTGGCCGATCCCGCGTACCCGGGAGCACCCAACGGGCGAGTCCGGGAGCTGCCCGATCGGCGGGTTGTGCGGTGGTACGCGACGACCGGACTCATCGACCGGCCAGTCATGCAGGGGCGCACAGCGCTGTACGGCACCCGGCACCTGCTGCAGGTCGTCGCCGTCAAACGGCGTCAGGCCGAGGGCCGCTCGCTCGCCGAAATCCAGGCCGAATTGGCCGGAGCGACAGACGAAACCTTGCGCCGGGTCGCCGCCGTTCCCGACGCACTGACCGCGGCGGATTCGGCGCGGCCGCAGGAGCCGCCGGCGGCGGCCGGCCCCGACCGCCGGAGCCGCTTCTGGGCCGATCGGCCCGCTGCCGCCGAACCGGCGGCAGCGGATACCGGCGGGGTCACTGACACTGCTACAGCGCTGGCCGCCGTGAGTCTGCCCGGTGGGGCACTGCTCCTGCTGCCAGGCGATCGCAGCGGCCGACCCGACGAAGACGACCTCCACGCGATCCGTGCGGCCGCTGGGCCACTGCTCGAATTGCTAGCCGAACGGGGCTTGCTGTCAGGCCCGCTATCCCTCGATGAACGGAGTCCATCATGACCGTCCGCATCACGCCGATGACCGACGCAGAGACGAATTGCGTGGCCGCCGCGGACGATGAGGCGGGGCTGGGTGCGCTGCGCACCGAGCGGGGCAATCTGCCGCTCGACCGCATCGACGTGCGTGCGGAGATCACCGGACTGACCAGCCGGGTCGAGCTGACGCAGGACTTTGTCAACGCCTTCGACGTGCCTCTGGAAGCCAGCTACGTGTTCCCACTGCCGGACCGCGCGGCCGTCACACGAATGCAGTTGACCGCCGGCGGGCGCGTCGTTGAGGCCCAGCTACGCGAGCGGGAGGCCGCCCGCCAGGCTTACGACGAGGCCATCACATCGGGCCGGCGAGCCTGCATCGCCGAGGAGGATCGGCCGGACGTTTTCACCATCCGGGCTGGCAATATCTTGCCTGGTCAGCGGGTCAGCGTGGCGCTCACGCTGGTCAACCCACTGACCTACGAGGATGGCGAGGCGACGTTCCGATTCCCGCTTGTGGTTGCGCCGCGGTACATCCCGGGCGACCCTCTCACTGATCGCGCGGTCGGCGACGGCTACGCCGACGACACGGAAGCGGTCCCCGACGCGTCGCGCATCACGCCGCCCGTGCTGTTGCCCGGTTTTCCCCATCCGGTTCCAGTCGCCATCGACGTCGGCATCGACCCCGCCGGCCTCACACTGTCGGAGGTGCGGTCCAGCCTGCACGCGGTGTCCACCGACGACGGCCGGATACGCGTTCAACCCGGCGAGCGGGCCGACCGGGATTTCGTTCTGCGGCTGCGCTACGGTGCCGAAGACCTCACCAACTCGCTGGTGCTGGTTCCCGATGCGGAGGGCGACGAGGGGACCTATCAGCTCACCGTGCTGCCGCCGGTGGCAAGTGCGGCGCCGCGCCCTCGGGACCTCGTGCTGGTGCTGGACCGCTCCAGCAGCATGGCCGGGTGGAAGATGGTGGCCGCGCGCCGTGCGGCGGCGCGCATCGTCGACACCCTCACCAGCGCTGACCGGTTCGCGGTGCTGACCTTCGACGACCAGATCGACCGCCCGGCCGGTCTGCCGGATGGGTTGGTCGAGGCCAGCGACCGGCACCGGTACCGCGCGGTCGAGCACCTCGCCCGCGTTGACGCGCAGGGTGGCACCGAGCTGCTCGCGGCCCTGCGGCAGGCGCTCGCCCTGTTGCGGGGGGCGCAGGGCGATGACGACGGTGACGGCCAGCAGGTCCGGGACTCCATAGTCACCGTCATCACCGACGGGCAGGTCGGCAACGAAGACCAGCTGCTGCGTGCGCTGTCCGGCGACCTGCACCGCGTACGGGTGCACATCGTCGGCATTGACCAGGCCGTTAACGCCGGATTCCTGGGCCGCTTCGCCAGTGTCGGTGGGGGGCGCTGCGAGCTGGTGGAAAGCGAGGAGCGCCTCGACGAGGCAATGCACGCCATTCACCGTCGCATCGGCGCGCCGCTCGCACACTCGCTGGCAGTGCGCGCCGAGGGGTTAGCGACCATCGAGGACACCGCGAGCCCGGCCCGGCTACCCGACCTGTTCCCCGGCGCACCGCTGGTGGTGACCGGACGGTATCGGGGACGCGCGGCCGGCTCGCTCACCCTGTACGGCACCACACGCGAGGGCGGGGACTGGTCAGCCACCGTCGCCGGACAGCGCCGTGCGGCCGCGGCCATGACGGCGCAGTGGGCGCGGGCTCACTTGCGCGACATCGAGGACCGCTACGCCTCGGCATCGGATAAGCAGGGCAGCGGTTCAACGGAGGACTTGGCGAAGCGGATCATCGACACGTCGTTGCGGTTCGGTGTGTTGTGCAGATTCACCGCATACGTCGCCGTCGCCAGTCGCGTAGTTGCCGAGGGCGCGCTGCAACACCGCGTGATGCAACCGGTCGAGGCGCCGGCGGGATGGGACCTCACGCTGGTCACCTCCAGTGAGGCTGCGGCGCAGTCCCAAGGAGCGGCAGATACTCGCTTGGTCAAGCCGAGGACGCCGGCTCCCGCACCGCCCGCCAAGGCGTCATCGAGTGCGTCCGCCGGGAAGCGCCGGGACGGTGGCGGCTCGACCGCACGAACGGTCAAGCTGCGCACCGTGCTGGTGGTGGCGGTGGTCAGCCTGTCGCTACTCGGCTCCGGCTGGGCCTGGTCGCTCAACGGACACGGCTTCTCCACCTCGACGCGCGATCGCTCGCAGACTGAGCAGGCCCCGGCCGATGCGGCAGGCATCATTTCCGGGACGACAGTCGAGGCTGGAAAAACACCGCCGCAGGCCCCTGCGAACACGGTCCCGGCGCCACCACCACTGGCCCCGGCGGACGGTACCTACAAACGCGACATCGTCACCAACGGATCGGTATACATGGTCGTCGCCGAGCCCACCCAGGCGGCCGACCGGCTCGTCTCCGCGGTCACGGATGCCGGCGGGCGAGTGGACTCGCGATCGGAGCGATCCGGGGCCCCTGACCAGTCCGGGTCGGCAGCGGTCAACCTCGTGTTGCGCATTCCTTCGGACAAGCTCGATGGGGTCCTGGCCGACGCCAAAAAACTCGGGACCATCGAGTCGATGTCGATCGGCCACACCGACGTCACTTCGCAGCGCGTCGATTTCGATGCCCGCATCGAGGCACTGCAGACCTCGGTCAATCGGCTGCTCGACCTGATGCGACGGGCGAGCAACACCGCCGACCTGCTCGCCGCGGAGTCGACGCTGACCCAACGACAGGCCGACCTGGACTCGCTCAGGGCGCAGCGCGCCGCGCTTGGCGACGAGATCTCCTACGCGACGATCAACGTCAACCTCTCGGCCGTACCTACTGTGACCCACCGTGGTTTCCTTGGCGCGCTCGAACACGGGTGGCAGTCGTTGATCTCCGCCAGCCATGTCGTCATGGTGACCGTGGGATTCCTCCTACCGTGGCTGCCGGTGGCGGCCGTGCTGGTGTTGGTTATGGTCCTGGTCTTGCGCCGCAGGCCTTTTCCGCGGGCATCCGGCGCAGACGGGGACGCTGCCGGGGAGGCTGATGGGGACTCGGAAACAGACTCGTGATGCTGTCCGCAGCGACGCGGTCAGCTCGCCGGCAGCTTCACCACCAGACCCGAACTGTGAGCGCCACGTCCCGGTGCGAGGTTATCGGTGACGTACACGTTTCCGCGGGTGTCCACCGCCAAGCCCCCGGCCGCTCTGAAGTCGTAATCCCCGGGCAGCCTGGTCCAGCTGCTCGACCCAGGTACCAACCTCATCACGCCCGCGTTGTCGCCTCTGGTGACTACGTACACGTTGCCGGCGGCGTCCACCGCGGCGTACTGCTCCGCACCAGCGGACGCCAGCGTGGTCCAGGTGTCCGACCCGGCTGGCAGCCTCATCAGGTAATTACTGGTCGCGCGTCCGCCGTGCGTGAAGACGCCGGCGTAGACGGCGCCGGTGGTGTCCACCGCCACGGCATCGGGAGTGGCGCTGCGGGTCGACGGCAGCACGGTTTGGGTGCTCGACGACCCGGCCGCCAACTTCACCACCCGACCGTGTTCCTCTGAATCGTGGCCTGGGTCGGAGACGTACACGTTGCCAGCGGTGTCCACCGCCACACCCGAGGGATCGGCGAGGCCGCTGAACGGCAGCACGGTCTGGGTGTTCGACCCGGCCGCCAGCTTCACCACCCGATTGTTGCCGGAGTCGACGACGTACACGTTGCCGGCGGCATCCACCGCCATACCGGCGATGGAATAGCCCACGATGCCGGTGGAAAGGTTGAGGCCGGTGAACGGCAGCACGGTTTGGGTGCTGGACCCGGCCGCCAACTCCAGCACCTGATTGCTGCCGGAGTCGGCGACGTACACGTTGCCGGCGGCATCCACCGCCACACCGCGAGGATCGTGCAGGCCGTTGAACGGCAGCGCGAACTCGTGTTCCCGATTCGGCCTCAGCTGACTCCTGTACCGGGCACCAAGGGCGACCACGGTAATCGCGATGATCGCGGCGATCGCGACAAAAATGAGCGCAAAAATCGACAGCTTGCGTTTGGGCCAAGCCGGTGGCGCCTCATCCATTGGCGCACGCTAGCACCGCCGCCATGCGGGGCCTCCAAATTTGCTTCAGGGCCACGCCGGTGGGCGGTCGGCCATAGAAGGCACAAGGACCCGTTTGATAGTCGGTTGTATTGCGACGGCGGATACTCTGCCGCGTCAGGCATGCGAGTGAAATGTCCACTCCGCTGAAAGGCTGATTATGCTGACCCGTGTGTCGCGGGCGTCGTCCGCATCATGCGGATAAGGGCTCACAACTGAAGGCTTACAACTCGTTACGCCCAAGGGCGCAACGTGTTACCTGATTACGGTGTGGTAATCGGAACCTACGACCGCTCGGCGGCCCACCAAGGGCAGTGGCTGCATGAAGTGCTCTATATCGTTGCCGACGACACCACGTACGAGTGCGCCGTGGACGTCAATGAACCAACCGGGATATTCCAGTACCAAATCCTCACCGCCCTGGATGCCGGGACGTTCTCGCCCGTATCGTCGCTGCCCGATCGCTTTCACCAACTGGCGCGGACGGCGACGTCGGGTGCCATGGACTACATACGAAGCCCGTTGTTGCAGGCGCCGGAGGGCCGCGGGCAATCGAGCGACTGGCAGAATGTCACGGGAAACGAAGCCGGCAACGACCTTGTCCAAATGGTGCTCAACTCGACGCACGTCTACATCTTCGGGGCACCATACGCCGATCCCCATCCGTACCCAGGCGTGCACGACGTCCACATGAACCAGGGCGATCCAATCAACTCACAATTCCATCCGCTGGATGGGATTTGGCAGGACGGATGCGTGATCGCGCGTGACCGCGATGGTCAACTCGGGGCCTATCTGGGAAAATTCGCCAGCCAGTCGCTGACCACCGACTCGAACGGATACCCAGCCTGAGTCTGCGGCGGCTCGCTACGTAGGTCTGGCGCCAGCCCGGTCGCGGTTGTCAGGACCCGATGCGAGGCAGCCGCTCAACGGCGCGCGAGTCCTGGCCTCCGAGCAATGCCCCGACCGCTAACTCGGCCATTGCGATGTCTGGTTCTTCGCCGGTGATGTACTCGGCGTACAGAAAAGACTCGACGATCCGCACGATGAGGTAGGCCAAGTCACGCAACGGAAGTGGTGAACGCAGGTTGCCCCGTGCGAATTCGTCGTTCAGCAGGGTGTCGATGGCGGCCACCAGGCGCGCCTGAATTGGGCCGGCGCGCGTGGTGAGAATTCTCAGTGCACGTTCCGGCTCCCGCCGGAGAAACTCCCGAATGTAGTCGGCTTGGTCGACCACGGTCGTGAAGCGACCGATCGTGCCGGTGATGCGCTGTGCACCGTCGCCCTCGGAGGCCTCGACGGCGACGGCGAGGGCCGGCTCTGCCAGCGACCACAGAATCTCCCCGAGCAGGTCGTCGCGGCCGCCGACCCAGCGAAACAGGGTCGCGCGGTTTACCCCGAGTTCGGCAGCCAGTTCCTGCATCTCGATCCGGCGCCCGGTCATGAACCACCGCCGGGCCACCCGGAACGCATCCAACGCGTCGGGCTTGCGTGCCTCCGCCAGCATGCGGGCAAGCGGTGTTTCGGCGATCGTGCACCTCCCGTGAAGTCAGGACCCCGTCCGGTCGTATGCAGCAGATTACCAAACGTTGCGTGCCGTGGCGTCTCCGATGCGGTGAAGTAGCCGCACAAAACTCTTTAAAGTCCGTAGATCAGAAGAGAGCACCGAGATTTACAAGCTCTGACTCTTTCCAGTGCGCTCGTTGACCTGTGATCAATATCCTACTAGTCGCATATATGCAACGAATACAAATACGTTGCATACTGTTGTACACCGGGCGCAGCGCCCGATCGGACCCATGACTAAAGGAGTGTCGCTGTGCCCGTGCTCGATCGCTTTCGTATCGACGACCGCGTGGCCGTCGTCACCGGCGCTTCCAGTGGTCTCGGAGTCGCGTTCGCACAGGCTCTGGCCGAGGCCGGCGCCAACGTGGTGCTCGGTGCCCGGCGCCTCGACCGCCTGGAGGAGACCCGCGCGCTGGTCGAGGCAGCGGGCCGAAGGGCGGTCGCCGTGCGAACGGACGTGACCGACCCCCGCGACTGCCACACTCTGGTCGGCACCGCGATGGAGGAATTCGGACGGGTGGACATCCTGGTGAACAACGCGGGGGTCGGAACGGCGGTGCCGGCCACGCGCGAGACCCCCGAGCAGTTCCGGTCGGTCGTCGACCTCAACCTCAACGGCTGCTACTGGATGGCGCAGGAATGTGGCCGGGTAATGCAACCCGGCAGCTCGATCATTAATGTCAGCAGCGTGTTGGGCTTGACTACCGCGGGTCTGCCGCAGGCCGCCTACGCGTCGTCCAAAGCGGGGTTGATCGGCCTCACCCGAGACCTCGCCCAGCAATGGACCGGGCGCCGGGGCATCCGCGTGAACGCAATCGCGCCGGGCTACTTCCAATCCGAGATGACCGACCAGTTCGACGCCGAGTATTTCGACTCCACGATCCTGCCGCGCACACTGTGCCGGCGTCTCGGTGAACCCGAAGAACTCAGTGCCGCACTGCTATTCCTCGCCAGCGACGCCAGCAGTTACATCACCGGAATCACGCTGCCCGTCGAAGGCGGAATGCTGACCACCTAAGGAGCCATTCGTGAAGCAACTCAGCGGCCTGGACGCGTCGTTTCTCTACATGGAGACGCCGACAACATTCGGGCACGTCACGGGCCTGATGATCTTCGAGCGGCCCAGCGCGGACTATGACCCATTCGCGGCCGTGTACGCCAAGTACGCCTCTATGGTCGGCGAGCTTGAACCACTGCGCCGCCGTCTCGTCGAGGTGCCATTCGGACTCGACCATCCCTACTGGGTGGCCGACCCTAACTTCGATCTCGACTTCCATATCCGGGAGATTCATCTGGCCAAGCCGGGCATGGTCGATCAGCTGGCCGACCAGGTTTGCCGTATTGTCGGTCGCCCCATGGATCGGACCCGCCCGCTCTGGGAGGTCTACGTCATCGACGGCCTGTACAGCGGCCACTGGGCGCTGTTGACCAAGTACCATCACGCCACCATCGACGGTGCCGCGGGGCAGCTCATGCTGCAGATCATGACCGATCCCAACGCCGACGCGCCACCGCCGGGCGAGAGTCCCGAGTGGGACGCCGAGCCGCTCCCAAGCGCACTGGACCTGTTGCGGCGCACGGCTTTCCAGCTGGCCCGAAATCCCTTCAAGGCCATGCGGGTTCAGGCGCGGCTGGTCCGCGAGGTCGCCGATGCGGCAGGTATCAACAGTGTCAGTAGTGCGGCCGGCCAGGCCGGGGCGGCGGTCAAGGCCATCGCCCGACTCGGCCGCCCCGACGGGCCCCGCATCTCGCTTCCGACAACGCAGGCACCGCCGACCCCGTGGAATAAGTCGATCACGGGCCACCGCCGATTCGCCATGCGCACAACGTCTTTGGAGAACATCAAGGCGCTCAAGAAAGCCACCGGCGGCACGGTGAACGACATCGTGATGGCGATCTGCGCGGGCGGGCTTCGCCAGTACCTGCTGTCTCACGACGCGCTGCCCGATCGTCCGCTGCGGGCCATGGTCCCGGTGTCCATCCGTACCGGCGAGGAGGACGATCCGTGGACCAACCGTGTCTCGGGTCTCGTCGCCGAGTTGCCCACCGATTGCGCCGACCCGTTAGAACGCGTTGCTCGATGCAGCCAGGCGATGCGAAACGCCAAGCGCACCCTCGACTTGGTGCCGGCCAACGAGCTCGTCGACCTCACCCAGTTCTCCACACCGGTGCTGGCCACCTCGGCGGTGCGGCTCGCGTCGCGGCTGAGGTTGGCCGACCGCTTCGCTCCACCGTTCAACCTGGTGATCTCGAACGTGCCCGGGCCGCGTCAGCCGCTGTACTTCGCAGGCGCCCGGCTGCGCCACCAGTTCCCGGTGTCGATCGTCACCGACGGAATGGGGCTCAACATCACGGTGGTGAGCTACCTGGACCGACTCGACTTCGGTTTCATCGTCGACCGCGACCTGGTACCTGATGTGTGGGACCTCGCCGACATGCACATCGACGAGATCGGTCGGTTGTTCGAAGCCAGCGGAGCGGAATGGGCGCAACCCGCGCAACCGCCGCACCCTCGACGCGGGCGGGTCAGACGCGGCCAGCCCGATGACATCTGCTGAGCAGTGCTTCGTTTGAGGATCCCTTGAGCGCCGTGAGCGAGCTTTTTCTCGATACACCACGCCGCTGCGGCGACTGGAGAAAAAGGGGTCTCAAATGACCAGCAGATTGAATCCAGTGATGCCGCCGCATACCCGCGGCAGCATCAAGACGAAAGCCGGCAATCACGGGGCCGCTTTACAGTGGTGGACTTCCGCAGTGCTGCGGCCGGTCGCTGCCGCGCTGGTGAGCGGCGCCTTTCTCGTCGGCGGCTCGGCGGTCGCCCACGCCGACTCGGTGACGCTTTTCGATCAGTGGATCGCCCATGACAGCAGCATGCAACTGTCCCAGGACGGCACCGGAAAGTGGACGCTGGGCGACGGGGCACTCAACACCGATCAATGGTGCGTGACGTGGACGAAGAATCCCGCCGGCAGCATCACAATCACGTTGACGTCGCTACTGGGACGCAGCGGACCAGGGATGGGCAAGGCGGGTGACCAGTACCTCGCCACCATCCAGCCCGACTCGGCCGGGAATCAAGTGCTGCACCTGCACAAGATCAACCCCGACGGAAAGGCCGTCACCTACTGCACCATGGCGGAGCTCAAGACCCGCGACCCCGAGTGCGGTGCCTGACATGAACGCAGGACAGGCCATGATCATTATCGGCGTCTTCTCGGTGATCCTCATCGTCATGGTCGTGGTCATGACGCGGCTGAATCGCACTGCGCACCAACGGATCCAATGTCGGCGTGACGCCTGGAAAGCCGAGGGCGGCATCGGTCCGTGTCCCGGCGACGGTCCCTACCCGGGCGACTTGGATGACTTCTACAACATCGGCATCCTCGGTGGCCCGCACACCTGAACGTTGGGCCGAAGCCGGTCAAAAGAAGAATTGCTTGGTAAACCACTCCGTCAGTGCGGGCTCACTCTTGGGCAGCTGATACGGGGTATCGGCGGGATCGGCCGTGAACTGCACGCCGATGAAGCTGTCGACCTTGATGGCCATCAATGCCGGCAGGTTGTTGTTGGCCGGATCGGCAAAGCACGTGTATTGGCCGACCGACTTTGCTTGGTGAAGCCACGGATCATCAGGGCCGCCGGACAACCCCCCGCACCGGTGCGGACCAAGTACCTTTACCGCGCTGGAATACCACGACAGCGCGGTGTCCCGGTTGGGGTAGGCGAGGAAAGCGGCGCCGGGTGCTCCGGCCGGCAGGTTGTGCGCGCAGGTCAGCACTGCCTTGGCCGGAGACGCCGGGTCGAGGTGGCGGCAGTTGGCGCTGCTGTACGCGGTGCCACCAAGCGTCTTGAGCAAGTCGAGGTCATCCGCGGTGAAGAAATCGGGGTCGACGCCCGGTGCTGCCTGCACCATCGCGTTGCCTTGTCGCCACCAATACGCAAGCGCGTCAAGGCCGCCCGGGTCTGTCCACTCGAAGATCTCCATGACCGCCGGGTTGTAGTTTGCGATGACGGTTGACTGCGCGGCGGGCTGCAGCGAGACGTCCGCATAGCACGCTTGCCGGCCCAGCTCTACGTGATTGACGCTCCACGGGCCGTCCGGGCCGGGGGGGTCGGCCGGACAGTTGGTCGCGTGAAAAGTCGAGGTAATGGATCTGTATGCGGTCGTCAGGACGTTGGCGTTGGCGAAATGGAAAAACCGTCCGCCCGGCGCCCCAACGGTGGCGTTTTTCGCGCACGCGAGCACCGCGTCGGCGCCCAATGTAGGGCTCTGGTGGGTGCAGTTGGTGCGGTTGTAGCCGAATGCCGGCATGACCTTGAGCAGGTCGATGTCGGCCGCGCTCAGGCCGCTGGTCGCGAAGCTCGGTGACTGCGGAGTCGGGTGCACTGGTCCGGGGCGGTTCAGCGCCCAGATGCCGAGGCCGACGGCCGCCGCGGAGATAACCCCGACGAGGCCGATCAATTTCCAGCGTCGGCGGACCACGGTTGCGATGCCCGCTTTTGGCCGGGCGGGCACCGGATGAGGCGCATCGGTGTGGCCGCTTGCGTCGTCGTCTGCTCCCGAATCTGTGGTGGTTCGCCGCCGCTTCACGCGAGTCGTCGCTGCCCGCTGCGGCGTGCCGATGAGCGGTTGGCGTAGCGCCTGGGCGGCCGCAGTCGCCAATTCCCGCGCGGTTTGGTAGCGCTGCTCAGGGTCTTTGGCCATCCCGCGGGCGATCACCTCGTCGAACGGCGCAGGGATCCCCTGGTTGATCGCGCAGGGTTTCGGCGGATCGACGGTCAGGTGCCCCGTGATCTGTTCCTCCAGGCTGTCTCCCGGATACGGCGTTTGCGCCGTCAGACATTCGTAGAGCACACATGCCAGCGCATACACATCGGAGCGGGCGTCGGCAGACGCGCCGCTCAAACGCTCCGGGGCCATGTACCACCAGGTGCCGACCACCACCCCCGTGCTCGTCAACCCGGCTCGCCCGGCGGCGCGCGCGATACCGAAGTCGATCAGGTAGGCGAAATCGTCCTCGGCGACCAAGATATTGGAAGGCTTCACATCACGGTGCACCAACCCGATCTCGTGTGCAGCGCGCAGCGCGGACGCAATTTGCTCGATGATTCGCACCGCCCGGACCGGTTCCAGCGGACCGCCATAAAGGAGACTTTGCAGGTCGCGGCCCTCGATCAGTCGCATATCGACGTACAGACGTCCGTCGATCTCACCGAAAGCGTGGATCGGCACCACGTGCGGCTCGTTGAGGCCCGCCGCCGCCTTGGCCTCCTGGCGGAAGCGCCGCTGAAACACTTCATCGTTGGCCAACTGCACGGGCAACAGCTTGACGGCCACCACCCGGTCCGTCGCCGTGTCGAAAGCCCGCCAAACCTCACCCATGCCGCCGCGGCCCAGCAGACCCAGCAGCCGGTAGCGGCCGAACGGCGTACCTTCCACGTCAACCTCCACGAGGCCCGCAGTTGAGCGACATGAACAATCATCGTCGCTGACTCGGGTGCAGTCCCGCAGGTCGCGTTACATCGCTGCACGGGTGGCGGCGTGGTGGCCGGCCCGCGGTCATTGGGGAGTCATAATGAACCGCGATGACGGGCATGCGTCTCGAGTTGGGTGTCCTTGGACCGCTACAGGCCAGCATCGACGGAACGCCCCTGTCGCTGGGCACTCCCAAGCAGCGGGCGGTGTTGGCGATGCTTGTCATCAACCGCAACCGGCCGGTTGGTGTCGATACGTTGCTGAATGCGGCGTGGGAGGAACGGCCACCGCCGGGTGCGCGGGCCAGCCTGCAGACGTACGTGTCGGGTCTGCGCCGACTGCTCGGCACGGCGAGACCCGCATCACGCGAGGTACTAGTCAACGTGCCGCCGGGATATCGACTCGATGTCGCCGACAAAGATTGCGACATCGGCCGCTTCGTCGTCGAGCGGAACGCCGGGATGCAAGAAGCGGCGGCCGGCCGGTTCGCAAACGCCAGTCGGCACCTTTCGGCAGCTCTGGCCGAATGGCGCGGACCTGTGCTCGAGGATTTGCGCGACTTTCAGTTCGTCGAAGCGTTCGCCACCGCGCTTGTCGAGGACCAGCTAGTGGCACAAGCCGCACGGGCAGAATCCGAGATAGCATGCGGGCGCCCATTTGCCGTGATCGGCGACCTGGAAGCGCTGATCACTGAACACCCCTACCGCGAGCCGCTGTGGGCCCAGCTCATTACCGCCTATTACCTCGCCGGCCGGCAATCCGATGCCCTCGACGCGTATCAGCGATTGAAGACGACCCTGGCCGAGGACCTGGGGATCGATCCCGACCCGGCCGTGCGTGGTCTGCACGAGCGGATCCTGCGCCAAGAGACGCTGGATGTGAAAACCATGGCCAAGACCACCGCTGTCGACGCGCTGCTGGCAATCCGCCGGCGCACCGCCGTCAGCCCTGACTCACCGCTTGCGCGGCTGCGCGACGCGTCGGGGCAGGCTCACCCACTGCGGGGGTCGGCGACACGGATCGGACGCCTTCCCGACAACGACATCGTCCTCGACGACGCCGACGTCAGCCGTCACCACGCCATCATCATCGACACGGGCACCAGCTTCGTAATCACCGACCTGCGGTCGGCCAACGGCGTCGAGGTAGCAAATCAACGGATCCGTGGCACCGCACCCATCACCGATGGTGACCGCATCCGAATCGGCCGACACGAATTCATCTTCGAAATCCACGCTGAGGCTTGCGATCCCGATTCACGCTAGCCGCGGCAGCGGTACTCAGCTGAATCGGATTTGAGGATCCGTTGAGCGCGACCCCAGAGCCTTTTCTCGACACATCACTACGCCGTTGCGGCGGGTCGAGAAAGGAGGCCTTCCATGACAAGCACATTCGAGACGACGGTCGCTGCGGCCGCACGCGTCGGCGGGCTCCGGGCGCTGTTGTGCGCAGCCGCCGCCGCATCATCGATCTCGTTGGCCCCTGGGGCTCATGCCACCGGGGGCACCGTCGTCCCCGACGCCAACCACATGGTCGGGATGATCTTCGCCTGCAGCGCGGCATCCGTGGCGTCACGCGGTGGAATTGAGGAGCTCATCAATCTTCTTGAGCCGCTTGGTTACCAACGACTGGATATCGATCGAGCGGTCTGGGGAGCAGGTGACGATCTCGGAAACCACATTGGCCTTCGCGATGAGCGCGAAATCGCAAAGCCATTGTTGACCAGCCAGCTTCGTCGTCCATTGGGCAACGTCCGGCGAACCCTGGGCCAACGGCGAAGGGCCCACGGTCACTTTGCGCTGGTCGTCGCCCCATGCGGTGATCGGGCGCTGGCAGCCGGATACGGCCTTGCGAACCGAGTCGAGAAAGCCCGCGGCATCGAACTTGCTCGGATAGGTGGCCGACACCTCCAACAGCTGATGCTGGTCCTTCAGGCTATCGGCCTGGGTACGGGCCTCGCGGCCCGTGTAGTTCTTCGGGAGCAGCGGAAAGCCGCCATAACCCGCGACACCCTGGCATTCGGCCGGGTCGGCTCCCGCGAACAGCGCGGACTGCATCTCCTGTTCGAACAACGGGCTGCCGGCTACCACGGAGAGCGACACGGATGGCGTCAGCAGGTCGGCTAGTTGCGCAGGGTAGATCGGACCGCTGGACGCCGGACCGTGCGTCGAAGCCACGGGGGTACCGGCCACAACAGTGCTGCAACCGGCGAGCGCGCCGGACAACACCAGGGCGCAGCAGAAAACCCCAGCTAGAAGTGCGAGGTGCCGGCATTTCGCGCCACCGTCCGCACCTCCCGGGATCCATCGCCGGCGCGGCCTTGCAGCGCTGCGCGTCCTGGTGCCGGGATCGGCGTCGAGCACGATCGGATCTCCTTCACGGGTGTTGATGTCCATCTTCGACCCACCAGCATCCGATTGCGACCTTAAAACATTCTTGGAGCACGTTCGTACGCGGAAGCCGCACTCGATGAGAACTCGATTAGAAGGCGCCCCGAAGGGATAATCACATCGTATGGCGCTGTTTCGAGTTATCGATCCACATGGCCGGATTGTCGCGACCAAGAAATTTGACAGCGCTGCGGCTGCATACCCGTGGTTTATCGACTCCATTGCGGGCAGTTCCGAGCTGGGCTGGCGTATGGAGGTCGAGGACGAGGGGCACTGGGCATTCTTCGATGACACCGAAGGCTTCACCGCTCCGTCGAGCCGGCGGCCACCCCCGAATCGGCCAGCCAAGCTGAACGTGCGGACTTGTGGCGCGAATCGTGATTGATTAAACGGCTCACCGTGTCGTCCGTGATGCGTGCCTCGGCGCGCGGTTGCCCTGGACGTCGGAGTACGAGGCGTGATGACAGCGGGATCACTAGCCCGTTGATCCTGCAATGTCTCTATGCGCGTGAGGGTTTGACGCGATCGAAGCCCAGATTTCACGCGACTGGAAGACAAACTGTAACATATACTGTTGCTGTCGCGGAGGAGGAATGTATGAGAGTCCGGTTCACGCGGAGAGTCGTGCGGTGATCGAGCCAAATAGCGTGCCGAGCGATGTTGATTCGGTGGCGTCGACGCCGTACTTCTTTCGCGACGAAAGCCGCTACGTGCCAACCCAAATCGCGCGTGGTGGATGGGGCCCGTCGATCAGCGGCCACGTTGTCGGGGGCCTGCTGGGCTGGGCCGTCGAACGCGCGGTCGACGACCCGCAATTGCAACCTGCCCGGCTAACCGTCGACCTTCCCGCACCAACCGCGCTGGAACCGATCGAGGTGCACACCCGCGTGCAACACGAACGACGGCGATTACGGCTGGTCGAGGCCGTTCTCATCCAGCGTGGCGTCCCCGTCGCACGGGGGAGTGCGCTGTTTCTGCGGCGTGGCCCGCAGCCCGACGGGCACGTGTGGTCACAATCGGTACAGATGCCGCCCGTACCGATCGAGCACGACGGTGCCCAGTTGTCGCTTTTTATGCGGACCTACGGCTGGGGCGCCGGGGTCCAGAATCCCGATCCCGATTGGGACCATACGTTTGGACCGAAATTCACGTGGTTGCACGAGACGCGTCCGTTGATCGACGGTGAGCCGCTCAGCGCCTTCACCCGCGCGGCGATGGCGGGCGACATCACGGCCTCGATCGCCAACTGGGGCACGCAAGCGTTGCAGTTCATCAATGCCGACTACACCCTGACGCTGAGCCGGCTTCCCGAAGGACCCCATATCGGCCTGGCCTCACTCACCCACTCCAGCCACGAGGGTGTGGCTACCGGCTCAGCCGTCCTCGTCGACCCCAAGGGCCCGGTGGGCACCGCGGTGTCTGTGTCTATAGCGCACTCCGGATTTCGTCCACCATCTGCCGAGCCGCCGATCGGATGAAGATCGGGGGAGACGTCACCTACTGGGCGTTGATAGCCGGCGCGGCGCGGCGCGAACCGAACCGGCGGCTTCTCGCCGATGAGTATGGCCGGAGCCTCACCGCGCGTCAGCTTCACGACGTCGCGTGCGCGACGGCTGCCGCTTTCGCCGAACGTGGGATCGGCGCGGGAACTGTCGTGTCGTGGCAGCTGCCCACGACGCTCGAGACCGTGGTTGTCATGGCGGCGCTGGCTCGACTCGGTGCGGTGCAAAACCCGATCATCCCGATATTGCGAGAACACGAGGTCGGCTTCATCACCGGGCAGTTGGCAACTGAATTCCTTGTGGTGCCGGAATTTTGGCGTGGATTCGACCACGGTGGACTGGCCCGGGCGTTGTCCTTGGACAGGGGCTTCGAGGTCATCACCGTTGACCTCGCGATACCCGCGGTCGCGGGCGAACTTCGGCTGCCCCGCGCCGGCATCGATGCCCTGACGGCGCCACCAGGACCCGCCGGCGACACCCGATGGATCTACTACTCGTCGGGGACCACCGCGGCCCCCAAAGGGATCCGTCATACCGACACGTCGGTGATCGCCGGCTCGGCCGGGGTGGTGGGCATGGTCGGTGCCACGAGCAACGACGTGAATCCGATTGTCTTTCCCATCGCGCACATCGGCGGCGCCGCGATGTTGGCCGCCGCACTGCTGACCGGTATGCGACTGGTGCTGTTCGAGGCATTCGATCCGGCCACGACTCCGCTTGCCATCGCGGCGCACAACCCGACTTTCCTTGGCACGGCAACACCATTCTTTGTCGCATACCTCGAGGCCCAACGCGCCCACGGCGACCAGCCGCTGTTCCCGTCCCTTCGCGGTTGCCTGGCCGGAGGTGCGCCCGTTACCGCCGAACTAGGGCGTCAGGTCCGCGAAACCTTCGGCGTGGCCGGCATCGCCAACGCCTGGGGGCTGACCGAGTTTCCGGTGGCCACCTCACCGTCTCTCACCGCTGCGCCGGAGGTGCTGGATCACACCGTTGGCGCCCCGGTGCCCGGGGTCGGCGTCCGGGTGGTCGACAGCCGGGAAATCGAGATGCCCGTCGGGCAAGAGGGTGAACTTCGGCTCAAAGGCCCGCAATGCTTCGTCGGCTATGCCGACGCCACGCTCGACGCCGCAGCGTTCGACGAAGACGGCTGGCTGCGCACCGGTGATCTTGGGCTGGTCGACGCAAACGGCAACGTTCGCGTCACGGGTCGCATCAAGGATGCGATCATCCGCAACGCGGAAAATGTTTCGGCCCTCGAGATCGAAAATATGCTGGCCACCCATCCCGCGGTCGCCGACGTCGCGGTCATCGGAGTGCCCGACATCCGTACCGGCGAGCGTGTCTGCGCCGTGGTGGTGCCCGTTTCGGCCGATGGTGTGTCCCTGGAATCCCTAGTGCGCCACTGCCGTTCGCAAGGTCTGAGCCGCTACAAATATCCCGAGCGCTTGGTGATCGTCGATACCCTACCGCGCAATCAATTCGGAAAAGTGATCAAGAAGGACCTTCGCAAGGCGTTCGGCTGAGCGGGGCGATCCTCGCCGCATTGCTACGGTCGGATAGCCGAATGGGCGTGGACGCCCGCGTCGCGCTGGCACTCCACTCGCGCCGCGGTGTTGTACGTTGACGCCGTGGCAGAAGACCCGAACCACCCGGACATCGAGGCATTGGGGCTGCTCGATGATCTGCAGGGGCCGGCGCGCGAGGAGCGCGCCGAGCTGATCGCGTGGTTGCTTGGTCGCGGCTTCGACGTCGATCAGATCCGCGGCGCATTCAGTCCGATGCTGCTGCCGGCCAATCGGATGATCGGCGATGACGGTATGTGGGTCTCGCCACGAGAGATTTCGGAGTCCAGCGGTGTGAGCCTGGAAGTGCTGCAACGGCTGCATCGCGCCGCTGGCCTGGTTCATGCACACGACCCCGATGCGCGTCTGCAGTCGCGGGCGGATGCCGAATCGGTCCTTGCGGCCGCGCGATTGATCGATCTTGGGCTCGATCCCGTACAGGTCGTCCTGATCGTGCGACTGTTGATGGACAGCCTCACCGGCGTGGCGGTGGCGATGCGTCACGCGGGGTTGCAGGCATTGCTACACCCGGGCGCCACGGAACTCGAGCTGGCCCAAGCCTTCGAAGGGCTTGCGCACGATGCCGAACCATTCCTTGGTCCGATGGTTGACGCCTTATTGCGGCTGGCGCTGCGGCATTCCTTCGAGACCGAGGCGATCAACGTTTTCGAGCGCGCCACCGGCACCCTGCCGGGAGCGCGCGAAGTCGCCGTAGCCTTCGCCGACCTGGTGGGTTTCACGCGCCTCGGCGAGCAGATGCCGGCGGAAGATTTGGGGCTGGTCGCCATTCGGCTGGCAGATCTTGCCCATGACGTTGTCGCAAGTCCCGTCCAGTTCGTCAAGACGATCGGCGACGCCGTGATGCTGGTCTGTTCAGACCCGCTCAAGCTACTGGTGACGGTTCTGGACCTCGTCGACGCCGCGGCCGCCGACGATTTCCCGCGACTTCGGGTCGGACTTGCCTTCGGTCCCGCCGCCAACCGTGCTGGTGACTGGTATGGCAGTCCGGTCAATCTCGCCAGCCGAGTCACTGGCGTGGCACCGGCCGGCGCGGTGTGGGCCACCGAGTCTGCTCGCAAAGCGATTGGCGATCCAGCCGGTATCGAATGGTCGGTCCCACAAGCCCGTCATCTCAAAGGGATACGCGGTGAGGTACTGCTCTATGGCGCTCGCCGAGGCCCGATCGGTGAATTGTCTTCACCGAGTTAACCACTCAGTGCGGCCACCTTTGCGACGTCGCTTGCGAAACAAGGTGATTCATCGGCTTATGCGAAACCGTGGCGGTGTGGCGTCTACGCTCACATCAGCGGGGGACCCGGGTTCAGCCAGTTCAGCGAACCGTCGAGCTTGCCCTTGTTTTCCGGGCAATAGGCACCTACCGAAGCGCCGATGAAGTAGCCAGATTGCCTCGGCGAGAGATCGGCGTCCCGTGCCAGCTTCACCGCCAGAACGGACGAGGGTTCGTTTGTATCGAGTCCGGCGCACACCGCCTGGGCCATCGCAATCGCGCTGTTGCGGTCAGGCATGCTGATTCCGCCCCGGGCAAGGGCCGCGACGAACGCATCATCGGTTCGATCGGCCGATGCTGGCGCCGCGGTGAGCAGCGCGGCAGCGGACAGCAGGACAGCGCACACCGTCGACCACTTCCCAGGGGCCACGTTCATATGGGTAATGGTGGTTTCACCTCGTTTCGCCCTCGGAATGACGATTCATCACACGAGTCGGAGTCCTACCCTTGTAAGACCCGACAACGCCTCTTTCGCACCACAGTTATCTCTACGCCTGAATGGGGGGCGACGAGTCAGGCGCCGCGCTAAGGCCGCGCATCATGGCGCCCGCAAAGGCTGGCAAGTGCATCACAGGAAGATACCAGCGTCGGCGTAAAGAGGATTGCGCGTTGGCCCGGGTGTCGACGCTTCAAACTCCGCGGCATCTCCACCGCCGAGATCCCAACCGCAGGTGCATCCAATCGAGTGTGGGCATTGCGCGTCCAGTTCGGCGTCACCGTCGGGCTGCCCGAGAGATTGTCTCGATCACCGGCAAACACAGCCCCGGATGTCCCGTCGTCAGTCCTCGCTTGAGTTTTCAGATCCTACCGCAGCTTTTTGTACTACGCTCGATTGGTGGCAACCGAGTCCTTGGGCCCAGAAGTTTCTCCTATCTACGGAAAACCAGATATGGACGAACCGACGGTGGATTATCCAAAACCGTCGAAATGGGAAGAATTAGTTGCCCAGATAAAGACTAAAGTCGCCAAGGTCCCTGTCCTCGTGCGATCGGACTTTGCGTTAGTATATCTCGGTATCGCCCTAATCATATTCAACCGCCCGCTCGGATATCTTCTTGGCATCTCATCTCGCTTCTCGATACTTATCGGGATATTGGCGTTCCTTCCCACCATTTTTCCACGTGTTTCAGGTCTTATGACCGCACGGCTGGCAAGAGTGAGTCATTACGAAAATTTCGAAGCCGAGGCTAAAGATGAATTGAATAAGGCCATCGCGGACATTAACGGAATCGATGACTTGCCGGGATTGATGCTGGCTAACAAGAAACAAATGGACGCCTACGAGGCTTTGGTCCGGTCGCAACGCGAAAGCTCACATCGGGCAAGCCTTATCGCGATGGCAGCGAGTTTTTGCGCAGTGGGCGCCGGGCTCTTGGTCGCCGTATTGTCGGAGGACTCCGCCACCAAGTACGCGGCGGCTGCGATGGCGGCCGCGGGTGCCGCAGCGGGGGGCTATATCGCCCGCACCTTCATTAGGGCGCAGCAAAGCGCCCAAGACCAAATGCGATTTCACCTTCAACAACCGCTTATCCAGAGCTACCTGCTTGCGGCGGAGCGCATTATCAGCATGATGTCCGCCGACGTCAGGGACGACCAATACAAGCGCATCCTTCGATCTGCGCTGGCGCAGGCTGAGAATGTAAGCTGCCCCAGGAACGTCACTGAGGTAGATCGCTCTGCCAGACGGCGGCCGAAGATGAAGTTGCCACGCGTCGGCAATGGCGCCGACGGCTAAAACATCGAGTCGAAAGACGACTAATCCCGATTCGCCCAATTCGTCGGGCAGACTATCCGCCAGAGCAGTTAGCTACCAGGGCTCACCCCGGCCTGGTAGCGCCGCGAAACCCGCGGGGCGGCAGGCACTTTATTTTATGGGCGCGGATGAATCGGTTAGAGCTGACGTTGAGCTGACTTTGAACTGACATTGCCTTGCGGCGCGCTACGCTGAGCGCCGCAAGGCAACGTCGTGTGATCTCGCCGGATTACAGCGGGATCCAGACCCCGAAGAACCAGAAGCCCCATTGGCTAAATCCGGGATCCCACACGGGCGTTTCCTGATAGCCCCAGTAGTTGATGGGGCCACCCACCCAATGCCCGCCCGCCGGTGGGATTGGTCCACCCCAGACCGGCCGCGGCGGCTCACCCGCACCCCAGGGTGCGGGTCCGTCTCCCCATGGGGCCCCGTGGAAGTAGCCACGTTGTGGATCCCCGTGCCACGGGGCGGACCCACCTTGTCCGCCTGGACCGTTGTGGTCCGCCGGACCAGCGGGTCCGGGTCCGCCTGGACCGTGGTGGTCCCCCGGATTGGCGGGTCCGGGCCCTCCTGGACCGTTGTGGTCCGCCGGACCAGCGGGTGCGGGTCCGCCCTGGCCATGGAAGTTCCCGGGCTGCGGCGCGCCAGGGCTGCCGCCGGATCCGCCCGCGGGCGGCGCGCCATGGCCGCCCGGAGCCGGTGCCGGCGGCGCTGGTGCCGCGTTTGCTGAACCGACGCCCACACCTAACGCAGCTGCGCCAAGGGCGCCGGCGATGGTTGCTCCCGCAACCAGTTGCTTTAGTTTCATGGTCCCCCACCTCTACTAGTGGATTCATTGGACATTCGCCCCCGACACCACACAGGTTAGATAGTTAGCCTATGAATGGGCTATGACATCGGTATCGTTTCGGTGGACCGTTACTACTCGAGTTGGCTGATATTGGCCATTGCCGGGGTAACGGTTGCCCGGCTCGGGTGAGCCTGGCAGGTGTGCGAATTCGCTAACGGTCGTTCAACGGGATCAATCAGAGGCGCCACATGAGTTCAACGACGGGGCCGGTGAGGCGCGCGCAACGACGCACGCCGCTGAATCGCTCGCAGATCGCGGGATTCTGGGGCGCGTGGACCGGCTGGACGCTCGACGGGATGGATTCGTTCATCTACGCGCTCGTGCTCACACCCGCACTGACCGAGTTGCTGCCGCGTTCGGGCTTTGCCGCGACGACGGCCAATGTCGGGCTCGCGGGGTCGATCCTGTTCGCGCTGTTCCTGGTGGGCTGGGGTTGGCAGCTGCGTGCTGGATAGTGAGCGGAAGTGAGTGATACTGCGCGATTGTGAGTGCCGGCGTGAGGTTGGACGGGTTTGTCGGTGGCCGCTGCCAGTATGTGGTGTGTGGGTGAGGGTGTGCGGTTGCGCCGGATCGGGGATCCTGTGGTGGCCGCGCCGCCGGCCGGGGTGCGGATCCGTACCCGGATCCGGCTCAGTGATGCCGAGGCAACGGCGCTGAGGGGCGATTGGGGACTTTCTGGGGTCGGTGTATCGCGGTGAGTTAGCCCAGCGGATCCGGCTTGGGCGATCGACTCGTGAGACCCAGGCTGGGTGGCGTGCGCAGCGCAAGCAGGCGCTGACGGCGGTGTCATCATCACGGTGGGCGGGGGCGATCACCCGCGCGGTGGAGGACCAATACCAGCTGGGTATGCGCGCACTGGCCGCCCAGGTGGGCGATCTGCGGGCCGCAGTGGAGGTGTTGGAGGACCGATGCGCGCTGCGTGCGGGTGAAGTGGCGCCGGTCGGCGAGGCTAAGTCCGGGCGAAACGGGGCGATGCGGTGATGCCGTGGCTACCGCAGCGCGTGCGAGCGTTTCGCCAAGACCCGGCGCCTGGCGGTGCTGCGCGAGCGCCTCGGGGATGCCCAGCGGGCGCTGACGGCCGGGCGGCCGTCGATCACCGTGGGCGGGAAACGGTTGTGGCGCAGCCGCAATCACCTTGACACCGCGGTTGTGAGCGAACAGGGCTGGCGGGGCCGCTGGGATGCGGCGCGGATGTTTTTCACCGCCGATGGCGAGTCGGCAAAACCGGCGGCAACGAGACTATCCGCGTCACCGAGGCCGGCCGGCTGCGGATCAAGGTGCCCGGCGCGCTGGTTGATCAACTCGGCTCGCACCTGGTGGTTGAGGCGCCGGTGCGGTTTGGCCATCGTGGTCAGCAGTGCGCCAACCGGGTGGCTGGGCGGCTGGCGGTGCGCTATGACGTGATCTTCGATCCAGAGCCAGGGCGCTGGTATCTGGACGCGTCGTGGGCCCTCAGCCCTGAGCCTGCGCCCGACCTCGAGGAGTTGCGACCGGGCCGGTGTTGGGGGTCGACCTCAACGCCGGGCACCTGGCGGCCTGCGTGCTCGATGCCTCGGGCAATCCGGTGGGCGAGCCGGTCAGCGTCGAGCTGCTCACCGCCGGCTTAGCGGCCTCGCGCCGTGATGGGCGGCTGCGCGCGGGGATCAGCGCGCTGCTCGATCTGGCCGGCCAGCACAACTGCACGGCGCTGGTGGTCGAGAATCTGGATTTCGCCGCGGCGCGCGCCACCGGGCGTCAACGCCTGGGCCGCGGCAGGCGGGGCAAGCGGCTACGGCGCACCATCGCGGGCATCCCGACCCGCAGGTTTCGGGATCGGCTCATCGGGATGGCCGTTCGTCGCGGTATCGCGGTCATCGGTGTGGACCCCGCCTACACCAGCAGGTGGGGCGACCAACACTGGCGTGCACCCTTGCAGCAGCAGACTTCCGACCCGGTCACCGTCACCGCACATCACGGCGCGGCGGCCGCGATCGGCAGACGTGGCCTCGGCTTGGCGATCAGGCGACGGCCGGCAGGACCCCGCACCCGACAGCGGACGAGTGTGGGCACACCACCGGCCAGGCCCGATCACCAGCCGAGCGCCACATCACGACGGTGCCGTAGTCCCGGCTCACCGCCACGCCCACCACGAGGCGCGCCGGTCCACCGGACAACACCCACCGCCAGCGGCCAACACCGTTCGGGCCGCACAGGACTCACTCCTGCTCACTGATCAGGAACGGTCTTTCGTTCATCTGGGGACCGATCGCCGACCGCTTCGGACGCACCAAGGTGCCGGCGGCCACGATCTTCACTTTCGCCATCTTCACCGGGCTTTCCTCTGCAGCGCAGAACGTCTGGGAGCTGGCGACCTTCCGTTTCATCGCGGGTGTCGGAATCGGTTGCGAATGGGCGCTGGCCGGGACTTACGTCGCCGAGGCGTGGCCCGAGGACCGACGCTCGCGCGCCAACCGAAATGCTTGACGCGGGTGCAGGAAACCGAGAAGTGGCAGGAGGCCGAGGCGGACACCAAGGATCATGCGAAGCCGTTGCGTGAAATTCTCGGGCCGCGCTACCGGCGTCGCACCTGGGTGGCTGCCGGACTGGTGACGATCGCGATCGTGGGTTTGTGGGCGGGCGCGGTTTACGAACCCTCGTCCGTGATTCAGTTGGCGCAGCACGCGGGCATGGATAAGGGCGGGGCGACCAAAACCGCATCATGGGCCACCGGCCTGTTGTCGATCGGCACCATACTGGGTTGTCTGGCCTTGCCGGTGATCGCCGAGCGTGTCGGACGCAGAAAGACGCTCGCGATTTATTTTGCGGGGATGGCGGTTTCGATCGCCGGCAGCTTTGGCTGGGCGTTCTATCTGCCCAACGGGCTCGCGCCGTTTATCGCGTGGCTATTCGTGCTCGGTTTCTTCGGCGGCAACTTTGCGCTGTTCAGCCTCTGGTTGCCCGAGCAGTTCGAGACGCGCGTGCGCGCAACGGCATTTGCATTCTGCACGTCGTTCGGCCGTTTTGTGGGCGCGGGCGTGAACTTCCTGCTGGGTGCTGCGGTGCTGCACACACATACGCTCGGTTTGCCCGTTGCGCTAACGGCGGTCGTTTTCGTGATTGGGCTCTTCATCATTCCCATGGCACCCGAGACGCGCGGCGAGGTGCTTCCACAATGACCATGCCGACCCCCGGGCTCCCGCAGCGTTGGGCTTCGCCGACGAAAGGCGGTCTCAACGCGGTGACCGGGACGCTGGCGATCGAGTATGAGGGACGCGGAATTCGTTCCAACGCAATGGCTCTCGGTGTCATCGGGACTCCAATGCACGATCCAACCACCGATGCGGATCTGGCCGAGCCGCATCCGCTCGGCCGTTGTGGCGTCACCGGGTGAGATCCTGCATGCCCCGCGACCTTGCGGCGCGGGCCCCGGGACGAAGGCTCCACGAAGCATAGTGCGGACCTCCCGTCGGGGCAGCGGCGCCGCTCGCTGATGATCACCGAGCTGACACCTCGGATCGTTGCACCGGCAACGGCCGAACGTGGATCTACGATTTGGCCATGGGGCTCGAGGTTGGTCAGGTCTTCGCGGGATACACGATCCTGCGGGTGCTTGGCGCCGGTGGGATGGGCCAGGTGTATTTGGCGACGCATCCGCGGTTGCCGCGCGAGGACGCGCTGAAGGTGTTGCCAAGGGATTTGACCGCCAATCCGGAGTATCGGGGCCGGTTTGTGCGTGAGGCCGAGCTGGCGGCCGCTTTGTCCCATCCGCACATCGTGGGGATTCATGACCGCGGTGAACAGGATGGTCAGTTTTGGATTTCCATGGATTACGTGGCCGGCACCGATGTGGGCGAGCTGTTGCGTTCCCAGTTCCCGGGTGGGATGCCGGTCGATCAGGCGGTGCCGATCATTGCCGCGGTTGCCTCGGCGCTGGATTATGCGCATCATCGCGGGTTGTTGCACCGCGACGTCAAGCCGGCCAACATCTTGTTGTCCAACCTCGACGGGCAGGCGCCGCGGGCTTTCCTGGCCGATTTCGGCATTGCCCGACGCATCGATGATTCGACGGGGCTGACCGCGACCAACATGACGGTCGGCACGGCGGCCTACGCGGCGCCCGAGCAGTTGAAGGCTCAGTCGATCGACGGGCGCGCCGATCAGTATGCGCTGGCCTGCACCGCGTTTCACATGCTGACCGGCGCGCCGCCGTATGTCCATTCCAATCCCGCAGTGGTGATCACCCACCATGTCACTTCGCCGCCGCCGTTGATCGGCGCGTGCCGCCCCGAGCTGGCCGCGCTGGATTCGGTGTTTGCCAAGGCGATGGCCAAAGAGCCGTCGCACCGGTTTGCCAGCTGCCGGGAGTTCGCCGAGCACTTGGCCCACCCGCAAGACGCGGCCTCATACAACTATGAAACCAACTATGAAACCCAACCCGTGCTTGGTGTGGCCACGACCGTTCTGCCGCTCCCGGCGCCACCCAAAAAGAAGCGGCGTTCGGGTCTGCTGATCGGCGCCCTGGCGGTCATCGCGTTGCTGATCGCCGGTGGTGTATTTGCGGGCATGAAGCTGACGCAGCCCAAGAAACCAGCCGTGGCTCCGGGTCCCTTCACGGGCACCTACAAGGCCGATTTCGGCCCCATCATCGGGATCGACGACATCCCGGATCCGGCAGCGGCGCCCGCGGTGACGGGCACCTACGGCCTTCGTTCGCTGTGTCGTTCCACTGGGTGCGTGATGACCGCGTCACGCCTTGGCAACGTTCCAGTGGGGCAGCCGACACTGGTCTTCGACCAGGTCGGCGGCGGCTGGGTGGCCGTGGCCCTCAGCTCGGATCAGTGCCTGAGCAAGGCAGCCGCCGAGTACTGGCAGGTGTTCAGGCTGCAACCGCGTCCCGACGGCACCCTCGCCGGCGCATACATCGAGACTTCCCCCAGCGACTGCGCCAATAAACGAACCGTGACCTTCACCCGCACCGGAGATATCGACGTCAACAGGCTTCCCGACCCGGCCGGCCAACCGCCGCGGGTGGTTTCGCCGGCCGAAGCGCTACACGGCCGCTACCACATCTCGAAGACATTCCCGAATGGGGACCCAAAAATAGAGGCGGACACCGCAGTCACTACCGATTGCCTACGCACCGGCGATCGCTGCATGAGCTACTTCCATGGACAGTCAGGTGACTTGCCGCTGGTTTTCGGCGGCGGGAAGTGGATCTTCAACCTGGATGGCGACGGTACCTGTTTGGCGGCCGGAGACTTGATGCATGTAGTAAGCACCGCGCAGTTTCCGCTGCCTCAACCGCCCCAGAATCCGATCACCCTGCTCACCGGACACGGTCACATAAAACAGACGGGATCCTGCGCATCCGAGTCAGACTTCGACCAAACGTTCACGCGCACCGGCGATTAGAACCAATCGATTCGCTGGCCGCGGTACGTTTTCTCCGTTGTGTCGAAATATCGACCTCGTCTTCAGAATTCAGCAACATTGCGCGGGCGTGCACCCGGGACGAGGCGATGGTGCTGCGGCACGCCGCTGGCGCGCATCCGCCGTGACACACCGCCGCCGATCTGGGTAGAGGTGCGCGGTCGATTTGCTGTGACGGCCCCGAATTGTGGTGCCGCTGAACCGACAGGACTTACCATCTTGACATGTCGCTTCAGGTTGGTCAGATGTTCGCTGGGTACACGATCCTGCGCGTGTTGGGCACCGGCGGGATGGGCGAGGTGTATTTGGCGGCGCATCCGCGGCTGCCGCGCGAGGATGCGCTGAAGGTGTTGCCGGCAGAGTTCACTGCCAATCCGGAGTTTCGGGGGCGGTTTCTGCGTGAGGCTGACCTGGCGGCCGGGTTGTCTGATCCGCACATCGTGGGGATTCATGACCGCGGTGAAGAGGATGGCCACCTTTGGATCTCGATGGACTATGTGGCCGGCACCGATGTGGGTCGGCTGTTGCTGGAACAGTTCCCCGGCGGGATGCCGCTAGCTGAGGTGGTGCCGATCATCAGCGCGGTCGCCTCGGCGTTGGACTATGCCCACGGTCGCGGGCTGCTGCATCGCGATGTCAAGCCGGCCAACATCTTGCTGTCCGATCCTGACGGGCAGGCGCGGCGGGCCTTTCTGGCCGATTTCGGGATTGCGCGGCGTACCGATGATTCGGCGGGGCTGACTGCAACCAACATGACGGTGGGCACGGTGTTCTACGCGGCGCCCGAGCAGTTGAAGGGGGAGTCGATCGACGGGCGGGCCGATCAGTATGCGCTGGCCTGCACCGCGTTTCACCTGCTGACCGGTTCGCCGCCGTATGGTGAGACCAATCCTGCCCTGGTGATCAGCCAACATATCAATGCGCCGCCGCCCTTGATCGGTGCTGGCCGGCCCGAGTTGGCTGCTTTGAATTCGGTGTTCGTCACCGCGATGGCCAAAGAGCGTTCCGATCGTTTCCGCAGCTGCCAGGAGTTCGCCGACCAACTGGGCCAGCACTTGGGTCCGGGTTTCGCACCCGCCGGTGCGATTCCGTTCCCAGACACCCAACCCCCGTTCAACGTGACAGTGCCGGCGCTGCCACCGCAGCCGGCGCCGTCCGCGTGGCAGCGGTTGCGGCGGCGTCCCAGCGTTTTGATTGGCGCCCTGCTGGGCATCGTGCTGCTGATCGCAGGTGGTGTTTTCGCGGCTGTCAAGCTCACCCAGTCCAACAAGCCGGTCGCCCATGCGCCCAACGGCGCCACCACGCCGGCCAGTACCGCGCCACCCAATACCGGTCCCTTCACCGGCATCTACAGCGCTCACTTCAGTGAGGCCACAAGAATCGACGGTGCCCCGGCGGCGGGTGCGCCGGCGGCAACCGATACGTACGCCGTTCGCTCGGTGTGCCGGCCCACCGGGTGCGTGGCGACCGCATCACGCCTAAGCGGCGATTTCAAGCTCGCGTCGACCGCGGTGTTCGACCAGGTCGATGGCCGCTGGTTCGGCATAGCCCTCGACTCGGACAAGTGCCGGGACAATGCCGCCGAGGTCTGGCAAGTGCTGACGCTGCAGCCAGCTCCCGATGGCACCCTCACCGGCGAATATCGTGGCGAATCGAGCAATTCCTGCAACCAAAAACGAACCTTGACCTTCACCCGCACCGGAGACGTCGACGTCAATAGCCTCCCCGACCCGGCCGGCCTACCGCCGCGGGTGCTGTCCCCTGGCGAAGCGCTACACGGCCATTACCGCATCAAGCGAAACTTTGGCAGGTACGGACTACAGCAGGAAGACGAGTTTGTCAGTACCGACTGTCTGCGCACCGGCGATCGGTGTATGAGCTACTTCTACACAGCAGGAAGCGATGAGCCACTGGTATTCGACGGCGGGAAGTGGATCTTCAGCGTCGCCTACGCCCAGACCTCTCCGCAATGCAAAAACCTCTATTACAATTCCACCGCGCAGTATCCGCTGCCTCAGCCACCGCAGAATCCCGTCACGCTGCTCACCGGGCATGGTCACCTCAACCAATCCGGATCCTGTGCCGCGGATACGGACTTCACCGAAACAATCACGCGCACGGGAGATTAGAGCGTGATCGAACCCGGCTCGTCTATCGGCCGTGAGGGGTACGCGCCGGACGAACCCGACGACGACTCGCTTGCGGCGGGAGAGGACGAATCGACGCCGGCGAGGCTCGTTTGCGGGCTGGCAACGGACGCTGCGGTGGCTGGCCTGGCTGACGTTCGTGGGCGTGGTAATCGCCAATTCTGAACGCTCATCCTTTGGCCCACTTGAGTTTTTGGCGCTGGCGGTGGCGATTGGCGTCAGCATCTTCTGCCTGGCCAAGCCGCTTGGCGGGCCGAAGGTGTCCATGGACGAAGCGGCCGACGTGTGCGGTGCGTTTGTGTCGCGAACAAACTGGGGCGTGGTGCTGTTCAGCGTGGCCCTCACCCTCGGCGGGATCGGCGCCATCGGCGCGATCGGGTACGACCTTTCCACCGGTCGCGCGAGAGTCCGCGACGTGCTGAGCGACATGGGAACCTTCGTGGTGGGCTGGACCACCGAGGTACTCACCGGGTGGTCCCGCGACGCCCATCTGGAAGACACCCATGCCTATGCCTTGTTCATCCTGGTGCTGCCGGGTTTGTTGCTCATCTGGTGGAATCTCGTTCCGTTCATCAAACGGGGACGCGAATTTCGGGTAGAACCGGACACGTCGATTTCGGTGCGCCGGCCGGGCGGCTGGGTTCAACTGCTGGAATACGAATATTCGGCTGTCACCGCCGACGGAACGACGGTGCGGTTCACCCCGGCGGGTGACGGGACGCCGGCCATCGTCCTTCCGCAGGCCCGGGTGTTCTCCCGAGAGACCGGGGTGAGGCTGGGTCGCGACGTGAGTGCAGAGTTTTTCCGGCAACGGCTGGCCCGTCGGGGCTTCACTGTCGAGATGACCGACGCGAAACGCGGCAGCTTCCGGGCTGTCAGTGGCTGATCTGGACGGCTTTAACCACCAGTAGCAGCGCGCCGACAACCAGGTAGCTGCGCAGGGCGATCATGCCGAGTCTGGTGCCGGGCGACCAGGTGACCGGCTCCAGCAGGGTCAGGGGTGGCATCCGCCAGGTGTTGCGGTCGACGGCACGTGCCGGCGGTTCGGCTGCTGGTGGTGCGGGTTCACGCCGGGCCATCCAGCGCAACACCGGTACCACGGCCGCGCAGAGTATGACCAACGCCAGGGCCAGGTACCCGGCAACCGCGACAACGTTGATTTTCGGGAACAACGTGGTGGCCATCAAGATCCCGGAAAGCAGTAGCAGGGTGCCGACGATCAACCCGGCGACCCAGTTGAGCCAGGACCGATTCACCCAGGGCCCCAACACTTCCCGGTCGTTGCACAACAGCAGCAGGAATACGCTGGCGCTGGGCAGCAGCAGGCCGGCAAGGGCCTGCACAGCGGTGGTGATCAATCCGAGCGGGGCGCCGGGTATCAGCACGATGACCGCAGCCAACACCACCATTGCGGTGTAGGACAGATAGAACTGCTTGGCGTCGGCGAACCCGCGGTGCAGCGAGTGCTTCATGCCGAACACGTCGCCGAAGGCGTAGCTGGTAGCCAGGGTCACCGCGGCGGCGCCGATGATCGAGGCGTCCATCAGCACGATCGCAAAGAACGAGCCGAGCAGCTCGCTGTGTTGACCGAGCAGGTTTGCGACGGCGCCGGCATCGGCGAATTGCCCAGCGGTGTTGGTGGAGCGCGCCGCCCAGTCGCCGGTCATCAGCAGGGCCGCGGCGCCGACTATCACGACGAAGGCCCCCAGTACCGTATCCGCGCGTTCGTATCCCATGAACCGGGGAGTGATGCGTTTGTCGACGACGTTGGATTGCTGAAAAAACAGCTGCCAGGGCGCCACAGTGGTCCCGACGATGGCGATGATCAGCAGCACCGCATCCGAGCTCATCCCACCCGAGATGCTGGGCACCACAAACGACTTCGCCGCGTGACCCCACTGCGGGTGCGACATCAGCAGCATCGGAACCTGCAGCAGCGTGATGGCGATGAAGACGAACATGGCCCGCTCCCACCGCCGGAAGCTGCCGGTTGCCATGATCGCGACCAACGCCACCGCCGAGGTCGGCACCACAATGTATTTCGAGATGCCGAAGTAGTCGGCGGCCAGGGTGACGCCGATGAATTCGGTGACGATCGTCAGGAAGTTGAGCAGGAACAGGTCGCCGACGGAAAACCAGCCCCAGCCGCGGCCGAAGCGTTCGTTGATCAACTTGGCATGCCCCACCCCGGTTACCGCGCCGAGCCGGACCACCATTTCCTGGTTGACGATGAGCACCGGCACCAGCAATAGCAGCACCCACAGCAGGGAGTAGCCGTAGTTCTGGCCGGCCTGGGCGTAGGTGGCCACACCACCGGCGTCGTTATCGCCGACCATCACGATGATCCCGGGACCGACGATGGCAAGCAGGGTCAGCAGCCGGGTCTTCCACGTGTGGGGGTGCTCGGTCTCGCTGACGCTGATGCGCCCGAACGCGCCCTCGATGTCGCCCAGGTGCGCGCTGTCGAGGACCGCGGAGCGCCGCGGCCGAGCCAGGTCGGCGTCGTCGATCTCGAGTGCGGGCGCCCCGGAGCCGATGGTCGGGTCGTCGCTTGACGTCACAGTGCCTCACCTCCCCCCACGGGTGCGTTGCGGTCATCGTCGGATGGGGTGATTTCGCGGACCGGACGGGGGGCCGGTTCGCGGCGGCGCCAGTCCTCCGGGATGGTGGCCTCCAGCACGTCGTCGACGGTGACCACTCCGAGCACCCGGTCTTGCTCGTCGACCACGGGGATGGAGTAGAGGTTGAAGTCGGCCATCAACAGTGCGACGTCGGTGAGGTCGGCGGTTGGGCTGACCCGCACCGGGTCGGAATCCATAAGTGCCCCAACGCTTTCATCAGCTCGGGACTGCAACAGGGCGATCACTGATACCACACCGGCGAGGCGTTTGTCCTCGTCGAGAACATGCACCTTGATCAGCGCCTCGGGCTGCATGGTGGGGGCGGCGGCGATCAGCGCCAGCGCCACGGCCGTGGTTGTGGTGGCGGCGCAGGAGACGAAGTCGACGTTCATCAGCCCGCCGGCGCTTTCCGGGTTGAAGCCCATCAGGGTGATCACCTTGGTGCGCTGCGGGCCGGGCATCAGCTCCAGCACCCGCCGGCGCCGTTTTTGGCGCAGGTCGGCGATGGCGTCGGCGGCATCGTCGGCGCGCATCCGGCCCAGCAGCGCGGCGACCTCGTCATCGGGCATGCCATCGAGTAGGCGCATTGCCTTGTCGGGGTCCAGCTCCTCGAACACGTCGGCTTCCAATTCCGGGTCGCTGTGCACCCGCTCGAGGATCTCGCCGCCCTCGGCCTTGTCGGCCTCCTCGAGGAGATCGGCGATCTCGGCGGGCTTGAACCCGCCGAACCGGCCCGACTGACGGCGCAGTGCATCGGAGCGGGCGTGGCCGATCAGCGGCTCGAACAACTTCCAATCCCGTGCCGCATGCCCGGCGGACTGCTTGATCAGCCCGAACAGCCGTGCTGGACGTCGGGTGTCCAGCCGCGCAAGCACCCACCCTGCGCCGGTGTCTTCGAGCTCGACGTCGTAGGCGCGTACTAGCTCGACGGCGGCCACATCGATCAAGCGGTGCCCGAGCACGTCGGCGCGCAGCAGCACCTCGCCATCGCGGCGCTCGAAGCCGCGGAGGTCAATCTTGTTCTTGGCCAACACAACCCGACCCGGGGCGTACTCGTGAATGGCTTTGCTGCCGATAAACACCTCACGCCCGCCCACCTCGGCGACGATCCCGGTCACCAGCGGATACTCGTGGGCGCCGCGCAGCCGGACGATGACGTCGTCAACCCGGCCCACAGCCTCACCGCTGCGGGCCAGCACCGGCGCGCGCAGCAGCACTGAGAGATGGATTACCGGCAACCCGCCGCCAGGCTCAGCTGTCGTTTCTGAAGTGCCCACTTGCCCTCCTCATCACTCTGCGATGGACGCCCGCGAGCAGGCTGCATGAGAAAACCACGCGTCACAATGCCATGCGAGGGTTAAATCCAGGTTCATTGTGATACGAGCCAGCTGGCGACGCACCGCCGGGGAAGGGGAGCGATGGTTGCTCCCATTCCCCGGCGGCTTAGGTCTCGGAAAAGGCCAGGCGATCAGATCGTTTAGCGCTCTCCGACGCCGTGCCCGTCGAGCGGGTTGCGCCGGTTGACAATGAGCGGGTCGACCTTGGTGAACGGGAAGTCGGGCAGGTCGTCGATGTGGGTGTCGAACGTTGCCGCGAGCACCTTGCGCGAGTAGGCGCTGCTGCGGGGAACTAGGAGTCCAACATCCGTTTTCGATGTGTTGATCACCGTCGGTTATCGACGACGGGTGACACGCGCGAGTTGGCCGAGGACCAAAGAGGCTGTGGTCCAGAACTTTTCATGCGTGGTGGACCTACGCGGTTAGGCGGTGTAGTAGGTCTCCGGCGTCATGCCGGATTGCCGTGGCCGTCAATACCGTGCCCCAGGCCCGGGCGGCGCCACGGCGCATCGCTTCGGGATCGCCGGTGGTAAGGAAATGGCGGGTGCCGAGGCGCGAGGCGCCCCGGGTGTGCGGGTATCGCTCGGCGATCGCGGCGGCCATCCGATCGGCGGGGTCGATCAGCAGGGCCTGCGGCAGGGCGGCCGCGAACCATTCGCGTGCGGCCGGATAGTGGGTGCAGGCCAGCACCAGGGCATCGACCCGCCGCAACGGGGCGAGAATCCTGGCCAGGTCGGCGCGGAACTGCGGGGAACCGGTGCGACCGGCCTCGATGTGGGCGGACAACGGTTGCGCTACCCGGGACAACACCACCCGCCCGCGCCTGGCCAACCCGCGCCGATAATGACCGGCGGCGATGGTCCGCCGTCCGCCTATCACGCCGACCTGTCCGGTGAGCTCCTCGGGAACCGAGGCCACTCCGTGGTCGATGATTCCCTCCACCGGGACCGCCGCCCCACCAAGCCGCCCCACCACCGTGCTGGCCGCGTTGCACGCCAGCACCACCTCGGTGGCACCACGCTCGGCGAGCGAGGCGACCACGGTGGTGAGGCGGTTGGCCAGCTCGTCGGCTCGCATCCGGCCGTAGGGGGTAGCGCCGGCGTCCGACCAGTACAGCACCGGAAGCACGGGCGCCGCCCGGTCCAGGGCCTGTACCAGGCCGAGGCCGCCGATGCCCCAGTCAACAATGCCCAGGCAAGGGTTTGTGTTCATGGCGGTCTAGGGGTAGGAGAGTGGGGCGGTGCGGCCCTTGGGCAGTGGACCTGAATCGAAGGCCACCACGCATGCAGAAGTGGTCGCCGTCAAGATCTTTAGCCTGGTGCCGGGGAAGCGGCTGCCGAAGTACCAGCGATACTCGTGCTCTGCGCGGATTGGGTTGTGCCGCAGCATCTCCAGCCAGTCGGGGTGGGTGGTCAACGCGGCCAGGTCTTTGGCGAACTGCGGCCGGGCACGCTTAGTCCTCAGGTGCGCGATGGCCGAGCGGGCGAGCACGCCCAGCTCGCGCGCACGCACCGGGTGCTGGACCATGTCGATCACCCACAGCCGTCCGCCCGGGGCGAGCACCCGCCGGATCTCGGCCATGACCGGGTCCCAGTCCAGGTACCGGAAGGACAGAAACGAGATCACCACATCGACGTGGTCGTCGGGAACATCCAGCGCCGGCCCGTTGACCTTGATGAACCGCAGTCGGGCCTGGTCGCGGCTGCCCCCCCGTGCCCGAGCCAGCATGCCGGCGGAGCTGTCCACCCCGACGCCGAAGTCGATATCGCCGTTGTCGTCCATTTCGCGCAGCAAAGCGCCATTGCCGCAACCGATTTCCAGCACCCGCAGCGGCCGCCCGAGCTCGGCGCGGGCGCGCTTGGCTCGGTCGGCTACCCACCGCCACTCGGCGGCGCGGACCCGGATGTCGACGTAGGCGCGGTCGTAGAGATCGGCCACGCGATCGTAGGACCGCTCGGTGTGTGACGCGGCAGGGATGCTTTGCACCATTGGCTCCGCGGCGCAGCCGAGATACTTGCGGACGCTGCCGCCCCAGCCGTGTGATTTCTTGCCGGGCGCGGCGATCATGTAGAGGCTCGGGCGGGTCGTCGGATGACGACCCGCCCACGCGAACCGGTCTTTGCGGGCGGACACGGTGGTGTAGTTGTAGTTGCCGAATGCGGGAACGCCGAACATGTCGGCGAAGAAGGGAGCGAACCAGCGCGCCGTCCGGCAGGCGTGAAAGTATGCTCGCCCGTCAGCGGCGAACGGAATTGCCATGGCCTGCCATTCGTGGGGGGAGAACTGTTCGGGCCAGTCCGTCGAGCCGAACATCGGGCCGTACATTCCCGCATGGCTGATCAGGTGTAATTGGCTGACCTCAAGGCCCGAGTTGGCGAACCCCGCCAATTCGGCGACGAAGTCGGCCTTGTGGTGCAGGCCGGAGACGATCACCTCAGCATCGGGATGCGTGACGGCCAGCTCGCGGGCCATGGTGGCCGCGGCTGCCGCGAACTCGGCCGAACCGCCGCGGTAGTGCGTGGTGTGAGCCACCCAAATCACCGGCTTTGTTTCGCTTTTGGGCGCGATGCGGGCAAAGGGGATGCGAGGGTGCTCACCCTGCGGAATCCAGGCGCCGTAGTTGCCGACGAGTTCCAGCGCCTCGGCCCGCTCCAGGTCGAACACCCTCATGCTGGACGCCGGCGGGCTGTAGAAATGTAGGGTCAGCCCGCACGCCCCGGCCGCCATGTCATGGATGTCTTCGGAGGTAATGCGAATCGGTATGCCCTCGGGCCGAGTGGCGTGCTCGGTGACGACCAGTTGTGGGCCGTCCCAGCTGAATCGGCGTTCCACAAATGAGCCCTCGACCGGGATCACGAAGCCGCCGGCGCCGCCGTGGTCATGAGGCGCGCACGCGTGTCCTGGACGCCACCGGGCGAGCATGATCTCGACCTTGTCGTCGGCGCGCAGGATCGAGCGCGAATAGGGCTCCCCGTCGTTGGGGGGTTTGGCGGCCTCGGCCAGCAACGGCCCGGCCTGCGCGACGAGGGCCAGCAACTCGGGGCCCGGTACCTCGCCACGTACGGCGACCGCGGCGAGCGCGTCGAACAATGGGGCCAGTTCCGCAAGCGCGTCCCGGGTGATGGGCTGCTGGTAGTGGGCTGTGTCGGTCATCTCGGTTTCCTCTTGCTATAAAGATGGCCGGGTCTGCGGGTGGTGCATCGGTGCTGCCCTGGTCACGGCCTGATAACTAATAGGTTTCGCCGCTTGCTCAAGGGATTCTTGAAGGATTCTTGAAGGATTCTTGGAACCGTCTCGCCTGCCCCAGCCATCACTCCAGTCACTGGGAGCGGGTTGTGATTCGCCGCCATCGAGTAGTTGCTAGCCTGTCGCGGCGAGGCGGGCACATGAGCCCAACCCGAAATTGCTGTGTCGTCTGGGATTTCTGGTCGGCCAATGCCACGATACGAAAGTGGAGCTGAGTCGACCCGGCGGAATCACGATGGCCGAGCTTTCCTGCTGGTCGTGCGGAAGCCGGGCGGCCGCGACGGCGAAGTTCTGTAGCGAGTGCGGTAAGCCGCTTAGCCAGAGCACCCCGGCGGCAGAGTACAAGCAGGTCACCGTCTTGTTTGCCGACGTGGTGCGTTCGATGGATATCGCGGCGTCACTGGGCCCTGAACGGCTACGCGAGGTTATGGCCGCGCTGCTGGATTCCTCGACCGCGGTGGTGCAGCGCTACGGAGGCACGGTCGACAAGGGGAAGGCGCCCGTTCTGCGATGGCCGCGGTGCGCCCGCGGGCCGCGCCGCCGCGCCCGCCGCCGGAGTACGTGCGGCCGTCGTCCGCGAAAGTCGAGTACCGCCGTACTCAGTCGACACCGTTTCCATAGACGCATGCTGATCCGGTGGTCGAAGATCTCAGCGGGCGTGAGCAAGCGCTGCGCAAATTGCCATTGCCGTACTCGCTGGCGCTGCGGCTGCGCGACGCCGGCGTGGCGCGTGAGCTGATCTGCGAGTACGTCGGCGTCGAGGACGCTTCCCTGGACGGTGTTTATCGCCTGGCCGAAGCGAAACTCATCGCGCTGCAGACCGCGACCAAATAGTTGGACGGCAAGTTGGAAGGTTAGGGGTTCGCAATGCCGGTACTGGGTGAACGCGCGATCGTTTTAGGGGCGAGGATGGGCGGGCTGCTCGCCGCGCGGGTGCTGGCAGACTTCTTCGGCACCGTCACGGTGATCGAGCGGGATGAACTATCAGACGATCCCGTCAACCGGCGGGGGGTACCGCAGGGTCGGCACGTTCACGCTCTTCTGGCGCGCGGCGCTCATATTTTGGAGGAGCTCTTTCCCGGTCTTCTCGACGAGCTGGTTGCCGCCGGTGCGCCCGTTTGGGACGACGGAGACCTGTCCAAGGGGTTGGGAACAGTTGACGGAATACTGAGTGATAGTGAGCATAGGGACGTTCTAGCGAGTTTGTCGGTGGTGTGAATTTGACTGGGTGGGCGCGTGCTCAGGGCGTTCATCAGCAGACGGCGTGCCGCTGGTTCCGTGCGGGGACGTTGCCGGTTCCGGCGGTTCGGGTGAACGAGCGGACGGTGCTGGCGTCCCCGGACCGGCTCGGGGGATGACCACCGAACTGGTCGAATCCGCGTTGGCTGCGCGCGGTCGCCGGTTGGTGGTGCTCGACGACGGCGGGGTTGACGACGACCTGGTGCGGGACATGGTCGAGGTCCTCACTTGGTTCTGCGCGCGGCTTTACGGTCGCCGCAGTGCTCGAAACCGCGCGTTGAAGGCGGGGTCGGCTGTGCGCAGGAAACGCTTGGCTTGGTATCCGGCACACGCCGCGGTCTTTGCCCCCGGCGAGGAGCTGGTCGAAGTTATGAAGCTGGTAGCAAATAGTGAGATTGACCTTGACTTGCTCATGAGTGTCTCTACGCTATCTGAATGCGCTTGTCATGGCCGCTGACCGGTCGCGCAGAGGAGTTGCGGAGTATCGGCGCCGCAATTGCGGATCCGGACTCGGCGGGCATCGTCGTGTGCGGGACCGCGGGCGTCGGCAAGAGCCGAGTTGCCCGGGAGGCCCTTGCGGTGGCCGCTTCAAAAGGCTGCGTCATCCGCTGGGTCGTCGGCACCACCGTGGGGCGGAGCTTGCCGTTTGGTGCGCTCTCATCGTGGGCTCCACTGGCCGACGGTGACAGTCTGCAGCTCGTTCGCGCGGTGTTGGAGGCGCTGACCGACACCCCCGATGGCGCCACCGTCGTTGTGGGTGTCGACGACGTGCCTCTGCTCGATGACCTATCGGTATTCGCGCTACAGCAGATCGTCCAGCGCGCCGCGGCGAAACTAGTCCTGACCGCTCGCGATGGCGAACCCATTCCCGCTGCGACACAGGAGCTTTGGACGGGGTCCTTGTTCGACCGACTCGACGTTCAGCCGTTGTCACGGGGAGAGACCGCCGCGCTGGTATCGGCCGCGCTTGGCGGTCAGCTGGATCCGGATGCCGCCCGATACCTGTGGAAGCTGACCCGGGGTAATCCGTTGTATCTGTGCAATATCGTCGAGCGGGAGGTCGCCGACGGCCGGCTCGTCGCTCAGCGCGGCCGTTGGCACTGGACCGGCGAGCCCGTTATGCCGCCGGGCTTCCTCGAACTGATCGAGTCGCGGATCGGCGCGGTGCCACCTCGGGTGAGCGACGTGGTAGACGTGCTCGCCGTCGGTGAACCGATCGAACTCGGATCCCTGACGAGGATCACCGGTGCGGAGGCGGTGGAGGAAGCCGACCTGCGCTGCCTTGTCACACTGGAAACCACCGACGATCAAGTGGAGGTACGCCTGGCCCATCCGCTCTACGGAGAAGTACGCAGGCAACGCAGCGCGCCGACGAGACTCCGCCGCCTGCGCGGACTCGTCGCGGCCGAACTCGCTGCATCCCACTGGTGCGATGACATGCGAACCGTAGTGCGGCGTGCGGCGTTGAGCCTGGACTCCGACCTACCGCCCGATCCGGATCTGCTCATCCGCGCGGCGCAAGGCGCCGTGTGGCTAGCCGACCTGCCCCTGGCCGACAAACTGGCGCAAGCCGCGATCCGCGCCGGCGGGGGAGCCGAAGCGAATTTCGTTCGGGCACATGCACTGTCATGGCTGAGCCGCGGCGAAGAAGCCGACGCTGCGCTGGCGTGCATCCCGGCGAGTCAGCTCACAGAAATGGGCCAGTCGCGCCGCGCATGCCTGCGCGCTGTGAACATGCTGTGGTCACTGGCCGATCCCAGCGGCGCAAAACAGCACATCGATGACGCCTTGGCAACTACCTCGGTGGGCGCCCGGGGAAGTGCGGACGCGTTCCTCGCGATGTATTGGGCGGCGATGGGGCAACCGGCGGCGGCGATCCCATCGGCGCGCGAACTCGATATCGACGTCCTGCAGGCAACCGTTGGGACTGTGGCAAGTTGGGGGCTCGTCGCCGCGTGCGGGGACGCCGGCCACACCTCCGAAGCGGTGGTTGCCGCTGAGCGTGCCTACGCCATTGCGGTCCGCGCGTTCGACGCCGCCCACATGCGGTTCGTGATCGCCGATGCTCATCTGGGAGCCCTGCTGCTCGCCGGTCGGATAGGCGAGGCTCGTTCCTTGACCGAACGCTTGCAGCGGGAGGCCGAAACCCTGCCTGGCGCCGCGGTGCTGTTCACAACCGCGATGGTAGGGCGCGCCGCGCTGGGAGCCGGACATCTTGCAGACGCCGGTGCGGTGCTGCGACCAGCCGTCGATCTCCTCGCCGCTGCTGGGGAGCGCAACGGCTTTGGGTACCGGTACGGGCTGCCAACTGTCATCGCGCTTGCGATTCGGGGGCTTAATGACGACGCCGCCGTCGCGGTTGCCGCGCTCGAGCAAAGCCGTCATCCCAGCTGGCGCTACCTGGATTACGAGCACGGGATTGCCCGGGCGTGGGTTGCCGCCTGCCAGGGGGCGGTGAGCGAGGCGATTCGCACCGTGTTGTCAGCGGCCGAAATAGCCTGCACCAATGGTCAATTGGCTGCGGAGGTGATGTGTTTGCAGACCGCCGCGCAGCTCGGTGACAGTACACAGGCGTCCCGGTTGAGTGAGCTGGAAGCGATGGTGGAGGGCCCTCGCGCGGGTCTCGCGGCGAGGTTCGCGGCTGCCCTTGGGGCCGGCGATGGGGAAGAATTGGCCACGGTATCGGAGCAATTCGAGCAGATCGGCGATCTGCTCGCCGCGGTTGATGCGGCGGCGCACGCGGCGGTCATATATCGCCGCAGCGACTTGCGGGGATCGGCGTTGAAGTGCTCGTCTCGAGCAGACGCGCTGGCGCAGCGGTGCGGCGGCGCAATTACTCCGGCGCTACGCCAGGCTAGCGAGCGGTTGCCCCTGACCGATCGGGAGCGCGAGATCGTGATGTTGCTCGGGCAGGGGTTGTCCAGCCGTGCGGTTGCCGAGCGGCTGACCCTATCCGTTCGCACCGTCGAGGGCCATATCTATCGGGCGATGGCTAAAACGGGCGTTACCAGCCGCGACGAACTCGCAGCACTGCTGTGCCACGCGCCATCGCATTGATGGACCCGCGGTGTCGAGCCGCCTGACTGCAGTTGTTGGCGCCGTCCAGTCCGCGATTGCCACTGGGTAAGCCTGCGCCGGAGCATCGCAAATTCGCGTACCCCACTACTTAGTCCGCCCCGGCCGGCGCGGGCAACGATGACTCTATGGGAGCAACATCATCGCTTCGGCCGCGCCGCTCATGGCCCGGCATGGTCGAGACGATCGAACGCAAGTACCTGCCGTTCGGCGGGGGACCACGCTGGTTTATGAGGGTGGCGGTTCGCGGCCATGCTTAAGGTCGGTTTGGCAGAGCAGTTGTTCCGCACCCGATATTCACCAACGGCGCTGGTGCGGGCGAGTTATCTGACGGCTGTCGCCACAGGTATGGATTCGTTCTGGCTGCCCGACCATCTGAACGCCCTGCTTCCGCGGTCGATCGCCACGACGCAATATCTGGGCGCGGCACGGCTGATTCCCAAGATCGACGCGTGGCTGGAACCCTGGACGGTACTCGGCCATGTGGCTGCCCGAAATCGACTGGGACGCTTGCGGCTTGGAGTTGGGGTAACCGATGCTGGTCGGCGTAATCCGGCCGTCACCGCGCAGGCGGCCGCAACGCTGCATCTGCTCACCCGAGGCAGGGCGATCTTGGGCATCGGCACGGGCGAGCGTGAAGGCAACGAGCCCTACGGTGTGGACTGGACCAAACCGGTGGCGCGGTTCGAAGAGGCCGTGGCGACCATTCGCGCGCTGTGGAATTCCGGCGGTGAGCTGGTCACCCGCGATTCCCCGTTCTTCCCGCTGCATAACGCGGTGTTCGACTTGCCGCCATACCGCGGCAAGTGGCCAGAAGTTTGGATCGCCGCTCACGGCCCGCGGATGCTGCGCGCCACCGGGCGCTACGCCGATGCATGGTTTCCCGTGTTGGCGATTCAGCCCAAGAACTATGCCGTCAGCCTGCGGAAAGTGCGGGACGCCGCCGCCGACGCCGGACGAGATCCCATGTCCATCACCGCGGCAACCGGGCTGTTCGTCGTCACCGGCCGCACCCCGGCCGAGGTCGATGATGCGCTCGGCAGCGACATCATGAAATCGTTTGCGCTGAATTTGCCCGCGGAGGTATGGGCCCGCCATGGCGCCAGCCATCCGCTGGGTGACGACTTCACCGGTCTGCAAGACATCATTCCGCAAACGCTCGACGAAGCGACCGTGCTGTCGTATGTGTCCGACGTGCCGGCGTCGCTGCTACGGGAGTGCCTTCTGGTAGGCACGCCCGATGAGGTGATCGATCAGGCGGCGGAGTGGCGAGACCACGGGCTGCAATACCTGGTGGTCTGCAATATCAGTGCTCTGCAGACCAGCCTGCGACGCGGTCTGGCCGCATCCGCGCCATTCATGAAAATTCTTCGCCGACTTCGCAAGCTGTGACGACCCGTCACAGCCGAAGAAACACCAACACCGCTAGGAGAAATTGAAGTGAAGTACCTGGTTTCCTGGACGTATCGTTTCAACGGGTCGGCGGCGGAGAACGAAGAGTCGTTGCGGCGCGGCCTGGCCGTCTTCGCCAAGTGGACACCGCCCGAGAGCTCGACCTACCATGCGTTTCTGGGCCGGGTCGACGGTGGCGGCGGATTCGCACTGGTGGAGACGGACGATCCGGCCGACCTCGCTGATACCTCAAGCAAATTCGGCTTCATCGCGGATTACCAGATTTACCCGGTGATAGACATCGACCAGTCAGCGCAGTCCCTTCAGACGGGCGTCGACTTCCGGGAATCGATCAGCTGAACGGCTGACGAGTACGTCGGTGCGGTGAAGTGCGCCTACCGGCGTGCGCGACGTGCGGCTCAGCGTTGTCTGTTTGACCGCGCGCTTGTCGTGAACTCTCCTACGCTTGACCGAGGTGAGCCCGCGACGTTGTTGCCGCGCCGGTCACGGGCACCAGCGATGCGTGCCGTTGGCGCGTGAATTCGTTTGTGGTTGTGCGATTTTCACCTCACGGTCCGCTGGTTGCGGAAAGTGCTGCAGCGGACCGCGTTGGGAAAGATCGGGCCGAAGCACGCGAATCGGCGGCCGGGGTTACGGCGGGCCTCTTGCCGGACCAGTCGGGCGGTGTCTTCAGCGAATCCGTCGCGGCGCGGCAAGGAACTCCTCGATCGCGCTGACAAGGCGGTCGGGCTGATCTTCGGGGATGAAGGTGCGACTGTCGGTGATCAGGTCGAATCGTCCTTGCGGCAACAGCTGTGCCAGCCGGCGTCCGTGGTCGCGGGGGAAGATCTTGTCATTGTCGGCCCACAGCACCAATGCGGGCTTGTCGAAGTTGGTGAGCTCGGCCGCGGCCTCGAATGTGTACTTCGTGTCGACCGCTCGCAGCATGCGCCGGAAGTCGCGCCTGACTCCCGGGTTGCGGCGCACCGGGCCGGTGAAGGAGCGCATGATGTCCGGCGGCATCGCCCGTGAGGTCACAAACCCATACGCGGTCGGCAACCGCTGGATGGGCTTGAACTGCGCGGTGTAGGCGACGATCCAGATGAGCAGACGTGAGCGTGCCATCACCTCCAGGTACTTCTGCGGCGTCGGCGGGAACTTTTCGAACGCGTCGCATGAGGTCAGCACTAGGCGGGTGATCCGCTCGGGGTGGCGCCCGACCAGTGCCTGCGCGACGGCACCGCCTGTGTCGTTGGCGACGATCGTGACGTCGTCGAGGTTCAGGGCCTCGAGGAAGTCCGCGGTGATCCGCGCCATGCCGGGCAGGGACAGGTCGGCGTCGGGTTTGAGCGGGATCGAATGGGATCCCCACGGCAGGTCTGGGGTGATGCAACGATGGCCGCCCGCCAGGCGCGGCGCGACTCGCCGCCACAGATCGCCATTGACGCCGACGCCATGCACGAACACGATCGGCGAGCCACTGCCGCATTCGCGGTAGCTGATGGCGCCTGCCGGGATGTCGACGCGGTGCTCCGGGCCGAGCTGCGGACTGATCGACATACTCATCGATAGTACTTGCATAGTGCAAGTAATCAATGGCGCGCGCTGCGACCTTCCCACGCCGCCAGCTGGGGCGGCGTCAACGCCGTCGGCTCGCCATCCGACCCGACCGCGCCCGGCGCCGGCACAACGCGCAGGTCGCGCAGCGTGATGGGCTCGCCGCAATGCTCGCATCGCAGCGCGCCGCCGGCCTCGTGTCCGCAGCCGGTGTGCAGGATTAGTACCTCGGGACCCTCGGGTCCCGGTTCGTAGCGGTCGGCCCAGGCCATCAGTGTCAACACCACCGGAAACAGGTCGCGGCCCTTCTGGGTCAGGTGGTAGGAACCGCGCGGAGCGGTCCGTTCCAACACGCCGTGCTCCACCAGCTTCTGCAGTCGCGCGCTCAATATGTTCGTCGCGAGCCCGAGGCTGCGCAGGAACTCGTCGTAGCGGCTCAATCCGTGGAAGGCGTCGCGGACGATCAGCAGCGTCCAGCGCTCGCCGAGGATCGCGAGCGCTCGGGCGAGCGCGCAGTCCTGGCCCCCGTAGTCGCTCCCTAGTGGCATGGTGCAAGTTTAATTTGCCCGCGCGTGCGGTTCGTGCGCGCGTGGCCGTCGTTGACCGATGCCCGAGTAAATTTCTTGTCACATCTAGCTTGGAGGAGCGATGGGCCGCGACATTGCCACACACGTAGCCGACGACGGCGTCGCGACGCTAACCCTGTCCCGGCCAGAGCGTCGCAACGCGCTATCGATCAAACTTCGCGACGAGATCACCGAACAGCTGGATAGCTGGGCGACGGATGCGGGCGTCCGCGCGGTCGTGCTCACCGGGGCGGGCTCGACGTTTTGCGCCGGCTTCGACCTCGACGAGTTCGCGCAAGCCGAACTTGCGCCACGCATCAAAGACAGCTCGCATCGCTACCACCTAGCCGTGTGGCACTTTCCCAAGCCGTTGGTGGCGGCCATCAACGGCCCCGCGGTGGCCGGCGGCATGGACCTTTGCGTGCTGTGCGACTTCCGGATCGCCTCGGCCACTGCACGATTCGGACATCCCGAGATCAAGTTCGGCGCACCGCCGCTGTTTACTCCGCTGCAATGGATCGTGGGCGTGGGCGTCGCGCGCGAACTCTGCCTCACCGGACGGCGAATCGATGCCGACGAGGCATTTCGCATCGGCTTGGTTAACAGCATCAGCGAACCCGCGCGGGTGCTCAACGACGCCTTGGCGATGGCACGCACCATCATCGAGGCCCCCCAGCCCGCATTGGAGTGCACGAAGCGCTACCTGATCAGCAGTCCCAGCGCGACATTCGAGGAGGCCTTCGCCGTCGAGCACGATGCGGTATTCGACGAGTTCTTGCGTGGCCCCGTGGGCCCTAGAACTAGCCAAGCTGGGCCAACGTCATGACCCACCCCATGACCGCCGAACCCCCGGTGCCGGTCATCGACATGTGGGCGCCCATCGTTCCGAGCGCCGAGGTCATTGACGACCTAAGGGCCGGATTTCCCGACGAGCAGCTGCGGTATCTGGAGGTCTTTACCAAGAGAACGATCAGTGCCAAGGAGTTCAGCGATTACGCAGGTTCGCTGCGCCGCACCGACGACCAAATACTGAAGTCCCTCGACGCTGCCGGCATAACGCTCAGTTTGATCACCGGATTCGACGAAAAGTCGACGTGCGGCGTTACTTTCGTGCATAACGCCTCGGTGGCTGCCCTCGCGGCGCGCCATCCCGACCGGTTCCTGCCCTTCGCCGGCGCGGACATCATGGCCGGCAGCTCAGCGCTCGAGGAGTTCGAGCGTTGGGTGCTGGAGTACGGATTCCGGGGGTTGAGCCTGCGGCCGTTCATGATTGGACGGCCCGCAACCGACCCCGCTTACTTCCCCTTCTACGCGAAATGCGTCGAACTCGGTGTTCCCCTTTCCATTCACACCTCGGCCAATTGGACTCGGACCCGTCCGAGCGATCTCGGCCATCCCCGCCACATCGACGAAGTTGCCTGTCGCTTCCCCGAACTCACCATCGTGATGAGCCACGGCGGCTACCCATGGGTGCTAGAGGCATGCCTGATCGCATGGAAGCACCCCAACGTCTACCTCGAATTGGCCGCGCACCGGCCGAAGTACTTCGCCGCAGCGGGCGCTGGCTGGGACCCGCTGATACGTTTCGGGAAGACCACAATCCGCAACAAAATCCTTTACGGCACCGGTGCATTTCTCATCAACCGCCCCTACGCGGATTTGTGCGACGAGATGCGCGCGCTGCCGGTCCAGCGGGAAGTCCTGGAGGACTGGCTATGGCGAAACGCCACTCAGTTACTGCGTTCTAAGCCAACCGATTCCGCAGTTCGCGCTTGAGCACCTTGCCGTAGCTATTCTTCGGCAACTCGTCGACGAACATATAGCGCTTGGGCCGCTTGAACCGCGCGATGCGTTCCAGCATGTGCGCGTCCAGTTCGTTCGCTTCGGCCGAGCCGACGATGAACGCCACTACCACCTCGCCCCATTCGGCGTCGGGCGTGCCGACCACGCAAGCCTCCGAGACGCCCGGGTGCTCGAGGAGCACTTCCTCGACTTCGCGCGGGTAGATGTTGCTGCCACCGCTGATCACGACGTCCTTCGAACGGTCGCGCAGCGTGAGGTAGCCGCGCGAGTCGAACGACCCCATGTCGCCGGTGTACATCCAGCCGCTCTTGAGTGTGTCGTCGGTGGCGGCCGGGTTGTTCCAATATCCGGACATGAGAGCTTCACCGCGGCAAACGATTTCACCCACCTCGTCGCTGGCAGCCGGCGTGTCGTCGGCGCGCAGCACCGCGACTTCCATGCCGGAGCGCGCGTAGCCAACGGAGCCCAGTATCGCGTCGTCGGCGCCGTCATGGTCGAGGCGGCGCAGACCAGTGATCGTCATCGGTGACTCGCCCTGGCCGTAGATCTGCGCGAACACCGGCCCGAAGGCCGCGATCGCCTTCTTCAGACTCTCGACATACATCGGGCCGCCGCCGTAGACGATCGCGCGCAGATTGCCCGGCCGGTGCCGGCCCGTCTCGACGAGCCGCTGCACCATGGTTGGGGCGAGAAACGCGCTGGAACCGGGGTGGGCTTCGCACAGATCCAGGAACTCGTCGGGATCGAACGCACCCAATGCGGGTACCACCTGCCGGGCGCCGCGCAGCGCGTATGGCAGCACGTAGAGGCCGGAGCCATGTGACATCGGAGCGCCGTGGATCAGGCTGCAATCCTGGTCCGGGTTGTCGATGTCGGCGAGGTGAGCCACCGTCATGGCGATCAGGCTGCGGTGGGTCAGCATCGCGCCCTTCGACCGGCCGGTGGTGCCGCTGGTGTAGAACAGCCAGGCCAATGCCGATGAATCGGTGGATGGCGGAATCCAAGGCGGGGCGGCATGCCGGCGGGAATAACCTGCCGTGTCCAGGGACTCGATCGGGACATCGGTGATTGCGGCCAATCCGGCAGCAATCTTCGGCGAGGCGAACACCTGCGATACGCCCGCGTCGTCCACGATCTGCACCATCTCCCTGGGATGCAGCTTGTAGTTGAGCGGGACCAGGACACACTCTGCCGCCCAGATCGCGAACATCAGCTCCACGATCTCGGGACGGTTTTCGCTGGCAATGGCGATTCGAGCCCCACCGGCGCCATGCGCGCGGATCGTGGTCGCCACGCGCAGCGCGCGTTCCCGCAGCTCCGACCACGTGCACAGGCGGCGCTCGCCGTGATACAGGGCGCCGCGATCAGGGAAGCGCGCGGCGGCCTGATCCAGAACCGTGAACAGATTCACCGGGCGTCTCGTGTGCGGGTCAGCGCGATTCTGCCAGGGTTTCGGCATGGGTTTCGGCGCACGCCGCAATGGTCTCATCGGCCACCGGCGCTTGACAGCCTGACGGTCCGACATGGGCTTTCGCGACATATACACCACGCACCCGCCCCGACGGGCGTCGCATGTCTGGACGAACCGCGGCGCCGGGTCCCGACACTTCACCCCGGAGAACAAGTGCTGCACTTATGCCTGTGGGTAATCTGGATCCAATGCGTGGCACTTGCGAAGCGCTGTGGCGTTAGTCACTCGCGCAACGCCCTTGAGCGGTAGCCAAGGAGCGCGGCTCTAATCCTAAAAGATGGTATCTAGCTGCGCAAAAGCAGATCGTCGACAACAGCTTCGAGCGCGTCCACGATGTTGTCGATACTCGCTTCGCGCAAATATTGCAGAGTGCAATTTTCTTGCGCTGCTACGACTCAGTGTGCTTTGATACGTAGCACCAAGAGTTAGATATCCCGAAGGGTGCCGACCATGTCAGTCCGACTTCTGCCGCGCACTTCTCGTGCTTCCGGGCAGCGGCGCACGAAAGCATCCGGTGTCTCCACCGTGTTGGCAGTCGTGGCCGTGTTGTTGACCTGGCTGCTCAGCGCATGCGGGACCACCGACCGCAAAGTCCAGGCCGACCAGCTAGAGCGCGCGATCAAAGCCATGCCCGGCGTTGCCGATGCCCGACTGGACTTCACCGACGATGCGCAGCGAGGCGCCACCCTGAACGTATCGGTCAATCTGCCCGACGCGTCCCCGCAGCAGATCGCGAATGTGGCGGCCCGCATCAACAAGGTGCGCGGTGATGCTTTCAACTCGTTCGATCAGACGGCGGAGTTCTGGGTGACGCAGGGCCGCCGAGTGCGTGTCACGCGCGGCGCCGACCTCGACCCGGCCGCCATCGCCGCCGACGCAGAGCGCATTCGGAGATTCGCCAACGCGGTCGACGCCTCTGAAATAAGCATCAGCGGCCGCCAGCTCTCCACCCCGGCCGGCCTTCGGGTCGACGAAGTCAAGACACCGGCCGACGACGTCTTTGCGGCGGTACGCGCCGTCTTCGGTGACCAGGCTGAGCTGAGCCTCGACATGGTGCCGGCCGCGAATGTCAAGATGCCGTTATGGAGCGTGTCCTTCCCGTTCAGCGCCGAAGACCAGCAGCGTGTCGAGCAGCAGATCGCGACCATGCCGGTATCGATCTGGTCGATCACCGTCGGATCGAACGGCGCGATCGCCGACCTCAACGTCGGCGTGCAGAACCCCGACACCGCCTACCAAGACCTGGTCTCGGTTATCGAGACCACGGGGGCCGGACCGGAGCACGCGCTGGATCTGGGATGGCGGCTCGAAGACCAATCAGCTTTCGAGACACCGCAATTCAAGGGAACGGTCGATGCGGGCGGCTGCACATACCAGAAGTCCCAGGGCGAGATGCACCCGGAGTTCTACCTGACACCCGCTGCCGTTGAGCTGCAGCAGCGGCTGCGCAGCCAGTTCGACAATTGCCCGAGATAGCAGCCGGCACAGTGGGTAGAAGCTTCGGTCAGTGACGGTCGAGCTTCTCGCGCACCAGGTCGGTCAGGAAGCGTCGTGTTGACGCCGGCTTGAACGCGCGGGCCGCGTTGGTCAGTGCATCGCGGGATTCGGCGCTCAGCTCGATGTCGGCGGCGGCGACGTTGAACTCCAGCTGCTCCACACTGGATGCTCCGGGAATGGCCACCACACCTGGCAGGCTGATCAGCCAGGCCAGGGCCACCTGCGCCGGCTTGGCGTCGACTTCGGCGGCGATGTCGCGCAAGGTCTGCAGCAGCGGTTCGATCCGGCGCAGGTTCTCCGTGCCGAACAGCGAGTTCGCCGCGCGCACGCCGCCGGGCCGGTTGTCGAGGCCGTATTTGCCACCCAGTAGCCCCTGCGCCAGTGGGCTGTAAGCGATCACGATGCGATTCTCGCGCTCGGCGAACGGCACCAGGTCATCGAGCGCACCGGGGTGGGCGAGCGAGAAATGCACCTGGTTGCTGATGACCGGACGCCCGAGCGCGGCGTCGGCCTTTCGCCAGCGCGCGAGTGAGTAGTTCGAGACGCCGGCCGCCCCGATGTCGCCGCTGTCGAGTAGGTCGCGCATGCCGGGCATGATCACCGAATCGGCGACCACCGGGTTGGGCTGATGGATCTGGTACAGCGGGATGCGGTCCAGTTGTAGCCGGCGCGCACTGGCGCGTTCGCGCTGCTTGATCACAGCGGGGAATGGGGCGACCGGGAAGATCTTGCTGGCCACCGCAACCTCGGTACGTTCGTCGCCGAGTGCCTCGCCAAGGATCCGCTCGCTTTTGCCGAGTCCGTAGACCTCGGCGGTATCGAACAGCGTGACTCCTAAGGCGAGGGCACGCGCAACGATGTCGCGGGCCGCGCCGGAGGCGTAACGGTCCCCGTAGCCCCACTCGCGCGAACCGAACTGCCACGTGCCGAGCCCGATTCGGCTGACTTGTCCGACTCCATCGGCGTCCAGAAACTTCATATCGCTCACCGTACTGTGCGGCGCGATGGTGGGCAGACTCAGACGTCAGTTGAGAGCTAGCGACTACTAGTAAGTTTCTTGATTGTTAATGTGCAATACCCCGATACACCAAGATCGCCGCCCGCGCCGAACGTGACCGCGCCCGCGGTAAGGCCCGTAACAAGTTGCGCGCTGTTCGTGATCACCACCTGGCCACAGCCGTGGCGGCCGAACAAGCCGGCCATCAGGGCATTGCGCGCGCCGCGCGGGCTAAAGCCAACCGGATCGAGCGCCACAACCTGGGCCACACAAAGCTGTCTGGTCAACGTGCCCACGACAGGGCGGTCACCAAAGACACGGTGTATCAAGCGGTTCACGACCTGGTGGACACCACCGCACACATCGTTGCCGAGGACCTCTCGGGTATGCGCGGCAAAAGCAAGTTCGGCCCTGCCGTCAACCGGCTGTACGCGGCCTGGCAACGCTCATTCTTGGCCGACGCCTTGGCGTCGGTACCAAGCCGCAGAGGTTCTGCGGTGGCATTGGTCAACCCGGCCTACACATCACAACAAGTACATTCGTGCGGGCACCTCGGTGAACGTCACGGGAAGAAAGTTCACTGTCAGACTGCGGACTGTCCGCAGCAAGGGATCGTGTTCGACGCGGAGATCAATGCGGCCCGAAATATCCTCGCTCGGGCCGCGAACTCACCCTCTACACCCCCAAAAACGAGGTCAAAAGGATACTGATCCAACGGGTCGGGACGGTGGAGAACTGCCCCACCACGACACAAGCCACCACCTCCCCAGGAGGCGGCTGTGAGCGAAACAACCCATCTCCCAAGCGTGCACAAAAACGCTCAAGAAATGAGTAGCAGACTGGGGTGTGTCCGCAATCGACTTCACCTCCGTATCTCCAATTGTCCCCGTCCGAAACCTGGATCTCGCCCTTGCCCGCTACCGCCGCCTCGGATTCGACGCCCGCGCCTACGAAGGCCCGGAGCGCTACGGTTTCGTCGACCGCGGGTCGGTGTCGATGCACCTCATCGAGTGGGCCGACCACGACCCGAAGCGCACCGCCGCCAGTGTCTACCTCTATGTGAGTGACGCCGACGCCCTCTACGCGGAATGGGCGGCCCTTGACAACCTCGAGGGCCGCATGATCGCCCCGCACGACAGACCATACGGTTTGCGCGAATTCGGCTATGTCGATCCGGACGGCACCGCACACCGCATCGGCTCGCCTCTGGGCCGCTGAGGACCTGAATCGCTAAATCGCTTGTGCCAGTAGCGATATAGTGCGAGCTAGCTATCGCGCCGGATCTTGAGTGCCGCGGTGATCATCGGAATCTGCAGCGGCAGCCGGGCCAGTGCTGCGATGCGCATCGGCCAGGGTTTGTCCCACCACAACCGCACCATGTTGACGTTCGCCGGGAACACCGCCACGAACAGCACGGCGGCCGCCAGCGCGCCGAATCGGCGTGTCCGCCGCGGCAGCAGCAGCCCCGCGACGGCCAGCTCGGCGACTCCCGATCCGTACGTGTAGAGCCGTGGGCTTCCGGGCAGCTCGGCGGGGATGATTGCGTCGAATGGCTGGGGCGCCAAGAAATGGGTGGTGCCCACGCCGATCAACAGCGCGGCGATTCGGTATGCGGCTTTCGGGTCGGCATCACGGCGAGCCAAAGGAGTGGTGGTCATGGCTACATTGTGGCGTCAGTGACTACCACACCATCTTGCCGTGGCTGAGGTAAGGGTTAGCGTTCGAGCTGTACTGCGAATATCCCTGGTCAACGATGGGCGTGAGCAGGTTGTTCAGCTCGTTGACAATCGGGGCCGGAACGTCGAGCCGCTCGAGTGGCGTTAGCAGGGGGACCGTGGTCGTGGGGATCATGTAGGTGGTCGTGGTTCCGCCCAGCGAATCGGTCACGGAGGACACCTCCACCGCCTGCGACAGCGAGGCGTACGCGGTATCCGTATGCAGGTGGACCGCGCCCATCAACGCATTGGCGTCGGCGAGCAGGTTCCAGGGTCGGTCAGGTGGATTGGACCAGCCGTCGTATTGGGTGAACACCAAAGCCGTGTTGTATTGGCTCACAGGCGGATTCTCCGCGGTGTATCCGGCGCCCGGAATGGTGAAGCCGGTGGGCAGGAAGGTGGCGGCCAGGCCGCGCTCCGGATTGGCGAACTCGACGAATGTCACCAGGTTCGGTGATGGCGCAGTGGGGAGTCCAGCCAAATAGGCTTCCTCGCGGTCGATGACGATCGTCCCCTCCGACAGGCCTGCCACCACCACGGGTTGGCCGGTGCCCACGGCATTGAGGATGTCTGTGTTCAACGCCTGCATGCCGATGGCGAACGACTGGTTGGCGGTTGGGGCGAAAAGGCCGCTGATCACGCCGGCGGTGGCGGGGTAGTTGACCACCTCTGCGATGGTGCCGGGGAACCAGTTCTCACCGATCGCGTTGTTGAGCGCCGCGTAGTTCTCGAGTGACGCATTGCCGGTGAGCAGCCCCGGAGACGCACCGGGGACGGTGATGCGGGTCTCGCCGGATGTGCCGTCTACCTGGCCGGCCAGACTTTGCGCCAGCTGCTGCCACGGCATCAGTTGCCCGCCTGCCACCGAGGCCGACGCGTGGTAACCGAGCATCGCCGCCACGTCCTGAGCCCACATCTGTTCGTAGTCGGCTTCGACCGCCGCGATCACCGAAGCGTTCTGCCCGAACAGGTTCGACCGCACCAGCGACACCAACTGCGTGCGGTTGGCCGACACCGTCGCCGGATGCACCGTCGCGGCAAACGCCGCCTCAAATGCCGCTGCCGCCAGCCGAGCCTGGGTGGCCGCTTGCTCGGCCTGGGTGGCCGCGCCGCCCAACCAGCCCACGTAGGCAGCGGCCACTTCTCCCATCGCCGCCGATGACGGACCTTGCCACGACTCACTCGACACGCCAGACGTCACCGATCCGAATGACGCTGCCGCCGAACGCAGTTCGGCGGCCAGCCCATCCCAGGCCGACACCGCTTCCAGCATCGAACCCGATCCCACACCGGTATGCACCCGCAGCGAATTGACCTCGGGTGGCAACACCAAGAAATCCATCGCTGGGATCCTTCCCGTTGGCCCGTGGTAACGACTGCGACGACGGCAACGTGCCCAGCAAGCCTTGCACCCATGCCGGTGCTCGTCTAGGGCGTACTTGGTCAGGGAGCCGGCGACCGTTGCCCGGTGAGGTCGAGTGCGATGTCAACGAGCATGTCCTCCTGGCCGCCCACCATGCCGCGCCGGCCGGCCTCTTCAAGCAGGGTGCGAGCGTCGACATCGAAGCGAGTGGCAGTGGTTTCCGCGTGGCGCAAGAAGCTGGAGTAGACACCCGCATAGCCGAGGGTCAGTGTTTCGCGATCGACCCGCACCGGCCGGTCCTGCAGGGGGCGGACCAGGTCGTCGGCGGCGTCTTGCAACCCATGCAGGTCACAACCGTGGTCCCAGCCGAGCCGGGTGGCCGCGGCGATGAAAACCTCGAGCGGCGCATTGCCGGCACCGGCGCCCATGCCGGCCAGCGAGGCGTCGACGCGGTACGCGCCGTGTTCGACCGCGGCGATCGAGTTGGCCACACCCAACGACAGGTTGTGGTGCGCATGGATGCCGATTTCGGTTGTGGGTAAAAGTGTTTGGCGAAGTGCGCCCACTCGGTCGGCGATGTCGTGCATCGTCATGGCTCCGCCCGAGTCGACGACATAGACGCAGGTGGCCCCGTAGCCCTCCATCAGCTTCGCCTGTCTCGCCAGGTCGGCAGGTGTGGTCAGGTGGCTCATCATCAGGAATCCGGCGGTGTCCATGCCGAGGTCGCGCGCGGCGGCGATGTAGTGGGCCGAGATGTCAGCCTCGGTGCAGTGGGTGCCGACGCGCACGACGGTGGCGCCCGCCCGGTGCGCGTCTTGGAGATTGCGCACGGTACCGATGCCGGGCAGCAAGAGCGTTGCGACCTTTGCGTTCTGGACGGTTCCGGCCACGGCCTCGATCCATTCCAGGTCGGTGTGTGCCCCGAACCCGTACACGCAGCTCGAACCGGACAGGCCGTCGCCGTGGGCGACTTCGATCGAATCGACTCCCGCCGCGTCGAGGGCGCGGGCGATGGCGGTCGCCTGCTCGATGCTGTATTGGTGGCGTACCGCGTGCATGCCGTCGCGCAGGGTGACGTCGCTGACGTAAACGTGCTGGGTCATGTTGCGGCTCCGGCGGTTGCCGTGCTCTGAAAAGCATGAGCGGCGATGCGCTCGGCGGTGGCCTTGCCGCGTTGTGCGCCGCCGACGACTTGCAGTGCTCTGGCTGTGGTTTCGATGAAGTCGTCGATGTTGGCGCGCGTACCGGGCCCCGCGGAAGCCGCGGAGATCGACGACACGATCTCGGCGTAGCCGACGATGCCGGTCTTGCTGACGGCGGCGACGATCGGGACCGTTGCCTGTCCGCCACAGGTGACCATATTGAGGTTGGGCGCGTCGATGTGGTCGTCGAGGTTGACCACCGGCACGCAGAACGGTCCGATCGAGGCGGGCGTGAGGTCGATCATCGGTATGTTGTTGTCGCGCAACATCTCCCAGTTATCCCGGTGCGCGGCGGCCGCCTCCTCAAAGGTGGCGTCGAAGACCAGTTTGATGTCGGCCAATTCCGGCATCGCCAGCAGGCCCTTGACTCCGTCGGCCGTGGTGGGCACACCCATGCGCCGCGCGCGGGCCAGCCCGTCCGAGTCGTCGTCGATTCCGACCATGGCACCGACGGTGAGTGGGCCATCGCCGCGCAGGATCTTGATCATCAGATCGGTGCCGATGTTGCCCGAGCCGATGATGGCCACCGGCCATCGTGGTGTGGCGGTCACGGCGTGTCGTTCGCGTTTACGGCGACCATCCGCTCGGCGGTGTCGTAAACGGCGTCGACGTGCATCTCGAAGAGTGCCGGTAGGTCAACGGAATCACCGCCGATCTCCTTGGCGACGAAGATGCCGTCGCCACCGGCCAGGGCGTAGGTGGCCAACTGGTGGACCTGTGCGTCGGTCAACCCCGGGACGAACTCGCGGATCGTGGTGCTGAGCGCGCCGTGTGTCTGCTCGCGGACATCGATGAACATCGCCCGCGCCCGCGGCTCGACGGGGCGTCGCTCCAGGGCGAGCATCAGGCCCAGGCGCAGGAAGTCGGGGGAGTCCAGCAGCGCCTTGGCGATCTGCAGGAACAACCCGACGAGGCGCTCCCGCGGCGTGCCTTCGACGGGCATCTGCCATGCCGAAAGCCATTGCGCGAAGCTGCGTTCGATGACGGCGGCGATCAGGTCGTCCTTGTCCTTGAAATGCCAGTAGATCGAACTGGCCGGCAGGCCGCACTTGGCGCTGACCAGCCCGATGCTGGCGCCCTCGTAGCCGCGTTCGCTGGCGATCTCGGTGGCCGCATCCAGGATGCGGGTCCGGGAGGCTTCACCGTCGACGCGGCGCCGTCTCTTCGGTGTCTGCTCGTCACTCTCGGCCACGGGGACTCCCTCGCAATGGGTCTTGACTCCGGCACATCCAAACTTTACTGTAGTGATCGTTACATTACCGTAGTGATCGCTACAGAATCAAGTCCGACAGGAATGTGAGACAGCAGTGATCAAAGATTCGACCTACGACGTCGCGGTGATCGGGTACGGCCCGACGGGCGCCACCGCCGCCAATCTGCTTGGGCGCCTTGGCCTGAGTGTTGTCGTCATCGAGCGCGACCCCGACGTGTACGGGCGGGCCAGGGCCATCTCCACCGACGAGGAGGTCATGCGCATCTGGCAGTCGGTGGGCTTGGCCGACCGACTGCAGCAGGACATGCTGCCCAACCGGCCGGTGGCGTGGGTCGACGCCAACGGGGTGCCGTTCATCGAAACCACCATCTCGCCCCGCGGCTGCGGGCATCCGGCGCAGCAGTTCCTGTACCAGCCCGCGGTCGACAACGTGCTGCGCGCGGGTGTCGCCCGCTTCGGCAAGGTCGAGGCGCTGCTCGAACACGAGTGTCTGCGTGTGCTGAATCGGGGCGACTCGAACTCTGGTTTTGTCGAACTCGTTTTGTCCGACCTGCGCACCGACACGTTCAAGCGGCTGCGCGCCTCATATGTGATCGCCGCCGATGGCGGCTCATCGCCGACCCGCGGTCTGCTCGGCATCGGATACTCGGGGCGCACCTACACCGAACGCTGGGTCGTCATCGACACCGAGGTGATCCGCGAGTGGGACACCCACGACCGGCTGCGGTTTCACTGCAACCCCAAGCGTCCGACCGTGGACTGCCCCACGCCGCTGGGGCACCACCGCTGGGAGTACCCGGCACGCGCCGGTGAGCACGAGAAGGACCTCATCAGCGATGAGGCCGTGTGGGCGATTCTGCACGAGCAAGGCATCACCGAGGACCAGGTGAAAATCCTGCGCGCCGTCATCTACAGCCACCACGTCCGCGTCGCCGACCGCTGGCGCGTCGGCCGGATCTTCCTGGCCGGCGACGCCGCCCACGCGATGCCGCCCTGGATTGGGCAAGGGATGTCGGCCGGTGTGCGCGACGCGGCTAACCTGTGCTGGAAGCTCGCGGCCGTGGTGCGCGGCCAGGCACCCGATTCACTGCTGGACACCTACCAGATCGAACGCAAGCCACACGTCACCGAGGTCACCCGCCGGGCGGTACGCACCGGTCGGCTGATCACCGAACGCCGAAAGTTGCTGGCGTGGTTACGAAATCATGTGGTGCGCAACTTGACGCGGCTGCCTGGTCTGCTCACGTGCGCGGAGACGATGATTTGGATTCCGCAAGCGCGCTACCCGGACGGGTTTTTCGCTTCGCGGGCGCGCGGCGCTGTGGGGTGGCAGCTGCCGCAGCCATGGGTCAGTGACGGCGTGAGAGCGAGGGTGCGGTTGGACGACGCGATCGGCGGGGGATGGGCCGTATTGCAGGTGGGCGCGGCCCCGGCCGGTGCCGACGCCTGGGCACGGCTGGGAGCCAACTCGCTGGCCATCACCGGCCCCGAGAGCCGGCCGGCGAGAAATGCGGTCCGTGACGACGACGCCACGCTATTGCGTTGGCTGCGCGGCAAGAAAGCCGCGGCGGTGGTGGTACGCCCGGACGGATTCATCTATGCCGCCGCCGCTGCCGGATGTCCACTGCCGGCGCCGCCGGCGGGTTTCACCGAACTGTCCCTTCCCGCCCCGATTCGCACTGGAGCCTTCGCATGATCACCACCAAACTGAACGAGCGCACCGTCAACGTCAACGGCAAACCGATCTTCTTCACCGAAGCTGGAACGGGGCCCGCGGTTGTGATGCTGCACGGCGGCGGCCCCGGCGCGTCGGGCGTGTCGAACTACTCGCGCAACATCGAAGCTCTGGCAGCGCACTACCGGGTCATCGTGCCCGACATGCCCGGCTACGGTAAGTCGGTCAAGGGCGTCGATCACAACGATCCGTTCGGGTACCTGGCCGACATGATCCGCGGCCTACTCGACGAACTCGGTATTGGCACAGCCCATCTCGTCGGCAATTCGTACGGCGGCGCGGCCGCACTGCGGCTCGCGCTCGACACCCCCGCTCGCGTCGCCAAGCTCGTCCTGATGGGTCCGGGCGGGATTGGGACGACCAGGGCCCTACCCACGGCCGGGATAAAGAGCCTGCTGGCCTACTACGGCGGAGACGGCCCGAGCCGCGACAATCTCGCCACGTTCATCCGCACCTACCTGGTGTACGACGGTGCCGACGTGCCCGACGACCTCATCGACCCGCGCTACCGGGCCTCCATCGACCCGGAGGTGATCGCGGACCCGCCGCTGCGCCGCCCGTCCGGGCGGACGGCCCTGCGCACCCTGTGGCGGATGGATCTGACCCGCGACAGCCGACTGCAGACACTCATGACGCCGACACTGGTGCTTTGGGGCCGCGACGACAAGGTCAACCGCCCCGCCGGCGGCCCGATGCTGGTCAACCTGCTGCCGAACGCGGAGTTGATAATGACCTCACGCACCGGACATTGGATGCAATGGGAACGCGCCGAGCTGTTCAATCAGTTGGTGATCGATTTCCTGAGCCCCGATTCGTCGCTCGCGCACCGGGGGAGTGACCGATGAGCGTATTCGGGAGTGTCCACCTCGGCTACATCGTGATCGAGACGCAGAAGTTCGGCGACTGGCGGCGCTTCGGCCGCGATGCCATCGGCATGCACCTCGATGATGCGTCGGCAGAAACCATGCGGTTTCGCCTCGACGACAACGAATGCCGGTTTCTTTTGCAACGTGGCCCCGCCGAGGACGTCACCGCACTCGGCTGGCAGCTCGACGATCACGAGACGTTCGACACGATCCTGGCTCGGGTGCGGCAGCACGGTGTGCCCGTCGTCGAAGGCACGGACGAGGAAGTCGCCCTGCGGGGTGTGGAGCGGCTGGTCCGATTCCCCGGACCCAACGGCCTGACGCAGGAGGTGTTCACCCGCGCACGTACCGCCGCCACACCGTTACAGCTGGTGGCACGCGGTGGATTCGTCACCGGCGCAGCGGGTATGGGCCATGTCGCCGTCACCACGACGCGGCCCCACGGGGTGCGCGGGTACTACAACACCGTGTTCGACGCTCGACTGTCCGACTACATCGACGAGACGATCAGCGGCGTGAAGTTCAAGATCCGGTTCCTGCGGATGAACGAGCGTCATCACTCCGTGGCGATCGCGGCGGTCAACCGGATGCCGCTGAACCCGATCCGCACCCGAATCCAGCATCTCAACATTCAGGTCGCCGACCTCGACGACATGACGGCCGCCTACCAACGGGTCAAGGAACTCGGCTTCCGCATGGCGCTGGGCGTCGGCCAGCACACCAACGACAAGGAACTGTCCTTCTACGCCGTCACGCCCTCGGGATTCGAGTGGGAGGTCGGCTGGAATCCGATCGTGGTCAATGAAAACACCTGGGAACCAACCACTTATCGAGGCATCAGCATCTGGGGCCACACCCGCGAGGGGCAGACGATCATCGAGAAGTTCAGCCAGCTCAAAACCGGAGCCACCTCGTTGCTCCGCGACGAGGACGTCGTCCCTGCGCTCGCCGGCGCGGGGATTCCAGACCGCTGAGAGCAAAATCCCCCAGTAGGAGTAATGATGTTACGAATCGACACCCACCACCACGCCGTCCCGGCTGGCTACCGAAACCTGCTGTACAAGAAAGGGATCGACGCCGGCGGGCGCGCCATACCCGAGTGGAGCCCGGAGGGGTCGCTGCAGACCATGTCCGAACTCGGTGTCGGGACCGCTATCCTGTCGGTGTCCACACCCGGGACCACGTTTCTGCCGGACCCGGCCGACGCCGCCGCGCTGGCTCGTGACCTCAACGATCACATGGCTAATGTCGTTGCCGGTCAACCCGATCGGTTCGGCTTCTTCGCCACCGTCCCGATGCCACACGTCGGGGAATCCGTCGCCGAAGCGGTGCGATGCCTCGACGAACTGCACGCCGACGGCGTGGTCCTGCTGGCCAACGCGGCGGGCGTCTACCTGGGGCAGGACGGTCAGGACGACCTGTTCGCGGCCCTCGACGCGCGTTCTGCGGTGGTGTTCATCCATCCGGCCGAACTGCCCGGCCCCACCGTGGACGGCATTGCACCTTACGCCGCCGACTTCCTGCTCGATACCACCCGCGCGGCATACTTGCTGGTCCGCAGCGGGATACGGCGCAAGTACCCCAACATCCGGTTCATCCTGAGCCATGCGGGCGGATTCGTGCCCTACGCCTCGTACCGGATGGCGGGCTGCATCATGGCCGAGACGGGACGCAGTGTGACGGACGTACTGGACGATTTCGCGGGGTTCTACTTCGACACGGCGTTGTCCTCGAGCGCCGCGGCGTTGCCGAGCTTGCTCGCCTTCGCCAAACCCGGACACGTCACCTTCGGCTCCGACTGGCCCTTCGCGCCGATCGGCGCCGGCAAGATATTCGCCGCCGGCCTGGAAACCTACCCCGGGCTCGACGCGGACGCCCGCGCGGCGATCGATCGGACCAACGCTCTGGCGCTGTTCCCGCGCCTGGGGGCAGCAGCGCCGCCACCTGCCGGCTCAGCACTCGATCAGGCACGTCACACGGCAAGCAGAGTGGTCATGCGAAGCGTCGTGCGACTCATCAACATCCAGTGAGGCTCCCTTAGCGCACGGCCTGCTGCCACGCCATGATGCGTTCGGCCAGTTCTGGTCCGCTGTCCTCCTGGATGAAGTGGCTCGCGTCGATGCGCGCGTGCGGCTGGCCGGCGGCGCCGGGGATGTGCTCGATCAGGGGGCGGTCGGCTTGCCCAAGGATCGGGTCGCGACGCCCGAAGATGGCGAGGCAGGGCTTCTCCCACCGGCCCAGGGCATCCCAAGCCGCACGGTTGGCCGGAATCGCCGGATCGTCGGGTGAAGTCGGCACCAATTGCGGAAATGCGCGGGCTCCCGCCTGATACGTCTTGTCGGGGAAGGGCGCGTCATAGCCGGCCCGGACCTTGGCCCGAACCCGCCGCACGGTGCCGACGGCCACGAGGCGGCCCGCGGGCAGCACGGGGGAGTAGCGCGCGAAGGCCCGCCACAGGTAAAAGGCGGGTGGGGTGCGCCGCTGCGCGGTGGGAAGAAAGCCGTTGGCCACCACCAGCCGCGCGACCCGGGCATCCTGTTCGGCGGCGATGCGCAGACCGATCAACGAGCCCCAGTCCTGGACAACCAACGTGACGTCGGTCAGGTTGAGCCGCTCGAACCACGACGTCACCCATTCGACGTGGCGCAGGTAGGTGTAGTCCTCGATTCGACTGGGCTTGTCGGAGCGGCCGAAGCCGATCAGGTCGGGCGCGAGCACGCGGTTTCCGCCGTCGGCGAGCGGCGGAATCATCTTGCGGTAGAGGTAGCTCCAGGTGGGCTCGCCGTGCAGCAGCACGATCGGTGGGCCGTCGGCCGGACCTTCGTCGAGGTAGTGCATTCGCAGCGGCTGGGTGTCGCTTGCAGCCACGTCAACGCAATTCGCTGAGAACGGGTAGTCCTCCAGGTTTTCGAACCGTGAGTCTGGGGTTCTCAGGACATCCATGATCAGCTCCTCTGGTGGACCTGCCATTCAGGGCGTCTCGGCAAGCCTCTCTCGCAGGGGCGGCTACGTCCAGTGCAGATGCCGTAAAGGTTTTGGCCCTGGCGCAATCCAGGCGTTGTCGGGCCACTAAACTTCCCAGTTCATGGCCATCCGGCACGCCGTTCTCGTCATCGCCGACATCGGCGGATACACGCACTACATGAGTTGGAACCGGACGCACCTGGCCCACGCGCAACTCACGGTGGCGGCGCTGCTGGAGTCGGTCATCGACGCCGGCAAGGGCCTGAAGCTGGCGAAGCTGGAGGGCGACGCCGCGTTCTTCTGGGCACCGGGCGGTGATGCCAAAGCGCTGGTGGGCGACGGGCTGTCGCGGATGCGCAAGTCGTTCCTCGCGCAGCGGGAGAGCATGAAAAAGGCCGATCTCTGCGACTGCGCGAGCTGCGCACAGTTGGACAACCTGTCGCTCAAATTTGTCGCCCACGAGGGTGAGGTGGCGGAGCAAAAGGTGAAGCGAAACGTGGAGCTCGCCGGCGTCGACGTCATCCTGGTGCATCGCATGCTGAAAAACGACGTGCCGGTGCCGGAATACGTGCTGATGACCGACGCCGTGGCAGCGTGCCTCGACGAGTCGGTGCGTCAGACTTGCAAGCCGCTCGTCCACCATTTCGAGGGCATCGGGGAAACGTCGACGCACTATATCGACCTCGCCACGTCCGAGGTGGCGCCGATAGGGCCGGAGGGCAGTTCGTCCGGCCGGCTGGGGGCGAAGCTGAAGTTGCAGTTGAGCGCGCTGCCGTTCGTCCTGGGCATCAAGAAAGCCTGTGCGGGCTTCCGTCACCTGGGCCGCGGTAGTGAGGTGCCGCAAACATGAGTTAGCGGGCGTTCTGCAGCGCCCGACCCATCCGCGATACGGCCTCGACGAGAATGGCCCCCGAAGTCGCGAAGTTCACCCGCACGTGCCCGACCCCGCCGGTTCCGAAGACATGCCCGGAGGTGAGCGCGACCCGGGCGTGGTCGCGGAACCACCGGGCCGGCCCGGACAGATCGGATACCACTCCAAGGCCTTCGGGGGCGGCACCACCCGCCTTATCGAGGCCGAGTTGACGACAATCAAGCCAGGCAAGGTAAGTGCCTTGCGGCCGTTGGTACTTCACCCCGGGCAGGTGCTCGGCGATCAGATCGCCCAGCAACCTTCGGTTCGCATCCAGCCCCTGCAACAGGGCATCCAGCCAGTCGCCGGCGGTTCCGAACGCGGCGGCATGCGCGATGGCCCCCAGGTGGCTTGGGCCGTGGCTGACCTCCTCGGGCATCTGGCGCAGGTCTGCGGCCGCCTCGGGTCCGGCAATGGCGATGGCCGCCTTCAGCCCGCACAGGTTCCACGCCTTCGTGGCCGACATCAGGGCCAAGGCGTTCTCGGCACCGGGGATGCTCAGATACGGCGTGAATCGCGCCCCGGACAAGACGAGCGGAGCGTGAATTTCGTCCGACACCACCCGCACACCGAACCGGCGCGCACGTTCGGCAACCCCGCGCAGTTCGTCGGCGGTGTGCACCGAACCCGTCGGGTTGTGCGGATTGCATAGCAGGTACGCCACTTTCCCGTCCGGCCCGGCGGAACCACGGGCACGCGAGAACGCTTCCTCCAACGCGTCCAAATCAATTCGGCCGCCCCGGCCCAGCGGCGCGTCCACAACTCGGCGGCCGTCATGCGACACGAAGGCGAAGAACGGGGGATACACCGGTGGGTTGACGATCACGGTGTCACCGCGATCGGTGACCAGACGCAGCATCTCGACGATACCGAGCATGACGTCGGGAACGATCGCCGTGCGGCTGACCTGCAGGTCGTGCCATTGCCAACGCTGCGAAGCGAATTCACTCACCGCCTCGGCCAGCGCGGTTCCGTAGGGATATCCCGTGTCGCCGATGTCGACAGCCCGATGAATGGCGTCAGCCACCGTCGGCGCGAGCTTGACATCCATCTCCGCCACCCACAGCGGCAACACGTCGGTCGGGTGCCCACGCCATTTCATGCTGGTGCGGGCATGCAGCTGCTCCAGCGTTAGTTCCTCGAGCGGGTTAGACGTCACGCAGGAAGATTAGTGACAAACGCACCTTTGGGGATCGTCAAGGGCAGGTCCACCGAACTGAGCAGGCCAGGACCCGCGGCAACGACATACGGCACGGCGTTCACGACGCGCATCGCCGTCGCGACCATCGCGCCCGCCCCGGATTTCATTCCCGCGATCCCGGCCCGGCGGGGATCCTTGAGCGTGGCGGCCATCGTGCAGTCGATGTCGGGGTCGCCAGTGATCACGATGCGGTAGGACAGATCGCCGATCCCGGTCGGCCAATCCGGGGCAACGTCGTGCGCGAGCCTGGTGACGTGCTCGATCACGATGGCTTCGCGGCCGTCGACCACCCCGATCGCCTGCATGCGCAGCGCGCCGCAGGTCCCGGCCGCCACCGTGCCCATCGCAACCTCCAGGGTCCGGTTCGTGACCGCGCGATCGAAACTCTCGCGGATTTCGCCGATCTCCACGCCGAGCGCATCCGCGATCAATCGGATCTGGCCCTGCCATTCGCCGGCGATCGCGCCCGGGTAGCTAATCCAGGGTTGGTATTCGAGCGGCCGACCGAAGCCCAGCGCGTCGCTCATGATGTCGGGCACGCCGTAATCGTCGTACAGACCGATCTCGAACGAATGGATCTTTTCAATGGACGACGACGCAGTGGTCAGCACCAGGGGCAGGTAGTCGGCGGCGAAGCCCGGCTCGATCCCTGACGCGTACAGCGACACCTGGCCCTGTTTGGCCGCGGCGACCAGTTGGTCGCGCCACTCGGCGGGTTGGTAGGCGTGCGGGTTCACCAGACGCGTGGTGCTGGTCGTGACGACGTTGATTCCGGCTTCGAGCAGCTTGACGTAGTCCGGGATGGCCAGCGCGTCGCGTTCGGGGCCGCTGGCCGCATAGATCACGCAGTCGGGTTTCAGGGCGATCAGCGCGTCGGCGTCATTGGTGGCGGCCAGGCCGATCGGCTCGCCGTTGGCGAGCTCCCCGGCGTCCCTGCCGACCTTTTCTTGCGCGTGCACCCACACACCGACCAGATCCAGGTTGGGACGCCGCTGGATGGCGCGGATGGCGATCGATCCGATGCCGCCGGTCGCCCACACCACCACGCGGTATGCCATCTTGGTTCCTCCTATTCGTCACCGGTAAAACGGTCGTGGCTTGCCCGCCCGCTGCAGATCGCGATAACCACCAAGACCGCGAAGGCCATGAAAAGCAAAGCGGCCGTTGCCCATCCAACACCTGGCTGTCGAAGGCGGTCGGCGGGACGCAGCGCGGACGCTGTTTGGATCATTGGGCCCCTTCGGCTGCGGTGACGATATCGCGCGATGCAAACAATGTACAGAACAAAAATTAGGTTAGGCTGCCGGGATATGACGAAATCGGTTGACCACCGTGTCCGGGGCACTATGTGTTTTGCCCGCCTTGGAGCGGCAAGGGCGACAACTCGACGCCGCTCGTGTGCGGAACAAGCCGTTGCCGCCCTTGCAGCTCCAGGGCGGGCAAACCGCCCCATCCCCAACTGCGCCGGCCCCAAAGCCGCGGGGCAGCGGCGCTGATGTTCACGCTCAGGTTCGACATGCGGGCCCCCGGTTGGGCAGGGCCGGCCGCCGACCTCTATGCCCTGTACGAGGGGGCCATCGACATGTGCGCGTGGGCGGAGACTCGGGGTGCTGTCCTCGCCGTCCTCTCCGAGCACCACGGGGCCGAGGACGGCCACCTGCCCGCACCACTGATGTTGGCCTCGGCGATCGCGGCCAGGACGCGCGGTTTGGCGATACTGCTGGCCGCGGTGTCGATTCCGTTATGGGATCCCGTGCGGCTCGCCGAAGAGATGAGCGTGCTGGACCTGATCAGCAGGGGACGGGTGTCCTACGCGTTCGGTGTGGGCCATCGCGGTCAGGAGTACGAGCACTTCGGCGCCGACATGGCCACCCGCGGCCGGGTGGCCGACGAGATCTTGGCTGTGCTCGGCCCGATGGTGCGCGGTGAGTCCGTCGAATACCGGGGCCGCCGGGTCCGCGTCACCCCTCCGTGCGGGTCGACGGGTGGACCGCTGGTGCTGATCGCCGGCGGCAGCAAGGCCGCAGCTCGGCGTGCCGGCGCCCGCGGGCTTGGGTTCATCTCTCAGACGGACTCGCCGGGCCTGAAGGAGTTCTACGAAGCACAGTGCCGCGCCCACGGGCACGAGCCCGGAGTGATTCAATTTCCCGTCAAGGGCACTCCGACAACGGTTTTCGTCGCCGACGACGTGGACGAGGCGTGGGACACCCTGGGTCCGCACCTGTTGCACGACGCGGTGATGGCGGCGTCCTACCGGCCGCCCCAGGATCCCAAGAGCGATTCGGTCGCGAGCATTACCCGTGCCGACAGCGTCGCCGCGCTACGCGACGAGCGCGGCCCGTACCGCATTCTCACGTCCGGCGAGGCGACCGACTACGTGCGCGGCGGGCGCCTGCTGCCGCTGCACCCGCTCTGCGGTGGCATTCCGCCCGACGTCGCCTGGCCATACCTGGAACGCGCCGCGGCCGCCGCCGCGCGGGCTCACGACCGGTAGGGAGAGTGCTTATGCGTACCCTGCGTACCCAAGTGTGGTCCACCGGGGGAGTCGGATCGATCGCGATCGATGCCGTCAGGCGCCGACCGGATCTGGAACTCGTTGGCGTATGGGTACATTCCCCCGACAAGGTCGGCAAGGACGCCGGCGAGCTGGCCGGCGGCGAGCCACTGGGGGTGGCGGCCAGCAACGATGCCGACGCGCTGATCGCGTTGGCGCCCGACTGCGTGGTGTACGCCGCGAGCGGTCCCGAACGCGACGCGGCCGCCGTGCCCGATTACATACGGCTGTTGCGGGCCGGCATCAACGTCGTGGCGACGTCGTCGACGAGCTTGGTGTACCCGCCGTCGTACTTCGCCCCGGACTGGCGCGACCAACTCGAGGTGGCGGCCAGGGCGGGCGGCGCGTCCTTGTATGTCTCGGGCATCTTTCCCGGCTTTGCCTCGGATCAGCTCGCGCTGCTCATGACGACCCAGTCAAATAACATTCGGAGCATCACGGCCAGCGAGATCGCCCTCAACGACCACTACCCGGTGGCCGACGTGATGATGGACGGGATGGGCTTCGGTCGCCCGTTGGATTTCGAACCCATGCTCAAGACACCAGGTTTTATCGAAATGGCTTGGAAAGCACCGATATTCCTGGTCGCACAGGGTCTTGGGGTAACGGTCGAGCGGGTGCGCGGCTCCCTCGACCGAGAGTTGACCGATCGCGACATCGACGTGGCATTCGGCACCATCAAAGCGGGTACCTGCGGTGCGGTGCGCACCCGGGCGGCGGGACTGGTCAACGGTCGCGAGGCCATCGTGATCGAGCACGTCATCCGGATGGCCCGTGATGTCGCACCCGACTGGCCGACCTCGCAATTCGACGCGACGTATCGGGTCGACATCGAAGGCGATCCCGACATTCACTGCGTGATGACGCTCGGGGCGGCCGAAGGCCACGGTGCGGGGCATGCCGCCATGGTCTGCACCGCGATGCGGGTGGTCAACGCGATTCCGTATGTCGTCGATGCGGCGCCCGGACTGCTCAGCTCGCTGGACATCCCGACGACCCTGCCCCGGCATGTATTTGACCCCGGCATGGATTCGACCAAGCGTTGACGGCGATCTTGAACCGGACGTAGCGTACGTGAGACAAATATTAGGTTGTCTAGGAGTTGCCGTGTACACGATGCGCTTCGACATGCGGGCCCCGGCGCGGGGGGCGCCCCCGGTTGAGCTGTATGCCGCGGTGCCGCAGATGTGTGCGTGGGCCGAGGATCACGGCTGCATGGCCGCCGTACTGTGCGAGCACCACGCATCCGAGGACGGCTACCTGCCGGCGCCGCTGATGCTGGCTTCGGCGGTCGCGGGGCGAACGCAGCGTCTGGTGCTGAGCCTGATACTGATTCTCCCGTTCTACGACCCGGTACGGCTCGCCGAGGACATGGCGGTCCTCGACATCCTCAGCGCTGGACGAGCGTCCTACATCCTGGCTCTGGGCTACCGGCCCGAAGAGTTCGAGCAATTCGGGCTATCGCTGCGTGATCGTGGGCGCCTCGCCGACGAGAAGCTCATGCTGCTGCGCCGACTGCTCGCGGGTGAGACGGTCGTTCACGAGGGACGGCGGATCACGGTGACCCCGCGCCCGCACACCGGCGGTGGGCCGGGATTGATGTGGGGCGGCGGAACCCTGGCTGCGGCGCGGCGGGCCGGCAGATACGGGCTGGGCATGCTGGCGAACGCCGATGTCCCCGGCATGCGGGAGGCCTACGAGGCCGCCTGTCGCGAGCATGGTCACCAGCCGGGGCCGGCATTCTTTCCCGACCGCGACCACCCGTCGGTCGTCTTCGTCGCCGAGGACGTCGACCAGGCCTGGTCGGAGCTTGGCGAGTATTTGCTGCACGACGTGCGGGCCTACGCCGCGTGGAACCCCGGCGACGAGACGACGGCGGGGTTCTCACACGTAGAGACCGTTGACGAGCTACGCGATGCGCCCGCGTCGCACGTGATTATCTCGGTTCCGGAAGCGATCTCGCGGGTTCGCGCCGGAAAGGTACTCAACCTGTCTCCGCTGTGCGGCGGGTTGCCGCCGGAAACCGCATGGCCGTATCTGAAGCGCGTGGGCGAGGTCGTCTTGCCCGAGGCGGCCCGGGCGGCCGACGAGGCCGGGTCCGCTGATTCTGGGGCTGATTCTGGGGCTGATACTGAGCTCAATGACGATATTGGGCTCGAGGAGTTGTTGTCGAACCGAAAGACGTAACCATGACCGGAACAGGCACCACCGAGGTTTACTACGACCCGTTCGATTTCGACATCGACGACGATCCGTACCCGACCTGGAAGAGGCTGCGCGACGAAGCCCCGCTGTACCACAACGACAAGTACAACTTCTACGCGCTGAGCCGGTACGAGGACGTCTCGCACGAGCTGACCAATTGGGACACCTACCGGTCGGGTCGCGGCACCACCATGGACATCATCATGAGTGGAATCGAACTCCCACCCGGGGTCATCCTGTTCGAGGACCCGCCGATACACGATCTGCACCGCCGTTTGCTCTCAAGGGTTTTCACCCCGCGACGGATGGAGGCGATCGAGCCGCTGACGCGGGACTTCTGTGTGCGTGCGCTGGACCCATTGGTGGGCACGGGCCGGTTCGACTTCATCGAGAACATCGGCGGGATGGTCCCGATGCGCACGATCGGCTACCTGCTGGGCATCCCCGAAGAGAGTCAGGAAGAAATTCGCGACCGCGGCGGCCGCCAGCTCACCCTGAAAGAGGGGACATTCCGGCCCGTCCCGCAGGACTTTTTGGAGCACAGCCATGAGATGTTTGCCGAGTACATCGATTGGCGGGTGGACCATCCCTCCGATGATCTCATGACGCAACTGCTCAACGCCGAGATCGAGGACGGCGATGGAACCCGGCGGCTGGAGCGCACCGAGGTGCTGCTCTACACCAGCATGATCGCCGGTGCGGGTAACGAGACGACGACACGTCTGATCGGTTTCATCGGCCAACTGCTGGCCGAACACCCCGATCAGCGCCGGCAGATCGTGGCGAACCCGTCGCTCATTCCGATGGCGATCGAGGAGGTCTTGCGCTACGAGGCGCCCTCACCGGTGCAGGCACGCCATGTCGCCCGCGACGTCGAATGCCGCGGCACAACCGTTCCCGAGGGGTCGATCATGTTGTTACTCAACGGATCAGCCAATCGCGATGAGCGCAGGTTTCCCGACGCCGACAAATTCGACATCCATCGCGGCGCGACTCATCTCAGTTTCGGTCACGGGCTGCATTTCTGTTTGGGATCGGCCTTGGCGCGCATGCAGGCGCGGGTGGCGTTGGAGGAGGTCATCAAGCGCTGGCCGGACTGGGAAGTCGACTACGCCAACGCCACCAAGGCGCACACGTCGAGCGTGCGGGGATGGTCGAAGCTGCCGGTCTTCACCGCTTGAGGCGGCGAAAAGACGCAAAATCGCCCAAAACCCGCGCGTTTTGGGCGATTTTGCGACTGCTCGCGGGATCTAAGTGACCCACTCCGGTTGTTGCGAGACGTCCACCGCGCTGAAGTCCTTGTGGGCCAACCCGGCCGTGGTGCCGCCGTCGACGACGAATTCCGAGCCCGTCGAGTAGCTCGAGTCGTCGCTGGCCAGATACACCACCAGGTTGGACACCTCTTTGGGCTGTGCGATCCGGCCCAGCGCCGTCTGGAAGATGTCTTCGGGAACCCATTCCGTCATCGGGGTTTTGATCAGTCCCGGGTGAATCGAGTTGACCCGGATCCCGCTGGGCCCCAACTCCATTGCGGCGGACTTCGTCAATCCCCGGACCGCGAACTTGGTCGCCGTGTAGCCGTGGCAGCCGATGGTCCCGGCCATCCCCTCGATCGAGGAGATGTTGATGATCGAACCCGTGCCGGCTTCCTTCATGGGTTTCACCGCCGCCCGGATGCCGAGAAAGACACCGGTCAGGTTGATGTCGAGGATCCGTTGCCACTCGGACAGCGCGTAGTCCTCGATCGTCCCGACATTGATGATCCCGGCGTTGTTGACCAGCACATGCAGGCCGCCGAATTCGCTGACCGCGGTGTTTACCGCTGACTCCCAGTCGTCCGGTTGGGTGACGTCGAGGTGGACATAACGAACACTGTCGCCGAGCTCCTTGGCCACTAGCTCGCCCTCGTCGTCGAGGATGTCGCCGGACACGACTTTCGCGCCCTCCGCCACCATCATCCGCACGTGTGACGCTCCCATGCCGCGCGCGCCGCCGCTGACCAACGCGACCTTTCCGGTCAACCGATCTGCCATAGCTTTCTCCCGTTCACTCCGACACTTTTTATGGTCTCAACTCGTAGTCGTCCGGGTTCGGACGATTGGTCCACTTCCAGTAGTCCACCATGCGCCACGCGAAGAGTGTCGGCACGGTGCCCGACGAAGTCTTGTAGTAGCTGTGCACCGCGGGGTGGGTGTACACCATCGTCTTCAGACGCTCCCGGCTGCGCCGGTTGTAGTCGTCACAGACTTCCGCACGCGGGGTGGCCGAACCCAGACCCCGGGCGAGCAGCATGTCGATACAGCCCAGGACGTAACGCATCTGGCATTCGGAGTTGTAGACGATGCTGGTGCCGTTGACGGCGTTGGTACCCGGACCGTACAGGCAGTAGAAGTTGGGGAAGCCGGGGACGGTGATGCCGAGGTAGGCGTAGGCGTCCTCGCCCCAGGCCTCGTTGAGCTCCAGTCCGCCCAGCCCCCGAATGTTGATCGGGCCAAGCTGGTGGTTGACATCGAACCCGGTTGCCCAGATCAACACGTCGGCGGGACGGTGCCCGGCCGCGGTGGTGACCCCGTCGGCGGTGATCTCCGAGATGGGATCCCGGATCAGCTCGACGTCGTCGCGCTGCAACGTAATGAGCCAGGTGCCGTTGTCCTGCAACGTGCGCTTGCCCATCGGCGGATAGTCCGGGATGACCCTGGCCAACAAGTCCTCATCTTCGGTAAATGCCCGCATCCACGCGATGAACACTTCTCGCACCTCGTGGTTGGCGCGGCTGACCGACCGTCCGCCGGTGTCCCAGTCGGGATCGATCTCCACCAAGGCCTGGCCTGCGTCGGTGATCGGCCACCACTGCACGAACCTCAACCAGCGCCCGTAGTAGGGGAGATGACGCACCGCCCACTTCGCGCCGTCGCCGGTCGCCGCGTGATAGTGGACATTGGGCGCCATCCACTGCGGGGTGCGCTGGTAGACGTCGACCTGCGCGGTGATCGGCGCGATGGCCGGCACCAGCTGGAAACCGCTGGCGCCCGCACCGATTACCGCGACTCGCTTGCCGGTCAGGTCGACGGTGTCGTCCCAGTCCGCGGTGTGAAACGCGGGCCCGCTGAAGTCGTTGCCGCCCTTGATGTCCGGGATGACCGCGTTGCTGAACTGGCCGACGGCGCAAATCAGGGCGCGGGCCCGCAGATCTTCTTCGCCGCCGTCGGAGTTGCGCGTCTGGACCTGCCAGGACGCCGTTTCGTCGTCCCACGCGGCGCTGACGACCTCGGTGTTGAACCTGACGTGGGGCGCGATGTCGTGGCGCTCCATCACGTCGGTGAGATACCGCAGAATCTCCGGCTGCTCGGAGTAGAAGTGCGACCAATGGTCGGTGGGCTCGAACGAGAAGGCGTAGTAGTGGTTGGAAATGTCGACTCGGCAGCCCGGGTAGCGATTGGCCCGCCAGGTTCCGCCCACGCCCGACTGCTTTTCGACGATCGTGAATGGGACGCCGGCCTCCTTGAGCTTGATCCCGGCCAGCAGACCGGCTTCGCCGCAACCGATCACGACCACGCCGAAGGTGCTGCGCTGCGCTGGCGTCGACCGCAACACCGGGCCGTGCTGGTCGGCGTCACTCAGGCGCAGATCGGCGGCGATGTAGTCGAGGTACTCGTCGGTGACCTCGCCGGCGGTGATCGCGTCCAGCATCACCCGCGTCTGGCGCATGTCCGGAACGAAGGGCGCCGGGCAGCCGCGATCCCGGTAATCACGCACCACGTCGAAGGCCCGCTGCCGCACGGCCTGCTTGTCGGCCTCGCTCATGCCGCCCTGCAGGTCCATCGGAATCAGCTTGAACGGCCCAGGCAATTCGTTGAGCAGTCCCAAATCGCCGGTCATGTGCACCATCGACATCAGCAGCGCCGGCACGCTGGCTTCGGCGAGGGCCGCCCGGATCACGTCGTCGCTGTCGTCGAACGGCTGGCCGATCAATCGGGAAAGGTCAGCGCCGGCGCTCGACTGGACGACCCCGGAACCGGCCCTAGCATCGACCATCCCGCCACCATACACAGCGACATGTATGTATGGCCATACTAGTTCGCGGCCGACGGACGCAGCATGCCCGAGGCAATGACCGCAATCGCCATCCACGCGGCCGCGTAGCCGAAGGCAACCGCGGGCGAGGCCACCGTGTACAGCGCGCCAGCGACGACCGTAGCCACCACGTCACCGGTTGCCTGTACCGCGCCGAGCACGCCGAATCCACTGCCGCGCACTCGATCCGGAAGCAGTTGGGCAACGACGGCCAACTGGGTTGGCTCGGCCAGGCCGATGCCCGCCCCGGCAAGCGCGAAACCCAGCGCGATGACCAGCGGACTGCGCGCACCCGCGGCAAACACCAGGTAGCCGATGACGTAGGCGGCCGCGCCGGCGGCGAACACCACGCGTGGCCCGGTCTGGTCATACCAACCCCCCGCGACCAACGAAGCCAAAGTGGCGACCACGTTGTGACCCGCGTAGATCAGGATCGCCAGCGATGTCGCCGCGGTCAGCGTCCGCTCCGGCGAGGTCAGCAGCTGCGTGGCACGCAGGATCAGCAGAGTGGTTGCGACATTGCCGAATTCGAAGAGCGCCACGGGTAGCAGCGCCCGCAGCATGCCGGCGTCGCGCAGGGCAGCGAACTCAAATCGCCGTCTCGCCGGGCGGCCGCCGGACGGGATGCGGTGACGGGCCTCCCGCGAGGCCACCAGGATCGCCACCGCCGCAAACAGGCCCGGAACCGCCGCCAGACAGAGCGCGGGCCGGACGCCCACCCAGGCCACCAACCCGGCCGCAAGCAGCGGGCCAGCCACCGCGCCCAGATTGTCACCGGCCCGCTCCAGTCCGAAGGTCCTGCCGCGAGCCCAGTCCGGGCTCAGCGACGCGAGCAAAGCGTCGCGTGCGGGTGACCGCAGGCCCCGGGACAACCAGGCGAAGGCACGCAGGACGCCGGCTTGCCACACGGTCGCCGCCAGGCCGATCGCTCCGGTCGCCAGTGCGGTGCCCAGGTAACCGCCCGACGCGAGCCGTCCGCGCCGGTCGGGATCGTTCGCGAGTGGTCCGCCAACCAGTTTCATCACACCGATCAAGGCGTCGCTGAACCCGTCGATGACACCAAGCGCCGCGGCGGACGCGCCCAATGTGCCGGTGAGAAACGTGGGCAGCACGGAGGTTGTCACCTCGTGACCCGCGTCGGAGAAAAAGCTCGTCGCCCCAATCGCCCCGACTCCGGGGGTAAGCCATCGTTGCGTCTCATCAACCATGGTTTGCGCCGCTCCGCTCGCGCTTAGTCCCGTGCAGCGCTCTGATCGACCAGGACCGCGCCCTCGGGTTGGTTCCCGAGTGTCTGAAGCGGGATGTCCTCGCCCTTGGCCGTGAGACGAATGATCTCGGCCAATTGTCCGGACGCGTCGCACTGGAGATAGTGGTCGGCGCTCGGCAGTACCCAGTAGCGGTTTCGGCCGGGCTTGTCCTTGAGGTACGTCTGCCAGACATGGTTGGGAACGCGCACCGGCGAGACGTTGTCGTGTAGGCCCCAGACCACCGTGGTGTTGACGTCGCTCTTGGAAAGCCTTTCAAGCCAACTGGTTTCATCTGCGGCGCGCTCGTTCAGGTACTGGATGACGTCGGGCAGCACTCGCATTCCATCGTCGTGGGCAAAGCACTTCGCCAGCGCGGCAATCTCCGGATCTTCCGGCGTCCGCCGCGGCATGAAAGTGGTCATTCCCAGGCCGGCGGCCAGAGCCTCCGGCGTGGTGGCCGCCGCCGTCGCTCGCGCCGTTGCCGGGTCGAGCAGCGCGGTTTGCCACACCGTGAGATTTGCCAGTGGAAGGTAAATGTTGGCGTTGGTAAAGATGACATCGATGGGAAGATCCGGTGGATCTTGGGCGGCCAGGATGCCCACTGCGATCATGCCGACGCTGCTGCCGCGATCGTGGGTGAGCATTCGAAATTCCGTCAGGTTCCACACCTCAGTGATCGCGTGGACGAGCAGGCGCGCGTCGTCGTAGAGCGAATAGACGTAGGGCTCCGGCGGCTTGTCGGACAGTCCATGGCCGGGAAAGTCCAGCAGGAACATGTCGAACTCCGAGCTCAGTTCGCCCGTCAAGGCGAAATAGTCGATGCTCGACGTCGGGAAGCCGTGAACGAGAACCAGGGCGGGTGCCCCGGGTGTGCCGCAGCGGCGGCTGAACACCGTGACTTCCCGTCCGTCGTTGGCGGCGGTTGACGACCGCCACCGAAGTTGCGTACTGCCGCTTTGCCATTCCGCGAAGATGTCCAAGGTGCCAGCATCTCAGAGCTGATCGCGGTTAGACAACCATGCCCAGGAGGTTCTGGGTCGTGGCTTGTCGGGCCACGTTTAGCCGGTCGAGGCCCCGGCGGTCTCGTTCGTTAACCTCAAGACCATCCGCATGGTGTCGATCTGGTCGTGATCGCCATCAAAGCGGAACCGGCGCAGGGCGTTGCGACGCTGCGTGGCAGTGGAGCCCAGTCGAGCGGTTACCAGGTCGGTTGCTGATGCGGTCAAGGTCGCGTCCGGTTCGTGTCGCGCCCCGGCGAGCCGTCCTTCGGTTACGGCGAAATCGAAACTGCGGCCATCGATCTGCACGCGGTACGTTGCCTCTACTCCTACGGCGCCGACCGGGTCGAAACCCAGCAGCACCCCGACGAGAAAGCCGTTCAGCGGCGGCCTGGACCCCTCGACGCTGGATGGCATCGTCTGCAGGCCGAACCGTGCAACGGCACCGAGGATGGGCAGCACCAGGCGCCATCCGTCGTCGCTGAGTGTGTACACCGTGCGGGCGATGGGCGGCGGCAGATCGGTGCGTTCGACGACGCCGGCCTGTACCAGCTCGTCAAGGCGTTGGGCCAGAAGGTTTTTCGCGATGCCGGATAGCTGCGCACGCAGGTCGGTGTAGCGGCGCGGGCCCCCGACGAGTTCGCGGAGGATCAGCAGTGTCCAGCGCTCGCCGAGCACGTCCAGCCCGTTGGCGATCGGACAGTTCTGGCCGTAGGTCCTGCGCCCTGTCACGCGATTACTCTATCATCTGGATCTAAATAACTACTTCATGATTGATTTGTTTGTCTCACGGGTTTAGATTGCTGTTAGGTGCTAACCAAACGCGCCCCGGTTCACCAGACCGCGCCGACGGGCGCGACGACGGAGGGAAACAGCATGACTGTCGCACCCGTTCTTGTCACTGGCGCCGCGGGCGGCATCCAAGGCTCGACCGGTTTCCGTGTCACGCGATTTCTGCGCGACCAGGGCCGGCCCGTACGCGCCTTCGTGCACCGACTCGACGAACGTTCCGATCGGCTTCGGGCGCTGGGCGCCGAAGTAGTCGACGGCGACCTGCGCGACTTCCGATCGGTCGCCGCCGCGATGGACGGTATCCAACGTGCCTATTTCGCGTATCCGGTGCAGGAGGGCCTGCTTGAGGCCGCCGCGACGTTCGCCGCCGTGGCACACTCCGCCGGTGTCGAGCAGGTCGTGAACCTGTCGCAGTGGTTGCAGCCCGGCGGCGAGCAGCCCACCCCGCACCAAGCCCGCCACTGGCTGGCGGAGCAGATCTTCGACTGGGCCGACGTCGGCGCCGTCCATCTGGACGCCACCGTCTTCTATGAAAACCTGCGCGCCTGGGCCATGCTCAGCCTGGCCCGGGCCGGGGTCATCGCCTTGCCGTGGGGACCGGAGGGAGCGGCGACCCCGATGGTGGCCGCCGAGGACGTCGCCCGGGTGGCCGCGGCGGTCTTGACCGGCCCGGCGCTGCCAAGTGGCACGGTGATCCGATTGATGGCCGGCGCGGTGACCAACAAAGAGATCGCCGAAGCGTTCGGTGACATCCTGGGCCGGCCGGTGGGCTATGTCGAGATCACCGACGATGAATGGGCCAGCGCCGCTTCGGCCGTAGGGGTCAACGCCGTTGCGGTGGAACACCTTACGCACCTGTGGCGCTACTTGCGCACGCGTCCGGCGGAATTCCAGGCGTTCTATCAGACCACCGGCGCGTTCGACGAGTTCACCGGTCAGCCACCGGAGTCCCTGGCGCACTTCTTAGAAGAGCACAAAGACCTGTTTGCAGCGGCGGCACGATGACCACAATCGCCGGCATCCGTTCACTGGGGGGAGGGATTCGATGAGCAGCGAATCGTCCGCGACGCACGCCACGAGCACCTACGCGCTGGGTCATGCCGATGTTGAAATTCAGCGCCTGTTGTTGCAGGCACGGCTGTACGACAACGACACCGAGCACGCGCTGCACCGCGCCGGGCTGCGGCCGGGGATGCGGGTGCTGGATGTGGGCTGCGGGCCGGGCGATGTGTCGTTCGTGGCCGCCCGGCTGGTCGGGCCCACCGGAACGGTGCTGGGCGTCGACGCGGCCGCCGAGATCATCGAGTTGGCCCGCAGTCGGGCCGCCGAACAGGGTCTGTCGTGGGTCAAATTTGAGCAGGCGACGATCGGCGACATCACCCTGGACGAACCGGTCGACGCCGTGATCGGGCGGCTGGTCCTGATGCATCTGCCCGACCCGGTGTCCGCGCTGCGCCAGCTCGCCGGACTGGTGCGGCCCGGCGGTGTGATTGCGTTCTGCGAGACCGATATCGGCGCGGTGCGCAGTGTCCCGGAGACGCCCCAGTTTCGGGCCGTATCAGAAGGTATTCTGGCCGGCTTTCGGGCTGTTGGTCTGGATCCCGGGTTCGGCACGACGCTGCACGGCCTGTTTCGGCGCGCGGGGTTGCCCTCTCCACAACTGACGCTTGCGGCGCCGATAGGCGGAGCCGACAACCCCGACATCTTCACTTACGCGATGGAGGTGTGGCGCTTGGTGCTTCCCGTCGCGGAACAACTGGGCCTGGTCACCGAAGACCTCGCCGACATCGACACGCTGTTGCCGCGGTGGCGTGCGGAAACGGCCGCGGCGGGCGCGGTTGTCATGATGCCGCCGATGATTACCGCGTGGTCATATTTGCCGGGTGAAACCGTCTTGTCGTAGTCCGATGCCCAGCAGCGGCGCCGCTCTCGTCGGCAGGCGTTGCTGGCTAGGCCAAGGCGCGTGCTGACGTCGCAGAGGCTGGATGGCTCGACCCGTAATCGGCGCCAGATTGGGGAACTGGAGGTCGACCTCCAACATATAGTGCGGCGCGTCGATCAGTTCCGGTCTGCTGGGAGTCCGGCCCAGGCTGCGCGGGGTAGTTCCCATGGCGGAAAACGACTTCAACACCCCCGGCGCGCGCTGACCCGATGCCAGCAGATCGGCCGCCGATATCACCGGACCCGAGCCCGGGCTCTGTTTGAACAGGTTCGCCAGGTCTATCGGCGGCGCGGTCGAAGTCGTCTGATTGAAAACGACGGTCGGGGGCATGTTTACGACGGTGCGCGTCGATACCGGTCCCCGAGGCCGCCGGCCGGGGTTGATCGCAACACTTTTCGGTCTGCTGGCGTCGACGTCCACCGCGACGGTGCTGTCCGGCCCCATCCCCTCCAACTGCCACGGCGCGACGTTTTGCCAATGCGTCACGCTGTAGGGTTCGCGGCCGGGGACCTCCACCCTGAGCCGGTATCGGCAGATCTGCCGCGCCGGGCCGTTCACCGCGACCGAGCCGAGCTGCCGCACCGACAACACCCGCGCCGTTCCCGCCACGGGCTCGCGGATTTTCCTCATCTGGCGCACGATCACCGGACCGAGGATCGGAACCCCGACAAGGACGACCATCCAGAGGATGTTGGACCAGGTCCAGAAGCCCCCGCCGGGGGAACTCGACGAACCGACTGCCAGGTAACGATCCATTGCCGCACGTAAGCACCAAAGATACCGGCTGATCAGGTAAATCGTCGATCTGGTGGTTCCGGCCAGCGAAGTCCGTCAGAGGTGATTCAGACGTGTTGTGTGACGCCGACCAGTCCGGTAATGAGGATGTCGATCCCCAATTTGTGGTAGGCATCCGGACTTGCGCCGGCAGCGCTTACTTCGTCTGCCAGGCTTCCCAGCCGATCATGGTGCGCAGTGGTCCGGCGAACACCGGTCGCACCGCTGCCGATAGCCAACGCTCTTCGATGAGCGGGGCCAGCGCCTCGGTGGTGGCGAGCGGGTCCCGGTCGAGATAGACGACGGTGATGTATTGGGGATCGGTCCGCCAACCTCGCGGTGCGTTCCACGCGGTGGTCGAACCGAATGTCCAGGCGCCAGCCGTCCCGGGCGTGGCCAGCAGCGCTGGATAGTGTTCGGCGTGCAGCCATTCCAGCCACTGGTTGGGGCGGCCGTCGGCGGGTTCCTCGACGATCAGCAGCACTCCACGGTGCGGTCGAAACGGCACCACCTCGGCCGAAATCAGCGCCTGCGGGGAGGACCGCCACTGCAGTAGCCGTAGGCCGGCCACCTGCAGTGACGGTCGCGTGACGGGAAAGCGGCCGTTTTCTCGCAGCGCGCGGCCCAGTGCCACGAAGTCATCGAAGGTCTCTTGGACGGGGTCACCGACGAGGTAATGGACGGCGTTGCCGATCTGTCCCAGTGGTCCGTAGGCCGCCAAGCGGTGGTTGAGGTAGTCGCCGTCGGCGATCCAGCGCAGCCCGCACACGATGCCGGGTAGTTGGTACTGCTCGGGCATGTGATCCAGCAGGTGCCAACGCAGGTAACTGCCGTCGTCATCGTCCGGCGCGGCGGCGGTAAGGCTGAAAACGCCTGCCTTGACCCGGGTCACGTGGCACCTCCGGCGTTGGGATGGAGTTCGGCGAGAGCGTGCAGATTCTCCAGGTAGTGCTGCAGGGAGGCGTGGGTGAAGGTGGCGGTGACGATGGTGACGCCGTGCGCGGCGATATCGGCCAGGGTTTCGCGGGTTTGTTCCGGCTTGTTGATCGGGTCCAGCGGGGCCGGGGGTGGCAGAACGACCTCGAATCCGTCCCGAATTTCGAAGCGGCTTAACCAATCTCGAACCTGCGCCAGGCTGACGTTGAACGGGGCCCAGCCGTCGGCCAGGGCCGCGGCGCGGCGCAATGACCGCAGCGTGTGTCCACCGATCCAGATGGGGACATATTCCTGGACCGCGCACGGGTCGACGACCATGCCGCCGAACGAATAGAACTCACCGTGGTAGCTGGGTTCGGGCACCGATAGTGACGCGCGAAGCGCCCGCAGCGCGTCGTCCGCACGTGCTCCGCGGTCCGCAAAGCGGGCGCCGAGCAGGTCGAACTCCTCTTCGAGGCTGCCGACGCCGACCCCGAGGATGAGCCTGCCGTCGCTGACCTTGTCCAGGGTGCCGTAGCGCTTGGCGATTGCGAGCGGGTGGTGATACGCGAGCACCAGCACATGGGTGGCTAACCGTATCCGCCGGGTGCGTGCGGCCAGGTAGCCCAGCGTCGCCAGCGGATCCCAGTAGCGTGTTCCGCGTCGGCTCCGCTCGACCGCGGGCAGCGCAACGTGCTCGCAGCACGTCAGGTGATGGTAGCCGAATTGGTCTGCGGCTTCGGCGATCTGGGCCAGGTCCTGGATCGAGGCGTGCTGCTCCCACTCGGCGCTCAGCCCGGGAAGCATGGTCACCACGGGGGTGTAGACCGATAGTTTCAGGGTCGCGGTGCTCATCCCTGCATGTACCCTCCGGCGTCGACGGGTATCGATTGCCCGGTGATGGTCCGACTCTCGTCGCTGGCCAGGAACAACGCCAGGTTGGCAACGTCTTCAGGCGAGGAAATGTCTTGCAATGCGCAACCTTTGAGGGATTTCGCGCGCAGGGTCGCGGCGTCAACGCCCTGTTCGTCTGCGGTGCGCTGTAGCCAGTTGCGCCACAAGTCGGTGTCGATGGCGCCGGGCACGATGCAATTGCAGCGGATGCCGTACTGGCCGACCTCGAGAGCGACGGTCTTGGTGAACGCCCGCAGCGACGCCTTTGCGGTGACGTAGTGGGTCTTGCGGACCATGCCCGGGTAGCTCGCGGTCGAGGAGAAGTTGAGGATGACGCCGCTGCCGCGTTGCAGCATCGACTGATTGAGCACTTCGCGGGTGCAGAGCATCGCCGCCGTCGCGTCGATGGCAATCGTGGCGTTCCAGTTGTCCAGGGTCTGCTCCCAGATCCAGCGATCCTCGCCGGGTGCGGCGGCGTTGTTGCACAGGATGTCGACCTGGCCGAATTCGCCGACCGCTCGGGCCACCATGGCCGCGACGTCGTGCTCGTCGGTCACGTCGGCGCGCATCGCGACGGCGCCGGGACCCGCCGTCCGTGCTGCGTCACGGACCAGGTCTTCGCGCCGGGCGGCGAGCAGCACCCGCGCGCCTTCCCGGACGAACACCGAGCCCAGAACGGGGCCGAGTCCGGTGCTCGCCCCCGTGATGATCGCGACCTTGCCGTGCAACCGGCCTGTCATTTCGGCAATCTTACCGAGCGGTCCGAAGGTTTCCGGTAGACGGATACCGGGTAGATTCTAACGGTGCTCGAATAATTTCTAACAATGATCGAATCCGACCGGGAGTGACGCATGGCCGCCGCGAGTAAACGTGTCGAAGTGCCAGCCGGGATGCGGCGTGCCTATGGCGAACTCGATCGCAGGCAGGTGGTGTCGGCGCTGCACAACCTGGCGCGGCGCGTTGGTGTGCAGCGCGTGACAATGCGTGAGCTGGCCGCCGAACTCGGCGCCGCGGCACCCTCGGTGTACTACCACGTCCCGGGCAAGCAAGCGGCTCTGGACCTGCTTGCCGATTCTGTACTCGCCGAGATTACGGTTCCCGAGTCCGGCCCGTGGGACGTCCGGCTCGTCGAGCTCTACTGTGCCGCACGCGAAGTGATCCTCGGGGTTCCCGGCGTCGCCGGCATACTGCAGACCAGAGGCGGCGGCGAACGCGCGCGCCGTCTCGACCGGGTCAGCCGCTCGCTTCTTGCTGAAGCCGGACTCGCGAAAGCCGCTGCGGCCGCGGCCCATACGGTGTTGTACACGTACTTGCTGGGCTCGGTAACGCTGGAGGAATCGCGCGCGGCCGCCGCGGGGTCGCGCGGCAGACATTATGCCGCCAAACGTTTTCGGGCCGGACTCGACGTGATCACGGCCGGGGTCAGGGCATCGGCGGTGTGGTGATGGGCATTCCGAGGTTGGGATCCCTCGTTGTCGAAAACCAATGCGGTTCGGCCGACCGCGATGCCGCGACGGTGCTGAATCCCGACACTTATCTCATCGGTGCACCCTTCGATGCGTTGACCCGGCTGCGGGCCGACGCACCCGTACATCCGGTGCGGCTGGCCGGACTGCCCCGCTCGTGGCTGTTGACCAAACACGCCGACGTGCGAATGGTCAGCCGCGACACCGAGACCTTCACCAGCAGCAAGGGCAACACCCTGGTCGAGGCGGAGGCGGGGCCGAATTCGGCGCTGCTGCCCGGCATCGATCCGCCGCGGCACGTGCACTACCGCAAGCTGATCAATCAAGGCTTCACCGTCCGCAACGTGCAGCGCCTGGAGCCGCGGATCCGCCAAGTCGCGCGCGACATCGTCGCCGACATCACCGCCAAAGGCGAATTCGACGCTGTGCCAGACATTTCCGCGGAGATGTCGCTGCAGGTGATCGCCGACGTGCTCGGGGTGCCCGCCGCGGACCGAATGGAGGTCTTCCGGTGGAGCAATGCCATCGGCAGCCTGGGCATCGAGGACCCCGACTACGCTCCAACACCGCAGGCCCTCGGGCAGGCCGCCGCGGAAATGTTCGGCTACTGCGGCGAACTGGTCGAGCATCGGCGCAAGCACGGCCTCACCGACGACATCTTGTCGGCCTTGCTGGCCGCGGAGGTCGACGGCGAAAAGCTCAACCGTGACCAGCTCAACGAGTTTTTCCTGCTGCTGGCGATCGCCGGGAACGAAACCACCCGCAATACGCTCAGCCACGGCATCCTGGCGCTGTCCGAACACCCGCAACAACGGGCACTGCTCGCCCGCGACCCCGACGCGATCAAGCCCGCGGTGGAGGAACTGCTGCGCTGGGCGACTCCGGTGATGCACTTTCGTCGCACCGTCACCCGTGACGTCGAGATCCGCGGGCAACAGATCCCCGCCGGCGACTGGGTACTGCTGCACTACCTGTCCGCCAACCGCGACGAGGAGGTGTTCGACCGGCCCGACGAGTTCGACGTCACCCGTACCGATTCCGGTCATGCCGCGTTCGGCGGCGGGGGAGTGCATTTCTGTCTTGGCGCTCAGCTAGCGCGCCTCGAACTGCAAGTGATGCTCGAGGAGTTGTGCCCGAACGTGCCCGGCCTGAGGGTTACGGGACCGCCCGACCGGCTGCGCTCGTCGTTTTTTCATGGCATCAAACGGTTGCCGTGCAGTGTGGATTAGTTCTGCGGGAAGTTCACGATCGTCAACAGCACGGGCAGTTGGTCCTTCCTCTGCTGCGCTGTGGGTAGCCGGTCGGGACCGAAGAATGAACCACTGAGGTAGTCGTCGGCGTTCCAGATCGACGTCGCGCTGACCTGGCCTTGATAGCTGAAGTTGTCGATCACATACGGGACGGCGTCTGCCTCGAGTAGCGAAGGACCATTCATCAGCTGGAAGTGCAGGTGCGGGGCGTTGGCATTGCCGGTGTTGCCCAGCTTTGCGATCTGCTGGCCCTTTTGGACCTTGTCGCCGGGCTTCACCTGCAGGGAGCCCTTGATGAAGTGGGCGTACATGGCATACACGCCGCCGCCGAGATCCATGATGATGTGGTTGCCGTCGATGTTTTCCACCGTCGGCTTCGCGGCGAGGACGGGATCGGATGCGGGCAGGATGCCCGGCGCGTTGGCGTCCATGTCGTCCAGTGTCGACGTCACGGTACCGTCCGCCACCGCGTACACCGGGGATCCGTAGTCGACGTAGCTCTCGTTCTTGTTCTTGTCGCCGGTGTAGAAGTCACCCTGGTCGTTGGTGCGCTTCCAGTCGATCGCGAAGCGCTGGCTGTTGTTGAGCTTCATGTTGACCGAAAGGATGGCATCGCGGTGCGCCCATCCCGGATCACAACACCCGTTGAGCGCAACCCAGTTGTTGCCCCGCACTGGCGGGCCGATCACTCGCGGCGTGCCTGCCGAGATGTCGAACGGGGCGCCCAGGGTGTCGATCGGGCTTGGATCTTTTGCGCTCGGACTGGTCGCACCGGTGCCATGCAGGCGCAGCATCACCGCTTTCGGGAATTGCGCCAACGTATCGAGCGTGAAATCGAGGAGCAGTGTCCGCGCCGATTGCGGCGGGATCGAGTTGTCGGGGGAGGGCGCTTGAGTGAGCTGCCGCAGCCGGTTGCAGTTGCCGTAGTTGCAGGTGGGGTCCACCAATTGCTTGGCAGCAAACGAGGCGATCGCCTTCTTGGGATCCGCAGCGTCGACCACGTCGACGGCGTCGAGGCTGGCGCGCACCCCGGTGGCGTTGGTGATCTGCACGTCGAAGGCCAGGTGATATTTATTGTCGCTACCGAGGAACGGGAACGTCGGCTGGCTGATCGGCTGCACGGTCAACGGGGTGTAGGCGCCGGGCACCCTCACCCCCGCGAGCGCTCCGGAATTCGTCGGCGCCGTCGAGGTGCACGCCGCGACATTGAGTGCTAATCCGATGACGGCCAAGGTGTTTCGGAGCGCATGGAGAGTCCCGAAATATCCGAAATATCCGAAATATCCTGATCGCACCCATTCACTGACCCGCTGCTCGTTCACTCGGTGTACCTCCACGGGCCCTTGCTTGTCGTTCGCTGAAACTCTTGTGCCGCAACGGGATTGCAGAACCCCTAAGCAGCCTACCGATGTCGTGATACCGTCTCGCCGAAATGCGTGACAAAACCCTATCGGTGCGGTTCAAGGACGCGATCGCGGGCTCGCTATTGTTTGCCGCGACAGCCGCGGTGGTTGTCTTACAGAACTCACGACTCGGCATCTTGTGGGATCTGAGCTTCATGCTGGAAAGCGCGTATCGCATATCCCTGGGTCAGGTTCCGTACCGAGACTTTCCCCTCGCTTATCCGCCTTTGAGCTACGTCATTCAAGCGGCGCTCATCAAGACCACCGGAGCGGTGTTCTGGCACCATGTGGCGTATGCCGCCGTCGTTGGCGGGCTCGCCACGTTGTTGACCTGGCAAATTGTGTTGAGGTTGGTGCGGGGATCCGTTGACCGGCCCCGCCTGGCGGCATTCCTGCTGAGCGCGCCGCTGGCGGTACTTGGGATTTACTGCATTTGGCCGGACCCAAGCTATGACGCCGACTGCACATTCGCGATTCTTGCGTCCATATTGTTGCTGCTATACGCGGAAGAAAAGGGATTCCCTGCCCTGCTGAGTTTCCTGGCCGGCATGGCGCTCGTGGTTCCGGCGTTCGCTAAACAAAACACCGGACTGGCGTTCCTCGGCCTCGCGACTATCGGGACGCTGGTGCTGCTGGCGGTTGACAGGCGCGACGGTGCGACTCGTGGATTCGGCGCAATTCTGGGTGGCATTGTGGCGGGATTGGCGCTGGCGGCGGCGCTGATCCAGGTCACGGCCGGGCTGCGGAACTACCTGCACTACACGGTGCAGTTCGCAGCCGCGCAACGCCTGGGCACACGCTGGACCTCGTGGGGGTCGCTGCACGACAACCGGTTTCTGCCGTGGTGGCTGGCGGCGCTGATCGCCGGACTGGCGTTGCTTTGGGTCCGCCGGGGGCATCGGTCGGTGACGATAGCGGCGGCCGTTGTGCTGTCGGTTCCGTTTGTCTGGACAGCGGCGTGCTTGTTGATCGCTCAGAGTCCATCGGATCGCGCGACATGTCTGCTGTCGTTGTGGCCGTTTGTGATGATCGTGTCCTTCGTGACTTCGGTGGCCGCCGCCGCGCACCGAAAAGGCGTGGCGCTGATCCTGCCTTTCGTGGTGATGGGCACGATTCCCGCCGCATTTCTATCGCAGGGACTGTGGGGCTCGACGTATGCGCTGTGGCCGCTGCTGATCCTGCTGATCGCCAGCGCGTTCACGGAGCTCGGGAATCGGGCCGAGCACGACGCCGCGGTCAGCACAATCGTGTCGTTCGCTGTCGCGCTGTCGTTGCTGATTTCCGGGTCGTACTACGTGTTCAGCAACGTACGACTGACCTATGCGAAGCTCGCGGACGGCCGGCGGGAGTGGTCGGCATTGCCGGCGCTGCGCGGGTTGACGGTGCGCGGTGAATGGCTTCCGCACCTTGATGAGCTGGTGGCCTACGCGAAGGCCAACATCCCCGCGCAGGACGGGCTGTTGATCATTCCCGGGGAGGACCCCTTCTACTTTGCGACCGGCCGCGAGCCGCGCTTCCCGGTGGAGATGTTCGATCCCGTGTCGAATCCCTATAGCCCGCAAGAGATCGCGGCCATGGCCCGCGCGCACGACATCCGATGGCTGGTGGTCAAGCGGCAGCTCCAGCTGCAACACGAGGCAAGCCAGTGGGAAGACGACAATCAACGGTTGATCGACGTGCTGCGCCGCGACTGCAAACAGGTCCCGGTAGATGAGGAACCCGCCAGTTACGACATCTATCGGTGCGAGTACGGACGCGAATAGACGTCTGGTACCGGAACGCGGCGGGGGTCGGTATCAGCGTCCAGGTGCGCCAATCCGGGACATCCTTGATGCGTTCGGGACGCGCCGGCACCTCGATCTGCGGGGCTTCCTGCTCGCCGTGGCAGATCTGGCGGGCTTCGTCGAGCAGAATTCCCAGCTCAGAATTCCCAGCTCAGCATCGGTATGCGCAGAACCAACAAGGGCCGGGATCTCCGCCCGGCCACGGTCTTTGTGCGCGACCTGCACCACCACCGCGGAGAAACCGCTGGTCAAGGCGCTACAGGCGCAGAACTCTGCCGGAGATGTCCAAACTCAGGTTTGAAGGCGACGTTCGCCACCCGTTACGCGGGGGCGAAAAGGCCGACCACGGCCGGGTTCTGGACGAGTTGTGCGGCGAGCACCGGTTGGCATGGCAATCATGCTCGTAAAGCGCTCGATGCCGCGCTAAATCGGTTATCTTTGGCCTCGACCACCTTGGGCCACCTCGTAATGCTCGCGGGCGCTGGCCGCGATCCTCGGCGAGACCGGGAACAACACACGCACGGCCGGCCGGCCGAGCGCTGGGCTACCGCACCACGGGCGAGTACGTTGAAAAATTGGGACGCACCAACATTCCATGGCCTGAGAAATGAACTCAATTCGAATCCAACGCAACTTGGCTCCCAAGCCAGGTGGACACCCTATCGGGGATCGACCACGAGCGGACGAGGCGGGGATATTCAATTTACCCAGACAAACCAGGCTAACGATCTCGGTGCACGAATGAAGGGGATTGGTGTGAAGGCAGTTGCTATGAGTACATCGGAAATCGAGTTGCTCGACTGCACGCTCCGAGACGGCTCCTACGCTGTCGACTTCCAGCTCGAAGAGAAGTTTGTCGTGGAGTTCCTCAGTCGACTTAACCAAACGCCTCTTCAGAGGATCGAAATCGGTCATGGCCACGGCCTGGAGGCCGAAAGAGCAGGTATACAGTCAGGCAATATTGACCACTATCGGTGGTGTGAGATTGCCTGCTCAACGCTAACGGACAAATCCTGGGGAATGTTCGCCCAGCCGGAGTTCACGCGACTGGATACCATCTCAAAGGTATGCGACCGAGGAATGTCGTTTGTGCGAGTCGGTATGGAGCCACACAAGGTTGCTGAGAACCTCGGGTACCTCCAGGAAGTAACTAATGTGTGCGACCAAGTGTACCTAAATCTGATGAAGTCGAGCGCAGTTTCTGCTGACCAGCTACTCAGTCTGCTCGACAAAGTTAACCCGGTATGGCTGGCTGGCTTATATATTGTCGACTCGTACGGCGCAATGCTTCCCAGCGATATCCATAAGTACGTCACCACACTCAGCGCGCGCTTCGAGGTAATCGGATTCCACGGCCATGACAACCTCGGTCTGGCCAACGTGAATAGCATCGTGGCTCTCGAGGCTGGCGCCACGGTCGTCGACGGTACCTTCAACGGCATTGGCCGAGGGGCGGGCAACGCGTCGATCGAGTCACTCGCCGCCATCATCAATATCCTTGGCGCTGACAGGTTCGACTATCAGGAGCTCGCCGAGCTCGCCGAATTCTGCCGGATCAACATGGACGTCGTTCCACGGAATCGAGAGATGGAGGTCCTCGGCGCCGTGATCGGGATCCATTCCGGCCACTTCCCACTTATCGAAGACCTCTGCACCGAATACGGCGTCAAGCCGGCGCGTCTAATGGAGGTCGCGATCGAACTCGCACCGCACATCCCACGCCCGGTTGACATGCAGGCCGCAGCACAGCAGATCGCCGACGACACCGGCAGCCAGCGCAGACGTCGCGCGGACCAGTCCGTAGCGGTAGCAAGACAGTGAGGTTAGCGCGGGTCAAGTCGGGGACCGGCGGTTACTGGTGCGTCATGAGCCGCCACAGCGGCTGGTTCCCACTCGACAGCTTCACCGGCTATGAGAACGCCACCAGGCTCACCGACATCGCAGGCAACCAGCAACTGCGTCAACTCGCGAAGCTCGTCGAACACCATGCCGACGAGTTAGCCACGCTGGACGTTGCCCTTCACGACGTCGCCACGATCGCCGACCGCGAGATCGATATCTGGGGCGTCGGGCTCAACTACCGGCGCCACTCAGATGACTTGAACTCCGAGCAGCCCAGCTCGGGACCGGGGTCCTACTTGAGGCCAACCAGCTGCCTCATCGACAACGGCCAGTTTATCGAGCTGCCGCGCCAGTCCAGCCGAGTAACTGCGGAGGCGGAACTGGGTCTGGTCATCGGCGTCGAGTGCAAAAATGTGCCGCGGGACAGCTGGCGATCGGTTGTCACAGGCGTTACTGGTGTCCTGGACATGACTGCGGAAGATGCGATCCGCGAAAACCCGCGTTACATACCGTGGGCAAAAGGCTTCGACACGTTCTGCAGCATAGGTCCTGTCTTGGTGACTCTGGATGAGTTCAGCGAGGGCAGCCTCGACTCCCTCCGTATATCTACCGTCCGAAACGGCGAGACCATCGCCTCGGCAACTCCTTCTGACATGAAGTATGACCTTGGCTATGTCGTGGAGTACTTCACCGCTGGCCGGACACTTGGACCAGGCACAGTGATCTGTACTGGAACACCAGGCGCTGCGGTGATCAAGCCCGGGGACTCGATACAGTCAGTCGTCGAACAGGTCGGCACGCTTACCCACATGGTCCGGTAGCATGACCGAACGAATGCGGCCCCGGGAATTTCTTCACCACAACGCCGTCTTAATCTTCCAATGAAAATTTGAGTTGCTGGCCATACAGGCTGAGCGATCCGGCAGTCAACATGTCTTCATGTGTGCAGTCGATCGAGTATTCCGTAATGTCGCCGGCAACGTAAGGTCGCCAACCTTGCGGAGGAGGCGAACTGCGATCGCTCTCATCCCGCACCGCAGAAAATATAATTGCATCGCCGTCGAAAACACCGGGTTCGTGAGCTTGTTGCAACGCCTTGTTACCATCAAGGTTTTGAACAAGCCAATCCAGAAGCTCTTTGTATCGAGAAAATTCTACGGCTGCTTGTTCGCGAACTAGTTCTTCTATCTGCTCGTAGGTAAGCGACCCATTCTGTTCTGGAATATCTATGCGATAGAACTGCAAGGCTTCTTCCAGTGTGTGCTGCTCGACTACGCCATGGTTTGGTACGGTGACGCTGCTGTCGACACTGGGTTGAGCGTCGAGAAGGATAAGGCGCGCAATTACGCATCCGCGTCGCTGGAGCTCGATGGCGAGTTCATGGGCGACGACGCCTCCGAAAGACCAGCCGAGAAGGTTGTAGGGCCCCGTAGGATAAACCCTTTGGATCCGGTCGGCATAGTTTTTCGCCATATCGCGAATTGACCGGGGTTCGGCTTCTTCGCCCTCCAGGGTTTGTTGAATTCCAATGATCGGGCAGTCCAGGTAATTGCCGAAACGCTGATACGGCCAACTCATTCCACCCCCGGGATGAATGCAGAACAACGGAACACCGGTTCCCTCCTTGAGGACCTCAACAGGGACTACCTCCACGGCATCCGTGCCCAACTGCTGGCTCAGGCTGCTAACGGACGGCGCGTGGAACAACGTGCGCACCGCAAGGTGGGTGTCGAGGGCTGTGTTGATCGTGGCGATCAACCGCATTGCCAACAGCGAATCCCCACCCAGATCGAAGAATGAGTCGTCGACCCCGACGCGCTGCAGCCCCAGCACGTCGGCGTAGATGCCGGCCAGGATCTCCTCGGTGGGCGTGGCCGGGGCGCGGTATCGATCGGCATCCTGATACTCCGGTGCCGGCAGCGCCCGCATGTCGAGTTTGCCGTTGGGGGTCAACGGCAGCGCCTCGAGCACCACCACCGCCGCCGGCACCATCCAGGCCGGCAGCCGCTCACCCAGCGCTGCGCGCACCGCGCCTGGGTCCGCGGTCCCGGTGACATAACCCACCAGACGCTTATCACCGGGACGGTCCTCGCGGGCGATCACCACCGCCTGCCCCACCCCGTCCAGCCCCGCCAGCGCCGCCTGCACCTCACCCAGCTCAATGCGATACCCGCGGATCTTGACCTGTTCATCGGCACGCCCCAGATACCGCAGCTGCCCATCCGCGCCCCAGCACGCAAGATCCCCGGTCCGATACATGCGCGTTCCTGGCGCTCCCGCGCCGCCAAACGGACACGCTACAAAGCGCGACCCGGTCAACCCGGCCCGGCGCCAATACCCAACACCGACCCCGGCGCCGGCCACATACAACTCCCCGACCACCCCGGCCGGCACCGGGCGCAGCCGCCCATCCAGGACAAACACCGCCGCCCCGGGCACCGGCGAGCCGATCGGCGCCACCCCCGACGCCGCCGTCAAGGGCGCGCTGATCGCCGCATACACCGTCGCCTCGGTCGGGCCGTAGGCGTTGATCAGCACCCGCCCCGGCGCCCACCGCTGCACCAGCTCGACCGGGCAGGCCTCACCGGCCACCACCAACGCCGCCGACTCCAACCCTTGCGGCGAGAGCATCCCCACCGCCGACGGGGTCTGGCACAACACGTTGACCCGCTCGGCGACCAACACCGCGTGGAAGTCCTCCGGCGAGCGGGCCACCTCGTCGGGGATCACCACCAGCCGACCCCCGCGCAACAACGCACCGAAGATCTCCCACACCGAGACATCGAAGCCATAGGAATGCCACTGCGACCACACCCGCCCCGGCTCCGCCAGTCCGGCATCCACCGACACCAGCAGTTGGGTCACGTTGTGGTGGGTCACCGCGACGCCCTTGGGGACCCCGGTGGTGCCCGAGGTGTAGATGAAGTAGGCGATGTCCTGCGGCGTCGGACCCGGCAAACCCGTGCTGGGCTGGGTATCCACGGCGGGATCGTCGATATCGATGACCGCCACCTCGCACCCGTCCAACCGGTCGGCCAGGAATGCGGTGGTGACGACCGCGGCCGGCGCGGCATCGGCGAGCATGAAAGCGATCCGCGCCGACGGCAAGGCCGGATCGACCGGCAGATAGGCCGCCCCCGTCTTCAGCACCGCCGCCATCGCCACGATCGCCTCCGCCGACCGGGAAAACAGCAGCGCCACACACCGCCCCGGGCCCGCCCCGCGGCCCGCCAACAGGTGCGCCAACCGGTTGGCGACTTCGTCGAGTTCCCGATACGTCATCGAGCGGCCGTCGCAGGTCAGTGCCACCGCCTCCGGGGTGCGGGCCACCTGCGCGGCGAACAATTCCGGGATAGAGACCGGCGTGCCCGCCGGCCGCGTCAACACCGCCCGGTTGCCCCAGCCGTCCAGGCGGGCGTGCTCACCCTCATCAAGCAGATCCACCGATGAGACCGGCCGGGTGGGGTCGACCGTCAAGGCCACCAACATCCGCTCCAACCGCCCGATCAGCGCCTCGATGCTGGCCGCGTCGAACACATCGGTACGGAATTCCACCGACCCGCCGATCCCGGCGGCCTCACCGGCCTCGCTCCAGCGTTCCCCGAGGGAAAGCGTCAGATCCATGCGCGCGACCTGGTTGTCCGCCCGCAGCGGCGCAACCTGCAGATCCCCCAGGGCCAACCCGGCGGCGGGGTCAATGTCCTGCCCGGCGAAGTTCTGCCAGGCCAGCAACACCTGCACCAGCGGATGATGAGTCAGGCTTCGGGTCGGGTTGAGCCGCTCCACCACCAACTCGAAGGGCACGTCCTGGTGCTCATAGGCGGCCAGGCTGCGCTGTTGCACCTGGGCCAGCAGCTCGGCAAAGCTGGGATCCCCGGTCAAATCAACCCGCAACACCAAGGTGTTGACGAAAGACCCCACCAGCCCATCCAGGGCGGGGTCGCGGCGCCCGGCGATCGGGAAACCGACGGCCACATCGCTGCTGGCGCTGAGGTTGGAGAGCAGTGCCGCCAGGGCGGCCTGAACCACCATGAAAGTGGTTGCGTTGTGCTCGCGGGCCACCCGAGCAACCCGCTGCTGCAGCTGCGCCGGCCAGTCCACGGCCACACTGGCGCCGCGGTAATCAGCAACTGGCGGATAGGGCCGATCGGTGGGCAGCACCAAGCGCTCGGGCATCCCGGCCAAAGCATCCTGCCAGTAGGTCAGCTGGGCGGCGACGGGGCTGTGGCTATCGGCCAGATCACCCAGGATTTCCCGCTGCCAGAGCGTGTAATCGACATACTGCACCGCCAAATCGGCCCAATCGGGGGCGCGCCCCGCACACCGGCTGGCATAGGCCAACCCCATATCACGCACCAGCGGCCTCAGCGACCAGCCGTCGGCGGCGATATGGTGCACCACGATCATCAGAACGTGTTCGTCGCCGCCCATGCGGAAAAGCCGTGCCCGCAACGGGATCTCGGTGGCCAGGTCAAACGTGTAGCCTGCCACTGCGTTAACGGCCTCACCTAGCTGGCTTGCCGACCAGCCGGTGGCATCAGTGATCTGCCAGCCGAATTCGGCCCGCTCGGCGGGCACCACCAGCTGTTGGGGTATCCCGTCGGGCGCTGGGAACAGCGTGCGCAGGCTCTCGTGGCGGCCCACCACGTCGGCCAGCGCCGCACCCAACGCCTCGGCATCAAGGCGCCCGTCGAACCGCAACCCCGCCGCCATGTTGTAGATCGGTGAGGGCCCCTGCAACTGGTCAAGGAACCACAACCGGCTCTGAGCAAACGACAACGGAACCACCGCGGGCCGCTGGCCAGCCACCAACGGCTCAAGCCGCCCCGCATCCCCACCGATACGGGGCGCCAACTGCGCAACCGTGGGCGCCTCAAACAAGGCGCGCACCGCAAGGCCGGCATCCAGGCTCTTGTTGATCGCGGCGACCAGGCGCATCGCCAGCAGTGAATCCCCACCCAAATCGAAAAACGAGTCGTCGGCCCCGACGCGCTCGACACCGAGCACCCGGGCGTATATGCCGGCCAGGATCTCCTCGGTGAGGGTGGCCGGGGCGCGGTAGCGATCCCGATCCTGGTACTCCGGTGCCGGCAGGGCGCGCGTGTCGAGTTTGCCGTTGACCGTCAACGGCAGCGCCTCCAACACCACCACCGCCGCCGGGATCATGTAGGCCGGTAGCCGCTCGGCCAGCGCGCTATGCACCCCGGCCGGGTCCGCTGTCCCGGTGACATAACCCACCAGGCGCTTATCGCCGGGACGGTCCTCGCGGGCGATCACCACCGCCTGCTCCACCCCGTCCAGCCCGGCCAGTGCTGCGCGCACCTCACCGAGCTCGATGCGATACCCGCGGATCTTGACCTGCTCATCGGCACGCCCCAGATACCGCAGCTGCCCATCGCGGCCCCAACACACCAGATCCCCGGTGCGATACATGCGAGTGCCGGGCCGCCCGAACGGACAGGCCACAAACCGTGACGCGGTCAACCCTGCCCGCCGCCAATACCCAACGCCCACAGCAGGACCGGCCACGTACAACTCACCGACCACCCCGGTCGGCACCGACTGCAAAAGCTCATCCAGCACGAACAACGCCGCCCCCGGCACCGGCGAACCGATCGGCGGCGCACCCGAGCCCGCCTGCAGCGGCGCGCTCAAGGCCACCCACATCGTCGTCTCGGTCGGGCCGTATTCGTTGATCATCACCCGCCCCGGTGCCCACCGATCCACCAGCTCGGCTGGGCAGGCCTCACCGCCCACCAGCAAGGCCACCGACTCCAGGCCCTCGGGCGAGAGCATCCCCACCGCCGACGGGGTCTGGCTTAGGACGCTGACCCTTTCGGCGACCAGTAAAGCGTGGAAATCTTCCGGCGAGCCCGCCACCGACTCGGGCACCACCACCAGCCGCCCGCCGTGCAGCAGCGCACCGTAGATCTCCCAGCCCGAGATGTCGAAGCTATACGAGTGCCACTGCGACCACACCTGCCCCGGCGCCGCCAAACGCGGATCCAGCGATGCGATCAGCTGGGTGACGTTGTGGTGGGTGATGCCCACGCCTTTGGGCACGCCGGTGGTACCCGAGGTGTAGATGAGGTAGGCAATATCCTCGGGGACCGGCGCGTGGGGAGCCGTGCACGGATGGGTTTGGATGCGGGGGTCCTCGACATCGATGACCAGCAGCGCGTTCCCGTCCAGCCGGTCGGCCAGCCCGCTGGTGGTGATCGCGGCGACGGGCGCGGCATCGTCGAGCATGAAACCGATCCGGGCCGCCGGCAGCGCCGGGTCGATCGGCAGGTAGGCCGCCCCGGTTTTGAGCACCGCCAACATCGCCACGATCGCCTCAGCCGAACGCGAAAACAGCAGCGCCACATGCTGTCCCGGGCCCACACCGTGACCGGCCAACAGGTACGCCAACCGGTTGGCGGCCTCGTCCAGCTCGCGATAGGTCCACGAACGCTCCCCGCAGCTCAGCGCCACCGCTTCGGGTGTGCGCGCCACCTGCGCGGCAAAGGACACCGGAACCGACACCGCGGCGGGCGCGGGCCGGGTCAAAACCGCCCGGTTGCCCATCTCATCGAGGCGGGTGCGCTCACCGACATCGAGCAGATCCAGCGACGACAGCCGCCGGGTGGGGTCGGCGGTGAGCGCCGCCAACACCCGCCGCAACCGCTCGATCAGCACCTCGATGCTGGCCGCGTCGAACACATCGGTGCGGAACTCCACCGCCCCGCCGATCCCGGCCGGCTGGCCCGCTTCGTTCCATCCTTCGCCGAGGGTAAACATCAGGTCCATCTGGGCGGTGTGGGTGTCCACCCCCAGCGGCGTGACGTGCAGGTCCCCTAAGGCGGGCGCGGCGGCGGGGTCCTTGGCCTGCCCGGCGTCCTGCCCGGCGAAGTTCTGCCAGGCCAACATCACCTGGATCACCGGGTGATGGGTCAGGCTTCGGGTCGGGTTGAGCCGCTCCACCAGCAGCTCGAAGGGCACGTCTTGGTGCTCGTAGGCGGCCAGGCTGCGCTGTTGCACCTGAGCCAGCAACTCGGCGACAGTGGGATCACCGGCCAGGTCGACTCGTAACACCAGGGTGTTGACGAAACACCCCACCAGCTCGTCGAGCGCGGGATCGCGGCGTCCGGCGATCGGGAACCCCACCGCCACATCGGCATTGGCACTGACCTTGGCCAGCAGCACCGCCAGGGCGGCCTGAACCACCATGAAACTGGTCGCGTTGTGCTCGCGGGCCACCCGGGCCACCTGCTGCTGGAGCTGCGGCGGCCACTCCACGGCCACCCTGGCGCCGCGGTAATCGGCGACCGGCGGATAGGGCCGATCGGTGGGCAGCTGCAATCGCTCGGGCAGCCCGGCCAGCGCCTGCTCCCAGTACGTGAGCTGGGCGGCGATGCGGCTGTCGCTGTCGTCGAGATCACCGAACTGGGCGCGCTGCCACAGGGTGTAATCGACATACTGCACCGGCAACGGCGCCCAGTCGGGGGCCCGCCCCGCACACCGGCTGGCATAGGCCGCCCCCAGATCGCGCGTCAACGGGGTGATCGACCAGCCGTCGGCGGCGATATGGTGCACCGCGGCCACCAGCACGTGCTCGTCGTCGGCGACGCGGAAAAGCCGTGTCCGCAAGGGGATCTCGGTGCCCAGGTCAAAGCTGTAGCCCGCCGCCGCGCCGATGGCCTCACTCAGCCGGCCGGCCGACCACCCGGTGGCATCAACGACGTCCCAGCCCAAGTCGGCCCGCTCCTGCGACGCCACCAGTTGCTGGGGGATCCCCTCGACGGCCGCAAACAGCGTGCGCAGGCTCTCGTGACGGCCCACCACATCGGCCAGCGCAGCACCCATCGCCTCGGCGTCAAGGCGCCCGGTCAACCGCAACGCCACCGCCATGTTGTACATCGGGGACGGCCCCTGCAACTGGTCGATGAACCACAACCGCTGCTGGGCATACGACAACGGGATTCGCTCCGGGCGCGCCGTCACCCGCACCGGCGGGAGGGCGGCGTCGCCACGATGCCGGTTCAGATAGTCGGCGAGTCCGCCAACGGTGGACGCCTCGAACAGATACCGCACCGGCACTTCCCTGCCCAACGCCACCTGCAGCCGCGCGCTCACTCGGGCGGCGATCAACGAATCCCCACCCAACGCGAAGAAATCGTCATCGAGCCCGACCCGATCCACGCCCAGCACCTCGACGAACACCTCGGCGACGGTCTTTTCGGTCTGGTTCCGGGGCGCCCGGAAGGATGTGGCGGCGGCAAATACCGGCGCCGGCAGCGCCTTTCGGTCGATCTTGCCCGAGGAGGTCAGCGGGAACTCGTCGAGCGCCACAATCTGCGCCGGCATCATGTAATCGGGCAACCGCGCGCTCAACTGCTGACGCACCGCGCCGATCTTGGTGTTGGTGTGGGGGTCATTGGCGTGGGTGACCCCGGCAGAGGGCACGAAGACATCCGTCAGCGGTCGGGTGTCGGTGGGGGTGAGGAATAGGGCGTCGAGAGTGCCCGGCTGAGCGCCCCAGGTGACGGCCACCTGGTACCCGGCGTTTCCGCCGAGGCGGTGCAGTTGTTCGGGGGTGACGCCGTCGGCCTGTTGGAGTTCGTCAGCCGGCGAAACCCCCTCGGCGAGAGCGTGTTCGGTGTGGACGGCGGCGATAAGTCCGGCGCGCGGGATACCGGTGAGGCGAATTGCGTTGGGACGCTGCGAAATCAGCCGGGCGTGCAGCCCGTCCAAGCCCGCGCTTTGGGCCCACGCCCAGCTGGGTACTGAGGCCAGTGAGCGCACCGGTGCGGGGGTCTTGTGGATGACGACGTCGTAGCGATACCGGATCAGTTCGTTGTCGGCCGATCCACGTTTGACTTCGATGTCGAGTCCGGCCACCGACGCATGCCCGGCGGCCCAGCTGGTGAAAAACTCCGGGGCCAGCAGTAATTCGGTTTCGCTGAGCGTGGCGCGCTGGACACGTTGGCGGATCTCGGCGGCGTCGGTGCTGGGGGGGGTGCCGGCCAGCGCGACAGAGGTTTGGAACGCGCCCTGCAGGCTGTGGTTGCGCACATCGCCGAGGAACAGTGCCCCACCGGGGGCCAGCATATCCAGGGCATTCTCGATGACCTCCGCCAGATATCCCGCATTCGGGAAGTACTGGATGACGGAGTTGAGAATGATCGTGTCGAAATAGCCCTGCGGCAGCGCCTCGGTGGCGTGGGCGGGCTGCGTCGACAGCTGGACCCGGTCACGCCACGGAATCTGCAACTGCTCCAGTGAGCGGGCCAGGGTGTCGACGGCCACCGCAGACATGTCGGTGCCTACATAGTGCTCGCACCGCGGGGCGGCCTGCGACAACAGCAGTCCGGAGCCGACACCGATCTCCAACACTCGCCGCGGCTGCAGGGCCATGATTCGACCCACCGTGGCCGAGCGCCACTCGAGCATCTCCTCGAGCGGAATCGGATCACCGGTGTAGCTGCTGTTCCAGCCCCGGAAATCCATGCCGAACTCCGGGACCCCCACCTCAGCGCCGTACAGCTCGTCGTACACGCGCTGCCACTCTGCAACGATTTCGGCGTCGTCGTCGTCGCTGCTGCCGTGCTCCAAGACGACGTAGGCGACCAGGAGCGAGCCGGTGTGGCTGTGGTGCACGGTGGCGACGGCCTGGGTGACCTGCGGGCAGGCCACCAGGGTGTTTTCGATTTCACCCAGCTCGATGCGGTACCCGCGGATCTTGACCTGTTCATCGGCGCGCCCGACATACCGCAGCTGGCCATCGGGGCCCCAACGCACCAGGTCCCCGGTGCGATACATGCGCTGTCCCAGCGCCCCCGGCGCCCCGGAATTCCCGAACGGGCAGGCCACGAACCGCGACGCCGTCAACCCGGCCCGGTCCACATACCCAACCGCCACACCGGCGCCGGCCACATACAACTCCCCGACCACACCGGTCGGCACCGGGCGCAACCACCCATCCAGCACAAAAAAGCCAAGATGCGCCAATGGCATCCCGATGGGGCTGGCATGGCTGTCGACGTCGGTGGCGACGATCTCCCGGAACGAGGCATGCACCGTCGTCTCGGTAATGCCATACATGTTGATCAGGCGCGGTGATCCCGGATGGTTGTGCAGCCAGTCCCCAAGACGCTGTGGTTCAAGGGCTTCACCGCCGAAAACCACAGCCTCAAGCTTGAGTTGCTGGGCCCGCTCGCGTCGTAGCGCTGCGCCGGTTTCTCCGATTTCCAGGACGGTTTGCAGCGCGTAAAACGCCGACGGTGTCCGGCTTAAGACGCTGACCTGTTCAGCAACCAGCAAATCGTGGAAGTCTTCTGGAGAGCGCGCCACCGACTCCGACACCACCACCAGCCGCCCACCGCGCAGCAGCGCACCGAAGATCTCCCACACCGAAAAGTCGAACGCCAAGGAATGACACTGCGACCACACCCCCGCCTGCGGCATCTCGGCGTCCAGCGACTCCAGCAGTCGGGTCACATTGTGGTGGGGGATGGCTACCCCCTTGGGGACACCGGTGGTACCTGAGGTGTAGATGAGGTAAGCGATATCGTCGGGGGCCGGCGCCGGTAGTGCGGTGCTGGGTTGGCTGTCACCGGCGGGGTCCTCGATATCACCGACATCGATGACCAGCAGGCCATGCCCGTCGAGCCGGGCGGCCAGATCAGCGGTGCTGATCGCGGCGATCGGCGCGGCGTCGGCGAGCATGAACCCGATCCGGTCCGCCGGCACCGCCGGGTCGATGGGCAGATAGGCCGCCCCGGTTTTCAGCACCGCCAAAATCGCCGCGACCGCTTCAGCCGACCGGGAAAACAGCAGCGCCACGCACTGTCCCGGGCCCGCCCCATGGGCGGCCAACAGGTGCGCCAACCGGTTAGCAGCCTCATCGAGTTCCCGGTACGTCACCGAGCGGCCCTCGAAAGTCACCGCCATCGCCTCGGGCGTGCGCGCGACTTGGGCGGCCCACAGCACTGGAATTGAGGACCCGGTCACCGGCGCCGGCTCGGTCAACACCGCCCGATTGCCGAGCTCATCCAGGCGAGCGTGCTCATCGGCATCCAGCAGATCCAGCGACGACAACGGCCGCTCCGGGTCGGTGGTCATCACCACCAACACCCGCTCCAACCGCGCGATCAGCACCGCGATGCTGTCCGCGTCGAACACATCGGTGCGAAATTCCACGCTCCCGCCGAGCCCGGCAGGCTCGCCGGCCTCGGTCCATTGTTGGCCCAGGTGGAACACCAGATCCATGCGGGCGGTCTGGGTGTGCGTCGGCAGCCCAGTGACCTGCAGATCACCCAAGACCGACGCGGCGGTGGGGTCATCGCTGTTCCCGGGGAAGTTCTGCCAGGCCAACATCACCTGGATCAGCGGGTGGTGGGTCAGGCTTCGGGTGGGGTTGAGCCGGTCCACCAGCACCTCGAAGGGCACGTCTTGGTGCTCGTATGCGGCCAGGCTGCGCTGCTGCACCTGGGCCAGCAACTCGGCGACGGTCGGATCCCCGGCCAGATCAAACCGCAACACCAACGTGTTGACGAAGAACCCGACCAGCTCGTCGAGCGCGGGGTCGCGCCGCCCGGCGATCGGGAATCCCACCGCCACATCTCTGCTGGCGCTGACTTTGGAAAGCAGCACCGCCAGGGCGGCCTGGATCACCATGAATGTGGTCGCGTTGTGCGCACGGGCCAGCAGACGAATCTGCTGCTGCAGTTCGGCCGGCCAGTCGATCGGCACACGGGCGCCGCGGTAATCGGCAACGGGCGGATAGGGACGATCGGTGGGAAGGTCAAGGCGATCGGGCATCCCGGCCAGGGCATCCTGCCAATAGCCGAGCTGCGCGGCGATGGGGCTGTGGCTATCGTCGAGTTCACCCAGCTGTGCGCGCTGCCACAGCGTGTAGTCGACATACTGCACCGCCAGCGGCGCCCACTGCGGGGTCCTGCCCTGCCGCCGTGCCTGATATGCCTCGCCCACATCGCGGACCATCGGAGCCCGTGACCACCCATCAAAAGCGATGTGGTGCACCACAATCCCCACCACATACTGTTCGGGCCCCACCGAATAGATCTGCGCACGAATGGGGATCTCCGCCGACAGATCAAATTGATACCGCGCTAGCGTCATCAACTCGTCGGCCACATCGGGCTCGGGCAACGACACCACCGGCGCGCCCCCGCGCCGCCACATCCCCGCCTGGGCCGGCAACACCTTTTGGGACGGCACACCGTCGATGTCGGGAAATATGGTGCGCAGCGATTCGTGGCGGGCGATGACGTCATCGAGGGCCGCACCCAGCGCCTCGACATCCAGCTCACTGCCGATCCGAAAAGCGGTCGGCATGTTGTAGGTCGCAGCCCCACCCTCGAACTGGTTGAGGAACCACAATCTGGACTGGGCAAACGACAGCGGAACCACCGCGGGCCGCTCACCAGCCACCAACGGCTTCGGCCCACCCGCATCCCCACCGATACGGGGCGCCAGTGCGGCGATCGTGGGCGCCTCGAACAAAGTGCGCACCGAAAGGCCGGAATCCAGGCCGGCGTTGATCGCGGCGATTACCCGCATCGCGGACAGCGAATCCCCGCCCAGGTCGAAGAATGAGTCGTCGATCCCGACGTGCTCGAGCCCGAGCACCTGGGCGTAGATGCCGACCAAGATCTCTTCGATGGCGCTGGCCGGGGCGCGATGCTCACCATCGGTGTATTCGGGTGCCGGCAGGGCGCGGGTGTCGAGTTTACCGTTGACCGTCATCGGCAACGCGTCGAGAAGCACCACCGCGGCCGGAACCATGTAGTTGGGCAGCCGGTCAGCCAGCTGCGCGCGTATCTCGGCCGCGTCAGCGGTCCCAGCGATATAGCCCACCAGGCGCTTGTCGCCGGGGCGATCCTCGCGGGCGATCACCACCGCCTCCTTGACGCCGTCTAGCTCGGTCAACGCCGCTTGGACCTCACCGAGCTCGATGCGGTACCCGCGGATCTTGACCTGTTCATCGGCGCGCCCGACATACCGCAGCTGGCCATCGGGGCCCCAACGCACCAGGTCCCCGGTGCGATACATGCGCTGTCCCAGCGCCCCCGGCGCCCCGGAATTCCCGAACGGGCAGGCCACGAACCGCGACGCCGTCAACCCGGCCCGGTCCACATACCCAACCGCCACACCGGCGCCGGCCACATACAACTCCCCGACCACACCGGTCGGCACCGGGCGCAACCACCCATCCAGCACAAAAAAGCCAAGATGCGCCAATGGCATCCCGATGGGGCTGGCATGGCTGTCGACGTCGGTGGCGACGATCTCCCGGAACGAGGCATGCACCGTCGTCTCGGTAATGCCATACATGTTGATCAGGCGCGGTGATCCCGGATGGTTGTGCAGCCAGTCCCCAAGACGCTGTGGTTCAAGGGCTTCACCGCCGAAAACCACAGCCTCAAGCTTGAGTTGCTGGGCCCGCTCGCGTCGTAGCGCTGCGCCGGTTTCTCCGATTTCCAGGACGGTTTGCAGCGCGTAAAACGCCGACGGTGTCCGGCTTAAGACGCTGACCTGTTCAGCAACCAGCAAATCGTGGAAGTCTTCTGGAGAGCGCGCCACCGACTCCGACACCACCACCAGCCGCCCACCGCGCAGCAGCGCACCGAAGATCTCCCACACCGAAAAGTCGAACGCCAAGGAATGACACTGCGACCACACCCCCGCCTGCGGCATCTCGGCGTCCAGCGACTCCAGCAGTCGGGTCACATTGTGGTGGGGGATGGCTACCCCCTTGGGGACACCGGTGGTACCTGAGGTGTAGATGAGGTAAGCGATATCGTCGGGGGCCGGCGCCGGTAGTGCGGTGCTGGGTTGGCTGTCACCGGCGGGGTCCTCGATATCACCGACATCGATGACCAGCAGGCCATGCCCGTCGAGCCGGGCGGCCAGATCAGCGGTGCTGATCGCGGCGATCGGCGCGGCGTCGGCGAGCATGAACCCGATCCGGTCCGCCGGCACCGCCGGGTCGATGGGCAGATAGGCCGCCCCGGTTTTCAGCACCGCCAAAATCGCCGCGACCGCTTCAGCCGACCGGGAAAACAGCAGCGCCACGCACTGTCCCGGGCCCGCCCCATGGGCGGCCAACAGGTGCGCCAACCGGTTAGCAGCCTCATCGAGTTCCCGGTACGTCACCGAGCGGCCCTCGAAAGTCACCGCCATCGCCTCGGGCGTGCGCGCGACTTGGGCGGCCCACAGCACTGGAATTGAGGACCCGGTCACCGGCGCCGGCTCGGTCAACACCGCCCGATTGCCGAGCTCATCCAGGCGAGCGTGCTCATCGGCATCCAGCAGATCCAGCGACGACAACGGCCGCTCCGGGTCGGTGGTCATCACCACCAACACCCGCTCCAACCGCGCGATCAGCACCGCGATGCTGTCCGCGTCGAACACATCGGTGTCGTATTCCACGCGAATCCCCAGTTCGTGGCCGGGCAGGGCTTGGAACGTCAACGGGTAGTGGTTGGACTCGCGGCTGGTGACGTCGCTGATGGACAGTTCGTGGTCGCCCGACACCGTGGCAGTGTCGACCGGGTAGTTCTGGTACACGAACAGGGTGTCGAACAATTGGTCGTGGCCGGCGGCGCGGTGGATCTCGTTGAGCGCCAGGTGCTGGTGCTCGAGGGTATCGTTGTGGGCGCTTTGCAGCTGGTCGATCAGGTGTGTGGTGGTGGTTGCCGGCGTGATGTTCGCCCGCACCGGCACCGTGTTGATGAACAGCCCCACCATCGATTCCATGCCGGCCAGCTCGGCCGGCCGACCCGAGACCGTGGTGCCGAAGGCGACATCGTGCTGGCCGGTGAGCCGGCACAGCAGCTGCGCGAAGGCGCCCTGCAGCACGGTGCTCACGGTGGTGTGATGCGAGCGGGCCAGCTCGCTAAGCGCGCGGGTGGTCGCGTCGGGCACCCGGAACGACTCAACGCCTCGCTGCCCCGGCCGCGACCGGTCCGGCGGGCTCACCAGGGTGGGGGTGTCAAAACCGGCCAGCACATGCCGCCAGGCCGCGCGGGCGGCATCGAGGTCACGATCGGCCAGCCAGGTCATAAAGCTGCGATACGACCCGGCCGCTCCCAGCCGCTGCCCGTAATAGCCGGCGAAGATTTCGCGCAGCAGGATCGGCATCGACCAGCCATCCACCACGATGTGGTGACTAGTCACCACGCACCGGTGCCGATCTGGTGCGGTGCGGATCAACCCCACCCGAAACGCCGGCTGGTCGGCTAGCTCGCACACCGCGGCGCGGTCGGCGGCACACACCCGCTGGATCTGCTCATCGACATCGAGGTCGGCGCCCAGCTCGACATAGCGCCACCCCGCCACCGGATCGGCCGAGATGATCTGCACCGGCTCGTCGAACCGGTCACAGAATCGAGCCACCAGGTGCGGATGCCGGGTAACCAGCGCGTCCACCGCATCGCGCAGCCGGTCGGGATCGAGCGGGCCGGTCACGGTGATACCCAGTTGCACCACATACATCTCGTCGTCGCTGCCGTGTGCGTTGCTGGCGTGAAAGAGCAGCCCCTGCTGCAGCGGAGTCAACGGCAAAATATCGGCGATCTCATAGTGCTGGTGCAGCTCGTCGATCTGCTGCTGGTTCAGCCGGGCCGGCGCGATGTCCGAAGGCGTCAATCCGCCCCCACCGCCTTGCGCATGCGCGCAGATGCCGGCCAGGGCCTCAAACCACAACTGGCTCAGCCCGGTGACCGCCGCGTGGTCCAAGGCTGAGGGCGCCCACGTCCAGTTGGCGTGCAGCTGGGGCCCGGTGTCGGTGTCGACGGTGACGGCGTTGAGCTCCACGGTGTGCGCCAGCGGCAACGGCACCGCGGTGCTGGCGCCGGTGAGCGCTGCGCCGTCCTGGCTGATCCGCCATAGATCAGCCGACGGCTCGCCCGCCCCTCCCAGCCGTCCCAGATAGTTGAACCCGATCGCCGGGTCAGATCCGCCCAGCTCGACATCGCTGTTCAAATAGCGCAGCACGCCGTAGTTCAACGGATCCGGCAACGCGCGCAGCTGCTCTTTGGCGTCCTTGACCAGTGCCCCCAACCCCGCGTCCCCGGCGGCCACCTGCGCCCAGGACAGCCCACCCACGGTCAACGACACCGGGTACTTGGTGGTGAACCACCCCACGGTGCGTGTCAGGTCCACCCTGGGGCCCAGCTCCTCGTGGCGCCCATGGCCCTCCACGCCGATGCCGATCGGCGCGCGGTCGCCGCCCAAGAACTGCGACCACGCCAGCCCGAACGCGATCAACAAGATCTCGTGGATCCCGGCATGGAACGCCGCCGGCACCTCACCAAGCAGCATTCGGGTGGTCTCAACACCCAGTGACACCGAGAGGCGCCCGGCGCTCACATAAGTATCCGTCGCAGGGCGCACCGCCGGCAGCGCGGCCGGGGTCGCCGCCACGTGTCGCCAGGCCTCGGCCTGCTCCACGACTTCCGGGCGGCTCGCATAATCAGCCAGCAGCGACGCCCACCGGGCAAACGACGTGCCTCCCGCGGGCAATGCGACAGGTTGTCCGCTGTGGTGCTGGGCCCAGGCAATGTTGAGGTCTTCCAACAGGATTCGCCACGACACCCCGTCGACGGCCAGGTGATGAATGATCAACACCAACTGGCCCGTGGAGGCCGCCCACAACGCGCTGAGCATGACCCCAGCCGCCGGCTTCAGCCGCGACCGCGCGTCCGCTACAGCCCCTTCAGACAACACATCGACGGTGTGCAGGCATTCACCGGCATCCACCGAACTCGGTTCGGGCACCTGCAAAGACCAGCCCCCGGCGCCGTCCCCAATGCCTGGGTCCACCCGCAGCCGCAGCATGGCATGCCGATCCAGCAGCGACTGCAACACGACCACCACATCGGCCTCGGTCACCCCCGCGGGAGCCTGCACCACCAGCGTCTGGTTGAACTGCTCCACTGGGCCATCCACGCCGGCCAGCCAGCAGATGATCGGGGTGGCCAGAACCGGACCGATTCCCTCATCGATCGGGCCACCCTCATCATCGGCCACCCCGGCAACCCGGGCCAGCCGGGCCACGGTCTGCTCCACGAAAACATCGCGCGGCCTGCAGGTAACGCCGGCGGCACGAGCCCGTGCCACCACCTGCATCGACAAAATGCTGTCTCCACCCAGCTCGAAGAACGAGTCGTCCACCCCGACCCGGTCCAGCCCGAGGACTTGGGCGTAGATGCCGGCAAAGAGCTCCTCGATAGCGCTCGCCGGGGCCCGGTACCGATCGGTATCGGCGTATTCGGGTGCCGGCAGCGCCCGGGTGTCGAGCTTGCCGTTGACCGTGAGCGGCAACGCATCGAGGACCACCACCGCCGCCGGCACCATGTAGGCCGGGAGCCGCTCGGCCAGCGCCGCGCGCATCCCGGCCGGGTCTGCGGTGCCGGTGACCCCAACGACGTAGCCCACCAGGCGCTTATCACCTGGGCGGTCCTCGCGGGCGATCACCACCGCCTGCTCGACCCCAGCGATCCCGGCTAACGCGGCCTGCACCTCACCGAGCTCGATGCGATACCCGCGGATCTTGACCTGCTGATCAGCCCGACCCACATAACGCAGCTGCCCGTCCGCACCCCACGAGACCAGGTCCCCGGTCCGATACATCCTTTGTCCAGGCGCTCCCGCGCCAACGGACGGGCACGCCACAAACCGCGACGCCGTCGACCCGGCCCTACCGATATACCCCACGCCCACACCAGCACCGGCCACATACAACTCGCCGACCACACCGACGGGCACCGGACGCAGCCACTGATCGAGCACAAACAGCGCCGCCCCCGGCACCGGCGAGCCGATCGGCGGCGCACCCGACCCCGCTGTTAAGGGCGCACTGATCGACGCATACACCGTGGTCTCGGTCGGGCCGTAGGCGTTGATCATCACTCGCCCCGGCGCCCAGCGATCCACCAATTCGGCCGGGCAGGCCTCAGCGGCGATCACCAACGCCGCTGATTCCAAACCCTGAGGTGACAACACCCCTACCGCCGAGGGGGTTTGGCTCAACACGCTGACCTGTTCGGCGACCAGCAAGGCATGGAAGTCTTCCGCAGAGCGCGCCACCGACTCTGGCACCACTACCAGCCGCCCGCCATGCAGCAGCGCACCCCAGATCTCCCACACCGAGTAGTCGAAGGCATACGAGTGGAACTGCGTCCACACCTGTCCCGGCCCCAGCCGCAGGCCGACCTCGAGTGAGTCGAACAGTCGAGTCACGTTGTGATGCGTGACGGCCACGCCTTTGGGGACACCGGTGGTGCCCGACGTGTAGATGATGTGGGCGATGTCCTCGGGGCTCGGCGCCGGCAAGCCCGTGCACGGATAGGTCTGAATGCGGGGGTCTTGGATATCGATGCCCGGCAGCTCACACCCGTCCAGCCGGCCGGCCGTTCCGGTGGTGGTGATGGCGGCGACCGGTGCGGCGTCGGCGACCACGAACTTGATCCGGGCCACCGGCAGCGCTGGGTCGATCGGCAAGTAGGCCGCCCCGGTTTTGAGCACCGCCAACATCGCCACGATCGCCTGAGCCGAACGCGAAAGCAAAAGCGCCACACATTGTCCCGGGCCCACGCCGTGGGCGGCCAACAGGTGCGCCAACCGGTTCGCGGCCTCATCGAGTTCCCGGTACGTCACCGAGCGGCCTTCGAATGTCACCGCCATCGCCTCGGGCGTGCGCGCGACTTGGGCGGCCCACAGCACCGGAATCGACACCGGTGCGCTCATCGGCCGGGTCAACACGGCGCGGTTACCGAGCTCATCCAGGCGCGCACGCTCACCCTCACCGAGCACATCCACCGACGACAACGACCGCCCGGGATCGGTGGTCATCGCCGTCAACACCCGCACTAATCGCTCGATCAGCGCTTCGACGCTGCCCGCGTCGAACACATCGGTGCGAAATTCCACCGCCCCGGAAATCCCGGCGGGCTCACCAGCCTCGGTGAAGCGTTCTGCCAGAGAAAACGTCAAATCCATGCGGGCCGTCTGGGTGTGCACCGGCATCGGGGTGACCTGCAGATCCCCCAAGGCCGGCCCGGCGGCGGGGTTGTTGTCCTGCCCTGCGAAGTTCTGCCACGCCAAGACCACCTGCACCAGCGGGTGATGAGCCAGGCTTCGGGTCGGGTTGAGCCGCTCCACCAGCACTTCGAAGGGCACGTCTTGGTGCTCGAAGGCGGCGAGGCTGCGTCCCCGGACCTGGGCCAGCAGTTCGGCGACGGTGGGATCGCCGGCCACCTCGACCCGCAGCACCAGGGTGTTGACGAAAAACCCGACCAGCTCATCGAGCGCGGGATCGCCGCGCCCGGCGATCGCGAACCCCACCGCCACATCGGCGCTGGCGCTGAGCTTCGACAGCAGCACCGCCAGGGCGGCTTGAACCACCATGAAGCTGGTCGCGTTGTGCTCGCGGGCCAGCCGACGAACCTGTTGCTGCAGGTCGGCGGGCCACTCGATCGCCACTTGGGCGCCGCGGTGATCGGCGACCGCAGGGTAGGGCCGATCGGTGGGAAGCTGCAGCCGTTCGGGCAGCCCGGCCAGCTCCTGCTCCCAGTAGGCCAGCTGCGCCGCGACGCGGCTGTGCGGATCCCGCAGTTCACCAAGCTGGGCGCGCTGCCACAGCGTGTAATCGACGTACTGCACCGCCAGTGGCGCCCACTCGGGGGCGAGTCCCGCACACCGGCTGGCATAGGCCACCCCCAGATCACGCACCAAGGGGTTGATCGACCAGCCGTCGGCGGCGATATGGTGCACCGCGGCCACCAGCACGTGCTCGTCGTCGGTGACACGGAAAAGTGTTGCCCGCAGCGGGATCTCGCTCGCCAGGTCAAAGCTGTGGCGCGCCGCCGCGTCGCTGGCCTCATCCAACCGGCCGGCCGACCAGCCGGTGGCATCAACGACGTCCCAGCCCGAGTCGGCTTGCTCGGGCGGCACCACCAACTGCTGGGGAATCCCGTCGGGCGCCGCAAACAGCGTGCGCAGGCTTTCGTGGCGGCCCACCACATCGGCCAGCGCCGCCCCCAACGCCTCCGCGTCCAGGCGCCCGCCCAACCGCACCGCCGCCGCCATGTTGTAGACCGGGGAGGGCCCCTGCAACTGGTCCAGGAACCACAACCGGTTCTGGGCAAACGACAAGGGCACCACCGCGGGCCGCTCAACCGCCACCAAAGGCTCCAGCCGACCCGCATCCGCACCGATGCGGGGGGCCAGCAGGCCAACCGTGGGCGCCTCAAAGACCGCGCGCACCGCAAGGCCAGCATCCAGGCTGGTGTTGATTGCGGCGATCAGACGCATCGCCGACAGTGAATCCCCGCCCAGTTCGAAGAATGAGTCGTCGACCCCGACCCGCTCCACGCCGAGCACCCGTGCGTAGATGCCGGCCAGGATCTCCTCGACCGTGTTGGTTGGAGCACGGTAATGGTCGGCGTCGGCGTATTCGGGTGCCGGCAGGGCGCGCCGGTCAAGTTTGCCGTTGGGTGTAAGCGGCACCACTTCGATCGCGACGACGAACGCCGGCACCATGTAGGCCGGGAGCCGCTCGGCCAGCTGCGCGCGGACCTCGGCCGGGTCCGCGGTGCCGGTGATGTAACCCACCAGGCGGTTGTCGCCGGGACGGTATTCGCGGGCGATCACCGCCGCCTGCTTGACCCCGGCCAGCCCGCTCAGCGCCGCTTGGACCTCACCGAGTTCGATGCGATATCCGCGGATCTTGACCTGCTCGTCGGCGCGGCCTTGATATTGCAGCTGCCCGTCGGCACCCCAGCACACCAGGTCCCCGGTGCGATACATCCGTGTGCCGTGCGCTCCCGGATTCCCGAACGGGCATGCCACAAACCGCGACCCGGTCAACCCGGCCCGCCGCCAATACCCAACGCCCACGCCGGCGCCGGCCACATACAACTCACCGACCACCCCGACCGGCACCGGGCGCAACCACCCGTCCAGCACGAACAACGCCGCCCCCGATACCGGCGAGCCGATCGGCACCACACCTGCTCCTGGTGACCCAACTTTTAAGGGTGCGCTGATTGAGGCATCCACCGTGGTCTCGGTCGGACCGTAGCCATTGATCATCACCCGCCCCGGCGCCCACCGGTCCACCACCTCGGCCGGGCATGCCTCACCGCCGACGACCAACGCCGCCACCGACTCCAACCCCTCAGCCGATAGCACCCCCACCGCAGACGGGGTCTGGGTGAGCACGCTGACCTGTTCAGCGACAAGCAAATCGTGGAAGTCTTCAGGGGAGCGGGCCACCGACTCGGGCACCACCACCAGCCGGCCACCGTGCAACAGCGCACCCCAGATCTCGCGGACCGAGGCGTCGAAGGCGTACGGATGCCACTGCGTCGACACCTTCGCCGGTCCCGGCGCTGTCAGGCCGGCATCCAGTGATGCGAGCAGCTGGGTGACGTTGTGGTGGGTGATGGACACGCCTTTGGGAACGCCGGCGGTGCCCGAGGTGTAGATGACGTAAGCGATGTCATCGGGTGCCGGCGCCGGTAGTGCCGTGCTGGGTTGGCTGTCAACAGCAGCATCGTTGACATCGATGACGAGCAGGCCATGCCCGTCGAGCCGGGCGGCCAGATCAGCGGTGCTGATCGCGGCGATCGGCGTGGCGTCGGCGAGCATGAACCCGATCCGGTCCGCCGGCACCGCCGGATCCATCGGCAGATACGCCGCCCCGGTCTTGAGCACCGCCAAAATCGCCGCGATCGCCTCCGCCGACCGGTTGAACAGCAGCGCCACGCACTGTCCCGGGCCCGCCCCATGAGTGGCCAACAGGTGCGCCAACCGGTTAGCAGCCTCATCGAGTTCCCGGTACGTCACTGAGCGGCCCTCGAAGCTCACCGCCACAGCCTCAGGCGTGCGCGCCACCTGTTCGGCGAACAACACGGGAATCGACACCTGCGGCGCTGCGGGCCGGGTCAACACCGCCCGATTGCCGAGCTCATCCAGGCGAGCGTGCTCATCGGCATCCAGCAGATCCAGCGACGACAACGGCCGCTCCGGGTCCGTGGTCATCACCACCAACACCCGCTCCAACCGCTCGATCAGCGCCGCGATGCTGTCCGCGTCGAACACGTCGGTGTCGTATTCGACGCGCAGGCCCAGTTCGGCGCCCGGCTGGGCCACCAAGGTCAGCGGGTAATGGGTGGATTCGCGGCTGGTGAACCCGGTGATGGCCAACCCGTTGGAGCCGAATAACGTGGCGGTGTCGACCGGGTAGTTCTGGTACACGAACAACGTGTCGAACAATTGGTCGTGGCCGGCGGCGCGGTGGATCTCGTTGAGAGCCAGGTGCTGGTGCTCGAGGGTGTCGTTGTGGGCGCTTTGCAGCTGGCCGATCAGTTCTGCGGTGGTGGTTGCCGGCGTGATGTTCGCCCGCACCGGCACCGTGTTGATGAACAGCCCCACCATCGATTCCATACCGGCCAGCTCGGCCGGCCTACCCGAGACCGTGGTGCCGAAGGCGACATCGTGCTGACCGGTAAGCCGGCACAGCAGCTGCGCGAAGGCGCCCTGCAGCACGGTGCTCACGGTGGTGTGATGCGAGCGGGCCAGCTCGCGGAGCGCGCGGGTGGTCGCGTCGGGCACCCGGAATGACGCAAAACCGCGGGCGCCCAGCCCCAACCGGTCCGGCGGGCCGACCAGGGTGGGGGTGTTAAAGCCGGCGAGCACTTCACGCCACGCCGCCTGCGCTGCCAGGCGGTCCCGACCGGTCAGCCAGGTAACGAAGCGGCGGTACGGCGTGGGCGCGGGCAGCCGTCGGCCGTAATAGCCGGCGAATATCTCGCTGAGCAGGATCGGCAGCGACCAGCCATCCATCACGATGTGGTGATTGGTCAGCACCAACCGGTGCCGATTTGGTGCGGTGCGGATCACCGTCACCCGAAACGCCGGCTGGTCAGCCAGCTCGCACACCGCGGCGCGTTCGGCGGCGCACAGCTCATCGACGTCTAGGTTGTCGGCGTCGCCGTCAAGGTCGACATACTGCCACGCCGGCGCGGGATCAGCCGGGATGATCTGCACCGGCTCATCGAACTGTTGCGAGAAACGGGCCGCCAGATGCGGATGGCGGTTGATGACCGTGTGCACCGCATCGCGCAGCCGAGGCTGATCAAGGGCACCGCTGAACGCGATATCCAGCTGCGCCGCATACACATCGTCGCTGGCCTGCGTGGTGCTGACGTGGAAGAGCAGCCCCTGCTGCAGCGGGGTCAGCGGCAAAACATCGGCGATCTCATAGTGCTGGTGCAGCTCGTCGATTTGGTGCTGGCTCAGCCGGGCCGGCGCGATATCCGAAGGGGTCAACCCGCCCCCACCGCGGCGCACGTGCGCGCAGATGCCGGCCAAGGCCTCAAACCACAGCTCGCTTAAGCGGTCGACCTGCTCGCGTTCCAGGACCGAGGGCGCCCACATCCAGTCGGCATGCAGCTGCGGGCCGGCATCCGTGTCTATGGTTCCGGCGTTGAGTGCCACGGTGTGCCCCAGCGGCATCGGGACCGCCGTGGCGGCGTCGACGGCTTCTTGACAGGGCCGCCACAGATCATCGGGAACCAGGGCACCTGCCGCGCCGCCCGTACGCCCGAAATAGTTGAATCCGATCGGCGGGTCGGAACCCGCCAGGTCGACCTCGGTGTTCAGATACCGCAGCAGACCGTAAGTCAGCGGATCGGGCAGGGCGCGCAGCTGCTCCTTGGCGTTCTTGATCAGCGCCCCCAGCGCGGCCTCACCGGCCATCACCTGCGCCCAGGACAGTCCCGCGAAAGCCAGCGACACCGGGTACTTGGTAGTGAACCAGCCGACCGTGCGGGACAGGTCCACATTGGTGGCCAGTTCTTCGGCGCGGCCGTGGCCCTCCACGTCGATGCCGATCGGGGCGCCCCCGGTGCCCAAGAACTGCGTCCACGCTAACCCGAACGCGATCAACAAGATGTCTTGCACACCAGCGTGAAACGCCGCGGGCACCTCACCAAGCAGCATCCGGGTGGTCTCGACATCCAGCGACACCGACAAATGCCCCGCAGTGGCGAATGTGTCCACCAGGGGGCGCGCCGTCGGCAGCGCTGCCGGGGTCGCCGCCACCTGCCGCCACGCCTCTGCCTGCTCCACGACTTCGGGTGCGTGTGCGTGCTCGGCCAGCAGCGACGCCCACCGCGCAAACGACGTGCCCCCCGCCGGTAAGGCCACGGGCTGTCCAGTGTGGTGTTGGGCCCAGGCGATGTTGAGGTCTTCCAACAGAATTCGCCACGACACCGCGTCGATGGCCAGATGGTGAATGATCACCGCCAACTGGCCCGCCGAGGCCACCCACAATGCGCTGAGCATGACCCCGCCGGCCGGGTCCAACCGCGACCGCGCCGCCACCAGCGCCTCGTCAGACAGCACATCCACGGTGTGCAGGCATTTGCCGGCGTCGACGGCACCCGGCTCGGGTATCTGTAACGACCAGCCCCCGGCGCTGTCGTCATCCAGCCGCAGCCGCAACATGGCATGCCGATCCAGCACGGCCTGCACCATGACCAGGGCGTCGGCCTCGGTCACCCCCGCGGGAGCTTGCACAAGCATCGTCTGGTTGAACTGCTCGACCGGGCCATCCACGCCGGCCAGCCAACACATGATCGGGGTCGCGGGCAGCGGCCCGATGCCCTCATCGACCACGCCGGCCGCATCGTCGGCCACCTCGGCAACCCGGGCCAGCCGGGCCACAGTCTGCTCCACGAAAACATCGCGCGGCCGACAGGTCAGACCTGCTGCCCGGGCCCGGGCCACCACCTGCATCGACAGAATGCTGTCCCCACCCAGATCGAAGAAGGAGTCATCGACCCCGACCCGGTGCACACCCAGCACCTGCGCGTAGATGCCGGCCAGGATCTCCTCGACCGCGCTGCCCGGGGCGCGGTAACGATCGACGTCGACGTATTCGGGTGCCGGCAGGGCGCGGGTGTCGAGTTTGCCGTTGACCGTGAGCGGCAACGCCTCGATCACCACCACCGCGGCCGGGACCATATAGGCAGGCACCCGCTCGCCCAGCTGCGCGCGCATTCCGGCCGGGTCTGCGGTGCCGGTGACATAACCGACCAGGCGCTTGTCACCGGCGCGGTCCTCGCGGGCGATCACCACCGCCTGCTCGACCCCAGCGATCCCGGCTAACGCGGCCTGCACCTCACCGAGCTCGATACGGTACCCGCGGATCTTGACCTGCTCATCAGCCCGGCCCACATAACGCAGCTGCCCATCGACACCCCAGCACACCAGGTCCCCGGTCCGATACATCCTTTGTCCAGGCGCTCCCGCGTCAACGAACGGACACGCCACGAACCGCGAGGCGCTCAACGATGCGCGGCCCAGATAGCCGACGCCCACACCAGCACCGGCCGCGTACAACTCACCGACCACCCCGACCGGTACCGGCCGCAACCACCCATCCAGCACAAACAACGCGGCCCCCGAAACCGGGGCACCGATCGGCACCACCCCCGCTCCTGGTGTTAGCGGCGCACTGATCGCCACACACATTGTGGTCTCGGTCGGACCGTAGGCGTTGACCATGACCCGCCCCGGCGCCCATCGATCCACCACCTCGGGCGGGCAGGCCTCACCGACCACCACCAACGCTGTTGACTCCAAACCCGCCGGGTCCAGCGCCACCACCGCCGACGGCGTCTGCGTCAACACACTGACCTGTTCACCGGCGAGCAGGGCGCGGAACTCCTCGGGGGAGGCCACCACTGCCTCGGGCACCACTACCAACCGGCCCCCGCGCAACAGCGCACCAAAGATCTCCCACGCCGACACGTCAAACGCCAACGAATGACACCACGGCCACACCCCACCCTGGGGCAACCGCTCATCCAACGACCCGATCAACCGGGTCACATTGGCGTGCGTGACCCCAACCCCCTTGGGCACCCCCGTCGTCCCCGACGTGTAAATCACATACGCGACATCGGCAGGCACTGCGGGCGTCGGCGCCGTGCTGGGCAGCGCAGCCAGCGCGGGGTCCTCGAGATCGACGACCGCGACGCGATGGCCAGTCAGCCGCCCCGCCAGCTCCGCGGTCGTGAGCACCGCAATCGGTGCGGCATCACCGAGGACGAACTCGATCCGCGCATCAGGATGCGCGGCGTCCATCGGCAGGTACGCCGCCCCCGTCTTGAGCACCGCCAAGATTCCGACCACGGCCTGCGCCGACCGGTTCACCAGCACACCCACCGCAGTGCCCGGCCCAGCGCCGTGGGCAATGAGCTTGTGCGCCAACCGGTTCGACGCCTCATCAAGCTCCCGGTAGGACATCGAACGCCCACTATCGGTGATCGCCACCGCCCGCGGCGCCGCACCCACCTGTCCGGCGAATACCTGCGGGATCGACAAAGGTGTCGGCGCCGGGGCGGTCAATACCGCCCGCTGACCCAACCGCGCTAGCCGGGCATGCTCAGCGGTGTCGAGGACATCGATGGACGACAGCCGCCGGGTGGGGTCGACGGTAAGCGCCACCAACACCCGCCCCAACCGCTCGACCAGCGCCTCGATGCTGTCGGCGTCGAACACATCGGTGCGGAACTCCACCGCCCCGCCGATCCCGGCCGGCTCACCGGCCTCGCTCCAGCCTTCGCCCAGGGAAAACACCAAATCCATGCGGGCGGTCCGAGTCTCGGTGGGCATCGGGGTGACCCGCAGATCACCCAAGGCCAGCGCGGCGGCGGGATTATTGTCCTGCCCGGCGAAGTTTTGCCAGGCCAGCACCACTTGGATCAGCGGGTGATGGGTCAGGCTTCGGGTGGGGTTGAGCCGCTCCACCACGACCTCGAAGGGCACGTCTTGGTGCTCGTAGGCGGCCAGGCTGCGCCCTCGCACCTGGGCCAGCAGCTCGGCGACGGTGGGATCACCGGCCAGGTCAACCCGCAACACCAGGGTGTTGACGAAAAACCCCACCAGCTCATCCAGCGCGGTGTCACCGCGGCCGGCGACCGGGAATCCCACTGCCACCTCGCTGCTGGCGCTGAGCTTGGCCAGCAGCACCGCCAGGGCGGCCTGGATCACCATGAAGCTGGTCGCGTTGTGCTCGCGGGCTACCCGCGCAACCTGCTGCTGCAGCTGCGCCGGCCAGTCAACGGCCACCCTGGCGCCGCGGTAATCAGCGACCGGCGGGTAGGGCCGATCGGTGGGAAGCTGCAATCGCTCGGGCATCCCGGCCAGGGCATCCTCCCAAAAGCCAAGCTGCGCGGCGATGCGGCTGTGGCTATCGTCAAGATCCCCAAACTGGGCGCGCTGCCACAGCGCGTAATCGACATACTGCACCGCCAAATCGGCCCAGCCGGGGGGCTGCCCGGCGCATCGGCTGGCATACGCCGCAGCCAGATCACGCGTCAGTGGGGTGACCGACCAGCCGTCGGCGGCGATATGGTGCACCGCGGCCACCAGCACATGCTCGTCGTCGGCGAGGCGGAAAAGTGTTGCCCGCAACGGGATCTCGGTGCCCAGGTCAAACGTGTGATGCGCCGCGGTGTCGATGGCCTCGTGCAGCTGGCTGGCCGGCCATGCGGTGGCATCAACGACCTGCCAGCCGAAGTCGGCCCGCTCGGAGGGCACCACCAGCTGCCGGGGGATCCCGTCGGGGGCGGCAAACAGTGTCCGCAGGCTCTCGTGGCGGGCCACCACATCGGCCAGCGCGGCACCCAGCGCATCAACATCCAGGCGTCCGCCCAACCGCAACGCCGCCGCCATGTTGTAGACCGGGGAGGGCCCCTGCAACTGGTCCAGGAACCACAACCGGCTTTGGGCAAACGACAACGGCACCACCTCGGGCCGTTCACCGGCCACCAGCGGCGCAAGCCGACCCGTATCCCCACCGATACGGGGCGCCAACTGGGCCACCGTGGGCGCCTCGAACAGGGCGCGCACCGTAAGACCGGCATCGAAAGATTTGTTGATCGCGGCGATCAGGCGCATCGCCGACAGTGAATCCCCACCCAGGTCGAAGAACGAGTCGTCGACCCCGATCTGGTCCAGCCCGAGTACCTGGGCGTAGATGCCGGCCACGATCTCCTCGGTGGCGGTGGCCGGTGCGCGGTAACGATTGCCACCCTGGTATTCGGGTGCCGGCAGGGCGCGGGTGTCGAGTTTGCCGTTGGGTGTCATCGGCAGCGCCGCCAACACCACCACCGCGGCCGGGATCATGTAGGCGGGGAGTCGGTCGGCCAGCTGGGTGCGTATCTCGGTTGGGTCTAGTGTGCCGGTGACCCCGACGACGTAGCCAACCAGGCGCTTGTCGCCGGGGCGGTCCTCGCGGGCGATCACCGCCGCCTGCTCCACCCCGTCCAGCCCGGTCAGGGCGGCCTGAATCTCGCCGAGTTCGATGCGATAGCCGCGGATTTTGACCTGCTCATCGGCGCGCCCCACATACTGCAGCTGCCCATCGGCGCCCCAACACACCAGGTCCCCGGTGCGATACATCCGTGTTCCCAGCGCCCCCGGATTCCCGAACGGGCAGGCCACAAACCGCGACGCGGTCAACCCGGCCCGCCGCCAATACCCGACACCCACGCCGGCACCGGCCAGATACAATTCCCCGACCACCCCGACCGGCACCGCACGCAACCACCGATCGAGGACAAAGAAGGCCGCCCGCGACACCGGCGAACCGATCGGCGGCGCCCCCGACCCCGCCCGCAGCGGCGCACTCTTGGACGCCCACATCGTCGTCTCGGTCGGGCCGTAGACGTTGACCATCACCCGCCCGGGCGACCACCGATCCACCAGCTCGGCCGGGCAGGGCTCAGCGCCGATCACCAACGCCGCCGACTCCAAACCCTCGGGTGAGAGCGCCCCCACCGCAGACGGGGTCTGGGCGAGCACGCTGACCTGTTCAGCAACCAGCAGCGCATGGAAGTCTTCCGGAGAGCGGGCCACGGACTCGGGCACCACCACCAGCCGGCCCCCGTGCAAAAGCGCACCCCAGATCTCCCACACCGAGAAGTCGAAGGCATAGGAGTGGAACTGCGTCCACACCTGTCCCGGGCCCAGCTCCAAGCCGGCGTCCAGTGAGTCGAACAGCTGAACCACGTTGTACTGGGTGACCGCCACCCCCTTAGGGGCACCGGTGGTGCCCGAGGTGTAGATGATGTGGGCGATGTCGTTGGGGGCCGGCGCCGGCAGTGCTGTGCTGGGTTGGATGTCACGAGCGGGGTCCTCAATCTCACTGACATCGATGACCGTCACGTCATACCCGCCCAGCCGCGGGCGTAGCCCGGCGGTGGTGACCGCGGCGATCGGCGCGGCATCGGCGATCATGAACCCGATCCGCGCGTCGGGATGTATCGGGTCGATCGGCAGATAGGCCGCTCCAGTCTTGAGCACCGCCAAAATCGCCACGATCGCCTTGGCTGAGCGCTCTGATAGCAGCGCCACACACGCGCCGGGGCCCGCACCGTGGGCGGCGAGCAGGTGCGCCAACCGGTTGGCGGCCTTATCAAGCTCGCGGTAGCTCATGGTGTGGCCGTCGAAGGTCACCGCCATCGCCTCGGGGGCGCGCGCCACCTGTGCGGCGAACAACGCCGGAATTGACACCGGCGACGCGGGCCGGGTCAACGTGGCGCGGTTGCCGATCTCATCGAGGCGGGCGTGCTCGGGCTCGTCGAGCAAATCCACCGACGACAACGAACGCCCGGGATCGGCGGTCATCGCCGCCAGCAGCCTCTTTAACCGCCCGACGAGCGTCTCGATGCTTGCGGTATCGAATACATCGGTGTCGTATTCGACGCGAAGACCGAGCTCAGTCCCCGGGGTCGCTTGCACCGTCAGCGGGTAATGGTTGTATTCGCGGGTATTGAACTCGGTGATGGCCAACGCGTTGTTGGCGAAGAACGCGGCGGTGTCGACCGGGTAGTTCTCGAACACGAATAAGGTGTCGAACAGCTGGTCCTGGCCGGTGATGCGGTGGATCTCGTTGAGTGCCAGGTGCTGGTGTTCCAGGGTGTCGTTGTGGGCGTTTTGCAGCTGGTCGAGCAGGTCTGTGGTGGTGGTTGCCGCCGTGGTGCGCGCGCGCACCGGCACCGTGTTGATGAACAGGCCCACCATCGAGTCCGCGCCGGGCACCTCGGCTGGCCGACCCGAGACGGCGGTGCCGAAGACGACATCTTGCTGGCCGGTCAGCCACATCAGCAGTTGCGCGAAGGCGCCCTGCAGCACGGTGCTCACGGTGGTGTGACGCGAGCGCGCTAGCTCGCTAACGGCCCGGGTGAGCTGCTCAGGCACCCGAAACGAGCCAACACCGCGAGCGCCTACGCCTACCCGAGCCGGCGGGCCGACCAACGTGGGGGTGTCAAAACCGGCGAGCACCTCGCGCCAGGCCGCCTCGGCGCCGCCATGGTCTCGAGCGGCCAGCCAGTTAACAAACCTGCGGTACGGCGCGGGCGCGGGCAGGCGCTGCTGGTGGTAGCTGGCGAATACTTCGCCCAGCAGGATCGGCAGCGACCAGCCATCCATCACGATGTGGTGGTTGGTCAGCACCAACCGGTGCCGATCTGGTGCGATGCGGATCAACGCCGCCCGAAAGACCGGCTCGTCGGCCAGATCGCACACCGCGGCGCGCTCGGCGGCGCATACCTGCCGGATCTGCTCATCGGTATCGACGTCGTGGGCGCCAAGCTCGACATACCGCCACGCCGCCAGGGGATCGGCCGGGATGATCTGCACCGGCTCGTCGAATTGTGGGCAGAATCGGGCCGCCAGGTTGGGATGGCGGGTGATGACCGTGTGCACCGCATCACGCAGCCGGTGCTGATCAAGGGCACCGCTCAACCCGATATCCAGCTGCACCGCATACACATCGTCGCTAGCCTGCGCGGTGCTGGCGTGAAAGAGCAGGCCCTGCTGCAGCGGGGTCAACGGCAAGATGTCGGCGATCTCATGGTGCTGGTGGAGCTCGTCGATCTGGTGCTGGCTAAGGCGGGCCGGGGAAACATCCGATGGGGTCAGCCCGCCGCCGCCGCCGCGTACATGCGCGCAGATGCCGGCCAGGGCCTCAAACCACAGCTGGCTCAGCCGGGTGATCGCCGCGTGGTCGAGGGCCGAGGGCGCCCACGTCCAGTTGGCCTGCAGGTAGGAGCCGGTGTCGGTGTCGACGGTGACGGCGTTGAGGTCCATGGTGTGCGCCAGCGGCATGGGCACGGCCGCGGCGACGCCGATCAACGACGAGCTGTCCGTGCCGATCCGCCAACCCTCCGCAGACCCGTCGGTGATAGCACCTGCCCCAGCGGCGCCCAGCCGCCCGAAGTAGTTAAACCCGATCACCGGATCCGACCCGCCGAGGTCAACATCGGGGTTCAGATAGCGCAACACCCCGTAGCTCCACGGATCCGGCAGGGCGCGAAGCTGCTCTTTGGCGTCTTTGATCAGCGCCCCCAACCCCGCCTCGCCGTCGGTCACGTGCGCCCAGCGCAGGTGACCGACCGCTAAGGCCACCGGGTATTTGGTGGTGAACCACCCCACGGTGTGGGACAGGTCCACGGTGGGGGCCAGCTCCTCGTGGCGGCCGTGGCCCTCGACGTCGATGCCGATCGGCGCGCTGCCGTTGCCCAAGAACTCCGCCACCGCCAACGCGAACGCGATCAACAAGATGTCGTGGATCCCGGCATGAAACGCGGTCGGCACCTCAGCAAGCAGGTGGCCGGTGGTCTCGGCGTCCAACACCACCGACAAATGCCCGGCGCTGGCGTAGGTGTCCACCGCGGGATTGACCGCGGGCAGCGCGGCGGTGGCCGACGCGACCTGTTTCCAGGCGTCGGCCTGCTCCATGACTTGTGGGCGGCCCGCGTGCTCAGCCAGCAGTTCCGCCCACCGGGCATACGACGTCCCGGTCGCCCGCAACACCACCTCATGGCCCTGGCGATGCTGGTCCCAGGCGAGGTTGAGGTCCTCGAGCACAATCCACCACGACACCGCGTCGATGGCCAGATGGTGAACGATCAACACCAACTGGCCCGCCGAGGCGACCCACAACGCGGAAAGTATCGCCCCGGCGGCCGGGTTCAACCGCGACCGCGCCGCCAGCAGCGCTTCATCGGATAACACGTCCACCGGTTGCAGGCAGGCGCGCGCATCCACCGAACCCGGTTCGGGCACCGTCAGCGACCAGCCCCCGGCACCGTCGTCGTCCACGCGCAGCCGCAACATCGCGTGCCGATCCAGCAGGGCCTGCAGCACGACCACCACGTCGGCCTCGGTCACCCCGGCGGGGGCCTGCACCGCCAGCGTCTGGTTGAACTGGTCGATCGGGCCCTCCACGCTGGCCAGCCAACGCATGATCGGGGTGGCCAGCACCGGCCCGATGCCCTCGTCGACCACGCCGGCCGCATCGACGGCCACCCCGGCCAGCCGGGCCAGCCGGGCCACGGTCTGCTCGACGAAAACATCGCGCGGCCGCAACAGCAGGCCCGCGGCACGGGCCCGGGCCACCACCTGCATCGACAAGATGCTGTCGCCACCCATATCGAAGAACGAGTCATCCACCCCGACCCGGTCCAGCCCCAGCACCTGGGCGTAGATACCGGCCAGGACCTCCTCGATGGCGCTGCCCGGGCCCCGGTACCGATCGGCATCGGCGTATTCGGGTGTCGGCAGGGCGCGGGTGTCGAGTTTGCCGTTAGAGGTCAGCGGCAACGCATCGAGGACCACCACCGCCGCCGGCACCATATAGGCCGGTAGCCGCTCGGCCAGCTGGGTGCGGATTCCGGCCGGATCTGCCGTCCCGGTGATATAGCCGACCAGGCGTTTGTCGCCAGGGCGGTCCTCGCGGGCGATCACCACCGCCTGCTGCACCCCGTCGAGCCGCTTCAGGGCCGCCTGCACGTCGCCGAGCTCGATGCGATACCCGCGGATCTTGACCTGCTCGTCGGCGCGGCCCAGATACTCCAGCTGCCCATCGGCGCCCCAACGCACCAGGTCCCCGGTGCGATACATGCGCGCCCCGGCTCCCCCGAACGGACACGCCACAAACCGCGACCCGGTCAACCCGGCCCGGCCCACATATCCATAGGCCAGCCCGGCGCCGGCCACATACAACTCGCCGACCACCCCGGCCGGCATCGCTCGCAACCACTGATCCAGCACGAACAATGCCGCCCCCGGCACCGGCGCACCGATCGGCGGCCTACCCGAGCCCGCTCGCAGCGGCGCACTGATGGACACGCACATTGTGGTCTCGGTGGGGCCGTAGGCGTTGACCAGCACCCGCCCCGGCGCCCACCGATCCACCACCTCGGCCGGACAGGCCTCACCGGCCAGCACCAACGCCACCGACTCCAAGCCCTCAGGGGAGAGCGCCGCCACCGCCGACGGCGTCTGGGTTAACACGCTGACCCGTTCGGCGACCAGCACGTCGTGCAACTCGTCGGGGGAGCCCACCACCGACTCGGGCACCACCACCAGGCGCCCCCCGCGCAGCAGCGGGCCGAGGATCTCAAAGACCGAGACGTCAAACGCCAGGGAATGACACTGGCTCCACACCCCCTCGGCGGGGAGCCCGGTGTCCGGGGACGCCAACAATTGGGTGATGTTGTGGTGGGTGACCGCCACGCCTTTCGGCACCCCGGTGGTGCCCGAGGTGTAGATCAGGTAGGCGATATCGTCGGGGTCCGGCGCCGGTAGGGCGGTGGCGGGCGGGGCGTCCACGGTGGGGTCGCCGGGGGCCTCAATATCCCGGACGTCGACGACCACCAGGTCGAACCCATCGAGGCGGTCGGCCAGATCGGTGGTGGTGATCGCGGCGATCGGTGCGGCGTCGGAGAGCAGGAACTCGATTCGCGCGGCCGGCAGCGCCGCATCGATCGGCAGGTAGGCTGCCCCGGTCTTGAGCACCCCCATAATCGCCACGACCGCCTCGGCCGAACGCGACAACAGCAACGCCACACACCCACCCGAGCCCACCCCATGGCCGGCCAGCAGGTGCGCCAACCGGTTCGCGGCCTCATCGAGCTCGCGATACGTCATCGAGCGGCCCTCGCACACCAACGCCACCGCATCCGGTGTCCGGGCCACCCAGGCATCGAACAACACCGGAACAGACGATTCGGCCACCGGCACCGGATGGGTCAACACCGCGCGGTTGCCGATGTCGTCCAGGCGGGCATGCTCAGACTCGTCGAGCACATCGATCGACGACAACCGGCGCCCCGGATCGGCGGTCAGCGCCGCCAACACCCGCCGCAACCGCTCGACCAGCGCCTCGATGGTGCCCGCGTCGAAAATATCGGTGCGGAACTCCACCGCCCCACCAATCCCGGTGGGCTCACCGGCCTCGGTGAAGTGCTCGGCCAGGGAAAATGTCAAATCCATGCGGGCGGTGCGGGTATCCACCGGCATCGGGGCGACCAGCAGATCGCCCAAGGCCAGGTTCGCGGGCTGGTTGTTCTGCCAGGCCAACGCCACCTGAAACAGGGGGTGATGGGTCAGGCTTCGGGTGGGGTTGAGCCGCTCCACCAGGACCTCGAAGGGCACGTCTTGGTGCTCGTAGGCGGTCAGGCCGCGCTGGCGCACCTGGGCCAGCAGCTCGGCGACGGTGGGATCCCCAGCCACCTCGACACGTAGCACCAGAGTGTTGACGAAAAACCCCACCAACTCATCCAGCGCCGGATCGCCGCGCCCGGCGATCGCGAACCCCACCGCCACATCGGCACTGCCGCTGATCCTCGATAGCAGCACCGCCAGAGCGGCCTGGACCACCATGAAGCTGGTCGCGTTGTGCTCGCGAGCCACCCGCGCAACCCGCTGCTGCAACTCCGCGGGCCAGTCCACGACCACGCTGGCGCCGCGCTGATCGGCCACCGGCGGGTAGGGCCGATCGGTGGGCAACTGGAGGCGCTCGGGCAGCCCGGCCAGTGCCTGCTCCCAGTAGGCCAGCTGCGCGGCGATCGGACTGTCGCCGTCGGCCAGTTCACCCAGCAGCGCGCGCTGCCACAGCGTGTAATCGACATACTGCACCGCCAACGGCGCCCAGTCGGGGCGTTGCCCGGCACACCGGCTGGCATAGGCCACCCCGAGATCACGCACCAGCGGGGTGATCGACCAGCCGTCGGCGGCGATATGGTGCACCACGGCCACCAGCACATGCTCGTCGTCGGTGAGCCGGAAAAGCGTTGCCCGCAATGGGATCTCGGTGCTCAGGTCAAACGTGTGATGCGCCACAGCGCCGATGGCCTCATCCAGCCGGCTAGCCGACCAGCCACTGGCATCAACAACATCCCAACCGAAGTCCGCCCGCTCGACGGGCACCACCAGCTGCTGGGGTATTCCCTCGGGTGCGGCAACCAGCGTGCGCAGGCTTTCGTGGCGACCCACCACATCGGCCAGCGCCGCACCCAACGCCTCGGCATCAAGGCGCCCGCCCAAGCGCAACGCCGTCGCCATGTTGTGCACCGGGGAGGGCCCCTGCAACTGGTCCAGGAACCACAACCGCTGCTGGGCGAAGGACAACGGCACCACCGCGGGCCGCTCAACCGCCAGCAACGGCTCAAGTCGACCCGCATCCTCCCCGATACGGGGCGACAACTGGGCAACCGTGGGCGCCTCAAACACGGCGCGCACCGCAAGGCCGGCATCGAAAGATTTGTTGATCGCGGCGATCACCCGCATCGCCGACAGCGAATCCCCACCCAGGTCGAAGAATGAGTCGTCGACCCCGATCCGGTCGAGCCCCAGCACCTGGGCGTAGATGCCGGCCACGATCTCTTCGATGGCGTTGGCCGGGGCGCGGTAACGATCAAGATCTCGGTATTCGGGTGCCGGCAGGGCGCGGGTGTCGAGTTTGCCGTTGACCGTCAACGGCAGCGCCGCCAAGACCACCACCGCGGCCGGGATCATGTAGGCCGGCAGTCGGTCGGCCAGCTGGGCGCGCATCTCGGCCGGGTCTAGCGTGCCGGTGACCCCAACGACGTAGCCGACCAGGCGCTTGTCGCCGGGACGGTCCTCGCGGGCGATCACCGCCGCCTGCTCCACCCCATCCAGCCCGCTCAGTGCGGCCTGAATCTCGCCGAGTTCGACGCGATGGCCGCGGATCTTGACTTGCTCATCGGCGCGCCCCAGACATTGCAGCTGCCCATCGGCACCCCACCGCACCAGATCCCCGGTGCGATACATGCGCATGCCCGGCGCCCCCGGCGCCCCCGGCTTCGCGAACGGACAGGCCACAAACCGCGACCCTGTCAACCCGGGCCGACCCATATAGCCAATCCCCACCCCGCGACCGGCCACATACAATTCACCGACCACACCCACCGGCGCCGGCCGCAACCACCCATCCAGCACAAACAATGCCGCGGTCGGCACGGGCGCGCCGATCGGCACAACCCCCGACCCGGGTATCAACGGCGCGCTGACCGCCACACACATCGTCGTCTCGGTCGGGCCGTAGGCGTTGATCATCACCCGCCCCGGCGCCCAGCGGTCCACCACCTGGGCCGGGCAGGCCTCACCGGCCATCACCAACGACAGCGACTCCAAACCCCCAGCCGAGAGCGCAGCCAGCGCTGACGGGGTCTGAGTGAGCACGCTGACCTGTTCGGAGACCAGCACCTCGTGCAGATCTTCCGGTGAGCCCGCCACTACTTCGGGCACCACCACCACCCGCCCGCCCCGCAGCAGCGCACCCCAGATCTCCCACACCGAGACGTCGAAGGCCAAGGAATGACACTGGGTCCACACCCCCGCCGCCGGCAGGCCGGCGCCCAGTGACTCCAGCAGCTGGGTGACGTTGTGGTGGGTGACCGCCACCCCCTTCGGGACACCGGTGGTGCCTGAGGTGTAGATGAGGTAAGCGATATTGTCGGGGCCCGGCACCGCCAAAGGATTGCTGGGTTGGGTGTCAACAGCGGGATCCTCGACATCGATGACCATCACGCCAAACGCGTCTAGCCGCCCGGTCAGATCAGCGGTGGTGATCGCGGCGATCGGCGCGGCATCGGCGATCATGAACTCGATCCGGCCCGGCGGCAGTGCCGGGTCGATCGCCAGATAGCAGGCTCCGGTCTTGAGCACCGCCAAGATCGCCACGATCGCCTCGGCCGAGCGCTCCAGCAGCAGCGCCACGCACTCACCGGGGCCCGCACCGTGGCCGGCCAACAGGTGCGCCAACCGGTTGGCGGCCTCATCGAGTTCCCGGTAGGTCCACGAACGCAGCCCGCACACCAGCGCGGCCGCCTCCGGGGCGCGAGCCACCTGTTCGGCGAACAACGCCGGAATCGATACCGGCGCGGCCACCGGTTGGGTCAACATCGCCCGGTTACCGATCTCATCCAGGCGGGCGTGCTCGTGTTCGTCGAGCAGATCGATCGATGAGAGCCGCCGGGTCGGCTCGGCGGTCATCGCCACCACCACCCGCTTTAACCGCCCGACGAGCGCCTCGATGCTGGCCGTATCGAACACGTCGGTGTCGTATTCGACGCGAAGACCCAGTTCAGTCCCTGGGGTTGCTTGCACCGTCAGCGGGTAGTGGTTGAATTCGCGGCCGCTGAACTCGGTGATGGCCAACCCGTCGGCGCCCGCCAACGCGGCCGTGTCGATCGGATAGTTCTGGTACACGAACAGGGTGTCGAACAGCTGGTCGTGCCCGGTGAGGCGGTGGATCTCGCTGAGCGCCAGGTGCTGGTGCTCCAGGGTGTCGTTGTGGGCGCCCTGCAGCTGGTCGAGCAGGTCTGCGGTGGTGCTCGCCGCCGTGGTGCGCGCGCGCACCGGCACCGTGTTGATGAACAGGCCCACCATCGAGTCCGCGCCAGGGACCTCGGCCGGCCTACCCGAGACCGCGGTGCCGAAGACGACGTCATGCTGGCCGGTCAGCCACATCAGCAGCTGCGCGAAGGCGCCCTGCAGCACGGTGCTAACGGTGGTGTGACACGAGCGCGCCAGCTCGCCAAGCGCCCGTGTGGTCTCCTCAGGTACTCGAAACGAGCCAACACCGCGCGCGCCCAGGCCCAATCGAGCTGGCGGGCCGACCAATGTGGGGGTGTCAAATCCGGCGAGCACCTGCCGCCAGGCCGCCTCGGCGCCGGCACGGTCTCGAGTGGCCAGCCAGCTGACAAACCTGCGGTACGGCGCAAGCGTGGGCAGGCGCTGCTGGTGGTAGCTGGCGAATAGTTCGCCCAGCAGGATCGGCAGCGACCAGCCATCCATCACGATGTGGTGGTTGGTCAGCACCAACCGGTGCCGATCTGGTGCGGTGCGGATCAGGGCCGCCCGAAAGGCGGGCTCATCGGCAAGGTCACGGACCGCGGCGCGTTCGGCGGCGCACAGCCGCTGGATCTGCTCATTGATAGCGACGCCGTTGGCACGAAGCTCGATATACCGCCACGCCACCGCGGGATCGGCCGGGATGATCTGCACCGGCTCGTCGAACTGTTGGCTGAATCGGGCCGCCAGGTTCGGATGGCGGGTGGCGACCGTGTGCACCGCATCGCGCAGCCGGTGCTGATCAACGGCACCGCTCAACGCGATATCCAGCTGCACCGCATAGACATCGTCGCTGGCCTGCGCGGTGCTGGCGTGAAAGAGCAGGCCCTGCTGCACCGGGGTCAACGGCAAGATGTCGGCGATCTCAGATTGCCGCTGCAGCTCGTCGATCTGCTGCTGGCTCAGCCGGGCGGGCGCGATATCCGACGGGGTCAATCCGCCCCCGCCGCCACGAACATGCGCGCAGATGCCGGCCAGGGCCTCAAACCATAACCGGCTCAGCCGGGTGACCTGCGCGTGATCGAGTACTGAGGGCGCCCACGTCCAGGTGGCATGCAAATACGGGCCGACCTCGTTGTCCACAGTGCCCGCATTGAGCTCCACGGTATGCGCCAGCGGCATCGGCACCGCCGCCGCAGCGCTGGTCAATGACACGCCGTCCGTGCCGATCCACCACACATCGTCGGCAGCCGCAGCCCGCGCTGGGGCGCCTAGCCGTCCCAGGTAGTTGAATCCGATCGGCGGGTCGGACTCGTCGAAGTCGACATCGGGGTTCAAATAGCGCAGCAGACCGTAGGTCAGCGGATCGGGCAGGGCGCGCAGCTGCTCCTTGGCGTCCTTGATGACCGCCCCCAACGCCGTCTCACCGGCGATCACCTGCGCCCAGGACAGCCCACCAACAGCCAACGACACCGGGTATTTGCTGGTAAACCACCCCACCGTGCGCGACAGATCAACATCTCCGGCCAGCTCCTCGGCGCGGCCGTGGCCCTCCACGTCGATGCCGATCGGCGCCGCGCCGGTGCCCAGCCCGAAAAACTCAGCCACCGCCAACCCGAACGCGATCAACAAGACGTCCTGGATGCTGGCATGAAACGCTGCGGGCACCTCACCGAGCAGCATCCGGGTGGTCTCTGTGTTCAGTGATACCGACAAATGTCCGGCGCTGGCATAGGTATCCGCCGCCGGTTGCCGGGCTGGTAGCGCGGCTGAGGTTTCCACCACCTGCCGCCACATCTGCGCCTGCTCCACGACTTCGCGTGCGTGTGCGTGCTCGGCCAGCAGCGCCGCCCACCGCGCAAACGACGTGCCCCCCGCCGGTAATGCCACGGGTTGTCCGTTGCGGTGTTGGGTCCAGGCGATGTTGAGGTCTTCCAACAGAATTCGCCATGACACTCCGTCGATGGCCAGATGGTGAATGATCAACGCGAGCTGGCCCGTCGAGGCCACCCACAGTGCGCTGAGCATTACCCCGGCGGCCGGGTTCAACCGCGACCGCGCGTCCACCAGCGCCTCATCGGATAGCGCCTGCACCGATTGCAGCCATTTGCGCGCATCCACCGCACCGGCCTCGGGCACCGTCAATGACCAGCCCCTGACGCCGTCATCGTCGACGCGCAGCCGCAGCATGGGATGCCGGTCCAGCAGCGCCTGCACCATGACCACGACGTCGTCCCGGGTGGCCCCCGCCGGTGCCTGCAGTAGCACCGTCTGGTTGAACTGCCCGACCGGGCCATCCACGCCGGCCAGCCAGCGCATGATCGGAGTCGCAGGCATCGGCCCGACGCCCTCATCGACCACAGCCGCCGCATCGTCGGCCACCGCCGCCACCCGCGCTAGCCGGGCCACGGTCTGTTCGACGAAAACGTCGCGCGGCCGACACGTCAAACCTGCGGCCCGGGCCCGCGCCACCACCTGCATCGACAAGATGCTGTCGCCGCCCAGATCGAAGAAGGAGTCGTCAACGCCGACCCGGTCGAGCCCCAGCACCTCGGCGTAGATAGCGGCCAGGATCTCCTCAATGGCGCTGCCCGGGGCCCGATACCCGGCCGCGGCGTACTCCGGTGCCGGGAGGGCGCGAGTGTCGAGTTTGCCGTTGACCGTCAAGGGCAGCGCTTCCAATACCACCACCGCCGCCGGCACCATATAGCCCGGCAGCCGCTCGGCCAGCGCGGCGCGGATCGCGGCCGGGTCTGCGGTGCCGGTGATATAGCCGACCAGGCGCTTGTCGCCGGGGCGGTCCTCGCGGGCGATCACCACCGCCTGCTCCACCCCGTCGAGCCGCTTCAGGGCCGCCTGGACGTCGCCGCACTCGATGCGATACCCGCGGATCTTGACCTGTTCATCGGCGCGGCCCAGATACGCCAGCTGCCCATCGGGGCCCCAACACGCCAGGTCCCCGGTGCGATACATGCGCGCCCCGGTTCCGCCGAACGGGCAGGCCACAAACCGCGATCCGGTCAACTCGGCCCGGCCCAGATACCCCACACCGACGCCGGCGCCGGCCACATACAGCTCCCCGACCACCCCGGCGGGCACCGGCCGCAACCACCCATCCAGCACGAACAACGCCGCCCCCGGCACCGGCGCACCGATCGGCGGTCTACCCGAGCCCGCCCGCAGCGGCGCACTGATGGCCACACCCAGGGTGGTTTCGGTGGGGCCGTAGGCGTTGACCATCACCCGCCCCGGCGCCCAGCGATCCACCACCTCGGCCGGACAGGCCTCACCGGCCAGCACCAACGCCACCGACTCCAAGCCCTCGGGGGAGAGCGCCGCCACCGCCGACGGCGTCTGGGTTAACACGCTGACCCGTTCGGTGACCAGCACGTCGTGCAACTCGTCGGGGGAGCCCACCACCGACTCGGGCACCACCACCAGGCGCCCCCCGTGCAGCAGCGGGCCGAGGATCTCGAACACCGAGACGTCAAACGCCAGGGAATGACACTGGCTCCACACCCCCTCCGTCGGCAGCCTGGAGTCCGGGGACGCTAGCAATTGGGTCACGTTGTGGTGGGTGACCGCCACGCCTTTCGGCACCCCGGTGGTGCCCGAGGTGTAAATGAGGTACGCGATATCGGCCGGGCGCGGCGCCGGCAGGGCCGTGCCGAGCTCGGCGTCGACAACGGGAGCCGCAATATCCCTGACGTCGATGACCACCAGGTCGAACCCGTCGAAGCGATCGGCCAGATCGGTGGTGGTGATCGCGGCGATCGGTGCGGCGTCGGTGAGCAGGAACTCGATTCGCGCGGCCGGCAGCGCCGGATCCATCGGCAGATAGGCCGCCCCGGTCTTGAGCACCGCCATGATCGCCACGACCGCCTCGGCCGAACGCGGCAACAGCAACGCCACACACCTACCCGGGCCCGCGCCACGGCCGGCCAGCAGGTGCGCCAACCGGTTCGCGGCCTCATCGAGCTCGCAATAGCTCCAGGAACGCTCCCCGCAGGTCAACGCCACCGCATCCGGTGTCCGGGCCACCCATGCTTCGAACAACACCGGGACAGACACCGGCGCGCTCACCGGCCGGGTCAAGACCGCCCGATTACTCCACGCATCCAGGCGCGCATGCTCAGACTCGTCGAGGACATCCACCGACGACAACCGCCGCCCCGGATCGGCGGTCAGCGCGACCAACACCCGCCGCAACCGCTCGCTGAGCGCCTCGATGCTGGCCGCGTCGAACACGTCGGTGCGAAACTCCACCGTTCCGCCGATCCCGGCGGGCTCACCGGCCTCGCTGAATCGTTCGGCCAACGAAAACGCCAAATCCATGCGGGCGGTGCGGGTGTCCACCGGCAGCGACGTGGCCTGCAGGCCTTCCAACACCAGGTCCGCCGCGGGATCGCTGTTCCCGGCGAACTGCCAGCCCACACTCACCTGAATCAGGGGATGATGAGCCAACGACCTAGCCGGGTTGAGCCGCTCCACCAGCACTTCGAAGGGCACGTCCTGGTGCTCGTAGGCGGCCAGGCTGCGTCGGCGCACCTGGGCCAACAGTTCGGCGACAGTGGGATCCCCAGCCAGCTCGACACGCAGCACCAAGGTGTTGACAAAAAAGCCCACCAACTCATCCAGTGCGGGGTCGCGCCGCCCGGCGATCGGGAACCCGACGGCCACCTCGGGGCTGGAGCTGATCTTCGATAGCAGCACCGCAAGGGCGGCCTGGATCACCATGAAACTGGTCGCGTTGTGCTCGCGGGCCACCCGCGCAACGTCCTGCTGCAACTCCGCCGGCCAGCCCACCGTGACCGTAGCGCCGCGCTGATCGGCCACCGGCGGATAGGGCCGATCGGTTGGCAACTGCAGCCGCTCGGGCAGCCCGGCTAGCGCCTGCTCCCAGTAGGCCAGCTGCGCGGCGATCGGGCTGTCGCTGTCGGCCAGATCGCCCAGCAGCGCGCGCTGCCACAGCGTGTAATCGACATACTGCACCGGCAATGGCGCCCAGTCGGGGGCCCGCCCGGCGCACCGGCTGGCATAGGCCGCGCCGAGATCACGCGTCAGCGGGATGATCGACAAGCCGTCGGCGGTGATGTGGTGCACCGCGGCCACCAGCACATGCTCGTCATCGGCGAGGCGGAAAAGTGTTGCCCGCAATGGGATCTCGGTGCCCAGGTCAAACGGGTGACGCCCCACCGCGCCGATGGCCTCATCCAGCCGGCTAGCCGACCAGCCACTGGCATCAACAACATCCCAACCGAAGTCCGCCTGCTCGACGGGCACCACCAGCTGCTGGGGTATTCCCTCGGGTGCGGCAAACAGCGTGCGCAGGCTTTCGTGGCGGCCCACCACATCGGCCAGCGCCGCACCCAACGCCTCGGCGTCAAGGCGTCCGCCCAACCGCAACGCCGTCGCCATGTTGTACACCGCCGAGGGCCCCTGCAACTGGTCGATAAACCACAACCGCTGCTGGGCATACGACAACGGCACTACCGCAGGCCGCTCCACCGCCACCAACCGCGGCAACCGACCCGCATTCTCACTGATACGGGGAGCCAACTGGGCAACCGTGGGCGCGTCGAACACCGTGGGTACTGAAAGATCGGCATCCAGTGCGGTTTTGATCGCCGCCGACAGGCGCATCGCCAACAGCGAATCCCCACCCAGATCGAAGAATGAGTCATCGACCCCGACCCGCTCCAGCCCCAGCACGTCGGCGTAGATGCCGACCAGGATCTCCTCGACCGCGCTGCCCGGCGCCCGGTAACGATCAACATCCTGGGACTCCGGTGCCGGCAGGGCGTGGGTGTCGAGTTTGCCGTTGGGTGTAAGCGGCAGCGCCTCCAACACCACCACCGCGGCCGGGATCATATGGTCTGGCAGCCGCTCGGCCAGCGCGGCGCGGATCTCGGCCAGGTCTGCCGTTCCGGTGATGTAGCCGACCAGCCGCTTGTCGCCCGGGCGGTCTTCGCGGGCTATCACCGCCGCCTGCTGCACCCCATCGAGCCGCTTCAGGGCCGCCTGCACCTCACCCAGCTCGATGCGATACCCGCGGATCTTGACCTGCTCATCGGCGCGGCCCAGATAGACCAGCTGCCCATCGCCGCCATAACACACCAGATCCCCGGTGCGATACATACGTTGTCCCCGCGCCCCCGGGCCCCCGAATTCCCGAACGGACACGCCACAAACCGCGACCCGGTCAACCCGGCCCGGCCCACGTACCCCACCCCCACCCCGGCACCGGCCACATACAACTCCCCGACCACCCCGGTCGGCACCGGCCGCAACCACCCGTCCAGCACAAACAACGCCGCCCCGGGTACCGGGGATCCGATGGGCACCACCTCCGACCCCGCTGTTAAGGGCGCGCTGATCGCCACGCACATCGTGGTTTCGGTCGGGCCGTAGGCGTTGATCATCAGCCGTCCCGGCGCCCACCGATCCACCACCTCGACCGGGCAGGCCTCACCGGCCATCACCAACGCCGCCGACTCCAAACCCTCGCCCGGGAGCATCGCCACCGCCGAGGGGGTCTGGGTCAGCACGCTGACCGATTCGGCGACCAGCAAGTCGTGGAAGTCCTCCGGTGAGCCCGCCACCACTTCGGGCACCACCACCACCCGGCCGCCCCGCAGCAGCGCACCAAAGATCTCCCACACCGAGACATCGAAGGCCAACGAATGACACAGCGGCCACACCCCGGCCGCGGACAGCCCGGCATCCAACGACGCCAGCAGCTGGGTCACGTTGTGGTGGGTGATCGCCACCCCCTTCGGGGTGCCGGTCGTGCCCGAGGTGTAAATGAGGTAGGCGATATCGTCGGGCCCCGGCGCCGGCAATGCCAGGTTGGGTTGAGCCGCAATGCGGGGATCGTCGAGATCGATGACGGGCAGCTCGCTCCCGTTGAGCCGGCCGGCCAGCCCGGCGCTCGTGAGAGCGGCGATCGGCGCGGCATCCTTGAGCATGAACTGCATTCGGGCCGCCGGCACCGCCGGGTCGATCGCCAGGTACGCCGCCCCAGTCTTGAGTACGGCCAGCATCGCGACGATCGCCTGGGCCGAACGCTCCAACAGCAGCGCCACATATTCTCCCGGGCCCGCACCCCGGGCGGCCAAAACGTGCGCCAACCGATTAGCGGCTTCCTCAACCTCGCGGTAGGTCAGGGAGCGGCCCTCGAAGGTCACCGCCACCGCCTCGGGGGCGCGGGCCGCCTGTTCGGCGAACAACGCCGGAATCGACACCGGCGCGGGGGGCGTGGGCTGGGTCAACACCGGGCGGTTACCGACTTCAGCCAGGCGGGCATGCTCAGCCTCATCGAGCAGATCCACCGACGACAACGAACGCCCGGGATCGGCGGTCATCGCCACCAATATCCGCTCTAACCGCTCTGCTAAATCGGGGACGTCACAATTCGAAAAGAATTGTCCAGCACTCGCGCCGCTGAGAGAAAGCTGATCACCATCCGTAAAAAAGACCAACCCAAACTGGACGGGGCCGGCATGGGTCAGGGTCCCCGTTACCGGCGCACCGAAAATATCTCCCGTATGTGTGGCCGGAATGAAATTAACAACGACCCGATTCGACGCATGCCCGGAGCCGCGGAGACTCGCTTTATAATCAATAGCGTGCACCGGGAACCGCTGATGCTGCAGGGCTTCTCGCATTCGCGTGTCGACAAGTTCACAAAAATCAGCGATTGCAGACCCCGGCGAAGCTTTCAATACCAGTGGCACAAACCCGGAGATCATTCCGGGCACCGTCTGTATTTCCGGGCGCACCCGCCTGCTTACCGGGAAATCGAGCACCACCTCCGGACTGTCAGTGTCGAACGCGCGCACCAGGAGCGCGCACGCGGCAGTGATCACCGACGAGCGACTCACTCCCAGGGCCTGTGACAACACTTGTATCCCGGCGACGACGGAGGGGTCCAATCGAACCGGTGCGGAAGACTCCTCTTCACGCCCGCTTACGGCCGCGCGCGCCAACCGATAACGCGGTTCGCTTTCCGGCGGAAGGTTCCTCGTCCAATAGTCCTGATCATCGAGATAATCAGTGGACGCTTCGTATTCTAACTCGGAATCAATCAGATCACTCAGCGACCCAAAAAAAGCGGGCGGAATCGACGCGCCCGAAGCCGTCGCAGAATAGATATCCCCGATCCGCTGACAAACAAGGGGAAGACCGACTCCGTCTATTACTATATGATGGCAGCACGCGAATAAATAAAATTCATCCACCCGTGTCTGCATCAACGCAAATTTGAACAGCCGGCCATCAAGCGGCATCAGCGTGCGTTGGATCGATGATGCCAGCCGATAGGCGTCCTGTTCAGGATCCTGCGAGCCAATGAGATCGTAGCGAGCAAGCTCGACGTCCGGGCAATCAACCGGCGTTTGGAGAACCTGGCCATCCACCTCGAAAAAGGTGGCTCTGAGTGGCTCGGCCTCGCGCACCGCTTGAACGATCGCCCACTCAAGCAAATCGGGGTCTACCGTGCCTTCGATTCGCAAAAGCTCGCCCAGCTGCCACTTCGCACCGAAGCTACCCGTTTGCTGCGCAAGCCAGATGTCCAACTGGCCCCGCGTCAGCGGAAAGGTCCGATCAGCACGATCCATTCAAGTGCTCCCCACTAAGCAGGACGAGATTTGTGCCAGTTCGGTTCGATGTGGTCCAGACACGCGGCGCGTTCGGCGTCGCGACCAACCACTCGCCAGCCGCCTGGAACATCGGCGAAGGCCGGCCATAGGCCGTGCTGCTCTTCGCGTCGTCGCTGATCAAAACGAAACTGCCGGATTGGGGTCAATATTCATCCGTTCACCAGACCATCCAGTCGAGGGGAGCAAGCCTTGGAGGAATCTGTACGCTATCGTCTCGGGACGCCCACGTCCCGCCGCATCGGGTTATAGCCGTTGGAACGCCACTCCAAACCCCGGAAAGGTCGCCGCAGCGAAGGGCGGCGTCGCGGAGCCGACCACCTGCATGTTCTCGAGGGGCGTGGTGGGTGACCTACCCTTCAGGGGGTGGAATCCCCGGCGCGCACTGCTCCCAGCCCTGCCATCCGTGTCGAAGGTCTGACCAAACGGTTCGGCCGTGTTGTGGCCGTTGAGGATCTGAGTATGACGGTCGCGCCCGGCGAGGTCTTCGGGTTCTTGGGCCCCAACGGTGCCGGCAAGTCGACGACGATCCGCCTGCTGCTCGGATTGATTCGCCCGACCGCAGGCAGTGCGAAGATATTCGGTTGCGCTGCGGATGACGTCCGTCGGTCCCATCGTCACATCGCGTACGTGCCCGCGGATGTTGCGCTGTGGCCGGGGTTGACGGGCGCGGAAATCCTTGAACTGCTTTACTGTGTGGGCCCCGGCGTCGACGCGGCCTACCGCGACGAGTTGGTCGACCGTTTCGATCTCGAACTCGACAAGCCGGCCAGGACCTATTCGACCGGCAACCGGCAGAAGGTGGCCCTTGTCGCTGCATTCGCGACACGGGCTCCGCTTCTAGTGCTCGATGAGCCGACAAGCGGGCTGGATCCGTTGATGGAGAGAGAATTTCGCGGCTGTGTCGCAGAAGCACGCGAGCGAGGCCAGACGGTGTTCCTTAGCTCTCATCAGCTGGCCGAGGTAGAAGCCGTATGCGACCGGGTAGCGATTCTACGTGCCGGACGACTTGTCGAAGTTGACAGCATCGCTGATTTACGCGGGTTGCATCGTACCGTAGTCGAGGTGTCCTATCGCGGCGGTCAGCCTTCCCTCGAGGATATTGCGGGTGTGTCCGGTGTCGAGCAGCTGAACGGAGAACGGTTGCGGTTCAACCTGACTGGATCGCCGGTGGCCGCGCTTCAAGCGCTCGCCACAGCCGACATCACCGCGGTCGCGATGCACGAACCGACTCTCGAGGAGATTTTTCTCGCCTACTACGGAGAGCCTGAACGATGACAACCGCCACGCTGCCCGGTTCGCCGGTGCCCGCCGGGCTGCAACTCGCGCCGGGCCGGGCTGTGAGCCGACTGGCCGTGCGCCAGCTTCGCCTGGGTGCCGTGATCGTCGCCTTGATCTGCGGGGGTATGTCGGCGTTGACCGCCCGCCAATACCGGCCGATCGGCCAATTGCTGGATGAATCAGGTTTGCGCGCATTTGCTGAGAATCCCGCCATAAGGATCTTATCGGGTCCACCGGTCGCTCTCGACGATCCCGGCGGATTCACTGTGTGGCGCACCGGCACAACCGTTTCGGTGCTCGCGAGCGTGTGGATCATGCTTGCCGCCACGCGTATTACCCGCGGTGAGGAGGATGGCCGGCGGTGGGATCTGCTCCTCGCGGGACGCCTGCGAATGGCCGATGTGGTTGTCCGCTGCCTGGCCGCCCTCGTTGGATCCGCGACGCTGATCGGCGTGGCCGTCGCGGCGGGCCTTTTGGCGGCCCGCACTGAACCGACCGGGGCAGTGCTTCATGCGGCTGGGATCACTGGTGTTGCTTTGACTTTCGCGATGGCAGCTCTGCTCGCCGCGCAAGTCATGCCGAGCCGATCCGGTGCCACGGGACTTACGGTCGCAGCTCTGGGCGTTGCCCTGATGCTGCGGATGATCGCCGATGGATCGCATCGACTGGCATGGTTGGCTTGGGCGACGCCGTTCGGGCTGACAGCCCGCGCGGCGCCATACGCCGACAACCGCATCGTGCCGCTGATCGTGTTAAGCGCGTTTCCGATCGTGCTGGCCGGTGCGGCGCTCGTGGCGGCACGCCACCGCGATTTGGGCGACGGGATTGTGGCGGTGCCGGTTAGCCGTCCTCCACGAACTCGATTGTTGCGGTCGATCGCCGGGTTCGCACTTCGCCGGACCGGGCGCACCACGCTCGGGTGGGCGACGGGCATTGCTGCATGCTTCCTTCTGGTCGGCGCGATGCTCGCATGGCTTCTCGAGTTGTTCCACACGAACCCGCGGTTCGCTGAACTCGCCGCGGCCGCTGGGCTGCGCGGCCACAATGTGGCGAATGTCATCGCTGCGGCTCTGTTCGGCGTGCTCGCAGTTGCCACCGGGCTGTACTCCGCAATGCGTCTTGCCGCGATGGTCGCCGACGAGAAGGCCGGTCGATGGACCTTGCTGTTCGCCCAACCAATTTCGCGCGTACGCCTGTTGGCCACCGAGGTCATGGCCACGGTTGGTGGGGTCGTTGCCCTGCATTGCTCGGCCGCAGTCGCCATTTGGAGTGGCGCCAAAATCACCGGTGCCCCACTGCAGTTGAGCGATTCACTTGCGGGTGCGCTCAATTCCGTTCCGGTGGCGTTGCTCGCGGTCGGGGCGGCCGCGGTGGGCGTCGGGTGGCTGCCATCCGTTGCCGGCGCGATCGGCGCTCTGCCGGTTGTGGCGGGCTTCGTGGTGAACATGATCCTGCAGGCCACGAAGGGCCCTGTCTGGGTTGTCAACCTGTCGCCGTTGGCGCACCTCGCCGCCGTACCCGACAGACCGCCTGATTGGGCGGCCACCACGATTTTCCTGCTGATCGGCGTGATCCTGACCGGGCTCGGGGTGTATGGGTACGTCCACCGCGATTTGGCAACGTGAGTAATGGCCACTGGAGCTGCCGGGCATCGAACCCATTGCAAAATGGCCAGTGAGCTGCGGAAAGCTCAATCTGACGACGTGAAAAAAGCGAAAGCACCGCGAAACTAGCTGCGAATACCCGAAACGTGTTGACGGCGTCAACAGCCCGACCACTGTTCGCAGACTCACAACACCAGACTCCGTCCAGCACGGCGCCTAGCGTGTTGCTTTTGGCTGCGACTCGACATGCGGCCCCACGCGGATCCTCGCGGCATCCTTACTACTGCCCGGCTGACAGTCCACCACCCCAGAAAGCCGGGAACGTCAACATTTTCGTAGATCCCGCATATTAAATGCGCGGCGTGGGTATCAAGCTGGTGACCGAGGCACCGGCCCGCCGCCCAACGATGATCCGGACCGGCAAACGCGTTGCGAAGATGGCGTGAAGGTCCGGCTCGCGGGGGAGGGAACATGAAGATGGGATTGATACCGAATTTCTCTGAACTAATGGGGACGGTCGATGACGTCTTCGATCTCCTCAGTCGTGCAGTCACGGCACTGGAAAAGCTTGCGGTAGAACAGAAGCGCGCGAATGACCTGTACGCCGAAGTGAATCAGGTCGCACTGCCCCAAGCTCGAAACGTGGCCGAGCTATAGCCACGAGCAAGCGCACGTGGGCCGTGGGGCCTCGACGTCCCGCTGCGAGGATCTCACCGTGGCGAATCGCGTCGTGCCGCCCAATCGCATCGGGAGCGCGTCCCTGATCTCTGGACGGTACGGGTGATGTTGGTGCCGGCGCGGCTAAACAGACCCCGCGAGCTCGTGCTCCGCCGCGCCGGTCGGCGCCAGGTGCTGGTCGATCGTGTAGCCGGAGTCGGGGTCCACCATCGCGATTTCGGACGGCCATTTGTGGGTATTGTTACGCGATTGGAGGCGCGGTGCGATTGAGGTGCGGAGTGAGTGGACTCGAGAACCTAGACTTCTTCACCGACAAGTCGCTTGTCGATGACCCCTACGACTACTACGACGCGATCCGTCGTTGCCCAGTATGGCGTGAGCCGGCGCACGGCGTGGTGCTGGTGTCGGGGTACGACGAAGCCGTCGCCGTGCAACGCGACGCCGACCAGACCTTATCGGTGTGCAACATAGTCAGCGGTCCATGGTCGGGGATTCCAACCGCAACCGACAGCGATGACATCTCGGATCTGATCGAGCGGCACCGCCAGAGGGTTACGTTCGGCGACTACTTCATAACGTTTGATCCTCCGAAGCACACCGCGCATCGCTCACTGTTGAGCCGGCTGTTTACGCCGAGGCAGCTCAAGAACAACGAGGATTTCCTGTGGCGTCTTGCCGATGAGCAACTCAACCGGTTCATCGCGAAGGGCAAGTGCGAGATCGTCATTGACTACAATTTTCCGTTCACGCTCGACGCGATTACCGACCTGCTGGACGTACCCGAGGCCGACCGTGAGCGATTCCGCCGCGCTGCGACAGCCAGCAGGCTCAAAGGCGAACGCAGCGGCTTCGTTGGCGTGAAAGAGGAGTGGTTCGTCGAGTACATCGAGGATCGCCGTCGCGCGCCGCGCGACGACGTCCTCACCGAGCTTGCGCTGGCGAAGTTTCCCGACGGCACCACACCCGACGCGATTGACGTTGCCCGCGTTGCCACGTTCATGTTCGCCGCCGGCCACGGCACGACGATCGACCTGCTGAGTCTCGCGATGCTGATGCTGGCGGAGCGACCGGACTTGCAAGAACAGCTGCGCGAGGACAACTCAAAGATCCCCGCCTTCATCGAGGAGATGCTGCGCTTGGAAAGCCCGATCAAATCGAACTTCCGCATGGCGCGGCGCACCACCAAGATCGGCGACATCGATGTGCAAGCCGGTACCAGCGTGCTCGTGATGAACGGTGCGGCAAACCGCGATCCACGGCGGTTCGCCGAGCCCGACGAATTCCGGCTCGACCGCCCAAACATATTGCAACACATCGCATTCGGCCGTGGTATCCACACGTGTCCGGGCGCCCCGATTGCGCGCGCCGAAGTGCGGGTGAGCTTGGAACGAATCCTCGACCGGATGGCCGACATTCGGCTTTCAGAGGCCGAGCACGGTCCGGCAGGCGATCGTCGGCTCAAATGGGACCGCACTTTTCTGTTCAGGCGCCTCAAGGAATTGCACCTCGAGTTCACTCCGGTTCGGTGAGCCGTTCCATTGCAAAGGCGCGGTTCATCGCATCGGCTTGAGAGGCCGTGCGGCGACGGTGTCAGGTCGTCGGCCTGGGACGCATTGAAGCGCAGTCGATAGGTATGGCTGGGACGATGAAGAACTCATTGCCTGATGCGGCGACCACCGCGTGGGGCCCGCGCACGTATGGGTCGGCGGGGCGTCAGCACCCTCACACACCAGCGCCACCGCCTCCCGGGCGCGGGCCACCCGCACAGATGTCGGCGAGGCCAGCTTCAGCGCGTGCCAGGTCGTGATGAGCTCCCGGTGGATGACGGGCGGCAACGCGCTGGTGGGATCGCGGTCAGGGCTGGCCCATGGATGGGTGGCGTCGGGTGTGCTCATGAGCCGCCACCAACGGCGCCAGCAACTTGAACGGGACTGCGAACGCCCATAGGGCGTTTGGACCAGGCTTGCCCGGTGGCCGAGAATGTTTATCCGGTCGGTTTCTCGGCTAACAATTCTTAGGTTGCCGTAGGGTAGCCTGCTATGCCGACTCGCAACGATACAGAGCTGGGAGTACATCACTGGACGAGATAACGCGCGAAACGAGACCGATGCCCGTCAAACCGACCACGCCAGGTCGTACGAGCAGAAACTTCGCGAGCCGGCTGCCGTCTCGCTGGTTCATCGCCGCGGTTATCGCGCTCGGCGGCATGCAGCTGATGTCGACGATGGACGGCATGATCGCGGTCGTCGCGCTTCCTAAGGTCCAGAACGAGCTGGGCCTGTCTGATGCCGGGCGCAGCTGGGTGATCACCGCCTACGTGCTGACCTTTGGCGGGCTGCTACTGCTGGGCGGCCGCCTCGGTGACACCTTCGGGCGCAAGCGCACCTTCATCATCGGGGTCGCGCTGTTCACCATCGTCTCGGCGCTATGCGGCATTGCCTGGGACGGGGGTGCCCTCGTTTTTGCCCGGCTGGTGCAGGGCGTGGCCGCCGCGATCATCGCACCGACCGCTATGCCGCTGGTGGCGACCACGTTCCCGAAGGGCCCTTTGCGCAACGCGGCGATAGCGGTGTTGGGCGCGATCGGCGGTCTTAGCGGGGTGCTGGGTCTGGTGCTGGGCGGGGCGCTCACCGAGGTGTCATGGCGGCTGGTGTTTTTGTTGAACGTGCCGATCGGGCTGCTGGTGCTCTGTCTGGCCCGCACCGCGCTGCGGGAAACCCAGAAGGAGCGGATGAAGCTCGACGCCACCGGGGCCGGGTTGGCCATGTTGGGCTTTACCGCTGTGGTTTTCGGCTTGTCGATGGGGCCGGGGAAGGGCTGGCTGTCGCCCACCACGATCGGTTCGGGTGTGGTGGCCCTGGGCGCCTTCGTGGCGTTCGCCCTGGTGGAGCGCACGGCGGAGAACCCCGTCCTCCCGTACAGCTTGTTCGTCGATCGCAACCGGCTGGCCACGTTCGCGGTCATCTTTCTGGTCGGTGGGGTGATGTTCACCCTGAGCCTGCTGGTGAGCCTGTACGTGCAGAACATCATGGGCTACAGCACGCTGCGCGCGGGCGCCGGCTTCGTCCCGTTCGCCATCGCGGTGGGCGTCGGGGCGGGCGCGTCGTCGCGGCTGGTGACGCGGCTCCCGCCGCGGGTGGTGGTGATCGCCGGCGGCATCCTGCTGCTGGGCGCGGTGCTCTATTTTTCGACGTTCACCCGCGGCGTCCCGTACTTCCCGAATTTGGTGCTGGCGCTCGTCGTCGCCGGTATCGGTATCGGAATGATCAACGTCCCGATCTCGCTCTCGCTGATCGCCAGCGTCGGTTTCGACCGGATCGGGCCCACGTCGGCGATCGCACTCATGCTGAACATTCTCGGCGGGCCGGTGGTGCTGGCCGTCACCCAGGCCGTCATCACGTCGCGCACGCTGCACCTGGGCGGCACTAGCGGACCGGTGAAGTTCATGAACGCCGCCCAGTTGCATGCGCTGGACCACGGCTACACCTACGGCGTGCGGTGGCTGGCCGGGGTGGCCATCCTGGTCTGTGTGGTGGCGCTGCTCATCGGCTACACCGCGCAGCAGGTGGCGCACGCGCAGGAAGTCAAGAAAGCCATCAACGCGGGGGAACTCGCGGGGGAGCAGTAGCCAAATACCAACCCGCACAACACCACCCGGCACCACCCGGCACCACCCGGCTTGGTCGGCCGCTGTGGAATTCAGTACCGGAACGCGGCGATCTTTTCGGGCAGTGGGGTGCCGCGGTCCCGGCCGTGCAGCATGGTCTGGGCCGCCTCAACGCCGGACGCCAGGGCCGTGCCGGTCGAGACGATGGACGGGAAGGTGCGATAGTTGCCGGCGAAGTAGAGGTTCTCGAAGCGCGTGCTGCGGACCGGGGGATTTCGGTAATTGGGCGTGATAACCGGTGAGTACGTTGGAACCCGCGACAGCTTGACCCAGAACGGATCAAGGTCGAAGCCGAAAACCGCCTTGAAGTCCCGGCAGTACGCGTCCCGGATCTCGTCTTCCGGCTTCGCGAAGAATGGCCTGGTATGGCTGCTGAGGTGGGTGACGAAATTGACGCACGAGTCGCCCGGCGCACCGATCGTGGGGTTGAGTGAGTTGAGCAGGAAGATGCCGCAGGCCGCGCGGTCCAGGTCCGCGAGATTCATCCAGTAGAAGTCGGGTTCGATCGCCTTCTTGGAGGCACACACCATCGACAGCAGGGCGCTGTAGCGGATCTCGCGCAGGTGCGGGGTGCAGTCGTCGGGCACCAGGTCGAGATAAACCGTGGTGGGGATGCTGCTGACCACCAGATCCGCGGTCAGGCACTCGCCGGTGTCCAACTCCACCTCGTGCACGCGCTTATCGAACGAATGCAGTTTCGCGACGCTGGTGCGCAGGCGCACGTCGACTCCGGCATCATCCAGCAGTCGACTCACGCCTTGACACAGCACGTGCGTCCAGTTGGTGCCCGGGATGTAACCGACGGCTTCCGAGCCCTCGCGGTAGTGCAGCCGTTTCCCAAGCCAGGCCCCACTTACCTCCGAGCAGGGCAGCTCGAATTTCAGCTGGGTGAGCGGCTCGAAGAGCGCTTGGCGGACGCGAGGCGAAGACCAGGAATCGAGCAATTCCCGGGCACTCCTGTCCTGCCAATCGTCCCAGTCGGACTTGCGAAAGGCGCGCAGCATAAGGACTGCGAAGCGCGCCTTATCCGCCAGCGGCATTGGAAACCGCAGCATGTCCACCGGGTTCGCCAGGTTGTAAAGCCGTCCGCCCACCCTGAAAAGCATCCGGATGCGCCGCCAGCGCACTTGGTCGAGGGCGCCGATCAGCTTGAGGAAGTAAAGCAACGTCTGGTCACGGCGAAGAATGTGGTGGTAACCCAGCGGATAGAAATGGCCATCCCGCTCGAAGCTGCCGCCGAGGCCCCCCAGGGCGGGGGCGCGTTCGATTACACAGACATGCAATCCGGCCTGGGCCAAAGCGTAACCGGCTGAGCAACCAGACAGGCCACCGCCCAGGACGATGACGGATTTCGTCATCAGTGCAGCTTAGCCCGAATTATTCCACGCGCGATACGGTCTAGAAATTCAGATTCAGTGCCTTCTGCGGCAATACCGTTCAGCGAATTTGATGTGAAATTCTATGGCGCGCCGTACGATTCGCAGATCGTACGATCTGACACGCCGGAGGATATGGGTGAAGCGCAAATTGGTACCACTTGTCATCGTTCTCGCGCTGGCTGTCGCGGGCTGCGCGGGCGACAGTACGAGCCAGCCGCGCGCATGGGGTGCGTTCACCGAACGCGGTTTGAACAATGTCGCGATGAAGCCCGGCCTGAACGTTCGCGTGTTCAACGACTTCACCCTCGATCAGCAGGAGTACATCAAATACGACAAGGCGACCGGGTACTTCACCCTGGAGGCCGGCACCTATCGAGTTGACGGTTGGTCGCTGACGACGTTCGGATGGAGGTTGACGCCCGAGCAGCAGGCCGCGGCGTATTCGGCTCCCGGTTACGCCTTCCTCTGGAATGTCGACAAGAACGACATGGAAATCCTGGCTTCTCTTCAGGATCCGCTTTATTCGCTGCCGAGCATCATCAACGGCGTCCTCAAGGTGCAGAAGACGACAAAGTATTACTTCGGCCACCAGAACGGCGACAAGGTCAACGGGATCAGCCTGCAGCTCTACGATCCCAACATCAAGTTGCCCAACGGAAACCCCTCGACCAATCACGCGTTCGCCCAGCTGGTCGTCGAACGGCTGTAAGGACAGCTAAAGCGACCGAATAACGACATGCAATCGCTATGCAAAAAGAACGATAACGAATATTCACCTGCGCCCGATGTGCGCGAAAAATCGATGCGAGCTACACCGTCCACACCCATAAGACCTCTGGCACTCATGACCGATGAAAACTCGCCGGCGATAGGGGGAACGTGCGCAAGCCTCTGCGGGCCACCCTCGTCGTGGCGGTTGGCATGCTGGTGGGCGCCGGGGTGGCCGCCGCCGATCCGGGGCCGGATGTGATCCCGGCGGCATGCGAACAGCGCATCTTGGTGCTGTCCGCCTTTCCGGCCGAAGCCGACGCGGTGCTGTCGCACACGGTGCTCGACCCGAACCCGGTCGTGGTCGCCGACCGCGAGCACTTCTACCTCGGCACGATCAGCGGCAAGAAGGTGATCGTGGCGATGACCGGCATCGGCCTGGTGAACGCCACCAATACCACCGAGACCGCCTTCGCCCGTTTTACCTGTGCGTCCTCCATTGCCATTGGCGCAGTGATGTTCTCGGGCGTCGCCGGCGGCGGCGCGAATATCAAGATCGCGGATGTGGCAATACCGGCCCAATGGACGTTGGACAACGGCACGACATTTCATCCGGTCGATCCGGGCATGCTGGCCACGGCTCAGACGCTCTCCGTTGCCCTGGAAAACGTCAATACGATCGACAATCCCACGTGTCTGTGCAAGAACCCGCCCATCATCAAGCTGAACAACCTGGGACGCATGCCGCAATTGGTGGTCGGCGGCGACGGCGCCAGCAGCGACAACAACAACGGCACGGCCTTTCCGTGTATCCCGAACGCCGGCAATGTTTTTGGCTGCCAGCCCTGCACCGCACCCGACCGCTCGCTTTTCTACACCGGCAACTTCTTTCAGGCGGCCGGGCCCTGGCTGGTCAAGGGTCTGATCGGCAACCTGAATTTCGCGTCCCAGAACCCGGCCTTCAACGCGGCCGACAACGAGACGGCGGCGGTGCAGGCGGTCGCCGATGCGCAGGGCGTCCCGTTCCTGGGTATCCGTGGCATTTCGGACGGGCAGGGCGACCCACTGCACCTGCCGCCCTACCCGATCTCGTTCTTCTACTACAAGCAGATCGCGGCGGACAACGCCGCGCGCGTGGCCGCGGCGTTCTTGCTGAGCTGGGCTGGCATCTGACGCCTCGTACGTGGAAAACGCCTGGGGGACCGAAAACGCGACGGACTGTTATTCGGGACCGCGGGCGACCGCGCGGGTCGGATCCGAACTCCACTCCGACCATGAGCCCGGAAACAGCGCCGCTGTGCAGCCCATCGCGGCGAGGGCCGCGACCGTGATGGCAGCGGTGACGCCGGAGCCGCAGTAGGCACCGACGGGGCCGTCGCGATCGATGCCGCGGTCGGACAAGACCCGGGTGAGCGTCTCGTCGGCGAGGAATGTGCCGTCGCCCGCCAAGACGGCGCCGCTCGGCAGGTTCTTCGCGCCGGGGATGTGACCGGCAACCGCGTCGACGGGCTCGACGTCGCCGCGGAAACGTTCCGGCGCGCGCGCGTCCAGCAGCGTCACGACACCGGCCCCGGCTTCCTGCGCCGTCAATGTCGGTCGGGCTCCGGCGTACAAATCATCCTGCGCCACAGTCACATTCCCGGCCTGCGGGGTGACCGGGCCGGTCTCGATGTTCCCCCCGGCCGACCGCCATGCGGACAGGCCGCCGTCCAGAATGCGTACGTTCGCCAGTCCGGCGGCGCTCAGCACCCACCACGCCCGCGCGGAACCGGCACGATTCCAGTCGTCATACACCACGACCAACGCGTCCCGCCGGATGCCCCAGCGGCGTGCGGCGGCCTGAAGGTTGCGCCCGGACGGCAGCGGATGACGGCCGCGGCCGGTCACGGTGTGGTCGCTGAGTTCCTCCTCGAGTGACGCATAGACCGCGCCCGGTAGGTGGCCCTGCAGGTAGGCCGCGCGCCCGTCCGGCTCATCGAGCCGCCAACGGACATCCAGAATGGACAACGGCTCGCCGGCCTGGGCAAGGCCGGCCAACTCTGCGGCGGTGATCAGCACCTGGGCACGTGGGTCCACAACAACGAGCCTAGGCAGCTTAGGATCCTGGACGAAAGCCGCCGCCAATGGGAGCCGGTATGAGGAACAAGTATCGAGTAGCACATGTCGGCACCGGGTACACCGGAGCGATCGCGCTTCGTCAGGTGCTTCGTTCGCCGCGATTGGAGTTGGTCGGCCACCTGGTGCACAGCCGCGAGAAGGCGGGTCGGGACGCCGGCGAGCTGGCCGGAGAATCGCCCGTCGGTGTCGCGGCAATCGCTGATGCAGACGACTTCCTGGCGATCGACGCCGATTGCGTGACCTACTTCGCCGCCATCTCGGGACGCGACAGCGACGAAATCGTTGAGGAGTTGTGTGGGTTCCTGGCGAGCGGTAAAAACGTCGTCACACCGTCATATCCCGCGCTGTTTCATCCGCCGTCGCTGGACGACGGGCGCGCGAGCAGCTTGAAGCCGCGTGCCGCCAGGGCAACAGCTCGCTGTTCGCCACGGGCATCGCACCGGGTTTCACGAGCGACATGCTTGCCGTGCACGCGGCGACCATGACCGAGCAGCCAACGAAAGTGTCTGTTCAGGAACGTATTCCGTGTGGCGCGTATCGAGTGCCGGGGTTCTTCGCGGCGTTGGGGTTCGGGCGAACGCCTGAACAAGACGCCGAGGTGTACCCGCCGGGGGCAATGATCGGCCACCTCGCACCGCCGTTGCGACTGTTAGCCCAGGGGCTCGGCTGGACTCTCGACGAGGTACGGGAACATCGTGACGTCGCGGTCGCCGATCATCATTACAGCTTTGCTGCCGGGGAGATTCCGGCCGGAACGATCGCCAGTGTGCGCATGCGTTTTCGCGGGATCGTCGAAGGCGAACCGCGGGTGCAGTTTTCGTCGATCTGGTCGATGCCCGATGAACCGGTGGAAGACTGGCAGCCCGCCATCGTTCCGGGCAGCGCCACCCGGCGGCTCACCCGAATCACGATCGATGGTGATCCACCGGTGCAGGTCGACTTTGCCCTCAATGGCGGGGATTTGCCTGGCTCGGCCGCCACCGCGGCCCGAGCGGTGAATGCGATCCCGGCGGTCTGTGCGGCGAATCCGGGTCTTCTGTCCGCGCTCGATCTCGTGGTCGCCGCGGGCGGATCAAATCCGTGACGCGACGGGCTTTCCTGGGATGCCTCGGCGCTGTCGCTCTGACGGCCGTGACGCCGAGCCCGGCCAGCGCGACGCCGAACACGCGGTGCGCGCTGGCGACACCCGTTGCGGAAGTGCACAGCGTTTCACAGCTGCCACCGGAGCTGCTCAAGCTGTTCCCACCCGTCGCTGATATCGGCGCGCCGTGGAATGAGACGGATTCGGTCAGCGATCCAACATTGCCGTTCCGCCGCTTGATTCGTGCCGGCTACCGCGGCACCGACTGGTTCGTCTGGTACGAGCACGGCGGCGTCGGTTATTCCTGGCAGGCGGTCGTTGCGCGCGTCGCGCCCGGCGATCAGCCAAAGGTGTTGGCGAATGCCGGAACCATCTCCGATGTGCTGTGCACACTCACCGACGGCGTCTTCGCCGGCCAGGTTCCGCCCTATCCGACGGGAACTTGGGCTGCCAGTGACTTCTAATCGGTGGGTGATCTGGGGACGAAGATCGCGAGCGCGGCGCAGCCGGGCGAAGCGGGTCGCCACCGTCAGATCCTAGGCGGTGTGACGGCAATCGCTGAGTCGACGGGGCAGTTCCGTGGCCCCCAAGGTGGCCAGCATGCCCTCGGCCGCCCGCTGCCAGGTGAATATCTCAGCGCGGCGCCGCGCGCTGCTGCGGCGGTCAGACTCGGGCCGGCGGATGACCATGCTGACCGCCCTGGCGATGGCCTCCGGGTGATTGTCGGCAGAAGCGCCGCTGTCCGGGGTGATGATCTCGGTAAGCGCTGATGTGCGTGACACCACGGCAGGTGTCCCGCAGGCCAGCGATTCCAGTGCGGCCAGGCCGAATGTTTCGTGCGGCCCCGGTGCCAGCGTCACGTCCGCCGAGGCCAGCAGCCCAGCGACGGTATGCCGGCTGGAGATGAACCCCGTGAAGTCGATCGGCAGCCCGGCGGCCTGTCGTTGCAGCTTGGCCCGCAGTGGGCCCTCGCCCACGACGACCAATCGGGCGTCGACGCCGGAATCACACAACGCCGCGAGTGCGTCGATGCTGCGGTCGGCGCGCTTTTCCACCGAAAGCCGGCCGCAGTGCACCAGCAGCAGCTGCTTTGGTGTGGCCCATTGCTGCCGTACCAGGGCAGAGTGGCGGCGCGGATGGAAGGTCTGCAGATCCACGCCCAGCGGGACGGTGACGACGTTCGTTGCGCCGATGCGGTCGAATTCTTCGCGCGCGAACCCGGTTGTGCACACCACGGTGTCGTAGTCGGCGGCGGTGCGGCCGTTGGCGAAGTCGGCGAGGCTGCGCGCAGTGCGACGCGGAAGTACTTGGCCGGCAAGGCGATCCAGTCGCTCGTGGGAGATCATCACCGTCGTTGCGCCGTATTCGCGGCCCCATCGACCCAAAGACCTCAAGGTGAGCCGGTCGGAGACCTCCAACGCGTCTGGTCGCAACGCTTCCAGCAGCGCTTTCACGGGTCCCGGCATCACCGCGCGGTAGCCGCCGGTGAACGGAATCAGCTTGGCGGGTAAGGTGATTCGTATTACACCCGTGCTCAGCCGGGTGCGATCGGCCCGCGAACCCGGAACGACCAAGAACACTTCGTGGCCGGTGGCGCAGTATTCCGCGCCCAGCCGGTCCACTGCGGTGCGAAGGCCGCCAGAGCGAGGGCCATAGAAGTTGGCGACCTGAACAACGCGCATAACGTGAGAAGACGCGAGACTTGTGTGCAGTCAACGATGTGGGACCGACGCCTGTCTGAACACTCCGTGAATTCCGGCCACCGTGCGGCTACATCAGTTGTGTGATGGCGCTTGCCGCTAGGTCGCGCACGGCGGTGGGCGCGGGCCGTAATCGCGCTCCGGCGACGAGACCTTGAGCGCAACGGATTTCGGCCCCTGCTGCAAGCCGACCAGCGCGTGCCCAACGCAGTCGGCCCCGAGACCGCGGGCGTACCTCGGATTGTCGGCCAGGCCTGAGAAATTCAGCGGCATGGCCGCGAAATGCCATCACGTAGCATGTCCAACGTCCGAACCATTTGTCCAACAAGGCTATTGGCCCGCCAGCCGATAACAGCACGTCGGCCAGCATCCGCCCGTTGGGTCGGCACCCGAGATGACCCGAGATGACCCCGAGATGACCCCCGAGATGACGATGTCGGCTTTACCCGCCCTCGCTGAGAAGTTGCACCTCCGCTAGGTCCAGCGTCGCCTGCAGCTCGCGCAGCACGATGTCGTCGATCAGGTTTTGGTTTCGAAGTGCGGTGACGGCGCGGCGTTGGTGTTCGATCACGCCAAGCCGCACCTGCCGAACCAGTTCGATCTTCTCGGCCAGATTGGGTATCCCCGAGTCGTCACCGCTGTTGGCCATGACCAGGGCGGCGTGTTCCTCGTATTCCTTTTGCAGACGTTTCTGCAGAAACGGACTCAGGCCGAGTTCGTCGGCGACCGTCGGCAACGCCTCGAGGGCGGCTTCGGCGGCGCGGCTACGCGCCAGCTGCAATTCTTCGGCGTGGGCAACGTCGTCGGGCATCCTGGCCCAGCGCACAACGGCGGGCAGCGTGGTCCCTTGGACTATGACGGTCACCAGAATGACCACGACCACCACGAAGACGAGCAGGCTGCGGTCCGGGAACGGAGTGAGAGTGCCCCTGAGGGTGTAGTGCTCCGGGACGGCCAAGGCCGCGGCAAGTGACACTGCGCCGCGGAACCCCGCCCAGCTGGTAACGCAGCGCTGACGAAAGCCGACGGCTCGGTTGGGCCGCCGCATGCTGCGATCCAGGACACGACCCATAGCGTTGGTGACTTCCACCCAGGCAACCCGGGTCACGATGATGACGCCGGTGACGGCCAAAGCCAAGAACACGGCATGGCGAAGTCCACCGTCGACGTGGTAAATGCCTTGCAATGCCTCGGGGATCTGGACTCCGACAAACACCCACAGCGAGCCGTTGATCAGGAATGTCGAGATGTCCCAGAATCCGAAGGACTGCAGCCGGGACGGCGCCCTGATCACGACCGGCCCGTAGTAGGCGAGCATGAGAGCCGACACCATCACCGCGACCACACCGCTGCAGCCCAGACTTTGAGCCAGCAGGAACGCCGCGAACGGCGTCAGCAGGCTTAGCGCTCCCTCTTCCAGCGGCGCGTCGATTCCCTTGCGCAGCAGGGTCACCGCGCCGCCGACCAGCAGCCCTGCGGCGATACCGCCGAGGTAGGAGACGATGAACCGGACGACCAGGTCGGGCGGGCCGATCTCGGCGCCGCCGATCGCGACGTGGACGGTCACGACGTAGAGGACCAGCGCGGTTCCGTCGTTGATGATGCTCTCGGCGCGCAGCACGGTCAGGGCCCGGCGCGGCAGCTTTTTCGCCAGGCCGGCCACGGCGGCAGCGTCGGTGGGGGAGAGCACGGCACCGAGTACCGCGGCCGCGTGTGACTCCATGCCGAGCGCGCGCGCCGTCCACGAGATCGCCACCGCGGTGACGATCACCAAGCCGATGCTGAACAAGATGATGACGCGCAGGTTCTTGCGGATCTCGCGAAAGCTCGTGTTCAAGCTCTCCCAGTAGAGGATCGCCGGCAAGAACAGCAGCAGCACGATCTCCCCGTTGATGTGCACATGGCCGAATTGCGGGATCAGGCCCAGCAGAGAGCCGAGCAGGATGAGCAAAACGGGTGGCCCCACGCGATAGCGCCGGCCCAGGACCGTCCCCAGGATGACGGTGCTGACGAGCGCGACGACGACGACGAGGCCAAACACCAGCCCATCCTGCCGCACGGGTCACCCCTGGCGCTCGGCAGCGCTCCCTATGTGTTGCCTGCCTTAGCGGTGCCTCACGAGCAGTCGCAGCAGCTTCCGCACTCCTCGCAGCAGCAACTGTCACAGTCGCAGCAGCATTCGCAACCGTCGCAGCAGCAGATGCAGTCGTACCAGCGGTCGCTCCGGCGTCGGCGGGCCCCGGGGTTGGGATCTTGACCGTCGCCCCCGGGGCCCGGGAAGTTGGGATCGCCTGCGCCGGGTCCGAAGTTGATGGGTTCCTGCTGGCCGTGCGGGGTTCCGCTGCGCGCGGTGTATCCGGCGCCGGTGAAGGTGCGGGAGACGGCTCGGTGCACCTCGCGGATCAGCAACCGGCGGACCAGGCGTTCGTCGGTGAATTCCACGTCGGCCAAAGCCAGTTCGATGCCCAGCACCGCGTCGTCGCACAACGCGCGGACCTCTTCGATCGGAGTTCCGGTGGCGGCCAACGGATTCCATTTGCCGTGCGCGACGTCGTCGAGGAGATCCTCGACCGCGTCGAGCAGGTGTGCCACCCGCCCGAACAGCTGCCCGACCTCACGCAGCGGCGTCTCGTTGGCCGGACGACCGGCTAACAGGGCGGTGTGCCCGAACGCCGCGGCCACGGCCGTCTCGGTGGGCTCGGTCACCAACAGCAGCGAAGTGCCCGGACCGGCCGTGGCCTCGAGCTCGGCCTGCCGGCCCATCGCGGCTACCAGCACGCCGGTATCGAAGCCCAGGGTGTGACCGGCGTCGGTGCCTTGCCGCACCCACCGCTCGGCGATTCGGCGCGCCGCCGGCCGCACCCCGGGCCTGCCGACCAGGCCGTCGCGGTCGTCGACGTGATCACGCACCCGCGCGGCGGCCAGCGCCAACGACACCACGGCGGCCAGTCGCACGCAGTCACCCGTGGCGACGTCCGCGCGCCGCATCCCGCGCAACGGGCACGGCCCGGCCGTCCGGCGCGTGGGCTGCGCGGGCGACTGCGCCTCGACCAGCAAAGAAACCACTAACCCGTCGTAGTTGGTGGCGATCCGCGCGGTCTGTCCGTAGTCGTCGCGCAGCGCCAGGCACAGTCCGCACAACTGCGCTCTCCAGGCTTCTGCAAGCTCGCCGCCGAGTCGATGGCGGCAGGGCCGGATGATGCCAAACATGCACAGAAGCTACCGGACCGCCGGGACATGCGGGCCCGGAAACGCCGACCTGGGGGTGCGGACGACGGCGATGTGCACGTTCACGGCGAGGGTGACGGTGCGGTAATGCGGCCGGATTCAAGTTGGGCTACGGTCTGGCTGTGTTCGGGTTCCTCACCAATTGGTCCCAAATGGGCAAACTTCCCGCTGAGCTGCGCGAGCAACTTGACGCCGAAGGCGTCCTATTCATTGCCGACAAGGTCGGTGTGAGCAGGCACTTCAGCGGCCATGTCCCGGGCGGCTATTCATCCGCGGGCGTCTCGCGCTACCTGGGCGGGTTCGGCTTCAGCGCCGCGCGGATCGTCGCCACCTTCCCCACGCGCGGGGACAGCAGCGTCTGCGGTCCATCGACAGTCACTGGGATATCGACCACGGGCCCGCGCGGGCGAGCATCACCGAAAAAGGCCTGGTGATCGACATCGACTTACACGGCGTGGACCACGCGTTCAGCGGCTCGATGAAGCTGAACTACAAGAAGAAACTCCCCGGCGAGGTGCTGGAGAAACTGCCCACTACGGCGCTTCGCTTTCCGGTCACACCGAACTTCGTTTACCGTGCCGCGGGCGTGCGTGCCAAGTCATGAACGGCCGGCGCTCCGGGGGCCCGGGGGTGCGGGCACACCGGCATACCCCGAACATCCTGTGACGCAGGGGATCACCGCGCGTGGTGGTTATGCTTCTGCGTCGAAGACAACGCCGGGGTTAAGGATGCCCGCCGGGTCGAAGCTCTTCTTGATTCGGCGCATGAGGTCGATCTTGGCCGGGTCTTCGAGGTGGAGGAAGTAGGGGGTTTTGGCGCGGCCAAGGCCGTGTTCGCCGGAGATCGCGCCACCCAATTCCATTGCCAGCGCGAAGATGTCGGTCATCAGCTTCTTCTTTTTCGCCGGGTCCTTGCAAACGATGGCCAGGTGCACGTTGCCGTCGCCGGCGTGCCCGCAGCCGGCCGCGCCACCGCCGGCGGCGGCCGCCAGACCACGCACGGCGGCAAGGAACTTCGGCATCGCGCCGCGCGGCACGACGGTATCGATGATGTCGTCCGCGCCGACCGCCTTGAGCGTCCAAAACGCTTTTTCGCGCGCCTCGATCAGCTTGCGCGCTGAGCCTCCTTCGAGCACGTAGGCGTCGACCGCGCCCAGGTCGGCGAGCAGCTCACCGGTCGCCTCGACGTCCTCCGCCAGCCGCTCCGCGGTGCGGTTCTCAAGCGCCACAACAAGATACGCCTGGCAGCTGTCGCGGATCTTGTCCGGAATACCGAGCTCCAGGTTCTGGGTGTGGATGAGAGCGGCCATCGTCATGTTGTCGATGTACTCGAGGATGTAGGGCGTGAGCCCGGTGGCCAGGACCTTGGGCACCGCCTCCATCACTTGGTCGAAGTCGGCGAATGGAGCCAGCACCGTGGCGCTGTGGTCCAGCCGCGGATGCAGCTTGACGATCACCTCGGTGGCCAAGGCCAGGGTGCCTTCGGAGCCGACGATCAGCTGGGTCAGGTCGTATCCGGTGGACACCTTGGCGATCTTGCCGCCGGTCCGGATGATCTCGCCGGTCGCCAGCACCGCCTGCAACCCGACCACGTTATGCCGGGCTATCCCGTACTTGACCGCGCGCATTCCGCCGGCGTTCGTTCCGACGTTCCCGCCGACGCTGGAGGACAGCTCGCCCGGCTGAACCATGTACTGCAGGCCGGTGCCGGCGGTTGCGGCGTCCAGCTCGGTCAGGGTGATCCCGGGCTGGACGACGGCGACCTGGTTGGTGGTATCGATCTCCAGGACCGCGTTCATCCGCTCGAAGGAGATCAGCAGGCCGCCCTCGGTTGGTCGCGCCGCCCCCGACAGGCCGCTGCCAGATCCGCGGGCCGTCACCGGGACGCCGTGTTCCGAGGCGGCGATCAGCAGCTGTGCAACCTCCTCGGCGGTGGCCGGCTTGGCGACGTACGCCGGCTTCTGCGGGGGTTGGGTCAACTCCTCGTCGTGCGAATAGTCTTCGGGGATTGCGTCGCCCGTCAATAAATTGTTGTCCCCGACGATTTCTGTAAACCGCGCCGTCATGTCGCTCACAGCAGTTCACTTTATCGCCGCCATTTGCGCGAAAAATCTCAGTTGGTTCTCAGGTGCGCGGAGCATGCTATTCGTCGTGCACCCGTCCACCGGGATTCGCAGTTCGGGCCGGCTCCTTGAAGCTGGGATCTACCCGCGGCCACCGCTTGCTGGTCCGCCACCGCAATGGTGGGGACGTCAGCCGTATCCAGTCCCCATCCCACCCCCACTCCCACCCCCACCAAGACGGGAGTCACCAGCCGGTCGGCCTTTGGTGGTGGGTTTGGTGGTGCTGCAAGGGATCGAGATGCTCGTGCTGTTGAAGGCTCTGGGGGTCACCGGGCGCCTGGCGCGTGCGCATCCGGGTCACGGCGCGGGACTCCCGGCTCTATTGGTGCTCATTGCTTTGGTGTTGCTCGGATGGCAGGGCTTCCGGCTGCTTCGCGGGCGACGGTCGCTGAACACGTCCGGGCTGTTCGCGCAATCGGGGATATTGATGGCCTCGATTGCGGTGGCCACCTTGAACCTCGTCGCCGGTGGGACGGGAATCGTGCTGTCGTGCGCGATATTGGCGCTCTGGGGTCGTCTCGCCAAAATCCACCGCGCCGCCGTTTGGCCTAAGACTGCCGTCGCCGCCGACGTGCCGGCGCCGCAGACCATCGAATTCGAGGCGACCCGGCCTTCGTCGCACATCGGGTTTGGTGGCGTCGTGCTGGTGCTGCTGACGGCGTTGCTAATACTGGCCGCGCTGAGCGTACGCAGCCAGATCATTTTCGGGTTGGCGGTTTTGGCCGTGATCTTCATTCCCCTGGAGCGGCTGTTCGCGCTGCATCCGCGACGAGTGCTGCGGCGGGGATGGCACACCGACGTGGTGCACTTTCTGGTCAACGGCACGGCGTTGCGGATCGGGATGCTTGTCTCGGTGGTCGTAATCGGCGGGGTGCTACGGGCTTTCGTGCCCGCACCGCTGCGCCATGCCGTCGCGACGAGTCCGAGCTGGGTGCAGATCGCTGCCGGGTTGGCGATTGCGACGGTGGGTGGCTACGCGGGACACCGCGCGTCTCATGAGGTGCCGCTACTCTGGCGTTTCCACCGCGTGCATCACAGCATCCGCGAGATGGACTGGCTTGCAGCCACTCATCTTCATCCCCTTGACGAGGTCTTCACCCGTTCGGTTGCGGTCTTGCCGCTTTATGCGCTGGGTTTCGGCCGGGTCAGCCTCGGTGCGTTCGTCGTTGTGCTCGCGCTGCAAGCCGTTTTCATCCACTCCAACGTGCGCCTGGGCTTCGGCCCGCTGCGATGGGTGATCGGCACTCCCCAGTTTCACCACTGGCATCACGCCCGCGAACCGCAGGCCTACAACAGCAACTACGCCGGTGAGTTCCCGGCCCTGGACGCGCTATTCGGGACGCTGTACCTGCCGGGCAACCGCTGGCCCGCGCAATACGGTGTCGACGACATCCAACCCGACGGGTATCTGCGTCAACTCGCCTGGCCGTTCCGCACCCGCCGCGGAGCCAACGCAACCAGCTGATTCAGTCCGGGTTGGACAGGTTGATGACGTCCGGCCCGGGCACCGCGGCGTAGCGTTTTTCGGTCTCCGCGGAATACTTTTCGGCAATGGGCTTGCGTTTGAGCTTCATCGTTGGGGTGATCTCATCTCCGCCCGGCTCCCACGGGGTGCCGACGATGAGGAACCGCTTGATCTGCTCGACGCGGGAAAGCTTGGAACTTCGAGGACAGCGGCGGTCAGCATTTCCGTCGCCTCGCGACTTCGCGCAAAGGCGGCCAGCGATGGGTCGGCCATGCCGAGCGCGGCGGCCTGGGCGGCGACGGCATCACTGTCGCGGTATGCAATCCGTACGCAAGCTCGGCAAGCGTTATGGTGCTGACCCCGCCGTGGATGCTTGCGCGGCAACGACTTTAGCCGGGTAGTCGGTTACGACGGATGTCGAGTAGCGCCCGCTCGTGCGGCCGGCTCATGTGCTGGCGCGCGTCAGCTGTCAGCGTCGCCGTCGTCGACGACAGTGTCGAGCTCTTCGAGCTCACGAGTGAACCGCGGTGTCCCAACTGGGAAGTTCTTTTGTGCCCGCAGCGATTTGCTCTACCGGAATAAAGCGCGGGGGTCGATCGGGTCCGGCGTTGCCGTGTGGCACGAGGTCTGCGACAGGGACATCGTTTCGGGTAACTGTAAAGCTCTCACCCTGCGTATTGCATCACGTCAAGATGCCCGCGAGGAGTGATTCGTTGCCTCATCCGAGGATGCCCGCGTGGCGGGGGCTTTCTTGGCCGGTCCGGCCTTGCTGGTGGTGATCGTGAGTAGCTCTGCGGTCAGGGCCTGGATCTGGCGCTGGACGGCGGCGGGGTTGATGCCGGTGTAGGCGTCAGCGAGGATCGCCTTGTCCTCGGCGGAGACCGCCTCGTGGCGCTCGGCGCGGCGGTGTGGAGTCGTGGCGGTGTCGTATTTCTTGGACACCTTCGCCCCGGTACGGACCTTGGAGACGAGTTTTTGCTGCGGGTAGAAGTAGTTGGTCAGCAGTGACTGCAATGTCCAAATTTTGTTGAGCAACAACAGTTCTGCCTTGGTGTCGTAACGATGGTAGCCGACCACGGTGCGCACGACCGCCCAGTTCTTCTGCTCCACGTAGCAGCCGTCGTTTTTGTTGCCGGACCGCGACCGGGTGAAGGTGATCTGGCGCTGCTCGCACCACGCCAGCAGGTGGTAATTGATGAACTCCGATCCGCAGTCGCTGTCCACACCCAGGATCGGGAACGGCATGATCTTGGCGATGTCGTCGAGGGCGGCCAGCACCCATTTACGGGCCTTGTTGGGCACGCTGCGGTTCTCGGTCCACCCGGTGGCGATGTCGGTGACGGTCAGGGTGAAGGCGTGCTCACCAGCGGCGTTGCCGCCCTCATGGCCGACCAGGTCGATCTCAACGAACCCGGGCACCGCATCGTCCCAGTCGGCCCAGGTGCGGATCGGGATCTGGCTTTTGAGCAGCGTCCCCGGTTTGGTGTGGCTGCGGCCCTTCAGCTCGTGCTTCTTGCGCTCGGGCGCCAGGCGGCGGTCGATGGTGGCCGCCGACATGCCCGCCAGCAGTGCGGCGGTGTCGTCGTCGATGTCCAGCTCCTCGAAGCGACGCAGTCTGTCCACCAGCTCGCCCAGCATCGGCGCCAGCCGCTTACCGGCCGGCATGCCCAGCACCGCCCAGCAGAAGATCAGTGCCGCAATGACTTTCGGACCATACTTCGGTGGACGTGACATCCGCTGGCGGACCACCCGTGGCCGCAGGGCGCCACGCAACGCCTTGCGAGCATGATCGCGATGCCACCCCGTCGTGGCGCACAATTCATCGAGGATCTTCGCTTTACCGGCCTTGTCCGCCCGCCTGTAGCGGGTCGCGATCGCCTTCGTCACGGCCTTGCGCTCTGCCATTGTCAATCCCATTCTCCGGCGCTAGCGCAACCCCGCTCTGACGTTCGGACGACACGCCGCACGCGGGCATTCTCATTTGAGGCAACGAAGGGGGCTACGCGGGCATCTTTGGTGAGTCAACGCGCCCTGTTGCACTCGGCGCAAGATCGCGCCAATATGGCGTCGCAGTTCCCGTTGACCAACCGGTGTTGCCACGTGGTTAGCGTGGCACAAAGGTGCTACGCGCTGTAGCACCGACTACCGGTTGACAGGTTCCGCTCTTTGCCCGCCAGTTCCGAGTGGCATGCTTTTTTCATGGCGGCCGTCCCCCAAACCGTCTACGCGCGAGACGGCGATACCCACCTCGCGTACCAGATCGTCGCCGAAAGCGGGCCGGACCTCCTCTTCGTCCCTACCGCGACGTTCCCGATCGACTTGTTGTGGGACGAGCCCACTGTCGGCCGCCACCTCCGTCGGCTGGCGTCGTTCAGCCATCTGATCATGACCGACCTGCTCGGGATGGGCAGCTCGGATGCGGTGCCGATTCAGAATCTTCCGGCGATGCAGGCCTGGACGGACGGGCTCGTCGCGGTCCTCGACGCCGCCGGGAGCCAGAGTGCGTCAGTCTTCGCGATGGCGGAGTCGGCGCTGCCCGCCATGCTCCTGGCCGCAAGCCATCCCCAACGGGTGCACTCGCTGGTGCTTTGGAGCCCGTTCGCGCGCTTTCTCCGAGCCGCCGACTATCCGTGCGGGATGCCCGAGCCCACCTTCACCCGGTATGTCGACGTCTTCGGCGACACTGTCGGGACCGGTGCTGTCGTGGATGAATTGGCCCCGAGCTGGGCAGCCGACGCGGGGAAGCGGCGATGGTGGGCTCGCGGCCAGCGCCTGGCCGGCGGCCCCGGGTACTTCAAGGCCATCTTCGACCTCTACCTGCGCACCGACGTCCGTCCCGCGCTCGACAGCATCCAGGCGCCGACCCTGCTGCTACACCGCCGCGGGGATCGCCATGTGGTCGGCGGCCACGCCCGCTATCTCGCCGAACGCATTCCGAACGCGCGATTGGTGGAGTTCGACGGGGACGACAATGTGTGGTTTGCCGGCGACTCCGACCGAGTGCTCGACGAGATTGAATCGTTCGTCACCGGTGCACGCGCCGCCGCGCCGACCAACCGCGTGCTGTCGACCGTGTTATTCACCGACATCGTCGGATCGACCGAACGCGCCCAGGCTCTCGGCGATCAGGCCTGGACGGCCGCCCTCGACGCGCACAACGAGGTCGTGGAGAAACATGTGGCCAGCGCGCGGGGCGAGGTCGTCAAGTTCACCGGCGACGGCGCGCTTGCGACCTTCGACGGGCCGGCGCGGGCGATCAACTGCGCGTGCGCGATCCGAGACGCGCTGCAAGACCTCGGACTCGACATCCGCGCCGGCCTGCACACCGGCGAGGTGGAGATGGCCGACCGCGACGTACACGGAATCGCGGTCCATATCGCCGCGCGCATCATGGCGCTCGCGGGGCCCGGCGAGGTGCTCGTGTCGGGCGTGGTCCCGCCGCTGGTGTTGGGATCGAGGATCGCCTTCGACGACCGAGGCAGCCACACGCTGAAGGGTGTGCGCGACCCGTGGCCGGTGCTGGCGGTGCGCGACGAGCGCGGTTAAAGCGTGGCCAGCACAGGTACGCCGACATCGAACTCGCCAACGCCGTGCGCTCCGCCGGTGGATTCGATGTCACGAATCCGGCCGACGGCACCCGCTACGAGGTGCGTCCCGAGCGGCTCAGGATCATCAGCAATGGTCACGTCGATTCCTCGGAACCCGTGCTGGAATTTGCCACCCCCAGCTAAGGGGACCTACGTTTCGGCTTCGGAATGTTTGGATACCCGGCAACGCAGGCGACTGCGATTCGCCGGGCTTGCCGTGATCGGCGTCGGCGCCCAACAGATTGTCAGCTTTCCGACAGGCGGGATCGAAACGCAGCACCAACAGACTCAGCACTACCCCGGCCAGGGCGCGAATGGAGTGCTGATCGCGCCGGGCGGGGTTCTCGCCGACGGCCGCTACGAACTGCGCGGTGTCCTCGGGCGCGGCGGGATGGCCGAGGTGCGCGATGGGTGGGATTTGAGGCTGAGCCGCCCCGTCGCGATCAAGTTGCTCTATGCCGGTCTCGATGCCCGGCTCGATAGCCGGCCGCGGTTCGAGGCAGAGGCGCGTGCGACCGCGCAGCTAACGGGTCGGCACGTCGTGGTTGTGCACGACGTCGGCGAGCACGACGGGGTGCCATTCATCGTGATGGAGCGCCTGCCTGGAATAACACTCGCCCACCACATCGCTCGCGGGCCGCTGGCACCGGCATTCGTGCAGGCTGTCCTCGACGGCGTCCTGGACGCTCTAGCCGAGGCACACCACGTCGGCATCCTGCACCGCGACGTCAAGCCGGGCAACATACTGTTCAGCGCCGCGGGTGAGGCCAAGCTCGCCGATTTCGGCATCGCCAAGACATCGGGCGCCGCGTACACCAGGACGGGCGAGGTCATCGGCAGCATGCCCTATCTGAGCCCCGAGCGGCTGACTGCCAAGCCGGCTACCGTGCCCGACGACCTGTACGCCGTCGGCGCCGTGGGCTACGAGGCACTGACCGGGCGGCGGCCGTTCCCGCAGGAGGACCTCGGTGCGCTGGCCCACGCAATCCTGCACGAGACACCGCCGCCGCTTACCGCGCTGCGCCCGGATGTGCCGCCGGGGCTGGCCGCGGCGATCGAGCACGCGATGGCGCGCGACCCAGCGCAGCGGTTTGACCAGGCCACCGCGATGCGAGCCGCACTGGCCGGCGCCTACCCCGCGCCAATTCCCGTGCGCCCGCCCGCCCCCGTCCCCCGGTTTGCTGCCGTCCGGCGGCCCACCCGGGTGATGGAAGCGCCGCCGCCCGCCCTGCTGACCTACACGCCCGGGGGTGCGCGACTTGAGCCGGACAATCCGCGGCTCAAACTGGGGGTGGCGGCGATCATTGCCCTGTTGGTTCTCGCGTTCACCCTGTTTGCGGTTGAGCCGTCGTTCTCAGACTCGCCGCCAAAGCCGGTGACCACGACGGCTCCGTCGCCGCCGCCGACGAGCAGCTTCACCGTGACACCCAGCAGCACCGAGCAGCCGCCACCGGCGCCGCCGCCAAACGGCCATCCGGGCAAGAAACACAAGGGCGGAGGCGACGAAGGCGACTAACGACCCGGCTCGCCCCGCAGCGCAGTTCGCTCTTCCGCGCGTGGGCGAGCCACAACATCGGACCTGACGAAACCGTCCTCGTCGCACCGTATTTCGCCAACGGAAGCCACGCCGCGCCGATGGTGTGGGCGGCGGTGGCCGACTACGGGCTTCGGATGCCCGAGGCCTACGCCTACATGCCCCAGCCGGACGGCCGGACTCTTTCCGGAGCGCCGGCAACGCGGCTGTCCAAGATCATGTTGACGATCCAGGACGACAATGCCTCGGTCGTGGCTCGGGGAGAGGCTCGCGCACAGGTCACCGCGAACCTCCGCGACGCGGAGGTGCGCCACGTGATCGTCGGACCGATGCAGTCGCTCGCTCCGATGCTCGCGTTTCTTACCGACCTCTTCGGCCGGGCGCCGGAAAGGGTTGGCGGGATCGCTATCTGGCGGGACGTCAACGTGTGGGGCGTCGTTGTGGCGCCTACATAGCGGTGGCGGCTGTTGTTTGGCTGACACCTCGCCGCTGAGGCGCGGGATCACCGACGTCGGCGCCCGCCTGGGATGGACAGTGGTGAGCACGCCCGTGACTGGGACGTCGTATTTCCGCCGGTTCCTTGATCGGATTTTCGTTCGCATATCGCGCGTGCGTTCGGGGCCAGGCCAGATCCAAGGCCTTGTGAAGTCGAGCCGTCTGTGCACACACTTCAGGCGGAATTCCTGTATGTACTACGTTGTAGTACATTAGGTTGGTGTTCGAGACCGCCGACTGGTCGCACCGCGGCGACTACATCGCCAAACACGGCGTCACACCGGATGAAGCCGACGAGGCGCTCGCCGACCCGACAGAGTGGTCATCAAACCCGACCCGGCGTCGAAGTGAGGCCGCGGTGTCCGGATCATCGGCTACTCGATCACCGCACAGGCTGTGCTGACCGTGATCGTCCTCGACGAGGAGGGCACCACTCACGGGGTAAACGTCTGGAAGGCCAACCCGAAAGACCAGCGACGCTGTGAAGGCACGGAGGAATCATGACCGCGAAGAAACGCACGAAGAAGGAAATCGGGGCGCTCCTCGAGGAGGAGGCCGAGGCGATCGACGCTGACCGCGACGCCCCGATCACCGACGCGACGACTGTGACGCGCGGCCACGGCCGCAGCAAGACGCTGCAGATCCGGCTCAACCCCGAGGAGCTGGAGGAGCTCGAGCGCGTCGCGGCCAGCCGGGGACTCCCGACGTCGACTGTGGCGCGGGAGGCCGTCTTGCGGCTGGTCCGACCAGCCGAGGCCCGGTCTGCTGATAGGCGCCGGATTGCTGACCAACTCGTGCGCTATCTCGACAGCTTCACCAATGCGGACACCACCGTTGCGCCGCTGGTTTCGAAGGACGTCGCTGACGCCGCTGAGTAGTTCTCCCTATACCGCATGGAGTTCAAAGGAGTGCACGATGCGGATGCGCCGCCGGTTAGCGCAGCGGTTGCACGAGTGACGGCTCAGAGCCGATCGGCGGCGCCGACGTCGGTGTGGTCGAACTCATCACCCCCATACAGCAACGGTTCGCTGCGCGCCGCGCTCGGCCTGCGGTAGCCTCCGTCGAGCGGGCGGCGTTTACAGCGGAACTGCCGCGCCGATCTCGGCTGCGAAGTCGTGGAAGTCTTTGTGGCCGGGCAGCTTTCGCAGACACCGCGCGATCAGGTCGCGGGCGACGCCGGTGTTTCCGCGTCGGTGTGCGAGCCGTGCGGACAGAAACGTCTGCTCCGGACCGCCCAAGGCGGCGTGGGTGACGATCCTGTCGAGCAGGCCGCCCTCGGTGTCCGCGAGGTTGTCCAGCAGGAGGCCATGCCATTCCGCCAGCACCCGCGACCGTTCCTGCTCGTTCTGGACGGAACTCGGTATTCGGCGCGCCGACGCGCCGCGGTGGGACAACCCGTCCAGCGCCCGCACGTAGTGCTCGGCGAAACCTTCCCACGTGTCCGGAACGCGCAGCTTGCGCGCGAGCACGACGGCGAGCGAGGTCTCCTTCGCCGCGACCGAGCCCTCGCGGTTGCGGGTCCAGCCGTACCTGGACTCCCACCGAATCAACTGCGGTGCAGCCGTTTCGGCGAACGTCTGGAACCCGTGGCGTTCCCACGTCGACGCCCACAACACGGCGACCGCGTCAGACACGACGAAGCCCGCCGCCGCGACCGGATCGTCGGAGCGGAAGTAGTCGTGATCGCGGGCTTGGCACGCGAGGTCGATCAGTTGCTCCAGCGCGGACGCCGCGGGCCCGGCGTCTTCAGCTCGTAGCGCGTCCTGTGCTTCGGTAGCAAGCCGCTTGAAGGTGAAACGCCAGCGCGACCGCTCGCGCGGCGACACCCGACGGTTCCCGCCCAGGTAGGCGCCCGATCGCGCCAGCGCCACGAAGTCGTCGACCTCGTACCGCACCGCCTTCGGATCGGCCGGCGCCGTCGCGGGATGCGGCGGGCGACCGCACCCGTCGCTCGTGAGCTCGACCTCGATACGCTCCCGCACGTTCGCCGTGCCGCGCCAGTAGAGGTTCCACAGTGCCTTACGCAGGCGATCCTCGTCGAGCCCGGACACCACGCGGAAGAACTGCTCGCGGTTCATTCGTTTCGCCGACACCACGGCGATTATCTCCGATGGAGCAGCTGGCTGAGCCATGGCAACGGTCTTACCGGGGGAAGCCGAGCTGCTCGTCGCGCTGACCCGGCTGGGCTGGGGCAGGTGGAACCCGGCGTTTCGGCGAGTGTTCACCACGCTGTTCATTCCGGGTGGCTCGGATGCGCAGATGGCGTGGTTCGACGAATTGCGGGGCTCATCGTGTTCGGGTGAGCACGCGGCCCGCTGCCGCGCGGTCCGGTACGCCGTGGACGTCAGCGATCTGGCGGCAATGATTACGGTCCCGACGCTGGTGCTGCATGGCCGGGACGACGCGGTGGTCGCATTCGAGGAGGGGCGCAACCTCGCGTCTTCGATACCGGGCGCCAAGTTCGTCCCGCTCGACAGCGCCAACCACATCCTGCTGGAGGACGAACCGGCCTGGACCGAGTTCCGCGCGCAGCTGCGCGGCTTCCTGCCGGCGGGCCGCTGCGCGCCGCCGCTCGACGGCGGCCTGTTCACCGAGCGTGAGATCGAGGTCCTCCGCTTCATCGCGCAGGGCAGAGACAACGAGTCAATTGCAGCGGCAATGCATCTGAGCGTGCGGACCGGGGAACGGCACCTGTCGAACTGCTACGCCAAGCTCGGTGTTGAGGGGAAGTCGGCGCGGGCGGCGGCCGCGGCGCGACTCGCGACCCTGGAACGGTAGTGGGTTTTCGCGTCAGCGTCAGCGTCAGCGTCTGCGTCGTAGCCGTGACGGGTCAACAAGCCCGGACTGCACCAGCGCCTTGTCGATGAATCGCTGTACCGGCTGGGAGCGGAAGAATCCGGCGTGACCGCCCTGGTACCAGTGGATTTCGGGTCTGCCCCAGTGCTCCCATAGCCGGGTGACCTGGTCGCGCGGGTGCACCAACCTGTCGGCGATGCCGGCGTAGATGAAGCGGCCTTGCATCGGTACGCGGGGAGTCAATGCCAGTGGTGAGGCCATCCGGCCGATCGGCTTGGCCGAATTCATCGTCCGGTGCAGGCCATCGTGGCCGCTGAGGCCGGCATGGCGGCCGACCAGGTCGACCAGGTCGACGGCTGGGACGCCCAAGATCGCGCACGTCAGCTCGTCGTCGAGGCTGGCGACCAGCGAGCCGATCAGACCGCCGAGGGAAATGCCGTTCAGCCCGATCATGGCGTCGGGCTGCTGCGAGCGGATCCAGGACAGCAGGCGCCGGATGTCCCACACCGCCTGCGCGGCGCCGTGGACGTCGTTGAGCACGTCTTCGCTGGGGAACGCGACGCCTTTCGGCAGGCCCCGCGCGCGGGGGCCATGCATGGGAAGCACGGGAAGCACGACATTGAGGCTGAGATCCCGGTACAGGTGCCAGGCATGAAATAGCATGGGGTCGAGCGCAGCGCGTCCCATCTCCGCACCGTGCACACATACCAGCCATGGTCGCGGCTGGCGGTGTCGAAACATCAAGGCGTATTCACGGTTGTTTCCGGTGTAGCTCAGCCACCGGTCCCGGGCGGGCTCGTCGGCATGGGGCTCGTATTCACTGTCGAAGGCGATGCGCTGGTAGTTGCGTCCCATGCTGTTGACGGGTTTGACCGTGACGTCGGTCAGCGGAGGGGGTTCCGCGAAAAACCCTTCGGGGTTCTCGAGCCAGCCCCTATCGCCGCAAAACTCAAGTGCCGCAGCCACTTCGCGATCGATCCGCTCGAGTGTCGACGCGTTGGGCGCCCGCCGCAGCAGGCTAAAACTTGCCAGCAGGATTTCGTCGCGGAACGCCTGGGCGGCGAGCGCGAGGGTGGGCCGTGCCACTGGAAGCTCGTCGGGCTCGCGATCCAAATAGGTGCCCCAGGAGCGGGCGTAGAAGCCGCCGGTACGGGTGAACGGAGCAACCGCCTGCGCCAGTGGATTGGCGCTACCGCGAGGCTGGATGTCGTGCATCCAGCCAACGGTAATGCTTCGAGCTGAAGTTCATGTCCCCTGAAGAGTGGCGTCGACTCGATGGCCGTGACCGCGAGCGATGCAGGGATCGACGAGCATCCAGCGCTTGTCCCGTCTGGCACGGAAGGCTGCGGCGTGGCGTCGCGCGCTTTCAACGAAGGCTGCATAACTGTCGAGCTGTGACTTCTTGTACAAGCCACCCAGGAGACCGACACGACAGCCGCCTACCACCCACTGGACTCATCCACCTTGAAAAATTCCGAGGCGCGGAATGGGGGAGCATCGGGAAGCGCCTGTTTGACCGCCTCGAGACCCTGCTTTTCGTGGGTGAACTGGGAGTCGGCGATTATGACCCAGCGGCCGTCCTTCACCGGTTAGACACCCCCTCGTCGCAGTGCTAAGGAATAAACTGGTAGCTCGCCTGTCGGCCTTGTCAGATTGTGGTGAGGTTAGGTCCTGGACGTTCTCACTGAGGCCCCGGCAGGGAATATGCGACCGGGCGCCGACAACCTGGCATATCGGGAGTCTGCAGCGAGAAACCATAGGTGTGCTTGGCCGCTAATCGTTGTTTCTGGTGCGCCGGCTGCTGTTCGCTTGGTTTGCTATACCCCGACTGGTCCGAGTCGTTCGGCTTCGCTCTCCACATCAAGTGCTGCATCCAGTTGCCACGGGGCGGCCCACTGTTTGAGGAGTTCGTCCCATGGCGGAGCTGCGATGTTGGATCGTTTCCGGGAATTCGCGACCGCGGCCAGGCCCAGCGATCCCACCCTCATCAGGACGGGTGCGTTAAGGTGCCGCACGGCCATCGCGGGGTTCTTGCTGAGCAGCAGGATCGTGGTCGCCTTCCCCAGTGCGAAGGCGCCAACCAGCCCGTGGCCTGCCAACAGCAACTCAGTCTGCAGAGCACGTTCAGCGGTGGTGAGTTCAACTGTGCCGCGGGTCCTGTGGGCGCGAATCAGCATATGGGAGCGCACGATTGCCTCGGTGCTCAGGACCGACAGAGTGGGTGTGATCATGCCCGATCTGACGTTGAGCCCATTGCCGAGTGGCCGCTGGCCCCGGTATGCGGCGTGGGCGAACTCGCGGACCCACCGGTGGTCCATCTCGTAGAGCTTGGTGAAACCTGGCAGCGGCAGACTCATGGGGGTGACAACGTCGGCGGCGAGGTGCTTGACCCACAAGATCATCGCTTCCGGCCAAGAACCGACGTTCTGCCAGGTGGATAGTGATTCGGTCACAGCGGTTTTCACACCATGCGGGAATGTGGTTCCGCGAAACACGCCCTCGCGGATCTGGCGTAGAGCCTCTAACGGCCGGCCCAGGTCGTGTCCGGCGGACTTCACTCGATGCGACGGCCCACCAACTCCCTTACCGGTGTAGTCGATCGGCAGTCGCCTTGCGTCGTCCTCCCACCGCTGGATCAGGCCGGACTTCTTCAGTAGTTCAAGCGACTTGCGGATTCCAGGTCGACTTCTGTATCGAAAATGGTGGCCGCGGCCCCTACTGCGCCGGCGAAACCTAGTAATAGGAGATCGTCCGGCGTCCACGGCAGTCGTTGGGCATCGAGCCACTCCACGAACTTGTCCTGTTGGGTCGCAGACAACGCCGCATAGAGGTCGACGTCGTCCCATTCGCGTCGTGCCCTCAATGCGTCGTTAGCGTCGGTGAGTTCGCGGTAATTCATTGCGCGGGTGAAGGGAACGGCGGTAGGCGGTTTTGTGGTTTCGGCTTCGGGGCCCTCTGCCAGCTCGTTGTCGAGGATGCGCTCCAGTTCAGCGAGCATTCGGTGCTGTGTATCGAGGTTGCGGTAGACGGACTCATCCATCAAGGGGTTCCATCCTGTCGGCGGCCGGCAATGCCGGTAAGGCCCCGAAGATGTGGTCTAGAGCCGTCTGCAACGCCGCTTCGGCGATCTGAGCCCGTTCGCGCTGTTCCTGCAATTGCATACGCAGCTGACGGTTTTCGGCACTCAAGAGCAGGTTTAGGCTCCGCATCTCGCGCAGTTTGGCAGTCAGCGCCTCCTGTTTTTCCACGACAACGGCGAGGCGTTCTTGGATGCTCTGTACGACTCGTCTGGCCTTCTCCTCGTCGTGCTCGGCGTCGATCGCCACTAGCCGTGTCATGAGGTCAGCCCTGACCGCGGAGTCTTACCTCGGCTGGACGCCGCACGCGCTGGCCAACGGCCTCGATCCGTTTTTCACCAGCCAGATCGGTGCGCCCGACGGCGTGAATCTCATGTGGAACAGCCCGATGACCAGGTGACCGGCTGAAGCAGGGTCAGAGGTGGCATCCGCCAACTGTTGCGGTCGAGGGCGCGTGCCGCTGGCTACGGTTGGCCGGTCGCGACGGCCAACCCGAGGTCGGCTGCTCGGGCGGCGAGTTTGTCGTCGAAGGTGGCAATCGCGGCGTTGTGCTGCTCCGCGCTGTAGAGCACGCAGCAGTCCGGCATCCGCAGCTTGGTAGTAGCGCGTAGCTCACCGAGGCGGCGGGCAGCGCCGGCCGGAAGGTCTAGGCTCTCGATCTGCAACCGCGCCAGCAATTGGTGAAGCTGGTCGGTGCGCCCGGCCCGGGCGGCACCGACATAGACCTCGGCGAGGGTGACAACGCTGGCGGCGAACGACTTTAACGCGTGCACCCTTAGCAGAGCGGTCGCGTCAGCGTGGTGCGTGTCGGCCAACTCGAAATGCCCGATCAAAACGCTGGCGTCGAGGATGATCACTCGGGCCAGTCCTCCCGCAGCTCCTTGAGATAGTCAGTTCCGAAGACACCGGCCAGTGCACCACTGGTCTTTTCGACCGCTTGCCGGCGTTTGCGAGCGGCCGCAGCGTGATCGTGCGCGACGGTGTTCCGGCCCACCAGGATGAGTTGACGCAACAGTGCTCCCGGCTTGTTGGCGAGGTCGGGCCACGCGCGGCGGGCGATCTCCAGCGCGTCGCTGATGTCGTCGGTCTCTGTGATGGCGTGGCGCCGGTGGTCGGTCGGCATCTCCGCAGTGTAACACCGCCTATATCGGTGTAACACCGGCAGGGACGGCGGCGACTCCCGCCATGCCGAACCTTCTCAGGGCGACGGCGGGAAGGAATGGACGAATCACCCGTTCTCGGGACGATGCATGCTATCACCAGCATGGCGGTGATAGCATTCGTGGCGTGAAGCAACTTCTGCTCCGGGTTCCCGAGGATATTCACCGCCGGTTGGTCGCGCGTGCTGCGCGCGAGGGGCGCAGCCTGAACGCGGTGGCGACCGAGATCCTTGACGCGGCCGCCGACGCCGACAGTGGCGACCGGCGCGCGCAGCTGCGCGCCGCCTCGGCCGCCGCGGGTACGTTACGGCGCGTGAACGCGCGCCCAGTGAGTGCGGGCCGACGGCAGCGAATCATCGAGTCAACCCGCGGCCTCGGTCCGCAGATCGACCAGTTGCTCGCGCAAGAGCACGAGCGGCCGTGATCGCCTACCTGGACCCCTCGGTTCTGGCCCGTGCATACCTTGTCGATGCGGACGGGCACCGGGAGGCAAGCGCGCTGCTAGCCGACCCGGACATTGCAACCGTTACCGGGACGTGGACAAGGATCGAGGTCTCGGGCGCGCTGGTGCGGGCCGCGCGCACAGGCCGCGGTGATGAGAAGGGATTGCTCGCGCTGCTGGACGGCGACCTCGCGGGCCCGGTGATCGTGCTCGGTGCGCCACAAGACCAGGTTGAACAGCACGCCCTGCAGCTCGTGCGCGAGCATGCGCTGCGTGCGATGGACGCCTGGCATCTAGCAGTGGCAGCCATCGTCGTTCCGCCGCTGCTGGACCCCGGCGAGGCGCGGGCGTTCGCCTCGCGCGACGAAGCACAGCGCCAAGTCGCCGAAGAGCTTGGATTCGTCCCGATCTAAACGGTTCGAATCCCGAGAAGTAAGCGGCTTCGAGCCGACTCGTCGGCCATCGGCTGACTACGCGACTCGGCTAGCCGCGGCATAGGGTGGTCCCCGTGGCGGAACCGTTCGACGCGATGCGAACCCTTGAAAGAATTCTGGCCGAACACGGCGCCTTGGACGAGGATGACATCGCCCAACGACTGGGTGACAGCGGCGTGGCCGATCCGGACGCCCTACTGGACGAGGTTCTCGACGAAACCGAGTGTCCGGCAAGGCAGTTGGTTGATGATCGGTGGGTGTGGCTGCCGGCACTGCTGGCCGGGCGGGTGTTCACGCACCGGCTCGGCGCGGACGAGGCGGCCCTCGACATACTCACGGTGACCCCGGACCTGGACCCGATCACCGCGCTCTGCGAGCACGAGCAGTATGGGCGGTTCGCCGACGGTTCGCCGGCGCTGGTCGTGCTGCCCGGGTTCGACGATGAACTGGTCGAGGAGCGGGGCATCCCGGACGAGGTGATCGACCCGCTGGGGACGCTGCTCCTGATGCCCGGCACGCTGGGCACGTTGGGCGCGGCCGAGGGCGACCTGGTCGGGGTGCGGCTGACCGCGCGGGGACTCGAAGTCGAGCGGGTCACCGCGCCTGTGCGCGCCGCGCTGGGCGCGCGGCTGGCCGCCACGCTCGATGACGATGAGCTCGTCGACGACGAGCCGGTGCATTTCGACGCGGCGGTATGGACGGCATGCGCCGAGGACCCAGCCGTGTTCACCGAGCCGCTGCCGCCCCTGTGCGAGATCGTCGACGACTACGGTCTGGCACGTCGCGGCGAGTGGCTCGCACCCGACGGATTCGATTTCGACCGTTGGCATTTCGAGCGCGGGTGCGCAGTGCTGGCCGAGCGACACGACCTCAACCCCGACGACGCGTTCGTGCTGTACACCCTGATCAACTTCTACGACCAGATCTCGCTGTTGCTGCTCGACGCCGTCGGCGCGGACGAGCAGCTGGAGGACGCGGACGAGCAGCTGGAGGATGCGTTGGCCGTAGCTGGCGACGGCGCAACCGAGCCCGACGAAGGGGAGCCCGAGGGCGGAGGTTTCGCCGATGTCGTCGGTGAGGTCGGGGCTGCGCTTGCCGATCCGCTGCTTGCCGAGCTGCTGTTGGCCGAGACGGTCGGCACTGGTCGCGACGGTGTGGGCGCGCTGGGCCTGTTCGCCGAGGTGCTGGAGTCGAAAGTGCCGCGCGCGGCTCGGGTGGCGTGTCGCTGGCTGCGCGCGGTGGCGCTGGAGCGGATCGGCGACATCGACGCGGCCGAACACGAGCTGCTGGCGGCCGAGGCGATGGATCCGGATTGGCCGTTGCCGCTGTTCGATTTGGCCCGCATCGCCTCCGATCGCGGCGACGCGGAGCGCGGGTTGGCGTTGCTGCGCCGCGCCGACGCCGCCCCGGACCACCCGCTTGTCCAGCTACTAACGCAGTGCCGGGCCGAGCCGCGGCGCGACATCGGCCGAAATGAACTCTGCTGGTGCGGGTCTGGCCGCAAGTACAAGAAATGCCATCTCGGGCGCGAGCAGCTGCCGCTGGCCGAGCGGGTCGGCTGGTTGTACATGAAGGCCTGCCAGCATGCGCTGCTGAGTGGCTGGAATGACCTGCTGGCCGAGGCGGGATACGAACGCTGCCGCTACGCCGTCGATGATCCCGACGCGCTGGCCACGGCGCTGGAAGATCCGCTGGTGCTGGACGCGGTGCTGTTCGAGGGCGGCGCATTCGCGGAGTTCCTTCAGATGCGCGGGCCGCTGCTGCCCGACGACGAGCGGCTGCTGGCCGAGCAATGGCTGCTGGTGCAGCGGTCGGTGTTCGAGGTCGAAGAAATGCACCGCGGCCAGGGCCTTACCGTGCGCGACGTGCGCACCGGCGACACGCACGAGGTACATGAGCGGGCGGCCAGCCGCCAGCTGAAGCCAGGGCAGCTGGTGTGTGCACGCGTGGTGCCCGCCGGCGACACCATGCAGTTCTTCGGTGGCGTGGAGCCGGTCGCGCTGCACGAGCGCGACCCGCTGATCGACCTGCTCGACACGGAACCGGACGCGGCGACGCTGGTGGCGCAGCTGAGCCGCCGGTTCGCGCCTCCAGCGCTGGCGAACACCGAGGGCGATCCGCTGGCGATCTGCGAGGCCACCGTGCACGTCGGCGACCCGGCCGGGATCGAGGCCGCGCTCGACGACACCTACGACCGGGTCGACGGCGACGAGCCGCCGCGGTGGTTCGAGCACGTCACCACCCAGGACATGTTGCGGATCAGGGCCACCCTGGTGCTCCACGGCGACACCCTGCGGGTGGAGACAAACAGCGAGAAGCGGATGGACCGCGTGCTGGCCACGCTGGCACGCCTCGACCCCGCGATGAAGATGCTCGACGACTCCCGCCGCCCGCTGCGCGACGTCCGCGAGGCCGCGCAGCTGGCCAAGCAGTTGCCGACCGCCGGCGAGGACGCGCTCGATCCCGACGACCCCGAGGTGGCCGCGTTGCTTGACGGGTTAGTCCGCGACTACGAGACCAAGTGGCTCGATGAACCCATCCCCGCGCTCGACGGCCACACGCCCCGGCAGGCCGCCGGTGACCCCACCCGGCGCGGCGACCTGATCAAACTCCTGGACACCTTTCCCGCCGGTGAAGCCGCCCGCGGTGGCATGGACGCCGACCGGCTGCGCGCCGCGCTCGGCCTGCGGTAGCCGAGCGGGCGGCGTTTACGTCGGAGCAGCCGCACCGATCTCGGCTGATGTCGCCCGGTTGTCCGCTCAGGCGAGCAGTCCGCGGATGTCGTCGGCGGTGAGGGCGGAGCCGAACGCGTTGCCGTCGTCGATGACACTGGCGAACAGCTTGGCTTTGCGGGCGTTGAGGGCCATCACCTTGTCCTCGATGGTGTCGTGGGCAATGAGCCGGTACACCATCACGTTGCGGGTTTGGCCGATGCGGTGGGTGCGGTCGATGGCCTGGGCCTCGGTGGCCGGATTCCACCACGGGTCGAGCAGAAAGCAGTAGTCGGCCTCGGTGAGGTTCAGCCCGACCCCACCGGCTTTGAGGCTGATCAGGAAAACCGGTGCGTCTCCTTCCTTGAATTGCCGAATCATTTTGGCACGGTTACGGGTTCGCCCATCGAGATAGCAGTAGTCGATTCCCTCGGTGTCGAGGCGATCGCGGACCCGGCCCAGGAAACGGGTGAACTGACTGAACACGAGCGCGCGGTGGCCGCCGTCGACGACGTCGCGCAGATGCTCCACGAGCGCATCAATCTTGGCGCTGGCCAGTGTGTCGTGTGCGGGGTCGACTAGCCCGGGATGCAGCGCCATCTGCCGCAGCACGGTCAGAGACTTCAGGATGGTGAATCGGTTGCGGTCCATGTCATCGAGCAGGCCGAGTACCTTTTGTCGCTCTCGTTGCAGTCGCTTGTTGTAGAGGGAACGGTGCCGCGGCGACAGCTCGATATCGAGGACCTGCTCTTGTTTGGCCGGCAGCTCGGCGGCCACGTGCGCCTTGGTGCGCCGCTTTACCAACGGCTTGATGCGGCGCCGGAACAGAGCCAAAAGCTCAGCGTCGCCGGTCTTTTCGATGGGCTTGGCGAAGAAGTCGGCGAACTTCGTCGGGCTGGGAAACAACCCCGGTGCGGTGATCGACAGCAACGACCACAGCTCCATCAGGTTGTTCTCCATCGGTGTGCCGGTGATCGCCAGCTTGAACGGTGCGGCCAGTTTGCGGGCGCACTGGTAGGTCTTGGCGTGACGGTTCTTCACGTATTGGGCTTCATCCAAGACCAATCCGGACCACGGTTGGGCCGCATAGGCGTCGAAGTCGAGCCGAAACAGCGTGTACGAGGTGACCACGATGTGGGCGCCCGCTGCCAGCTCGTCGAGGTTGGCGGCGGCGCGGCGCAGCGTGTCGCAGATCGGCACGACCGAGAGCTGCGGCGCGAAGCGGGTGGCCTCGGTGGCCCAGTTCGCCACCACACTGGCCGGCGCGACCACCAGGAAGGGTGCCATGCCCGGATTATGTTGACGCACATGGCAAATCAGCGCCAGCGATTGGATGGTCTTGCCTAGACCCATGTCGTCGGCGAGGATCCCACCGAGCCCGTGGGCGTACAGGGTCGCCAGCCACGAGAACCCTTCGGCCTGATACGGCCTCAGCTCAGCGTCCAGGCTGGCGGGCACCGCCGCCGGTTGTAGACCCCGCAGCGCGCGCAGCCCGTCGACTTGGTGACGCCAGTGGTCGGCTTGGCGCGTAACGACGCCGAGCTCGGCCAGTTCGTCGAACAACCCGGCCTGGAATCGGCTGATCCGGGGTGGCCCGTCCTCGGCGTCGGTAAGCGCACGGGCCTCTTCGATGAGCTGGCGCAGCTTCACCAGCTCCGGCTTGTGAAGTGCGAAGTAGGCGCCGTCGGGAAGCAACAGGTGCGACTGCCCGGACGCAAGGGCGGTGAACACGCTGACAAACGGAACCTGCTTACCTTCAATGCTGATCGTGACCCCCAGGTCGAACCAGTCCGTCTCGCCGGCCACCGCGTCCGTCGTCACCGCGATGACCAGCGAGCCGCCCGCCTCTCGGTAGTCCACCGGGTCGCCGGTCACCTCCAGCGTGACTTCGGGAAGCTCCGCGAGCAGCGGTTGAACCTCGGTGGCGAATCGCATGGTCTGCAGGCCCGACAGTCGCACCCAGGGGACGAGCCTGCCGTCGGCGGCGCGCAGCCCCACTTGCTCCAACGGCGCTTCGATGCTCAACGCGAGTGTGGTTTCCGCGTCCATGTCGCGGTAGCCGATATTCTCCGATGTGCCCACGGGCGCGTGAAAGTCGTTGTCGCCTAACCGATATACCCATTCCCATGTCAACTCGAGTTCATGATCGGCTTGGTAATCTGCGCGCAGCACCAGCGTCGGCCCGATGATCTCGGGCGGCGTGAACGACTCGTCCGAGGACGTGACGGCCGCGATGTGGCGCAACCTCGGGTAGTACTCCGCGGCGAAGCGCGGCGCCTCGTCGGCGGGTATGACCAGCGGCTTATCACCGAGTGTCATGCGCTGCAACGGCTCGGGCGCCAGCTTGTCCAGTCGGGCCAGCCGCAACCCGCGGTCGGCATACACCACGCCATGACCTGACGACCCGATGAACGCCACGGGCCGTACCGTCGCGCCGCCGACCCGAAGCGCCGGCTCGACAGCGAGATCACCCGTCTCGTCGGCCGTGACATCCAGGCACAACTGCGCCGTGGCAAACGCTGGCACCTCCTGCTGTTGCCTCGCCTGCAGCAGCCGGAGACCGACTTGGCGCGCTTCGTCCAGCAGCGGCCACAGCTGCGGGGATTCAAATTGCAGCAGCGAGATCGTCTTGCCGTCACCGTAGCTGTAGCCCGCGTACGAATACCGGTAGTAACCAGTCGAATTCGGGCTAGACGCGCGGTAGGTCCTGTAGAACTCTTGCAGCAGCCGAACCTGAGGCTCAGGATGGCCGTAGTGCCGCAGCACGTGCAGCTTGCCCCAGCTCAGATCGCCCGCCACCCAGCCGCCGCGCTTTCCGGGGCGGACGAGCCGCGCATCGAGACTCGGCATCGGCTCGCTCACCGACAGGCTCAGCTCGATCGCCAGCGGAATCCCGGCGCGATCGTTCGTCGAAGCCGGCGGCAGCAGCGCATCCAGCGACTGCCGCCAAGCAGGAGCAGGCGGGGGCAGCGTAGGTTGGGCGCGCATCGTTGTGGCCGCCGCGACGACGATCGCCACGACATGCTTGCAGTTCACATGTACCGGGCAGTTGCATAACCCGCTCTCGGCATTCCAGGTAGCGGGACCTACTCGCAAAAGCTGCACCGTTGTCGAGTAGGTGCGGCCCTGGCTACCAAGTACAGCGCCGAAAAGTTTGTGTGTGCCCGGGTCCCACACGCAACTCAGCACCCGTCCCTCCCAGGCATAGGCCGCGCCACGGCGGCAGGCAGCCTCGCCAGCCACCGTGAGCGCGCTCCCAAGGTCGATCGACGGAAATATCAACGACTCCACGCCCGCACCGTAACGACCCGGTCCGACAAGAAGGCCCAACCACGCCGCGCGTCTACGGCTTCGGCGACATCGTGGGCGCCGGTGCTGTCGCAGGCGGACGTGGGTTGACTCGTGCTGGATCGCGTGGCCCAGCGCAGCTCAAATCTCCCGATTTGGCGGTCGCGGGGTGAAGGTGACCGGCAGCTTGCCCAACCCGGTCATGCTCGGGCTGCCCCGGTATTGGTGGACGCCGTTGAGGTCGACCTGGTAGTCGGGAATGCGATCGAGTACCGCCTTGACCATCACCTCGGACATGAGCCGCGCGAGGTGGGAGCCGATGCATCTGTGTGGCCCGAGGCCGAAGGCGACGTGGCGGTTGGGTGCTCTGTCGAGAATGACTTCGTCGGGCCTTTCGAACTCGTGCTCGTCGTGGTTTGCTGCCAGCCAGCTGATGACGACTCGGTCGTTGCGTCTGAGGTGTTGGCCGCCGACCGTCACGTCGCGCGTCACGGTCCGGCTGAGTTGCTGGTTGACGGAGAAGTAGCGCAGGAACTCATCGGTGGCGGTGCGATACAGCTCGGGGTGGTCGATGAGTTGTTGTCGCAGCTCCGGGTGGGTGCCCAGGTGCAGCAGGGCCAGCGCGGTCTGCGAGGTGGTGGTGTCGACGCCGCCGGCGATGAGATTCCAGAGGATGTTGAGCAGCTGTTCGTCGGTGAGGCGCCGGCCGTCGAATTCGAACTGGATGAGGAAGCTGGTCAGGTCGTCGTGGGCGTCGGCGCGTCTTTTCGCCGCGAATTCGAGGACGTCTTGCATCATTTCGGGGACTTGGGAGATGGCGTTGATGTACTCGGGGCTGTCTTGGGGGACGGCCATGACCGAGTGGAAGAGGTTGGCGTAGAGCTGCCAGTTGTCGTAGGACAGGCCCATCAACTTCATGGTGAGGATGGCCGGGACGGGGCTGGCGTAATCGAGCACCAGGTCCATCTGTCCGTCGGTGATTTTTTGGTCGAGGAACTCCTGTGCTTGTTCCTCCATGAACGGCTGCATCTTTTCGACGGCGCCCGGCGAGAAGAACGGAGCCAGGGCGTGCCTTAACGCCAGGTGGTAGGGGCCGACGACCTCGCCGATGCCCAGGGCCGGTTGGCCTTCGGGGCGCGGGACGCCCATCTCGCCCTGGTAGTCGATTCCGTCGACGGCGTTCGGTTCGTATTTGTGCGAGAAGGTGTCGTCGTCTCTGGCGGTTCGGCTCACCGCGTCGTAACTGGTGAGGAACCAAAAGCCGCCGTAATTCTCGTTCCAGGCCACCGGACACCGATGGCGCAGCTCGGCGTTGATCGTCTGTTGGTTGAGGTTGAATTCGTCGGAGTGATGGTCGAAATCGACCACGACGTCGGCGCTGACGTCGGGACGGGTTGTCATTTGAAAAGTCCTCCACCGCGACCAGAGCTCGGCTTTTTAAACTATCTTTGCATTATTACGCTCTTGGGTTCTGTCGAGAAAGGCCGTGACTGAGCGACTCCGATGGATCGCAGCCACCCGCTCCCGTCCTGGCGCCCCGGCAGCACCCGGGACGCGCTGGAGGCGTTCCTGGCCGCGGCCGAGGAGGTGCCGGTCGTCGATCGGGTCGCCTACTTCGACAACGACGGCACGCTGTGGTGCGAGCGGCCGAGCTACGTGCAGCTCTACTTCTTCCTCGATGCGCTGCGCAAGCGCGTGACGGAGGACCCGTCGACCGGCGAGCGTGCCGAGTTCGCCGCCCTGCTCAGCGGTGACAAGGCGGCGGTCGCGGGGATCGGGCTGGAACGCATCGCGCTCGCCCTCGCCGGCCTGTTCGAGGGCATGACGCCGCAGGAGTTCACCTCCGCGGCAAGGGAATTCATGGGAAGAGCAACGCACCCGACGCTGGACAGGCCGATGCGCTCGGTGACCTATCAGCCGATGTCGGAACTCATCGCCGAGCTGCGGCGCCGCGACTTCACCGTCGGGATCGTCACCGGGGGCGGCACCGAGTTCGTCCGGGCGATCAGCGACGACCTCTACTGTGTGCCGGCCGAGTTGGTGGTGGGCACCCTCATCGGCTACGACGTCAGCCGGGGCGGCGAAGGCCCACCGGTCATCCGGCGCACCAGCGGCCTGCTCGGTGTCGCGAACGAGGGCAGCGCCAAGGTCGCCAACATCCAGACCCAGCTGGGCCGCCGGCCGATCCTGGCCGCCGGCAACTCCGGGGGTGACCGGGAGATGCTGGAATGGGCGCAGGCGGCCGGCTCTCCCAGCCTTGCCCTGCTGATCGACCACGACGACGCCGAGCGCGAATTCCACTACACCAGTACGGCACAGACGTTCGCCGAGACCGAGCCGATCACCGATGTCGGGGCACGCCTGGGATGGACTGTGGTGAGCATGGAACGTGACTGGGACATCGTATTTCCGCCGGTCGCTTGATCGGGTTTTGATCGCGCGGCCATCGACGGCACCCGGTCCGGGGGCTACATTCCGCGCGTGCGCTCAGGGCGTAGGACTTGTGGAGTCGAGCCGTCTGTGCACACACTTCATGCATGAGTAAGGTAACCCTAACTACGGAGCTTCCGATACCTGCCGCGCAAGCACGAGAGCTCGCGGCGAAGCCCGAGCTAATGCGGTATGTGCTGGCTCCGTATCTGAAAGTTTCGCGGCGGCTGCAGATCCCACAGAAGATCGAGCCTGGCTTGGAGGCTGCGGGACGTCTCTGGTGGTTTGGCGTGATTCCAGCGTGGCGTCACCACATCAAGGTTGTGCGGCTGGATCCGTTGGAGATCTTCACGAACGAGTGGGGCGGGCCCGTGCGCACGTGGAACCATCGGCTGACCTTTGCCCCGACCGGCGATCACGGTTGTTCCTACACGGACGAGATCGAGGTGGACGACGGGTTACGTGGTTGGGGCACAAGACTTTTTGTCCGCATTATGTTTCATCACAGACACCAACGCTGGCAAACCCTGGCGCGTATCCTCACCGTAGCGTCGGAAGCGAATAGCACACCCTAGCGAGATGGGCGGTGCTAAGGACGGCACATCGGCATTACTAAGCGCTTGCTTAATAAATAAGCGATCGCTTATAGTCGCGGCATGCGGTGGACCGGGTGAGCGTGACAACGGCGAGCGTCGTCGGTAGTTCTAAGGCCGCCGCGCGGATCAGGGCGGCGGCGATCGAGGCGTTCGCCGAGCACGGTTACGGCGGTACGACCACCCGTGACATCGCGGCACGGCTCGGTTTGAGCGCGGCCGCGATGTATCCGCACTACAAATCCAAAGAAGAACTGCTCTTCGTCATTGCGTACGAGGGCCATCAAAAGACTGTCGAATGGCTAAAGGCCGCCGATCCGGTCAGCGAATCGCCTGCCGACCGCTTACGGGCGGTGGTTGGGGAGTTTGCTCGGACGCAGGCGGCTTATCACGGCCGGTCAAGGGTGGTCGAGTACGAGTTGACGGCACTCTCGCCGGACCACTACCAAGCGATAGTCGGGCTGCGCCGAAAGCTGACGCGGCATGTGCGTGGGATCGTGGAAGCCGGTGTCGCCGACGGGTCTTTTGCGGTTCCGGACGCCGAGGGCGTCACCCTTGCCATCATTTCACTGTGTGTCGACGTCTGCCGCTGGTTCCCCGCCGGGCGCTACGCCGATCCCGAAGCAGTGGCCAAGCTCCACTCCGAGTTGGCGGTTCGCCTCGTCAACGCGACTAGCGAATAGGACCGACCACATGATGCAACCGCAACTCGCGCAGCCCTGGGGAGGCGCCAGTCGCTTCAGCGACATCGCCGGACCGGTGCACTGGGCGGACTTCGGCGGGCCGGCAGGGACTCCGCCCATCGTCATGGTGCACGGATTGGGCGGCTCCCACCTGAACTGGGCCAGGGTCGCCCGCCCGCTGACCGAACGCAACAGAGTGGTCGCCATCGACCTGCCCGGATTCGGGTTCTCACCCGCTGCGGGCAGAAGGACCACCATCGAAGCCAACACGAAGGTACTCGACCGTTTCATTAATGAAATCATCGGCGGCCCGGTCATTTTGATGGGCAACTCGATGGGCGGTGCCATCACGATCCTGGAATCGGCCGCCAGTCCGCACGCGGTCGCCGCGGTGGTACTGGTCGATCCGGCACTGCCGCGACCGCCAGAGATCCCCGACCCCCAGGTCGGCGCACAGTTCCTGCTGTACGCCCTGCCCGGCGTCGGCGAGGCCTTCTTGAACATCAGCAGGCGATCCAGACCCGACCGCGAGCTCGTCGAACGAATCATCAACCTGTGCTTCGCCGATCCGCGCCGAAGCTCCGCGGAGTTGATGGACGCCGCCACCGAGCTCGTCGCATATCGCCGCCGCCACATGCCTTCCCAAGATGCCGCCTTCCTGCAGGCCGCACGATCGGTCTTGCGGGCCGGCCTGCGGCCGCGTCAGTTCAAGAACGCGATGCGCTCGCTGGTGCAGCCGGTGCTGCTCATCCACGGCGACAAGGATCGGCTGGTACCCATCGCCGCCGCGCGCACCGCAGCCGCCGCTAACCCCAAGTGGGACACCGAGTTTCTCCATGACGTCGGACATACCCCGCAGCTCGAAGCCCCCGACGCAGTGATCGACGCTGTAGGGCGTTGGCTCGATCGCCACGAACTTGGCGCCACCGCCGCCAGCAACATGACCGCACCAGCGGAGGAAAACCGATGAAACAGCTCTCCGGCCTAGACGCGGCGTTCTTGACGCTCGAAACTCACAACTCCACCGGGCACGTTGGCGGCTTATTGATTCTCGATCCGAGCGAGGCCCCGGCACCCCTGGATCTGGCGGCGTTGACCAGACTGATGAACCAGCGCATACCGCAGATCCCGCTACTGCGGCAACGACTGAAGTACGTGCCACTCGGACTCGACCAACCGTATTGGATCGATGACCAGAACTTCGACATCGAATTCCACGTCCGCGAAGTATCGCTGCCTGCACCGGGTTCGGACGCGCAACTCGCCGAACAGGTCAGCCGGCTACACGCGCGTCCGCTGGATCGGCGGCGACCGCTGTGGGAGATGTACCTCATCTCGGGGCTCGCGGGCGGGCGCCTGGCGGTGTACACGAAGATCCATCACGCGGCCATCGACGGCGTGTCGGGTGCCGAGCTGATGACGGTGCTGGTCGACCTGACACCCGAGAGTGAAACGCCTCCTCGTGCAGTCGAGTTCAAGCCCGAACCGGCACCGAGTGACGCGACACTGCTCGCGCGCGCGGGCGCGTCGATCGCCACGCGCCCGGTGAGCGCCGCCCGAATCGCGGTGGGGATGGGCCGCGCGCTCCCGCTGATTGGCAGTGCTCTCTCACCGTATGTCGGCGCGCTCCTGGGTCGCGGCGACCGAGACGGCGACGTCATCACGACAGCCCCCTTGATCGCGCCGCGCACGCCGTTCAACGACGAGGTCACCCTGCACCGGCGGTTCGCCATGCGCAGCGTCGAACTCGATGACGTGAAGACCGTCAAGAACGCATTCGGCGCGTCCGTCAACGACGTCGTGATGGCCATGTCGGCCGGCGCGGTGCGGCACTGGCTGATCGATCACGACGCGCTGCCCGAAGCTCCGCTGGTCGCGATGATTCCCGTCTCGGTGCGCGACGAGGCCAGCAAGTCCAAGCTCGGCAACAAGGTGTCCGCGATGTTCACCTCGCTGCCGACCCACCTCGACGACCCCGTCGCCCGCCTTGCCGCCGTGCACGAGGCGACTAAGGTCGCCAAGGCCCAACAGGCGGCGATTCCGCCCGGTCTCGTCGAGAACGTCACCGACTTCGCACCGCCTGCGCTGGTGGCCCGAGCGGCGCGGGTCGCGTTCGCCATGGGCTTGCCTCGCCGGATCCCGCCGTACAACTTGGTGATTTCCAACGTGCCCGGCCCGAACGTCGACCTGTACCTGGGCGGCGCGAAAGTGTTGGCCAATTACCCCGTCTCGGTGGTCACCGACGGCCAGGGCTTCAACATCACCGTCAACAGCAACAGCGGGCGGCTGCACTTCGGGTTGATCAGCTGCCGCGAGCTGGTTCCGGATATCGATGTCATCGCGGGCTACCTCGTCGAGGAACTCGACAAGTTGCTGAAACTCGCGCACGAGGTATCTTCGACGCCCTAAGCGAACCGTTTCATCTCTGCACCGCGTCACCCGGAAGCTCATTCAAGTCTGTGTCTTAGGTTTCGTTTCAGGATGCTTGGATATCCGGCGTTAAGGGCGCTGCGATTCGGGCTTGCAGTGGTCCGGGTCGGTACCGAACAGATCATTTCCGACGGGCGGGATCCAAGCGCAGCACCAACAGACGCGAAATCACCCCGGCCACGGCACTATTGGAGTGCTGATGGCGTCGGGCGGGGCCCTCGGCGACGGTCGCGACGAACTGCGCGGTGTTCTAGCCCGAAGTTCCCCCCCGTGGGGCGGTCCTGAGGGGTCGGCATCGTTATGAGCAGGTGTTTCGTGTCCGACACTTGCCGATTACGTAGACATGTATTGGAGAATGCTCTCCACGTATATCGGTGTGCCTGCGAGAAATAGATACGCAGATGCTTTTATGTTATAGACATGTATGTGGCGCGGGTGCCGAACCGAGGGTCGCCGCCGGCGATCCTGTTGCGGGAAAGCTACCGCGAGGACGGCAAGGTGAAAAACCGTACGCTAGCCAATTTGTCACGCTGGCCCGTGGACAAAGTCGACGCGCTTTCCCAGCTGCTCAAAGGGCTACCACCGAAGGTGGACCTGGCCAAGGAGTTTGAGATCACCCGCAGCCTGCCGCATGGGCACGTGGCCGCCGTCTTGGGCACCGCCGCACGGCTGGGTATAGCCGAGTTGATCGACCCGGTGCGCTCACGCAACCGCGATCTGGTGCTGGCCATGTGCGCCGCTCACGTGATCGATCCTGGCTCGAAGCTGGCGACCGCGCGTGGGCTGCGCTGCCAGACCGCGACCAGCTCACTAGGCGAGGTGCTGGGCCTTGGCGGTCCTGACGAGGACGACCTGTATGCGGCCATGGACTGGGCCCTCAAGCGTAAGGACGCGATCGAAAAGGCGTTAGCCGCCCGGCATTTAGTCAACGGCACCTTGGTGCTCTACGACGTTTCCTCGGCGGCGTTTGAGGGACGCACCTGCCCGATAGCCAAGATCGGGCACGCCCGCGACGGGGTCAAAGGCCGGCTGCAGATCGTCTACGGGCTGTTGTGCAGCACTGCCGGGACACCGGTGGCCATCGAGGTGTTCGATGGCAATACCGGCGACCCGAAAACCCTGGCCACCCAGATCGACAAGCTCAAAAAGCGATTCGGGTTGACACAGGTCTGTCTGGTGGGTGATCGGGGGATGCTCACCAGCGCGCGCATCGAGTCCGAACTTCCTCCGGCCCAACTGGATTGGATCACCGCGCTGCGGGCCCCGCAGATCAAGGCCCTGGTCGAGGCCGATGCGCTGCAGCTGTCGCTGTTCGACGAACAGAATCTGATCGAGATCACCCATCCGGATTACCCCGGCGAGCGGCTGGTGTGCTGCCGCAACCCGATCTTGGCCGCCCAACGCACCCGCACACGCCACGAGCTGCTGGCGGCCACCGAAGAAGAACTCGAGAAAATCGCCGCGGCCACCGGCCGCGCCCGGCGCCCCTTGCGCGGGCGCGACAAGATCGGCATGCGGGTGGGCAAGATCATCAACCACTACAAGATGGCCAAGCACTTCACCATCGAGATCACCGACGAGGCGTTGACGTTCTCCCACAAGACCGATCAGATCAACGCCGAGGCCGCCCTGGACGGCATCTACGTGCTGCGCACCAGCCTGCCTGAAAAGACTCTCCCCGACGGCGACGTGGTGTTGCGTTACAAGGGACTTGAAGACGTCGAACGGTTCTTCCGAGCCATGAACAGCGAGCTTGATGTACGGCCCATCCGCCACCGCCTAGAAGATCGAGTGCGCGCCCACGTGTTCTTGCGGATGCTGTCCTACTACATCAGCTGGCACATGAAACAAGCCTTGGCCCCGATCCTGTTTCAGGACCACGACAAACCCGCTGCGGCGACCAAGCGCATCGACCCCGTCGCGGCAGCCGAGCGCTCCGATGCCGCGCTGACCAAAGCCGCCCGCAAGCGCACCCAAGACGACTATCCGGTGCACAGTTTCACCAGCCTGCTCAAAGATCTGGAAACCCTGTGCGTCAACCACATCCAACCCGCCCAGGACATGCCGGCCTTCACCAAGCTCACCACCCCCACCCCGCAGCAACGGCGGGCCTTCGAACTCCTCAACGTCTCTGACCGCTTCGGCTACATGTAGGCAGTACACCCCACGAGCCAGACCGCAAAATCCCAGGTCACGCCGAGGGGTTCGTCACGTTCGTTCGTGAGCATCACGTACCGCGCTTCCTGGAGTACGGCGAGTACCCCTACGTGACGGCCGATGAGGTCAAAAAGGCACTCCGGCTAACCTCGATTTTGCGTGGTAGTTGGAGTGGGCTGGGTCTGATGCCGAGTTGTGTTGCTGGGTGGTAATTTTCGTGTGGTGGCATGGTTGAGCTGTCCCGTGTCGCCGGGTGGTGCGGGCTTTCCTGGGGCCGGTGGCTCTTTCGTGGTTGGTGGGTCGGGTGGTCGGGTGATCATCCGAAGGCGGTGCGGAGGTGTTGCCAGGCGGTCGCGATCTGCGATGCCCACCGCCAGGTGGCGTCGATGCGTAACTGGGTTTGGCGGGCGCCGCGGGTGATGCGGGCTGCGACGTGCAGGACTCGGTAGCGGAACGTGGTGATCTCGGCGCGGGCCAGGCCGGGGTGGCTGGTGAATCCGATGAGCCGGATCCAGGTGACCAGGTCGGCTGCGGCCAGAATGATTTCGAGCCAGGCGGCGTTGGCGTCAAACGCGTGGCAGGGCAGGTTACGCAGTCCGGTGGCTTTGAGTTCGCGGATGCGGTCTTCGATCCGGGCGTGCTGACGGTGTCGTAGCTCCAGACCGGCGACCTGCCCGGGCACGAGACCGGGCGGGGTGTCGGTGATGAACGCGGTGACCCGCATCCCGTCGGCGTCGGTGAACCGCAGCTGCGCGCCCGGGTGGGGGCGTTCTTTACGCAGAATCAGCCGGGTCCCGATCGGCCACGATGACAGGTTGACCAGGTCGGTGGCCTCGGCAACCCACGCGCCGTCGCGGATAACGCCGTCGGTGTCGATCGCCGGATACCAGGCCTGGCCGATGTTGAGGGTGTCCACGGCGTCCTGCACCCGCCAATCGACGGGGTAGCCGAACGAGAACCCCACCCCAGCCCTGCGGCAGGCCGTCGCGAAATCGTGGGTGGCCCCGGCGGTGTCGCAGCGCACCAGCACCGCCGGCTTGTCGGGGTTGCCGGGGTCGGGCCGGTAACGCGCCGGCAGGGACGCCAAAGCCTGAGCCAGGACGGTGACATGGTCTGCGGCGGTGTTGGAGCCGGCGCGACCGGTGCGCAGCAGTCCGGCCAGCGCTTCACCGCCGGCGATCTCGGGGCGGTCCAGAAAGGCCAGCAGCGGGTGGTGACCGTAGGTTTTCTTCCAGGTAGGCGCTGCCTTCTCCTTATTATCGGAGTGGTCGATGACCAGGGTGGCGTCGATGTCGAGGTGCAACCAGCCGCCCGGTGCGGGGGCAGCTCCGGCGGCCCAGGCCGCCGCGCGCGCGGCGGCCCTGCCGGCACGCACCCGCGGCAGGTGCGCGGCGTCGATCCGCTCATCGACCAGCCGCCACATCGTGGTCGTCGAGGCTTTCGCACCTAAGACATGCTCACGGTCGCCGCACAGTTGTCCGACTGCGTCGATACAGTCCGCCCCGTCGGCGACCGCGGCCGCCAGATCAGCGAACACCTCCCCGGGCGGATACACCCACGGGCCGCGGTAGGTGTCTGCCAACGCGGCGGTGACCTGCGTCGATAACCCGGTCCGGTCGGCGAGCTCACGCAGCATGGCCATCCCGGCATGCGACACGACACCATGGCCGTCGGCGGAAACTTTCACCCGCGATGCCACCGCGATATTCTTCACTTGCGAAGTGCCTTCCCGTCAGGATCTTTGAACCGTAGAGAAGTCCAATTATCCCTTGCAGGACAGGCACTTTCGCTTATCTACACCCCGACACTCACAACAATCCACGAAAAATTCGGGCTAAAGGACGCATTCTCGACCATGCTCGACCAGATGCAGTAACTGGCGGGTAGCTAACGCTGCCGTGTACGCGCCGTATACGCGCCCAGGGGGCTACCACGGCCGCACTTTGCCCCTACCGCAACCGTATCGGCAACGGCGAAAATAGCTCTCTTGCAGTCGTTTTGGCTGCTTTCAGCTAACCGTCTTCCCTGGTCGCCAAAGCACCGCCTAAGCCTCAATCCACCGATGGATCGTGTTGCGTGAACCGTTGATTGTTTGATCTTGATTCTGTGGGTCGGGGTATAACTGTTCCGCTGGTCTGCCCAGCTTTTCCGGTTGGTTCCTGGTCGTTGGGTCGGGTTGTGTCGGTCAAGTGGTGGATGGGTGACCGATTGTGTTGTGCCACAGCGCAAGCCATGCTGATTCCCAGGGCCAGTGGCTGGGCAGGTGCAGGATCGGTTTGCGTTGCGGGCGGGCCAGACGGGCGGGGATGTTGACCAACGTTCGGCGCAGTGTTGCCCCGCGGGCCTTGCCGTGTCGGCCGCCGGCGAGAACTCCGGCGGCGCGCAACAGGTTGTGGGCGATGGCCGCGCACAGCACCCAGGCGGAGTTGGCGCCAAACCGGCCGGATGGGATGCGAGCCAGGGGTCCATCGATCAGGTCGGCGAAGACGGTTTCGATGATGGCGTGGCGACGGTGGGTGATGTCGGCGTCGGCGAGCGGTTCGGTGTTGTCGGTGAAGAACGGGTGATACCGCCACAGGGGGAATAGCCCGTCGGCTTGGGCGGCGTCTTTGACCCGGCGCACGATCAACCGGGCGGTGACCGGGCTCTTCGAGGAAGCGAAGGCGGTGTAGGAGATTTCGGCGACCTCGGCATCAGAGATCCAGGCGCCGGTGTCGGGATCTTGCACGGCGCCGGGATAGCGCACCGGGATCCAGGCGTCCTCGGCGATGGCCTCGATCGCGGCCTGCACGGCACGGTTGCGGGTCAGCACCAGCGAGAACCGCGCCTTGGCGCGGCGGCACGCCTTGACCACAGCGGCCGAGCCGTAAGCGGCGTCACCGCGCACCACGATCTGGCCGCTCGCCCCCGCGGAGCGGGCGGTGGCGATCGCCGCGGCGACCATGCGCCCGGCACCCCGCCCGGAGCCGGCCTTGCCGGCGCGTAGCCGCATCCCGGTGATCACCGGTGCTGCGGTGTCGGTGCTAACGGTGGTGACCAACGGCGACAGGCCTTTGCGCAGCACCTGCTTACCGGCGATCTTGGTGTGCCCGTAGGACGCGCCCTGTTTGGCGTGCCCGTAGACCGGGCGCAGCAGCGAGTCGATGTCGACGAACGCCCGCACGTCGGCGCCGGCGAGCAGATCGACCCGTTCGCCCAGGGCGACCAGGTGCTCCCGCAGCACCGACTCCAACTGCCGGGCGTGGCCGAAGGTGAACTCCCGCAATAATGTTCCGATAGTCGAGGGCGCATACACACCTCCGAAGAGGATCTTCATCCCACCGCTACGCACGATGTCGGCATCCTCGATGCAGTCCGCACCCGCGCACATGCCAGCGATCAGGGTCGCCAGCTTCGGAGCCGGATTGGCCGACCCCGACTTGATCCGCGGCCCCTTGATGCACACCTTCTCATCCAGCGCAGCCATCAGACCGGTCTGCTCGGCCAGCGTCATCACCGGCACCAACCCGGCACACGACACAAGATTGTCGTCATCGAACACTGCGGAACCGAGCGTGAACCTATGGGACACTTGCACCGGAAGTGCCTTTCCGAATTGGTTTGGTTAATGCCTTAGCAACATCAATCATCCCAGCTCAGAGGGCACTTTCCTCATTCCGACACCCACCACGGAGCCAATTCATCTGTGGATCGAGGCTAAGGACTCATAATCCGTTGGTCGCGGGTTCGAGCCCGCTCGCCCCACCTAAGCAAGCTGAGACGAGGACGGATAGTGTTGTGAATTTGTTTGGGCGGCAGAGGAGTTAGCGACTCAACCACCTTTCGCCCAAGCCCAAGCTGTTAGGCGCCACCCGTCGTCAACCTTTCGGAGCGACACCGTAAAGAGCGCACCAGTTTGCCTGGCCTGCTCGCCCTTCACGTCAAACGTCATTGTTGCCGGAACAACGACATACGCATAGTCGCCGGTGACATCGATATGGCGCGGCTCCGCCAGGGCGATCTGGTAGCCCGAAGCGCCTAGATGCTCGCCTTCCGTCAGCACATCCCGGTACCAGTCGTCGCTGGCTGTCGAACCCTGCCAAACGTGCGGCGACATTCCGTCAAGAATCTGCATAGGGTCAGCGCATGCCGCTGTCATCACCTCGGGATCACCCTTGTTAAAGGCATCGACGTATTGGCGCACTGCTGCCATCGGGTCCGTTGAGCTGGGCATAGCGTCTCCTCTGTAGGTGCTCATCGCATCACAACGAAGCTGACGAAAGGGCCCGTATCGGTTCAAAGGCGGGTTCGAGCGCGCGTTCAGGTGGGCTTTTCATGATCGCCCGGATTAGCGAATTGACCGTAGTGCTGCCGTCGTGGTCAGGCGGTGAACGGGTTGTAGGCGGGAAGCGGTTTGATGAGTGGGGCGAGCAGCTCGGCGGCCTGCTCCACGGTGAGGACCTCGTCCGGGTCGAGCGGGATGATCTCGCGGACCGTCTCGTCGTATTCCCAGACGTCCTCGCCGATCAGGCGGCCGTGGTCGTCGTAGGGCCAGATCATGTGCTCGGCGGTTTTCACCAGATAGGTGGCTTGGGGGTCTACAGGCGCGCCGGCGGCGGCGAGGACGTTGCCCGGCTGCTGGTAGGCGGTGGCGGTGGAGACGACCATGTTGTCGCTGACCGCAATTTTCTCGTCATCGCCAGTGTAGAAAATGCACTGGTTGGTCCTGGACCACTCGCGGTAGACGTCTTTGACGGCTTCGGCGCCCTCCAGGGTCGTGGTCATGTCGAGCAAGTTGAAGCGGTAGACGGGCTTTTCCACCGTCATGTCGGGGGCGAAGATTTCTTCGTAACGGCCCGCCATTTCCAGGTAGCGGTGCCTGTTGTAAGCGTGCAGGAGGTAGAGGTGACGGGGGTTGGTCGTGGTCTCGATCAGTCGCTCCACGGCGATGTTGGTCTGGGTGATGTCGAAGCGGCTCATGGTGATTTCCTAACGGTGGATGGGTTGGCGGATGGGCAGTGATGGCGATGGCAGTGTGGGGTGTTACCGCGCCGCAGGAACGTGGGAATCTGAAAGTTCGCGCTCGATGTGGGGCGTGAGGCGCTTTTCCAACATGGAGCGCAACTGCGATTGCAACAGGTGTTGCAGCAGTGCTCCGGTGCCGGTGATTTTGGGTGGAAACCGGATGGTCCAGTGCAATTCGGTTTGGTCCCCTGACTGCTTCAGCGTGATTTCGCCTTGGTGAGAGGTCAGTGGTGTGCCTTCGATGACGCGGTAGCGCAGGCTCTTCCGCGGGTTCACCGCGATGACTTGCTCTATGACTTGGCCCACTGCGGGTGGTCCCTGCATTACGCGTTCGGAACCGGCGCCGTGGCGCTGCGTCCAGCCTTCGCGGCGCACTGTGACCGGGTTGAAGCCGAGCCATTGGGCCATGGTGTCTTGATCGGTGATCACGTCCCAGACCGCGTCGGGCGGCGCCGAGATCTCGACCCGGTGTTCGATGCGGTGGGTATCCGGCTGCGGCCGCTTGTGGAGGGGTCGTGGCTCGAACCCCAGCATCCGGTCGGCTAGTACTGCAGCCGTAGATCGTGATCATTGGGTTTCTCGTCGTCGGTAGTGGGATTGGCGGGCTCGGTATTGGTGTTGTCGTCGCCAGCGTGACCAGGCCAGCAGGCTGGTGATGGTGCGGTTTGTCGCCAGTAGTAGGGCGTCGAAGAGTCGGCGGAATTCGTTGACGGTCAACGTGATCAGTCCGGTCGGTGTGGGTGTGGTGTCGCGTTCGGTGGCGGTGGCCACGGCCAGGAAGGCGTGGGCGAGCATGGCCAGGGTGGTCCAGCGGTGCCAGGAGCGCCAGCGTCGGACCTGGTGCTGATCAAGTCCCACCAGGCCTTTGGCTGCTTGGAAGGATTCCTCAATGCGCCACCGTTGCCCGGCCACGGTAACCAAGGTGCGCAACGGGACGGGCCTGGGGCTGTAGCAGCGCAGGTAGGCGTACTCGCCAGAGGCGTCGTTGCGCCGGATCAGCAAATGGTGGACGCCGGAGTCGGTGTCGTCTTCGGCCAACAGGCGAAACCAGGCCCAGGAGTACAGCCGTGGTCCGTGTGCCCCCGCACCTGCGGAGTGTTTCTGCCAGGCGTGGGCCGGGATCAGCGCGGGGAGGGCATCGACGCGGATCGGGCCGGCGTGGGTGAGTACGCGCCGGTTGGCCGCAATCGCCATCACATACCCCAGGCCGTGGCCGCGGATCACCGCCCGCAGGTGCGGGTCGGCGCCATAGACTTCATCCCCGGCGACCCATGCGGCGGGGACCTTCGCGGCAACCGCGCGGTCGATCAGTGTGGCGGCCAGTGTGGGTTTGGTCGCAAAAGCCTGCTGGGCGTGGGGGATTCCCGCTGCTGCGCAGCGGTCATGATCATCAGCCCAGGACCGTGGTAGGTACAGTGCCCGGTCGATCAGGGCGTGCCCGCGTGGGGCTGCGTAGGTCAGATACACCGCCACCTGGGAGTTCTCAACCCGGCCCGCGGTACCGCTGTATTGGCGCTGCACCCCGACCGAATGGGTGCCTTTCTTGATGTCGCCGGTCTCGTCGACGACCAGGATCGCACCGGGATCACCGAACGCGTCGATCACGTACTCACGCAGATCATCGCGCACGGCGTCGGCATCCCAGCTGGCCCGTCCCAGTAGGTACTGCAGCCCATCGGGGGTGGCAGCGCCGCGGTGCTCGGCGATGGTCCAGCAATTCTTGCGGTCCAACCCAGAGACCATCCCGGCCATCAGCTCAGCGGCATGCCGCAGCGGCTCGTATCGAGCGAAACGCGGCGCGATCAGATCAATCACCGCCGAGAACTCAGACAACCACCGATCCAGGTCTACGCTATGAACCGCGGCGACCGCGGCCAATTCAGATGTATTCACAAACTCCGAACAATGCCGCGGTCACCGCCCTGACCAGCGCAGACACGCCCAAACCACACCAACCACGATCTACGGCTGCAGTACTAGGCCGGCCTTCATCCGCATTATTTCGACTGAGAAGCCGTGCTGGTCATTGACATAGACGACCCCGGCGCCGGGTAGATGGATGGCCCGGTAATTGGGGTTGGCGCCGAACGCTTCCAGACGCCGGTAAACCGCGGTGAAATCCGGATTGTGGCGCACTCCGAAGGCGATATTGAGGATGCCTTGGTCGGACACGCGGTAGTCGTTCGGCCACGGCTTGCCGATGGGGTCGAGGTACTGCACCACTTCGATGAGCACGTCGCCGCCGTCGAACATCCTGCTGCGGGTGGTGGCTCCGGGCAGGCCCCACAACGCCTCATGCTCGGGCGTATGCAGGGCGAGGTCGCTGGGCTGAAGGCCGAGCCCGGTCTCGAAATACGCTGCGGCATCGGCCAGTTCGGGGACCGACAGCGTCACCGAGCGGATCGCTGCCGGGCAATCTAGGCGGCCGCGCTGGTTGAACGCCGGCAGCGGATCGTCTTCCATGATTTCGACGTAGACGCCATCGGGATTGCGAACGCACGCGCGCCGGGCCCCTAGCTCTCCCTGTGGCGGTGTGAGCGGATGGCTGCCGAGGCGAGCGAGTTTTTCCATTGTGGCGTCGAAGTCTTCGACCCAGATCCCGATGCGGGTGTAGCCGATGTCGCAGGGCCGGAAGTCGGGTGACATCAGCTTGGCCAGTGGACGCTCGAATTGGAACAGTTCGAGCTGAAACCACGAGTTGCGGCCGACGAGCCACCAGCAGGTCGAGGCCGCGCGGGGCAATCCTTGCACGCGGGCGGCCAATGGTCCCCGCATCAGTGCGCGGTTGCCACCGGCCGGCAGAAGCTCGAAGCCTTCGCGGAACCACCGTTCGGTGATTCTGAGGTCGACTACCGAGAATGCAATCTGATTGAGTGGCGGGGTGACGCCGGGTGTTGTTGTGCGCATGGGTGGTTCATCCTCGCTGTGGATGCCGGCGATAGGCCGACACAGGTTCTTGACTCCTCACGTTAGGGAGATCCCGCGACTGATACTTCTGATTTCCCGACAAATCGGTCGAGTTCGATTAGCGTGAACGTGTCCGCCTCCACCGCTTTGTTCTGGATTGCCATGCCTGCCTATAGCCCGACGATTCCGGTCCGCTACACGGCGTTGCTTTGGGAGTGCATGGTGTCGCTAGACGCTGATCGGGGCGCTGTGCTCGCCGCCGCGGGCCTGCGAGACGAGCTTCTCGATTCCCCGGACGCTTCGATGACACTGGCTGAGCTAGGTGCTCTGCTGAAGGAAGTTGAGCGTGTTACCGGGCGCCACGATCTGGGCTTTGAGGTGGGTCGTCGCGTCGATCTGGCGATTCACGGCGCACTGGGGCAGACGATGCAGCGCTGCGCCACCATCGATCACGCGCTGCGGCTCGGCGCGCGCTTCATCAGTTTGGTGACGCCGTCGTTTGTCGTGGACTATCGGCGCCACGGTGACCGCGCCGAGGTCGTCTATCGCCCGGTCGCGGCGATGACGCCCGAGTTGATGCGGTTTTTGTTCGAGTCCCACGCCGTGGGCTTACACAACATGTTGCTGCTACTGATGGAGCAGCGCATGCGGGCCTACGACGTGTATTTCTCGATCCAAGTACCGCCCCATGCCGGTCGTTACCGTGAATTGGAGCCGGTCCGCGTGCATTTCGGGGCGGCGCAATTGCCCGAGCTGCGTCTGGTCATTGACGCCGCGCAGCTTGACGCGCCGATCGCCACGGCCGCACCCAAATTGGTGGCGCTGTGGGAGCACCGGTGCAAGTCGCTGGTCGACGACAGTCCCGGAGCCCAGCCGTGGAGCGAATGGGTGAGCCTGATGTTGAACGAAGCCGAAGATTGCCAACCCACCCTCGAACAACTGGCCGCGCTGGTCAACATGGGACCACACACCCTGAGCAGGCACCTGCGCGCCGAGCAGCAGAAGTTCCGGACGTTGTCGAACCAGGTGCGCTATGAACGCGCCTGCCGGCTACTGGCCGACAGCGCGGTACCCATCTCGCAGATTGCTTATCGCCTTGGCTATCAGGGTGTGTCGGCGTTCAGCGACGCGTTTCGGCGTATCGCGGGCCAGAGTCCGCGCGCTTATCGCGATGCTCAACGCGGGGTGGCCTGATATTCGGCAGTCGCGTAGAGGTAGCCGACTTTCTTGGCGCTGCTGATCATCAGGCGGCGCATCAGCTTCTGTGACACGCGTTTGGTGTGATAGATCAGTTTTGCGCTGGGGCCGGTGAGGCAGATGTCGGTGCCCTTCTGCGCGGCTCGGACCATGTCTTCGGCCACCGCCTCGGGTGGGCAGCCGTTGGCCCGGTAATAGGCTTCCAATTTCTCTATCTGAGCGCGGGGCGCCGAGGGTGAAGTGCCCGAGCCGGAAATGATGGCGGTGTTGATGAGACCGGGAAACACGGTTGTCACCCCGACTGCGCTATCTGCCAACTCCATCTTCAGTACTTCACTGAAGCCCGTCACGGCGTACTTCGACGCGCAATAGGCGGCCAGTGACGGCGTCGGGTAATTGCCGGCACCGGAGGCCACGTTGAGAACTTGGCGCGCACCGCCGGCGGCGATCATCGGCGGAATGAAATAGCGGCAGCCGTTCACCACGCCCATCACGTTGACGTTGAGCACCCATGACCAATGGTCGAGGTCGCTATCCAGGAATCGACCGAGATAGGCGACCCCGGCATTGTTGACCAACACGTCGAGCGCGCCGATCTGGGTGTGCACGATGTCGGCGAATTCCTTCATCGCCGACTCGTCGGACACATCGACAACGTGGGCCAAACAAGCGACTCCAAGCGCTTCGATCTCTTGTCTCACCGCGTCGAGTGCATCCGAGTTGATGTCGGAGGCAACGATATTGGCGCCGCGTCGGGCGAACGCAAGGGCTACGGCCCGACCGATGCCTGAGCCGGCGCCGGTGATCAACACGTGCTTATTTTCCAGATGGGGAACGGCCATGATGTTTTCCTTATCTCAATTTGTATGTCGTGGGGGTGACAGCGGATCAGGCGTTGATCTCGCGCGGGAAGTTCAGCAGCGCGGCGTTGACTTCCTGGGGACGCTCCAGGGGGAGCCAATGGCCCGCGCCTTCGAGGACCACGTTGGCGCGCAGATCGATAACGTTGTCCAGGTCGTCGTAGGCGCCGGCGAGAAGCACGGCAGCGGGGTCTCGGCTGCCGACCATGAAGTGGGCCGGCTGGACGATCTTGGCGTCTCGCAGATCGCTGGTGAGCTCCATGCTGCGATCGAGGTTGCGATACCAGTTGATCGGTCCCCGAAAGCCGTCACGATATTCCTCGCAGTAGTAGTCGAGGTCCTCTTCGGTGAGCCAGCTCGGCAGCACATCCGGATCGATCAGGCCCTCCAGAGCGGTAGAGCTCGCCGGTTTGGGCCGCAGGTACACGCCTTCGGGCATGTCACCGGACACGGCGTAGTGCATCATGCGCAACGATTTTCGGATGTCGGCGTCCAGTTCAGCCTCGGCGACGCCGGGCTGCTGAAAGTAGATGGCGTAGAAGAAGTTGTCGCCGAAGTTCTCCTGGCGCGTCACGAGCCCGACTGGCAGGCGCAGGGGCGGCACGCTCAGCGCGAACACCGCGTTGACCCGTTCGGGGTACAGCAACGCCATGTACCAGCCGACGACCGCGCCCCAGTCATGAGTGACCAAGGTGAACGTGTCGTGGCCCAGCGCATCGGCGATGCCGGCGGCATCGGCGGCGCACTGCACGACGTCGTAAGCCTCGATCTCGGCGGGCTTGTCGCTGCCGCCATAACCGCGCTGATCGGGCACGGCGACCTGATAGCCGGCGGCGACCAATTCGTCGATCTGGTTGCGCCACAGATACCAGCACTGCGGAAAGCCGTGCAACAACAGCAGCAGTGGGCCCTCGCCTTCCACCACCACTTGCAGCGTGATGCCGTTGGTGTCGATCTCGCGGAAATTGCGCCGCTTCATGTCTGGCTCCTCAAGGGCGTCGTCGTGATCCCGGCGGTCAACGTCCGCCTGTGATGCGATGAACGCTATGGGGGGCGCCGCGAACAAAGTTCTGATTTCACGACAATCCGGCGGACTTCATCCGGGGACGCCCCTAGCCCGCGAACCGCTGCAACAGCCGAGTGCGGTGCGATCGCTCAACTAGGGCGTGTCTCCCGAATGGGAAGGCGTTGACCGTCGAGGATTGACCGATGACGCGAATCGGTGTGATTTCTGATGATTTCTGGGCGGCGGTCGAGTCTTTGATGCCATCTCATCAGGGCAAGCGGGGCAACAGATTCGGTGACCATCGTTTGATGTTGGAAGCCATTGCGTGGCGGTTCCGCACGGGTAGCCCATGGCGGGACCTGCCAGCCGATTTCGGACCGTGGCAAACGGTGTGGAAGCGCCATCATCGATGGTCCTTGGACGGCACCTATGAGGCGATGTTGGCCCAGGTCGCGGCGGTGTTCGGGTTCGATGCCGGGATGGCCGAGGACCTCGAGAAGCTGCTGTCGGTGGATTCGACGAACGTGCGGGCCCATCAACATTGCGCGGGCGCACGCTCTGACACGCTCGCCCCAGGGGGCCCTATCGAATTACAAGAAATCTGCCGATGAGCCCGACGATCACGCGATCGGGCGCTCACGCGGCGGGCTCACCACCAAGATTCACGCCCTGACCGATCCGCGGGAAGCCCCCGTCGCGATCCGGCTGACCGCTGGACAAGCCGGCGACAACCCTCAGTTGATGCCGTTGCTCGACGACTATGCCGCAGCTTGCAAACAACAAGGCATGTCTGGTCGCGACTTCCGATTGCTCGCCGACAAGGCGTATTCGCACCCGAGCACGCGTACCGAATTACGTTCCAGAAGAATCAAACACACCATTCCCCAACGCAGCGACCAGATCGCTCGACGGAAGGCCAAAGGATCAACCGGCGGCCGCCCGCCCGCATTCGATGCCGCGCTCTACGGGCTGCGCAACACCGTAGAGCGCGGCTTCAACCGCCTCAAGCAGTGGCGCGGCGTCGCGACCCGATACGACAAGTACGCCCTGACCTACCTCGGCGGCGTCCTATTGGCCTGTGCAGTCATTCACGCCCGCGTAGGCTCCACCAAATTGGGAGACACGCCCTAGCCGAGACCTGCAACTCTGACTCTGGCGCCATCATTTAAACACCATGGGAGAACCGTGACGTCGGGCTTCACGCCTCATCACTCCGACGAACGGCTGGGGGCACCCACGTACCGTCCAGAACTTCGTCCTTGGGCCAATACACCCGCATCATCAAGATGAAGTCACCACCAGGAGCGGGCAGCCAGTTGGACTCCTTGTCTGAACCGGGGAACTCTTTTTGAAAGTACAAGTCGATTGAGCCATCCGGATTTCGTTGTAACGGGTCACGCGGGCTCAGCGAGTAGCGATTGATGGCATTGGGCACCAAAAAGTATTCGGCATCGTAGAGAGTGATCGACCAAAAGCCGCGCGGGTGAATCGGCGGAATGTCGGCCACGGTGAAATGCATCACGTAACCGTTCGAGCCGTTCAGCACTCTTCCCGATCCGTCGAACCGGGCAATCGGGTAAAACCCGTCGGCCGCCCAGCCGTCGATAACAGGCATCAAGCAAAAACGATCGCTTGCATCGGGAAGCTGCAAAACGTACGGGCCGTGCGAAAGATCGTGCCACGCCATCGAATACAACGTATCTAGACTGGCACCCGCAATGTCCCGCTTCGACGCGTCGGGAAACGAACGGGCATGTCCAAACTGCCCCATGGGCCGGACGTCCCCCGGGGCGTGGCCATATTCGTCAGTACTCTACGAACCGGATCCATCACGACGAGCGGATAACCATAGATGTAGGCATGGACGCCAAGCTGGAATGCCTCTTCTTCGGTTGGAGGTTGCTGCTGAGCACCGGAGCCATGATTCGCAGCAGTCATACGGCTCGTCGCCTCCTCTTGTGTTCCCTCCGTAAGGAAATGGGAGACTACAGGCGTTTAACCGGGATTACCCATATGATTTTCGACCGCTCGACCTGGCCCACCGCACCGTCGAAATCGGTGGCCCGGTCGCCAGCTTCCCGGTTCGAGCGCCGGTCCGTTCACGGAAAATCGGCCAGCGAGACGCCGCCAGGGACCGCCCCTGGCCTAGCTTTCGCGCCGCCGCATCTCACCCCGGCGACTGGGGCGATTCGGAGCCGTACCGAAGCCCTACCGGGACCGTACTGGCAACGGCTAAAAGTACTTTCCCACAGGCGATTTGATGCGTGGCGGTTAATCGTTTGGCCTGATCGCACCGGCGCTGCGCCGTGGCGAGCGCGGCAAGGTCCTCGTTCGAGCGCTTCGTCCACGGAGATCGACGGCGCGTTCGAGCACGTGGACGTCGACGCAATCGAACGCGCGGCGGCTCTGTGCCGCGTAATCCTCGACGCCGCGCGGTCTGGGCCCTTCGCGCGATGGGCGCCGACTCATTGCGATGTTTGTATCCGATGGCGTTCTCCCACCAACCTGGCAGCGAGGTACCAGTTGTCTGTGGGCGTCGAGGGCAAGCGATCCGCCCTCGCAACGCGCGTGTTCGTGAGAAGCTTTCTTTAGCTTCCACAGCGCGCTGCTCAGCGCGCCTCACGTTTTCGGGAGGTCTTTTGCGATGGCCAGTCCCCAGTTGCAACAGGTGATCGATGCGATTAAGACCTTGGCCGGCAAGGCCTCTGACGCAAGCGTCGAGGAACTGCGCGCGATCAACGAGCAGATGGCACGGCCCGCCGAACCCGATGTTGAAAGCGAGCCGGTCGTCGCCAACGGCGTCAGCGCGGCATGGATCAGCGCACCCGGCGCAGCAGCCGATCGCGCCGTGCTCTATCTGCATGGCGGCGGCTACATCATGGGCTCCTTGAATACCCACCGGGATTTGATGGGCCGCATCTCACGTGCCGCGCAGGCCCGGGTGCTGGGACTGGACTATCGCCTTGCACCCGAACATCCGTTCCCGGCCGCGGTCGACGACACCGTTGCCGGCTACCAGTTCTTGCTCGACCAAGGGCTGCCTCCACAACGGCTGGCGATCGCAGGGGATTCGGCGGGCGGCGCATTGACGCTCGCGGCGATGGCTGCGGGCCGTGATGCGGGACTGCCGATGCCCGCGGCGGGTGTGTGCTTATCACCGTTCCTGGATCTGGAGGGCACCGGCGAGTCGATTACGACGCGCGCGGACGTCGACCCGATCGCCACGCCCGAGGTGATCCAGGTGTGGGCGAAGGCTTACCTGGCAGGCGCGGATCCCCGGACACCGCTTGCCAATCCGCTGTTTGCCGATCTTGCGGGGTTGCCACCGCTACTGATCCAGGTTGGCGATCACGAAGTTCTGCTCGACGACTCGAACCGCCTCGCCGAACGCGCCCAAGCAGCCGGAGTCCGCGCCAAACTGGAAGTCTGGCCGGACATGATCCACCGCTGGCACAGCTACGCTGCCGTCCTGCCCGAGGGCCAGCAAGCCGTCGAGGGCATCGGCAGTTTCCTTCGCGAGCAGATTCCCTAGCACGCCGGACTTGCTGTCCTACAGGCATCTCGGTGAGCGTCGAAGACAAGAACCACGCCAGGAGGTTGAGCAGTGAGCCCTGACGACGTTCCCGTTGAGCAGCAGGCCGCGGGCCCAAACGGGGCACCCAACATTCTCTACGTTCACATCGACAACCTGGGCATGGGTGAGCTGGGCTGCTACGGCGGCGGCATTCTGCGCGGTGCAGAAACAGCGCGGCTGGACCGCTTCGCCGGCGAAGGACTGCAGCTGCTCAATTTCGCTCCCGAAGCCCAGTGCACCCCGACCCGCTCGGCCCTGCTGACCGGCCGCTACGCCATTCGCTCCGGAAACGGCTCGGTGCAACTGCCGGGCCTATCCGGCGGGCTGGTGGCCTGGGAGCAAACGATGGGCGACATCCTCTCGGAGGCTGGCTACGCCACCGCCATCTACGGCAAGTGGCACGTCGGCGATGAACCTGGGCGCTACCCCACCGACCATGGGTTTGACGAGTGGTACGGCATCCCGCACAGCTACGACGAGTGCCTGTGGCCCGATGATCCGTTCTATGATCCCGACCGTGACCCCATGTCGTATGTCGTCGCGAGCACGAAAGGCGGTCCGATCGATAGCCTCGAGCAACTGACCTTGCAGGTGCGCCGCGACATCGACCGCGAATACCTCACTCGCGCCGACGCGTTCATCCGGCGCAGCGTCGCCGCCGAAACGCCGTTCTACGTCTACTTCAATCACTCAATGCTGCATCTGCCGACCGTGCCGCGCGACGAATTCAAGGGCAAAAGCGGTGCCGGGGACTGGGCCGACTGTTTACTGGAGATGGATGCCGATTTCGGCACACTGCTTGACCTGCTCGACGAACTGAACATCGCCGACAACACGATCGTCGTCTTCGCCGGCGACAACGGCCCCGAGGACACGTTGCCCTGGCGAGGGACTGCCGGGTTCTGGGACGGGTCATATTTCACCGGCATGGAGGGCTCGCTGCGCACGCCGTGTCTGATCCGCTGGCCGGGACAGATCGCCCCGGGTCGGGTTAGCAATGAGATCGTGCACGTCACCGACATGTTCACGACCTTGATCAACTGGGCCGGCTGTGAAGTGCCCAGCGACCGGGTGATTGACGGCGTTAATCAGGGGCCGTTCTTCCGTGGCGACCAGGACGAGTCGAACCGGCAGGGATTTCTGTTCTGGAACGGCGACAAGCTGTACGGGGTGAAGTGGCAGAACTTCAAAACGGTCTTTGTCGAGCAGCGCTATTTCTCCGACGCGTCACCGCCATACGCCAACCCACGCATTATCAACCTGCTGACGGATCCAAAGGAGCGCGAGCCAGTCGACTACCCCTACTTGCATACCTGGGTCGTGGCCCACTTCACCCGGCTCATCGCGGAGTTCCAGGCCAGTCTTCAGCGCGAAGCGCTCATCCCGTTCGGCGCGCCGCTCAACTTCATGCCGAGTCCCCAATAAAACTAACGTCTCGGTATCGGCTCACTGTCGCCCTGTGGCGTCGGTCCAGTAGCTGTCGCCACCTGAGCCGCGCGGGTCCCCGGGCGTAGCTAACACGGCGCGGCACATCTCACCCCGGCGTCACCCCGGCGACCGAGGGCGATTCGCAACCGTACTTGCCCCGTACCGCGACCGCACTGGCAACGGCCAAATCTACTGTCTTGCAGCCGATATGGGGTGAATCAGCTAACCGTTTCCGCTGGTCGCCGAGACGCTGGCTAGGGACTCATAATCCGTTGGTCGCGGGTTCGAGCCCCGCCCGCCCCACTAAGTAAGGCCTGTTCAAACGCTATGTATGGTGGCCGCGTCGGTTAAGTGGGCCCGTCATCGCGGCGTCGTCGCGGCGCGCGGCGGGATGGTGGCTGCGAGGTTGGGGCACTAGCTACTTCTACCTGAAAAACCCTTGACGTTGCGTTGAGGGGTTGGTGGTCGGTGGTCGGCTGTCGCGCGGGGTTTCCCGTGTCGGGTTTTCATGGCGCGAGGGCGCCGATCTTGACGAGGTTGTGGGCGAAGACGCCGTGTCCGCACCAGGTTCGGGCTCCTCGGATGGTGGTGAGTTCGGTGCGGTTCCAGCCGTAGCTACGTTTGATGTGGTTGATTCGTCCTTCGGATCCGGTGCGCCATTTGACCTTGTCGCGGAAGGCTCGCCGGTGTTCGAAGTCGCGGCGCGCCGCGGTGGGTTTGCTCTTGCGGGGGATCGCCACACTGCGCACACCCAACTGGTGCAAGTCATGTTCAACAGATGCCTCGCCGTAGCCGCGGTCGGCGGTGACCGCGCGCGGTGTGTGGCCGGTGCGGCGGGTGATCCGCTCGATCGCCGGGGCCAGCTGGGGGGCGTCGGGCGGGTTCCCGATCTCAACATTGTGGTCGAGGATGACCCCGTCGGCGTTGTCCACGATCTCGGCTTTATAACCGAACTCGACGGGTTTGCCCAGACGTCCCTTGCGGATCGGGCGGGCATCGACATCGTGCAGGCTGACCAGCCGGGTGGCCGATTCGGGCATCACCCCGGCCAGCCGGGAACGGGTCTGCGCGACAACACGTTCGGTGCGTTCAACGATGGTGTTCAGGGCGTTGATCGCTCGGTGCAGCCGGCCTTTGCGCTGCCCGGTGGCCGTGCGCAGCGCGCGTTTGGCGTTGCGGATCACCGAATTGGCCTCGCCCATCGCCTGCTCGGCGATCCCGGCCAGTTCACCGGTGATCCGACGTACCGCGGTCTGGGCCTGATCACGTTGTTGCTCACCACGCAGCTTGAGCTTGGATGCGATCGAGCGGGCCCGCCGGCCCGCCGAGCGGCGCCGATCGCGCGCCCGGGTGCCGGTGGCGCCACCGGCGGCCTTGATCCGCGCCACGGTGCGCGCCATCGTGCCAATCGCCTTGGCCAACAGACCCGAATCAGTCGGATAAGCCACGGCGGCCGCCACCACGGTGGTGTCGGCGCGGACCTTGTCGGTGCGCAGCAGCTTCGCCTGGCTGGCCTTGACCAAAAGTGCCTCATTCAATCCGGCGACCGCCTCATCCCCGCAGCGGCTGGTGATCTTCATCAACGTGGTCGGGTGCGGCACCCGGGTACCGAACGGAATCCGGCAAAACCGCTGCCAGGAAATCGAATCGCCCACCTCTCGACACAACGACTCGTAGCCCAGCCGGTACCGGAACTTCAGAAACATCAACCGCAGATAGGTCTCCATCGGGATCGACGGCCGGCCGATCCGGGCGTCGAAGTACACCGCGAACGGGGCGAAGAACACCGGATCATCCAACAGCCCATCCACCCGACCCAACTCGACGGGCAACACCAACAACTCGGGCGGCAGGATCGAATCCCACAACGTCGGCTGATCGTTTACAGTACGAAACATGATGGCCTCGAATCCTTCTCACCAAGGGTTCGAGGCCATCATCCCAAGTCAGTGCCCCCAAGTACCCGCGACACGCCCCGACTTTTTCAGGTCGAAGTAGCTAACTGGCGTACTCTCGGCTGGATCGCTTGCAGCAGCCCGCCGCGGCAGCCATTACAACGGGGCGCGCCAGGGGTTGAGTAGTAGCCCACGCAATCAACCGGCGTATTCAGCTTGGAAAGTCGATTCCACGCTCGAACGGGTGATCTGTAACGCCTGGTAGAAGCCCCGGGTAGCTAACGCAAAAGCCGAGCGCACCTGCGGTTTCGGTACCTCTGACGTACGCCCACGGTACGGACCGGGGGTACGGCGGCGGTTCGGCCGTGTTCGGGGTACCGGCGGGGTATCGGAACGACCCGAACAACCTGCCGGAGCCGACCGCGCCCTAAAGGCCAGCAGAGGCGGCTGGGAAAGTGGTCAACCTGTTTGGATAGGCCGTGAAGAGAGCGTGAGTATCGGAGCGATGTAGGGACTGGACGGCCTGCGGCCGCAGACCATCCGCGACAACCGGGAGGAATGAAGCTATGACGCACGCGTGGGTGATTCGCTCAGGCCGCCACGGTGAGCGCGATGCCTGGGCGAAGAACTGTGGGTCGTCCGCCGCCCCCGGGACGTGGCGATGGCGGTCGCCGCGGTGACCTCGGCGATATCGGCGGGCGCGCTGCTGGCCGCCCGTCGCCGTCGACTGGCGCCGGCGGTGGCGGCAACCGCGGCGCAGATGACGCTGACACTGGTGCACTGGGAACAGATGGCGCGCTATTTCGATCGCCATCGTGAGCTAGGAGAACCCAATGCCCGACCAGCCCTGACATCCCTGACCCAACCCAGCCCGATCCCGGGTACGACAGCGCGGGCGTGCCGACCTTCGACTCGGTGCGCGAGAAGATCGAAAACCGGTACGGGACGGCCGTGGGCGCGACAGAACTCGCCGAAGACAGCCGAGAAGGCCGCGACGTCGAGGAGCAGTACGAGCAGCGACAGCGCGCGGCTGCCGAAAAGCTGGCACAGATCCGCGAGTCGATGCGCAAAGACAGCTGAGAGCGGCCCCGGTTGAGCCCGGGCAAGCACAGGCGGCCGGTCCGCGCCTGGGTGGGTGGTGCGATTCCGGTGCAGCGCAGTCCACGGCGCGTTACCGTCACGATTGAGAATTCCCGGGGTCGAAGGGGTCGTCGATGAGTGAGACTGCGTCGGGTTCTCGAGTGGGCACCCGTGTCGGGCCTTACCAACTGCGGAGGCTCTTGGGCAGGGGTGGCATGGGTGAGGTCTATGAGGCCCACGACACCGTCAAGGACCGGGTGGTCGCGCTCAAACTGATGACCGAACAGGTCAGCTCCGACAACATCTTTCGCCAACGCATGCAACGCGAAGCCCTCACCGCCGGCCGCCTGCAAGAACCCCACATCGTGCCCATCCACGACTACGGCGAAATCAACGGCCAACTGTTCATCGACATGCGCTTCGTCCAGGGCACCGATGTCGGCGGGGTGTTACGCCGCGAGGGCCCGCTCCCCCCGCCTCGCGCGGTCGCGATCATCCGCCAGATCGCGTCCGCGCTCGACGCCGCTCACCACGCCGGGGTTATCCACCGTGACGTCAAGCCGGAAAACATCCTGCTCGCCGATGAGGACTTCGCTTATCTCGTCGACTTCGGCATCACCGCCGCGCTCACCGACCAACACCTGACCAAAACGGGCACCGCCGTGGGGACTTGGAACTACATGGCACCCGAACGATTCGGCAACGACGAAATCACCTACCGCGCAGACATTTACGCGCTGGCCTGCGTTCTATACGAATCGCTCACAGGCGCAAAGCCCTACCCCGCGGATAGCCTGCCCCAGCTGATGGCCGCGCACCTGACCCAGCCCGTCCCTCAGCCCAGTCGGCAAAGGCCCGGCATTCCATTGGGATTCGATGAAGTCATTGCCCGCGGCATGGCGAAGGACCCCGCCTATCGCTACCCCAGCGCCGGCGAGCTCGCCAGTGCGGCGCACCAAGCACTCGGCGCCCCCGATCGCAACCGGGCGGCCACACTGCTCGAACACAGCGAACACAACGCCCCGCCGCCCACGGTACCGATCCGCTGGCCTCCGCCACCAGAGTGGGCCCACCCCCCGCCGCGCACAAACCGCAAACCGTGGGTCATCCTGGCCGCCGCCATACTGGCCACCACCGCCCTTCTCACCGCACTGATTGTGTGGCGAACAAGCACCCGCACCAGCGACATCCAAGCCCACACCACCACCCCTACCGCGTCGGCTGCACTCACAGCCAACGACAAACCCGCTACCACGACAACGAACGCGGCCGTCCCGATGGTGGCACCCGCACAGCTGAACTCGATCCTGCTCAGCCCGGCCCAGGTGGACACCACCTTGGGCACCTCCGGCATGCAACAGATGGTAATCAAAACGGAGATGGATACCTCGCCGGCGACGTTGTCGAACCCGGCCTGTTACGGCGCGTTTTACGTCGCCGACGCTCGGGTGTACGCGAACAACGGGTATACCGGAGTGAACTACACGGTGTTACAGGGGAAGAGCTCTCAGCTCGGTATCACCCAGGCGGCGGTCACGTTTCCGTCCGCCGAACAGGCCACCGACTTCATGACATCGTCGGCTTCTGCCTGGAGGGCCTGCGGCGGGCAGACGGTCATCGACAACCAGGGCGACGGTAACTCGGGCACATGGACATTTGGGAACCTCACCGGCGCGATTCCGAAGATTGCCATAGTGCACAGCTTGCAGGGAGCAGGCGGATGGACCTGTGAGCACGCCCTCAGCACGGTGTCCAACGTGGTGCTCGACGTCGTCGCCTGTGGACCCGCCGTTGGCGATCAAGCCAGCCGAGTCGCCGCCGCCATGGCGGCGAATGTGCCGAAATAGCGGCATCGAATTACCGTTCGTCGCAGAATTACCGTTGGTAATGACAGTCCCGTGAGGAGTCTCCGATGAACGACACCGGTGCGGGCTCGCGGGTAGGCGCTCGGATCGGCCCCTATGAGTTGCGCCGACTGCTGGGTCGCGGCGGGATGGGCGAGGTCTACGAGGCCTACGACACCGTCAAAGATCGGGTTGTCGCGCTCAAAATGATGACCCAGGAACTCAGCGCCGACGACGTGTTTCGCCAGCGCATGCAACGCGAAGCCCACACGGCCGGCCGCCTGCAAGAACCCCACATCGTGCCCATCCACGACTACGGCGAGATCGACGGCCAACTGTTCATCGACATGCGCTTCGTAGAAGGCACCGACATCAGCAATGTGGTGGACTGCAACGGCCCGCTGCCCCCACCGCTCGCCGTCGCCATCATCCGCCAGGTCGCGTCCGCCCTCGACGCCGCCCACCGCGCCGGGATCGTCCACCGCGACGTCAAGCCGGAAAACATCCTCATCACCGGCGAGGACTTCGCCTATCTCGTCGACTTCGGCATCGCCGCGGCCGCCGCCGACCAGCACCTCACCAAAACGGGCACCGCCGTGGGCAGTTGGAATTACATGGCGCCCGAACGATTCGGCAACGATGAAATCACCTATCGCGTCGACATTTACGCCCTGGCCTGCGTCCTCTACGAATGCCTGACCGGCAGCCCTCCATACCCGTCGGACAGCCTGCCCGCGCTCATGGCCGCGCACCTCACCCAACCCGCCCCCCGGGCCAGTCACCAAATCCCGACCATTTCAACGGCGTTCGACGATGTCATTGCCCGGGGCATGGCCAAAGACCCCGCCCATCGCTACCCCAGCGCCGGCGAGCTCGCCAGTGCGGCCCACGACGCGCTCAGTGCTACCGACCAGCACCGCGAGGCCACGCTACTCGCGCACAGCCAACATCACGCCCCGCCGGCCACCGTTCCGGTGCAGTGGACCTCACCACCACCTTGGGCACCCAACCCACCCCGGGGCAACCGAAAACCGTTACTCATCCTCGGTGCCGTCGTGGCCGCCGTAGTGCTACTCGCCGGCATCGGAATCTGGCTGGCGATCAACAAAAGGAGTCCCGGCCGCCCCATCGAAACGGCCACCACGAGCACGAACGAGCCCGTTGCGAGTGCGCCTGTCACGACGAAGCAGCCCATGACCCCGCTGACGCCCGCGCAGCTGGACGCGATTCTACTCAGCTCTTCCGACGTCATCGCCATCATGGGGCCGCCGTCCGACCTGGTGCCGCTGGAAAAAACGCAGCTAAATAACAAAACCGTCGTGCTATCGAATCCAGACTGCGTGGGTGCGCTGTACCCCAGAAAACCCGAGGTCTATGCGGGAACGGGATACACAGCGGTGAGCGCGCAGGTCGTCTCGGGTGGTCAGTCCCAACGCATCGTGGACGAGAGCGTGGTGGCTTATCCCACGGCGGAACAGGCCGGCGCGTTTCTGCAGGCCTCAGAGAGCAAGTGGCGAGCGTGCGCGGGGCAGACCGTTACGGACACTGGCGTAAAGGGTCAGCGAATCACGGTGACTCTGGGATCCGTGAACGGCAACGCACCAAAGATCTCAATGACGTTCAATGTGACGGCCGCACTGCAGTGCCAGCGGTCGCTCAGCGCGGTGTCCCGGGTGGTCATCGACGTCTCGGTGTGCCAAGCCAACGTCGCCAATCAAGCAACCCGGATCGCCGACGCCACCGCCGCTCGCGTGCCCACGTGAGGCGAAAGCCCGCGCTGCGCGGGCCGTCAAAAGATCGATTGCGCTGCGAGCCGGTGACCGACGAATTACCGTCTCATCTGGTATTGCCGTGTGCGGAGGTCCGGGATGCGTGAGACACCGCCGAGTTGGTGGGTAGGTACCCTGCACCGCTTGATCATCCACGCACGTGCACCGCGCGACGGCAAGATGGCAACCCGTGCCGGCGCTTCGCAATCCGCGGCGGGTTTGTGTGCCGGGTGCATGGCGGCGGGTCGCCAAAGGTGATAGCAAAAGCCCAGCGCCGCTTAGACTTCGCCAAGGCAATCATGATGGAACGCGCCGTTCGCGGCGTCGCTCCAGCCCCCAACGCGGCACCAGCCGACAAGCGCCTGGCGAAGGCCGTCGCCCAGCGCGCGGGCCACCCAATTCGCCGCGCCGAGCGGCCAACGGGTCCACCTAAGCCCACACCCGCGCCCGAACCTGCGCTCGCGCCCACACCGGAACCGGCGAGCGCTCCACCCGAGCCCACACCTAAGCCGCTGCCGAAGCCACCGTGGGCCGACGACACAGGCATGCCGCCGCCAAGCCGTCGCGGACAGCTCATCACCCAGGAAGACGCCAATGCAGATGTGTCTGCGATCAACCGGCGTGCAGGAGTTAGCCATTTTAGACATAAGCGCAGTTGAACGCGTAGATGGGAGTAGCTAGCTGGCGTAGCCTTAAAGCCGAATCGACCGATTCGACCGTTACGGCTACAGGAGGGCGGATGCCTCTACGTGTTATCGGCTACGTGCGCGTGAGCACGAAGGACCAAGGTAAGAATGGCTATGGTGTTGGAGCGCAACATGATTCGCTACGGCAGTGCGACCAGCACGACCACGAACTGCTCACGGTTCACGATCGTCGGCGGTTCTTTGACCGATTCCGCGACACCCGCGCCCGGCGGCTTCCAGTAGGAGGTTCCCGTCCCCGTGGCCTGTTCTCCGCCCCATGAGGACCACGTGATGTCCCAGATGTCGCCCGTGGGGTCGCCACCGTTGAAGACTCTCGCCGGCCGTACCGTTCCGTAGCCCCGCACGATCGGGGCCCAAGCACGGCCGAGAGTTGGTTATGGGTCGGCCGGCGCGGAGGGTGCGCCGGCGATCGCCAGTCCCACCAAAACGGCGGCGGCACTCAGTTTTTTGGGCACGATCATCCAGATTCCTCGCTTGGTGTGGCGGACGGGAGGGACCGTAGCACCGCGGCGGCTCGAAGGTCACCGAACCGATAGATGGTTATCCGTTCGTCCGATATCGGGTTGCGGCGACCTGGTGCTGGCCTGAATAGGTAGTGCTGCGGCGAAACGGGCGAAATTGGAGTCGCGCAGTACTTCATTCTCGACACCGCCGTCGAGTGACGATTCCTATCGCGGAGCACCACACCGGGATGCCGTTGGCGTTGGCCGTCGTTGCGCGAGGACATAGATAGGGGAACGACGGCTATCGCAAAATGTCTTCGATGAACAGCGCCATCGACGCGGTGAAACCGTGCAACGCGTTGCGGCCCGCGATCGGGCCGATCTCCCCGGCGGCGAAGAAACCGGCGAGCGGAATCCCGCCGAGTAGTTCCTCGATCGTCGACGCGTCGTGGTCGGCGACCCCGAACATCCGCCGCCCACGTCCGTTGCAGGTGAACAACAGCGCTCCGACCGGACGCCCGGGCAGCTCCGCTGCCGCCCGCTCCACGGCCAGGCGCAGGTCCTTGTCGGCCCCCGCCGCGTCACGGACCTGGAACTGCATGGTCGCGCCGACCTCGACAACGTCGCCGATCTCGATCGCCCCGGTCGAGGAGTCGGCGCCGAGCAGCCCGCGGATCAGGAAGTCGCCCTGACCCGGAACCACCAGGTGCTCATCGACGACGATCCCGATCCCCAGGCCGTGGCTTACCAGTTCCTGCTCGTGGGGCGGCAGCCCCTCGACGATCTCACGCAGGCGCTGCAGTGGCGGTCGGCCGCCGAGCTCGGTGATCAGTGCGCCGTCCGCGCCGGTGACGATGTAGGGGTCGCCGATCGGCCGGCAGCCCTGCGACACGATCGGGACACCGTGCATGCCGGGTAGGCGCACGCCGACGAGGCCGGAGGTCAGCACCTCGTGGTCGCGGAAGAGGCGGGTTTCGCCCGGTCCCCGCCCACCGCTCACCACGCCGCCCACCACGGGCGTTCCCGGCAGGTCGGTGTTGAGGTGCTCGACGAGCAGGCTCGACGGGAATGTGTACGGGTCCGGCAGCAGCAGGTGCAGATCGTGCGCGCTCGGGTCGAAACGGTAACCAGTGAGCAGGCCGCCCGAGCCGGTGCGCACGAAGTCCAGCTCGAACGTTTCGGCGGCCATGCCGGTCGCCAGCCACACCGCCACCGCGGGTCCGTCCTCTATCTCGCGGCGGCCGGCGACGATCCCCTGGGCGACGCAACCGATCAGCGCGGGCGGCTGGACCATCTCCTGCACCGCGTTGAGGACGTCCACAGCATTGTCGGTGTGTGATCGCGATCCGAGTAGCACGGCCAGCGACGGCGCCTCACCGGCGAGCTCGTCGCGCGCGTGCGCTGCAGCCTCCACCGCGGCCTGCCGCGCGTCGGGCGCGGTGGAAACCCCAACTCCGATCCGCACACGTCCATGATGCGCCACGGGTTCATCGTTCGGGTCACACCGGATCGCCAATCGGCGCAACTGGTCGCCGATGCGGCGAGATTCCCGAACTAGCTGCCCAACCCCCCAGGTCTCATGAAGTCCGGCAGCGCGTCCTCCGGGTTGGGCGGGATCGATGATGCGGGCAGCCCCCATAGCTGCTGAATGGTTGCGCCGCCATCGACGACGAGTGTCTGACCGGTGATGCGGGCAGCCAGCTCAGAGGAGAGGAACAACGCGGCGTTGGCGACGTCGTGCGCGCGCGGCGCGGCCAGCGGATTAATTCCATTGACGGCGTACTCGTGGGGCGGCTGGTCCTCGTTGCCGGAGCCCACATTTCCTGGCGCGACCGCGTTAGCGCGAATGCCGTAGCGCCCCAGTTCGTCTGCGAAGGTCTTGACGAGCGAGATGACGCCGGCCTTGGCGGCGCCGTAGGCGGCATGGTAGGTGGCAGCCGCCATGCCGTCGACCGAGGCGAGTGCGACCAACGATCCACCGCTGCGCTGGGCGATCATGTGCCGTGCCACGGTTTGGAAAAGGTAGAAGACCTGGGTGAGGTTGTAGTGGATTGCCGCGTCCCACAATTGGGTGGTGAAGTCTTCGACTTTTGACCAGGTCGCACCACCGATGATGTCGACGCAGACATCAACACCGCCCAGAGCTGCGACGGCTTCTTCGATCGCCCGACTGACCTGCGCACGGTCGGTCATGTCGGCGACGATCGGGATGGCATTACCTCCCCTGCCGACGATCTCGCCGACAATGCGATTCGCGCGCTGCTCGTCAATGTCGATACAGGCCACCGAGGCGCCCGCCTCAGCAAGTGCCAACGACGTGAACCAGCCATGGCCCGCACGCTCCGGGATGTAGCCCGCACCCGACACCACAGCGCGCTTACCGGATAGTCCAAAACTGATCACGACCGACCTCCATTGCGCCATAACCAGGCAGCCTCGGGCGAGTGATGGCCGTCGGTTGTACTGGGGGAGTATCGAGACAGTCTCGACCGCTGTCAACGACGACTCAATGGGTCCGCAGCCCTCCCACGTGCCGATGTCGGTCCGGGGTGGACAGTCATGCGGGCGCGTGTTGACGCCGAACCGTGAACCCGATGAATCGCTACCACACTCAGCGGCCTGGAGCAGCGGTCGGCAAGCCGGCTGCTGCGGCGGCCGTGAGGAGGCGTTGGTCGTAGGTGACGAACGCAGTCAACTGGGCGCCGAACACCGCGTCCCCGGTCACGAGATGGATCGCGTCTAGTGACCGCAACGTGGTGTCCGGATACGCCGCGGCGGCGGCCCGGACCACCTCGTCGACTTCGTAGCGCGCCACTCGAGCCACGATTGCGGGAACATCGGCGAGAAGCAAGGGCTCTACCCGGCGCAGGGCGCGGGGGAGTTCAACCTCGATCAGCGTCGACGACACCCACGGCGCCGGTGTTTGTGCGTCAAGCCAGTCAGCGAGGGCATCGCTTTCAGGTTCACGCCGTATCAGTTTCATCAACGCCGACGTGTCGAGATAAAGCATCAGTAACGCTCGTTGTCTCGCAGATCGCGCAGCAGTTGGCCGGCCTCATGGTCGGTCTTCACCGGTCCGGATGGGCGTGGCGTGGGTCCGCTGAGGGTGGCGGGATGAAGCCTTCCCGCACTGATCATTTCGGCTAGGGGATTTTCCTGGGCCGGAACCAGCCGGGCCACGACGGCTCCGCGTTCGGTGATGTCGATGTGCTCGCCGCGTTTGACCCGTGCGAGTACCCCGGCAGTATTTTGGTTCAGCTCACGCACCGGCACCTCGGACACGCTCGCCATTGTACTACGTATTTGTAGTACGCGGGGTGAAGCGGTGTATGAATGGTTTCCGCGGCAGGCAAAGCACGTGCAGAAATCGTCGCGCGGTCGGAGCTTCAGCGCGCAAAGCCCCGCAGCATCCCGGTCACCCCAACGTCCCAGCGCCGATTCACCGACGCCTTCGACTTGCCCAGCCAGCGGCCGCCTTCCTGGACCGCCAAACCCTGTGCCAGAGCGAGCAATACGTGCGCGATATCGACTGGGTCGCCGGTGAGCAGCCCGGCGTCGGTGCACCGCTTGATTCTGCCGACGAAGATCTCTCGCACCGACGGCGACGCCGCGAGTTCCTCGGGGCCGGGGTCGAAATCCTGGAAGGGTCGCGAGAACATCACCCGGGCCAGCGCCGGGTAGTCGAGGCAGAACCGGCGGAACACCGGAATGAGCCGCTGGACGTCGGCGATCGCGTCGTCGGTCTGGGGTACTTCGAGCAGCTGGAGACCAAGCATCCGGAATCCCTCGAAGAACACCGCGCGCAGCAGCCCGCGCTTGTCCTGGAACAACTCGTACACCGCGGGCACGGAGGTCCCGGCCTGCTCGGCCACCCGCCGGGTGGTGAACCCCGAGAGGCCGTCCTCGTTCAATGTCGAGACCGCGACCTGCAGCACTCGATCGCGAAGCTCCGGGGTCCGCTGCTTGGGCCTGGGCATCCGGCTCTACTGGACGCCGAATTCGGCTGGCACTCCGTCTATTCCGGCGCGAAGCTCCTTGAGTCCAGCGGCGCGGGCGCGCAGCTTGCTGGCCGCATGCGCCCCCAGATCGAGCTTGGTGAACTCGAGGGCAGCCTCCTGGGCACGACTGAGCACCGTCTCCGGTTGGTCGATCTCGTCGATATAACCCGCGGCCAGGGCGGTCTCCCCGAAGAACACCTTGGACAGCCCGACGGACTGCTGATACGCCGACGGCGTGAGACGCAGCTTCATGATCGCCAGGGCCGCGTACGGTAGCACTATTCCGATGGCGACCTCATTGGCCTGAATGTTGTGTCCCGGCGCGGCGATTCGGTGGTCGCCACTGCACAACAGGAACGCCCCCATCGCGATGGCCGGGCCGGTGCACGCCATGACCACGGGCTTCGGGTAGGACAGCAGCCTGTACGACAGTTCGAATCCGCCCCTGAGCATGTCGATCGCCGGCTGCATCTCGCCACCCGTCAAGATCTTCAGGTCAAACCCACCGCTGAACACCCGGTGGTTACCGGCGATTACCACCGCGCCGACGTCGTCACGATCGGCAATGTCGAGCGCCTCGTTGAGGGCCTGCTGCATGGTCGGCCCCATTGCGTTGACCTTCCCGTCGTCCATCGTGATCGTCGCGATGGCTTCGTCGCGACGATAGGTGACCGGTCCGCTCATGATGCTCCTTCGGCCGCAGCGCATTACTGATTCGTATCGACGTTACGAAACAAGGTTACGAAATGCAAGAGGCGATCTCAATCGCGGTGGTTCCGCACGAACAATGTCCAGATGCGGGGAGATCTTGCTGACCGCTGGCGGTGCCGGCCGCTTATTGGGCTATCTTTGCATTATTACGCTTTTGAACGCTCGGAGGTCTCGGAGGTAGCACGATCGAGGATTGGTCGGGCGGAGCCACGATCGGCGGAGCGGTGATCCCGGATCTGCCCGATCTGGCTCGCATGCACCGGGAGCGCTTTGCTCGATTACAGGATCAGCTTTCGGTGCGCGGCTTGGACGGGTTGGTGCTGCTCGGGTCCAGCGCGGTTGCTTATGCGACGGGGGCGGCCATGCCGGCTTTGGACGGTGACCGGGCGGCGCTGTTTCGCGCGGTGGCGGTTGTGGTCGCCGGCGACTCGGCGGCGCACCTCTACACCCCGTTTTCGGATGGGGCACCGCCCGAGCTTGGATCCGATCACCTACATGGGCCGCTGTTTCCGGATCTCGACGACGGGATTGATGTGTTCGCCAAGGCGTTGGCCGAGCACTTCGGTGCTGGGGCGCGGATTGGGATTGACCATTTGTCACACGCGATGTTGCGTGGCCTTTCCGGTTATGACTGGGGCGATGCATCGGGGGCTCTTGGCGCCGCGAAGATCGTGAAAACGGTTGACGAGGTTTCCTGTATTCGCCGGGCGCAGCTGCTGAATGAACTGGCGATGGTTGACGCGTTGCGGGTGTTGCGTCCCGGGGTGCGGCAGATCGACTTGAGTGCGGTGTTTTTGCGCCGCGTGTTCGAGCTGGGTGCTTCGTCGGGCGGGATCGATCCGATCTGGCAGGTGATGGCACCTTATCGCGAGCTTGGGCCGTGGACCCTACATGGCGACTTGGCTTACCCGACCGTCACGACCGACCGGTTCCTGCGCGCTGGCGACGTCATTTGGGTGGACGCCGGCATCATCTGGGAGGGCTACGCCTCCGATTATGGGCGAACCTGGGTTGTTGGCGGCGGTCCGAATGCTATTCAGCTTGGGCACTTTCGTCGCTGGCGTGGGGTGGTCGACGCTTGTCTGGAGATGCTTAAGCCGGGGGTGTCCGGTTTACAGCTTTGTCGTGCTGCTCTCGAGGCCAATGACGGCGTTCGGCCGTGGATCGAGCATTTCTACCTGGCGCACGGTGTGGGCACTGACAGCGCCGAAATGCCGTTGATCGGAACCGACTTCGGCGAGTCGTTCGACGAGCAGCTCGTCATGCAGCCGGGGATGGTGGCGGTTTTCGAGCCGGTCATCTGGGAAGACGGTTCCGCTGGTTACCGTTCGGAAGACATTGTGGCTGTGACGGATACCGGGTGGGTCAAGCTGAGCGGCTCGACCTACGATCCGTTTGGGTTTGCCGCATGAGTCCGGTGTCTCGCGACCGCGGTGTGTTCATTGGCATGATGGGCCTGGAGGACGACGCCCGCGTTGACTTTTCGCTGCTGCGTGCCGAGCGCCGCGCAAAGGTGTTCTCCGGCATGGAGACTCATGGAATCGATGCCTTGATGCTCGGTGGTGCCGGCCATGTGCACTATGTGTCGGGGGCGCGCGTGCTTGGCCGGGCGGGGGTATTGCCGTACGCGCCGGTCGCCGTGGTGGTGCGGGAAACCGGGCGAGTGCATCTGCTCTCTACCTGGGACCAGGGCGTGCCGCCGGAGATTGCTCGCGAGGACCTATATGGGTTGAGCTGGAATCCCGCCAACCTGATGGCCTCCCTGGCGGCCATCCCCGGGTTGCGTGAGTCGCGGCGGGTGGGCACCGACGGGCTGACGCCGATGTTCGCCGGACTGATTTCGGAAGTCGCTGGTTCGGCTGAAGTGGTGGATGCCGCTACGGTGATGACGGCCGCTCGGCGGATCAAGACTGTTGACGAGATCACTTGTCTGGACGTGGCTTCGGCGATTGCCGAGTCGGCGTTGAGTGCGTTGGAAGATGCCTTGCGGCCGGGGATTACCGAGCGGGAGTTGCTCGGCGTCTACTACGACCATGTGGCGCGGCTCGGGGCGCCGACCGCGCCGTCGGAAAGTGTGTGCTTCGCAACGCCTTCGCGCGGTCCGGTTGGGTTTCGCCATTTGGCATCGGATCGCCCGGTTGGGGATGGCGAATTGGTGGTGCTGGCGCCGGGTGCGCTGTACGCCGGATACGAGGCCGGGCTGGCCCGCACTCGCGTTGCCGGGCACGCGGCTGCGCCTGGAGCCGCGGATCTGGCATCGCGCTGCGCGCGCGGCATGGATGCTTTGATTGCCGCGTGCCGCCCAGGCAGCACCGGCGCGGACCTGTCTCGGGCGTGGGAGGACGCCGGCAACTCGGAATCGCCGGTGCCGCTGGCCCACGGGCTGGGCCTGGGGGCGGAGGCGCCGGTCATCGGGCTGGGCCGGGGTAGCGACGCTGTGCTCGAGGAAGGCATGGTGGTGAGCGTTCAATCCTGGGTTGCCGAGGAAGGCGTCGGGGGATGCCTGGAGCGGGCCACGGTCGTCATCGAGGGCGGGGGAGCGTTGGCGCTGACTCGGTACGGAAGGCTGTAATGACCGGTAACCAAGTGACTTTCAACCACGTTGGCTTGTGCGTCGCCGATCGCGAGCGGTCACGCCGCTTCTACGAAGACCTGCTCGGCTTCCAGTTCTGGTGGGAACTCGACGCACCCGAACAGGGCACTGCCCAGCTGCTGCAGCTGGCTGAACCGGTCGGTTTGCACGCGACGTATCTGGTTCGCGACGGGCTGGTGCTTGAGCTTCTGGACTACTCGGGACGTCAGGTGCATGCCGGTGCCGAGCGGGCGATGGATCAGGTTGGGCTGACGCATATCTCGTTTTCCGTGTCTGACCTCATGAGCGTGCTCGAGCGTGTCGAGGGATTTGGGGGATCGGTGGTCGACGGGACGGCGTCTGCACAGTCGGCGATGATCCGTGATCCGGACGGGCAGTTGCTGGAACTGCTCTCTGATGGGTGGCTTTCGATGCTGCCGCCGCGTCCTTAGGGCGGGTTCGTTCAGTCCCCGTTGACGTAGTCGCCAGTGCAGATGTTGTAGTGCCCGGCCGGGTCGAACGCCTGTCCCTTGCCCGGGAAGTACCATTTCGCCGCCTGGTACATCAGCTGCCCCTCGCAGGTGCCGAGGTTGTAGGCCACGATCGTCGCCGGTTCTTTGACCGATTCCGCGACACCCGCGCCCGGCGGCTCCCAGTAGGAGGTTCCCGTCCCCGTGGCCTGTTCTCCGCCCCATGAGGACCACGTGATGTCCCAGATGTCGCCCGTGGGGTCGCCACCGTTGAAGACTCTCGCCGGCCGTACCGTTCCGTAGCCCCGCACGATCGGGGCCCAAGCACGGCCGAGAGTTGGTTGTGGGTCGGCCGGCGCGGAGGGTGCGCCGGCGATCGCCAGTCCCACCAAAACGGCGGCGGCACTCAGTTTTTTGGGCACGATCATCCAGATCCCTCCCTTGGTGTGGCTGACGGGAGGGACCGTAGCACCGCGGCGGCTCGAAGGTTACCGAACCGATAGTTGTTCATCGTCCGACATTGGGCTGCGGCGACCTGCTGCTGGTGACGACGGACTTGATCGCCCGCGCCCGGTCTGTTTCTTAGACGGACTTATAGGCCTGCCCGATGGCCGACGTCCCTACCTTGACTGCGGTCGGTGGGCTGGTCGACTGTCCGGCCGACGCTCCGACAAAAACAGATTGATCGCTGTCTTCGTCTCCGCCGCCTCAAAAGCGGCGACGAGGAAGCGTCGGGTCGCGCAGGAGGCCCGCGCTGCACGGCTAATTCGCTGCGCAGTGGGGCCTCAATGACCGGACCCGAACTTTCCACGCCGAAGAGAGTCGGTTCACGGCCGCACCCCGACGGGGGGTTTTGCCCGTTTGCAGTCGTGGTGCCGGGGTTCCAATCAGACGCAAGAATCTCGCCAATCAGAAGCAAGAATCTCGCAAGTCGTCGCCGTTAACCTACGGCTCGACAAGCGATTAGGAGCCATAGATGTCATCTTTCGTACTGATATCCCCTGGGGTTGTCGCCACAGCGGCGGCGGACTTGGACGCGATCGGATCGGTGATCAGGTCGGCCAACGCGGCGGCGGCGGGCTCGACGACATCGGTGCTGGCCGCGGCGCAGGATGAGGTTTCGGCTGCGATCTCTCAGGTGTTCGGCGCCTACGCCCAGGAGTTTCAGGCGCTCAGCGCGCAGGCGGCGCTGTTTCATGAGCAATTTGTGCAAACGTTGACGTCGGGATCGGGGCAGTATGCGGCCGCGGAGGCGGCCAATGCGGACCCGCTGACGGTCTTGGTCGGTGAAGTCCAGGGCTTGGGGTTGTTCAATCCGGTCAAGCTGTTGACGGGGCGCCCGCTGTTTGGCAACGGAGCCGCTGGGGCGCCCGGAACCGGGCAGAACGGCGGCGACGGCGGGTGGCTGATCGGCAATGGCGGCAATGGTGGGTCGGGCGCCACTGGGCAGGGCGGTGGGGCCGGGGGGTCGGCTGGCTTGTGGGGCCACGGCGGTGACGGCGGAGCCGGCGGAATCGGAAAGGCCATATCTGGCGGCGCAGGCGGAAACGGCGGGGCTGGAGGGGCCAATGGCTCATCGGCGGCGGGGCCGGCGGGGCCGGCGGGGCCGGCGGGGCCGGCGGGTCGAGCCTGTTAGCGACTGGCGGGCATGGCGGCAATGGGGGGGCCGGGGGGGTCAACCGGCAATTATTCTCCCTGTCCGGCGGCGCCGGTGGTGTCGGCGGAGCGGGTGGCCTCGGCGGCTCCGGCGCAGTCGGCACTGATAACACCACGGCCGGAGGAGCCGGCGGGGGCGGCGGCAACGGTGGGGCCGGCGGCAACGGTGGGGCCGGCGGCGCGAATCAGGCCCTGCTGGGCGGGGCCGGCGGGGCGGGCGGCCTCGGCGGCAACGGTAATTCGGGCGGCCACGGCGGCAGCGGTGGAAACGGCACCTCGACTGGCGGAACCGGCGGTATCGGAGGCGACGGCGGTGCCGCCGGTGCCGGTGGGGCAGGTGGCACCGGGGGAGGATTCTTCGGGCAGGCCGGCAGCGGTGGCACGGGCGGCACAGGGGGAGGCGGCGGTACCGGCGGTACCGGCGGCTCCGTCAGCGGAAACGTCTTTGGCAGTGTGGCCGGCCAAGGCGGCCAAGGTGGTCACGGCGGCGCCGGCGGGGCCGGTGGCAACTCCAGCGGCAGCGGACTCAACGGCACCGGCGGCGCCGGTGGTGCCGGCGGCAACGGCGGCTTCGGCGGCAACGGCGTGACCGCAACCGGCGCAAACCACTCCACCTACGGCGGCGGCGGGGGTGGCGGTGGTGCGGGCGGGAAGGGCGGCCAGGTCGGTGGCGGCGGCATCGGCGGCGGCGGTGGTACCGGCGGCACCGGCGGCACCGGCGGCACCGGCGGCGCCGCCTCGATCCAGCTCAGCAGTCCCGTCGCCCTCGGGCTCGGCGGGGACGGTGGCAGCGGTGGCGTCGGTGCCCCCGGCGGTGGGTCAGGGGGTACCGGAGGCGGAGGCGGCGCTGGCGGTGGCGCGCTTGGGGAGGCGTCCGGGGATATGGCGTTAGGCGGAGGCGGAGGCGGAGGCGGCGGGGCCGCGTACGCCAGCGGCGCCGATGGGGCCGGAGGCGCAGGTGGTAACGCGATCACCACCGCCTCTTCCCTCGCTTTCGGAGGTGGCGGGGGAAGCGGCGGCGCCGGCACCGGCGGGGGCGGCGGCGGCGCCTGGGCTTATCCCGCCAACGCCGTCGCTGGTGACGCCGGCACAAAGGGGCTCTTGGGTGGGGCCGGAGGCGCGGGTGGTGGTGTTGGCCAGTTCGGAGGTGACGGGGGCGTCACGGGCGTCGCCGGCTCCGGCGCCGAGGCCCTGCACATTGGGGGCAATGGCGGCGGCGACGGGCAGTCCTGAGTCGGGGGACACGGGTCATCGATTCGTGCGGCGCTGATTGGTTGGCCACCGGGAGCCGTTCATCGCGGCGTGAACGCGGCGCGTGGCGGATTGAGCGCGGCCGGGTCGGTGGGCCAGTTAACACATTTTGCTTTATCGGCATTTCACGGCGAAGCGCCCCGGCGGAACTTGCCAGGACGTGAATATCCCGCACCAAGACAGTCGCCAAAACAGCAGCGGCCGAAGGAAATCAAAAGCCGCGCCTGGCGGCGCGCACGGCGGCGACGATATCGTCGTCCCCGCTGAAGTCGACGCGGACGGCGTTGCGGCCGAACGCGAACAGCAGCAGCTCCAGCGGTTCGCCCGTCACCGTGACCGGCGAACCGCTGCCGACCGCCACCACTGTCTGGCCGTCAGGGGTGCGCAGCGTCAGCCGCGCGCGCACCGCGGTCATCGACTTCGACATCCCGACCCGGCTGATCATCGCGACGCGCCGCTTCACCGCCGCGCGGGTGCCCGCATCGAGTTCCCTTGGTTCCCAGCCAGTCTGCGCACGGCGGACGTCCTCATGGTGGACGAACATCTCGTGGATGCTCGCCACTGGGTCGAGAACCTTGAAAAGGGAAAGCACCGGCGGACCCGACGCGAACAGTTCGACCAGGTCCTCCCACGTCGTCGAGGTGGCCAGTTGGGTCTGCAAGCGTGCGGTGTGGGACGCCAGTGGCCCGAACACGAGGCCAGGCAACGTGTCCGGGCGGCGTTCGCGCACCACGAGGTGCGCGACCAGGTCGCGGGTCGTCCAGCCCTCGCACAGGGTGGGGGCATCCGGTCCCACCGCGCGCAGGATTTCGACTAGGGCGTCACGTTCGCGTTGGACTACCGACATGCCCACACGGTAGGCCCACGCTGTAAGGGTCTACCCACCCCTGACGACCAGCTTCGTCCTCATTTGTGCTCCGTCGAGTCGATCCGGCGGACGGTCAAAAGTTCGCCCACCCCCGCGTCACCCCGGCGACCGGGGGCGATTTGCAGCCGTGCGGGAGCCGTACCTGGACCGTCCCGGCAACGATCGGATTTGTTGTCTTGCGGGTGATATGGCACGAATTGGCTGATCATTTCAAACTGGTCGCCGAAACGCGGGGTAGGGACGCATAATCCGTAATTTGCACAGCCGCGCCGCGCAGCTCGAACCTGGTGTCGGGCTGAAACTGTCCGCAGGCCCAGCGCGGCGGTCTCTCATTCTGCGCCGGGCGTGACGTTGACGCCGCGCTGGGCGCAGCGGGGCCGCAGGGCAATTTTTCACAACTTCCGCCTGCCACCGGAGTCAACCCTGTGACCTGGCGTTTTCTTGGGCAGGCAACACAGCTTGATCCTGCACGCGCCCAGAAAGGTCGTTCGCATCGAGCAGGTGCTAAGTAATCCTGCAGCGCGTCACTCCAGCGTCCGGCGTTGTCACAACGTTGTCACACTGATGGTGCGAATCAAGGAAGTCGACGAGAGACAGCGAGAGATGGTTTCTGCTGGTCAGGTAACTTCCGGAGGCGTTGCAAGACAACGCAAATCACGTGATGTCCGACTGGGGGTCAAGTGGTCGCAGGTTCAAATCCTGCCAGCCCGACCAGATCTGCTCGACACGTCGGGCTATGAAACACCCGGGTATTGAAGAGATCGCGATCAAATGCTCTAACCCAGTTCTTAGACAACCGGTAACAAGCTCCGGCGGACCGAGATCGCTTTCCCGACTGTGGAAAAGCTCAAGCGCTGCTGGCCGCCCCAGCAGGTCGCCAAGAGAGTCGAAACGCACGCCAAAGACATGATCCAGAAAGCCGCCGCCAAATCCAAGCATTTGTCGACGGAATCGACTGATATAGGCGCAAGCTGCTGTCATGCAGCGATGGGCGCGCGAGAGAACTCGGGTTCTGTCTCGCGGGTCGAATCCGCCCACCGAGGCTATCGACGCAACGGCGATCAGATAGGAGGTTGTGCAACAATGGATTTCGCATTTTTGCCCCCGGAAGTCAACTCCGGGCGAATGTACGTCGGCCCCGGGTCAGGGCCGATGCTGGCCGCCGCGGCGGCCTGGGACGGCCTTGCGACTGGGTTACACTCGGCGGCAACCTCATACGGATCGGTGATCTCGGACCTGAGCGCGGGGCCCTGGCTTGGGGCCGCATCAGCTACGATGACGGCCGCAGTCGGACCCTACGTGGCGTGGATGAGGTCCAGCGCCACCCAGGCCGAGCAGACGGCCATCCAAGCCAAAGCGGCAGCGGCCGCCTACGAGGTGACGTTCGTGGCGATGGTGCCCCCGCCGGTGATCGCGGCCAACCGCTCCCTGTTGCAGGCGCTGGTGGCTACCAATTTATTCGGGCAAAACACCCCGGCGATCGCGGCCACCGAGACCCTCTACGCGGAGATGTGGGCACAAGATGCCACTGCGATGCTCGGCTACGCGGGCGCGTCAGCATCCGCGATGACACTAACTCCCTTCACCCCGGCACCGCAGACCACCACCGGGGCGCCGGCGGCGGCGAGCACGCAGACGCCCCAGGCGATCTCCACGGCACTGCTGGGGCTCATATCGACGGCGTTGACAGGCGCAACGCCTGAGTCGATGACGCTGGACACGCTGTCGAGCCTCGAGGGGAACGCGCTGTTTTTGCCGAGTGTTGCCCAGGCTGGGCTGACGCCATTGAACACCACCTCTTTATTTGTCGACTTAAACTACGACGGCACGGAAACCCAGCTTGAGGGGAGGTTGGGCCTCACCGAAGACCGTATCTTGAATACGCTTACATCCAAGGGTTTTCGCTTGCCACCCGAAGACGCCGTCGAAGGCTTGACGCGGCCGGCGATGGCGTTGACCCCGGCGGTGACGGCGGGTCCGGGTCGGGCGCCACTGATCGGGAGCTTGTCGGTGCCGCCGGCCTGGACTGTGGCGGCCCCGGAGATCAGGCTTGCCGCGGTGACGTTGCCGGCCACCAGCCTGGGCGCCGCCCCAGCAGCCTTCGCAGGCAGCCCGGGAACCCTCGTTAGTGAGATGGCCTTGGCGAGTATGGCCGGTCGCGCTATAGGCGGCACTGCTACCCCGGGACGCCAGGAGCGCAGCGGGTCGATTACCCGCGGTCGCCCAGCGCCGACTCCCACGTCGCCGAGCGGACACATGACGGCAATCGCTGCCGACATTCGCGAATTCGCCGAACTCCTAGTCAAACTGGGCGACCTCCGCGACTCAGGGCTCCTGACAGACGACGAATTCAACGAGCAGAAGGAACGCCTCCTCGCCCGCTGAAACCCGGCATATCGCTGCCCGCAGCGCGGAAATTCGTTAAGTGATTCAGGTCGCGGCGAGCGTTTAGCCTTGATCCACCGATGAATTGATTTGAGTTTTGGGTGTCGAATTGAGGAAAGTGCCCTCTGAGCTGGGATGATTGGTGTTCCTCACGCAACAACCAAACCGGCTCAAGAAAGGCACTTCCAGTGCAAGTGTCCCATAGGTTCGCACCCGAGTCCGCTGTGTTCGATGACGACAATCTCGTGTCGTGCGCCGGGCTGGTGCCGGTGGTGGCACTGGCTGAGCAGGCCGGTCTGTCACGGCTGCTGGACGAGAAAGTGCAGATCAATGCCCCGCGGATCAGATCAGGGGCAGCCAACCCGGCCCCGAAACTGGCGACGCTGATCGCGGCGATGTGCGCGGGTGCGGACAGCATCGACGACGCCGACATCGTGCGCAGCGGTGGGATGAAAACCTTGTTCGACGGCGTCTACGCACCCTCGACGATCGGAACATTGTTGCGGGAGTTCACCTTCGGACACGCCCGCCAGTTGGAGTCGGTGCTCGGTGAGCATCTGGGCGCCCTCGGTGAACGCGTTGATCTGCTACCCGGCGCCCAGGTGCGGGCGTTCGTCGACATCGACTCGCTGCTGCGCCCGGTCTACGGACACGCCAAACAAGGCGCGAGCTACGGACACACCAAGATCGCCGGGAAACAGGTACTGCGTAAAGGCCTGTCCCCGCTGGCCACCACGATCAGCACCGACACCGCCGCCCCGGTGATCGCCGGAATGCGGCTGCGCGCCGGACGTACCGGTTCGGGCAAGGGTGCCGGGCGCATGGTCGCCCAAGCCATCGCCACCGCCCGCGCCGCCGGGGTCACCGGGCAGATCCTGGTCCGCGGCGACTCCGCCTACGGCAGCCGCGCGGTTGTCAAAGCGTGCCGGCGTGCCGGCGCCCAGTTCTCACTGGTGTGGACCAAAAACACCGCCGTGCAACGGGCGATCGCCGCGATACCCGAACACGCCTGGACCCCGGTGCGCTATCCGGGCGCGGTGATCGATCCCGACACCGGCACATTGATCTCTGACGCCGAGGTCGCCGAAATCGGCTACACGGCTTTCGCTTCCACCGACGATGAGATCACCGCCCGGTTGATCGTGCGCCGCGTCAAAGATGCCAACCCTGCCGACGCACTGTTCCCGGTGTGGCGCTATCACCCGTTTTTCACCAACTCCACCGAACCCATCACTGACGCCGACCTCACCCACCGCCGCCACGCCATCATCGAAACCGTGTTCGCCGACCTGATCGACGGCCCGTTGGCCCACATCCCGTCGGGCCGATTCGGCGCGAACTCCGCCTGGGTGCTGTGCGCCGCGATCGCCCACAACCTGCTGCGCGCCGCCGCCATCCTGGCCGGCGGCCGTCACGGCAAAGCCCGCGGAGCCACACTGCGCCGCACACTGGTCAACATCCCCGGTCGCCTGGCCCGTCCGCAACGCAAACCGGTCCTGCACCTACCCAGCCACTGGCCATGGGAACCCGCATGGCGTGCCCTGTGGCACAACACCATCGGACATCCACTGACTGCTTGACTAGCCACAAAACCGACCCCACGACCGCAGACCAACAGGAAAAGCTGGGCAAACCAGCGACTCAGCTACGCCCGCCAGACCCCGATCAAGATCAACAATCAAGAATTCACGCCGCCACGTTCATCCGTGGATCGAGGTTTAGAGACGAGCGTTTAAGCAGTGGTGAGGCCGGTCGCTCCGGCCCGACTTCCGCAGTTCGTAGGCACATTTCGGGGTAGCGCGGAGCGATTGTGCTGGTAGAAGGCTTGCAGAGTCACCCAAACGACGAATTCGTGTAGGCACACGATTTCGGGCGTGTCGCTGGACTTCAGCAGCGAGTATGTGCTAACGGTGTAGGGGTGTACCTTCGGGAGACGAAGCGACGGAACCGCGACGGGTCGACGGTGTCGTATCTGCAGCTGGCGCACAGCGAACGCCACCCGGTCACCGGGGTGCCCTCGGCGAAGGTGATCCACAGCTTCGGCCGCGCGGATGCCGTGGACCGCGACGCGCTGGCCCGGCTGGTCGCCTCGATCTCGCGGTTCCTCGACCCGCGGCAGGCGATCGAGGCCGCGCACACCGGCGAGATCGAGATCCTGGACTCGCGCCGCTTCGGCGGCGCGTGGCTGCTCGACCAACTCTGGGAGCGGCTGGGCATCGGCGCAGCGCTGCACCGGGTGGCCGCCGAGCGGCGCCTGGACGCCGAGGCGACTGAGCGGGTGCTGTTCGCGCTCGTGGCACAGCGGGCATTGGAACCGGCCAGCAAGCTGGCCGCCACCAGCTGGGTCGGCGAACGGGTCGCGATCGCCGGCTGCGCCGGATTTTCCGACGACGCGGCGTATCGGGCGATGGACTTTGTGCTCGAGGCTCTGGGCGAGATCGCCGCGCAGATCTTCGACTCGGTCGCCCACCTGCTAAACCTTGATGTCGACATCGTCTTTGTCGATACCACCTCCACCTACTTCGAGGTCGATGTGGCCGACGAACTGTCCGACCTGCAGCCAGAACCGGAGCCCGACGACGGCGCCGCGAAACCGGTCGAGAACGGGGCGCGTCGGTTCGGCAAGTCCAAGGACCACCGCGACGACCTGCCCCAGGTCGTGATCGCGATGGCGGTCACCCGCGACGGAATCCCGGTGCGCTGCTGGACCTTTCCCGGCAACACCCAAGATCAGAAGATCATCCGCACGGTCAAAGACGACCTCGGGTCGTGGAACCTGCACCGGCTGCTGTGGGTCGCCGACCGCGGCTTCGCCTCCGCGGCCAACCGCGCCTATCTCACGCGCGGCGGCGGGCACTACATCCACGCCGAGAAGCTGCGCCACACCAACGCCGAGGCCGCCGACGCGCTGGCCCGCCCCGGCCGTTACCACGACGTGGCCGACAACCTGCGGATCAAGGAGGTTCGGGTGGCACCCGGCGGCGGCAACAACGAGGGGGCGCGCGCGGCGCGGTTCGTGGTGTGCCACAACCCGGATGCCGCCCAACGTGACGCAGCGGTGCGCCAGCGACTTATCGAGCACCTGTCCGGGCTGATCCATGGCTCCGACGCCTGGTCCAAGAGCAAGTGCGACGAGTTCGTCGGCTCCCTGAAGAGCAAGCCCGGGCTGCGGCGACTATTGCGGCGCACCAAGGCCGGGCTGCTGCGCATCGACCGCGCCGCAGCCGCACGCGAAGCCCACTACGACGGCAAGTGGCTGCTACGCACCTCCGACCTCACCCTCACCGCCGAGGATCTGGCCGCCGCCTACAAGCAACTGCTCGCCGTCGAACGCGGCTGGCGTGACTGCAAGAGCTCGCTGGGGCTGCGCCCGGTCTACCACCACCGCGAGGACCGCATCCGCGCCCACATCCAATTATGTTGGCTGGCATTGCTTCTCATCCGCGTCGCGGAAACCCGCACCGGCGACACCTGGCGCAACCTACGCCACGAACTCGACCGCATGCACCTGGTCACCTTCGCCACCGCCGACGGCCGCGTCGCGCAACGCTCCGCCCTGACCGCCAACCAGAAAACCATCCTCGCCGCGCTCGACCTGCCCGAACCCCCCAAGTACATCGACATCACACCCGGCATCGACGCCGCTTTCGCCGACTGACGAACCCGCCCGGATCACTGGCGTCGTGTAGTAACACGACCCAAATCGGCTCATCCAACGTTTGCACTGGTCAACACCAAAATTCGGCGATCCGCGTGCCCACTATCTGCGGAAGTCAGGTCCGGGTGCGCCGAACAATGAGCCGCCTTGACCGCCGGTGCCGGGGGGCGCGTTGAAGATGGAGAAACCCGTGCCGCCGTTGCCGCCATCGCCGATCAGTTGGGCGTTGCCGCCATTGCCGCCGACGCCATCAGACGTCACGCCGAACCCACCGTTACCGCCCGCGCCGCCGTCGCCGATTAGCGCCGCCTTGCCACCAGCGCCGCCGTGGCCGCCGCCTTGGCCTTGCCCGCCTCCTCCGCCTGCTCCGCCGTCGCCGCGGAGGAATCCGGCGGCCCCGCCAGCGCCGCCGGCTCCGCCGACTCCGCCGGGATAGGCTTCTGCGCCGGCACCGCCGGCGCCGCCGTCGCCGCCGAGGATGCCGCCGTTGCCGCCGGCGCCACCCGTACCGGCGGTGGGTCCGACGCCGCCGAGGCCGCCCGCGCCGCCGGCCGCCCACAGGCCGCCGGTTCCGCCGGTTCCACCGGTCCCGCCGACTCCGCTGCTGGCGACGCCGCCAGCGCCGCCGCCGCCGTCGGCACCGAACCATCCGCCTGCTCCGCCGATGCCGCCGAGCCCCCCACCGCCGACGCCGAAGCCGCCGCCGCCGCCGGACCCGCCGGCCGCAAGGAGCCCACCGGTGCCGCCCGTTCCGCCGGCCCCGCCGGCCCCGCCGAAGAGACCGCCGGCCCCACCATTGCCACCTTTTAGACCGTTCGGGCCGTACCCGCCATTCCCGCCGTTGCCGAGCAACCACCCGCCGTCGCCGCCGTTCGCGCCGGTGCCCGGTTTTCCGTCGGCGCCGTTGCCAATCAGCCCGCGACCCGTCAGCGCCACGCTTGGCGCGTTGATCAGGCTCAGTAGATTCTGCTCAAGGTTCTGCAGCGGGTTGGCGTTGGCAGCCTCGGTCAGGGCGTATTGAGCCGCGCCACCATTCATAAGCTGCACGAACCGCTGGTGGAACGATTCCAATTGCGCGCTCAGGGCCTGGTAATCCTGGGCGTGGGACCCGAACACCGACGCGATGGCTACTGACACTTCGTCGGATCCCGCCGCCAGCACGTCGGTGGTCGCACCAGCCGCCGCGCCGTTGGCCTCGCTCAGCGCTGACCGGATGCCTTCTAAATCTCTTGCTGCCGCCTGCATGACCTCTGGCGCCGCGATCAGAAATGCCATGTTGCCCCCAAAAAATTTGCTGACTTGATGCTAAACCGACCCAACGCCATCTCACAGCGTTTTGCCAGAGCGGCGTATCCGGCCTCATCGGCAAACCGCGTGTTCTGACGGTATTGACGTTGGGTCGCGCAGTTCGGAGCCGCAAATATTTGTATTTGGCATGAGCTATCGGGATCTCTGGCGTTGATCGACGCCGCGGACTACAGTGCCGCGTTGCTCCAAGAGCAAATATAGCGTGCCTAGCGACGGCATTTTGTCAGGGCGCCGGCATCGTCCGGACGGTCATCGTCCGGGAGTTGCTGAGGCATGCCGAGCTGTGGATCCAACACGCCCGCAAGTCCATCTGCGTTGGTCGCCGGTTCCAGTCCCGCCCGCCCCAGGTGACGGTGTTTCGACTGATGCCCAACGGTTGTTTCGGCTGATCCTTGACACTCCGTAGATGAGGGAGTCGAGCGTGGCCTCACAGGTATCAGGCCGCGTTGGCGGTCAGCGACGGCTGTCGATCCGAAGGTCGCTTTTCGTTGAGCCATGCGGCCACGGCGCGGAGATTCGCAACCGCGCCATGTTCCGACAGTTGTTATACTAGCTAAATATTGTTTCGGTCCGACTGATATTGGAGAACTCGGCAACATGACAACAGCGCAACGTCGGGGGCTCAACGACGCGGTCACGCGGATGTGGAGTTTCCTGGCCCCGGCTTATCTTGATTTTTAACCTTTCTCGATGGTGCGTGATCGGGTTGCCGGCGTGTCTGGCGGGAGGATCAGTTCCGCTGCCTGGGCGCTGATCTGGCGCATTTGTGTGACGAGTCGGCGAAGTCGGCGGTTGTTGTCGATCCATTCTCGGTAGAGCGCGGCCTGCTGGCTGGTGAGGCGGCGGGTGATGGTCTTGCCGGCCACCTTGGTCGTCCATTGGTGGTAGGGGCCGTGGAGCTGGGGCGGGTCGGCGTGGCAGCGGCAGCCGGGTGTGCCGCAGCGGGTGCTGCGTTCGATGACGGTGCCGGAGGCGATGAACCCGATCTGGGCGAGCTGCGCTACCAGTTTCCGGTACTGCCGCTGGTAATCGGCCAATTGCTCTGTGCGGGCGGCTGATTCGGACATTTCGTTGCTCCTGTGTCGGCGTGTCGGCTGGCATTGTCCCACCCTACCAGACAGTATTAATACTGTCTGGTAGGGTGATCCGGAGAGGACCGACATGCGCACCGCACAGGCCGGGGCACTAGCCGGGTTCCGCCGCGACTACCACGCCTGCCTGCACCGCCGCGCCGACGCACTGTTCGAACTCACCGACGCGCTGCTGTGCGCCGACGGACCGGTGGTCTCGCTGCCCGAGCTGTCACTGACCGCCGAGCACCGCCGCGGGCACGGCGCCCTCTACGACGGCCTGGCCTGCGGGCACATCGACGTCGCCCGGCTGCGCGTGTCGCTGGCCACGCTCGCGCTGCCCCGCGACCCACAGGGCCGGATCACGCTCACCGTCGACGTCAGCCCGTGGCTGCGCCCTGATGCGGCCACCAGCCCGGATCGGTTGTTCTGCCACGTCTACGGGCGCGGCAAAGGCAACGCACAGATGATCCCGGGCTGGCCCTACTCGTTCGTCGCCGCACTCGAGACCGGCCGCACCTGCTGGACCGCGATCCTCGACGCGCAGCGGCTGGGCCCCTGCGACGACCCCACCGAGGTGACCGCCACGCAGGTCCGCGAGGTCATCGAGCGGATCCAAGCGACCGGCCAACACCGGCCCGGCGACCCCGACATCCTGATCGTGTTCGACGCCGGCTACGACGTCACCCGGCTTGCCTACCTGTTGGCCGACCTGCCAGTGGAACTGCTGGGCCGCATCCGCTGCGACCGGGTCCTGCACTTCCCCGTGCCACCCCAACAGGGCACGGTCGGGCGTCCCGCCAAACACGGCCCCGCCTTCGCGCTGGCCGACCCGGCCACCCACCCCGAACCCGACACGACCACCACCAGCCACACCAGCCGCTACGGCACCGCGCAAGCATGCGCCTGGCACCGGCTGCACCCGCGCTTGACCAGCCGCACCGCCTGGCGACACCACGAAGGCCAGCTACCGATCATCGAGGGCACCCTGATCCGGCTGACCGTGGACCGCCTCCCCGGCGACCGCGATCCCAAACCCGTGTGGCTGTGGTCCTCGCACCCACACGCCGAACCCGCCGACATCGACCGGCTCTGGCGAATGTACCTGCGCCGCTTCGACATCGAACACACCTTCCGGTTCCTCAAGCAAACCCTGGGCTGGACCCGCCCCCGGGTCCGCACACCCAAGCAGGCCGACCGCTGGACCTGGCTGATCATCGCCGCCCACACCCAACTCCGGCTCGCCCGCGACCTCGCCGAAGACCTACGCCGACCCTGGGAGAAACCCGCCACCGAGCCCCGCCGGCTCACCCCAGCGCGGGTCCGCCGAGGGTTTCGGACATCCGCCCGACAACACCCCTGCCGGCCAGCGCACCAAAACCCGCCCGACCCGGCCCCGGACGCCCACCCGGCACCAAAAACAAGCAGCGCGCCACCCGGCACCACGTCGGCAAGCGCGCCACTACCCAACCGAGCAAGCCCGATACGGGTTAAAAAGCAAGCTTATGACCTGCCGATTTTGCAGCAACAGGTTTATCGTCCGCCGCACGATGACGTCATCGCGCAGCTCCGCGCACACCGATCCCGCAGGATCGCGGATATCGCCTGCGGCACGGGCATTCTCAGCGATCGGATCGAGCGCGAACTGAACCCCGATGAGATCTACGGCGTCGACATGTCCGACGGCATGCTGGCCCAGGCTCGCGCCAGATCCAACCGGGTGAAATTTCTGCGTGGCCCAGCTGAGCAGCTCCCTTTTGACGACGGAGCGCTGGACGCCGTCGTCACCACCTCGGCGTTTCACTTCTTCGACCAGCCCGCGGCGTTACGGGAATTCCATCGCGTGCTGGCCCCCGGCGGGCTGGTGGCCGTCGCGGCCCTGAGCACCCGGCAACCGCTGCTGCAGGCCCCCTCGACCGCCAGGTGGAAGTCGCACCACAACGCGTCGCCGGCCGAGTTTCGGGCTTTGTTCGAAGGCGCAGGGTTCACCGTCAGCGATCAGCACCGCATCCGGCGCCCGGTGTGGATGAGGGCCCTGTTTGACGTGATAACCGTGGGCACCAAGAGCTGATAGTTCGGGTAATCGGCGCGCAGCCTTACACCGTCAGCACGGCGGGGGATCGGCATCCCATTCGGTCAATGTCCAACCGCCGGAAGGACTTCCGGTGACCACCACGCGCCCCACGTTCGGCAGCGGCTTCCCGGTCAGTAGTGACAGGTCAGGATTACGCACGTTCATCAGGACCCAGAGCATGATCGCCGCGGCATGCGAGAACGCGACCGGGTTCTGTGCGCCGCTGTCGTAGATGTGTTGAACGGCGTCTTCGAACCGAGCGTCGAATTCGTTGCCGTCGATCGAGCCCGGGATCCGCGCGCCGCGGTCACCCTGCAGCCATCGCTGCGGGGCGGCGTACAAGGTCTGCGCTGCGTTGGACTCGGGCTGGCCTTCGTACTGGCCGGCCTCGATCTCCCGCAGCCCGGGCAGGACGTTGACGGGTTCGCCCAGCGTCTGAGCCGTCGGTAGGGCCGTCTGCTGGGTGCGGATCATGCTCGAGGCGTAGATGCCGTCGTAGTGGTTGGCGCTCAATTGCCAGCCCGCAAGCGTTGCCTGGCACCATCCCCGGGCGGTGAGTTCCGGGCCGGGGGTCGAGGTGTCGATCAAGCCCGAGGTGTTGCCTGTCGATTGGCCGTGCCGCACCAGCGTCAACGTGATGTTGTGCGGGCCCGCCGCCCGGGCCGATGCACAGCCCGCGGCCAACACCGCGACGACGATGGCGGCAACGAAACGTCGTACGCTCACGACGATTTCGCCAGTGCATGCCGGCCCTCGGCGGTCACCCATGGCGTCACGCGAGCAAGTCTAAAGCTTGTCGAGCTCGGGCTACTCGTCGCGGGTGAGACCTGCTTTCCGTTGGAGTGCTGACGACCCAACCGACCCCATTGCCGATGATGTCCCTCGCGACGCCAACCGCGGCAGTATCGTGTCGTCACTATGACGCCTCTGTATGTACCGTCCTCTCGAAATCCTCAACCTTGGCGACATTTTCGTAGCCCAGGGCAAGCACAATGAAGACCATCGAGGCCGACTACCTGGTGGTAGGGGCCGGAGCCATGGGAATGGCGTTCACCGACACGCTGATCACCGACACCGAGGCAACTGTTGTCATGGTCGACCGCGCCCATCAACCCGGCGGACACTGGACCACCGCGTACCCGTTCGTGCGGCTACACCAGCCGTCGGCGTACTACGGCGTCAACTCAAGGCCATTGGGCAACAACACCATTGACCAGATCGGTTGGAACCAAGGGTTTGGCGAACTCGCCACCGCCGGCGAGGTGTGCGCCTACTTCGACGCCGTCATGCAGCAGCAACTGCTGCCCTCCGGGCGGGTTTCTTACTTCCCGATGAGCGAGTACCTGGGCGAGGGCCGTTTCCGAACCCTCTCGGGCGCCGAATACGCCGTCACCGTCAAGCAGCGAATCGTCGACGCCACCTACTTGCGTTCCGTCGTGCCATCGATGCGGCCCGTGCCTTACTCCGTGGCACCGGGCGTGGACTGCATCGTCCCAAATGAACTGCCGAAATTGACCACCCGCGAGCGATACGTGATCGTCGGCGCCGGCAAGACCGGCATGGACGCGTGCCTGTGGTTGCTGAAAAACGGCATCGGCCCGGAAAAGCTGACCTGGATCAAGCCGCGCGATGCCTGGATATTGGACCGTGCGACGGTGCAGCCCAGCCCCACGTTCATCGATGAGTTCCGGGCCAGGTTCGGTGGAACTCTGGCGTCAATCGGACAAGCCGAGTCAATCGAGGACCTCTTCGACCGGCTGGAGGCCGCGGGGACCTTGCTGCGGCTTGACTCCTCGATACGTCCGAGCATGTACCGGTGCGCGATATTGGCGCCCGCCGAATTCGACCAATTGCGCCGCATCGACAACGTCGTCAGGATGGGCCGTGTCCAACGCATCGAGCCCAGCACGATCGTGCTCGACGACGGATCGGTTCCTTCCACACCCGGGGCCCTCTACATCGACTGCACGAGCGACGGACTGCCACAACGTCCGGCCACGCCGGTTTTCGACGGCGACTGCATCACGTTGCAGAGCGTGCGCGGATGCCAACAGGTGTTCAGTGCGGCGTTGATCGCCCACGTCGAAGACGCCTACGACGAGGACGCGGTGAAAAACGACCTCTGCCTACCGGTCCCACACCCGGACTCCGATCTGGACTGGTTGCGATTGACCGATGGCGACCTCCGTAATCAGGGCCGCTGGCTGGAAGATGCCGACTTGATTGAGTGGCTCAGGTCGGCGCGGCTGAACTTGCTTGCCGACCTGACTCCGCCGCTGCCCGACCCGCAGGTGCGCCAGCGCGTGGTGGCCGGGGTCCAATCGGGAATTAACGCCGCACGCGCGAAACTCGAGAAGCTACTCAGCATGGCTTCACTCGGCGCCGCGTGCGAATAACCCATCAACCAGGTTCCGCCGCACGTCCCCGACCTTTCGGACTAGGGCGTGTCTCCCGAATGGGAGGGCGTTGACGAGCGACGATTGGCCGGTGACGCGAATGGGTGTGATTTCTGATCAGTTTTGGACGGCTGTCGAATCGGTGATGCCATCGGATGAGGGCAAGCGGGGCAACAGGTTCGGTGACCATCGTTTGATACTGGAGGGGATCGCATGGCGATTCCGCACTGGTAGCCCATGGCGGGACCTGCCAGCCGATTTCGGACCGTGGCAAACGGTGTGGAAGCGGCATCACCGATGGTCCTTGGACGGCACCTACGACGCGATGTTCGCCCAGGTGGCGGCGATATTCGGGTTCGACGCCGCGATGGTCGAGGACATCGAGAAGCTGCTGGCGGTGGATTCGACGAACGTGCGGGCACATCAACATTGCGCGGGCGCACGCTCCGACACGCTCGCCCCAGGGGGCTCTGTCGAATTACAAGAAATCTGCCGATGAGCCCGACGATCACGCGATCGGCCGCTCGCGCGGCGGGCTCACCACCAAGATTCACGCCCTGACCGATCAGCGGGAAGCCCCGGTCGCGGTCCGGTTGACCGCCGGACAGGCCGGCGACAACCCCCAGTTGGTGCCGCTGCTCGACGATTACGCCGCGCCCTGCAAGTGGCAGGACGTGTCCGGTAGCGACTTCCGATTGCTCGGCGACAAGGCTTATTCGCATCCGAGCACGCGCACCGAATTGCGTTCCAGAAGAATCAAACACACAATTCCTGAACGCAAAGACCAAATCGCTCGACGCAAAGCCAAAGGATCAACAGGCGGTCGGCCGCCCGCATTCGACCCCGCCCTCTACGGGCTACGCAACACCGTCGAACGAGGCTTCAACCGGCTCAAGCAGTGGCGCGGCGTCGCGACCCGCTACGACAAATACGCTCTCACCTACTTCGGCGGAGTCCTACTGGCCTGTGCAGTCATCCATGCCCGCGTGGGGGCCACTGAATTGGGAGACACGCCCTAACGGGGCTTGGCCCCAGCCCGCCCAGGCTTGTGGCGGTAGTTCGGCGGTGCCCGTAGGCTCCGATCGGCGGGTCTGTGAAGGACCTGCGGGTCCTTGTCATGTCCCGCTCACGGCGGTGGTTGGCCTTGCGGCTGACCCGACGATCGGAGCTTGTCATGACGCTACCGCGCTCGGTTTCTGATGTGCTCGACAAGCACGTGCAGTTCGAGATCGAATCGATTGATCGGATGTATCTCAACATCTACGTCCCGGAACTGCAGCGAACAGGCCAGGTGGCCGGGTTCTTAATGCGACACCGCGGCTTTCCGATCGCCTCGACCGCGCTGGTCGCCCCGATGTCACGGCAGTTCGTCACCGACATCAAGACGTATGCCGCCGACCGGGCAATCCCGTTGGTGCACTTCGCCAAGGGACAGCGCAAGGACGACGTGATGCACCAGCACCTAGCCGGGTTTTCCGGCACTGACGAGATCGTGTTCATCGGGGTTGCCCAGGAGAAGGCCCACGTATTCCGCACCGAACGCCGGCACAACCCGATCACCGGCGCGCCGTATCCATGGATCGTGACGACCACCGCGGTGGTCAACCACTATTACTTCTACGGGGTCGATGATGATTTCGGACCGTTCTTCTTCAAGTTCTGCTCTTACTTCCCCTACACCGCCCGGTTGTGCATCAACGGCAACGAGTACGCCAAACGGCAAGCAGCCAAGGCCGGGATCGGCTTTGAGGCACTCGACAACGGGTTCGCCGCGGTCGCCGACACCAAGGCGGTGCAGGCGATCTGTGACGGCCTGACCGAAGACAGGATCGACGCGTTGCTCCACAAGTGGCTGGCCCGGCTGCCGCACCCCTACACGCCGCAGGATCGGGCGGCCGGCTACCGCTACGCCGTCTCGATCCTGCAGGCAGAGTTCTCCCTCACCCAGATGCTGGACCAGCCGGTCTCCGGCCGGGTGTTTTTCGAGCAGGTCATCCGCGACAACCTCGATCTCGGCCGGCCGGACCGGGTGCAACTGGTCTTCGATCGTCGGATCCACCGCGGTCGTAAGCGCCCGACACCAAGCCGATTTCGCACGCGGGTGATCACCCAGCACGTCACACCGAGCCTGTATGTCGACTACAAGCACACCACGATCAAGCAGTACCACAAGGAAGGACGAGCCCTGCGGACCGAGACCACCATCAACGACACCTACGACTTCAACATCGGCAGGCGGCTGACCAATCTGCCCGCGCTGCGGAAGATCGGCTTCTCAGCCAACCAACGCCTCCTCGACGTTCAACGACTCAGCCACGACCCCGCCGATGGCGCCACCACGCTCACCGCGATCACCGAACCCGTGCACACCCAGACCGGTCAACGCGTGGCCGGTATGCGCTTCACCGACGACCGGGTCCAAGCCCTCTTCTCGGTGCTGTGCATCTTCCGGCTGCTGCCCCGCGGCTTCACCAACCGTGACCTACGAGAACACCTCGAACCGCTCCTCGGACGTGCTCCGGGAAGCTTCAGCAGCGGGCAGGGAACCTACGACCTGCGCCGGCTGCGACACCACGGCCTCATCGAACGTATCCCACACAGCCACCGCTACCGCGTCACCACCGAGGGCCACCGTAGAGCCTTGTTCTTGTCCAAGACCCATCACCGGCTTCTGCGCGACGGACTCGCCGAAATCACCTCAGAACCAACCAGTCCCGCAAGACTGCGCGCCGCCGACCGCGCCTACGAAGCAGCTCTCGATGACCTACTCACACGTGCCGCGATCGCAGCATGAACAAGACTCGAACTTGACTCATCCTCAACGAGAGACACGACTCAAGTCATCTAGTCGCACTAGTTCGAATAGTGTGATCGCACTGTTCTGGCCGGATGAAGACGGTCACGAGCATTGAGGCCAAGGCCAAGCTCAATGCGCTCCTGGCAGAGGTCGAGCGGACCGGGGTGCCGGTGACCATCACCAACCATGGACGTGCGGTGGCTGTGCTCTCGCCAGTACACCCCCGGCCGCGGAAATTCGGTCAGCTGCCCGCGCTCGTCGTGCCCGACAATTTTGACGAACCGCCTTCCGAAGCGGAAATCGCTGCGTGGGAAGGGAATTCATGACTGCACAGCGGCCCACCGCGACGCCGCTGGCCGTTCTCCTGGACACAAATGCCCTGCTTTGGCTGGTCAGTGCGCCGGAGCAGGTTTCCGATTCGGCGCGTCAGCTGCTCGGCGATCCGGATACCGAGATCTTGGTTTCGGCAGCGTCGGCGTGGGAGATCGCGATCAAGACCCGGCTGGGGCGCCTGAACGGGGAGCCGTTGTTGTCGGCGTGGTCGGACATCATTGCCGACATGACCGCTACCGACCTGGCGATCGAGGCTGGCGATGTCATCCTGGCCGGCCGCCTGCCTTGGGAGCACAAAGATCCTTTTGACCGGATGCTCGTCGCGCAGGCCGCGAGGCGAAACCTGACGCTGGCAACAAGCGATGTGGACATTCTGCGCGCTGCCCTCACCCGGACCTTGAAACCTGAGCGAACAGTCACGACCGCGGGGCATTACACAGTCTTGTGCGACTGTCGGAGAAATGTAACAGTGGCGAGATGTCGGATACGCATGTGGTCACCAACCAGGTTCCGCGGTTGGTTGACCACAACCCCGCGACTTCGCCTGTGCTCGTCGAAGCACTGATCCGCGAGGGCGGGCAGTGGGGCCTCGACGAGGTCACCGAACTGGGCGCGATAGCGGGCGGTGCGCAGGCCCAGCGCTGGGGGGAGCTGGCCAACCGTAACCGCCCGATCCTGCACACGCACGACCGTTACGGCCACCGCATCGACGAGATCGAATTCGACCCGGCCTATCACGAGCTGATGCGCACGGCGATCGGGCACGGAATGCACGCCGCCCCGTGGGCCGACCACCGGCCGGGCGCCCATGTGGTGCGCGCGGCCAAGATGCTGGTCTGGACCCCCGAGCCCGGTCACGTGTGTCCGATCTCGGCGACCTACGCCGTGGTCCCCTCGCTGCGCTACAACGCTGACCTCGCCAACGTCTACGAGCCGCTGCTGACCAGCCGCCAATACGACCCCGAACTCAAGCCGGCCACCACCAAGGTCGGGCATCACCGCGACCATGTCGATGACCGAGAAGCAGGGCGGCTCGGATGTGCGGGCCGGCACCACCCGGGCCACACCCAACGCCGACGGCAGCTACACCCTGGTCGGTCACAAGTGGTTCACCTCGGCGACGATGTCGGACATCGTCCTGGTGTTGGCCCAGGCCCCGGGCGGGTTGTCGTGCTTCCTGCTGCCGCGGGTGCTGCCCGACGGCAGCCGAAACCGGATGTTCCTGCAGCGGCTGAAGGACAAGCTCGGCAATCACGCCAACGCGTCCAGTGAGGTCGAATACGACGGCGCTTTCGCGTGGCTGGTCGGCGAGGAGGGGCGCGGGTGCCGACCATCATCGAGATGGTCAACCTCACGCGGCTGGACTGCACGCTGGTCAGCGCCGCCGGCATGCACGCCGGGCTGACCCGGGCCATCCATCACGCCCAGCATCGCAAGGCGTTCGGCGCCTACCTGATCGATCAGCCGCTGATGCGCAACGTGCTGGCCGACCTGGCCGTGGAGGCCGAAGCCGCCACCATCGTGGCAATGCGGATGGCCGGCGCCACCGACGCCGTCGTGCGCGGCGACGAGCGCGAGACGCTGCTGCGCCGGATCGGGCTGGCGGCCAGCAAGTACTGGGTGTGCAAGCGCGTCACCGCGCACGCCGCCGAGGCCCTGGAATGCCTGGGCGGCAACGGCTACGTCGAGGATTCGGGCATGCCGAGGCTGTATCGCGAGGCCCCGCTGATGGGCATCTGGGAAGGGTCGGGCAACGTCAGCGCGCTGGACACGCTGCGCGCCATGGCCACCCGACCCGAATGCGTCGAGGTGCTCTTCGACGAACTGGCTACCACCGCCGGCCACGACGCGCGGCTGGATGCGCACATGGCGGCGCTGCGGGTCGCGCTGGAGGATCTGGAGACCATCGGTTACCGCGCCCGCAAGATCGCCGAGGACATCAGCCTCGCGCTGCAGGGCTCGCTGCTGGTGCGCCACGGCCACCCCGCCGTCGCCGAGGCGTTCCTGGCCACCCGCCTGGGCGGGCAGTGGGGAGGCGCGTTCGGCACGCTGCCGACGGGACTGGATCTCGCTCCGATCCTCGAGCGCGCGATGGTCAAGGGATGACGTTCAGCCGTTGAGCGGGCCGCCCACTGTGACGGAGCGGGCCCGTGTCAATTCATGCCGTTTTGAATTTTTCGCGGCCGTTTTGGACACGGATGAATCCAAACACGGATAAGTTTGATGGATACCGGGAGATGCAACCCCGGCGTCGAGAATTTATGCTATGAGCTTGCCGATGGTTCGCGGACGACCGATGGGAGGACAGCGCGATGTCGTTTCTGGCGGTGATCCCGGAGCTGATCGTGTCGGCGGCGACGAATGTGGAGGAAATCGGTTCGGAGATAACCGCGGCCGACGTGGAGGCGGCGGCCAGCACCACCGGGATAGCGGTCGCCGCCGGCGATGAGGTATCGGTGGCCGTTGCCGCGTTCTTCTCTGCGCACGCCCTGGACTTTCAGGATCTCAGCGCCGAGGCACAGCAATTTCATCAGCAGTTTGTGGACGCCTTGAAGGGCGCTGGAGGCTCGTATTCGGGCACCGAGGCGGCCAACGCCTCGCCGATGCAGAGCGCGCCAGTGGAAGGTGGTGCGGTCAATGAGCCCGCCCAGACGCTGCTAGCCGGACCGCTCTCCGGCAACCGCGGCGAGAGCATGTCGCCGTGGCGGGTCGGCAGTGCAGGCGGTGGTGTCGGGGGGCTGTCGAACGGCAGCTTCGGCAACGGCGCCAACGGCGCAGCGCTGTTCCCTGCCGCTGTGGCCGGCGGGCAAGGCCGGGGCGCCGCCGCCGAGGAGACGTCCACACGTCGCGGCCTTAGACCATCCGGCGCACCGCTCAACGAAGAACCGCAAACTGCTGGAGCAGGTCGCGAGGCTGCGCGCGGCCCAGAAACTGAACAAGGTGATCACAAAGGCGATCAAAAAGGCGATCAAAAAGGCGACTCTCGATCAGGGCACGGAAACGACGGCCCCTTGACGATTACGCGCCCCGACACATCGCGCCTGACCAACGGCTCTGAGCGCAAGGTCTGGGAAGCCCTGACCGAACAACTTGAAGCCGAAGACCTCGTCATCATCGGCCAGCGCGTGACCGACCACCTGAAGGACCACGAGATCGACTTCATTGTCGCCATCGAGGGAGCCGGGATTGTGTGCGTCGAGGTCAAGGGCGGCGAGGTCTGGCACGACGGCACCCACTGGTGGCAGAAGCGACGTGGCAAGGAAGTCAAAATCGAACCCGTCCGCCAGGTCCGTGAAGCCTGCTATGCGCTTCGCAACTTCGTCGAAAGAGACCCACGCTGGACCCGAGGCCGACTGCGGTGGGACCACATCGTCGTCCTGCCCAACACCGACGTGCCGGAGGACTTCGCGCTGCCGGAGTGCCCGCGCTGGAAGGTCGTCGACCGAAGCCAACTGCCCACTCTCGCGCGCCGGCTGCGTCACATGCTCGTCTACCAGGAACTCGACCGGCCGAAGCTCGACAAGAAGGGCATCGACCAACTGCAGGCAGCCCTGGGCGGGCGCGGGCTTCCCCGGCGCAAAGACTCCCTGCGCGTCGTCGAGGACGAGGACGCCGTAGCCTGAGGCACCGCCTGACTACGGCGCTCGTGGGCCGCCATGAGGTCTAGCCGGGCTGGCCGTTCTCGCCCGCGTTGCCGGCGATCCGGTGATTCCAGGGTCGCCGTCGGGGTCGCCGACCCCGGCCGCCCCGCCGTTGCCGCCTGCGCCGGCGGCCCCGCCCGTACCGAAGGGGCCGGGGATGGGGGCACTGCCGCCGTTGCCGCCGTTTCCGCCGTTACCGCCGTCGGCGCCGTTGCCGCCGTTACCGGCGGGCCCCTGCGTGGAGTCCCCGCCGGCCCCGCCGGCCGCGCCGTCACCGCCGTGTCCGCCGGCCCCGCCGGCGCCGCCGGTCGCTACGCCGCTCCCGCCGTTGCCGCCGAGACCGCCGTCGGCGGCCGTCCCGGCGGCCCCGCCGAAACCGCCGAAACTGTTCACACCGGGGCCCGCCGCGCCACCGGCGCCGCCGAGACCGCTGACACCGGCGTCTCCGCCGGTCCCGCCGTTACCGCCGGTGCCGCCGGAATCGGTGGCCTGGCCGCCCTGACCGCCGGCCCCGCCGGTGCCGGCATTGCCGCCCAACCCGCCAGCACCGCCATGACCGCCGTCACCGTTGACACCGGTGGCGGCCGCGCCGCCAACACCCCCGCTGCCGCCGGCCCCGCTGGCCCCGCCGGTCCCGCCGTTGCCGCCGGTGCCGTTGGTCCCGCTCGCCTGACCGCCGTCGCCGCCGGCCCCACCGGCGGCGGCACCGCCGCCGGCCCCGCCGGCCCCGCCGACGCTGAACGACATTTGGGCCGCGCCGCCGGCGCCTCCAGCGCCGCCGGCCCCGCTGGCCCCGCCGGTCCCGCCGTTACCGCCGACGCCGGTGCTCCCGGTGGCCGGGGCGCCGGCGCCCCCGTCACCGCCGACGCCGGCCGTCCCGCCGGCCCCGCCGGCACCGGCGCCGCTGAACAACCCGTTGGTGGCGCCGCCGGCACCCCCGGCTCCGCCGTCGCCGGCAGTCCCGCCGTCGCCGCCGTCGCCGCCGGCCGTCGTGTCGATCCCGCCGTCGCCGCCATCACCGCCGTTGCCGGCCGTCCCGCCCGCACCCCCGAGACCGCCGATCGCGCTGTGACCGTCGGCCGCGCCGCCGGCCCCGCCGGCGCCGCCGTCACCGCCGTGACCACCGACCCCTCCGGTAACGCTGGCAGCGGTGGCGTTACCGCCAGTCCCGCCGGCCGCGCCGACGCCGCCCTGTCCGCCGTTGCCGCCCGCTCCGGCGACGATGCCATTGCCGGCCTGTGCTCCAGAGTCGCCGCCAGCGCCGCCCGCCCCACCGTCGCCGCCGGCCTGGCCGTCGGCCGGTGTGGCGCCCAGGCGCCGTTGGCGCCGGGAGCGCCGTTGCCGCCGTCGCCGCCGTCGCCGCCGTTGCCGACCAGCCCGCCGTTGCCGCCGGCCCCGCCTTTGCCGCCGGTGTCGCCCGGGATGGTGGCGGTGGCGCCGTCGCCCGCCGTTGCCGCCGTTGCCGCCGCTGGTGGGCGTGCTGCCCGGTTCTCCGACCTGGCCGGTGACGCCGCCGGTGCCGGTGTCGCCGGGCGCCCCGCCGGCGCCGCCGCCCCCGCCACTGCCGGGGTCACCGCCGGCCCCGCCGGCGCCGCCGACACCGGAACCACTAAACGTGCCGAGCGCGCCGTTGCCGCCGTCGCCGGGTGCGCCGCCCGCACCGCCGGTGCCGCCGGCCCCGCCGTCGCCGTTGGTGCCCACGCTGCCGATGTGCAGGGCCGCGCCGCCGCCGCCGCCGAGGCCTCCGGTGCCGCCGAGGCCTCCCGTGCCGGCGGCACCGGCGTCGCCGCCGGCCGCACCGGCGGTCAGGGCAGCCGCGCCGTCGCCGCCGGCCCCGCCGGCACCGCCCGTGCCGCCGACACCTCCGACACCGCCGGCCCCGCCATTGCCGAGGAACAGACTGCTGTAGCCGCCGCTACCGCCGGCGCCGCCGGCGCCGCCAGCCGCGCCTCCGGTGCCGGCGGTGCCCGGGAAGCCCGAAACACCGTCGGTGCCGGCGGTGCCGGTCCCGCCCGCGCCGCCCGTCCCGCCGGTACCGCCGTTGCCGAACAGCCAGCCCACGGCGTCGCCGCCGGGCCCGCCGACGCCGCCAGTTCCGCCGCCTGCGCCGCCGGCGCCGCCGGTGCCGCCGGTGCCGCCGATGCCCATCAGGAACCCGCCATTGCCGCCGGCGCCGCCGGGCGCGGCGTTGACCCCCGCGCCGCCGGTGCCGCCATTGCCGACCAGCCCGGCAGCCCCGCCCAGGCCGCCCTGACCGCTCGCAGCGGTGCCACCGGGCCCGCCATCACCGAAGAACAACCCGCCGACACCACCAGCGGCCTGCAGAACCGTTCCGCCACTAATGCCGGTGGCGCCATTGCCAAGCAGATCCCGCCCGATCAGCGCCTGGCCGATCGGGTTGATGAACGTGTCGTCGATGAATGCACCGACATTGCTTGTGATCCACGCCTGCCCGATGGTGTAGGTCGGCTGATAGATCACCGTGTTGAACACATTGGCAAGGGTCAGATTTGAGAACGCCCCTAAAGCCGTAGCGTTCGCGGTTTCGGCGCCGGCATAGGCGCCCGCAGCGGTGTCCAGCGCCGCTACGAACTTGGCGTGATAGGCCGCCGCGTCTTGGCTGAGCCGTTGATACGCACCGGCATACTCGGAGAAGATTGCCGCGATCGCAGTCGAGACCTCGTCCTGGGCCGCGGTCAGTATCCCGGTGGTGGGGGGCACCGCCGCCGCGTTGGCCGCGGCCAGCGTCGACCCGATAGCGGCCAAATCCGTTGCCGCTGCGCTGATGATGTCCGGTGTTGTGATCAGCGACGCCATGAGAGCCACCAACCTGATGTCTACAGTGGCGGCAGGCCGGCGAGCGCGCGCGATATGCGCAGCGCCACGGCCATGATCGTCAGGGTGGGGTTAGAGCCGCTGGAGGTGGTGAACACGCTGCCGTCGGTGACGTAGACGTTGTCCATCTGGTGCATTTTTCCGTTCGCGTCGACGACGCTCGTCGTCGGGTCCACGCCCATCTGCATCCCGCCCATCGTGTGTTCGCCGCTCGGGGGTGCAACGCCGCCCAGCGAATTTGCCAGACTCTGGGGTACGGCGGCGAACAGCTGTGCGCCGGATGCCCCGCACATCGCGGCGACCAGCGGCACGAAGAAGGTTTGCGAGATCTTCTCGAACTTTCCGATCTGGTAAGTGATTCGGGGCGCCGGCTGGCCGTTGATGTCCTTGACCGTCGGGTCCAGAGTGACGTTGTTGGTCAGATACGGCATGTCGGTGCCGAAGCAATCAACGCCGGCGAGCCGGTCGCGCAGCAGCGAGGCCTTCATCAGCGCCTTGAACGGGTGGCCAAAAATCTGCGTATTCGGCAAAAGCCCCAGGATCGTCTGGTAGTAATTGGCCTCCGCGATCGGAAACTGGCTCCCGCCGAGCTCGCACAGGCCGGCACGTATGTAGGGCAGCCCGGCCAGTCGTGCGACGGCGCGAGCCCCGGGGAAGTCGGGATCGTTGAAGTCGAACACCACCTGCGTGTTCGAGCGGCCTTTGTAGGCGTGTACCCGCTGGTTGAGGAAGACGGCGAACCCGTCGTAGAAGTTTTGAAACATTATCCGTAAGCCGATGCGGCCGAAGGGGTCGGGCAGCCCGGAAAGCAGCGCCAGCTGCGAGGTCAAGATCGCGGAGCCGGCCAGCACAATCACGTCGGCGGTGTCCCCACCGGTCTGGCCGGTCGCGTCGATATAGGTGACGCCGGTGGCCTTACGGCCGGTGAAGTTGACCTGCAGGACCTGCGTGAGCGGCCGCAAGTTCACCCGTCCGGTCTGCAGCGCCTGGCGCAGCGCGATGAGGTTGACCGGCTTGGCGGAGACCGGGCACCCGTACCCGGAGCAGAACCCGCAGTTGTTGCACACCGGGCTGCCGTTGTATGCGACCGAGTTGGCCGCCATCGGGAAGAAAAACGGATGCAGCCCGACACGCTTCGCTCCCGCGGCAAGGAGCATAGACGAGCGTTGCTGCGCCCCGGGCGGCATCGGGTAGGGATGTTCTTGCGGCTGGTGCTTCTGTACCAGGGCGGGTATTGACCCGACATCGCCCGCAACCCCGATCAGGTCCTGGATCGCGTCGTAGTACGGCGCGATGTCGCTGTACGCGAACGGCCAATCCGCCATGTCCGCGCCGGGCACCGGGCCGAGCAGCGACAGTCCCTTGAAGTCGATGTCCCACAACCGGGTGCACTTGGTGTCCGAGTGTGGGAAGGTGCCGCCGACCTGGTTGGCAAGGTCGTTGACGTCGCCGACGAAGGTGTTCGCCGCGACTTGGCTGGAGTTTTGCCGGAATGTGCGTGGAAAGGCGATCGGGTCCGGCTGCTCGAAGTAGCGGTACACCCCCTTGAGCTCGTCGTTGGAGTGCGACGTCCCGAACGGCCCGGTCCCGGCGAGGTTGGTGTAGTAGTTCGGTCCCTTTTCGAATATCTCGACGTCCCAGCCGGCCTGCGCGAGCACCATTGCCGCTATCGAACCGCCGGCGCCCGAGCCGACGATGATCGCCTTAGAGGCCATTCACGCCCGCCGTTCCGCCCATCGCGGCGAAGGCCTGTTTCCAGCCGCCCTTCAGCAGCGTGTCGATGATTCCGCTGGTGCCGACCAAGTCCCATTCGGGCGCCTCGACCTCGGCGTCGGTGTAGCCGTTCGGCTGGCTGTCCCCCGGAAACTTGATGTCCTGCCAGCCGACCAGGTTTGCGTTGCCCCCGTACTCCGGGACGGAATACATCGCCTCCACGGTGTGACCGAACAGCACTTTGGTGAAGGACACCGCCTTGCCATGGGCCAGGATCCAGTCTTGGCGCACCTTCGGCACTGACGTGAAGTCGCCGCCGGCCAGCTGGTCAAGCAGTGCGATGCCGTTGGTGTACTGCGTGCGATAGTCGGCGATCCGTTGCTGCCACCCGTAGGTCTGGGCGCGGTCGAGCGGGACGAACTGGGCCATGAAGTCCTGGGTGCCGCCGGCGCGGTTGCTCCACGGCCCGCCCGCGTGCACCTCGGGCGGTGAGAACGAGAATGCCGACAGCATGGTGTCCAGGAAGCCGACGACGTTGGCTTCGGCCGCGCCCGGGCTATTGCGCTCGAACGGGCTGTCTTCCGGCCCGGGGATCAGGCGGCGGGTGGCGGCGTCGAGCACCGCGGCCTGGTGCGCGGTCAGGAATAGGTACGTGGCGGCCGAAGCGGTCGGGAGGACGCCCGGTATGGCGGCCAGCGGCAGCAGGCTCAGCCCGCCAAGCACCGTGCGCCGGGACACCGGCGCCGACGGGCCGGATCTTTCGACGGTCTTATCGCCGGGCACGGCCGGAGTATGACGCAAATATGGGTGCTCACCTGGGAAATGTGCGTGTGACGGCGTGTCGGGATTGCGCCGATCCGGGTTGTAGCGCCTGCGGTGGGCTGGTCGAAGGATGACCGCCATTGGCAATGGCCAACAGGCCGACGGCTGCCTTCCAGCACCAAATCAGTTGTAGGCGGTGCTTCCGTCGACAGGATGCGTGGTGCTGACGATTTTGGCGATGCAGTGGTCGCGATCAAATCCTTGGCTGCGGCACCACGCCAGCGCGCCTGCGGAGTTGGGAGAAGTAATGCCCACCACGGTGACCCAGAAGTTTGCCGCGGAGAACGTTGACCAGTCGCCCGACCACAGCAGCTTCACGTTGGGGTACTTCTGCCGGAGCTGCTGGTGCTCCTGAAGCGCCATGGCGTTATCCCAGACAACTCCGTTATCGACGACGCCGGGTCGCTTGGAGCTCAGTTGTGGAACCCAGCGATCAGCGAGTTGGGCGCTGACGTAGGAGCGGTCCTCATTCGCGAGTTGCCGTAGCTGCTGCTCGGGATCTTGCGGTGCGGAGGTCGCCGTATAGACCGGCGTAGTCGTCGTCAAGGACGGCTCGGCGCTATACGTGGTTGGTGTGCTGTTGGCGGCCGTCGGCGAAGGCGGGCTCGAGTCGGAGTCCCGGTTGACGACAACATTGATCACGACACCGACAATTGCGATGAGCAGCACCGCTGCGACCGCGAGTAAGGCCACCAACAGCGATCTACCCGCGCCTGTCCCTGGACCTTGCGAATCAACCGGAACTTCCGGACCCGTTGGCGGATAACTGAATACCGGGCTGCTGAATTGCGGGTTGAAAGGCGGCGGGCCGCCGGGCGCCACGAAATTTTGGGGAGCCAACATCGTGTCCGCCTCGCGCGGCAAAGACGGACCGGCTGACAGAGCGCGCTTGGCGGCGCGTCCCAGCGCGCCAGCGCTGCCGTAACGGTCGTCGGGTTCTTTCGCCATGCCCCGAGTGACGACCGCGTCGAGGGCCACCGGCACCCGGCGATTCGCGGCACTTGGCTTCGGAGGCGGCGACGACAGGTGAGCCGCGATAGTTTGCTGGGTGTCACCTATGAACGGAATGCGGCCCGTCAACGCCTCGTAGAGGACACACGCCAGAGCGTAGACATCCACCGCGGGCGTCGCCTCTTCCGCGCGGAATCGTTCCGGCGCCATGTAGGCCCAGCTGCCGACCTGATAGCCCGCCCTGGTCAGACGCGTCTCACCTCGGGCCTCGGCGATACCGAAGTCCACCAAATACGCGAAATCCTCTGGCGTGACGATGATGTTCTGCGGTTTGACGTCGCGGTGGATCAGTCCTTGGGCGTGGGCGGCGTCCAACGCGGCGCCGATCTGCCGAATGATGTCGACAGCTCGCTCCGGTTCCAGGGCGCCCGTCTTGATGATGTCGTGCAGCGTCTGGCCATGGACCAGCCGCATGTCGATGTACAGGGTGTCGTCGATCTCGCCCCAGTCGTGGATCGGGATGACATGCGGCTCCTGAAGAATCGCCGCCGCCCGCGACTCGCGCAGGAACCGCGCGCGAAATGTGTCATCTTCGGCGTAGCGATCGGTGAGGATCTTCAACGCGACGGTTCTGCCCTTGTCGGTGTCGTACGCCTCGTACACCTCACCCATGCCGCCCCTGCCGAGCAGATCGCGAATTTCGTACTTGCCAAACGTCCCGCCCACGAGCGACTTCACAGCACCCCCTGCCTTCCCGCCCTTGGTTAAGTATCCGCCGAGTCGGCTGGGCTAAACAGGCGTTTTCTTATCTCTGTGCTGGTGTGATGCCTGCAGGCATCGCTCGCGGCGTGCCCGGCGGGCCTCCAGCAGCGGGCAAACCCGCACGACGGTGGTCGAAGCAGTGGGGCAGTTGGCCACCCGTGCGACGGGCAAGCGGTCGTACAAGACCAGGACCCGAGGCCGACTGCGGTGGGACCACATCGTCGTCCTGCCCAATATCGACGTTGCCCGAGGATTTCGCACTGCCGGAGTGTCCGCGCTGGAAGGTCGTCGACCGAAGCCAACTGCCCACTCTCGCGCGCCGGCTGCGTCACATCCTCATGTACCAGGAACTCGACCGGCCGAAGCTCGACAAGAAGGGCATCGACCAACTGCAGGCCGCCCTGGGCGGGCGCGGACTTCCCCGGCGCAAAGATTCCCTGCGCATCGTCGAGGACCAGGACGCCGTAGCCTGAGGCACCGCCACCACAGTGATTGCGGCCGAGTGGGCGCTATGAGCTGGCTGGTGGCGCGGCGTGCCGACCATCATCGAGATGGTGAACCTGACGCGGCTGGACTGCGCGCTGGTCAGCGCCGCCAGGACGCACACCGGGCTGACCCGGGCCATCCATCACGCCCAGCATCGAAAGGGCGTCCGGCGCTTCTCAGATTGACCAGCCGCTGATGCGCAACGTGCTGGCGGACTTGGCGGTGGATGCCGAAGCCGCCACGATCGTCGCGATGCGGATGGCCGGCGCCACCGACGGTGTCGTCCCCGGCGACGACCGCGAGACGCTACTGCGTCGGATTGGGCTGGCGGCCATCAAGTATCGGGTCGCGTTTGACCCGCGCGAGTACGCCAGCAATATTTTGGTTTAGCTCACCCACCGGCACCTCAGGCATGGTCGCCATTGTGCTACGTATTTGTGGTACTCAGGCGGAAGAGTGCAAGGGCTTAGGCGAGCAGTCCGCGGATGTCGTCGGCGGTGAGGGCGGAGCCGAAAGCGTTACCGTCGTCGATAACACTGGCGAACAGCTTGGCTTTGCGGGCGTTGAGGGCCATCACCTTGTCCTCGATGGTGTCGTGGGCAACGAGGCGGTACACCGTCACGTTGCGGGTCTGGCCGATGCGGTGTGTGCGCTCGATGGCCTGGGCCTCGGTGATCGCTGATCACCAAGGCCGCGGTCGGATTTACCCAGCCGGTCTTCGCGTCCCAGTCGACCAATCGCCTCAGGGTTCGACGACCGACGCTGCCCGGATAACGTCCCACCAGGTCACCACAAGCGGCGCCCCGTTACGGACGTTCGCCGTCAGAAGCGCCAGGTCGATCGAGTCGGCCCACGTGGGCAGATTTTCGACGAACTCGAGGCCGGCCACAAAGTAGAGAGGGACCGCGGGGGTTGGGGTACCCAGTCGCTATCAAGTCGGCTGCCGTTGCTGGTCGCCAGCGCACAACTTTTGCGGCGCGGGCCATGTGGAGGGCGCCGTTCCGGTTCTCGTACAAGAGAAGCAGCTTGGCGCCGAGCTCTCGCCCGCCGATTTCGACAGCGCCCGCCCGATCCCCCGCACGAATGTTGTACTGCCTCATCCGTTCTATCCATAGGCGGTGCTCAACATTTCGGACGAAGCCGAGAAGCACATCCGTATCGGCGGGAGGTTCGTCCAGGAAGTCCGTTGTCAGTGATGACATGAGGGTGGGCTCACCTGGTCGATGTACGGTCGCGGTCCAAAAGCGATGCCGCTCGTCACGCGTGACCTGACTGGCGACATGTGTGAGCACATCGCTCAAGAACTGGTCGAGGGCCTGCGAAGACGACGGCAGGCCATCGCTGCTCGGCCTGAGCGGGAAGGCGCCGAGGCCAGGCAACACTTCTTTGAAGCCTGGATGTCGTCGAATGTCCTTGATCTCTGATCCCGGATACAGCACGTACGCTCCCGCCGTTCGCGAGATCGCGTCTCGGTACGCGTGCATCTTGAGCAGGTCGTCGCGCTTAGCACTGCCAGAGGTCGTCGATTCCCCTAACAACTCATCCGAATCAGGGGCTGATGTCAGCTGCGCGAGGAGATTGTCGACACGGTACTTCGCATCGAAGTGCAGCCATACCTCGAGCTCCTGCGTGGGCACGCGCGAAGGCGTGCTGCCTTCTGGTCGGATGCGCACCGAGCAGTCGGGGCGCATCGCTTGGCTCCATGAGCCCCGTCGATCGTCTGCTCCGGCGAAGGTTCGATTGAAGAAGACCTCGACACGAAGCGGCCGGCCTCCTCGTCTGACCGACCACGACAACTTCGACGCGTCGCCTGACCGCATAATCATGGAGGTGCCATCACCAGCGACAGTGAAGGCACGCGCTGTCTGGTCTTCCCCGCACACTCGCCCGAGTGAATCTACCACCGCAAGAAAGCACCAGAACTCATAGAGCGTTGCGATGTTGCGTTGCGAAGCTGCGAACACGTCGGTCATGTCCCCGAGATCAATCCGCACGGTCGGGCCCGACTCAGTCATCGCGAACGTCCGGAAGACTTCGCGGTAGCCTGCGCGCTTGAGTAGCACCTGGTCCGACGTTGGCATTCTCCGTAGTGAGCTGACCTCTTGGAAGAGCGGGTGCGCTAGGTATTCGTCCAGTTGGGCACCAACGTCAGCAGCGATCTGCTGACCGCGACGCAGCGGTCCGGACTCGACATTCTGTGAGGCTTGAGATAGCAGGTCGAACAATTCCAGCGAGACGGCTCGCCAACGCTCCAAAGCAAACTTGACGAACCGGTTAGCCGAGTTGTCGACACTCGCTTCGGCGCGATCACGGGTTAGAGCAGCAGGCAGAGATGCGAGTGGGGCCGAACCACCCGTCCACGGCACCCGCCGACCGGGCGCGCAAACCGCGCGACGAAAAGCAGCCCCCGCTGGAAACGATGATCCAGCCGGACGGATCTCATGCTCCGATACCCATGTGCGGTGTGGCTGCGAGGTGGCACGCGCAATTGCGGCCTCGAACGCTGGATCCTGCAGGTACGCCGCGATCATCGCGAAGCGGAGGTACAGCAGTTGGGCAGTCGATTCGCTTGGCGCAAGATCCAACATGCTTGGCGCGAATCCTTGCAGCACTGCCTCAGCGGCGAACGAGGAAATGTCAGTCAGCATCTGGCGATATTCAGTCTCGTGGTCCAGCTTGACGGCTAGAACGTCGACATCGGTCGTCCCTGTTAGCCCCGTCGTGCGATCAAGGACCCGAATCCGGAGACGCCCAACGGCTTGACCGGGACGTAGCCGCCCTCGCGTCCAACTCGCATCGTCAGGATCGAACAACTCGCGCGGCTCAACTTCGACATTCGTTGCGTCGGGCAATATTTCGTAGCGGTAGGTCCCAGCTTCGCGCAGCGCTACGTCACCGCGCGCCGAGAACGTCGTGTCCTGCCGACCCGGAAGATTGGCGATCAGCAGCTCACCGACGACGTGGCCTTCGTCATTTCGAAGCGGCAACTGCATCGAATCATGGGGCATGGCTACTCGGCGAAGCTGACGAACTGATTCGCTCGAACGGACTCGATCATGCGGACAATCTTGTGGTGCGTGACCGGCAACCGCGGGGCCGGACCGGCCCCCAGTGCCAGCGCATCCAACGCACTGAGAACCGGCTCGACTCGTCGTCGCGACCCGTGCACCTTCGGCAGAACCTTCTGCATCATCGCGAGGTCGAGCGCCGTACGACCATCGGCGTCTCCAGTCGCTGCGAAGAACGCGCAGAACCGCAGAATCTCGTACAGCGTTCGGTGCCCGAACTCTTGATTGGCGCCAGCCAAGATCGCGTGTGCCTCTCGAAGCGTCGACACAATCTCATCGCGAGCCGGATGAGGATGCTCTCGCTGCCAATCGTCCCTTTCCGCCAGCGACGCGAAGGCGCGCACTTGCTGATCCTCCCCCGCCGGCGCAGCACTGGGCCGTCGGAGCTCGGCGTCGAGCTCATCAGAGGTCACCCGAAACTCAAAGGTGAAGGCCCTGTCGAGAACCTTTGGCGAGAACATGTACGTCGTCTCGTCCACGTTGACTGTGCCGACAACGAAAAGGTTCCGTGGCAACGGCAACCTCTGCGCCTCTACGTCACGCAGGACCCACTGACGAGATGGTTGATCGAAGACCAGATCCGGTAACACCGGACGTCGCGATTCGACCCCCGAGAGAAAGTCCGAGAAGTATCGCTCGACGTGGGCCAAGTTCATCTCGTCCAGGATCAGTAAGTACGGGTGCTCGGGATTGTTCGCCGCGCGAAGTACAAACTCGAACGCTTCCGGAACAAACCACACCGGCGCCCCAGATGCAGACTTACGTAGAGCATCCTCGTACCCAAAGATGGATTCCGGGCCCGTCCAGTCAGGCCGCACTGGTACGACGACATGACGATGACGTCCGTGTTCGTCTGTGCCGAACCATTCACCGAGTCTCATCGCGAGTTGAGTCTTGCCCGAACCGGCGAGTCCCGTCAGGATCGCGAAGGGTTTGGCAAGCAGACTGCTCGAGAATGATCGAACGAGGTTCGAGCCTGTTGGGAAGCGGAGTCCGGAGGCTTCCACCGCGACGGCAAAGTCTTGAAACAGTTCGTCCGGCATCGGCGCCTCCGGCAATGTCGGGGTTGAACTCGTAGTGGCCGGAACCGAAGGTAGCTGCGTCGCGAGCTCCGGGAACCGCTGAGCCAGTTCGTGCACGAGGCTTCCGTGAAGGCGAAAGAGATAGCCTTGCCGAACGGATCCGGCGACTGTGAACGGCGAAACCCTGCGCGATACGGGCACCCTCGTCGATAGCGGCGAGTGGGACTGGCTCATTCAGCTCCTGATACTGCGTCTCCACCAGCCGGCCCGCCTTATCCCAGGCGTCGTCGTCGAACGGATTCGGCGCCGGCCTCGCAGCTGCGCTTACATGGCTGGCAGCGCGCAACGAGCCATTGCTGTAATGCAGAACAACGTCGCCCTCGCGAACCTCATCCATCGTGTTCCAGTGGTATTGCGGGCGGCCCCCCTTGTCCAGCATCGGCGCCCAAAGGAACCCGCCGTTGCGCTCCTCTGCATAAGTGGCATTCTGATTAACCCACCAGACCGAAGGCTGTGATCCGACGACGGTGACCCCTTGCTCGGTTAGTGCACCGTTTCTATCGATGAGCCCACTCTCTATGAGGAGTTCTCGGTAGCGAGCACCCTGCGATTCGAAGGTCCGGTCCGCTTGCCACTGGTCGGTTTTCGCATGCTCCGCTAGCGCGCGCCCTAGATCGTCATTAGACCAGCCGGCGGTCAAGTCACGAACAACCTGAAGAGCAATACGGACGTCCTCAGCCAGCGGAGCGCTACCACCAACTAGCCGGTCACGGAGGATGCCAGCCTGGATCTCATTAACAATCCAAGGATTGCTCTGATCAATATTCTCGGCGTAGGTGATACCCGATTCGGTGAGCTTCCACCTGCGCTCGTCCTCCACCACCAGATCGAGCATCCGCGCGAACCGAAGACAATCACGAGCCCGCCTCTCCGGGTTCTCGAACGGACCGTCGGACTTGAAGCGTTGCGCTGGATCGTCGCCGAGGAGTTCCTCGATACTGACCGAGCCAAGCTCGCGAAGGCGGGCGAGCAGCAGATTGCCGTAGCTGAACTTCAGAGTTGGGATGGCCAGCACGGTCTCAGGCTAGTTGGGCAGGCCAGCGGCGCGCAGCATCCGAGATTGCATCTGCAATTTCGCGCCGACGACCGCGCTGCGCATCCTGCGGCGCGAGCCGTCGACTCAGGCGTTCACACCGCCGACCGATAGCGACGCCCCACCCACGACGGGTTCACGAGCGACCACCCAGCTGACCGCGCTGTATGGCCGCGAAGGCACCACGGCGGCGCACTACAGGGAACGTTTCGCCCGAGTCTGAGCGACACTCAGCGACACATCGCGGCGCCACAGCACGATGTCGCGAGTTGCGGCTGTTGCCTTATCTCGAAGGGGCTGCAGATCGACGTCCCCGCGCGGCGAAGAACCTCCGCCCGGGTAGATACGACAATGGCGTTCACGTCATTCGTGGAGGAGACGATGCCGTTCCCGCCGGCCCAATACGGACGGCTGCGCGAACACGGCGACCGCATCCTCTTCGGCAGCGACTTTCCCAACATCCCCTATGGCTTCATCGATGCGCGTCTTGACCCGGTTACCCGGCATCGACGACGAAGGGCTGCGAAAGGTGTTCCACGACAACGCGGCCCGCCTTTTCGGCCTACCCAGCCCTTGAACCCATGTGGTTATCCAAGTTGAGGCCGGAAGCCGAAATGTGGAGGACCGCTCACCGTTCAGAGTCAAGCGCCGCCATCTGCTCCTCGCCATACCGATCTCCAGCCACTTCCTCCACCGGCACCGCCTTCTCAATCCGCCCCAACTGCTCATCGTCCAGCACCACATCGACCGCCCCAAGCGCCTCCGCCAACCGCATCCGCGTCCGCGCCCCAATCAGCGGCACAACATCACCCCCGCGAGACGCCACCCACGCGATCGCCGCCTGCGCCACCGACACCCCAAGCTCGTCAGCAACCCCGCGCAGCGCCTCGACCAACGCCAGGTTCCGGTCCAAATTCGACCCTGAAAACCGCGGACTCTCCGACCGGAAATCCCCTTGTCCACCACTGGATTTCGTCCAATGCCCACTGATCAGTCCCCGCGACAGCACACCGTAAGCGGTCACACCGATACCAAGTTCGCGACACGTGTCGAGAATGTCGCTTTCGACGCCGCGCGACACCAGGGAGTACTCGATCTGCAGGTCGCTGATCGGCCGCACGGCCGCAGCGCGGCGGATCGTCTCCGATCCGACCTCCGACAACCCGATGTGCCGCACGTATCCCGCGTCGACGAGCTCGCCGATGGCGCCGATGGTGTCCTCGATGGGCACCCTGGGATCCAGCCGCGCCGGCCGGTAGATGTCGATGTATTCAACGCCGAGGCGCTGCAGCGAGTACGCAACAGCAGCTTTCGTCGCGGCCGGTGAAGCGTCGAAGCCGAGCCAGGAAACGTCGGGTCCGAGCTGGGCGCCAAACTTCACGCTGAGCTGGTAGCTGTCGCGAGGGAGCGACCGCAATGCCTCGGCGAGGAGCAGTTCGTTGTGCCCCATGCCGTAAAAGTCGGCGGTGTCCAACAAAGTCACGCCGGCGTCGAGCGCGGCGTGCACGGTGGCGATGCTCTCGGCGCGGTCGGAGTGCCCGTAGGCCCACGACATGCCCATACAACCGAGGCCGATTTCCGATGTGGTCAAAGTTCCGAGTGTCTTGGTTTGCATAAAGCCAGCTTTCGTCGAAACCGCCAGCGCAACCACGACGCGTTGAACCTGGGACTGCCAGTCCCTGTCTACGCGTCCAGAAGCAAGCGACAATGAACCGATGGATCGGGACGCGCTGGCTGAGTTCCTGCGGCTGCGCCGAGAGGCGATAAGACCGGCGGATGTGGGACTGCCCGCCGGCATGCGCCGCCGCACCGCAGGCCTGCGACGCGAAGAAGTCGCGCAGCTGACCGGGATGTCCGTCGACTACTACGGCAGGCTCGAGCAGGCCCGCAGCCCACAGCCGTCGCCGCAGATGCTGCGCGCCCTCGCCCGGTCACTCCGGCTGACCGACGACGAGACGGATCACCTCTACCGGCTGGCCGGTCACGCCGTCCCCGACCGAGCCAGACATTCCGACCACGTGCGGCCGGCACTCCTGTTCGTCCTCGATCAGATGCGTGACGCCGCGGCCTTCGTCTGCTCGGACACCGGCGTCATGCTCGCGCAGAACGAGCTGGCCAAGGCGCTGATGGGCGACCTCGTCACCGGCGAGACGGGGCTGCGGGCCAGCATGAGCTGGCTGTGGTTCACCGATCCGCGCAAACGCGAGTCGGCTCCTGCAGCAGACCATGCGGATCTCAGTCGGAGCATGGTGGCCGACCTACGGGCGGCGTGGGCCCGCCGTCGCACCGATGCCGACATGCGCGAACTTGTCGAAAACCTGCTGGAACACAGCCCCGAATTCGCCGAGTTGTGGACGCGTCACGAGGTGGCCACCCGGCACATGCAGCGCAAGACGTTCCTGACCAGGGTCGGCCCCATCACGTTGGACTGCGAAGTGCTGGCGACGGCGGACGGTCAGCTGTTGGTGGTTCTCACGCCGCCCGCCGGGTCTTCGGCGATGGAGAATCTGCGCCTGCTCGCAGTCGTGGGGGACCAGGCCGTGGGCTGATTGCTGCTGCGTAGGCATTGAGGTTCTGGAATCAGAAACTGTTGAACCTCAACCCTCCGAGGTCGCCAGTCGTA
>CAWJSU010000006.1:0-398791 GCA_963845595.1 uncultured Actinomycetota bacterium
GGCACGCCGCGATCCCGTCGGACGATCCGAACGTCCGGGTCATCGACTACGGCATCAGCGGCATGCACCTGGCCTACGACCTGCTCGACACGTGGGACACGCTGGTGCTCGTGGACGCGATACCCAGCCGCGGACACCCCGGGACGTTGCACGTCTTCCAGGCCGATCACGAAACGATCTCCGGTACCACCGGTCTGGACGCGCACAGTATGGACCCGGCGACGGTGTTCGCCAGCCTGCGAGCGCTGGGCGGCAACCCGCCCTACACCGTCGTCGTCGGATGCGAGGCGGGAAGTGTCGAGGAAGGCATCGGGCTTTCCGAACCCGTTGCCAACGCCGTCCCCCGGGCCGTGCGCGCCGTCGAGGAGATCGTCGCGGCGCTCCAAACTCCGGCGGCCGCAGGGCCATTGCGAGAGGAGTGCTGAACCATGTGTCTGGGTATACCCGGTCAAGTGATCAGGATGCTGGAGGGCTACGAGGGACAGCTTGCACTGGTCGACGTCACCGGCGAGGCGCGCAAGGTCAACGTTGGCATGCTGCCGGAAGAGACATTCGCGCCGGGCGACTGGGTGATCATCCACATGGGCTTCGTGGTGGAGAAGACCGACCAGGCCGGAGCAGAGCAGGCGATGGCCGGTCTGGAGCTGATGGGACGGGGCCGCAGCGATCCGACGGTCACCCCGGGTGGCGGGTGAGATGACCGCTATCCCCCTGGTGCTTCCCCTGGTTTCAGGGTCCGACGAGGTTCGGCAGCGCTGCACCGTGACCGGCGTTGTCCAGGGGGTCGGATTCCGTCCGTTCGTGCATCGCGTCGCCAGCGAGCTGGGCCTGGCCGGGTTCGTCGGCAACGATTCGGGCGCAGTCTTTCTCGAGGTGCAGGGCGATCGCGCGCAGGTGGCCGAGTTCGGCCGGCGGTTGCGCGCCGAGGCCCCGCCGCTGGCACGGATCACCGCCGTCTCGGTCGCCGATATCGCGCCCGAGGCTGAGCACGCGGGGCACGCGGGGCGCGCACCCGAGTTCCGGATCGTGGCGAGCCAGACCGTCAGCGGTAACACAACACCGATTCCCCCCGACGTCGCGCTGTGCGACGACTGTGTCGCGGAGTTGTTCGACCCGCGCAACCGGCGCTACCGGCACCCGTTCGTGACCTGCACCAACTGCGGGCCGCGGTTCACCATCATCCGCGCGTTGCCGTACGACCGCCCGGCCACCACCATGTCGGCATTCGCCATGTGCGATCGGTGCGCCGCCGAATACCACGATCCGGCGAATCGCCGGTTCCACGCACAGCCGATCGCCTGCCCCGACTGCGGTCCGTCGCTGCGGTTCCGGTCGGTGGCCGAGCGGGCGGCAGAGATACAGGCGCCGGATGCCGCGCTGGCCGGCGCCCAACGGGCGCTGGCCGACGGCGCGGTGGTGGCCATCAAGGGAATCGGCGGTTACCACCTGGCCTGCGTCGTCGACGACGACGCGGTGGTCCGCAGGTTGCGCGCACGAAAGGCGCGGGGCGCCAAGCCGTTCGCCATGCTGGTCCGCGACCTTGATGTCGCGCGCCGCTATGCGTACGTCGACGACACCGAGGCCGCGGTGCTCCTCAGTCCCGCCCGGCCGATCGTGTTGCTGCGGCGCCGCCCCCATAACAACGCTGCGCCGGTCGCCGAGGCCGTTGCGCCCGGCAGCCCGCTGCTCGGGTTGATGCTGCCCTACTCCCCCATCCATCACCTGCTGCTGGCGCCCGTCCCCGGTGTCAGCCGGCCGGCTCCCGACGCGCTGGTGCTAACCAGTGCCAACCGCTCGGACGAACCCATCTGTTTCACCGACGACGATGTGCATCAACGACTTTGGGGAGCCACCGGGCCCGTCGGACGCGGCATGCTCTGCGACGCACTGCTGGACCACGACCGGCCAATCCACGTGCCGTGCGACGACTCGGTGGTCCGCGTCATCGAATTTGATGCCGGTCGGGAACTGCCTATCCGCCGGTCCCGCGGGTACGCGCCGCTGCCGATCGATATCCCCGGCGGCCCGCCCGTGCTGGCGGTGGGCGGCGAGCTGAAGAACACCTTCTGTCTCACCGACGGCTCACGGGCCTACTTGTCCGGGCACATCGGCGACATGGGCACCTGGGAGACGCTGCGCGCGTTCGAGCGTGCGGTCGGGCAGCTCAGTGAAATTCGGGGCACGCCAGCGCGGTTAGCCGCCGATCTGCATCCGGGGTATCACACCCGCAGTTGGGCGGAGCGGCATGCGGGCGATCGACCGCTGGATCTGGTGCAGCACCACCACGCGCATGTGGTGTCGCTGCTGGCCGAGCACGGGCGCATCGGCGAACCTATCGTCGGCGTTTCCTTCGACGGCACCGGGTACGGATGCGATCAGACGATCTGGGGCGGCGAGATTCTCACGCTCGGTCGGGACAGCCACCGCTTCGTCCGGGCCGGCCACCTGCTGCCGGTGCCGCTGCCGGGCGGTGACGCCGCGGTGCGCAACCCGTGGCGGATGGCACTGTCGCAGTTGTGGGCGGCGGGCATCGACTGGACCCGCGACCTGGCGCCGGTTGTCGCGGCAACGCCGGGCGAATTGCGGCTCACCCGTTCACAATTGGAGAGCGGGACAGGGTGTGTGCCGTGTTCGAGCATGGGCCGGCTGTTCGACGCGGTCGCCTCCCTACTCGGGGTGCGGCACCGGATCGACTACGAGGGGCAGGCCGCCATCGAACTCGAGGCACTCGCCGAGTCGGCCGGCGACCGTCCCGGGCCGGCGCTGCCGCTGGCGGTACGGCCCGACGGAGTGATCGACCCCACGACCATGGTGCGAACGATGGTGTCGGCACTGCGTGCCGGCACGCAACCGGCGACGCTCGCGGCGGGGTTCCACCGGGCCGTCGCGGTCGCCGTCGCCGAGGTGGTCGCTCAGGTGGCCGGCGGCGTGCGGCTGGTGGGTCTCACCGGTGGGGTTTTTCAGAACGTACTGCTGCTGCGCCTGTGTGGTGAGCTGTTGCAACAGGCGGGATTCGACGTGCTGACCCACCACACCGTACCGCCCAACGACGGCGGGCTCGCGCTGGGTCAGGCCGCGATCTCCGTACTCACCGCGCTGCAGGAGGGGGCTGAGCCGTGATGACTACCACCGCGATCGATCGCGGGCTCGGCGCCGAGCTGGCTCATGAATTGTCAGAAGATTTGGCCGCCACCGCCTTCACGCTGGCCAAGCGGTTCGCGGCGGGCGCCACCATGTGGTCCATCGCGCCGTCCTGGGAACCGCACGCCCTGCACATCGCGGTCGAGTTCGTGCATCCGGTGATCATGGGGAAGCGGGCGCTGCCGGCGGTGGCACTGACCGGCGCCAACCTGGTTGACCTGGTTCGGGTTTCGGTGCGGCCCGGCGACATCGTGATCGCGGTAGCCGGCGCCGACCCCATTCTTGATGCCGAGGTGCGCTCGGTGATGCGCCGCAGCCCGGCCTGGGGCGCCACCACGGTGTGGATCGGCAGCGGTGCGCGGCCGGCAGCGGGCATGGCGGATCATGTGCTCTGGCTGGACGATCCCGATCCGCGGGTGCCCGCAACCGGTGGTTTCGTGCTGTTCTATCACCTGTTGTGGGAGCTGACCCACGTGTGTTTCGAGCACTCCGGGTTGCTCAAACCCGACTCGCCGCACGGCGAAGCTGAGGCCGTGTGCGTCACCTGCAGCGACGAGGGGCGCCTGGGTGAGGTGGTGACCGCGTCGGCCGACGGCATGGCCACGGTGCGCACCGCGCGGGGCTTCGAAAACGTGGCGACGACGCTGATCGACCCCGTCGCAGGCGGCGATCTGGTGCTCGTACACGCCGGCACCGCGATCAGTCGAGTGGAAGAGGACGCGTGATGGCTCAGCAAGAAGAACCGACTAACTTCCTGTATCCGTTCATCGACGCGCAGGAAGACAATCCGGAGTCCCTGCTCGCCGACCTGGCCGCGTCGGCGCAGGCAAAGGCGGCCGAAAGCCTGGCGCTGCGCCGGTCCACGCTGGAAGCCAACGCCGAGCTACTCGACCGGGCCGCCACCGAGATGGCACGCCGATTCGCGGCGGGCGGGCGGCTGTTCACCTTCGGAAACGGTGGCAGCTGCACCGATTCGACCACTTTGGCGGGGCTGTTTGCCCGGCCGCCGATCGGCAGGCCGCTAGCGGCCTGGTCGTTGACCGCCGACCCGGCGATCGTGACCGCACTGGGCAACGACGTCGGCTTCGAGCTGGTGTTCGCCCGCCAGCTGATGGCCCGCGCGCAACCCGGCGACATCGCGATCGCCATGTCGACCAGCGGCAACTCACCCAACCTGCTCATCGCGCTGGCCGAAGCACGCCAACGCGGCTTGTACACCATCGGTTTCGCCGGATACGACGGCGGCGCCTTCGCGAACAACCCAAATGTGGATGCCTGCTTCATCGTTCGTTCGCAAAGCGTGCACCGGATTCAGGAGTCACAAGCGCTGCTGGGCTACCGGCTATGGTTGGCAACCCACGAACGTTCCACCGAACAAGGTTTGGGGGCCGCATGAGCATGAGCAAGTCGGCAAGCGAATACCTGTCTTCGGGCCCGCGATTCGCCGAGGGCGAGGTGATCGAGCGGATCGAGTCGTTCCGCAGGCGCCGCCCACGGTTGCGCGACGAGCACGTGACCCTGGCGCACGGAGCGGGCGGGAAGGCCTCGGCTGCATTGGTGGACGCGGTTTTCCTGGAGGCGTTCCGCAACCCGCTGCTGGAGTCACTCGGCGACGGCGCCGTCCTCACCCTGCCCAGCGGCGAGCGGCTGGCGCTGTCCACCGATTCATTTGTGGTGCAGCCCAGGCGTTTTCCCGGAGGCTCCGTCGGCGAACTCGCCGTCAACGGCACCTGCAACGACCTCGCGATGGCCGGCGCGGTGCCGTCCTGGATCTCGGCGGCGTTCGTGCTCGAAGAGGGCTTCGGAATCGACGAATTGAAAGAGATCGTCGCCGACATGGCGGCTGCGGCCGCCACGGCGGGCGTCCAGATCGTCACCGGCGACACCAAGGTGGTACCTAGGGGCGCCGCCGACGGGATGTTCGTCACCACCACCGGAGCCGGTGTCGTTCCGGCCGAGCGGAAGCTGTCGGCGCGGTCGGTGCGGGTCGGCGACAAGGTGCTGTTGTCGGGGTCGATGGGCGATCACGGCATGGCGGTCATGCTCGCCCGCGGCGACCTGGCCATCGAGGCCGACATCGAGTCGGACACCGCCTGCCTCAGCCCGCTGGTGGAGCTGCTCATGGCGGCCGCGCCGGCCACCCGCTGGCTGCGTGACGCGACCCGGGGCGGGGTCGGAACCGTCTGCAACGAACTGGCCCAGGCCTGCGGTCTCGGGGTGCTGCTCTCCGAGGAGCGACTGCCGGTGCGGCCCATGGTGAACGGCGCGTGCGAGCTGCTCGGCATCGATCCCCTCTACGTCGCCAACGAAGGCAAGTTCGTCGCCGTCGTCGCACCCGAGCAGGCGCAGGCCGGGCTGGCCGCGTTGCGGTCGCATCCGCTCGGCGCCGAAGCGGCCGAAGTCGGGGAAATCGTCAGCGAGCCGGCCGAAAGCGTGGTGTTGCGTACCGGATTCGGCGGCACCCGGATCGTCGACATGCTCGTCGGGGATCCGCTGCCGCGAATCTGCTGACCCAAGAAAGGGAGTGAGATGACATGTGCCTAGGGATTCCGGGCCGCATTGTCGAGATCACCGACCCGGCAAATTATTTGGCCAAGGTCGACGTCAGCGGCGTGCAGCGCACCATCAGCGTGCGGCTGCTGGAAGACGACATGCCCGAGCCCGACGACTGGGTGCTGGTGCACGTCGGCTTCGCGATGGCCAAGATCGACGAGACCGAGGCCCTGCTTACCTTGGCCGCCGTCAAGAAGCTCGGCGAGGCCTACACGACCGAACTGGAAGCCTTCGACTCGTCGGCCATAGTCTGAATAGGAGCCACAATGAAATTCGTTGACGAATTCCGCGATCCGGCCGCGGCCCGCAAACTGCTGGGCGCCATCGAGCACCTGGCCGGCCGCCCCGAAGATTCGACGGATCACTTCAAGTTCATGGAGGTGTGCGGCGGGCACACGCACACCATTTACCGGCACGGCATCGAACACCTGCTGCCCGACAACGTCGAATTGGTGCACGGCCCCGGCTGCCCGGTCTGCGTGATCCCGATGGGCCGCATCGACGACGCGATGTGGCTGGCCGGCCAGCCCGATGTGATCTTCACCTGCTTCGGCGACATGATGCGGGTGCCCGGGTCGAACGGCAGCCTGCTGGACGCCAAGGCGCGCGGCGCGGATGTGCGGTTTGTGTACTCCCCGCTGGACGCGCTCAAGATCGCGATCGACAACCCCACCAAACAAGTGGTGTTCTTCGCCATCGGTTTCGAGACCACGGCACCGTCGACGGCGGTCACGCTGGTGCGGGCCCGCGAGGAGCGCTTGGGAAATTTCAGCGTCTTCTGCAACCACGTGACGATCGTGCCGCCGATCAAGGCCATCCTGGAATCACCTGACCTGCGGCTGTCGGGTTTCATCGGCCCCGGGCACGTGTCGACCGTGGTGGGCAACCGGCCGTACCGGTTCGTCCCGGAGGTGTACCGAAAGCCGTTGGTGGTAGCCGGATTCGAGCCGCTGGATATCCTGGCGGCGGTCACCATGCTGCTGCGCCAGATCCGCGAGGGCCGCTGCGAAGTGGAAAACCAGTACAAGCGGGTGGTGCCCGAACACGGCAACCCCGCCGCGCTGGCGCTGATGGGCAAGGTGTTTTCGCTGCGCCCGCACTTCGAATGGCGGGGGCTGGGATTCATCTCGCAGAGCGCGCTGCGGCTGCACGACGACTTCGCCGAGTTCGACGCCGAACTGCGGTTCGCGATGCCCGGCGTACGGGTCGCCGACCCGAAGGCGTGTCAGTGCGGCGAGGTGCTCAAGGGCGTGCTCAAGCCCTGGGAATGCAAGGTTTTCGGCACCGCGTGCACCCCGGAGACCCCGATCGGGACCTGCATGGTGTCCCCCGAGGGAGCGTGCGCGGCCTACTACAACTTCGGCCGGATGCATCGCGACGCGGCCAAGTTGGTGGGGCGGGCTTGACCAACCCCGGGGCGATGCCGCACACCCGGGGCCTGAAGATGGGCTCCGAAAAAGGCGCCGAGATGTTCGCCCGCTACGCCTATGCCCCCAACGCGCTGGGCTATTGCGGCCCCCCGCTGGGTGCGACGCTGCGCGACGGCTCGGTCGGCGAGGTGCGCAGCGCGGCGGCGAAGTTCACCGGGGCCTGGCCCTACCTGCGCGTGCTGGCCAAGCTGACCGGCATCGCCGACCCGCTGGATTATCGGCTGGTCGAGTCGTATTGGCTCGGTGGTGGCGTCGGGGCCGGGCTTGACGCAGGTGAGTTCTTCGACGAGTTGCTGGCCATCATCGGCCCGCAGGCCGGCCGCTATTGGTCGCACCTCACCGACGACTTGGCGGCGGAGGCGGCCGGCAATCACTGCTTCCACGTGTTCGGCGTGTATCCGTGGACGCGGTTCTTGGGCCGGGGTATGGACGAGCACCCGCTGGGTGTGCTGGACAATTGCCGGATCACCTGGGGGACAGTGGTTTCCCGCGACGGCGCCGACATCGAGGTGGTGTGCCAGGGGCTGGTCTGGGATGGTCGGGCGCTGTCGCTGTCGCGGCCCGCACCACGGGTATTGGACGTCTGGGTGGACGGGTACAGCGCGGTACCCGACGTCGACGTCGGCGACGAGGTGGCGGTGCACTGGGGCCGGCTGTGTGGTCGACTCGACGCGGAGCAGGTTCGCGCGCTCGCCGACAGCACCGACCGACAACTTCGGGTGACCAGCCAACGGCTGGGCCGGGCCCTGCTGCCAGACTGACCGTCGTGCCCGGTTCGATCTGCGACGTGCTGCCCGCCGCGGCAGCCTTGCTCGGGGTCCCGGGTGCGGGCGACGGGCTGGCGTTGGCGGATTTGGTTGGGCACCGGGTTGTTGCCAGCGATATCGATCGCGTCGCGGTCGTGCTCGTCGACGGAATGGGATGGCACCTGCTGCCCGAGTTGGCCGGCGATGCGCCGCTCCTGGCCGCCGTTCTGACCGGCGGCCGCGGGCGGATCAACCAACTCGAGTGCACCTTTCCGTCCACCACGCCGTCCAGCTTGGTGTCGCTGGGCACCGGCGCACAGCCCGGCGAGCACGGCGTCCTGGGCTTCACGCTCAACATCCCCGGCACCGACCGGGTGCTCAACCACATCCGGTGGCGCGACGACCCGCCGTACCGCCAATGGCAGCCGCTGCCAACCTGGTTCGAGCGGACGGCGCAGGCCGGGGTCAGCACGCGTGCGGTGTTGCCGGAGTGGTTTCTGGGCAGCGGACTGACCGACGCGGCGTATCGCGGCGCCCGGTTCGTCCCGACGAAGGCGACCGATGACTATGCCCGGCGAGTGGCCGACGAGCTGCGCGCGGCCCCGGGACTGGTCTACGGCTATACCGCCGACCTGGACACCGCGGCTCACGTGTTCGGCATCGGCTCGCCCCGATGGCACGAAGCGGCGGCGCATGTCGACGCGCTGCTGACCCGGCTGGTCGAGGAGTTGCCCCCCACCGCGGCGCTGCTGGTCACCGCCGACCACGGCGGCCTCAACGTCGGAGCAGACGCTCGCGTCGACCTCGACACCGACCCGCGTCTGCGCGACGGGCTCCGCGTGGTGGCCGGCGAGCCGCGGGTGCGCTACCTGCATACCGAGGAGGGTGCCACGGCCGACGTGCAGGCCACCTGGAGCGAGCTGCTGGACGGCTGCGCCGAGGTCTACAGCCGCGAGCAGGCCGTTGCAACGGGAATGTTCGGGCCGGTCAACCCACGGCACCTGCCCCGGATCGGCGACGTCGTCGTCGTCTGCACCGGCGACGCGGTGGTGTTGGCGACCGGACACGAGCCACCGGAAACGGCTCGCCTCATCGGTTTTCACGGCGCGGCCACGCCGGCCGAGATGGCAATTCCGTTGATCGTCTTCACGTCCTGCGCCGGTGGCTGACCAGTCCGCCTCGCTGCGCGCACCATCCACCGAAATGGACACGAGGTTGCCGTCACGATGCCCAGCACACCAGTCCCAGCTGCGTTCTCGGAAACGCCCAGAGCCGTCTGAGATGCCCTTGCGTGACGGCGGCTTGGGCGGTCCCGACACGGTTTGCCCGTACCTGATCCGTAGCCTGTGGAGTTTGCCACAGCGGACTTGCCGAATGCCCGTGAACTGGAACGGTCTATGCTGACGATTCCCCAGGTCTGGCAGCGCGCAGAGGAGACACCAGGTGGCTGGTAATAAACGGTATCCAGACCACCTCGCGGGTGACGCGGTTACCCACACGGAATCGCAAGCCTATCTGGAGAAGCGACAGCTGAAGAGCGGTAGCGCGGGATGGTTGCTACTGGCAGGGCTGGGTGTCAGTTACGTGGTATCGGGTGACTATTCGGGCTGGAACTTTGGGCTGGCTCGCGGCGGTTTCGGCGGATTGGCGATTGCCGCAGCGGTGATAGCCACAATGTATCTGGCCTTGGTGCTGGGTATGGCTGAGCTGTCGTCGGCGCTGCCGGCTGCGGGTGGAGGGTATACATTCGCCCGGCGGGCGTTAGGCCAGTGGGGCGGATTCGCGACGGGTACCGCGGTATTGATCGAGTACTCGATCGCGCCTGCAGCCATCGCCACCTTTATCGGCGCATATGTGCAATCACTGGGACTGTTCGGCATCCGTGACGGCTGGTGGGTGTACTTGACGATGTATATCGTCTTCATCGGTGTTCATCTTGCCGGAGTCGGGGAAGCGCTTAAGGTGATGTTCGCGATTACCGGTGTAGCGCTAGCGGGCATTGCGGTTTTCGCGGTTGCTGCGGTCGGCCATTTCCAGCTGGCACATTTGACGAACATCGCCCCTTCCGATGCGGCGGGCGCGTCCGCTTTTCTGCCGCACGGCTACATGGGCGTGTGGTCGGCGCTGCCGTTTGCGATTTGGTTCTTTCTGGCGGTCGAGGGAGTACCGCTCGCTGCTGAGGAGGCAGCCGATCCGGCGCGTAATGTGCCGCGCGGGATCATCGCAGCAATCAGTGTCTTGCTGGTCACGTGTGCGCTGGTGCTGTGCTTGACTACCGGCGCAGGCGGTGCCCAAGCGATGTCGTCTTCGCGCAATCCATTGGTGGCGGCGTTGGGGCACACCGCTGCGGCCAAGGTGGTCAACTACATCGGGTTGGCCGGACTTGTCGCCAGCTTTTTCTCCATTATTTACGCTTATTCTCGGCAGCTATTCGCGCTGTCGCGGGCAGGCTACCTGCCGACGGCTCTGTCGATCACCAACTCGCGCAAAGCCCCGATGCTGGCTCTCATCGTTCCCGGTGTCATCGGGTTCGGGCTGTCCCTGACCCGCAAAGGTGACCTGTTGCTCAATATGGCTGTCTTCGGTGCCACGCTGAGCTACGTCCTGATGATGGTCAGTCATATCGTGCTGCGCCGTCGTGAACCCGAGATGGACCGTCCATACCGAACTCCGGGTGGTATCGCCACCACTAGCGTCGCATTGGTTGTCGCAGCGTTGGCACTGGTTGCCACATTTTTGGTGCACAGTGTTGCTGCCCTGTGCTGCTCAGGGGTGTTCGCGGCATTTTTGCTCTACTTCGCCCTCTACAGCCGGCACCGGCTGGTCGGCAACTCCCCGGACGAAGAGTTGGCCAGGTTCGAAAACTGGCGAGAGTGAATTGATATGAGCTACAGGCAGACTATTTCGGGCACGACGTACACCTTTGACGGTCTGGTCGACGTCATGGCCAAAGCAACGCCATTGCGCTCTGGTGACCAGCTCGCCGGCTGCGCGGCCGAGCATGACGCCGAACGTGCCGCGGCCGCTTGGGTGCTCGCCGACATACCCCTGGCGACGTTTCTCAACGACGTAGTCGTGCCCTACGAAACCGACGAAGTTACCCGGCTCATCATCGACAGTCATGATCGCGACGCTTTCAGCCAGATCTCCCATTTGACGGTGGGCGGTCTTCGTGACTGGCTGTTGGAGACAGCGGTTTTTGACGACAGCGCAGCGCGTATCGCCACCGTTGCCCGCGGCCTCACACCGGAAATGGTTGCCGCCGTGTCAAAGATCATGCGCAACCAGGATTTAATCCTGGTTGCCGCGGGGACGACCGCCACCGCAGGATTCCGCACTACCGTCGGGTTGCCGGGCAGGCTCGCCACTCGGCTGCAGCCTAACCATCCGACCGATGACCCTCGCGGAGTTGCCGCCGCGATGCTCGACGGCTTGCTGATGGGATGCGGCGATGCGGTGGTTGGTATCAATCCGGCAACCGACTCGCCACACGCGACGGCGGATTTGCTCAGTCTTCTCGACGGCATCCGGCAACGCTTCAGCATCCCCATGCAGTCATGCGTACTTTGCCACGTGACGACCACCATGGAATTGATCGGCCAGGGTGTGCCCGTCGACCTGGTGTTCCAGTCGATCGCGGGCACCGAAGGAGCCAATTCCAGTTTCGGCGTGACGATCCCAATGTTGTTGGAAGCCAACGAGGCCGCGCGGTCGCTACACCGTGGCACCGTTGGCGATAACGTCATGTACCTGGAGACGGGACAGGGGTCGGCGCTGTCCGCTGGGGCGCACCTGGGCGTGGGGGGGAAGCCGGTGGATCAGCAGACATTGGAGACGCGAGCCTACGCGGTGGCCCGAGCGCTGCAGCCGCTGTTGATCAACACAGTGGTTGGGTTTATCGGACCGGAATACCTCTACGACGGCAAGCAAATCATCCGCGCCGGACTCGAAGACCACTTCTGCGGGAAACTGCTTGGCCTGCCCATGGGCGTCGACGTCTGCTACACCAACCACGCCGAAGCCGACCAGGGCGATATGGACACACTGCTCACCCTGCTGGGCGTGGCGGGTGCGGCCTTCGTCATCGCCGTTCCCGGCGCCGACGACATCATGCTTGGGTATCAGAGCCTGTCTTTTCACGATCCCTTGTACGTACGGCAGGTGCTGAAGCTGCGCCCCGCGCCCGAATTCGAAGCCTGGCTGGCCGCTCTGGGCATGGCCGACGCCAACGGCCGAATCATGCCGATCGATCTCGCCAGCTCGCCGCTGCGCGCATTGGCAGCCGGCTCATGAGCGGACCGGACTCGTTGCCCGCCGACGAGCTTTGGACACTGTTGCGCGACGCCACCCAGGCACGCATCGGACTTGGACGTGCCGGCAACTCATTGCCGACTCGGCGAGTCCTGGAGTTCCAAGCCGCGCACGCCGCGGCGCGTGACGCTGTGCATGACCCACTCGACGTCGACAACCTTGCTGAGGGGATCCGCGACCTGGGCATCGGCGCGCCACTGCTGGTGCACAGCAGGGCCACTTCACGTAGCGAGTACCTTCGCCGGCCCGACTTGGGTCGCAGCCCCGCAGACCTGTCCGGCCTGCCGAAGACCGGCGCGGACGTCGGAATCGTGCTCGCCGACGGGCTTTCGCCGCAGGCGCTGACCCATCATGCCGTCGGCTTGGTTGACGCGCTGGTGCGCGAATTCAACAACCGCTATCGCATTGCGCCGCCCGTGATCGCACTCCAGGCGCGCGTAGCCCTGGGCGACCACATTGGCGCGGCGTTGGCGGTAACCACGCTGCTCGTAATTATCGGGGAACGCCCCGGACTGTCAGTCGCCGACAGCCTCGGAATCTACCTAACCCATCTACCAGCGCCAGGGCTGTCCGACGCAGACCGGAACTGCATCTCCAACATCCACCCTCCCGACGGTCTCGACTACCAAACGGCCGCGGCAACCGCCGCCGCGCTCGTGGCCGGAGCCCGCAAACTCGGCCGCTCGGGCGTTGACCTCAAGGACACCTCTCGCAACGAACTGCCCGGCACGCCGACTGCACGACAAAGCGTCGAATGATGTAGGGCCGGTTTATCGGCTTCGATCTTGACCGGTCACGGGATGCTCGGTCGCCGGTACAACCGGCGACAGTTGAGGGAACGAACGACCGCTGACGAGCGAAACCGCACGAAGGGGGCAGATTTTCGCTGAACCCGCCTCCGACCGCTGCGTGTACGTCATCGTGGAATAGGTGATCGAGCTCCACTACGACGGGAAAGTTACCTGCGAATTCGGCGAGGTGGCGACGGTGTTCGGCAGCAGTAGGACGCCGGGCGTTGTTCACGATGTAGCGCCGCTGATCCTTGTGGATGGAAATCGCGGGTGGGATGACATCGCTCGGGGTTGGGCCGTGGTCGGTGTCGATGTGAAGTGTGATGGCCGCTACCTCCGTGTGAGCGCTGACAATGGTTCGTGGGTGTGGGAGCTGGTGCCTGCCCGTTGGGATAGTGGTTGGTCACCGTTGCCAAATTGGAGCAGTAACGTTCTGGTCGGAAGGTGGCGTGACTGATGGTTGATTCCATCACGGGAATGTTCGGGCCGGTCAACTCACGGCACCTGCACCGGATCGGCGACGTCGTCGTCGTCTGCACCGGCGACGCGGTGGTGTTGGCGAACCGGACACGAGCCACCGGAAACGGCTCGCCTCATCGGCTTTCACGGCGCGGCCACGCCGGCCGAAATGGCAATTCCGTTGATCGTGTTCACGTCCTGCCTCGTTGGCTGACGAGTCCGCCTCGCTGCGCGCACCATCCACCGAAATGAACACGGACTCTGACCGTTTTCACAGCTCGGTCCATCCGTTGACCAAGGGTCGTGTTATACGTTCGGGCCACTGTGAAGTTTCGGGGCGCCGGCAGAACTCGACGATGGCAGTTGGCCATCGCCATCGTCGCCGCGCTGGGCCTGTTCGCGGCCGTCACCACAGGTTGGGCTTCGCGGGGGCTCGCGCCCGGCGACGTTCGATTGCCGCAGCCGGCCGCTTTCTCACTTGGTGATCACCCCCAGCCCACCAGCCATCTTGACCATGGCTCTCCATCAGACTGTGACTTTTCATCAGACTCTGCACCGGCGCATCAGAAGCCGACCAAGAATGCGTGGATGACGCGCGATCGGCCGCCGACCTGGCCCCGTTTGTCACCGCAGTCGGTCTGGTGGCCGTTGCCGGCTTCGTTTGCCACGTCGCGGTGGCGCGGCGGGGCCAACGCCGACCCACCCACCGATGCCCCCGCCGACCGGGCCATCTTGGCCCAGCTCTGCGTCGACCGTAGCTGATAGGTCAGCGCTGTCACTTCGACACGAGAAGACGCTCACAGCAGCACGTCTGATCGACTTGCGCCCGCTGCGATAACACGGGCAAAGCTGTGCGACGCATTCCGTCACCACGCGGGGCTGTAACCCCTGCGTCTATGTCTTTCAAGCGTCTATGTCTTAAAGGAGGGGGTCATGTTTTCCAGAACAGCTCATAGCGCCGTAGTTGGGCAGAAGCAGTAATGAACATCGCGACGCTACCGCCGGAAATCAACTCCGAGCGAATGTATGCGGGTCCCGGCTCGGGATCGATGACCGAGGCGGTGACGGCCTGGGAGCGGCTGGCCACCCGCCTGTACGCCGCGGCGGCGGACTACCGGGCGGCGATCGCAAAGCTGGCGGCGAGATGGGAGGGCCCAAGGTCGACGGCAATCGCGCAAGCCGCCGCACCGTATATAAATTGGCTCACCGCCACCGCCACCCAAGCCGGGCACGCGGCCACCCAGGCTACGGCGGCCGCGAGCGCCTACGACTCGGCGTTAGCGGCGATGGTGCCCCCACCGGTGATCGAGGCCAATCGCGCGTACCGGACAGAGCTGGCCAACGCAAACTGCCTGGGCCAAGACAGCCCGGCGATCGCGGAGACAGACGCTGTCTACGAACGGATGTGGGCCCAAGACACCGAGGCCATGTACAGCTATGCGGGAGACTCGGCCGATGCGTCGACGGTGACACCGTTCGCCCCACCGCCAACTACCGCGGGACCGGCTGGCCGGGGTGCGCCGCTCCCCCAACTGACCGGCACCTGGAAGGTGATCGCGGCGCCGCAGGTCATAGCGGCTGGCCACCAAGTGATCTCAACCATTCCCGAAGCGCTGCAGTCACTTTCCTTGTCGCCGCTGACAACGTTCGATGCGTCCCTTTCGCCGGTGTCGTCGTCGCTGTCAAAACTCAGTTCACTGTCCGCGCCGTCGGACTTCGCGATTGACCACCTGAATTCCCTTAACAAGTGCGCGGCGTTGAACCAGGCGGCAGCGTTGCGGTCGCTCTTAACGAAGCCGAAGGTTGCCCACGGCGCTGCGTTCACCGCGGGTTTGGGTCGCGCGACGTCGATCGGGACGTTGTCGGTACCGCAGGCCTGGGTGGCCGCCACGACGCCGAGCCCGGTTGCCTGGGAATCTTCGTACGGGAGCTGGGCCAGCCCGCAGGTCCGTTTGGTCGATATCGAGGAGTCGTGACGGGCTTGCGAGCGCTCATGCCGTACTTCCGCAATGGAACGATGTCGACCAGACTGATAGCGTATCTGCCGAATTTCCTGACGCGTCAATCGGACACGGGCGTGATCGTCGAGCTGTCCTGAGGTTGTCACGCCGCCGGAGAGGGAACCGCCGATGTCGTCGTACGTGATCGCAGCAACCGAGGCGTTTGGCGCCGTGTCGGGGGACTTGACCGGGATCGAAGAGGCGATCAAGGGGGCCGCCGCTGCGGCGACGCCCTCGACGACGGGAATCGTCGCGGCGGCCGAAGACGAGGTGTCGGCGGCTATCGCACGTTTCTTTGGCGGCTACGCTGAAGACTTTCACGCGCTGACCGCCCAAGCGACGCTGTTTCACGACCGGTTCGTGGGTGCGCTGAGCGGGGCCGGTGCCGCATACGCGGCCGCTGAGGCCTCGAATGTGTCGTTGCTGGTGCAGGGGGTGCAGCAACAGTTCTTCGACCAGGGGTTTTTCTCACCCTTCATCTATCTGACCGGGCAACCGCTCTTCGGTAAAGCCGCCGTCGGGCCCGCCGTCACCGGGACCACCGGCCAAGGTCTGGCCGGCGCGCTGCTCCGCGGCCTCTTCAACGGGACTCTCGGGGCTGGCAGCGGCGGTGTGTCGGAGGGGTCGGGGACGCCTGGCCCGGTGACCGGGGTCCGGGAGGGGTCCGCCTACCTGGAGATTCAGGTCGGTCCCCATGGCTACGATGCCCCGACGCGCTGGTTCTTCCCGACGCAGGCCAACGGTACGGTGGATGCCCGCGGTGTCATCTATCTGCAGCACGGCTTCCTGGCAACGGGTGGCTATTACAGCGATCTGGCCATCCAGCTGGCCGAGCGGACCGACAGCATTGTGGTCGTTTCCACCGTGTCGTCGATTCCGTTGCCGAACGGCGCCTGGCTGGGCGGCACGCAGATGCAGCAGGCCGTCGGCTCGTTGTTCCTGGGCAGCGAGACGACGCTGAACACCAGCGCGAACCAGGCCGGTTACCACGGCACGCTGCCGCAAAGTTTCATGATGACCGGGCACTCCGCCGGCGGCGGCCTCGCCACGATCGCCGCCGGCGATTACGTCGCGGACCTCGGGGCGAACACCAACCACCTTCTCGGCGTGGTGATGTTCGACGGGGTCGCATTGAACTCCTCGTCCTTCGCGCCTGCGATAGCCAACCTGCAGACGTTGGATATCCCCGACTATGTGGTGGCCGCGCCGCCCCAGGCGTTGAACCTTTCCGGCGCCACCACGAATGAGCTGATCAGTCTGTACCCGGGGCAGTTCGTCGGGGTCGAGCTGGTCAACGGCTCGCATGTCGACTCGATGCTGGGCGATAAACCCGTCATCGACTTCCTCTCCCAGGTGGCCACCAAATTCTCCCCGCCCGGCAACACCGCGGCCGTGTACACGCTGTCCACGGGTTGGATCAACGACATCTACGCAGGGGCGGGCCCGACCGATCCGATCTACGGCATCTACGGGCCCACCGGCGGCTACGTATCCCCCGGCGGCCAGCAGATCATCCTGGGCCCGGCCACCGGGATCGTGCTGCCGGTGTAAGCGACCGTGCACCAGCCTGCCGGCGTCCCGTGGGATACAAGACAGGCTTGTATCGCTGCAAGAACACGCCCGCTACTGCGATGCCATCGGTGGCGGAACGATCAATGCCATGAACACTTCAACAAACACCAACCGGACCCACGACACCACGACAAACACCGCGCGCGCCAAGGGAATCGGCTTCCTGTGCCGCAGCATGGCCGGCGCTGTGCTGGCCACGACGTTCACCGCGACCGCGGTCGGTCTCGCTGCGACGGGCCACGCCGACGCAACGCAACTGCAATCGCTGATACCGGCGCCGGCGAGCACTCAGCTCACCGACGGCCCTTCCTCCATAGCGGACAACGGCATCCACATGCACTTCCTGGTCAACGGATCGGCAACCAGCGTCCTGGACGCGTATAAGAGCGCGCTCGAGGCTAAAGGCTGGACGGTGACCGTCGCGAATTCAGGCGGCTGGGGAGGATACGGCGGCGCCACCTACACCGGGACCCGGGGCGACACCTACGGCGTGTTTACCGGCGGAGGCTCCGGTAGCACCACCGACGTCAATGCCTGCGCATGGCCGTCAAAGCCCTCGAACACCAACTGCGGTGACGGCAACCGGCGATAGCGGCGACGACTGACTCACCCAACAGCACGATAAGCCAGGGGCGGCCCGCAAGGGCCGCCCCGTTCAATTCTGACGGGGCTCAATTCTGACCGGGGCCCGTGAACTGGTCCGGCCTATGAGAGTCTTGCTGTACCCGCCAATGAACGATTCTCGCTCGCTCGTGGACCAGTTCGCGGGGTGCGGTCAAGGGAGCAAACCCGTGAAAGTGCCCAACGCCGCAGCGCTGAAGAAGGCCGGAATCGTCGAATCCTTCTTCCACACCGGTGAAGTCAAGATCCATTACGCCGCGGGGCCGGCCAATGGCGATCCGATCGTGTTCATCCCGGGCCAGAGCTGCACATGGGAGGAATACGTCCTGCTTCTTCCACTGTTGGCCGCAGACCATCAGGTTTACGCGATCTCCCTGCCGGGCCACGGCCAATCGTCCTGGACACCGGGTAAGTACACATTCAACCAACTGGGAGCGGCCATCGCCGCGTTCATCCGCGGCGTCGTCAGAAGACCAGCGATCGTCGCCGGCAATTCCTCCGGCGGTGTGCTCACGGTCTGGCTCGCTGCCAACGAACCAGAACTGGTCCGGGCCCTCGTGTTGGAAGATCCGCCGCTCTTCCGCTGCGAGTGGCCGACTATCAAAAGCACGGTCGTGTATGACGCCTTCCTCGGCCTGTCGAAGATGGCGATCCCCGGCGGTGGCGGCTTCTCACGATTCGTTACCGACACGGCGGTGCCACTCCTCGGACAATCTGGCGGCGTGGTCGCTGCGCGGACCCCTCCCAAGGCGCTCGTCTGGCTCATCGCCCGCCTAATCGCCATACACCAGGCGCTCATCCCCGGTGCGGCAATCGATATCCCCATGCTGCCAATCCCGCTACGCGTAGCGTTACGCGGGCTTACCCAATTCGACGGCAACTTCTCCCGGGCGTTCGTCGACGGCACCGTCGGCGCGGGATTCGACCACGCGACCGCTCTGCGAGAAGTCACCCAGCCGACGCTTTTCCTGCACGCGAACTGGTTCATCGCACCCGACGGCCGCCTCCTCGGCGCCGTAGATGACGACGACGTCGCGAAGGTGAAATCCTTGATCGGCGGGCCGTTCGACTATCTCCGCGTCGACAGCCGACACGCCACCCCGCTGGACATTCCCGAGCGCGAAGCCACGGAAATCCGGGCCTTCAAGACACGCCACGATCTCTAAGCGGCAAAGGTTACAGCGGCGTCACGTAAGCCGAGCTGATACCGCCGTCCACCAAAAACGTGGACGCGGTGATGAACGACGCGTCGTCGCTGGCCAAAAATGCTACCGCAGCGGCGATTTCGTCGGGTTCGGCGAAGCGGCCCACCGGAACGTGCACCAGTCGGCGCGCGGCCCGCTCCGGGTCCTTGGCGAAAAGTTCTTGCAGCAGCGGGGTGTTGACGGGACCGGGGCACAGCGCGTTGACCCGGATGCCCTGCCGGGCGAATTGCACCCCGAGTTCTCGTGACATGGCGAGCACCCCGCCCTTGGAGGCGGTGTAGGAAATCTGTGAGGTCGCCGACCCCAGCACCGCAACGAACGACGCCGTGTTGATGATCGAACCCTTCCCGGCGGGCACCATGTGCCGCAACGCCGCTCGGCAGCACAGGTACACCGACTTGAGGTTGACGTCTTGCACCCGTTGCCAAGCACCCAGTTCGGTGTTTTCGATCAGATCGTCATCGGGTGGCGAGATGCCGGCGTTGTTGAACGCGATATCGACCGAGCCGCAGGTCTGCGCCGCGGTGTCGAACAGCCGGTTGACCGCGTGCTCGTCGGAAACATCCACTGGCACAAACAAACCGGACAGCTCCTCAGCGGCCGCCCCGCCGGCTTCGCGGTCGAGGTCGCCGACCACGACCGTCGCGCCCTCGGCATGCATCCGCCGGGCAGCGGCCAGGCCGATGCCGCCGCCACCACCGGTGATGACCGCCACCCGGCCGGCCAACCGTCGGGTCAGGTCCATCACGGCCCCTCCTCTTTGATCGCGATGAACACGTTTTTGGTCTCGGTGAAATGCAGCGGCGCGTCCGGTCCGAGCTCGCGGCCCAGACCGGATTGTTTGAAGCCACCGAACGGCGTGTTGTAGCGCACCGATGAGTGCGAGTTCACCGACAGGTTGCCGGACTCCACCGCCCGCGACACCCGCAGCGCTCGGGACAGGTCGTCGGTCCAGATCGATCCCGACAGCCCATAGGTGCTGTCGTTGGCCAGCGTGATGGCGTCGTGCTCGTCGTCGAACGGCAGCACGGTGACGACCGGGCCGAAGATCTCCTCGGTGACGGTGCGGTCGGTGCGCTCCGGAGTGAGAACCGTCGGCGGGAACCAGAATCCGCGTCCGGTGGGCGCCGCGCCGCGAAACGCGACCGGGGCGTGGTCGGGCACGTAGGAGGCCACCTTGTCGCGGTGCGCGCCGGACACCAGCGGGCCCATCTCGGTGTCGTGGGATCCGGGATCCCCGACGACGACGCCGCGCACCGCCGGTTCGAGCAGCTCCATGAACCGGTCGTAAACGCTGCGCTGCACCAGGATCCGGCTGCGGGCACAGCAGTCCTGCCCGGCATTGTCGAACACCCCGGCCGGCGCGGTGGCCGCCGCGCGCTCCAGGTCGCAGTCGGAGAAGATGATGTTGGCGCTCTTGCCGCCCAGTTCCAGCGTCACCCGCTTGACCTGGGCGGCCGCACCGGCCATCACCTTCTTGCCGACTTCGGTGGACCCGGTGAAGACGATCTTGCGGACCCCCTCGTGGGTGATGAACCGTTCCCCGACCACCGAGCCTTTGCCGGGCAGCACCTGCAGCAGGTCTTCGTCCAGTCCGGCCTCGACGGCCAGCTCACCGAGCCGCAGCGTGGTCAGCGGCGTCCACTCGGCCGGCTTCACCAGCACGGCGTTGCCGGCGGCCAGGGCGGGCGCGATGCCCCACGATGCGATCATCATCGGGAAGTTCCACGGGGTGATCACCCCGACCACGCCCAGCGGTTCGTTGAAGGTGACGTCGAGGCCGCCAGCGACGGGAATCTGCTTGCCGGACAACCGCTCCGGGCTGGCGGCATAGAAGGTCAGCACATCTCGGACGTGGCGGGCCTCCCACTCGGCCGATGTGATGGGATGCCCCGAATTGGCTACCTCGAGCGCGGCCAGCTCGTCGACGTGGGCACCGACGGCGGCCGCGAACGCCCGCAGGCCGTCGGCGCGCTGCGCCGGTGACAACCGCGCCCAGCGCCGCTGGGCAGCCCGCGCCCGGCCTACCGCGTCGTCGACGGCGGCGGCATCGGGCTGGTCGACCGCGCGCAGCACCTCCTCGGTGGCCGGGTTGATCAGTTCTACTTGGTTCATTCCAGGCTCATCGCGTTTCCGCGTAGGACCGCGCGGCGTCCACCACCGCTTTGAACAGCCGCAGGTCGTCCAGGGTCCGCTCCGGGTGCCACTGCACCGCCACCATGAAGCCGTCCCCCGGTAGCTCCAATCCCTCCACCACGCCGTCGGCATCCCACGCGCTGACGACAAGACCATCCCCGACCTTGTCGATGGCTTGATGGTGGTAGCACGACGCTTCGGCCGACTCCCCCACCAGCTCGGCCAGCCGGGTGCCGGGAACGGTGCGCACCGGCAGCTTGGTGAACACTGCGTCGCCGGCCCGGTGCCCGTTGTGGCCGAGAACGTCGGGCAGGTGCTGATGCAGTGTGCCGCCGAACGCGGCGTTGAGCACCTGCGCGCCGCGACATATACCAAGCACCGGCAGCCCCCGGTCCAGCGCGCCCCGCAACAGGGCGAACTCGAAAGCGTCGCGGTCGGTTCGGGGCTCGTCGGTGGTCGGATGCGGCTGCTGACCGTACGAGGCGGGATCCAGGTCATAGCCGCCGGTGAGCACCAGACCGTCCAGGCTGTCGAGGAGGCCGCTGACGGTCTCGGCGTCCGCCGGCTGCGGCGGCAGCAACACCGCGGCGGCACCGGCCGCCAGGACGCCCTCGATGTAGTCGGCAGGCGCATAACCCGCTTGGAAATCCCAGACGCCGGTGCGCACCTGCTCCAGGTATGACGTCAGGCCGACTACCGGCCGGCTCGCTCTAGAGTCGTTCAAAGCCACGCATCCTTTCCCAATCCGTGACCGCCGCGTTGAACGCCGCCAACTCCACGCGCGCGTTGTTCAGATAGTGCGCGACCACGTCGTCGCCGAACGCCTCCCGTGCTACTGAAGACCTCTCCAATAACGCGGCAGCTTCGGCCAGCGTAGCGGGCAGCCGTGCGACGCCGGCGGTTTCGTAGGCGTTGCCGATACAGGGCTCGGAGAGCTCCAGTTCCTGCTCGATCCCGTACAGACCTCCCGCGACCAGGGCCGCCACCGCCAGGTACGGGTTGACATCGCCGCCGGGCACCCGGCATTCCATGCGGGTGTTCTCGCCGTGGCCAACCACCCGCACCGCGCAGGTACGGTTGTCCAGCCCCCACGCCAGCGCCGTCGGGGCGAAGCTGCCGTCGGCGAACCGCTTGTAGGAGTTGATGTTCGGCGCGTAGAACAGGGTCAGTTCCCGCAGGGTGGCCAGCACCCCCGCGATGAAACCACAAAACGTCGACGACATGCCGTGCGGCCGGCTGGGATCGGCGAACACCGCGGAGGAGTCCCCGGCCCGAACCGAGAAATGGATGTGGCAGCTATTGCCCTCGCGCTCATCGTATTTCGCCATGAAGGTCAGGCTCTTGCCGTGCTGGTCGGCGATTTCCTTGGCGCCGTTCTTGTAGATGGCGTGGTTGTCGCAGGTGACCAGCGCGTCGTCATAACGGAACCCGATCTCCTGCTGGCCCCGATTGCACTCGCCCTTGCTGGCCTCACAGTGCAGGCCCGCGCCTTGCATGCCGAGCCGGATGTCGCGCAGCAACGGCTCCATCCGCGACGACGCCAATATCGCGTAGTCGATGTTGTAGTCGCTGGCCGGGGTCAGTCCGCGGTAGCCGCCGGCCCACGCGTCGCGGTAGGTGTCCTCGAAAACCATGAACTCGAGTTCTGTGGCGACCTTTGCTCCCCATCCCCGGTGACTGAGCCGGTCCAGCTGGCCGCGCAACACGGTGCGCGGCGCCGCGGCGACCGAACTGCCGTCGCTGCCGGCCAGATCGGCCATCACCAGCGCCGTGCCGGGCAGCCACGGGACCAGCCGAAGGGTGTCAAAGTCCGGCCTCATCACCATGTCGCCGTATCCGGTCTCCCAACTCGACATCGCATAACCGGGCACGGTGTTGTTGTCGACGTCGACGGCAAGCAGGTAGCTGCAGCACTCGGCACCGTGGGCGGCGACTTCGTCGGCGAAGAATCGGCCCGGCACCCGTTTGCCGACCAGCCGGCCCTGCATGTCCGGGAACGCCAGAATGACGGTGTCGATGTCGCCTGCGGCGACCAATCCATCAACGTCGGCCAACGACAACGCCACTGGAACCATCGGATACCTTCCCGGACTCAATGCATGAGTTGATAAATCGGTCTTGCACCAACCTAATGGCGAGCAGACGCAGAATCGCACGCGGAAGGCCTTCCGCGTGCGATTTTGCTGGGGGTACGCCCCCAGAGGGGGACCCCCACCCACTTGCGGGGGACTGCTGGCGAGTACCCGCTACCAGGTGCTGGTGCGCAACACGATCTCCGCGGCCAACTGCGCGGTTGACTCTTGCGCGTTGCGTCGGCCGAGGAGCTCGACAATGCGGTAGTCGGCGTAGACGAAGCGTTGGCTGTCGCGGGCCATTGTTCGGCCGGCCGGGGAGCTGACCAGAACGGTGGTGGCGATCTCCACCGGCGGGCAGTCTTTGTCCCGAATCGCGCCGTCGGGGTCGGCCACCCGCGGATGTCCGCGGTCGACGACGACGAGGCCAACGAACCGGCCCAACCGGGTTGCCGCCAGATCCCAGGCGATCTCGGCGCCGGCGCGGTCGCCGACCACCACCGCCCACCCGATCCCCAGCGCGTCCAGGATGCCGACCACCGACTTGGAAGTCAGCCGCAGGTCAGGGCCGATAACGACGGTCCGAAGCGAAGCGGTGTGCAGGCGCTCACACACCGCGTCATACGCGGCGGGCGCGCGCTGCTCGGCGCCGAGGATGACAACGACGACGCCATTCTCCGGACCGGCTACGCTCACCGGCACGGGGAACCCGTCGAGCGTGGTCATCATCGAGGGCATTTTCGCAAGTTACAACCAGTCGACCTGGTACGGGCGGTTTCGGACGGATACTCACAGTCCACAGCCTGGCGGTCCCCGACGCAACCGCCGCTTACCAGACCGCACCGTGCAAGCGGCCCTCAAATTGGTGCTCGAGCCGATCTTCGAGGCGGATTTCCAACCATGCCCCTATGGCTTCCGCCCGAGACGTCGAGCCCAGGATGCGATCGCCGAGATTCACCAATTCACATCTCGCTCGTATGAGTGGTCCTCGAAGGTGATATCGAGGCGTGCTTGGATGCTTTGTCACAACATGTCAACGACACGTCAAAACAGAAGTTGCCAAGTGCGTTGGAGGGGTACCTTCACCGGCAATGCGGATCACCTCTGCACAGAAGAATCCCGCAATCCGCTCAAAAGTATCTAACCATTAGAGAAGTTTAAGTAGTGATAAAAAGGGCAGGGTGGCCAATCCGGCGGCCAATCCTAATCCCACACTATTTATGTAGACTGCGGCAGCGAACGCAATCAGGGACACCTCATTAAGGAAGCCATCCGTAGTCAAGACCGCGTTGAGCCCTCTGCCGAAGTAATCGAGTATGTCGAGGAGCGTGACGTTTGGTAGGCCCGGAATGGATATATTGCCCAGGTTCGGCAAGTTAAGGCCCGAGCCCAAGTTGAGGCTCCCGAAGTTCAAGTTCAAGGTGCCGCCAGTCGGCAAGTTGATGCTCCCGAAGTTCAAGTTCAAGGTGCCGGGACTCGGCAAGTTCAAGCTCCCCACGTTGAGGCTCCCGAAGTTCAAGTTCAAGGTGCCGCCACTCGGCAAGTTCAAGGTCCCGAAGTTCAAGTTCAAGGTGCCAGTCGAAAGACCGCTGAACACGCTCCCCAAGTTCAAGTTCCCGAAGTTCAAGTTCAAGGTGCCGCCAGTCGGCAAGTTGAAGCTCCCGAAGTTCAAGTTCACGGTGCCGAAACTCGGGAGGTTCAAGTTCCCCAAGTTGAAACCGCCGCCGAGGCTAAAGAAGTTCCCCAGGTCTATATTGGGGAGCCCGCCTATACCGCCACTCAAGAAACCGGACAAATTGATTCCGCTGGTTAAACCGCTTATCGGACCGAACAACCCACCAATACCCGAACCGAACAAGTTCCCCACGCCGCCGAACAAGTTCCCCAAGGCGCCCAAGCTCCCCAAGTTCAAGTTCCCCAAGTTCAAGCCGCCGAACAAGTTCCCCAGGTTGAAGGTGCTAAACGGACTGAAGAAGTCCAACAGAACCGCATTGAAACTTGGGAACGGATTCAGGTCTGTGAACAGCTCCGAGATTTCTCCAGGATTAAATGTGCCCAGTTGAGAAATCAGGATTTGGGGTATTTGGTTAAATAACTGACCAAATGTGTTCACCACATAAGTGGGCCAAGGCGCCCCGCCGAGCAATCGGGGTATATAGCCGAGGTCCAGGAAGCCCGAATCGAGCACGCCAAGATTGAAGAAGCCGGACATCCCCGCGCCGACGTCCACGATGCCTGAGGTGAGGGTGCCAAAGTTGGTCAGGCCCGACTCCCCCAACCCGTAGGTGAGGAAGCCGGAGTTCCCGATACCCAGGTGCCCGAGGCCAGAGTTAAAGCCGCCGGAGAGCAAGAAGCCCGAGTCCCCGATGCCCAGTCCCTGGAACATCCCCGAGTTCGCGAAGCCCGGGACCAAGATGCCCGAATTGCCGACGCCGAAGCCGAGGTAGCCGGATCCGAGAGTCCCGAGTAGGTTCCAGTCGCCGGAGTGGGCGGCGGCTATGTTGACCGTGCCCGAGCTCCCGGCGCCGAAGTTCAGACTGCCGGAGACCCCGAAGCCCAGGTTCGTGCTGCCCGAGCTCCCGGCGCCGAGGTTGCTCGAGCCCGAGGTGCCGGCTGCGATCTCACTGGTGCCCGAGGAGCCGATACCGAAATTGCCGGAGCCCGAGGCCAGGATGCCGACGTTGCCCGAGCCCGCGTTCCCGCCGCCCGTGTTGCCGGTGCCCGAGCTGGCTATGGACCCGAAGGTTGTTGTGGCCGGAGCCGGCGAGGTTCAAGTCGTTACCGGTGCCCGAGCCGCCGCCTTGGCCGGCGTTATTGTTGCCCGAACTCCCGGCGGTTGCCGTGTTACCCGAGCCCGAACTAGCAGCTTCCGCCGCGTTGCCGTTGCCAGACGCCCCGCCGACCAGTAGGTTGTCACTGCCCGAGCTCCCGAAGTTCCCGGCGTTGTTGTGGCCCGAGCTCCCGCCGCTTAACGCGTTGCCTGAGCCCGAGCTCCCGAAGTTGAACCCGATGTTGCCCGAGCCCGAGTTGCCGAAGGCAAGAGCGCTGTTGTTGCTGCCGGAATTGCCGCCCGCCAGGCCGACATTGCCGAAGCCCGAGTTCCCGAAGGACAGGCCCTGGTTGCCGGAGCCCGAATTCCCGAAGGACAGCCCGCTGTTGCTGCTGCCCGAGTTCCCGCCGGATCCGCCGACGTTGCTGGTACCCGAGTTTCCGAAGGACAGCCCGTCGTTGCCAGAGCCGGAGTTCCCGCCGGAGCCGCCGATGTTGTTGTGGCCCGAGTTCCCGATGGAAATCCCGTCGTTGCCAGAGCCGGAGTTCCCGCCGCTGCCCCCGATGTTGTCGTGTCCCGAGTTCGCGATGGATAGCCCGATGTTGTTAGAGCCCGAATTCCCGAAGGACAGCCCGCTGTTGTTGCTGCCCGAGTTCCCGCCGGTCCCGCCCACATTGTTGGAGCCCGAGTTCCCGATCGCCAACCCGGCGTTGCCGAAGCCCGAGTTCCCGAACGCGAGCCCGAGGTTGTTCTGGCCCGAGTTCCCGCCGCCCAGACCACCGTTGCTTTGACCCGAGTCGTCGCCGCCGACGAAGTTGCCGGAGCCCGAACTCCCGAAGGAAAGCCCGCTGTTGTTGTTGCCGGAGTTGCCGCCGGACCCACCGACGTTGTTGGTGCCCGAGTTGCCGAAGGAAAACCCGCTGTTGCCGGAGCCGGAGTTCCCGACGGAAAGCCCGCTGTTGGCGTGGCCCGAGTTTCCGCCGGAGCCACCCACGTTGTTGGTACCCGAGTTTCCGAAGGACAGCCCGTCGTTGCCGGAGCCGGAGTTGCCGCCGGAGCCCCCGATGTTGTTGCTGCCCGAGTTTCCGATGGACAGCCCGCTGTTGTTGGTGCCCGAGTTCGCGCCGGAGCCGCCGACGTTGCCGGTGCCCGAGTTCCCGATGGAAATCCCGTCGTTGCCTGTGCCGGAGTTCCCGCCGGACCCACCCACGTTGTTGGTGCCGGAGTTGCCGATGGACAGCCCGTCGTTGCCGGAGCCGGAGTTGCCGCCGCTGCCACCGATGTTGTTCTGGCCCGAGTTCCCGATGGAAAGCCCGCTGTTGTTGGTGCCCGAGTTTCCGAAGGACAACCCGGAGTTGCCCGTGCCGGAGTTCCCGCCGGACCCGCCGACGTTGTTGGTGCCGGAGTTGCCGCCGGAAAGCCCGGAGTTGCCCGTGCCGGAGTTCCCGCCGGACCCACCCACGTTGCTGGTGCCCGAGTTCCCGATGGAAAGCCCGCTGTTGCCGAAGCCCGAATTGCCGAAGGAACCCCCGTTGTTGGAAGACCCGGAGTTACCGCCGGTGCCACCGACGTTGCTGAAGCCCGAGTCCCCGTAGGAAAGCCCGCTGTTGTTGTTGCCCGAGTTGCCAGCGCCCCCGGCGTTATTGGAGCCCGAGCTTCCGGCGCCGGCAGCGTTGTTGAAGCCCGACTGCCCGGCGCTCCCGTAGTTGTTAAAGCCCGAGTCCCCGCCGCTGCCGAAGTTGTTCTCGCCCGAACTCCCGAAGCTGCCCGCGTTGTTGCTGCCCGCGGACCCGCCGCTGGCGTAGTTGCTGAAGCCCGAACTCCCGGCGCTCCCGTAGTTGCTGGAGCCCGAGTCCCCGCCGCTGATGATGTTGTTGGAACCCGAACTGCCGATGGTTCCGTTGTTGCCGGAGCCCGAGCTGCCGCCGCTGCCGGCGTTGTTGCTGCCCGAACTGCCGCCGGTTGCCCCATTGCCATGACCCGAGGACCCGGCGCTGCCAAAGTTGCCGCTGCCTGAGCTTCCCCCGGAGATGGAGTTGTTGAAACCGGATGAGTCGATGGCGAAGTTGCCCGAGCCCGAACACCCGGCAAAAAGATTGTCGCTTCCGGAGGAAAGGCCGCTGCCGCTGCCGGAATTATTGTCGCCCGTGTTCAAGCTTCCCGAATTGTTGTTGCCGGTGTTGATGTTGCCCGAGTTGTAATCTCCGGTGTTGGTGTGGCCCGAATTGTAGTTGCCGGTGTTGGTGTTTCCCGAGTTTCCGTCGCCGGTGTTGGTGCCGGCCGAATTGTAGTTGCCGGAGTTGGTGCCGCCCGAGTTCCCGTCGCCGGTGTTGGTGCTGCCCGAGTTTCCGCTGCCCGAGTTGGTACCGCCCGAGTTGTAGTCGCCCGTGTTGGTGCTGCCCGAGTTGTAGTCGCCCGTGTTGGTGCTACCCGAATTCCAATAACCGGTGTTGGTGTCGCCGGAGTTCTCGTCGAACCTATTGGTGCTGCCCGAGTTGGAGTCGCCCGTGTTGGTGTTGCCCGAGTTGGTTTCCCCGGTGTTGGTGCTACCCGAGTTGGAGTTGCCCGTGTTGGTGCTGCCCGAGTTGGTTTCCCCCGTGTTGGTGTTGCCCGAGTTCATATCGCCGGTGTTGGTGTGACCCGAGTTCATATCGCCGGTGTTGGTGTGGCCGGAATTCATCTCGCCGGTGTTGGTGTCACCGGAGTTCATCTCGCCGGTGTTGGTGCTGCCCGAGTTCGCGGTGCCGGTGTTCGTGCTACCGGAGTTGAGGGTTCCGGTGTTGGTGTCGCCCGAGTTCAGGGTGCCCGTGTTGGTGTCGCCCGAATTCTCGTCACCCGTATTGCTGTTACCCGAGTTCATCTCGCCGGTGTTGGTCTGGCCCGAATTCTCAAAACCCGTGTTAGTGAGACCCGAATTCTCGTTACCCGTGTTGGTGCCACCCGAATTGAGCTGACCGGTGTTGATGTCACCCGAATTGAGCTGACCGGTGTTCGTGTCGCCCGAATTCTCGTTACCGGTGTTGATGTCGCCCGAATTCATGTCACCGGTGTTGGTGTCACCCGAATTGAGCTGACCGGTGTTGGTGTTACCCGAGTTCATGTTGCCGGTGTTGGTCTTACCCGAATTCTCGTTACCGGTGTTCGTATCGCCCGAGTTCATGTTGCCGGTGTTGGTGTTACCCGAGTTCATGAAGCCGGTGTTGGTCTTACCCGAATTCATGTCACCCGTGTTGGTGTTACCCGAATTGAGCTGACCGGTGTTGGTGTCACCCGAATTCTCGTTACCGGTGTTGGTGTCACCCGAATTCATGTCACCGGTGTTGGTGTCGCCCGAGTTCAGGTCGCCCGTGTTGGTGTTACCCGAATTCATGTCACCCGTGTTGGTGTTACCCGAGTTCAGGTTGCCGGTGTCAGTGTTGCCCGAATTCTCGTTACCAGTATTGCCATTACCCGAGTTCATGTCACCGGTGTTGGTGTTACCCGAATTGAGCTGGCCGGTGTTGGTGTGACCCGAGTTCTGGTTGCCGGTGTTGGTGTAGCCCGAGTTCAAGTCGCCGGTGTTGGTGTTGCCCGAGTTCTGGTCGCCGGTGTTGGTTCTACCCGAGTTCTCATTGCCCGTATTGGTGTTGCCCGAGTTCAGGTTGCCGGTGTCGAAGTTGCCCGAGTTCTGATTGCCGGTGTTGGTGTGGCCCGAGTTCTGATTGCCGGTGTTGGTGTGGCCCGAGTTCAGGTTGCCGGTGTTGGTGTCGCCCGAGTTCTGGAAGCCGGTGTTGGTGCTGCCAGAGTTCTGATCGCCGGTGTTGGTGCCGCCCGAGTTGTAGTTACCGGTGTTGGTGCCGCCCGAGTTGTAGTTACCGGTGTTGGTGCTACCCGAGTTGTAATTACCGGTGTTGATGTCGCCCGTGTTGTAGTCGCCGGTGTTGATGTTGCCCGAGTTGTAGTCGCCGGTATTGATGACACCCGAGTTGTAATTACCGGTGTTGATGTTGCCCGAGTTGTAGTTACCGGTATTGAGAACACCCGAGTTGTACAGACCCGTGTTGACGTTACCGGAATTCCAATTACCGGCATTGGTGAGACCCGTGTTGTAGTTTCCTGTGTTGATGTTACCCGCGTTGTAATTACCGGTGTTGACGTTACCCGAGTTGTAGTTACCGCTGTTGACGTTACCCGAGTTGTGGTCGCCGGTGTTGATGCTGCCCGAGTTGTAGTAGCCGGTGTTGGTGTCACCCGAGTTGTAGTAGCCGGTGTTGGTGCTACCCGAGTTGTAGTAGCCGGTGTTGAGGTTACCCGAGTTGAACACCGCCGTGTTCGTGTCACCCGAGTCGTACACGCCGGTGTTGGTGTCACCCGAGTCGAATGCGCCGGTGTTGGTGTTGCCGGACATGGCGAAACCCGTGTTGTGGCTGCCCGAGTTCCAGAATCCCGTGTTGTTGAGGCCCGAGTTCCACAGGCCGGTGTTGAAACTGCCCGAGTTCCACAGGCCGGTGTTTAATGTGCCCGAGTTCCACACGCCGGTGTTGTAGTTACCCGAATTGCCCCAGAGGGTATTGCCGGTACCCGAATTCATAAAGCCAAAGTTGCCTTGGCCTGAATTGAAGAAGCCGAAGTTATTGTCGCCGGAGTTCCCAATGCCGATGTTCCCGTTGCCGGAGTTTCCAAAGCCGATATTCACGTCTCCGGAGTTACCGAGACCGATGTTCAACCAACCCGAGTCCAGGCCGCCGAAGCCAACCTGGTTGTCGCCCTTGAGCCCAAACCCGATGTCGTTGTTGCCGCCGTTGCCGAAGCCGACGTCTCCGCTGCCGGTGTTCCCCCAGCCGATGTTGTTGGTGCCGCTGTTTCCGGCACCCTGGTTGCCGTCGCCGGTGTTGCCGCTGCCCGAGTTGGCGCCGCCGGTGTTGCCGCTGCCCGAGTTGTTGTCGCCGGTGTTGCCATAACCCGAGTTGCCGCTGCCGGTGTTGCCGCTGCCCGGGTTGTTATCGCCGGTGTTGCCGGCGCCCTGGTTACCGGTGCCGATGTTGCCGCTGCCCACGTTGTTGTCACCGTGGTTGCCATAACCCGAGTTGCCGCTGCCCTGGTTACCGCTGCCCGAGTTGCCGTCGCCGGTGTTGGCGTTGCCGACGTTGCTGTCGCCGGTGTTGCCGTTGCCGCTGTTGCCGTTGCCGGTGTTGCCGTTGCCGGGGTTGTTGTCGCCGGTGTTGCCGCTGCCGCTGTTGCCGCTGCCGGTGTTGCCGCTGCCGATGTTGTTGTCGCCGTGGTTGCCGTCACCCGAGTTGCCGCTGCCGGTGTTGCCGGCGCCCGGGTTGCTGTCGCCCTGGTTGCCGGCGCCCGGGTTGCTGTCGCCCTGGTTGCCAAAACCGGTATTACTGCTGCCGACGTTGCCACTGCCCTGATTTAAATCGCCGATGTTACCGTCACCGGTGTTGCCGCTGCCGGTGTTGCCGTTGCCCTGATTGCTGCCGCCGCTGTTGCCGGCACCGGTGTTGTTGCTACCGCTGTTGCCGTCGCCCGGATTGCTGCCGCCCGTGTTGCCCAGCCCCGAATTCAAGCTGCCGCTGTTTCCGCTGCCGGTGTTGCCGCTGCCCGAGTTACCGGAGCCGAAATTGCCGCTGCCGCTGTTGCCGTCGCCAACATTGCCGTTGCCGGTGTTGCCGGTGCCCGAGTTACTGTTGCCGCTGTTGCCGATGCCCGAGTTGTCGCTGCCCTGGTTGCCGACGCCCGAGTTGCCGTCGCCCTGGTTGCCGACGCCCGAGTTGTTGTTGCCCTGGTTGCCGGAGCCGGTGTTGGCGTTGCCGTTGTTGCCGTCGCCGGTGTTGTCGTTGCCGCTGTTGCCGGTGCCCGCGTTGCCGTCGCCCGTGTTGCCGATGCCCGCGTTGCCGCTACCCACGTTGCCGTCGCCGGAGTTGTTGTTTCCGCTGTTGCCGATTCCGGTGTTGTTGTTGCCGCTGTTGCCGGTGCCCGAGTTGTTGTCGCCGCTGTTGCCGGTTCCCGAATTGCCGTCGCTGTTGTTGCCGACACCCGTATTGCCGCTGCCGTTGTTGCCGTCGCCCGTGTTGTTGTTGCCGTTGTTGCCGGTGCCCGTGTTGCTGTCGCCTTTGTTGCCGCTACCCGAGTTCAAGTTGCCCTGGTTGCCCACGCTCCCCGAGGTGTTGCCGTCACCGTTGTTGCCCAGGCCCGCGTTGCCGCTGCCCTTGTTGCCGTCGCCCGTGTTTTGGTCGCCGAGGTTGCCGGTGCCCGAGTTGCCGAGACCAGCGGTGCCCGCGTTGTTGTTGCCTACGCCCGAGTTGCCGTTGCCGACGTTGCCGGTGCCCGAGTTGGAGTCGCCGAGGTTGCCGATAGCCGTACTCGTGTTGTTGTTGCCTTGGTTGCCGATGCCCGCGTTGCCGTCGCCTTTGTTGCCCTGGCCCGAGTTGTCGTCGCCGAGGTTGCCGGTGCCCGAGTTGCCGAGGGCGCCGGAGCCAGCTGATGCGTTGTTGTTGCCGATGCCCGAGTTGTTGTCACCTTGGTTTCCCGCGCTGGTGACGGTATTGCCGCTGCCCTTATTACCCTGCCCGGCGTTGTCATCGCCGAAGTTTCCAACGCCCGAGTTGCCACTCCCGTGGTTGCCATCGCCGGCATTGCCGCTGCCGTTATTGCCATTGCCCGTGTTGTTGTCACCGAGGTTGCCATTGCCGCCGGTGGGGTTCTGGGTTGTTGTCTGGTTACCGCTGCCGACGTTGCCGTTCCCGGAGTTGTTGTCGCCTATGTTGCCATTTCCAGAGTTGCCGAGGGCGGTGGAGCCGGAGCCCGAGTTGTTGTTCCCGTCGCCGGTGTTGTTGTCACCGATGTTGCCATCGCCGGCATTGCCGCTCCCCTGGTTGCCGTTCCCGGAGTTGTTGTCGCCGATGTTGCCATTTCCAGAGTTGCCGATAGAGCCGGAGCCCGAGTTGTTGTTCCCGTTGCCCGTGTTGTTGTCACCGATGTTGCCATTGCCGCCGGAGGGGTTAGCGGTTGTCGGGTGGTTACCGCTACCTTGGTTGCCGTCTCCGGTGTTGTTGTTACCGGAGTTGCCATCACCCGCGTTGCCGTCACCCGTGTTGCCATTTCCAGAGTTGCCGGAGGCGGTAGAGCCGGAGCTCGCGTTGTTGTTCCCGTTGCCCGTGTTGTTGTCACCGGTGTTGCCATTGCCGCCGGAGGGGTTAGCGGTTGTCGGGTGGTTACCGCTACCTTGGTTGCCGTTCCCGGAGTTGTTGTCACCGGTGTTGCCGCTACCCGTGTTGCCTTGAGCGCCACCGCCGGAGCTCTGGTTATTGTTGCCGCTGCCCTGGTTGTTGCTGCCCGTGTTGCCGTCCCCAAGGTTGCCGCTGCCGTGGTTGCCGCTGCCGGGGTTGCTGTTGCCCGTGTTGCCGCTGCCCATGTTGCTGTTGCCGTCGTTGCCGTTGCCCTGGTTGCCGCTACCCGAGTTGCCGGCGCCCAAGTCGGTGCCCCCCTGGTTGCCGTCGCCCCCGGTACCACCGGTGCCGCTGGCGGTCGTAGCCAGAATGGGGTTGCCCCCGGCAGGGTTTATGGTAGTGGGCACGCCGGCGGCGGTGTCGGGATCTTCCGCGGCCGCAGTCGCGGCCGAAGGACCGCCACCGGCGGGTGCCGCGGCCGCGGAACTACCACCGGCAGACGCGGCCCCAGAACTACTGGCCGGCGCCGTCGCGCCAGCAATACCACCCGCCGCCGGCGCGGCCGCAGAACTACTGGCCGGCGCCGTCGCGGCAGCACTACCACCCGCCGCCGACGCGACCGCAGAACTGCTGGCCGGCGCCGCCGCGGCCGCAGAACTGCTGGCCGGCGCCGTCGCGGCAGCACTACCACCGGCCGCCGCCGCGGCGACGGGAGTTCCCGAGACCGCCGTCCCCGCAGCGGCACTATCACTAGTCCCCGCCGCGGGAGAACTCCCCCCAACCAAGCTCGCCGCACCCGCGTTGACACCAGCCGCACTCGACGCCGCCGAGCCGGCAGCCACCGAACTCGCCCCACCCACAACACCACCGGCCGGCGCCGCCGCAGCCGAACTCCCGGCCAGCGGCGTCACCGCAGACGAGCCACCACCAACCAAGCTCGCCGCACCCGCATTAGCCGCACTCGCACTGCTCGCACCGCTCGCACTGCTCGCACCGGTACTGCCGGCATTGCCGCTGCTCGAACCACCACCGCTGCCGTTGGCGCCGCTGGCCACAGCGCCACCACCGCCACCGCCGCCAGCGCCGCCACCCGACAACACACCGCTGAGCTGACTCGCAAAACCCTGCAGCGAATTACGCCACGGCGTCAACAACGTCGCCACCGCCGACACCCCGGCGTGATAGCCCGACATCGCGGCCACATCCTGAGCCCACATCTGCTCGTACTCGGCCTCAACCGCCGCAATCGCCGGCGCATTCTGCCCGAACAGATTCGCCAACACCAGCTGCACCAAGCCGGCCCGATTCGCCGCCAACACCGACGGATGCACCGTGGCCGCCAACGCCGCCTCAAACGCCCCCGCCGCCACCAGAGCCTGCTGGGCCGCCTGCTCGGCCTGACCCGCCGCCGCGCTCAACCACCCCACATACGGCGCCGCCGCACCCAACATCGCCTTCGACGACGCGCCCTGCCACCAGCCCCCGACCAACCCCGACGTCACCGACCCAAACGACGACGCCGCCGAAGTCAACTCACCGGCCAACCCATCCCAGGCCGCCGCCGCAGCCAGCATCGGCCCCGAACCCGCACCCGAAAACATCCGATACGAGTTGACCTCCGGCGGCAACACCATAAAGCTCACGCCAACGGCCTCCGATCAGCTGGACCGTTGCGCAAGCGCCGCTGGCGGGCCGGCGTCCTGCACACCAGCACCGCACATTCGCGCTTCCCCAAAGTCAACATTTTCATCTCAATAACCCAAGTCATATATGTTGAGGAGGTTCTCGAAGATGGATATAGCGCGCGGCACATAGCCAATGTTCAATAGGCCTGAATCAACCGCCCCGAAGTTCCAAAGACCCGACAGCGCGCCGCCCGCGTTGAACAGGCCCGTGACGTCGTAGCCCAAGTCCAGTAGGCCGGTCACCTCTACACCAAAGTTCAGCAGGCCCGAATTCTCGAAGCCGATAAGGAACAGGCCGGAGTTGTCGATTCCGCCTTCCCACAGGCCCGAGTTTCCGATGCCCGGGACAAACACGCCGGAGGAATTGACGGCGATGTTCCATAGGCCCGAGTTTCCCAAGCCGAAAGTTAAGAGGCCCGTCGATGCGGCCCCGAAGTTAAGGATACCGGCATCCACGGCGCCAAGGTTCAGTAAGCCCGCACTGCCGAAGCCTAGGTTCAAGATGCCCGAATCCTCGGCGCCTGGGTTAAGGAAGCCCGAGGACACGAAGCCTATGTTGTTTTGTCCCGCGCTCCCGAAGCCGAGGTTGCCGGTGCCCGAGCTCCCGGCACCGATGTTTCCGGTGCCCGAGCTGAGCAGGCCGATGTTGCCCGAGCCCGCGTTCCCGCCGCCGGGGTTGAAGGTGCCCGAGCTTGCGATGGTGCCCGAGTTGCTGGTGCCCGAGCTCGCGATGGCCACGAAGTTGCCCGAGCCCGAACCGCCGCCGTTCGCCCCGTTGCCGCTGCCCGAGCTCCCGGCGGTCGCGATGTTGCCCGAGCCGGAGCTCGCGGCGCCGGCGATGTTGTTGTTGCCGGATTCCCCGCCGACCAAGTGGTTGTCGTGGCCCGAGCTACCGAAGGCAAGCCCGCTGTTGTCGTTGCCGGAGTTACCACCGCTGACCCCGGAGTTATTGCTGCCCGAGCTACCGAACGAAATACCGTCGTTGTTGGAGCCGGAGTTGGCGCCGCTCACACCGACGTTGTTGGCGCCCGAGCTGCCGAAGGAAACACCGTCTTGGCCGGAGCCGGAGTTGCCGCCGCTGACCCCAACGTTGTCGTGGCCCGAGCTGCCGAAGGAAACCCCGTCTTGGCCGGAGCCGGAGTTGCCGCCGCTGACCCCAACGTTATTGAAGCCCGAGTTACCGAACGACACCCCGGTGTTGCCGGAGCCCGAGTTAGCACCGCTGACCCCGACGTTATTGGTGCCCGAGCTACCGAACGACAACCCGCTGTTGCCGGAGCCCGAGTTAGCACCGCTGACCCCAACGTTGTCGTGGCCCGAGCTGCCGAACGACACCCCGTCGTTGCCGGAGCCCGAGTTACCGCCGCTGACCCCAACGTTATTCGAGCCCGAGTTCCCGAAGGACAACCCGTCATTGCCGGAGCCCGAGTTACCGCCGCTGCCACCAATGTTATTCGAACCCGAGTTCCCGAAGGACAACCCGTCATTGCCGGAGCCCGAGTTCCCGCCGCTGCCACCAACGTTGTTGAAGCCCGAGTTCGCGAAGGACGCCCCGGTGTTGCCGGAGCCCGAGTTCCCGAAGGAGAGGCCGATGTTGTTGGAGCCCGAGTTCAAACCGGTGAACCCGCTGTTGTTGGAGCCGGAGTTACCGCCGGCGCCACCCACGTTATTGCTGCCCGAGTTCCCGAAGGACGCCCCGTCGTTGCCGGAGCCCGAGTTCCCGAAGGAGACACCGACGTTGTTGGAGCCCGAGTTCAAGCCGGAGAACCCGGTGTTGCCGGAGCCGGAGTTACCGCCGGCACCCCCGACGTTGTTGTAGCCCGAGTTCGCGATCGACAGCCCGACGTTGCCGTAGCCCGAGTTCCCGAACGACGCCCCGCTGTTGCCGGAGCCGGAGTTATCGCCGGCGAGCCCGACGTTGTTGGAGCCCGAGTTCCCGAACGAAATCCCGATGTTGCCGGAGCCGGAGTTCCCGCCGCTACCCCCGATGTTGCCAGAGCCCGAGTTCCCGAACGTGAGCCCGGAGTTGCTAGAGCCGGAGTTCCCGAAGGCCAAACCGAAGTTGTCAGACCCGGAGTTCCCGCCGGTACCGCCGCTGTTGTCGGAGCCCGAGTTCCCGAACGACAGCCCGTCGTTTTGGGTCCCGGAGTTCCCGCCGCTACCCCCGACATTGTTGGAGCCCGAGTTCCCGAACGACAGCCCGTCGTTGCCAGACCCGGAGTTCCCGCCGCTACCCCCGACGTTGTTGAAGCCCGAGTTCCCGAACGACAGCCCGTCGTTGCCGGACCCGGAGTTCCCGCCGCTACCACCAATATTGCTGGAGCCGGAGTTGCCAAAGGACAGCCCGCTGTTACCCGAGCCCGAGTTCCCGAAGGACAGCCCGTCGTTACCGGAGCCGGAGTTACCACCGGACCCCCCAACGTTGCTGGAGCCCGAGTTCCCGAAGGACAGCCCGCTGTTACCCGAGCCCGAGTTCCCGATCGCAAGCCCGTCGTTACCGGAGCCGGAGTTACCGCCGGACCCCCCAACGTTGTTGTGGCCCGAGTTCCCGAACGACAGCCCGTCGTTGCCAGACCCGGAGTTCGCGCCACTACCACCAACGTTGTTGGAGCCCGAGTTCCCGAACGACAGCCCGTCGTTGCCAGACCCGGAGTTCCCGCCGCTGCCCCCCACGTTGTTGGAGCCCGAGTTCGCGAACGATAGCCCGGCGTTGCCAGAGCCCGAGTTCCCGAACGATAGCCCGGCGTTGAACGAGCCGGAGTTGTCGCCGGAACCCCCCACGTTGTAGGAGCCCGAGTTCCCGAACGACAGCCCGCTGTTGCCGGTGCCGGAGTTCGCGCCGCTGCCCCCGATGTTGTAGTGGCCCGAGTTCCCGAAGGACAGCCCGTCATTGTGATCGCCGGAGTTAGCGCCGGAGCCCCCGACGTTAAGGTTCCCCGAGTTCCCGAAGGACAGCCCGTCATTGTTACTGCCGGAGTTACCGCCGGAGCCTCCGATGTTGTAGTGGCCCGAGTTCCCGAAGGACAGCCCGTCATTGTGATCGCCGGAATTAGCGCCGGAGCCACCCACGTTGTCGCTGCCCGAGTTCCCGAAGGACAACCCGTCATTGCCGGAGCCGGAGTTACCGCCGGACCCCCCAATGTTGTAGTGGCCCGAGTTCCCGAAGGACAACCCGTCATTGCCGGAGCCGGAGTTAGCGCCGGTGCCCCCAATGTTGTAGTGGCCCGAGTTCCCGAAGGACAGCCCGTCGTTGCCGGAGCCGGAGTTACCGCCGGAGCCACCAATGTTGTTGGAGCCCGAGTTCCCGAAGGACAACCCGGTGTTGTTGTGGCCCGAGTCCCCGACAGTGAACGCGTTGTTGCCCGAGCCGGAGTTCCCGCCACCGACACCACCGTTACCGAAACCCGAGTTGTTGCCGCCCAGACCACCGTCGTTGAAACCCGAGTTCCCGCCGCCGAGACCACCGTTATTGGAACCCGAGTTCCCGCCACCGACACCACCGTTAGAGGAACCCGAGTTCCCGCCACCGACACCACCGTTATCGGAACCCGAGTTGACGCCACCGAGACCACCGTTAGAGGTGCCCGAGTTGCTGGCGCTGCCGGGGTCGCTGTGACCCGACGAGCCGGCGCTGAACTCGTTGTTGTAACCCGACACCCCGGCGGTGACATAGTTGCTGTAGCCCGACGTAGCCGCGCTGAGGTCATTGTCGTAGCCCGACCCATAATAGGCAAAGTAGCTGTTACCCGACTCCCCGACGTCGAAATGCCAGAAGCCGGGGTGCGGGCCGTTTCGGTCGTCTGAATAGCCGCTGCCGGTGTTACGGTCGCCCGAATCGTAGTTGCCGGTGTTGGTGTCGCCCGAGTCGTTGGTGCCGGTGTTGGTGTGGCCCGAGTTATCGTTGCCCGTGTTGGTGTAGCCCGAGTTGTAGTCGCCGCTGTTGGTGTTACCCGAGTTGACGTTGCCCGTGTCTATATTGCCCGAGTTGGCGTTACCCGTGTCGAAGGCACCCGAATTGTAGTTGCCGGTGCTGGTGGATCCCGAGTTGTAGTCGCCCGTGTTGAAGTTACCCGAGTTGTAGTCGTAGGTGTCGGTGTGGCCCGAGTCGAAGTTGCCCGTGTCGATATGGCCCGAGTTATCGTCGCCCGTGTTGGTGTTACCCGAGTTCGTGTCGCCGGTGTTGGTGTCACCCGAATTCTGGTTACCGGTGTTGCCGACGCCCGAATTCTGGTTGCCGGTGTTGGTTGCGCCCGAATTCTGGTTGCCGGTGTTGGTGTGACCCGAATTCTGGTCGCCGGTGTTGGTGTACCCCGAATTGTAGTTGCCTGTGTTGGTGTTCCCCGAATTCCCGGTGCCCGTGTCGGTCCGCCCCGAGTTGAGATCACCGGTGTCCGTGAATCCCGAATTGTAGTTGCCTGTGTTGGTGTGGCCCGAATTCCCGGTGCCCGTGTTGGTGTTGCCCGAGTTGAGATCACCGGTGTTGGTGGATCCCGAATTCTCGTTGCCGGTGTTGGTGGTCCCCGAGTTCTCGTCACCCGTGTTGGTGCCGCCCGAATTGAGATTGCCGGTGTTGGTGTTCCCCGAATTCTCGTCGCCGGTGTTGGTGTGGCCCGAATTCGTATTGCCCGTGTTGGTGTTCCCAGAATTCGTGTCGCCGGTATTGCCAGTGCCCGAGTTCGAGGTACCCGTGTTGAAGTTGCCCGAGTTCAGATCGCCGGTGTTGGTGTTGCCCGAGTTCAGGTTACCGGTATTGGTGTCACCCGAGTTCTGGTTACCGGTGTTGGTGTCACCCGAGTTCTCGTCACCCGTGTTGGTGTGGCCCGAGTTCAGATTGCCGGTGTTGGTGTGGCCCGAGTTCTCGTTACCGGTGTTGGTGTTGCCCGAGTTCTCGTTACCGGTGTTGGTGTTACCCGAGTTGAGCTGGCCGGTGTTGGTGTTGCCCGAGTTCTCGTCACCGGTGTTGGAGCTGCCTGAGTTGTACTTGCCGGTGTTGGTGTTACCCGAATTCAGATCGCCGGTGTTGGTGCTGCCCGAGTTCTCGTCACCGGTGTTGGTGCTACCCGAGTTGAGGTTGCCGGTGTTGGTGCTACCCGAGTTCTGGAAACCGGTGTTGGTGTTACCGGAGTTCTGGTCACCGGTGTTGGTATTGCCCGAGTTGAGATTGCCGGTATTGGTTTGGCCCGCGTTCTCGTCACCCGTGTTGGTCACACCAGAGTTCAGGTCACCCGTGTTGGTGTTGCCGGAGTTGTAGTTGCCGGTGTTGGTGTTGCCCGAGTTGAGCTGGCCGGTGTTGGTGTTGCCCGAGTTCTCGTTACCGGTGTTGGTGTTGCCCGCGTTCAAATTGCCGGTGTTCGTCTTACCCGCGTTCTGGTCGCCGGTGTTGGCGCTGCCCGCGTTCTCGTTGCCGGTGTTGGTGCTACCCGCGTTCAGGTTTCCGGTGTTGGTAGTGCCGGAGTTCTGATTGCCGGTGTTGGTGTTGCCGGAGTTCTGGTCACCAGTGTTGGTGTTACCCGAGTTCGCGGTGCCGGTGTTGGTGTTACCGGAGTTCTGGTCGCCGGTGTTGGTGTCGCCCGAGTTCTGGTCGCCGGTGTTGGTGTCGCCCGAGTTCTGGTTACCCGTGTTGGTGCTGCCCGAGTTCTTGTCGCCGGTGTTGGTGTCGCCCGAGTTCTGGTTACCCGTGTTGGTGTCGCCCGAATTGTTGTTGCCGGTGTTAGTGCCGCCTGAATTCTGGTCACCCGTATTGACGTCGCCGGAGTTCAGGCTGCCGGTGTTGGTTTTGCCCGAATTCTCATTACCGGTGTTGGTGTTCCCCGAATTCTGGTTACCGGTGTTGGTGTTGCCCGAATTCTGGTTACCGGTGTTGGTGCTGCCCGAATTCTGGTCACCCGTGTTGGTGCTGCCCGAATTCTGGCTGCCCGTGTTGGTGCTGCCCGAATTCTGGCTACCGGTGTTGGTGTGACCCGAATTCTGGTCACCCGTGTTGGTGTTACCTGAATTCTTGTCGCCGGTGTCGGTGTTGCCCGAATTCTGGTCACCCGTGTTGGTGTCGCCCGAGTTCTGGCTGCCCGTGTTGGTGTTACCCGAATTGTGATCGCCGGTGTTGGTGTTGCCCGAATTGAGCGTGCCCGTATTGGTGTTGCCCGAGTTGAGGTCGCCCGTGTTGGTGTTGCCGGAGTTGAGGTTGCCCGTGTTGGTGTTGCCGGAGTTCTGGTTGCCGGTGTTGGTGTGGCCCGAGTTCTGGTTGCCCGTGTTGACGTTGCCGCCGTTGTAGTCACCCGTGTTGGTGCCGCCCGAGTTGTAGTTACCCGTGTTGGTGCCGCCCGAGTTGTAGTTACCCGTGTTGGTGCCACCCGAGTTGTAGTAACCCGTGTTGACGCTGCCCGAGTTGTACCACCCAGTATTGGTGTGACCCGAGTTGTAGTCGCCGTAGTTGGTACCGCCGGAGTTGTAGTCGCCAGTGTTGGTGCCACCCGAGTTGTAATTTCCGGTGTTGGTGCCACCCGAGTTGTAATTGCCTGCGTTAGTGCCACCCGAGTTGTAATTTCCGGTGTTGGTGCCACCCGAGTTGAACATGCCCGTGTCGGTGCTACCCGAGTCGTACAGCCCCATGTCGGCCGCGCCCGAGTTGAACAGGCCCATATTGCTCTTACCCGAGTTGTAGAACCCCGTGTTGGTGCCACCCGAGTTGTAGGCGCCGGAGTCGATGCTACCCGAGTTGTAAACGCCCGTGTCGGTGCTGCCCGAGTTGGCCCAACCCGTGTTGGTGTTGCCCGAGTTGAAGAACCCCGTGTTGTTGTTGCCCGCGTTGTAAACACCCGCGTTGTGGCTGCCCGAGTTCCACAGGCCGATGTTGTAACTGCCGGCGTTAAAGGAGCCCGTATTGTAATTGCCTGAATTGCCTGCCCCCGTGTCACCGATACCCGAGTTAAACATGCCAAAGTTGCCGTCGCCCGAGTTAAAGAAACCGATGTTATTGGTCCCGGAGTTTCCAATGCCGATGTTTCCGGTGCCGGAGTTTCCGAAGCCGATATTAATGTGCCCGGAATTGCCGACTCCGAAGTTCAAAAACCCCGAGTTCAGTTTGCCGAAGCCCACCTGGTTGTCGCCGCTGAGCCCCCATCCGATGTCGTTGTTACCGCTGTTACCGAAGCCCATGTCCCCGCTGCCGGTGTTGCCCCAGCCGACGTTATTGCTACCCGTATTTCCGGCGCCCTGGTTCGCGTTACCCGCGTTGCCGCCGCCCGTGTTGCTGTTGCCGCTGTTGCCGCCATAGGAGTTGTTGTCGCCCGTGTTGCCCACGCCCGAGTTGCCGCTGCCGGAGTTGCCGTCACCCGTATTGCCGCTGCCGCTGTTGCCGGAGCCTGTGTTGCTGCTTCCTTGGTTGCCGCTGCCGTCGTTGCTGTCGCCGATGTTGCCGGAGCCGTTGTTGTTGTCTCCCTGGTTGCCGCCGCCCACGTTGCCGCTGCCTTGGTTGCCGCTGCCCTGGTTGCCGCTGCCCTGGTTGCCGCTGCCCTGGTTGCTGTCGCCGTGGTTGCCACTGCCCGTGTTGTTGCTGCCGATGTTGCCGCTACCCGAGTTGCCGTCGCCGTGGTTGCCGCTGCCCTGGTTGCTGTCGCCGGCGTTGCCGTTACCGATGTTGGTGTTGCCGTCGTTGCCGCTGCCCGAGTTGTAGTTGCCGCTGTTGCCCTGACCGGTGTTGTTGCTGCCGGAGTTGCCGTTGCCCGAGTTGTTGTCGCCCTGGTTGCCAGCACCGGTGTTGTTGGTACCGCTGTTGCCGTCGCCCTGATCGAAGTTGCCGCTGTTGCCGAAACCCGAGTTGCTGGTGCCTGAGTTTCCGTCGCCGGTGTTGTTGCTGCCGGAGTTGCCGTTGCCCTGATTGTTGTCGCCGGAGTTACCGGCCCCCACGTTGCTGCTGCCAGTGTTGCCGTCGCCGATGTTGGTGTCGCCGACATTGCCGACACCCGAGTTGCCGTCGCCGATGTTGCCGAGTCCCGTGTTGTTGTTGCCGCTGTTGCCCTGACCCGTGTTGTTGTCGCCGCTGTTGGCGATGCCCTGGTTGTTGTTGCCAACGTTGCCATCGCCCGTGTTGCCGCCGCCGATGTTGCCGCTGCCTACGTTGTTGTCTCCGCGGTTGCCGGTGCCCGTGTTGTTGCTGCCGAAGTTGCCGTCGCCCGAGTTGCCAGTGCCGAAGTTGCCGTCGCCCGAGTTGCCGTCGCCGACATTGCCGGTACCCGAGTTGTGGTCCCCGACGTTGCCCGAGCCCGCGTTGTTGCTGCCGACGTTGCCGCTACCCGTGTTGTTGCTACCGACGTTACCGACACCGGGGTTGCTGTCGCCGACGTTGCCGCTACCCGTATTTCCGTCGCCGACATTGCCGACACCCAAGTTGTTGTTGCCCTTGTTGCCGTCGCCAACATTGCCGCCACCGAGGTTGCCGCTGCCCGAGTTGTTGTCGCCCAGGTTGCCGATACCCGTGTTGTTGTTGCCGACGTTGCCGGTGCCCGAGTTGTTGTCGCCCAGGTTGCCGATACCCGTGTTGTTGTTGCCGAGGTTGCCGGTGCCTTGGTTGGCGGTACCGATGTTGCCGGTCCCTGAGTTGTTGGTGCCGAGGTTACCAATGCCGGAGTTGTCGTCGCCTTTGTTGCCGGTGCCGCTATTTGAGTCGCCAAGGTTGCCGATGGCCGTACTCGTGTTGGTGTTGCCTTGGTTGCCGATGCCCGCGTTGCCGTCGCCTTTGTTGCCCAAGCCCGAGTTGCCGCCGTTAGGGTCTGTGTTGCCCAGGTTGTTGTTGCCGGTGCCCGAGTTGTAAGTGCCGACATTGCCAGTGCCGGAGTTGTTACTGCCGAGGTTGGCGGTACCGGAGTTGGTGTCGCCTTGGTTGGCGACGGCGCTGCTCGTGTTGCCGTTGCCGACGTTGGCGGTCCCAGCGTTGTTGCCACCGACGTTGTAGTTGCCCGAGTTGCTGTCGCCCAGGTTGGCGGTGCCGGAGTTGGTATTGCCGAGGTTGCCGACGCTCCCCGCCAGGTTGCCGTCGCCTTTGTTGCCGGTGCCCCCGTTGTTGTTGCCGAGGTTGTCGGTGCCAGAATTGCCGTCGCCGGTATTAGTCGAACCCGTGTTGTTGTCGCCCTTGTTGCCGTCGCCCGTGTTGCCGCTGCCGAAGTTGCCGGTGCCCGAGTTGTTGTCGCCTTTGTTCCCGAAGGCGGTGTCCGTGTTGCCGCTGCCGAGGTTGCCGGTGCCCGCGTTGCTGTTGCCGTTGTTGCCGAGGCCCGAGTTGCTGTTGCCGTTGTTGGCGGTGCCCGAGTTGTTGTTGCCGTCGTTGCCGATTGCGGTGACCGTATTGCCGCTACCGTCGTTGGCGGTGCCGTCGTTGTTGTTGCCGTCGTTGCCGGTACCCGTGTTGTTGTTGCCGTTGTTGCCGATTGCGGTGGCCGTGTTGCCGCTACCGTTGTTGCCGCTGCCCGCGTTGTTGCTGCCGTTGTTGCCGAGGCCCGTGTTGTTGTCCCCGCTGTTGCCGTTGCCGGCGTTGTTGCTGCCGTTGTTGCCGATGCCCTGGTTGCTGTTGCCGTTGTTGCCGGTGCCCGAGTTGCTGTCGCCGTTGTTGCCGGTGCCCGAGTTGCTGTCACCGAGGTTGCCCACGCTCCCCGCAAGGTTGTCGTTACCGCGGTTCCCGTTGCCCGCGTTGTTGCTGCCGACGTTTCCGATGCCCGAGTTGTTGGTGCCGCTGTTGCCGACGCCCGAGTTGTCGGTCCCGCTGTTGCCAAGGCCCGAGTTGCCCTCGCCATTGTTGCCGATGCCCGGGTTGTTGTCGCCGACGTTGCCCGAGCCTGTGTTGCCGTTACCGAGGTTGCCGTTTCCCTGGTTGCTGTCGCCGGTGTTGCCGATCCCAGAATTGCTGTCGCCGCTATTGCCACTTCCGACGTTGTTGTTACCGGTGTTGCCGTTTCCCTGGTTGCCGGCGCCGGTGTTGCCGATGCCCGCGTTGCCGGTGCCGGTGTTGCCGATGCCCGAGTTGTTGGTGCCGGTGTTGCCGATCCCAGAATTGCTGTCGCCGGTATTGCCACTTCCGGCGTTGTAGTTACCGCTGTTGCCGCTGCCCCCGTTGCCGGTGCCCTGGTTGCCGTCGCCCCCGTTGTTATCGCCGGAGTTGCCGTCGCCCCCGTTGTTATTGCCGGAGTTGCCGTTGCCCCCGTTGCCGCTGCCCTGGTTGCCGCTGCCGCCGTTGCCGCTGCCCTGGTTGCCGTTGCCGGCGTTGCTGTTGCCCCGGTTGCCGTCGCCAGTGTTGCCGCTGCCCTGGTTGCCGCTGCCGGCGTTGTCGTTGCCCTGGTTGCCGGCGCCCGACTGGCCGTCGCCCTGGTTGCTGTTGGTGTTGTCGTTCGTGTTGTTGTCGTATGGGCCCGTACCGCCCGAGCCACTGGCAGAGCCCGCGCCACCGGAACCGGTTGCGGTTGTGCCGCTGGACGCGCTGGACCCGCTGGCACCGGCGGCGGGACTGGTGCGGTTCGGCGTGGGGTCACCCAGGTCCGTCGCCGAGGCGGCCGAACTGCCACCGGTCGGCGTCGTGGCGGCCGAACTGCCACCGGTCGACGTCGTGGCGGCCGAACTGCCACCGGCGGCAGCCGGCGCCGTCGCGGCAGAACTGCTTGCCGGCGCCGTGGCCGCAGAACTGCTGGCCGGCGCCGTCGCGGCCGCACTACCACTGGCCGGGGTCGCGGCGACGGAACTACCACTGGCCGACGTCGCGGCCGCACTACTACCGGACGGGGTAGAGGCGACGGAACTACCACTGGCTGGCGCCGTCGCGGCAGAACTACTGGCCGGCGCCGTCGCGGCAGAACTACTGGCCGGCGCCGTGGCCGCAGAACTACTGGCCGGCGCCGTCGCGGCAGCACTACTGGCCGGCGCCGCGGCCGCAGAACTGCTGGCCGGCGCCGCGGCCGCAGAACTGCTGTCCGGCGCCGTCGCGGCCGCACTACCACCCGCCGCCGACGCGGCCGCAGAACTACTGGCCGGCGCCGCCGCGGCCGCGGAACTACTGGCCGGCGCCGTCGCGGCCGCGGAACTACCACTGGCCGGCGCAGCGGCCGCAGAACTGCTGGCCGGCGCCGCCGCGGCCGCAGAACTGCTGGCCGGCGCCGTCGCGGCAGCACTACCACCGGCCGCCGCCGCGGCGACGGGAGTTCCCGAGACCGCCGTCCCCGCAGCGGCACTATCACTAGTCCCCGCCGCGGGAGAACTCCCCCCAACCAAGCTCGCCGCACCCGCGTTGACACCAGCCGCACTCGACGCCGCCGAGCTGGCAGCCACCGAACTCGCCCCACCCACAACACCACCGGCCGGCGCCGCCGCAGCCGAACTCCCGGCCAGCGGCGTCACCGCAGACGAGCCACCACCAACCAAGCTCGCCGCACCCGCATTAGCCGCACTCGCACTGCTCGCACCGCTCGCACTGCTCGCACCGGTACTGCCGGCATTGCCGCTGCTCGAACCACCACCGCTGCCGTTGGCGCCGCTGGCCACAGCGCCACCACCGCCACCGCCGCCAGCGCCGCCACCCGACAACACACCGCTGAGCTGACTCGCAAAACCCTGCAGCGAATTACGCCACGGCGTCAACAACGTCGCCACCGCCGACACCCCGGCGTGATAGCCCGACATCGCGGCCACATCCTGAGCCCACATCTGCTCGTACTCGGCCTCAACCGCCGCAATCGCCGGCGCATTCTGCCCGAACAGATTCGCCAACACCAACTGCACCAAGCCGGCCCGATTCGCCGCCAACACCGACGGATGCACCGTGGCCGCCAACGCCGCCTCAAACGCCCCTGCCGCCACCAGAGCCTGCTGGGCCGCCTGCTCGGCCTGACCCGCCGCCGCGCTCAACCACCCCACATACGGCGCCGCCGCACCCAACATCGCCTTCGACGACGCGCCCTGCCACCAGCCCCCGACCAACCCCGACGTCACCGACCCAAACGACGACGCCGCCGAGGTCAACTCACCGGCCAACCCATCCCAGGCCGCCGCCGCAGCCAGCATCGGCCCCGAACCCGCACCCGAAAACATCCGATACGAGTTGATCTCCGGCGGCAACACCATAAAGCTCACGCCAACGGCCCCCGATCAGCCGGACCGTCGCGCGGCGCCCCCGGTGGGGCGGCCGGCACATGAAGATTGCGAATATTCCCTGGCCAGGCGCCGGCTAGCCGGTGCACCCGGTCATCGTGGACGCCGGACACCGCGGTGGTGCACGGATGTTTGACCACGACTGACATGTCCGCCTCTCAGCCAAACGACAACCCTCAGCGCGACCATTGCGCGGTCGTCCTTCAGTAGCCCGACAGAGGGCACCGTACCTCTAACGATTGCGTTGCACCTGCGTTTTCGGGGAAGACACAGAAGCGGCTTTTGAATATAAAAGGGCGGTGCACTGCGGCCGCAGTACCTGGCCTGAATTCAAAGACCCCGGAAACCTCCGACAAGCACCACGCCGCCGCCCGAGCCAGGGTCGCTCACACCCGCGGATTCCTTGTCGCATAACCGATTACGATCAGCGCCAGCCGCTTCCGTGCTCCGGCGGCGGACCCCGGCAACTACCGCCGCAGCTCGCTGGCGATGTGCGGTCGCCGTGGCGGCGGACTGTCAAGCAGGCCGAAAACAGCGTCAAGGTCCAGGTGCGAGGCCAAGAGGTCGGCCATGATGTCCAGTTGGGCGTCGCGCCGCCCGGCGACATCAACGTCCTCGGCAATGACGAATCCGGTCCGACCGGCGGCATGTGCGACGCCGGCGAGCCAGGCCCGACGGAACTCGTCGTTGTCGAGCAGGCCGTGCCAGTGGGTGCCGAAGACGGCGCCGCGCATGATGCCGTGACTTTCGGAGTCGGCACCGAACCAGCACGCTTCGGCGCACCGCACCAGCCGCCCATGATGGATCTCATATCCGCTGAGCGGGGGTGGCCAGCGGCGCAGGATCTTTGTCGCGCCGAAGACGATGTCGGCATCCAACAGTCCCAGCCCATCGACGTCGCCGGTCGCGGACTCAACGGTGTCCCCGATTCGCCGGCACAGCATCTGAAACCCGCCGCAGACACCGAGCACCGGTTTGCCGGCTCGGGCGTGCTCGGCGATCCTGTCGGCCAGGCCGCGCTCCCGCAACCATGACAGGTCGGCGACGGTCGCTTTGCTACCAGGGATCACGATCAGGTCGCTGTCGGCCAAGTCGGCGGGGTTGGTGACCCACCGCACCAGCACGCCCGGTTCACATGCCAGCGCTTCGATATCGGTGGAATTGGAGATCCGGGGCAGCCGGACCGCGGCCACCCGCAGCCATTCGTCGCCGCGCGGGGGTGACGGTGTGCCGACCACCCGACCGGCAAGCACTGACAGCGAGTCCTCGGCGTCGAGCCAGAGTTGGTCGTGGTACGGCAGCACCCCGTAGGTGGGGCGGCCGGTCATGCCGAGCAGCTGGCGCAAACCCGGTTCCAGCAACGCGGGGTCGCCGCGGAACTTGTTGACGATGAAACCCGCTATGTGCGCTTGGTCGTCGGGCTCGAGCACGGCGAGTGTCCCGAACAGATGCGCCAGCAGGCCGCCGCGGTCGATGTCGCCGACCAAGATCACCGGCAGATTGGCGGCCCGGGCCAGCCCCATGTTGGCTAAATCGGTTGCCCGCAAGTTGATTTCGGCTGGTGAGCCGGCTCCCTCACAGATCACTGCGTCGAATTCGTTACGCAGGCAGGATAATTCGTCGATGACGATATGGACGAGCCGGTCGCGATGCTCTAGGTAGCCGGCGGCGGTGACCGAGTCAATAACCCGGCCCCGGACCACCAGCTGCGACGTGCGGTCACTGCCCGGTTTCAGCAAGATCGGGTTGAATCGCACGCTGGGTTCCAGCCCCGCCGCCCGGGCCTGGATCGCCTGGGCCCGGCCGATCTCGCCGCCCTCGATGGTGACCGCGGAATTGTTGGACATGTTCTGCGCCTTGAACGGTGCGACCCGAATCCCACGGCGTGCCAGCAGCCGGCACAGGCCTGCGACCACGACGGATTTGCCGGCGTCGGAGCTGGTGCCCGCCACCAGCAGAGCGCCGCTCACCCGGTGCTGGCGAGTTGGGGACCCGTGGCGGGGAACTTCATGGCAACGTGAGGATCTGCACGCCGGTATCGGTGACCAACAGCGTGTGCTCGAACTGCGCGGTCCACTTGCGGTCCTTGGTGACCACTGTCCAGCCGTCGGCCCAGATTTCGTAATCCAGTGCGCCGAGGTTGATCATCGGCTCGATGGTAAATGTCATGCCCGGCTGCATGATTGTCGCGACGGAGGGCTGATCGTAATGCAAGACAACCAGCCCGTTGTGAAACGTGGTGCCGATTCCGTGACCGGTGAAGTCACGAACCACGTTGTACCCGAACCGATTTGCGTATGACTCGATGACGCGACCGATAACCGATAAGGCGCGCCCGGGTTTGACGGCGTTGATCGCGCGCATCGTCGCCTCCCGGGTGCGCTCAACGAGCAGCCGGTGCTCTTCGGAGACGTCGCCGGCCAGATACGTCGCGTTGGTGTCGCCGTGCACGCCATCGATGTAGGCGGTGACGTCGATGTTGACGATGTCGCCGTCGGCGACCACCGTCGAGTCGGGGATTCCGTGGCAGATGACCTCGTTGAGCGACGTGCAGCACGACTTCGGGAATCCTTTGTAGCCCAGCGTCGATGGATAGGCACCGTGGTCGACCATGTACTCGTGCGCGATCCGGTCCAATTCGTCGGTCGTCACACCGGGCGTGACCGCCTTGCCCGCCTCGGCCAGCGCGCCGGCTGCGATCCGGCCGGCGACGCGCATCTTCTCGATCACTTCCGGTGTCTGGACCCACGGCTCGGTGCCCTCTCGCGCGGTCGGCTTGCCGACATATTCCGGGCGCGGGATCAGCTTGGGCACCGGCAGAGTCGGGGACAACACTCCGGGGGAAAGCGCGGTGCGAGCAGGCATGACCGCTAGCTTAATCACGGTTTCCACTCGGCGACGATGCGCGCCGCGTCAGCGGCGAGGGGGCGCGCCTGGCAATCAGACCTTGTGCCGCCGCCGAAATGAGCGGCGCGGTCCCCGGATGACTACCGAGCCGCACATCATCCGGCCGGTCAACACGACATGCGGCGTTCCCTCCGCCGGCGCGTTTTTGCGGCGGTCGCTTGCGCTGCCCACATAAACCTCGACGTCGTCGATCGAGGCGCTGGCGCCGTCGGGCAACCGGATCTCCGCCGAGCCGAATTTCATGTCGAGTTCGATGACCACCACCGGCCCCGCGAAACGTGCCTTGGTGAGGTCGAGTTCGACCGACCCGAGCCGACGCACCAGCGCCAGCCGAGTGGGCACGGTCCATTCGCCGCGGCGCTTCAGCGAGCCGGCCCAGCCGCGCAGTTCCACCCGGTCGGCCGCGGACGTGACGATGGCGCCGGGCCCGGGCAGGTCACCGACGAGCCCGTCCAACTCGCTTCGGGTACGCGCGTAGGACACTCGTGACGAGCGCTGCTCGAACTCGTCGATATCGATCAGCCCGAGCGCGACGGCGTTGTGCAGTCGCCGCATTGTGCCGTTGCGGTCGGCGTCCGAGACCCGTAACGCCACCATCTCTCCACCGGTATCCGTCATGACCCTTCCCGACGTTGCGCCTTACCCATGCAAATTTACCGGTGTCTCGGGATTGTTAGGGCCGGCGCTAAGCCAGGTAACCCGGCGGCAACGACTCGAACATGACTTTGGTCATCCGGACCGCGTATTCCGAGCTGCCACCCCCGACGATCAGCGACGCGAACGCCAGATCGCCGCGGTAGCCGGCGAACCACGAATGCGATCCGCCCGGGAATTCGGCCTCACCGGTCTTACCGAATAGCTCGCCACAACAGCCGGCGATCTCCTTGGCGGTCCCGTTGGTCACCACCAGCCGCATCATCGGCCGCAGCGCGTCAATCATCTTCGGGCTGATCGGTGTGTTGTTGTCGCCGTCGACCGTGGTCGGCCGGCCGGCGATCAGCTGCGGCACCGGGGTCCTGCCGGCGGCCACCGTGGCGGCCACCAGGGCCATGCCGAACGGACTGGTCAGCACCTTGCCCTGGCCAAAGCCGTCCTCGGTGCGCTCGGCCAGGTCCACCGTCGGCGGCACCGATCCGGTGACCGTCGCGATGCCGTCGACCTGATAGTCCAGCCCGATCCCGTACTGCCGGGCCGCCTGGGTCAGACCACGCGGCGGCAGTCTGCTGCTCAGCTCGGCGAACGTGGTGTTGCACGAACTGGCGAACGCACGTGACATCGGCACCACGCCGAGATCGAAGCCACCGTAATTGGGGATGGTGCGGTGCCCGATGTCGATGTGGCCGGGGCAGCCCAGCATGGTGTTGGGCGTGGCCATATCGCGGTCGACGGCCGCGCCGGCGGTGACCATCTTGAAGGTCGACCCGGGTGGGAACAGACCGGTGGTGGCGAGCGGGCCGTCAGCGTTGGCCCCCGCGTTCTGCGCGATCGCGAGAATCTCCCCGGTCGACGGTTTGATCACCACGATCATCGCTTTGCCGCCCCGGGTATCCACGGCGTGCTGGGCGGCGTTCTGCACGGTCCGATCCAGCGTTATCGAGACCGACGGCGCCGGCGACCCTTCCACCTCTTGCAGCACCGCGACGTCGACGCCGTTCTGGTTGACGCTGACCACCCGCCAGCCCGCCTGGCCGTCGAGCTGGTCGATCACGGCCTTCTTCACTTCGGCGATGACCGCCGGTGCGAAATGGGGGTCGGTGGGCAGTATGTCGGCCTGGGGTGTGACCACGACACCGGGCAGTCTGCCGATCGCCGGGAAGACTTTGTCGTTGTCGCCGGGATGCAGCGTGACCAGGTCCAACGGCTGCGTCGAGGAGCTGGCTTGTTCGGCGAGCAACTGCGGGTCGTTCAGGCTGTCGTTAAACGGGCGCAGGGTCCCCACCACCGCGTCTGCCGTCCCGATCAGCGCGGGCCCGGCCAAAGAAGCGTCCAGCGTGTAGTGGTACAGGTAGCCCGGTGCCAGCACGTCGCTGCCCCCGAGTTCATTGACCGAGGCGCGCCGCGGCGGATCGGCGCGCAACGCGAACGTCTGGTGCTCACCCAGCTTGGGATGCAGCCCGTTGGGCGTCCAGCGAACCTCCCAGCGCCCCTCGTCGCGGGCCATCTTCAGCTGGCCGTCGTAGCTCCAGGTTCGGTTCTTGGGCAGATGCCAGGTGAAGCGATAGACGATTGTGCCGGTGTCCTCGGCGTACTTCGAGCTGAGGATCTGCGCGTCCAAGTGGGTGGCCTGCAATCCGGCCCAGGCCGCGTTGAGCGCTTCGCGGGCTTCGTTCGGGTTGTCGCTGAGTTGGGCGGCCGTGGCGGTGTCGCCGATGGAGAGGGCGCGGAAGAACTTCTCGGCGGCCGGGCCCGGACCCTCGGGCCGCGGAGTGCAGGCCGGTCCCACGGCGGCGATGACGACCACGGCGACCAGACCCACCGCCCGTGATACTGATGAGGTTAAAGTTGCCATTGAGGCTGATGTTAGGCGATGTCGTTCGGCCGCACCCGTAACGCCATGGCGAAAACCCGGCCAAAATTCGCCGGCCAAAATTCGCCGGCCGAAATTCGCCGTGGCGTTACGCTCGCGCTTCCGCGCAAGCTCAGTCCAGCAGCACGGTCGCGAACGTGCCGACCTCGGCGAAGCCGATGCGGTTGTACACGGCACGGGCCACCGTGTTGAAGTTGTTCACATACAGGCTGGCGATGCGCCCGGCGCCGACGATCACGGCGGCCACCGTTGCGGTCCCGGCAGTGCCCAGGCCCATGCCGCGCCATTCGGGATGCACCCAGACCCCCTGGATCTGCCCGACCCCCGGAGACTGCGAGCCCACTTCGGCTTTGAAGACGACCTGACCATCCTCGAAGCGTGCCCAGGCACGTCCGGCCGCGATCAGGCTGGCCACCCGGCGGCGGTAGCCGCGCCCGCCGTCGCCGAGCCGAGGGTCGACGCCCACTTCGCCGATGAACATGTCGACGGCCGCCACCAGATAGGCATCCAGCTCGTCCGGCCGGACCTGGCGCACCTCGACGTCGATATCGCAGCTCGGGTGGGTGCGCAGCGCCATCAGGGGTTGGCGGTCGCGCACGTCACGCGCCGGCCCCCAGGCCGACTCGAGCCGCTGCCACATGGGCAGCACCAGGTCGGCCCTACCGACCAGCGACGAACAGCGACGCGTTCCGCTCATCGCCTCGTCGGCGAACGTGTTCAGGTCGACGAGTTCGCCGCGCAGCGGGATCAGGTTGGCACCGGCGAAGCACAGCGACTCCTCCGGGCCACGACGCGTCCACAGCTCTCCCCCAATCGAATTGGGATCGATGCCATGATCGGCGACCCGTGCCGCCACCATGCACGACCCGACGGGGTCGTCATCGAACACCCGCCACACGGCGGCGACGTCGCGCACCACGGACACCCGTCGCTCACCGATGAGGCGGAGGACGGGCGGAGCCGACATCTGAAGAACTCTCTGTGGTGCGCGGGCCGGTGAAGGGGGGCTGGGCTTTTAGCTTACGGACACAATTGGCGAACCGCTCGCTGTCGCGTCGGGACCATGATCGGAATCGGGATCCATTGCTTCCATCTCCGAGGCGAGCCGCATGGCTTCCTCGATCAGCGTCTCGACGATCTGGGATTCGGGCACGGTCTTGATCACTTCACCCTTCACAAAGATCTGGCCTTTGCCGTTCCCGGACGCGACGCCCAGGTCGGCCTCCCGGGCCTCGCCCGGACCGTTCACGACGCAGCCCATCACCGCGACTCGTAGCGGCACGTCGAGACCCTCCAAGCCGGCGGTGACCTCGTTGGCCAGGGTGTAGACGTCGACCTGAGCGCGACCGCACGACGGGCAGGACACGATCTCCAGCGAACGCGGCCGCAGGTTCAGCGACTCGAGGATCTGACTGCCGACCTTGACTTCCTCGACCGGTGGCGCCGACAGGGACACCCTGATGGTGTCGCCAATGCCCTTGGACAGCAGCGCTCCGAAGGCGACCGCGGACTTGATGGTGCCCTGGAAGGCGGGACCGGCCTCGGTGACACCGAGGTGCAGCGGGTAGTCGCACTGGGCAGCCAGCTGCTCGTAGGCGGCAACCATGACGACCGGGTCGTTGTGCTTGACGCTGATCTTGATGTCGCCGAAGCCGTGCTCCTCGAACAGCGAGGCCTCCCACAGCGCCGACTCCACCAGCGCCTCGGGCGTGGCCTTGCCGTACTTCTGCATGAACCGCTTGTCCAGCGAGCCGGCGTTGACTCCGATGCGGATCGGGATCCCGGCCGCGCCGGCCGCCTTGGCAACCTCGCCGACCCGGCCGTCGAATTCCTTGATGTTGCCCGGGTTTACCCGCACCGCGGCGCACCCGGCGTCGATGGCGGCGAAGATGTACTTCGGCTGGAAGTGGATGTCGGCGATCACCGGGATCTGGCTGTGCCGCGCGATCTCGGCCAGCGCGTCGGCATCCTCCTGACGCGGACAGGCCACCCGGACGATGTCGCAGCCGGTCGCGGTCAACTCGGCGATCTGCTGCAACGTGGAGTTGACGTCATGGGTCTTGGTGGTGCACATCGACTGCACCGAAACCGGATAGTCGCTGCCGACCCCAACGTCACGGACCATCAGTTGACGCGTTTCGCGCCGGGGGGCAAGCGTGGGCGCCGGAGGCTCCGGAGCTCCAGGCATGCCCAGGCCAACGGTCATTTGCGCCGTCCCCCGCAAGCGGGCGGTGCCCCCACTCCCCCGCAAGCGGGTGGGGGTACTCCCCCGCAAGCGGGAGGTGCCCCCACCCACTTGTGGGGGCGTGCCCCCACCCCATCGCTTCGTCCCCCGCAAGCGGGCGGTACCCCCACTGCATCGTCGCTGGCGCGGGTCACTGTTCCCCTTCTCTCTGGTTCGGCAATTGGGCCGGTTCGGTTATTGGAAGAGCCGGATCGGGTTGACCAGATCGGCGGTGACGGTCAGCAGCATGTACCCGACCACGAAGACCAAGACGACATACGTCGCGGGCATGAGTTTGAGATAGTTCACCGGCGCGGCCGCAACCTTGCCGCGGGCCGACCGGATCATGTTGCGGATCTTCTCGAACACCGCGATGGCGATGTGGCCGCCGTCGAACGGCAGCAACGGCACCAGATTGATGGCGCCGAGAATGAGGTTCAACTGAGCCAGGAAGAACCAGAACGCCACCCACAGCCCGTGGTCGACGGTGTCGCCGCCGATGATGCTGGCGCCGACCACGCTCATCGGCGTTCCCGGGTCGCGCTGACCGCCGCCGATGGCGTGTACCAACGCGCCGACCTTGGTGGGGATCGTGACCAGCGACTTGCCCACCTCGACGCTCAGCTCGCCGGCGAAGACGAACGTGGCAGGGACGGCGGAGAATACGCCGTAGTGGGTGGGCGCGGAGTGGGGAGCGCCCACCCCGATGGCACCGACCGTAGCCGGCTGAGGCTGACTGCCCTGCCCGTTGGAGATATAGCGTTGGGTGGGCGTCACGTCGACGTAGGTGGTGATCGTGGTGCCGTCCCGCTCGACGACGACCGGAACCGTGCCGTGCAATTTGCGAACCGCGGCGGCCATGTCGTCGAAGCTGGACACCGGGGTGTCGCCGACCTTGACGACGACGTCGCCGGCGCGAATTCCGGCCAGCGCCGCCGGACCCGGACCGGTGCAGTTCCCGACCTTGCCCGCGGATACTTCCGGCGCGACACAAGCGGTTTCGCCGATGACGGCCTTGGTGGGCGGGTGCAGGTTGGGCAACCCCCAAGCCAGCGCGATGCCATAGATGAGCACCAGGCAGATCACGAAGTTCATGCCGGGCCCGGCGAACAGCACCGCGGCACGCTTCCAGGTCGCCTGCTTGTACATCGCGCGGTCTTCTTCGTCGGGCGCCATGTCCTCGACCGTGGTCATGCCGGCGATGTCACAGAAACCGCCCAGCGGGACGGCCTTGACGCCGTACTCGGTTTCACCGCGTCGGGTCGACCACAGCGTGGGGCCGAAGCCGACGAAATAGCGGCGCACCTTCATGCCGGTGGCGCGTGCGACCCACATGTGGCCACATTCGTGCAGTGCCACCGATATCAGGATGGCGAGGGCGAACAGCACAATGCCGAGAACGAACATCATCTGGCTGTCAGGACCTTTCTGAGACCATTTGTGGGACCATTCCGGAGGCTTTTCCATAAGCCGGGCCCGGGCTGTTTGTGGTAACCGCGCGCTGCGCTCGCTCGCGGGCCCAGCGCTGCGCGTCAAGCACGTCATCCACGGTAGCTGGTAAAGCGGCCCATTGGTCGGCTGCTTGCAACACGTCGGCGATGGTGCCGACGATGGCGGGGAAACCGATCCGGCCTTTCAGGAACGCTTCCGCCGCTTCTTCGTTGGCCGCGTTGTAGACGGCGGTCATACAGCCGCCGGTTTCGCCGGCATACCGGGCCAGCTCGACCGCGGGGAAAACGTCGGTGTCCAGCGGCTCGAACTCCCAGCTAGACGCGGTGGTGAAATCGCAGGCCAGGGCGGCACCGCCCACCCGCCGCGGCCAGCCCAGCGCCAGCGAAATCGGCAGCTTCATATCCGGGGGGCTGGCCTGGGCCACCGTCGAGCCATCGATGAAAGTGACCATCGAATGAACAATCGACTGAGGGTGGACGACCACCTCGATCTGGTCGTAGGGAATGCCGAACAGCAGGTGGGTTTCGATGAGCTCAAGTCCCTTGTTGACCAGCGACGCCGAGTTCAGCGTGTTCATCGGGCCCATCGACCAGGTCGGGTGGGCGCCGGCCTGCTCCGGGGTGACGCCCTCGAGGTCGGCGGCGGCCCAGCCCCGAAACGGCCCGCCGGACGCGGTCAGCACCAGCTTGGCCACTTCCTCGGGGGTGCCGCTGCGCAGACACTGGGCCAGCGCGGAATGTTCGGAGTCGACGGGGACGATCTGATCCGGCTGCGCGGCCCGCAACACCAACGGACCCCCGGCGACCAGTGATTCCTTGTTGGCCAGCGCCAACCGGGCGCCCGAGGCAAGCGCAGCCAGAGTCGGTCGCAGACCCAACGCCCCAACCAGGGCATTGAGCACAACATCGGCCTCCGTCTCCTCGATCAGCCGGGTGGCCGCGTCGGGTCCGCGGTAGGGGACACTCCCGATTTCTCGGCCGGCCAGCTGCGCCGCGTGATCGTCGGCAATGGCGATGTTGCTGACCCCGGTCTCCGCGCGCTGCCGCAGCAACGTGTCCAGATTCGCGCCCCCGGCGGCCAGCCCGACCACCTCGAAGCGGTCTGGATTGGCCGCAATGACCTCCAGCGCCTGGGTGCCGATGGAGCCGGTACTGCCCAAAACCAGCACGCGCAGGCGGCGTTCGGCATGCGCTTCGGCGGTCGGGTTGGTCACGTACCCATTGTGCCCTGAGTGGGCAACTGCAACGGCTCGCCGAGAGAACCCGCGCCCATCGATCCACGGTGCGGGCGGCGCCGAATAGAAATTGCAGGACCCATAACCGGCGACGGCGCCTCGGGTTCGACGGGGCCGTCGTCGGGCCCGGTTGTGGTCCGCAACGACACGGGGATCCTTCCGGGGCGGCCCAGCTCCGCTGGGCAACCTCGATTTCCTATGCCTGGGAATGCCTTGGAACCTTTAAGAACATTGCTGCACAACGAATTCCGCTGATCACACACCAATCCAACGCCGGTTTGGCCGCGAATAACCACCTATGTTCACGCTCGCATTCATCGGCTTCGTCGGAGGCCTGATCACCGGGATTTCCCCGTGCATCCTGCCGGTACTGCCGGTGATCTTCTTCTCCGGCGCACACAGCGTGGCCGGGGACGCGACGCCGCCTGCTCCCCCGGACTCCGCCGGCGGCGTTGCCATCGCCACCATCGCCACCAGGCCGAAACGTCGACCATCTGAGACGCTGCGCCCCTACCGGGTGATCGCCGGCCTGGTGTTGAGCTTCAGCGTGGTCACCCTCGCGGGGTCGGCCTTGCTGTCCCTGCTGCATCTGCGAGCGGACGCGATTCGCTGGGTGGCACTGGTCGCCCTGACGGCAATAGGTCTCGGCCTGATCTTCCCCCGGGTCGAGCAACTGTTGGAGCGGCCGTTCTCCCGCATCCCGCAAAAGCACATCAACACCGGAGGCAACGGATTCGGTCTTGGCCTGGCGTTGGGCGTGCTCTATGTTCCGTGCGCGGGCCCGGTTTTGGCCGCGATCATCGTGGCCGGGGCCACCTCGCGTATCGGCCTCAACACCGTCATACTCACCTGCGCATTCGCGGTCGGCGCCGCTGTACCGTTGCTGTTCTTCGCGCTCGCCGGCCGTCAGGTGGCGGAGCGGGTCAACACGTTTCGTCGTCGTCAGCGTGAGATCCGCATTGGGGCGGGGATCGTGACAATCCTGCTTGCGGTGGCTCTGGTGTTCGACCTGCCAGCGATGCTGCAGCGAGCCATTCCCGACTACACCAGTGCGCTGCAGCGCAAGGTCGGCGGCGAAGACCAGATCCGGGAAAAGCTCAATCTTGGCGGGATCGTCAACGACCAGAACGCGAAGTTGTCGAACTGCACCAACGGCGCGCCGCAACTCGAAGACTGCGGATCCGCACCCGACATCAAGGGCATCACCGCCTGGCTGAACACACCCGGCGACAAACCAATCGACCTGCGCTCGTTGCGGGGCCGCGTCGTCCTCGTCGACTTCTGGGCCTATTCCTGCATCAACTGCCAGCGCGCCATCCCGCACGTCATCGGCTGGTATCGGGCCTACAAGAACAGCGGTTTCGAGGTTATCGGTGTGCACACCCCGGAATATGCGTTCGAAAAAGTCCCGGACAACGTAGCGGCCGGTGCTGCCGACCTGGGCATCACGTATCCGGTCGCGTTGGATAACCGACTGGCCACATGGACGAACTACCGCAACCGGTATTGGCCGGCCGAGTATCTGATCGACGCCAACGGCACCGTGCGGCACATCAAATTCGGCGAAGGGGGCTACGACGCCACCGAAAAGCTGATCAGGCAGTTGCTCGTCGACTCCAATCGAGACGCCGCACTGCCGGCCCCGGTGGACGCTGCCGACGCAACGCCCGCCGCAGGGTTGACGCCCGAGACTTATTTCGGCGTGGGCAAGATGGTCAACTTCGCCGGCGGCGGCGTATACGACGAGGGGTCCGCAACGTTCAACTACCCTCCGGCGCAGCCCGCAGACACCTTCGCACTGAGCGGGCCGTGGTCGCTCGACTACCAGGGCGCGACGCCGGACAGCGATGACTCACGTATCAGGCTCAACTATCACGCCAAGAACGTCTACGTCGTCGTCGGTGGCACTGGAACCGTCACGGTAACTCGGGATGGAAAGTCAACGACGCTTCCGGTGGACGGTCCGCCGATGTCGCACCAAGTCCTCGCCGGCGAGCAGGCCACGACCGGGACGCTCGAGGTGCGCCCCAGTCGTGGCCTGCAGGTGTATTCGTTCACCTACGGATGATCGGAAATCCGCTGCGACCAGTCCACATCGCACGCGGCTCCGAATGATTCGTGTCAGAGATAAATCAGGCGGCACAAGATCGCCGCCGATCATCACCGAGGAGTCCATCGCCATGAAGTTGCATAGAAAAGCAATTACGGCAACCAGTTTCGCGGCAGCCGCCGCCGTAGGTCTCGCGGTCGTCGCCGCTCCGACCGCGACCGCCACTCCCGCAACCAATCTCGTTGGCCCCGGGTGCGCGGCTTATGCGCAGCAGGTGCCCACCGGGCCGGGATCGGTGGCCGGAATGGCGAACGATCCGGTTGCCGTGGCGGCGTCGAACAACCCGATGCTGACGACGCTGACCTCGGCGTTGTCGGGGAAGCTCAACCCGCAGGTCAACCTGGTGGACACCCTCGACAACGGCCAGTACACGGTGTTCGCTCCCACAGATCAGGCATTCAGCAAGCTCGACGCGGCGACCCTCGATTCGCTGAAAACCAATGCGCCGCTGCTGAATAAAATCCTCACCTACCACGTGGTCGCCGGGCAGCTGAGCCCAGCTCAGGTCGATGGCACCCACAACACACTTCAGGGCGCCCCGTTGACCGTGACCGGCTCGGGCAACGGCCTGCGCGTGAACAATGCGTCGGTTGTCTGTGGTGGCGTGCAGACCGCGAATGCGACGGTGTACATGATCGACACCGTGCTGATGCCGCCGATGTGACCCGCCCTGGTGACTAAAGCGTGACTGAAGCGTGACTGAAGCGCAGCTCAGCACGGGTGGGCGGCAGCCACCCGTATAGAGACGCGAACGGTTGGCCGCGGCGTGTGCCAGAATCTCTGATCAGATAGCCAATCCGATCCGGAGGAATCGCCGTGGCCAGTACCGAGGTGGAGCACTACACCGGCGTCGACACCGCTGACGTGCCGTCCGCGCACTGGGGGTGGAGCACGATCAATGTCCGCACCTGGCACATCGTTGGCATATTCGCCTTCGGATTCCTGCTGGCGATGCTGCGCGGCAACCACGTCGGCCATGTCGAGAACTGGTTTCTGGTCGGGTTTGCCGCCCTCGTGCTCTTCGCTCTGGTGCGCGACCTCTGGGGCCGGCGGCGCGGCTGGATCAGGTAGGGCCGTTGCGGCGCTAGCCGACGGTTTCCCGCGCCGGGCTCGCCCGATGGATGTTCACATCTCCGGAGCCGCTGCGCACGTGTAGGGCCAGGGTCTCGTCACCCTGCTCGGGGCCATCCGCCGACTGCAACGTGTTGGTGACGGCGCCGGATCCGGTGATGACGTCCAGCCGGGCGGCGGTACCCTCGACGACCCCAACCGCGACTTCACCGCTGCTGGTGTGCGCCGACACGGCGCCACGCACCGCCGCGGCGACGGTCACCGATCCCGACGCCGTCCGCGACTTCACGTTGCCGCGCAGGCGGTCGACGGTGAGCGAACCGCTGGCGGACTTGAACTTCAGGTCGCCGTCGAGGTCCCCGATCGTCACCGCGCCCGAGGCGGTCGCCACCGCGGCACCCCCTTCCGCGGTGTGCACGGTAAAGGACCCGGATGCGTTGGTGGCCTTGATCTTTCCCGTGACCACGTCGACCTCGACGTCGCCACTGGCCCCCGCGAACCGGAAGTCGGCGAATTCACCCTCGGCGCGCATGTCGGCGGATGCCAGCGACGCGTGCAGCCGCGACCGTGCCGGCAGTGCGATCTCGACGTCGATAGCCCCGCCCCGGAACAGCGGCAAGCCGCGTTTGGCGCCGCAAACAGCCAGCGTCCCGTCGTGGAAGTCCACCCGGGTGTGGTCGGCGGCCCAGACGTCCGAGCTGCGTGATTCGTCGCGAGGTCGCACCTCGACGACGGTGTCGGCGCGGTCGGTCGCCACCAGCCGGATCGAGCCACCGCCGGCCTCGATCCGGACGGTGATCGGCTCTTGGGTTGCAAACGTCGGCATTTTTCCGTCTCCTTCGATTCCTTCGATTCCTTCGAGGTGTCAGCGCACCCAGCCGGTTACGTGGTGGCCGGTACTACGAGCGGAACGGCCCGACTCGGATTGGCCGGCCACTTGACTGGCCCCGTGACTAGCCATAGCCGCGGCGCGGACCAGCCAGCTGTTCAGTGACGCCCCCTCACGGCGGGCGGCCGCCTCGACGGCCGCCCGTAATGTCTCCGGAAGCCGCAGGGTGACCCGCCAGGTGCCGCCGTCGTCGTCGTACCGGGCGGCGAACACCTTGCCGGCGCCGTCGAGGTCGTCGGTGTTCTGGCTGGGTTCCTCGTCGAATGGAGCGCTGACGACGAACTCCGGGTCGCGGCCCCGGAGCCGGACCTCCACGGATCGGGGTGCCAGCTCTCCGGTGATTTCTTCAGCGGCGGCCGACAGCGCCTCCAGCAGTGCCAGCCGGATCGCCGACTCGAGCGGGGCGCTCAGCCGGTCGGCCAGTTCCCGCGCGGCGTCGCCGGCGGCCGCCGCGGCCACGCTCAACTCCCGACGAACGGCGTCGACGTAGGGTTGCAAGTCCATAGTGTCATATTGACACTATTCTGATGTCATCACAAGTGTCATATTGGTGCCACCTGATGTCAGGCGGTCGTTTAGCGCGTTTAGTTTCGGGCCCGTCGATACCGTCGATACCGTCGATACCAGGCGCTACTGAGTGCGCCGAGCACCAGCACGACCAACAGCACCACCCATGGCCACGCGCCGTGCTGGTACACCCAGCCGGCCAGCACACCTTGCACGCGGCCGGCCGCGGCAATCACCGCATCCCGCGGGTTCATCTGGGCAGCGCTGAACAGGCGCAGCTCGTAGACGCCGTAGTAGCCGACGTACAACCCGACCAGCACCAACAGCACGCCACTGATCCGGTTTACGAACGGCAAGATCCGGCGCAAGCGATCTGCCAGCGCCGAGCTTGCCGTCGCCGCGGCGATGGCCAGGACGCCGACGACCAGGGTCAGACCCGCCACATAGGCAAGGTAGATCGAGACGCCCTGGACAATCGAGCCGCTGCGAAAGCCGGCCGCCGTGACCGCCAGAAACGGCCCGACAGTGCAAGACAGCGACGCGATCGCGTAGCTGACGCCGTAGCCGTACATGGACCCCAGCCGAACAGTCGGCGCCCACCGCACGCCGAGCGGTCGAGGCGTCAGCGCCGTCAACTCTCGTCCCGACAACAGCCACAGCCCGAGCGCCACCAGCACCACGCCGATCAGCACGGTCCCGTACGGCAGGTAGCGCTGCACCGTGGAGGCCGCCGAAATGGTGAGCGCCCCGAACAAGCCGAATACCGTCAAGAAGCCCAGCGCCATTCCTACGGTGGCGGCCAGCGCGCGCCCGATCGGGGCCAACCCCCGACGTTCGGGCTGCTGCCCGCGTACCACCAGAAGTAGGTACGCGGGCAGCATGGCAAACCCGCACGGATTCAGGGCCGCCACCAATCCGGCCGCCAAGGCCAGACCGACGAGACCTCGATCCACGGGGGTTAGGACGTCAGCGCGGCGACGCGGCCGGCCAGCTCCTGCTGGGACATGGACGCGGTGGGGTTGTTCACGAAGGTGGACGAGCCATCCGCGCGATAGAACACCCACGCCGGCTGCCAAGGCACGTTGTAGCGGGCCCAGATCGAGCCGTCAGCGTCGTTGAGGTTGGTGAAATTCAGGTTGTACTTCGAGACGAAGTTCTGCATCGCACCAACATCCGAATGCGCCGCAACGCCCACGAAGGTAGCCCGCGGATTGGCGGCCGCCACCTGACTCAGGCCGGGAGCTTCGCCGTTGCAGAACGGGCACCACGGCGTCCAGAACCACAAGACCGCCGGCCTGCCCTGCAGGCTGGCGCCATTGAACGGCGCACCGCTGAGGGTGGTTCCGCCGAACTGCAGACGGTCGTCGGCGGCCACCGCGCGCGGCGCATCGACCAGCCCGAATATCAGGGCGGCCGCGAACACGGCCGCGGCTAACAATTTGAACGGTGACAACAGGCGAATCATCATGGCCCCCTCATTTGCTGATGCTATTGCCTTAGAGACGTGATACCCCGAGCCGCGGTTCACTACGCTCCCCGGCTACTCCCCACTTCCAGCGGCCAGCTGGCCGCAGGCGGCGCTGATCTCCCGGCCGCGGGTGTCGCGCACCGTGCAGGAAACCCCTTTCGACCGAACCCTCCGGACGAACTCGCGCTGCACCGCCTTGGGGCTGGCGTCCCAATCACTGCCCGGGGTCGGGTTGAGCGGGATGAGGTTCACATGCACCAGCGGCCCCAGAGCACGATGCAGCCGCTTACCCAGCAGGTCGGCCCGCCACGCTTGGTCGTTGACGTCGCGGATCAGCGCGTACTCGATGGACACCCGCCGGCGGGTCACATCGGCGTAGTAGCGGGCGGCGCCAAGAGCTTCGCCGATCTTCCACCGGTTGTTGACCGGAACCAGCGTGTCGCGCAGCTCGTCGTCGGGAGCATGCAGCGACAACGCCAGCGTCACCCCGAGCCGTTCGTCGGCAAGCTTGCGGATCGCGGGCGCCAGACCCACGGTCGACACGGTCACCGAACGGGCCGAGATGCCGAAGCCGTGTGGCGGCTGCTCGGTGATGCGTCGCACCGCGGCCAGCACCCGCGCGTAGTTGGCCAGCGGCTCCCCCATGCCCATGAAAACCACGTTCGAGAGGCGATCACCAAAGTCGTCGCGCAGCGTCGCGGCGCCGGCGCGCACTTGCTCGAGGATCTCCGCGGTCGACAGGTTGCGGGTCAATCCGCCCTGGCCGGTGGCACAGAACGGACAAGCCATGCCGCAGCCGGCCTGCGATGAGATGCACACCGTATTGCGCTGCGGGTAGCGCATGAGCACCGACTCGAGGGTGGTGCCATCGACGGCCCGCCACAACGTCTTGCGGGTCTGGCCGGCATCACAGGTGACCTCGGTGGCCGCATCGAGCAGGCGCGGGAACAACGTCTCGGCGATCAGCTCGCGAACCGTCGCCGGGAGGTCGGTCATCTGGCGGGGATCGGCCACCAGTCGCCCGTAGTACTGATGCGCGAGTTGCTTGGCCCGAAACGCCGGCAGGCCCAGCTCCGCGACGGCCGACGCGCGCCCGGCCGCATCGAGGTCGGCCAAGTGCCGCGGCGGCCGGCCGGCGCGCGGCGCCTCGAACATCAACTCTTGGACCATGACGCGTCCAGTATCGGCCCAATCAGCGCAGCAGCGTGAACAGTGTCCAGGCCGCCACCGCGGACGGGAGGACGCCGTCGAGCCGGTCCATCAGGCCACCGTGGCCGGGTAGCAGCCGGCCCATGTCCTTGATACCGAGGTCGCGCTTGACCTGGGACTCCACCAAATCGCCACTTGTGCAGGTCAGCACCAGCACGACCCCCAGCAGAGCACCCTGCCACGCGGGTCTGTGGGCCAGCAACGTCGCAGTGAGGATCGTTGCGGTGATCCCGCAGACCAACGAACCGGCGAATCCCTCCCAGGACTTGTTCGGGCTGATCGATGGAACCATCGGATGCTTACCCAACAGCACCCCCACGGCGTAGCCGCCCACGTCGGAAGCGACGACCGCGATCATCAGGCAGAACACCCTCCCCGCGCCCTCCTTCGGGTTCGGGTGGTAGACCAGCAGTGCCGCGAAGGAGGCGAATAACGGGACCCACGCGGCCAGGAAGGCGGTGGCCCCCGCGTCGCGCAGGTAATTTGACGCGGGCGGCGGCCCCTCGCCAGGCTCGTCCCGTTTGCTCGAGTCCGGCATGAACAGCCGCCAGAACATGCAGACCACCACCATGGCACCGAAACCGGCCAACACGCCGGCGGCGTGATACCGCCAGCTCAGCCACACGGTGACCTGCCCACCGACCAGCAGCGGGATCGCCGGAATGACGTAGCCGGCTTCGCGCAGCCGCCGCACCACCTCGTGGCTGGCAACAAAGATGGCCCCGGCGCACAGGACCACCCAGAGGCGCGGGGCGAAAACCAGCGTCGCGATGAGAACGGCACCGATACTGATCCCCACCCCGATCGCGGCCCGCAGATCGCGTCCGGCCCGGGACTTCTTCTTGGCAGTTTGTTGCGACCCACGCGCCGGCTCATCGGACGGGTTGCCTGCGCCGGCGTCGGTAGTTGTCACGGACCTGGTTGCTGAACGGCCATTAGACCTCCAGCAGCTCGCCTTCTTTGTGCTTGACCAACTCGTCGACCTGGGTGACGTACTGGTGCGTGGTCTTGTCCAGCTCCTTTTCCGCGCGCCCGACCTCGTCCTCGCCCGCCTCGCCGTCCTTGCGGATGCGGTGCAGTTCTTCCATCGCTTTGCGACGGATGTTGCGCACCGCGACCCGCGCTTCCTCACCCTTGTGCTTGGCCTGTTTGACCATCTCCCGGCGGCGTTCCTCGGTGAGCTGCGGTACCGACACCCGGATCAGGGTGCCGTCGTTGGTGGGGTTCACCCCGAGGTCGGAGTTGCGAATGGCGGTCTCGATGGCGTGCAGCTGGTTGGCCTCGTACGGCTTGATGACAACCAGCCGCGCCTCGGGGACATTGATGCTGGCCAGCTGGGTGATCGGGGTGTTCGTGCCGTAGTAGTCGATGACGATCCGGGAGAACATACCCGGGTTGGCACGGCCGGTCCGGATGGTGGACAGGTCGTCCCGGGCCACCGACACGGCCTTTTCCATTTTCTCTTCGGCGTCGAAGAGAGCCTCTTCTATCATTTGCGCCGCTCCTCTCCATCGCTAGCGCGTGGTACCCCCACATCGCTGTGTCTTTCATCGTCGTCGGCGCGGATCATCGCGTCTTCCCCTCAGGTGGTGACCAGCGTTCCGATCTTCTCTCCAGCGACCGCACGGGCGATATTGCCATTAGTCAGCAGGTTGAACACCAGAATCGGCATGCCATTGTCCATACACAGACTGAACGCAGTGGCATCGGCTACCTGCAGCCCGCGATCGATGACTTCGCGATGACTGATCGCGGTGAGCAGCTCGGCCTCAGGATTGACCCGCGGATCCTCGGCGAACACACCGTCGACCGCCTTGGCCATCAGAACCACGTCCGCGCCGATTTCCAGGGCTCGCTGCGCCGCGGTGGTGTCGGTGGAGAAGTACGGCAGCCCCATGCCGGCGCCGAAGATCACCACCCGGCCTTTCTCCAGGTGGCGAACGGCGCGCAACGGGATGTAGGGCTCGGCCACCTGACCCATGGTGATCGCGGTCTGGACTCGGGTGGCGATGCCCTCCTTTTCCAGGAAGTCTTGTAGTGCAAGGCTGTTCATGACGGTGCCGAGCATGCCCATGTAGTCCGAGCGGGTGCGTTCCATCCCGCGCTGCTGCAGCTGCGCGCCGCGGAAGAAGTTGCCGCCACCGATGACGACAGCGACCTGCACGCCGTCGCGAACCACCTCGGCAATCTGGCGGGCCACCTGCGCCACCACATCGGGATCGAGCCCAACCTGGCCGCCGCCGAACATCTCACCGCCAAGCTTGAGCAACACCCTTGAATACTTGTACCGACCCGCCGGTCGGCCGGTATGGCTCAGTTGTTGACGGTCCGGTGTAGGTGCCGGCGCGCCGTTTGCGCTACTCGGCTCCGGACTCGGGACCGCCGAGCCGGCCAGATCGGACTCCGTCATCAGACTCCTCGCATGACAGTGCCATCCCGGCGACCTCCCGGAACGGCACCTCACATCCTGCCTCATCGACGCGTTGTGGCGTGGGCGGGGTGCACTATCTGCCCAGCTGGCAACTTGGATCGCTCCCGGCGGCGTGCCGCCCGCTGTCTGGCGTCGCATGTTTGAGCGTCCGGTACCCCGGGAATCCGCATCAACGCGGCGGCGAAATCCACGGTCTTAAGAATGAGGACCGCAGCGCGCCGCGTTACCGGATCGATCGCTTCGTCGATCGGCATTGGGCGTGAATTCGCCCAACCGCAGTCGCCAATGAGGGGGAAATTCCATGGCGGACACCAACAACAAGGGACCTGCTGAAGCTGTGAAGGGCGTCGTAGAGGACGTCAAGGGTAGGGCCAAGGAGGCGGTCGGGGCTGTGACAGGTCGCGACGACCTCACTCGCGAGGGCCAGGCCCAGCAGGACAAGGCGGAAGCGCAGCGCAACGCGGCCAAGAAGGAAGCCGAAGCAGACGCGGCCCGCGCCAGCGCCAAAGTAGCCGAGCAGCGCCAGAAGTCCCATCAGTAGCTTGTTGGAAGGATGGGTCCGGTCCGTGTGAGACGGGCCGGGCCCATCGACATCTTCGTCGACATCTCAGAGCCTTAGCAAATAGCCGGACACACCCGGTCGAGCGCGGATTGTTGCTTCGATCCCGAGCTGGTTCCCCGAGCTAGTTCGAGGAGGTTGGAATAGTTCTGCGCTGAACCGGGTAGTCAGTCCTGCGCTGGCAGACATCTCCTCGGGAGGTGGCTACGGGTCGGGGGACAACAGCACACCCTCATGAGGTTTGGAGATGTCTTTTGGACGTTCTGGTACTCACCAATAATGAGGACGATTTCGAATCGGCTTTGCCCACCCTGAATTCGTTCGCCCAGACCGTCCGGCGCGCGCCACTGACCGACCGTGTCGACGCCAACGTCGACGGGCACCGCGGCAGCGTCGACGTCGCGATCATCGACGCGCGTACCGACGCGGCCGCCGCACGCAAGGTTTGCCGGCGGCTGACGGCTAACGCGCCGGCCGTGGCGGTGGTGGCCGTCGTTGCGCCGGCCGATTTCGTGGCGGTTGACGTCGACTGGCATTTCGACGATGTCTTGCTCCCCGCTGCCGGCGCGGCCGAGCTGCAGGCACGGCTGCGGCTGGCGATCGCACGTCGGCGCAGCGCATTGGAAGGCACCCTGAAGTTCGGCGACCTCGTCCTGCACCCGGCCAGTTACACCGGTTCACTGGCAGGCAAGGACCTGGGCCTGACGCTCACCGAGTTCAAACTGTTGAATTTTCTTGTGCAGCACGCTGGTCGGGCGTTCACGCGTACTCGGCTGATGCATGAGGTATGGGGTTACGACTGCAATGGCCGTGTTCGTACGGTCGATGTCCACGTTCGACGGCTGCGCGCCAAGCTGGGCGCCGAGCACGAATCGATAGTCGACACTGTCCGCGGTGTGGGGTATATGGCGGTGACGCCACCGCAACCGCAATGGATTGTCAGCGAGCCCATCCTGAGTCCCGTCTGGGACTCAGCGACAGCGCCCACCGAGGAGTCGATCGCCCGGTAGCGGTCTGCCCACACCGAACACGTTTTCGGCAAGGACTTTCGCTAGCCAGGTCAGGCGAAGAGCGGTAGCGCACGCTTGCGTGCCAGCGCGTCCATACCCCGTTGAATGCTGTCTTGGACCTCGCAGTACTTGCGGCGGACGTACACTTCGTCGTCGGCGCGCGCGGGGTCGTGGTCCAATTCGATTGCGGGCATGAACCGGGTCCTGATCTTGGCCGGAAGCGGCAGCTGCGGCAATGCCGCCGGTGCGATCCCCCAGGGCAGCGAGACGGCCAGCGGGAATACCTTCAGCCGCAACAAGCGGTCGAGTTGCAATACCCGCGCCAGCCGGTTACCGCGGATCAGCACCGGCATGGCGTCGGCGCCGCCAACGGTCGCGATCGGCACGATCGGCACCCCGGCTCGAATCGCCATCTTCACGAAACCCTTCCGGCCCGCGAGGTCGGCGCGATCACGCTCCGTCCACGGACGCAGCGAATCCACCTCGCCGCCCGGCCACACCGCCACGTCACGCCCCTCCGCCAGTGCCGTTGCAATGGCGTCCGGGGCGGCCGGAAGCACACCCATCGACCGGAAGTACCGTCCAATAACCGGAATCGCCATCAGCGCGTCGTGGGCGGTCCCGTGCAACGGGCGGTCCGGACCGAATCGTCGCCACCATTGCAGGCCGACGGTCCACGCGTCCCAGACGAAGGGAGCGCCGGAATGAATGCCCACCAAGAGCACGGGTCGCCTGCTGATGTTTTCCCAGCCATCGATCTCCATGCGAAACCAATAGTCAACCAACACATTCCAGAAGAACTTCTGACGCTGCAGGGTGGTTTCGTCCTGGCCGCTGAGATCCCATTCGCCGGCTCGTTCGGCCACCCAGCCACTAACTCCGCCGGCCCGATCCTCGCGCCGGTCTTGCATTGTCGCCCGCGCCTCTGCCGCGTGCTGCCGTGCTTGCTCGCGCATGTGCGCTGGCCGATGGTCTATGTTGCTCATTCTTTTGGGTTACCCGATTGAGCCGCAATCTAATTCGGCGGGTTCGCACAGTCAGCAATGCGCCCTTACGCAAGCCTCCCCGCGCCACTGCCTGTGGCGCGGGGAGGTTCTCCGAGATGCCGGTTAGCTGTGCACAGTCGGGGTCGGCGAGGCGGGCGCCGGGCTCGGCGTCGGGCTCGGCACCTGGCCGGGCGCCTGGCCGGGCACGGCGTTGGGCGCGCTGTTCGTGGTCCAGACCAGAACATCCTGAACGCCGTCGTTGTACACGACGCTGGTCGGGGGCGCACCCGTCACGTCGAAGTAGACCTGCCCGTTAGCCTGGCCACCCTGGTTGATCGGGGCGGGGCTAAGAGCGTCCGGTGTCGGCGACGTGCTGATCACCCGGTACGTCTGGTTGTCGCTGGTCCGCGCGTTGAAGTCGGAGACGAGCGGGGTGACAATGCCGCTGTTCGCCTGCGCATTGACTTGGGCCTGCCAAAGCTGGCCTTTGGGCGTGTAGCCCGGGATGGTCACGCTTGCGGGCTGCAAATTGCTGACCGTGTAAGCGGTAATGAGCGGGCCGTCGACCAGCGTTTCGCTGGTACCCAGTCCCTGAACGATGGGGCTCGCCGAAGCCGTCGCCGCGGCGAAAACACCAACGGCCGCTAACCCGGCGGCACCGATTACCGATTTCATAGCAGTCTTAGGGGTAGCCGTGAACTTCACGCTAAATACCTCTCAGTTGAATCGATTTGGGAAACACATTCCACGATGATTTCCCCCATGCGGGTAATCACCGCACCCTAGTTCGCATTGCCATTCCCTATTGGATCTAAACATCGATGCGTTGACCTGCGGCAACGTCGCATCATCACCGAAAACCGAAGTCAGCAGACCATGATCCATCAACAGGCTAAGCCGGCTCGCTCTAATGATGTTGTGCCCCAAGGCTCGCATGCACCTCATAGGCCCAAATCGTCTCAAATGTCTCAGTAATGCAAAGATATGCGTCAATGCAACTGATATATGTCAATATCATTGACATGGTTCAGGCCGAAGACGCGCCGCTCGGTTTCCTGCTCTACCGAGTGGGGGCAGTTCTGCGACCCGAAGTTTCCGCCGTGCTGCGCCCGCTGGGCCTCACACTCCCCGAATTCGTTTGCCTGCGTATCCTTTCGATGTCCCCGGGACTGTCGAGCGCCGAATTGGCTCGGCACACCAACGTCACACCGCAGGCGATGAACACGGTGCTGCGCAAGCTGGAAGACGTTGGCGCGGCGGCACGGCCCGCGACGGTGCCCTCCGGTCGCGCGCTGCCAGCCACCCTGACCGGTCAGGGCCGCGCCCTGCTGAAGCGCGCCGAGGGCGCGGTGCGCGTCGCCGATGCCCGCATCCTGGCCAAATTGACCGCGGCGCAGCAGCGCGAATTCAAACGCATGCTCGAGCGGCTCGGCTCCGACTGACCGTTTATTCGGTGGCTTGGATCCGGGCCCGCGGCCGGGCTTCTTCGAGTTCGTAGGCCAGTTCGAGCAGCCGCGCTTCGCACCCCATATCGGCGGAAATCATCATGCCCACCGGCAGACCTTTCGCGGATTGTGCCAACGGCAGTGAAATCGCCGGCTCCCCCGTGACGTTTTGCAGCGGCGTGAAGTTGCACCAGCCAATCAGCCGTTCGAGGAGCTGCTGGTAGTCAGTGGGCGCGAGGTACCCGATCGGCGCCGGCTCGTCACCAAGCGTGGGCGTGAGCAGCGCGTCATAGGTGCCGAAGAACGGCGCACTGCGCCGTCGGAGGTTGCGCAACCGCATGATCGCCGCCGGGAGTCGCGCGATGTTGCGGCCAGTGTGGCGGCGCAGGCCCAGAGTGAAGCAGTCCAGCTTGGTGCGGTCGAACGTGTTGCCGAACGTACGGCGCCCGGCACCCACCTGCGCCAGCGCCAGAAACCCCCAGTACAGAACGAAGTCGTCGACGAAGCTGGTCGGCACCCACGGGTCGTCGACGTAATCGACGCGATGCCCCAGTTCCTCGAGCAGACCTGCGGTCTTGAGCGTCAGCGCGCGCAGCTCGGGGCTGCAGTCGCGCCCGACTACCAATCGGGTCATCACGGCGATCCTCAATCGCTGCTTTCCGGGCCGCACGACGTCGCCGACGGGCGGCAGCTTGGAGTTTCGCCAGATTCGCTCAGCCTCCCGATAGAAGGCCGCGGTGTCACGCACCGAACGGGTCAGCACACCGTTGGCGATCAGGCCCACCGGCATCCTGCGATAGTGGGGGTCCAGCGGCAACCGGCCTCGCGACGGCTTGAGCCCGATAAGTCCGTTGCAGGAGGCCGGAATACGGATCGAGCCGCCGCCGTCGTTGGCGTGCGCGATCGGGACCACACCGGCGGTGACAAACGCACCCGACCCCGCCGATGAGGCTCCGGCGGTGTAGTCGGTGTTCCACGGGTTGCGCACCGGCCCCAGCCTCAGGTGTTCGGCGGCCGGGCAGAAGCCGAATTCCGACATCTGCGTCTTCCCCAGACATATGGGCCCGGTGGCCAGATACAGCCGGGTGAATACGCTGTCATCGACGGCGTCGAAGGGCACCCACGCGTCGGTGCCGTGCTTCGTGGGGAGGCCCGCGACGTCGACGTTGTCCTTGATGAAGGTCGGGACGCCACCAAAAAAGCCGGTGGCCGAGCCGCCGGTCGCCTCAGTCGCTTCAGTCGCTTCAGTCGCTTCGGCCGACGCGGATTGCCGGGCCTTTTCCCGAGCCTGCGCAAACCCCTCGAACGCCAAGCCGTTCAGCGCCGGGTTGACGGCCTCGGTGCGGGCGATGGCGGCCTCGACGACGTCGGCTCTGCTGACCGAACCGGCTCGCAGGGCGTCAGCGACGCCGATCGCGTCGAGGTCACCGAGGGCGTCGTCACCGAAAGCGTGCACCCGTTGCATTGCCGTGCGCCTACTGCTGGCCCACCTCGAACCGAACGAACCGCGTCACCGTCACACCGGCCTCGTCGAGCAGGGCCTTGACGGTCTTCTTGTTGTCGGACACCGACGCCTGCTCGAGCAGCACAGCATCCTTGAAGAAGCCATTCAGCCGACCCTCTACGATCTTGGGCAGCGCCTGCTCCGGCTTGCCCTCCGCCTTTGCGGTCTCCTCGGCGATGCGGCGTTCGCTGGCCACCACGTCTTCGGGCACGTCGTCGCGGGACAGATAGCGCGCCTTGAGCGCGGCGATCTGCAACGCCACTGCGTGCGCAGCCTCGGCGCTAGAGCCGGTGTACTCGACCAGCACACCCACCGCCGGCGGCAGGTCGGCCGCGCGCTTGTGCAGGTAGGTCTCCACGATGCCGTCGAAGATCGCGACGCGGCGCAGTTCGAGCTTTTCGCCGATCTTGGCCGACAGCTCGGCGATCGCCTGCTCCACGGTCTTGGCACCGGTGCTGGCAGCCTTGAGCGCATCGACGTCGGCGGCCTTCGATGCCGTGGCGGCGGCCACGATCTCGTCGGCGAGCTTTTGGAACTCCGCGTTCTTGGCGACGAAGTCGGTCTCGCAGTTCAGCTCGATGAGCGCCCCGCCCTTGGCCGCGACCAGACCTTCGGCGGTGGCCCGCTCGGCGCGCTTGCCGACATCCTTGGCGCCCTTGATGCGCAGCGCCTCCACTGCCTTGTCGAAGTCGCCGTCGGATTCGGCCAGCGCGTTCTTGCAGTCGAGCATGCCGGCACCGGTTAGTTCCCGAAGCCGCTTGACATCGGCAGCAGTGAAATTCGCCAATGCTCAGCCTTCCTATGAGGGGTCGGTGGTTGATTCGGTTTCGCCTGCGTCGGTGGCGGCGGTGGCGGCGGTGGCGGCGGTGGCGGCGGTGGCGGCCGTACCGGCCAGCAGCTCCTGCTCCCATTCGGGGAGCGGCTCCGCGGTTTCCGCCTCGGGCTTGCCATCGCCGCGACCCAGGCCGGCGCGGGCCTGCAGGCCCTCGGCCACCGCGGAGGCGATCACCTTGGTCAGCAGCGCCGCCGAGCGGATCGCGTCGTCGTTGCCGGGAATCGGGTAGTCGACCTCGTCGGGATCGCAATTGGTGTCCAGGATCGCGATGACCGGGATACCCAGCTTGCGGGCCTCGCCGACCGCAATGTGCTCTTTGTTGGTGTCGACGACCCAGATCGCGGACGGCACCTTGGCCATATCGCGGATCCCGCCGAGGCTGCGCTCCAGCTTGTTCTTCTCCCGGGTGAGGCCCAAGATCTCCTTCTTGGTGCGACCCTCGAAGCCACCGGTCTGCTCCATCGCCTCGAGCTCCTTGAGGCGCTGCAGCCGCTTGTGCACGGTGGAGAAGTTGGTCAGCATGCCGCCCAGCCAGCGCTGGTTGACGTATGGCATGCCGACGCGGGTCGCCTCTGCCGCAACAGACTCCTGCGCCTGCTTCTTGGTGCCGACGAACAGTACCGAGCCACCGTGGGCGACGGTTTCTTTGACGAACTCGTACGCCTTGTCGATGAAGGTCAGCGTCTGCTGCAGGTCGATGATGTAGATGCCGTTGCGGTCGGTGAAGATGAACCGCTTCATCTTGGGGTTCCAACGACGGGTCTGGTGCCCGAAGTGGGTGCCGCTGTCGAGCAGCTGTTTCATGGTCACTACGGCCATGGCTATGCCCAGCTTTCATATGTCGGTTGTCGCCCGGCATCGGGTGAAGCCGGGCCCTAGCGTCTGCTGCGATGCCGGACCCGCTCCGGAGAAATCCCCCAAAGGGAACCACCCGGTCGGGACCGCCCCGGCATGCTGTTGCGAACCCCCAGATACAGAGCCGCGATGCAGGCGCGCGAAGTCAGCCCGCGAACGAACTGCAGCTGGGAGTTTACCCGATCCCCCCGGCGAGTTATCCACAGCGGTGTCGTCGATGCACAGAACGGTGCGACACGGCTGGCATGATCGCGCGCACAGCACTGAACTGAAGGCGTGCGCTGGGCGGTGCTCCCGATCCTGGCAGTGCTGATCCTGACACTGCTGGGGGTTGCGCCGGTGCGGGCCGACGGCGAGCGGCTGGACTGGCCGTTGCGGCCGCCTCCGGCCGTGGTCCGGGGATTCGCCGCCCCATCACCGGATTGGCAACCCGGCCACCGCGGCGTCGACCTGGCCGGCGCGGCGGGTCAGCCCGTTTACGCCGCCGGCGCCGCGACCGTGGTGTTCGCCGGGCTGCTGGCGGGACGGCCGGTCGTGTCCCTGGCGCACCCGGGTGGATTGCACACCAGCTACGAGCCCGTCCGGGCGGCCGTGCGGGTAGGTCAGCTGGTGACCGCCGGGACGGCGCTCGGCGAGCTGGTGGCCGGGCACCCCGGCTGTCCGGCCGCCGCATGCCTGCACTGGGGCGCGATGTGGGGTCCCGCCTCGGGCGCCCACTACGTGGATCCGCTGGGCCTGCTGAAGTCCACGCCGGTCCGGCTCAAACCGCTTTACGGCTGATCGTCGGGCGTTCGCGTGTGCGTGGCCGCCGCGCCGTTGCGGCGCTCTCGAAAATTCCGGGTCGACGGGCCCCAAGCCAGTTAAGCCCGCGGATGGGCCTGGTCGTGGACCGCGCGCAGCCGGGAAACCGCGACATGGGTGTACAGCTGGGTGGTCGCCAGGCTGGAATGGCCGAGCAACTCCTGGACGACGCGCAGGTCAGCGCCGCCCTCAAGCAGGTGAGTGGCCGCGCTGTGCCGCAGCCCGTGCGGCCCCATGTCGGGCGCGCCCTGCACCGCGGCAACGGTCTGGTGCACGACCGTGCGGGCCTGGCGCACATCGAGCCGCCGCCCCCGCGCACCCAGCAGCAGCGCCGGCCCGGACTCCGCGGTCGCCAGCAATGGACGCCCGTACGTCAGCCAGCTGCGCAGCGCATCGGCGGCCGGCACCCCGAACGGCGCGGTCCGCTGCTTGTTGCCCTTACCGAGCACACGCACCAGCCGGTGGTGGGTGTCGACGTGGTCGACGTCCAGCCCGCACAGCTCGCTCACCCGGATCCCAGTGGCATACAACATCTCGACGATCAGCCGGTCCCGCAGAGCCAGCGGGTCACCTTGCTCGGCGCCCAACTTCGCGGCTGACATCGCCTCGAGCGCCTGATCCTGGCGCAGCACCGCGGGCAGGGTGCGATGCGCCTTCGGCGTTTGCAGTCGGGCGGCCGGATCCCCGCTCAGCAGGCCGCGCCGGACCGCCCACGCGGCGAACGCCTTGATCGCCGAGGTGCGACGGGCCAGCGTGGTGCGCGCGGCTCCGGCACCGGCGGCCGCGGCCAGCCAGGAACGCAGGATCGGCAGGCTCAGTCCGTCCAGTCCGACGCCGCGTTCGTCCAGAAAAGCCAACAGCGACCGCAGGTCGCCCAGGTACGCACGGCGGGTGTGCGCGGAACGAGCACATTGCAGCGCGAGGTATTCGTCGAAGTCGTCGAGGATCGCGCTGTTGTCCTGCTTTTCCTGCTTTTCCGGGTTTTCCGGCACTCCCCCACGCTGGCAGACGCAGCGCGGCGTCGTTCAGTCGACGCGCCGCAGCGTGTCCGGGGTGAGATCTTTGAGTGCGGTATAGCCATCGACGGCCATGATCAGGTCGGCTTCGGCAAGCATCGTGCGCAGCACGTGCACAATGCCGTCGACGCCGCCGAGCGCCAAGCCGTAGGCGTATGGCCGGCCGACACCCACGGCCGTCGCGCCCAGCGCCAGCGCCTTGATGACGTCGGCGCCGCTGCGGATTCCCGAGTCGAACAACACCGGCAGCCCGTCGGCCGCATCGACGACCCCCGGTAAGCAATCAATCGCGGGCAGGCCGCCGTTGGCCTGCCGGCCGCCGTGGTTGGAGCAGTAGATGCCGTCGACGCCGCCGTCCTTGGCGCGCCGCGCATCATCGGGATGGCAGATGCCCTTCACCAACAGCGGCAGATCAGTCAGCGAGCGCAGCCAGCCGAGGTCATCCCAGGTCAGAGGGTTTCCGAAGAGTTGCAGCCAGCGCAGCACGGCGCCTTGCGGATCCTCCTCGGGCGGGCGTTGCAGGCCGGCGCGGAACACCGGGTCGCTGGTGTAGTTGGTCAGGCAGTGTCCGCGCAGCTGGGGGAAGTTCGACATCCTCAGGTCGCGCGGCCGCCAGCCCGTGACCCAGGTGTCGAGTGTGACGACGATGCCCTTGAAGCCGGCCGCTTTCGCGCGATCCAGCAGGCTGGCGGCCAGTTCGCGGTCGGTCGGCGTGTACAGCTGAAAGAACCCGGGTGTCTCGCCGAATTCGGCGGCGACGTCTTCCATAGGGTCGACCGTCAGCGTCGAAGCCACCATGGGGACGCCGGTGCGGGCGGCCGCGCGTGCGGTGGCCAGGTCGCCGTGACCGTCCTGGGCGCATAACCCGATTACGCCGATCGGCACCATGAACAGCGGCGACGGCAGGGTGAGGCCGAACATCTCGACGGACAGGTCGCGTTCTTTGGCACCGACGAACATGCGCGGGATCAGACCCCAGCGTTCGAAGGCTTCACAGTTGACTCGCTGCGTGCGCTCGTCGCCGGCTCCACCCGCGACGTAGGACCACACCGACGGCGGCAGCACCTTCTCGGCCCTGGCCTCCAGCTCCGCGAAGACCATCGGCAGGGATGGCACAACGCCAGCTAGACCCTGTAAGTAGATCTCGTTCTGAAAGTCGCCGAATGCCATGCAATGAGAATGCCAGCCTGGGGTCGGGCTGACGAGCCATTGACGAGCCACTGACTAGGTCCCGGCCTCCGCCTCAGCCAGTTCTTTCTTCCACTGCCGGAACGACTCTTCCGTGCGTCCGCGGCGCCAGTAACCCGAGATCGACGACGCCCATTTCGCTGCCACGTCGCGCTCTTTGCGGATGTAGGGCCGCAAGTTGTGCATGACGGTCTGTGCCTCGCCGTGGATGAAGACGTGCACCTGACCGGGTAGCCACTCGGCGGTGGTGACCGCCTTGATCAGCGGTGCGAAATCGCCGGCGCGTTCCTCGGGAACCAGGTCCGCCCGTCCGCCGCGGTAGACCCACTTCACCTCTACGGACTCCGGGGCGGTCAACGGAATCTCGTCCTCCTGACCGGCGACTTCGATGAAGGCCTTGCCGATCGCATTGGCGGGCAACGCCTCCAGCGCAGCCGCGATGGCCGGCAGCGCGGTTTCGTCACCGGCCAGCAGATGCCAATCGGCGGCCGGATCCGGGGTGTAGGCGCCGCCGGGCCCCATCAGGTACATCGGCTGGCCGGGTCGGGCCGCGGTCGCCCACGGCCCCGCCACCCCGTGCTCGCCGTGCACCACGATGTCAACCGTGATCTGGCGGGCCGGCACGTCGACCCGGCGAACGGTCATAGTCCGCACCGAAGGCTGTTTCTCGGGGGGCACGTCGGCAAAGCTATCCAGCGTCAACGGCCGGGGCAGCCCGGCCACGTCGACATCGTCGGGGACGAACACCAGCTTGACGTAGGAGTCGGTGAAATCGCTGGGGACGAAGGTCTCGAAGTTGTTGCTGCCGAGCACCACCCGGACCATGTGTGGTGCGAGTTGCTCGGTACCAACGACCTCGAACGTTTGCAGAGGTCGACCTGCCACTTGTCCTCCTGTCCAGACGCGACCCTCCGTCGACTATACGAGCCGCACGGTCGGCGCGGCTCCGCCTGTACGGGCGCGGACGATTCGCCACCGGCCGTCCTGGCGCTCAGCCAATCCGACCACCTCAAGGATCGCCAGCGGTCCCAGTACCTGCTCGGGCACCAGCCCGGATGCGACGGCAATCTCGTCGACCGTGGCGGCGCCGCGGCCCGGCAACGCCTCATAGACCTGCCGTTCGGCCTCCCCCAACGCGTCGAGCGACGTGGTGGGCCGCTGTTCTTCGGGCGCCAGCTCACCGATGTGACCGACCAGCTCGACGATGTCGTCGGCCCGGGTGACCAGCTCCGCGCCATTGCGCAGCAACGCATGACAACCCGCCGACGCCGACGAAGTCACCGGCCCGGGAACGGCGGCCACCGCCCGGCCCAGTGCCCGCGCCCAGGCAGCGGTATTGGCCGCGCCGCTGCGCAGGCCGGCTTCCACCACCACCGCGGCTCCGGCGAAGGCGGCGACCAGACGGTTGCGGGTCAGGAACCGGTGCCGGGCCGGACGAATACCCGGCGGGTGTTCGGTGATCAGCAGCCCGTGCTGACCGATGCGATGCAGCAGCGAAGAATGCCCGGCCGGATAAGGGACGTCAAGCCCGCCGGCGAGAACTGCCACGGTGATTCCGTCGGCGGCCAGCGCGGCGCGGTGAGCCGCGCCGTCGATGCCGTAGGCGCCCCCGGAGACGACGACCACGTCGCGTTCGGCCAGCCCGGTCGCCAGTTCGGCCGTCACCCGCTCACCGTAGGTGGTCGCGGCGCGGGTTCCGACGACAGCGGCGGCGCGTTGCGCCGCATCGTCGAGGCGCACGGGGCCCAACGCCCACAACACCATTGGCGGCCCGCCGCGAGGCCTTCCCCGCGTTCCAGCACCGCCGAACGCGGCGAACGCGAGAACCGGCCACTCGTCGTCGTCGGGCGTGATCAAACGTCCACCGCGGCGTGCGAGTAGTTCGAGATCGTCTGCGGCATGGTCGATTTCGCGTCTGGCCTCGGTTTGCTGCCGCAACTCGTCGTCGACCAGGCCGCGCCGGACCCGCTCGGCCGCTTGCACGGGGCCGACAGTTCGCACCAATGCGGCGAGTTGGGCACATGGCGGTTCGGCCACCCGCGACAGGTAAGCCCAAGCCCGCAAGGTCGGATCGTCCGGGCTCATCGCGCAGCTCCCGGTTGCCGGAAGCTCAGTGCGGTGGCCACCTCGTTGAGCCCGGGCGACGTCCGGCCGGCCAAGTCGGCCAAACTCCACGCGACCCGCAGGGTGCGATCCACACCGCGGATGCTGAGCAGCCCACGGTCCACCGCCGTGCGCAGCGGGGCCATCGCCGCGTTGCTGGGACGGAACTTCCGTCGTAGCAGTGCCCCGCTAACCTCGGCGTTGGTGTGGCATCCGTGTGGTCGCCAGCGCTGCGCGGCCGCGGTCCGGGCCAGCGCCACCCGGTGGCGCACCCGTGCCGTCGGCTCGCCGTCGGCGGCCGAAAACGCCCCTGCCCGTGCTGGATTCATCTGCACCCGCAGATCCACCCGATCCAGCAATGGCCCGGACAGCTTACCGAGGTAGCGGCGTTTCACCGCCGCCGCGCAGATGCAGTCCCGCGGGTCCGCGGGCGCGCACGGGCACGGGTTGGCGGCCAGCACCAGCTGGAACCGGGCTGGGTAGCACGCCACCCCGTCGCGGCGGGCGAGGCGGATTTCCCCGTCCTCCAACGGCGTTCGCAGTGCTTCCAGCGCACTGGTGCTGATTTCCGCACATTCGTCGAGGAACAACACCCCGCGATGTGCCCGGCTCACGGCCCCCGGGCGAGCCATTCCCGCACCGCCGCCCACGAGTGCCGCGACGCTGGAGCTGTGGTGCGGCGCCACGAACGGCGGCCTGGTGATCAGCGGCGTATCCCCCGACAGCAGGCCGGCCACCGAGTGAATCGCGGTGACCTCCAGTGACTCACTGTCCGACAGCTGCGGCAGCAATCCCGGAAGACGTTGTGCCAGCATCGTTTTGCCCACTCCCGGCGGACCGGTCAACATCAGGTGATGCGCGCCGGCGGCCGCCACCTCGACCGCGAAACGCGCCTGTGCCTGCCCCACCACGTCGGCCAGATCCGCCGACGACTCCGGGGCCGTGACCCCCGTGTGGACCCTGTCGTCCAAGCCGGCGGACCCATTGAGCCAGGCCTGCAACTGTCCCAGGGTGCGAACGCCCCAGACGTCGATGCCGTCCACGAGGCTGGCTTCTGCCAGGTTGTCGACCGGAACGACGACGGCCGGCCAGCCGTCGCGTTTGGCGGCCAGCGCGGCGGGCAGCACCCCACGCACCGGCCGGACCCGACCGTCCAGCGACAACTCACCCAACAGCACCGTCTTCTCCAGCCGGTGCCACGGGTTCTTGCGCTGCGCCGACAGCACGGCCAAGGCCAAGGCGAGGTCGTAGACCGATCCCATTTTCGGCAGCGTCGCCGGCGACAGCGCGAGCGTCAGCCGGGCCATGGGCCAGCTGTTACCGCAATTGGTGACCGCCGCACGGACCCGGTCGCGGGACTCCTGCAGCGCCGCATCGGGCAGACCGACCAGGTGCACTCCCGGCAGCCCCGACGTGATGTCGGCTTCGATTTCCACGATCTCGCCGTCCAGTCCGCGCACCGCCACCGAGAAGGCACGTCCCAGCGCCATCAGCCGACTCCCCGCAGATGGGTGATCTCCGGGGTGCGGCGGCGCCCGATCCGCACACCGATCACGTCGATGCGCACCGCCGCCCAACGCTCGTCCTGACCCGCCAGCCATAAGCCGGCCAGCCGGCGCAGTCGCTGGACCTTCCGCGGGGTAACCGCGTGCGCCAGCCCGCCATAACCGTCGCCCGTGCGGGTCTTGACCTCGACGAACACCACCGTGCGGGTGGCCTCGTCGGAGGCGATCACGTCAAGCTCGCCGTAGCGGCAGCGCCAGTTGCGGTGCAAAATCCGCAACCCCAGCCTCGTCAGGTGATCCACGGCGAGCGCCTCGCCCATCGTTCCCAGCTGGACCCGAGTCAATGTCTGTGTGGTCGTCATGGCGGCCACGTTGCATGCCGGCCCCGACAAGTCAGCCCGCCGTGGCGGCGTGCCCGCCGCCCCGACGACGGGTTATCCCCAGTCACGCATTTATCCCACAGGTGGTCCCGGCGACGGTCGCCCGCGCCGGCTTCGGGCCCTAGGTGATGCGGTCCGCCCTGGTGTAGACGTTCATCGAGTCCTCCCGCAGGAACGCCACCAGGGTGACCCCGGACTCGTCGGCCAGAGACACCGCCAGCGACGACGGCGCGGATACCGCGGCGAGCACCGGTATGCCGGCCATCACCGCCTTCTGCGTCAACTCGAACGACGCCCGCCCGCTGACCAGCAGCACCGAACCGCTCAGCGGAATCCGGTTGTGTTCGAGCGCCCAGCCGACGACCTTGTCGACCGCGTTGTGCCGGCCGATGTCCTCACGCACCGCCATCATGGTGCCGTCCGCGCCGAACAGCGCCGCGGCGTGCAGCCCGCCGGTGCTGGCGAAGACCTTTTGCGCGCTCCGAAGCTGGCCGGGCATCGCCTGCAGCGTGGCCGCGCCGACGGTGGCGGGATCCTCGCCTGGTGAAAAACGGCTGATCATCCGCACCGCGTCCAGCGACGCCTTGCCGCAGACCCCGCACGACGAGGTGGTGTAGAAGTTGCGCGTGACATCCAGACCGGGAGGTTCGACGCCAGGTGCCAACGTCACGTCGAGGACGTTGTAGGTATTGGTGCCCACGGTGCCCACCGTGCCCATGGCGCCGCTGGCGCCGCCGATGTCGCCCCGCCCGCCGCAATAGCGGATGGTGAGCACGTCCTCGCGGCCCGCGATGACCCCCTCAGTGAGCAGAAAGCCTTGCGCGAGTTCGACATCCGCGCCGGGCGTGCGCATGGTCACGGTGACCGCCGTCCCGTTGACGCGAATCTCCAGCGGCTCCTCGACCACCAGGGTTTCCGGCCGGGTGATGGCCTGATCGGCGGTGAGGTGTTTACCCGCCGGCGTGCGGTTACGTGCCCCACGCTGCGCGGGACGCGGCTGAGCGGTCAAGACTCACGCAGCCAACGTACATTGGTTGCCGGGCTGACGTCGGTGTTAGGAGCGCTTCACGGAGGGGTAGATCGTCAGCGGGGAAACGCCTGAAATGAGGGATGAAGTGGACGAGGCGAATGCCGCTTCCGGCGAGTCGTCAGACCCGGTCGCGGTCGATCCGGCGAAGGTGTTCGCCGCGCTCGCCGAGATCATCTACCAGGGCTCAGACTCCGCCGAGGTGTACGCGGCCATCTGCGTCGCGGCGACCCTGGTCGTTTCGGGCTGTGACCACGCCAGCCTGCTGGTGCGCCGCGACGGCCGGTACGTCACCGTTGGAGCCAGCGACCGCATCGCGCAGCGAATCGACGACCTGGAGCGCAGCAGCGGCGACGGGCCCTGCATCGACGCCATCGAGGACGAAACCGCGCAAATCGAGCCGGACTTGACCACACCATCGTTGTGGCCCAAACTCGCCGCCCGGCTGCTGGCCGAGACCCCGGTGCGCGGCGCCATGGGGTTTCGGCTGCTGGTCGATCGCCAGGTCACCGGTGCGCTCAACCTGTTCAGCGACACCCCCAACAGCTTCGACGCCGAATCCGCCGGCCAGGCGATCATGCTGGCGTCCTTCGCGAGCGTGGCCATCAACGCCATCGGCCAGGGCGAAGACGCCGCCACCTTGCGACGCGGACTGCTCAGCAACCGCGAAATCGGCAAGGCCGTCGGCATGTTGATGCTGCTCAACAACATTTCCGAGCATGACGCATTCGACGTGCTGCGCCGTTACTCCCAGGACCTGAACGTCAAACTCGCCGATGTGGCCCGATCGGTCATAGCCAACCGCGGGAAACTTACCTTCGGCGAAGATCGGCCCCCGCCCAACGCGCTCCGATGCGTGACGGGGCTATTCGGGCAGCCGCAGCTCGGGCTTCTCAACCTCTTCGATGTTGACGTCCTTGAAGGTCACCACCCGCACCTGCTTGACAAATCGCGCCGGCCGGTACATGTCCCACACCCAGGCGTCGGCCAGGCGCAGCTCGAAGTACACCTCGCCGTCGGCGTTGCGTGGCATCATCTCCACGCTGTTGGCCAGGTAGAAGCGCCGCTCGGTTTCCACGACGTAGCTGAACTGGCCGACGATGTCCTTGTATTCGCGGTACAGCGAGAGCTCCATCTCGGTTTCGTACTTTTCGAGATCCTCCGCACTCATCTGCCACTCATCTGCTCAGACGTCCTTCTCCCTGCACAATTTGCCCCAATTTGCCTAAAGGCCCCGGTTGGGCTCGTTGCGTCACAAGCCGCCGCCGGTTGGTCCCATCTTTCCTCACCTGTGATCGTCATGCTTCCCCGGAGGGTCCGGATTGCATTCGGCGACCATCCCGACGTTCGAGCCGGTCGCCACGCGCCGAACGTTGATGAACGAATAGCGGTGCTCGGGGCACGGACCCAGCCGGGTCAGGGCCAAGCTGTGCGCGGGCGTGCTGTAGCCCTTGTGTTCGGCGAATCCGTACCCCGGGTGGTCGGCGTCCATCGCGACCATCAACCGGTCCCGACTCACTTTGGCCAGCACGCTGGCCGCGGCGATGCAGGCGGCCGCCGCGTCGCCTCCGACCACCGGCAGCGAGGGCATCGGAAGGCCCGGCACCCGAAAGCCGTCGCTCAACACATAACCGGGCCGTACCGGCAGGCCGGCCACCGCACGCCGCATGCCTTCGATGTTCGCCACATGCACCCCGCGCCGGTCCACCTCGACAGAGGGGATGAACACCACGTGGTAGGCCAGCGCGTAGCGGCGGATCAGCGGAAACAGCCTCTCCCGCGCCTTCTCGGTCATCTTCTTCGAATCATCAAGGGCGGCAAGGCTTTCCAGCCGTCCCGGCCCGAGCACGCAGGCCGCCACCACCAGCGGGCCGGCGCAGGCGCCGCGCCCCACCTCGTCCACCCCGGCGACCGGACCCAAACCGCTGCGGTGCAGCGCGGACTCCAGGGTGCGCAACCCCGAAACCGAGCTTACGGATCACCGTCCGCGGCGGCCACGTCAGGTTCATATTCGAGCCATGGCTATTGGCCCTGCTGAGGGTTCACCGACCCCACGCCACCCCATCGCGACGGCGGCCACACGATGAATCTGGCCTTGCCGATGACATTGGACACCGGCACGGTCCCCGACATGGGATCGCCGGTGCACAGAATCCCCTTGAGCGCGTCGGCCGGGACGCTGGTGCAGTGGGCGCGCGAGTCCGCCGAGTGCGTCCGGTTGTCACCCATCACCCACAGCCGTCCCTGCGGGACGGTGACCGGCCCGAACTCGCTGCCCAGGCACGGGTACACCGACGGGTCGGCCATCATGGTGGCGGCGTTGAGGTACGGCTCCTTGAGCGGCTTGCCATTGACCGTCAGGCCGGTGTCGGCCCGGCATTGCACCGTCTGCCCTCCGACCGCGATGACACGTTTGACCAGGTCGTTCTCGTCGGGTGGCACGAAACCGATGAACGACAGCGTGTTCTGCACCCAGCGCAACGCGGTGTTGTTGGAGCGGATCGACTTGTACCCGGTGTTCCAGTTCGGCGGTCCCTTGAACACGATGACGTCACCCGGCTGCGGTGTGCCGAAGCACGTTCGGCGGTCAGTGAAGGGCAGGCACGCGTAACTGATCTTGTCCACCATGATCCGGTCGCCGACGCAGCCCGTGCAGCCGTGCAGCGTTGGCTCCATCGATTCCGACGGGATCAGGTAGGGACGCGCGACGAACGTCAACGTGACGTAGTAGAGCACCACCGCGATCAGCGCCAGAATCGCGAGTTCCTTCAGCGTCGACCGCTTCTTGGGCTCCGCTCGGGCTCGCGTCGGGCCTCCGCCTCGTCGGCGTCGGCCTCGTCGCGGGCTTCGGGGTCACGGGTAGAGACCTTCGGCTCCGACTGACCAGCGTCGGGCTGGGGTTCAGGCGAGGAGTCGGTGGGTTCTGTCACGAGATCAGACTAGCCAGCACGGTTGTGCCCGTGTGACGCTCCGGCGGCTGGGCTGGCTTCACGCATACCTGGTGACTCTACTGGCGACACAAACCGGCGGTTGACCTGGCGGTTGACCTTGCCCGTCGGGCACGCGTCCGTTGGCAAGCTGATGCCGACTCGATGCAGGAGTCCGTGCAAGCAGCCAGGCAACGCGGACGGCTGAAGTGGGAGGAGATCGGACACGGCATTGGAGTGGTCTATCTCGGGACCAAGTCCAGTTTTGATCGGGCCTGATCGATTTGATCGTATGCGTAGGCCGCGATGGCGGCGGTCGTCATCGTTTCACCCTTGCGGGCGAGGGATTCGTAAGTCGCCTCGCCGAGGACATCGCGCAGGTGGGTGATCGCGGTGGTGAGTTGGGGGACACCCGCTGTGGCGAGGGGACTGAACGCGAAGCTGGCGATGGTGGCCGCCGGTTCGTAGCGTCCGAGCCGGTCGAAAAGAACGGCGAGGACGGCCAGCGGGACGCGGATCGTGGTTGTGTCGCCCGCATTGTGGTAGTTGCGGATCGCCAGAGTGAGGTGATCGAACGCGGAAACGGTGTCACCGTGTTCGGCCTCAAGTCGTCCCAGATAGTTCGCCAGGACTGACGCGGTGGCGCGGTTGCCGCTGTCTTGAGCGATCACCAGACCCCGGCCGAGAGCGTTAAGCGCCGCGACGGGATCCGCGTCACGGAAAGCGCGACCGTAGCCAGCGAGCGCCAACGAGAGCACGGTTGGGTTGCCTGTTGCCTCCGCAGCCTCGATGAGGCCATCCGCGCAATCCATCGCCTCCCCATCGGAACCGGCCGTTGCCAGGGCGAGAACCAGCCATGTCCGGATGTGGACGTGTGTGTCTCGGCGGCGTGCGAGCTGGGCGCGGCACACCTCGGCCACCCGCTCGGCTTGCCCGATAGCTAGGTATACAACTCCGAGCAAGCCTTCCCTGCCGTACGGCAGCGCCTCGCGGCTCCTGCCGAGAACGATCTGCCCGGCCTCGCTGTAGCCGACAGCCGCCTCGATCCGTCCGGTCCTGTAGCACAGCGACGCGATCACATACAGGTGCGCCAGCCGCGGGTGGTCGACCGCGCGGGCGTGCTCGATCAGCTCTTCGGCCCAGGCCATCGGCTGAATGACTTGGACCCACACGCCGAGCCACCCCGCATAGCTGGCGAGGGTGGCGGCGACATCCAGATCACCGTGGTCGGCAGCGCAGCGGAACGCGGTGCGCAGGTTGGGCAACTCGACAGTGAACCAGTCGTAGGCCTCGCGTTGCCGGGGGCTGTCCCACAGCGCAAGGATTTCGGCTTCCCGTCCGGCGAAGTACCGCGAGTGCGCGGCCCGAATCTCGGATGCTTCGCCGCGAGCCACCAGTTGGTCCTCGGCGAACTGGCGGATCGTCTCCAGCATCGAGTACCGGGTCCGCCCGGAAGACCGGTCTGCGACCAGCAGCGACTTGCGCACCAACGCATCAAGCGGATCCAGCACGACGAAGTCGTCGATGTCCGGGGCATTTGGGGATCCCGCCACGGCGCACGCGCTTTGCAGGCCGAATCCACCGGTGAACACCGAACACCGTTCCAGCAGCACCTTTTCCGGCTCATCGAGCAGCTCGTACGACCAGGCCACCGCGTGGCGCAGCGTGTGGTGGCGTTCCAGGCCGCGCCGGGAGCCCACCAGCAGTCGGAACCGGCGATCCAGACGATCCCGGATCTCACTCGCGGTCATGGATGCCGTCCGCGAGGCGGCCAGTTCGATGGCCAGCGGAATCCCGTCGAGGCGGCGGCAGATCTCCACCAACGCGCCCGCCTCGCCATCGTCGCGTACCGCGAAGCGCGGCGAGACGTTCTGCGCCCGTTCGACGAACAAGGCCACCGCGGCTGAGTCGACGCCTGCGCCGACGTCCAGCGAGGGCACCGGCCACAGCTGCTCGTCGGCGATTCCGAGTCCTTCGCGGCTGGTGGCCACAATCCTGGCCGTTGCCGAGGCTCCGAGGATCGCCTCGATCAGATCGGCGGCCGCGTCAGCACGTGTTCGCAGTTGTCGAGCACCAGCAGCCGCGCTCTGCCCTCCAGGGCGGTGGCCACGCTCTCGGCCACGCTCCTGCCAGGTTGTTGGGTGATGCCCAGCACCGCCGCGACCGCGTCGGGCACCGCTACCGGATCGGTGACCGCGGCCAGTTCGAAAAACCAGATCCCGTCGGGGAATTGGTCGGCGAGACGCGTTGCGACTTCCAGCGCCAAACGGGTTTTGCCGACCCCGCCCGCCCCGGTCAACGTGACCAACCGATGAGCCTTCACCGCGGCTTGCAGCTCGGCGATCTCGGACTCACGCCCGACGAAGCTCGTGGTCGCAGCCCGCAGGTTGCCCGGACTCGCATCCAGCGCCCGCAGGGCCGGGAATTCCGTGGGTAGATCCTGCTGCTCTGACCTGGAACACTCCGACCGGGGTCGGCAGATCCCGCAACCGCCGCGACCCCAGACCGACGAGATCGACTCCGCTGAGCAGACCCGCCGTCGACTCGGCCAACAGGATCTGACCGCCGTGCCCGGCGGCCACCACCGCGCGCCGCGCGTTTGAGCACCGCACCGAAGTAGTCACCCTCACGCAGCTCGGCTTCGCCGGTCGCGATGCCCATCCGCACCGGCAACTGGAGTGCCCGCTGGGCGGCCACCGCGGCATCCACCGCCGACCTCGGCGACGCGAACGCGGCGCACACCCCATCGCCGGTGTGCTTGAACTTGAAGCCACCGTGGCCCTTGATCGCCCGGTGCAACACTTCATCATGCGCCGCGAGGGCGACCCGCATTCCCTCCGCGTCGGCTTCCCACCGACGGGTCGAACCCTCAATATCGGTGAACAGGAACGTCACGACACCCGAAGGCGGGCCCACTGGGGACACCTGCACAGGATGTCACACGAGCCCACGTCAACGCCGCCAGCCGAATGAACTTGCGAGCGGTGGGCAGGTCGCAGGACTCGATCAGATCGCCCCCGGACAGCTCGCCCGGGCTGGTATAGCGGCGGCGGAATTCCTCGATCAGGTCGCCGAGGTCCTCGGCCTGCGCCGGGAACCTTCTGACCGGCTGGAAAACTCGCTTTTCCTTGATCTTGGCCTTCTTGCCGCGAAGTTCACGCAGGTAGTACAGCTTGGCGCGGCGGACGTCGCCGCGAGTTACCACCTCGATGTGGTCGATGTTCGGCGAATGCACCGGAAAGGTCCGTTCCACGCCGACGCCGTAACTCTCCTTACGAACGGTGAACGTCTCGCGGACCCCGCCGCCCTGCCTGCGGATCACCACGCCCTTGAACACCTGGATACGTTCCTTGGCGCCCTCGATCACCTTGACGTGCACGTTGATGGTGTCGCCCGGGTTGAAGGCCGGGATGTCGTCGCGCAGCGACGCTTGATCGACGAAGTCCAGCCTGTTCATCTTAAGAAGACACTTCCTTGGGGTCGCGGCTTTCGGCAGCTGCCCACACGCGGGTGTGAGGCGGTCGCCGAGCCGATGGGTTCGGGCGTCTGGGGCGTATCTCGCAGCAGGCGGGGCGTACCGGCCCGCCGACAACGGCTCGGAGACAACTGGTCAATTGTGCCAGACAGTCCGCTTGCTGTGAAAATCACATGAAATCGCGCGGTGTCTGCCAACCCGAATGCGCTGGTGAATGGTACATATGACTGGGATCAAAACGCGCTAGTCGAACCCGAACCTCGGCGTTGACACCCGGGCGGATGGCGATACGGCCGCCCGCACGCATGTTTGGCACTGTCAGAGGAGAGGGTCGGAGGACAGAAATGCAGCCACGGCCGCGCACGCTGCTCACCGCCATCGCGGCGGTGACGCTGGTGCTGGCCGGGTGCGACGAGGCAACGGTAGCGGAAAAGCCGCACAGCAGGCCGGTCCACAGCGCGGCCGTCCGGTTGGCGCCGCACCCCCAACCGCAGCTTGCTGACTTTCTGCTGCGGGCCATCACCCCGCCCGAGGCGCCGCCGCCGGTGCCGAACGCCGACTTCGGCGGGCTGCAGGCACGCATCCAGCAGGCCACCGACCAAGCCGCCGCCGCCGGCGCCACCCTCTCGGTGGCCGTCCTCGACCGCGCCACCCACCAGCTGGTCTCCAATGGAGACGCCCAGATCCCCGGCATCGCGTCGGTGGCCAAGCTGTTCATTGCCGACGATCTGCTGCTGCAGGAATCCCAGGGGAAGACAGCGCTGTCCCCGGAGGACCGCCAGGAATTGGACGTCATGCTGCAGTCGTCCGACGACGGCGCCGCCGAGAAATTTTGGGGTCAGGACGGCGGAGACGCCATCATCAGCCAGGTCGCCAGCCGATACGGGCTGACGGCCACCACGCCGCCCAGCGACGGGCGCTGGTGGAACACGCTGAGCACGGCGAGCGACTTGGTCCGCTACTACGACATGCTCCTCAGCGGGAGCGGCGGGTTGCCGTCGGAGCGGGCCGGGATGATCATCAACGATCTGGCGCAGTCCACCCCCACCGGAATCGACGGCTACCCGCAGCGGTTCGGCATCCCGGACGGTCTGTACGCCGAACCCGTCGCGGTCAAGCAGGGCTGGATGTGCTGTGTCGGCGCCGACTGGATGCATCTGTCGACCGGGGTGATCGGCGCGGACCGGCGCTACATCATGGTGATCGAGTCGCTGCAGCCCTCCGATGACGCCACCGCACGACAGACGATCACCCAGGCCGTGAAGTCGATATTCCCCAACGGCCGGATCTGACGACCGCCCGCTGCGGGCGTTAAGGCGTTATCACGGAGATAGATCGGGGCGGCGTTCCCGAGTGCGCTGCAGCGAAACCTCCCGACGCCAGGCGTCGATTCGCGCATGGTCACCGGAGAGCAGGACCTCCGGGACGTCGAGGCCACGCCAACTCGGCGGCCGGGTATAGCTCGGCCCCTCCAGCAGCCGGTCCAGGGCCGGCGAGTGCGAATCATGCTGGTGCGACGCCGGATTGCCGAGGACTCCGGCCATCAGCCGCAGCACCGCCTCGATCATCACCACGGCCGCCGACTCGCCGCCCGGCAACACGTAGTCACCGATCGAGATCTCCGCGACCCGCATTCGCCGAGCGGCATCGTCGATCACGCGCTGATCGATGCCCTCGTAGCGGCCGCAGGCGAACACCAGGTGCGTCTCGGTGCTCCAGCTCTGCGCGGTCGCCTGGGTGAACAGCGCACCGGCCGGGGTGGGAACGACCAAAAGCGTTTCGCCAGAACAGACCTCATCCAGCGCTTCGCCCCACACCGGCGCCCTCATCACCATCCCCGGGCCTCCGCCGTAGGGTGCGTCGTCCACCGAGTGGTGCACGTCGTGGGTCCACCGGCGCAGGTCGTGCACCTGCAGGTCGACCAGACCCGAATGGATTGCCTTGCCGGGCAACGACTGTCGCAACGGGTCCAGGTAGGCCGGGAATATCGTGACGATGTCAATTCTCATGTGAACGCACCGGCTACTCCAGATCCAACAAGCCCTCGGGCGGATCGATCTCGATGGTGCCGTGGTCCAGCGACACCGACGTGACGATCGCGCTGACGAACGGCACCAATAATTCACCACCCTGACCGGAAGCACGCTGCACCGCCAGCAATTCACCTGCGGCGGTGTGCAACACCTCGGCGACGACGCCGATCTCAAGCCCCGACGTCGTCTTGACCCGAAGGCCTTCCAGCTGGTGGTCGTAGTACGTGTCCGGCTCGTCGATCGGCGGCAGGTCATCGGAGTCGATGACGAACACACCGCCGCGCAAGGCGTCGGCGGCGGCACGGTCGTTCACCCCGGCCAATCGCACCAGCAGCCGCCCGCCGTGCTCGCGCGCGTGCACGACGGCATAACTGCGCTCTGGGTCGCTGACCGGACTCGTGGGGGAACCTTTGACGCGCAGCGTGCTACCCGACGCGAACCGGGAAGCGGGATCGTCGGTGCGGATCTCGACGACCATCTCGCCGCTGATGCCGTGCGCTTTCACTATGCGCCCGACGAGCAGCTCCATGGGCGTGCGCTCCGCTACTGGTCGGTGTCCACCACGTCGACGCGGATACCGCGGCCACCGATGCCGGCGACCAGCGTGCGCAGCGCGGTCGCGGTGCGTCCCCCGCGACCAATCACCTTGCCCAGGTCGTCGGGATGAACGTGTACTTCGACGGTGCGTCCCCGCCGGCTGGTCACCATGTCCACCCGGACCTCGTCGGGATTGTCGACGATCCCGCGGACCAGATGCTCAACAGCGTCGACTACGACGGTACCCATTTCGCCAGTCAGCTTTCGCTCGTCGGATCGGACTGCTCGCCGCCCTCGGCCGGCGGCTGCACCTGTTCGGCTTCGGGCACAGCCTTATCAACGGCTTCAGGCGCCGCTTCACGGGCTGCTTCAGGTGCCTTGGCGGCCTTCTTGGCCGGCGACTTCTTCTTCGGTTTCGCGGCCTCGGTGGTCGGACCACCCTCGGCGGCGGCCAACGCCGCGTTGAACAGCTCCAGCTTCGTGGGCTTGGCCGGCTTGACCTTCAGGCTGCCCTCCGCACCCGGCAGGCCCTTGAACTTCTGCCAGTCGCCGGTGATCTTCAGCAGCTTGAGGACGGGTTCGGTGGGCTGGGCGCCGACCGAAAGCCAGTACTGGGCGCGCTCGGAGTTGATCTCGATCAGGCTCGGCTCTTCCTTCGGGTGATACCGGCCGATGACCTCGATTGAGCGGCCGTCGCGCCGGGTCCGTGCGTCGGCGACGGCGATGCGGTACTGGGGATTGCGGATCTTGCCAAGCCGAGTCAGCTTGATCTTGACAGCCATGGTTACGCGACTTCTCCTGTGTGTGTCACGCTGCAATTCAGCGACCCTGGCGGGATGCCGGGATCCGGTTTTGCCTCGCGTGTGTGACCGCCGGGCAAGCGCGGAGAATAACGGGCGGGTCGCGCGGCGGACAGCCGCCCATTGTGCCAGAACGCGGCCCTTGGGCAGAAATTCGCGCAGGAATTCGCTAGCCCACCTTCTGGAAGACCTTGGTTTCGACCCGGCGGGTCATCCGCCAGCCCTCGGGGGTGCGGACGAACTCGTCGTCGTACCAGAGCCCGCAAAACAGCACCTGGTCCTTATCCCCTCCAAGCACCATCGGGTTGAAGCAGATCACCCGCGACGACGCGGTATCCCCGTCGATGCGAACCGAGAAGTTGCCCAGCATGTGCGCGTACACCGGGAAGTTGGGCAGCACCTGCGAGAGCCATTTCTTGACGTCGGGATACCTGCCGTCGATGCCGCCCAACGCCCGGTAGTCGATGTAGGCATCGGGCGTGAACACCTTGTCCAGGTCATCGAATCGACGCTGGTCAATCGCGGTGGAGTAGTCCACCAGTAATTGCTGGATCTCCAAGCGGTCCGAGATCTCTTCCAGGCTCAGCATGTTGTCGATTGAACACGACCGATGGTTTTTGAAACAGCATCGAGATCGACGGCAGCGCGAGAAAGTGCGAGGAGCAAACACGCTAGCGACGATCTCGATGAAAGGGAGCCCGGCAGGCGCTGGGCGCTGGGCGCTAGTCGGGCTGACTCGGCGGGACAGAGCGGACCGCGCTGCGGTAACGGCTGGGGCCGCAGCCGAACCAGCGCTGGCATGACCGGCTGAGCACGCTTTGCTCGGCGTAGCCGAGTTCTCGTGTTAGGTGCGACAGGCTGATGTCGGTGTCGCGCAGGTAGTGTTCGGCGGTTTCGCGGCGCACCCCATCGATGAGTCGGCCGAAGGTGGTTTTCTCCGCGGACAGGCGACGGTGCAATGCCCTGGGATGCAGATCGAACTGGGCGGCGATCAACTCGAGGCTGGCTGTGCCGGTGGGTAGGAGTTGGCGGACCATGGTGCGCACCGACTGGGTCATGCCGGACTCGTGTCTGGTGATCCCGGTCAAGTACTGCACGACCGCTTGATGCGCGAGCGCGTCTTGGTTGAGCGAGCGAGCGAGATCGGCCGTGTGGAAGGTGAAGCCCGCTGTTGGTTGCGTGAAGCATGGCCGGCAGCCGAAGTAGCTCACATAGTCCGCGGTCGCGGTAAGCGGCTCGTGCGGGAAGTGCACCGTCAAGGGCGCGTACTGCGCGCCGAGCAGGAACCGCAACACCCCCAGCGACACCCCGAGGGACAGCTCGGTGGTCTGCGGGTGCGGCGGCGGGCGCTCGATCAAAACCTCGAACGCGTAGAACGACTGTCCGGTGTTGGCACTCGGGATAATGCGCGTGGAGATGGCCGGGCTGTAGGCCGCCAGGAAGGTTTCGACGATCGTGAAGGCGTCGCCGACGGTGGCCGCGGTGCGCACGGCCACCCCGAGCGGTCCAAGGATTTCGATGCCCTGCCGCAGTGCCAACCGCCGCCCGAAATCCGGGGTCGAGGTGGCTGCCGCTGCCGTCTCGACGGCCACGATGAGGCTGCGGTAGGGCACAAAGACTTCGTGCTCGCCGACATCATGGGGCCGTATGCCGGCGACGCGCAGCAGCTCGACCGGATCGCCGCTCAGTTCGGCGACCAGGCGCGGATAGCCCGACAGCGCCGTTCCGCGCACCACCGACATGTCAACAAATGTCAAATAATCGTCCGCAACTGTCAAGACTCTGGCGTTGTCATGGCCGCATCCTGGTAGCCAACGAGGCAACCGCCAGGAAAGGAACATCCCCATGAGCTTCGACACGGTGATCCGCAACGGCCGCTGGTTCGACGGCACGGGCGCGCCGTCGGCGCTCCGCAACATCGGCATCCGCGCCGGTCACGTCGCGACCATCAGTCCCGAGCCGCTCGACGAATCGGGCTGCAGCCAGGTGATCGACGCCGACGGCAAGTGGGTGCTGCCCGGCCTGGTCGACATCCACACCCACTACGACGTCGAGGTGCTCGGCGGCCCGTCGCTGCCGGAGTCGCTGCGCCACGGCGTAACGACGGTCCTCGTCGGTTCGTGTTCGCTGTCGACCATTCACGTCGACGGGACGGACGCCGGTGACCTGTTCGCTCGGGTGGAGGCCATCCCGCGTCGAGCACGTCATCAGCACGGTCGACAAGCACAAGACCTGGAGCAGCTGCGAGGAGTACATCGACCGCATTGGAGGCGCGGCCGCTAGGGCCCAATGTCGCGGCATTCATCGGGCATTCGGACATGCGGACCGCAACCATGGGCCTGGACCGCGCAACTCGCAAAGAGGTGCGCCCGACCCAGGCCGAGCAGGCCCGGATGGAGCAGATGCTCGGCGAGGCGCTACGGGCCGGGTTCGTCGGCATGTCCTCACAGCAACTGCTCTTCGACAAGCTCGATGGCGAGACCTGCCGCTCGCGCACCCTGCCCTCGACGTATGCGAAACCACGCGAGCTGCGTCGGCTGAAGTCGATGCTGCGACGCAGCGGTCGGGTCATGCAGGCCGGTCCCGACATTCAGAATCCCGTCAACGTCGGCTCCCAGGTGGCGCAGTCGCTCGGCATTTTCCGCAGGCCGCTGAAGACCAGCCTGCTCTCGGCCGCCGACATCAAGGCCAGCCGGTTTCTGATCCCGGCGATGGGTCCGGCGGCCCGCCTCGTCAACAAGCTGGGCGGCAACTTCCGCTGGCAGCACCTGCCGGTGCCGTTTGAGGTGTACGCCGACGGCATCGATCTGGTCATCTTCGAGGAGTTCGGCTCCGGCGAGGCCGCCATGCATCTGAAAGAACAAGTGGCCGAGCGCAACGAGCTGATGCGCGACGAGAATTACCGTCGGTGGTTCCGCAAGGACTACGACAGCAAGTACGGCCTTCGGGTTTGGCACCGCGACTTCTTCGACGCCGAAATCGTCGCATGCCCCGATGCCTCCGTCGTTGGAAAATCCTTCGGGCAGGTCGGAATTGACCGCGGCGGGCTGCACCCCGTGGACGCATTCCTCGACCTGGTCGTCGAGCACGGCACCGCGCTGCGGTGGCGCACTACGATTTCCAACCACCGTCCCGAGGTGCTCAAGAAGCTGGCCCGTGAGCCCGGCGTCCAGATGGGCTTCTCGGACGCGGGGGCACACCTGCGGAACATGGCGTTCTACAACTTCGGGCTGCGCCTGCTGCGCCACGTCCACGACGCTCAGAAGGCCGGCGCGCCGTTCATGACCATCGAGCAGGCGGTGCACCGGCTCACCGGTGAGCTGGCCGACTGGTATCAGATCGACGCCGGCCATCTGCGGATGGGCGACCGCGCCGACCTGGTCATCGTCGACCCCGCGCACCTCGACGACGCGCTGGACAGCTACGCCGAGGAAAAGGTCGAGCAGTACGGCGGACTGTCGCGGATGGTCAACCGCAACGACGACACCGTCAGCGCCGTGCTCGTCGCCGGGCATGCGGTGTTCCTCAACGGACAACCCACCGAGGTGCTCGGCACGCAGCGAACCGGCAGCTTCCTGCGCGCCAACACCACCACCCCCGCGACCACGGTGACTGCCGCCGAGCCAGTCGCCACGGTCGCCTAGCCGAGAACACCTTCCCTTTCGGCAGGCCTGGAAGTCGAGGCGGGCAAGGTGCTATCCCGGTGCCGCCCAGCAGCGGAAATAGGTGTCACGCAGGCGTGGAAGTTAGACTGTCCGCCCATGCGCAAGCTCATGGCCGCAGCGGCCACAGCGGCCACAGTGCTCGCGATCGGTACCTGCGGCGGTAGCGTCGGCGCAGGCACCGCGTCGGCCGACAGCACGCAGCCGGTCGGCTCGTTGCCGATCCCCGACGGCCCGGCCCAGACGTGGATCGTCGCCGATCTGGACAGCGGTCAGGTGTTGGCGGACCGCGACCAGAATGTGATGCACCCGCCGGCCAGCACCATCAAGGTGCTGTTGTCGCTGGTGGCGCTGGACGAGCTGAACCTGAACTCCACCGTCGTCGCCGACGTCGCCGACACCGAGGTCGAATGCAACTGCGTCGGCATCAAGCCGGGCCGCACCTACACCGCGCGCCAACTGCTCGACGCCCTACTGCTGGTTTCGGGTAACGACGCCGCCAACACGCTGGCACAGATGCTGGGCGGCCCCGACGCGACCGTGGCCAAGATGGACGCCAAGGCCGCGTCCCTCGGGGCGACGAACACCCACGCGACGACACCGTCGGGCCTGGACGGGCCAGGGGGCTCGGGATCGTCGACGGCGCACGACTTGGCGGTTATCTTCCGGGCGGCGATGGCCAATCCGCTGTTCGCGCAGATCACCGCCGAGCCCTCGGCGATGTTCCCCGGCGACACGGCTAATGCTGCTGGGGGCGACCAACCGATCCTCAACCAGGACGAGCTGTTGGCGCGCTACCCCGGCGCGATCGGCGGCAAGACGGGCTTCACCAACGCCGCCCGGAAGACGTTCGTCGGCGCGGCTACGCGCGGTGGCCGCAGGCTGGTGATCGCCATGATGTACGGGCTGGTGAAAGAGGGCGGACCGACATATTGGGATCAGGCCGCGAGCCTGTTCGATTGGGGTTTCGCCCTCAGCCCGGGGTCCGGCATCGGCTCGCTGTAATAGCCCGGCTTCTCGTCGTCATATGACAGCGGTTACCAGGGTCGCCATTAGCTGGATCCGTTGCTCCTCGAGATCGTCGGCGGGCAACAGCCCGCGCACGAGTGCGGCGCCATCGAAGACGTTCGTCATCAACGCCACCAGAACCGTAAACATCTGCTCCGGGATGTTGTCGGCCCCGGGCAGCGCACGCGCGGCGTCGTAGATCTTCGCGGTGTATTGCGCGAAAACCTCTCGCAGGTGCGCGTTGAGCTTCTCGTCGGTGCGCGCGGCAATCATCAGTTCGTACATCACCGCGTTGGTGGGGCCGCTGGTGATGTCCCGCAGGATCGTGAGTGCCGCTTCCAGCGCCGGCCGATCGGCCGGGATTTCCGCGGCTTGCTTGGTGAACGACTCCACCTGGCGACGCAACACCTCGGATGCCGTGGCCGCCATGAAATCGCCCATCGTTTCGAAGTGGCGAAACAGGCCGCCGACGGACACCCCTGCATGCTTGCTGATCACGGCGGCGGATGCATGGGCGTATCCCACCTCGATGATGGAGGCGATGCTCGCGTCGAGCAGGCGCCCGACCGTCTCCTCGCGGCGTTGTTGCTGGGTTCTGGACATGTCAGGCGCCGGCCCTGACGGCGGCGTGCCGTTGTGGGGCGCCCGCCCGCAGGTAGCGGCCCGACCTGACACTCTGCCCGTAGCCCTTGCGGAACTGGCCCTTGCGGAAGACGACGGTGCCGCCCACACCCGTCGCGACCACGGCCGCGTCGTTGCGATTGACCATCCGCCGCAAGCCGCCGTAGAACGGAGCCTCTTCCTCGTGGTAGCCGTCCAGCGATGCGTCCAGACCGGCCGGGTCGATCACCACGAAATCCGCGCGGTCGCCCTGCCGCAAGGTGCCCGCGTCGAGGCCGAACCAGTCCGCCAGTTCGCCGGTCAGACGGTGCACCGCGCGTTCCAGGGAGAGGAACGGTGTGCCCGCGCGGGCGGCGTCCCGGGTGCGCCCGAGCAGCCGTAGGGCGAAGTTGTAGAAGGCCATGTTGCGCATGTGCGCGCCGGCGTCGGAGAAGCCCATGTGGATGCTGGGTTCGGCGGCGAGCTTGTTGAGCTGCTTGGGCCGGTGGTTGCCGACGGTAGTCGTCCACCGGACGTTGCGTTCACCGTTCTCGACGAGCACGTCGAGGAACACGTCCAGCGGGTGCAGTCCCCGCTCGTCGGCGATCGCGCCAAAGCTCTTGCCGATCAACGACTCATCGGGACACTCGACGATCACCGCGTCGTGGAAGTCGCGGTGCCACAACGAAGGTCCGAGCTTGACGCGGTCGAACTCGCGCCGGAACCGGCGGCGGTAGTCCTGGTCGGCCAGCAACTCGTTGCGCTGCACTTGATCGCGCAGGTGCAGGGCCGCAGTTCCGGCGCCGAACTCCTCGAAGACCGGCAGGTCGATGCCGTCGGAGTACAGCTCGAACGGGACCGGTAGGTGCTGAAACCGCACGCTGGATCCCAATAGCTTATTGAGCACCCGGGTGCCGAACCCGAAGGTGTACACGGCCAGCGGCATCGCCTTGGCGTCCGCGGACACCAGCAGGCTCATCCGAACCCCCTTGCGGCGTCCCAACATCCGGCTGCTGGATAAGAAGAACAGCAACCCCGAAGCCGGGCTGTCCACGTCGGGCGCGCTCTGCAGAATCCGGCCGCGCTTACGCAGCACCTTGATCAGCCTGCGTCGCTCCCGCCACGTCGCGAACGTAGACGGCAGTGCACGCGACCGGAAACGGTCCCCGTCGAGCTTGTCGATCGCCGCGTCCATCCCCGACATGCCCAACATCCCCGCATCGAGCGCTTCGCCGAGCAACGCCGCCATTTTCTCCAGCTCGGCATCGGTGGGTTTGACGGAGCCGTCGGTGGCGCGCTCCAATCCCAACACCGCGGTCCGCAGGTCCGAATGACCAAGCAGTGAGCTGACATTCGGCCCCAACGGCAGGGCGTCGATCGCATCGACGTACTCCGCGGCCGTCGACCATGGCTTTTCGGTCTTGGCGGCGTTCAGGGCGCCGAAGACGTACCTGCGCGGCACCGCCTCGACGCGGCTGAACAGGTCGGCGGCGTCCTCGGAGTTGGCGTACACCGTCGACAGCGAGCAGTTGCCCAGCAGCACCGTGGTGACACCGTGGCGCACCGATTCGCGCAGCCCGGGATCCAGCAGCACCTCGGCGTCGTAGTGGGTGTGCACGTCAATGAAACCGGGCACAATCCACTTGCCCGCCGCGTCGATCACCTCGGGGCAGCCCGTCTCGTCCAGCGGCTCCTCCCCCCGTCCAAGGACCCAGCCACCCCGGCCACCGACGCCACCACGCCATCGCGAATGCCCAGCGTGCGGATTTGCGGCGCGCTGCCCGTGCCGTCAAACCACAGGCCGTCGCGAATGATCACGTCGTACGTCACTGCTTCCTCCAGGTCTTTGGGTTGTCACCATCCTAACGTCGGTAGATAGCAAGTACTCGCACTCTTTTTTTGGCCCATGCCGCTGTCCACCAAAAAGCGCAGGTCAACTGATTGGGTCAGCGCGTGGTGGTCGGTGGCGACGCCGCGTTGGTCATCGTTGCCGGGTCCGGCACGGTAACCCCGGCCGGCACGTCGCCACTCCGGGACGCGACCGCGGGGATGCGGATCACGGCCGCTCGCTGGCCACACTCATTGGTTTTCACGGTGACGGTCTCTTCGCCGGCGAAGTCGCCCTGCGGCTGCGGTCGCAGTGACAGCACCAGCGTCGTGGTATGCATCTGTTCCATTCCGTTTTTCCCGACGCAAGGGAACTGGGTCGTTTCCGGCTCGGACTGCCACTGACCGTCCCCGAACAGCATCACCAGATGACCCCCGCCCGACGACATCGCCTGCGTATGCTCCTCGTCGTCCAGTTGGGTTGCGGCCGCGGTGCATGCCGTCTCCGTGCACGACGAGTGGAACGCCCACCAGGTGCTGACATTCGGTGGTTGCGGATCGGCAACGTAGTTGAAGGTCTGTTTTTCGCGTTGGACCTCGATGCGATAGGTGCCGTCCATCGGCACCGGCGCGGCGGGCGTAGTACTGGTGGTCGGTGCGGCGGCCCTGGCACTTGTGGCCGATGGAGTCGTCGGCCCGGCCTGTGACGGGGTCGGTTCGGTTTCGCGTCCGATGATGACGCCGAGGCCAACTAGCCCCCCGGCCAACACCGCCGCCGCGGTGGTCAGCAGAACGGTCCGCACCCGGCGCCCGCGCGGCGCAGCCGTCGGATGCTTCGCGTCAGCAGTCGACGGCGGTTTGCCGCGGGTGGAAGAGTTGGCCCGCCGCGGTGCCGGCGCCGCAGCCTCGGTCGGCGGCCTGGTGGCGGGTCGTCCCGGCTGGGTGGCGGACTGGGTGCCGGATACGAAATGGGAAGGCGATCGGGTGGCTTGCATGTCGTCTGTCTCGGCGTACGCCGGGTAGTCGACGACAAAGACGGCCTCCGGACTTTGGTCGCCGGTCGACACGCCGGCCTGTTCGTTGACCGCGTCAGCGAACTCGCTGCAGCTTTCGAACCGGCCGGCCGGTTTTTTGGCGAGCGCTCGGGCGAACACACCGTCGAGGCGTTCCAGCTCCGGGCGCTGGTCGCTGAGTCGTGGCGGCGCGTTGTTGAGAAGCTGGCCCACGGCGGCGGCCGGATCGGACTGTTCAACCGGCGGCGCACCGGTGAGCAGGTGATAAGCGGTGGCCGCCAGCGCGTACTGGTCAGCCGGCCGGTCAGCGTCGGCGTCCATCAACACCTCGGGCGCGGCGTAGGCGATGGTGCCCACCGGGGCGTTGCGCCGATGGGCCCCGGTGGTCCTACCGAGTTCCCCGAGTCGTTGGGCTATCCCGAAGTCGGCCAACAGGATCCGTTGTTCACCATCTCGTGGGCTGGTCAGGAAGATGTTGGCGGGTTTGACATCGCGGTGCAGCATTCCACGCTGATGGGCATGGTCGAGAGCTGCCGCGACCGCGGTGATGATCGCGAGCACTTCGCCCACCGGTGCAACGGCGGGGAATCGATCGGTCATGAGCTGTGCGGCGCTGGTGGCGTTGACGTAGTCCATCGCGAACCACAACCGTCCCTCGAACTCGCCGCGGCCGTGCACCGTCAGGATGTGCGGGTGATAGAGGTTTGCGGCGATGGCGGCCTCTTGCCGGAATCGGCGGCGGAATTCCTCGTCCGCCGACAGCGCCGGCGCAAGAATCTTCAATGCGTCCCAGCGCGCCGACCGGGGATCCTGGACGAGGTAGACCTCACCCGTCAGTCCAGAACCCAGCCTCCGCGCGACGGTATGACCCGCAAAGGCCGCGCCGCTGGCTAACGCCATCGGAAGATAGTAGCCGTCGTCGGATTACCGGGCGCGGCTAGCCTCGGCTAACACTGGCTGACACCGGCCATTGTCAGGACCGAAAAGCCTTGCCGCGCAGGATCACCAGATCGGGTCGGTTCAGCACACCGGCACTCCGCCGCGGATCCTCGGAGTAGCACAACAGGTCGGCGGATGCCCCATGGTCCAGACCGGGCCGGCCGAGCCAGCGGCGGGCATCCCAGCACGCGGCGCCCAGCGCCTCGGTCGGGCTCATCCCGACGCCCTTGAGCGCCTCGACCTCGTCGGCGATCCGTCCGTGTTCGACCATGGTGCCGGCGTCGCTGCCGGCGTAGATCGGCACGCCCGCCTCGCGCGCGGCGGCAATCCGCGGCAGGGCGCGGCTATGCAGGTCGCGCATGTGGGCGGCGTAGACCGGGTAACGCTCGGCTGCCTTTGTCGCAATACCCGGGAAGTTCTCGACGATGTTGACCAGCGTCGGCACCAATACGGTTCCGTGCTCGACCATCAACTCGATGATGTCGTCGGTGAGCCCGGCGCCATGTTCGATGCAGTCGATGCCGGCGGTGATCAGGCCGGGCAGCGCGTCCTCGCTGAAGACGTGCGCGGTGACCCGGGCCCCGTGGGCGTGTGCGGTATCGATCGCGGCCTTGAGCACGTCGTCGGACCACAGCGGGGCGAGATCGCCGACGGAGCGGTCGATCCAGTCGCCCACCAGCTTGACCCAGCCGTCGCCGCGGCGCGCCTGTTCGGCCACCGCCGCGGGGAGCTGGGATTCGTCTTCGAGCTCGACGGAGAAGCCGGCTTGATAGCGCTTGGGCCGGGCCAGGTGCTTTCCGGCTCGGATGATGCGGGGCAGGTCGTCGTGGTCGTCGAGGCTGCGGGTGTCGGTGGGTGAGCCGCAGTCGCGCAACAGCAGGGCGCCCACGTCGCGCTCGGCCTCGGCCTGCGCGATCGCCTCATCGAGTGAGATCTCGCCGTGATCGCCGAGCCCTACGTGACAGTGCGCGTCGACCAGCCCGGGCAGGATCCAGCCTTGAGAAGACGCACCAAAGACGGTGTCGGCCCCGGACACCGGCTCCCTGCTGATCCGGCCGTCGACGATCCACAGTTCGATCGCGGCCTCGTCGGGCAGGCCCAAACCCCGCACGTGCATGCGCACGGTGCGGTTACTTCTTGCCCGGGAACTTCAGCTTGGACAGGTCGAAGTCGGCCAGCCCGGGCGGCAGCTCGTTGAGGCCTTCGGGCATCTGGGACAGATCGGGGAACCCTTCGGGCATGCCTGCGGTGTTCGGCATGCCCGGCATGCCCGCCATTCCCGGCCCGAAGGGGCTCCTGACCTTCGGCGGCGTCGGTCCCCGTGCCCCCTTCTTGCCCTTCTTGCCTTTCGCTCCCTTGGCCTTGCGCGTCGCGGACCTGCGGCCCACGCCGGGTATGCCCATGCCCCCGAGCATGGAGGACATCATCTTGCGGGCCTCGAAGAACCGGTCGACCAGCTGGTTGACCTCGGACACCGTCACGCCCGAGCCGTTGGCGATACGCAGCCGCCGCGACGCGTTGATGACTTTCGGGTCGGCCCGCTCCTGGGGCGTCATCCCGCGGATGATGGCCTGCAACCGGTCGAGTTGTTTGTCGTCGACGGCGGCCAGTGCGTCCTTCATCTGGCCGGCGCCCGGCAGCATGCCCAGCAGGTTGCCGATCGGGCCCATCTTGCGGACGGCGAGCATCTGCTCGAGGAAGTCCTCCAGCGTCAGCTCACCGCTGCCGAGCTTGACGGCGGCTTCCTCGGCTCGTTGTGCATCGAAGACCTGCTCGGCCTGCTCGATCAGGCTCAGTACGTCGCCCATGCCCAGGATGCGGCCGGCCATCCGGTCCGGGTGAAAGACTTCAAAGTCCTCCAGCTTTTCGCCGGTGGAGGCGAAAAGGATCGGGACACCGGTCACCTCGCGGACCGACAACGCCGCCCCACCGCGGGCGTCACCGTCGAGCTTGGTCAGCGCCACACCGGTGAAGCCGACGCCCTCACCGAACGCCTGCGCGGTGGTGACGGCATCCTGGCCGATCATCGCGTCCAGAACGAACAGCACCTCATCGGGGTTGGTTGCGTCCCGGATTGCCGCGGCCTGGGCCATCAGCTCCTCGTCGATGCCCAATCGACCCGCGGTGTCGACGATGACGACGTCGAAGTGCTTGGCCTTGGCCTCGGCAAGCCCCGCCGCCGCGACGGTGACCGGGTCACCGGGGCCGGATTCGGGTGAGGCTCCTGGATGCGGCGCGAACACCGACACCCCGGCACGCTCGCCGACGACTTGCAGCTGGTTCACCGCCGCCGGTCGCTGCAGGTCGCAGGCCACCAGCAGCGGCGTGTGCCCCTGCCCGCGCAGGCGCGCGGCCAGTTTGCCGGCCAGCGTGGTCTTGCCGGAGCCCTGCAGGCCGGCGAGCATGATGACGGTCGGCGGGGTCTTCGCGAACGCCAGCTGGCGGGTCTCGCCGCCGAGGATGCCGATCAGCTCTTCGTTGACGATCTTGACGACCTGTTGCGCCGGGTTCAGGGCACCGGACACCGTCGCACCGCTGGCCCGTTCCTTGATCCGGTGGACGAACGCCCGGACCACGGGCAGCGCAACGTCGGCTTCCAGCAGCGCCAGCCGGATTTCGCGGGCCGTGGCATCGACATCGGCGTCGGTCAGTCGGCCCTTGCCGCGCAGCCCCTGGAGGGCGCCGGTCAACCGGTCGGATAGCGATTCAAACACCGCACTAGCCTAATGGTCTTTGCCGGCGCGACGGTGTTGCGGCCCAGCCGGGCGCCTGGGCCGACGTCAGGCGAGTTGGGTATAACTTTGTCCGGGTATCTGATTTCGGAGGGTCACATCGCATGAGCGCAAACGTCGAGCAGTTGGAGTTCCAAGCGGAGGCACGCCAACTTCTGGACCTGATGGTCCACTCGGTCTACTCCAACAAGGATTCATTTCTCCGCGAGCTGATCTCGAACGCCTCCGATGCGCTGGACAAGCTGCGGCTTGAGGCGTTTCGGAACAAGGACCTCGAGGTCGACACCTCCGACCTGCATATCGAGATCGAGGTGGACCCGGGTGCGCGCACCCTGACCATTCGCGACAACGGGATCGGCATGACGCGCGATGAGGTCGTGGACCTGATCGGCACGCTGGCCAAATCAGGCACCGCCGAGCTGCGCCAGAAGTTGCGCGAGGCCAAGAACGAAGGCGCCTCGGAGGAACTGATCGGTCAGTTCGGTATCGGTTTCTACTCCAGCTTCATGGTGGCCGACAAGGTGGAACTGCTGACCCGCAAGGCCGGCGAGAGTGGCGCCACCAAATGGGTGTCCGGCGGTGAGTCGACGTACACCATCGAATCCGTCGACCCTGAGACAGGGGGAGCCCCGGTCGGCACGTCGGTCACGTTGCACCTCAAGCCCGAAGACAAAGAGGACGAGCTGCACGACTACGCCTCGGAGTGGAAGATCAAGGAGCTGGTCAAGAGGTACTCCGACTTCATCGCCTGGCCCATCCGGATGGAGGTGGAGATCAGGACCCCCGCCCCGGTGGAAGACGGGGCGGAGGGCGGCGAAGAGCAGGTCACCATCGAAACCCAGACCATCAACTCGATGAAGGCGCTGTGGGCCAAGTCAAAGGACGAGGTCTCCGACGACGAGTACAAGGAGTTCTACAAGCACGTCGCCCACGCCTGGGACGAACCGCTCGAGGTCATCGCGATGAAGGCCGAGGGCAACTTCGAGTACCAAGCCCTGCTCTTCATCCCCTCGCACGCCCCGTTCGACCTGTTCACCCAGGACGCCAAGGTCGGCGTGCAGCTGTACGTCAAGCGCGTCTTCATCATGGCCGACTGCGACCAGCTCATGCCGACTTACCTGCGCTTCGTCAAAGGTGTGGTCGACGCAGAGGACCTGTCGCTCAACGTTTCCCGCGAAATCCTGCAGCAGGATCGGCAGATCAACACGATCCGTCGCCGGCTGACCAAGAAGGTCCTCTCCACAGTCAAGGAGATGCAGGCGGAGCGGCCAGAGGACTACCGGAAGTTCTGGACGCAGTTCGGCAAGGCGGTCAAAGAGGGCCTGATGTCGGACTTCGACAACCGGGACACACTGCTTGCCATTTCCTCGTTCGCCTCCACGCACAGCGACGAGGAACCGACCACCCTCGCCGAGTACGTCGAGCGCATGAAAGAGGGCCAGGAGCAAATCTTTTACGCCACCGGCGAGTCGCGTCAGCAAGTCCTGAGTTCGCCCCACCTGGAGGCGTTCAAGGCCAAGGGATACGAGGTCCTGCTGCTCACCGACACGGTCGACGAGATCTGGGTGGGCATGGTGCCCGAGTTCGACGGCAAACCATTGCAGTCCGTTGCCAAGGGCGAGGTGGACCTGGACTCCGAAGAGGACGAAAGCAAGGCCGAACGCGAGGAGCGGGAGAAAGACTTCGCCGATCTGCTGAACTGGTTGAAAGAGACCCTGAGCGATCACGTCAAGGAAGTGCGGCTGTCCACCCGCCTGACCGAGTCGCCAGCCTGCCTGATCACCGACGCCTTCGGCATGACACCAGCGCTGGCGCGCATCTACCAGGCTTCGGGACAGGCGGTTCCGGTCGGAAAGCGGATTCTGGAACTCAATCCGAATCATCCGCTGATCACCGGCCTGCAACAGGCGCAAAAGAACGGTGGTGACGACGCGCAACTGAGCCGACTTGCCGAAACCGCCGAATTGTTGTATGGCACTGCCCTTCTCGCTGAAGGTGGCGCACTCGAGGATCCGGCGAAGTTCGCCGGACTGCTCGCTGACCGGCTGACCAGCACCCTGTAGGACGCGCCGACGCGCCGACGCGCCTGTCGCGACTGCGCCGAAAAGCCTTGGCATGCTACATTTCACTGCCGCCACCTGACCACGCTGGCGTGTCGTGGCGCTGACCGCGGCTGCATCGTGCGTTGTGCTGCAACAGAATTAGCGCATCATAGGGCGGCGGGCCCGAGCGAAAGACTTGTGAACTGCGCGATCACGCGCGACGGAGCATCTACAGGAGGACTGTGTCTCAGGTCGTGCCTCAGCTGGGGGAAGGCGCCACCGAAAGTACGCTAGGCAGCCGGCAGCTGCGCGGCTGGCAGCGTCGGGCGATGGTGAAGTACCTGGCCGGCCAACCGCGCGACTTTCTGGCGGTGGCCACCCCCGGATCCGGGAAAACACGGTTCGCGCTGCGGATAGCGGCCGAACTGCTTGGCCATCGCGCGGTCGAGCAGATCACGGTCGTCGTGCCCACCGAGCATCTCAAGGCGCAGTGGGCGCAGGCCGCGGTGGAGCACGGTCTGGCCCTGGATCCGAAGTTCTCCAACGTCAACCCGCAATCCTCGCCGGAATATCACGGCGTGATGGTCACCTACGCCCAGGTCGCAGCGCATCCGACGCTGCACCGGGTGCGCACCGAGCAGCGCAAAACCCTGGTCGTCTTCGATGAGATCCACCACGGCGGTGACGCCAAGACCTGGGGCGAAGCCATCCGGGAAGGCTTCGGCGACGCCACCCGCCGACTTGCGCTGACGGGCACGCCATTTCGCAGTGACGACAGCCCAATCCCGTTCGTCACCTACACACCGAATGCTGACGGAGTACTGCGTTCGCAGGCTGACCACACCTACGGCTATGCCGAAGCGCTCGCCGACGGTGTGGTCCGTCCGGTGGTATTCCTCGCCTACTCCGGGCAGGCGCGCTGGCGGGACAGCGCCGGCGAGGAGCACGCGGCCCGACTGGGTGAGCCGCTGTCCGCCGAACAGACCGCACGCGCCTGGCGCACCGCGCTGGACCCCGCCGGCGAATGGATGCCCGCGGTGATCGCTGCTGCCGATCAGCGACTGCGCCAACTGCGGACGCATGTGCCCGACGCCGGCGGCATGATCATCGCCTCCGACCGGACGGCCGCCCGCGCCTACGCCGCGCTGCTGAAGAAGATCACCTCGGAAGCGCCCACCGTCGTGCTATCCGATGACCCCGGATCGTCGGCCCGCATCACAAAATTCGCCGAGAGCACCGGCCGGTGGCTGGTCGCGGTGCGCATGGTCTCGGAAGGCGTCGACGTACCCCGGCTGTCGGTCGGGATCTACGCCACGAGCGCCTCGACGCCGCTGTTCTTCGCGCAGGCCATCGGCCGGTTCGTGCGGTCTCGCCGGCCGGGGGAAACCGCGAGCATCTTCCTCCCGTCGGTGCCTAACCTGCTGCAACTGGCGAGCGAGTTGGAGGCCCAGCGCAACCACGTGCTGGGCCAACCGCACCGCGACAGCGATGATCCCCTCGACGGGGACCCCGCGGTTCGAACGCAAACCGAGCAGAGCGAGGCGGACAAGAGCTTTACCGCATTGGGAGCCGACGCCGAACTGGATCAGGTCATCTTCGATGGATCGTCGTTCGGCACCGCCACTCCCGCCGGAAGCGACGAGGAGGCCGACTACCTCGGCATTCCCGGGTTGCTCGATGCCGAGCAGATGCGCGCCCTGCTGCACCGCCGCCAAGACGAGCAGCTGAAGAAACGTGCCCTGAAACAAAAAACAGGGCAGGCAACCCCGTCGGCGTCGGTGCATGGGCAACTTCGCGATCTGCGCCGCGAGCTCAACACGCTCGTGTCGATAGCCCATCACCGCACCGGCAAGCCACACGGATGGATCCACAGCGAACTCCGGCGTCGCTGCGGAGGACCGCCGATCGCCGCGGCCACCCGTGATCAACTCAAGGCGCGGATCGATGCCTTGCACCAGCTCAATACTGAGCAGCTTTAACCAGTTTCGGCCTTAGCCGGTGCGGCGGGCGGCTATTGTGCGGCTCATGCTCGAGGTGATCGACAAGGGCTCCGCCGACGCGTACCCCACGCCGCTGCTTTTCGTACACGGCGGCTGGCACACCGCGCAGTGCTGGCACAACTTCCTGGAGTTCTTCGCGGATGCGGGCTATCGGGCGGTCGCCCTGAGCATGCAAGGGCACGGCGCCAGCCCCGCCGACAAGCGGGTGCGATCGATTTCCATCGCCGACTACGTGGCCGACGTCCGCACCATCGCCGACAAGCTGGGTGGCCGGCCCGTGCTCATCGGCCATTCCCTGGGCGGGTTCGTGGTGCAGCGCTACCTCGAAACCCGCAGTGCCCCGGCCGGAGTTCTGGTCGGTGCCGTGCCGCCGGGGGGCGTGTTCGGCATGGCGCTGAAATTCTGGCGCCGTCATCCGGTGATCGCCATCAAGGGGTTCGCCAACGGCAAGTTGGCCGGGTACGTCGACACCCCGTCCCTTGCCCGCGAGCACCTGTTCAGCCCACACACGCCGGAGGCGATCGTCGAATCGTGCATGGCGCAGCTTGGACCCGAAAGCATTCGCGCCGCCGCGGTCGATTCGATGTTCCGCCCCGTGAAGGCACGTCGGGTGATCACCCCGATGCTCGTTCTCGGCGCCGAGCACGACGGCTTCGTCAGAGACGTCGACGTGCGCGCCACCGCACGCGCCTACCGAACCGAGCCGGAATTCTTCGCCGGTATGGGGCACGACATGATGCTCGAACCCGGATGGCCCGACGTGGCGCAACGAATCCACGAATGGCTGCAAACCCGCGACCTGGCGGGCCGAGCGGGCTAGGCATGTCTGACGAGTCGAAGACGGGCCGTTGCTGTCGTTGCGTCAAGCGGGTTCGTCGTCGTCGCCGTCTTGCAGGAATCGTTCGGGGTGGTGATAACGGTTCGTTCGGGGTTGTCCGCGGTCGAGGTGGGCCGGGGGTAGCCATTCGGTTTCGCCTTTGGCGTTTTTGCGGGTGGTCCAGCCTTTTTCTTCGACGAGGCGGTTGTTCGGGCCGCAGGCCAGGGCGAGCTCGTTGATGTCGGTGCACCGTGTGGCCGCCCACCCGCGCACGTGATGGACTTGGCTGTGGTAGGCCGGTGCATCACAGCCCGGCTTGCTACATCCACGATCCTTGGCATACAACACAATCCGCTGCGCCGGGGAGGCCAGCCGCTTCGTGTGATACAGCGCCAGAGCCTTACTATCATCGAAAATGGCCAAGTAGTGGTTTGAGTGGCTGGCCATGCGGATCAGATCTTTCATCGGCAGCCAGCTGCCGCCCCCGGTCAGGCCGTTGCCCGCGGCGGCTTGCAGCTCCTTGAGTGTCGTGGTGACCACGATCGACACCGGCAGTCCGTTGTGCTGGCCCAGCTTCCCTGAGGCCATCAGGGCCCGCAGCCCGGCCAGCAGCCCGTCGTGGGCGCGTTGCGCTTGGCTGCGCGTATCGCGCCTGACCGCCTCGGCATCGGGTGTCTGGTCGACGACCGGTTTTTCGTCGTCGGGGTTGCAGGCGCCGGGGGCGGCTAATTTGGCCAGCACGGGCTCGAGCGTGGCGCGCAATTCGGGGGTCAGGTAGCCGCTGATCCGCGACATCTTGTCGTATTCCTGGCGGCCGAGTGTGATGCCGCGCTTGCGGGCGCGCTGCTCGTCGCTGAATTCCCCGTCGGGGTTGAGCCAGTCCATGATCCGCTGGGCGTATTTGGCCAACTCATCGGGACGGTACTCGCGGGCGTAGTGGGCCAGATCGGCGTCGGCGGCTTCCCTCGTGGACAGGTCCACCTCGGTGGGCAGGTGCGCGAAGAAGCTGCGGATTACCTTGATGTGCCCTTCGCCGATCAACCCCTCATGTTGGGCGGCCGCGGTCGCGCTCAACCGCGGCGCCAACGGCTCCCCGGTCAGCGCCCGGCGTTCCCCCAAATCCGCGGCTTCGTCGATGCGCCGGGCCGCCTCGGCCTTGGTGATCCGTAACCGGTCGGCCAGCACGCAGCGCAGCGTGCCGCCCAGTTCTTCCGGGCCGGCCTGCGCGTCAAGTTGGTTGATCAACGGGTGTTGGGGGGCGCGCAGTTGGCGTGCCATGTGTTCCAGGCGTTCGAGGGCCCGCAATCGTTCCGGGGTGGTCAACACGTCAAACGACGACTCGTCTTACTACCGGTATCGAGGAACTTCCGGCGGCGGTGACGATTACGCGGCCGCATCATCCGCTGCGGGGTCGGTCGTTGCCGGTGGTGGGCGGGATGCGACGGCACGGGGCCATGGAGCTGCTGCTGGCGTTGCCCGATGGGAGAAAGTCGCTGGTCCCGGCCGCGTGGACGGACGCCCAGCCGCCGATCAATGACGGCGTTGTCGGGGTTGCGACCCTTGGATCGCTGGCAGATCTGTTGCGTGTCTGCGCGCTGATCGCCGAGTTGCGGGGACAGGCTGCGGGGATGTCACCGTGCAAGGAGGACTCCCATGCAGCCTGTCCAGCTCAGTTTGATACCAGACCCAGTCCCGGCCGCGATCACCGGTTCGGCCCAGGTGGTGGAGTTGACGCCGATGGTCGAGCAGCTACCCGCCGAGGAAGTCGCGGCGGCAATCGCGGTGCTGGCCAAAGTGATTGCCAAAGCCATGGCGGCGATGCGCAGCGGGGCGGTCGGTGATGAGTGAATCGAAGGTCACGCATGGGCATCTGCATCGCGCTGCGGTGGTGTATGTGCGACAGTCCACCATGGTCCAGATCGTCCGTAACCGCGAGTCCACCGCCCGCCAGTACGAGCTGGTCGCCCGTGCGGTCGAGTTGGGCTGGCCGCGCGCGGGGGTGCGGGTGATCGACGAGGACCTGGGAGTCTCCGGGGCCAGCGCCACGGGTCGGTCCGGGTTCGCCGAGTTGGCCGCGCAGGTCGGGCTTGGCACGGTAGGAATTGTTTTGGCGCTGGAGGTTTCACGGTTGGCGCGCAACAACTCCGACTGGTATCGGCTGCTGGACCTGGCCGGCATGACCGACACGCTGATCGCCGACAGCGACGGCATCTACCATCCGGGGTTGTTCAATGATCGCATGCTGCTAGGTATGAAGGGCACCATGTCGGAGGCCGAACTGCACATCCTGCGTGCCCGTCTCGACGGCGGCATCCGCAGCAAGGCCGCTCGCGGCGAGCTGCGCCGAGGGCTGCCGGTCGGTCTGGTGTGGGGCCAGGCCGACGGTGAGGTCCGCTGGCACCCGGATGAGGCGGTCACCGGCGTGATCGCCGCGGTCTTCGAGCGGTTCGCGCTGTGCGGGTCGGTGCGCGGGGTATGGCTGTGGCTGCGCGAACAGGGGCTCAAATTCCCGCTGCAACCCCACGGGGGGTGCGTCGACGGCGATCCGCAGATCACGTGGGCGGCGCCGAGCTACCACGCGGTGCGGGCCGTGCTCACTCACCCCGCCTACGCGGGCGCCTACGTATTCGGCCGTACCCGCGTGCAGCGCAGCCTCGATGCTGATGGGCGGCTGCGGGTGTCTCGCCGGGTGCTGCCCCAAGATCAGTGGGAGGTACTGATCACCGAGCATCACCGCGGGTTCATCGACTGGGACACCTTCCAGGACAACCAGTCTCGTATCCGAGGCAATATCCGCCCGAAGGCCCATGAGCCGGGCACCGGCGCGGTGCGCGAGGGCTGCGCGCTACTGCAGGGGCTGGCCACCTGCGGGACCTGTGGGCACAAGCTGGGCGTCTACTACGACGGGCGGGCCAACAAGCCGCCGGGCTACTACTGCGTCGGCACCGGGCAGCTGGCCGGCCACAGCGGCTATCACCTGCGTGTCGGGGGCGCCGGGATCGACGCCGCGGTCACCGCGGCGTTTTTGGCCGCGCTGCAACCGGTGGCGCTGCAGGCCTGCCTGGCCGCCGCCCAGCAGCTCGAGAACGGCCACGACGCCGCGCTGGCTCAATGGCGCCGCCAGGTCGAGCAGGCCCGCTATCAAGCCGCTCAGGCCGAGCGCCGCTACCGGGTCGTCGACCCGGATAACCGCCTGGTCGCTCGCGGCCTGGAGACCGAATGGAACACCGCGCTGCAAGCCCTGGCCGACGCCCAGGCCGAGCTCGCTCGCCGCCAAGCTGCACGCCCGAAAACCCTGACCCCACAAGAGAAGGCGACGATACTCACACTCAGCGACGACCTCGCCGACGTGTGGGCGATGCCGAGCACCACCGATAAAGACCGAAAACACTTGCTGCGCAGCCTGCTCGATGAGGTCAACGTCAGCGTGTGCCGCGACCACACCGACGCCCACGCCGACTTGGTGCTGCGCTGGAAAGGCGGCGCCATCACCGACCTAAGAGTGCCCATCAAACGCAAACAGGCCAACCATCTACGCACCGACGAACACACCGTTGACCTGGTGCGCCGCCTGGCCACACACTATCCCGACGCGATGATCGCCCAAATCCTCACCCAGCAAGGCCGCCGCACCGCCCGCGGACTACCGTTCAATGCCGGTCGGGTCCAGTCGCTGCGCCACCATTACGAAATCCCTTGCCACACACCCACCGACGACCCGCAGGAAGCAGAGCTGCTCAGCGTGACTGAGGCCGCCAAGGAACTGGGCCTGGCACCCTCGACCCTGCACCGCTGGCTGGCCGACGGGTTCGTCGCCGGCGAGCAACTCACCCTTGGTGCACCCTGGCGCATCCGGCTCACCGACGAGATCCGCAGCCTGTTCGTCGATGACGCCCCCGACGGCTGGCTGGCCATGCCGCACGCCACCCTGGCCTACGGCGTGTCCCGCCAAACCATCATGCAACGTGTCAAGCGCGGCGAACTCCAAGCGGTCCACATCCGTACCGGACGCGGAAAAGGCCTGCGTATCCAGCCCCCAGCCCCCCAAGAAGGACTGTTCTGATCATGACAATCAACAAAAACCGCAGTGTGACAACACATCAAAGGTCAACCCGCGCACGCGCTTCAGGTCGGCGTCGAGCGCGCCGAACGCCTCGACGATCTCTTCGCGACTGCTGGCACCCATGGCTGAAATTCTATGGAGGGGTACCGACAAGAATGGCCGCGTTGTGACCACTGAAACTACAGTTACACAAGGGATTACAGAGATCCGCTGGCTGCATCACCGCCCAACCTGATGGCGCCGACCCGCTTCACCCGGCTCCGCCGCGCTCGCGATCGACGCCCAACCTGATGGCACCGACCCGCTTCACCCGGCTCCGCCGCCCTCGCGATCGCCGCTAGACCTGGCTCGCCGCCGCCTCCCCCGGCCCGCCCAACACGGACAACAGGTGTTGTTCCGCCAACGCTTTCACGGATTCCTCCGGAGATTCGGCGGGTAGCACCACGCAGAACACATCGGCAGCGATGGATCCAAACGTGTTGACCTTGGCCCAGACGATGTCCACACCCGCGCGCTCCAGCCCCCGGGCGAGCAGCGCGAGCAAGCCCGGCCGGTCCATGGCGCGGACCTCGATGATCAGCTGGTCTGACGCGGCAGCGTCGAGCCAGAGTATGCGTGGCGGCGCGGTCGACCGCGTGACGGGCACTCCCGCCAGCACCTCCCCGGCCCGGGCGGAGGCCGAACTGGCGGCCTCGGCGTCACGCTTCTCGACCGCGCCGAGGACGTCGACGTCACCGGCGAGGGCGCCGACGAACTGCTGACGCAGCAGTTGCGGCTCGGCCGGGGAACCGAAATGCGGTGACACCACGAATTCGGTGATCGCCACCCCCTCATGGCTGTTCACCGACGCCGAATGCACACCCAGCGAGTTCAGCGACAGCACAGCGGCGGCTTTCGACACCAATCCACGCTGGTCCGGGGCAACCATCACCACCTGGTAGGCGCGCGCGCCGTCACCCGGCTTGATCTCCACGTGCACCCCGTTGTCGGCGGCCAGCGAAAGGTAGTGGGGCGCAGCCGGATCGGACCGCGGCAGGGGTTCACCTGCCATTACCATCCCGCAGCGCCGCACCAGGTCCTCGATCAGGCCCGCCTTCCAGTCGCTCCACACCCCCGGACCGGTAGCCTTGGAGTCCGCCTCCGCCAGCGCGTGCACCACCTCGAGCAACAGCGGATCCCCGCCCAGTGCCTTGGACACGTCCTCAATGGTCTTGGGATCGTTCAGGTCGCTTCGGGTGGCCACAATCGGCAACAGCAGATGGTGGCGGACCAGCTTCGAGAGAAACTCGACATCCTCCGGCGAGACCCCCAGCCTGGGAGCGATCTTCAGCGCCATCTCGGCACCGGCCTCGCTGTGATCGACACCGCGGCCCTTGCCGAGGTCGTGCAGCAGCGCACCAAGCGCCAGCAGATCGGGCCGCGCCACCCGGGTGGACAGCGGCGCCGCGTGCACGGCGACCTCGACGGTGTGGCGGTCCACCGTCCACTTGTGCGAGACGTCGCGGGGCGGCAGGTCGCGGATCGCGGACCACTCCGGCAACAGCCGGCCCCATAGCCCGGTACGGTCGAGCGCTTCGATCGTGTCCACCGCGGTGGGGCCGGCGCTGAGCACAACCAGCAGGTCGTCCAACGCCTCACGCGGCCAAGGAGTTTCCAAATCGGGGGCGTTCGCGGCCAGGCGACTCAACGTGGCGGCACCGATGGGCAGTCCGGTGTCGGCCGATGCGGCGGCCACTCGAAGTACCAAACCCGGGTCGCTTTCGGGTTGGGCATCGCGGGCGAGCACGATTTCTCTGGCGAACTCGATGACGCCCTCGTCCAGTGGTCGCCGCTTTGGCCGCCGCCAGGCCGATATGCCACGCCGCGGCAATGCGTTGGCGGCCGTGCGCAGCCCGGTTTCGGCGTGATAGGCGATGGTGCGACCGACATCGGAAAGCGTGCGCGACAAGTCGAATCGGTCACCGATACCCATCGCCGCGCTGATCTCATCGGCGAACTGCGCAAGCAGCTGATCGCGTCCGCGGCCGGACACCCGGTGCAGTTCGGTGCGCACATCGAGCAACGTGAGATAAGCACGGTCCAGCGAACCAACCGGCATGTCCGCGTGGCCGATGCCGTGGCGGTCGATGAGCTGGGCGACCGCCAGCGCATCGAGCAGCTGGACGTCGCGAAGGCCGCCGCGGCCCGTTTTGAGCTCGGGCTCGGCGCGGTGCGCGATCCGGCCACAACGCAGCCAGCGAGCGTGCGTCATTTCCACCAGCTCGTCCATCCGGGAACGAATTCCGGTGCGCCACTGCCGTCGCACCCCGTCGATCAGCTCGTTCGACAGCCGCTCCTCGCCGGCGATGTGCCGTGCTTCCAACATGCCCAGGGCGGCGGTCATGTCGGAGTTGGCGGTACCCAAGGCCTCGCTGACCGTGCGCACGCTGTGGTCCAGCCGAACGTTGGCGTCCCACAGCGGGTACCAGAGCTGATCGGCGACCTTTCCGAGCAGATCGGCCTGCTTGCCGTCGTGCACCAGCACCAGGTCGAGGTCCGAATACGGCAACATCTCTCGGCGGCCCAGCCCGCCGTTTGCCACGATCGCGAAGCCACTGGTGTCGGTGATCCCGATTTCGGCGGCCTTGGCGTTCAGCCAGGACTCGTGCAGATCCAGCAACGCTTGGCGCAGCTTGACCGCATCGAGTTCACGATTACCGTCTGACAGCAGGTTTCGCCGCGCGGCAGCCAAATCGCTTGCCGAGCAGCCATATCCGGCTTCCATGGGCTCAATTCGATCCGGTTCAGACGCGCCGGACGGGTCGGGCCGGTCGGGTGTCATACCCTCCCGGCCCGTCCGCCGTGGATCAGCCCTTTCCACATTGGAATCAGCTTCCACATCGGATCAGCAATGTGCGGCTACCCTCATAACGCATCGGATCCACGTTCACCGGTGCGCACCCGGACGATGGTCTCCACTGGGCTGACCCAGACTTTGCCGTCACCGATCTTGCCGGTTCGGGCTGCCCGGACGATGCTGTCCACGACCTTGTCCACAACGGAATCGTCGACGACGACCTCAATCCGTACCTTGGGCACGAAGTCGACCGAGTATTCAGCGCCCCGGTAGACCTCGGTGTGTCCCTTTTGCCGTCCGTATCCCTGGATTTCGCTGACGGTCATGCCCAGGACGCCCGCGTCCTCAAGGCTCGTCTTGACGTCATCGAGGGTGAACGGCTTCACGATCGCGGTGACCAGCTTCATTGATGTTGTGCCTCCACTTTCTCGTCTGCTCGTTCCTCCAGGCCGTTACGGGCATCCCCGATGCTGGGACGGCCGACAACCGAACCGGTGACCACTGCGAAATCGTATGCGCTCTCCGCGTGCTCCGCCTCGTCGATGCCACTGGCCTCTTCCTCAGCACCGAGGCGCAGCCCGATGGTGTATTTGAGGATCAAAGCCAAGATAAGGGTAACCAGGCCAGAATAGAACAGAACACTGAACGCGCCGATCGCTTGGCGTTCCAGCTGTGCCAAGCCGCCGCCGTAGAACAACCCCCTTGATACCCCGGCCACGCCACTAATCGCCGGGCTCTCGGGGGCGGCAAGCAGACCCACCAGCAGCGTGCCGGCCAGACCACCGATCATGTGCACCCCGACCACGTCGAGCGAGTCGTCGAAGCCGAGCTTGAATTTCAGCCCGCAGGCCAACGCGCACACCACACCGGCCACCGCGCCGACCACCAATGCGCCCAGCACGTTCACCGAAGAGCAGGACGGAGTGATGGCGACCAGCCCGGCGACGATGCCCGACGCCGCGCCCAGCGTCGTTGCCTTGCCGTCGCGGATGCGCTCGGTGAGCAGCCAGCCGAGCATCGCCGTCGCCGTGGCGATCGTCGTGGTCATGAATGTCGACCCGGCGGCGCCGTTCGAGCTGGTCGCCGATCCGGCGTTGAACCCGAACCAGCCGAACCACAGCAAGCCCGCGCCGAGCATCACGAACGGCAGATTGTGCGGGCGGAACAGCGTGGTCGGCCAGCCTTTGCGCTTGCCCAGCACGATCGCCAGCACCAGGCCCGCGACACCGGAGTTGATATGGACCGCGGTTCCACCTGCGAAGTCGATCGCGTGCAGCTTGTTGTTGATCCAGCCGCCGTGCTCGGACGCGAAGCCGTCACCCGCGAAGACCCAGTGCGCGACCGGGAAGTAGACGAATGTGGACCACAGTCCGGCGAACACCAGCCAGGCGCTGAACTTCAACCGGTCGGAGACGGCGCCGGAGATCAGTGCGACGGTGATGATCGCGAACATCAACTGGAATGCCACGAATACGGTGGCGGGCATGGTACCGGCCAGTGGGATGTCCACCGCGGCCTGAGCCTTGCTGGGATCCGCTTTGACGGCATTGACACCGATGAGGCCCTTCAGGCCCCAGTAGCTGGTGGGGTTGCCGGCGACGCCGCCTACGTCGTTACCGAAGGCAACCGAGTAGCCGTAGAGCACCCACAGCACGGTCACCACGCCCATGGCGCTGATGCTCATCATGAGCATGTTGAGCACGCTTCTGGTGCGCACCATGCCGCCGTAGAAGAACGCCAGACCCGGCGTCATCAACAACACCAGCGCGGAACTCGCCAGCATCCACGCGGTATCGCCAGTATCTGGCTGGCCCAGTATCGGGTATGTCACTCGCTATCACCTCCGGTCGGCCCCATGAGCCATCAGACACGCGCCTGCGGCCTGATCCAGAACCTTGCGCAATGGTTGTTGCAGCAATGGAGCCACAATGTTTCGTCAGTATTAACGTCGCCGTCTTTATGTAAGAGGATTCACCCCAACAGGGCGTCGACGAAAGCCGCGGGCTCGAACGGCGCCAGATCGTCGGGGCCCTCGCCGAGTCCGACCAACTTGACCGGCACCCCAAGTTCTTGCTGGACGCGGAAAACGATGCCGCCCTTGGCGGTTCCGTCCAGCTTGGTCAGCACCGCGCCCGTGATGTCGACGACGTCGGCGAATACCCGGGCCTGCGCCAGCCCGTTTTGCCCGATGGTCGCGTCGAGCACCAGTAGCACCTCGTCGACGGCCGCGCGCCGTGTTACAACGCGCTTAACCTTGCCGAGTTCGTCCATCAGCCCGACCTTGGTGTGCAAACGTCCTGCGGTGTCGATGACCACGACGTCGGCGCCCCCGGCGATGCCCCTATCGACGGCGTCGAACGCCACCGAAGCCGGGTCGGCGCCTTCGGCACCGCTGACCACCTCGGCACCCACCCGGGACGCCCAGGTTTGCAGTTGATCGGTCGCCGCGGCCCGGAAGGTGTCGGCCGCGCCCAGCACGACGCGCCGGCCGTCGGCCACCAGCACCCGCGCCAGCTTGCCGACGGTGGTGGTTTTACCGGTGCCGTTGACCCCGACGACCAGCAACACCGAGGGATGATCGTCGTGCGGCAGCGCGCGGATCGCGCGGTCCATGCCGGGTTGCAGCTCTTTGATCAGCACATCGCGCAACACGGCCCGGGCGTCGGCCTCGCTGCGCACGTCGCCGCTGGCCAGCCGGCTGCGCAGCTGCGAAACCACCGATTCGGTGGCGACCGGCCCCAGATCGGCGATCAGCAGGGTGTCTTCCACTTCCTGCCAGGAGTCCTCGTCCAGGTCGCCGCCGCCGATCAAGCCCAGCACACTGCGCCCGAGCGCATTCTGCGATTTGGCCAAGCGCCCGCGCAGTCGTTCCAAGCGGCCTTCGGGCGGCGCGATGGTCTCGACCTGTGGGGCCTCGGGGGCCGGGGGTGCCGCAGGGACCCCAGGGACCCCGGGTGCCACCGGCGCCGAATCGATCGCCGGGGACTCGGGCGCCGTGACGGTCTCGGGTTCGGGCTTTAGTTCGGGCAGGTAAACATCGGAGATGGTGCGCTTGGGCGCGTCGCGAGGAACGGTCGCGTCGTCGCCCACGGCCGGCAGTCCGCTGGTATCGATCCGGTCGGCCGGCTCGGCCGTCGGTGTGGGTGTCTTGCTGAATGTGATGCCGGACGACGCCGTGTAGCCGCCAGAGCGATCGATTGTGTCCTGTTCGGGACGCGCCGTCAGGCGGATCCGCCGCCGGCGGTAGCGCACCAGGCCAAAGATCAGCGCGGCAATAACGACCAGGGCGGCGACGACCGCGAGGGCGATCCACAGACCTTCCGACACGGTGACATTGTTCCAGGGACCCCACGCGCCAGCCGCGCTGCCCGGGGCCACCCGGAACTCAGCGGGAACTCAGCGGGAACTCAGGGAGTATTGGTGCTCAGCAGCTCGACCTGCTGACCACGCATCCGCTGCGAGATCACCGCCGTGATGCCGTCGCCCTGCATGGTCACTCCGTAGAGCGCGTCGGCGACTTCCATCGTGGGTTTCTGGTGCGTGATGATGATGATCTGCGACTGCGCACGCAGCTGTTCGAACAGGCCGAGCAGGCGGCTCAGGTTCGCGTCGTCGAGCGCGGCCTCAACCTCGTCCATGATGTAGAACGGCGACGGGCGGGCCCGGAAGATCGCCACCAACATCGCCACCGCGGTCAACGCCTTCTCGCCACCGGACAGCAAAGACAGCCGGGTGATCTTCTTGCCGGGCGGACGTGCCTCCACCTCGATCCCGGTGGTGAGCAAGTCGTCCGGATCGGTCAGTCGCAGCCGGCCCTCCCCGCCGGGAAACAGCGAGGTGAAGACGGCCCGGAATTCGCGTTCCACGTCGGCAAAGGCGTCGGTGAAAACCTGCAGGATGCGGGCGTCGACGTCGGCAACGACGCCGAGCAGGTCCGTGCGGGCGGCCTTGACGTCCTCGAGCTGGGTGGCCAGGAAGTTATAGCGTTCCTCGAGCGCAGCGAACTCCTCGAGCGCCAACGGATTGACCCTGCCCAGCTCGGCCAGCTCGCGCTCGGCGCGTTTGGCCCGTCGTTCCTGCGTCGGGCGGTCGAACGGCATCGGCGCGGGCGCGGTCACCTGCTCGCCACGCTCTCGGGCCTGCTCGAATTCGGCCAGCTCGAGCTCGGTCGGCGGTAGCGCGACCTGCGGACCGTACTCGGCGATCAAATCGGTCGGCGCCATACCGAACTGCTCCAGCACCACGTGCTCGAGCTGCTCGATACGCAGCGCCGCCTGGGCGTTGGCCACCTCGTCGCGGTGCAGCGAATCGGTGAGTCCGGAAACTCGGGCGCCGAGAGTGTTTACCTCTTCGCGGACCCCCGCCATCGCCTGCGACCGCTGCTGGCGTTCGGCGGCCAGGCCGTCGCGGATTTGCGACGCCGCGTCGACCACCCGATTCAGCCGGCAGGCCAGCAGCCGCCCCGAGTCGGCCACCGCCGCGGCCACCGCGGCCGCGTGCAGGCGTGCCGCGCGCGCCTGCTCTGCCCGCACCCTCGCCTCACGTTCGGCCGCGGCCGCGCGGCGCAACGAATCCGCCCGGCCGCGAACCGCGTTGGCACGCTCCTCGGCGGTCCGCACCGCCAACCGAGCTTCCACTTCGACGCCGCGCGCGGTCTCGGCGGCAGCGGCGATCTGCTGCCGGACCAGCGCAGAACTGGGCTCGGCCGCGTGCAGCGGCTGGGCCTCCTGGGCGTTGCGCAGCCGCGTCTCGAGTTCGGCAACCTCCTCGAGGCTCTGCGCCCGCCCGGCTTCCATATCCTTGCGCTGCCGCAGCAACCTGTTCCAGTCTTCGTCGGCCACGCGCGCCGCCTGCCCGAGCCGGCCCAGCTGCTCGTACGTCGCCGAGATGGTGGTGTCGGATTCCTTGAGCGCGGCCAATGCCTGGTCGGCGAAGTCCTGACGGGCGGCCTGCTCGGTCAGCGCGCCGGACAGCGCCGCGATCAGTTGGGCCGCCTGCGCCTCGGCAGCGGCCAGCTCAGTGCCGGCTTTGTCGATCTCCGAGGTGACTTCCAGCGTGGAAAGCTTGCGGTCAAAACCACCGCTCACCCATCCCGGGCCTACTAGGTCACCGTCAATCGTGACCGCCCGCAGGTGCGGGTGGATCCGCACCAGATCCAGCGCTTCGCCCAGGTCGTTGACCACCGCGACACCCGCGAGCATGGCGATCATCGCGCCACGCAGCCGCTGCGGTGCCTCAACCAAGTCGAGCGCCCACAGCGCACCGCTGGGCAGCCCGGCCGGCCGGCCGTTTTCTGGGTTTTCCCGGGCTGGCCAGTCGCCCAGAACCAGCGCTGCGCGGCCCCCGTCGGCTTCCTTCAGCGCGGCGACCGCGTTGCGGGCCACGCCGAAGCTTTCCGCGGCCAGCGCGTCGGCGGCCGGCCCAAGGACCGCGGCCAGCGCCGTCTCGTAGCCCGAGCGGACTTTGACCAACTTGGCGATCGGCCCCAAAAGCCCTGTGCCATTGTAGTTCCGCGCAAGCCACGCCGCGCCATCCTTGCGCTCGAGCCCAACCGAGAGCGCATCGATGCGAGCTCGCAGGGAAGCCACCTGGCGTTCGGCGCCCCGCTCGGCGGCCTGCAGTTCGGCAACGCGTTCGTCGGCCAACCGCAGCGCGGCGACGGTCCGCTCGTGGTGCTCATCGAGGCCGACCTCGCCCTGGTCGAGTTCACCGACGCGGCCCTGCACGGTTTCGAACTCCGCCCGGGTCTGCTGCGCGCGGGCGGCGGCCTCCTCGATGCGCTCGGACAACCGGGCAACGCTGTCATCGGTCGATTCGACGCGCGCCCGCATGGTCTCCACCCGACCGGCCAGGCGCGCCAGACCCTCACGCCGATCCGCCTCCGCACGGACGGCCGCGAGGTGGGCCTTATCGGCGTCGGCGGCACGACGCTCGTGATCGGCCAAATCCGCGCGGGCCGCCTCCAGCCAGCTGCGCGCGGTGCCCAACTCCGCGAGCAAGCGCTGCTCGTGGAGAGCCACCTGCTCCGCCTCGGCTTCCAGCGCCGCGGGGTCGGTGTCGCTGAGCGCCGCCCGCTCGGCATCGAGATGGTGGGCGCGTTCGCGCGCGATGCGCACTGTGGCGGCCACCCGTTCGGCCAGGGCGGACAGCCCGAACCAGGTGTGCTGCACCGAATCGGCCCGTATCGATAGCTCGGCCAGCGCGGCCTCATGCGCGGTGAGCTCCTCGGATGCCAAGACCAACCGGGCGGTGGCCTCGTCATGCTCACGGCGCATCGCCGTCTCGGCTTGCAGGATCGCGTCCCGCTCCCCCTGCCGGCTGACCAGGTCGTCGGCGGCCAGCCGCAGCCGGGCGTCGCGCAGATCGGCCTGGATGGTCGCCGCGCGACGGGCCACCTCGGCCTGGCGGCCCAACGGTTTGAGCTGGCGGCGCAGTTCGGTGGTCAGATCGGCGAGCCGGGCCAGGTTCGCCGACATCGCGTCGAGCTTGCGCAGTGCCTTCTCCTTGCGCTTGCGATGCTTGAGCACGCCCGCGGCTTCCTCGATGAAGGCTCGGCGATCCTCTGGCCGCGACTGCAGGATCTCCTCGAGCTTGCCCTGCCCGACGATCACATGCATCTCGCGACCGATGCCCGAGTCACTCAGCAGCTCCTGGACATCCATCAAACGGCAACTGCTGCCATTGATTTCGTATTCGCTGGCACCGTCGCGGAACATCCTGCGGGTGATCGATACCTCGGAGTACTCGATCGGCAGCGCGTTGTCGGAGTTGTCGATGGTGACCGTGACTTCGGCACGGCCCAGCGGGGCCCGCGACGATGTGCCGGCGAAGATGACATCTTCCATCTTCCCGCCGCGCAGCGTCTTTGCGCCCTGCTCCCCCATCACCCATGCCAGGGCATCGACCACGTTGGACTTGCCGGAGCCGTTAGGCCCGACGACGGCGGTAATGCCCGGCTCGAAACGCAGAGTCGTCGCCGATGCGAAGGACTTGAAGCCCTTCAGCGTCAGACTCTTGAGGTACACGACCCGCCAGACTACCGCCCGATTGCTCCCGATTAACGCTCGGTGAATCCGCTGATCAGCTCGACCGGCTGCGACCAGTCGACGACCACGTTGTCGACGCGGCCCGGTGTAGCGCCGCCTTCCAGCAGCCGCAGCAGTTTCTCGCCAGCCGCGCGCGGCCCCTGCCCGACCACCAGCACGCGGCCGTCGGCCTGGTTGGCCGCATAGCCGGTGAGGCCCAGCTCCAACGCCCGGCACCGGGTCCACCAGCGGAAACCCACCCCCTGGACAATGCCGTGCACCCAGGCGGTGAGCCGCACGTCGGGATCCGACTCAGGATTCGACACTGGCGACCTTGAAGTCGACTTGGGTGCCCGACTTCAGCGTGCGGCCGACGGTGCAGACCAGGTCGATAGCCCGGTTGACCACCACCAACAGGCGTTCCTTGTCGTCGTCGGACAGACCCGACAGATCGAGTTCGAGGGTCTCGGAAAGCAGCGGATAGATCTCTTGGTCGCGGTCGGCGGCACCGGACACCCGGACAACGGCCTTGTAGTCGTCGCCGAGCCGGCGTGCCAGTGGCTCGTCACTGGACATGCCGCTGCACGCGGCGAGGGCGACCTTGAGCAGCTCGCCCGGGGTGAACACGCCGTCGACGTCCTCGGAGCCGACGAGTACCTGCGCGCCTCGCGAGCTGTACCCCGTGTAGCGGCGCGTTCCGGTGCGTTCCACCCACAGTTCCGTCATGGGTCCTTTTCTACCGGGCGGCGGGCGGCCGGAGGAAAGCGGGCAAAACAGTGTTGACGATCTGGAAAAAACGGAGAACGCCCTACTCGGGCCGCGCTAAGGTTTGCTACTGCCGATCGTTCGGCGACAGGGGTGCCCGGATTCTCACGACGTCCTCTTCGTCGTGCGTACCGCGGCACGGATGGGGAGGTGTCAGTTGTCGTTCCTGATCGCTGCGCCAGAGCCGCTGGCTCTGGCGGCCACCGACTTGACGCGGATCGGTTTGACGGTCGAAGTGGCCAATTCGGCGGCAGCGGCCCCAACAACGGGGTTGCTGGCCGCGGGCGCCGACGAGGTGTCGACGGCCATCGCCGCGCTGTTCGCCCAGCATGCCCAGGAGTATCAGGCGCTTAGCGCCCGGGCGGCGGCGTTTCACGACCAATTTGTGCAGACCATGAACGCGGCTGCCGGCTCGTATCTGAGCACCGAGGTGGCCAACGCCGAGCGGGCCCTGCTGGACGCGGTGAATGCCCCCACCCAGGCACTGTTCGGCCGCCCGCTGATCGGCAACGGCGCCAGCGGCGCGCCGGGGACCGGCGCAGACGGCCAACCGGGCGGAATATTGATCGGCAATGGCGGCAACGGCGGGTCCGGAGCGTCCGGCATGACCACCGGCGGGACAGGCGGCAGGGGCGGGGACGCCGGGATATTCGGAAACGGCGGCGCCGGCGGCGCCGGCGGCTACGGCGGCACGACCGGGGGTAACGGCGGCGCCGGCGGGAACGGCGCGCTCTCCGGCGCCGGCGGCGCTGGCGGCGCAGGCGGGACCGGCGGCACCAACGGCGGTGACGGCGGCGCCGGCGGGTCCGCCGGCCTGGTCGGTACCGCCAGCTCCGGCGGGGTCGGCGGCATTGGCGGTATCGGCGCAACCGGCGCCGGCGGCACCGGCGGGAACGGCGGGTCCGGCGGGCTCTCGGGCATCGGCAGCGGCGGGGCCGGCGGCGCCGGCGGGTACGGCGGCACCGTCGGGGGTACCGGCGGCGAAGGTGGGGCCGCCGCCAGCGGGCTCGGCGGGCTGCTGGCCATCGGCGGAGCCGGCGCCGGCGGCGCCGGTGGGGACGGCGGCATCACCGGGGGGAACGGCGGGCAGGGCGGCTTCGGCGAAGTGTTCGGTCTGGGCGGCGCCGGCGGGGACGGCGGGACCGGCGGCACGGGCGTCGGCGGGCACGGCGGGGACGGCGGCAACGGCGGCACGCTCGGCGGCTTTGGCGGCACCGGCGGTGCCGGCGGCTCCGGTGTCACCGGCGGCACCGGCGGGTCCGGCGGCAGCCCCGGCGTACTCACCGGCAACGGCGGCGCCGGCGGCAACGGCGGCACCGGTGACACCGGCGGGGATGGCGGCCCCGGTGGCAACGCCAATACCGGCTTCGCGGGCGGCGGCGGGCCCGGCGGCAACGGCGGCGCAGGCCGCATGGGTGCCGGCGGGAACGGCGGCGACGGCGGCACCGGCGCGATCCTCAAGGGCGCCGGCGGGGTCGGCGGGTCGGGTGGCACCGGCTTTGATGGGAACGGTGGTGACGGCGGGGAAGGCGGCAACGGCGGCCTATTGGGCGGCGGCGGCGCCGGCGGCGCCGGTGGGGAGGGTGTCAGCGCGGCCGGCGGCAACGGCGGCGACGGCGGCGACGGCAGCCTGCTCGGTAACGGCGGCGGCGGCGGCAATGCGGGGATCGGCACGCCCAACGGCAGCGCCGGCACCGGCGGCAAGGGCGCAGCGGTGTTCGGCAAGGACGGGCCGGATGGCCAGACCTAGCGGGCCGCTCCGGCCCCGAATCTCGGCGGCCGGAACCGGGCGCGAAGTGCTGGAAATCAGAGAACTGCGAAATAGCTTGCCCGGCTGACGATGAGGTCGCGCTTGCGCCGGTTGTCGGCGGTTGGAAGCATCCCAGGGTTGCCAAGACCTCCTATTTGCGGCGTGTTTGGGCAGCACACGTGCGGAGGTATCAGATGTCGTTCCTGATCGCGGCACCGGATGCGCTGGCCGCAGCAGCCGCGAACCTGGGGAATATCGGCTCGGTCGTCGGCGAGGCCAACGCGGCTGCGGCGGCCCCGACCACCGGACTGCTGGCCGCGGGCGCCGATGAGGTGTCGGCGGCCATCGCGGCGGTGTTCGCCGGGTACGCCCAGGAGTATCAGGCACTCAGCGTCCAGGCGGCGGCGTTTCATGACCGTTTTGTGCAGGCCCTGAGCGCCGGTGCGGGCTCGTATCTGCGCACCGAGGCGGCCAATGCCGAGCAGAGTCTGCTCAGCGCGGTGAATATGCCCACCCAGGCGTTGCTGGGGCGCCCGCTGATCGGTAACGGCGCCAGTGGGGCTCCGGGAACCGGAGAAGACGGCAAGCCCGGCGGGATATTGCTCGGCAACGGCGGGGACGGCGGGTCGGGCGCGGCCGGCGCGGTTACCGGCGGCACCGGCGGCGCCGGCGGGGCCGCCGGGCTGTTCGGCACCGGTGGCGGCGGCGGAGCCGGCGGGGTTGGTGGCGTCACCGGGGGTATCGGCGGGGCCGGTGGGTCCGGCGGGCTGTTCGGCGCGGGCGGACCCGGCGGAGCCGGCGGGGTTGGTGGCGTCGACGGGGGTACCGGCGGCGCCGGTGGAGCCGCCGGGCTGTTCTGCACCGGCGGGCCGGTTGGTGGTGCCAGCGGCGGCGCCGGCGGCATCGGCGGACTCGGCCAGACCGGCACCGGCGGCACCGGCGGGGCCGGCGGGGCCGGCGGGCTGTTCGGCTCCGGCGGCGGCGGGGCCGGCGGCGGTGGCGGGTACGGCGGCAGCACCGGGGGTACCGGCGGGGTCGGCGGCGCCGCCGCCGGCGGGCTCGGTGGGATGCTAGCCAACGGCGCCGCCGGCCCGGGCGGCGCAGGCGGGGCCGGTGGCGTCGACGGAGGCACCGGCGGGATCGGCGGGTCCGGAGAACTGTTCGCGTTCGGCGGTGCGGGTGGGACCGGCGGTGACGGCGGCACGGGCGCCGGCGGGGACGGTGGCGGCGGCGGCACCGGCGGCACGCTCGGTGGCTCCGGCGGCATCGGCGGCACCGGCGGAACCGGCGTCACGCTGGGCGGAGCCGGCGGGGCCGGCGGCAGCCCCGGGATGCTCACCGGTAACGGCGGCGCCGGCGGCGACGGCGGCACCGGCCTGATGGGGGTAGGCGGGGCTGGCGGGGCCGGCGGCAATGCCAGGACCGGCTTCATCGGCGCAGGCGGTCACGGCGGCACTGGCGGCGTCGGCGGCATGGGCGACGGCGGGGACGGCGGCGACGGCGGCGACGGCGGCAGGGTCGGGGGTACCGGCGGGTCCGGCGGGGCCGGCGGCGCCGGCCACGGGAACGGCGGCAACGGCGGGAACGGCGGCAACGGCGGGGAGTTCTCCGGCTCCGGCGGCGGCGGCGGAGCGGGTGGGGACAGCATCACAGCGGCCGGCGGCGACGGCGGGGACGGCGGGGACGGCGGCAACGCCACCCAGATCGGTAACGGCGGCAGCGGCGGCAACGCCGGGATCGGCATGCCGGATGGCGGTGCCGGCACCGGCGGCGCGGGCGGACGGCTGATCGGAGATGACGGAGAAGACGGCCGGAGCTAACCGCGGACTTACCGCCGGGGCGGCGGCTGGCATCTCGGACAGTAGAACGACGAGCGGTTCATGAACTTCTCTCTGCGTATCACCGCGCCGCAGCGCCGGCAGTTTTCGCCTTCGCGACCATACGCGTCCAGCGATCGATCGAAGTAACCCGACTGGCCGTTGACGTTGACATACAGCGAATCGAACGAGGTCCCGCCCTTGGCCAGCGCTTCGCGCATCACGTTGGCGGCGGCATCCAGGACGGCGGCCAGCTGCCGGCGGGTCAGCGTGGCGGCGATGCGCGCGCCGTGCACCTTGGCCCGCCACAACGCCTCGTCGGCGTAGATGTTGCCGATCCCCGACACCACCTGCTGATCGAGGAGCTGACGTTTCAGCTCGGAATGCTTGCGCCGCAGCACTTTCACCACGGCGTCGGGGTCAAAGCGCGGATCGAGCGGGTCACGCGCGAGGTGGGCGACGGGCTGCGGCACCACACTGCCGTCCACGGTCACCAGATCGGCAAGCAGCCAGCCCCCAAAGGTCCGCTGATCGGCGAAGCTCAGCACGGTCCCGTCGTCGAGCAGCGCAGAGATCCGCACGTGATCGGCGCGCGGCACGGTCCCCAGCAGCATCTGGCCGCTCATGCCGAGGTGCACCACGAGTGCGGCGTCGGCGTCCAGGAGCAGCCACAGATATTTGCCCCGCCGATCGGTTCCGTTGATCCGCGCGCCGAGCAGCCGGGCCGTCAGGTCCGCCGGTCCAGCCTCGTGCCGGCGCACCGCGCGGGGATGGTGCACCCGAACCGCGGTGATCGTCTTGCCCACCACGTGGGCCTGCAACCCGCGGCGCACGACCTCGACTTCGGGCAGTTCGGGCATCTAGCGATGATCGCAAGCGCGACGAAGCCGGGCGCTGGGGGTACCACCCGCTTGCCTGGGACGGGTCATCGCCATCGACCTAAACGGACGTTTTGCCCGCGGTGTCCAGCACATCCAGTGCTTTCCAGGCCGCTGATGCGGCCTGCTGCTCGGCTTCCTTCTTGGAGCGGCCGACACCGGACCCGTATTCCGTTTCCATCACGACAACCACGGCGGTGAACTCCTTGTCGTGGTCCGGACCGGTGGAGGTGACCAGGTAGGACGGCGCGCCCAGGCCGCGCGCCGCGGTCAGCTCCTGCAAGCTGGTCTTCCAGTCCAGCCCGGCTCCCAGCGTGGGCGCGGCATCCAGCAACGCGCCGAACAGCCGCAGGATCACCTCGCGGGCCACATCGATACCGTGTTGCAGGTAGATCGCGCCCAGCAGCGATTCCATACCGTCGGCCAGGATGCTGGACTTGTCGGCTCCCCCGGTGTTCGCCTCGCCGCGCCCCAGCAACAGGTGAGGGCCAAGACCCTCGTCGGACAGATTCCGCGCGACTTCGGCCAGTGCCTGCGTGTTGACCACGCTGGCCCGCAGTTTGGCCAGGTCTCCCTCGCTACGTTCAGGATGCCGGTGGAAGAGCTCGTCTGTGATGATCAAACCCAGCACAGCGTCACCGAGAAACTCCAGGCGCTCGTTGGTCGGCAGCCCGCCGTGTTCGTAGGCGTAGCTGCGGTGTGTCAGCGCCAACGAGAGCAACTCATCGGGCATGTCGACACCCAGCGCGTCGAGCAGAAGTTGTCGTGACTGGGTCACCGCTCACCCCGCGATGTGTTCTCGGGGGTCTCGGGGTCCAGCATCGCGGTCAGCCTGGCCCACCGGGGGTCGATGCGTTCGTGGCGATGCCCGGGTTCGGCGGCCAGCTGGATACCACATTCTGGGCACAGTCCCGGGCAATCCGGCTGGCACACCGGCGCGAACGGGAGGTCCAACCCAACGGCGTCGATGATGGATTGCTCGAGATCGATCGTGTCGTCGACCACGTGCCCGACCTCGTCTTTCTCGGTGGTCGCCTCCGTGATGCTTCCCGGGTAGGCAAACAGCTCGGTCAAGACGACTTCCACCCGGCCCCGGACCGGGGTCAGGCAACGGGCACACTCGCCGACGGTGGGCGCGGCCACGGTCCCGCTCACCAGCACACCCTCGGACACCGACTCCACCCGCAGATCCATGTCCAACGGAGCACCCCGCTCGATCGCGATCAGATCCAGTCCGATCCGCGACGGGCTGGGCACGGTTTCACACAGGGTGACCATCGCTCCCGGACGTCGCCCCAGCCGCGCAATGTCGACCGCCATCGGTGAAGTTGGATGTAGCTGCGCCGTGGGCCTGTGCTGCCGCGCCATAGCAGAAATCCTACGGCGCTGACCGCGTAATGCCAGGTGCAGGTGGCGCTCCCCGGCGGACCCTGCCGGCGGACTAACGCACCGCGTAGTCGTGGGTACCGGCCGCAGTCCGCAGCTGGTGACGGCCGCGGCCGACGGAACGGATGGTGCCATTCAGGAATTCTTCGAACTCGGCAAGCTTGTTGTCGACGTAGATGTCACACTCGCCGCGCAGCCGGTCGGCCTCGGCGTGCGCGGTGTCGATGAGCCGCGTGGCCTCGGCGTTGGCGGCCTGCACCACTTCGTTCTGCGACACCAGGCGCTGCTGTTCCTTGATGCCCTCCTGCACGGCCTTCTCATAGGAGAGGTTGCCGTTTTCGATCAGCCGGTCGCATTCGGATTTGGCGCGGCTGACGCCGGCCTCGTACTCGCGCTTCGCGGCGGTCGCGATGCGAATCGCCTCCTCGCGAGCCTCCCCGACCATCCGCTCGCTGTGTTGACGCGCCTCACCCACCATCCGATCGGCCTGCGATTTGGCATCCGACAGGATCCGATCGGCCTCGGCGCGGGCGTGGTTGAGCATCGACTCCGACTCGGTCGTCGCCGAGGACACCATGGAGTCGGCGTGCGCCTTGGCGTCGTGCAGCATCGAATCGCGCGCGTCGAGCACATCCTGCGCGTCATCCAGCTCGGCAGGGATCGCGTCTTTGATGTCGTCGATCAACTCCAGCACATCGCCCCGGGGCACCACACATCCCGCCGTCATCGGCACGCCGCGGGCTTCTTCGACAATGGCGCTCAATTCATCCAGCGCTTCAAAGACTCGGTACACGGCCATACCCTCCTGGCTTCGTCGTTGTTACCAGTGTGCCTGGTGTTACACCTGTGACGCTGGTGGCGGCGTCGGTGTGTCGGCCCTATTTCGTTTTTCAGCCACTCCATAGGTCGAATGGCGATGACCCGTCCCCCGGCAAGCGGGTGGTACCCCCAGCGCCCGGCTTCGCCGCGCTTGCAATCATCGCTAGCCGGCCACTACCCATGCGGCCTGCTACAACGTAACGCCAGTCGATCGTCTCCGCGACAGGCAGGCGGGCCCGACTCGGGGCGGACTCGCTACGCTCCCGATGTCACTGCGGGCGTTCTGTGCATCGAGGTATGCTGACGCAGTGATCGGGGGATCGAATGACGGCAAAAGCGATGGCAAGTCAACCGCGCCCACGCTGTATATCTTCCCGCACGCGGGTGGAGACGCGACATATTATATCCCGTTTTCCCGGGAATTCTCCCCCGCCGTAAAGCGGATTGCGGTCCAGTATCCTGGACAGCGCGATGGATATGGCCTGCCGCCGCTGGCAAGTGTCCCCGCCCTCGCCGACGAAATCTTTGGGATGATGAAGCCGTCGAATCAGACCGCCGATCCGATCGCGTTCTTTGGCCACAGCATGGGCGGACCGTTAGCTTTCGAAGTAGCGTTGAGATTTCAATCGGCAGGATTTCGCCTCAGCGCCGTCTTCTTGTCCGCCTGTTCAGCCCCGGGCCATCTAAGGTATAAGGAATTTAAAGAGGTTTCGGACAACGATATGCTGGACTTCGCCGCCCGGATGACCGGCATGAATTTTTTTGCTGAAGAAGAATTCCGTGTCGGAGTGGTACCTACGTTGAGAGCCGCCCGCGCCATTGCCGGCTATACCTGTCCGCCGGAGTCGAAGCTGTCGTGCCCAATTTATGCGTACATCGGAGATAACGATTGGATTGCGACTGAAGCGGATATGGAGCCGTGGCGCGACCGGACGACGAATGAGTTCGCGCTCCGCGTATTTTCTGGCGATCATTTCTACCTTAACAACAATTTGCCCGAGCTGGTACGCGACATCGAGGGCAAAACACTCGAATGGTGCCGGCGAGCTTAACTACGCCGCAGACTCGGCCTCCCGACAAAACGCTGGCCACCACACCGGTGGCCCATTGTCCCCAGGTTTGCCGCGCGTGAGCACCACGCCGCCCCTGGCGAGCGCGGTCGGGTAGTCAGATGCCGCATAGTGGCGCCGGGCCACCGGACCCACTGTCCGCTCACTGGCCGGGTGCGGCCACTGGCGTGTGAATCTGGTCACAGCAAGGCGCTGGTCCGAGGAAGCGTACGCGCGTACCAGTAGCAAGAACCTCATGTCTCACTACACTTGACGTCTCTCACGAGGGCATCATGGGTCGCACCAACCACAGGAGACATCACCGTCCCCATGCTCAACGCGCCTGAACACGGGTCATTGACATTGCGAACGCTCGGGGAGGTGGGAGGTTTTGCGAATTGCGCCGGCGGCCCGCCTTTCAATCCGATATGAACACGGGCAACGGATCGGCGGACGCTCCGGCGGGTGGGTGATTTTGCGAATACCGCCCGCGGCCCCCCTGAGGGATGGTTTCCTTACAAGCGAGGACTTGTTTGTATGGGGAACGGGGTTAGTCTAGGGGCCAATCAGAAGCCACAAGGATGTGCTTCGATCAAACAGCTGCCTAGTCGTCACAGCCGGCTGGTCAGCTGAGTGCAGCAAGTTGTCAGAGCACTGAGGGGGTTCTGCTGCGCAATCAAGAAGCGGTCCCAGAGTACGTAGCGCAGTGGCAGCCGCTGACAAGCCGAAGGGGAGTGTAGTGCGATGGTCGTGAGCGACCTTTCCGTACCCGCTTTGCTAGAGGAGCGAGTCGTTAAGCAGGCTGACACCACAGCTTATACCTACGTTGACTACGGACTGGACCCAAAGGGCTTTGCTGAGAGCTTGACGTGGTCGCAGGTCCACGCGCGCGCATGCATCATCGCTGAAGAACTCAAACTGTGTGGCTCGCCGGGTGATCGTGTGGCGATTATGGCGCCACAAGGACTGGAATATGTCATCGCTTTTCTCGGGGCGCTGCAGGCTGGATTTATCGCAGTTCCGCTTTCAACACCGCAATATGGCATTCACGACAACCGCGTTTCTGCGGTCTTGCGGGATTCCCAGCCGGTCGCCATCCTCACGACTTCCTCGGTCGTCGGCAACGTGACGAAATACGCGTGCGCACAAGACGGGCAGCCCGCCCCGGTCGTCATTGAGGTCGATCTGCTTGACTTGGACTCGCCACGCCAGTTGCTGGCCCCCCCAAGCTGTCTAACGGGGCAGCTTATCTCCAGTACACGTCCGGATCGACACGCACGCCGGCCGGTGTAATTGTTTCGCACAAGAACGTCATCGCCAACGTTACGCAATGCACGCACGCCTATTTCGACGGTCACCCGAAGCCGAACATGACCATCGTGTCGTGGCTCCCCTTGTTTCACGACATGGGCCTAATTCTCGGAATTTGCGCGCCGATGGTCTTCGAACGAAGCGCCGTGTTGATAAGCCCAATGTCGTTTTTGCGCCGCCCGACCTGCTGGATGCAGCTGCTTGCCACTAGCCGATCGTCCTTTTCTGCCGCACCGAATTTTGCCTTCGAATTGGCCGTGCGCAGAACGTCCGACGACGACATGGCGGGGCTCGACCTCGGTGAGGTGGTCGGAATCGTCAGCGGCAGTGAACGAATTCATGTGGCAACGGTGAAGCGTTTCACCGAGCGTTTCGCTCCTTACAACCTGAGCCCCACGGCGGTGCGGCCGTCGTATGGGCTCGCGGAAGCAACCCTGTACGTGGCCTCCCCCGAAGCCGGGACCGCCCCCAAAACGGTTCGATTCGACTACGAGCACCTAACCGCCGGACGGGCCAAGCCCTGCGGCACCGAACGGTCGGTCGGCACCGAACTCATCAGCTACGGGTCGCCCGACCCGTCGGCCGTGCGAATCGTCGACCCGGAGACCATGATCGAGAATCCGCCTGGAGAGGTCGGCGAGATTTGGGTGCACGGTGACCACGTAGCCATGGGATATTGGCGCAAGCCGGAGCAGACCGCGCGCGTTTTCAGTGCCAAGTTGGTCGGTCCCGCCCAGGGAACCCCGGAGGGTCCGTGGCTGCGGACCGGAGACCTGGGCGTCATGTCCGACGGCGAACTTTTCATCATGGGCCGCATCAAAGACCTTCTCATCGTGGACGGCCGCAACCACTACCCCGATGACATCGAGGCGACGATCCAGGAGATCACTGGCGGCCGGGTCGCGGCGATAGCCGTGCCGGACGACATCACCGAGCAGCTGGTGGCGATCATCGAACTCAAGCGACGCGGAGCCTCCAGCGAAGAGTCCATGCTCAAACTCCGCTCGGTGAAACGTGAAGTCACCAAGGCGATATCGAAGTCACACAGTCTGCGTGTGGCCGATCTCGTTCTGGTGTCGCCTGGTTCCATCCCGATCACCACGAGCGGCAAGATCCGGCGTTCAGCCTGCGTCGAGCGTTATCGAAGCGACGGATTCAAACGGCTGGACGTGAAGGTATGACGGCGAGCATCGGTGGCGAGGCCGATCTTCGCCACTGGCTGGTCGACTACCTGGTGACGAATATCGGCTGCACACCGGACGAGGTCGACCCCGATCTATCGCTGGCCGACCTCGGCGTGAGCTCACGTGACGCGGTCGTGCTGTCCGGGGAATTGACAGAGTTGTTGGGTAAGACCGTATCCCCGATCGATTTCTGGGAGCACCCGACGATAAATGCCCTGGCCGCATGCCTGACCGCACCCAAGCCCGACCCCGAATCGGAAAAGGCGCTCAGGCGCACCGCTGGAGGTTCGCTCGATGAGCCGATCGCCGTCGTCGGAATGGGCTGCCGCTTCCCAGGGGGCATATCCGGGCCAGAAGCGTTGTGGCAGTTCCTCTGTGACCGCCGTTCCTCGATCGGGCAGGTCCCCGACGAAAGGTGGGAGCGCTTCGACGACGGCTCGCCCGAAGTAAAGGCACTGCTCGCCCGCACCACCCGTTGGGGCTCATTCCTGCCCGACATCGGCGCCTTCGACGCGGAATTCTTCGAGATCTCTCCCAGCGAAGCGGACAAGATGGACCCGCAGCAGCGCCTGCTGCTGGAAGTAGCCTGGGAAGCGTTGGAGCACGCGGGAATTCCGCCCAACTCGCTGCGCCGTTCGCAGACGGGCGTATTCGCCGGGGCATGCCTGAGCGAGTACGCCGCCATTGCTTCCACCGATCTCCCCGGGGTAGACGGCTGGAGCAACACGGGTGGCGCGATGAGCATCATCGCGAACCGCCTCTCGTATTTCCTCGACCTGCGCGGCCCCTCCGTGGCGGTCGACACCGCATGCTCGTCGTCGTTGGTGGCGATCCATCTGGCCTGCCAGAGCCTTCGGACCCAGGACTCCCACCTGGCAATCGCGGCAGGCGTGAATTTGTTGTTGTCCCCGGCCGTCTTTCGCGGTTTCGACCAAGTCGGTGCCTTGTCACCGACCGGTCGCTGCCGCGCGTTCGATGCAGCCGCCGACGGGTTTGTGCGCGGTGAGGGCGCCGGCGTGGTGGTGCTCAAGCGGTTGACCGACGCGCAGCGCGACGGTGATCGGGTGTTTGCAGTCATCTGCGGGTCAGCGGTTAACCAGGACGGCCGCTCCAACGGGCTGATGGCCCCCAACCCGGCGGCCCAAATGGCGGTGCTGCGCGCCGCGTATGCCAACGCCGCGATGCAACCGGCTGAGGTCGACTACGTCGAAACTCACGGAACCGGAACGCTGTTGGGGGATCCAATCGAAGCGCGCGCCTTGGGCACCGTGCTGGGTCGCGGACGTGCCGAGGATTCTCCCCTGCTCATCGGCGCCCTCAAGACCAACCTCGGCCACACCGAAGCGGCGGCCGGGATCGCTGGCTTCATCAAGACGGTGCTGGCGGTGCAGCGCGGCGAGATTCCGCCGAATCAGGGCTTCCGAAGCCCAAACCCGCACATCCCCTTCGCCGACTTGCGGATGAAAGTCGTTGATACCCAGACTGAATGGCCAGAAACCGGGCATCCGCGGCGGGCCGGTGTGTCGTCATTCGGGTTCGGCGGGACGAACGCGCACGTCGTGATCGAGCAGGGCCAGGAAACCGCTCCGACATCGGCGCGGACCGTCGATCCGGCGGTGTCGACACTCGTGGTGGCCGGTAAGACGCCGCAACGGGTAGCGGCGACGGCGGCGGTGCTGGCCGACTGGATGGAGGGCCCCGGCGCCGAGGTGACCCTGGCCGATGTGGCCCACACGGTCAATCATCATCGCGCCCGGCAAGCCAAATTCGGCACCGTGGTCGCCCGGGAACGCGCCCAGGCGGTGGCCGGCTTGCGGGCGCTGGCGGCCGGCCAGCATGCCCCCGGGGTGGTAGGCCCGCACGAGGGTTCGGTCGGGCCGGGCACGGTATTTGTCTACTCCGGTCGCGGATCGCAGTGGGCAGGGATGGGCCGTCAATTGATGGCCGATGAACCCGCATTCGCCCAAGCGGTCGCCGAACTGGAACCGGTGTTTGCCGAACAAGCCGGATTCTCGCTGCACGACGTGATCGCCGGCGGCACGGAACTGGTCGGCATCGAACAGATCCAGCTGGGGCTGATCGGAATGCAGCTGACCCTGACCGAGCTCTGGCGCTCCTACGGGGTGCAACCCGACGTGGTGATCGGCCACTCGATGGGCGAAGTGGCGGCCGCGGTGGTCGCCGGAGCGCTCACCCCCGCCGAAGGCTTACGGGTGACCGCCACCCGGGCGCGGCTGATGGCACCGCTGTCCGGACAGGGCGGCATGGCGCTGCTGGAACTCGACGTCGCCGCCACCGAGGCGTTGATCGCCGACTACCCGCAGGTCACCTTGGCGATCTATAACTCACCGCGCCAAACTGTGATCGCCGGACCGTCGCAGCAGATCGATACCCTCATCGCCAAGGTGCGCGCCAAAGACCGCTTTGCCAGCCGGGTCAACATCGAAGTCGCACCACACAACCCGGCCATGGATGCACTGCAACCCCAGATGCGCTCGGAGCTGGCCGATCTGACCCCACGGCGTCCCACCACTCCGATCATCTCCACCACCTACGCCGACCTCGACACCACTCCGGTGTTCGACGCCGAGCACTGGGCCACCAACATGCGCAACCCGGTGCGCTTCCAGCAGGCCATCACCGCCGCCGGAACCGACCACCACACCTTCATCGAAATCAGCGCGCACCCGCTGCTGACCCAGGCCGTCACCGACACCCTGCACAGCGCCCAGCACGGAAGCCAGTACGTCAGCATCGGTACCCTGCTCCGCGACGACGACGACACCATCACCTTCCACACCAACCTCAACACCGCCCACACCATCCACCCACCGCACACGCCCCACCCTTCCGAACCCCACCCCCAGCTCCCCACCACCCCCTGGCACCCCACCCACCACTGGATGACCACCTCGACCGTCGCACCGCAGGTGCCGGCCGCCCAGCGCCGGAATGGTCAGGCAGCGGAGCCCCCGCGAGCCGGGTACGGTGACGGCCCACTCGACGACTGGTCCCACCAATTGGCTTGGCCCGAAAGCCCGTTGCCGTACGCCGAGACCTCGACCAGTGGCGGATGGCTCGTGCTGGCGGACGGCGATCTGGCCGCTGGACTGGCCGGTGCCCTCGGCCCGGAATCTCGGGTCGATGCACTACCACCCGCGGTGCTCGCGGAAGGCGGCGATGCGGCCGCACTGGTCGAGGCGCTCAGCGGTGTCGACAACGTGCTGTATGCGCCGCCCGTGCCCAACGAACCACTCGATGTCGCGTTGGCTTACCAGCTGTTCCACCAGGTGCGCGGGCTGGCCGCAAGGATGGCCGCGATCGACTCGCCGCCGAAGTTGTTCATCGTGACCCGCAATGCCCAGCCCGTCTTCGAAGGTGACCGAGCCAATCCCTGCCATGCGGTGCTGTGGGGCCTGGGGCGCTCGCTGGCTCTGGAATATCCCGAAATCTGGGGCCGCGTCATCGATCTCGACGCTTCGGTGCCCACCGAGCTCGCAGTCGGGTATCTGCAGGACGAAGCCCGCACAGCCGACGGAGACGACCAGGTCGTATACCGGTCGGGTGCACGCCATGTGCCCCGGCTGCAGAGGCGAACCCTGCCTACGGAATCGCCGGTGGAGCTGGGCCGGGACAGCTCTGGCAGCCAGATAAATACCAGCCAGCTGGTCATCGGGGCTACCGGCAACGTCGGGCCGCATCTGATTCGACAGCTCGCGAAGATGGGGGCTAAAACGATCGTCGCGGTGTCCCGCAATCCCGGCTCGCGACTCAAAGAGCTCGCCAAAAGCCTTGCGTCGAGCGGAACGGACCTCATCGAGGTAGCGGCGGATGCGACCGATGAAGCCGCGATGACCACGCTGTTCGACCGTTTTGGCACGGATTTGCCGCCGCTCGAGGGAATCTACCTGGCGGCCTTCGCCGGCCGGCCGGTCTTGCTCAGCGAGATGACCGACGACGACGTGGCTGCCATGTTCCGCCCCAAGCTCGACGTCGCCGCGCTGTTGCACCGGTTGTCACTGAAAATGCCGGTGCGGCAGTTCCCACTGCGGCATTTCGTGGTGTTTTCCTCCATCTCAGGCCTGACCGGTTCACGATGGCTGGGCCACTACACCGCCACCAGCACCTTCCTGGACACATTGGCATACGCGCGCCGCGTAATGGGGCTGCCGGCCACCACCGTCAACTGGGGATTGTGGAAATCCCTGGCGGATGGCCAACAAGACGAGACTCAGGTAAGCCTCGAATCCGGACTGCAACCCATGCCCGACGAGGTGGCCATCGGCGCGCTGCCACTCGTGCTGAGCCCGGCTGCCGGAGTGCATTCTGTTGTCGTCGCCGCGGATTGGCCGCTGTTGGCGGCCGCATACCGGACGCGTGGATCACTGCGGATCGTTGACGACCTGCTGTCCGCGGAAAGTGGCGACACCGGGCGGTTCCTGACTCCGGCACGGGATTGGTCGCAGATGTCGCCGCTGGATGTGCGCTGCGAGCTTGAACAAGGGCTGCGCAGCATCGTCGCCCGCGAACTGCGGGTGGGGGAGTCGGAACTGGAGAACGACCGACCGCTCGCCGAACTGGGCCTCAATTCCCTGATGGCAATGGCGATTCGGCGCGAAGCTGAGCAACTCGTGGGTCTGGAATTGTCGGCCACCATGCTGTTCAACTATCCGACCGTCGCTTCACTGGCGGGCCACCTTGCCAAAGCTGTAGCGCCGCAAGCAGATTCAGGGGTGGACGAGATAGCCGTGCTATCCGCTTCGGCGGGAAGTGTATTGGATAGCTTATTCGACAGTATCGAATCGACGTCCGTGGCCGGCGAGGGACCGGCGTAGTGCAAACTGCATTCAGCCGGATTTCCGGCATGTCCGCGGAGCAGCGCGCCGCTTTGGCCGATGCGTTCTCCCAGGCCTCGCGCACCGCCGCGGCGGAGCCGGTGGCGGTGGTGGGTATTGGTTGCCGCTTTCCGGGGGATGTGACTGGGCCGGAGAGTTACTGGGAATTGTTGGTCCACAGTCGAAATGCGATCTCAGGGGTACCAGCGGATCGGTGGGACGCGGACGCTTTCTACGACCCCGATCCGCTGACGCCGGGGCGGATGACGACTAAGTGGGGCGGTTTCGTGCCCGACGTCGCGGGGTTCGACGCCGAGTTTTTCGGTATCGCCCCGCGCGAAGCCGCAGCGATGGACCCGCAGCAACGGATGCTGCTCGAGGTTGCCTGGGAAGCCCTGGAAAATGCCGGCATCCCAACGAATTCCCTCGGCGGCAGCCGAACGGGCGTCATGATGGGCGTCTACTTCAACGAATACCAATCAATGTTGTCCACCAGCCCTGAGCATGTGGACGCCTACACCGGAACCGGGAATTCCCACAGCATCACCGTGGGGCGAATTTCATACCAGTTGGGGCTGCGTGGTCCGGCGGTGGCCGTCGACACGGCGTGTTCGTCGTCATTGGCGGCGGTGCATCTGGCCTGCCAGAGCCTGCGGTTACGGGAAAGCGATTTGGCACTGGCGGGCGGGGTCAGCCTGACCCTGCGCCCCGAGACCCAAATTGCCATCTCGTCATGGGGACTGCTCTCTCCACATGGCCGGTGTGCCAGCTTCGACGCCGCCGCCGACGGGTTTGTGCGGGGTGAGGGCGCCGGGGTGGTGGTGCTCAAGCGGTTGACCGACGCGGTGCGCGACGGAGATCACGTGCTGGCGGTGGTGCGCGGTTCGGCAGTCAACCAAGACGGGCGTTCCAACGGCATAACCGCGCCGAATACGGATGCCCAGACCAATGTGATCGCCGATGCGTTGCGGTGCGGTGATGTAGCGCCCGAGAGCGTGGGCTACGTCGAGGCCCATGGGACGGGGACGGCGCTGGGGGATCCGATCGAGTTTGAGGCGCTGGCGGCCACTTACGGCCGCGGCGAGGGCGCATGCGCGCTGGGAACGGTGAAGACCAACCTCGGTCATCTGGAAGCGGCCGCCGGGGTCGCGGGCCTCATCAAGGCGGTGCTGGCGGTGCAGTGCGGCCAGATTCCGCCGAATCTGCATTTCTCGCAATGGAACCCGGCGATCGATGCATCGTCGACCCGGTTTTTCGTTCCCACCGAAAACGTCCCGTGGCCGTCAGTTTCCGGTCCGCGCCGGGCGGCGGTGTCCTCATTCGGCCTAGGTGGGACGAATGCGCATGTGGTGATCGAGCAGGGCCCGGATGCGGTGCCGGTGGCTGAGATGGCCGGGGTGGCCGGGGAGCAGCCGGCGCCCGCGGTGTCGACGTTGGTGGTGTCGGGCAAGACCGCGCAGCGAGTGGGCGCGACGGCGTCGGTGTTGGCCGATTGGATGGAGAGCTCCGGCGCCGAGGTGGCACTGGCCGATGTGGCCCACACCCTCAACCATCACCGCGCCCCGCAGGCCACGTTCGCCACCGTGGTCGCGCGCGACAACGCGCAGGCGGTGGCAGGGTTGCGCGCACTGGCGGCCGGCGAGTTCGCCCCCGGAGTGGTGGGCTGTCATCAGGGGTCCATCGGGCCGGGCACGGTATTTGTGTATTCGGGTCGGGGGTCGCAATGGGCCGGGATGGGCCGGCAACTGCTCGCCGACGAACCAGCATTCGCCGCCGCGATCGCCGAGCTGGAGCCGGAATTTGTTGCTCAGGGGGGATTTTCGCTGCACGACGTGATCGCCGGCGGCAAGGAACTGGTCGGCATCGAACAGATCCAGCTGGGGCTGATCGGTATGCAGCTGGCGCTGACCGCGCTGTGGCGCTCCTACGGGGTGGAACCCGATGCCGTGATCGGCCACTCGTTAGGCGAGGTGGCAGCAGCCGTGGTCGCCGGAGCGCTCACCCCCGCCGAGGGACTGCGCGTGACCGCCACCCGCTCGCGGCTGATGGCGCCGCTGTCGGGACAGGGCGGTATGGCCATGCTCGGACTACATGCGGCGGCCACGGAGTCGTTGATCGCCGACTACCCGCAGGTGACGTTGGGGATTTACAACTCCCCGCGCCAAACCGTCATTGCGGGGCCGATCGAACAGATCGACGAGTTGATCGACCGGGTGCGTGGCCAAAATCGTTTCGCCAACCGGGTCAATATCGAAGTGGCGCCACACAATCCGGCGATGGATGCGCTGCAGCCCGCGATGCGTTCGGAACTGGCCGATCTCACCCCGCGGATGCCGACCATTCCGGTCTTCTCCACCGCATACGATGACATCGATACCCTCCCCACATTCGATGCCGAATACTGGGCCACCAACATGCGTAACCCGGTGCGCTTCCAGCAGGCCATCGCCGCTGCCGCCGCGTCCCACTACCACACCTTTATCGAAATCAGCGCGCACCCACTGCTGCCCCAGGCCATCATCGAAACCCTGGAAAGCGCCCAGCCCGGAACCCAGTACACCGCCGTCGGAAGCCTGCAACGCGACGCCGACGACACCATGACCTTCCACACCAACCTCAACACCGCCCACACCCGCCGCCCGCCCCAAACCCCGCACCCCCCGGAACCACACCCCCAGCTCCCCACCACCCCGTGGCAGCACACCCGTCACTGGCTCACCAATGGGGCCAATAGTGCTCAGGGCGCAAAAGCGCTGCTGCCGTCGGGACTTCACACCCGCAATGGGGTTGCGGTCAACATTCTCGGGGCACCGGAAAATTCGGAAAACAGCGGCGGCCTGCTCGATGAATGGTGCTGCCAAGTGGCTTGGCCTGTTAGCCCGTTGCCGAGCGTCGGCACCTCGAGCAGCGGCGGATGGCTCGTCGTGGCGGATGACGATCTGTCCGCCGAACTGGCCCCCGAACTGGCCTCCGAACTGGCCTCAGCCGCCGGCCCGGAGTCTCAGGTGGACGTTCTTACGCCGGCGATGCTCGCCGAGGATGGGGATTCGGGCGCGCTGCGCAAGGCGCTGAGCGGTGTCGACAACGTGCTGTACGCGCCGCCCGTCACCAACCAACCCCTCGATGCCGGGGTGGCCTACCAGCAGTTCGATCAGCTGCGAAAACTTGCCGCGGCGATGGCTGCGATCAGCTTGCCGCCGAAGTTGTTCATCATGACCCGCAATGCCCAGCCCATCTCCGAAGGCGATCGAGCCAACCCAGCCCATGGGGTGTTGTGGGGCCTCGGACGCACGCTGGCGCTGGAGCATCCAGAAATCTGGGGCGCGCTCATCGATCTCGACGTCTCGCTGCCCGCCGAGCTGGCGGTGCGGCACGTGCTGGGCGAAGCCTCAGCCACGGACGGAGAGGATCAAGTCGTCTACCGGCGGGGTGTACGCCATGTGCCCCGGCTGCAAAAGCGAACCTTACCTGCCGAATCGCCAGTGCAGTTAGGCTCTGACACCAGCCAGCTGGTCATCGGGGCCACCGGCAATATCGGTCCGCATTTGATCCGCCAGCTCGCCGCGATGGGCGCTACAACGATCGTTGCGGTGTCGCGCAATCCCGGTGAGCGCCTCACGGCGCTGGCGCAAAGCCTGGACGGCGTCAACCTCGTCCAGGTGGCCGCCGATGCCACCGACAAAGCCGCAATGAGCGCCCTATTCGACCGGTTCGGCACCGACCTGCCGCCGCTGGAGGGAATCTATTTGGCGGCTTTCGCCGGCGGACCGGTGTTGCTCAGCGACATGACCGACGACGACCTGCGGGCCATGTTCGCACCCAAGGTGGACGCCGCCGTGTTGTTGCACCAGTTGTCGCTGAAAACCCCTGTGCGCCACTTCGTCTTATTCTCCTCGATCTCGGGTCTGATTGGTTCACGCTGGCTGGCGCACTACACCGCGACCAGCGGCTACCTGGATGCCCTGGCCTACACCCGTCACGTTATGGGCCTGGCGGCCACCACTGTCAACTGGGGATTGTGGAAATCCCTGGCCGATGCTGATCAAGACAGTCAGGTCAGCATCGAATCCGGACTGCAACCCATGCCCGACGAGGTGGCCATCAGCGCGTTGCCACTCGTGATGAGTCCGGCCGCCGGAGTGCATTCCGTTGTGGTCGCCGCGGATTGGCCACTGTTGGCGGCCGCATACCGGACCCGCGGATCACTGCGCATCGTCGACGATCTACTGCCGGCGCCGGGGGACACGAGAATGCCGGAAAGCGAGTTCCGCAAAGCCCTGCAGAAATGCCAGCCGGAACGCCGCCATGACATGTTGCTCGACAAGGTCGGCGCGCTGGCCGCCGCGGCGATGGGCCTGCCGCCCACGGAGTCGCTCGATCCCTCGACCGGCTTCTTCCAACTCGGCATGGACTCGCTGATGAGCGTCGCTCTTCAGCGGGCGTTGTCAGACAGCCTTGGCGAGTTCCTGCCAACGTCTGTCGTCTTCGACTACCCGACCGTTTACAGCCTCACGGACTATCTCGCCACCACGCTTCCCGAGCTCATCGAACCGGACGACCAGCGGTCCGCTGACGTCCACGACGAACTTTGCGAGGCCGAGTTATTGCAGGTATTAGCCGAAAGAATGAGACGCATACCATGACCACTTCCACGCCGGACCGCCGGACGATCATCACCGAGGCACTGCAGAAGATCGATGAACTCAGCGCGCGCCTGGAGATCGCCGAAAAGTCCAGCACCGAACCCATCGCGGTGGTCGGAATGGGGTGCCGGTTCCCGGGCGGGGTGAACAACCCGGAACAGTACTGGGATTTCTTGCGTGCCGGTGCAAGCGGTATCGTGCCCGTTCCCGCCGAACGGTGGGATGCCGAGGCCCTCTACAGCGACGACCACAACGTGCCCGGGACGATCTGCAATCGGGAAGGCGGCTTCCTCACCTCTTGGCAGCCGGCTGAGTTCGATGCCGAGTTCTTCACGATCTCCCCACGCGAGGCCGCGGCGATGGACCCGCAACAGCGGTTGTTCATCGAGGTCGCCTGGGAAGCGTTGGAGGACGCGGGCATCCCGCCGCACAGCATTCGCGGGACTCAAACCTCGGTGTTCGTCGGCATCAGCGGTTGCGACTACCTGCTCACGCTGACGCGCGGGATACTGTTGGAAGATCTCGACCCTTACATGGCAAGCGGAACCTTGGCGAGCTTCGCCGCCGGGCGGTTGTCATATTTGCTCGGGGCTCGGGGACCCTCGGTGGCCATCGACACGGCCTGCTCGTCGTCGTTGGTGGCGGCGCACCTGGCATGTCAGAGCCTGCGCCGGCGCGAAAGCGACACGGCGGTGGTCGGTGGAACCCAGGTGCTGCTCAACCCGGGACCGAGCATCGCATTCTCACGATGGGGGATGCTGGCGCCGGACGGGCGATGCAAAACCTTCGATGACGCCGCCGATGGGTACGTGCGCGGTGAGGGCTGTGGCGTAGTGGTACTCAAGCGGTTGGATGACGCGCAGCGCGATGGTGACCGCATTCTTGCCGTGTTGCGCGGTTCGGCGGTCAACCAGGATGGCGCCAGCAGTGGAGTGACCGTTCCGAACGGGCCAGCGCAACAGGCGGTGCTGCGCACCACGTTGGCGTCGGCCAAGTTGAAGCCTGCCGACATCGACTACGTCGAGACCCACGGAACGGGTACCCCCCTGGGCGATCCGATCGAACTCGACTCGCTGGCCAAGGTTTTCAGCGATCGGGAGAGTTCCGCGCCGTTGGTGGTCGGCTCGGTGAAAACCAATGTCGGTCATTTGGAAGTGGCATCCGGTATCGCCGGGTTCATCAAGACCGTGCTCGCCATCCGCAACGGTTACATTCCGAAGCACCTCAACTTCAACGAGCTCACGTCGCGCGCCAGTGAGGCCGCCGGTCGGCTAACGGTCGCGTCCGAGGGCATGGAATGGCCGAACACCGGTCGACCTCGCCGAGCGGGGGTGTCATCCTTCGGCATCAGCGGGACGAATGCGCACGTGGTGGTCGAGCAGGCTCCGGATCCGGCTCCGTTGTCCGCGGCGCAGCCGGCGCCGGCGGTGTCGACGCTGGTGGTGTCGGGTAAGAGCCCGCAGCGGGTGGCCGCGACGGCGTCGGTGTTGGCCGATTGGATGGAGGGCCCCGGCGCCGAGGTGGCGCTGGCTGAGGTGGCGAACACGCTCAACCACCACCGGAGCCAGTACGCCAAGTTCGGCACGGTGGTTGCCCGCGACCGCCAGCGCGCGGTCGAGGGCTTGCGGGCGCTGGCGGCCGACGAGCCCGGCGCCGGGGTGGTGGGCAGCCATGACGGCCGGTGCGGGCCGGGCACGGTTTTCGTGTACTCAGGTCGAGGGTCACAGTGGGCCGGGATGGGACGCCAGCTGCTGGCCGACGAGCCGGCGTTCGCCGAGGCCATCGCCGAGCTCGAGCCAGACTTCTTGGCCCAGGCCGGGTTCTCGCTGCACGACGTGATCGCGAACGGTAAAGAGCTGGAAGGCATCGAGCAGATCCAGCTGGGAATCACCGGGATGCAGCTGGCGCTGACCGCGCTGTGGCGCTCCTACGGGGTGCAACCCGATCTGGTAATCGGCCACTCGATGGGCGAAGTGGCCGCCGCGGTGGTCTCTGGGGCGCTCACCCCGGCCCAAGGGTTGCGCATCACCGCCACCCGGTCACGGCTGATGGCGCCGCTATCCGGCAAGGGCGCGATGGCGCTGCTCGAGCTCGACACCACCGAGACCGAGGCGCTGATCGCCGACTACCCGCAAGTGACATTGGGCATCTATAACTCGCCGCGCCAAACCGTGATCGCGGGACCGACGGAGCAGATCGACGCCCTCATCGACACGGTGCGCGCGCAGGAGCGCTTCGCGAACCGGGTCAACATCGAAGTGGCCCCGCACAATCCGGCCATGGATTCGCTGCAACCCCAGATGCGTTCGGAGTTGGCTGATCTCACCCCGCGGCCACCGACCATTCCGATCATCTCCACCACCTACGAAGACCTGAACACCCGCCCGGTTTTCGATGCCGAGCATTGGGCCACCAACATGCGCAACCCGGTGCGCTTCCGGCAGGCCATCGAGGCCGCCGGCGCCGATCATCACACCTTCATCGAAATCAGCGCTCACCCATTGTTGACCCAGGCCATCGGCGAAACCCTGGCCGAGCAGCACCATCACAGCATCGGCACGCTGCGACGCGACAAGGACGACACCCTCACCTTCCACACCAACCTCAACAGCGCTCACACCAACCAACCACCACGCACCCCGCACCGCGCCGGACCACACTCCGTCCTGCCCACCACTCCCTGGCAGCACGCCCGTCACTGGATCGACACGACGACGTCCGCGCACCTTGGGGCGGACACCCACCCGCTGCTTGGCATCGGCGTCACCGATCCCACCAACGGCACCAGGGTATGGCAATCCGAACTCGATCCAGATTTGTTGTGGCTCGGGGATCATGCCATCGACGATCTCTGCGTGCTGCCGGGGGCGGCCTACGCCGAGGTGGCGCTGGCGGCAGCAACGGACGCATTCGGGGCCATACAAGAGGGCGCTGAAGATCGGCCGTGGATGCTCCGCGAAGTCAGTCTTCACCAGGTGATGCACGTGGCCCCCGGCACTGTTTTCGTCACCACGCTCACCGGCGACGAGGAACTGTGTCGGGTCGAAATGCGTACCCGCACTGCGTCTTCCGGATGGATCAAACACGCCACCGCCACGGTCGCGCGCGCCAATCCGTCGGATCGCGAGGTGGCGGCGCCGACATTTGACGACCCAATTGCTGAAATCGATCCCGACGCCCTGTATCGGGGGCTGCGCGCCAGCGGCCAACAACACGGGGAAGCGTTTCGCGGAATCGTCGGGCTCAAGGTATCGCAGTCTGGTGCCGCCCGCGCCGATGTGGAGCTGCCTGCTACGGCAAAGACCAGTGCCCGCAAATTCCTGATGCACCCGGTGATGATGGATATCGCGTTGCAGACCCTGGGCGCCACCAAGTTGGCTACCGACCTTGCCGAAGCGCAGGGCGACCAGCAGATAGTGCTGCCGGTGCGTTTCGGGGGCGTCCATGTGTACGGCGACATAACCGACGGTGTCTTTGCAGTGGGCTCACTCTCAATAACCGGCGGACGAGTTGCCGGCCAAGTCGTCCTGACTGGCCCGGATGGCCAAGTGCTGTTGAAGATCGACGAAGTCGAGATGGCGGTGGTCGGATCAAACACCGGCGCAACGGAACTCGCCAGCCGGCTGTTCGCGTTGGAATGGGAGCCGGTATCCGTCGAGAAAACGGGCGACACTGTCGGTAACCTGCTGTTGATCAGTGACCTGGTTGGTGACGCACCCGCCGGCGACCCGGTGCTGCGTGGGCTGCAGTCGTCGCTTGGTGAGCAAATCTCCAACGCCGAGCTGGTGTCCTGGAACGACAAAGAGGCGCTCCGGGAGGCGATCACCCGAAGCGATATCGAGTGGGACGGCATCGTCGTGGTCTGCCCGTCCCGAGCCGCCGACGAGGCCCAGCCGGATCAGGCGCAAGTGGACTTGCCGCGGGAACGCACATTGCTCATCGCCGACATCGTCAAGACGGTGTCGCGGATGGGTGCCCGGAACAGCCCGCGGCTGTGGATCGTCACTCGCGGCGCACAACAGCTCGATGCCGGTGCCGGCGTCACGCTGGCGCAGACCGAGCTTCGCGGAATCGCGCGGGTGCTGGCATTCGAGCATCCGGAACTGAAGACCACGATCGTCGACATCGACCCGGAGGGCACCGACTCACTCGCCGCCCTGACCGAGGAGTTGCTCGCCGGTTCCGGCGACGATGAGGTCGCCTTGCGCGGTGAAAATCGATATGTGGACAGGCTGGTGCCCGCGCCGACCACGGCCGCCGGCGAGCTGGCGCCCGAAGCCCGGAACACGGTCGTGGACCTCGACGGTGCCGGTGCGGTTCGGCTGCAGATAGATCAACCCGGACGGCTGGACGCGCTGAACGTGCACGCGGTGAAGCGGATTCCTCCGGCATCCGGCCAGGTCGAGGTTCGCATCGCGGCCGCGGGGCTCAACTTCGCCGACGTGCTCAAGGCGATGGGGATCTACCCGGGCACTGACGGTCCCCCGGTGATCGGTGGCGAGTGTGTCGGTTACGTGACGGCTGTCGGCGACGATGTGGACTCCGTCGAGGTCGGGCAGCGCGTCATCGCCTTCGGTCCGGGCACCTTCGGCTCGCATGTGACAACCCTTGCCGACCTGGTGGTGCCGATCTCAGACGAACTGGCCGACGGCGAAGCGGCCGCGTTCGGTATCGCCTATCTGACCGCCTGGGAGGCACTGTGCGTGGTCGGGCGGCTGGCCCCCGGCGAACGCGTGCTCGTCCATTCGGCCACCGGCGGCGTGGGACTGGCAGCGATTTCGATCGCCAAGTGGATCGGCGCCCGCATCTTCACCACGGCCGGCTCGGATGACAAACGCGAAATGCTGGCCGGGCTTGGCGTGGAGTACATCGGCGACTCGAGAACCGTGGAGTTCGCCGACGAAATCCTCGACGTCACCAACGGCTACGGTGTGGATCTGATTCTTAATTCGTTGCCCGGCGAAGCGATTCAGCGCGGGGTGCGCATCCTTGCCCCCGGTGGCCGGTTTGTCGAAATCGGCAAGAAGGACATCTACGCCAACGCCAACTTGGGGTTGGCCGCGCTGGCCAGGAGCGCCTCCTTCAGCGTCGTGGACCTCGACTTGAATCTGCGGGTGCAGCCGGCACGGAATCGCCGCATGCTCCAGGAAATTCTCGCGCATGTGTCCGCGGGCGACCTGCAGGTACCCCCGGTCACCGAGTACAGCCTCGACAACGCATTCGACGCATTTCGGATCATGGCGTCCGGTAAGCACACCGGCAAGATCGTCATCACGACACCGGCCGGCGGCAGCATCGACGCGGTCGCGTCGCAGCCACCGCTGGTGTGCGAGGACGGCGGCTACCTCATCGTGGGCGGCATGGGCGGTCTCGGTTTCTTGATTGCACAGTGGCTGGTGCAGCAGGGCGCGGGAATGGTTGTCCTCAACGGGCGTTCGGCGCCCAGCGACGAGGTTCGGACGGCAATCGCGGACATGAACGCCGCGGGTCACCGGGTCGAGGTGGTCACCGGGGACATCACGGATCCCGACACCGCCGGTCGCATGGTCGAGGCGGTCGAAAAGCACGGTTTCCGGGTGGCCGGAGTCATGCACAGTGCCATGGTGCTGGCCGACGAGATCGTGCTGAACCTGTCGGAGTCCGCCGCGAACACGGTGTTCGCTCCGAAGGTCGCCGGCGCCTGGCGGCTGCATCAAGCCACCGCCCACTTGAACGTCGACTGGTGGGTGGTATTTTCCTCGATCGCTTCATTTCTCGGCTCGGCCGGCCAGGGATCATACGCGGCCGCGAACTCGTGGCTCGACGGCCTGGTCGCCCACCGGCGCTCCCTTGGGCTTCCCGCCGTCGGGATCAGCTGGGGCCCATGGGCCGAGGTTGGCCGTGCCCAGTTCCTGGCCGATCTGGGCGTCGCAATGCTCACGCCCGAGCAGGGGCTGGAGGCGTTGCGGACGGTGCTCGGCGCCGATCGGGCACGCATCGGTGTGTTCCCCCTCGACGCCCGGCAGTGGTTCCAATCGTTCCCTGCCGTCGCTGGATCGTCACTGTTCGCGAAACTGCAGGACTCGACAACCGTCGATCGGCGCAGCGGCGGCGGACAGATCCGGGCGGAATTGGACGCTCTCGACCCGTCCGAACGCCCGGGCCGCATCGCGTCGGCAATCGCCGACGAGATTCGAGGGGTGCTGCGCTCGACCGAACCGATCGACCACGACCAGCCGATGGAGACGCTTGGTCTGGACTCGCTGATGGCCCTCGAATTGCGCAACAGGCTGGAGTCCAGCCTGGGCATGACGTTGCCGGTCACGCTGGTGTGGGCATACCCGACAATCACCGATCTCGCGGGCGCACTGTGTGAACGAATGGACTTCGCGCAGCCGAGCGACGCGCCGCAGACCTCCGACGCCGAACCGGAACTGTCCGACGAGGAACTGGAATTGCTCTCCGATCTGGTCGACGCCAGCGAACTGCAGGTGGCGACTGAAGGCGCCGACTCGTGACAAGCCTGGCCGAACGCGCGGCCCAACTGTCGCCGAACGCACGAGCTGCCCTTGCGCGCGAGCTCGTCCGTGCGGGGACTCCTTTCCCCACCGACATTGCGGAGCCGGTGGCGGTGGTCGGGATCGGTTGTCGTCTACCGGGGGATGTCTTCGGGCCGGAGAGTTTCTGGCAGTTGCTGGTCGACGGTCGGGACGCGATAGCCAAGGTGCCGGCGAATCGGTGGGATGCGGACGCGCTCTACGACCCCGATCCGTCGGCGCCGGGGCGGATGACGACGAAGTGGGGTGGTTTCGTCGCCGACCCGGCCGGTTTCGACGCCGATTTCTTCGGCATCACGCCTCGCGAGGCCATGGCGATGGATCCGCAGCATCGGATACTGCTCGAGGTTGCCTGGGAAGCGCTCGAGCACGCCGGCATTCCGCCCGATTCCCTCAGCGGGACGCAGACCGGCGTGATGATCGGGTTGATGCTGTGGGACTACACCATGAGCAACGACAGCCGAAACGAGATTGACGCGTACACGGCCACCGGAATGCCGCACTCAGCGGCCGCGGGGCGGATGTCGTATCTGTTGGGACTGCGCGGCCCCGCGGTGGCCGTGGACACCGCGTGCTCGTCGTCGCTGGTGGCAGTCCACTTGGCGTGTCAGAGCCTGCGGCTTCGGGAGAGCAACCTGGCACTGGCGGGCGGGGTGCAGCTCAACTTGGTACCGGCCACCAGCATCGCGATGTCAAAGTGGGCCGCGCTCTCGCCGACGGGCCGGTGTAAGAGCTTCGATGCCGGCGCGGACGGGTACGTGCGCGGCGACGGCTGCGGTGTGGTGGTGCTCAAGCGGCTGGCCGACGCGGTCCGCGACCGGGACCGGGTGCTGGCGGTGGTCCGCGGTTCGGCGATCAACCAAGACGGCCGGTCCAACGGCATGACCGCCCCGAACGCGTTGGCGCAGCGGGAAGTGATCACGGCGGCGCTGCGCATGGCGGACGTCGCGGCGGACAGCGTGAATTATGTCGAGACCCACGGCACCGGAACGCCGTTGGGGGATCCGATTGAGTTCGAGGCGTTGGCGACCACCTACGGCCGCGGCGGTGGCGCGTGCGCGCTGGGGTCGGTGAAGACCAACCTCGGTCATCTGGAGGCCGCCGCCGGTATCACCGGATTCATCAAGGCGGTGCTTGCGGTGGGACACGGCCGAGTGCCACCGAATTTGCACTTCACTCGCTGGAACCCGGCGATCGACGCGTCGTCAACCCGGCTTTTTGTTCCCACCGACAACGGCCCGTGGCCAGGTGGCAGCGGTCCGCGCCGGGCCGCGGTGTCGTCGTTCGGGTTCACCGGCACTAACGCGCATGCGGTGATCGAGCAGGCACCGCAGTTGGCTACGGCACCGCAGGCACCGCAGGAAGGGCCGAACTCGGGGCTGAGCACGTTGGTGGTGTCAGGCAAGACGCCACAGCGGGTCGCGTCGATGGCCGCGGTGTTGGCCGAATGGATGCAGGGCCCCGGCGCGGCGGTGCCGCTGGCCGATGTGGCGCACACGCTGAAGCATCACCGGGCCCGTTATCGCCAAGTAGGCGCGGTGGTCGCGCGCGATAGCGCGCAGGCGGTGGCGGGGTTGCGGGCACTGGCGGCCGGCCGGCCCGGGCCCGGGGTAGTGGGTTGCCATCCGGGCTCGCGCGGGCGGGGCACGGTGTTCGTGTACTCGGGGCAAGGATCGCAGTGGGCCGGGATGGGCCGCCAATTGTTGGCCGATGAGCCGGCGTTCGCCGCCGCGATCGCCGAGCTGGAGCCGGACTTCATCGCGCAGACCGGTTTTTCGCTGCAGCAGGTGATCTCCAGCGGTGAGGAGGTGGTCGGCATCGACCGCATCCAGCCGGTGTTGGTGGGCCTGCAGTTGGCGCTCACAGCGATGTGGCGGTCCTACGGGGTGACACCGGATGCGGTGATTGGGCATTCGATGGGTGAGGTGCCGGCCGCGGTCGTGGCCGGGGCGTTGACGGCGGCCGAGGGGTTGCGGGTGATCGCCACCCGGTCGCGATTGATGGCGCGGCTGGCCGGTCAGGGCGCGATGGCGCTGTTGGAGCTCGATGCCGACACCGCCGAGGCTTTGATCGCCGATTATCCGCAAGTGACGCTGGCGGTGTATGCCTCACCCAGCCAATCGGTGATCGCCGGCCCACCGGAGTCGGTGGATGCCGTGATCGAGGCGGTGGCCGCGCAGAACCGGTTGGCGCGGCGCGTCGACGTCGATGTGGCCTCCCATCACCCCATCATCGACCCGGTGCTGCCGGAGTTGCGGTCGGCGTTAGCCGATTTGGCACCGCAGCGGCCGGCGATTCCGATGATCTCCACAACATGCGAGGACCCCCAGCCGGTGTTGGATGCCGACTACTGGGCGACCAACCTGCGTAACCCGGTGCGGTTTCACCAGGCCATCGCCGCGGCCGGCGAAGGCCACCGCAGCTTCATCGAGATCAGCCCTCACCCCCTGCTGACCTACGCCATCACCGACACCCTGGGCCAGACACCGAGTCATCTCATCACGTCGGCGATGAGCAGAGACACCGACCAGACCCTGTTCTTCCATACCCAACTCGCCGCGGTGGGCATGTCCGCCGCCACCAATGGCCGGCCTGCCAACCTCCCACCCACACCGTGGCACCATGAGCGATTCTGGGCCCCGGATGAATCGCCCGTGTGGCACTCGCCTGACACACACCCGCTGCTGGGCACGCACATCGAGATGCCGTCCGGCCGCGACCACGTGTGGCAGGCAAATGTGGGAACCGCGGTGCACCCCTGGTTGGCCGACCACAAGGTGCATAGCCAACCCATCATGCCGGCCGCCGGGTTTGTCGAGATCGCCCTGGCCGCAAGCAGCGAAGCGCTCGGCCTGCCAGTTGACGGCATATTGGTCCGCCAGCTCGAGGTCGAGCAGATGCTTCCCATCGACAGCGATACCCAGATAACGACTCAGTTGACTCGTGGCGCGGACGACAAGACCCGGGTCGAGGTCCATTCCCGGTCCGCTACCGGCGGCTGGATTCGGCATGCCACCGCCAAGGTGGAAGCCTCGCCGTCCGACGTCGCTCCCGATCGGCACCCATCGGCGATTCGCCAGGGCGCGACTACCGTCGCGCCGGGTGATTTCTATGGCGTGTTGCGCCAGACCGGTCAACACCACGGGCCCGCCTTTGCGGCATTGACTTCAATCGCGCGTCTGGCCGATGGCACCGCGGAAACCGAGATCACTGTTCCTGACGAGGCTCCCAAGCATTCCGGGTACCGAATCCACCCCGTTCTCTTGGACGCGGCCCTACAAAGCTTGGGCGTGGCGATGCCCGACGATGCGGTCACCGAATCAGGCACCTACCTGCCGTTGTCGTTCGAGACCATCCGGGTGTTCGGCAACGTCGGCCGGCAGGCCAGGTGTCGCGCCCAGCTGACCAGTTTCGACCAGGGCGGAGCCGGGAAGCTCGGCAGGATCGTGTTGACGGACGACGCGGGGAATGTAACCGCCGAAATCGACGGCATCTACCTGCGGCGCGTCGAGCACCGCTCGGTGCCGCTGCCGCTCTCCCAGAAGATCTTCGATACCACTTGGGTGGAAAGCCCGATCTCGGCCGAAGCAGGGTCTGCCGTCGAGGGTGCGGCGCCGGGAAGTTGGCTCGTGCTCGCCGAGGCCGACGCCAAGCCGGCGGCCGACGAGTTCGCCGCCCAGTGGCAGTCACCGGCGCGGCGCGTGAACACCGCCAACCTCGAGGACGAACCCGGCGTGCTCGCCGCCTTCGCGGAAACGGCGGGGGATGCCGAGCGCCCACCCGCCGGTGTGGTGGTTTTCCTCGGGGGCGGCACCGGGCTGGATGACGGCATGACGCGGGCCCGCGACACGGTCTGGTCGATCACGGCGGCCATTCGCGCGATCGTCGGAGGCTGGCACGGCCGGTCTCCGCGGCTGTGGTTGGTCAGCCGCGGCGGACTTGCGGTCGGCGAGACCGAGCCGGGAGCCCCCGCGGTCGCCGCGTTGAGGGGCCTGGTGCGAGTGCTCACCTACGAGCACCCGGAGCTGCACACGGCGCTCGTCGATCTGGATCCCAACGGCCTGGCCCGCGACGGGTTCCCCGCGCTGAGCGCGGAACTGCAATCGCCGGGTATCGACGACGTGATCGCCTGGCGGGGCACACGCCGCACCGTCGAGCGGCTGTCGCGCGCCACACTGGGCGCACCGAAGCAGGCCGCGGCCGTCCGCCCCGGGGCCTCGTACATCGTCACCGGAGGCCTGGGCGGTCTCGGCCTGGTCGTCGCCCGATGGCTCGTCGACAGCGGCGCCGGCCGCGTCGTGCTCAACGGCCGCAGCGATCCCTCAGACGAACAGCTCAGGGCTTTGGCCGAACTGCAAGACAAGGCCGAGGTCGCGATCGTTCGGGGTGATGTGGCATCCCCGGGCATAGCGGAAAGGCTCGTCGAGGCGGCCGAGGAAGGCGGCGGTGAGTTGCGCGGCATCGTGCACGCCGCCGCGGTGCTCGACGACAGCCTGCTGTTCTCCATGACCAGGGAGAGTCTGGAGCGGGTTTGGGCTCCCAAGGCCGCCGGAGCGCTGCGGATGCACCAAGCCAGCGCCACCCGTGAACTGGACTGGTGGCTGGGATTCTCTTCCGTCGCTTCGCTGCTGGGCTTCCCGGGGCAAACCGCGTACGCGTGCGCGAGCGCGTGGCTCGATGCGCTGGTCGCGTGGCGCAGGGCGGCCGGCCTGCCGGCCGCCGTGATCAACTGGGGGCAGTGGTCGGAGGTGGGCATTGCCCGCTCGTTGAATGTCGGAGTTCTCGATCCGATCACGCCGGCCGAAGGGATGGAGGCGCTGGAGGCGCTGCTGGCCACCGACCGCTACCACACCGGCGTCGCACGGCTGCGTCCCGACCGTGCTCTGCTCGCATTCCCCGAGATCCACAGCATCGGCTACTTCACACAGGTGGTCGAAGAGCTCGACAGTGCGGGCGATGCCGGCGACTGGCCCGGTCCCGACGCGCTTTCCGGCCTCGATCCCGTTGAGGCTGCGAGCATCGTGACGGACCGGTTGTGTGCGCGTATCGCAGCCATAATGGGCTACGCCGACCAATCGGCCGTCGACCCGACCATGCCATTGACTGAGCTGGGGCTGGACTCACTGATGGCGGTGCGGATCCGCAATACCTCCCGCGCGGATTTCGGCGCGGAGCCACCGGTGGCGTTGCTCTTGCAGGGCGCGTCGGCGCAAGTTCTCGCCACCGATCTGCTGCAGCAACTCGGCCTGAACGACCACGAGCAGCCGCTCGGACAACTTGACAACGTCCGCGACCGCGCCCAGCAGCGCGCGGCGGCGCGACACGGAGCCGCGATGCGGCGGAAAGCGGGACAACCCACGTGAACGTGAACTCAAATTCGTTGCCTGACAACTCGATCGCGGTCGTCGGCATGGCCGGCCGATTCCCCGGCGCCAACTCCGTGTCGGCGTTCTGGGACAATTTGCGGCGCGGCGTGGAGTCGATCACCACCCTGTCGGAACAGGAGCTTCGCGACAACGGGGTCAGTGAGAAGACGCTGGCTGATCCGGCGTATGTGCGCCGCGCACCGCTTGTCGACGGGATCGACGAGTTCGACGCCGACTACTTCGGGATGCCGCCACAGGTCGCACGGGTGCTGGATCCACAACACCGGATGTTCATTCAGTGCGCGTGGCATGCGCTGGAGGATGCGGGATGTGACCCCGACCGGTTCGACGGCTCGATCGGCGTGTACGGAACGAGCTCTCCCAGTGGCTATCTGCTCCACAACCTGCTCTCACACCGCGACCCGAACGCCGTCTTGGGTGAGGGACTCAATTTCGACCAGTTCAGCCTGTTCCTGCAGAACGACAAGGACTTTCTGACAACGCGGGTGTCGCATCAGTTCAACCTCCGCGGCCCGAGTATCGCGGTCCAAACCGCGTGCTCGTCGTCGCTGGTTGCGGTCCATCTGGCCTGCCTGAGCCTGCTGAGCGGCGAGTGCGACATGGCGCTGGCCGGTGCGTCCTCGCTGAGTATCCCCCACCATGTCGGTTACTGGAATTCACCGGGATCGATGGTGTCGGCGGTCGGCCATTGCCGGCCCTTCGACGTACGATCCGACGGTACGGTCTTCGGTAGCGGAGTCGCGATGGTGGCCCTTAAGCCGTTGCAAGCCGCCGTTGACGCCGGTGACCGCATTCACGCCGTCATCCGCGGGTCGGCGATCAACAATGACGGATCCAAGAAAATGGGTTACGCAGCGCCCAATCCGGTCGCTCAGGCCGATGTCATCGCCGAGGCGCATGCGGTGGCGGGCATCGATTCGTCGACGGTGAGCTATGTCGAGTGCCACGGAACCGGCACCCCACTCGGCGATCCCATCGAAATCCAAGGACTCCGAACCGCATTCGGGGTGTCTGAAGCGACCCGGACGGCTCCTTGTGTGTTGGGGTCGGTCAAGTCGAATATCGGCCACCTGGAAGTCGCTGCCGGCATCGCGGCTCTGATCAAAACGATTCTTTGCCTGAAGAACAAAGCGATTCCCGCGACGCTGCACTTCACCAGCCCGAACCCGGAGCTGCGTCTCGAGCAAAGTCCGTTCATCGTGCAAAGCGAGTACGGCCCATGGGAGTGGGACGGAGTTCGTCGCGCCGGAGTGAGCTCGTTCGGCGTGGGAGGTACCAACGCCCATGTCGTCGTCGAGGAAGCACCGGAGGTGCCAGCACACGTCGAGCCGACCGGCCCCCAGGTGCTCCTGCTGTCAGCCAAGACGGAAGCGGCGCTGGCCGATGCGCGGACCGCGTTAGCCACAGCGCTGGCCAATGGAGAAGAGCTGGATCTGTCCGACGTCGCCTTCACTCTTGCCGGACGCCGCAAGCAAAATGTCACGATGGCCGCTGTCGTCCGCGACCGGGAGCAAGCGGTCACATTACTGCGGGCGAAAGAGCACGACAATGTCTTCGTTGGCGAATCCGCAACGGAGGGTACCGAAGCCACATCGACCTCAGGGACCTCAGGGACCTCGGACCGCGTCATTTTCCTGTTTCCCGGGCAGGGCGCTCAGCACGTCGGAATGGCGAAGGGGCTTTATGACACCGAGCCCGTTTTCGCCGAGCACTTCGACGCCTGCGCCGCGGGATTCCGCGCCGAGCTGGGCAGCGATCTATATGCCGACGTATTTGATGGGAACACAACGGATTTGGATCGCATAGACCGTTCGCAACCGGCGCTGTTCACAGTCGAATACGCGCTCGCGAAGTTGGTCGAAAGCTATGGCGTGCGCGCCAGTGCACATATCGGATACAGCACCGGCGAATACATCGCGGCCACGCTTGCCGGGGTTTTCGACCTCGAGACGGCGATCAAAACGGTTTCCCTGCGTGCCCGACTGATGCACGAGTCGGCGCCGGGGGCCATGGTCGCGGTGTCGGCCGGCCCCGATGACATCGCCACGCACCTCGCCGAGGACCTCTTCAAGGGAGTGGAGCTGTCCGCGGTGAACGATCCGGGCAGCTGCGTTGTCGCCGGGCCGCAGGACCAGATTCGCGCCTTCACCCAACGCCTTACCGAGGATGGGATAGCCGTTCGACGAGTGCGTGCGACCCATGCGTTTCATTCCAGCTCGATGGATCCCATGCTGGGCGAATTCGAAGAGTTCATGTCGCGTCAGGAACTGCGCGCACCCCAGACGCCGCTGCTTAGCAACCTCACCGGAACCTGGCTGTCGGCCGAGCAGGCAACCGATCCGGCCGCCTGGGCGCGCCAAATCAGTTCCACGATAAGGTTCTCCGACGAACTCGATGTGGTGCTGAGCGATCCGGGGAGAATCCTGATCGAGGTCGGTCCCGGAGGCAGCCTGACCGGTTCGGCGATACGACAGCCCAAGTGGTCACCGGGGCACCGCGCCATCCGGCTCATGCGACACCCCGTTCAAAGCGCCGATGACCGCGACATTTTCCTGCGCGCTCTCGGCGAACTCTGGTGGGCCGGAGTCGAGATTGACTGGACGCCGCTGCGCCCGGCACGGCCCCGAATCGTGTCGTTGCCCGGTTATCCGTTCGACCGCCAGCGGCATTGGATCGATCCGAAGCCCACCGTCTGGACGAACATTCCCGCCCCGAGCAACCTCTCATCGGTCGGCGCACCGGCCGGCTCTGGGGCAGTTGCCTCCACCGTCGATGTGGCGCGCAACGGGCAGTCACCGACCGAGGCCGCGTTGCACCGCATCTGGGTGCAGTGCGTAGGTGGCGACTCGATCGATCGAGACGCCAATTTCTTTGACCTCGGTGGCGATTCCCTGGTCGCGATCACCATCGCGATGGCAGCCGCCAACGAAGGTATGGCGATCACGCCGCAGGATCTGTACGAATATCCGACTTTGGCGCAGCTGGCCGCCGCAGTCGATGCCACATTTGCGGCCAGAGGGTTGGCGAAACCCCCTGCGGCTGATGCTAATTCGGCGGTTCCGCCGAACATCGCATATTTCCTTGAGCGAGGGTTGCGCGAGACTGGTCGCTGGCGCGTCCCGCTGATCCTGCGGCTGGACCCCAAGGTAAGTACCGAAGATATTCGGGCAGTGCTGACCGCGGTGGTCAACCATCACGACGCGTTGCGCCTACACCTCGTCGACAAAGCCGGTATGTGGGAGCAACACATCGCGCCACCTGGAGAATTCACCCGGCTCTTGACCCGGTCGCTTCCCGATGCTGTAGCTTCCGAAAGCCCGGAGGAGCGCGCCGCGGTTTCAGACATCCTGGCCGAACACCTTGCTGATCCGGGGGCCGATCAGGGTGCAGACCAGGACTTCTCGGACTTCTCGAACGCGCCGCTGACTGCCGTGCATATCACTGCCGCTCACGGCGGTCCGCAGTACCTGGGTCTTGGCCTGCACGAAACGGTCGCCGACGACACATCGCGCCAAATTCTTGGTACCGACGTCCTCACCGCATTCGGGCAACGGCTGGAAGGCGAGGACATCACGCTGGAGCCGGCCACTACCGGCTGGGGTGAGTGGTCGCTGCGATGCGCCGCCCTCGCGACGCATCCAGCGGCGCTGGGCACCCGCGCCTTCTGGATCGAGAATGCAAGCAAGGCGACTTTGTGGCTGGCCGATGCCCTCCCCAACTCAGAGGTCACGCAGCCTCCCAGTGCCGACGATCTGACCAGGTTGTCGTGCACGCTAGGCGCCAACGAGACAATTGCGCTAGATGAGGCTCGGCGCAGGTTACGACGGTCAATTCATGACATCATCCTGGCCGCACTGGGCCGAACGATAGCCCAGACGGTCGGTGACGGTGTGGTCGCCGTAGAGCTCGAGGGCGAGGGGCGGTCGGTGCTGCGACCGGACGTCGACCTGTTCCGAACCGTCGGCTGGTTCACGACGTACTATCCGGTTCTGCTGACGTGCGCAAACGCACGAGGTACCGATCCGATTCAGCAGATAGACGCCGTCCACAACACGCTCAAATCCGTTCCTCACCACGGGATTGGATACGGGCTATTGCGGCATCTGTACGCACCGACCGCACATGTCCTGGGTGCGCAGCGCACACCCGACGTCCACTTCCGGTATGCGGGTGTGATCCCCGTGCCGCCACCCGGCGATGCGCCGACGCAGTTTGACTCTGATACCGCAATGCTGGTGCAACAGACAATCCCAGGGCTGGGTCATCCCCTCGAACTTCGGGCGTACCGGTCCGCCGGTTCACTGCATCTCGATTGGTGGTATGACACCCGCCGGATCCGCGGCACAACGGTAGAAGCGCTGAAGCAGAGCTTCCCGATCGTGCTGAACGAGCTGGTCGAGGAGGCCATCGCCGCGGAGCGCGACCGGAGCGAAATGGCCGGGGAAACCCAAGAGGGCGCCCTGGTGGACATGTCCAGCCTTGACCATGACTGAGCGAGGATCAAAGACCATGACTGAGCGAGAATCTGAGGAGAGTCAAATGCACAATGGTTATCCCGCTACCGATAAAGCGGTGGTAGTCCAAGGGGTTTGCAAGAAGTTCGGCAGGGTTGTGGCTCTGGATGACGTGAGTTTCGACGTAAACTACGGTGAAGTGATTGGTCTGCTTGGCCCGAACGGCGCGGGCAAGACGACCATCGTGGACATCATGTCGACGCTGAGCCGGCCGGATCGCGGCTCCGCGGCTGTAGCCGGCTACGATGTCGTTTCCCAGCCGGCTGGTGTGCGCCGCTCGATCATGCTCACCGGACAGCAGGTGGCTGTGGATGACCTGCTTTCCGGTCGGCAGAACTTGGTGATGTTCGGTCGGCTGTACGGGCTGAGCAAGTCCGCGGCGCGTGAACGGGCGAATGTACTGCTCGAACAATTCGACCTCATGCATGCCGCCAGGCGGCGGGTGAGCACCTACTCGGGCGGCATGCGTCGCCGTATAGACATCGCCTGCGGATTGATGGTGCAACCCCGGGTGGCCTTCTTGGACGAGCCCACCAACGGGCTAGACCCGAGGAGTCGGCAAGCTATTTGGGATCTGATCGCCAACTTCAAGAAGTTGGGCATCGCCACGCTGTTGACCACACAGTATCTTGAGGAGGCGGATGCACTCTGTGACCGCATTATCTTGATCGATCACGGCAAGGTCATCGCGGAAGGCACCGCGAATGAACTCAAGCAGCGCGCCGGCGCCAGTTTCTGCGTAATAGTGCCGCGAGATCTCAAGGATCTGGGCGCCATCGTCACAGCGCTCGGTTCGCTGTTGCCCGAGCATAGTCGGAGCATGCTGACTCCCGAATCGGACCGAATAACGGTGCCGGTGCCGGATGGCACCAGCACGCTCCTCGAAGCCGTGTCGCGGATCGACGCGGCGAATATCGAGCTGGCCGAAATTGCGCTGCGCCGGCCGTCGCTCGATGACGTATTCCTGTCCATGACAGCGGAGCCCGGCGAGTCCCGCACGCCAATTCACCTGGCGTTGGGGATGGAGGCCGTGCGATGAGCGCCACTGCCGAGGTCCCGATCCTCGAGATGCCACGCACAACCCCGGAGCGGCCACGCCCCTCGATGCTTCGTCAATGGTGGGTGCTCACAGTACGCTTCATCACACCGGGCTTGCTCGACGGCGAGCTGATCGTCGGGATCGGCGGACCGGTGGTTATGACGGTGGGCATCTACGTACCGTTCCACAAACTGTGGGACCACTATGTCGGTGCCGGCACCGGCCTCGCCAGCAGCCTGGGGCAATATGTCGCGCCAATGATCGTTTTGCAGGCCGTCTCGATCCCCGCCTTAGCGTCGGCCTTCCGGGCGGCAACCGATGCGCTGACTGGCGTCTATCGCCGGTTCGCGGCCATGCCGATCGCCCCGCTGACACCGGTGTTCGCCCGCCTGTCAGCCAGCGTGTATCGATGCAGTATCGGCTTAGTGGTGTCGATAATTTGCGGCTACGCGATCGGATTCCGGTTTCATACCCCAGCCCTCTATATCGCCGGTTTTTGCGTGTTGATGATGGTGTACGGGATCTTGCTCTCATTCGGCGCAGACCTGATCGGCTTCGCTACCAAGAACCCCAACGGGATGGTGCCGTTGTTGACCGCACCTGCGGCGCTCTTCGGAGTGCTGTCCGTCGGTGTCCTACCGCTCAAGCTGTTTCCGCACTGGATCCAGCCTTTTGTGCGCAACAATCCGATCTCCCAGGTGGTGATAGCGCTGCGCGCATTATCCGGGGAAACAGGCAAGGCTGTCATACCGGTGACGTGGCTTGTCATGGAGCCGACGCTGGCTTTTCTGTTCGGTTTAGCGGTGCTCCTAGTGCCCGCATCCATCATCTTCTCCTCGGCGAGACGATCATGATCTCCATGACAAGTCTGGAAGCCGTGCGTCGCCCCGGGCGCTGGCAGGACCCGGAGAATTCTGTCCAGTTGCTGGCTCTTCAAACATGGGTGCAGACCAAGCGGATACTCAATCGGTGGTGCCTCGACATCTTCGGTACGGTGCTGTCGCTCGCATTACCGCCCGTGATAATGCTGATCGCCTACACCGTGTTCGGCGATCTGATTTACCTCGTGACCCACGACAACGCGCTATACGTCATTATGCCGCTGCTCCTGATCGGCGCTGCGATTAGCGGCTCCAATTTCGTCGTGCTCGACCTGATGCGCGAGCGCAATGACGGTCTGCTTACCCGATTTTGGGTGCTGCCTGTGCACCGGGCATCGGGCCTGCTGTCTCGCGGCGTGGCCGAGGCGATTCGGATTGCGTTCACCGCGGCGGCGCTGCTGGGTACCGGGATGCTAATGGGTTTCCGCTTTCGCGAGGGCGCGGTCGCGGGCCTCATGTGGCTTATCGTTCCGGCCGTACTGAGCATGGCATTCGCCGCTCTCTTCACAACGGTATCGCTGTACACGTCGGAAATACTCGTGGTTGAGGCGGTTGCGCTATTTGAAATGCTGTTTCTCTGCTTGTCTGGCGGTGTAATACCGAGGGAAATATTTCCAGGCTGGATACAGCCGGTGGTCATGCATCAGCCGGTGACCTACGCCACCCTAGCAATGCGTGGATTGTCGGCCGGCGGTCCGGTCCTATTCCCGACGGTCATGACGCTGCTGTGGAGCGTGGGAATTGCCGCCGCATGCGTCGTGCCCCTGGTGAAAGGCTATCGACGGGCCAGCACGAATTGACCAGCATGACCCGACACGGAATGAAAAGGCGGGAGTCTTAAGGTGTTTCCCGGATCCGTAATCCGCAAGCTGTTTCCTAGTGAGGCCGGCTTCGCGGCATACAACATGTTCAGTGCTGTCACGGTGGAGGTACTCGGTGCGCTCGATATCGATGCGATGTCGGACGCGTTTGACGCCGTCTTACAGGCCCACCCGGTGTTCGCCAGTCACTTTGAGCAAGATTCCGAAGGTCTCTACCAGATCGTCGCCGACGATCTGCTCCATTCTGGGATATGGATTGTCGATGGTACTAATGGGATGCGGTCGGGAGACGTCGAAGCCAAACTCGATCAGGCTTTGTCGCTAATCAATTTGCAGCTGATAGTCCGCGAGGGCGGGGTCGAGATGACGCTGTTTGTCCACCACGCCATCGCCGACGGTCACCATTTGGCCGCGCTTCTTGAAGAGCTGTCCACCCGTTACACCAGTCTGCTGTCTACCGGCGACCCCGGTCCGATAATCCCACGGCCCGCACCTTTACCGATGGAGGTCGTGCTGGAACAGCGGGGCGTCAAGAAGCTAAAGACGTCGGGAGGCGAGCGTTTTTATCCTTTCGTCAACGCCTATGACCTGCCTCCCCAGAAGCCGAGCTTCACCTCGGCTCCCGGTCCAATGCGAGCTGTTCCGGTCGTCCGGTGCCGGCTGACCAAGCAGGAGACAGCAGACCTCATCGCATTCAGCCGTGAGGAGGGGCTCAGCCTCAACACCTTGGTCGCGGCGGCCATCCTGATGACTGAGTGGCAAGTCCGCGAAATCCCACACATCCCGATTCCCTACTTTTATCCGGTCGATCTGCGGTATCTTCTCACCCCACCGGTGGGCGCGACCGAAAGTAGCAATCTATGTGGACTGGGATCCTACGTCGCTGAGATCGCGCCGGACACCGATATCGTCGATCTGGCAAACGATATCACTGCAACATTTCGTTCTGACTTGGCCAACGGCTTGATTCAGCAGTCGGTACTTCACACCGGCTCGGCAATCGAAATGGATACTGAGGGGCTCCCACCATTCGTCTTCTGCACTGACATCAGTTCCCTCCCCAGCCCGACAATCGCAGGAGCGGAGGTGCGAGACTTTCGCAGCCAGTTCTATTATTCCAATCCCGATTCCCGAACTCGCGAAGTGAGCGGCGGCTTCTACGGTACTGGCGTTCACGCCGGGCAACTAGTGATCCAGCAGAACACCGAGTTGCCCGCAGAAAGGACTCTCGAGGCGATACGTGACCTGCTGTGCTCCCTTCCCTCGGAATATGGCTGGAACATGGAATGACCTGAAGAGTAGACAAACCACAGCCTTCAAATCGTCGCCGGACTCTGGAACCTCAAAGCCCGCAAGCAATTACGGGTCACCGCCGCGCTCGCGATCGACACTAGTCCTTCGATGTAGAGGTGCTCTCTTATTTCCTGCTCCATCCCGGTTATCCCGGCGCTCCAAAACCGAAGATGAGTGCCCCGCGGCCGGGATTCGCGCCAGAACGCGCCCAGTCAGATAGGCAAACCCCGACCGGCTTCTGGCGCAGGTTAACTTCTTTTCTATTTCCGCTAATCGGATCGTTCATGCTGTCGTGTATGCCATACTCGCGCTATGGCCTTGCAAGACCTCATGATTCGGATCGCCTCTAGCTCTACGCCCAAGAGGGGGTTTAAGTACTGGTACCCGTTTGTGACACGCGTGATCGGTAGCGACGAAGTTGTGTTCCTCAACTGGTCCTATGAAGAGGATCCGCCGATGGCGTTGCCGCTGGAGGCGTCAGACGAGCCTAACCGCGCGTACATCAACCTGTACCACCGCGTGGCGACCCAGGTCGATCTCAGCGGCAAGCGGGTGCTGGAGGTCAGTTGCGGCCACGGCGGCGGAGCCTCATACATCACGCGCACCTTGCACCCGGCGTCCTATACGGGACTGGACGTAAACAAGGCCGGCCTCGCGATAGCCCGAAAGAACAACAACAACCTGCCCGGTTTGGATTTCGTACACGGCGACGCCGAGCACCTGCCCTTCGACGACCAGTCTTTCGACGTAGTGCTCAATATCGAAGCCTCACACTGTTACCCGCATTTTCCGCGTTTTCTCAGCGAGGTGGCACGCGTGCTGCGCCCGGGAGGCCATTTCCTCTTCGCCGATATCCGAGTGCGCGGGTTCCTCCCCACGTGGGACGCGCAGCTGGCAGACGCCCCACTGCGGGAACTTTCGCAGAAAGACATCAATGAGCAGGTTGTGCTCGGCCTCGAGTCGAACACACAGGCTTCACGGGACATGATCAAATCCAATCTGCCGGCCGTCCTGCGCCTTTGGGGCCGCGAAGTTGCCGCCGTGAAAGGAACATTTCCGTACCGCTACCTGCAAAAAGGGCGCGTCGTATACCGGATGTACTGCTTCACCAAGGACTGAGCGGGCGTCCCGTCCGCGCGTCGATCGCCACGGCGCGCAAGACACCCCGGTGTCCTTGGCGAGCAGAATCAGCCCAGCGGCTGCCCGCCGTCGCCTGGTGCCAAGCGTGGCATCGAGCGTGAGGTCAAGCGCCGTAGGTTCTTGCCGCCCATTCCCTTCCGATCAGGTCGTGGGAGTTGCCGGCCAGGCGGAGTCCTCGAAGAACCATTGCGGTGCAGCAGAATCCGGTTCTTACGACGCTACCGCCGATGCGGCATCCTCCTCCTCGGCCAGCGTGTCCGACAGGTGCTGAGCCAGCGCGCGCACGGTGTTATGGGTCGCGAGGACCTTGGGGCTGATCAGTATCCCGGTCTCAGCTTCAATATGGGTACGCATCTCGAGCATGCCCAGCGAGTCTAGGCCGTACTCGATGAATGGGCGGTCGGCATCTAATGTGCGACGCAAGATCGCACCAGCCTGCGTGGCGATGAACCGACGAAGCCGGGCGGGCCATTCGTCTTGGGGCAGTAAACTTAGCTCGGTACGGAATTTGCTTGGGCCCCTTGTACTTTGTCCGGCCGATTGGAACATTTCGGCGAACGGGCTGCGTCGGACGAGGTCCGGCAGCCACGGCGCTCCGATGATCGGAATATAACCGGCGTAGGTGCGGTCATAGCGCAGCAGCGTCTCGAAAGCATACATACCTTCGTCGGGGGTAATCATGATTTCGCCGCCCTCGGCCAAGCTCGTGGCACGGCCGACCTCTGCCCACGCACCCCAAGCGACCGCGCTGGCGGGCAGGCCCTGAGCGCGGCGCCAGTGAACGAACGCATCGACCCAGCTGTTGGCCGCGGCGTAGGCGCCCTGACCAGGCGAGCCCAGCAGGGCCGCAGCCGATGAGAACAAGCAGAACCAGTCCAGCGGCTGTCCGCTGGTAGAGCGGTGCAGGCACCAGGACCCGTACACCTTGGGCGACCAGTCACGGTCGATCAGTTCGTCGGTGATGTTGGTCAGCGTGGCGTCCTCGACCACCGCCGCTGCGTGCAGCACGCCGCGCAGCGCCAACCCGTCGGCGGTTGCGGCACTCACCAGGCGCTCGGCGGTATCGGGTTCGGCGATGTTGCCGCACTCCACGATAATGTCGACCCCAGTCGTACGGAGACGCTCAATAACCTTGCGGGCTTTCGGGTTTGGCTGCGAACGTGCCGTCAGCACGATCCGGCCACAGCCTGCCGCGGCCATCTTCGAAGCGAAGAAGAGGCCGAGACCGCCCAAGCCACCAGTGACGATGTAGGCGCCGTCGCGGCGGAACACCTGAGCCTGCTCCGCCGGTACCACCACGCCGCTGCGCCCGCTGCGCGGCATGTCGAGCAACAGTTTGCCGGTGTGCTCGGCGTTGCTCATCGCGCGGATGGCGTTTGCCGCATCGGCCAACGGGTAGTGAGTGCCCTCCGGCGCAGCCAACACACCGTCAGCGATGAGCTTGAAGACCGTGGCGAGTAACTCGTGAACTCGATCAGGCTGGACGATGGACATCTGCGCAAGGTCCACGTAATGGAACGTCAGGCCGCGGCGGAACGAATACAGCCCCACCCGGCTGTTGCCATACACGTCGGCTTTGCCGATCTCAACGAACCGCCCGCCGAAGGCCAACAGCTCCAGTCCTGCGCGTTGCGCGGCACCGGTCAGCGAGTTCAGCACGATATCCACACCGTACCCGTTGGTGTCGCGTCGGATCAGCTCGGCGAACTCGATGCTGCGCGAGTCGTAAACACACTCGATACCCATGTCCTGCAACATTTTTCGACGCTGCGGATTGCCGGCCGTGGCGAATATCTGTGCCCCTGCATGGCGCGCGACCGCGATCGCGGCCTGTCCCACCCCGCCCGTCGCGGAGTGAATCAACACCCGATCACCGGCCTTGATCCCGGCCAGATCGTGCAGCCCGTACCAGGCGGCAGCAAGAGCGGTGGCAGCCGCGGCCGCCTGGTCATCGGCCAGGCTCGGCGGAAGCGTAACGGCGAGGTTGGCGTCACACGTGAGGAACGATCGCCAACAACCCTTTTCAGAGAAACCGCCAACGCGATCACCCACCTGGTGGTCGGCAACGCCCTCCCCAACCGCGCTAACCACGCCCACGAAGTCCATACCCAACTGCGGTCGGCGGTCGTCGATGACGGGGAATCTGCCGAACGCGGTGAGTACATCGGCGAAGTTGACGCTGGACATGGTCACCGCGACCGCGATCTGCCCGGGCCCCGGCGGAACTCGGTCACACGCAACGAATTCCAGCGTTTGCAGATCGCCCGGCGTACGGACCTGCAGTTGCATGTTGTCGCGTTCGTGGTCCACGATGGCGGTTCGCCGCTCGTCGTGGCTCAGCGGACTGGGGCACAAGCGCGCCGTGTACCACTCGCCATTCCGCCAGGCGGTCTCGTCTTCTGCCGATCCGCCCAGCAGTTGTTGGGCCACTTGTTCGGCTTGCGTGTGCTCGTCCACGTCGACCTGGGTGGTGTGCAGCAGCGGATGTTCGCTGCCGATCACCCGCAGCAGGCCACGCAGTCCGCCCTGCTCCAGGTTGATCTCATCGTCGGAATGCACAATCTGGGCCTGCCTGGTGACGACGTACAAGCGAGGCAGTTCCCCATCCAATTCAGCCAGTTCGCGGATGATCCGAACCAGATGACGCACCTGCTCACGGCCCAGCCGCAGACTCTGCTCATCCGGCTCGACGGCCCCTGGCCCACAGAGGATGACCACACCGCCGACAGGGCGGGCACGCAACTGGCTGCCAAACCTTTCGACGTTGGTCGCGAGGTCAGCGTCCGTGGGCCAGTGCAGGTTGGCACATTCTGCGCCTTGGGATTTCAGCGCGTCGGTCAGGGTGCTGGTCAGTAGGTCCGCGACGTCGGACGTGTCGATTAGCAGCCATGACCCGGCCTCGGCGTGAGCGGCCTCGGGCAGCGCTCGCCGCTGCCACGCCAGCGTCAGCAGCCGCTCGCTGAACACGCGATCGCGCTCGCCGGTTTCGGAAGTGCCGGTTCCCACCCGAAGCCCGCGCACGGTCAGCAGCGCGGTCCCGTGCTCGTCCAGCAGGTCGAGGTCGGCCTCACACCCCCTGGTATCGGACCTGGTCACCCGCGTGTAGCAGTAGCGAGCATTGCGGGTAGGACCGTGCGTGCGCAGGCGGCGCACGCCTAGTGGTAGCAGCGGGCCGCCACCGGGGCTGGCCTCGACGCCGGCGGCAACAGACTGGAAACAAGCATCCAGCAGCGCGGGGTGCACGTGGTAGGCACCCTGCTGGAAGCGGATTGACGCCGGCAGCCCGACCTCGGCCAGCACGGTGCCGCCTGCCGTCTCCTTGGTGCGCACAGTGACCAGACCGCTGAACGCCGGACCGTGCTGCACGCCGCGCGCGACGAACGATTCCCGCAACTCGGCCCCGTTCACGCTGCACGGATGCGCGGCCAGCAGGGCGGCGATGTCGTACGTGCTTGGCGGGGAATCGTCCGCTGTGGCACGCAAAGCCGCGGTGGCATGCCGCGTATGCACATCCTCCACGTTGGTCGCCAACACGAAGTTGACGACGCCCGGCGCATCAACCGACGCCACGGCTTCGATCGGGGTCTGATCGTCGAGCGACAGCATCTGCTCGAATGCGATGTCGCGAACCTCGAACGCCTCGCCGAAGACCTCCGAGGCCGCCGCCAACGCCATCTCACAGTAGGCGGTCCAGGGCAGGGTGGCCCCGTCATTCACCTGGTAATCGCCCAGCCAGGGCAGCGTCGCGGTACCCACGTCGGTCTGCCAAATGTGGCGCTCAGGCTCCTCGATGAGCCGCACATACGAGCCGAGCAACGGGTGTACCGCGATGGTGGACGCACCCTGGGCCTTGTGGTCCCCGTCGTCGCTGTCGAGGAACAAGTGGCGGTGAGTCCATTGCGGCAGCGGCACATCCACGAGGCGTCCAGCGGGATGCAGCACCGAAAAGTCAACAGCGGCACCCACGCTGTGCAGATCCGACAGTAGGCCGCGCAGCCCATGCGACAGCTCCTGCTCACGCCGCATGCCGGCCAGGGCGGCCACCGACATGTCGAGACTCCGGGCGTTCTGCTCGATGGCATGGGTCAGCAGCGGGTGCGGTGACAGCTCGGCGAACACCCGGTAGCCGTCCTCCAACGCAGCCTGCACCGCCGCCGCGAACTGCACGGTCTGCCGCAGATTGTCCACCCAATAACTGCCATCGCACACTGGCTGCTCGCGGGGGTCGAACAGGGTTGCCGAGTAGTACGAAACCTTGGGTGGCATCGGAACGATGTCCGCCAGAACGGCAGATAACTCATCGAGGATGGGGTCGACCTGGGGCGAGTGCGATGCCACGTCGACCGCAACTTCGCGCGCCATCACGTCACGCTTCTCCCATCGCGCGACGAGATCGAGCACCGTATCGGGATCGCCGCCGATCACCGTCGACTGCGGCGAGGCCACCACCGACACCACGACATCGTCGATACCGCGGGACATCAGCTCTGAATTCACTTGCTTTACCGGCAGTTCCACCGATGCCATCGCGCCGGCGCCGGCGATGCGGCACATCAACCGAGAACGACGGCAGATCACGCGCGCGCCGTCTTCGAGCGACAACGCCCCCGCGACAACGGCCGCGGCCGATTCGCCCAGCGAGTGTCCGATCACCGCGCCTGGCCGCACCCCGTAGGACCGCTCCATGGTCGCGGCCAACGCGACCTGCATGGCGAAGATGGTCGGCTGCACCTTGTCGATCCCGGTCACGGTCTGCGGCGCCGTCATCGCCTCGGTCACCGAGAATCCCGATTCCGCAGAGATCACCGGCTCCAGTGCCGCGATGGTCTCGGCAAACACCGGTTCGCTCGCAAGCAGGTCAGCACCCATCGCGGCCCACTGCGACCCCTGCCCGGAGAACACCCACACCGGTCCGCGATCGCCCTGTCCAACCGCGGCCTCATACGGGGCGTCGCCATCGGCCACCTCCCGCAAACCTTCGGCCAGCTCCGGCAGGCTGGCGGCCGCCACCATCGTGCGCACCGGCCGGTGCGCGCGCCGCCGCGCCAGCGTGTAGGCAAGATCCGGGAGTACCAGGGAGTCGGCCCTGCTCTCGACCCAGTCAGCGAGCTTCCGCGAGGTCGCGCGCAGCGCTTCGGGCGAGGTGGCTGACAACGCGAACAGCTGCGGGCCCGCTGCAACGGATCCAGCGGATCCCGCCGAAGTGGCACTCTCGGGCGCTTGCGCGAGAGCTTCTGCGGGCGCCTCCTCCAAGATCGCGTGCACGTTCGTCCCCGAAACCCCGAACGAGTTCACCACGACGCGTCTCGGCGCCCCGTCATCGCTGCCGGACCATGGCGTAACCTCTTGCGGCACAGAAAGTCCGGTCTCGATTGCGGCAAGATCATCGGGCAGCTTGTTGAAGTGCACCATGGGCGGCACGACGCCGTGCCGAAGCGACATGATCGCCTTGATCAGTCCCACGGTCCCGGATGCGGACTCGCTGTGGCCCAGGTTGCTCTTGGCCGATCCGACCAAGCAGCGGTTGCCACCGGCGCCGTACACCTGCGCGAGACTGCGGTACTCGATTGGGTCGCCAACGGGGGTACCAGTGCCGTGCGCTTCCACGGCGCCAACCGTTTCGGGCTCCACCCCGGCCGCCGCCAACGCCGCGCGGTATACCGCGATTTGCGCGTCCTCGTTTGGCATGGTGAGCGTGTCCGAGCGACCGTTCTGATTGGCGGCCGTGCCACGCACCACGGCGAGGATTCGGTTGCCATCCCGCAACGCGTCCGGCAGCCGCTTGAGCAACACGACCGCGCAACCCTCGGAACGCACGAACCCGTCCGCGTCGGTGTCGAAAGAATGACACCGGCCGGTTGGAGAAAGCATGCCTTGAGCGGACGCCGAGACGCTGCCCGCCGGCTCAAGAAGCACTTGGCAGCCGCCGGCCAAGACGAGATCGCTTTCGCCTTCGAGCAGGCTGCGGCATCCCAGGTGCACCGTCATCAGACCTGAAGAACAAGCGGTGTCCACGGTCATCGCGGGACCGTGCAGGCCAAGTGCGTAGGCGATCCGCCCGGACGCCACGCTGTTGTAAACACCGGTGACCGCGTGTGGGCCCGCCAAAGCACCCGCGCCGCTGGTGAGCAACAAGTAGTCCTCGGTGCTCAGTCCCATGAACACAGCTGTCTTAGACCCCGCCAACGAAGCTGGATCCAGGCCACCATGCTCGATCGCCTCCCAGGCGGTTTCCAGCAACAGTCGGTGCTGCGGATCGATGGCGACCGCCTCCCGCTCGCCGATCCCGAAGAACTCGAGGTCGAAGCCGGCGATGTCGTCGATGAACCCACCCCAACGCGACACCGTTCGCCCCGGGACCCCTACCTCGGGGTCGTAATACTCGTCGGCGTCCCAGCGCTCAGGCGGGACCTCGGTAACCAGATCGTCGCCGCGCAGTAAGGACTCCCACAGCAGATCGGCCGAGTCGATCCCCCCGGGAAGCCGACATCCCATTCCGATGACCGCAACGGGAGTGACACGTGTTTCCATTGCTCTATTAACCTCGCCTCAGCTCGACCAGTGTTACCCGGCACATTGCCGAATTTTTACACGGGCGACACAAGGGCAACGCAACGGCGCGTCCCCCCTTTTGCCGACCCCTAATCCGAGCTAACCCGGATCTTGACACCCAAAGCAGGTCTCGAACATCACAGCTTAGACGCCCAGGTACACACCGGGGGACAAAGCGCGAAATTCCCCAGCTTAGCCCCGCTGAGCAGGGCTAACCGCGTCGTTGACCGCTGAGCAGGTCCGGACATTCGGGCTCCATCCGGCGGACCCGGAAAGCGGTGGGTCTAGCCCCTCGCGGCTGTGCAAAGAGACGTGCTCTAACCGTCGGGGCCTGCGCTGGAACCACAACCGTTCGGACGGACTAAAACCGTTGCACGCCAGTAGTTTCACGTCGCAGTGACCATGCCGATGCCCGGAGTAGCGGGCTGACCGAACCGAATGCTGACCCGATGAAATGTGGTTTTGCCGCCCGGGGTTCGCCGCCCCGGTAACGTAATGCCGCATGAATGTGCGTTCCCTCCCGGCCGCGCTGCGCACGTGCGCCCGTCTGCAGCCCAATGACACGGCCTTAACGTTTATCGATTACGAGCGGGACTGGGCCGGCGTTGCGCAAAGCCTGACGTGGTCGCAGCTGTATCGGCGAACGCGCAACGTTGCGCGGGAGCTGAGCCATTGCGGTTCGACGGGTGATCGCGCGGTGATATTGGCTCCACAGGGACTCGACTACATCGTCGCTTTTCTCGGCGCATTGCAGGCCGGACTTATCGCGGTTCCGCTTTCGGTTCCTCAGGGTGGCGCCACCGACGAACGTGTCGATTCGGTGCTGGGCGACGCGTCTCCTGTTGCCGTTCTCACGACATCCTCTGTCATAGACGATGTCGCCCAGCATGTTGCGCAGCAGCCGGGTGATTCCGCTCCATCGATCATCGAGGTTGATCGGCTAGATCTGGACTCTCCGAATGGATCTGGTGCCGGGAACGAAAATTACCCACCCACCGCGTATTTGCAATACACGTCCGGATCGACGCGTACGCCGGCCGGCGTCATGATGTCCCATCAGAACCTTCGGGCCAATTTAGAACAGCTGACGCCCGGCTTATTTGCCGATTCGGATGGGATCCCCCCGCCGGATCTGACGCTGGTCTCGTGGCTGCCGTTCTATCACGACATGGGTTTGTATCTGGGAGTTTGCGGTCCGATTCTGTTGGGATGTCGGTCAGTGCTCACCAGCCCGGTGTCGTTCCTACAGCGCCCGGCCCGGTGGATGGACATGCTCGCCGGCAATTCTCAACCATTTACGGCAGCACCGAACTTCGCCTTTGACCTGGCTGCTCGAAAAATATCGGACGACGACATGGCCGGGCTTGATCTCGGCGGTGTACGCATCATCCTCAGCGGTAGCGAACGGGTACAGCCCGGGACTGTTAAGCGCTTCGCCGACCGCTTTGCGCGCTTCAACCTTCCCGCCAAGGCGATCCGGCCCGGGTATGGGCTCGCAGAAGCAACGGTTTACGTCGCGAGCAGCAGAGCGGGTCAACCACCAGAGCTCGTCGACTTCGAGCCGGAGAAATTGACCGACGGCCACGCGCAGCGGTGCGCAACCGGAGGCGGTTCAACGTTGGTCAGCTACGTTTTGCCGCAATCACCGATCGTGCGGATCGTCGATCCCGAGACCTGTTCCGAACGTCCGCAGGGAATCGTCGGCGAGATCTGGGTGCACGGCGACAATGTCGCTATCGGCTATTGGCAGAGACCTGAAGAGAGTGAGCGCACGTTCGGCGGCACGCTTGTCGCCCCTTCGGAGGGCACACCCGAAGGTCCCTGGCTGAGAACAGGAGACTCGGGTTTCGTCCTCGACGGCAAGTTATTCATCATCGGCCGGATCAAGGATCTCCTGATCGTGTATGGGCGCAACCACTCTCCCGACGATATCGAGGCGACGATCCAGGAGATCACCCGAAGCCGCTGTGCGGCAATATCCGTTCCCGACGATCGCAGCAACGAGAAGTTGGTCGCCATCATCGAACTCAAGAAGCGGGGCGACTCGGACCAGGAAGCGATGGACAGGCTGGGCGCCATCAAGCGTGAAGTCACTTCGGCTTTATCAAGTTCGCACGGTCTAAGCGTCGCGGATCTGGTTCTGGTACCGCCCGGCTCGATCCCGACCACCACCAGCGGCAAGGTCCGACGAAGGGCGTGTGTCGAACAGTACCGACAGGATCAGTTCGCCCGCTTGGACGCTTAGTCTGGCCGGCCCGTCCTAGCAGGATTTGGTGCACCTGTCTGAAAATCCGCGCGAGGGTGTGCCCGTCAGTAGGATCACAAGCGTGTCATCCGAAGGCAACCGTAGATCATCCCGGCTCGCGAACCTCCTTGTCGTGGCCGCCTGGATCGCGGTGGCGGTGATCGCGAATGTGGTTTTTGCACTGACACCAGCGCAAGCGCGGGATGCCGGCTCGGAGCTGCTGCCGCAGGATGCCAAGACGTCCGCCGCCATGAGGCGGATCGAGGAGGCGTTCCCGGGTACCGGCACCAACGCCATCGCCTACCTGGTGCTGGAAAGCCACGACGAGCTTGGACCGACGGACCAGCGGTACTTCGACGCCGTCGTCGCCGCCCTCCGCGCCGACACCCGCGTGGGATCCGTCCTCGACTTGTGGTCAGACCCACTCACCGCCCAGTTGGGAACCAGCAACAACGGGCGGTCCGGTATCGCGATGGTGTGGCTGGTCGGCGAGGCGGGGAGCGCCCAAGCGCGACAATCACTCGACGCTGCCCGATCGGTGGTGCGTCAGGTGCCGCTGACTCCGAAACTTCGCGCCCGCATTGCGGTCCCGGAAACCACCAGCCGCGTCCCCTTCCACATGAATGCTTGGCAAGCCGCAACGATCGTCGCCGCCGCGGCGATTATCGCCGTCCTACTACTTCTGCGAGCGCGGCTATCCGCAATTTTCGTGGGGATCGCGCTGCTGACCGCCGGGGTGTCGCTTGCCCTGACGTGGCCCCTCGCCGCAATGCTGCAGCACGCGGGGAACGCGCCGGTTTTCACGGTGTTTTCCGAGACCCTGGGCGCGGTGCTAGCGATCGGCACGATCACGGCGTCCACCATGCTGGTCGCCCACCGCAGGCCCGATACAAGCGATTCGGCCACGCGCCGATACCGCCACAACCTGCCCGCACTCGCCCTGCCCGGCGCATGCGTCGCGGCGCTCACCGGCCCGCTGCTGCTTGCCCGAAGCCCAGCGCTGCACAGCGTCGGCGGTGCCGCACTGGGTGTCGTTGTGGCACTTGCGGCTTCGTTGACGCTATTGCCGGCCGTGATCGGGCTCGCACGGCGGCTCTCGGAGCCACCGGGGCAGTCGTCGTCGACGGCCGGCGGTGCCACCCGGACACCCCCACGGTGGATAGCGCGTCTGGCCGCTGTTACCGCCGTGGTGCTGGCGATCTGCGCGCTACCCGTCGCCGGGATGCGGTTGGGTGTCGGTGAAAATCCGGCAAACCCGGCCGGCGCCAGCCGCGCGCAGGTCCCCCCGGGGAATGCGCTGCCCGATGTCGTGGTGATCGAATCCCCACACGACCTACGGGACCCAGCCGCGCTCATCGCCATCGACCAGGTCAGCCACCGTCTGATGGAGATTCCCGGCGTCCGCAAGGTGCAGTCGGCGGCATGGCCGGGCGGCATCCCGTGGCCCGATGCCTCGCTAACCTCCTCCTTGGGCAAGCTCAGCGAGGAGATGGGTCAAGGAACGGCCGGACCGGTTCTGCAACAGATCAATGCGATCAAGTCGATGAAGACCATGCTCGATCAGGCGGCCAGCGCGGTCAACGAGCTGGACAAGACCATGAACGCCGGGCTCGCCGCGGCGAAAGAGATCGAGTCGTACACCGACCTCGTGATGTCCCGTACGCGGGTGGCCAAAGACGTGACCGTCGAGATGACGGCATACCTGGACCAGGTCCGCGACCAGGTCCGCGACTGGAGGGGTGGTGCCGCGAACTGTCCCGCCGACATGGTGTGCTGGGGCGTGGACTATGCCGTTAATTCCGTCGACGCGGCGGTCGCCGACATGATGGTGCTGAGCAATGGCGCGGACCACGTCGTCGCGGTATCCAAGAGCCTGTTGGCCGGCTTCGACTCCGCACCGCGCATGCTGGCGCAAATGAAGTCGTCTCTGGCGCAGCTGCAGTCCTATATACCCAACCTGGAAAAGACCATCGATAACGCACTACCGCAGATCGCGCAGGTGGCGGCGCTCCTGAAAGGTATGAGCAGCGATTTCCAGGACACCGGCGAGGGCGGATTCTATTTGTCCAGGAAGGCAATGGCCGATCCGTCCTACCGCCACGTACGGCAATCGATGTTCTCGTCGGACGGAACGGCGACCCGCCTGTTTGTCTATTCGGACGGGGACAACCTGGGCATGGATGCGGCGGGACGCGCTCAGCAGCTCGAAATCGCGGCGGGCAAGGCGATGAAGTACGGCAGCCTTGTCGACGGCAAGATCACGGTGAGCGGGGCCGCGCAAGTGGCCGCGGCCGTCCACGGCACCCTTGCACACGATGCCCTGCTAATGGCCGTCGTGCTGCTCGCGGTGTTGGCCCTGGTTGGCATGTGGCTCGGCGCCGTCGGCGCGGCTGCGGTAGGCCTGGGGGTGCTGGCCTCTTACGTCGCCGCGTTGGGAATCTCGACTGCGCTGTGGCAAAACCTCCTGGATCAAGACCTGGACGCCTCGATGCCGCTGGTGTCGTTCGCCATCCTGGCAGCGTGCGGCGTCCCGTATCTCGTTGCCGCTCTCAAAGCCCCGCTCAGCATTAGCGAGACGCCGGCCGCGACGACCGTGCCCCTGCGGCGCGCGGTCGCGCCGCTCGCCGCGCTTGGTGCCACATTCGGCGGCGGACTGCTGCTGATCTCGCTCCCGGGAGGTTCCCACACCGCTCTCGGTCAGGTCGGTACGGCTCTCGTCATCGGGCTGGGAGCAGTGATCGCAGTGGCGCACCTATGCATTCCGGCACGATCCGGTGGGACCGGACATCGCGACGCCACCCCCGCTGCCCCCGCTGCCTCGCCCGCTGAAGTCAGTTAGTGGCGATCGCAAGCGCGGCGGTGGGGGTACGCCCCCACAAGTGGGTGGGGGCACCTCCCGCTTGCGGGGGAGTACCCCCACCCGCTTGCGGGGGACCGGGCGAAGCGGGTCGCCACCATCGGACTAGGGCGTGTCTCCCAATTTGGTGGAGCCTACGCGGGCGTGAATGACTGCACAGGCCAATAGGACGCCGCCGAGGTAGGTCAGGGCGTACTTGTCGTATCGGGTCGCGACGCCGCGCCACTGCTTGAGGCGGTTGAAGCCGCGCTCTACGGTGTTGCGCAGCCCGTAGAGCGCGGCATCGAATGCGGGCGGGCGGCCGCCGGTTGATCCTTTGGCCTTCCGTCGAGCGATCTGGTCGCTGCGTTGGGGAATGGTGTGTTTGATTCTTCTGGAACGTAATTCGGTACGCGTGCTCGGGTGCGAATACGCCTTGTCGGCGAGCAATCGGAAGTCGCGACCAGACATGCCTTGTTGTTTGCAAGCTGCGGCATAGTCGTCGAGCAACGGCATCAACTGAGGGTTGTCGCCGGCTTGTCCAGCGGTCAGCCGGATCGCGACGGGGGCTTCCCGCGGATCGGTCAGGGCGTGAATCTTGGTGGTGAGCCCGCCGCGTGAGCGCCCGATCGCGTGATCGTCGGGCTCATCGGCAGATTTCTTGTAATTCGATAGGGCCCCCTGGGGCGAGCGTGTCAGAGCGTGCGCCCGCGCAATGTTGATGGGCCCGCACGTTCGTCGAATCCACCGACAGCAGCTTCTCGAGGTCCTCGGCCATCCCGGCATCGAACCCGAACACCGCCGCGACCTGGGCCAACATCGCCTCATAGGTGCCGTCCAAGGACCATCGATGATGGCGCTTCCACACCGTTTGCCACGGTCCGAAATCGGCTGGCAGGTCCCGCCATGGGCTACCCGTGCGGAACCGCCACGCAATGGCTTCCAACATCAAACGATGGTCACCGAATCTGTTGCCCCGCTTGCCCTGATGAGATGGCATCAAAGACTCGACCGCCGCCCAGAAATCATCAGAAATCACACCGATTCGCGTCATCGGTCAATCCTCGACGGTCAACGCCTTCCCATTCGGGAGACACGCCCTAGTCCGAAGTCCTGATCTTCGATCGGCTGCGTCAGGATGACGATGTCTCCTGCATTACACCGGACCCGAAGACGTGGCGCGGTCCTTTCGCGCCCACAACAGCGAGCTGGACGTGCGCCCCATCCGCCACCACCTCGCCAACCGGGTATGTGCCCACATGTTCCTGCGGATGCTGACCTACTACATCAGCCGGCGCATGAAACAAGCAGTGGCCCCAATCCTGTTGTACGACGATGACAAACCCGCCGTTGCCGCCAAACGCGTGGACCCCGTCGAACCCGCCCAACGCTCCGATGCAGCACTGGCCAAAGCCGCACGCGAACGCACCGACGTCAAACCCGAACACGTCAACCGCTCAGGGGGGAACCTTCGGGTTAGTGCTCAGCTAGTCCATCAGCTAGTCCCAGCTAGTCCACGTTCACAGGTTCGTTGAATTTAGACAGTGTGAGCTGAACAGACCCGCCCCCGAAGTCCACGCTTGCCTGGATCAGGTGATGCGAACCGTCTTCGGCAATCCACACGGTCGCCGGCTTCGGGCTTCTGGCGCCAGGATCAACCAACTTGATGGAGTCCGTCGGGATGGTCGCGCTGATCTTGGTGGTGGGAACTCCGTCGATTACCTCGGTGCCTACCGATTTCAGATTGGTGATACCCGCCAGCAACTCCGTCACACCGTTAACGGGGTCAAGTACGCGTGTGGATGAAAGGTCGGACAGCGAGCCGAGATTGCTCCAGTCGTCGAACAGTTTCACCGAGACGCTGTCGTCCTTCAACCGGAACGGGACGTCCGCATTTCCCTGATAGGTGCACACGCCCTTAGCGGCCAGCGGCTTGGCCCGGCCATCGACGTCGACACTGGTGATACCGGCCAAGCTCTCGACTTTGCCGGTTGTGCGGACCGCCAGGTGCACGGAGGTCAACGCCTTTGCCGCCTCCAACGCCTGCACGAGCTCGGCCACTAGCGCCGGGTCGGGCGGTACGGTGGGCGAATTATTCGCCTGCGCATCAGATTTGTTGGAGGAGCAGCCGGATAGCCCCAGCGTCAGGCAGAAAGCCAGCGCTACCACAAGGGCGGAAATCACCGCCGATTTACGATCGTTCATTGCTTCCCATCTCGATGATGTTCCCCACCCCGCTCGTGCGGCGGGCCCTCCCCCGCCAGCAACATCCGCCGGGCTTCGTCGACCGACCCGGCATATCGCGTAGTGACATGGCTGTCGCAGAGATCGCCGACGTTGGCTGCTAGATTACTCGTCCCTGTTCGTCCCCGCGGCCAATTGGAAGCGCTGCAGTCTTTTCAAACAGCTTTGCCGTCTTCAAGAGACGACCGGCACTTTCTCGCCTTCGGGTTCGTTAACCCGGGTGCGTTCACCATTGGTTCCGGAATGCCCGCTCTCCGGGATTTGCTGTCCCACGTAGTCTGCCACCCCGGCGGGGGTTCGGTGGTCGAAGATCAGGGTGGATGGCAGGGGCAGCCCCATGGCAGTTTTGAGGCGGTTGCGTAGTTCAACCGCCGTCAGCGAGTCGAAGCCGAGGTCGTGGAATTCGGCCTCGGGATCGATGTCCTCGGCCGAGGGCCGGCCCAGCACCGCAGCGGCCTGCGAACACACGAGCGCCACAAGTAGGTCGCGTTGTTCGTCTGCGGCCAACCCATGCAGGCGTTGGGCCAGCGCCGACTTCGATTGCGCGGCATCACCGGCGTCTTCGATCTGGCGTCGCCGTGGGCGGCGCACGAGCCCGCTGAACAACGGCGGCAACCCGCCGCTTTGCGCCCGAGCGTCCAGCGCGGCAGGGTCCAAGAGGCTGGCCACCATCACGGGGTGATTGATCGTCAGCGCGGCGTCAAGTAACTCCAGCGCCTGCTCGGGGTTCATCGGAGCCAGCCCGCTACGGCTCACCCGGGCCAGATCGCGGCTGCTCAAATGAGCGGTCATGCCGCCAGGCTGTTCCCACATCCCCCACGCCAGCGATATCCCCGCCAACCCCGCGCGCTGCCGGTGCGCGGCCAGCCCGTCCAGAAACGCGTTCGCGGCCGAGTAGTTACCCTGCCCCGGTGAGCCCACCGTGGCCGCGATCGAGGAACACAGCGCAAACATCGACAGGTCCAGATCGCGGGTGGCCTCGTGCAGGTTCCACGCCGCATCCACCTTGGCCCGCAACACCGTGTCGATCCGCTCCGGGGTCAACGAGGTGATCACCGTGTCGTCGAGCACGCCGGCGGCATGAATCACCCCGCGCACCGGCGGAAACTCGTGTGATAGCCGGGCAAACAAAGCCTGGACCGCGTCGCGGTCGGCCACATCACAGGCCACCACCTGCACCTGGGCACCGGCCTCGGTCAAGTCGGCGGCCAGCTCGGCGGCGCCCTCGGCCCGATCGCCCCGGCGGCTGGCCAGCACCAGATGACGTACCCCGTAGCGGTTGACCAGGTGGCGGGCCAGCACGCCACCGACCGCCCCGGTGGCACCGGTGATCAACACCGTGCCGTCGGCAAGCCCGTCGGCCAGCGCCGACGGGCATGGTCAAGACCACCTTGCCGATGTGGCGGGCCTGGCTCATGAACCGGAAGGCCGCCGGCGCGCAGCGCACATCCCAGGTGGTGACCGGCAGCCGGTGCAACACCCCGGTGTCGAACAGCTCCCGCACCTCGCCCAGCATCTCCTGCATGCGCACCGGACCGGCCTCCGACAGGTCGAACGCCCGATACCACACACCGGGATAGTCGGCGGCGATCTTCTGCGCGTCGCGGATATCGGTCTTGCCCATCTCGAGGAAACGCCCGCCGCGGACCAGCAGGCGCAGCGAGGCATCCACGAAATCACCGGCCAGCGAGTCGAGCACCACATCAACCCCGGAGCCCTCGGTGACCGCCAGGAATTTCTCCTCGAACTCGCAGGTGCGGGAATCACCGATGTGGTCGTCGTCAAACCCCATGGCGCGCAACGTGTCCCACTTGCCGCGGCTGGCGGTAACGAAAACTTCGACCCCCCAGTGGCGAGCCAGCTGCACCGCCGCCATGCCCACGCCACCGGTCCCGGCATGGATCAGCAGCGATTCGCCAGCACGGATCTTGGCCAGGTCCGCCAACCCCAACAGGGCCGTCAAGAACACCACCGGCACGGCGGCGGACTCGGCAAACGACCAGCCCCGCGGCATCCGCGCGATCAGTTGCTGGTCCACCACCGCCAGCGGACCCGCCCCACCCAGAAATCCCATCACCGCGTCGCCGACGGCCACACCGACCACCTCGGGACCGATCTCGATCACCATCCCGGCGCCCTCCGCGCCCAGCGGTGGGGCCTCGCCCGGATACATCCCCAATGCGGCCACCACGTCGCGGAAATTGACCCCGACGGCAGCCACCGCCACCCGCACCTGCCCCGCCTGCAGCGGTGCTTGTGCCTGCGGGCAGGGCTGGATCACCAGATCCTCCAACGTCCCGCCGCCACCGGCGGCCAACCGCCACGCCGACCCCCCGGGCGGGAGAGCCAGCAGCGGCGGGGCCGGGGCCAGCCGGGCGACATGCACACCGCCGGCGCGCACCACCAGTTGGGGCTCCCCCACGCTGGCCAGCGCCGCCGCATCCGCCGCGGCACCCTCAGTGTCGGCGTCAATCAACACGATCCGGCCGGGGTTTTCGGCCTGCGCCGAACGCACCAGACCCCACACCGAGGCGGCGGCCAGATCGCTGACATCCTCACCGGGCAACCCCACCCCACCGTGGGTCAGCACCACCAGCGTGCCCGCCCGATCCTCACTGAGCCAGCTCTGCAACACCTGCAGGGCTGCGTGGGTGGCGTCGTATACGGAGGCCACCACATCGCCCACTGCACCGGCGGACCCAAATTCCCACACCACGACATCCGCATCGCCGTCACTGCCGGCGCAAAAGTCCGCCTCCCAAAAGTCGGCCCAAGACACCACGGTAGGTTGGCCCGACCCATTGGTGTCGCTGCCGTTCAACGGTATTGGCGACCACAGCAGTTCCAGCGGTCCCTGATCGGTTGCGCCGCCGGCCGCTGCCAGCGCGGCACGTAATTGCTCGGCATTCACCGGTCGGGTGACCAGCGAGCCCACCGTCAATACCGGCAACCCCGCGGCGTCGGCCACCTCCACGGAGATCGCATCGGACCCCGCCGAGGCGAGGCGGGCCCGCACCCGCCCGGCGCCCCCGGCATGCAGCGATACCCCCCGCCAGCAAAACGGCAGCCTCGTCTCGCTGGTCTCAAGAGCAAGCCCCAGGGCATGCAGCACGGCGTCCAACACCGCCGGGTGCATCCCCATCCCGTCGACAGCCACACCGGCGGGAGCGACCACCTCGGCGAAAAGCTCGGACTCACGCCGCCAGATCGACACCAACCCCTGAAACGCCGGGCCGTAGGCATAACCGCGCTCGGCCAACTTGGCATAGCCATCGGAGATGTCGACGCTCTCCGCACCCTCGGGCGGCCACACCGACAAGTCCGCCGAGACCTCCGCGGCGTCCACCGCCAGCGTGCCCTCAGCATTCAGCAACCAGCCCTGCGGATTGATCACCGCGGGAATACACCGACACCGCTCGGTGCCCCGACTCTCCCCCGCAAGCGGGCGGTACCCCCACGGCGGTCTCTACCAGCACCTGCACCTGCACCCCCACGCCCCGGTGCATCACCAGCGGCGCGGCCAGCACCAACTCCTCGATGACCGCACAGCCCACCTCGTCGCCGGCGCGGATGACCAACTCCACAAAACCCGTCCCGGGAAACAGCACCACCCCGCCGACCACGTGATCGGCCAACCACGGCTGATCGGCCAGCGACAACCGGCCGGTCAACGCCACCTCGCCAGAGTCGGGCCGCTCGACCACGGCACCCAACAGCGGATGCTCGGTCCCGCCCAGACCCAGACCGGCCGCGTCCGCGGGCCCACCTCCGGCCGGGTCCTCCCAGAACCGCCGCCGCTGAAACGCGTAGGTGGGCAAATCCACCCGCTGCCCACCCGAGCCGGCAAACACCGCCGGCCAATCGACCGGCATGCCAGTGGTAAACAACTGAGCGGACCCGCCCAGCACCGAGGCCACCTCGGGGCGGTCCTTACCCAGCATCGACACCACCACCGCCTCGGCCGGCGCCAACGACTGCTCGATGGAGCCCGTCAAACCACTACCGGGACCGGCCTCGATGAAATGGGTCGCGCCGAGAGTCTGCAAATGACGCACGCTGTCGGCAAAACGCACCGGACGCCGAACATGTTGGACCCAGTACTGCGCCGATCCGAAATCACCATCGGCGCCGGCCAATTCGCCCGTCACGTTCGACACCAGGCCTATCTGGGGCGCTCGCGCCTCGATCCGGGCCGCGGCCCGCGCGAAGTCCTCGAGCATCGGCTCCATCAACGGCGAATGAAACGCATGCGAGACCGCCAACCGGTGCACCCGCCGACCCTGCTCGGCGAAGCGATCCGCTATCGCGCTCACCGCGGCCTGCGCACCGGAGATCACCACCGATTCGGGCGCATTGATCGCAGCGATCCCCGCGTCCTCGGTCAGCGACGGCACCAATTCGTCCGCCACCTCTTCTTCCGAGGCGGCCACCGCCACCATCGCCCCACCCGCCGGCAGCGCCTGCATCAACCGGCCCCGCGCGACCACCAACATCGCCGCGTCAGCCAGCGTCAACACCCCGGCCACGTGCGCCGCCGACAACTCCCCCACCGAGTGGCCCATCACATAGTCCGGCTGCACACCCCAGCGCCGCAACACCGCGAACAACGCCACCTCAACCGCGAACAGCGCCGGCTGAGCAAACTCGGTGCTATCCAGCAGAGGAGCATCGGCGCCCCAAACAACTTGGCGCAGCGGCAACCGCAGATGCCGATCCAGCTCGTCGACCAACGCATCGAACGCCTCAGCAAATACCGGCAAGTTGTCGTACAACTCGCGGCCCATGCCGATGCGCTGTGAGCCCTGCCCGGGAAACACCACCACGGTCTTCCCCACCGGCCCCGCTTGACCGACCACCGCACCCGCGCCCGGGTCAACGTCGGCCACCCCCGCCAGCGCCGTCACCAACGCCTGCCGGTCCGCGCCCACCGCCACCGCGCGGTGCTCGAACACCGACCGGCTCGCCAGCGAGCACCCGACATCGACCGGATCCAACTGCGGGTCGGCCTCGACGTGGGCCAACAGCCGGCTCGCCTGCGCCGTCAACGCCTCACCCGATCGCGCTGAAATCACCCAGGGCACCACCGACATCCGCGGCTCGCCCCCGGCGCATTCGCTCACCTCAACCGGGGCCTGCACGGGAGCCTGTTCCAGGATCACGTGCGCGTTGGTGCCGCTGATCCCGAACGAGGACACTCCGGCCCGGCGCGGACGCCCGTCGGCCGGCCAGTCCCGGGCCTCGGTCAACAACGACACCGCGCCGCTTTGCCAGTCCACCCGCGGGGTAGGCACATCGACATGCAGCGTCGCCGGCATCCGCCCATGCCGCATCGCCTGAATCATCTTGATCACCCCGGCTACGCCGGCCGCGGCCTGGGTGTGACCCATATTCGATTTGATCGAGCCGAGCCACAACGGCCGTTCCGCCGGACGGCCCTGCCCATAAGTGGCCAACAATGCCTGCGCCTCGATGGGATCGCCCAATGTGGTGGCGGTCCCGTGACCCTCCACCACATCCACATCGGCCGTGGTCAGCCCGGCACTGGCCAACGCCGCCTGAATCACCCGCTGCTGGGCAAGCCCGTTGGGAGCGGTCAACCCATTGGAAGCACCATCCTGATTGACCGCGCTTCCGCGCACCACCGCCAATACCGAATGCCCCAACCGCCGCGCATCCGATAGCCGCTCGAGCACCAGCACCCCGCCACCCTCACCCCATCCGGTGCCAGCGGCCGCTCCCGCGTACGACTTGCAGCGCCCGTCAGCAGCCAACCCGCGCTGCCGAGAAAACCCCACAAAAACTGACGGCAACCCCATCACCGTCACCCCACCGGCCAACGCCAGATTGCACTCCCCCGACCGCAACGACGCCATCGCCCAATGGATCGCAACCAACGACGACGAACACGCCGTGTCCACCGACACCGCCGGGCCTTCCAGCCCCAACACGTACGCGACCCGCCCGGAGGCCACGCTCAAGGCGGAGCCGGTCAACCCGTAACCCTGCAGGTGGCCAGTGTCCCTGTCGCCATATTCCGGCGCGAAAATCCCGGTGAATACCCCGGTCGACGAGCCCCGCAACGACAACGGGTCAATCCCCGCGTGCTCCAACGCCTCCCACGAAACCTCCAGCATTAACCGCTGCTGAGGATCCATCGCCACCACCTCACCAGGGGCGATCCCAAAGAACCCAGCGTCAAAACCCGGCGCATCGTCTAAAAATGCGCCCCACAGCGAATAGGTCTTGCCCTCCACGTCGGGATCCGGATCGAACAACCCCTCCACATCCCAGCCACGGTCCGTCGGAAACTCCGACACCAGGTCCCGACCAGCCGAAACGACGTCCCAGAGCACCTCGGGACCGTCCACGCCACCAGGAAACCGGCACCCGATGCCCACCACGGCCACCGGCTCTGTGGCGCGTTGTTCGTATTCCCGCAGCCGTGTGCGTGCCTCATCGAGCTCGACAGCGACCTTTTTCAGATAACGCATGAGCTTTTCGCTCTGCGGGTCGGCCCCTTCAACGCTCGCCGTCATAGTTAGTCGCTCCTCTTCATGACTCGCCGAGCTCGGAGTCGATTAGCCGGAATATTTCGTCAGGGGTCGAGGCAGCCTCGATCCGCTTACCCAAGCGATCCTCGCCGTCGGTAATGCTGCCCAGCAGGGCACGCAAACGATCGGCCACCCGCTGCTTCTCGCTGTCTTCGATCGCCCCCACCAGCTCTTCGACCTTCTTCAACTCCTCTTCGATTACGGAGGGGCCATTGGCGCCGATATTCGCCGGAAGGGCCATAGCCACTCCGGCCGCGCGCCTGTGCACTCCGGACAGTTCCGCCTCCAAGTACTGGGCTAATCCTGATACCGAGCCGTAATCCCACCCGACCGTTTCGGGCAGCCGTAGGCCCGTTATCGCTGCCAATCGGTTGCAAAGTTCGAGTGTCATTTGCGAGTCAAATCCCAGCTCCGAGAAGGCCAGATCCCGATTGATCGACCGGGGATCCGGCTCACCCAGCATCCTCGCGGCCTCTGCGTTTACGGCCTCCGCCACCAGGCGGTGCCGTTCTTGCTGCAAAGCGGCCAGCCGCTCTTTGAGTGTGACTTCGCCGGCGTTGTCGGCGACGGCCTGCACGTTCGATGCCGGCCGTTTATGAGGCTGCGGCTGCGCGTCAGACCGGGGTTCGGTCGACGAAAGCTCCCAAATCGGTTTGGCTGGGCTCTCCGTACGCAGCGTGCCACGCAACAATTTCCCGTTCGGTGTTCGGGGGAGTCGCTCGAGCACGGCAAATCGATGCGGCACCTTGAATGCGGACAGTCGGGTCAGCAACCGCCGGTGAATGCCTCGCGTAACCGACTCATCGATGACTGCACCGCTCGCCGGGACCAGAAATGCCTGCAGTGTCGACGCGCCGGTGGACTCCCGTACTCCGACAACCGCGACCTCGGCCACCGCGTCGTCTTCAATAATGAGTCGCTCGATCTCGCGCGGATTGACGTTGACCGCTCCGACGACTTCGGTATCGTCCGCGCGACAACGGTAGGTAACCCATCCGTCGCCGTCGATACACACCCTGTCCCGCGTATCGAGCCAGCCCCCCTTTCCCATGGGAGGATCGGGCCGATTCCAATAGCCCGCTGCGATCGATGGTCCGCGGACCCACAGGTCCCCCTCCACCCCGGGTTCGGCGATTTCCCCGTCCGGCGTCACAACCCGAATCTCGTAAGGCGGAAGGGCTTTTCCCAGAGTCCCCGGACGCCATTCGTCGACGCTATTCGATACAAATGTCTGTCCAACCTCCGTCGAACCAATTCCATCAATAATGGGAATACCGCCAAAGAACTCCATTAGTCGCTCGGCCAGACCCATCTCAAGGGCTTCGCCCGCTGAGACTACACATCGCAGCGAGCGGAAGGAATCAGGGGAACACGCGTCGACGACTCTCGCAAAGAAGTTTGGCACGCCGTAAAGCACCGACGGCTCAAATCTCGTACTCAGCGTGGCCGCGACTTCTGCGCTTATTGGCAGCGAATTGACGACCGCGGAGCCACCGGTCGCAAGAGGGAACCAGACCGAATTACCCAGACCGTACGCAAAATACATGCGCGCGTTGCATAGCCCGATATCTTGGGGGGTGAGCCGCAAGGCATTACGACACATGGCCTCAACGAACGCGAACACGTCGGCATGCCGATGGATCGCCGCTTTCGGCCGACCCGTAGTACCAGACGTGTAAGTGGCGTACGCAGCAGCGTCACCACTCACGGGTTCGTACTCTCCCGGCGCGACACGGGTGGCATCGGACAAAAGTTCTGCGGCGTCCACAACCCCCGACGGCTGAAACCGATCGCACAGAGCACCAGTCGTGACGACAAGCGCCGGCTCCGTGTCGCGCTCCTGAAACGCGTGATCGTCGCGATGCAGCTCCGGATTCGCCAGGAACGCCATAACCCCACGAGCCAGACACGCCAGCAATAGCTGCACGAGGTCCGGCGAGTCCGGGAGACACAACAGAACGCGATCTCCACCGGACAGGCCGCGGTTTCTCAGCACCTGCCCAAGCTGTGCGGCACCGTCATGGATTTGGCCATGAGTCACGGCGTCGGGCGCGTAGTAAGCGGGCCTGTCGCGCCATCGGGCTTCCGATGCGCGCTGCGCCAGCAGTCCCGCCAGGTTCCCATTGCGCATTACCGGGCGACCGCCCTGGCGCACCGCGCTGAATTGACACTTTTGATCCACGGATACGAGGCCTGCGACCCGATATTGTCGGCGCTAGAGACTTCTGCGGATCCGCTCATCAAGTACAAATCGATCTCCACTCTTTGTGTCGATATCGTCTGAATGTTGGCAACGATCTGGCTCTTCACGCGGAGCATCTTGAAATTCACTTCGAAGAAAATACTCGGTGATAACAATAACCGGTTGGCCTCCGGCCATGATGCGATACCGCCGAGCGACGGTTCTTGCTCGCGAATCCTGATATCCGTCAAGCGCGAGCCAACCCGGCAGCTCCCCTGTCCAGACCGTAGCCTCCTCCTTGAAGGTCTCGATGCAGCTGTCCGCCATCACCTCGCCAATGGGACGATCCGTCTCGGTCAGGCTTGTCGTGATTGCGGCGGGTAGCAGATCGACGGCGACCAACGACTCCGCGGCTACGAATGGGGTTCCTGAACTCCGGCCCCTGAGCAAGATATCGCGCCGCAGAACCCGGCCGATCGGTAAATGATCCAATTCGGGTATTTTCGGCGCCTCGTCGTGAATCTGTTGCTTGATGATCTGTACCACGATCTCATCGTCGGCAAGAACGCTCAGAATCCGCGTGAGGGTGCCATTGGTCGCTATGAGTATCCGCAGGTCGCGGTTGAGCTTTCGGATTTCCGCAGCGGACAGTTCGGCTGGGTGGTCAACGTCGGCTGTCATGTTCGGACGTCCAAGCGGGTGAATTCGTGGTTCAGGTAACGCTCGACGCAGGCGGAACGGCGGACCTTGCCGCTGGTGGTGACCGGAATCGTGCCCAGCGGCACCATAACGACATCCGCGACGCGCACGCGGTGTGACCTGGATATCGCGGAGGTGACTTCGCGTTTGACGGAGCGGAGCTTATCCATTGCCTCCTCATCCGTGCAGCCCCCCCTCGTGAGTTCGATGATGGTGACAAGCTGCTCGGTGGGCTCGTCCGGCACAGCTATCGCCACGACCCGGCCGCCGGTGATTTCCTGGATCGTCGCCTCGATGTCTTCTGGATAGTGATTGGACCCGTCCACGGACAAGAGATCCTTGATGCGGCCCGTGATGAACAGTTCGCCTTCGAAAATGACGCCGAGGTCTCCCGTCCGCAGCCACGGACCTTCCGATGTGCCGGGCGACGGACTCACAAGCCTTGCACCGAACGTCCGTTCGGTCTTTTCGGGGTTGCGCCAGTAACCCATGGCGACGTTTCCCCCTGCACCCAGATTTCACCGACCGTCCCCTCCGGGGTCTCCGTCCTGGCGTCGGGGTCGACGATCCGCAGTGTTGTCGCCCGCGGCGCGCCGTAACTGACCAGCTTGGCCGCATCGCTGGCGTCGGTCTCGCAGCGCTTCGCCTGACCGTCCGACAAATGCTGATAGTCGAAACTGACGCTCTTCGGTGGGCGTCCAGGTCCGGCGGACGCGACGTACAGCGTCGCCTCGGCAAGCCCGTATGACGGTCGGATTGCCGTCTCATTGAGGTTGAAGCGTTCGAACTTTTCGATGAAACGCTTGAGCGTCGCGGGGTTTACGCGTTCGGCACCACTGGCGATCACAAGCACGTGCCCGAGATCAAGTCCGGCCATATCATCATCCGATGTCCTGCGCACCGTCAATTCGAAACCGAAATTCGGTGCACTGGAGATCTGTCCGCGATGTTTGCCCAGCAATTGCATCCAGCGGGCCGGCCGTTGCAAGAATGCCATCGGACTCAGCAACACTGCGGTGTCGTGATTGACCATCGGAAGAAGGACGCCCAGCATCAACCCCATGTCGTGGTAGAACGGCAGCCACGACACGGCGGTCGATGGAACCTTTTCTGAAGCCCCGAAGCAGTCGGACATCACCTGTACGCAGTTCGCGATGACGTTCTTGTGCGAGATGACAACACCGGCCGGCGAACGGGTTGACCCCGATGTGTACTGAAGATATGCCGTGCTCGGATGGGTGCACCCAATGGGATCGAGCCCGGTGGGATCGAGCTCTCGCGTGGAGTTCAGGTCCAGCGAGTCCACCGCCACGACGATCGGTACCAGGCCCTGCGCGCCGCGCGCGAGTGGCGCATACTTGGTGACCTCATCAATGGCCGACGAGGTCGTGAGAATGACGGTCGGCAGGGAATCCCGCAATGCCGCGGAAATTCGCTCGTCGTGAATTCCAAATTGAGGCACTGGAAGCGGAACAGCGATGAGACCGGCCTGTAACACGCCCAGAAAGGCAATGATGTATTCAAGCCCCTGAGGTGCCGATATCGCTACCCGATCGCCGCTCGACGCGCAGATCCTGAGCTCTGATGCCACGATCGTCGCGCGCCGGTAGACCTGCCACCACGTCAGAGTTTCGGTAAACCCCTTCGGATCCACGTCATAGTTCACAAACTTGTAGGCCGCGCGATTCGGGTACTCGGTGGCTGCCTTGCGCAGCACGTCGGTGAGCGACGACTCGCTCATCGCGAATCGCGTTTTGATCCCATTTGGCGGTTGTGCCGCTTGCCCATCGGTCCTCGGTGCCGCGCGTGTCGCCACCTCACCCCGAGCCTGAAATGACAAAGCGTTCCTTTTCATGATCATCCTTCGGCCCTTGACGGAAGAGACTACGGACGTTTGGCTGCCGTGTCAGTCGAATGTCAATCAGCACACGAGCAATCCACGCCGTGCCCGGACCCGCCTCGACGCGAAATCGATAAGACCACACAGCCATAGCAGAGCGTCGCCACCCCGGCCAGAATTAACCTGATCATCATTTGCCACGTCAGTGCTACTAGGGGATACACAGTCGGGCAGCATGTGCCCTCTGAGTAAGTCGGTCTTCAAAGTCGAGCCGGGCTGCTCGTAACGAGGCCCGGGTGCCGTCGGCTCGTCAACGACCCGTACACGCTGACCACGGACCGAGGCGCCGAACCCGAAGTCGGTCCGCAGCCGGACTTCCCCTGGCGTCGAGGAAGCCACCTTGCGCCCGAACTTGCGGGTTTCTGGACCGGTGCATTTGCGCTGGGGCCTTTAACACTCGGATTGTCCGGCGCAGCAATGGATTGCAGGACTGGGCCGATGGCAGGCGATTCCGCTACTCGGAGGCGATGAGTTTGGGAAAGTCGTTGGCGGCACCGGTCGCCTCCGCGGCCGTCACCGCCGCACTGGCGAGTGGCTTTGGTTTGCGCAATAGATACTTAAGCCGATTACCAACACGATTGGTGGAGCGCATCATTCTGAAACCAGGCACCGGTCCGAGCCGGAAGACCCAAGAGCGCGGGCATTACAGATTCGAGACGTACACCACCACGACGACCGGCGCCCGCTAGATGGCGACTTTCCTGCACAACGTTGACGCGTACCGCTCGACGTCGGTGCTGCTCGGTGAGAGCGGTCTGGCGCTGGCGCTCGATCGCGATCGGCTTTCGGGGTTGCGGAGCGTGCTCACTCCCGCCGCAGCAATGGGCGATGTGCTGCTGTCGCGTCTCCCGGGGGGCCGGAGTGTCCGTGCGGACGACCCGGCTGAACTGACCCCGGGACGGCTGGGATGGACCGGCCGCGGGGCGAGGACCGGTTTCCCGGATCCGTTTCCCCCGGACCTCGACGCTGCGCTTACCAAAACCTTTACCATGTACCCCCTAGGGGTAGATGGTCAACAACGAGCGCAGCGCACAACCATTGAGTAATAATCGCCCAGACATCTACCCGAAGCGGAGGACCGAGTGACAGGCAAGGTGCTGGGAGCGATCGGGCACGCGCTGGCATTGACGGGGTCAATGACCTGGGAGATCCTGTGGGCGCTGATCTTGGGTTTCGCGTTGTCGGCAGTGGTGCAGGCGGTGGTGCGCCGCTCGACAGTCGTGAGCCTGATGGGCGACGATCGGCCGCGCACGCTGGCGGTCGCGGCCGGACTGGGAGCCGCTTCGTCGTCGTGCTCGTATGCCGCGGTGGCGCTAGCCCGATCACTGTTCCGTAAAGGGGCCAACTTCACCGCCGCCATGGCGTTCGAGATCGGCTCCACCAATCTCGTGGTGGAGTTGGGCATCATCCTGGCGCTACTGATGGGCTGGCAGTTCACCGCCGCCGAGTTCGTCGGCGGCCCGCTGATGATCATCGTGTTGGCACTTTTGTTCCGGCTGTTTGTGCGCACCCGGCTCATCGAAGCCGCCCGCAAGCAGGCCGACCGGGGTATCGCCGGCTCGATGGAGGGCCATGCCGCCATGGACATGTCCATTGCGGGGGAGGGGTCTTTTTGGCAGCGGCTCTTTTCGCCGCAGGGCTTCATCTCGGTCTCGCATGTGTTCGTGATGGAGTGGTTGGCGATCCTGCGCGACCTGATCATCGGGCTGTTCATCGCCGGTGCCATCGCGGCGTGGGTGCCGCAAACGTTTTGGCAGAGCTTCTTTTTGGCCGACCATCCGGGCTGGGCAGCGGTGTGGGGACCGATCGTGGGACCGATCGTCGCGATCGTGTCCTTCGTCTGCTCGATCGGCAATGTGCCGCTGGCCGCGGTGCTGTGGAATGGAGGCATCAGCTTCGGCGGCGTCATCGCGTTCATCTACGCCGACCTGTTGATCATTCCGATCTTGAATATCTATCGGAAGTACTACGGCACCAAGATGATGCTGACGCTGCTCGGCACCTTCTACGCCGCGATGGTAGCCGCGGGATATCTCGTCGAATTGCTTTTCGGCACAGCCAATCTCATCCCGACCCAGCGCAACGCCACGGTGATGCAGGCGGAAATCTCGTGGAACTACACCACCTGGCTCAACATCATCTTCCTGGTCGTCGCGGCAGGGCTTGTCGTCCGGTTCGTCACCTCGGGGGGACTCCCGATGCTGCGCATGATGGGTGGCGAACCCGATGGGGAACACGACCACCACGATCACAGCCACCATGGTCATTGACGGCCACGAGCGGGGTATCCTGCCTGGGAAATTGCAACCTCGTCATCGCCGTAATCGAAGCCGTCGACATAGGGGGTCATGATCGCCCGTTCCGGCGTGCCAACGCCAACAGAACCTGACAATTACCCGCAGCAGCCCGCCGGTCCGCCGCTGCGCGCCGATATCGGCCGGCTGCTGCTTCGCTGTCACGACCGCCCGGGGCTGATCGCCGCCGTCAGCGCCTTCTTGGCCAAGGCCGGCGCCAACATCATTTCCCTGGACCAGCACTCCACCGCGCCGGAGGACGGAACATTCCTGCAGCGCGCTATCTTTCACCTACCCGGCCTGACCGCCGCAATCGACGAACTGGAGCGTGAGTTCGCCGGCACCGTGGCCGGCCAGTTCAGTATCGACTACCGGTTCGCCGAGGCCACCAAACCCAAGCGGGTCGCCATTATGGCATCCAAAGAAGACCACTGCCTGTTAGATCTGTTGTGGCGCAACCGTCGCGGCGAACTTCAGATGTCAGTGGTCATGGTGATCGCCAACCACCCCGATCTGGCCGAACACGTACGACCCTTCGGTGTGCCATTCATACACATCCCAGCCACCCGCGACACCCGCGCCGAGGCCGAGCAGCGACAGCTTCAACTGCTCAGCGGCAACGTGGACTTGGTGGTGCTGGCGCGCTACATGCAGATACTCACTCCCGCGTTCCTCGATGGGGTCGGCTGCCCGCTGATCAACATTCATCACTCGTTCCTGCCGGCCTTCGTCGGCGCATCGCCCTATAAGCGCGCGCGTGAACGCGGGGTCAAGTTGGTCGGAGCGACCGCCCACTATGTCACCGAGGTGCTCGACGAGGGGCCGATCATCGAGCAGGACGTCGTGCGTGTCGATCACACCCATACCGTCGATGACCTGGTGCGCGTCGGCGCCGACGTCGAACGAGCAGTCTTGTCCCGCGCAGTGCTCTGGCATTGCGAGGACCGCGTAATCGTGCACGATAACCAAACCATCGTTTTCCGGTAGTAGGGATTACTGGTAGGAAATTACTTGTGTCACCGCGGTTTCAGGGGTTTCTTAAATGCGCACGCTAGCCCAACCCGGCCAAAAATCCTGCCTATCAGAAGGTCGAAAACGCCAGGCGGGCAGTGCATTTGGCCGAAACACTGCGCGACGGTGACTTGTTGGCGGCGTCCTGCCCGCCGCGTGAGCACCCAGTGTTGGTGCAGCGGTGGCGGGCTACCGCACCCGAAAACGCAGCGGATAACCGACGGCCCGTGAGATCGCGCAAGTCACGAAGCTCACCGAAGTGGACGACGGCGACGTTGGCGTGGACGCGCGACCCGTTTTCCGCGGAGCATTGTGCGCGGCGCGATCCACAGCGCTAGCCGATTTGGAGTGTTTCCTGCTGGCTGCGCGAGGTCGCGGGCACGTTCTCAGACACGAGGCGCAACGCACTCTCCATGTGCTGGGGCAATCGAGCACGGTCTCGTTCGAAGGCTTTGGCGAGTCGCCGGGCCGCTTGCTGGAAGTCGGGCCGACCGAGCACCTGTGTTACGGCTGCTGCCACACGCTGACTGGTGAGGCGCTCAGTTCGCACCAGCGTGCCCGCGCCGGCCCGTTCGATGGCCTCCATGTTGAAGTGCTGATCTATGTTACTGGCGATCCCGACCACCGGTACCCCGGCCACCAAAGCCTGCTGCGCCGCCAGGCTGCCGCCATTGCAGACCACCACGGCCGCGCGGGCCGCGGCCGCCTCGCCCGGCAGGTAGTCCGCCACGAACGCGTTGGCCGGCACGTTCGTCAGGTCGCTGCGGTCCGCGGTGGCCGCGATCACCGTCACCGGCAAATCAGCCAGGGCGTTCAACACCACCTGCAACAGGTTCCGCCCGCCGGAGCTGCCCAGGTTCGCGTAGACGATCGGCCGGTCCGTCGGCAGCGAATCCCACCAATTCGGCGGCTCGCCGGCCGGCGACCACAGGGCGGGGCCCACAAACTGGTGGTTGGCCGGCAGGGTGTCCGTCGGAAACAACTCCGGCACATCGGCATAGACGTTGTGGTCCCCGTTGGTGAACATGCGGCAAAGGTTCCAGCCGAGACTCGGCAGCCCGTACTTGCGGCGGACCAAGTTGAGCGGCAGGCACTGAACAGCGAGGGCCAATCGGTGATGCAGGCGCCACCCGGTTGTGACGGCCCAGACGCCGAACAAGCGGGTCCACACCAACTCCGGCAGCGGAAAGCGGCGCCGCGCGTAGGGACTCCAATAGGCGTTCGTGATGGCGACGTAGGGGATGCCCGCCAGCCGGGCGCTGACAGAGAGCGAAAACCGAAGATCACCGACGACCACGTCCGGCGCGACCTCGGCCAGCACCTTCCTGTCCTCCTCGACGTACTTCAGCAACGTCCGCGTGTTGTGCAAAAAGAGAAGTCGCCCGTGAGTCAAGGTCTTGAGAAACCGCTCGCTGGAGACGGTGTAGATCGGGTGGTGGGGGAACGGGAGCGCGCCCAGGAGCTTGTTGAATCGCGGGTCGCAGGCGAAGTGGACCTCGTAACGGCTCGGGTCGAGCGACCGCGCCAGGACGAACGGCCGCACGACGTGGGCCAGGCTCACCGCTTCCGCGATGAACAGGACCCGCAGCCTGCGCGCGGCAGGCTCAGGCGCGTTCGCTCCTATGCTCATATCCGCATCCCCTCTCCCATGGCCGGCCACACCCCGAATCCGAAGCGTACCGGAGGTATGGCGCAGCCTCGAGAATATCGGGAATATCTGGGGGTCATCTTCCCGAGGAGCTCGAAAGTGCCCTGTGGCCGCGATAGTCGCCGCCGTACGGTACGGGGCCTGTTTCGTGGACCACGACGGCGTCGCTGCGCGTTTCCTCGATGATCGCTTGCATGAAAGATGGTGACGGCGGCTTGCGTTTCCGAATCACTGGCCACGCGAAAGCCTTTCGCGCATCCGGCGATTCACCGGCTCGGGCAGTAGCTCCGACACATCACCGCCCAGCATCGCGACCTCTTTGGCCAGCGACGATGACACGAACGAATATCGCGGCGTGGTCGCGACGAAGAAGGTGTCGACGCCGGCAATGTGCCTGTTCATCTGCGCCATCTGCAGCTCGTATTCGAAGTCGGTGCCGGTCCGCAGACCCTTCACGATGGCGGTCATCCCCCGGGACCTGGCGAAGTCGACCACCAGGCCTTGTCCGGCCTCCACCCGCAAGTTGGGCAGATGCGTCGTCGACTCGTTGATCATGGCGATCCGCTCGTCGAGGTCGAACACGCCTTTCTTGGCGGGGTTGACCAGGATGACGACCACCACTTCGTCGAACTGGGCCGCGGCGCGTTCGAAGACGTCGACGTGACCCAGTGTCACCGGGTCAAATGACCCCGGGCACACCGCGCCGCTCATGACCCGCACCGGCGACGGTGCGGTGGGGGCACCGCCGGCTTGCGGGGGACGAAGCGATGTGGGGGCACGGCCCCACAAGTGGGCCGGGGCACGCCCCCACAAGTGGGTGGTACCCGCACCCGCTTGCGGGCGAGTGGGGGTACCACCCGCTTACGGGGGAGAGCCGCGCTCATGACGGATGACGGTAGCACGGTGGCTAACGCGGGTTCGGCTAGCTCCGGACGGGTGTCCCGGGACTGCCCAGCCGCGATGAGCCGGCTGGCACAGTCATTGCGGGCTGTGTAGTCATACGACTACACAGCCATCGGCTGACGTAGTCAACTGACTACGTCATTTTGGTGTAGGAGGGAAACATGTCGAGCCCACATTTGCGCAGCCCAGTGAGGCCCAGTGAGACATAGCCGCCGGCGTCGCGTACCGCGGCTGGCGGCCCGTCTCATGGTGATGGCGGCAACCGGGTTGGCCACCTCCGTGGCCACAGCGCCGCCAAGCCGGGCCGACGTGATGTGCGACGGCCCACGGTTCAGCCGCTCGCAGCCTGGCTGCTTCAAGGCTTTGGCGCTATTGACCGATCTGCGCGAAACGGCAGGCCTGGCCGTCGGCAGACCGTAAAGTTTAGTCCGTGTCGATCCCGCGAACGCTAGCGGCGGTCATGCCGCAAGGCGTAGGAAAACCGTGGCACGGGTGGTACGTCCTAGACGTTGGCAGCCGAATTAAGACCGTGAAGCAGGCGCTCAACGGTCGGCAAAAGCCCGTCTACCTCGAGATCGGTGTTTGTCGCGGGTATGCATTCCGGCGTTTTTATGCCGACGAGAAGATCGCCGTCGACCCCAAGTTCAAGCTCTCGGCGCGCTCTCGCAGGCTCGCTGCAGAGAAGGCGCGCGCCACCCACTACTTCGAGACGACAAGCGACGCGTTCTTCGAAAACGAGACGGCCTTCCTTGAGCAGCGCGGCATCGACGTCGCCCTGATCGATGGGCTGCACACCTATCAGCAGGTCATGCGCGACATCCAGAACACCCTGCGCTACCTGCGCGACGACGGCGTCATCGTCCTGCACGACTGCAACCCGGTGTATGAACACATCGGCCGCGCTGCGGAGAACCATGGAGACTTTCTTGCGCACTCCCGGTGGTGGGAATGGTTGTGGAGTGGCGACGTGTGGAAGGCGATCGTCCACCTGCGCAACACCCGCGACGACCTCCGCGTCGCGGTACTGAACTGCGATTTCGGCGTCGGGATCATTCGACAGGGAGTACCGGACTCGCGTCTGTCCTACTCCGAAGCGGAGCTCGAGGCGCTCGATTACTCGGACCTCGTCGCCGACCGGGAGCGCTTGCTCAACCTCAAGCCCCCCAGATACCTGGACGAATTTCTGGCATCGGCGGCGGGATCTTCGCGCGGCTAGTCGACCGCAGTTGCGGGGCGCGTCATGCGCGTTCGGCTACTGGATCCCTTGTCGCGCCGGCAATTTGAGCACCCGATGGTTCTTGGTCTCGTCGACGTAAACATGCCGGCGCCGTCCGCTGCGACACCCTCCGAGCCTTGAGACAGCGCCGCCAAGCCGGGCCGACGTGATGTACGACGGCCCACGGTCCAGCCGGGGTGATGTCGGCCAGCGGATGTGGCGATGTGCTGAGGCCACGTGTGGAGCCACCGACAGATGACACTCCCCCGGCAGTTGCTCAGGCGGCGTGTGTGTGCGCCGGAGCCGGTAGGCACGTCACCGTGAGCGGATGCGTCTGACGGTCTTCCACTGAAGAAATTGGCTGAAGAAATTAGTTTGCTGGAAAAGGAGTTTGTCTGAGGTTTCGAGGTTGCCAGTAGCCGTTGGCGGAGTTGTCGCGGCGCTGTGTTTGAGCGTGCTGGATGCCGGTGCGGCTCAGCAGATGCAGATGCAAAAGTCCGGTAATCAAGAGTGGGCCCGTCTCGACGGATGGACAGACATCACATCGTGGGCTGCCGTTGGCGGGGCGCGTTTGGGTGATAACGACGCAAACGCTCGTCGCGGCCCAAACTGAGGTGGGCGCGACACTGACCGCCACGGTACGGTTTCAGGACTATCGAGCCATCTATTAGGAGTTCGGTGGGACTCGGCGCGCTGACGCGAGAAATTCGTCTAGGTACGCGGCCGGTTTCAGGTTGAGCAACCGCTCGCGGTCGGCGACCAGATCCGCGTAAGTGAGCGCGTCGATTTGCGCCGCCGAGTAGGACAATTGCGATTCCGCCGGCCCCTTTCGTACCATCCCGACGCCAAAATCAGCGCTCAGCACCGCGATTCGCAGGTCGTCCCGGGTGCTTCGCAGGTGGACGATCGCCTTCCAAACGTCACCGGTCCAGAAGTATTCCCACCAGCGATTCGGCGGATTGTGCGCAACGTACTCATCATAGGACGCTGCAGGGGTGCCGATCGAGGCAAATGGGGGGTAGCAGTCGTGCATGACGATGACGCCGTCGTGCCGCAGATAGCGCAGGGTGTTCTCGACGTCACGCAGGGCCTGCTCATAGGTGTGGAGCCCGTCGATCAAAGCGACATCGATGCCGTGCTGCTCGAGGAAGGCCGTCTCGTTCTCGAAAAATGCGTCGCTGGTCAACCCGAAGTAGTGGGTGACACGCGCCTTCGCATTAGCGATCTTAAGAGAGCGCGCCGAGAGCCTGAGCGCGGGGTCGACGGCGATCTTGTGGTCGGCGGCAATTTTCCGGAATGTAAATCCGTTCTCAACGCCGATCTCTACGTAGACAGGCGCTGCCCGCCCCTCGAGCGCCCGCTGCACAACCTGGACCCGGTTTAGATCTCTCTTGAGGTAGTACTGGCAGTTGTAAAATATCGCTCTGCCGATCCGCAGCCTGAGCGACTCTGAGGCTTCGGCTTCCCCCATGACAGGCCCCTTTCGCCGAGTGGGATCACCTCAACCAACGCAGCATCGAACTACTGGACAGCTCCTCACCCTATCTAGGCTGGCCGTGGATGGAATCCGCAGGGTAATAGATCGTTGAGGCCGGCGTTTGGGCTCGCGCGTTTTCCTAAACCGGCGTCAGAGCCGTTCGGCCAGCTCCAGACGGGTGTCGCCGTAGACCCGCTCGGGCCAGGTACGCCAGCCGGCCGGCCAGGTCAGCGGCGTGCCGTCGGCCGCGCGCTCCACGACCACGACAGTTCCCTCGCATGCCCAGCCGGCGGTGGTCAGAACGGCCAGAACCGTCTCAACCTCGGCGGCGCCAACGTCGTAGGGCGGGTCCGCCAGCACCAGGTCCACCGCGGACGAGGTCCCGGCGGCCAGGACCGCTGCCACCGTGCCCCGGCGCAGCGTCGCACCGGGAAGACCCAGCGACTCGATGTTGCGCACGATGACCGCCGCGCTGCGCTGGTCGGACTCGACAAACAGCGCAGACGCCGCTCCGCGCGACAGTGCCTCTAGCCCGAGCGCGCCCGAACCGGCGTAGAGGTCCAGCACCGCCAGGCCGGCCAGGTCCCGCCGCGCGGTCACGATGTTGAACAGCGACTCGCGCACCCGATCGGTGGTCGGTCTGGTTCCCCGCGGCGGCACGGCGATGCGCCGGCCCCCCGCGACGCCGCCGATGATCCTGGTCACCTGCGCCGCTCTCCCCCGCAAAGCGCTTCATCCCCCGCAAGCGGGCGGTGCCCCCACTGCATCGTCGCCGGCGCGGTCAGCTCAGCACCACCAGCAGGTCTCCGCCTTCCACCTGTGCGGTGCGCGACACCGCGACCCGCTGCACAGTTCCGTCGTCGGGGGCGGTGATCGGGGCTTCCATCTTCATCGCCTCAATGGTGGCGATGGTCTGGCCGGCGCTCACCCGATCGCCGGCGGACACCGAGACGGTGACCACCCCGGCGAACGGTGCGGCGATGTGGCCGGGATTACCGCGATCGGCCTTCTCCGCGGCCGGAACCGCGCTGGCAATGCTGCGGTCGCGCACCAGCACCGGCCGCAGCTGGCCGTTGATGATGCACATCACCGTTCGCATGCCGCGCTCGTCGGGTTCGGAGATGGCCTCCAGCCCGATCAACAGCTCAACGCCGCGCTCCAGCTTGACCTTGTGCTCTTCGCCCTGCCGCAGACCGTAGAAGAACTGGTTGGCCGACAATTGCGAAGTGTCGCCGTAGGTTTCCCGGTGGTCCTCGAATTCCTTTGTCGGACCTGGGAATAGCAGCCGGTTCAGGGTGGCCTGGCGCTTGGGCCCGGTCAGCGCCAAGGCGGCCTCCTCGTCCGCCGTCAGTTGCGGTGCGGGCTTGGCCGGCCCACGGCCGGCCAGCGCAGCCGTGCGCAGTGGCTCGGGCCACCCGCCGGCCGGGTCACCCAGCTCGCCCCGCAGGAACCCCAGCACCGATTCCGGGATATCGAATCGTGCCGGGTCGGCCGCGAATTCGTCCGCACTGGCACCCGCGCCGACCAGTGCCAGCGCCAGATCGCCGACCACCTTCGACGACGGGGTGACCTTGATCAGCCTGCCCAGCACCCGGTCGGCACCGGCGTAGGCCTCCTCGACCTCTTCGAATCGATCCCCCAAGCCCAGCGCAATCGCCTGCTGGCGCAAGTTTGACAGCTGGCCACCCGGAATCTCGTGGTGATAGACCCGTCCCGTCGGTCCCGGCAGCCCAGACTCGAAGGGCGCATAGACTTTTCGCAGCGCCTCCCAGTACGGCTCCAGAGCGCATACCGCCGACAGCGACAGCCCGGTGTCGTGCTCGGTGTGCGCGGCGGCGGCGACGATCGAGCTGAGCGCCGGCTGGCTGGTGGTCCCCGCCATCGGGGCGGCGGCACCGTCGACGGCGTCCGCCCCGGCGTGCCAAGCGGCCACGTAACTGGCCAGCTGGCCGCCCGGGGTGTCGTGCGTATGCACGTGCACGGGCAGGTCGAAGCGACTGCGCAGGGCACTGACCAGCAGTGTCGCCGCCTGCGGCCGGAGCAGCCCGGCCATGTCTTTGATCCCCAGCACGTGTGCGCCGGCGTCCACGATCTCCTCGGCCAGCTTCAGGTAGTAGTCCAGCGTGTACAGCCGCTCACCCGGGTCGGATAGGTCGCCCGTGTAACACATCGCGACTTCGGCTATCGCAGCACCCGTTTCGCGCACCGCGTCGATCGCCGGCCGCATCGACTCAAGGTTGTTCAGCGCGTCGAAGATTCGGAAGATGTCGATGCCGGTGGCGGTCGCCTCCGCCACGAACGCCGACGTGACCACCTCCGGATACGGCGTGTAGCCGACCGTGTTTCGGCCCCGCAGCAGCATCTGCAGGCAGATGTTGGGCATCGCCGTACGCAGCGTGGCCAGCCGCTCCCACGGGTCCTCCTTGAGGAAACGCAGCGCCACGTCGTAAGTCGCACCGCCCCAACACTCCACGGACAGCAGCCGCGGCATGGTCCCTGCCAGATACGGCGCCACCATCTGCAGGCCGCTGGTGCGCACCCGGGTGGCCAGCAGCGACTGATGGGCGTCGCGGAACGTGGTGTCGGTGACGCCCACCGCCGGCGACTCTCGCAGCCAGCGCGCGAAACCCTCCGGCCCCAACTCCATCAGCCGTTGCTTGGACCCGGCCGGCGGCGCGACCGTGAGATCAACCTCGGGCAGCTTGTCCTGCGCGTACACCGTTGACGGCCGGGTGCCGTGCGGCTTGTTGACGGTGACATCGGCCAGGTAGTTCAGGATCTTGGTGCCGCGGTCGGCCGAGCCGCGCGCGGTCAGCAGTTGCGGCCGCTCGTCGATGAACGACGTGGTGACGCGACCCTCCTGGAAGTCCGGATCATCCAGGACCGCTTGCAGGAACGGAATATTCGTCGACACTCCACGAATCCGGAATTCCGCGATGGCCCGGCGCGCCCTGGCCACCGCGGTCGGGAAGTCACGGCCCCGGCAAGTCAGCTTGACCAGCAGGGAGTCGAAGTGCGCGCTGATCTCGGCGCCGAGGTTGGTGCTGCCGTCCATCCGGATGCCCGCACCACCGGGGGTCCGGTACGCGCTGATCCGGCCGGTGTCGGGCCTAAATCCGTTGGCGGGGTCCTCGGTGGTGATCCGGCATTGCAGTGCGGCTCCGTGCGGTGCGATGTCCTGCTGCCGCAGACCCAGGTCCTCGAGCGTCTCCCCGGCGGTGATGCGCAGCTGGCTGGAGACCAGGTCGACGTCGGTGATCTCCTCGGTTACGGTGTGCTCCACCTGAATCCGCGGATTCATCTCGATGAAGACATACTGGCCGTTCTCGTCGAGCAGAAACTCGACGGTGCCGGCGCAGCTGTACCCGATATGCCGGGCGAAGGCGACCGCGTCGCTACACATCTTGTCGCGCAGCTCGGGGGCCAGGCCCGGCGCCGGCGCCAGTTCGACGACCTTCTGATGCCGGCGCTGCACGCTGCAGTCGCGCTCATACAGGTGGATCACGTTGCCTCGGGTGTCCGCCAGGATCTGCACCTCGATGTGGCGCGGTTTGAGCACCGCCTGCTCCAGGTAAACGGTAGGGTCACCGAACGCCGACTCGGCTTCGCGGCTGGCGGCTTCGATCGCTTCGGCCAACGCTGCGGGGTCGCTGACGCGGCGCATGCCACGGCCCCCGCCGCCGGCTACCGCCTTGACGAACAACGGAAACCGCATAGCCGTCGCGGCCGATACCAGATCCTCCACCGAGGCCGACGGCTTCGAAGACGAAAGCACGGGCAGCCCGGCTTCGCGGGCCGCGGCGATCGCCCGGGCCTTATTTCCGGTCAGCTCAAGCACTTCGGCGCCGGGGCCGACGAACTTGATGCCGGCGGCGGCGCAGGCGGCGGCCAAGTCCGGGTTCTCCGACAAAAACCCGTATCCCGGGTAGATGGCGTCGGCACCGGCGCGGCGGGCCGTTTCGACAATGTCGTCAACGGACAGATATGCCCGCACCGGGTGGCCAATCTCGCCGATCTGGTAGGACTCGTCGGCCTTGAGCCGATGCTGCGAGTTGCGATCCTCGTAGGCGTAGACCGCAACGGTGCCGATACCGAGTTCGTAGGCGGCGCGGAAGGCGCGGATCGCGATCTCCCCGCGATTGGCGACCAGAACTTTGGAGATCACGGGTAGCCCCTTAACGCCGGTTACTTATAGAAGTGTCGACCAATAATTCCAGAACCGCACCATGATCAGCAGAAACACCGCGGTGAACCACAGCGTGACGATCGACCATCGCCATTGGTAGAGCACTCGGGCTACGGTGCTGTCCCCGCGGTCGAGCACCGGACGAAACACGATGGACGCGAGCACCACCAGCAGCGGGATGGTGACCGCCCAGACCACCATGCAATAGGGGCACAACGCCCCGATGCGGTACAGACTCTGGAAGATCAGCCAGTGCACCAGCACCGCACCGATCAGCGTCCCGAGCGTCAGTCCGATCCAATACCATTGGGGCAAGGGAACGTTCGTCACCGCCAACACGCCGGTGACCACCACCACGGTGAAGCCCACGAGGCCGAGCAGCGGATTGGGAAAGCCCAGCAGCGACGCCTGCGGCGTCGTCATCACCGAGCCGCACGACACGATCGGGTTGAGGTTGCACGACGGCACGTAATGGGGATTGAGCAGAATCCTGAACTTCTCGACGGTCAGCGCCATCGCGGCGACCAAGCCGATCACACCGGCGATCAGCACCCACCATGCGCTTGGGGCGGGCGCCCGCACCTCGTGTGCCGAAGCGCCTACGACGTCGCCGGGCTGCCCGGAATGCTCAGCAGGTTCAGCCGGTTCGGCTGGTTGCGCTGGCACCGGGATGGTCACGTGGCCGCAGGAGCCGCAGCTGTGTCGATGCCCGGAACGTCACCCACGATTTGCTTGATCTTGGTGACCATGTCGTCGGGCGACGTCGGCACGAAGTCGCTGCCGTTGATCCTGATCGTCGGGGTTTGGCACGGCTTCAGCAGCTCACACTCGGCGTCGACCTTGGCGACGTACTTGCCGCTGTTGATGCAATCCGGCACCTTGCCCACTACGCCGGCCTCGCGGGCGAGCTCGATCAGCCGCGCGTTGTCGGGGAAGGTCGTGCCCGTCTCCTTGGGCTGGATGTCCGGGCTGAACAGCGCTGTGCGGAAACGGCGGAACGCATCGATGGACTCATCGGCGACGCACATCGCCGCCCCGCCGGCACGCGACGAATAGTTCTGGTTGCGCGGGCTGTCCAGAATGGCCACCATCGAGTAGTCAGCAGCGATGGCACCGATGTCGATGAGCTTGGACACGGTGGGCCCGAAATTCTGCTCGAACTGAGCGCATATCGGACACAGAAAGTCCTCGTAGAGGGTCACCACGGCCTTGGGGTTGCTGGTTCCGGGCTGAGTGACCAGCTTGCTCGACGTCACCCGCACGGCGTCGCCGGCGTCGGCCGGCTTCTTGTGATTCGTGGTCACGATATAGAAGACGAGGGCGACCGCGAAGATCACGATCACAGCGGTGGCCGCGATCGGGACGAGTCGGCTGGATTTGGCGCCGGCGGACTTCACGTCGAATCGCGCGGGGCGTTTGGGTTTGTCGGCCACAGGTTCGCTGGTCCTCACGTGTCAAGGCTTGTCCCGATCCCGTTGGTGGTGGTCGGGCGACGGCGCCTCTAGAGTACCGGCGGCGGTGACTGCGGTGGTTACGCCCGGCTCAGGTGAGCCCGCAACGCCGAGACCAGCTCGCTCGTGGCGGTGGCGCTGTCGCCCCCGAGCGGGAACAGATTGGCGAAGCCGTGCGTCAGCGAACCCATGCGGCGCAAGTCCACCGCGGTTCCGGCGGCTCGCAGCGCCGCCGCGTAGCTCTCGCCTTCGTCGCGCAACGGGTCAAAACCCGCGACCGCGATGAGCGCCGGCGCCAGCCCGGACAATGACTTGGCCAGCAGCGGCGACACGCGCGGATCCGTCGTCTCGAGACCCGAAGCCCTCAGGTATTGGGCCTCGAACCAATTTATGTCCCGTTTCGTCAGCAAAAAGCCAACGGCGAACAGGCTCATCGAGCGGGTGTGCCCGGACAGGTCGGTCCGCGGATAGATCAGCCACTGCAGCACCGGGGCGAGGCCCCCGGCGTCGCGGGCCAGTTGGCACACGACCGCCGCCAGGGTGCCGCCCGCACTGTCCCCGCCGACCGCAACCCGCCCGGGGTCCGCGCCCAGTTCAGCGGCGTGTTCGCAGGCCCACTCAAAGGCCGCGTAGGCATCCTCGACCGCAGCCGGGGCCGGATGCTCGGGAGCCAGCCGGTAGTCGATGGACAGCACGTGGATGCCGGCGTCACGGCAGGTCAACCGGCACAGCGCGTCGTGGGTGTCCAGGTCGCCCATCGTCCAGCCGCCGCCGTGGTAGAAGACCAGCAGCGGCGCGGCCCCATTACCGGACGAGCCGCTGGCCGGGCGGTAGTGCCGCGCCGGGATGTCGCCGGCCGGTCCGGCTAGCGATTTGTCCTCGACGTCGACGTGAATCTGCGGCCCGGGAAGCTCCAGAATCTTCTCGCGCATCTGGGCACGCGTCGCGGCCACATCGGCAAGGACGGCCGAGCCCTCGATGCCGGCCAGCCGCAGACCCGACAGCATCAGCTGCAGCGTGGGATCGAGCGTGTTGCCGTCGATGACGATCGAACGACCGCCCGACAGCACCCGCTTGGCCGGCGAGGGTATCCACGGAATCGCCTTGACGCCAACGGTGGCTACCATCGCCTGCACGCGAGTTGCCCACGCGGTGGACGGGCGCCTGGCTCCAAAATGCAGGTCCTGCGCGCCTGGCAGACTTTTGGTCATGGGCGGCTCCCTCGAACAAAATTTCGTAACGCGCAACGGCGCCAATTCGATACCCGCCGTCGGGCTCGGAGTTTTCTCCGATCGCGCCGGCGGAAACCGAGCAGGCGATAGGCGCCGCGCTGCGCGCTGGTTACCGGCATATCGACACCGCGGCGGTCTACCGCAACGAACGGGAGACCGGGCGAGCAATCGCCGATTCCGACATACCCCGCGACCAACTCTACGTCGTAACCAAGTGGTGGAATACCGACCAGGGTCCGGACAGACACAAGTCAGCACGCTGGCGGCATGCCCCGATCTGGGCACCGCTGGCCAAGGGAACACTGCTGGGCCACCCCAAGGTCCTCGCGGTGGCCCGACAAACTGGGCGAACGCCTGCCCAGGTGTTGGTTAGATGGCATATTCAGCTCGGTAATATCCTCATTCCCAAGTCGGTGAACCCATCACGGATTGCGAGCAACTTCGATGTGTTCGATATCGAACTCAGCGCGGACCAGATGGCATCGATCTCCTCGCTGTATGACGGAACTAGGCTCGAACTAGGCTTGCCCTAACCCACGAACTTTCACAGGCAGGTGAACCACATTGACCGCCGAGTCGGGCGCCAACGTTCCACCAATAGCTCTCAATGACGAGAACACGATGCCGGTGCTCGGCCTCGGCGTCGGGGACTTGTCCGAAGACGAGGCCGAACGCGCGGTTTCGGCGGCGCTGGAAATCGGCTGCCGGCTCATCGACACCGCCGCGGCCTACGGCAACGAGGCGGCGGTCGGCCGGGCGATACAGGCCTCTGGCATTCCCCGCGCGGAATTGTTTGTGACCACCAAGCTCGCCACCGAAGACCAGGGATTCGCCGGCGCGCCGGAGGCCTGCAAGGCCAGCCTGGAACGACTCGGCCTGGACTACGTCGACCTCTACCTGGTTCACTGGCCGGCGCCGACCCTCGGCAACTACGTGGACGCCTGGGGCGGGATGATCCAATGCCGCGGCGAGGGGTTTGCCCGTTCCATCGGGGTTGCCAACTTCACCGAGGAACACCTAGAGATGGCTATTGACCTGGCCTTTTACACGCCGGCGGTCAACCAGATCGAGCTGCACCCGTTGCTCAACCAGAGCGAGATGCGCAAGGCGAACGCCCAGCACAACATCGTCACGCAGTCCCACACGCCGCTGGTCCTGGGCAGGCTGATGGACCACCCGACGGTGACCTCCGTCGCCGGCGAATACGGCAAGACGCCCGCGCAGGTGCTGCTGCGGTGGAACGTGCAGCTGGGGAACGCCGTCGTCTTCCGCTCGTCCAAAGCCGAGCACATCGCCAGCAACCTCGATGTGTTCGACTTCCAATTGGCCGGTGCACACATGGACGCGATCAACGCGCTCAACGACGGCACCCGGGTGCGCCCGGATCCGCTGACCTACACCGGCAGCTGACCGTTACCCCGTCGGACACGTGGCGGCGGCCCGGCGCAGTACGTCGGCCGAAGACTGCTCCACCGGCAGTGCGTAACCACGCAGCACGGCGATGAACTGCATGGCGTACTGACACGCGAACGCGCCGTTGGGCGGCATCCAACCAGCCGGCGGCGAATCGCCCTTGTCCTGATTGGCCTGGCCTTCGACGGCCAACAAGTTGGCCGGATCATTGGCGAACCGCTTCCGCTCCGCGTCCGGCCACCCGAAGGCCCCCATGTCCCAGGCGTATGCGAGCGGCACAATGTGGTCGATCTGCACCGATTCGCCGACTTTAGCGCCGCGCTGGAAAGCGATGGTGGTGTTGGTGTACGGGTCGTGCAAGGTGCCGGTCGCCACCGCGTTCGGACACCGCTTGATCGACACGTACGTCTTGTCGACGAGATCGCGGTTGAGGATGTCGTCGCGGGTGTCACACCCGTTGTGTCCGAGCGGAGCGTCGTTGTCGTCGTCCCAGGCTTCGCCGTACGCCGACCTGCGGTAGTCGTAGCGGTGGGCCCGCACCGGTAGCACGACGATGTCCGCCAACACATCGGTACCGGGGTGGACGGTCGGTACATCGGCGCGCGCGATGACGTCAGCCGCGTGCCTGGCCGCCGACGATCCGAGCGTCTGATAGGCGACCACCACCGCGAGCACCGCGACCGCCGACAACCACAGCAGCACTTTCCGGTTCATGCTTTGTCCAGATACTCGATGCGGTCGGTGTCGACGAATCGCGCTGCCAACACCGACAATCCGGGGTGCGGGTCGTCATAGACGCGCATGCAGAAGTCCCTGGCCGACTCGATGAACACCAGGTGGTCGGCCAGCGAGAGCAGCCGCAGGGTGATGGCCCTACCGGATTGGTTGCGGCCCAGCACATCTCCTTCCCGGCGCTCCTTGAGGTCCAAGTCGGCGAGGACGAAACCGTCCATGGTGGCCGCGACGGCACGCAGCCGCTGGCCGGCTGGGGATCCCGGTGAGACCCAGCTGGCCAGCAGGCACAGGCTCGGATGCTCGCCGCGGCCGATGCGTCCGCGCAGCTGATGCAACTGGCTGATTCCGAACCGGTCGGCATCCATCACGAGCATCACCGTGGCGTTGGGGACGTCGACGCCCACCTCAATGACGGTGGTGCACACCAGCACATCGATTTCGCCGGCACGGAACGCGGCCATCGCGGCGTCCTTCTCGTCGGCAGACAACCGCCCGTGCATGAGCGCCAGCCGCTGGTTCGCCAGCACACCGGAACGCAAGCGGTCGAACAGACCCACGGCGGTCTCCGACGGTCGGCCGCCCTCCTCCCCCTTTTGTGGGTCGTCAGTATCGTCAATCCGGGGCGCGACCACGTAGGCCTGGCGGCCGGCCTCGACCTCTTCGATGATGCGCTGCCAGGCGCGATCGAGCCAGGCGGGCTTGTCCCGGACGAAAATGACGTTGGACTTGATCGGCTGGCGGCCGCGCGGAAGTTCGCGCAGCGTCGAGGTTTCCAGATCGCCGTACACGGTGAGCGCGACGGTGCGCGGTATCGGCGTTGCCGTCATCACCAGCAGGTGCGGCGTGATTCCGGCGCGAGCCTTGGCGCGCAACTGGTCTCGTTGCTCGACCCCGAACCGGTGTTGTTCGTCGACCACCACCATCCCGAGGTTGTGGAACTCCACCGCATCCTGTAGCAGGGCGTGGGTGCCGACGACGATGCCGGCCTGACCGCCCGCCACGTCGTCGCGGACCTGCTTTTTCTGCGCAGCGGTCATCGAGCCGGTGAGCAGCACCACCCGGGTGGCGTCGTCGGACCCACCCAGCTGGCCCCCCATCGCCAGTGGCCCGAGCACGTCGCTGATCGATCGAAGATGTTGTGCGGCAAGCACTTCTGTCGGCGCCAGCAGCGCGCACTGGTAGCCCGCGTCGACCATCTGCAGCATCGCCAGTACCGCGACGATGGTCTTGCCGGAACCGACTTCGCCCTGCAACAGGCGGTTCAGCGGGCGGGTCGCCGCGAGCCCCACGGACAGCACGTCGAGCACCTCGCACTGGCCCGCCGTCAGCTCGAACGGCAACTGCCCCAACAGCTGGGCCGCCAGGGCGTTGGGGCGCGGCGGCGCCGGCGGCCCCGATTCGGACAGTTCGCCATGGCGGCGGGCTACCAGCGCCCACTGCAGGCCCAAGGCTTCGTCGAAGGTCAGGCGTTCGCGCGCGCGCCGGCGTTCGTGCTCGCTTTCCGAGAGATGGATGGCGCGCAGCGCCTCGTCCTCGGCGACCAGGCCGAGCTCGGCGCGCAGGTCGTCGGGCACCGGGTCGTCCACCGGGTCCAGCACGTCGAGTACCTGGCGCACGCAGGCGAAGATGTCCCAGCTCTGCATTTTCGTGCTGGCCGGATAGATCGCGAAGAATCGGCCTTCGTATGCCGACGCCACCTCTTCGCTGCTGACCGCATGCGAGGCGTCGGCGATCTGCTTCAGCGACTTGCTGCCGCGGGTCTTTCCGTCCGCTGATTCGAGGATGAGGAACGCGGGGTGTGTGAGCTGCATCTCACCCTTGTAGAACCCGACCTCCCCGGAAAGCATCACCCGCGTTTTCGCGGCGAGCTGGCTCGTCATCAGGTAATTCGGGTTGAAGAACGTGGCGGTGAGTTGACGGCGACCTGAGCCGACGGTGATGCGCAGGAATTTCTTCTTCGGGTCCTTTCTCATCTTCAGCGTCACCGCACCCGTGATGGTGTCGACGATGGTGATGTGCTCGCCGGCCTCGGGTCGCTCATCGTCGGTGCCGCGCACGGCCGCACCCTCGGTATAGCCGCGTGGATAGTGGCGCAACAGGTCGTCGACTGTCCGGATGCCGAACAACTCGTCGAGGAGACCCGATGACTTGCCGCCGATCACGTGGTCCAGCCGATCGGTGAGTGAGGCCACGGCTACTCCACCCCGATCAGCAGCGCGTCACCGCGATGCCCGGTGCGGTAGATCACCAGCTCGGTCCCGGGCTGATGGTCATGCACATGGTCTTGCAGGAGGCCGCCCACCGTGGCCGCATCGACGTCTTCCTCGATGGCGGCGCCCACCAGCACCGTCACCAGGTCACCGCCCGACGCCAGCAGCAGATCGAGCAGGCCGATCGCCGCGGTTGCCGCATCCGCGGCCACGATCAGGACCTCGTCGCCCGCGATGCCCAGGCCGTCGCCAGGCTGACAGCGACCGGCCCAGGTCAACGCGCTCTCGGTAGCGATTCGCACCGATCCGTGCCGGGCAGCACCGGCGGCGCGGGCCATGCTGTAGCCGTCGTCCACCGCCTGCCGGTCCGGCTCATGCACGGCCAGCGCGGCCAGGCCCTGCACCATGGAGCCGGTCGGTATCGGCACCACGTCGATGCCCCAGCCGATGGCCGCGGTGCAGCCGGCCACCAGCTCCTCGGCGGCCACGTACCCATTGGGCAGCACCATCACCTGCGCGGCGCCGCTGTCCACCACGGCCCGCACCAACTGGTGAGCGCTGACGGCGTCCGGACCGGGTTGCAGCACGCAGGCGCCCTCGCCGGCGAACAACTCGGCGGCACCGTTGCCGTCGACAACCGCGAGCACCGCCCGTTCCCGCGTCCAGCCGCCCGGGGGCAGCCCGGCGGCGCCGGAGGTCAGGGCCGAGATCACGATCCGACTGAGCTGCCCGGCGACCAGTCCGGCTTCAACGGCAGCGCCGGCGTCGTCGGTGTGCACGTGCACCGAGTAGCTGCCTTGGGTCGCCGACGGCGCGGCCGCGATAGCCACCGATTCACCTAACTCCCCGAGCCGATCCCGCAGCGCGTCCGCCGCGACAGGATCACAATCGTCCAGCAGGTACATCACCTCGAATTGCGGCGCCCGGCGTCCGCTGTCCCCATCTGCCAGGTCGGGCGAGGGCATGCGCGGTGACAGCTCGTAGACCGTGCGGGCGGGTGCCTGTCCGGTGACCGTCGATCGCAGTGCGTCCAACAGGACCAGCAGGCCCCGCCCGCCGGCGTCGACCGCACCGGCGTCGGCGAGGACGTCGAGCTGCTCGGTGGTCTTCTCCAGCGCGACAACCGCCGCATCGCCGGCGGCGATGGTGGCTCGGGCCAGCCCTTCCCCGCCGTCGGCGCACGCCTGGACGGCGTTGGCGGCGGCCCGTAACACCGAGACAATGGTCCCCGGGATCTCCTCGCCGCCCATCGAGATGATGACCAGCTCGACGCCGCGCCGCAACGCGGCCCCGAGCAGGGCGGCGTCGATATCGGAAAGTTCGCCACCGGAGTCGGCGGCCGCAATCGCGGTGACGTCGGCGATACCGCGCAGGATCTGGGACAGGATCACCCCCGAGTTCCCGCGGGCACCGCCCAGCGCGCCCGCCGACAGGGCGGCCGCGACCCGGGCGACGTCGCTGCGTTGGCCCTCCACAGTGGCTCCCGCATTGGCCTCAGCGAGTGCGGAACGCATGGTGAACAGCATGTTCGCGCCCGTGTCGGAATCCGCGACCGGGAACACATTGAGCCCGTTGATCTCGTCGATGTGGGTGATCAAGTCGCTGACGACGGCGTGCGCCCAGTCAAGCAGGGCCGACACGTCCAGCAGCCGATCCGACGTGCCCAGTGTGACCCACCTCCTCGCGCCAGCCCCCGGTGCGCGCCAGCGTAGCCCGGCGCCGCAGCTGCAGTGGCTTCCCGTGCAGAACCACCCGCCGGCGTGGTCGAAACCGCGTATTCAGCCTAGCCAGCGGGGGCGACAACACCGGTGGTACGCGGCCGGCAAGTGTTGATCGTTTTGGTGGTTGCTTAAGACAGTCGGTATCCTGGTCAGGCCCGGGATGGCCCGGGCTGTCCGGGCTCCCCGATGTGCGAGTTGCCGGACCCCGATACTTGAGGAGTTTGAACAATGGCCGCCGTGTGCGACATCTGCGGGAAAGGTCCCGGCTTTGGCAAGTCGGTGTCACACTCCCACCGCCGCACCAACCGCCGGTGGGACCCCAACGTCCAGACCGTGCACGTCGTAACGCGTCCGGGCGGCAACAAAAAGCGACTCAACGTCTGCGCGTCCTGCATCAAGGCCGGCAAGGTCACCCGCGGCTAGCAGCCGCGCGCTGCGACGCCCTCGCTCGGCGCACCGCGCCGCTATCTACCGAGCGTGCAACCAGGCGAAAATTCAGGCCGGCGAAAACTCGCCGTGAGTTCACGCTCGGCGAAACCGCAGGCGGTCTTGGTGGTGATTCGCTCAGTCGGCTGCCGGCACGATTATGGGCGGCCGCACCACGATGACGGTTTTGCCCGCGCGCCGATCGCGGCGCCGGCCGCTCTCAAATGCCTCCCGGCCCCTGTCGAGCGGAAACGTCTCCGCGATTTCCACACGTAGCCGGCCCTTCGGCGAGTCACCGTCGACAAGCGCGGCAAGTTCGTTGAGCTGTTCCCGATTGGGAGTGACGATGAAAAATGTTGCGGTGACACCGTATTCCTCGGCTCTGCCCGCCGGCGGGGGCGCCGAAAGGGTGATCAGCCGTCCGCCCCGGCGCAGCACACCGAAAGACCGGTCCAGCGTCTCACCGCCGACGGTGTCGATCACGACGTCGTAGGCGGGGTCGTTTTCGTCGAAAGCTTCGGTGCGCACGTCGATTACCCGCTCGGCGCCCAAGCCGCGGACGAGCTCGCCGGCATCGCTGCGAATGGTCGCGGTGACCCGCGCGCCGAGGATGGCCGCCAGTTGCACCGTCAGGGCACCGACTCCGCCGGCCCCGCCGTGCACCAGCACGGCTTCTCCGGGCCGCACCGCGGCGTGGTCGACCAGCGCCTGCAGCGCGGTCAGCCCGGCCAGCGGCAGCGCCGCGGCGACGGCATGCGACACCGTCACCGGCTTGGCCGCCAGGTCGGCCGCCGGCACCGCGACGAAATCGGCGGCCGCGCCGTCGCGGTCGAACCCGATCAATCCGTACACCTCGTCGCCGGACTTGAAATCGGTTACCCCCGAGGAAATTTCAGATACCACGCCGGATACTTCATGCGACGGGATCACCGGAGTACGGCTGCCGCCGTCGCGGGTCCACGTCTCCTCCCAGGTCAGCTCGTCGAACGTGATTGCGGCGGCGTGCACCGCCACCAACACCTCGCCGGCCGCGGGAACCGGCACCGGCGCACGCTCGACGGCCAGCACCTCCGGGCCCCCCCGGCGACGCGCACGCAGGGCCCTCATCTCGGTCAGGGCAATCGCCAATCGATCGGGTCGGCGCCCATCCCGGCGAGTAGCTCGTTGGCCCGGCTGAACGGACGCGAGCCGAAGAACCCGCGCGACGCGGACAGCGGCGAGGGGTGCGGCGACTCGATCGCGACGCAGTTGTCGGTAGCCAGCATTGGCTTGAGGGTGGACGCGTCGCGGCCCCACAGGATCGCCACCATGGGCTGTGCGCGCGCGGCCAGCGCACGGATTGCGCACTCCGTGACCGCTTCCCAGCCCTTGCCGCGGTGCGACGCCGGATTGCTCGGCCGCACCGTGAGCACCCTGTTCAACAGCAGCACGCCGCGCTGCGCCCACGGCGTCAGGTCGCCGCACGAGGGCTGCGGATGGCCCAGGTCGGCGGTGTACTCGCCGAAGATGTTCTCCAGACTGCGGGGCAGCGGCCGCACATCGGGAGCCACCGAAAAGCTCAGGCCCACGGCATGCCCGGGCGTCGGGTAGGGATCTTGCCCGACGATCAGGACCCTGACCTCGTCGAACGGGAAGGTGAAGGCACGCAACACATTCGGGCCCGCGGGTAGGTACCTGCGCCCGGCCGCGATCTCGGCGCGCAGGAACTGTCCCATCTCGGCTACCTGCCCGGCCACCGGCTCCAGCGCGCCCGCCCACCCCAGCTCGACAAGTTCAGTCAACGGGCGCGCGGTCACTGCAGCCCTTGCACCAGCAGCACCACCGTGTCCGCGCCCGCGCGGCGGTCCTTTGAGATGTCCTGGTATTCCGGTGATTGCACCAACTCCCGAAACGCCGCCTCGTCGGGAAAGGACATCAGCACCACCTTCTCGCGGTCCGACCGCCCTTCCACCACCTGGGGCGACTCGTCGGAGGCCAGCAGCGTTCCCGGGTGACGACGGAAAACCTCCATGAACCTCGCCTGATACCGGTCGTAGGCTGCCCGGTCGGTGAATTTCAACTGGGCGATCGCGTAGACAGTCACGCTGATATTAAAAGCCACCCTAACCGTTGAACGACTGCCAGCCCGCGTACCCACGCCACTCCTCGCCGTCGACGAGCACGCGGGCCGGCCCGTCGGACGCTCGCCCGATGGCCCGCCACCCGGCCGGTACCGGACCCGCGAAACAGGCCACCAGGGCGTGGTCTTCACCGCCGCCCAGCACCCAGGGCCACGGGTCCGCGCCCACGGCGGCCGCGGCCGCGGTCAGCGCGGCATGGTCCGCGGCCAATGCCGCGGCGGACAGGTCGATCGCCACCCCGGATGCCTCGGCGACATGGCGCAGGTCTGCGATCAGACCGTCGGAGACATCGATCATGGCCTGAGCCCCGGCAGCCGCGGCCACCGCCCCCGCGCCATAGGGCGGCTGCGGCACCACATGACAGCGCCTAAGTTCGTCGAAGCCCTCAATACCGTTGTGCCACAGGGCGTACCCGGCGGCCGAGCGGCCCAGTTCGCCGGCGACGGCAATCGTCGAGCCCGCTTTCGCCCCCGAACGCAACACCGGCGCTCGACCGTCCAGGTCGCCCAGCACCGTCACCGACAGCACCCACTGTGGGCAACTGACCAGATCGCCGCCGACGATGCCGGCGCCGATGCGCCCCGCCTCGTCCCACAGGCCGTCGGCCAGCGCCGCCACCTGCGCGGCCGGCGTGTCACCGGGCGCCCCGAAGCCCACTACGAACGCGGTAGCGCGCGCACCCATCGCCTCGATGTCGGCGGCGTTTTGGGCGATCGCCTTGCGGCCGACGTCGTGGGGTGTCGACCAGTCCAGCCGGAAGTGCCGATCCTGGACCAGCATGTCGGTGGACACCACGGTGCGCCCGTCGCCGGCAACCACCACCGCCGCGTCGTCACCGGGCCCGAGCGCGACCACGTCGGGCTGCAGGCGGCCCCGCACCAACCGATCGATTACGGCGAACTCACCGAGTTGCCGCAGGGTCGCGGACTCCCCCGCTGCGTCATCGCGCACGCCACCTCCTCCGGCCAGCGGTAAGTTAAGTCCCTGCGTGTGGGCCCCGCTAGTTTCAAGCCAGTTTGAAGCCAGTCTAAAAGAGTCGGAGGTGGCCACCAGGTGACGGCCAACTCCCCTGGCGACTCCGACCCCGATGCGGGCGGCCCGCCGCGCGCGCTGATATTCGCCGCGGTGGCGCTGGCCGTCGCGACAATCGGCACAATCCTGGTCATCGCGGCAACCCACCAGGCACCGCGGCAACCGGTTGCCGTCGCCGCCGTCCCGGCCCCACAGTCCGGCAGTCCCGCATGCCAGGCATTGGCGCAGGCGCTGCCGCAGCGGCTCGGGGACTATCAACGCGCGGCGCTGGCGCAGCCGGCGCCCGAAGGCGCGACCGCCTGGCGGGCCGGGCCGGACAGCGAGCCGGTGGTGTTGCGCTGTGGACTCGATCGCCCGGTCGACTTCGTGGTGGGGTCACCGATCCAGATCGTCGACCGGGTGCAGTGGTTTGAGGTGAGGGATCAATCGACCGCGGGCAGATCCACCTGGTACGCCGTGGACCGACCCGTATACGTGGCGCTGACGCTCCCGGCCGGATCGGGGCCGACTCCCATCCAGGAGCTTTCCGAAGTGATCGACCGCACCATCACCGCGGTGCCCATCACCCCGGCGCCCGCGCGTTAGCGCAGACCCACACCCCGCGCCAGCGCCGTCTCCACCATGGTCGCCAACAGCGTCGGGTAGTCGACGCCACCGGCCGCCCACATCCGCGGATACATCGAGATTGTGGTGAAACCGGGCATCGTGTTGATCTCGTTGATCACCGGCCCGTCGTCGGTGAGGAAGAAGTCGACCCGGGCCAGGCCTTGGCAGTCGATCGCGGTGAACGCCCGGATCGCCAGCTGCCGCACCGCGTCGGCGACGTCGTCGTCGATCTTGGCGGGCACGTCCAATTCGGCTGTGTCGTCGAGGTATTTGGTCGCGAAGTCATAGAAGGCGTCCTCACGACCCCGCACCCCGGCCACCCGGATCTCCCCTACGGTGCTGGCTTCCAGTGTGCCGTCGGGCATTTCGAGCACACCGCATTCCAGCTCGCGACCGCCGATCGCCGCCTCGACGATCACCTTCGGGTCATGCCGGCGGGCATCGGCAAGCGCGGCGGGCAATTGGTCCCAGCCCGACACCCGGTTGACGCCGATCGACGAACCGCCGCGCGCGGGTTTGACGAACACCGGCAAACCCAGCCGCTCGCGCTGTTCGGGATGCAGCGTCGGCTGCGACGGACGCAGCACCGCATGCGCGCCGATCGGCAGACCCTCGGCGGCGAGCAGCTTCTTGGTGAATTCCTTGTCCATGCCGGCGGAACTGGCCAGCACGCCGGCACCGACGTAGGGAACCCCGGCGAGTTCAAACAGCCCCTGGATGGTGCCGTCTTCGCCGTATGGGCCGTGCAGCACCGGGAACACCACGTCGACCGACGACAGGACTTCTCCGGCATTGGGTCCGGCATCGGGGCCGCCGCCGCGCCCAGCAGAAGAGGAGAGCGACACCAACTGGCCGCCGCGGCGCGGATCGGCAGGCAGCGCCAGCTCGGTGCCCGATTCGAAGCTCACCTCGGGAAGTTGGCGGTTGGTGATCGCCAAAGCATCCGGGTTGCCGTCGGTGAGCACCCACGCACCTTCCGGCGTGATGCCGACGGCAACCACGTCGAACCGCTGCGGGTCGAGATTGCGCAGGATGCTGCCCGCGGACACGCACGAGATGGCGTGTTCGTTGCTGCGCCCACCGAAAACAACGGCCACTCGCACGCGGTCACCGCGTGATCCGTGGCGCCCGGTCGGCCGATCGCTGGCAGTCACAACCTAGAGAGGCTACCGGTTTAACCGCGCGCGCGTCGGGTCACCGGCCCCTAGCTGCGGTTTCAGCCTCGACGGGGCCCGGGCCGGGCTCATTCGGGCTTCGTGCTGCGGCCCAGCAGCAGAGCCATCGCCTGGTCCACCGAAAGTCCCTTGCGGCAGACCCGGTGTACTGCGTCGGTCAGCGGCATCTCGACGTCGTAACTGGACGCCAGGGCGAGCACCGACTCACACGACGTCACCCCCTCGACGACGTGGCCGTCCTTTTGCAACGCCGACTCCATGGTTGCCCCCCGCCCCAGGCGTTCCCCCATCGAACGGTTACGCGAATGCGGCGAGGTACAGGTGGCCACCAGGTCACCCACCCCGGCCAGACCGGCCAGCGTCGCGCCCTTGGCGCCAAGCGCGATGCCCAGCCGGATGATCTCCGCCAGGCCCCTGGTGATGATCGCCGCCGCGGTGTTCTCCCCGAGGCCGACGCCCGCCGCCATCCCGCACGCGAGCGCGATGACGTTCTTGCAGGCCCCGCCGATCTCGGTGCCGACCACATCGCTGTTGGTGTACGGGCGGAAGTACCCGCTGTTCAGCATCCGTTGCAAGGCGACCGCGCGGCCCGAATCGCTGCACGCGATGACGGTGGCCGCGGGCTGGCACCTGGCGATCTCACTGGCCAGGTTAGGTCCCGAAATCACCGCGATCTGTGCGGGATCCGCACCGGTCACCGAAACAATGACCTGACTCATCCGCATCAGGGTGCCCAGCTCGATGCCCTTGGCCAGGCTGACCAGAGTCGCGCCGTCGCGCAACAAGCCTTTCAACAAGTCTTTCCAATGCTCGAGATTGGCCCGCAGCATCTGCGCCGGCACCCCGAGCAACACCGTCCTCGCCCCGCTCAGTGCCTCCTGGGCATCGGCGGTGGCGCGGATGCCCGGCGGCAGCAACGTTCCCGGCAGATAGGCAGGGTTGTATCGGGTGGCATTGATCTGCTCGGCGACGTCGGGTCGGCGCGCCCACAGCGTCACCTCTGCTTCTGGCCCCCCCGCCTCGGCGAGCACCTTGGCCAGCGCGGTGCCCCATGCACCGGCACCCATCACCGCGACGGCGCCTTCTGTGCTCGCCATCTAACACCCCCGTCTGTCGTCGAGCGTTCGTTGATCGCCTTGCCGGCGCTTCAGATTAGCCCGCATGCTCCGAGGCGGGCACCGCCCCGGAGATCACCGCTGGCAGGATGGCCCCATGGACGGCACACGAGCCGAGGGTGCGGGTGACGTCGGCTTGATCATCGCCGTCAAGCGGCTGGCCGCCGCCAAGACCAGACTGGCCCCGGTCTTTTCGGCACGGACCCGGGAGAGCGTGGTGCTGGCCATGTTGGTGGATACCCTGACCGCGGCAGCACGCGCCGGATCGGTGCGCTCGATCACCGTCGTCACGCCCGATGAAGCCGCCGCGGCTGCGGCGGCCGAGCTCGGCGCCGGCGTTTTGGCCGACCCGACGCCCGAGGGCCATCCCGATCCACTCAACAACGCCATCGCCACCGCCGAAAGCGCTTTGGTCGACTCATTCTCCAATGCCGATTTATTAGCTAATGTCGTTGTGCTGCAAGGTGATTTGCCCGCGCTGCAGACACAGGAGCTGTCCGAGGCGATCGCCGCCGCACGACACCATGAGCGCAGCTTCGTTGCTGACCGACTGGGGACCGGAACTTCGGCACTCTTCGCGTTCGGAACCTCGCTCGACCCGCAGTTCGGGCCGGATTCAGCCGCGCGACATCGCCGTTCGGGCGCGATCGAGCTGACGGGCGCCTGGCCCGGTCTGCGATGCGATGTCGACACACCCGCCGACATGGCGGCGGCCCGCCGCCTCGGGGTTGGCGGCGCGACCGCGCGGGCCGTCGCGCACCATTAGACCGGGTTAGTCCGGGCACCTGACCGGCGGGTGAACGGCACGCCAACGGCGGGTGGATGTCCATTGGGCGCTGGCCGCACTACGGGGTGATGAGCGATGATCACATGGTGACCGAAATCGAAGCTGAGGCGCGCCCCGAAGAAGCGACGTGGCAGCACGGCGAATCGGACGTGGCGGCACCACCCGCTGCCACCTCCGCCGCGCTCAACGACGCGCTGCCAGAGGACCGGTACCTCAACCGGGAATTGAGCTGGCTGGACTTCAACGCGCGGGTGCTAGCGCTCGCCGCCGACAACTCACTGCCGTTGTTGGAGCGCGCCAAGTTCTTGGCGATCTTCGCTTCCAACCTCGACGAGTTCTACATGGTTCGGGTGGCCGGCCTCAAGCGCCGCGACGAGATGGGCCTGTCGGTCGTCTCCGCCGACGGTCTGACACCGCGCGAGCAACTGGCCCGCATCGGCGAACGGACGCAGCAGATCGCGAGCCGGCACGCACGCGTGTTCCTCGATTCGGTGCGACCGGCGCTGGCCGAGGAAGGCATTTCCATCGTTACGTGGGCCGATCTGGATCAGGCTGAGCGCGACCAGCTGTCGACTTACTTCAACGAGCAGGTGTTCCCCGTCCTGACTCCGCTGGCCGTCGATCCCGCTCACCCGTTCCCGTTCGTCAGTGGGTTGAGCCTGAACCTGGCGGTAACGGTGAAGCAACCCGAGGACGGCAGCCAGCATTTCGCCCGGGTCAAGGTGCCCGACAACGTCGATCGCTTCGTCGAACTGGAAGGCCTTGGCGGCGCGGACGGGATCGAAGGGCAGGCCGTGGTCCGCTACCTGCCGTTGGAGGAGCTGATCGCGGCCTTTCTTCCGGTGCTTTTCCCGGGTATGGAAATCGTTGAGCATCACGCCTTTCGCATAACCCGCAACGCCGACTTCGAAGTCGAAGAGGACCGCGACGAAGACCTACTGCAGGCGCTGGAACGGGAATTGGCGCGCCGGCGGTTCGGGTCGCCGGTGCGGATCGAGGTCGCCGACGACATGACCGAGAGCATGTTGGAGTTGCTACTGCGTGAGCTCGACGTGGATCCCGGTGACGTCATCGAAGTGCCCGGGCTGCTTGACCTGGTTTCGCTGTGGCAGATCTACGGATTGGATCGCCCGGCACTCAAGGACCGGGCATTCGTCCCGGCCACCCATCCCGCCTTCGCCGAGGGGGAAAAGCCAAAGAGCATCTTCGCGACCCTGCGCGAAGGCGATGTGCTGGTGCATCATCCGTATGAATCGTTCTCCACGAGCGTGCAGCGGTTTATCGAGCAGGCCGCCGCCGACCCCAATGTGCTGGCGATCAAACAGACGCTGTACCGCACGTCCGGTGATTCGCCGATAGTTCGGGCGCTGATCGAAGCCGCCGCCGCCGGAAAGCAAGTGGTGGCGATGGTCGAGATCAAGGCACGCTTCGATGAGCAGGCCAACATCCAGTGGGCGCGCACCCTTGAGCAGGCGGGCGTGCACGTGGTGTACGGGTTCGTAGGGCTGAAGACACACTGCAAGACCTGCCTGGTGGTGCGCCGCGAAGGCCCGGCGATCCGGCGGTACTGCCACATCGGGACCGGCAATTACAACGGCAAGACGGCGCGACTGTACGAGGACGTCGGTCTGCTCACGGCCTCCCCGGAGATCGGGGCCGACCTGACCGACTTGTTCAATTCGCTCACCGGCTACTCACGTAAGTTGTCCTACCGCAACCTATTGGTGGCCCCGCAGGACATTCGCACGGGCATCATCGAACGCGTCGAGCGCGAGGTTGCGTTGCACGGTGAGCATGGAAAAGGGCGCATCCGACTCAAGATGAACGCTCTGGTCGATGAGCAGGTCATCGATGCGCTGTATCGCGCGTCGCAGGCGGGCGTGCGCGTCGAGGTGGTGGTGCGCGGCATCTGCGCGCTGCGGCCCGGCGCGGAAGGGTTCTCCGAGAACATTTCGGTCCGCTCGATTCTGGGCCGCTTCCTGGAGCACTCGCGGATCATCCATTTCAACGCCATCAACGAGTTCTGGATCGGCAGCGCCGACATGATGCACCGCAACCTCGACCGGCGTGTCGAGGTGCTGGCTCAGGTCAAGGACCCGCGGCTGACCGCGCAGCTGGACGAGCTGTTCGAGTCCGCACTGGACCCGTCCACGAGGTGCTGGGAGCTGGGGCCCGACGCGCAATGGACCGCGTCGCCAAAGGAGGGTCACAGCGTGCGCGACCACCAAGTATCGTTGATGGAGCGGCACCGCAGCGCCTAACGCCGCGTGGTGATTCCGGGGTGTTTCCGGGCCACATCGCCCACTGTGCACGGCCCGCCCGAATGACCTGCAGGAGTTAAGGTGTCAATCCAGACCTGCTCGGCCGGTCGGCGCCCGCGGAGCCGGATCGTGTATGCCGCCGGCGCGATATTGTGGCGGCCCGGTGATGCCGGTTCGCCCGGTCGGGCCAAGTCGGCTGTCGCGGCCAATTCGGCCGTCGAGATCGCCGTGATCCACCGCCCCCGTTACGACGATTGGTCGCTGCCCAAGGGCAAAGTGGACCCCGGCGAGACCGCACCTGTGGCTGCCGTGCGAGAGGTCTTCGAGGAGACGGGTCACCACGGGATCCTCGGCAGGCGGCTGGTCACGGTGAGTTACCCGATCGACGCAGGCGTCAAGAAGGTGTACTACTGGGCGGCGCGCAGCACCGGCGGGGAATTCACCCCGGGGCGCGAGGTCGACGAGCTGGTCTGGCTGCCGATCGCCGATGCGATGACGAAGCTTGAATACGCTGCGGATCGAAAAGTCCTGCGCCGGTTCGCTAAACAGCCACTGGGCACAAAGACGGTACTGGTGGTCCGGCACGGCACCGCCGGCAGTAAGTCACGCTTCTCGGGGGACGACACCAAGCGACCCTTGGACAAGCGGGGCCGCGCGCAGGCGGAGGCGCTGGTTCCGCAACTGCTGGCCTTCGGTGCCACCGATGTCTATGCGGCCGACCGGGTGCGCTGCCACCAGACGGTAGAACCGCTCGCCGCGGAACTGGGTGTGCCCATTCGAAACGAGACCACCCTGACCGAAGAGGCCTACGCGAAGAACCCCAAACGCGCGCGACGCCGGGTGCTGCGGATCGCCGCGCAGAAAGGCACACCGGTGATCTGCTCACAGGGCAAGGTGATTCCGGACCTGATCGCGTGGTGGTGCGAGCGCGACGGAGTAAGCCCCGACAAATCCCGCAACCACAAGGGCAGCACGTGGGTGCTGTCGCTATCGGGCGGCCGGCTGACGGCTGCCGACCACATCGGCGGCGCGCTGACCGCCAACGTGCGGGCCTGACGCGCGAATGCCCTTCGGGGGCACTGCCGCCCCCGAAGGGCATCTGCGTGTGATACTGCCTACCGGTTTACTTGCGGCCCCGCTTGGCAGGTGCCTTCTTGGCAGGTGCCTTGCTGGCCGGCCTCTTTGCCGCTGCCTTCTTCGCCGGAGCCTTGGTTGCCGCCTTGCGCACGGGAGCCTTGGCAGCGACCTTCTTCACCGCCTTGGTCACCTTCTTGGCGGTTGTCTTCGCGGCCGTGGCGGCCTTTTTGGCGGGCGCCTTGGCGACCTTGGCCGGTGCCTTCTTGGTCACCGCCTTCTTGGCCGGTGCCTTGGTGGCGGCCTTTTTGGCCGGCGCCTTGGTGGCTGCCTTCTTGGCCGGTGCCCTCCTGGCAGTGGTCTTCTTGGCCGCGGTCGCCACAACACCACGCTTGACGGCGGGCCCTTCCGACGGAAGCTTCTGTGCGCCAGACACAACCGCTTTGAATTGGGCACCCGGACGGAACGCCGGGACGGACGTCGGCTTCACCTTCACCGTCTCGCCGGTACGAGGATTGCGGGCCACACGCGCGGCACGGCGCCGCTGTTCGAACACACCGAAACCGGTAATGGTTACGCTGTCGCCCTTGTGTACCGCGCGCACAATCGTGTCGACGACATTCTCGACTGCGGCGGTCGCCTGCCGACGGTCCGAGCCCAATTTCACTGTGAGAACGTCAATGAGCTCTGCTTTGTTCATCCAATCCCTCCAAGCCAGTGGTCCTCGATTTGGAACCGACTAGTGGACACGGTAAACCCTTACCCTACTGATTTCCAAGAGCCACGCGCAATTTCACGATCAAACGGCCGACATTTTCGCAATCCGGTTGCCTCCCTTGACCGGTGGCGCGGCCCCAAAACCGGCTCGGTTTAGTTAGGTGACCGAGAAGAAATTCCGTCTCGGTCGACCCTTCAAGAGGTGGGCAGAGTGCGCGGTTTCCACTTCGGGATCAGCGCCTCGAAACTCTCGATTTCGTCGAGTTTCCGCAGCGTAAGGGCTATATCGTCAAGTCCTTCGAGCAGTCGCCAGGCGGTGTAGTCGTCAATCTTGAACGGCAGCACCGCCGTTCCCGCGGTGATATTTCGATCTTGAAGATTGGCAGTGATTTCCAAGCCCGGACTCTGCTCGATGAGCTTCCAAAGAAGTTCCACACCGTCTTGGTCGACTTCGGCCGCCAGCAACCCCGCCTTGCCCGCATTGCCCCGGAAAATGTCACCGAATCGAGACGAGATAACCACCCGGAATCCGTAGTCCATGAGCGCCCACACCGCATGCTCGCGCGACGATCCGGTCCCGAAATCGGGGCCGGCGACCAAGACTGAGCCTCGATCAAAGGGGCTGAGGTTTAGCACGAATGACGGATCCGCCCGCCAGTTCGCGAACAATCCGTCCTCGAAACCGGTTCGAGTGACGACCTTTAAAAAGACCGCCGGTATGATTTGGTCGGTGTCGACATTGGACCGCCGCAGTGGCACACCGATACCGGTGTGGGTGTGAAAGGCTTCCATGCTCATCCCCTAATCCTCACTGGCCCTGATTCCTCTAACGGGGCCCTAATTCCGCTAAGTGGTGTCAAATCAACTCAAGTCGGCCGGGGCGGACAGCGTGCCGCGAACCGCGGTGGCGGCGGCGACGGCCGGGGACACCAAATGTGTACGGCCGCCCTTGCCCTGACGCCCTTCGAAGTTGCGGTTGGAGGTCGACGCACACCGCTGGCCGGCGGCGAGCTGATCGGGGTTCATACCAATGCACATCGAGCAGCCTGCCTGACGCCATTCGGCCCCTGCGGCGGTGAAGATCTCGCCAAGTCCTTCGGCTTCGGCCTGCGCGCGCACCCGCGTCGAGCCCGGCACCACCAGCATCCGCACCCCGTTGGCCACCTTGCGACCACGCAACACGTCGGCCACCACACGCAGATCTTCAATGCGGCCGTTGGTGCACGAACCGACGAACACGACGTCAACCGCGATATCGCGCATCGGTGTGCCGGGCCGAAGGTCCATGTACGCCAACGCTTTCTCGGCGGCCTGCCGCTGGCTGTCGTCGGTCATCAGTTCGGGATCCGGAACGGCCGCGGCCAACGGCACCCCTTGGCCGGGGTTCGTCCCCCACGTGACGAACGGGCTCAACGAGGCCGCGTCGAGATAGACCTCGGTGTCAAAGACGGCATCGGCATCGCTGCGCAGCTGCCGCCAGTACGCGACCGCGGCATCCCAGTGCGCGCCGGTCGGCGCATGTGTTCGGCCGCGAATGAACTCGTAGGTGGTGTCGTCGGGAGCCACCATTCCGGCTCGGGCGCCGGCTTCGATGCTCATGTTGCAGATCGTCATCCGGCCTTCCATGGATAGCGATTCGATGGCGCTGCCCCGGTATTCGATGACGTATCCCTGTCCGCCGCCGGTGCCGATCTTCGCGATTAACGCGAGGATGATGTCCTTGGCGGTCACGCCGGCAGGCAACCGCCCATCGACATTGACCGCCATTGTCTTGAACCGCCGCAGCGGCAGCGTCTGAGTGGCGAGCACATGCTCTACCTCCGAAGTGCCGATGCCCATCGCCAGCGCGCCGAAGGCGCCATGGGTGGAGGTGTGGCTGTCGCCACACACGATCGTCATTCCCGGTTGGGTGAGGCCCAACTGAGGTCCGACGACATGCACGATGCCCTGTTCGATATCGCCCATCGAATACAGCGGGACACCGAATTCGGCGCAGTTGCGTCGCAATGTCTCGACCTGGACGCGCGACACCGGGTCGGCGATCGGCTTGTCGATGTCGATGGTGGGCACGTTGTGATCCTCAGTGGCCACCGTTAGGTCGGGCCGCCGCACCCCTCGGCCGGCCAACCGGAGGCCGTCGAAGGCCTGCGGGCTGGTGACCTCGTGCGTCAAATGCAGGTCGATATAGATCAAGTCGGGCACGCTGCCTTCGCCAGACACCACAGCATGGTCTTCCCACACTTTCTCGGCCAGCGTGCGCGGCCTTTCAACTGTCTTCTCCATCTCGGATTCCATCTCGAAGCGCCTCGATTCCGTCATTCGCGGCTCGCCGATCAAACTGAGCTGTCATCTCAGAATACGAGACGCTAGTATCTCTTTATGAGACAGCATAGCGGTATCGGCGTCCTCGACAAAGCCGTGAGCTTGCTGCATGCCATCGCGGAATCTCCGTGCGGGTTAGCCGAACTGTGTGAGCGAACCGGCTTGCCCAGGGCCACCACGTATCGTCTGGCGGCCGCCCTTGAGGTTCATCGCCTGCTGGCGCGCGACGACGCGGGCCGTTGGCGGCTTGGTCCCGCGGTCACCGAACTCGCGGCTCAGGTCAACGACCCGCTGCTGGCCGCCGGCGCCGCGGTGCTGCCCCGGCTGCGCGAGACCACCGGCGAAAGCGTCCAGTTGTACCGCCGCGAGGGCACGTCGCGGGTGTGCGTGGCCGCGCTGGAACCTCCTGCGGGTCTTCGCGATACGGTCCCGGTCGGGGCGCGGTTGCCGATGACGGCGGGTTCGGGGGCCAAAGTGCTACTGGCCCATAGCGACGCCGCCACCCGTGAGGCCATCTTGGCGACGGCGAAATTCACCGACCGGGTGCTGACCGAAGTGCGCCGGCGCGGTTGGGCGCAAAGCGTGGCCGAGCGTGAGCCGGGGGTAGCGAGCGTGTCGGCGCCGGTGCGCGACGGCCGCGGTGTGGTGATCGCCGCCATATCGGTGTCCGGACCCATCGACCGGATGGGGCGGCGTCCGGGTGCGCGCTGGGCCGCCGACCTGGTGTCCGCGGCCGAAGAACTGACCCGCCGCCTGTAAGCCTCGATCCACGGATGAAGTGACTGTGTCTCGGGTATCGAAATAAGCTGCGCCAACCTTTCGACAACCTGGACTGGCATCCCTATGCGGGCCTGATCAGCACCATGCCGACTTAACAGCATGCCTATGATCGAGGGCGATGACACCCAAGGCTGTCAACTCAGCCCGATCGAAGGGGTCGCGGTGTCGATAGGAAGTCGATACCCCCGGCTACACAAGAAGCTGGATAACCCAGTTCTTGATGCTCCGGCCACAACGGATGCGGCCTTGCGCCGCGCCGCCTACCGCGGAGATGGTGTGGCCGAGCCGCTGAGCACATACGTGGAGAAGCTGCGCCGGCACGCCTACCGAGTGCAGGACCACGACATCGAGCGGGTGCTCGACGCAGGTTATTCGGAGGACCAAATATTCGAGGTCACCATCGCCGCGGCACTGGGTGCGGGTGACGCACGCCTGCGCGCGGGTTTGGCTGCGCTCAACGAGGCCCTGCGGTGAGGCTGCAAAGCGTCGCGCACGGGCGACTTGTCACCCGCATCGTGTTCGCCGTCATGCGACTGGTGACCCGTCGCGACGTGCCCGACATCGTCAAGGTGCGTTATCACCGTCCGCGGTTCTTCGGCAAGCCGTTCTCCGAACTCGCCCAGGCGGTGATGCGGGGGCCGTCACCGTGGACCATCGGCGAAAGAGAGCTCTTCGCGGCGTTGGTGTCCGCGCGGAACCGCTGCCAATTCTGCGCCACCACCCACGAGGCGGTCGCTTCGGCTGTGCTTGATCCCTCGATTGCCGCTGCGGTCGTTGCCGATTGGCGCACCGCCGACGTCGACGAGCCGGTGCGAGCCACCCTGGGCCTGTTGGAGAAATTAACACTCACGCCCGCTGAGGTGGGACAGCACGATGTGCGTGCGGTGCTCGACGCCGGCGTTAGCCCGGAGGCGATCCGCGACGCGATCGAGGTCTGTGCGCTGTTCAACATGATCAACCGGGTAGCCGACGGCCTTGACTTCGCGCTCCCGACAACCGCCGACAGCGCATTTAACACTCGGGTTCTGCTCAAGGTCGGGTATCGCTGAGTGCCGCGTGCCTCGACTCACAAACACGTGAGCCGGCAGAGCTTTCGGATGCCGACACCAGGCCGGGCTGGCCGGTTGGCCCGAATGTTCCTCGGCCCCAATCTCTTTGAGACGAAGGTCGAGTGCCGACGCTGCACAAAACTCGGCGTTACCTCCCGCATGCAACTGGCGCAGGAAACGGCCCATACTTCTGCCCGGTGGCGAACTGCTTCCTCAAGGACGCAACAAACAATGTCGTGACAGGGCGTGGTGCAGCGCCTGCGTTCGTCATTAGATCCGCGTCAGGGCCACCCGAGAGCTCCTGACAGACTGAGGCCATGGGAACCAATCAGCGCGCGAGCATCGTCATGTCCGAAGACGAGATCGGCGATTTCGTCGTCAAGAGCCGCACCGGCACGCTGGCCACCGTTGGTCCCGACGGCCAGCCGCACCTGACCGCCATGTGGTACGCGGTGGTCGACGGCGAAATCTGGCTGGAGACCAAGGCCAAGTCGCAGAAGGCGGTCAACCTCAAACGCGACCCGCGGGTGAGCTTCCTGATCGAGGGCGGCAACACGTATGACACGCTGCGCGGGGTGTCCTTCGAAGGCGTCGCCGAGATCATCGATGATCCCGACGTCTCGCACCGGGTGGGGGTCAGCGTATTCGAGCGCTATACCGGCCCCTACAGCGACGACATGAAGCCCATCATCGAGCAGATGATGAACAAGCGGGTCTGCGTGCGCATCGTGCCCCGACGCGCACGCTCGTGGGACCACCGCAAGCTCGGATTGCCGGCGATGCCGGTGGGCGGGTCGACCGCGCCGGCAGTGCTGAGGACCGGCTAAATCGGCCCAGCAGACGCAAAATCGCATGTTTCAGCACGAAATTGGGCGATTTTGCGTCTGCTCGCCGCGAATTTGTAGCCCCGATGGGATTCGAACCCACGCTACCGCCGTGAGAGGGCGGCGTCCTAGGCCGCTAGACGACGGGGCCAGAACCGATCCGAGCTGTCAGCATAGCTCACCCGGATATGCCCACCTAATCGCTGGCCGCGGGCCTCCCAGTGGGCGGACTTTGCTGGGGTACCAGGACTCGAACCTAGAATGGGTGAACCAGAATCACCTGTGTTGCCAATTACACCATACCCCATTGGCTGCCTAAAACCGCTGGTCAGAGACGTTCTGTGGACCATAACGAGCGTTTGGAGACCGCCGCTGCCAGCTGTTGCAGGCCTTTGTAAGCCGGTGTGCAGACTACCAAAGACTAACCCGGCGATCCGCACCGATCGCGCCCGGAGCGGAGCCGCTGCAGGCTGCGATCGCGCCCGAGCAACTCTAGCGATTCGAATAACGGGGGGCTGATCGTCGTCCCGGTAGCGGCAACCCGGATCGGCCCGAACGCCTTGCGCGGTTTGAGGCCGAGATCCTCGATGAGCGCGCCCTTGAGGGCGTGCTCGATGCCTGCCGTCGTCCAGTCCGCCACACCGTCCAGCGCGGCCAGGGCGGCGTCGAGCACCGGGCCGGCATCGGGACCCAGCTCCCTGGCGGCGGCCTTCGGGTCGATGGCGTACTCGTCGTCGTTGAGGAACTTCAGCAGGTCCCACGCGTCACCGAGCACAACGATCCGGGTCTGTACCAACTGGGCGGCTTCGGCGAATCCCGTCGGGTCCAGCCCGATGTGACGGCCGTGCGCCGCCAAGTAGTCGCGCAGCCGGCCGGTGAAGTCGCCGGCGTCGAGCATCCGGATGTGTTCGGCGTTGAGCGCGTCGGCCTTCTTCTGGTCGAACCGGGCCGGGTTGGAGTTGACGTCGACAACATCGAACGCGGACACCATCTCGTCGAGACTGAACAGGTCGTGGTCGTCGGAGATCGCCCAGCCAAGCAACGCAAGGTAGTTCAGCAGCCCCTCTCGGATGAGGCCCCGGTCCCGGTGGGCGAACAGGTTCGACTGCGGATCTCGTTTGGAGAGCTTCTTGTTGCCCTCCCCCAATACCGATGGAAGGTGGGCAAATTCCGGAATCCGCTCGGCGACGCCGATCCGGATCAGCGCCTGGTACAGCGCAAGCTGGCGCGGAGTCGACGACAGCAGGTCCTCCCCGCGCAGCACATGGGTGATCTTCATCAGCGCGTCGTCAGTCGGGTTGACCAAGGTGTACAACGGATCTCCGCTTGCCCGGGTCAACGCGAAATCGGGCACGGAGCCCGCCGCGAAGGTGGTGGTCCCCCGCACCAGGTCATGCCAACTGAGATCTTCGTCGGGCATCCGCAGCCGTACCACCGGCCTGCGGCCCTCGGCCAGGTAGGCCGAACGCTGCGCGTCGGTCAGATCACGGTCGAAGTTGTCGTAGCCCAGCTTGGGATTGCGGCCGGCCGCAACATGGCGGGCCTCGACCTCCTCGGGCGTCGAAAACGCGTGGTAGGCCTCACCATCCGCGAGCAGCCGGTTCACCACATCGAGGTAGATCTCGGAGCGCTCCGACTGCCGGTACGGGCCGTAAGGGCCGCCCACCTCGGGCCCCTCGTCCCAGTTCAGGCCGAGCCAGCGCAGGGCGTCCAGCAGCGCCAGATAGCTTTCCTCGCTGTCGCGCTGCGCGTCGGTGTCCTCGATGCGGAAGACGAAGGTGCCGCCGGTGTGCCGAGCGTAGGCCCAGTTGAACAGCGCGGTGCGGACCATCCCGACATGTGGAGTGCCGGTGGGCGACGGGCAGAATCGGACCCGGACAGTTTCTGCTCCAGGGGTTGAGGTCACGACTTTCCCTTGCGGACTACGGGATTGGTGAGGGTGCCGATTCCCTCGATGGTGATGGAGACGGTGTCGCCATCCTCGATGGGACCGACACCTGCGGGTGTTCCGGTGAGGATGAGATCCCCGGGCAGCAATGTCATCACCGCCGAGATCCATTCCACGATGGCACCGACGTCGTGGATCATCAGCGAGGTGCGGCTGTGTTGTTTGACTTCGCCGTTGACTTCGGTGCGCAGTTCGAGATTGGCCGGGTCTAGGGGACTTAGGTCGGTGGCGATCCACGGCCCAACCGGGCAGAAGCTGTCGTGCCCTTTGGCCCGAGTCCATTGGCCATCGGCTTTTTGTTGATCGCGAGCCGAGACGTCGTTGGCAATGGTGTAGCCGAGGATGCTGTCCGCGGCCTGGGCGGCCGAGACATCCTTGCCCGGCCGGCCCACCACTATCGCCAGCTCGCCCTCGAAGTGCACGGGTGATGCGTTGGCGGGCAAGCGAATCGGCACATTCGGCCCGATGATCGAGGTGTTGGGTTTGAGGAAAATTACCGGGTCCGCCGGCGCTGGGCCCATTTGGCCGCCCATCTCGGCGATGTGGTCGGCGTAGTTCTTACCGACGCAGACCACCTTGCCGGCGAGCATCGGAGCCAGCAGCCGGACATCGGCAAGTGGCCATGACCGTCCGGTGAAGGTCGGAGTGCCGAACGGATGCTCGGCGATCTCACGGGCTGTCGTTCCATCGGGCCCGTCTTCGATGCTGACGAAGGCGACGCCGTCCGGGCTGGCGATTCGACCAAGGCGCATTCGCTTGAGCCTAGTCTGGCGACGATACAGGCCGGCACGGCCTGTTGAGGAGCCGGACAATCCAGACCCGTGACGGTCGCGAGCGCGGCGTAAGCCGGGCCAGCAGGCGGTCACAGTCTGGGGACCACGGATCACAATCGTGTGTAAGCATGGTCCGGTGCGGGCAGACCCGACCACGCCGGACTCGTTGAGCGCGGGCGCACGCTGGTCGATCACGCTGATCTCGGTGGGCGTGACGTCAAGCTCCTTCCTTTTCATCAACGGCGTTGCCTTCCTTATCCCCTCGCTGGTCGCCGCCCGCGGCACCTCGTTGGCCGAGGCAGGGCTGCTGGCTTCGATGCCCAGCTGGGGCATGGTGGTGACGCTGTTTCTCTGGGGCTACCTCACGGACCGGCTCGGCGAGCGGATCGTGATGACCGTGGGTTCGGCTCTCACCGGGGCCGCGACCTATGCCGCGGCCACAGTCCACTCGATGGTGGCGATGGGCGTTTTCCTGTTCATCGGCGGCATGGCCGCCGCAAGCTCGAACACCGCCGGCGGCGGGCTGGTTTCGGGCTGGTTCCCGGCGAACAAACGCGGCCTGGCGATGGGCATCCGACAGACCGCGCAACCGCTGGGAATCGCCCTGGGCGCCTTGGTGATACCCGAGCTGACCGAACGCAACCCGAATGCGGGGCTGCTGTTTCCGGCACTGCTGTGCATGGTGTCGGCAGTGGCGAGCGCGATCGGGATTGTCGACCCGCCCCGGAAACCCCGGAAGACGGCGACCGAAAAGGAATTGGCCAACCCGTATCGAGGCTCCTTCACGTTGTGGCGGATTCATGCGGTCGCGGGACTGCTGATGATGCCGCAGGCGGTGACGGTGACGTTCATGCTGGTCTGGCTGATGGACGACCATGGCTGGTCGGTCGCCAAGGCGGGCGGCATGGTGACGATTTCGCAGCTGCTCGGGGCGGCGGGCCGGATCATGGTCGGCCGGTGGTCTGACCGCGTCGGCTCTCGAATGCGACCGGTCCGCATCATCGCCATCGCCACCGCGTCGACCATGTTCCTGCTCGCGTTCGTCGATAGCCACCCGGGTTGGCGGTTCGAAGTGCCGATCATGATCGCCGTGTCAGTATTCGCGGTGCTCGACAACGGGCTGGAGGCAACCGCGATCACCGAGTTCGCCGGCCCGTTCTGGAGCGGGCGCGCGCTGGGCATCCAGAACACCACACAGCGGCTCACGGCGGCCACCGCAGGCCCCGTCTTCGGTGCGCTGATCGCCGCGGCCTCCTACCCGCTGGCCTGGGCGCTGTGCGGACTGTTCCCGCTGGCGGCGGTGCCGTTGGTGCCGGTGCGCTTGCTCCCGCCCGGCTTAGAAACGAACAGGGAAACCAAGCGGGAAACCAACCGGGAGCCCGACCCCCGAAGCTAGAGAGCGGCCGCGATCCGTTCGCCGACTTCGCTGGTGGAAAGCCGCTCATTCCCGCGAGTCGCCAGATAACTCTCCACAGCCCGGTCCACCCGTGCAGCGGCTTGATCCTCACCCAGATGGGCAAGCAGCAGCGCCACCGACATGATCGCCGCGGACGGGTCGGCGACGCCCTGACCGGCAATATCGGGCGCGCTGCCGTGCACCGGCTCGAACATCGACGGGTTGGTCCGGGTGGCATCGATATTTCCACTGGCGGCCAGGCCGATACCGCCGGACACCGCCGCCGCCAGGTCGGTGATGATGTCGCCGAACAGGTTGTCGGTGACGATCACGTCGAAGCGACCGGGGTCGGTAACCAGGTAGATGGTGGCCGCGTCGACGTGTGAATAGGCGACCTCGACATCGGGGTACTTTTCGCCGACCTCCTGTACCGTCCGCGACCACAGCGGCCCGGCGAACGTGAGCACGTTGTTCTTGTGCACCAGCGTCAGGTGCTTGCGACGCTGCCGGGCCCGCTCGAACGCGTATTGCACGACCCGGCGTACGCCGAACGCGGTGTTCACGCTGACCTCGGTGGCCACCTCGTTGGGCGTGCCGACACGGATCGCGCCGCCGTTGCCGGTGTAGGGACCCTCGGTTCCCTCGCGCACCACCACGAAGTCGATCTCGGGGTTGCCCGCGAGCGGGCTGCTCACACCTGGATACAGCCGGGAGGGTCGCAGATTGACGTGATGATCCAGCTCGAAGCGCAGCCGCAACAACAGACCTCGCTCTAGAACCCCGCTGGGGACCGACGGGTCACCGATAGCTCCCAACAGGATGGCGTCGTGCTCGCGCAGTTCGCCGATCACGGAGTCCGGCAGTATCTCGCCGGTGGCGTGGTAGTGCTTCGCGCCCAGGTCGTAGCTGGTCCTCTCGACTCCCGGCCGGACCGCGTCGAGGACCTTGACCGCCTCGGCGATCACCTCTGGACCGATCCCGTCGCCGGCCACGATCGCCAGCCTCATTTGCGCCGCTCCTCTCCCCCGCAAGCGGGTGGGGGTACTCCCCTGCAAGCGGGAGGTGCCCCCACCCACTTGTGGGGGCGTACCCCCACATCGCTTCGTCCCCCGCAAGCGGGCGGTGCCCCCACTGCATCGTCGCCGGCGCGCCTCACGACAGATCAACCACTTCGAGTTTGTTGGCACCGACCGCCGCCGAGATTGCCGATCGCACATCGGCCGGCACGTCTTGGTCCAGCCGCAGCAGAATCGTCGCGCTCGGCCCCTCGGCGTCCTCGGACAGCTGCGCGGCTTGAATGTTCACCTCGGCGGCACCGAGCAAGGTGCCGATCTTGCCCAACGCCCCGGGCTGGTCGATGTAGTTGATCACCAGGTTCGTCCCCTGGGCGCGCAGGTCGAAGTTGCGGCCGTTGATCTGCACGATCTTCTGCACCTGTTGCGGCCCGGACAACGTGCCGGCGACGTTGACAACCGAGCCGTCGGCGCCGACCGCGCGCACGTCCACGACGCTCCGATGGTTGGGGCTCTCCGAGGCCTTGCTGATCTCGGCGGAAACGCCCCGTTCGGCGGCCAGCGCCGGTGCGTTGACGAACGTCACGGCATCCTCGATCACCGCCGAGAACAGCCCGCGCAGCGCCGAAAGCCGCAACACCTCCACGTCTTCGGCAGCCAGCTCTCCGCGCACCTGCACCGACAACGACGCGGGCAGGCCGGCGGACAACGCTGCGGCCAGCACCCCCAGCTTGCGCGCCAGGTCCAGCCAGGGCGCCACCTCTTCGTTGACCACTCCCCCGCCGACGTTGACCGCATCGGGCACGAACTCCCCCGCCAGGGCCAGCCGCACGCTCTCGGCTACGTCGGTCCCGGCCCGGTCCTGGGCCTCGGCGGTGGATGCCCCCAGATGCGGTGTGACCACCACCTGCGGCAGCTCGAACAGGGGGCTGTCGGTGCACGGTTCCTTGGAAAACACGTCGAGACCGGCCGCGCGGACGTGCCCGCTGCTGATCGCCTCGGCGAGCGCCGCCTCGTCCACCAGACCGCCGCGCGCCGCGTTGACGATGATGACGCCCGGCTTGGCCTTCGCCAGCGCCTCCTTGTCGATCAGGCCCGCCGTTTCCGATGTCTTGGGCAGGTGCACCGAGATGAAGTCGGCCCGGGCCAGCAGGTCGTCGAGGGACAGGAGTTCGATGCCCAGCTGCGCGGCGCGGGCCGGCGCCACATACGGGTCGTAGGCGACGATGTGGGTGCCGAAGGCGGCCAGCCGCTGGGCGACCAGCTGACCGATCCGGCCCAGCCCCACCACGCCGACGGTTTTGCCGAAAATCTCGGTGCCGGAGAACGACGAGCGTTTCCAGGTGTGCTCGCGCAGCGTGGCATCGGCCGCCGCGACCTGACGGGACGCCGCCAACAGCAGCGCTATCGCGTGTTCGGCGGCGCTGTGGATGTTCGACGTCGGGGCATTGACCACCAGCACACCGCGCGCTGTGGCGGCGTCCACGTCGACGTTGTCCAGCCCGACCCCGGCACGGGCGACGATCTTCAGGTTGGCGGCCGCCGCCAGCACCTCGGCGTCGACGGTGGTGGCCGACCGCACCAGCAGCGCGTCCGCCTCGGGCACCGCGGCCAGCAGCTTCTCCCGGTCGGGACCGTCTACCCAGCGCACCTCGACCTGGTCTCCAAGGGCGGCAACGGTTGATTGGGCGAGTTTGTCGGCGATTAACACAACAGGCAGGTTCACGCCGACAGCGTAATCGGCTGTAATCGACGCGTGGACGTCACCATCGTCGGCAGCGGGCCCAACGGGCTCGCCACGGCCGTAATCTGTGCCCGCGCCGGCCTGAAGGTGCAGGTCATCGAGGCGCAGCCAACCTTTGGCGGCGGCGCCCGCAGCGCGGCCGATTTCGAATTTCCCGGAGTCGTACACGATGTGTGCTCGGCGGTTCAGCCGATGGCGCTCGCATCACCGTTCTTCGCCGAGTTCGACCTGCCGGCACGCGGCGTGACGCTGGCGGTACCCGAGATCGCATACGCCAACCCGTTGCCGGACCGGCCCGCGGCAATCGCCTACCGTGATCTGGCGCACACCTGCGCCGAATTGGACGACGGCGGCTCCTGGCGGCGCCTGCTCGGCCCGTTGGTGACGGACTGGGCGGCCGTGACTGCACTGCTGCTCGGCGACAAGCGTTCGGTGCCCAGCTCGTTACTGCCCGCCCTGCGTCTCGCGCTGCGGACGCTTGCCCAGGGCACCCCGGCGTGGGGGTCACTGGCCGGCGAGGATGGGCGCGCGTTATTCAGCGGCGTTGCCGCGCATGCGATTACACCGCTGCCGTCACTGCCATCGGCCGGCGCGGGGCTGATGCTGGCCACACTGGCCCACGCGGTCGGCTGGCCGATTCCGGTTGGTGGCAGCCAGACGATCAGCGATGCGTTGATCGCTGACCTGCGAGCGCACGGTGGTGAGCTGACGGCCGGCGTCGAAGTCACTTCGCCGCCCGGCCCCCCGGGCTCAGTCGTGGTTTTTGACACGGCACCGACCGCGCTGCTGCGGGTGTACGGTGACGCTCTTCCGCCTGGATACGCTAAAGCATTGCGCCGTTACCGATTTGGATCTGGCGCGGCCGCCAAGGTCGACTTCGTGCTCAGCGACGATATTCCCTGGTCGGACCCGCGGCTGCGGCGGGCACCGACCCTTCATCTCGGCGGCACCCGCGAGCAGATGGCCCGGGCCGAGGCGGACATCGCCGCCGGTCGCCACGCGCAATGGCCGATGGTGCTGGCCTCGTCTCCGCACAATGCCGATCCCGGCCGCATAGATGCCGCCGGTCGACGTCCCTTCTGGACCTACGCCCACGTGCCGTCGGGGTCCACCGTCGACGTGACCGAAACCGTTGCCGGGGTCGTCGAGCGGTTCGCACCCGGCTTTCGTGACGTCGTGGTGGCGGCCCGTGCCGTGCCCGCCGCGCGGCTGGCCGACCACAACGCCAACTACGTCGGCGGGGACATAAGCGTGGGCAGCAATACGGTCTGGCACGCCATCGTCGGCCCCACCCCACGCATGAACCCTTGGCGCACAGCGATTCCCAAGGTATATCTGTGTTCGGCCGCCACCCCGCCCGGCCCCGGGGTACACGGTATGTGCGGCTACTACGCAGCCCGCACGCTGCTACGCCGTGAGTTCGGGATCAACGCTGTGCCTAAGCTGGCGGCATGACGAAACTTGCGGTCATCTACTACTCCGCCACCGGTCACGGCACCACGATGGCAAAGCGTGTCGCTGCGGCGGCCGAGGCTGCCGGCGCCGAAGTCCGCGTGCGCCACGTCGCCGAAACCCACGACCCGGCGTCGTTCGCCCACAACCCGGCCTGGACGGCGAACTACGAAGCGACCAAGGACCTTCCCGCGGCCACCGGCGACGACATCGTGTGGGCGGACGCCGTGATCTTCGGATCGCCGACTCGATTCGGCTCGCCCGCAGCGCAATTGCGCACCTTCCTGGACTCGTTGGGCGGCCTGTGGTCCGAAGGCAAGCTGGCCGACAAGGTGTATGCGGCCTTCACGTCCTCCAACACCGCCCACGGCGGTCAGGAAACCACCCTGCTGGCGCTCTACATCACGCTGATGCATTTCGGCGGCATCATCGTGCCGCCGGGATACACCGATCCGTGCAAGTTCGTCGACGGCAACCCGTACGGGGTGAGCCTGGTGGCGACCCACGACAACATCAACGAGTTCGACTCGGATAATGGGGCCACCGATAACGCCCTCGACCACCTGGCCCGCCGCGTGGTGTCGGTCGCCGACCGACTCGTCTCGTGAAAGTGATGTGAACGAAAGAGCATACGCGCCAACGTGTTCCAGTGCATCGTCAACGCGCGGCAGGTAGTTTTCGTGACGCAGTGAGCCATAGGTCCGGCAGTCGAGGTCGCCCGGCTCGGTGATGGTGCCGGTGTCTTGGCCGATCCGACGCCGCGACCGTGGTCGCTGGGTACGATCTCGACGTGTCCGACCCGCCGACCCCGCCGACCGAGCGCCCCGCGATCTGCCTCAACATGATCGTGCGAAACGAGGCCCACATCATCGCCGAGACGCTCGACGCGGTCGCGCCGTACATCAGTTCGTGGGTGATAGTGGACACCGGATCCGAAGACGGGACCCAGGACCTGATCCGCAATCACATGGCCCGCCTCGGCATACCCGGCGAGCTGCACGAGCGGCCATGGCGCAACTTCGGCCATAACCGGTCCGAGGCATTGTCCCTGGCCCAGGGGCACGGCGACTACATCTGGGTCGTGGATGCCGACGACACGCTCATCGGCACAGCCGATTTCGACCGGCTAGGCGCCGACCTCTACGAACTGCGCATCAAGGACGCCTGCGAGATCTGCTGGCGCCCGAACCTGTTCCGCGACGGATTGGGTTTCCACTACGTGGGCGTCGTCCATGAGTACGTCGATTGCGACGACCCGCACAGCACTGGGCGCCTGGAGGGCGACTACTACATCGAGTCTCGTCGCCTCGGTGCCCGTAACCTCAACCCGCAGAAGTATGCGCGCGACCGCGATCTGTTGCTGGCCGACGTCGAACGAAACCCCGAGAATGGTCGGTCGGTCTTCTACCTGGCCCAGAGCTTCTACGATCTGGGCGACTTCGCCAACGCCCGCAAGTGGTATGCGCGGCGCGCCGAGATGGGCGGTTGGGACCAGGAGGTCTACTTCGCGAAGTGGCGGATCGCGGATTCGATGTGGCGACTGGGTGAACCGTGGCCGGAGGTACAGGACGCCTTCCTGCGGGCCTGGGAGTTCCGGCCAACCCGCGCGGAACCGCTGTATGCCATCGCCTTTCCGTACCGCCTCGATGAGCGCCACTGGCTTGGCTATCTGTTTGCCAAGTGCGCCAGCGAAATCCCTCTTCCCGAAGAGGACACGCTGTTTGTGGGCGAAGACATCTACACCTGGCAGGCAAACGACGAGCAGGCGGTTTGCGCGCACTGGATCGGCAAGCACCAGGAGGAGCTCACCCTGAACCGGCGCATGCTGGCCCGATCCGACCTCCCCGACGGCGACCGGCAAAGGATCATTGAAAATCGCGACGCTTGTGCGCCGACGCTGATCGAAGCGGCGGCCTCATACCCGGCGGCGCTGGCGCGGAGCCTGGTCGCCGGTCCATACGGCGCCGAGGTGGTTGTCAGCATGGTCGCCGGTCACGATCTGGCTCGCGCAGAACAAACGCTTAACTCATTCCTGAACTGCTGCATCGATGTGTCGCGGGTCGGGCGATTTCTGGTGGTCGAATCCGGCTTGTCGGCGCAGGACCGCGCGACGCTGCTTGAGCGCTACGGGTTCCTCGATTTTTGCCACGCCGACCCGGGGGATGTGACCGGCGCCCAGCTCGCGCAGATCCGTGACCAGATCGACGGGCGGTTCTGGCTGCATCTAAACGAGGGTTGGCGGTTTTTTGCGCACGAAAGTTTCATTACCCGCCTGACGGCCGTGTTCGATGCCGAAACACAGGTGTTCCAGGTGGGAATCAACTTGGCCGATGCGGTGCAGCTGACCGACGCCCGGCCTGCGGAGCAGGCGGTGCGCCGCACGCCCGATGCCGGTCGTTACGTCCTCACCGACGCGGTGGCGTACGGCCCGGCCATGTTCGATACCGCACGTCTGGATCGGGCGGGCGGTGTGCATGGCACCGATCCGGATCCCATCGCCGAACTGGGTCGACGGGCGGCCGCGGCCGGGCTCCGCACGGCAACCCTCGACGAGGTGCTCTGCATCGCCGAATCCTGACCGAAACCGTTACGCCGTCTCGGTGATCGGGCGGTCCACCCAGCTCATCAGACCCCGCAGCTTCTTGCCGGTGACCTCGATGGGATGCTCGGCGTTTTGCTTGCGCAACTCTTGCAGTTGCTTTCCGCCGCCCTCGACGTCGGCGACCAGCTTCTTGACGAAGCTGCCGTCCTGGATGTCCCGCAGGATGCCGCGCATCCGCTCCTTGGTGTCGGCGTCGATGACCCGCGGACCCGACAGATACCCGCCGTACTCCGCGGTATCGGACACCGAGTAGTACATCCGCGAGATACCGCCCTCATACATCAGGTCGACGATCAGCTTGAGCTCGTGCAGCACCTCGAAGTACGCCAGCTCCGGCGCGTACCCGGCCTCGACCATCACGTCGAAACCAGCCTTCACCAATTCCTCTGTGCCGCCACACAATACGGTTTGCTCACCGAACAGGTCGGTTTCGGTCTCGTCCTTAAAGCTGGTCTTGATCACGCCGGCCCGGGTGCCGCCGATGGCCTTGGCGTAGGACAACGCCAGCGCCTCGCCGTTGCCGGTCGGGTCCTGGTCGACGGCGATCAGGCAGGGCACGCCCTTGCCGTCGACGAACTGGCGGCGCACCAGGTGGCCGGGACCCTTTGGAGCGACCATCGCGACGGTGACGTCGGCAGGCGGCTTGATCAAATCGAAGTGGATGTTGAGACCGTGTCCGAAAAACAACGCGTCACCTGAGTTCAGATGGGGCGCAATGTCATTGGCGAAGATCTCGGCCTGCGCGGTGTCGGGAGCCAGCAGCATGATCACGTCCGCCCACTCGGCCACTTTCGCCGGGCTGTCGACCTCGAGGCCCTGCTCGGAGACCTTGGCCGCAGACTTCGACCCCTCCCTCAGCCCGACGCGCACCTGAACCCCGGAGTCGCGCAGACTCAACGAGTGCGCGTGCCCCTGGCTGCCGTATCCGATGACACCGACCTTGCGGCCCTGGATGACCGACAGGTCCGCATCGTCGTCGTAGAACATCTCTAACGCCTCGCCGGACGTGTTTGGCACCTGAATATCTCCTTCTTGTTAGCTACTTGGCCGTGCCGATGCCGCGCGGACCGCGCGACAGCGACACCACTCCGGATTGGACGATTTCGCGAACACCAAACGGCTCCAGCAGTCGCAGCAGCGCCTCGATCTTGCCGCGGTTGCCGGTGGCCTCAACGGTCAACGATTCCGGGGATACGTCAATTATGTTCGCGCGGAAGAGGTTCGCCGCCTCGACGACCTGGCTGCGGGTCCCGGCGTCGGCCCGCACCTTGATCAGCGCCAACTCCCGCGACACCGAGTTGTCGTCGTCCTGCTCGATGATCTTGATGACGTTGATCAGCTTGTTCAGCTGCTTGGTGATCTGTTCGAGCGGAGTCTCCTCGGCGGAGACCACGATGGTCATCCGCGACATGTCCTTCTGCTCGGTGGCACCCACCGCCAGCGACTCGATGTTGAAACCGCGTCGGGAGAACAGTGCCGCAACCCGCGCGAGCACACCGGGCTTGTCCTCGACCAGCACCGACAACGTATGCGTCCTAGGCGATCCGCTCATCAGGCGTGCCCTTCACTTTCGTCGTCGAACAGCGGACGGATGCCGCGGGCGGCCTGGATCTCGTCGTTGCTGGTCCCGGCGGCCACCATCGGCCACACTTGCGCGTCCGCGCCGACGATGAAATCGATCACCACCGGGCGGTCGTTGATCGCCCGCGCCTGGTTGATCACGTCGACGACGTCCTCTTCACGCTCGCAACGTAATCCGACGCAGCCCATCGCCTCGGCCAGCTTCACGAAATCGGGGATGCGGTGTGAATGCGTGGCCAGGTCGGTCTGCGAGTAGCGCTCTCCATAGAAGAGGGTCTGCCACTGCCGCACCATGCCCAAGTTGCCGTTGTTGATCACCGCCACCTTGATCGGTATGCCCTCGACCGCGCAGGTGGCCAGTTCCTGGTTGGTCATCTGGAAGCAGCCGTCGCCGTCGATCGCCCAGACCTCAGTGTCCGGGAGGGCGAACTTGGCGCCCATGGCCGCCGGGATGGCGAACCCCATTGTGCCCAGCCCGCCGGAATTGAGCCAGGTGCGCGGCTTTTCGTAGGAGATGAACTGCGCCGCCCACATCTGATGCTGGCCGACGCCGGCGACGTACACCGCGTCCGGGCCGGCGATTTGACCCAGCTTCTCAATCACGTACTCGGGACCCAGGCTGCCGTCGCTCTGCGGTCCGTAGCTCAGCGGATAGGTGGCCCGAACGGATTCGAGGTGTGCCCACCAGTCCGTCATGTCGATCTTGCCGGGGGTTTCGTAATGGCGCAGCATCGCGATCAGCTCGGTGATGACGGCCTTGATGTCGCCGACGATCGGCACGTCGGCGTGCCGGTTCTTGCCGATCTCGGCCGGGTCGATATCCGCGTGGATGACCTTGGCCTCGGGCGCGAAGGAGTCGAGCTTTCCGGTTACCCGGTCGTCGAAGCGGGTGCCCAGCGCGATCAGCAAGTCGCTGCGCTGCAGCGCTGCCACCGCGGCCACGGTGCCGTGCATGCCCGGCATGCCCAGGTTCTGCCGATGGCTGTCGGGAAACGCGCCGCGCGCCATCAGCGTGGTAACCACCGGGATGCCGGTCAGCTCGGCCAGCTCCCGCAGCTGCTCGGTGGCCTCGCCGCGGATCACGCCACCGCCCACGTAGAGCACCGGCTTGCGTGCGGCCGCGATCAGCCTGGCGGCCTCGCGGACCTGCCGGCTGTGCGGCTTGGTGTTCGGCTTGTAGCCGGGCAGATCCATGCGCGGCGGCCAGCTGAACGTGCACTGGCCCTGCAGCACGTCCTTGGGGATGTCCACTAGCACCGCGCCCGGGCGTCCCGACGCCGCGATGTGGAAGGCCTCGGCCAGCACCCGGGGAATGTCGTCGCCGGACCGGACGAGGAAGTTGTGCTTGGTGATCGGCATGGTGATGCCCGAGATGTCGGCCTCCTGAAAGGCGTCGGTCCCGATCAGCGCGCGGCCGACCTGCCCGGTGATCGCGACCACCGGTATCGAGTCCATCTGCGCATCGGCCAGCGGTGTCACCAGATTGGTGGCGCCGGGACCCGAAGTCGCCATGCACACGCCGACCTTGCCGGTGGCATGCGCATAGCCGCTGGCGGCGTGACCGGCGCCCTGCTCGTGGCGGACCAGCACGTGACGCAGCTTCTGCGAATCGAACAGCGGGTCATACACCGGCAGCACAGCGCCGCCGGGGATGCCGAAGATGACCTCGACGTCGAGTTCCTCCAACGACCGGATGACCGACTGTGCACCGGTAAGTTGTTGCGGTGCAACATGTTTTGGCTTGGCGGCCGGAGGCTTTGCACCGTTGGCCGGGCCGTGCGGCTCCGGCGTAGATGTCGCTGAGTGTGGCTTGGTCGGTGCGCTCACTGTCCTCTTGGTCCTCTGTCGCTGTGGAAGTCTCGTTGGTAGGCAACAAAAAACCCCCGTCAGCTCATCCGCTGTCCGAGGGTTGCGCGTTGGTGCTGGATCGCTTCAAATGCCGAAGAGCTAGTCAGACACCAACGCGCCGACTAATTACTACGAGCATTTCAGGCTTACCCATAGCGTTCGACGGTAGCCTTCGCACAGCTCAGCCGTCAAATCCGGCCACCGCCGGCCCGCGGGCGGCAGCGCGGAACTCGGGTCGCGCGGCGGGTGAAATGATGCGGGCCTGAAATGATGCTGGGGTGGCTACTGGTTCGACCGGCTCGACTGACTCGTCTGCCCCAACGCCCGCCGGGTCCCCGGTGATCATCAAGGTGTCGCCGATGGCGCACCTCGCCGTTGGGTTTTTAACCCTCGGACTGCTGGTGCCGGTGATGGCCTGGCCGCCGTCCGCCCCGCTGCTCATCATCCCGGTCGCGTTGTCGGCGCTGATAATCCGGCTGCGCACGGTCGCCGACGAGCAGGGCGTGACGGTGCGAACCCTGCTGGGGAGCCGCTCGGTGCGCTGGGATGACATCGACGGGCTGCGTTTCAGCAGAGGTAACTGGGCGCGCGCCCGGCTCACGAGCGGTGCGGAGCTGAGGTTGCCTGCGGTCACTTTCGCGACGCTGCCGCTGCTGACCGAAGCCAGCTCGGGCCGGGTGCCCAACCCCTACCGATGAGGGGGGTCAGTAGGCCCCTGTCAGGAAATGGGATGTCACGACATGGGATTAGCGCCGTTGAGGAACACCCACACCGCAACGCCGGCGGCCACGCCGGCGAGCAGTGCTACGAACGACCCGATGAAGGGTCGATAGGCCCACCTTCGGCCGGCATCGAGTCCGTAGCGCCCGGGACCAGCCAGGATGACAGCGACGGCCATGACGACCAGGCTGATCTGATATTCATGCCCGTCCGGCAGGAAGTACGAGAAGGTGTGCTGGTGCGGCTTCGCCGAGATGGTCGCGAGCAGACCGTTGATCAGGAACGCCAGCGCACCCGCCGCGGCCACCGGCGTAAACAATCCCAGCACCAGCAGCGCGCCCGCGACGATCTCGCCGCCGGCGCTCACGTAGGCGAGGATGTCGGCGTGGTGGTAGCCGACTTCGGACAGTGAGCTCTTGAATCCGGACAGTCCCTGTCCGCCCCACCAGCCGAACAGCTTCTGCAGACCGTGCGCGATCAGCACCCCTCCCAACCCGACCCGCAGGATGAGCAAACCGAGATGCTGGGTGCCGCGCCGGCCGACGGTGCGTAGCCGCTCGTTGTCCCGGTCGGAATCGACGTCGGCAGGCTCCGGCGCCGCGTGCTGGGCCGCCGGCGGCGGCGGCGCGTAAGGCAACGGCTCCGGCTGGTCGAGGATGTTGTACGTGCCCCCGGGCTGACTGGGATCTTGGCAGGGAATCACGGTGGTGGTCCCAAACTCGCCCGGGTACCCGACCGGCGTCAGGTCATCTTCGGGGTGGACCACGCGCGCCGAGGCGGGGCGTCCCGGAATTGGTTCCGGGGATTCGCCCGGCCGCTGCCAGTGGACGTCTTTCGATTGACTGGTCACCCGTGCCAGGGTAAGGGCATTTAGTTCCGAATTGGGGATTTGAACGGCGCTTTCGCAAGACATTCCGCAGTTGATCCGCCAAATCGCGCCAGACCGGCCCGAAATGACTCTCCAGCCACATGCGTTGATCCAGACTCACCGACTTCTGGGGCAAACCAGGGGCGCATGTGGCGACACTGCCCGCAATGTCCGTAGCCTGTCGGTCATGCGAATACGGCGGTCGGTTCGGTGCGGGCTCGCTGCGCTGTGTGCGGCGATGCTGGTGTTGAGCGGCTGCGCACGGTTCAACGACGCCCAGTCGCAGCCCTTCACCACCGAACCGGAACTCAAGCCCCAGCCCAGCTCGACGCCTCCTCCTCCGCCGCCGCTGCCGCCCACACCGTTCCCGAAGCAATGCCCGGCCCCAGGGGTGATGCAGGGCTGCCTGGAAAGCACCAGCGGGCTGATCATGGGCGTCGACAGCAAAACCGCGCTGGTCGCCGAGCGCACCACGGGCGCCGTCAAAGAGATCTCCGTGAGCGCCGAGCCCAAGGTGAAAACGGTCATCCCGGTCGACCCGTCCGGAGATGGCGGCCTGATGGATATCGTGCTGTCGCCCACCTACAGCCAAGACCGGCTGATGTACGCCTACATCAGCACGCCTACCGACAACCGGGTAATCCGCGTGGCCGACGGCGACATTCCGAAGGACATCCTGACCGGAATTCCTAAAGGCGCCATCGGGAACACCGGTGCATTGATCTTCACCAGCCCCACCACGCTGGTGGTGATGACCGGCGACGCGGGCAATCCGGCAATGGCCGCCGATCCCAAATCGCTGGCCGGCAAGGTGCTGCGGATCGAGCAGCCGACCACCATCGGCCAGGCGCCGCCGACGACCGCGCTGTCCGGCATCGGGTCCGGCGGCGGAATGTGCATCGATCCCGTCGACGGTTCGCTGTATGTTGCCGACCGCACCCCCACCGCGGACCGGTTGCAGCGCATCACCAAGAAATCGGAAGTGTCTACGGTCTGGACCTGGCCGGACAAGCCCGGCGTGGCCGGCTGTGCGGCGATGGACGGGACCGTGCTGGTCAATCTGATCAACCCGAAGCTGACGGTGGCGGTCCGGCTCGCACCCGCGACGGGCGCGGTGACCGGTGAACCCGACGTGGTCCGTAAGGACACGCACGCGCACGCGTGGGCATTGCGGATGTCGCCGGACGGCAACGTCTGGGGCGCGACCGTCAACAAGACTGCCGGTGACGCGGAGAAGCTCGACGACGTGGTGTTCCCGCTATTCCCGCAGGGTGGCGGCTTCCCGCGCAACAACGACGACAAGACGTAACGAGCCGGGCGCGGCTGGGTTAGATCCCGCCGATGGTGAACCGCGGGCCGTATCGGCGCGCGACGTGGCTCGGTGCATCGTAGAGCCGCCGCGCCTCTGCCTCCTCGTGGCCGCCGGGATCGATGTCGTCGATATCGGAGAGGTAGAGCGGTTCCTCGTCGGATTCGGAAGCCCAGGTGGCGACGGGCGCTAACACGTAGACCTCATGATCCCCGACGTCGGCCCAATTCACCGTCCTACCGACGAACCACCCGATCGCGTCATCGAGAATCGGCATCCCGTGGGGTCCGGCGCGCCACGAGCAGCGTTCGAATTTGTCGACCTTGTGACCCGTTTGGCCGCCGAACAGTTCACCCAGGGCACGATGGCGCCGTGCCAGCACGTGCACCGCCAGGTGCTGGGCTCGGCTCGCCACCTCGAAGGTGTGGCTGCTCCTGGATACGGCCACCAGAAAAGTTGGCGGCTGCACGCTGGTTTGGGTGGCGAAGCCGACCAGACAACCCGCCGGCTTACCATCGGCCGCGGTCGTCACCACGAGCGCCGGGACGTCGAGCATCCCCATCAAGTCCTCGAACGCTTCATCCGCCACACCAACATCATGTATGGGCACGGCATCTTTTGCGAACATTCCGCACGATCAGTCGGCTAGCTCACGGGGCACCACGAACACATCGACGAGCGCGCCGTTGCGCCACACCGTCATCTCGATGCGGCGCGCGATCGCATCCTCGACCATCAGCTGCTGAATCGCGGTTGCGGTGACGACACGATGACCGTCGACGCTGACCACGATGTCGCCGCGGCGCAGGCCCGCCTTCGCGGCGGGGCTGCCGGCCACCACGCTGGCGACCTGCAGGCCATGCTTCGTGCCCAGCTTGTTGGCGACAGCGGGCGGCACCGGAACGTGCGCACCGGCAATGCCCAGCCAGGCGCGGCGCACCCGGCCGCTGTGCATCAGCGCCGCGATGATCTTGTGGGTCGACTGGTTGATCGGCACGGCCAGCCCCAGGCCGACCCCGGCGACCGCCGTACTCACGCCCACCATCCGGCCACGACTGTCCGCCAATACGCCGCCGCTGTTTCCAGGATTGAGCGCGGCATCGGTCTGGATCACCTCGTCGACGACGCGGCCATTGCGGGTGGGCAGCGAGCGTCCGAGACCCGAGACAATGCCCGCGGTGACGCTGCCGGCAAGCCCCATCGGGTTCCCGACCGCCACCACCAGTTGGCCGACCCGCAGTTCCTCCGCGCGTCCCATCGTCACCGGCGGGGGCACGCCGCCACGTGCCTTCAGCACGGCCAGGTCGGACAGCTCGTCGCGGCCGGCAACGTCGGCATGCACGGTGGTGCCGTCGGTGAACGTCGCCTCGGCGGAGCGGGCGCCGGCGACGACGTGCGCGCTGGTGAGCAGGTAGCCGTCGGGCGTGATGACGCTGGCGCTGCCACTGGAGCTGGCGGGGCCCGCACCACGACGGCCGCGCACCGCGAGGCTGGCGACGCTGGGCAGCACCGCGTCGGCCACCGCGGTGACCACCGCGGAGTAGGCGTCTAACGCTTCACGGTCTTCAGGCATAACCGCCTCAGCGTGCTAGCCGCTTCCGGTATGCCTTAGTTCGCCATCGGCAGAACACCGGCCGAACACAGCGGAAATTCAGCCCTGCTAGCCCTGCCCGCAGGCCTTGAGCACCAGTTCGCGCACCCGGGCCGCGTCGGCCTGCCCGCGCGTGGCCTTCATCACCGCGCCGACGATCGCGCCCGCCGCGGCCACCTTGCCGCCCCGAATCTTTTCCGCCACATCGGGATTGGCGGCCAGCGCCTCGTCCACGGCGGCTTGGGTCACCGAGTCGTCGCGCACCAGCGCCAGGCCGCGCGCGGTCATCACCTGCTCGGGTTCGCCTTCCCCGGCGAGCACACCCTCTACCACCTGGCGGGCCAGCTTGGTGGACAATTTGCCCTCGTCGACCAACGCCACCACCGCGGCGACCTGGGCAGGGGTGATGGCCAGCTCGTCCAAGGTGACGTTCGCCTCGTTGGCCTTCTGCATCAAGAAGTTTCCCCACCAGGCGCGCGCCTGTTCGCTGGACGCGCCGTGCTCGATGGTGGCGGTGACCAATTCGATCGCGCCCGCGTTGACGAGGTCTCGCATGACCTCGTCGGAAATACCCCACTCCTGCTGAATCCGCTTGCGGCTCAACCACGGTAGTTCGGGAATGGTCTGGCGCAATTGCTCCACCAGCTCGCGGCTGGGCGCGACGGGTTCCAGATCGGGCTCGGGGAAATAGCGATAATCCTGCGCGGTCTCCTTGGCGCGGCCCGGGCTGGTGTACCCGGCCTCGTGAAAGTGCCTGGTTTCCTGGGTGATCCGGCCGCCCGCCGCCAAGACGGCGCCCTGGCGCTGCATCTCGTAGCGGACGGCGACCTCGACGCTCTTCAGCGAGTTGACGTTCTTGGTCTCGGTCCGGGTGCCGAACTCGCTGGCACCCTTGGGCATCAGCGACACGTTTGCGTCACAGCGCAACGAACCCTGGTCCATCCGAACATCGGATACACCTAAGGTGCGCAACAGGTCTCGCAACGCCGTCACATAGGCTCGCGCGATCTGCGGCGCATGGGCTCCGGCGCCCACAATCGGCTTGGTGACGATCTCGATCAGCGGCACGCCGGCACGGTTGTAGTCGATCAGCGAGGTCGTTGCGCCGTGGATGCGGCCCGTCTCACTGCCGATGTGGGTCAGCTTGCCGGTGTCCTCCTCCATGTGCGCCCGTTCGATCTCCACCGGCCAGGTGGTGCCGTCTTCGGTTGGCGCGTCGAGGTGGCCGTTGATGGCGATCGGCTCGTCGTACTGCGAAATCTGGTAGTTCTTGGGCATGTCGGGGTAGAAGTAGTTCTTCCGGGCGAAGCGGCACCAGGGCACGATCTCGCAGTTCAGCGCCAGCCCGATCCGGATCGCCGACTCCACCGCGGCCTGGTTGAGCACCGGCAGCGAACCGGGCAGGCCCAGACACACCGGGCACACCTGGGTGTTGGGCTCGGCGCCGAATGTGGTGGCGCAGCCGCAGAACATCTTGGTCAGGGTGGACAGCTCAACGTGCACCTCAAGCCCGAGCACCGGATCGAAGCGCGCGATGACGTCGTCGTAATCCAGCAGATCAGCCACTGAAGTCATTGGTAGTCAGGGGCGCGGTATCTGCAGTGCAGACCCGTTTCCCCATCCCCCTTATCTGTGTTGGGGACCCCCGTAAAGGTGGATCCGTTGGTTGTTTCATCGTTGTTCGATCTCACTTCCGCTCCGTGTTCAGGGCGGTGGACCGCAAGTCGGGGTCGAGGTGGAGCGCCCGCAGCGCAGCGAGGACGAACGACCTCGAGGCCGACGAGGATGCGCCGCATACTGGGTCGGCGCGGAGTGAGGTAAAGATGTTGCGGTTCAAGTCATGTGGCGCCTCCGTGAGTGCTCAGGGCCGAAGAGAGCAAAGCGTGGCGTGCCGGCGCCCAGCCTTATCTGGGTCCACGGACGAGGGTCCGGCGACATGATGATGGATGGGGTGCCCGGCGTGCGGGCTGGTGATGGGTGCGGCCGCTCATTCTTTCCAGGGCGTCCACCCAGACAGCGGGTGGCGGCAGGGGGCTTATAGGAGCTGACCGCGGGCATCAATTGATGTATGGGCAAGGCACGCACAGCTGGCATCTCAGGCGGCCTCCCGGACGGGTTGGGGTGGGCTCAGCGCGGCATCACCGAGTTCACGCAGCGTGTGATAGCAGCGTCGCAAGATTTTGCGTTCGACCGCCAGGGTCGGGTTCTTGCCGTTGTGGCCGTCGTGCTTGACCGCCAGCTGGTGGTAGTAGCCGTAATCCGGGGAACCGCGCCGAGCCGCGCACCTGGCCGCCTCGAAGGTGGCCCAACGCAGCTCGGGCGAGCCTTGCCGGGACAGATGCCCGGGTGAGCGTTTGGCATCCGAGGAATACACGGTGACGTCCATGCCCGCGAAGCGCACCAGCTGATCAGAGCTGGAAAACCGGCGCGCGTCACCGATCTCGGCCCAGATGATCGCCGCGCATAACCACCCGATGCCGTAGTGGCGGGCCTGCAGCGCCTGACAGCCCTGCTGGTGTCGGGCGAAGTTCACCAATTGTGCTCGCAGCGACACAATCTCGGCATCGAGCTCATCAATGCGCCGCAGCGCCGTGTCCACATACTGGCGTCCCACCCCCGACAACTCCGCACCGGCGAGTGCGTCGCGACCCGCCACCGACAGCAATGCGGTGACCGGCGGGCAGCCCTGATGAAACAACTGGGCGTGGATGCGCTGCTGCCAGGCGCGGCGCTGCTCCATCAGCGCGCAGTACAACCGGCCCAAGGTGCGAACCTCCACCACATGCGCCGGCGGGATCCACGACTCGGGGAAGCGGCCCTCCACCAACAGCGTCCGCAAAAGCCGCGCATCGGCACGGTCGGTCTTGGCCCGCTTCTTGGGCCCCCGCAACCCCGCGATCTCGGCCGGATCCCCCACATGCGCCACCACACCCGCCATGGCCAGCTCCTCGACCACATACCGCCACCCCGTACAGCCCTCCAGCGCAAACTCCGCGTCCCCGCTCGCGCAGTGCTCGCCCAGCCAACCCCGCAGCGTCTTGCGTGTGGCCGGCCGAATCTGACCGGAGTGCACCAAGCCGTCGTCGTCCACGTAATCAAACGTGATCTGCTTCCGGTGCACGTCAAACCCGCCTACCATCGTCATCAGTGGGACCTCCTCAAGCTCCCGAAAAATTTCTCTGACGCCATATCAACGAGCGTCTGAGCTGAGGGGGTCCCCATCACATGTCATCTTTCAATCCGTGCGTGCGGTTTTCCCGCACACGGCTTACCGATGATCGTCTAGACGTGGTTACGCTGCCTTCGGGTAGCGGATGGTGCCGCGCAAACGGTGCAGGCCGTGTCCGTTAAACCACTTTTCAGTCCACTGATCGGCTTGTCCAGCATGTAGATTGCGGCCCCGTTTCTTCACCATCAGACGAAACAAGCGCCATACCACGTACCGGTCGATCTGAGTGAACTTGTTGGCGGCGTTGCCGGTGCGAAAATAGTTGCCCCAGCCGCGCAGAATCGGGTTCAAGTCCGCGATCACGTCGCGGATGTCCATCCCGACCCGGTTACGCCCGGTGCGGTCACGAACCTTGGCCCGAACCCGTGCCATGGCTCGCTGGGACGGCCAGCGTTGCAGGTAGTAGCGAATAATCCGCTTCTGCTCCCATAACCGTCCCGACATACGGGCCCGGAAGTGACAACCCAGAAAATCCAGGCCCTCACGACCCTCCCGCAAGTCGACTACCTTCGTCTTATCCGGATGTAGCCGCAAGCCCAACCCGGTCAGGATTTCTCCCACCGCAGTCAGGGCGTGCTCGGCTTGTGCCGCCGTGCGGCACAACACCACACCGTCGTCGGCGTAGCGCACCAACTCACCCACCCCACGGGCAGCGAGTTCAGTGTCGAGCACGTGCAGGTAGATGTTGGCCAACAGCGGCGAAATCACTCCGCCCTGTGGGGTGCCCGCGACCGTCCGCTGGGTCACTCCTTCGACCATCACTCCTGCCTGCAGCCACAATCGCAGCAGCTTGAGCACCCGCCGATCCGAGACCCGCCTACCCACCTCGGTGAGTAGCCGGTCGTGGTCAATTTCGCCGAAGAAATTCGCGATATCGAACTCGACCACAAACGGGTAGCCCTCGATGAACCCGGTCCGCAAGCGTTCCTTGGCCATCGTCGCCGACCGCTTCGGCCGAAACCCATACGAGCACGACAAAAAGTCCGCCTCGAAAATCGGTTCCAACACGATCTTGGCCGCTTGTTGGACCACCCGGTCTCGCACCGTGGGAATCCCCAACGGCCGCTTACCACCCTGTGGTTTCGGAATCTCCACCCGCCACGCCGGCGCCGGACGATACCGACCCGAGCGAAGGTCATGACGCAACTCACGCAATATGCGGTCCACGCCGTAGCCCTCCACCGCAACCAGGGTGACACGATCCACCCCGGCCGCACCCTTGTTCTTACGCACCCGCTCCCACGCCTCCCACAGGACGTCACCTCTGTAGACACGGTCATACAGGGCGTGGAAACGCCGACCCTCAGACTGCTTGGCCGCAGCCCATAGCGCCCGTTGCAGTTGTTGCACTTTCACCGGTGAGGCCGCCAATGGCTCCTCTTCGGCTACGACGGGCGATAGCCCGCCGGGGTAGTTGGACCGAGTCGCCTCGGCCATGCCCTCACGCTTACCCGCTTCGCGCGCGTGATCAAAGCAGGGGCCCTTCCCTCCCGGCGTGTCTCTCACGCCGATCAGCGGTACTACGACCCCCTCGGACTCCCGCTGCCCTCCAAGGACTTTCACCATCGGCTTATACCCTTGGTCTTTGCCCGACGCAGGCCAGGCAGACGGGCATCTCCTGTTCCCGACCGAACTGTGTGCACGTGCCGCTCCCCATACCCCGGAAGGACCCGCCGAGCTAACCCCGGACCAGGGCTCGACAGACATGGGCCTTCGCCGTGACATGAGCGGCTCGGCTCCTCCGTTGTGAATCTGACGAAGCTGCAGGACTCGCGCCGAGTGGCACTACGGCCCGCGCACTTGCTCCCTCCAAAGAGGCTCTTGACACCCCGCTTAGCCCGCCGCCTCTCAGCGACGAACCGGGGCCTGCTACCCGGCGCTCCGGTGCCTACCGGGACGGGACTTCCACCCGCTAGTTCAGTCCAACTTGCAGGACGCAACATGGGCTCGATCCTAATGGTGATCGCGAGGCCGGCAGCGCCGGCCGAAGCGGGTCGTCACTTAACAACACCGTGGTGATCGCGAGCGGCGCTCGCGCCCCCGCGGGTCAGCGGGTCGGCAAGCGCCCGCCAGCGAGGCCGGGCGCCATTGCCCTGCTGGGAAACATGTCGGCAAGCAGGGCCGCCAGCTCCAGGTAGCAGCGCCTGCTGTGCTTGCTCAATTTGTCCAGCCCGATCTCTTTGCCCTCATGGACATGCCGATCGAACGGCAGCACCACCGTGGCGGCGACACGAGCGGACAAATGCTCAAGTTCCTTGCCGGCCACCGTGTCCATCTTGGTCGGCTCGGCGTGGTTGATGGCGAGCACGGTCGACCGATGCAATTTCGGATATCCGTTGTGGGACAACCACTCCAACGTTGTCTTGGTCTTTCGTATCGAGTCGATGGAAGCGCTGCTGACCACCACTAGGGCTTGGGATTCCGGCAGCACCGCTTCCATCACACTCGAATTGAGTGCTTTGACGCAGTCCACCAATACCACCGAATAGTGCTTCCTGAGAATCGAAAACGCTCTGACCATGTCGCCGCGTTCCAATCGCCAATTGGTGTGCGGATAGTCCGGCAAGCCAAGCACTTCCAGCCCGCAGCTATTCATAAATGTATGCGCCCGCACATCCATATACCGGGTAACCGCACGGTCGGAGAGGAGGTCGGCCATATTCAGCTGGCTGCGCCGACCGTGCCGCTCCGCTAAGTCCCCGGCGTCGATGTCGACGGCGATGACCCGGTCGTCGCGCACGTCGGCGAAGGTCGAGCCGAGCGCCTCAACCACCGCCGTCTTACCTACGCCACCTTTGAGGTTGAGCACGGCGATCGGAAACGCGCTTCCCACCGATGCCCGGATGCGCTCGCGCAGGCCCAATTCATATTCCGTGTCTTTGCCCGGACCGAGATCGATCCTGGTAATGCGATGGATCATCTCGCGCCAGCCCAGCCCGCGGGGGCTCCCGGCGGCCGGCTCGACCAGGCCGTCGAGCGCCGTCCCGCCCGGGATCCGCTCGCGACGAATCGACAACGGCCGCGCTGCCGGCGTCGGCACCGACGCCTCATCCGGTGCGGGCGGTGTCGGGTGCGGGTGCGCATCCGAGCGGTAGGGCGGCGGCGTCGTGGCGGGCGGGCGAGCGGGCCCAAGGCGCCAACTGGGCAAAGGTGAAGGCTCGTCCGTAGAACTCGAACGGCGAGGAGATGGAGCCGCACGGTGAACGACTCTGCGATAAGAACCGCTCATAATTTCCGGTATAGCCCGATTCCACCGCCGGGAAACAGCAAATATCAACCGGCGGGTAAAGCGTCCGTGGCGAACCGGTGAATACGGCACCGGGTTCAGTCGGTGGTCAATTCGGTGCTACCGCTTGTTCGCCGAACCAGTGTCCGTGCGCGAAGAATGCGCCGTCGGCACCAAGTAATCACGCGGCCGACCGAGTCGGTGCCCGTGGCCGATCCGCGAGGCCGCGGCCGAGAACTTGAGCAAGGACCACCGGTGTCCTAGTATCGGAACGAGAATTCGCATTCCGGTCAGGAGGCACAGCGCCATGCACGCATCGGCGGGCGATCGGCCTGCTCGCGAAGAAACGCCGCGATGACGGACCGCGTAGCGACGGGACTCACCAAGGGTGACCGGTCAGGTCACCGGTCTGGTCCCCGCAGGCCAGCACGCTCCAGGATGGTGCAGCCCCGGCAGGCCGAGTCAGGATCCAGCGCCGGATTTCATCCGCCTCAGCAAGCGCGCAGTCGCGCCGCGCTGCAACGGCTACTCGCCTCGGCCGAACACGTCCTGGTCAATGAGGGACTCGAAGAGCTCACCATCGCCCGCGTCGCCGACCATGCGGGTGTCTCCGTCGGTGGCGTCTACCGACGATTCGCCGGCAAAGAGCAATTGATCGACGCAGTCAAACAAGCGCTGGTGGAGCGACTTGAACAGAGCGTGTCCACAGCACTCGACAGGGCAGCGCCGTCGCTGGGTGGTGTGCTGGACGGCCTCACCACGGCGCTGGCCGAAACCCTCAACGAAAGCGCCCGTCTCATTCCCGCCATGTTGGCCGGTGGACGCAGCGCCGAACCGCCGGAGCAAGGGCTGCGCACTCTGACCAGCCTGCAGCAGCGGTTCATCGACGCCGTGGCGCCGCACCGGGACCAGATCCGCCACCCAGACCCCGAGGCCGCGTTAAGGATTGCGTTTCGCAGCGTGATTGCGACCGGGGCGCACCGCGCCGCGATAGCTCCGTGGTTGCCTGACGGACTGACATGGCAACAGTGGGCACGAGAAATCGCGCACATGACCAACGCTTATCTGACCGCTGAACGCTGAATCGAGGCAAGGGTTCTCATGTTCAAGAGACTCAGGCGTTATTGGTTGCCCCTGGTGGTATTGGTGGCGCTCGCGATTGGGGGGTTCGTGATAGAGCGCATGCACGGAATATTTGGTTCGAACAACGAGATAACCCGCGAAGGCGCCGGGATCGCGAAAGACCCCAAGCCGTTCAACCCCAAGCGGGTGACCTACGACGTCTTCGGCCCGGCGGGCGCGACCGCGACGATCAACTACCTTGACCTGTCGGCGAATCCGCAAAGCCTCAAACGGGTCCCGCTGCCGTGGACGCTCACGCTTACCACCACGGCTCCCGCGGCCTTCCCGATACTGCTCGCCCAGGGCGACGCCGAAAGCATCGGCTGCCGCATCACCATCGACGACAAGGTCAAAGACGAAAAGTCCTCCCAAGGCGTCGATGCCTTCACCTTCTGCCAGGTCAAGTCGGCATGAATATCAGCCGCTTCATTCGCGCATTCGCAGTGCCGATCCTGCTGGGGTGGGTGGCCTTGGCAGTGCTGCTCAACGTGGCCGTGCCCTCCCTGGAGGATGTGGGTCAGGAACATTCGGTGTCGCTGAGCCCCTCGGATGCCCCCTCGATGCAGGCGATGAAGCACATCGGACAGGTATTCAAAGAATCCGACTCCGACGCGTCGGCGATGATCGTGCTCGAAGGCGACCAGCCGTTGGGTGACGAGGCGCACCACTACTACGCCGAACTGATCAGGAAATTCCGGGCCGACCCCACGCACATCACCCATGTGCAGGATTTCTGGGGAGACCCGCTGACCGCGGCCGGAGCCCAAAGCGCCGACGGCAAAGCCACTTACGTACAACTCAGTCTCGCCGGAAACCTAGGTCAAGCGCTGGCCAATGACTCGATCGCCGCGGTGCGCAAGATCATCGACAGCACCACCCCCGTCCCGGCAGGTGTCCACGTCTACGTCACCGGCATGACCGCGCTGGTCGCCGATCAGCACCACGTCGGGGATACCAGCCTGAGGGTGGTCACCGCGATCACCATGCTGGTCATCCTGGTCAGCCTGTTCATCGTGTACCGCTCGGTGATCACGGTGGCGATCGTGCTGCTGATGGTGGTCCTGGAAGTGGCCGCCGCCCGCGGCTTCGTTGCCGCACTTGGGCACTACGACCTGATCGGGTTGTCGACGTTCTCGGTCAATCTGCTGACGATGTTGGGCATCGCGGCGGGCACCGACTACGCGATCTTCGTCCTGGGCCGCTACCACGAGGCCCGAACCGCCGGTGAGGATCGCGCGACCGCGTTCCACACAATGTACCGCGGGACGGCGCCCGTCATCCTCGGTTCGGGCCTGACCATCGCCGGCGCAACCTACTGCCTGCACTTCACCCGGTTGCCGTATTTCCAGACGCTGGGTGTGCCAATGGCGATCGGCATCATGGTGGCGGTGCTGGCGTCGCTGACGATGGCTCCGGCGATGCTGGTGGTCGGGACTCGGTTCGGGATTTTAGAGTCAAAACGGGCTGCGCGGACCCGGGGTTGGCGACGGGTAGGGACGGCCGTGGTCCGCTGGCCCGGGCCGATCCTGGCGGCGACCCTCGCGCTGTCACTGGTGGGGTTGATCGCGCTACCCGGCTACAAGACCAGCTTCAACGACCGCCTGTTCATGCCGAAAAACATTGCGGCCATGCAGGGTTTCGACGCAGCCGACCGGCACTTCTCCCAGGCCCGGATGAGCCCCGAACTCCTGATGGTCCAAACCGACCAGGATCTCCGGAATTCCGCGAACATGCTGATCATCGAACGTATCGCGCGCAACGTCTTTCACACTCCCGGCATCGCTCGGGTGCAGACCATCACCCGGCCGCTGGGCACTCCCATCGACCACACCTCCATTCCCTATCAGATGGGCATGCAGGGCGTGGGCCAGGAGCTGACGCGGGACTACATGCAGCGCCAGATGGACCAGATGCTGTTGATGGCCGATCAGACGGCGACCATGATCACCACCATGGAAAGCATGCTCGGGATCATGAAAGAGATGACCGGGATCATGAACAACCTTGTCGGGGAGATGCACAGCATGGTCGCCGAGATGAACGACCTGCGCGACAAGATCTCCAATTTCGACGATTTCTTCCGGCCGATCCGCAGCTACTTCTATTGGGACAGACACTGTTTCGACATCCCCGCCTGTAATGCGCTGCGGTCGATCTTTGACGCGCTGGACGGCGTCGACGAACTCACCGACCAGGTTGCCGAATTGATGCCGCAGATGGACAAGATGAATATGATCATGCCCGAAATGCTGAAGCTGATGACGCCGATGGTCACGATGATGAAGTCGATGCACACCATGATGCTGTCGATGCACAGCACCATGGCCGGCATCCAGGACCAGCAGGCGGCCTCGGCGGGCAAGGGCAATGCGATGGGCCAGGCCTACGATACGTCGAAGAACGACGACTCGTTCTATCTGCCTCCGGAAGTGTTCGACAACGCCGATTTCAAGCGGGGTATGGACATGTTCATTTCCCCGGACGGAAAATCGGTGCGGTTCATCATCTCTCACCTCGGTGACCCCGCCAGCCTGGAGGGCATCGCGCACGTCGACGCGATCCGCAACGCCGCCTTCGAGGCCATCAAAGGCACCCCGCTGGAGACCGCCCATATCTACATCGCCGGCACCGCGTCTGTCGACAAAGACATGAAAGAGGGAGCCACCTACGACCTGCTGATCGCCGGAGTGGGAGCACTGATTCTGATCTTCATCGTCATGCTGGTGCTGACCCGCGCCATCATCGCCGCCGCGGTCATCGTCGGCACGGTGCTGCTGTCGTTGGGCACCTCATTCGGGTTGTCAGTGCTGTTTTGGCAATACATCCTGGGCTTGCAATTGCATTGGATGATCCTGGCGATGTCGGTGATCATCCTGCTGGCGGTGGGGTCGGACTACAACCTGCTGCTGGTGTCGCGGTTCAAGGAAGAAATCCACGCCGGAATCAAGACCGGCATCATCAGATCGATGGCCGGCACCGGCGCCGTAGTCACCTCGGCCGGCTTGGTTTTCGCGTTTACGATGATCTCCCTGGGAGCTAGCGCGCTGCTCATCCTCGCGCAGATAGGCAGCACCATCGGGATGGGCCTGCTGTTCGACACCCTGGTGGTGCGCTCGTTCATGACACCGTCGATCGCGGCTTTGCTGGGCCGCTGGTTCTGGTGGCCGCAACGAGTACGCACCAGGCCGATTCGGGTCCCGACTGCGCCTGCGCCTGCGCCTGCGCCTGCGCCCCAACGCATCGCAGCGTTGACGGGGTCTGGTCCAGTCAGGTAGGTCCGGTCAGCCGAAGAAGGCGGCGGCGTCGTCGTAGCGGCTTTCGGGCACCAGCTTGAGTTGGCGCGTCGCATCCGCCAGCGGCACCCGGCCGATGTCCTGGCCACGCAGCGACACCATCTGGCCGTACTCGCCCGCGTGCGCGGCGTCGGCGGCGTTGACCCCGAACCGGGTGGCCAGCACCCGGTCGTAGGCCGTGGGAGTGCCGCCCCGCTGCACGTGGCCGAGCACGGTCACGCGGACCTCCTTGCTGATTCGCCTCTCCACCGCGATGCCCAACTGCTGAGCCACCCCGGTGAAACGTTCGTGACCGAACTCGTCAATTCCGCCTTCGCGCAACTCGATTGTGCCCGGGATCGGTTTTGCGCCCTCGGCGACCACGCAGATGAAGTGGGAGTCCCCGCGCTGGAAGCGCCGCTTGACGAGCCGGCACACCTCCTCGATATCAAAGGGCTGTTCGGGGATCAGCGTCATGTGCGCACCGGAAGCCAGCCCGGCGTTCAGCGCGATCCAGCCGGCGTGCCGGCCCATCACCTCCACCAGCATCACCCGCTGGTGGGATTCCGCGGTGCTATGCAACCGGTCGATGGCGTCGGTGGCCACCATCAGCGCGGTGTCGTGGCCGAAAGTCACATCGGTGCAGTCGATGTCGTTGTCGATCGTCTTCGGCACGCCGACCACGGGCACGTTCTCCTCCGACAGCCAATGCGCGGCCGTCAGGGTGCCTTCGCCGCCGATCGGGATGAGCACGTCGATGCCGTTGTCATCCAGGGTCTGCTTGATCTGGTCCAGCCCGGCCCGCAGCTTGTCGGGGTGCACTCGAGCGGTGCCCAGCATGGTGCCGCCTTTGGCCAGCAGCCGATCATTGCGATCGTCGTTTTTCAGCTGCATGCGCCGGTTCTCCAGCAACCCGCGCCAGCCGTCCTCGAAGCCGACCACCGACGAGCCGTACCGGCCGTCGCAGGTGCGCACCACCGCCCGGATGACAGCGTTGAGGCCGGGGCAGTCGCCGCCTCCGGTCAGAATTCCGATCCGCATGCCTTCATCTTGCCCGCGCGGCCAGCCAATGGCGCGATTTAGTGGCGCGAGCAGACGCAAAGTCGCACGCCGAAGACCCGCGCAGTGCGATTTTGCGACTGCTCGCGCTAGATAGCGGACGGCAACGGACCGCGGGCGGCCTCGTAGGCCGCACCCACCCGGTAGAGCCGGTCGTCGGCCAACGCCGGAGCCATGATCTGCAGCCCCACCGGCAGCTGGTCATCCGGGGACAGCCCCGAGGGCACCGACATGCCGCACTGGCCGGCCAGGTTGACCGGCAGCGTGCACAAGTCGTTGAGGTACATCGCCAGCGGATCGTCGACCTTCTCTCCCAGCCGGAACGCGGTGGTCGGTGTCGTCGGTGAAACCAGCACGTCGACGGATCGGTAGGCCTCGTCGAGATCGCGGGCGATCAACGTGCGCACCTTCTGCGCCCGGTTGTAGTAGGCGTCGTAGTAGCCCGCGGACAAGGCGTAGGTGCCGATCATGATGCGCCGCTTGACCTCCGGCCCGAAACCGGCGGCCCGGGTCAGCGCCATCACTTCCTCGGCGCTGTGGGTGCCGTCGTCGCCGACCCGCAGCCCGTAGCGCATCGCGTCGAAGCGCGCGAGGTTGCTCGACACCTCCGACGGCAGGATCAAGTAGTAGGCGGCCAGCCCGTAATCGAAATGCGGACAGTCGACTTCGCTGACCTCGGCTCCCAGTGCGGTCAACTGCTCGACGGCGGCCTGGAACGACGCCAGCACTCCGGGTTGGTAGCCCTCGCCGCGCAGCTGCCGGACCACCCCGACGCGCACGCCGGTCAGATCACCCGCCGCGCCGGCCTTCGCGGCGCCGACCACATCGGGCACCTCGGCGTTGATGGATGTGGAGTCGCGGGGGTCGTGCCCGGCGATCACCTGATGCAGCAGTGCGGCGTCCAGCACGGTGTGTGCACACGGGCCGCCCTGATCCAGCGACGACGCGCAGGCCACCAGCCCGTAGCGGGACACCGTGCCATAGGTGGGTTTGACACCGACGGTCGCGGTCAGCGCGGCCGGCTGACGGATGGAGCCTCCGGTGTCGGTCCCGATGGCCAGCGGCGCCTGGAACGCGGCCAGCGCCGCCGCGCTGCCGCCACCGGAGCCACCGGGCACCCGATCGACGCTCCACGGATTGCGGGTGGGGCCGTAGGCGGAGTTCTCTGTCGACGAGCCCATTGCGAACTCGTCCATGTTGGTCTTGCCCAAGATCGGAATGCCTGCCGCGCGCAACCGGGTAGTGACGGTGGCGTCATAGGGGGGACGCCAGCCCTCGAGGATCTTGGACCCGCAGGTGGTGGGCATGTCGATGGTGGTGAACACGTCCTTGAGCGCCAGCGGAACCCCGGCCAGCGCCGACGGCAGGGGCTCACCGGCGGCCACCGCCCGGTCGACGGCGGCGGCGGCCGACAGCGCCTGGTCGGCCGCCACGTGCAGGAACGCGTGATACCGGTCGTCGGTTGCCTCGATCTGATCCAGGTAGGCCTGGGTGATCTCGACCGACGACAGCTCCTTGGCGGCGATCTGGGCCCCCAGCGTCGAGGCGTCGAATCGGATGAGCTCCGTCATTCGCTGTCCCCCAGGATCTGCGGAACGGCGAAGCGGCCATCGACGGCTTCGGGCGCCTCGGCCAGCGCCTCCTGCTGGGTCAGGCACGGTGTTGTCTCGTCCGGGCGGGTCACGTTGACGTCCTTGAGCGGGCTGTCGGTCGCTTCGACGCCGGTGACATCGACCGCCTGGACCTGGCTGACGTGGGTCAAGATGGCGTCGAGTTGGCCGGCGAAGCTGTCCAGCTCGGTGTCGGTCAACGCCAGCCGGGCCAGCCGGGCCAGATGCGCCACCTCGTCGCGGGAGATCTGGGACACGAGCGACAAGCCTAACCGGACGACCGGGATCCTTAGGGGCGGCCCGGGGCCTTCCGAAATGCCGTGCGCGCATCGCTGTGCGAAAGTGTTGCCCGTGCCGTCCTATCTGCTTCGCATCCAGCTGGTCGACCGCCCAGGCAGCCTGGGCTCGCTGGCTGTGGCGCTCGGCTCGGTGGGCGGCGACATCCTCTCACTCGACGTGGTGGAACGCAGCGCCGGTTACGCGATCGACGACCTGGTCATCGAACTGCCTCCGGGGGCGATGCCCGACACGTTGATCACCGCCGCAGAGTCCCTGCCCGATGTCCTAGTGGATAGCGTCCGCCCGCATACCGGACTGCTGGAGGCGCATCGCGAGCTGGAGCTGCTCGACCACGTCGCCGCGGCCGAGGACAACGAGTCCAGGCTGCAGGTTCTGGTCGACGAGACGCCCAGGGTGCTGCGGGTGAGCTGGTGCACGGTGTTGCGCAGTTCCCAAGGCGAGCTACTGCGGCTGGCCGCCAGCCCGGGTGCGCCGGAGACTCGAGCGGTTTCGGCGCCGTGGCTGCCGATAGCGCATGCCGCGCCGCTGGACGGTACCGCCGAATGGGTGCCGCAGGCATGGCGCGACATGGACACCACGATGGTCGCGTCGCCGTTGGGCGATCCCCACACCGCGGTGGTGTTGGGCCGTCCGGGCCCGGAATTCCGGCCTTCGGAGGTGGCTCGGCTGGGCTATCTGGCCGGGATCGTGGCGACCATGCTGCGCTAGCGCGATGCTGAGGGCGATTTGGGGGCCACCGGGTCGCCGTCCTCCCACAACAGCAGCTGACGAACCGCGGGACGTGGCCCGTAGGGCCGAAGCATCGTGCTGGCCGGCCGCGGGCGCACCAGTTGGGGCCACCAGAACCAGCGCCCAAGCAGGGTTGCGACAGAAGGCGTCATGAAGGAGCGCACGATCAGCGTGTCGAACAGCAATCCAAGGCCGATGGTGGTTCCGATCTGACCGAGCACCTGAAAACCGCTGAACACGAACGCGCACATGGTGACCGCGAAAACCAGGCCGGCAGAAGTGACCACCGAGCCGGAGCCGGCCATCGCGCGGATGATGCCGGTCTTCAGGCCGGCATGGATTTCCTCTTTGAAACGGGAGATCAACAGCAGGTTGTAGTCGGATCCGACCGCGAGCAGCAGGATCACGGCCAGCGCAAGCACCACCCAATACAGCTGAATGCCGAACATGTACTGCCAAACCAGCACGGACAGCCCGAAAGAGGCGCCCAGCGAAAGGGCTACCGTGCCCACGATGACGAGCGCGGCGATCAGGCTTCGCGTGATGATCATCATGATCAGCAGGATGAGGCTGAGCGCGGCGAGTGCCACAATCATCAGGTCGTACTTGGCGCCCTCTTGGATGTCCTTGTATGTCGCCGCGGTGCCGCTCACATAGACCTTGGCGTCGGCCATGGGCGTGCCCTTCAACGCCTCGTGCGCGGCCCTGGCGATCGGCTCGATATGTGAGATGCCTTCGGTGGTCGCGGGATCACTTTCGTGGGTGATGATCATGCGAGCCGCCTTGCCGTCGGGCGAGAGGAACAATTTCAGCCCGCGCTTGAAATCGGGGTTGTTGAACACATCGGGCGGCATGTAGAAGGTGTCGTCGTTCTTTGCTGCGTCAAAAGCTCGCCCCAGCGCCGTCGCGTTTTCGATCGCGTCCGCCGTCTGGGCGTCGATGCCGGACTGGGTGGCGTAGCTCGCCAACGCCAATTGGCGATTGGTCTCCTGGCTATCGATCTGGGGCGGTATCAGCGCAACCAGTTTCGGCTGCAGCGCGTCGAGTCTGTCCAGGGTGGCTGTCAGGTCCTCGAATTTGCCGGTGAGCTGATCGATGCCATCAAGCGCGTCCAGGACCGAGCGGATCGCCCAGCAGACTGGGATATCGAAGCAATGCCTCTCCCAATAGAAATAGCTGCGAATCGGCCTGAAGAAGTCGTCGAAGTTCGCGACCTTGTCGCGCAAGTCCCTGATCGTATCGATCGTGTCGTGGAAGTTTTGGGCCTCGCTGTGGGTGTCCGCGGCGAGCTGCTGCTGCAGCGCGTACTGCTGCCTCAAGATGTTGATCGTTTTCGCCAGTTCGCCTGCCTGCGTTAGCAGGTCGTGGGCCCGATCCCTCTGGTATGTCAGGTTTTCCTGTTGGGCGGCGCTCTGATTGCTGACCACGAACGCGAGCGAGCTGTGGACGAGCGGGGTGCCCAGGGGCCTGGTGATGGTCTGCACCTTGGCGACGCCGGGCACGTGGAACACCGCCTTGGCCACCCGGTCGATGATGAGCATGTCGGCCGGGTTACGCATGTCATGGTCCGTTTCGACCATGAGCAATTCGGGCTCCAGCCGGGCGCGCGAAAAATGCTTCTCGGCTTCCGTGAAACCGACATTGGCCGGCGCGCTGGCGGGCATGTAGGGGCGAGTGTCGTAACTCGTCTTATATCCCGGTAAGGCGATCAGACCCACCAGGGCCAAAGCGCACGCCATCACGAGAATGGGACCGGGCCAGCGGACGATGGCCGTACCGATCCGCCGCCATCCGCGGGTTCTCATCGCGCGCTTGGGCTCGAAGATGCCCACCAAAGCGCCCAAGGTGAGGACGGCCGGACTCAGCGTCAGCGCGGCGAAAAGCGCAACGAGTATCCCTATGGCGGCGGGAATTCCCAGGCTTTGAAAATAAGGCAGCCGGGTAAAGCTCAGGCAAAACACCGCACCGGCGACGGTGAGGCCCGAACCCAAGACGATGTGCGCCGTCCCGCGAAACATGGTGTAGAAGGCGGCTTCCTTTTCTTCGCCGGACCCGCGCGCCTCCTGGTAGCGGCCGACGACGAAAATCGCGTAGTCCGTTCCGGCGGCGATAACCAGCAGCGTGAGCAGATTCGTCGCGTACGTCGACAACCCGATGACGCCGGCGTTACCGAGAACGGCGACGATTCCCCGGGCGGCGGCCATCTCGATGAGGACCGTGACGAGCACGAGCAGCGTCGTGAGGACGGAACGGTAAACGAAAAACAACATCACCGCGATCACCCCCACGGTTATCGCGGTGACCTTCGCGGTGCCCTTGCTGCCCACGTCGAACTGATCCGAAATGAGCGGCGCGGGGCCGGTGATGTAGGCCTGGACACCCGGCGGCTTGGGCTGTGTGCGGTCAACGATTTCGCGGATGGCACGGACGGCCTCATTGGCCTGCGCCGAGCCGGAATTGCCCGACAGGAACACCTGTACGTAGGCGGCCTTGCCATCTGAGCTCTGCGACCCCGCCGCGGTCAGGGTGTCCCCCCAGAAGTCCTGAACGTGCTGGACGTGCTTGCGGTCCTCCTGGAGCCTGCGGACCATCGTGTCGTAATAGCGGTGGGCCGCCGCATCGAGCGGCTGATCACCTTCCAGGACAACCATGGCCGAGCTGTCCGTGTCGTACTCCTGGAACACGTGACCGATGTGCTTCATCGCCTTGAGCGACGGCGCATCGGGCGAATTCAGCGCCACATTGTGGGTTCGCCCCACCTCTTCCAGTTGCGGCACCGCACTGTTGGATACCGCGGCCAGCACCACCCAGAACAGCAGGATGGGCAACGCAAGCAGGCGGATGGTCCGCGGTATGGCGGGCCGCGAGGGCTGATCTTGGGTCAATTTAGGGCTCATCCAGATTTATCCAGGCAGAAGGTGTAGGCGTGGAACTTATTAACGGTGCGTTCGTCTTTGACCTCACCGTTGACGGTGATGCGGCAGCCGATTGTGTCGCCGTCGCCCTGCGCCACGACGTTGCCGATGACCGCGGGCTCGGTTGTGGTGATGGTGAACGACCAGGGCAGGGGCACGTCCTTGACTTGCTGCGGCTGGGCGTTGACATCCAGATAGTTGATGGTCGCCACCGCGCCCGGTGCGCCAAAGACCTCGAGAACCACCCGTTTGGGGTTGAACGGGACGATCTCGTTGGCGAGGCCGCTATTCGCCGAAGCGCTGTTGTGCGAGCCGAAGATTCCGTGCAGGCGGTAGATAGCAAATCCCGCGATCGCGACGACGACCACCGCGACCAGCAACATCCACCCTCGTCTGACGAAGGATGTAATCGAAATCCCTTTCACCCGTTGGCCTTTCGATGCGCGGGCGATGCGATCACCCTCAGGCTGGGACATCTAGGATAGCTGCCCGGCGCTTAGAGAGTACTCGATGACTCTGACAGTACGGTACTGGTCCGTACTGTACAAGAGACGCGACCGTACACTTTTTGCTACCCACGGGATCGGGTGAGGCCGGGGATGATGACTTCGTCGACGAGAACTTGCACCGTATGACGGGTGGGCGGTCGGCCGGGGAGGATGGACCGGAAGATGAGGTACCCGGGCAACAGGTCCCAAAGTTCGTCGGTGATGACGGACTCGTCGATCTCGCCTCGGTCGACGGCCTGCTGCAATATGTGCTGGATCAAGGCTTTGCGCTGGTCGAGGAATTGGTGCTGCAGAGCGTCGTTGAGCGCAGGGTGCCGCGACGCTTCCACAAGCACAGCGCGGATGGTGCTGGCGTGCTGGCGCACCTGCTGGCCGCAGATCTCGCCGAGCTTCAGCAGATCGCCTCGCAACGTGCCGGTATTCGGCGGGACCGCGACCTGACGGACGCCCTCGTTGAATGCGGCCAACACCAATTCGGCTTTCGAGGGCCACCGTCGGTACACCGTCGCCTTGCTGGCGCGGGCGGCACCGGCCACCGCGTCCACCGTCAACCCGTCATAGCCGTGCTCCTGCAGGAGTTGCAACGTCACCGCGAGCAACTCGGCCTCCCGCGGCGACCACGGCGACAAATCCGCCGACCGGTCGGCAGTCTGAGTCATAGCGCCCACGATAGAACCGTTTGGCGCGGGCGTCAGTCTTCCGCGGCTGGTTCTGTCGTGGGCGGGCCCTCCCGGAGAAGCCGACGGAATCCCTCTTCGTCGAGAATCGGCACGCCGAGTTCAACGGCCTTGTCGTACTTTGAACCGGGCGAGTCGCCGGCGACCACGTAGTCGGTCTTCTTCGACACCGAACCGGCGGCCTTGCCGCCGCGCGCGACGATCGCCTCCTTGGCCTCGTCGCGGGAAAAACCCGTCAACGAGCCGGTCACCACGATGGTCAGCCCCTCGCACGTGCGCGGCACGCTGTCGTCGCGCTCATCGGCCATCAAGACCCCGGCCGCTCGCCATTTATCGACGATGTCGCCGTGCCAGTCGACCGTGAACCACTCGGTGACCGCGGCCGCGATGGTCGCTCCCACGCCCTCGACGGCGGCCAGCTGCTCGGTGGACGCGTCGCGAATGGCTTCGACGTCGCCGAACTTGGTGGCCAGCGCGCGGGCAGCCGTGGGACCGACATGCCGGATCGACAACGCCACCAGGACTCGCCACAGTGGCGCGGCCTTGGCTTTGTCGAGGTTGGCCAGCAGCCGTTTTCCGTTGGCCGACAATTCGCCCGCCTTGGTCCGGAAAAGCTCGGTGCGCAACAAGTCGTCTTCGGTCAGCCCGAACAGGTCGGCTTCACTGGCGATCACGCCCGCGTGCAGCAGCGCGACGCCGGCCTCGTAGCCCAGCACCTCGATGTCCAGCGCGCTTCGGCTGGCGACGTGAAATACCCGCTCCCGCAACTGGGCCGGGCAATGCTGCGCGTTGGGGCAGCGGATGTCGGCGTCGCCTTCCTTCTCGAACGCCAACGTGGTGCCGCACTCGGGACATGTTGTAGGCATGACGAATTCGCGTTCGGATCCGTCGCGCAGGTCGACCACGGGGCCCAGCACTTCCGGGATCACGTCGCCGGCCTTGCGGATCACCACGGTGTCGCCGATCAGCACGCCTTTGCGCTTGACCTCCGAGGCGTTGTGCAGCGTGGCCTGCCCCACCGTCGACCCGGCGACCTTCACCGGCGTCATGAACGCGAACGGCGTGACCCGCCCGGTGCGGCCCACGTTGACCCGGATGTCGAGCAGCTCGGTCTGCGCTTCCTCCGGCGGGTACTTGTAGGCGATGGCCCAGCGCGGAGCGCGCGAGGTGGCACCCAGCCTGCGCTGCAACGCCACTTCGTCGATTTTGACCACCACGCCGTCGATTTCGTGGGCCACCTCGTGGCGATGCTCGCCCCAGTAGTCGATGCGCTCCTGCACTCCGGCCATATCGTTGACCAGGGTGGTGTGCTCGGAAACCGGTAACCCCCAAGCCTTTAGCGCCAGGTATCCGCCGTGCTGGGTGACCGGACGAAAGCCTTCGGTGTGCCCGAGCCCGTGGCAGATCATCCGCAGTTTGCGGCGAGCGGTGACCGCGGGATCCTTCTGGCGAAGCGATCCGGCCGCGCTGTTGCGGGGGTTCGCGAACGGCGCCTTCCCCGCCTCGACCAGGCTCGCGTTGAGCGCCTGAAAGTCATCCACCCGGAAGAACACCTCGCCGCGCACCTCGAGAACCTCGGGCACCGGGTAGTCGTCGCTGGCGGTGAGCCGCTCCGGGATGTCATCGATGGTGCGGGCGTTCAGCGTGACGTCCTCGCCGGTGCGGCCGTCGCCCCGCGTCGCGGCCCGGGTCAGCCGTCCATCCCGGTAGACCAGTGACAACGCGACGCCGTCGATCTTGAGCTCACACAGGTAGTGCGCATGATCGCCGACTTCGGCGTGGATCCGGGTGGCCCAGCTGCCGAGCTCCTCGGCGGTGAAGGCATTGTCCAGGCTGAGCATTCTTTCCAGATGTTCGACGGATTCGAAATCGGTCGCGAAGCCGGCACCGCCGACCAGCTGGGTGGGTGAGTCGGGGGTGCGCAGTTCGGGATGCTGTTCCTCGAGCGCCTCAAGACGGCGCAGCATCTTGTCGAACTCCGCGTCGGTGATGATCGGCGCGTCGCGGACGTAGTACCGGAACTGGTGTTCGCGGACCTCCTCGGCCAGGTCCCGCCACTGCCGCAACACGTCGGGAGCGGTCTGATCAGCCTCTGCTGAGCTCACCCTGGCAGGCTATCGAAGCGTCCTGACACGCCGAGATTGCCGTGGTGGTTGTGCTGATCCGCACATCCACGACCATGGTGGCAATTTCGGCGAACTCGAAGGCCCTCAGTCCTCCACTCTCTCCTCTACAAAAGCCCTCAGCCGGTCCACCACAGCGTCCCACCGGCGTGACAACTGGGTGAGGTAGTCACTGGCCCGGGCCAGCGGTTCGGTCTGCACAGTCCAGACGCGCTCTCGACCGCGGCGGCTGCTGGTGACCAAACCGGCGGACTCGAGCAGCTGCAGGTGCTTACTTGCGGCCTGGCGGGTGACCGGAATCACCTGGGCGACTTGCGTGGTCGAGCTGGGGCCCAGATCGCAGAGCCGCACGATGATGCGCAGCCGGTTCGGGTCCCCGAGCGCATCGAAAAGCGTTGCGCCAACCGCGACCGGTGCGGTCACTGGGTCAGATACCTGCGCACGATATCGGTCTGGATGGCCCAGCCTTCGGAGTTGGCCTCGAACGAGGCGGAGCGGCGCGCCTCGGGGATCGTTTCGAAACCGGACTCGACGATGGTGAGCAGCACGCCGTCGGGCGTCTCCGTCAGGGTGAACTCGACCAGCGTGGTCGGCTCCTGGTCGTAGTCGACGTGTGGGTCGATCGCGAACGGATGCCAGCGGTAAGCGAATCGCCGCTTGGGTTCGATCGCGACGATCTGCCACGTGCTCTTCACCCCCTCGTGCGCCTCCTGACGCTTGGCGACCTCGTCGTCCACGACGGTCGGGGTGATCGCCGCGGTGACGGAAGTCCCCGCCACGAAGGGCCCGTCGAAGCGGACGCCGAACCAGCGGCCGAACTCCTCGGCATCGCCGATGGCCCGCCACACCCGGTCCAACGGTGCCCGCAGCACCACGCGCTTTTCAATCCGATCACGCATGTCGATCCGATCCCCCCCATCCGATCCCCCCATCCAATCCCCGTAGGCATATGCAACCTCCTGGTTGCCTATCAGCTCATCATGCCAGGCTCGAAAACGCAACCAATTGGTTGCCTATCGGATGGCGTCCGGGTCCTCGGCGAACGCGTCGGCAGCCTGGTGGGCAAGCCCGATCGCGGTACGCGCCCATTGTGGCGTCGCTCCCGCCAGACCGCAGGCCGGGGTAACGCCGATGCGGTCGCGCAGCGCCGAGCGGCTGAAGCCAAGCCGATCGGTCACCGCGACAACCGCCTTGGCCACCTCTTCGGCCGACGGGGGCCGCTGCGGAGCCGTCGCGGGCACGACGCCGAGCATGACGGTCCGGCCGGACTCGACGAATGCGGCGATACCGTCCAAATCCGCTGCCCGCAGCGTGCCGGCGTCAAGCGAAACCGCGCCAATAGTGCTGCGCTGCAAGAGATCCCACGGCAGCTCCGGCGCGCAGCTGTGCAGCGCCACGTCAGCTCCCGCGGCCGCGACGCAGGTGTCGAGCAATGCGGCGGCGACGGCCTCGTCGAGCGCGGCGACCGGGCTCAGCGCCGTCACCCCGGTCAGCTGTCCACCCAACGCCGCCGGTAGCGACGGCTCGTCGAACTGCACCACCACGGGTGTGTCGAGTCGGCGGGCCAGCGCGGCACGGTGCACGGCAACGCCTTCGGCCAGCGATGCCGCCAGGTCACGCAGCGCACCGGAGTCGGTGATCGCCCGATGGCCGTTGGCCAACTCCAGCCCCGCGGCCAGCGTGATCGGGCCCGGAGCCTGCACCTTGACCGCGCGCTGGCCACCGCGCAGGCCGGCCGTCTCCCAGGCCTCTTCGAGGGCGTCCATGTCCTCGTCGAGCATGCTGACGGCCCGGCGCGTCACCGCGCCTGGCCGGGCGGCGATGCGGTAGCCGCGCGGCACCGTGTCGATGGCCACATCGATCAGCAGCGCGCCGGCCCGCCCCAGCAGGTCGGCGCCCACTCCCCTGGCCGGCAGCTCGACGATGTGGGCCAGCGCACCCGCCAATTCACCGACGACAACCCCGGCGGCCTGGCGCGCAGCGCCGCCGGGCCATGAGCCAACGCCGCTGGCCTTGGCGAAGGCATTTGCGAAAACACTCACCCGGCAACCGTATGGGGCCGCGGTTAGGCTCGACCACAGAAGGGTTGCGAATGGCGAGATTGACGCGGTCGCTGCTGTTGTGCGGCGCGGTGTTAATGATGGCCGCCTGCACACGGGTGGTGGACGGCGAGGCGCTGGCCGGACCCGGCGCGGCCCGCAGGGGCGTCAACGGCGTGAACGTTGATGCGATTCTGCTGGACCAGTCGCGAATGCGTGCGATCGCCGGGGGCGGCGACGACATGACGATCATCCCGACGATGGACGGCACCCACCCAGTAGACATCGACCAACTCGCCGAAACCGCGCCGCGGCCATGCCGGTTCATCTACGCCGAGACCGCGACCTTCGGGCCCGACATCGAAGAGTTCCACAAGACCACTTTTCAGTACCCGCCCAAAGGTGGCGTGATCTCCGAGGGGGCGGCGGCCTATCGCGATGCCGGCACCGCCCGGCACGCGCTCAGCGCATTGGTCGCCACCGTCGGTGATTGCGCGGCCAGCTCGGCCGGTGACCTGTACGTCGGCGAGTGGAAGGCCGGCGCCGGCTCGCTGCACCTGGAACCCGGCGGCTGCGGGCGCGATTATCGAGTGGTGTCGGTGGCCTTGCTGGAAGTCACCTTCTGTGGCTTTCCGCAATCGGTGTCCGACATCGTGATGACGAACATCGCGGCGAACATACCCGGTTAGCCTTCGGCGCCCCGAGCGTGCTCGAGAGTTCACCAGCGTGCCGTTGTCCCCAGGGTGAAGTCCGGGTGGCCCGTTGCGATCCAAATCGCGATGTGGGCTGTGGTGAGGGCCGCCGAGACGACCAAGGCGGCGATCGCTAGGCCACGACCCCTTCGCCCGTTCCGTTTGATTTGGTACAACGCGGCGAGGGCCGTGATGAGGGCGACAATGGGGCTGCCGTAAAAGCCCATGACGGCGATCACAAAGGTCGCAACAGCGGCGCCCTCCGTCGGGCCGAACTTCTCGGTCGGCACCGTGGCCTGGTCGTTGTTCATGTTTGTCGACACTTTCGTTCGTGGGGCCGCGATGGCCCATCAGGTTGGTAAAGCAAATGTTCGGGGACGGCGCTGCGGGGATTCTTGACGAATTCTTGGCGAGTGGTCGCCCATTTTCGCCTGTTGACAAGCTCGACTAGCAGCCGGCCAAGGAACGACTCGCTGGCCGAATCATACTGGGCAACAATCGAAGTGGAAGTATCGCGAGCACCGCCAAGGCGCGAGCGGTCAGTCCACTTTTGCTCCCGACGCGACGCAGAGCGATGCGCCCGAAAGATAGGCGGACCCCAAATGTGGGTTTACCGGTTACGGCCCCTGTGTGAGCTCCAGCGCGGCCGCGACGATGGGCTTGGCCCAAGCCGGTGTAGAGCTCAAATCGGACGGCCCGACGATGCGGCCGCGCTCCATGTGCAGCACCAAGACCGGCTGCGGGGCCTGCCCGGTCGCGGGGTCGCCGGTCGCGTAGTTGTCATACACCCGTAGCTCGGTGAGCACAGGTAGTGATTTCACGAGATTGATCCGGCTGTGGCGGTAGCGACGGCGGATGTCGGCTTCGGGAATGTCGTGCCCGCCGGCTCGGACCCGTTGTCGCACCCGCTCGATGTGGGCATCGGCGCTGCCCAGCCCAACGTAGAAGACGTGGACCTCGATGCCACGCTTGGCGGCCTCGGCCAGCAGTCCCGGCATCGTATTGCCACCGAGCGTCGTCTCGAAGGTGAAATCGAGCCCTTCATCAATCGCCCGTTGCAGCAGCTTTCGGCCCTGTTCCCATGCCGCCGCGTTAGCCTCGGTCTGGCCCAGTCCGCGGTTGGCCGCCATGATCTCGCGTGCGGCCTCGTCGGGGTTGTAGTAGTCACCGCCCTTATCGCGGATCGTCGCGCCGACTACGCTGCTCTTGCCGGCGCCGTTGACGCCTGCCAACACGTGTATCTGCGCCGGCATCGTTGTTTCGCGAACCATGGGCCGCGCTGGATCACCGCAGCTGCGCGGTGTGCGCCGCCTTCACTGCAGCGGCGCCCAGTTCCTCAGGTGTGGCGTCGAATGCCGCGGCAACTCCGGCTTTGGCTTTCGGTGTCTGCATGGTGGCCAGCAGCTTGTCGAAGCGCTCACTGAGGTCGTCGAGCGCAGGTGTGACCGATGCGGTCAGAGCCTCGAATTCGGCATACGACAACAGCACCGCCCTGGGGGTGTCGTGCTTAGTGATCACCACCGCCCCGCTGAGTGCGGCCTCCTCAAAGACCGTGCCGAACTCGTTTTTGAGGCGGCTGGCGGTCACCATGGGTACATCGACCAGCTTGCCGTAGCGGTTGCGGAACGGGACCGTGGACATGCTGCTCCCTCGTTCGTTATCTAACTCCCGGCTATTTTAGCCTTTTTGTCCATTTTGTGTGAATGGGACATTTTACGCCCACCGGGCGCGGGCGACCCAACACTCGCCGGGCACCCCGTGCGGCCCATTGGGTGGCCGCCGCTCCGACCACCGGGGTGCTGGCCGCCGCCAGTGATTGCGGTGTCGGCGGTCGTGTCGCGTCTTGGCGTCGAGATCACCGCGACGTTCCGGCGATGGTGGCGCTGCCGAGCACCTCGTCACCGTCGGGGTCCGGGCGGTATAGCACCAGGGTCTGGCCGCGCGCCACGCCGCGCAGCGGGGCACGCAACCGCACGAAAAGCTCGTCATCGACCAATTCGGCTACCGCACTGACGTTTTCACCGTGCGCACGTACCTGAACCGAACACTCGACGGGACCCGACGGGGCGACGCTGCCGGGAAAGACCGGCTCGCGACCCACCAGCGCATACACGTCGAGGTCGGCCACGTCGCCGACGTGAACGGTCGCGGTGTCGGCATCGATCGCCGTCACGTAGCGCGGGCGACCGTCGGGTCCAGGTCCGACGATGCCAAGGCCCTTGCGCTGTCCGATGGTGAAACCGTGCACCCCGTCATGGGTGGCCAGCACCGCGCCATCCGAGCTGACCACCGTGCCGCGGCGCACCGCGATGCGCTCACCCAGAAAGGCACGGGTGTTTCCGGACGGGATGAAGCAGATGTCGTGGCTGTCCGGCTTGTCGGCAACCGCCAGGCCGCGGGCGGCAGCCTCGGCACGGATCTGCGGCTTGGGAGTGTCCCCGATCGGAAAGGCGGCGTGGCGCAGCTGCTCGGCGGTCAACACCGCCAGCACATAGGACTGATCCTTGTCCCGGTCGACGGCTCGGCGCAGCCGCCCGCCCGACAGCCGGGCATAGTGGCCGGTGGCCACCGTGTCGAAGCCCAACGCGACGGCTCGGGCCGACAGGGCGGAGAACTTGATTCGCTGATTGCACCGCACGCAGGGGTTGGGTGTTTCCCCGCGGGCATATGACGATACGAAATCATCGATCACGTCTGCCTTGAACTTCTCCGCGAAGTCCCATACATAGAACGGAATTCCGAGCACATCGGAGACGCGGCGCGCATCCGTCGCGTCTTCTTTCGAGCAGCAGCCCCGCGAGCCGGTGCGCAGTGCGCCCGGTGCGGTCGACAGCGCCAGGTGCACGCCGACCACGTCGTGCCCGGCATCGACCATGCGAGCGGCGGCGACCGACGAGTCGACACCACCGCTCATCGCGGCGAGAACCCTCACCCCCCGACTCCCCCAGCCCCCGCGGCGGCCAGGGCGGCCCGGCGGGCGCGCGCCACCGCGCCGGGGAGCACCTGCAGCGCCGCATCGACGTCAGCGTCAACACTGGTGTGCCCCAACGAAAGACGCAGCGATCCGCGTGCGCTGGCCGAGTCGGCGCCCATCGCGATCAACACGTGTGACGGCTGCGGAACACCGGCGGTGCAGGCCGATCCGGTTGAGCATTCGATCCCGTTGGCGTCCAACAACATCAACAACGCATCACCTTCGCAGCCGCGGAAGGTGAAGTGCGCGTTGCCCGGAAGCCGCAGTGGGTCGCGGGCACCGTTGACGCGAACGCCGTCGATTTCGGCCAGCACGCCCTCGATCAGGCGGTCGCGCAGCACCCGCAGCCGGGCGCTGTTGGGCCCCAGTCCGTCCACCGCAATCCGTGCCGCCGCCGCCATCCCGACGGCGCCGGCGACATCCGGTGTACCGGAACGAATGTCACGCTCCTGCCCGCCGCCATGCGATAGCGGCACACAGCCGACGTCCCGACGCAGCAGCAATGCGCCCACGCCGATCGGGCCGCCGAACTTGTGCGCTGTCACGCTCATCGCCGACAGCCCGCTGGCGCCGAACTCGACCGGCAGCTGTCCCACCGCCTGAACGGCGTCACTGTGCATCGGGACGCCGAACTCGGCGGCAATGGCGGCGAGTTCGGCGATCGGCATGACGGTGCCGACCTCGTTGTTCGCCCACATCACCGAAACCACCGCGACGTCGTCGTGGCTGTGCAGCGCCTCGCGCAGCGCGGCCGCCGACACCGAGCCGTCGGCCGCGGTGGGCAGCCAGGTTACCTGGGCGCCTTCGTGTTCGACGAGCCAGTTCACCGAGTCCAACACGGCGTGGTGTTCCACCTCGGTGGTCACGATCCGCCGGTGGCGCGGGTCCGCGTCGCGGCGGGCCCAATAGATCCCTTTGACGGCCAGATTGTCGCTCTCGGTGCCGCCCGCGGTGAAGATCACCTCCGACGGGCGCGCGCGGAGTTTGTCCGCGATCAGCTCACGGGATTCCTCGATCCGACGCCGCGCCGCCCGCCCGCTGGTGTGCAGCGACGACGCGTTGCCGACGGTTCCGAGCGTGGCCGTCATCGCCTCGACGGCGGCGGGGTGCATCGGGGTGGTGGCGGCGTGATCCAGGTAGACCATGACGCGCCCCAGGATACCGGCCCGGCCGAACGCCCCCGAACGGTTATGCCACCAAAGCGTGCCCGTGACCTCGGTGCGCCGGCGCCGCGACAAGCACCGCGGACTGGCAGCGACGGGCCAGATCCCGCCGATTGGTGCCCGGTAGCTGCAGGGATTCGACCTGAACCCGGGCCAGGGTGCGGCGCACGGTGAGCAGTCGGTGGACCGACCGCAACAATGTGTCGTCGCCGACGAAGGCCGGAGCGGTCGAAACGCTGCCGTCGACGTGGTGATAGGTCAGCCGTAGGGGCTGTACCGGACGGCCGGCGTCAATGGCAGCCTGAAACATCGCCGGATAGAAAGACCCGCACGCCAGGCCGCACCAGGTGGTTCCCTCCGGGAAAGCCACCACCGTCTGACCCGCGCGCAGTCGGCGGGCGACGGCGTCCACCACCCCGGGCAGCCGCCGCAGGCTGCTCCGTTCGATCGGGATGATCTTCAGGATGCGCGCCACGATCCCGATCGCACCCCCGGTGAACATATCGGCGCGGGCGACGAACGACCCGGGCAACACCGAACCGATACAGAAAGCGTCCAGCCAAGACATGTGGGGGCTGACCACCAAGACTCCGCGCAGGTTTCGAATCGGAGCGCCCGACACCGTGATCCGCACACCGAAACAGCGCAGCACCAGCCGGCAGTAGATGCGTTGCACCTTTGTCCGGCCCGGCAACGGCACCACCATCAGCGGCAGCCCGGGCGCCAATAGCAGCGCCAACATGACGCGAAGCGCCACCCGCAGCACCACCAGCGGACGCCGCGACTGCGCGGCGCCGCCAATTCCCACACAGCTGGCGTCGCACGAGGCGTGGGGCAGCCAGGCGTGGGCGGTGAGTGCGGGAGCGCACGCCGGGAGGTTCACTGGACGCCGCCTGCCATCGCAGAGCCCATTTGGCCCATTTGAGTGGCGGCCGAGACCGACCGCAGTCTTCGCAGATATCGGGTATCAGCGCGCTGTTTTTCCAGCAGCACGCAGAAGTCGCCGACGCCGAAGTCCGGGTCGTGCGCCGGCTCGCCGCAGACTTGGGCGCCCAGCCGCAGGTAGCCGCGCATCAGCGCCGGAACCGACGGCCGCGGCGGCGGCGCGATCTCGTCGATAGCCTTTCCGTCGATGAGCACGGGCCGATGGGGGCTTACCCGGTACTGCACCGGCGCGGAGTGGCGGCTCAGGATGAAATCGCGCACGCCGCGCAGCTGGCTGCCTGGCGTTTCACCATCGGCTTCAGCGCCGATCGGGACCGACACGCAGCCGGTCACGTAGTCATAGCCGTATCGGTCCAAGTAGGCCAGGATGCCGGCCCACATCAGCAGCACCACACCGCCGTTGCGGTGACCCTCACGCACCACCGCGCGGCCCATCTCCACCAACGACGGCCGCAGCGGATCGAACGCGCGAACGTCGAATTCTGTCGCGGTGTACAGGCCACCGGCCGCGATGGCACCCGTCGGCGCCAGCATCCGATAACAACCCACCAGCTCACCGGAGTCGTCGTCGCGGACCAGCAGGTGGTCGCAGTACTCGTCGAACCGGTCGACATCCCGTTGTCCTTCGGCCCCCGTTGGCAGTGTGAACCCGGGCGTGCTGGTGAACACGTCGTAGCGCAGCCGCTGCGCCGCCTCGATGAGATCGGGATCGGTGGACAGCAACAAGGAATAGTGCGGCGCCGCCGCCTGCCCCGGTGCGCCGTCCGGCTTGTGGCTGGGTATTAGGACAGAAGCAATGCTCATGCCTCCAAAGTTGCGTAATCGGTGTGCTAAACGGCATCGGCGCTGTGACGTGTCGGTGCACGCCAGATGACGAAATGTCGCGAAAAGATAACGGCCCCGCACATAGCCTGCGGGGCCGTTAACTGCTGGTGAACGGGGATTTCAGCCCTTGCGTGCCTGCACCGCGTCGGTTAGCTGCGGGGCGACCTTGAACAGGTCACCGACCACGCCGTAGTCGGCGATCTCGAAGATCGGCGCCTCTTCGTCCTTGTTGACGGCGACGATCGTCTTCGAGGTCTGCATGCCTGCGCGGTGCTGGATGGCACCGGAGATACCAAGCGCGATGTAGAGCTGCGGCGACACCGTCTTGCCGGTCTGGCCCACCTGGAACTGGCCCGGGTAATAGCCGGAGTCGACCGCGGCACGCGACGCGCCGACGGCAGCACCCAGCGAGTCGGCCAGTGCCTCGACCACGCTGAAGTTCTCGGCGCTGCCGACACCGCGGCCACCGGACACCACGATGGTGGCCTCGGTCAGTTCCGGCCGGTCACCGCCGACCGCGGGCTCGCGGGCGGTGATCTTGGTGGCGTTCTCGCCGGGAGCCGGCACCTCGACGCTGACCTGCTCACCGGCGCCGTCGGCCGGCTCGGCCTCGACGGCCCCGGCCCGTACCGTGATCACGGGGGTGTCGCCGTTGGCTTGGGCCTCGACGGTGAACGCACCACCGAAGATGGAATGCACGCCCACTGCACCTTCTTTGACCTCGACGACGTCGACCAGCAGACCGGAGCCGATCCGGGCCGCGAGCCGGCCCGCGATCTCCTTGCCGTCGGCGGTGGCGGCCAGCAACACGGCAGCAGGAGCCGACGATTCGGCCAGCGCGGCCAGCACGTCGACCACCGGAGTGATCAGGTAGTTGCCTACCGCGTCGGACTCGGCCACGTAGATCTTGGCGGCACCGGCCGCCTTGAGCCCGTCGATCAGCGGCGCGGCCGTGCCCGGCGTACCGACCACGACGGCGGCCGGCTCGCCCAGCACCCGGGCGGCGGTGATCAATTCGGCGCTGACCTTCTTCAGCGCGCCATCGGCGTGCTCAACGAGCACCAATGCTTCAGCCATGGGTTATATCGCTCTTCTCGTCATTGGGGGACTGTTGGAGATGGATTGGGGTGCTTAGATGATTTTCTGAGCGACCAGGTACTTTGCGATGTGGTTGCCGCCTTCGCCCTCGTCAGTGACCTTCTCACCAGCGGTCTTGGCCGGCTTGGGCGTCGACGACAGCACGGTCGACCCGGCATTGGCGCTCCCGACCTCGTCGCTTTCCACCCCGATCTCGGCCAGGGTCAGGACCGTGACTTCCTTCTTCTTGGCGGCCATGATGCCCTTGAAGGACGGGAAGCGCGGCTCGTTGATCTTCTCGTTCACGCTGACCACCGCGGGCAGTGTGGCCTCGAGGGTGAATACGCCGTCGTCGGTCTCCCGCTGGCCGGTGACCTTGCCGCCCTCGACGGACAGTTTGCGCAGGTGGGTGAGCTGCGGCAGGCCCAGGTACTCGGCGATGATGGCCGGCACCGCGCCGCCGACGCCGTCGGTGGCTTCGTTGCCGGCGATGACCAGCTCGGTGCCCTCGATGGTGCCCAGCGCACGCGCCAGCGCCCACCCGGTCTGGATCACATCCGAACCGCTCATGCCGTCGTCTTTGAGGTGGACGGCCTTGTCGGCGCCCATCGACAGGGCCTTGCGGATCGCCTCTGTGGCGCGCTCGGGGCCCGCGGTGAGCACCGTCACCGAGCCCTCGCCGCCCTCCCGCTCCCGGATCTGCAGCGCCTCTTCCACAGCGCGCTCGTTGATCTCGTCCAGCACCGCGTCGGCGGCCTCGCGGTCCAGCGTGAAATTGCCGTCAGTCAGCTTGCGCTCTGACCAGGTGTCTGGGACCTGCTTGATCAGGACCACGATGTTCGTCATGAGTGTGGTTCGTCCTCCTCGAAGGCGTCCCGCAGCGGTCGACTGCGAGACCTCGGTCACCGGCGTTTGCAAACGCAGAGCCGTGTTACTGGAAAGTAACTTTGCGTGATCTGCCTTCACACCATAGCTGGTCGTAGTGCACGTTCCCGCGCCTGTCCGTCCCCCGCCAGCGGGGCCGCCCGCCGTGCGCGGTTCGCGAATCGGACACTTCGGGTTAGCCTCCCTATGCAATGAGCGCATTCGTTCCCGACGTCCCCGACCGCATCCCCGGCGACACCTCGCCGGCGGCCTCCCCGGCGGTCCCCGCCGTGCTGACGTTGACGGGCGAACGCACCATCCCCGATCTGGACATCGAGAATTACTGGTTTCGCCGTCACGAGGTGGTTTACCAGCGGTTGGCGCCGCGCTGTGCGGGCCGCGACGTGCTCGAGGCCGGCTGCGGTGAGGGCTACGGCGCGGACCTGATCGCCGGTGTGGCCCGCCGGGTGGTCGCGGTGGACTACGACCAGGCCGCGGTCGCCCATGTCCGTAGCCGCTACGGGCGGGTGGAAGTCATGCAGGCAAACCTGGCCGAGTTGCCGCTGGCCGACGCGTCGGTGGACGTCGTAGTGAACTTCCAGGTCATCGAGCACCTGTGGGACCAGCCCCAGTTCGTGGCCGAGTGCGCCCGGGTGCTGCGCCCCTCGGGGTTGCTGATGGTGTCCACCCCGAACCGGATCACCTTCTCACCGGGCCGTGACACCCCGATCAACCCGTTCCACACCCGTGAACTCAACGCCGACGAGCTGAACCAGCTACTGCTCGACGCGGGTTTCTCCGAGGTGTCGATCAGTGGCCTGTTCCACGGCCCCCGCCTGCAGGAGATGGACGCCCGCCACGGCGGCTCCATCATCGACGCGCAGATCGCCCGGGCGGTGGCCGACGCACCCTGGTCGCCCGAGCTGCGGGCGGATGTCGCCGCGGTCACCACCGCCGACTTCGACCTCGTCGTGGCCTCGACGGATCGGGCCACGCGCGACGGCCGCCAGATAGATGACAGCCTGGATCTGATCGCGATCGCGGTGCGCCCGTGAGCACACCCGAAACCCCGGTGCCCGGTCTGTTCACCCTGGTGCTGCACACCCACCTGCCGTGGCTGGCCCACCACGGCCGCTGGCCGGTCGGCGAGGAATGGCTCTACCAGTCGTGGGCCGCGGCCTATCTGCCGCTGATGCGGGTGCTGCGCACCCTGGCCGACGAGGATCGGCACGGGTCCCCCGCAAGCGGGAGGTGCCCCCACATCACGCTCGGGGTGACACCGGTGGTGAACGCCCAGCTCGACGACCCGTACTGCCTGGAAGGCATGCATCGCTGGCTGGCCAATTGGCGCCTCCGCGCGGAGGAAGCCGCCAGCGTGCGGACAGCGCCGCGATCGAAGTCGGCCGGCTATCAGTCATGTGCACCGGAGGCGTTGCGGGCCTTCGGGATTCGCGAGTGCGCGGAGGCGGATCAGGCGCTCGAGGACTTCGCCACCCTGTGGCGGCACGGCGGCAGCCCACTGCTGCGCGGCCTGATCGACACCGGCACGGTGGAGCTGCTCGGCGGGCCACTGGCCCACCCGTTCCAGCCGCTGCTGGCGCCCCGGCTCCGCGAGTTCGCGCTGCGCGAAGGCCTGGCCGACGCGGGGTTGCGGCTGGCCCACCGGCCGAGCGGGATCTGGGCGCCCGAGTGCGCCTACGCGCCGGGTATGGAACATGACTACGCGGCCGCGGGGGTCACCCACTTCATGGTCGACGGCCCGTCGCTGCACGGCGACACCGCGCTGGGCCGGCCGGTCGGCGACACCGACGTGGTCGCGTTCGGGCGCGATTTGCAGGTCAGTTACCGGGTGTGGTCACCGAAATCCGGCTACCCCGGCCACGCCGCCTACCGCGATTTCCACACCTACGACCACCTCACCGGCCTCAAGCCGGCCAGGGTCACCGGCCGTAACGTGCCCTCGGACGACAAGGCGCCCTACGATCCCGAGCGTGCCGACCGCGCCGTCGACGTCCACGTCGCCGACTTCGTCGACGTGGTACGCAACCGGCTACTCGCCGAGTCGGAGCGCATCGGCCGGCCGGCTCATGTGGTCGCGGCTTTCGACACCGAGTTGTTCGGCCATTGGTGGTACGAGGGGCCAACCTGGCTGCAGCGCGTGCTGCGGGCCCTGCCCGCCGCCGGCGTGCGGGTGGGCACGCTGCGCGACGCGATCAGCCAGGGGTTCGTCGGCGATCCGGTGGAATTGCCGCCCAGCTCGTGGGGTTCCGGCAAGGACTGGCAGGTCTGGGCCGGGGGAAAGGTGGCCGATCTGGTCCAGCTCAATAACGAAGTGGTCGACACCGCGCTCACCACCGTCGACAAGGCACTGGCGCAGACGGCATCCCTGGACGGACCGCTGCCCCGCGATCGCGTCGCCGATCAGATCCTGCGCGAGACCCTGCTGACCGTGTCCAGCGACTGGCCGTTCATGGTGAGCAAGGACTCGGCCACCGACTACGCCCGGTACCGTGCCCACTTGCATGCCCACGCCACCCGGGAGATCGCGGGCGCGCTGGCGTCGGGCCGGCGCGACGCCGCACTGCGGCTGGCCGACGGGTGGAACCGCGCCGACGGCCTGTTCGGCTCCCTGGACGCGCGGAGGCTGCCCCGGTGAAGTCCTGCGCGCCCCGCGAGCTGGGGGCACTCCCCGGCAAGCGGGTGGGGGCACCTCCCGCCTGCGGGGGCGTACCCCCACCCGCTTGCGGGGGAGCGTATCGGTACGTCGACGCGACGCGACAGACGGCAGTTTGCGGACGCTCGCGACGGAACGGCCCGCGCCCGTGAAGATCCTCATGGTGTCGTGGGAGTACCCGCCGGTGGTGATCGGCGGGCTCGGCCGGCACGTGCATCACCTGTCGACCGCGCTGGCCGCCGCCGGCCACGATGTCGTCGTCCTGTCCCGCCGCCCCACCGGCACCGACCCCAGCACCCACCCGTCCTCCGACGAGATCAGCGAGGGTGTCCGGGTGATCGCGGCCGCACAGGATCCGCACGAGTTCACCTTCGGTGACGACATGATGGCCTGGACCCTGGCGATGGGCCACGCGATGATCCGCGCCGGCCTGTCCCTCAAGCGACACCGCACCGACCGCCCGTGGCGCCCCGACGTGGTGCACGCCCACGACTGGCTGGTCGCCCATCCGGCCGTCGCACTCGCCCAATTTTACGACGTACCAATGGTTTCCACGGTTCACGCGACGGAGGCGGGCCGGCATTCCGGCTGGGTATCCGGAGCGATCAGCCGTCAGGTGCACGCGGTCGAGTCATGGCTGGTCCGCGAATCCGATTCGCTGATCACATGTTCGGCGTCGATGAGTGACGAGATCACCGAGTTGTTCGGTCCGGGTCTGGCCGAGACCACAGTGATCCGCAACGGCATTGACGCGGCGCGGTGGCAGTTTGCGCCGCGCCGCCCGCGCACCGGGCCGGCCGAGCTGCTCTTCGTGGGGCGGCTGGAGTACGAGAAGGGTGTGCACGACGCAATCGCCGCGCTGCCGCGGATAAGGCGCACGCACCCCGGTACCACGCTCACCATCGCCGGAGAGGGCACCCAGCAGGACTGGCTCATCGATCAGGCCCGTAAGCACAAGGTACTCAAGGCAACCCGGTTCGTCGGACACCTGCACCACGCCGAACTGCTGGCGGTTCTGCATCGGGCCGACGCCGCGGTACTGCCCAGCCATTACGAGCCGTTCGGGCTGGTCGCCCTGGAGGCCGCCGCGGCCGGTACGCCGCTGGTGACCTCGAACATCGGCGGCCTGGGCGAGGCGGTGATCAACGGGCGGACCGGCGTGTCATGTCCGCCTCGCGATGTCGCTGGGCTGGCCGCGGCGGTGCGCGCGGTGCTCGACGATCCGGATGCCGCACAACGGCGCGCCCGGGCCGCCCGGGAACGGCTCACTTCCGACTTCGATTGGCAGACAGTGGCTAAGGAGACCGCACAGGTGTACCTCGCGGCCAAGCGCCGCGAACGCCAACCGCAACCGCGGCTGCCCATCGTCGAGCACGCCTTGCCGGACCGTTAGGCCGGACCGTTAGGCCGGACCGTTAGGCCGGACCGTTAGCTCTCAAGGGTTTTCGATACCGACCGCGTCTGCGCAATACTGCCACACCAGGTCTCGGTCGCGGTCACCGTATCGGGTCAGCGGCAGGTAGTGCTCCGGGCGCGGCCGCCGATCGTGCCAGAAGCGCCCGGTCGGCGGGGCCGGAGTGGTCGCGGCAAGCCAGATGGCGGTGTCGGCTCCCTCTTCCGGCGTGCGCAACATGGGGCCGGTGAGCATCCGAAATGCCGGGAGCGATGTGGCGACCCCGGGGGTGTCGGCCCATCCGGGATGCATGCAGTAGACACCGATGCCGGCCCAGCGGCGGGCCAGGATCGGCGTGAGCGCCACCTGTATTCGTTTGCTTCGCGCATAGGCGGTGGCACCGCGGTATCGCCCGTCCCGGTATTCGGGGTCGCCGGTTGGCAGCGATTGGGTATACATCCCGCCGGACGACATCAGGATCACCCGCGGATCCTCGGACCTGGCCAGGCTCGGCAGCAGGCGCTCGGTCAACAGCACCGGCCCAAGCACATGGGTGGCCAGAGTGACCTCGTGCCGGTCGTTGGTTTCGGTGCGGGTGTCGGGCAGCAACCCGGCGTTGTGGATGAGCACGTCAAGCGTCGGTACCCGGCCGCTCAGGTCGGTGGCGAAGGCGCGGACCGTGCCCAGGTCGGACACATCGCACACCTCCACCCGCACGTCAGCGTGGGGCTGGGCCGCGATGATGTCCTGGCGCGCCCGCTCACCGCTTTCCCGGTCGCGCACGGTCAGCAACACGGTGGCACCCAGTTGGGCCACTCCCGCGGCGATCGCCTTGCCGAGGCCGCGATTGGAGCCGGTGACCAGTGCGGTTCGACCGTGCAGCGCGCCCGGCTCCGGATCGTCCGCCCAACCCGATTGCCGCAGCCGATAGCCCACGCGGGTGTAGCCGGGGACGACCGCCCGATCCAGGGCCGCGTCGAGCAGCGACTGCATTCCGCCGAGAACACTCATGCAGACCAGTGTTCCCCAAATTGCTCGCGGCATGCGCCGGCGTTCGCCGGTACGGTCGAGAGATGGGGGTGCTGTATTCCAGCGTGGTCGACGCGCCGCTTGACGAGGTGTTCGCGTGGCACGCGAGACCGGGCGCATTCAACCGGCTTTCGCCACCGTGGCAGCCGATGCGGGTGGTCACCGAGGCGGCCTCGCTCAAAGACGGGCGCGCCACACTCGCACTGCCCGGTGGGCTGCGCTGGGTGGCCGAACACCAGCCGGACGCCTACGATCCGCCGCGGCGTTTCGTCGACGCCATAGGCAGCGACGGGTTGGCCTCACTGCCGGCGCGAATCGTCGTACGGTGGCGGCACACCCACGAATTCGAGCACGCCGGCGACAACCGGACCAGGGTGACCGACCGGATCGACACGCCGGTGCCGCGGTCGGCGTTGCGGCCAATGTTCGCTTACCGGCACCGTCAACTGGCCGACGATCTAGCCGCGCACCGGCGCGCCGCCGAGCACGGTCTGGCTTCGGCGACGGTCGCCGTCACCGGATCGTCGGGACTGGTCGGTTCGGCGTTGGCCGCGTTTCTGAGCACCGGCGGGCATCGCGTCATCCGGCTGGTCCGCGGGGCTGCACGAGCCGAGGACCAGCGGCGGTGGGACCCGGATGAACCCGACCCGGAACTGCTCGCCGGCGTCGACGCGGTCATCCATTTGGCCGGCGCCTCGATTGCCGGGCGGTTCACCGATAGCCACCGAAAAGCTATCCGCGACAGTCGGATTGGTCCGACCCGCCGACTGGCCGAACTCGCGGCGCGCGGCGGCACCGTTCTGATCTCGGCCTCGGCGATCGGGTTCTACGGGTATGACCGCGGCGACGAGAGCCTCACTGAGGACGCCGAACAAGGCGAAGGGTTTCTCGCCGACGTCGTCGCCGATTGGGAGGAAGCGACCGCGCCGGCCGAGCGGTCCGGTGTGCGGGTGGTGCGGGTGCGCACCGGTATCGTGCAGTCCCCCCGTGGTGGCACGTTAAAGCTGATGCGTCCGCTGTTCGGCGCCGGGCTGGGTGGCCGACTCGGCGACGGCCGGCAGTGGCTGTCCTGGATCGGGATCGATGACCTGATCGACATCTATCACCGCGCGCTGTGGGATACCGCGCTGTCCGGGCCGGTGAATGCCGTTGCCCCGCAACCGGTTCGCAATAGCGAGTACGCTCGCACCCTGGCCCGCGTCTTGCACCGGCCCGCGGTGCTGCCGGTTCCGCCGTTCGGGCCCCGGCTCTTGCTCGGCGAGCAGGGCGCCCGCGAACTCGCCTGCGCCAATCAGAGAGTGATCCCCGCCCGCCTGAGCCAATCCGGACACCAGTTTCGCCATCCCGACGTCGATCAGGCGTTGCGCCACCTGCTGGGGCACGCCACGTAGGTCGTCAAGTGACGACAGTCATGCGTTAACTGGCGTTCAGCCGTCCCACGATCGGCGGCAACAAACGTCCATACCCGTTGGCGCGCAGACTCAGCTTCAGCTCCGCGGTCGCGGTATTGGATTTAAGCCATTCGCCCACCACCGCAAGGTGGTGACAAACCGAGGCATCTTGAATACCCAACAGCCGCAACAATTCCGGCGTGGTCGTCGGCTGGCGAGGCATGTTGTTCCCTTCGGAAGACTGATCGGATTAGTTCGCGTGGGCTAACCGGCCGGCGATGCGCACCGTTCCCGGTGGCTGCCCGTGACCGGGCGGGCGGGCGTCCAGATAGAGCTGCTGCATTACCGCCTGCCACGACTCCGCCGTCGAAGCAGAACTCGATACGCTCTCCAGCAACCCGACGATCACGGCTCGGCCGTCGTCGGTGATGACGTACACCGGTCCGCCGACATCGCGAAGGTCGGCGGCCATGTCGGTGAAGACAAACCGTCCGTCGTTCGCAGAGCTGACCGGGCCGCAGCTTTGCCCGGTTGATATCCCGAAGTGGCACAACTGATCTGCCGGCCGCGCATGCGCTCCCGGCGAGGATTCCAGTCGGCGTCCGCTGGGCAGCGCATCCGTGGCGTTTACATCGTCGGCGAATTTGATGACTTCGTATTCGATATCCGGCGCGGCGCCGTCCGTCGCGGCGGCGTCGGTGGCGTTGCGGCGGGCAGTGACCACCGATCCGAGCACCTTCCCGTGATTGTCGGTGACAATCGATCCGCCATCGCACTGACCGGTGGTCAGTCCGATTTGCATCGACAGTTCGACGAATCCCAAGGTGCATACGGTGCTGCCCTGATGAATTTCCATGCCCGGAAAAACGGTGGCACCGGCGTCGGCGCCCGCCTCAACCGGCGTGACGATACCCATCGCAGTGACGGCGACTGCGATCGCGATGCGGTATCTGCGGTACTTCGGTTTCATTGAGCCGCACCGTCCCTCGCGTCCGCCAAATAGGATTTTGAATTTAAATTTCGGGCCGCACACGCGATCCGGCTCAACCCGAATACCCGAACCGAACCCCGCCAAAACACGATAAATAACCGGTTCAAAAGGAAGCCACCGCCGGCCCATTTTCGCCAGGAGTTTCCGATGGGCGAACATTAAGTAAGCTCTTGCGGGCCCATAGATCGGAGCAGCGTGATGAATACGCACGACGAGCAAGACCGTTACTTTCCCTATCGTTACGATCCCCGAGTGGCCCCGCTGTGGCTGCCTTTTCGGTGGCCGGGTCGTCAAGGCGTAACGCTGACCGATGACGGACGTTTCGTCGCTCGCTACGGGCCATTGCGCGCCGAAGCTCCACTGGCCAGCGTGCGCGACGCGCATATCACCGGCCCGTATCGATGGTGGACCGCGGTCGGCCCCCGACTATCGATGGTTGATGACGGCCTCACATTCGGGACTAACGCAACTGCGGGGGTCTGCGTTCACTTCGACCCACGGATTGGTCGTGTCATCGGTCTGCGCGACCACTCCGCATTGACCGTCACCGTCGCCGACACCGAGGGGCTGGTCGCCGCGCTCAAGAGCGTCACATAGCGCCCAGTTCGGTCTGGAACTCGCGCATCGCGGCGATGAGCGCGCTAAAGACGCGGTGCGCGGCCACCAGGTCCGCGTCGGACAAATCTTTCAGCGCAGCCTGGTTGTATGTCGCCAACGGGGTGAAGAATGACCGCGCGGTGTCGAGACCGGGTTCGGAGTAGCGCAGGACGACCTTCCGCCGGTCGGCCGGGTGCGAATCACGCCGGATGTGGCCGGACTCGATCAGCCGGTCCACCAAGTAGGTAATCGCGGCGCCGGACATACCCATCCGCTGGCTGAGATCACCGGACGTCATCGGCCGCCCGGCGCTCTCGGCGACAAAGACGTGCAGCAGGGCGCGGAAATCGTTGGGCCGCACGTCATGCGACACCGCGAACAGCCGGCCGATCTGGTCGGATTCGGTCGACATCTGTCGCAGGTCGGCCGAGATCAGCGACTCCAGTGCGTCGCGGTCGGGTAGCGGCTCAGCAGCGTTCATGACGCTGTGCAGCATATCCGCACAGTCTAGTTCACTTCAGTTGATAAATATTTAATTTATTGAAATGCTTGCCGTCGTGCTGTCTGGGGGTCTGCCAAGGTTCTGGCGGAGGCCGTGACCGGCCGGCGTTCGTGGGTGATGGGGTTAGGCCTGGTGCTGCTGGGTATCGGTTTCATGGCGTTGATCGGCGGGAACGCGGCAGCGGGCCGGGCGCCGCAATCGGTGCCTACCGACTCGGATTCCGCGAAGCTCGACGGGCTGGCCCGCCAATTCCCCGGCGGCGACCAGGCGCCGCTGATCATGGTGGTCAGCCGCGCCGACGGCGCGGTCCTGGATGCCGCCGACATTGCGGCAACCCAGGCAGCGCGCGACCGGATGCAGGCGCGCGCGCTGCCGTCCGGAACCGCCGGCACGGCACCGGCGACGGTGTCGGCCGACTGCAAGGCAGCCATCGGAGTGGTCCAGATAGCGGCCGACCTGTCGGGCCTGGCCCTCACCGACGCTGTCGCAGCGCTGCGCCGCGCCGCCGACGCCGGCTTGCCGGCGAACCTGCGGGCCCACGTCACCGGCGGTCCGGCTTTCGGCGCCGATATCGCCAACGCATTCACCGACGCCAACGTCACCTTGCTGGCGATGACGGCGTCGGTGGTGGCGCTGCTGCTGATCGCCACTTACCGCTCACCGGTGCTGTGGCTCGCACCGCTGCTGGTGATCGGATTCGCCGATCGGCTCGCGACGGCGGTGGGAACGGCGGTGGCCTCGCTGACGGGGCTGAGCTTTGACGGCGCCACCTCCGGGATCACCAGCGTGCTGGTGTTCGGGGCGGGCACCAACTACGCGCTGCTGTTGATTTCCCGCTACCGGCAAGAACTTCGGCGCCACGCCGAGCACCGCCCCGCGCTGCACCGCGCGGTGCGCAAGGCGCGGCCGGCCATCGTCGCCAGCAACGCCACCGTGGTGCTGGCGCTGCTCACCCTGCTGTTCGCCTCGACCCCAAGTACCCGCAGTCTGGGTGCGCTGGCGGCGTGCGGATTGGTGGTCGCCGCCGTCTCGGTTCTGGTGGTGCTGCCGCCGCTGCTCGCCGTGTGCGGCCGCAGACTGTTTTGGCCTTTCAGCCCACAGCCGCTCAACGACGACACCCTCGATTCCGGGCCCTGGCGTCGCGTAGCCGAATGGGTTGTCCGACGTCCCGCCATGGTCGCGGCGGTCACGATCGCGGTTCTGGCGGCCCTTGCCTGCGGGCTGCTGGGTACCCGAATCGGCTTGTCGCAGACCGAGCAGTTCCGGGTCAAGGCGGACTCGGTGTCCGGCTACGACATCGTGGCCGAGCATTTTCCCGCCGGCCTGACCAACCCCACCTCGGTCGTCGCCGCCACCGCCCAGGCACCCCAAGTGCAGCAGGCCATCCGTTCGACACCAGGCGTCGTCTCGGTGACCGAAGCGGGCCGGTCGGCATCCGGGCTCACCAAATGGTCGGTGGTGATCGATGCCCCGCCGTCATCGAGCCAGGCGTTCAAAATGATTGCAGCGCTGCGGCATTCGACCAAAGTCATGAATCCGTCTGCACTGGTCGGCGGCCCCGACGCACAGGCACTCGATGTCCGCGACGCCGCCGCACACGACCGGCTGATGCTGATCCCGGCGATACTGGCCGTAATTTTACTGGTGCTGTATGTGCTGTTGAGATCCGCGCTTGCGCCGCCAACCCTGCTGGCCGCGACCATTCTTGGCGCGCTGGCCGCACTCGGCCTGGGCGGGTGGGCCAGCATGCACGTGTTCGGGTTCCCTGCCCTGGACGAGAGCACTCCGTTGTTCGCCTTTCTGTTCCTGGCCGCCCTCGGAGTGGACTACACCATCTTCCTGGTCACCCGCGCTCGTGAGGAAGCCGCGGGGCACGGCGCCCGCGACGGCCTGATCCGCGCGGTGTCGGCCACCGGCGGTGTAATCACCAGCGCGGGAATCGTTTTGGCGGCAGTGTTCTGTGCGCTGGGCGTGTTGCCCCTGATCGTGCTGACCCAACTGGGCATCATCGTCGGCCTGGGCATCCTGCTCGACACCTTCATCGTGCGCACTCTGGTCATCCCGGCACTGTTCACCCTCATCGGTGGCCGCATCTGGTGGCCCACCGACCCGGCCGAGAATGGAGGACACCGTGAATAAATCGACACTGGCCGCAACAACGCTCGGCGTCGCGGCGACCGCCGCCACCGGTAGCATCGCCAGCCCTGGACGTGTCCCCGCGTGGTACTCGCGGCTGCGCAAGCCGGCCTACCAGCCACCGGGCATCGCGTTCCCAGTGGTATGGACCGCCCTTTACACCGACATCGCGGCCACCTCCGCGGTGGCCATCGACCGCTTTCGCACGGCGGGACAGCACGACAAGGCGCGGCGCTACGTCGCCGCGCTGAGCGTCAATCTTTTCCTCAACGCCGGGTGGAGTTGGGTGTTCTTCCGTTACCACAAACTCGGCGCCGCGGCACTGGGCGCGGCGGCACTGACCGCCAGCAGCGCCGACCTCGCCAGGCGCACCGCCGACGCCGACCCAAGGGCCGGATTGGCGCTGCTCCCCTACCCGTTGTGGTGCGCCTTCGCCACCGTTCTGGCCACCCATATCTGGCGGCTCAATCGCCGCACCCAATGATGCCCGCGCTGTTGTGGTTTCGGCGTGACCTGCGCCTGAGCGATCACCCGGCGCAGGCCGCCGCGGCCGGTGCCGACGGCAGTTCCGAAGGCGGCGACGTGCTCGCGTGCTTTGTGCTCGATCCGCGCCTCGAGGCTTCGGCGGGCCGGCGGCGCCTGCAGTTCTTGGGTGACTCGCTGCGGCAGCTGCGCGACGACCTGGAGGGTCGGCTATTGGTGACCCGGGGGCTGCCCGAGGAACGGATTCCGCTGATTGCCAAGGAGATCGGCGCGTCGTCGGTGCACATCTCGGAAGATTTCGCGCCGTTCGGGCGGCGCCGCGACGAACGGGTGCGCACGACGCTGGGTTCGGTCCCGCTGGTGGCGACGGGTTCGCCGTATCTGGTTTCCCCCGGCCGCGTCACCAACCAGGACGGCGGCCCCTACCGGGTGTTCACGCCGTTTTTCCGCAGGTGGCGCGATGTCGGCTGGCGGGCGCCGGCACGATCCGGCGCGGCACGCTGGCTCGATCCGGCGCGGGTGAAACTCGAACGGTGCGAGATCCCCGACCCCGGCCTTGGGCTTGGCGTTGCCGCGGGTGAGGCGGCGGCGCTAAGGCAATGGTGGACTTTCGCCGACGACGGATTGGCCCGCTACGACGAGGACCGCGACCGGCCGGACCGCGCGGGCACCAGCCGGATGTCGGTGCACCTGAAGTTCGGCACCATCCATCCCCGAACCATGGTCGCCGGCCTCGACCTACGTCATACCGGGGCGCAAACGTATCTGCGCGAGTTGGCATTTCGCGATTTCTACGCCGCCGTGCTGCATCACTGGCCGGCCAGCGCCTGGCGGAATTGGAACCGTAACTTCGACGCGATTCAGACCGACACCGGAGCCGACGCGAAACGCCGCTTCGACGCCTGGAAAGCCGGCGAAACCGGCTTCCCGTTCGTCGATGCCGGGATGCGTCAACTCCGCGAGACCGGCTTCATGCACAACAGGGTGCGGATGATCGTCGCATCGTTTCTGGTCAAGGACCTTCACCTGCCGTGGCAGTGGGGCGCCGGATGGTTCCTGGATCAACTGGTGGACGGTGATCTGGCCAGCAACCAGCACGGGTGGCAGTGGTGCGCGGGATCCGGCACCGACGCCGCGCCCTACTTCCGCATGTTCAACCCGACCGCGCAGGGCGAAAAGTTCGATCCCGCAGGCGATTACATCCGGCGCTGGGTGCCCGAGCTGAGCGACGTCGATGACGTCCACCTGCGAAAAGGCGGCCGTCCACCCGGGTATCCCGCGCCGATCGTGGACCACGGCGCCGAGCGCGCCGAAGCGCTGCGCCGCTATCAGAGCATCTGAGCGCCGTTTGGTGGATCTTTGCCGGAATTGCCCACCCAAAGCCGCCTGGCATACAATCATCAGCCGATTCACAGTTGTCGGCACACTAGGGAGGCGCAATGGCTAACTCGATCGTTCGGACATTAGTGGTCTCAGGTGCCGCCGCGGGACTGCTGGCCGGCGCCGCAGCCTGCTCGTTTTCGGTCGGATCATCGCCGCAGGTGAGCAAGAGTGATGTCGCCAAGCAAATCACATCCAAAATGACCGACGCCGCCGGCAACAAACCGGATTCGGTGACGTGCCCAAGCGACCTGCCGGCAAAGGTCGGCGCGCAGCTGAATTGCGAGATGAAAGTCCAAAGACCAGACCTTCAACGTCAACGTCACGGTGACCAGCGTCAACGGCAGCGACGTCAAATTCGACATGGTGGAAACGGTCGACAAGAACCAGGTCGCGCAACAAATCACCAATAGACTGACTCAGCAGGTGGGGCGTAAGCCCGATTCGGTGACCTGTCCCGACAACTTGAAAGGCGCCGAGGGCGCGACCCTGCGGTGTGAACTCACCGACAACGGCACGAAGTATGGCGTGAACGTGACCGTCACCAACGTTGACGCCGGCGACGTCAGCTTCGATTTCAAGGTCGACGACCAACCCGAATAGAGCCGCGCCAGCGTGGGTCTGCCATTTTGCCGAAAGAGATTCGCACCAAACCCAAGTTTTCGTCGGCCATCGATTTACCTTCCGCGCTTCAGGAGGCGAGCGCCGAGGCGGCAGCGTTCCACGGGCGAGTTTGTGCGCACCCTGGCCCCCGTAGCGCGCCGCCTATTTGCGCTCGATATCGGCCAGGACCGCACCTTCGCCGGTGCGCCGACCGCGAGCGAGTGGTCCGGGATGAGGCCCCGATCACCGCGTGCGATCCCAGCACGCAACCAACGATCAGAAATTCAACGTACCCTTTAATGCGCCGCCTTCTTGCGCTCGATATCGGCCAGGGCGGCGGCCAGTTCGGCGCGCTGCGCGGCCGAGGCCTCCCAGGACAGCTGCCGGTTTTTGACCACCTTGGCCGGTGACCCGACCGCGATCGAATAGTCCGGGATGACGCCGCGGACTACCGCGTGCGACCCCAGCACACAACCCCGTCCGATAGAAGTGCCACGCAGCACCGTGACCTTGACTCCGAGCCAGGTGTCCGGCCCGATCCGGACCGGCGACTTGAGGATGCCCTGATCCTTGATCGGGACGTTGATGTCGTCCATGCGGTGGTCGAAATCGCAGACGTAGCACCAGTCGGCCATCAGCGCCGAATCCCCGAGCTCGACGTCGAGATAGCAGTTGATGACGTTGTCGCGGCCCAGCACCACTTTGTCACCGAACCGCAGCGAGCCCTCGTGCGCGCGGATCGTGTTCTTGTCCCCAATGTGCACCCAGCGCCCGATCTCCAGCTGCGCCAGTTCGGGTGTGCAGTGGATCTCGACGCCCTTGCCGAGAAACACCATGCCGCGGGTGATGATGTGCGGGTTGGCCAGCTTGAACTTCAGCAGCCGCCAGTAGCGCACCAAATACCAGGGGGTCCACGCGCGGTTTGCCAGCACCCACTTCAGCGAGGCCAGCGTCAGGAACTTGGCCTGGCGTGGATCGCGCAGTTGTTGTCCGCGCCAGCGGCGGTGGAACGGCGCATTCCACATGGACGTCATGGCCGCACAGCTTAGCTCGGCGACGATGCGCGCCGGCACGGCGGGCTGTGGGGCACCCCAGCCGCGCTGGGGGCACCGCCCGCTTGCGGGGGACGGCGAGGGGGAGAGCCGGGCGATCGCCCGGGGGCGAGCCGCCACGGGCTACCCTCACCTGATACTCGATCGCTGCAGATACCGAACGCCCTACGGAAGGATTTGGGAAACGAGGTGCTTGCCCGACATCCCCGTGTGCAGCGGCGTTGGCTTTCTGCGGTGCTCGTGTTGGTGCTGGCGGTGGTGCTAACGGTCGGGCTCGGCGGCTGCGGTAACACGGACTCGTGGGTGGACGCATCGGCCGCACCGGGTTGGCCGGCCCAATACGGCGACGCGGCCAACAGCAGCTACACCGCGACGGCCGGCGCCACCAAGCTGGCGCTGCGGTGGACGCGGTCGGTCAGGGGAAGCCTGGCGGCCGGGCCGGCGCTGAGCGGACGCGGTTGGCTCGCGCTGAACGCGCAGACCCCGGCCGGATGCTCGTTGATGGAGTGGGAGAACAACGACAACGGCAGGCAACGCTGGTGTGTCCGGCTGGTCCAGGGCGGTGGCTTCGGCGGTCCGGTGTTCGACGGCTTCGACAATCTCTACCTCGGCCAGCCCGGGGCAATCCTGTCCTTCCCCCCGACCCAGTGGACGCGCTGGCGACAGCCGGTGATCGGGATGCCGTCCACCCCGCGATTTCTCGGCGGCGGCGACCTGCTGGTCAGCACGCACCTGGGACAGGTGCTGGTCTTCGACGCTCATCGCGGCGAGCCGATCGGCGGCGCGGTAGATCTGGTGGACGGCGTCGATCCCACCGATGCGACGCGCGGGCTGGCCGATTGCGCGCCGGCCCGGTCGGGCTGCCCGGTCGCGGCCGCGCCCGCCTTCTCGGCGGTCAGCGGGATGATAGTGCTCGGCGTCTGGCAGCCGGGCGCACCGGCCGCGGGGCTGGTCGGACTGAAGTACCACTCGGGGCAGGCGGAGCTGGCCCGGGAATGGACCAGCGACGCCGTCGGCGCCGGTGTCCTCGCCAGCCCGGTGCTGTCCGCCGACGGATCGACCGTCTACGTCAATGGCCGCGACCAACGGCTGTGGGCGCTGCACGCCGCCGACGGGAAGCCGAAATGGTCGGTGCCACTGGCGTTTTTGGCGCAGACGCCGCCAGCGGTCACACCACAGGGCCTGATCGTGTCGGGCGGAGGCCCCGACACCCGGCTGGCGGCGTTCCGGGACGCCGGTGACCACGCCGACCAGGTCTGGCGCCGCGACGACGTCACTCCACTGTCGACGTCGAGCCTGGCCGGCGCCGGCGCCGGCTACACCGTGGCAAGTGGTCCAGCCAAAGACGGCGCACCCGGAATGTCGTTGCTGGTCTTCGATCCGGCCAACGGCCACACGCTCAACAGCTACCCGCTTCCGGCGGCCACCGGATATCCGGTCGGGGTGTCGGTAGCCAACGACCGCCGAGTGGTGGCCGCCACCAGCGACGGTCAGGTATACGGCTTCGCCCCGGCCTGAGCCCCGGCTCCGCATAATTGCCCCCATAGTTCCCCCATACTTGCTTGGTGCCGATCAACCCCAGCAGCCAAGGCAGCCAGGCCAGTCGGGTCGGGGACACCGCCGCGACCGTCGTGCTCCTGGTCGTTCACGCATTCCTGTTCGGGGCCACCGTCGTGCTGCTCAGCCTGCTGGTCATGGCCACCGACCCGTGCGGCTCCGTGCCATGCGGCGACCCGGCCTGGATCGACCGCGCCGTGTGGTTGGGGATTATCGCGGGCGGGGCGATCGGGCTTGCCGACCTGGTAGTCGCCGCCTATCGCCTGGCGAGGCGCAAAGTGGCCTTTTTCGTCCCGGTCATCGGTTGTGTGGCGCAAGTTGCCCTGGCGATCGGCGCTGCGGCGATGGAATCGATGGCCGGCCCGGTGTCCTGAACGGCAGCTGCCCTAGACCGAAGTTGCGACGGCTTTCGGGCACGATCTGATGCTTGAGCTGGACAAACGGCTCTGAACTGGCGTAGGAATGTAGTCAGAATATTGAGCGTGTCGCCCTCGTGTATGGACTGTAATCGAGTATTATTCTGGCTATGCCACGTCAGCAGGGCCGGGTTCACGTAGTCAGAGTTCACAAGACGCACGTGGACAAGCAGGGCCAGCACCGCCAGTACATGTCGGCCTACCTGCGACGCACCTACCGCGACGGGTCCGCAGTGCGCAACGAGACCGTGGCCAACCTGTCGATGCTGCCGCCGGAGGCGGTCGACGCGATCGAGGCGACGCTGAAGGGCCAGACGCTGGTGGCGGCCGGATCGGAGTTCAGCAAGTCGCGTTCGCTGCCGCATGGGCACGTGGCCGCGGTGGCAGCGATGGCGCACAAGCTCGGCTTGGCCGCGTTGCTGGGCCCGCCGTGCCGAGACCGGGATCTGGTGGTCGCGTTGATCATCTCGCGGGTGGTGCGGCCCAAGCCCAAGCGGTCCACCCTGTCGTGGTGGTCGGACACCACCCTGGGACCCGATTTGGGCGTGGCTGAGGCCTGCACCGACGAGATTTACGCCGCCATGGACTGGCTGACCGGCCGCCAAGAGGCGATCGAGAAGAGGCTCGCCGACAAACACCTTGGCCCGCAAGCTAATCCGTCGCGGATGGCGCTGTTTGACCTGACCTCGGCGTGGGTGACCGGGCGATGCTGCCAGCTGGCCGCGCGCGGCTATTCCCGCGACGGTAAAAAGGGTTGCGAGCAGATCGAATATGGGGTGCTGTGCGACCCGGCTGGACGCCCGGTCGCGGTCCGGGTGTTCGGCGGTGCCACCGCGGATCCGGAATCGTTCACCGAGATCGTCGAGGTCGTCAAAGACAAGCTGCACCTCGCCAACCTGGTGCTGGTCGGTGATCGCGGCATGATCACCACTGCGCGCATCGACGCGCTACGCAAACTCAACGACCACCCCGAAAGCCCCACCGATTTCGATTGGATCACCGCGCTACGCGCACCCGCGATCGCCAAACTGGCCCGCGACGACGGGCCGCTGCAGATGAGCCTGTTCGATACCCAAGACCTCGCCGAGATCACCCACCCCGACTACCCCGGCGAACGCCTGATCGCCTGCCGCAACCCCGCTCTGGCCGACCAACGCGCCCGTAAACGTCAAGACCTGCTGCAAGCCACCGAGAAATTACTGGCCGCGATCGCCGGGCGGGTCAGCGCGGGCACCTTGCGCGGGGCCGGCAAGATCGGCGAAGCGGTCGGTGCGGCCATCGGGAAATACAAGATGGGCAAGCACTTCCGGCGCGAGATCACCGACACCCACTTCGGTTTCGAGCGTGACCTCGACCGCATCGCCGCCGAAGCCGCCCTCGACGGCATCTACGTACTGCGCACCAGCGTCGACGCCGACACCCTCGACCCCGCCGCGGTGGTCACCGGCTACAAGAACCTGGCCAACATCGAACGCGACTTTCGCATCATCAAATCCGACGACCTAGACCTGCGGCCCATCCACCACCGCCTCAACGACCGCGTCAAAGCCCACGTGCTGATCTGCATGCTCGCCTGCTACCTGGTCTGGCACCTACGCAAGGCCTGGGCGCCACTGACCTTCACCGACGAAACACCGCCGACCCGGGACAACCCCGTCGCCCCCGCACAGCGTTCCCCAGCAGCCCAAGCCAAGGCCGCCACCAAACACGACGCCACCGGCAACCCAGTGCGCGGCTTCCGCGATCTGCTCGAGCACCTGGCCACCCTCACCCGCGACCGGATCCGCTACACCGACACCGACATCGACATCGACAAACTCACCGACGCCACCCCCACCCAACGCCGCGCCTTCGAACTCATCAATTCCCCGATCCCACTCACCATCGCCGCGTAGCCAGAACAACCCCACACCAAAACAAACGAATCCCAGGTCAACCCGGGGATTCACCTATCTCAACAGCCTTAACTTCGGCCTAGAGGGCCAGCGGCGGGATGGCGCTGCGCGGCACGCCGGCTTGAGCGGGCCCGGCCACTGCCGGCAGCATCTCGCCCGGGGCGAAGTAGAAGATCAGCTGGTCGTCGGTGATCGCGAAGTTCTGGTAGTGGGACGGGTCGTTGCCGGTCGACGGCAATATCGCGGCACCCAACGCGTTCTGATGTTCCAGCTCACGCTGGACGATCGGGAAGATGCTGTCCAGCGGCGTGACGCCGGGCGCGAACAGCGTGTCGAAGGTGATGGGCTGCTTGGTCCCGAGGTTGTAGTTGAAGGCCTTGTACCAGTTGGACGGATGAGTTCCACCGAGGTCCTGGAAGAACTTGAGCACAACGCTGCGGGTGTTGTGCGGCGCCTGCCCGGAGCTGTGTTGTTCGGTGGTGACGTCCATCTGGTAGGGCTTGTCGCGTCCACCGGAACCCTGGGCGACGTTGACGAACCCGTCGCGGTTCTGGGTGATGTAGTCGGTCAGCGCCTGCTCGTCGGGGTAGTCGACCGGAAACGACATGTTGAGCGTGTAGGTGGCGGTACTGACACTTACCTGGCACATCTGGGGGGCGACGACGGAGCCGCCCAGGCCGGCGCACGACGGCGGTGCGGCGGTTGCCGGCCAACCCATCAGGACAGCAGCGGCGAGCACCGCGGCCACTATCACGTATCGCATCGTCGAATTGTCCTCGCACACATAGAGGGGGCGCCTGGAAGCAGGATCGCCGCCAGCGTACCGGGCGTTACCGAGTGGGGCGGCATACGAACACCGTCGCACGGGCGGCGGACCCGGAGCCGATGCGGGTGACGACCACCGACAGGGGCTGGCTGCCACGCGGCCGCAGCCGGCGCCGCAGCGCATCCGGGTCGGCCTGGACGCGGCTGACACCGCGGACCAGGATCTCCAGCGCCCCGCAATCCAGCGCCTGCAGCGCCTGCCGCAACCGGCGCTCATCGAGCGGAAGTTGCTCGAGCACCTCGAAACCCCGGACCGCCGGCGGCAGCCGGTCTCCGGACAGGTAGGCGATGTCGGGGTCGAGTTGCCACAGCCCGTGCCGCGCGCCGTAGTGGCGCACCAGCCCAGCCCGGACCACCGCGCCGTCGGGGTCGACGATCCACCGCCCGGCGGGGCGCACACCGCAGTCGTCCGGCTCCGCATCGGTGATCTGTTCGCCCTCAGAATCCCCGTCGAGCACCCCGAGAATGCTGGCCCGGCGGCGCACACCCGGCCCGGCCAATCCCGTCGACCACAGGCACGCTTCTCGAACCGAACCCCGGTGGGACGTGACCTCGATTTCACCGTCGAAGCCGAGGCGGCGTATCTGGTCGAAATCTATTCCGGGACCGCACTTTACGACGAGATCGCGGCCACGGTAGCTGTCCATCAGCTGGCCCAGGCCGGGCCGATAGTCGTCGGGTCGCCAGCGCCGCTGCCCGCCGCGGCGGCGCGCCGGGTCGACGACGACGACCGCGTCGCGGGTCACCGGGTGCAGCGCGTCGGCACGGCAGAGGTCAACCCAGGGTTCATTGCCGACCCCGAGGTTGTGGTGCGCCATCGCCAGCCTTACCGGGTCGATGTCGCTACCCACCGCGCGGACGCCCGAGCCCCGCAGCGCGGCCAATTCGGTTCCGATCGAACAGGTCGCGTCGTGCACCACCACGCCCGGCCGAGAGCCGGCCAGCCGCCCGGCCCGGTGCAGCGCCACCGGCGCCGCGGTAGCCTGCTGCAGCGCCTCGTCGGTGAATAGCCAGTTCGACACCCGAAAATTCGGGCACAACTGGCCGAGTTTTTCTAGTTTTTCGAAGGCCCTGCGGCGCAGCAGCGTCGTCTCCACCAGCACCGGCGCCCGGTCGCCGAACCGCGCGCGCACCGCGGCGATATCGGCGATCCGGGTGGCGTCGGTCAGCTCGAAGTCAGCGACCGCCGCGAGCGCCACGGCACCCGATTCCGACCGCAGGTAACCGACGTCGTCCGTGCTGAACCTGAAGCCGCTAAAGCCGCTGCTCAGGACGGCTTGACCCCGGTGATCATCACGTTGTAGAACCAGCCCTTGGGCACCACGTGACGCCACACGTTGGCGTCCACCCAGCTCAGCGTCTTCCAGCTGGTGAACGCGAAACGCGCCCAGTTCCAGCCGAGCTTGCCGGGCGGCACCGTCGACTCGAAGGTGCGCAACGGCCAGCCGAGCATCGCGGCGGTGAACTCCTCGGTGGCGGTCTCGACCTGGACGGCGCCGGCGTTGGTCGCCATCTTCTCTAGGTCCTCCGGCTCGAAGGTGTGCAGGTCGACCACCCACTCCAGGGCCGCCGCGCGCGAGTTCTCGTCGATCTCGGCCTGCGGACGACGCCAGCCGGCCAGCCCGGGCAGCTTCACCACGCGGATGGTGGCATTCCAGGTCAGGTCCGCGAGCGCACGGGCGTAGCTGTTGCCGACGTTGGTCGGCTCGCCCGCGAACACGAACCGGCCGCCCGGCTTCAGCACCCGCAGCACCTCACGCAGCGACAACTCGACATCGGGAATGTGATGCAGCACGGCGTGCCCGACGACCAGATCGAAGGTGTCGTCGTCGTAGGGGATCCCCTCGGCGTCGGCCACCCGGCCGTCGATCTCCAGACCCAGCGATTGACCGTTGCGGGTGGCGACCTTGACCATGCCCGGCGAGAGGTCGGTGACCGACCCGCGCCGGGCCACGCCGGCCTGGATCAAATTGAGTAGGAAGAACCCGCTCCCGCAGCCCAGTTCCAGGGCCCGGTCGTAGGGCAGCTCGCGGATGACCTCATCGGGCACGACGGCGTCGAAGCAGTGCCGGGCGTACTCGACACAGCGCTGGTCGTAGGAGATCGACCATTTCTCGTCGTAGCTCTCGGCCTCCCAGTCGTGGTAGAGCACCTGGGCAAGCTTGCTGTCGTGCCGCGCCGCTTCCACCTCCTCGGCCGTGGCATGGGGCCTGGGAGCCGCGTCGGCGGGGATGTTCGAACTCCTCGTCATGAAGGGCAGCCTAACGGCTGGCGGGACCAGCGCTATCGGCGCCGGGGTGGGCAGCGGCGAAGACCTCGGCATAACGGCGGCGTTGGGCCTCGATGCGCTCGGCCGATTGGAGCGCGAAGCCGTCCCCGAAACCATCCCCGAAGACGGCATTGATGCCGGCCTTGGCGGCGGCCAGGGCGGGTTTCGGGCCGTCGAGGAAGCGGCGCGCCCACCCGGCGGCGACGTCGTAGACGGCGTCAGGGGCCACCATGTCGTCGATCAGGCCCAGCGCCAAGGCCTCTTCGGCGTCGAAGAAGCGCCCGCTGAACACCAGTTCCTTGGCCCTGCTCGCCCCGGCCGCGCGCGCCAAGCGAGCCATTCCCTCGCCGCCGGGGATCAGGCCGGCCAGGATCTCGGTCGCGCCGAACTTCACGTTGTCGCCACTGACCCGCCAATCGGCGGCCAGGGCCAACGTGAGCCCCGCGCCCAGCGCGTACCCGGTGATCGCGGCGACGGTCGGCTTCGGGATCGCCGCGACGGCCGCGATGGCCTCGCTGCGGACCCGGGCCGCGGTGGCGGCTTCCGCGGCGCTCAGCGTCCGCAGCTCCGGCATGTCGTCGCCGGCGGAGAAGATTTCGTGGCCACCGAACAGGATCACCGCGCCGACGTCGTCGCGCTGCCCCAGCTCGGCGGCCGCCGCCGCGATTTCCCGGTAGACCTGGCGGGTCATCGCGTTGGTGGGCGGTCGCGACAGCAGCAACATGGCCAGCCCGGCATCCCGCGAGCCGTCACTGACCACGACGCTGACGAACTCTTTCATCGCGGCCTCACGAGGGCTCATATTGGCCAGCCCATTGACCCGCCCGCTTTCCGTGCCTGGTGGTAGCGGTCGGAGTCGAAGAACTCGAATATCCAGTTGTCTCCGTCGATCTCCAGGTGCGGCTGCACAGTGACGATCTGGCGCTCGACCGCCAGCACGTCGGCGACGCTGCGACCGGCCAGCGAGTCCAGCTGTGTCCAGGTCGGCGGCAGCAGGAAGTTACGGCCGGCCGCAAAGTCGTCTATGGCGGCCTGCGGCGTCTGCCATTCGGCACGATCGGATTCGGTGTTCTCGCCGTCGGCGCGCTGACCCTCCGGCAGGGCTCCCACAAAGAAATAGGTGTCGTAGCGCCGGGTCCGCTCGGCCTCCGGGGTGACCCAGTTGGCCCACGGCCGCAGCAGGTCCGATCGCAGCACCAGGTTTTCGCGGCGCAGGAAGTCCCCGAAGGACAACGTCCGGTCGGCCAGCGCGCGGCGGGAGTCGCCGTACACCGAAGCGTCGCGGACGATGCCGTCCGGGTCCTCGGCCGGCCCGGCGAACAGCACCCCCGACTCCTCGAACGTTTCGCGGGCGGCCGCACACACCAGCGCCTCGGCCAGGTCGGGTTCGATGCCGAATCGGTGCGCCCACCAGTGTGGCGGCGGCCCGGCCCACGCGATATCGGCGTTACGGTCGCGGTCGTCGACGCCGCCGCCCGGAAACACCATCACCCCGGCGGCGAACTCCATCTGCGGGTGCCTGCGCATCAGGAAGACGGCGATACCCGCCCTGCTGTCGCGGACCAGCATCACCGTCGCCGCCGGACGCGGAGTCAACGGCTCCTGCGGTGCTGTCATAAGCGCCTCCGGTGGGCTGCGCGGGTGCGAACGCGGCGAGCGAAATAGCGCCCGTCGACGACGTCCAACGCTATCGACTGGCCGAATGCGACGGACAGGTTTTCGGCGGTCAGCACATCGGGCAGCAAACCCGCGGCGACCGCCTGGCCCTCGGACAGCAGCAGGCAATGGGTGAAGCCCGGGGGAACCTCCTCCACGTGATGGGTGACCAGCACCAGCGCGGGCGCGTCGGGGTCGGCGGCCAGGTCGGTCAGCCGGGCCACCAACTCCTCGCGGCCGCCCAGGTCCAAGCCGGCGGCGGGCTCGTCGAGCAGCAGCAATTCCGGGTCGGTCATCAGGGCGCGGGCGATCAGCACCCGTTTGCGCTCACCTTCCGACAGCGTCCCGTAGCTGCGGTCGGCCAGGTGCTCGGCACCCAGGCTCTTCCAGCATGTCGATCGCCCGGCGATAGTCGACCTCCTCGTACCGCTCGCGCCAGCGGCCCAGCACCGCATAGCCGGCCGAGACGACGAGGTCGCGGACCACCTCATCGTTGGGCACCCGCTGCGCCAGAACCGAAGAACTCAATCCGATCCGGGCGCGCAGTTCGGAGACGTCGACCCGGCCCAGCCGCTCGCCGAGCACAAAGGCGATGCCCGTCGACGGGTGTTCGGCCGCCGCGGCGATGCGTAGCAGCGACGTCTTACCGGCCCCGTTGGGCCCGATGATCACCCATCGTTCGTCGAGTTCCACCGCCCAGTCCAGGGGCCCCACCAGGACGCTCCCTTGGCGGCGCAGCGACACATTCCTGAAGTCGATCAGCAGATCGGGGTCGGCTGTGTCGCTTCCGGTTTCGGGCACTCGCCCATCGTGCCGTACCGCCACGCTGCGACGCGTGCCGGGTCACTCCTGTCCGCGACCAGACACAAAATCGCACAAAATCCGCAATTTTCATGCGACTTTGTGTCTGCTCGCGCAACTTAGTCGGGCGGGATCTCCACGCGGCGCATCACGCCGTCGACCGCGTCGGCGGCCTCGATCTCGCCGCGCGTCACACCCAGTAGAAAAAGCACTGTGTCCAGGTACGGATAGCTCAACGACGCATCCGCAACCTCACGCAGCGCCGGCTTGGCGTTGAACGCAATTCCCAGCCCGGCCGCCGCCAACATGTCGATGTCGTTGGCGCCGTCGCCGACCGCGACAGTCTGCTCCATCGGCACCCCGGCCTGCGCCGCAAAGTCGCGCAGCGCCTTGGCCTTGCCGGGCCGATCGACGATCGGGCCGACGACCCGCCCGGTGAGCGTGCCGTCGACGATCTCCAGTTCATTGGCGGCGACGAAGTCCAGCATCAGCTCGTGCGCCAGCGGGTCGATGATCCGCCGGAAACCCCCGGAGACCACGCCGCAGCGAAAACCCAGTCGGCGCAGCGTGCGCAGTGTGGTCCGGGCACCGGGCATCAGCTCCAACTGGTCGGCGACCTCGTCGATCACCGTGGCGGGCAGGCCGGCCAAGGTTGCCACCCGCCGCTGCAGCGACTCCGCGAAATCCAGCTCACCGCGCATCGCGGCCTCGGTGATCGCGGCGACGGTGCCCTGGGCGCCGGCGTGGGCGGCCAGCATCTCGATCACCTCGCCCTGGACCAGCGTTGAGTCGACGTCGAAAACGATGAGCCGTTTGGCCCGCCGTTCCAGGCTGTAGGCCTCGAGTGCCACGTCGACGCCCTCGTCACCGGCTACCCGTGCCAGCGCGGTTTGCAGCTGACCATCGGCTCCCGGCGGCACCGAGACCCGCAACTCCAGCCCGGTAACCGGATAGTCGGAGACCCCGCGGATGAGATCGATGTTGACACCGAGAGCGGCCACCTCGCGGGCCACCGCGCCGAATGCCCGGGCGGTGATCGGCCGGCCCAACACCACGATGGTGTGGGTCGACGGTTCCCGGATGATGGGCACGTCGTAGCTGCGCTCGATCGTGACGTCGAGACCTACCCCACGGATGGCAGACTCGACGTCGTCTCGCAGCGCGGTGCCGTCCGCGACATCCGGCGGGCAGGACACCAGCACACCCAGCGTCAGCCGGCGCCGGATCACCACCTGTTCGACGTTGAGCAGATCGACCCCATGCCGCGACAGCACCTCAAACAGCGCCGACGTCACACCCGGCTGATCCAGGCCGGTGACGGTGATCAGCACCGACACCTTGGGTGGTGTGCTCAAGCCTGATTGGCCCCGCTTCGGCCCAGCCGGAACGGACGCATCAGCTCGCGGTCACCTTCTCGCGTTTGTGGCTGCGCCCGACGTGCGATTCGGCGCGCATTCGTTCCACCATGTGCGGGTAGTGCAACTCGAACGCCGGACGCTCCGAACGGATCCGGGGCAGCTCGGTGAAGTTGTGCCGCGGCGGCGGGCAGCTCGTCGCCCACTCCAGCGAATTGCCGTACCCCCAAGGGTCGTCGACGGTGACCACCTCGCCGTAGCGCCAGCTCTTGAAGACGTTCCACACGAACGGAAGCATCGACGCACCCAGGATGAACGCCCCGATGGTCGAGACGACGTTGTACGGCTGGAAGCCGTCGGTGGGCAAGTAGTCGGCGTAGCGGCGCGGCATGCCCAGGTCGCCGAGCCAGTGCTGCACCAGGAACGTGGTGTGGAAACCGATGAACGTCAACCAGAAATGCAGCTTGCCCAGCCGCTCGTCGAGCAGCCGGCCGGTCATTTTCGGGAACCAGAAGTAGAGACCGGCGAACGTGGCGAACACGATGGTGCCGAACAGCACGTAGTGGAAGTGCGCGACCACGAAATAGCTGTCGGTGACGTGGAAGTCCAGCGGCGGGCTGGCCAGCAGCACACCGGTCAGCCCACCCAGCAGGAAGGTGACCATGAAGCCGACCGAAAACAGCATCGGCGTCTCAAAGCTCAACTGGCCCTTCCACATTGTGCCGATCCAGTTGAAGAACTTGATCCCGGTCGGCACCGCGATCAAATAGGTCATGAACGAAAAGAACGGCAGCAGAACAGCACCGGTGGCGAACATGTGGTGCGCCCACACCGCGACCGACAGCGCGGCGATCGACAGCGTCGCGTAGACCAGGGTGGTGTAACCGAAGATCGGCTTGCGGGAGAACACCGGGAAGATCTCCGAGACGATCCCGAAGAACGGCAGGGCGATGATGTAGACCTCGGGGTGACCGAAGAACCAGAACAGGTGCTGCCACAACAGGACTCCGCCGTTGGCGGGATCGTAGACGTGGGCGCCGAGGTGGCGGTCAGCGGCCAGCCCGAACAGCGCGGCGGTAAGCAGCGGGAACGCGATCAGCACCAGGATGGACGTCACCAGGATGTTCCAGGTGAAGATCGGCATCCGGAACATCGTCATCCCGGGTGCGCGCATGCACACCACGGTGGTGATCATGTTGACCGCACCCAGGATGGTGCCCAGACCGGCAACGATCAGACCCATGATCCACAGGTCGCCGCCGGCGCCGGGTGAGTGGATGGCGTCGGTCAACGGGGTGTAGGCGGTCCAGCCGAAGTCGGCGGCACCGCCCGGGGTGATGAAACCGGCCGCCCCCAGGGTGGCGCCGAACAGGAACAACCAGAACGAGAGGGCGTTTAGCCGCGGGAACGCCACGTCGGGTGCGCCGATCTGCAGCGGCAGCACCAGATTGGCGAAGCCGAACACGATCGGGGTCGCATAGAACAGCAACATGATCGTGCCGTGCATGGTGAACAGCTGGTTGAACTGCTCGTTCGACAGGAACTGCAGACCGGGCGCCGCCAACTCGGTACGCATCAGCAGCGCCAGCAGGCCGCCGATGAAGAAGAAGATCATGCACGCGACGCAGTACATGATGCCGATCATCTTGTGATCGGTGGTGGTGACCAGCTTGTAGACCAGGTTCCCTTTGGGCCCGGTCCGGGGTGGGTACGGACGGACGGCTTCGAGTTCTCCCAACGGGGGCGCTTCGGCTGTCAACAGCTCCTCCAAACATCCATCCCGGACAGAGTTACCGAATCGAATCTTAGCCCCCGATCAGGCTCGTGGCAGGCCTGGTCCTACAAACTGTCGTAAATGCTCCGCCGCCGCCGCCGCACCGCTTCGGCGCAGGGGTGCGAGCTGGCCGGATGTTAACGTCGAACGCGTGCTATTCGGCGGCAGGCGACCAAGGTTGGCCGCCGCCGCACTAGCGACACTGGCAACGTTTGCGGTGGTTTCGTGCGGCGCCTGCGGCTCCGATCAACCGCCCAAGGCGTCGCGTTCGCTGATCACCCCAACAACCCAGATCGCGGGTGCCGGGGTGCTGGGAAACGACCGCAAGGCCGACGATTCGTGCGCCCGGGAGCCGGCCGCTGCCGATCCCGGGCCCCCGACCCGGCCGGCTCACAATGCGGCGGGAGTCAACCCGGATGTGGTCCAGGTGCCGACGGAGCCGCAGCGCATCGTGGTGCTCTCCGGCGACCAGCTCGACGCCGTGTGCGCGCTCGGCCTGCAATCCCGGGTCGTCGGCGCCGCGCTGCCCGACGGTTCTTCGAATCAGCCGTCCTATTTGGGCAACGCGGTGCACGACATCCGGGGAGTGGGTACCCGCGGCGCCCCCGACCTGGGCGGCATCGCCGCAGCCCACCCGGATCTGATCCTGGGCTCGGTAGGGCTGACGCCGAAGTTGTACGCGCAGCTGGCCGCGATCGCGCCGACGGTGTTCACCGCGGCACCGGGCGCGGCCTGGGAGGACAACCTGCGTGCTGTCGGCGCCGCCACGGCCCGTAGCGCCGCGGTGGACGCACTGGTCAATGGGTTCTCCCAGCGAGCCAACCAGATCGGGGCCAGCCACGACGCAGCCCACTTCCAGGCGTCAATCGTCCAGCTGACCACCGACACCATGCGGGTATACGGGGCCAACAACTTCCCGGCCAGCGTGCTCGCCGCTGTCGGGGTGGAGCGGCCGGCGGCACAGCGGTTCACCGACAAGGCATATGCCGAGATCGGGATCACCGACGCGGACCTGGCGAAATCGCCCGATTTCTCCATGGCCGACGGCGACATTATCTACGTGTCGTGTGCGTCGCCGGCCGCTGCCGAGCGCGCCGCCACCATCTTGGACAGCGGCCCGTGGCGCAAACTGTCCGCCAATCGCGACAACCGGGTCTTCGTCGTCAACGACGAGATCTGGCAGACCGGGGAGGGCCTGATCGCGGCCCGCGGCATCGTCGACGACCTGCGCTGGGTCAACGCGCCTATCAATTAGGCGGCGGCTCGCTCGCTAGCCGGGTGTGAATCACCACATGCGGATCGTTCAAGCGGGCCGCCACATGCGCCTCGCGCCGGAACCGCTGTGCAAATGTGACACCCTGCGCCACTTGCGGCGCCAGCACCTTCAACGCCACTTCCCGATCGGTCTCGGTGTCATACGCGCGGAAGACCTGGCCCATGCCACCCTCGCCGAGGGATCCCAACAACCGGTAGCGGCCCAAGGGCGTTCCGTCCATTCCCAAACCCCCTGGAAAACCGGGCAAGCGTGTGTCACAGATTACGTGTCAGCGCCACGCAAGCCGCCTCCTAAGCTGGCACGTGATGAGGCCCACTCCCCCGCGGCTGGCTTGAGAAAATTACCTTGGCTAAGCTTTCTGGAGCGCAACGAGTCGAAGAGGGATTTACATGAGCACCGTTTCCGCGTATGCCGCCACATCGGCGACCGAACCGCTGACCAAGACCACCATCGCCCGTCGCGAACCGGGCCCGCACGACGTGGCGTTCGACATCAAGTTCGCCGGGATCTGCCACTCCGACATCCACACCGTCAAAGCCGAGTGGGGCGTACCGAACTACCCCGTGGTGCCCGGCCACGAGATCGCCGGCGTGGTGACCGAGGTGGGCTCCGAGGTCACCAAGTACCAGGTGGGCGACCGCGTCGGGGTGGGCTGCATGGTCGACTCCTGCCGCGAATGCAGCAACTGCCAGGCCGGAAACGAGCAGTACTGCAAGCCGGGGGCAGACCTTCACCTACAACTCGATCGGCAAAGACGGCCAGCCGACCCAGGGCGGCTACAGCCAGGCGATCGTCGTCGACGAGAATTACGTGCTGCGCATACCCGACGCGCATGCCGCTGGACGCCGCGGCTCCGCTGCTGTGCGCGGGCATCACGCTGTACTCGCCGCTGCGGCACTGGAACGCCGGGCCAGGACACCGAGTCGCGGTCATCGGCTTGGGCGGGCTCGGCCATATGGGCGTCAAGCTGGCGCGCGGCGATGGGCGCCGAGGTGACGGTGCTGTAGCAGTCCCTGAAGAAGATGGAGGACGGGCTGCGCCTGGGCGCCAGCAACTACTACGCCACCGGCCGACCCCGACACCTTCCGCAAGCTGGCGGGCAACTTCGACCTGATCCTGAACACCGTCTCGGCCAACCTGGATCTCGGCGATTACCTCGGCCTGCTCGACGTCGGCGGCACGCTCGTCGAGCTGGGCGATCCCCGAGCACCCGCATGCCGGTGCCGGCGTTCGCGCTGGCCTTGATGCGGCGCAGCCTGTCCGGGTCGAAGATCGGCGGGATCGCCGAGACGCAGGAGATGCTGAATTTCTGCGCCGAACACGAGCGTGACGCCCGAAATCGAGGTCATCGAGCCGGACTACATCAACGAAGCCTACGAGCGCGTGCTGGCCAGCGACGTGCGCTACCGCTTCGTCATCGACATCTCAAGGCTGTGATGCGCGTCGGACCGACGCGACCTCCTCGGCTGCCTCCCCGTCCTCATCGCCGGGGATAACCTCGCTGACGTCGATGCCGGCCAGCGGCCAACCGGCTGCGGCCAGGGTGGCGGCGACCCGTCGAACGTTCTCGGGTCCTGGGTCCTTGTGGGTCAACTCGGAGATCTTCTCGGCGATCTCGTTGCCGTCGATCACGCCGTCGGCCTGAGCCGGCGATCCGTTCGCGGTGAGGTTCGTTACCACCTCTTTGAGCTGATCCACGGTAAGCGGCGTGCTACGCAGCAGCGCGAACAACGGGATCCGATCGGGCCCGGGCACGCCCTCGGGGTAGCCGGCCTGCAGCCAGCGGATTACCGACCGCAAAAAATGGGGGTGATTGCAAGAAGAATCGGATGTCGTCACCCGATAAGTGTCCCGGCCGTGGGGTCGGCGGCGCTACCGTCGCGCCGTCCCGTCGAGACAATTCATGCGCCGTTCATCTTCTACAAATCCGGGTCCCCGTCCGCGGTGACGACGGCTTTGCTGACGTCGCGGAGGACGGGGACAATGGGTCAGCCAGCGCGAAATGCGGGATAACGGATCTGCCCTGTTGCGGGGATTGGGATAGCTGTGTTGTGACGAGCATGGCTGAGCCCCGCCGCCGATATCCCGCTTGGCGACGGATAAGCAGGGGCGGTCCGATTAACCTCGATACTTCGTCCCGGTAGGTTTGGGCTGCCGGTCGGCATCGGATTGGCCTGTGTGGGTGGTCTTTTCGGGATGTGGCGTGCTTAGCCGCCCCGTGTCGCCGGGTTCGGCGGGCTTTCCAGGGCCTTGGCGCTTTCGTGGTCGCTCGTTGAGACAGGTCGGTCCGCGGATCAGGGAAAGGCGGCGCGGATGCGGTGCCAGGCGGTCGTGATGGCTACGGCCCAACGCCAGGTGGCGTCGATGCGAAGCGGGAATTGGCGGGCGGCGCGGGTGATGCGGGTGGCCACACGCAGCACACGGTCGCGGAACGTCGCGATCTCGCAGCGGGCGATATCGGGTTGGTCGGCGAATCCGATGAGTTTGGCCCAGGCGACGAGATCAGCGGCGGCCAGGATGATTTCGAGCCAAGCGGCGTTGGCAGTCTGACCGGCGCGCCGCTGCGCCGGGGGTGGCAGGGTACTGGCCGCGGGGAGCTCGACTCGGGTTGACCTGGTGCTGGCCGTTCCTGGCCGCCCTGGTCGCTCACGGCTGCGCGCACTCGAAAACCGTAGCGGTAGTGGTTACAAATTTTGTCCGAGGGCGCGCGTCGTGCGTGTACGCTGCGGCGTGGAGCGGAGCGGAGCGATTAACGGCCGCAAGCGACGTGAGAAGGGACGCCGGCGTGAGCACTGCACCCGACGCGCCTGAGCTTCCCGCCCGCAGGCTGCGGATCCTGCTTATCGCGGACGCAGTGACGCTGGCCCACGTCGTGCGGCCGTTCGTCCTGGCGCGGTCGCTCGACCCGAGCCGTTATGAGGTCCACTTCGCCTGCGACCCGCGATTCAACAATCTGCTGGGCCCGCTCCCGTTCCCGCACCACCCGATCTACACCATCCCCAGCGAGCTGTTTCTGAAGATCCTGTCTCGGGGCGCACAGTTCTACAGCAGGCGAAGGTTGCGGGCGTACATCGAGGCTGACAGAAAGGTGCTGGCCGAGGTCGCACCGGACGTGGTCGTCGGTGACCTTCGGTTTTCGCTCTCGGTCAGCGCCCGAGTCGCGGGCATCCCCTACGTCGCCATCGCGAACGCCTACTGGAGTCCCTATGCGCCGCCCCGCTTTCCGCTGCCGGCGGTGCTGTGGACCCACCTATTGGGCGTCAGGTTGATCAAACTCCTGTACCGCCTGGAACGGCCATTGATATTCGCCCAGCTGTGCAAGCCGCTCAACCGGATCCGCCGCAGGCACGGGTTGCCGAGTCTGGGCCGGGATCCTCGCCGCATGTTCACCGACGGGGATCTCACCCTGTATGCCGATGTGCCGGAGCTGTTTCCGACGGACAACCTGCCGCCCAACCACCGGTATCTCGGCCCGGTCCTGTGGTCGCCGGCCGGCGAGCCGCCGGCGTGGTGGGATTCGTTGCCCGCGGACCGGCCGATCGTCTACGCGACCCTCGGCACGTCCGGCGGGCGGAACCTGTTGCAGGTGGTGTTGAACGCCCTGGCTGATTTGCCGGTGACGGTGATCGCGGCCACCGCGGACCGCAGCGACCTGACGAACGTGCCGGCCAACGCGTACGTGGCGGACTACCTGCCGGGCGAGGCGGCCGCGGCCCGCGCGGCCGTGGTGGTCTGCAACGGCGGCACCCTGGCGACGCAGCAGGCTTTGGTGGCCGGGGTGCCGGTGGTCGGGATCGCCAGCAACCTCGACCAGCACCTGAACATGGAGGGCATCGAGCGGGCCGGCGCGGGGATGCTGGTGCGACCTGAGCGGCTCAACAGTCGGCGTGTGGCAGCAGCCGTAACGCAGGTGCTCGGTCGGCCCGACTACCGACAAGCCGCCCGGCGACTCGCCAAAGCCTTCGAACGAGACTTAGCTCGATTCCCGCAGCGCGTGGAGAGCGCGCTGCGCCTCGTGTCTGAGAACGTGCCCGCGACATCGCCGGCCGGCTGGCAAAAAACATTCTAGATCGGCTAGCGCTACGGATCAGAGGGTGATCGATCGGCCGAATGGTGTACTGCGCGTGGCTGTCTGGGCTATGTGGTGGTTGGCCGAGTCGGCTTAAGGTGCGCTGATCGGGCCAGCTAGGGCCCGTCGGTAGAGCTTGAGCAGGTTGTGGGTGGCGGCGATGCGTTTCCACCCGGATGCGACGGCGGTTCGGCCGCGGCGGGCGAATCGGCGGATGCCGCGTGAATCTTTGATCTGTCCGAAAACGGGTTCGATGAGGTGCTGGCGGTGCCGGTAGACCACCCGACCGGTGTTGGTGGAGACCTTGCGGTCCATCCGTTCGACGACCGTCGCGTCGGCCTTCAGCGGGCCGCGCCGCCCGGTGCGTGGGGTTGGGTTGTTGCGCATGTTGCGGGTCGCGATCCGCACCGGTGGATCCAGGCTTAGGGAGGTCGGAAGGATCAGGCACTTCCAGCAACTCGGCCCGGATCTCGGCGAGCCTCTCGGGTCGAAATCGGGAGATATCCCCGACGATCTGGGGGTGACGGACGATCTGGGGGTTGACGCGAGAATCTGGGGGATGACGAAGTGGAGGGCCCAAACACCCGCACCGCGCGATCACAACGCACGGCTGTGGGCGAACTGCGTGGCGGCGTGCGAGTTAGAAGTCCCAGTCCTCGTCCTCGGTGACGACGGCCTTGCCGATCACGTACGACGATCCCGACCCGGAGAAGAAGTCGTGGTTCTCGTCGGCGTTGGGCGACAACGCCGAAAGGATCGCCGGGTTCACGTCGGTTTCGTCGCGCGGGAACAGGGCCTCGTAGCCCAGGTTCATCAGCGCCTTGTTGGCGTTGTAGCGCAAGAACTTCTTGACGTCTTCGGTCAGCCCGACCTCGTCATAGAGATCCTGGGTGTACTCCACCTCGTTGTCGTAGAGCTCGAAGAGCAGTTCGTAGGTGTAGTCCTTCAGTTCGGCGCGCTTGGCCTCATCGACCAGCGCCAGGCCACGTTGGAACTTGTAGCCGATGTAGTAGCCGTGCACGGCTTCGTCGCGGATGATCAGCCGGATCATGTCAGCGGTGTTGGTCAGCTTCGCCCGGCTCGACCAGTACATCGGCAGATAGAACCCGGAATAGAAGAGGAAGCTTTCCAGCAGCGTGGAGGCCACCTTGCGCTTGAGCGGTTCGTCGCCCCGGTAGTACTCCATCACGATTTCAGCCTTGCGCTGCAGGTTGACGTTCTCCTCCGACCAGCGGAACGCGTCGTCGATCTCCGACGTCGAGCACAGCGTGGAGAAGATCGAGCTGTAGCTCTTGGCGTGCACCGACTCCATGAACGCGATGTTGGTGTAGACGGCTTCCTCATGCGGTGTCAGCGCATCGGGAATGAGGCTGACCGCCCCGACCGTGCCTTGGATGGTGTCCAGCAACGTCAGTCCGGTGAACACCCGCATCGTCAGCTGCTTCTCGCCCGCGGTCAGCGTTCCCCACGACGGCAGGTCGTTGGACACCGGCACCTTCTCGGGCAGCCAGAAATTTCCGGTCAGGCGGTCCCAGACCTCGGCATCCTTGTCGTCTTGCAGCCGGTTCCAGTTGATCGCCGAGACGCGGTCAATCAGCTTCATTTTCTCGCTCACCAGAACCCCACTTCACCAGCCGTTTTGCCTGCGGTACTCAGGCCTCAAACACTACCCCTAGTGTCCGACAAGCCGGCGCAGCACAAGAGCTTGTGTTTGCGTGTCGCGAGCCCCGGAATGGAAGATGCCCCGCCGCACCGGGCAATACCGGCTATATCGAAGGTAGCGGGCCGCAACGGATCGCGAAGCGCTCACGCACGGCGTCGAGCGCGCGGCGGTGGCTTTCCCGCGCGCCCCGGTGCGTCCGCAGGAATCGTGCCGTCTCGACCATGCGACGCGGCGTCGGATACCAACGGTCGTAATCGACTCCGCACTCGGCAAATACCTGCCTCGGGACACCGTCGAAGATAAGGCTGACGTTGTGCGCGACCAGCGCGAACATCGCAAAAGGCATCACTGCGTTCGACTTTGCTCGAAGGTCGTCCATATCGAGTTCATACAGCGGGATTTCACGCAGCTTGTCCAGGAACAGCAGGTGCGTCAGATAGTACCCCATGTATGACGTCAAATGCATTGTGGCCGAGCGTGATTGGATCGATACTACCGCCCCGCCCCCCGAAGCGTAGGGCTCGTAAGGCAACTCGTCATGCATCAGGTAACCCGTGCAGTTGACGATCCAGCTGCCCGGTTGAATCCGCCTGCACGATCCGCTGCGCAAGACCATCTCGGTCTCGTCGCCGCGGTCGATGACGTCCTCCAGGTGGTCCATGACCACCTCGTTAAGGCCCGCGGCGATCGTCTTGTTCTCCGATTGGGACAGAATTCCCAGCAGAAAATTGCCGGTCTGCGGGGTGAGCCACGTGCAATGCCTGGACCGAAGCCATGCGGCGGTGTCCGCTTCGTTGGTGCCATCGAACCGACGAGCTACTGTGCTGCCGATCCGGCTCGTTGGTGTGCCACCCCACCACCGCCGGATCCCGGTCGGGAAAAGCCGTTCGCGGCGCCAGAAAAACGTCCCGGAACCGGCGACCAGGTTCACTTCACGTCCCGGGTATTCGGCAATCAGTGCGTGCGCCGTATCCATCGCGGTCTTGCCACCGCCTATCACCCACACCGGGGCGTCGCTGGCCCGCATCTCGCCCGCGCGGACGTCGCAGGTATCCGGCGACACCGATCGGACCCGAGAACTGGAGACCTGCAGCGGATCGTTGGGCGTGACCGCGAAACCGGGGGCCTTGATCAATCGTTTGGCCTTGATCACCAAGGGACGGCCATCATCCGACCTGCAGTTGATCGTCACCATCCCGTCGGCGACGTCGTGGGACAACACCGCGCAACCGAAGAACTCCTCGACCCGGATCTGCCGCTTGACGACATCGAGGCAATGCTCGAACTGGTCGAGCACCTCGTCCTTGGTCGCCAGGTAGCTACGATCCCTGCCGAGCGTCCACGCGATATTGCCGGCGGTGAACAACCCATGCGGCTGGTGCAACCGCACATAGGGATAGGTGTCGACCCACATGCCGCCGACCCGGGGCCGCCGATCGACCAGGATGACTCTCTGATTGCGGTCCAGGTACCGGCTCGCAACGAAGAGCGCATTCATGCCGGCGAGGCCGGCTCCGACGATGCAGGTGTCGCAACTTTCGCTACGCGTCGAGTCGTCGATTGGCATGCCGTCCGTCCCATCCACCGCACCCCCGCGTGTGAAGTAAACAGCTCATTATCCCGCTTTCCCACCCACGTGGGATTGCCTTCGGTTGCGCGTCGCGTCAGTCCAGTCCGGCGTGCCGCAGGGTGTGGGTGAGGCCGTCTTCCAGAGCGCTGAGCGCGATGTCGGTGAGGCGGCTCAGCTCATCGATATCCTGTTCGCCCTTGCTCATCCACGCTTCGAGCGAGGCGAAGACCGCCGTCGCCAAACTGTGCGCCGCGATGTCGGCAATCATGGCCCCATCGGCGGTGGGCGCCGATCGTTCATGGATGAAGCGGCCGATCTCGTCGGCGACCTGATCGCGCATCCGTCGAATGTGTCTGGTGATGATCTCCTGGTCGAGGTCGCGCGACCGGATGGTGGCGGCCTCGAGCACCATCTGGAAGTCGAACGGGAACGCGTCCACCGCCCTGCGCACCGACACGGTGATGGGTTCCCGATGCGGACGCAGGGCCAGCGCGCGGGCGAACCACTCGAACCCGATGTCGTAGTCGGCGAAGATCACCGCGTGCTTGGACGGGAAGTGGCGGTAAAAGGTTCGCTCGGTGACCCCGACGTCGGCGGCGATGTCGGCGACGCTGGTTTGATGCACGCCGTCGGCGACAAAGCGTTTCATCGCCGCCTGCTGTAGCGCCTGACGGGTGCGCTGCCTACGAGATTCCACGGTGCCAGCACACACTAAATGTCACCATTGACGCAAATATGTCAGATGTGACATTGTGCGGTCGAGGCGAAGGATCACCACCGGATTTTCAAGAGGCAGGTCAGCATGGCGGACTACGACGCGATCATCATCGGGGCGGGCCACAACGGCCTGGTTGCGGCCAATGTGCTGGCCAAGAATGGCGCGAAAGTGCTTGTGCTGGAACGGGCGCACTTCCTCGGGGGGATGGCCGCGACCCGGGAGCTCTTCGACGGATACAAGCACAGCGTCGGTGCCTGGGCGGTGCTGATCTGGCGACAGGAGATGACCGACCGCCTCGAGCTGACCAAGTGGGGCTTCGAACTGATGGATCAGTGGACGTCCACCTGCACGTTCGGGGATCCCGAGGACACCCCGTTCGTGATGTACAACGACCTGGAACGCATGGCGCGCCACCTGCTCGACGATCACGGGCCCGACGTCGCGGCGGCCCTGGGCGGCTTGTTCGCGCACATCGGCCGGTTCGCGCCGTATTTCGTCGACTCGGCGTTCGGTCCTCCGCTGGACATCATCGAAGTGATCGCCGCGCAGCCCACGCCCGAGGACCGCCACGATTTCGCCCAGATGTGGTACGGCAGCACCATGGACACGGTCCGCCGTTTCATGGCGCCCGACCAGGGCCGCTGCATCCAGGGCTCGCTGGCCGCGATGTCCATCGATGCTTTCGACGGCGGCCCCTGGACCCCGGGCTCGAACGCGTCGACGCTGTACCACTACCTGATCGGCGGCGGCAACGTCGAGTACATCATGCCGCGCGGTGGTATCGGCTCGCTGAGCACAGCGCTGTGCCGCCGCGCCGAATCGCTGGGCGCCGAGGTGCAGCTCAAACAGCATGTCAGGCAGATCCTGGTTACCGACGGACGCGCCACCGGAGTCCAACTGCGGGACGGCACCACGATTTCGGCCGACGTGGTGCTCTCATCGCTCGACCCTTACACCACGTTCGTGAATCTTGCCGGCCCACAACACTTTCCGCCCGACTACATTCGCAAGATCAAGGAAATCAACTTCAACCTGGGATACGTCCAGGCCCATCTGACCATCGACCAGGCCCCGCAATGGATCGAGCGGCTGCAGCCGTACATGCACGACAACGACCAATGGTGTCCCACCGTCGCCTACGCGCCATCGCCGGAATACATCAGCGACGCGTGGGAGCAATACCGCAAGGGGCAACTTCCCGACGCCCCGCCCACCTATCTGTACATACCCAGCATGGTCGACTCGTCGTTGGCACCCGAAGGCAAGCACAGCGCAACCATCTTCACGCCGTACTTCCCGACCGGACTGGACGCCGACGAAAACCGAAGCTGGAAAGAGCAATACGCCGACACCTGCGTGGGAATCTTCGACAAGTTCGCGCCCGGGTTCGCCGATTCCGTCACCAACCGCGTGGTGTTCTCCAACCGGTACTTCGGCAGCACCTTCAGCGCACACGCCGGCGACTATTCGCACGGCCTGCTACAGCCCAACCAGCTGTGGACCGGCCGCGTCGTCGAGGGCGCCGACAAGTTCGCCACGCCGGTCGACGGGCTCTTCCTGTGCGGCCAGTGCACCCACCCCGGTCCGGGGGTGACCGGCATCCCGGGGTGGAACGGCGCCGAAGCGGCGCTCAAGCATCTCAGCGCGCGCGTCGCGTAAGGGCGTATGCAAAACCGCGCCCGCGATGTACCATTTGGTACATGTTTAACGAAGACAGCATCGAGATAGCCGCGCCGCCGGAACTGGTATGGGATGTCTTCAGCGACGTCCAGCGCTGGCCCGAGTGGACCGCCTCGGTGACTTCCCTGGTCGGGCAGGACGGACCCGCCCTCGCCGTCGGCAGACGGTTCGCGATCAAGCAGCCCGGCATGCAGAAGCTGGTCTGGCAGGTCACCGAGATCGATCCCGGCTCGTCCTGGACGTGGGTGCAACGCTCCCCCGGCGTGCTGGTCAGCGCTCGCCACTACGTCATCGCCCAACCCGGCGGCGGCACCCTGGTGCGCCAGCAACTCGACCAGCGCGGTGTACTCGGCGCGTTGGTCGGGCGGCTGATGGTCAAGAAGACCAAGCGCTTCCTCGAACTGGAGGCCCAAGGCCTCAAGGCCCGGTCTGAACAGCTCAGCCGAGCCGATGGTCCGCACACCTGACCTTGCGCGGCGCCGGCAACTGCTCGACGCACTGATCGAGGAGTTCGCGGCGGGCGGCGTCGGCGACCGCTCGCTGCGCGACGTGGCCGGTGCGGTCGGCACCAGCCATCGAATGCTGCTGCACCACTTCGGGTCTCGAGAAGATCTGCTGGTGGCGATCGTCGAGGATGTCGAGCGACGGCAGATGAGCCTGCTGCCCGACTTGCCCACGAGTCCGGCAGCAAGCTTTGCCAGGATGTGGGCCGACGTTCGCCGACCCGAGCTGCGCCAGTTGGAACGGCTCTTCTTCGAGTGCTACGCCCGCGCCGCCCAGGGCGAAACGCCGTTCGCCCGCATGGTCCCCGGCGCCGTCAACGACTGGCTCACCGAGGTCGAATCCATTGCCGACGGTCCGTTCGACCCTGCGATGGCGCGCCTCGGGCTGGCCGTGGTCCGTGGCCTACTGCTGGATCTGGTGGCCACCGACGACGAAGCCGGCGTGGACGCGGCTGCGAATGCTTTCGCGGACCTGCTAGGCGGGCACGGCCCGACGGTCGGCGCGTGAGCCCGTGCCCACCCCGGAGAACTGGTACTCCTCCGGCTTGATCGAGCGGGTTCCCATCCAGTACTGCCAGGTGTAGCCACCCCACAGCACCGTGTTCTTGCCGTGCTCGTCCATATACCAACTGCTGCAGCCACCGCTGTTCCACACCGAGTGAGCCAGCTTGTGTTGTAGCTCGTCGTTGAAGGCGTCCTGGGCGGCGCGCGTCGGGGCCAGCGCTTGCGCGCCCAACCGGTCGCACGTCTTGATCGCGTCGGCGACGTAGCGGATCTGCGATTCGATCATGAACACCACCGAGTTGTGCCCCAGGCCGGTGTTGGGTCCCAGCAGGAAGAACAGGTTGGGCATGTCGGCGACGGTGATCCCGCGGTGAGCGCCGATGCCCTCCCGGTTCCAGCGGTCGACCAGGTCCTCGCCGTTACGCCCCTTGATCTGGACGTAGGTGTAGGAGTCGGTGACGTGGAAGCCGGTGCCGTAGACGATCACGTCCACCTGACGTTCGCGGCCGTCGGCGGTGACGATCCCGTTGGGCGTGATTCGGGTGATGCGGTCGGTGACCAGTTCGGTCTTCGGATCCGCGACCGCGCCGTAATACGTGGAGGAGTTCAGGATTCGCTTGCAGCCGATGCGATAGTGCGGGGTGAGCTTGCGACGCAGCTCGCGGTCCTTCACCGAGCGGCGGATGTTGTATTTGGCGTAGGCCTCGATGACTCGCAAGGCGTTCGGCCTCTTGGTCATGCCGAAGGCCAGCGCCTCCTGCAACCAGTAGATGCCGCCGCGCAGCAAGGCCCGTAGCCCTGGGACGTTCGTCAGCGCCCGCCGCAGTGCCGGCGGAAGTTCTTCGTTGCTGCGCGGCACCACCCACGGCGCAGTGCGCTGATAGAGCTGCAGTTCGCTGACCTGCCCGACGATCTCGGGCACGATCTGGATCGCGCTGGCGCCGGTCCCGATCACCGCAACCCGCTTGCCGGTCAGGTCGACGCTGTGATCCCACTCCGCGGAGTGGAAAGCGGGGCCTTCGAACTCGTGGCGACCGTCGATGTCAGGGATGGACGGGACGTGCAGCGCGCCGGCCCCCGAGATGAGGAACTGGCCGACGTATTCGCGGCCGTCGGTGGTGAACACATGCCACCGGTTCTCGTCGGCGTCCCAGTGGCCGCGATCGACCAGAGAATTGAACACCATGTAGCGTCGCAGCCCGTATTTGTCGGTGACTCCCTTGAGGTAGTCCCAGATCTCGGGCTGATAGGAGAACAGGTTCTTCCAGTCCGCCTTGGGCTCGAACGAGAACGAGTACAGGTGCGACGGGATGTCGCAGGCGCACCCGGGGTAGGTGTTGTCCCGCCACGTGCCGCCGACGTCGTCGGCCTTCTCCAGGATCACGAAGTCGACGCCCTGCTGCTGTAGCGCGATGGCCATGCCCAGACCGGAGAACCCGGTCCCGATGATGATCGCGCGGGTGTGCACGGGCTGGTGGGTTTCGGTCTCCGCTTGGGTTACCGCATTGGTCATGTTGGATTGGTCTTCCTAATTGGGGCCTGTAATTGTTGGGGCCTGTAATTGGCTGAGGGTGAGCTGGCGCATCTTCGGCCATAGGCGCCTAGCTCTTGCAATACCCCCCAAAAAGCTATCTGGGGTATACCCAGTACCCGGGGTATCGGATACTACGAGTGTCATCGATTCCCGCGGCGATGTCAACGCCGCCTAGGAGTCGGCTGGGCTCAGCTCACGGCGGGGTTGCTGGGCACCGCGTCGTGGATCGGCCGGTCCGGATCCATCGCGATGCCGAGCGTCTCGGCGGTGCCGACGATGACTCCCATCATGATGGTCGTCAGATGCGCGACGAACTGCTCGCGCTGCATGCGTCGCGGGCTGTCCGGTTCTTGACCCAGCCACCAGTCGGTGGCCGACGCGGCCGATCCGAAGGCGGCGAATGCGGCCAGTTCCAGGGCCGCACGGCTCAGCTCCATCTCGCGCAGCTCGTTGTTGAACATCTCGGCCATGGCCAGCGTGATCTCCCGGCCTTCCTTGAGGGTCAGCACCGTCGCCTCGGAAGGTGCCGAGAAGCGGCCCTGGATGAAGACCCGCAGCACGTTGGGGTGCTGGTCGACGAGGTTGACGTACTCCTCGACACTGCGCCGGATAACCTCGCGCGCCGAGTCGGTGGCCAGGTTGATCGACGGGAAGATCGCCACCCACAGCATGTCTCGCAGCCGCTCGCCGATTGCCTGGAACAGGTCGGACTTGTCGTGGAAATGCCGGTAGATCTTGGGTTTGGCGGTGCCGGCCTCTTCGGCGATTTCCCGCACACTCAGCTCGGGCCCCAGGCGGTCGATAGCCCGAAAAGCTGCCTCCACTATTTCGCTGCGCACCTTTTTGCGGTGTTCGCGCCAGCGTTCGCTGCGCGCGTCGACCTTTCGTCCGGCGTTGGCGCTGGGGTGGGGTCGGGAAACTCTCCGCACGTCATGCACCTTACCGCGTCGCGCCCGCTGACCTGGGCAGACTCGGCCTCGTGCGGCGGGTGCGAGCGTGCACCGCCGCTCAGCTGGGGCCAGGTCGTGGCGAACCGGTCCGCCCGGCGGCCATATTCGCTGATCACGGGGTGTTCTCGGCGATGACCGCCGATTCACCGCGCGGCCGGCTATTGCCCTGCCGGGAGGGCGGCGGGAGGGGCCGCCGGAAAGTGAATTACCGGGACTTTCACCGAAGTGCGGGAATTCCGCCCAGGACCGCAATACGATACGCCGCAGATACTCGGGTCGGTCAGGAAGGCGTGTCGCAATGTTGGGCAATTTTTCGGTACTGCCGCCAGAAATCAACTCGTTGCGGATGTTCCTCGGCGTGGGGTCTGGACCGATGCACACCGCGGCGACAGCCTGGGACGGCCTGTGCAGCGAGCTGAGCTCGGCGGCGTCCTCGTTTAACGAGGTGACCTCGCAGTTAGCCAGTCAATCCTGGCAGGGCCCGGCGTCGCAGGCTATGGCGGCCGTGGCCGCACCCTATGTGGGCTGGTTGAGCGCCGCGGCGGCCAGCGCACAGAATGCGGCCGGTCAGGCCCGCGCGGTGGCGACTGCGTTCGAGTCGGCCCGGTGCGCCACGGTGCATCCGGCGCTGGTGGCGCTGAACCGCAATCAGGTGGTCTCGCTGATCATGTCTAACCTGTTCGGGCAGAACGCGCCCGCGATCGCGGCGACCGAGGCCCAGTACGAGGAGATGTGGGCCCAGGACGTGACCGCAATGTTTGGCTACCATGCCGGCGCTTCGGCCGCGGCCACGCAGTTGGCGGGATTGACCATTCCCAACCTGTTTTCCGGCATTGCGTTCAACAACGGTACTGGAAACTTGGGGCTGGGAAACACGGGGAACGCCAACACCGGGTTCGCCAACAACGGCAACGCCAACATCGGTATCGCGAACACCGGCAACTCGAACGTCGGCTTTTTTAACAGCGGCATCGGCGACGTGGGCATCGGGCTGACGGGCGACAACCAGGTCGGTCTCGGCTCTATCTTCAACACGGGCAGCGGAAACGTCGGGTTGTTCAACTCCGGCACCGGGAACATCGGCTTCTTCAACTCGGGCACGAACAACGCGGGTATTTTCAACTCGGGCACCGGGATTATCGGCCTCTTCAACTTCTAACCGACGCCCAACCCGCACCGAACGCCCGGCTCAGCCCCGCCGGCGCGCCGTCACAGCATGCAGGAGACGCAACCCTCGACCTCGGTGCCCTCTAGCGCCATCTGCCGCAGCCGGATGTAGTACAGCGTCTTGATCCCCTTGCGCCAGGCGTAGATCTGCGCCTTGTTCACGTCGCGGGTGGTGGCGGTGTCCTTGAAGAACAACGTCAGCGAAAGCCCCTGATCGACATGCTGCGTGGCCGCCGCATAGGTGTCGATGATCTTCTCGTAGCCGATCTCGTAGGCATCCTGGTAGTACTCCAGGTTGTCGTTGGTCATGTAGGGCGCCGGGTAGTAAACCCGGCCGATCTTGCCCTCCTTGCGGATCTCGACCTTCGACACGATCGGGTGGATCGATGACGTCGAGTGGTTGATGTAGGAGATCGAGCCGGTCGGCGGCACCGCCTGCAGGTTCTGGTTGTAGATGCCGTGCGCGACCACCGACTCCTTCAGCCGCCGCCAGTCGTCCTGGTTCGGGACGCGGATGTCCGCGTCGGCGAAGAGCTGACGCACCTTGTCCGTCTTCGGCGCCCACACCTGCTCGGTGTACTTGTCGAAGAACTCCCCCGACGCGTACTTGGACTTCTCGAAACCCTTGAAGTGGGTGCCGCGTTCGATCGCGATTCGATTCGAGGCGCGCAGCGCGTGGTAGAGCACCGTATAGAAGTAGATGTTGGTGAAGTCCAGACCTTCTTCGGATCCATAGAAGACACCCTCGCGCGCCAGATAGCCGTGCAGGTTCATCTGCCCGAGCCCGATCGCGTGGGAGTCGTTGTTGCCCTGTTCGATCGAGGGCACCGAGCTGATGTGCGTCTGGTCGCTCACCGCGGTCAGCGCGCGGATCGCCACCTCGATGGTCTGGGCGAAGTCCGGCGAGTCCATCGTCTTGGCGATGTTGAGTGACCCGAGGTTGCACGAAATGTCTTTGCCCACTGTGGCATACGACAAGTCCTCGTTGAACACCGACGATGTGGACACCTGCAGGATCTCCGAGCACAGGTTCGAGTGCGTGATCTTGCCCTCAATAGGATTAGCGCGATTGACGGTATCTTCGAACATGATGTACGGATAGCCGGACTCGAACTGCAGCTCGGCCAGCGTCTGGAAGAACTCGCGCGCCTTGATCTTGGTCTTGCGGATCCGCGCGTCGTCGAGCATCTCGTAGTACTTCTCGGTCACCGAGATGTCGGCGAACGGCAGGCCGTAAACCCGCTCGACGTCATACGGCGAGAACAGGTACATGTCCTCGTTCTTCTTGGCCAGCTCGAAGGTGATGTCCGGAATCACCACCCCCAGGCTCAGCGTCTTGATCCGGATCTTCTCGTCGGCGTTCTCCCGCTTGGTGTCCAGGAAGCGGTAGATGTCGGGGTGGTGCGCGTTGAGGTACACCGCGCCCGCTCCCTGACGCGCACCCAGCTGATTGGCGTAGGAGAACGAATCCTCGAGCAGCTTCATGATCGGGATGACACCCGACGACTGGTTCTCGATGTTCTTGATCGGGGCACCGTGCTCACGGATGTTGCTCAGCAGCAACGCAACTCCCCCGCCGCGCTTGGACAGCTGCAGCGCCGAATTGATCGAGCGCCCGATCGACTCCATGTTATCCTCGATGCGAAGCAAAAAGCACGAAACCGGCTCTCCGCGTTGCTTTTTGCCCGAGTTCAAAAACGTCGGAGTGGCCGGCTGGAACCGGCCCTCGATGATCTCGTCGACCACCTTCTCGGCCAGCCCGGTGTCGCCGGAGGCCAGTGTCAGCGCCACCATCACGACCCGGTCTTCGAAGCGCTCCAGGTAACGCTTCCCATCGAACGTCTTCAGCGTGTAGGAGGTGTAGTACTTGAACGCGCCCAGGAACGTCGGGAACCGGAATTTCTTCGCGTAGGCGCGGTCCAGCAGCGTCTTGACGAAATTGCGCGAGTACTGGTCGAGAACCTCACGCTCGTAGTAGTTCTTCTGAATCAGGTAGTCGAGCTTCTCGTCCTGATTGTGGAAGAAGACCGTGTTCTGGTTGACGTGCTGCAGGAAGTACTGGTGAGCGGCTTCCCGGTCCTTGTCGAATTGGATCTTGCCGTCCGCGTCGTACAGATTCAGCATCGCGTTCAGCGCGTGGTAGTCCGTTTCGTCGTGCAACCCGTGCGCGCCGGCGGTTACAGGCTCTGCAGTGACGGTTGGTGGCACGTCTGTTCCTTCCAGAAGTCATTCAGGCCCGCGCGGACGGCGTCCACGTCGTCCGGGGTTCCCATAAGTTCGAAGCGGTAAAGATATGGAACGCCGCACTTGCGGGAGACCACGTTGCCCGCGTAGGCGAATTCGGCGCCGAAGTTGTTGTTGCCCGCGGCGATGACGCCGCGGATCAGCGACCGGTTGTGCTCGTTGTTCAAAAAGGCGATGACCTGCTTGGGGACGTAACCACCGTCATTGATGTCCGGTGTGGCCCGCCCGCCGCCGTAGGTCGGCAGTACCAGCACGTACGGCTCGTCGACCTCGATCCGGCCATGCAGGGGTATCCGCGTGGCGGGAACACCCAGCTTCTGCACGAAGCGGTGGGTGTTCTCCGACACGGAGGAGAAATAGACCAGGTTGCGCCCCGTGATATCCATGGCACCGCAACCTCCTTACGTATGGATCGTCCGGCTACGCGGTCAGCGCGGCACCGGCGAGCGCCTTGATGCGGTCGGGCCGGAAGCCCGACCAGTGAGCGTTTCCCACCACCACCACGGGGGCCTGCAGATAACCGAGCGCCATCACGTAGTCCCGCGCCTCAGAGTCCAGCGTGATATCGACCTTGTCGTAGGCGATGCCCTGCTTGTCCAGGGCCTTGTAGGTGGCGCTGCACTGCACGCAGGCGGGCTTGGTGTAGACGGTGATGCTCATCGGAGATGCCGCTCCTTTGCGGAAGGTGGAGAGATCTGGTCACGGACTGGCAACTATTCGGGTGATGCATCCGCGTTATGTTCAGCGGTCCGGCAAGCCCCCAAATTCCCGTCCTACGGCTGCCAGTCAACCGGCCTGGCGGTGCCGATTCCGGGAGGTCCACCAGGCCCGGCTGGCTTGGTGATCCTGGGATCTGCCGGCCTTCGAAACACTACACCTAGGGGGTGACAAGAAGAAGAGATACAAGATGTTCTGAATAACATTTTTGAAATTCGCTGGTCGTAAGCCGTGTGTTGCGCGTCGCCCGGCGTGTCGCAGATCACAACATCGGGTGCAATGGGCATACTGCACTGTCTACCATTGCCCACCGACAACTGCGGCGCTGAAACCCGTGCTCGACGACCCGGCAGCAAACCCGCCAGTCGTGATTGGTGAGGTCTCGGGCGCGTTACTCGGGCAGTTTCGTGCAGACTACGGCTAACGGCGGCTAACGGGGCTTCTTCCACACGGGCACGGCGCCACAACCGGTGTGGTTGTGGCGGGAGGTCCGCGGTCGAGGCCGGGTCAGCCGACCTCGGAGGCGAGCTTGCCGACCACATCCCGCACATTCGCCGAAAGCTCGGCGTCGTCGGCGGGGGCCTTGCCGTCCAGGGTTCGGAACGGAACCGAGAGTTTGATCGCGTCGACGACGCGCGCCCCGGCGATGCCGAACGACTTGCGGGTCTCGTCATGCGCCCACACCCCGCCGTATTGGCCCATGGACCCGCCGATGACCGCCAGCGGCTTGTCCTTCAACCCGCCGTTGCCGAAGGGGCGCGACAGCCAGTCGATCGCGTTCTTCACCACCGCGGGAATGCTGCCGTTGTACTCCGGTGTGACCACCAGGGCGGCATCCGCGTCGGCCGCCGCGGCACGCAGCGCGACCACCGGGGCAGGCGCATGCTGGACCTCGGCGTTGACCGCGTCGTCGATTTCCTCGTTGTAGAACGGCAGCTCCCCCAGCCCTTCGAACACGGTGACCGTCACGCCGTCCGGGGCAACCGCCGCCGCCATCTCGGCGATCTGGCGGTTGATCGACGCCGCACGCAGGCTGCCCACTAACGCCAATACTTTGGTGTTCGAGTTCTTCGAGTTCTCCGTCACTGGTTCCGTTCCCTTCGGCCGTTGACCTACATCCTTCCACGACCGAACCGGACTATGGTCCGATTTATTCCGTTCGCGTTAAGGTGCAGGGGTGAGCGGTGTCGAGCGGTTGGGCGGACTGCCCGTTTCCGCGCAGCAGGAGGCTCCAGCAGAGCGAGGCGACGCGGCCCGCAATCGCGCGCTGCTATTGGAGGCGGCCCGCGGGCTGGTCGCCACGCGCGGCGCGCACGCGGTCACCATGGACGACATCGCCGCAGCCGCGGGCGTCGGCAAAGGCACCCTGTTCCGCCGGTTCGGTAGCCGGGCCGGCCTGATGATGGTTTTGCTCGACGAGGATGAGCGGGCCAGCCAGCAGGCGTTCCTGTTCGGTCCGCCGCCGCTGGGCCCCGATGCCCCGCCGATGGACCGGCTGGTCGCATTCGGCCGGCAGCGGATCTGCTTCGTGCACGCTCACCACGCGCTCTTGTCGGGCGCCAACCGCGATCCGGCGACCCGCTACAGCCCACCGGCCATGGTGCTCCGCACGCACGTGCGGGTGCTGCTGCAGGCGGCGCACAGCACCGGCGATCTCGACGCCCAGACCGACGCGCTGCTGGCCCTGCTCGACGCCGACTACGTCGAGCATCGGCTCAACGACACAGGCCACACCCTAGAGACATTGGGCGACGCGTGGGAGAGCCTGGCGCGCAAGCTGTGCGGGCGGTGATCGCCTCCCCGCCCATGTCCGAGCCCGGGCCGAAGCCACCGCATTGGGTCCTGCATATCGACCTCGACCAGTTTCTGGCGTCGGTCGAACTGCGCCGCCATCCCGAATTGGCCGGGCTGCCGGTGATCGTCGGCGGCAGCGGTGACCCGACCGAACCGCGCAAGGTCGTCACCTGCGCCTCGTATGAGGCGCGCGAGTTCGGTGTGCACGCGGGCATGCCACTGCGCACCGCCGCCCGCCGCTGCCCCCCAGACTCGGGGGCCACATTCCTCGCGTCGGATCCGGCCGCCTACGACGAGGCGTCCGACCAGGTGATGGGGCTGTTGCGCGATCTGGGGCACCCGGTCGAGGTGTGGGGTTGGGACGAGGCGTACCTCGGGGTGCCAGCCGACAATCCCGACAATCCCGTCGATCCCGCGGAACCCGTAAAGATAGCCGAACAAATTCGCACCGTCGTGTTGTCGGAGACCGGGCTGTCCTGTTCGGTCGGCATCAGCGACAACAAACAGCGCGCCAAGGTCGCCACCGGCTTCGCGAAGCCGGCCGGGATCTTTACCCTCACCGACGCGAACTGGATGACCCTGATGGCCGACCGCCCGGTTGACGCACTGTGGGGCGTGGGACCTAAGACAGCGAAAAAGCTTGCAACCCTTGGGATAACGACAGTGTGGGACCTCGCACACAGCGACGGCGAGCTCCTGACGTCCACCTTCGGCCCGCGAACCGGCCTGTGGCTGCTGCTGCTCGCCAAAGGCGGCGGCGACACCGCGGTCAGCGCCGAGCCATGGGTGCCGCGCTCGCGCAGCCACGTCGTCACCTTTCCCCGCGACCTCACCGACCGAGCCGAAATGGACTTGGCGGTAACGGAATTGACCCAACGAGCTCTCGACGACGTCCGGGCATCGGCGCGGATCGTCACCCGGGTGGCGGTGACAGTGCGCACCGCGACGTTTTACACCCGCACCAAGATCCGCAAGCTGGCGGCGCCCAGCACCGACGTCGACGTCATCACCGCGACCGCGCTGGCGGTCTTGGACCTGTTCGAGCTGGACCGACCGGTCCGGTTGCTCGGGGTGCGGCTGGAACTCGAGATGCCCAAGTGACGTTCAGCGTGTCGCCGGGCTGGGTTCAGTTGCCCGGCTTCTCAACGGTCCGCTCCGCGGACCGCATCGTCGCCGGGCTGGGCCGCAGTGCGCGCGTGAACAACACATTGACCCGCCGCATCACCACGCTGTACGGCCACCATGCCAACCGCTTGAAGGCATACAGCGCCCGGATGTCCGCTGACGTGTAGATCAGGTATCTGTTCCTGGTGACACCGGCCAAGATCTTGTCTGCCGCTGTTTCCGGTGACACCGCATGACCGGCGAAGCGCTCGACCCACCGGGTCACCTTGGGGTGGTCGCGGTCGACGCCGGCGATCTCGACGGTGTTGACCAGCGGGGTTTTTACCGCGCCGGGCACCACCACCGACACCCCGATGTGGTGCCGATCCAGGTCGAAGCGCAGCACCTCCGACAACCCACGCAACCCGTACTTACTGGCGCTGTAGGCCGCATGCCAGGGCAGCGCGACCAGCCCGGCCGCCGACGACACATTGACCAGATGCCCGCCCCGGCCGGCGGCCACCATCGGCGGAACGAACGACTCGATCACGTGGATGGGGCCCATCAGGTTGATCGCGACGATTTTGTTCCAATGCTCATGCGTGAGCTGGTCAACGGTTCCCCAGACCGATATGCCGGCGACGTTCATCACGATGTCCATGCTGGGATGGCGGGTGTGGATATCGGCCGCGAACGTGGCCACGTCGTGGTAGTCAGAAACATCCAGAGCCCGATGCTCGGGCACCCGCGCACCCAGCGCTCGGGCATCGGACACCGTGAGCGCCAGACCGTCCGCGTCGCGGTCGGTCAGATAGAGCTCGGCGCCGTGGGCGGCCAGCCGCAAGGCGATGGCGCGACCGATCCCACTGGCCGCACCGGTGACAAAACAACGCTTCCCCGCGAAATACCGCCCGGATGTCCCCGCCATGGCCGTGACGATACCGGCCCTGTTACCTGGAGCCGCCGCCCCAAAGCGCGTTGAGCCACATCTGCTCGAGCACCCGCACCCGGCGCTCGACGTCATTGTCGCGGCCGACCAGGAGAGGGTCGCCGGTCAGCATCAGCGCGGTGGTGCCCGCCAGGGTGCGGATCAACGTCGGCAGGTCGTCGCTGATCGGATGGGCGGTCCCGGCCTTCATCTCGGCGTCGACGATGCCGACGATCTGGCGGAGCACCATTTCGAATTGCCGTTCGAGAATGTCGCGGATCTCGATATCGGTATGCCGGGCGGCATTGCAGGCGGTCATCACCGGGTCGTTGTGCGCATAGACGACGGCGGCACTGCCGACCATCCGCTTGGCGAACTCCTCAGGCGACTCGCCCGGCTGGCGGGGGGCGAAGAACTGGGTGAGTTCTTCGAGTTCTTCGGCCGCCTCGGCCAGGATCTGGGCAAGCACCGAGTACTTGGAGTCGAAATAGAAGTAGAAACCGGAACGGGCCACGCCGGCCCGGAGGCTGATAGTGCTGACCGACAGCTCAGAGAAGGGCCTCTCCTCGAGTAGCTCACGCACTGCCTGCAGGATCGCCTGCCGGTGCCTGTCACCGCGCCGGCGCATGGCTGGCACCGGCTGCTCCTGGTTGGCGGCGTGGCTATTCACCTTTCGATCACACCCTGACCTTGCACCAAGCAGCCCGAAAAGAAAACTTGACAGCCGTCAAGTCGGTGCGAAGGATGGCTAGTAAGTTTTGTTTGCCGCTACCGCGAAGGAGCGTCGATGGCGACAATAAGTACCCCGGCATACCTTCTTGACCAAGCCCAGCGCCGGTTAACTCCGTCGTTCAACAATTTTCCCGGGATGGGTCTGCTGGAACGCAGGCTGCGGAACACCCAATTCCCCGAGAAGAAGCTCGCCGACCCGCCGCCGGGCAGCGGGCTCATGCCGGTTATGGGTGACTCAGGGCTGCCGATCCTCGGGCACATGATCGAGATGTTGCGCGGCGGACCGGATTACCTGATGTTCCTCTACCAGACCAAGGGTCCGCTCGTGTTCGGCGACTCGCCGGTCCTGCCGTTCGTCGCGGCGCTGGGCCCCGACGCCGCGCAGACCATCTACTCCAATCGCAACAAGGACTACTCGCAGCAGGGTTGGGTCCCGGTTATCGGGCCATTCTTCAATCGCGGGCTCATGCTGCTCGACTTCGAAGAGCACATGTTCCACCGGCGCATCATGCAGGAGGCGTTCGTCCGGTCCCGACTGGTCGGCTACGTCGAGCAGATGGACCACGTGGTGTCGCAGGTGATCGCCAGCGACTGGGTGACCAACGACGCGCGCTTCCTTCTTTATCCGGCGATGAAAGAACTCACCCTCGACATCGCCTCGATGGTGTTCATGGGCCATCAGCCCGGCACCGACCATGAGCTGGTCACCAAGGTGAACAAAGCATTCACGACGACGACGCGTGCCGGCAACGCGGTGATCCGGACCAGCGTGCCGCCGTTCACCTGGTGGCGAGGACTGCGGGCGCGGGACCTGCTGGAAAACTACTTCGCCGAGCGGGTCAAGGAGCGCCGCGGCAAGGAGGGCAATGACCTGCTGACGGTCTTGTGCCACACCGAAGACGAGGACGGCAACCGGTTCTCCGACGAGGACATCGTCAACCACATGATCTTCCTGATGATGGCCGCCCATGACACATCGACCTCGACATCCACGACGATGGCCTACAACCTGGCTGCCCACCCGGACTGGCAGCAGCGCTGCCGCGACGAATCGGACCGCCTGGGCGACGGGCCACTCGACATCGAGTCGCTGGAGAAGCTGGAGTCGCTCGACCTGGTGATGAACGAATCGATCCGGTTGGTGACGCCCGTCCAATGGGCCATGCGGCGGACGGTGCGCGACACCGAACTGCTGGGCCATTACCTGCCCAAGGGCACCAATGTCACCGCGTTTCCAGGGATGAATCACCGGCTGCCGGAGCTCTGGTCGGACCCGCTGAACTTCGACCCGGAGCGGTTCACCGAGCCGCGCAGCGAGCACAAACGGCACCGCTACGCGTTCACTCCCTTCGGCGGCGGCGCGCACAAGTGCATCGGGATGGTGTTTGGCCAATTGGAGATCAAGACGATCCTGCACCGGCTGCTGCGCCGCTACCGGCTTGAACTCCCCCGGCCCGATTACCAACCGCGCTGGGACTACGGCGGCATGCCGGTACCGGTGGACGGCATGCCGATCGTGCTGCGCCCGCTCTAAGCCGCCCCCGAGCGCCGGGGCACTCGCGCGAGCTGGGGGCACCTCCCGCTTGCGGGGGAACGCAGTCAGCCAAGCAGCCGGTTGGCGCAGGCGATCAGCGCGCGCAGCGCCGACTGCGTCGGATCCTCAGCAAGGCCCATTGCCCACTCGGCGCGGCACTGATCGCGGCGTTCGCAACGCTGGCGGCGGGCTGCCAGCAGGAGCCGGTTGGCCCGGCGCCCAACCCCGGCGACGGGCAGCAGCAGCAGCAAAATAAGTAATTGAAAGGCACCACCGATGAGCACAAACAGCAACAAGAAAGCACGGGTGCTCCGGATGCTGGCCGCGGCGGTGGTCGCCGCATTCGCGGTGCTGGCGGTGGGCTGCGGTGACCACGTGTCGATACTCGCTGTGCGTGCCCCGGGCCAAGGTCCGCCGCAGTAGGTCAACCGGAGTAGGTTCCGGCCCGTCAACCCGTCGGCCCGCGCGACGGCTCGAAGCGCAGGTACGCCTGGATCGTCGTCCCGGTCCTCGCGGTGTGCGTACGCACCAAGTCCGCCATGGCATTGACCATGAACAGTCCGCGGCTTGCAGTGCCGCTGGCGCCCGGGGGCCGGCGTCCGGCCAGCGGATCCTCGAACCGTCCGGTGTCGCGCGCCTCGCAGACGAGATGCTCATCGTGCCGCCAGAATGCCAGCTGGCAGGCACCCTCGGTGTACATCAGGCTGTTGCTGGCCAGCTCGGTGGCGATCAACTGCAGATCCTCGATTCCGTCCCGGGAAAGTCCAACCCAGCCGGCATAGTCGACCGCGAACGACCGGGCCGGACGCAGGTCCGCCTTCTGCCTGACCGTGTACGTCACGGCCCCCGGATTGGTGGGTAGCGGCCGGTTGCAGCGCTCCAGCGCGTCGTCCGGCGCGTACTCGGCGCTGCGATACGCCGATCCGCATTTCCACAGCAGGGGGTGCGTGCAGCGAGCTTCCGCCAGCACGTCCTCGTCCAGCTGTTCGGCGTCGAACAGGCACAACGCGACCGCATCGTGGCCTGCGAACGCCCCGTTGACCAACGCCTCATGCTGCGCGCAGGCGAGTAACTCATCCGCGGTGCGGCCGGGCCAGACGACCTGGCTCACGATGCGCACCCGTCGACCGGGGTGTGCCGCGGTGAAGGAACCCTCCATCGCCAGAAAGTGGCCCGGGTTGCGGCCGACCTCGGTGATGTCGACCAGGCGCAGGTTGGCCGGCAGCCCGTCCTCACACGCAAGCCACAACGCATCGCGCAGCGACGGCAGCCTGTCGCCCGGTATCGCAATCAGCACCGGCTCCTCGTTGGCCAGGCCGTCGACGACGAAGCGCACCACGAAGTCCAGATACTCCCGCTCTGAGTGGTAGAGCAGCGCGGAGTGGATGAAGCCTCGTTGCCTGGCGTCGATGCTGGTGATCAATTCGGCGCTCCTGATGTCGGTCACAATGCGCACCCCCTGCCGAACTGGCATCGCATTCCACATTCCCAATACCCCCTGCGGGCCTTCGCTATGCACCGACACGCCGACTAAAGCCACCAAGAGGCGGCGGCGTCGAGATGGCGACGGATGCGGTAGCGCGCCAAACTCTCGTCGCCGTCGCCGATCGCCTCGAGAATCCGCAGGTGAGCGTGCTCGACGGCGACGACGTCGGCCCAGGTCGGCAGCGCCTGCCCGGTGCTGGACCAGTGCCGGCGGAACAACTCGACAATGATCCGCAGGAACAGGTCCAGCAGCGCGTTGCCGGCCAACTGCGCCAGTCCGACGTGGAACCGAAACTCCTCGACGGCGGCGTTGCGCACATCGGCAGCGGCTTCGTCGGCGCCGATGTGCGCAAGGCCGCCCAACGCGTCGAGGAAGGCCGTCGCTTCGGATTCGGCCCGCCGTTCGACGACTTTGGCGACGACTTTGGTGACATTGTCGATCTCGATGGCGTCCCGGACGCAGCGCAAGTCTTCGCGGGTTGGCCTGCGGTACTGCAGGTAGAGCGCGATGGTGTCAATGCTGGCCTGCGCCTGGGGTTTTGTGACGACCAGCCCGCCGCCGGGTCCGCGGCGCATTTGCGCGATCGCGTGATACTCGAGCAGTCGCACCGCCTCCCGCAGCACCGCGCGGCTCACCCGGTACCGTTCCAGCAGCGACGTTTCGGTCCCGAAGACGGAACCGACCTGCCACCCGCCGGCCGCGATATCGTCGCCGATGGTGGCCGCCAATACCTCGGCGAGCTTGCCGTTGGGCGCCTCAGGGTCGAGCGAGACCCGACCCGGCAGGCGCGCCTGCCCCGATCCGGCACTCATCGCCCGATGCTCCTGCAGCCAAGCGGTCACCGCTGCCACGTGTCGCTCGCTGCACGTTTTGGCCCGCGCGGAATCGCCCGCGGTGACTGCGGCGACGATATCGGCGTGGCCGCAGCGCATCTGGTCGATCGCCTCGATGGCCTCAGTTGCCGAGTCGGCGCGCGACGCGAGCGCATATCGCCTGGTGAGCCGCATCAAGACGTCGATAAATAGTTGCAGGACGGGGTTTTTCGACCGCTCCGCGAGCACGATGTGGAAGTCGTCGCGCGGCAGCGGTAGACCCGGCTTCCAGTCTTCCTCCGCGTGCAAGACCGCACGCAGCCGGGCAATGCCGGCTTCGTCGATTCGTTCGGCGGCCAGGGAGGCAGCCAACGGCTCGAGCACCAGGCGTGCGTTGAACAAATCCTCGATCGTGGTGCCGAGGTACTCGAGGTAGATGACCACGGCGCGGGTCACGGGACCGGCGTCGGGCTCGCAGATGAGCAGCCCGCCGTTGGGTCCGCGGCGCATCCGGGCGACCTGATGGTGCTCGATGAGGCGCACGGCTTCCCGCAGCACCGATCGACTCACCCCATAGCGCTGCTGCAGAGCCCGTTCCGACCCCAGCGATTCTCCGATCGTCCACCCGCGCCGAACGATGTCTTCCTCGATGCAGCGGGCGATCTTCGCAGCTCGTTTGTCCGCGCGGACCGCATCCGGGTTGAAGCTCAATTGAGTGTTCCCACGAGCCGGTTCAACACGTGAGCAACATGCATCCCGCGACGGGACCACCACCCACCGAAACCACCCCGACCTCCGGGCGCCGCGACACCTGCCGCTCGCCGGCCTCGCCGCGCAACTGCAAACACCCCTCGTGCAGCGCCCAGTAGCCGTGCATGCGCCCGGCCGAGAGTTGGCCGCCGTAGGTGTTCAGCGGCAGTGCACCGTCGCGGGCGATCCGCACGCCGCCCTCGACGAACGGCCCGGCCTCACCGTCGCCGCAGATGCCAAGGGCCTCCAGCCACGCGACGGTGAGAAACGTGAAGCCGTCGTACAACTGCGCGACGTCGAGGTCGGCGGGCCGCAGCCCTGTTCGTGACCACATCTGCGCCGCCGCATCCGACATCGCCATCTTCGGGTAATCGTCACGGTGGAACCAGCCACCGGCGCCGTCGGACCCGCCGATCGCCTCCACCGCCACCGCCCGGTGCGGGCAGTCGCGAGCGTATTCCGCGTGCGATACCACCACCGCGATGGAGCCGTCGATGGGGACATCGCAGTCCAGCAGCCCGAACGGTGTCGACACCGGCCGCGCGCCCAGGTAATCGGCCATCGTCATCGGTTCGCGGTAGACCGCAAGGGGATTCAACGCGGCGTTGCGCCTGCCGTTGAGGGCCAGCCAGCCCAACTGCTCCTTGGTGGTTCCGTACAGCTCCATGTGGCGGCGACAGTTGAGCGCCAGCCAGTTCGCCGCCGAGTAAGCCTGGGCCGCAACCAGGTCGGTGATGTCGTCCATCGGGCCGACGGCGGGACGCGGGGCGCCTTCGGGCCTGTCCAGCATGCGCGCAAGCGGCGGCGCGGGCGCATTCTCGTCCCGCTCTTCCCGCTTGACCGGAACGGTGCCGCCCAGCATTTGTATCGTCCGGTAGACCACCACATGGTGGGCGCGTCGCTCGGCCACCGCACGGCACGCCGACATCACCGGGCTCAGCAGGCCGCCGGTGCCGAATCCGATTCCGCAGTCCGCCGCGTCGATGCGCAGCGCGGCGGTGACCTCTTCGGCAGGCGTGTCGCCCAGCGTCGCGATGCCGTCGATGTCGGCAGCGACCAGGCCGGCGTCATCGATGGCGGACCGGACCGCCTCCATGGTCAGCTCGAACCCCGGAATGCCGGTGCGACGGCCGATCCGCGAGATGCCGATGCCGGACAAGATCGCGTCCTTCTCGAAATACGTCATATGCACCGCCCGTCAGAGGAGAATCCGCCGCACGCACCCGAACCGATTGTTCACACCGAACTAATAGAGTGTACTCTATTGGTCGTGCCGGCCGAGTCGACATCCGAACTGCTCATCGAGCACTGCGACACCTGCGAGCGCTGGGTGCATCCGTCCACCGGGGAATGCCGGGCGTGTGGCGGCGCCCTGGTCGCGCGGCCGGTGTCCGGGCGCGGCACGGTGTTCAGCTACACCGTCAACCACCACCCGTACAACCCCGACGTCCCGACGCCGTACGTGATCGCCATCATCGAGCTCGCCGAACAGAGCGGACTGCGGGTTGCGGCCAATATCATTGACTGCGAACCAGATTCGGTGACGTGCGGGATGCCCGTCGACCTCCGGCCCGAGCAGCGCAGTGCCGGCGGTGCGCCATTGTTCGCCCCGGCCTGACCCGCGAGCAGTCCCCCACAAGCGGGTGGGGGTACTCCCCCGCAAGCGGGAGGTGCCCCCACCCACTTGTGGGGGCGTGCCCCCAGCAAAATCGCCCCAAAACCCGGGATTTAGTGTGATTTTGCGTCTCGCCGGGCTAACTGATCAGCGCTTGCGCGCGGTGGCCAGTAGGTACTCCCACTCCATGGCCGACGACCCGGCCAGGTATCGGTCGCCGAGTTCGGCCAGCTGCGCGTCCAGCGCATCGACCCGATCCGGCTGGTCCGCGATACCCCGGTATGCGGCGATCGTCGGCCCGTAATTCGCCTTGAAGTAGTCGCGGAAAGCCGCTCCATCGGCGAAGCGATCCACCCGCAGCGTGCCGCGTTGCGCGGTGAAGTCGCTGACCCGATCCGCCAGCAGACCACGCACGTGATCCGCATTGCCCCACAGCGGCGCCGGCTGCACACCGGGTGGCGGCGGCGCCAGGTAAGGCTTCATCGTCGCGAACATCTGGCCGATGAAGCCCTCCGGCGTCCAGCTGATCAGCCCGATCACGCCGCCGGGCCGGCAGACCCGAACCAATTCGTCGGCCGCGCGCTGGTGATGCGGGGCGAACATCACGCCAATGCAGGAGAGCACCGCGTCGAACTCATCGCTGTCACAAGGCAGCTCCTCGGCATTGGCCTGAAGCCACCGCAAACTCACCCCGCGGCTAGCGGCGATCGCTCGGCCGCGCTCCAGCAACTCGGGGCACAGATCGCTGGCAATCACATCCGCGCCGGCGAGAGCGGCCGGTATCGACACATTGCCCGCCCCGGCCGCGATGTCGAGCACCCGATCACCCGCGCCGATCCCGCTGGCCTGGACCAGAACCGGACCGAGCGGTGCCACCACCTCCGTCGCCACCGTGGTGTAGTTGCCCAGGGCCCAAAGTGTGCGGTGTTTGGCTTCGAGTCCGCGATCGGTCTCAGTTGCTGTGGTCATGGTCCGATCGTCCGGCTTTCCGATGAACCAATTCCAGTGCCAGATATGAACCAGCCGAAGTACAGGATCTGTACTAGGGCGTGTCTCCCGAATGGGAGGGCGTTGACCAGCGACGATTGGCCGGTGACGCGAATGGGTGTGATTTCTGATCAGTTTTGGACGGCTGTCGAATCGGTGATGCCATCGGATGAGGGCAAGCGGGGCAACAGGTTCGGTGACCATCGTTTGATACTGGAGGGGATCGCATGGCGATTCCGCACTGGTAGCCCATGGCGGGACCTGCCAGCCGATTTCGGACCGTGGCAAACGGTGTGGAAGCGGCATCACCGATGGTCCTTGGACGGCACCTACGACGCGATGTTCGCCCAGGTGGCGGCGATATTCGGGTTCGACGCCGCGATGGTCGAGGACATCGAGAAGCTGCTGGCGGTGGATTCGACGAACGTGCGGGCACATCAACATTGCGCGGGCGCACGCTCCGACACGCTCGCCCCAGGGGGCTCTGTCGAATTACAAGAAATCTGCCGATGAGCCCGACGATCACGCGATCGGCCGCTCGCGCGGCGGGCTCACCACCAAGATTCACGCCCTGACCGATCAGCGGGAAGCCCCGGTCGCGGTCCGGTTGACCGCCGGACAGGCCGGCGACAACCCCCAGTTGGTGCCGCTGCTCGACGATTACGCCGCGCCCTGCAAGGAGCAGGACGTGTCCGGTAGCGACTTCCGATTGCTCGGCGACAAGGCTTATTCGCATCCGAGCACGCGCACCGAATTGCGTTCCAGAAGAATCAAACACACAATTCCTGAACGCAAAGACCAAATCGCTCGACGCAAAGCCAAAGGATCAACAGGCGGTCGGCCGCCCGCATTCGACCCCGCCCTCTACGGGCTACGCAACACCGTCGAACGAGGCTTCAACCGGCTCAAGCAGTGGCGCGGCGTCGCGACCCGCTACGACAAATACGCTCTCACCTACCTCGGCGGAGTCCTACTGGCCTGTGCAGTCATCCATGCCCGCGTGGGGGCCACTGAATTGGGAGACACGCCCTAGTCAATTCCGCTGCCGCCGCGTGTACTGGACACAGTCGAACCGAGGGGTGGCGAAATGTCGACGTATGGCCAGTTCTGTCCGGTGGCAAAGGCCATGGAGTTGCTCGACGAGCGCTGGACACTTCTCGTCGTGCGCGAGCTGCTGCGGGGCAGCAAGCACTTCAACGATCTGCGGCGCGGGGTGCCGAAGATGTCTCCGGCGCTGTTGTCCAAACGGTTGAAGTCGTTGACCCGGGCCGGAGTGATCGAGCGCACCGACATCGACGGTCGCACCTCGTATGCTCTGACCCCCTGCGGTCAGGAGCTCGCACCGGTGGTGGATGCACTCGGCGCGTGGGGGGTCCGCTGGGTCCCGGAGTTCGGCGACGAGGACCTCGATCCACACCTGCTGATGTGGGATGTCCGTCGCACGGTCTGCGTCGATGCCTGGCCACGGGCCCGCACGGTGGTGGCGTTCCGATTGACCGGAGTGGCCGCCAGGGCCGCCCGCTGGTGGCTGGTGGTGTCCGAGGGAGCCGCCGACGTCTGTGATTTCGACCCGGGCTATGAGGTGGCCGCGACGGTAGATACCAGCCTGCGCACCCTGACCGAGCTGTGGCGCGGCGACCTCTCCTGGTCGCGCGCAACGCTCAACGGCAGTGTGGCTATCGACGGCGCCGCGGACGCGCGCCAGGCGGTGCCGGTCTGGCTGGGTCAATCACGCCTGGCCGCCGTCCCCCGCCCCGCCTGATATGCGCGAGCAGACGGCAGTTCGCCGGCCCTAGTTGATCAACGGGTCACGCGGCATGCCCAGAATCCGCTCGGCAATCTGGTTGCGGGTGACCTCGGAGGTGCCGCCGGCGATCGCCATGCCGCGGGCACTCATCATCATCCGGCCGACCAGCGCGCCGGGGCCGTCGGTGAGCGCGAGCTCGGGACCCAGTAGCGCCGCCGAGATCGCGGCGCCCTCGATCATGTGCTCGGCCAGCTTCAGCTTGGTGACGTTGCCCTCCGGGCCGGGGCCCGCGCCTTCGACGCTGCGCGCGGCGCGGCGCAGGTTCAGCAGGCGCAGCGCATGCTCTTCGGCCAGGTAGTAGCCGACCCGGATTTCGGCACCCGCAGAGCTACTGGCCCGCTCCTGGGCCAGCCGCGCCAGTTGGGCCGCCAACCCCTCGTAGAACGACCCGCTGCCGCCGATGCTGACGCGCTCATTGCCCAGCGTCGCGCGAGCGACCGTCCACCCGGTGTTGGGCGCGCCGACGACGTCCTCGTCGGGCACGAAAAGGTCGTTGAAGAACACCTCGTTGAACTCCGAGCTGCCGGTCATCTGGCGCAACGGCCGAACCTCGACTTCGGGAGCCTTCATGTCGACGATCACCGTGGTGATGCCGGCGTGCTTGGGGGCGTCCGGGTCGGTGCGCACGGTGGCCAGGCCGCGGCTGCAGTACTGCGCCCCGCTGGTCCACACCTTCTGCCCGTTGATCTTCCAGCCGCCGTCCACCCGGGTGGCCCGGGTCTTGACCGACGCCGCGTCCGACCCGGCCTCGGGTTCGGAGAACAGCTGGCACCAGATCTCGTCTTTGCGCAGCGCCTTCTCCACGAATCTCTCGATCTGCCAGTCAGTTCCGTGCTGAATCAAGGTCAGGATCACCCATCCGGTGATTCCGTAGTCGGGCCGCTTAATGCCCGCTGCACGGAACTCTTCCTCGATCACCAGCTGCTCCACCGCATCGGCGGCGCGACCGAACGGTTTCGGCCAGTGCGGCATCACGTAGCCCGTCGCGATCAGCCTGTCGCGCTGCTCTTTCCTGTCCAGGGCGGCGATGTCCGCGGCGTCGGCGTGCACGCGGGCGCGTAGTTCCTCGGCCTCGGCCGGCAGGTCCAGGCTATTGTCCCGGACCGCCCCGCCGGCGGTGCGGTCGAAGACATCGCGCGCCGGTGCGTCGCCGCCGAACAGCGCCGCGGTCACCAACGCCCGGCGCAGGTGCAGGTGGGCGTCGTGCTCCCAGGTGAAGCCGATGCCGCCGTGCACCTGGACGTTGAGTTCGGCATTACGCGCGTAGGCGGGGAACGCCAGCGCCGCGGCCACTGCGGCGACCAGCCGGAACTGCGCTTCGTCCTCTGAAGAGTCCTCTGCCGCGGCCCGCGAGGCGTCCCAGACCGCCGCGATCGCCGACTCGGAGGCCACCAGCATGTTCGCGCAGTGATGCTTCACGGCCTGGAAGGTGGCGATAGTACGCCCGAACTGCTGGCGGACCTTGGCATAGCCGACAGCGGCGTCGACGCAGTCGGCCGCCCCGCCGACCGCCTCGGCGGACAGCAGCGTACGCGCGCGGGCCAGCGCCGATTCGCGCGCGCCGGGCAGCACGTCGTCGGCGGTGACGCTCACGTTCTGCAGGCGCACGCGTCCGGACCGCCGGGTCGGATCGAAGTTCTCGGGCACTCCCCCCGTCCCCGAGACCGACACTCCCGCGCGGTCGCGTTCCAGCAGCAGCACGTCGTCGCCGGCGGCGACGAGCAGCAGCTTGGCGAGCCCGGCACCGAACACGATCCCGGCATCGCCGTCGGCTATCCCATTTGGGCCATCGGCGACCTGGACCTGGCCGTCCAGGCCGATTCCGGCGGCGACGGTTCCGTCGATCAGGCCAGGTAGCAGCCGCGCCTTTTGTTCGGCGGTGCCGTCTTTGGCGATCACCGCCGACGCGATCACGGTCGGTACGAACGGTCCGGGTGCCACGGCGCGACCGAGTTCTTCGATCACCACCACGAGTTCGGGCAACCCGTAGCCGGATCCGCCGTACTCTTCGCCGACGTGCAGGCCGAGCCAGCCCAGCTCGACCAGGTCGTGCCAAAACCCGGGCCGGGCCTCCTCGGGCGCATCCAGCAGGGATCGGGCGGCCCACCGCGCCTTCTGCGAGATCAGGAACGCGCGCGCCACGCCGGCAAGCTCGCGATGGTCGTCGGTCAGTGCGATACCCATCAGGGTCCTCCTCGCGGCGCTACGAAGGCCTCGCAACATCGCGGGCCTCGCCTAAAGAGTGTACTTAATGCACCGAGCCGCGCGTCTGCTCGGTAGCTACTTGGGCGCGAACCGCTGGCCCGCGTCCAGCCGCAGGCATTGGCCGTTGAGCATCGGGTTGTCGACGATCGCCGCCACCAGCTTGGCGTACTCGATCGGCCGGCCCATCCGCTTGGGGAAGGCCGCGTCGCGGGTCAGCGTGGCCGCCATCTCCTCGGGAACCATCGAGGTCAACCCGGTCAGAAACAGGCTCGGTGCGATCGCCAGCACCCGGATCCCCAGCGATCCCAGGTCACGCGCCATCGTCAGGCACATGCCGGCGATCCCCGCCTTGGCGGCGGTGTAGGCAACCTGCCCGATCTGACCCTCGAAGGCCGCGATCGACGCGGTGTTGATGATCACGCCGCGCTCCTCGTCTTCGGGCTCGTTCTTGCTCATGTGCGCGGCCGCCAACCGGCTGATGTTGAAGGTCGCGATGAGGTTGAGATTCACCACCGCCTGGAAAGACTCGAGGTCGTGGGGACCGGACTTCGTCATCGTCCGCTTGGCGATGCCGCCGCCGGCCGTGGTCACCGTGACATGCAGGCCGCCGAGGTCGCCGACCGCCGCGCCCAGCTGCTCCTCGGTACCGGCGAAGTCGGTGACGTCGACCGGATAGAACTTGCCGGCCCCCCCACTGAGGCCCTCGGCCACCTCCTTGCCGTCGGAACCCTCACGGTCGAGGATCGCGACCCGCGCGCCGCGTCCGGCCAGCAGCTCGGCGCTCGCCCGGCCCATCCCGGACGCTCCGCCGATTACGACGACCTTCTTCCCACTGATCTCCATCCGGACCTCCAATTTTGGGCTTGTCAGATTCGCTGTAATTTGTAACGTTACCTAGGCACGCTAGCGTGTCTACCCGCAAGGGCTGTCGGTGAGCCATGCCAAGCTCGGAATCGTGCTCCTTCTTGACGTCGCCACCACATCGCTGGACGTGGGCAGCACCTCGTCGCGTTTGACCAAGGTCGCGCACATCGCAGACCTGCTGCGCCGCGCCGCGCCGGAACCCGAACTGGTCGCGATCATCGTGTCGTGGCTCTCCGGCGAGCTGCGTCAACGCCAGATCGGCGTCGGCTGGGCATCGCTGCGGTCGCGACCGCCCGCGGCGGCGAACCCGACGCTGACCGTCGCCGCCGTCGACGCCACCTTCTCCGAGATCGGCGCGGTGTCGGGCAAAGGTTCGGCGGCGCGGCGCGCCGAACTCGTCGCGGGGTTGTTCGCCGCCGCAACCGAAACCGAGCAGACCTTTCTGCTGCGCCTGCTGGGCGGTGAGCTGCGTCAGGGTGCGCTGGCCGGGATCATGGCCGACGCCGTCGCCAAGGCCGCAGACATTCCCGCCGCCGCGGTACAGCGCGCCGCGATGCTGGGTGGGGACCTGCCGGCGGTGGCGGCAGCGGGCCTGGCCGGAGGGCCGGAAGGAGGACAAGCGGCGCTGGACGCGTTCACCCTTCGGGTCGGGCGGCCGGTCGGCCCGATGCTGGCGCAGACCGCTCCCAGCGTGGCTGATGCGCTCGACCGTCACAGCGGCACAACCATTTTCGAAGCAAAGCTGGATGGCGCTCGAGTGCAGATCCACCGGGCCGGTGACGAGGTCACCGTCTACACCCGAAGCCTTGACGACGTCACCGCCCGGCTACCCGAGGTGGTAGAGGCGACGCTGGCGCTGCCGGTGCACGACCTCATTGCCGACGGGGAGGCGATCGCGCTGCGGCCCGACAACCGGCCGCACCGGTTCCAGGTCACCGCGTCACGCTTCGGCCGATCGGTCGACGTAGCTGCAGCCCGTGCGGCACAACCACTTTCGGTGTTCTTTTTCGACATCCTGCATCGCGACGGCACCGACCTGCTCGACGCGCCGACCACCGAGCGGCTGGCCGCCCTGGACGCGCTGGTGCCGCCGCCGCACCGGGTGGACCGGCTGGTCACGTCGGACCCGAGGCAGGCCGATAACTTCCTCGAGGCGACGCTGGCCGCCGGCCACGAAGGCGTGATGGCCAAGTCGCCGGCCGCGCCGTATCAGGCGGGTCGTCGCGGAGCGGGCTGGCTGAAGGTCAAGCCCGTGCACACCCTCGATTTGGTGGTGCTCGCGGTGGAGTGGGGTTCGGGGCGACGCCGCGGGAAGCTCTCCAATATTCACCTGGGCGCGCGTGATCCGGCCACCGGTGGATTTGTCATGGTGGGCAAGACATTCAAGGGCATGACCGACGTCATGCTGGACTGGCAGACCACCCGGTTCACCGACCTCGCTATCGACGGCACTGATAGTTATGTCGTCCAGGTGCGCCCCGAGCAGGTGGTAGAGATCGCGTTGGACGGCGTGCAAGGTTCGTCGCGCTACCCCGGCGGGGTCGCGTTGCGCTTCGCCCGGGTAGTGCGCTACCGCGATGACAAGAGCCCGGCCGAAGCCGACACGATCGACGCCGTGCGCGCGCTGTACTGATCCTGCGCCTGGGGTCTCGCCGACGGGCTCGCCATCGTAGGGTTTCACCGTGACACAGCAAGACACTGACGTCAGCTACATCCATACCGACTCTGACCTGCCGCCCGTCGCGATTATCGACCGCTCCCCGATCACCGTCGGACACCGGATCGTCTTCGGGATCATCGCGGTGATCGGCGCCATCGCCTGGGCGATTATCGCGTTCGTGCGGGGCGAGACGGTCAACGCGGTCTGGTTCGTGGTCGCGGCGATCTGCACGTACATCCTCGGTTACCGGTTCTATGCCCGGTTGATCGAGATGAAGATCGTTCGCCCGCGCGACGACCACGCCACGCCGGCCGAAGTTCTCGACGACGGCACCGATTACGTGCCGACCGACCGGCGGGTGCTGTTCGGCCATCATTTCGCCGCCATCGCCGGCGCCGGACCACTCGTCGGTCCGGTGCTGGCCACCCAGATGGGCTACTTGCCGGGCAGCATCTGGATTGTCATCGGCGCGGTGTTCGGCGGCTGCGTGCAGGACTACCTGGTGTTGTGGATCTCCACCCGGCGCCGGGGCCGTTCGCTGGGCCAGATGGCCCGCGACGAACTGGGTGCGGTGGGCGGGGCCGCCGCCCTCATCGGGGTCCTCGTCATCATGGTGATCCTGATCGCGGTTCTGGCACTGATCGTGGTGCAGGCGCTGGCCCACAGCCCGTGGGGCGTGTTCTCCATAGCCATGACCATCCCCATCGCGCTGTTCATGGGCTGCTACCTGCGGTTCCTGCGTCCCGGTCGGGTCGCGGAAGTATCAGTGATCGGCTTCGCGCTACTGCTGGCCGCCGTGGCGTCCGGCAACTGGGTCGCCGAAACATCCTGGGGCGCATCCTGGTTCACCCTGTCCCCGGTCACGCTGTGCTGGTGCCTCATCATCTACGGTTTCGCCGCATCGGTGCTGCCGGTGTGGTTGCTGCTCGCGCCGCGGGACTACCTGTCGACGTTCATGAAGGTCGGTGCCATCGCGCTGCTGGCGATCGGCATCTGCATCGCGCGGCCGGTCATGCAGGCACCGGCAATCTCGCATTTCGCCACACATGGCGACGGTCCGGTGTTCGCCGGCTCGCTGTTCCCGTTCCTGTTCATCACCATCGCGTGCGGTGCCCTATCCGGGTTTCATTCGCTGATCTCGTCCGGGACGACGCCGAAGCTGCTGGAGAAGGAAAGCCAGATGCGGCTGATCGGCTACGGCGGCATGATCACCGAGTCGTTCGTCGCCGTCATGGCGCTGATTACCGCGTCGATCATCAACCAGCATCTGTACTTCACCCTCAACGCGCCGACCGCGCGGACCGGCGGTACCGCGGCCACCGCGGCGGAATATGTCAACAAACTCGGCCTGTCCGGGGCGCCGGTTACGCCCGACCAGATCAACCAGGCCGCCACCAGCGTCGGCGAGAAATCGATCGTGTCGCGTACCGGCGGAGCACCGACCCTCGCCTGGGGAATGTCCGACATTCTGCAGCGCGTGTTCGGCGGCAGCGGGCTCAAGTCCTTCTGGTACCACTTCGCGATCATGTTCGAGGCACTGTTCATCCTGACCACCCTCGATGCGGGCACCCGGGTTAACCGCTTCATGCTCTCCGACGCGCTGGGCAATTTGGGCGGCCCGCTGGCCAAACTGCGAAACCCGAGCTGGCGCCCCGGCGTCTGGATCTGCAGCCTGGCCGTGGTCGCGGCGTGGGGCAGCATCCTGCTGATGGGCGTGACCGATCCGCTGGGCGGTATCAACACGCTGTTCCCGCTGTTCGGTATTGCCAACCAGCTGCTCGCGGGGATCGCGCTGACCGTCATCACCGTGGTGGTCATCAAGAAGGGCCTGCTGGAGTGGGCGTGGATTCCGGGTGCCCCGCTGCTATGGGATCTCGCGGTCACCCTGACCGCGTCGTGGCAGAAGATCTTTTCCGGGGACCCGGCCATCGGCTACTGGACACAGCATTACCAGTACTTAGCGGCGAAAAGCGCGGGCAAGACGGCATTCGGTGCGGCGAAAAACGCCCATCAGCTCGACGAAGTCATCAGGAACACCTGGATCCAAGGCACCCTGTCGGTTATCTTCGCGTTCGTCGTCGTCGTTGTGTTCGTCGCCGGAATTGTCGTCGCGTTCAGGGCAATTCGCGGTGGCGGCAGGCCGCTGACCGAGGACGAACCGGTGCCGTCAAAACTGTTCGCACCCTCCGGGCTGATTCCTACCGCCGGGGAACGGGAGGTGCAAAGGCAGTGGAACGAGCTACCGGCTTCGGCTACTAGATCTGTTGGCGATCAGGATCGTTGACCGCTCCTGCCTACAAATCGTGCCGCACTACGTGACTCGGTGCCGCTCACTGCGTAGGTGCGGCGCAGAAACAGGTAGTCGACTACGCATCCCTGCGGGTGATCGTCGACCGTACGGTGATCGCAAGTCGCCGACCCCCCGGTCGACAAGGCCCACCAGGAGGCAACGGAAATGCCTGTTTCACCAGCGGAACTCACCAACACGGCCAAGCCCCTCGCCGTGGCCGTGCCTCAACCTCCCTCGCCTACACCCTCGGTTGGGGCGGAATCCAGCGAATCCACCGAGGTCCTGATCACCGCACAAGAGGTGCTTTTCGGCACGGCGGCCGCCCGCGGCATGCACCGCAACCAAACCGGCGGCCGGTTCGGCGACATCCTGCGGCGATTCTTCGGGACCTCGATGGAGGAAACACACCCGCGGCACCACGACGAGCCGAGGCGTTACGGATTCCTTGAGGACGCCATCATGGCACGCGCAATGTTCAGATTGTGAACACCGTTATCACCGTCGGGTCCGCCGTGACGATGGTGATGGCTGCAAAAGGGATTTACAGCCTGCAGTGGTGGCTTGAGCGTACCGACTATCGGCGCCATTTCGAGGATTGACCCCCCGGGCCCTCAAAAGGAACACCGGTCCCGAACCTGCCACGGCGCGCCGAACATCAAGTTGTACCGAAGTTCCCGGCACCGCCCTAAAATTGTCCGGGATGAGAGTCGGTATCGACTTCGGCACCACCCACACTGTTGTCGCCACCGTCGACAGAGGTAACTACCCGGTCGTCTCCTTCGACGGATTCGACGCTTGGCCTTCGCTCATCGCTGCCAACGCCGCCGGGGAGTTGCGCTTCGGCGCCGACGCCGCCGCCGTTCGCCACGAGCCGGGGTGGTCGGTGCTGCGTTCGTTCAAACGACTGCTCAATGAGGCCGGACCGCGAACCGAGGTGACCCTGGCCGGCCGCAAATACCGGCTGGCCGAACTCCTCGCCGGATTTCTGGCTCAGCTGAAAAGCGACCTTGCGCACCGCTCAAACGCCGGCCTCACGCCGGGCGAGACGGTCGAGGCCGCGATCAGCGTGCCGGCCAACTCCTCCAGCGCGCAGCGCCTGCTGACGCTGGATGCGTATGTGGCCTCGGGTTTCCACGTCGTCGCGCTGCTCAACGAGCCGTCTGCGGCGGGGCTGGAATACGCGCATCGGTACCGCTCCAGCATCACCGCCAAACGTGAGTACGTCCTCATCTACGACCTCGGCGGGGGCACGTTCGACGCCTCGCTGCTGAAGATGACCGGGCAGTTGAACGAGGTGGTGATCAGCGAGGGCATCCAACGTCTCGGCGGCGACGACTTCGACGCGGCGATTGTGCAGCTCGTCCTCGCCAGAGCGAAGTTAGACGTGGATGCCGGCACCCGCGAACTGTTGAGAGAGGAGTGCGCCGCTCGCAAGGAGACCGTCGGGCCGCAGACGCGCCGCTTCCTGGTGGACCTTACGGCGATTGACGACGGGGTCGACCGGCCACCATTCTCCTGCGGTATCGACGACCTCTACTCCGTATGTACGCCGCTGGTGAACAACACGATTGAACTCCTCGACCGGGTCTTGCACGATCCGACACGCGGCGGCAGACACGTGGCGTGGTCCGAGGTGGCAGGTATCTATGTGGTGGGCGGGACCGGGGGCTTCCCGCTTGTTTCCCGGATGCTGCGCACGACGTTCGGCGACAAGCGGGTGCGACGCTCGCCGCACCCGTTTGCCGCCACCGCCATCGGTCTTGCCGTCTTCCTCGACAACGAAGCCGGTTTCGCGTTGTCCGAACGCTTTTCGCGACACTTCGGCGTCTTCCGCGAGGCGCACGCCGGTGCCGACGTCGTTTTCGACCCGATCGTGCCTAAGGATGCCTCCCTTCCGGCCGACGGCCATACCCCGCTGATCGTCAGCCGGACGTACCGAGCGGCGCACAACATCGGGCATTTCCGGTTCGTTGAGTGCAGCCGCCTGGTCAACGGGCGTCCCGATGGGGACGTGATGCCCTATGACCCGGTTCTCTTCCCCTTCGACCCGGCCCTCTACGACCGCGACGATCTCGGGCGCCAGCCGGTCGGCCGGTGGAACGACGGCCCTCAGGTCGAGGAGCGGTACGTCGTCGCGCCCGGTGGCGCGGTGGAAGTGACCCTCACGACGCAACCGGCCGGCTTCAAGCGCACCTTCCGGCTGGAACGGCGTGCCTCCGCGGGGGTGTGAGGAAGGCGGCCATGGACCTGTATGACGTCATGCGAACAACGTTTGCGGCGCGCGAGTTCACCGACGACGCACTGCCCGACGACGTGCTGGGGCGCATTTTCGACAACGCCCGGTTCGCCCCCAGCGGGGGCAACCGTCAAGGCGCCCACATCACCGTGGTGCGTGACGCGGCCGTCCGTCGCCGCCTCGCCGAGCTCGGCGCCGGTGCCGCTCGGCGCTACTACGCCCAGCTGACGGCCGGTGAAAGTCCGTGGAACCCGGTCCATCCCAGCGCCGTTCCGCAAGACGTCATCGACAAGACGCAAATCCCCGAAACCTTCGTCGCGCCGATCCTGAAAGCGCCTGTCGTCCTGGTTGTTTCCGTCGACTTAAGCGTTGTTGCCGCCCTCGACAAAGAGCTGGACCGCATCGGCATAGCCGGGGGCGCATCGGTATATCCCCTGATCTGGAACATCCTGCTGGCCGCTCGCAACGAAGGCTACGGCGGCACCTTCACCACGATGGCAATCGCGGCCGAGGAGCAAGTGCGCCAACTGCTGGGAATGCCTGACACGCACGCACTCGCCGCGGTCGTGCCGCTCGGCAAACCCCCGCGACAGCTGACCAAGCTGCGCCGCCAGCCGGTCGCGGAGTTCGTCACCCTCGAACGTTTCGACGGCCCGGCATTCGCCGGCTGAAGCGGCTCTGGCCACAACGCGGGCCACACCGCGCTAGCGATCGCGTCGCGGCCGCCCAATATGATCCACTCTTATGTCCACCTGGCTCATCACCGGCTGCTCGACCGGACTCGGGCGCGCCCTCGCCGACGCTGTCATCGGCGCCGGCCACAACGCCGTCGTCACCGCCCGCGATGTCGCTAGGGTCGCCGACCTGGCCGACGCCACACCCGAGCGGGTGCTGGCCGTCGCCCTCGACGTCACCAAGCCCGAGCAGGTCACCTCGGCCGTGCGTCAGGCCGACGAGCGATTCGGCGGCGTCGATGTCCTGGTCAACAACGCCGGCTACGGGTACCGCGCCGCCATCGAAGAAGGCGACGACGCCGACGTCCGCGCCCTGTTCGAGACGCACTTCTTCGGCGCGGTCGCGATGATCAAGGCCGTCCTGCCCGGCATGCGGGCCCGCCGCAGCGGCGCCATCGTGAACATCTCCTCGATCGGCGTTCAGCTGAACCCGGTGGGATCCGGCTACTATGCCGCGGCCAAATCCGCCATCGAAGGCATCAGCGGGGCGCTTCGCGGCGAGCTGGCGCCGCTCGGCATCTCGGTCACGGTCGTTGAGCCCGGGGCGTTCCGCACCGACTTCGCCGGACGCTCACTGACCCAATCGGCCACGATTATCGACGACTACGCCACCACCGCCGGGCAGCGTCGCATTGAGACCGACACCATGCACGGCAGTCAGCAAGGAGACCCCGCCAAGGCCGGCGCCGCGATCATCGCGGCCGTCGAATCAAGCGAGCCCCCGGCGCTCCTGCTGCTCGGACCGGACGCGCTGGCCGTCTACCGTTACATCGCGGACGGGCGCGCGAACGAGATCGCCAAATGGGAGCGGGTCACTGCCGGCACCAACTTCGACTCCTGACCAATCCACGCTTGTAGTTGAGTGACGGACGCGCGCACGATGGGAAGGGTCCGCGCATCTCACAACTTCTAGAAGGGAGCGGGCGGTGAAGGCCAAAGTCGGCGACTTCCTCGTGGTCAAGGGCACGACCACGGAACGGCATGATCAACATGCGGAGATCATCGGGGTGCGCACCGAAGACGGCTCGCCGCCGTATGTGGTGCGGTGGCTGGTGACCGGCCACGAGGCGACGGTGTACCCCGGTTCGGACGCGGTGGTGGTGACCGCCGCCGAGCACACCGAGGCCGCACGACGCGCTGCGGCGCGGGCCGGCCACTCCCCGGCCTAGCCGCCATCCAGGGGACGGGTCCGCTGGCGAGAATAGCTTCGCCTTCTAGGAGAAGGTTATTCTCCGCAGCCGAGAGACGCATTACGATCAGGGCATGTTTGCCAGTCCCGCCCGGGTGATCGCCGCGTGACGGTGCCGAACACACTGGACCTGGACCGGCCGTGTGACGGCGTCGCCGTGCTGCGTCTGAACCGCCCGGATCGGCTCAACGCCATCAACGAGGCCATGCAAACCGAATTGGGCCGGTCCCTGGCCGATTTGGCCGCCGACCGCTCAGTGCATGCCGTCGTCCTCACCGGTGCCGGTCGGGGCTTTTGCGCGGGGATCGACATGCGCGACTTCGGGCCCGCCGCGCCGGAGGCCACCGCGCCCGCGCTGGACCGGATGCGCTTCCAGGAGTCGATGGCCGCGCTGGCCGAAGCGGTCCGTGCGTTGCCGCAGCCCGTCATCGCCGCGGTCAACGGTCCCTGCGTCGGAGCGGGATTCGCGTTGTGCCTGGCGGCCGACATCCGGATCTGTTCGACGGCAGCATCTTTCGGCAACGCCGCCATCCTGCTCGGACTATCGGGCGCCGAGATGGGCATGAGCTACCACCTGCCCCGCATCGTCGGCACCAGCGTCGCCGCCGACTGGATGCTCACCGGCCGCACGGTGTCGGCCGCCGAGGCCGATCGACGCGGCCTGGTCAGCGAGCTCGTCGAACCGGATCGATTGGCCGACCGTGCCGTGGAGTTAGCTTCGCTGATCGCTGGCCTTGCTCCGCTGGGCGTGCAACTGACCAAGCGTGCGCTGCAAATCAACACCGACGCGGCGAACCTTTCGTCGGCCGTGGAACTGGAGAACCGCAACCAGGTGATCGCGCACGCGACCGACGAGGCAGCGGCACGCCGAAAGAAGTGGACTCGGTGACCGGCCCGCCGCGCGGCGGCGCCCTCGCCTCCGTCGCTGCCGGGCGATCACACGCACGCGTTGCTGCGCGAGTTGGGATTCGAGCCGGACGCCGTCACCGCGCTCGAGGACGCCGGCGTGATGGCGCAGGCCACCAATCAGGGTTGCTGATCAACGAAAGAGGGGACGACAGATGTCGTGGGACTTCTCCACCGACCCGGAGTGGGCGCGGCAACTCGAGTGGGTCGAGGACTTCGTGCGCACCGAGTGCGAGCCGATCGACCTGATTGTCAAGGAGTCTCACGATCTGGGCGATCCGGTGCGCCAGGCGCTGATCCCGCCGCTGCAGGAGATTGTGAAGCAGCGCGGGCTGTGGGCTACCCACTTGGGCCCGCATCTGGGCGGCCCGGGCTACGGCCAGGTGAAACTGGCGCTGCTCAACGAGATTCTGGGTCGCTCGGAGTGCGCGCCGATCGTCTTCGGATCACAGGCGCCCGATTCCGGCAACAGCGAGATCCTGGCGCACTACGGCACGCCGGAGCTTAAAGCGCGCTACCTCGAGCCGCTGCTGGACAACCGGATCGTGTCCTGCTTCTCGATGACCGAACCCCAGGGCGGCGCCGACCCGAAAGTGTTCACCACGACCGCGGTCCCCGACGGTGACCACTGGATCATCAACGGCGAGAAGTGGTTCTCGTCGTTTGCCGCCATGGCGTCGTTCATCATCGTGATGGCGATGACCGACCCCGAGGCACCGCCATACCAGCGCTACTCGATGTTCGTGGTCCCCGGCGACACTGCCGGCATCAACGTGCTACGCAACGTCGGACTCGGGTATCAGCCGGTCGGTGGCGGGCGGGAGGGCTACGTCCGCTACGAGAACGTGCGGGTGCCCGCCGATCACATGCTGGGCCCGCGCGGTGGCGCCTTCGTCGTCGCGCAAACTCGGTTGGGCGGTGGGCGCATCCACCACGCCATGCGCACGGTGGGGTTGGTCCGGCGCATCTTCGACATGATCTGCGAACGGGCGGTGTCGCGCCACACCCAGGGCGAGGTGCTGGCCAACAAGCAACTCGTCCAGGAAATGGTCGCCGACTCGTGGATGGAGATCGAGGCCTTCCGCCTGCTGACTCTCCAAACGGCGTGGAAGATAGATCAATTCAATGACTATCACGCGGTGCGGGCCGACATCTCGGCGGTGAAGGCGATGATGCAGAAGGTGCTGCACGACGTGTCGGCGCGGGCTTTGCAATTGCACGGATCGCTGGGCACCACCCACGAGATGCCGTTCGTGCAGTACCTGGTGGAGTCGTTCGTGCTCGGCCTGGCCGACGGCCCGACCGAAGTACACAAGGTGACGTTGGCGCGGCTGCTGCTCAAAGACCGTCGCGCCGCGCCCGATCTGTTTCCCTCCGAGCACCTGCTGCGGTTGCGCGCAGCCGCGGAGGCGAAGTTCGCCGACAAGCTGGCGGGCATCCCGCGTAGCTGAACTCAGAACACCGGGTGGCGCTGAAATTTGAGGACCCGCTCCGGATCCAGCGCGCCCCTGATCGCGCGCAGCCTGGCCTGCTCGGACGATTCCCATGCGTCGGCGACGTCCGGTTGCCCCTCGCGGAACGATGTTGCCGCGCGGCCGATGTCGGCCACTCCGGTCGCAGCCTCGACATCGCCCAGGACCCGGTCGACCTGTCGTCTCGCGTCGTCGTCGCCGGCGGCGCCGACGGCGTGCAGCAGGAATGGCCCGGGAACAGTCGTCAGCGCGCCGGCCGGACCGAAGACCGCATGATCGGTGTGGCGCAACTCGATCATGTTCAGGCCGCCGGGCTGGCCGACCCGCGCCGCTTCGAAAGTCGCAAGCACGACGTCGGTTTCGACCTCCCCCAGCCACCGGCCGGTGCCCCGGGCCGGGACGGCGGCGGGCGGATCGAGGTGAATCGCCAAGAGCGACTGCAGATCCCCCCGCCCCGTGGTGTCGACGACGGGTGTCGCCGCGCCCCGAACCGCGTCGCGCATCGCGTCGAGGTGCATACCGCCGTCCGTCGAGGCGTACGAAAGGTGCGCCACCGTGCTGCCCAGCAGTTCGTCGGGGAACGGCCCTTCGGGCGGCAGCTTCAGCAGCGAGATGTCGCTGCTCACGGAATTGCTGACCGACTCCGCAGCCGACAACCAGGCCGCGACCACCGCGGGCATCGCGCTCTCCGGCCACAACAGGTAACCCGTCCACAGATCGGGGATGCGGAACAGGCCGAACTCGATCGACGTGGCGATGCCGACGGGCGCGCCGCCGCGGAACGCCAAAAGCGCTTCGCGGTCAAGCTCTGCCGCGGCGTCGTCGGCGGCCCGGCGCAGCTGCCCGGCGCCGTCGACGTATTCCACCCCGCGCAGCGCCGCCGACGCCATGCCGTACTTCCTGACGAACCAGCCCACCCCGCCGCCGAAGGTGTACCCGGCGACGCCGACGGTCGGCGAGGTCCCGCCCAAGCCCAGCAGACCGTGGGCCACGGCCGCCTCCTGCACGGCGGGCCAGGTCGAACCCGAACCGACCTGCGCGGTGCGCCGGGCCGCATTGATGGTGACGTCCGTCAGCGCGGAGGTGTCGAGCAGGAGCTGATCGTCGGTGACCGGACCTCCGGCCCCGTGGCCGGTGGCCTGGACGACGACGGTGGTGCCGAGACGCCAGGCGAGCTGGACAGTCTGCGCGACCTGCTCTGCCGAGCGCGGCCTGACGACGGCGCACGGCCGCTGGACGTAGCTCGAGTTGTCCGGTCTTGTGGCGCAAGCATATTCGTCGTCACCGGGCGCATGTACGATGTCATTTAACTCGGCGCGCAGGGCGCCGACGACATCGTTCACGCCGATGCTTGTCTCGGGACGAGCGCCAGCACGGGGATCTTCCGGGTGGTTTTGCGTTCGTATTCGGCGAAGCCGGGGTACCGCTCCGCCTGGACCGCGTACTTGGCGTCGCGTTCGGCGCCTTGCAGTTCGACCGCGTGCACATCGACGGAGTCGTCCCCCACTTCGATGCGGGCATCGGGGTGGGCGATCAGGTTGTGGTACCAGGCCGGGTTGTGGTCCTTGCCCGCCGCGGACGCGAACACCAGGTAGCGGTCGCCGTCGGCCATGTACATCATCGGGTTGATGCGCTCCTCGCCGCTGCGCGCTCCGGTGCTGTGCAGCAACAGAACCGGCGCGCCCTCGAACTGTCCGCCCAGCCGGCCGTGGTTGGCCCGGAACTCTTCGATGTTGCGGCGGTTGAAATCGTCCTCGGACACTGTGCCTCCTCGGGGCCTTCTCGGGGCTTTCTCGGGGCCCCTGATCTGCGGAATTAGGTTGCGGCCTGGATTTAGCGGAAGTAATCTTCCGCTTATGGCCAGCATTCCCGCCCCGCGCCATTGCGTCAAGTCGGGCGCCGGAAAGGATCCGGAATCAGATCCCGGGCACCTAGCCGAAGCGGCGATCAGACGGCCTTCGTGACGCCGACGTAGGACAGCACGACGTCGGATTGATCGGTCACCCGGGTCAGCGTCGCATAGGAGCGGATGGACGACTGGCCCACGCATCCGTCGATCTTGACGTGGAAGTTGCTGATCATGACCCAGGGAGTCGGACCCTTGAACTCCTTCTTGACCACCGGCACCACTATTATGAGGCCGGGCTTAAGGCCCACGCTGAGCACGCCGTTGACCGGGGTGGAAATCACCGGCAGCAGACCTGTCGGCAAACCGGTCAAGGGTCCCGTGAAGCCGAGCGACGGAGTCAAACCGCTACTACCCGCCATCGTGACGCCGTTGGACGTGCTCATGTCGATTCCACAGCCGATCTCGTAACCCACCTCGAGTTCGCCCCGAGGCGGCTCCGGTCCTTTCAGCGAACCGACGAATATTCCGCTCGCGATGTATTCGCGAGACGAGATTGCCGTGGTCAGCGGCTGCACCGGAAGTAGTGCCTCCTCCTTAGCGCCGAGGGCCAGGGTCCAGCCGTCAGGACTTTCGACGGTTGCCGGGGGGCTCGAGGACACCCGTCCGTCGGCCGTTGGCGCTGGAGCATCGGCCGCAGGCTCGGCGTCGGGGTCGGCACCGGCCGAAGGCGCGCTGGCAACCGCCATGACGAGGCAGACGGCGAGAACCGCAGCACGACGAAGGACCACTGCCATCGGCCTCACGGGCGACACGGTACGCACCGTCGGATTCGAGATGCGGCATTCGTCGGTCGACCGGGCGAAGTTGTTGTGCGTTCGTAACTGGTTTGCGATAGGGGTGCGCCACCCTGGGGAGGACCGGCGGCGCTGGTCGGCGTCCAGCAAATCCTGCACTCGCTTGGTTCGCCAGACGCTAGAATTGTCCCTAGCAGCAAGCCCTGGGGTATGGCCAGTCATTCGGGGCAGACGGAGAGGGCAACAATGAAACTTCACGGCCTCGCTCGGGGACTGCTGGCCGGTGGGATAAGCGTCATGGCTCTCGCGGGCAGCACCGCCGTAGCGCACGCGGACCCAGATCCTGTTCCGATTCCCCCGATAATCGATCAATTACTGACGTCGACTCCGGTGCTCTCGGGGGATCCGCGCGATGACGGCGGTCCAACGAGCAACTGGGGTGGCGTCGGAATGTTTTGCGAAAATCAATCTGTCCGATGCCGGTAGGTCTGGATATCCTCGCTGCTAGTCCGGCTAATCCAGCATCGACTCCGCGCGCGCCAGCAACCTCGGCAGGGCGGGCACCATGGCCTCCAATTCGGCTCGCGGCGAGCGTCTTCGGCGGTTGTGCTTGACGATCAGCGACCACGTCGCCGCCGACTTGAAGCACGCCAACGCGGTGAACCAGGTCAAGTCATCAATAGCGCAGCCCTCGTTCTGATAGATCTGGGCGAGTTCGGCCGTCGTTGGCGCCACGCCGTCAGCGGCGGGCACCCGGTGGTAGGTGTCCGGATCGGCGTTGATCAAGAACCAGCCCAGATCGATACGCGGGTCACCGATCGACCAGATCTCCCAATCGATCACCGCGTTGATGCGGGCTCCGGCGGCCAAGAGGTTGCCCAGCCGGAAGTCACCGTGCACCACCGCCGGCGCGGACGCTGTTGGCGTGCATTGCAGCAGCGCATCGCGCACGCTTTGCCAGCCGGGTACCAGCGCCGCATCGACGGTCTGCAACGTGTCACACCAGCGATGGACTTCCGCGACCGGATCGACGACCGGCTCGCCGCCCAGGCCCAGGGCGGCCGGCGCGTAGCCGTGCAGGGCGGCCATGGTCCGGCACGCGTTGCGGTAACGCCCGACCACGTCGGGAGTCGGTTCGCAACCGTCGAAGAGCGGCTCGGTCGAGTCGCCTTCGACGTGGGACATCACGAACAGCGGCGGGATGTGCGGAGGATCTCCAGGGTCCTGCCATAGCACCTCGGGGACCGGAACCCGCGTCGCCGCAAGCGCTTTGATGATGCGGGCCTGGCGCAGCACGTCGCGGTGCGCGACTGGCAGGACGCCCGGCGGCGCCGCCTTGATCACCACGGACCGGCCGTCGCGCGCGCCACGAAACGTGAGGCTGGACGCACCACCGGAGAGTGGACCGACATCGGTCACGTCGGCGGCGGAGAGTCGCCGACGCAGCTCGTCAAGGTCGGGCTCGACCATTTAGCCGGCCGGCTTCGACCAGCCGACTTCGGCCAGGAAGGGCTGGGTGTGCGCGATGCGTCCGGTCAGGGTCTTCGGATCACCGGTGCACAGCCGAAACGCGGTCTCGGTGATCAGTTCGATGTCCTCGGTGTCGGTCTTGGCCAGGTCGAGGGTGCCCGCTCCGGGGGTAGCCACCGGATTGGACGGCGCTGCGGCGTTGACGGCGATGCCGTCGTCATAGAGTTCGGCGGCAAGGCTTTTCGTCAAACGATTGAGCGCGGCCTTGGCCGTCCCGTAGATACCGAAGCCCGCGGTGCGGTCGAATTCGGAGAACGGCGGCCCGGGTGGCAGGTCGCCGCCCACCGACGTCAGGTTCAGAATCCAGCCGCGGCCGCGCTCGCGCATCGCGGGAATCGCCAACTGGCTCAGGTGCAGCGGCCCGAGGACGTGCATCTCCATCATCAGCCGGACCCGCCGCTCGGGGAATCCGTCCAGCGGGCGCAGGAAGGTCACCGCGGCGTTGTTGACCAGGATGTCGGGGGCACCGACGGCGCTCACCACCTCGGCGAAGAGCCGTTCGCGCTCCTCGACTTTCGACAGATCCGCCTGCACCGCCACGGCCCGACCGCCGGCGGCCACGATCTCGTCGCGCGTTTGGCTCAGCGACCCTTGGTATTTGGGGTCGGGATCCATGGTGCGGGCGGTCAGCGCCACCGTGGCGCCCCGCGCCGCCAGCCGCGCGGCGATCGCCTTGCCCAGGCCGCGGCTGCTTCCCGTGACCAGAGCCACCATCCCGTCACACCGTTGGTCAGCGCTCATCGTCGACCTCCTACAGGGAACTAACAGGGAAACGTCTTCTCCAAACTAGAGAATGTCGTTATCGCCGATCGAACCGAAGTATAGGCACCAGGCCGTCCGGGCAACGTCGATCATGGCCTAAATTGTGGGAATCATGTCGTTTTAGCCACTCCCGCTATCCGCACGCGGGCCCTAACGTCGTTGTTCATGCAGTCAGTTCCAGCTCTCCCGGATCTCCCAGATATCCCAGATATCCCAGATATCCCAGACACCGACGTCGCACGCGCCGCGATCGAGTTCGCCCAGTCCACCGAGTCGCCGGCGGTGTTCAACCACAGCGTGCGCAGCTATCTGTTCGGCGAGCTCCTCGCCGCACACGACGGGCTGCGACCTGGTGCCGATTACGACAGCGAGGCCCTATTTCTTGGCTCCGTACTCCACGATCTCGGCGCCGGCACCGCCGCGCCCGGCAAAGCGCGGTTTGAAGTCGAAGGCGCCGACCTCGCCGCCGCGCTGCTGACCGAACATGGCTGCGCGCGTGCGACGGTCGACGCCGTGTGGGAAGCCATCGCCTTGCACACCTCGTTCGGCATTGTCGAGCGGCGCGGACCGCTCTGCTACCTGGTCAACGGAGGCGTGGGGATGGATTTCGGCCGCAACGCCGAGATCATCGACGATCGGACCGGCGCTTCCATCCACGCCCGTCACCCGCGGCTGGCCATGGTGACCACGCTGACGGACGCGATCGTCGCGCAGGCGGAACGCAGCCCCGAGGCCGCACCGCCGTATACGTTCCCCGGCGAACTGTTGCGTGAACGGCGTACCGACGGAATCAGTCTCCTGGAACGCGCAGCGCCGCTGAGCCGGTGGGGCGAGTAATCCGCCTTGACATCCTCCCCCGCCTGAAGGCGCGGGATTCCCGCGTGCCGACGTCCGGCTGTCTCGGTGCTCATCACAGCATCGCCGTAAGCCGGGGGCTTTTGCGTTCGCGTCGATCGGCTCTGTCCCTTGCGGGCGCCACAGGTGTCTGAGTTTCCGCGGCCTCGCCGATTACCTTCCCCGACGCCGGTCGATGTCCTGACCTTGGGATCTCTCCGGGGGATTCAGTTGTGGCCAACACCGTAACAGCCATCGCCGACAAAGCCAGAAGCGGTTGTCCCCGGCCTGAAGGCCGAGGCTTGCGCGCTACGTTTTCCATGGTCAGCGCCTGCCCCGTCGAGCGTCGATCGAGTAGCTCCCCGCGCCGGTGAAGACCAGCAGGAAGAAGGCGAAGCAGAAGAGTATCGACTCAGCCCCGCCATTGCCGCCCGGTGGATCGCCGATCGGCCACAGCGCGTGTGGTTGGTGAATCCAGAAGTAGGCGAACGCCATCTCGCCCGAGGCAATGAACGCGGCGGCGCGGGTGAACCACCCGATGGCGATCAGCAGCCCCGCGACCAATTCGATCACGCCGGCGTACCAGCCGGGCCAGGCTCCCACTTCGGCGTGCCACGACGACCGGACGGGCCAGTCAAAGAGGACCAACGAGCCGGACCCGGCAAAGAGCAGGCCATAGACGAACCGGAACAAACTCAGCACGGCCGGCGAATAGTGGTCGAGGCGCTCAAGGCGCTGGTTGAGGTTCTTCGTCATGAGTTTCTACGTTAAGGGCCGCGGCTTCTCTAGAGCGGGCGGCCGCCCGGCGAGGCGGCCTCCCACCCGCGTCGAGCCTGTCAATCGGGTTAGGCAGCCGGGTGCGAGAGCCCGTCGCCGGCAACGGTCGCCGCCCAGGCGAGCAGGCGCCGCCACAGCCGGTGCCGGCTCGACGACATGTTGTGGCAGTGTGCGCTGCCGGCCAGGATGACCGTGGTGATGTCCGGGCTGCTCCGATACAGGCGGGCCTCAGCGCGTGGTTCTGGTGAGACATCCACGGCGCCATAGCCGATCAGGACCGGAACGTCGATCTGTGCGGCGTGCTCGGTGACGATACCGGGGATCATCGCGGTGCCGAACACGCGTGGTACGACCGATTTCGCGGCGCCCAGGTCGACGACGTCGGCGGGGACATCGGCGAGGTGAAACCAGCTCTGCAGGTGCTCACGGGGACCCTCGAAATAGGGCTGCGGAAGCGCCGACAGGATCTCCTGGGCAAGCGCGGTGCGGCCTTGCGCCGTTGCGGAACGGCCGATGAATGCGGGATCCAGGTTCAAAGGTTCGACGTGTTGATTGGTACACCCGAGGACCGCCAGCGCGGTGTAGCTGGAAAACAGCGCTTGCTGCGTAATCGCCAGATACCCGCCCAGTGAATGCGCGATAACCACGGGAGGTCGGTGGTCGCCGGTGCGGGCCGGCAGGGTGGAGACCGCACGCGCGAGCGCGGCGGCGATGTCGGTGAAGTCGAAATCGCGCACAGGTTTGGAGCTTTCGCCGGTGCCCAGCGGGTCGATCGTCACGACGGCATAGCCGTTCTCGGCGGCGAAGTCGGCGAAGCTGTACCCCTCGTGGCCGGCAACGTGGAGGTCCCAGTATTCGCGGCTGTAGGTCCCGCCCGGCAGACAGACAAGCAGTGCGCCGGCGGCGCGACCGCGCGCCGGGTAATAGGTCGCCGCTAACGACGATTGCTCCCCCACCACGTCGCTGACGTCGAAGCGCATCGGCGATGGAAGTTCGGCAGACGAAGTCATAGAGCGAGAATAGGTTTCGTCGCTGCGTCGGCCGGGCCCGGAACGGGCAATGTGCTGCGCCAGGTGGTCAGGAGCCCGAACCTTTGCGGTCACACATTCCACGATTCCGGTGCACGAGTTTCAAGGATTCGGCGACAATCTCTGGAAAATATTCGCAGGGATTACGAAGAGGAGCTCTCGGCACAGCATGACCATCGCCGGAATTGCACGCGCGGCCCGGACAGCCGGTCTCGCGGTGTTGGCCCTCGCGACCGCGCTGGGCCCGGCAACCGGCCTGGTGATGAGCCCAGCGATCGGCACGGCCCAACCCGGCACCCTCTACGGCGACCCCGCGGCGGCGGCCCCGTTCTGGCGCTACCAGGAATACGACGACGACTGCGTGGAGGCGGCGGCCGCCGACGTGGTCGGTGAGCTGACCGGCGATGAGCCCTCTGAGTGGGCGATCATCGCGGTGGCCCAAGTGACGCCCAGCACCGTGCACTCCGGACCGATTTACACCAAGCCGAAGAAACGCAAGCACGACGAGGGCACCTCCTTTGACGACGGACCGGCGCTGCTGGCGCACTTCGGTATCCACGCGGTCAGCACCGACAAGCCAAGTGCCAAGAAGATCGGTGTCCCCACCGGCATGGAAGCACTCGAGCAGGATCTGGCCCAGGGCCGCAAGGTAATTGCCGGGGTCAACGCCGAACTCCTCTGGGGCGAGCCCGTCGAGGACAAAACCCCGGACGGCGAACCCGATTCCAACCACGCCGTCGTGGTGATCGGCGTCGACACCGCGGCCGGCATCGTGCACCTCAACGACAGCGGCAGCGAGACGGGCCGAGACGAGCAGGTAGCCATCGCCGTCTTCATCAAATCGTGGGCCAGCAGCGACGACCAAATGACCGTCACCAGTTAACGAGACGATCAGGTGCTGTTGAGCAGCAGCATCAAGCCGTAGTCCATGTGGATCTGCTGGTGGCAATGCAACAGCGACAGGCCCGGCTGATCGGCGACGAAATCGATCTCCATGCTTTGGTAGCCGCCGAGGATCGCGACGTCCTTGCGCACGCCGGCGGTGGGTGTGCCGGCGAAGCGGGTGATTTCGAAGGTGTGCCGGTGCAGGTGCATGGGGTGCAGGTCGTCGGTGGCATTGCGAAACCGCAATCGGTAGCGCTGGTCACGTTGCAGTGCGAGCACGGATTTGTTCGTGTCCATGGCAAACGGGGTGCCGTTGACCGTCCAAACGTTAAAGCCGTTGGCGGCCGCGTTGCGTTTCTCGATCAACATCTCGATGGTGTGATCGGGTGGCGCGACAGCGGCCGGGTTCGCCGCCGCGAAAAGGCGGTAATCCCATTTGAACGGAGCAGGCGCGACCCACTGCGGATCGCCCGTGCGCCCGGCGTATTCCACGACGACACCCATCCCGTGTCCACGGTCGTCATCGGAAAGATCGCCCAGCACCCAGACCCCCGGATTGGCCGTGTTCACGACGGCCGAGATCCGTTCGCCCGCGCCGAGCCACAGCACTGGCACCGACGCGGGATTGGGCACCGGGTTGCCGTCCAGCGCGATCACGTTAAAGGTATGCCCGGGCAACGCCAGGCTGCGCGTTTCGGTGGCGCTGCCGTTGAGAACATGCAGCAGCACCCGCTGGCCGGTCTGCACCCGGATCGGGTCGCCGTGGCCGAGCATGCGCCCGTTGATCGCAAACGCCCCGTAGCCGACCTCATAGCCGTGTGGATCGCCACGGGCCAGCGACGCATTCATGGCCGATTGGCCCTTCTCCTTGAGGTCCGGGTCTTGCTCGCCGGCCAGGAAATCGTTGGCCATGTCTCCCCCAAGGCTGAAGGTGGGCTCGAATTCCTTGAGCGTCAGAAAGATCTCGGTGTCGTAGGAGCCGGGGTTCTGCTTGGGTTCGATGTAGACCGGGCCGACCTGGCCGCTGTACTGGCCACGGGACAGGTCGTCGCGCGGGACCACGTGGGTGTGATAGAAGCGGAAGCCGGCCGGGCCGGGCACGAAGGAGATTCGCCGCATACCGTGCGCCGGGATATAGGGCGTGCCCTCCTCTGCGGAACCGTCGACGTCGACGCCCACGTGCTGGCCGTGCCAGTGCAGCTGCTCGGGAGCGTCGGTGTCGTTGTAGATGTCCACCCACGTGCGTTGTCCCTCTGTCAAGCGCACCAACGGACCGGGGAATTGTCCGTTGTAGACGGTGGTGGACACGATCTGATCGGGGGCCAATTCGACGGTCCCGGTGCCGATCCGCAGTGTGTAGTCGGCCTTCCCGTTGGGCGGGGAGGGCGGCGCCGACCGCGAGCACCCCGTGGTCGCGAGGCCGGCGCCAGTGGCGGCCATCCCCGCCAGGCCGCTCCATTTGAGGAAATCACGTCGATCGATCGGCACGATCATCGCTTCTCAGCGTAGGAGGGATGCCTGAATCCCTAAAGGCTCACACGCCATTTGACAAATTGACGTTGTATGTATGAACTTGCCGCGGTGGTCGAACTGACCTCCCAGGCGTGCGGGCGTTGCCCATCGCTAGGCGGCCTCCGGAGGCGCGCTCCTCGGGCGTCGGGTGGACGGGTCTTGGCAGGCGTGGTTGATTCCCGGCAGCACCTGCGGTGCGACGTCTGCGCCGGTGCGGATGGTCACCAGCGCGGTGATCCCGCCGACCAGGCAGACGGCCGCGGTGATCAGCATCGCCAGTGCGTAGCCCGGGCCGAGTGGCTGCCCGGGGCCGGCGTCGATGCCGGCCGCGGCCGGCAATACGGCGACGGCTATTAGTCCGGCAACGCGCGAGATGGCGTTGTTGACACCGGAGGCGGTGCCGGCATAGGCGTCGGGGACGGCGGAAAGGACGGCCGCGGTCAGCGGCGCCACGGTGATCGCCAGGCCGACGCCGAATGCGACCACGGCGGGCAGCACGGCACCCAAATAGGTTGCACCGGGCACGATGCGCGCCATCAAAGCCACGCCGCCCGCGGCGATGAGCGGGCCGGCCGTCATGGGCAGCCGCGGGCCGGTTCGCTGCGCGAGCGCGCCCGCCCACGGGGACCCGATCAACATGATGACCGTCATGGGCAGCGTCGCCAGGCCCGCCACCAGCGCGGAGTACCCCAGGCTCTCTTGCAGCTGCAAGACCAACAAAAACAACGCGCCGCCGACCGCGGTGTACACGGCCAAGGTGGTGAGGTTGGCGCCGGTGAATTGCCGGGAGCGAAAGAGCTTGAGCGGCAACACCGGTGACCGCACCCGTTGTTCGATGACCGGAAAGGCAACCAGCGCCGCCGCGCCGACGACCACGGCGGTCACCGTGGCGAGTGTCCAACCGCGAGAAGGAGCCTCGATCAGCGCATAGATCACCCCGGCCAGGCCCACCGTGACGGCGCCGGTCCCCAAGATGTCGGGACGGCCCCTGACGGTGGGATCGCGGGATTCGGTGAGGTGCCGGGCCGCGATCCAGCCAACCGCCACGGCGAGCGGAACATTCAAAAAGAACACCCAGCGCCACGATGCATCGTCGACAAGCCAGCCGCCGATGAACGGACCCAGCGCCGTCGTCACCCCGGACATGCCCGCCCAGATCCCCACCGCACGGCCGCGGTCGGCCTCGACGATGCCGGCGTCGATCAAGGCAAGGCTCCCGGGCACCAACGCCGCCGCACCGACACCCTGCACCAGCCTGGCGCCGATCAGCCAGCCGATCGTCGGCGCAAGGCCGCACGCGAGCGAAGCCGCGGTGAAAACGACCAGCCCGGCCACAAAGACGCGGCGGTGGCCATGACGGTCGCCGGCCGCACCCCCGGAGAGCAGCAACGCGCTTTGCGTCAGCAGGTAGCCGTCGATGACCCACTGTTGACCGGCCAGGCCCGCACCCAGCTCCCGCCCGATGGCAGGCAGCGCGACGTTGACCACGGTGCCGTCCAACAACGCAATCCCCGAACCCAGGACGGCCGCCGCGATCAGCCAGCGCGCACCTGGCGACGCCAACGGCAGCTGGCGAGGCTCGACAAATCCACCATTCGTGGGCTGGTCCACGGCTCAGGATTCTGCGCCACAGCCCTATCGCGCTGGCCGCCGGGACCCGCGTTGAGGGCGTCTGGGCGGTCACGCCGGATCGTCACGAGCACGTGGGCTCGCGTTCACGCTGCGGACGTCAATTGCGCGCCCGGCGTGCAAACACCGCTGCCAGACTGGCGACCTGCGGCGCCCCGCGGCACTCAAATATGGCGGGTGCGATACTGCCAGCATCTCTAGGGATTAGGACTCACGATGACCGACGTCGAACAGACACCTGGAACGTCCGCCACCGGCGCCGCACGAGCCGACCTTGTCGAGCCCACCCGCACCGGGATGCAGGCGGCCGCGCTGCAACGGGCGATCAACGACCACCTGCGCTACTCGATTGGCCGGCCGGCCGCGGCCCGGCGGCCCGAGCACTACTACCGGGCGCTGGCGCTGGCCGTGCGCGACCGCATGCAGGACCGCCGGGTGGTGTCCACGCAGACCTCACTCGACCTCGGCCGCAAGGTGATCTGTTACCTGTCGGCCGAATTCCTGATGGGTCCGCAGCTGGGCAACAACCTGCTGAACCTCGGCATGGAGCGGGCGGCACGGGAGGCGCTGACGGCGATGGGCCAGAATCTCGACACGGTCCTGGCTTGCGAGGAGGAACCGGGACTGGGCAACGGCGGCCTCGGCCGGCTTGCCGCGTGCTACCTGGACTCGCTGGCCACCCTCGAGCGTCCGGCGATCGGCTACGGCATCCGCTACGAATTCGGCATCTTCGACCAAGAGATCCACGACGGCTGGCAGGTCGAGCAGACCGACAACTGGCTGGATAGCGGAAACCCTTGGGAAATAGCCAAACCCGACGTGAACTACCTGGTCAAGTGGGGCGGCTACGTCGAGCACCAGACGGACGAGGCCGGCCACGACCGTATCCGGTGGGTGCCGGGACAGATACTGAAAGGCGTCGCCTACGACACACCCATCCAGGGTTATGGCGTTAACACCTGCAACGTGCTCACGCTGTGGAGCGCGCGGGCCGTCAAGTCGTTCGCGTTGGAAGCCTTCAACACCGGCGACTACTACAAGGCGGTCGAAGACGAGGTCACGTCGGAGACGGTCACCAAGGTGCTGTACCCCAACGACGAGCCGGAGGTGGGCAAGCGCCTGCGCCTGCTCCAGCAGTACTTTTTCGTGTCCTGCTCGCTGCAGCACGTGCTGCACATCATGGATGACCTCGCCGACGCCGGCGTCAGGGAGCTCCCCCAGCGATTCGCCTTGCAGCTCAACGACACCCATCCGTCGATCGGCGTCGCGGAGCTGATGCGGTTGCTGGTCGACGAGCGGGACCTGGGGTGGGACGAGGCCTGGGACATCACCGTGGCGACATTCGGCTACACCAACCACACCCTGCTGCCCGAGGCGCTGGAGACCTGGCCGCTGGAGATGTTCGCCGAGTCGCTGCCCCGCCACCTCGAGATCATCTACGAGATCAACCGGCGGTTCCTCGACGAGGTGCGCGCCCGGTTCCCCGGCGACGAGGACCGCGTCCGCCGGATGTCGCTGATCGGCGAGGACGGCGGCAAGAACGTCCGGATGGCGCACCTCGCCACGGTCGGCAGCCACGCCATCAACGGTGTCGCCGCGCTGCACTCGGACCTGCTGAAAGCCAGTGTGCTCAAAGACTTCTACGAGCTGTGGCCGGAGCGGTTCAGCAACAAGACGAATGGCGTGACGCCGCGCCGCTTTCTCGCGCTGGCTAACCCCGGGCTCCGCGAGCTGCTGGATCGCAAGATAGGTGACGGCTGGCTGACCGATCTGGGGCGCCTGCGCGGCCTGGAGCAGTTCATCGACGATAACGCCTTCCGCCAGGAATGGCGCGACGTCAAACGCACCAACAAGGCGCGCCTGGCTAAGTACATCCGCGCGGTGGCAGGCGTCGAGCTCAACCCGGACTGGATGTTCGACGTCCAGGTCAAGCGCATCCACGAGTACAAGCGCCAGCACCTCAACGTGCTGCACATCGTCGCGCTTTACCATCGGCTCAAGCAGAACCCCGGGCTGTCGATTCCGCAGCGGGCCTTCATCTTCGGCGGTAAGGCCGCACCCGGCTACTTCATGGCCAAGCGGATCATCAAGCTGATCAACGCCGTCGGGGAGACGATCAACTCCGACCCGGAGGTGAACCGGTTCCTGAAGGTGGCGTTCGTGCCGAACTTCAATGTGCAGAACGCGCACATGATCTACCCGGCGGCCGATTTGTCCGAGCAGATCTCGACCGCGGGCAAGGAGGCGTCGGGCACCGGGAACATGAAGTTCATGATCAACGGCGCGCTGACCATCGGCACGCTCGACGGGGCGAACGTCGAGATGCGCGACGAGGTCGGGCCGGAAAACTTCTTCCTATTCGGTCTGACTGTCCAAGCGGTCGAGGAGCTTAAGGCAAAGGGGTACCGTCCGGCCGAGTACATCGACGGCAACGACGAACTTCGCGCGGTGCTGGATCTGATTGCCGGCGGGACCTTCTCGCACGGCGACACCGAGGTGTTCCGCCCGCTGGTGGACAATCTGCGCTACGACGATCCGTTCCTGGTATGCGCCGACTACGCGTCCTACGTGAATCGCCAAGAGCAGGTCAGCGCCGCATGGCGGGAACGGGACACGTGGACGAGGATGTCCATTCTGAATACCGCACGCAGCGGCAAGTTTTCGTCGGATCGCGCCATCGCCGAGTACTGCGACGACATCTGGAGCGTCTGGCCGCTGACGGTGACCATGTGAACCGTCGCGGCCTTAAGCCGCGAGCAGCCGCTCGAAGAATTCGCGGTAGTGCATCAGCGTCAGGCGTAGGTCTTCGGTAGAGGCCTCCTTGCCGCGGGCCCACTTTTGTTCCAGGCGCGCGAGCGCGAGGGCGAAACCGGTTGTGAGCTTTTCGACCAGATCGGAGACCAGATCGTCGGCCTTCTGGACGCAGTCCTTGGGATCGTCGACGAAGCCCGCCTGCACGCCCGCCCACCGCGCACGCAAGTCCCCGAGGTCGTCGTCGGCGAACACCAATGCCTCCGTTGCTGATTCGCGTTCCACGCTGGGCCGCTCCGCCGGTGCGGCCGCAGCTTCAGCGCTGGGTGCCGCAGCGGTCGGTGGCTCGGCCGTCTCGGCGGGCGCCGTGCGCTCGCTCACCGGTGGCGCTTCGGAAACCGCGGCCCGGGACTCATCGTAGGAGCCGTTCGCCTGTGTTTGTTGCGTAGTCATGCGCGTGCCTCCTTTGACGCGTCGTTGTCTTTTGTGGTCTCGAGCAACTTCTCGAACAGCGCCCGGTAGTGCACAAACGCCTCACGCTGCTGCTCTGTACTGACATCGCCCTGCTGCTGCGACATATGAATGCCGTGTGCGGCGCGGTAGTTTTCGACGATCTGCGGGTGGTCCACCGAGATGTCAGAGGCCCGCTGATCGAAATCATCAACGGGATAGCCCCGTTCGCGCATCACTTCGGTCACCAGACGATCGGCGACGCCGACGGCGGTTGCCGGATTATCGACGAACCCGGTCTGCACCTGGTGCCAGCGGGTGGCGAAATCCGTTAGGGCCGACGGCGTCAACGGAACGATGTCGAGTTCGTGGTGCTTGCGTTCCCGGGCGATGAGTTCGTTCTCGGCCGCCTTTTGGCCTCCCGTCTCGGACACCAGACGCTCGTACTCGCTGCCGTAGTGCCGTTTCAGTCGCTGTGTTTTCCTGCGACTGCTCACGAAGCTTGCTATGACGATGACCGCGGCGACCACTATTGCGACGAGGGCCGCGATCAAAATCCATTCCCAAATTGGCATTTCGTGCTCCTCTCGTACTTGTGTCGAATAACCCGCCTGGCACAGGCGCAAACGTCCTCATCGAATCGCGCCGTCGCGGAGTACCGAAGACATCGAAGAAGGTCTGGCCGCTGAGGCTGATCGGGTGAACACTGCCCTCGCGCGGGTCACGGGTCGCGGGGCAACCCCAACAACCGCTCGGCGATGATATTCAGCTGCACCTCCGAGGTACCACCGTAGATGGTGGAGGCGCGGCTGGCCAGCAGATAGTGAGCCCACTCCCCCTGCAACGCCCCGGTATCGCCGATCGCGCCGTCGACGCCGAACGACGCCAACCCGAACTCGGCGTAGCCCTGGGCGGTGCGCATCGAAAGCAGCTTGGATATCGCGGCCGACGGCAGCGCGTCGCCACCGGCGAGCGTCAGCAGCGTCGAGCGCAGGTTGAGGACCTTGCCGGCGTGCCCCTCGGCGATCAACTGGCCGGCGCGGTTTTGCGCAATCTGGTCGAACTGGCCATCGCGCATCAACTCGACCAGACGGTCCAAGCTGGCGAGACTCGGGTTCTCGGCACTGCCGATGGTCACTCGCTCGGCGGTTAGCGTGTTGCGGCTGACCTCCCAGCCACGGTTGACCTCGCCGAGTACCAGGTCGTCCGGCACGAACACGTCATCGATGAATACCTCGTTGAAGAATTCGTTACCGGTGAGCTCGCGCAACGGCCGCACCGTGACACCTTCGCTGGCCATGTCCAGCAGGAAGTAGGTGATGCCGTTATGTTTTGGCGCGTTTGGCTCCGTTCTCGCCAGTAGCGCGCCCCACTGCGCGTACTGCGCCAGGGTGGTCCAGATCTTCTGGCCGGTGATTCGCCAGCCACCGTCGACCTTGACGGCCTTGGTAGCCAGGCCGGCCAGGTCCGAACCGGCGCCGGGCTCGGAAAACAGCTGGCACCAGGTCATTTCACCGCGCAGTGTCTGCGGCAGAAAGCGCTGCTTCTGGTCTTCATTGCCGAACGCAACGATGGATGGGACGAGGAAGCCGGCGACACCCAGCAGCGGACGTCGCACCCGGCCCGCGCTGAATTCCTGCGCGATGATGATCTGCTCGACCGGGGTAGCCGAACGGCCCCACGGCTTGGGCAGATACGGCATCACCCAGCCACCCTCGACGATCGCCGTTGTGCGCTGATCGGACGAAATCGACTTGAGGGCAGTGACTTCGGCGTTGATCTCCTCGCGCAGCTGCTCGGTCTCCGGGTCGAGGTCGATATTGAGCTTGCGCACGCCGGAGGTGGTGGCGGTGTCGACGACACGCTGCGGATAATCGGCGGCGCGGCCGAACGCGGCGACCAGCCCGAGCGCCCGACGATAATAGATATTGGTGTCGTGCTCCCAGGTGAAGCCGATACCGCCGTGTACCTGGATGCAATCCTGGGTGCAGCTCTGGGCGGCGGCCGGGGCCAGCGTCGCCGCCACGGCGGCAGCGAATTCCCAGCCGGATTGCAAAGCGGATTCCGGCTTTTCGATCCCTTCGTCGATGGCGCGGGCGGCGTCCCACACCGCGGCGGTTGCCCGCTCGGTGCGGGCGAGCATCTCGGCACACTTGTGCTTGATCGCCTGGAACTGACCGATGGGCCGGCCGAACTGCTCACGGATCTTGGCGTAGGCCGCCGCGGTTTCGGTGGCCCAGCGTGCGACGCCGACGGCCTCGGCCGACAACAGCGTGGACGCGATGGCCTGCGCGGCGTTGGCGCTCAGGTTGCTCAACACGCGGTTCTCGCCGACCTCGACACCCTCTGCCCGGACATGGGCGACCGGCCGCAGCGGATCCACGCTCGCGACCTGCTCGACATCGAGCTGTTCGGCGTCGAGCACCACCCACACGGCGCCGCCACCTGGGGGCGACACCGGCAACACGAGCAGCGCCGCCTCTGCGCCCGCAAGCACCGACCGCGCTTGACCCCGGATCACCAGAGCATCGCCCTGCCGGGTGGCCGTCATCGATGACTCCAGCGCATACGTGGCGATCGCCGCACCCGACGCCAGGTCAGCGAGCGGTGTCGAGTCGCGATCGTGGGCGGCAATCAGAGCGCTGGCGATCGCCGACGGGACGAACGGCCCCGGCGCGGCGCCGAAGCCGAACTCCGCCAAGACCACGGCCAGCTCCAGAATGCCAAACCCTTGTCCACCAACGGATTCCGCCAGGTGCACACCCAGCAGCCCCTGTCCTGCGGCGGCCCGCCAATAGGGTGGCGGCGTGGCGATCGGCGTCTCCAGCGCCTGGTGCAGCACCTCGGACGGCGCTATCCGCGCCACCAGTGACCGCACCGAGTCGGCCAGGTCCCGGTGCTCAGGCGTGATCGCAATCGGCATGAGGGTGAGGTTACGCTTGGACCCTGATATGTAAAGCTGTGTAACGTTGGTGCCCGGCTTTTCATGTCCACGTTCGGTGCTCTCCTGTTGGCTCCGTCGGCCCCAATCCGAGCCCAAGACGAGGAGGAGACATGGTCGTCGATTTCTGGGTGAATGCCCTCTCCAAGGAAGCCGCGGCCGCGTTCTTGGGCAAGTCGGGTTTCGGATCGGTCGAGGGCTTCTTTGGCGTCGACGTCAAGGAGGGGATGTCCCCGCCCGACCTGATAGCGGAGATGGACCGGGTCGGCGTGGACCGCGCGGTCCTGAGTACCTCGCTGTCCAAGGTGGACGACGACACGCTGGCCTTTGCGGCCGAGCACCGCCACCGGCTGTACCTGGCCGCATCGGTCGATCGCCCGAGCGGGCCCCGGCAGCAGAGCATGGATGTCCGCCGGCGGGCCGCCGCGGCAACCGTGGATCTCGTCCGGGTGTCGCCCCTTGTCGACCAGTACCCCCTCAACCACGCCCTCTACTACCCCGTCTACGCCACCTGTGAGGAACTGGGCCTTCCCGTGTCGATCAATGTCGGCATCCCCGGACCGCGGGTCCGGTCCCGCTGCCAGGACCCGGTGCTGCTCGAGGACGTGCTGATCGACTTCCCGGATCTGGTCGTCATCGGCGCCCACATGGGCCATCCGTACGAGGAACTGCTTATCGAGTACATGCTCAAATGGCCCAACCTGTACCTCTCGAACTCGGCCTATCTGGCCACCTACATGCATCCATCGCTGATCAAGTTCATGGGCTCCCGCCGCGGCAGGGGCAGGGTCCTGTTCGCCTCGGACCATCCGTTCCTCCCGATGGAAAAGGCGCTGGCGGCCGCCCGTGCGCTCGCCCTGGACGACGGGCCGATGGCCGACTTCCTGGGCGGCACCGCCGAGCGCCTCCTCGAACCGCGGCGCCATGGTTGATCTCCTGCCCGAGCAGCTGCGGCTCATGGCATCGGCCTACCCGGACGAGGTGGCGTATCGGAACCTCGGCGACGGATCGTCGATCACGTTCGGGCGCTGGGAGCACGAGTCGAACCGGCTGGCCCATGGCCTGCGGGCCAAGGGCGTCCGGAAGGGGGACTTGGTCGCCATCGATCTCGAGGCCGAGCAGATCCTCGACTTTGTCGTCACCTACAGTGCGGTGCACAAGATCGGCGCCGTGGCGGTGCCCATGAACAACCGGCTCTCTCCTCCCGAGATGCGGTCGATCCTCGAGCACGCCGAGGCCGCCGCGGTCGTCTGCAGTGGCGCGTTCGAGGAGGCCCTCGACGCCCTTGCCCCGTTGTCGGCGTCCCTCCCGTCGTTGTCCGTGGTGGCCACCGTCGGCCCGTCCGAGCGCGGCCGGTTCGCCGACCTCGAGGACGTCAAGAGCGAGGACGCGTCGGCCATCCAGGTACCCGTCGATGCACCCGATCTGGCCGACGTCATGTACACGTCGGGCACCACGGGCATGCCGAAGGGCGTGGCCGTGCGGCACGGCGACATCGCGCTGCTGCCGAACGGTGTTCCGTCCTGGAACGGATTGAAGTGGCTCACCGCCACGCCGGTGTTCACCTTCGCCGGCCTCGGCTTCATCTACAACCCGATGAAGGCGGGGATGACCGTGCTGTACCTTCCCAGGTTCGACGCCGGGCGCTGGCTCGGCATCGTCGAGCGCGAGCGGCCGGTGATCGCCTTTGTGGTGCCGGCCATGGCCAGGCTCCTAATCCATCACCCCGAGTTCGACACGGCCGACCTGTCGAGTCTGAAATCGCTGATCCTGGGGAGTGCCCCGCTTTCCCCGGACACCGTCGAGCGCCTGCAAGCCCGATTGCCCGGCGCCGCCGTTCTGAACGGCTACGGCATGACCGAAGGCGGGCATGCCACGTTCTCGATGGATCCAAAGGGAGCACGCACCCGCCCGGGCGCCGTTGGGCGGCCCGCGCCGCCCGTGGAAGTGCGGATCTACATCGTCGGGCGCAAGAAGGAAGTGGTTGTCCGAGGGGGCATGAACATCTACGCGGACGACGTCGAGGCGGTCCTGCAGTCCCACCCGGAAGTGGTCGAGGCGGCGGTGGTCGGCATTCCGCACGAGGTGCTGGGTGAGGACATCGCAGCCTATGTCGTGCTGCGACCGGGGGCGACGGTATCGACCGCTGAGCTGCAAAGCTTCGCCGGTGAGCGGCTCGCCGACTACAAGGTTCCCCGCCGAGTTCACTACCTTGCGGCGCTGCCGAGGAACGCCGGAGGCAAGGTACTGAAGTCGCAACTGGAGAGAGGCTGAGAGGCCATGCAAGACCACAGATTTGACTTCGTCGTCGAAGGCACGCCCGGCGAGGTATGGGATGTGATGTGGAAGCGCAACCGGGCGGGTTTCGAGTCCGACTCCGTGCAGATCGAGATCCTCCACCCCGGTGACGAGGAGGGCAACGGGCTGGTGCGGCACTGCCACTTTCCGGTGCCGAAGTATCTGCTGACCGGGGGTAAGGCCCAGTCCTGGGAGTGGATTACCGAGGCCCGGCGCCCTTTGTCGTGGCGCTACGACGCCATCGGTAAGCCGCTGTGGTCCAAGGCCTCGGGCTGGACGCGGCTGCAGGATCTCGGAGAGGGCAAGACCCGGGTCTATTTCCGCGAGACCTACGAGGTGTTCAACCCGTTGCTACGGGCCCTGCTCGAGAAGCGGGTCCACGACTTCATCTCCGCGGATAACGACAAGTTGATCGAGGCCTCATTGGTGCGAGCCCTCAAAGAACTCCACAGCCGCAAGGCCGGCGGCCCCCAGGGAGCGGCCTGAGGGTGTCTTGCCCTTCTTCCCCCGCTAGTGGGCGAACTCCAACCGCTTCCCTCTTGCCTGACTGATCGATCAGACAGTATCTTATCCGGGGGAGGGAGGTGCGGAGATGGAGTCGATGTCGACCGCAACCGCTGCAAAGGCTGAGGCTCGTGGGGGTACCCCGGTCAGTGCCGGCGACGCCCGTCAACGAATCCTGCAGGCAACGATGAAGTGCTTCCGCGCGTACGGGTACGAAAAGTCTTCGATGAAGCTGATCTCAGCACAGGCCGGGGTTTCGCAGACGCTGCTGCACTATCACTTCGAGACCAAGGAGAAACTCTTTCAGGCGGCGATCGACGAAATGGCTAAAACAGCGTTCGCCACGGCGTCGGCCCAACTGCCGCACGGATTGTCCGTGCACGATGGCCTGACCGAGGCGGCCGGTCTGCTGTACACGCTGTTCATCGACAACCTCGACGCGGTCACGTTTATGGTCGAGTTCGCCGCAGCCGCTAACCACAACGAGTTCTTGTGGACCGCGTATGTCGACTATCGCGATACCCAGCGTCGGCAGTTCGCTGAGGTACTCCGTACCATCGCCGGTGACGATGCGCCGCAGGGCTTGATCGACGAGTTGGTGCGTCTCGTCGAAATCATGCTGCTGGGCATGTCGATGCAGCGCCCCTTCGTTTCCGACATTCCCGACTTCCGCGGCGACTTCGACACCTTCGTTGAGATGTTCGTCTCCCGTCTTAGTAAAGAACTGGATGCGGGGCGCCGCTGATGAACCCGGACGTCAGCATTCAGGCAGTGCCGCCAATGGTCGAAGACGCGGTGACCGGATCCGGCGCCAGGCGTCTCTTCGTGCGCCGCTACGACAATGACGACGCCGACTATGTCTTGGTGCTAGTCCACGGCACCGCTGGGAACAGTGAAAGTTACCAGGCGTTCGCCGAGCACATGCGCCGCCACTATAGGGCCGCGGTCTATTCGTTCGACCTGACCGGGCATGGCCGCACCGAAGGCATAGCGGGAGTGTTTAGTTTCGACGCCTTCCTCGAAGACACCAGGGCAGTCACCGATTACGCCGCCCGACGCACTTCCCTGCCCGTCGTCGTGCACGGCGCCAGCCAGGGCGGCGAGGTCGCATTCCACGCGCTCGACGCGTGCCCGGCCGTGGTCGCCGGTGTGTGCATGAACATCTTGTTGAACCACGAGGCGCCCATGAGCCCGGCGATCCGGTTGCTGCAGTCGCGTCCAGCGAAGTACCTGGCCAACAAGGTAGGTGATCGCCTGCGAATCCCGCTGCGACGGTTCATCGACTTCAAGGCCGCGTACCAAGAAGACCCTGGGCTGCTGGACATGAAAAAGGAAGACCCGCTTTACGTCTGGTCCTATGGGTTCAAGAGCTACCACTCGGTGTTCAACTATGTGCCGCCAGTGCCCGCCGCGGCAAATGCGAAACCTGTCCTGATCACCTGTGGCGAGAACGACGAAATCGTCGGCGTCGAGCACTGCCGGGCATGCTTTGAGCGGGTCGGGGGGACCAAAGACTTTTTTGTGATGCCCGGCGGCGGCCATCAGCTCATGTTGTTCGACAAGATCGTCTACAGCCGCGTGATCGACTCGTGGATTCGGGAACGGGTGCTCGGCAGCGCCCAATCGTGGGAAGCGCCGCTCGAACCCGAAGAGCAGACTTACTTTGAGTTCCTCGAGCGTGAACGCGCCAACGACGCATCGGGCGAGCCGGAGTACCGCTATTCGACGACCGATCGCGTGCTGACGCGGATCAGCAACGGCACGATCGAGCGTGGGGTGCGTTACTTCTCCAACGCCGACGTCAGCGAACAGTGGTGCTTCACAGCAGATCTGGTCAGCGAAATCGACTACGCTGCATGGACTTTCCTATACGACTACCTTCCGCCCACAACAAATCGACGACCGCAGATGGCAGTGGTGGGCTGCGGCGGCGGCGGAGCGATCGCGGGATTGCTCGAACGGTATCCGGAGTTGGGCGAATGGGGCATCGTCGGCATCGACGTCGACTATAAGGCGATCGGGGCAGCCCGCGAGCGCTTTGCCGACCACCCCGCTGTCGACTTCATTGTCGGCGACGCACGGAATGCAGACATTTTGGCGGCCAGTCGATTTGACCTTATTTACCTGCACGGAATCCTCGACCACTGCACCGAGCACCGCCATCTGCTGGATAGCGTATTTCGCGCACTGAAGCCGGGCGGCCGCACATTCTATGTCACACCAGATCGCAACCTGTGTACATGGCTTTCTTTTGTCACCGTTGGGCCGCTGTTCGTATGGGGTCTGGACAAGCCAAACCACGACTTTCGGCGATTCCCTCGCCCCGCCGAGCTAAACACAATGCTCCGGGATGCCGGTTTCGAGCTGGTGCCCAGGCGGGGCCGGCCGTCCGACCCCGCCATGGTCGGCGTCAAGTACAAAACAGGGATGAATCCATTCCCGATCAGGAGTTCGTTGCGCAATCGCGTTCTCGGCGATCAGATCTTCGAGCACACTGGCCCCAGGTGGTGGTTGCGAAACGGCTTCATGGGCGAGTACGCGGGAGTGGCCCAAAAACCGGGCGAATGAACTTTCGGGTTCGGTGTCGGCCGCCGGGGCTGCTGAGCGCGCCCTCAGTCAACCAAAGGCCGCACCGGGACGAACTCCGTGGGGTTCCGCGACACGGTAGCCGACAGATGTTTAAGGCAGACAGACGGATCGACGTCTTGCAGGTCGATTTCGGCGAAGGTGTCTCTGGTGACCCGGAGGGCGATCAAACATGGCCGGATCCGTTGACCGCTGTGCGGATCCAGCGCATCGACAACACCGTTGAATACCACGACGTCGATGTGGCGCTCGCTGTCGATTTCCCAGATGGCAGCAAGAGATAGCAACGTGAGTTGCGTAATAGTACTGGTGTACAACGCTTTTACTTCCGGCCCCGGTCGCGCCTTCTCGACAACCGCTTCGCGGCTCTTGACGTAACGGTATGACCTGGCCCTCGGCACGACATCAACGCCGGGCAGTTCATACTCGACCAACAGTCGGCGCGACTCCGGCGAATACACAGCCGTCGTCTTGGGATTGACGCAGGGCGGCAACGGCATTGCCGCCAGAACCGATTCGACATGGGCCACAATCCCGGCCGGATCGCCAGCGCGATAGCTCGCGGTTAGATCAGACTCCGACACGTCCTTCGGGCTTTGCAGTCCGTCCCGGAGCAGATTGGTCAGCGCATGCACTCGGGATTCGATTTTCGCGTTCTGCAGGTCCACCTGGGCCGCCACGCTGTCGAGGTTATAGATTTCACTTTCCAGGACAATGCCTTTGGGCCACCTGCTTAGCTGCCATTTGCGCTGGCGAGCTATCTCGGCGGCCCTGGCTCTCGCCTCGGCGGCCTTCAGCGCGCCGTAGAGCACCTCGGTTGTCTCGAGTTCTTTCAGGCGCTGACGTTCACGTTGGGGGTGCCGCTGGCGCGCCAACCTATACTCGTTGCAAGCCCGCGCCAGCTGCTGCGGGGCATCGGGCAGTCGGTAATCCGGTGGTGCGTGTACGAAGTCGGCAAGCCGGGGTAACGGCTCCGAGATCTCAAGGTATCGAATCCTCATGGCGCAAACTTCGGGGTCTTGGCGGGCTTGAGCAACGGTGTAGTAGGTCTGCAGCATCTTGCAAGCCGACTCCCAGTTGCTGACGTTCGTGACCGTGCCCCCAGAAGAGCGCCAGAGGTTCCACAGCGCTTGGTATGCCTCGAGTTCCTGTCGTCGGCTGCCGCCAAATCGCCCCATGTTCTCCCCTGGCAGGGTGAAGTCGATCCCGTCAAAATTGACGGCGTCAGGAGGGCCGGGGGATGAAACCAGGCACGCCGCTTTTTACCACTGAATTGAACCTGACGTTCGCGGTGATGCGGTACCGGATGTCCCGCATGGCGTCTTCAGGCAGGGTCGAAACCTGAAAGTTCTCTTGGATGCGGTGCGGTTTGGTCGAGGTGGTGAGGAAAGCAGTGCCACGCTGCGCGGCCCAGGAGAGAACCACTTGAGCCGGCGACATGTGCAGACGCTCCGCAATTGCGGTAATCACCGGGTCGTCCACAATTTTTGGTTCCATGGCATGTCCCAGAGGTGCGAACGCCAGCAGCACAATCCCCTGCTCTCGACAGAAGTCGAGCAGTTCCCACTCGGGTAGGTACGGATGGGATTCGACCTGCACTACGGCGGGCTTAATCCGCGCAACCGCGACTATCTCGCGCAACCGGTCCAGAGTTATGTCCGATAGCCCGATCGACCCACAGACACCGTCGTCGACGAGGCGCTCCAGCGCCCGCCACGTGTCCGCCAGCGTGACCTCCGTGTCATAGATGACCTGACCGCGGTCGTCGCGCGGGTCTTGGTCGTCGCCGGGCTGAAAGGCGTAGGGAGTGTGGATCAAGTAGCAATCGACGTAGTCGACTTGCAGTCGCCGGCGGCTCCCGTCGAATGCGGGCCTGACCCGCTCTGGGCGATGATTGGTATTCCACAGCTTCGTGGTGACGAACATGTCTTCCCGCTGAAGCGTCCCGGTCTCGAATGCTTCGCGCATCGCATCACCCACCGCTTCTTCATTGCCGTAGCGCTCTGCGCAATCGAGATGTCGGAAACCCACTTCCAGTGCGGTCTTGGTGGCTTGCTTGGTCGTCACAGGATCCGGAATCAGCGTGCCGAATCCGACGGCGGGGATCGCACCAGATCCGTGGGTGAGTTGAATCCTCGAATAGCGAAGTGCATCGGATGTTGTCATGCCCATGCTCCTTGTTGGGTCGATTGCGATCGGGGCGCCGTCAGATGTGGGTGCCGGGCTAGGCAGGCCTTGAAGAATGCCAGCTGACCGGCCGACACTACGCCCGCCACCAATGATGGTGGCACTCGGCTGAGTGCTCAACTTGTGGGACGCGGTCGCGTCGCACACCGCGTTCGGCACCGCCGAGCGGAAAGTCGCGAGAGGTCGCCCTCGCCATCTCTTCCGGGCCGGGTGGGTGGCGATGGAGCACAGCGCAGGCGTTCAGCAGCTGAACAGCCCGCCCTGTCTGAGGTAGCGTTTCGAGGAGGCTTCGATGGTTCGGCAGCGGAGCGAAGGAGCAAAATAATGAATTCGGGTTTATTTGGCTTTCTGACCGTACTTGCCCTTGTGCTGGCGTTGGTGTTCGCTGCCTTTGCCGCTGTATACGTGAAACGGCTGGGGGACCGAGCGCCTACTCCGATAAGCGACGAGATAGGCAGCGCCAAAGCGGTTTTGAAGAACGTGCGCAAACGCGAACCCATGTCGAAGGATGAGTTGGATTATGCGAAGCAAATCGTTGCGGTTCGTAGCTCCTTAATCACGTTCTGCATCCCCGGCGCTCTATTCATGGTTGGTTGCTTTTACGTGTTTGGCAGTCTTTACCACTTGCATGGGGCGACGCCCTCCGAGCGGACATTTCTCGGCGTCTTTCCCATGTTGGCCGCCACAAACTTCACGACTCAGATTCTCCGCAGCGCAAGGTTGAAAAGGCGTCTGCGGAAATTGTCTTGAGCAAGCATCGCTAGCAAAAAACATTGATTTCCGGGTGAGTTGAAGGCCGAGGTCGTCCATGCTGCCGACGGCACCAGTAGGTGATAACGTCCCCACACGTGGTGTTCGCGTTCCGGCCCAGGGGCGGTAGTTTTTGCGCGGTCATTTGTCAACGTAGTTGATATATGACCGAGTCTTGTACGAAGTCCGGGACCGGGTTTCGAAAGGTGATCGAGTGAGCCCTCGTTCGGTCGGCAGGACTGTCCTGGCGCGAGTCTGGATGCCGTTGGTGGCCGTCGTTGCGGTCGGCGTGGGCGCGGTCGCCATGTGGAAGGTGCACGAATTCTCCAATCCCCCGCCCGTCATCACCGTCAATGAGCCGGCAGCGCCGCCGGAGTTCAGCATCAAACGGCTCACGTATGAGTTGTTCGGCTCCGCCGGGGAAGGGGGGATGCTCGTCTGGGTGGACATCGACGGGCATCCGCATCAGGTTGATCTCACGACCTTGCCCTGGTCGCACACGGAGGCGACCACTCTCACCGTGGTGTCCGGCAGCATCTCGGCGCAGGTTCATGGCGGTCAAGTCGGCTGCCGGCTGCGGGTGAATGGCGTTGTCCGCGCTGAACAGTCCGATACCCATCAGGATGCACACGTCTTTTGCCTGGTGAAATCCGCATGAGCGAACGTGGGGCCGAGCATCGGGTCAAACGACCCTTCGTCCCCAGAATGGTCCGCGTCTTCGCGATACCGATCATCGCCTTTTGGGCCCTTCTTGCCGTGTCGACGAACACCTTCATGCCGCAGGTGGAGAGGGTCGCAGAAGAGCTCGCGGGGCCGGTGGTCCCGCACTACGCGCCGTCGCAGCGGGCGTTGCTGGCCATCGGTGCGAAGTTCCACGAGTCCAATTCGACCAGCTTGGCCATGGTCGTGCTGGAAGCGTGCGCGATCGCCGGTCCGGAACCGCGGTGCGGTAGTGACCAAAGTAAGCCGCTTGGTGACGAGGCCCATCGGTACTACGACGATTTGGTGCGCCGGTTCAAGCAAGACCCCAAGCACGTGCAGTACGTCATGGATCTGTGGGGGAAGCCGATCACCGCGGCGGGGGCGCAGAGCCTCGACGGTAAGTGCGCGTACGTGCTGCTACGTCTCGCGGGCGATATCGGCCAAATGCAAGCGAATGAGTCCGTTGCTGCCGTTCGGGATACCGTCGCGAACGACACGCCGCCGCCAGGGCTCAAGGTCTACGTCAGCGGTGCGGCCCCGCTCGCCAAGGACACGGTGGCTATTGCGAATTCAAGCTTGAACGACATCACGATCGTGACGATCTTCCTCATCACCGGGATGTTGCTGTTGGTGTACCGCTCCGTCGTCACCCTGTTTGTGCCCTTGGCCGGAGTTCTTTTCGAGCTGCTGGTCGCGAAGGGGGTCATCGCAACCCTCGGGCATCTCGGGTACATCGAGCTCTCGTCATTCGCCGTGAACATCGTCGTCGCGCTGACCCTGGGAGCGGGGACGGACTACGGCATCTTCTTGATGGGCCGCTATCACGAGGCGCGACACGACGGCGAGGGCAGGGAGGAGGCGTTTTACACCGCATATAAGAGTGTCACGCCGGTCATCCTTGGCTCGGGGCTGACGATCGCGGGGGCGTGTTACTGCTTGACTTTCGCGCGACTCAACTACTTCCACACCATGGGGCCGGCCGTCGCTATCGCCATGCTGTTCACGATCACGGCAGCGCTGACGCTCGGCCCAGCCTTCTTGACCGTGGGCAGCCTTTTCGGGCTTTTCGACCCGAGAGGGAAGGCTAAGGCGCATCTGTACCGGCGGATCGGGACGAGCGTGGTGCGGTGGCCGGTGCCGATCCTCGCGGCCAGTGCTGCCGCCGTCGTCTTCGGGGCGATCTTCGTGCCGACGTACCGGCAGAACTACGACGACCGCCAATACCAACCGCACAATGGCTCCGCCAATCAGGGTTTCGCGGCGGCGGATCGGCACTTCCCGAAGAGCAAGCTGTTCTCCGAGATGCTGATGATCGAGTCGGATCACGACATGCGAAACTCGGCCGACTTCATCTCATTGGACCGGGCGGCCAAGGCCCTCGAGCGCCTTCCCGGCGTCGCGATGGTGCAAAGCATCACCAGGCCCATGGGCCGAGCTTTGGAACACGCCACCCTCCCCTACTTGTTCACCACGCAGGGCAGCGGTAGCGGTCAACAGCTCCCGTTCAACAGACAGCAAAACGCCAATACCAGCCAGCAGGCAGCGATCAATGCGGACACCGTCGCGGTCTTGCGGAAAGAGATCGTCTTCTTCCAAAACATGTCGGATGAGCTGCACAAGACGGTTATCACCATCGAGGATCTGCAAAGGGTCACCGATGAGATGAATTCGGAAATCTCAAATTTTGACGATTTCTTCCGGCCGATCAAGAGCTATTTCTATTGGGAGCGGCACTGTTTCGATGTTCCCATGTGCTGGGCATTTAGATCGCTATTCGATGCGCTCGACAATATCGACCACTTGGCAGCTGATATCAACGACGCCAAGACCTCCCTCGAGGCCATAGACAGGATCTTGCCGCAAATAATAACGCAGCTGAAACTCACGGCCGACGACACGGAGGCATTGACGGCTCTTTTAGTCAACAGCTACGGACAGGCGGATCTGCAGTCCATACAGACCGACCAGACATTCTTCGACCAGGTCAACGTGGGGCTCGACTTCGACGCGGCCCGCAGCGATGACTTCTTCTACATCCCCAGAGAAGGTTTCGACAACGACGACGTCAAGACTGGTATGCAGCTCCTGATGTCGCCGGACGGCCGGGCTGCTCGGTTCATCGTCACCCACGAGGGGGACGCCAATGGCCCGGACGGCGTGCAGCATGTCGAACAATTCCCCACCGCTATAACCGTGGCGCTCAAAGAGACCTCGCTGGCCGGCGCGAGGGTTTATATCGGCGGCTCGGGATCAACCAACAGGGACATCAAGGAATACGCCGCGTCCGATCTGCTTATCGTGGCGATCGCCGCCTTCGTGCTGATCTTCTTGATCATGTTGTTCCTCACGAGAAGTCTGATGGCCGCCTTGGTCATCCCCAGCACGGTGGCCTTCTCCTACGCCGGAGCGTTCGGGCTCTCCATACTCTTCTGGCAGCACCTCGTCGGCCTGCCCCTGTACTGGTTGATATTGCCGCTCACGTTCATCATCCTGGTGGCGGTGGGTTCGGACTACAACCTGCTGTTGATCCTCCGTGTCAAAGAGGAGCTGCACGCCGGACTGAACACCGGTCTCATCCGCGCGCTCGGAAGCACGGGTGGCGTGGTGACGTCCGCGGGTTTGGTGTTCGCGTTCACCATGCTGGCGATGCTCACCAGCGATCTCAGAAGCATCGGTCAGGTGGGTTCGACCGTATGTATCGGCCTGCTGCTCGACACGCTGATCGTGCGGTCGTTCGTCGTGCCGTGCATCCTGCGAATCCTCGGCCCGTGGTTCTGGTGGCCAACGCTGGTGCGTTCCCGTCCGCTACCGCAGCGATAAGAGCGCTGCCAGATTCAGCGAATCGCATCCGCTTCGTCGGATGATGCGCGGCCTCACAGCGAGATCGGTTCTAACACAGGAGCTTTGCATTCCGTGAGTTTCGGGTTGTTCACTGGCGGTTCGAGTGTGACCCGCTCGGAAGTCTGTCGATCAGAGAAGAAACTTGTTGGCGAGCAGGCTTGCTACGGCCCAGTCTTGGATGGCGATTCCGACGGATTTGAACACGGTCCTTCTCCCGCGGTCGGTGTGGGGTCTGACGAGCGCGTGGCCGAGTTCGGTAAGAGCTTCCGTGGTGATCGCTCCGGTTTCGAGGGCATGGATGATCTCACCTGACTCCTCGAGAACCGCCTCGAGTTGGCCGCACGCCAAGAGTTTGAGTGGGAGCTTGACGGCACGCACGGAAAGATCCTCGCCGCGCGGACGGTCGAGATCCTCAATCAGCTTGGATACACGGTCAATGACAGGTGTCGATCTCGTTGAGTGTCTGCACACCGCTGCCTCACTCAGGTTGACAGCTTCCGGCGGGGTAATAGAGCGTATCGGTTAGGCCGAAGTTCCCCCTGGTCCGGTGACGTGTTGGGGTATTGACCTGGGGTTTTGTGGTTTCGTGGTGTGGATGTACTGACTACGGCAGTCCGTGACGGTGGGAGACGCCGAGCAGTTCGAAGGCTCGGCGTTGCAGCGGGGTAGGTGTGGTGGTTTTAGTGAACGTCGGCAGGTCGTCGGTGGGCTGAATCTGGTTGGCGCAGATGGTGGCCAAGTCGGCGAGCAGGCTGGTGAAGCTGTGCACCGGGGTGTTCTCGGGGGTGCGTTTGCGGGCGGCCTTGGCCAGCGCGGCATCGGAGCGCTGGGCGGGCTCGACGGGGGTGGTGCGTTTGTCGGCGGCGGCGGGTTTGTCGTTGTCGACAAACAGGATTGGGGCCAGGGCCTGTTTCATGTGCCAGCTGATGTAGTAGGACAGCATGCGCAAGAACATGTGGGCGCGCACCCGGTCGGCCAGCCGGTGGCGGATGGGACGCACGTCGAGCTCGCCGTTGAGGGTGCGGAAGAACCGCTCGACGTCTTCGAGTCCTTTGTAGCGGGCCACCACATCAGCCTGGTCGAGACCGTCGGCGGGCAGGCTGGTGCGCAGCACGTAGATGCCGTCCAGGGCGGCCTCGGCGGCGATGGCGTCCTGGTCGCGCGAGAAGCTAAACGCAGTGTCGGTGATCTCGGTGTGGAAGTGCTTGGCCATTTTGTAGTGGTTGATCACCTTGCCGACCCGCAGGGCGATGCGCTCGGTGCCGCGCAGGGGGCGACGGGTGCGACGGGTGGCCGCTGCGATGGTTTGCAGCTGGTTTTCGGTGGCGGCCAACAGATCTTGGCGTTTACGGGTGCGCTGTTCGGCCAGGGCGGGGTTGCGGCAGCACACCAGCCGCTCCCCGGGAAAGTCTGGCGAGCTGATTTCGACGAGGTCTTGCTCGTCAAACAGCGACAGCTGCAGCGCCTCGGCGGCCACCAGGGCCTTGATCTGGGGAGCGCGCAACGCCGAAATCCAATCCAATTCGGCCGGGCGCAGCTCGTCGGTGATGCGTGCGCTGGTGAGCATGCCGCGATCACCCACCAAACAGACGCGGGCCAGCCCGAACCGATCCTTGAGTTTTGTGATCTGGGCGGTCAGGGTCTTGGGGTCGGCGGTGTTGCCGTCGAACACCTCGATCGCGATCGGCACCCCGGCGGTCGAACACAGCAGCCCGTAGACGATCTGCAGCCGGCCTTTGACCCCGTCACGGGCGTGCCCAATTTTGCCCAGCGGGCAGTGCCGGCCCTCAAACGCCGCCGAGGACACGTCATAGAGCACCAGCGTCCCATCAGCTAAATGCCGCTTGGCTAATGCCTTTTCGATGGCGTCCTGGCGTTCAAGCACCCAGTCCATCGCCTCATACAGGTCGTCTTCATCGCAGCCGGACAACCCCAACACCTCACCCAGGGTGCTGGTGGCGGTGGCGGTGCGCAGCCCACGGGCGCACGCCAGCTTCGAGGCCGGTGCGATCACCTGCGCCACCAGCATCGCGGTCACCAGATCGCGCCGCCGCGAGCTTGTCGGGTCGATCAGCTCCTCCACCCCGAGGTGGCGCGCGGTGCCCAACACCGCGGCGACATGCCCGTGCGGCAAGCTGCGGCCGATCTCAAAGGCAGCCGCCAGATCCATCGTGGGCGGCAGGCCTTTGAGCGCTCGCTGCAGTTTCTCCACTTTGTGCTCGGGCCAGCGTGACAGGTTGGCCAGGGTGCGGACTTTGACCTTGCCGTGCTCGCGGTAGCTTTCCCGCAGCAGCACCGCCGGCGGTGACCCGCGGTTGGGCACCCGCGTGACATACATGTATACATGATCTCATATTCAGATCCTGAATACGCCTACATCAGTCCATGACACACCGTACATGTCTGGCTATTACATGTTTACAAATTCCACTCCTCAAAGACACAGAACACCAGCTCGCAACGGCCGTGCAGGATCAGACCAGCCCCCAAAAGGGGGAACTTCGGGTTAGGAGGCTCACACAGCGGCCTAGCCCTCGATGGAGAGGAATTACTATGCGCGCCATCCAGATTGAACAGTTCGGCGACCCCGCGCAGGTGCTCCGCGTCGTCGACATCGAGGAGCCGCCGCCACCGGGTCCGCATGAGGTTCTGTTGAGCGTTGAGGTCTCGCCGTTGAACAAACACGACCTACTGGTTGTCACCGGCATGCTGGCGCGGCCACCCCTGCCCCACATACCAGGCGCAGAGGGGGTCGCGCGCGTGCTTGCCACTGGCGCCGAGGTCGATGGACTTCAAGTCGGCGATCTGGTCGTGGTACCCCTGTATGCCGGTGCGTGGCGTGAGCGGCTCGTCGTGCCCGCCGACGGCCTGTTCGCACTCCCCGCCGACGGCGACATCGAGCAGTACTCGATGCTGGGCAGCAACCCCCCGACCGCAGGGTTGATGCTGAGTGAATGCAACCCCCTGCAACCCGGTGACTGGGTGATTCAGAACGCCGCGAACTCCGGTGTGGGACGGTCATTGATCGCGCTAGCCAAACTTCGTGGACTGAAGACGATCAACCTGGCCCGCGACGACACAACGTTCGCAGAGCTCACAGCAGCCGGGGCCGACGTGGTCCACATCGACGACCCCGATGCCGTCGGCGATGTTCGAGCAGTGATCGGCGACGCGCGAGTGGCGCTGGCAGTGGAAGCCGTCGGTGGTCCGGGGGTGGCGCGGCTGCTCGAATTGCTGTCCGACGGTGCATGGTTGGTCAGCTATTCCTGGGCCAGGGACGAACCCATGTGGGTCGACACCTCGACACTGGTCAGCAAGCACCTCACCGTCCGCGGATTCTTTGTCGGCGACTTCGACTACCGCGACAAGGTGGTGCCTGTCATTCGTGAGGCGGCACCGCTGGTGGCCGACGGCACCCTCGTTGTCCCCGTGGCGGGCGTGTACCCCCTGGAGCACATCCAGGACGCGGTGCAACATCTCCTCCGTGGCGGCAAGATCCTGCTGAAAGTGGCGGGGCGATGAACGCGCGCAAAGCGGGCGGCTGGAGATTGGGGACTTTCGTCAGACAAACGTGAGACAAAGTTGTTCGCCACGAGCTGAGACAGGCAACAAAGGTGCATGTCAGGCGTGCTGGGCAACCGCCTCGTGGGCATCCTGCACGGTGCCTGCGCCACCATAGCCCCTACAACGAACACACCGCTTGGGCACGCCGCATGCCGCGGCTTGACAACGTGCGTTTGCGTGGGTTGGTTCGGCAACTTCGTTGCCTCACTGGTTCAATCTGGCGTTTTGATTGGGCTTTGCTAGCTGGAGTTTGTACCTGCGATTGTACTGTCGGATTGCTGCCAAAGTGCTGCCCGCGGAGTCGTCTCTGGCCATCAGATCGGCTGCCAGCAACCTCGAAACTAGCTGTGATCTGCGGTTTTAAGTTGTGGGGCGGGCGGGGCTCGAACCCGCGACCAACGGATTATGAGTCCGTCCCAACCTGTTCGTGGGTGCTCGTGCGTGTTCGGCGCGGGCGCCCCTGCGCGTCCCGCATTTTGCTGTGCCGCAACAGAACTAGCCCGTCGACACCTGTCAGCGTCCGCGTGTGTTCGCGGGTGTGGGTGGCCGTGTATAGCGCACGAGTTATGACACCGTGGACACTGAGCAATGCCGCGCTACCGTCGCCCATCCCGTGTCTGATACACGCGTGGGGCACGGACAGGCCGGCCGCCTCGGCTAAGCTACTGCGGCGGGCGGGACGTGAGCTACACGCGCATGTATTCAATGAAATACATGATCAGCACTGCGGCGCCCACCGCAATACCGGCGAACGCCAATTTGCGGTCCTGCTGCCGGTCCGGGTTGATCGGACGCAACGCGATGCCGCCCAATACGATGCCGACTACCGAGCCCAGATACGTCGGCAACGAGACAAGTTGCCAAGTGAGGTTCATCGTGTGGAGTCCCAGTACGCCGACCAGCCCCATGACCCCAATCAGCGACGCAGCCAGGGACGCAATTGCCCATCGAATCCGACGTTTTGCAAGGCGCGGCTTGCCTACCCCGGCCGTCTGCGTGGGCTCAGAGGTCCATTTCATGATCAGCACGACCACGCTGACAGCAATGATTAGCCCGGCGATACAGAAAGAGGCGATCCCACCGTAGAACCAGGGCAATGCAGCTGCCTCCCCACGCTCGGCAGGCCGGCGTTCCAGTATCAGCAGGATTCCGACGCCGCTGAGAATCACAGCGGTGACCGCCATTCCAACAAGGATCGGGGTACTGAACCGCTCGGACGGTGAGGGAGATTTTTCTGGCAAGCGCGCCGTCTCGGCCTCAGGTTGACTCTGCCCCGCATAGATTGGAAGCTTTTCGAGCCGCTGTTGGGTAGCCGCTGACGCGAATGCGGTTGGTGGAGGTTGCGGCGGCATCTCATGGCCGATCCTCGAAGCGTTGGCGGGACTCGTCGCCGGCTCCGTCGGGGATGGCTTCGGCGCAGGGCTTGCTGTCGTTCGTTGAATTGGGACGGTGATCGCATCACGGGCGGCGTCAGCTAGCTCGACGGTGGTCGCATACCGCTGGTTGGGGTCTTTGGCCATACCCGTGGCGATGACCTCGTCAACCTGGGCGGGCAGCTCTGGCCGCGCGATCGAGGGCCGCGGCGGCGGCTCACTCAGATGCGCCACGATCAGGCGTGGCATCGTGTCGTCGGTAAACGGTGGCTCTCCGGTCAGGCATTCATACAGCACACACGCCAGTGAATAAATGTCCACGCGGGCATCCTCGGTGCCCTGTCGGTCCAGGCGCTCGGGTGCGATGTAGGCGAACGTGCCGATCGTGTTGCCGGTCTTGGTCATTCGCGTGTCGTCGGCGATGCGGGCGATCCCGAAATCGATCAGATAGGCGAAGTCGCGGTCATCGAGCAAGATGTTGGAAGGTTTGATGTCGCGGTGGATCAGCCCGATCTCATGGGCAGCGTGCAAGGCTTCGGCGACCTGGCCGATGATGCGCGCCGCCCGCGCGGGTTCCAGTTGACCGTCGACCAGGACGGCGGCGAGGTCACGGCCTTTGATCAGCCGCATGCACACGAACAGCCGGCCATCGATCTCCCCGTAGTCATGGATCGGGACCACATGCGGGGTTTCCAATCGCGCGGCGGCCTCGGCTTCCCGACGAAAACGCCGCTGAAACTCCTCGTCCTTCGACAGCTTCGCGGACAAGACCTTGATGGCAACGACCCGGTTGGTGACGGTGTCGTGAGCACGCCACACCTCACCCATCCCGCCCTCGCCCAGCAGCGACAACAGCCGATACCGCCCGAACTCGACCTCGTCCACCGGCAGGCCCCTCCCGTGCGATCTCCGGGCTGGAATGCTACCGACCAACCGACGTCGCGCATATGCTTCTGTGTGAACTCACGGACAGTCGTTCGAACGGGGAAGTTCATCGCCAGCGGCGAGGGCTACAAGTCGAAGGCTGCAGCCGAGACGGCATCGAGTCGGTCAAAACCAACGCGTCCAGCGCCGCCGTCGTCGACAACACAACCGCCTGAAGGGGGCCAGTTGGCTCTCTCGTCGGCTGAACGGAACCTAAGCGGCTCCCACAGCTGACGTTCGTCGTGGAGAGCCTGGTCCGTGTGTCTGCGCCTTGTGAGGCTGTCTCTACGAGCGGAATCGCCGACGTTATTCCGCCGGGATGCCGTGCAAAGCCATGAGCGCCGCCCATGCGCCGTGGAGTCTCATCGCTGAGGCCCGATTAGCCGTGTACAACATGGTGATGGTTCACCCTCGTCCCCCTCAGGTGTTCCTGAGCCGCGCGCAGGTTGAGGCAAGGATCGGTTTGCGGCGGGAGGACTCAATTCGGCCAAGCTGCCGCCGCCGGACGCCATCATCGGGCCGATCGATAAGGACGGGTCGCTACCGAAGGGCACGATTCGTGGGTGGCTGCCGGAAACGATCGACTACTGGAAACGGACGCGGCTCGGGCAGGGCTTCCGCACGGACGTTCGGCCGCCGCCGCCGCGCGGCTGGCAGACTCGGCCGCGGTCGAGCACGGGCCGATTCCTGCCCGCAAATTCGGCGTGACCGGCCGAGCACCAACCGCTTCTCCGCGTCCTCCACGGTGAGTTCGGCCAAGGCTGTCTGTAGTTAGTTTGCGCCAGGCTGAGTACCCGCGCGGCCCTGGTGTTAGCTACTTCGACCTGAAAAAGTCGGGGCGTGTCGCGGGTACTTGGGGGCACTGACTTGGGATGATGGCCTCGAACCCTTGGTGAGAAGGATTCGAGGCCATCATGTTTCGTACTGTAAACGATCAGCCGACGTTGTGGGATTCGATCCTGCCGCCCGAGTTGTTGGTGTTGCCCGTCGAGTTGGGTCGGGTGGATGGGCTGTTGGATGATCCGGTGTTCTTCGCCCCGTTCGCGGTGTACTTCGACGCCCGGATCGGCCGGCCGTCGATCCCGATGGAGACCTATCTGCGGTTGATGTTTCTGAAGTTCCGGTACCGGCTGGGCTACGAGTCGTTGTGTCGAGAGGTGGGCGATTCGATTTCCTGGCAGCGGTTTTGCCGGATTCCGTTCGGTACCCGGGTGCCGCACCCGACCACGTTGATGAAGATCACCAGCCGCTGCGGGGATGAGGCGGTCGCCGGATTGAATGAGGCACTTTTGGTCAAGGCCAGCCAGGCGAAGCTGCTGCGCACCGACAAGGTCCGCGCCGACACCACCGTGGTGGCGGCCGCCGTGGCTTATCCGACTGATTCGGGTCTGTTGGCCAAGGCGATTGGCACGATGGCGCGCACCGTGGCGCGGATCAAGGCCGCCGGTGGCGCCACCGGCACCCGGGCGCGCGATCGGCGCCGCTCGGCGGGCCGGCGGGCCCGCTCGATCGCATCCAAGCTCAAGCTGCGTGGTGAGCAACAACGTGATCAGGCCCAGACCGCGGTACGTCGGATCACCGGTGAACTGGCCGGGATCGCCGAGCAGGCGATGGGCGAGGCCAATTCGGTGATCCGCAACGCCAAACGCGCGCTGCGCACGGCCACCGGGCAGCGCAAAGGCCGGCTGCACCGAGCGATCAACGCCCTGAACACCATCGTTGAACGCACCGAACGTGTTGTCGCGCAGACCCGTTCCCGGCTGGCCGGGGTGATGCCCGAATCGGCCACCCGGCTGGTCAGCCTGCACGATGTCGATGCCCGCCCGATCCGCAAGGGACGTCTGGGCAAACCCGTCGAGTTCGGTTATAAAGCCGAGATCGTGGACAACGCCGACGGGGTCATCCTCGACCACAATGTTGAGATCGGGAACCCGCCCGACGCCCCCCAGCTGGCCCCGGCGATCGAGCGGATCACCCGCCGCACCGGCCACACACCGCGCGCGGTCACCGCCGACCGCGGCTACGGCGAGGCATCTGTTGAACATGACTTGCACCAGTTGGGTGTGCGCAGTGTGGCGATCCCCCGCAAGAGCAAACCCACCGCGGCGCGCCGCGACTTCGAACACCGGCGAGCCTTCCGCGACAAGGTCAAATGGCGCACCGGATCCGAAGGACGAATCAACCACATCAAACGTAGCTACGGCTGGAACCGCACCGAACTCACCACCATCCGAGGAGCCCGAACCTGGTGCGGACACGGCGTCTTCGCCCACAACCTCGTCAAGATCGGCGCCCTCGCGCCATGAAAACCCGACACGGGAAACCCCGCGCGACAGCCGACCACCGACCACCAACCCCTCAACGCAACGTCAAGGGTTTTTCAGGTAGAAGTAGCTAGCAGACCATAAGGTCACCTGCCCGCGTACGCGCCGCGTACAAAATCCGCCCCCGCGACCGCTCCACACGCCCCGGCAAGCCATCTACCAGGAACTTTACGGTGGGGCGGGCGGGGCTCGAACCCGCGACCAACGGATTATGAGTCCGTTTTCGGCGTTGCCGCGACCTACGCAGTCGGTTAGCTGATTTGTGCCATATACCCTGCTAGGCGGCATTTTGGGCGTTGCCGATATGTGCGCGGTACGGCTTCGGTACAGCTGCAAAGCGCCCCCAGTCGCCGGTAAAACGTCGGTAATACGGCGGGTTGAGATGAATTAAGCTGCAACGCAGCCATAGCGGCGTGGTTCACCGAACACACGTACCTGTCGATGGAGCGGGCCAAGGCGGTCACTCGCGGCATCAACGAACGCTGCCGCACCGTGCGTCCGTACGCCGAGGCGCTGGTCGGCGGCTTCGGGATTCCCGAACAGTTGCGCGACGTGCCGATGCTTCACCCGGAGGCATCGGCGAAGACGAGTGATTCGGCTTTACAGCCGGCCCGCGGCGAACGTCGCTGCCTGGCTGGTCATTCCCGACTGAATGTACTGACCGTGCGGCGCCATGCTCACACCGTTGGTGCAAATCGGATCCCCGGGCATACACATGTCGATCGTTTTCGGGGCGTACAGCGGGCCAATGGTGGGGAGCGCGCCGGCCCCCAATGTCCGCCCGAATGTGCCCGATGCCGACGGATTTCCGAAGACAGCGACGGCACCGACATGATTGGCGACACCGGGTGGCATCTGCGTGGTGATGACGTCGACCACGGCCGCACCCTGGGAGTACCCACCGAGGACCATCCTGGTGTTGGGACAGTTCGCCGCCATGGACTGGACATGAGAGCTCGCGTCATTGGCACCGGCGGGGATGGAACTACGGAAATTGTTAGTGGCGGGGTAGTTGACCGGATATACGCTGACGGTCCTCCGCCCTACTCGCGAACGCAGCGAATCGACAAACGCCTGTCCGACCCCCCCGACGCCAGGGGGCTCGGTGGTGCCTCGGGCGAACACCACGTCGACGTCGGAGCAGGGAGCCGCGGTAGCGGATGGCAGGGACGAGGCAGCGGTCAGTGGCGCCCACGCTGCGACAACAGCTGCACCGAGCAGACCAGAAATCGGACGTGCGGTCACGGCACGCATATCACGTTGTCGCTTCGAAGATGATTTTGAACGACCCCGTGGGCCGCCTTGATGGCCCGGGCGCGCCGGTCCGACGATGAAGCTCATGGTGGTTGTCCTTGGTGTGGTCGCCGCCCGGTTGGCAGCTCTCACAAGTACGAGCAACGACGCCGGTCCTAGGGGACACTTTTTCCGCCGCCGACGCCGAGGTCGACGTCAGCGCGCGAAAGTTCGAGTGGACGTCACGCAAGCGTCGATTCCGACACGGAGGCCGGGCTGCTCCACCGGCTGGGCTCCTAAATCAGCGGTCGGCCGCCACCAAAGCGGATGACGGGCCGACCCCGCCCGGGGTGCATGACTTAATACCCGAATCATCCAGTGACGCATCGTCGGGTGTCCACCTGGCGCGCCAGCGAACCTGCGCCCACGGCCCCGCGTAGGCGATCTCGGCCTCGCAGCCAATCGGCATATCTTCCACCGTGGTCAGCCCTTGGATGCCGGTCACTCGGCCAGTGACGACCATCGCCGAGCGGATCACGTCCGCGCGGAGTCAGTCGGCGTCCTTAGGTGGCCGCACGGCCTGTGCGGGGCTAACGGCCAGAAGCCACTGGTTGACGTAAATGCCTGATCCAACATCACGTTGTTGATGTACTTTAGATACAGATGTAAATTTGATGTATGATACGAACACAGGTCCAGCTCCCAGATGAGCTTTACCGCGACGCCAAGCGGGTCGCGCGCGAGCACGAAATGACCCTTGCCGAGGTCGTTCGTCGCGGACTTGAGCACATGGTGCTGATTTATCCGGGGCGCGACGTGGCGTCCGGCACCTGGCAGCCGCCTACTCCCCGTCGACTCGGTCCGTTTCGCCTGTCCCAAGACGCCTGGCGCGAGCTCGCCAACGAGGCGTGAGTCGCCCGTGCTCTCGATCGATACGAATGTCCTGCTATATGCCCAAAATCAGGATTGCCCCGAACATGACGCCGCCGCCGCCTTCCTCGTCGAGCGCGCTGGTCGGACGAACGTCGCCATCTGTGAGCTCGTGCTCATGGAGCTGTATCAATTGCTGCGGAACCCTGCAGTGGTGACGCGACCGCTCGACGGCCCCGAGGCGGCGGAGGTCTGCCAGACCTTCCGTCGTAACCCGCGCTGGGCGCTGATCGAGAACGCCCCGGTGATGAACGATGTGTGGGGGTTGGCGGCCACGTCCGGAATTGCTCGCCGGCGCCTATTCGACGCCCGGCTGGCACTGACATTGCGCCACCACGGTGTCGATGAATTTGTCACTCGAAATGTCAACGACTTCAACGACTTCGGCTTCTCTCGCGTGTGGGATCCGATCACGTCGGACCGCTGACCACACGGGACGCTCAGCCGAACGCCTGCGCTAAAACGCCGAGGAAACCTTGACCTTCATGACTTGGTGACGGGCTTCGACGCCGGAGCGACCCACTGCTTGGCCAACCACAACCCGTACGGCCAGCCGCAACCCGGCCGCAGCCGCGGACGCTGGGAAACTGCGAACGACGGAGGGTGGCCGAACGCCACGCGTGAATGCCATCGACTTGCAACAGTATCGCGGGGATTGCCTGCCTTTCGTGGCTGGCGAATGGCCTGAAGCGGACCACCTGGCCAACAACTGTTCCCCGGCTTGCCGAGCAATTCGGCTAGGACAGTGACCCTAAAACTGCTCCGCCTCGGCGTCCTCACACTCGCACCGGCCGACTGAATCGGCGTCCTGAGCGCCGTCGCCACAGGTACTCAAGGTGGAGCGGACGGTACCCGGCAGGCTACCCTGACCGCCGGTGGCCACGCCCACGCGGCAACGGTGGCGTCGCCGCCGTTGCCGCCATCATCGCCAGGCCCCGTCATTGGCCGCCGCGGTTGCTAGCCGCCGGGGCCGCCACCGCCGCCGATGGCGGTGCCGGAATTACCGAAGGCAGCACCGCCACCGCCACCGCCACCACCACCACCACCAGCATCACCGCCGGCACCCCCGGTGCCTCCGTCGTTGGTGCCGCCGGTGGTGCCACCAGCAAAGGCGGCACCACCATCACCACCGCCGACGTTAACCCCTCGTCCAACCGATCCGCCGTCGCCGCCCGCCCCGGCCGTGCCGCCGACGACACCGCCGCCGCCTCCACCACCGCCGCCGGCGGCGTTCACGAAGTTCGTGTCGCTGGCGCTTGCACCGGTGCCGCCCTGGCCACCCCCGCTGCCGGCACCGTTGCTGCCGGTGCCGCCGGTGACGGTGCTGGTGGATTCGATGGAGGCTGCGCCACCGCCACCGCCACCACCACCGGGACCGCCGGTGGTGCCGGCAGCGCCACCGCCGTTACCACCGCCACCGCCGTCGCCCTGCAAGTTCTGGGTGTCGGCGGTGGCACCGCCGTTACCGCCGTTACCGCCGGTGCCGCCGGTGCCACCGCCGGTGCTGTCGCCGCCGGTGCCACCGCCACCACCACCGCCACCAGCGTTGTTGTTCGCCTGTGAGCCGCCGAGGGTGCCGTTCCCGCCGTTGCCGCCGTTACCGCCGTTACCGCCGTTACCTACCGCACCCGCACTAGCACCGGACCCCCCCGCGCTGCCGCCCAGGCCGGCGTTACCACCGGTGCCACCGTCACCGCCTTGGCCGGCGGTTCCGCTGCTGACGTTGGCGCCGGTACCGCCTTGCCCGCCCTGGCCGCCGTTGCCCCCGGCGCCGCCGTCACCGTTGGCGCCGGCATGGCCAAACCAAGCCGAGCCCTGACCACCGGCCCCGCCCATACCTCCGTCGCCGCCATTGCCGGCGTTGCCGCCGGTGCCACCGGCGGTCATAGCGTCGGGGCCGGCACTGCCGGCGGCGCCAGTGCCGCCGACCCCGCCGATGCCACCGACACCACCGGCCCCGCCGTTGCCGAACAACAGCCCGGCGTTACCCCCGGCGCCGCCAATGCCGCCATTGCCGCCATTGCCGCCTAAGCCACCACCTACGCCTGTGGTGCCCGTGGTGCCGGCCGCTCCGGTTCCGCCGATGCCGCCGGCCCCGCCGCTGCCGAGCAACAGCGCGTTGCCGCCCACACCACCCGTGCCGCCGGCCCCACCGGTCCCGCCGGTGCCGCCGTTGCCCCACAGCAACCCACCGGTGCCACCGTGACCGCCGGCCGCGCCGGCTCCGCCGGCACCGCCGGTACCACCGGAGCCGAGCAGCCCGGCAGCCCCGCCGGCGCCGCCGGCCTGCCCAGTCGCCCCCGATCCGCCATCGCCGCCGTTGCCGAAAATCCACCCGCCGCCCCCACCAGGCGCCCCGCTGTTGGCCGCCCCATTTGCGCCGGGGCCGAACAGCGGGCGCCCCGTCAGGTCCTTCACCGGAGAAAACACCGCCAGCGCCTGCAAGTCCTGCCCCAGCGACTGCAGCGGCGAGGCATTAGCCGCCTCAGCGGCCGCATACGCCCCGGCACCCGACGACAGGGTCTGCACGAACTGGTCATGAAACGCCGCTGCGTGAGCGCTCAGCGCCTGAAACTCCTGACCGTGGGAGGAGAACACCGCCGCGATCGCCGCCGACACCTCATCCCCGGCCGCGGCCAGCATCCCGGTAGTCCGGGTCGCCGCGGCCGCGTTCGCCGCGCTGATCGCCGAACCGATCCCGGTCAAATCCTGCGACGCCGCGGCCAAACCTTCAGGTACCGCACGGAAAAAAGACATCTACAGCCCCGATCACGAGAAGGCCGACACTGCCTCAGCACAATCCTCGCAACCAACCATATACAGCATCGGTAGGCAAACGAAGGGCTTCGTGGACCAACCCGCAACGACGTTGCAGGAGTTCGCCTTTCGCTGCAGTCTTATGCGCCAAGTGCGGGGATGCTGGTGTCGTGGGCGGTGGTCGGCGGCCGTCGATCCATTCGTGGGGCCTCGAACAACTCCTCCACACGCAGGGCGTCGGCAGTCACCGGAAAGCACCACCACGTACCTCGAAGCGACGCAGCCCATCGCGGACCTTTCCTTCGGCCTTGGCGTAGATCCAGGCGTCCGTGAACTCGCTGATAGTCGTCATAACCTCGCCGACAATTTCGATGTGGTGCGTTGATTGTCTGCCCACCGATCTGTCGCGCGTCGATGCGATCGATGAGCCCGCCCGCGCGGTCACTCAGGAAGGTCTCTGGGTTCCGCCGCGCTAGGAGCTGTTGCGCACGTTCACAATTCGAGCGGATCGCGTTGGTCGCGGCGGCGTCGACTCTCGTCAGCGTGCTGTGTGGCGCTGACGGGGTGGTCGCCGGAGTCGCGGGCGCTGTGCCGGCACCAGGCTTGGGCACGGTCGTCGCGGCGTTGGTGCGTTGCGGTTCAGTAAGGCCGCCACGATGGTGGGCAGTAGTTCGCGGTCGATTGCTCGCGGCGATGGTGTGGATGATGGCGGCTCTGGTGGAGCTAAGGGGACTCGAACCCCTGACCCCCACACTGCCAGGGTGAAAGCGACTGTTCTGGGCCGTTCCGCAGTGTCTCTAGAGTGGCGATCTGTACAGATAGATGAACAAAGGACCATCGCTACTCCAAGTATCATCACTCCGGCGAGGTTCGACGCCGACAATAGTTGCTGCGTTGATTAAACTACCGCGACCGCCTTGTGCTACAACGGCTTTGGCACACAGATCTCCTTGGTTGTAGACAGCTGGAAGCGACTCGCGATGTCAGGTCGTCAGGGTCGTGGCCAACCGCGAGCACTCCGCGGCGGAAACGCATTGCAAGCCGCGACTTTGCAACTACGATCGGACCTTACATATCCGGACTGCCGCGGCAGGGGACCTCATGCTGAGCACCGCTTCAAGGCATGATGGCTGGGCGCAATCCGATCCCCTACTTGATCGTCGGACGAATCCGGAAAACGGTCAGAGGGAAGCGAAATTGCGGTGATGGTGTCGTGACCGAACAACCCGATGATCCGTCGCCACCGCCGAACTCCGGCGACGAGCGCTCCGCGGGGAGCGTGAGCCGGCGGCACCTCCTCGGTGGCGCTGGCCTATTCGGTATTGGTGCGGCTGCGGGCGCCTTGGCCGCCACAGCAGCACACGGTCCCAGCGGCGGGCACCCGACCGACGACCGCCCCACCTCCCCGGGTGTTCCGGGCACAATTCGGCAGCGCAGCGGCCCGTTAAACGTCATTCTCGTAATACGCGACCAAACGCGGTTCGACTTGCCAGTCGCCGCTGGTTACAAGACGCCGGCGCTCGATCGATTGGCGCGGCAAGGGACCACGTTCCGTAACCATTACGTCGCATCGGCGATGTGCACGCCGTCCCGCGCCGCTTTCTTTAGTGGGCGTCCACCGCAAGTCAACGGAGTCTTTGATCAGATGGAGACTGGGTGGGTCCCCAACTTGCGACCCGACCAGCCCAATATGGGTTCGATGATGAAGAAGCTTGGCTTCCAGACCGCATTTTTCGGCAAATGGGAAATGGATCGCGAAATCATTCCCCCCAAGCCGACCGTCAATTATAGCGACGCGCTACAACCCTACGGTTTCGATATCTACCAGCCTGATGGCGACAAGGTCGGCGCTCCCAATCAGGGCTACGACACCGATGTGTACACCGGCAGCGAAGGCGTTCGCTGGCTGCGCAGCAATGTGCCCAAGCTGCGCGAATCCGGCCAGCCGTTCTTCATGATCGTCAGCTACCTCAACCCGCACGACATCATGTACGCGGACGCCAACGTGCCGGGAACACCCCAAGCGCAAAAAGCTGTGTCGAACGACGCGATCGTCGCGCCGCCGAACAATTCGCTCTACAGCAAGCGCTGGAAAGCCGCTCCCTCACCGACGCTGCAGGAATCCTTATCGGCTCCCGGAATGCCGGCGGCGCTGTCCGAATACCACATCGGGTGGGAGCGAGTGCTTGGCGAAATTCCCACGAACCGCCCGGATATGTGGGAGCGGTTTAACGATTATTATCTCAACCTTATTCAGGATACGGATCTAAGCCTGCGGCAACTGGAAGATGGCCTCGACGAGCTGGGGCTCTGGGAAGACACGGTCGTGATCTTCACGGCTGACCACGGCGAGATGGCCGGCGATCACGGAGGCATCCGGGGCAAGGGTCCGATGGCCTACGAAGGCAACTCGCATGTTCCGCTGGTTGTTGTCCACCCCAATTATCCCGGTGCCCAATCAACCGAGGCCGTGACCAGCCACCTGGATTTGATGCCATCGCTACCCGGCCTCGCGGGCGTGTCCGAGGACAAGCGGCGCGAGGCCGTGCAGGGTTTGCCGGGTCACGACATTTCCAGCGTCCTGGCAACAGCAAAGACCGGCGGAGTGCGAGCCATACGCCCGGGTGCCCTGTTCAACTACGTTGGACCCCTCACCATTGATTCAGGCTACTGCGTGGCCGGCATGACAGAATTGCTCCAAAACAAACCGGCACCGCCTTTGACCGACCTTCAAACCAAACTCGGAAAACGTGGGTTCATGAGCTTCGTATTCGACGGTCAGTACAAATTCGCGCGTTACTACGCGCCCGCCAATTTCAACACTCCCATAACTCTTGAACAAATCCTGGACGGCAATGATATCCAGCTCTTTGATCTAAAAAGCGACCCGCTCGAGAAAAACAATCTGGCCGTTGATCCGGAAAAAAACAAAGATCTCATACTGCGCATGAACGCGTTGCTCAATGAGCTCATGAGCAAAGAAGTCGGTAAGAACGACGGCAGTTTCCTGCCTGAAGCGATTCGCCCCCGCCTTTGATGAGCCAGCGCAGGAAACGCTGACGATGGCACATACCGGACACGCCGACCACCACTGCTGGGACACCAGCCCGGCCCTCTTGGGACACTCTTGGGACACTGGGCACCTGGCAGGCACCTGGCACCGTCCGCAGTCGCCCCGAGAAATCGTATTGACCTGCAATAACTTTGGTAGGCGCGGACGGTATCGAACCGCCGACCGCTGGTGTGTAAATCCGAGCCAGACTGGGCCAAGCCCAGGGTCGTGGTGTAAGAGTTCGTTCGATCGCGTGACCCTTCGTGGGGCAGTTTAGGCGGTCAGGGCTGGTGTGGTGGTGGTTTGCTGGCCGGCGGGTTGGTCTGTGCTGGTCAGCGTGGCTCGGGCGCGGGTGAGGACGTCGAGGCCGAGGTAGCGCCGTCCTTCGATCCATTCGTCGTGTTGTTCGGCGAGCACGGCGCCGACCAGGCGGATGATGGAGGTCCGGTCGGGGAAGATGCCCACGACGTCGGTCCGGCGCCGAACCTCTCGATTGAGGCGCTCCTGGGGATTATTGGACCAGATCTGGCGCCAGATCTGTTTGGGGAAGGCGGTGAACGCCAGCAGATCCACGCGGGCGCCATCGAGGTGCTCGGCCACTTTGGGAAGCTTGTCGGTGAGCGCGTCGAGTACCCGATCGTATTGAGCGACAACAGATTCCGCATCGGGTTGGTCGAAGATGGAGTGCAACAGGGTGCGTACCCACGGCCAGGACGATTTCGGGGTGACCGACATCAGGTTGACCGCGTAATGAGTTCTGCACCGTTGCCAGGCCGCCCCGGGCAAGGTGGCCCCGATCGCGGCCACCAGCCCCGGGTGGGCGTCACTGGTGACCAGCGCAACCCCGGACAGGCCGCGGGCGACCAAATCGCGGAAGAACGCCAGCCAGCCCGCCCCATCTTCGGCGGAGGTGACCTGTACCCCCAGGATTTCCCGGTAGCCCTCGGCGTTGACTCCGGTGGCGATCAGGGTGTGCACGCCGATGACGCGGCCGTTCTCACGCACCTTGAGCACCAGGGCGTCAGCGGCAACGAATGTGTACGGGCCAGCGTCGAGGGGGCGGGTGCGGAAGGCCTCCACGGTCTCATCGAGCTCGGCGGCCATGACCGAGACCTGGGACTTGGAAAGTCTTGTCACGCCCAGGGATTCGACGAGGCGTTCCATCCGCCGGGTGGACACGCCCAGCAGATAGCAGGTCGCCACCACCGACGTCAGTGCCCGCTCGGCGCGCTTGCGCCGCTCTAAAAGCCAGTCCGGGAAATAGCTCCCCGAACGCAGCTTAGGGATCGCCACGTCCATGGTCCCGGCGCGAGTGTCGAAATCACGAGGCCGGTAGCCGTTGCGGCTATTGGACCGCTCGTCGCTGCGCTGGCGGTAGCCCGCACCACAGATGGCGTCGGCTTCCGCGCCCATCAGAGCGTGGATGAACGCCGACAGCAGACCACGCAGCAGATCCGGGCTCGCCTGCGCGAGTTGATCAGCCAGCAGCTTCTCGACGTCGATAGGGTGGGATGAGGTCATCGCGTTGTTCTCCTTCGATTGACTTTGCCGGTCAGTTCGAAGGATCACGCGATGACCGCCCTCTACCGGGCTACGACACGCCCACCAGGCCTAACCGCCCATACACCACGCCCCTGGACGTAACTCCAGACTGTCTACCGCGTTTCAGATGGTGCCATAGCGTCTTGAAATGCCCAGCTCAGCGGCTGTTTGGTTTCCGCTGTGTCCGGGGAGTGTCGCGCTGTTTCTGCCTGTCTTGGCACACTTTTGGCACACCGGGGGTTTTGGTCGTCAGGCGCTCAGTCGCATTTGCGTGGCGGAATTGCCTCTTCGCTGCCGGTCGCACGATACATCTAGCTGTGGAGCTAAGGGGCCTCGAACCCCGGCCGGACCCGTCATTTCTTGATCCAGAGGTATTGACAATTGCTCCCTGGTAGAGCCCAGAAGGCACTATGCCGTTGGGTCATGCGACCCAACGGCATAGTGCTCTCGGAAATTAGCAGCCGAGGCCGGCAATGCAGCCGGTGAGGGTGGCGATGTGGACGCCGGGAACGGCTTTCGCGGGCACTTGCACGCTAGCGGCCGGTTGCGTAGCCGGTGCCGGGGTGGTGCCCAGGGCGTTTACGCCGACACCACCGCCGAATCCGACCGCAAAAGCGACCGCGGCCGCTCCGCCGAACATCGCGATTGTCTTCTTCTTGGTTCCAACCATCGAACTGTCCTCTCGTTTGAAGCTCGTTGGGTATGGGTCGAGCTAGGGGTACGGCCCACTCAAATTGTCATCTTCGGTTGACGAATGAACGTTAGCCCGACTCGCCTTATCTGTCAACCACGGTTGTCGGCTTTGCTGGGTCGAGCGCGTCGCCGAACTGCTGTTCCAAATGTCCGGCTGGCCGCCTACAGTTCGGGGCCGGCATCAAAGCCCTGGTCACGAGTGTGATCGCGGTGGAGGTGTTGATCCACCCACTGTTCGTGTTCGATCAGTCGATCCAGCCTTTCGTCACGTGACTGCCGGTAGGCGGCTCGGCGCCGCTGGGCAGCGGTGGCGCGGCGGGTCAGCAGGTGTTGCACGCGCTCGGGTAGCTGCTCGCGGTCGTGGGTGTTGGCGGACTGTAGCGCAGGCGCCGGCCATCGACGTGTCGAGCCCGGGTTCCAGCAGCTGGCCTACGAACATAAGACCATCGTGCTGGTGGATGAGATCGAATCCGGACTGGAACCACACCGGCTGGTTCATCTGCTATACCAACTGCCCAACTCGGGCGACATCTCCCAGACATTCACCACGACGCACTCCGCGGTCGCCGTCGAGCAGTTGAACGCACGTGACCTTGCCGTCGTCCGCTGCGTCGAGGGCAGCCTCCTGGTACAGATGCTTCGCGACCACGAGGAGATCATTTTGACTGCGCGCTGGCCGGCATGGGTGTCGCCTTCGGCGTCGACCCGAAGTCGCAACGATCGCG
>CAWJSU010000007.1:0-583601 GCA_963845595.1 uncultured Actinomycetota bacterium
TGTCGTGCTGCGGGTCACATACGCGAACCGCGTGCGTGGTTCGCGGAGTTTGTATAGCAGTCCGTGCATCAGGGCGAACATCAGGCCAGACGGGCCGCCGCGGTAGCCGAGACGGCAGAACACCCCCCGAAAAAGAACACATTGGGGCGGCCAGCGTATTCGACACGCTCCGTGTCGAAATAGGAGTAGCCGGCGAGTTCCCCATGCGAGCCATAGAACAACGCGAGACGAACCCCTCCGCCGCGAAAGACCAATGCCTCGAACGCCTCTCGGCTGTCGCCGTACACCGTCTCGCAGTAGATCTCGTAGAGCTGGTCGATCAACTCGGTTCGCTGCACTGGATCGAGGGATTTCGCGTCCAGGTATTTCGTCCGCGAGATGCGTTTGCTGGGCTTGCCCACAGCGTTCTTGTGCGCGGCAGCCGCGGACGGTGAGAGGCCGGCACGACCGGCCGTAGCCGGAGTTGGGATGGGTTGCTTTTCGGCGTACATGCCGCCCCTTCGCATTTCCGATCGACAGCTCGGGTCTCGCGCACCGCAACGCTAACAGGGCCGTGTCAAATCACATAGCGGAATTCTGAAAAGCGTGCTAAGACGCCCCAGATTCCACGAAGTGGGAGGTAATTCCCACTAATCTTGGGAAATGCGCCCATATCGGGACGGTATAACCACATGTCGGGATAACGCGAGCGTCACCCGTCGCCGGGAGAAAGCGTGGCCAGCATGGGAAACCCGGTTTTTCTCGCAGACCGGAACGGAAATACCAGCTGCTGGGAGAAGCGTCGCAATCTTCCACAGACTGGCGGTGCCGTGATTTACTTCACTCCGACTCGGTCGCGTTGCACCGAGTGGCGCCCATTCAGGATAACCGCGCATCCCCGCCGCGGTATCTTTGGCGACCGCTGCGTGCGGGGCTCGAACAGGTAGTTGAACGGGCGGAGGGGTTCCGATTCTGAAGATACTCGCTCGATTTTGGATTCCGCTGGTCGTCCTGGTGGTGGTCAGCGTGGGCGCATTCAGCGTATCGCGGGTCCACGGTTTGTTCGGTTCGCATAAGCGGGAGTCCTATACGGACGGCACAGGCCAGGACACCAAGCCGTTCAACCCAAAGGAGCTGACTTACGAGGTGTTCGGCCCCCCGGGAGCGGTGGCAGACATCAACTATTTCGACGTCGATTCCGAGCCGCGACGGGTCGACGGAGCGCAGCTGCCTTGGTCGTTGCGCATCACCACCACCCTGCCGGCGATCATGGGGAACATTGTGGCACAAGGCAATAGCGACAGTATAGGCTGCCGGATCATAGTGAACGGCGCTGTGCAGGCCGAGCGAATAGCCACCGACGTCAACGCGTACACCTTCTGCCTGGTCAAAACCGCATGAACGCCGCGGACCCAGGCGACAGCCGTGCTCACCAGCCGTTCCTAGCGCGCCAGATCCGCAAGTTTTCGATTCTCGTAATCCTGGCGTGGCTGGCGCTTGTCGTCGTTGTCAGTGTCTTCGTTCCGTCACTGGAACGGGTCGGTGAAGAACGTTCAGTATTGCTGAGTCCTGTAAATGCGCCCTCGATGATCGCGATGAAGCGCATCGGCAAGGTATTCAAGGAATCGAATTCCGACAGTATCGCGATGATCCTCTTGGAAGGTGACAAGCCACTCGGCGACGACGCCCACAAGTACTACAGTGCGTTGATACGCAAACTTGAAGAAGATTCACATGTGCAGCATGTTCAAGACTTCTGGGGGGACTCACTTACCGCCGCCGGCGCACAAAGTCCCGACGGTAAGGCCGCCTACGTTCAAGTAAGTCTCGCCGGTAACCAGGGCGAAACTCTGGCAAATAAATCCGTCGAAGCGATTCGTAAGATCGTGGCACAGATGCCGCCGCCTAGTGGAGTCAAGACCTTCGTCACAGGGCCATCGGCGCTGGTCACCGATATGCACTACGTAGGCGACGAAAGCCTCATCAAAATCACGTTGGCAAGCACCGCGGTGATTTTCATTATGTTGCTGCTGGTCTACCGTTCGGCTATCACCGTGATACTTCTGCTACTCACGGTCGGAATCGAATTTGCGGCGGCCCGGGGAACCGTCGCGCTGCTCGGGCATACCGGCGTGATCGGCCTCTCGACCTTTGCTGTCAACCTACTCACGGCCCTGACGATCGCGGCCGGAACCGACTACGGGATCTTTCTGCTCGGCCGCTATCAAGAGGCCCGCCAGGCCGGTGAGGATCGGGAGGCGGCCTACTACACCACCTGGCATGGAGTCACCCACGTCATCGTGGGCTCCGGGTTGACGATTGCGGGGGGGATCTTCTGCCTCAGCTTCACCCGGCTGCCCTACTTCCAAACCATGGGCATCCCCTGCGCGGTGGGCATGCTGGTCGCGGTGGCGGTCGCGCTGACGCTTGGGCCGGCGGTGCTCAGCGTGGGCAGCCGCGTGGGTCTGTTCGACCCGAAGCGGACGATCAGGACGCGGGGTTGGCGACGGGTCGGCACCGCAGTCGTTCGGTGGCCCGCACCGATCCTGGCCGCGACGTGTGCTGTCGCCCTGATCGGCCTGCTCGCCCTGTCCGGGTACCAACCGAGCTACGACGACCGGGCGTACATGCCGGCCTCCGCACCCGGCAATATCGGGTATGCCGCGTCGGATCGGCATTTCTCGCAGGCCAGGATGAAACCTGATGTCTTGATGATCGAGGCGGATCACGACATGCGCAATCCCGCGGACTTTTTGGTGATCGACAAACTTACCAAGGCAATCTTTCGCGTTCCCGGCATTTCGAGGGTACAAGCCGCAACCCGACCCCAGGGCACTCCCATCGAACACACTTCCATTCCCTTTCAGATCAGCATGCAAACCGCCAGTCAACTGCAGAATATGAAATACCAGCAAGACCGGATGCAAGACATGCTGAGGCAGGCCGACGACATGGCCGAGACAATCGAGGTCATGAAGCGCGAGTACGACTTGATGTCCGAGATGGCCGATAATACGCACCGCATGACGATCGATACCGAGGAGATGAAGACGGTCACCGACCACTTGCGAGACCGGCTCGCGGATTTCGACGATTTCTGGCGGCCTATTCGCAGCTACTTCTACTGGGAGAAGCACTGTTTTGACGTCCCGATCTGCTGGTCGCTGAGGTCGATATTCGACGCGCTCGACGGAGTCGACCAGATCGCCGAAAAGCTGACCGCGCTGCTGGGGGACCTGAAGAACCTGGACCGGTTGATGCCGCAGATGGTCGCGACATTCCCGCCCATGATCAAGGCGATGGAGGACATGCGGACCGTGACGCTGACCTTCCGCACCTCCATGACTGGGATCTACAACCAGATGGCGGAACTCAGCAATAACGCGACAGCAATGGGTAAGGCCTTCGACGCAGCGAAGAATGATGACTCCTTCTATCTTCCCCCGGAGGTTTTCGATAACGCGGACTTCAAACGGGTGATGAAGCTATTCCTGTCACCGGACGGGACGACCGCCCGCTTCATCATCTCGCATAGGGGCCATCCCGATACGCCCGAGGGAATCGCGCGTATCGACGCGATAAAGACGGCGGCAGAAGAGTCGCTCAAGGGAACTCCATTAGAGGACGCCAAAATATACGTGGCCGGTACCGCCGCCATGTGCAACGATATCGCGGAAGGCTCCGCATATGACCTCACCATCGCGGGCATTTCGTCGCTCTGCCTCATTTTCATTATCATGCTGATTATCACACGAGCCTTTGTCGCTGCATTGGCGATCGTGGGTACGGTGGTGCTTTCACTGGGAGCCTCATTTGGTGTGTCAGTGCTGCTTTGGCAACATATTCTGGGTTTCAAACTGCATTGGCTCGTGCTGGCGCTGTCCGTCATCGTTCTGTTGGCTGTGGGATCGGACTACAACCTGCTCTTGGTGTCGCGGTTCAAACAGGAAATGGGCGCGGGGCTGAAGACGGGCATCATTCGGTCCATGGGCGGTACCGGCAAAGTCGTGACGTCCGCGGGCCTGGTATTCGCCGCCACGATGAGCTGCATGATCGTCAGCGATCTGCGGGTTATCGGTCAGGTAGGCACCACAATCGCGTTGGGCCTGCTGTTCGACACCCTGGTAGTTCGATCTTTGATGACGCCGACAATCGCCGCCCTGTTGGGGCGGTGGTTCTGGTGGCCGATGGCTGTCCGCTCCCGGCCTGCCGGGAACCACGCCGACAGGAACCACGCCGACAAGGCCGACAACGCCGATAACGCAGCCCCTGGGTCTGCTTGGCCGGACCGCTCCGTCGTCGGAGCGGCTAGTCACAGGGAGGGCGAACTAGCCTTCCGGTAGGCTGCCTGTCATGGAATTGGGCCTGAGGATCACCCTGGTCGTCACCAGTGTGCTGGTGGTCTTGCTGGTGCTGTTGCATCGCGCGAAGGGTGGCGGCCTGTCGACGCTGTTCGGCGGCGGCGTGCAGTCAAGCCTGTCCGGCTCGACGGTGGTGGAGAAGAACCTGGACCGGTTGACACTATTCATTACCGGCATCTGGGTGGTGTCCATCGTTGGGATAGGTCTGCTGATCAAGTACCACAGCTGACGCTGATCACCTACGGCGACCGGCCACGGAGAACCGCCCATGCACAATCCCCCGCCACCAGGACCGTACCCACCGAACCGGCCCCCACAGCCCGGACAGCCCCCACAGTACGGACAGGCTCCACAGCAGGGCCAGCCTCCGCAGTACGGACAGCCCCCACAGTACGGACAGCCCCCACAGCAGGGCCAGCCCCCGCAGCAGGGCCAGGCTCCACAGCAGGGCCAGGCCCAGTACTACCCGCAATACGGCCAGAGGCCCGGGAACTATTACCCTCCCCAATACCCGCCCGCCCAGCAGGCCGGCGCCCAGCCGTACGGACCGCAGGGGTACGGTCAGCCCGCCGAGGGTATGGCCGTGACCACGCGATTCCATCCGATTAGTTTCACGTTCGCGCTGTTTAAGCCAAAAATTGTCGTCGATGGTTACGAAGTGCCGCCTGCCGGCTGGGGCCGCACGATCGTGCCGGTGCGGCCAGGCCAGCACCACGTGCACGTCCACATACCGTATTTCTTCTTCCCGCCGCGGATCGGGCCGGCCGATACCGTCGTCGACGTTTACCCCGGCAGGGTGGCAGAACTCGAATACAAGGCACCGGTTTGGGCGTACAGCGGGGGTTCGCTGGGCAGCCCACCGCAGAGTTACAAGGGCGTCGGCATCGCGATCGCCATGTATGCGATCATGCTGGTCTTCGCCGTTGCGTTTCCCTTGATCATGGTGCTGGCCCACAGCTGACCCGTTGATCCAACACCGTGGCCGAGCGGCTCCGGCGCCGACCCACGGTCAGGGTGTCGATCAGCCGGACGGTGGGCGCGGCCGGATCGGTATGGCGATGTGGCGGCCGTTATGGGAGCGGCCCACCCGCGGCGATGGCCGACAGCGTCGCGAACTGCTCCCCGTCCAACGACGCCCCGCCGACCAGGGCGCCGTCGACATCGTTCTGGGCGATGATGTCGCCGATGTTTTTGGCGTTCACCGAGCCGCCGTAGAGTACCCGCACGGTTTCGGCTGTTTGCGGTGAGGCGAGCGAGCCCAGCTCCTTGCGGATCGCCGCGCACACCTCTTGAGCATCGGACGCACTGGCCACCCGTCCGGTTCCGATCGCCCAGACCGGCTCATAGGCGATGACGACGTTGCCGATCCGCTCAGCCGACAGCCCGGCCAGCGAGCCGCGCAACTGGTTCTCGCAGTGGCTGACGTGCTCGCCCGCCTCGCGGACGTCGAGGTGCTCGCCGATACACACGATCGGGGTGAGCCCGTTCTTGAGCGCGGCGGCCGCTTTGGCGGCGACCAGCGCGTCGTCCTCGTTGTGGTAGATGCGCCGCTCGGAGTGCCCGACGACGACGAAGCTGCAGCCCAGCTTGGCCAGGAAGACGCCGCTGATGTCACCGGTGTAGGCGCCCGAATCGTGCTGGGACAGGTCCTGGGCGCCGTAGGTCAGCCGCAGCTTGTCGCCGTCGACCAGGGTCTGCACGCTGCGCAGATTGGTGAACGGCGGCAGGACCGTGACGTCGACCTTGTCGTAGTACTTGTCCGGCAACGCGAACGCGATCTTTTGCACCAGCGCGATGGCCTCGAAGTGGTTGAGGTTCATCTTCCAGTTGCCGGCGATCAGCGGTTTGCGGGTCACGTGTCTCATTCCCCCCTGTTTTGATCGGGCTGGGGCTCACCAAGCACCTCGATGCCGGGCAAGGTCTTGCCCTCAAGGTATTCCAGCGATGCGCCGCCGCCGGTGGATATGTGCGAGACGCTGCCCTCGGGTACGTCGAGCGCGCGCATGGCGGCCGCGGAGTCACCCCCGCCGACGACGCTGAATGCGCCCTTGCGGGTCGCGGCGCCGATCGCTTCGGCGACGCCCCTGGTGCCCGCGGCGAACGCCGGGAATTCGAACACGCCCATCGGGCCGTTCCAGAAGATGGTCCGGGCGTTGGACAGCAACGCGGAGAACCGTTTGACCGATCCCGGCCCGACATCCAGGCCTATCGAGCCAGGCGGGATCGCGTTGGCGGCGACGGTCTGCGGCGGCGAATCGGCGGCGAACTTTTCCGCCACCACAATGTCCACTGGCAGCCGTAGCACGTCGGCGTACGTGTCCAGCAGCCTGCGACAGGTTTCGATCATGTCGTCTTCGAGCAGCGACTTTCCGACCGAATGCCCCTGTGCGGCAAGGAAAGTGAAACACATGCCGCCGCCGATCACGATGCTGTCGGCCTTTGTCGCCAGTGACTCGATGACGCCCAGCTTGTCGGACACCTTCGCACCGCCGAGCACCACCGCATAGGGGCGTTTGGTCGAGCTGGTCAACTGCTCCAGCACCCGTATCTCGTCGGCGACCAGCGTGCCCGCGTAGTGGGGCAGCAGGGTCGCGACGTCGTATACCGAGGCCTGCTTGCGGTGCACCACCCCAAAGCCGTCGGAGACGAAAGCGCCTCCCGGCGAGACCAATTCGGCCAGCTGCCGAGCCAGGCCGAGTCGCTCGGCGTCGTCCTTGCTGGTCTCGCGCGGGTCGAAGCGGACGTTCTCCAACAGCAGGACGTCGCCGTTGGTCAGCCCCTCGGCACGGGCCAGCGCGTCGGCCCCGACGACATCGCCGGCCAATTGCACGTGCCGACCCAGCTGCTCGCCGAGCGCCGCAGCTACGGGCGCCAGTGACAGCTTCGGGTCGGGTCCGCCCTTGGGACGACCCAGGTGTGCGGCGACCACCACCTTGGCGCCGGACCGCAGCAACGCCTTCAGCGTCGGTGCCGACGCGGTGATGCGACCGGGGTCGGTGATTGCCCCTTCGTCATCGAGCGGGACGTTCAGATCGCAGCGCACCAGCACGCCGCGACCCGAAACACCCCTTGCCAGTAGGTCTTTAAGGGTATGAACGGCCACGGCTAGAGCGACTTGCCGACCAGCGATACCAGATCAACGAGACGGTTGGAGTAGCCCCACTCGTTGTCGTACCACGACACCACCTTGGCCTGGTTGTCGATCACTTTGGTCAGGCCGGAGTCGAAGATCGAACTGTGCGGGTCGGTGACGATGTCGCTCGAGACGATCGGCGCATCGTAGTACTTCAGAATGCCCTTCAGCCTGCCCTCCGCTGCGGCCTGGAAAGCCGCGTTGATCTCCTCGGCGCTGGCGGACTTGGACAATTCGGCCGTCAGGTCGGTAACCGAGCCGGTGGGGATTGGCACCCGCAACGCGTAACCGTCGAGCTTGCCCTTCAGCTCGGGCATCACCAGGCCGATCGCCTTGGCCGCGCCGGTGGAGGTCGGGACGATGTTCAGCGCCGCCGCGCGGGCGCGACGCAGGTCCTTGTGGGGCCCGTCCTGCAGGTTCTGGTCCTGGGTGTAGGCGTGGATGGTGGTCATCAGGCCCTTGACGACGCCGAACTCGTCGTGCAGCACTTTGGCGAGCGGCGCAAGGCAGTTCGTGGTGCACGACGCGTTGGAGATGATGTTCTGGCTGCCGTCGTATTTGTCGTCGTTAACCCCGAGGACGATGGTGATGTCCGGGTCGGTGGCGGGCGCCGAGATGATCACCTTCTTCGCGCCGGCCTCCAGGTGGCCCTTGGCCTTGGCGGCGTTGGTGAACAGACCGGTGGATTCGACGACGACGTCGACGCCGAGATCACGCCACGGCAACGCCGCCGGACCCTCCCGGACCTCGAGCGCCTTGATCTTCGCTGAGCCGACGACGATGGTGTCCTCGCCTTCGAGGCTGACATCGTGCGGCAGCCGGCCCAGGATCGAGTCGAATTTGAGCAGGTGCGCCAGCGTGCTGTTGTCGGTGATGTCGTTGACGGCAATCACCTCGACGTCCGCGATGCCCTGCTCGCGCTGAGCCAATAAGGCCCGGTAGAAGTTGCGTCCGATTCGACCGAAGCCGTTGATGCCTACTCGGACCGTCACTGGTCTCTCCCTCGTTTCTCAGGGCCGTTTTTTGCTCGGCTCACGAACCGCTCGTGGTCAGCCTAGATGAGTAACAACCGGCCGTCGCCGGGTCATCTCTTCAGTGATGACATTCACCCCGGAGACGGGCCCAGACAGCCCCGCGACAGCCGAGTAAAGGCGGTCCGGCGTCGCGGGACGTGTGGCAGACGTGGTTGAAGGGCATCGACGGACGGATGCGACGGCGCAGAGCGGCGCCGCGGTCAGCGCGAGCCGGGAGCGGCGCGCTGTGTGGTGATGTGGACGGGGAACTCGTCACCGGGCTCGGGCCACGGCTGGCGGGCCAGCATGTCCGCGACGTCGACGTAGCCTGCCTCGATCATGCCGCTCTTGGCGTCGACGATGCGGTACCACTGCTTTTGGGTCTGGATCGGCTGGCCCTCGAGGATGATCACGCGGACGTCGCCGTCCTCGAACTTGCAGCGCCGCTGCACCGCTTCTATCAGCTGCTCGTTGTGCAGGTGCCCTTCGCCGAAGTTCCACCCGACCAGCGGCCCGGCAACTACCTCGCCCTCGCGCACGCGGTAGTCGGCTTCGTTGGCTTCGCCGCCCAAAGCCCGCGGCAGCAGGCCGTTGAGCGCCCGGCCATGCGTGTGCATCGCCCGGAACGCCGCCACCTTGTCGGACATCACTTCGGCGGTGGCCGCGCCGTAAAGCTTGGTCAGCTGATTGACAACGAGCGCAGAGCTTTTGACGACGTTCGCCTCGATCTTGTCCTCGGCACCGGCGCGGAAGCACCACAGGCTGGTGGCCCAGTTGCCGGCGTAGTAGCGCATTGCCGGCAAAAACGAAATCTTTTCGGGGAAAAGGTTTCCCGCGATCACGATGGCGACCGCAGCGATCACGATGGCCAGCAGCACCGGTGACCGCAGATCGGTGGCGCGGATCGCGCCGTAGTGCCCGAAGAGGTAGAAGAGCGAGAAGATGAAGAACACGTTCCACTCCAACGGGACCCCCATCGGGAGGTTGGACAGGATGTTGAGGTGGAAGATCACCATGAACCCGATGAGGAACCACCGCCACGGTTCGCCGCCGGCGACGAAGACCAGAACCGTCGGGACCAGAAACTCCGCTGTGGTGCCGCCGACATGGGCCATCATCTTCGGCAACCACGAGGGGCGTAAGTCGTTGACCGGGTCGAGATACAGCAGGTGCTTGACCGGGTTGAACAACCTGCTCCGCAGCAGCGCGTTATTGCTCGTCATGACCGAGACGACGTACGGGAAATGGTGATTCAGCTTGGACGTCGCCGCACCCCACCACAGCGCAAGCATGATGAGTTTGAAGGCCGCGATCTGATCGGCGAACGGGAAGAAGAAGACGAAAAGCTTCAGCCAGTAGTGCTCGCCGCGGGCCGCGAGGAAGATGGTCTTGTCGCGCAGCCCCAGCACCGCCAGGGCCACGATCGTCGGCAACAGCAAAACGGGGTCGATCAAGCCGACGCCGCCAACCCCGGGAACCGGGCCGCCGTGCCCGGGCGACAACAACGCCCACACCCCGCCGATCAACACGATGGCGTACAGCGCGACGTCGACGACGGTGCGGCTGTCGCCGCCGGTGAACGGGACCTTGCCCGGCCAGGCGGGTAGTCGAATTGTGTTGGGCCGCAGCCAATAAAGGAACCCGCCGATCGGTGGCATGAACCGCCCGGTGAGCGGGCCGGATCCGCAGCCAAACCCCAAGACCTCGAACAGCAGGGTGAAGATGATGACCTTCTGGTACACGATCGGTTGAGTCCACCAGTCGCCGATGCGACCCAACCCGCCCAGCCCCGGGGTCAGTGAGATGATCGCGGCGGGAGCGGCGATGTAGACGCCGATCTTGATCAGGTAGAGCAGATACACCGCGTACGGCGTGCCGAAGCCCTTTTCTACCCAGTGCCGGGTGACGATTTGCAGCCGCGTTGCCCGTGGCAGGGTAAGCCAGGTGTCGGGCTCGACGTCCGGAAGCTCCGGTTTGATGAATCCCATGGTGGCCTCGTTCCCGTTCGGCGACAGTATGAAATCCCTCTTCGATAGTCGACGGGCGCCTGCCCATCCGCAACGACCGCCACACCGCACGCTTCTTGGTATTCCTGCAACCCAACGCCATACAAGATAAGCGCTAATTACTAGTGAAAAAGGGGTCTTCGGCTGAGCGGGGTCAGGTGGTGGCTCTCGGACGGTTGGGTGGTTGGTGCTCTCGAACCCTTGAGTTCAGAACTTAGTGTCGAGGTCGGAAACCCATCGGACGCATCCATACCCCCGTCGCGATTGAGCAAAGCAGCCTGTTGAACTAATACATGCCCTATCGTGCCCGACAGTAGGCTGTATCAGGCATCCGCTCAGAACAAGAAACGTTCAGAGGAAACCCCAGCGATGAATTTCGCCGTGTTGCCGCCGGAAATAAATTCGGCGCGCATGTTGGCCGGTGCGGGCCAGGGCCCGATGCTAGCGGCAGCGGCGGCCTGGGATGGGTTGGCCGCGGAGTTACAGGCTGCGGCCGGCTCGGTTGCGACGGTGACCTCCGAGCTGGTCGGCGAGGCCTGGCAGGGGCCGGCAGCTCTGGCGATGACACGCGTGGTCGGCCCGTATGTGACGTGGTTGAGCACGGCGGCGGGTCAGGCTGGGCAGGCGGCCGCCCAGGCCCGGTTGGCGGCGAGCGTCTTCGAGGCGGCATTGGCGGCCACCGTGCATCCGATGGTGGTGGCCGCCAACCGGACTCAGCTGCTGTCGTTGGTGGGATCCAACCTGCTGGGCCAGAACGCCCCGGCGATCGCGGCCGCCGAGGCCGAATATGAGCAGATGTGGGCCCAGGACGTAGTCGCGATGTCGGGCTATTACGGCGGCGCTTCAGCGGCGGTCGCGCGATTGGCGCCGTGGCAGGAGCTGCTGCAGAACCTGCAGGTCGAACTGAGTAGCGCCTACGCCGCCTCGGGGCTCCCGAGGATCAGCCTGGATTTGAACACCGGCACCTTCAATGTCGGCAACGGAAACGTTGGCGTCAACAACATCGGCAACGGCAACATCGGCAACGGCAACATCGGCATCGACAACACCGGCACCGGCAACATCGGCATCGACAACACCGGCACCGGCAACATCGGCATCGGGAACGCCGGCAACAGACTTATCGGCTTCGGGCTCCCCGGCAACGGCAACGTCGGCGTCCTGCTCATTAACGAAAACCAGGTGGGTGTCGGCGCCCCGGCGGTAACCGCGTTAATCATGGGCGGCACTTCATTGAACCCGTTACCTCTGCCCCTTTACGTGACGTCTGGTGAGGAGTTCATCACTCCCACTCATCCCACGTATATCGCGCAGTGGCTGGTAACGCCCGAGAAGTTTTTTCCGTTCACCGGCCTGAACAGTCTGACCTTCGATGCGTCTGTGGCGCAGGGGGTCACGGACCTGAATACCGCGATCATGGCGCAACTGGCTGCGGGAAACCACACCGTCGTCCTCGGCGTGTCCCAAAGCGCGACAGTGGCCACCCTCGAAATGCGCTATCTGGAAACCCTGCCGGCCGGCGTACGGCCGGGACCCGACGAGCTGTCCTTTGTGCTGGTCGCTAATCCCGACCGGCCCGACGGCGGCATCTTGGCGCGTATCCCGGGTGTGTCCATACCGTTTCTGGGTTTGACGACTTTCGGCGCGACTCCCACCAACGCTTACCCCACCATCGATTACGCGGTCCAATACGACGGTGTCGCCGACTCCCCGCAGTACCCGATCAATATCTTCGCGGACGCCAACGCCATCGCGGGCTTCATTTTCCTGCACCCTGCGTATGACGCTCTGACGCCCGCCCAGATCGCGTCGGGTGTGGTCCAGCCGGTGTCTCCGGGAGATACCGCGACCGCCTACATGCTCATCCCCACCCAGAATCTGCCGCTGCTGGACCCGGTGCGCGCCATTCCGTTGGTGGGAAATCCATTGGCCGACCTGGTCCAGCCGGACTTGCGGGTGCTTGTGGATTTGGGCTACGACCGCACCGCCTATCAGGATGTGCCCACGCCCTTCGGACTGTTCCCGAACATCGATCCGGCCACGGTCGCCGCCGAGCTGCAGCAGGGGGCCGTGCAAGGTGTCAACAGCGCACTGGCCGATGTGGGGTTGCCGCCGCCGTCGGTGCCGGCGTTCTTTCCCTGAGACTCCTCGAACGACACCGACGCCGTGCGTGTCATCGGATGGGCTGACATGAGCCAGCATCCGGGCGTACTCGCGGCTTACCCGAGAACGCCGAACATCGTTATCCACATATTCTGCGCCGACTGCCCAGCCGCGATCGGTGGCCAGCTTGCGGCAATCCTCTAACTGACGTTGCACCCCAAGGGATTTACCCTCAACCTCCGCGGAAATCCGGGCAAGCGCAGGGGACAGCGTGGTCTCGCGTGTCCGGGAGCCGCCAACCGACCCCGCTGAGCCGAAGATCCCTTTTTCAGGTCCTAGTAATTAAAGCGGAAACCCATTGCCGGAAACGATGGCCGGACCCGCCAGGGCCCCAAGCGCAACCCCAACCACGATCAGGGTGAGGTCAGCGGTCGGGATGAGTTGAAGGTTTTGAATGAACCCGCTGAGCGAACCGGCGGCCAAATCCTCGATGGCGTTCACGAAGTATTGGGCATCGGCCGTCAACAAGATGCCGGGCCCTTCGACCAACAGTGGCAAGAGCTGCCCGCCGATATGGATGGCGTTGGTGACCTGAGAAGAAGCGCCCTGGCCGGCCAAGTTGGCCGAGAGCGAATCACCGGCCGATGCAATGCCCGAAGTTATCGCGGGATCGAGTTGGTCATTGACCGCGGTATTGAGCCAGCCATCAAGGTGATTGAGCGGTCCGTCGATAGCGGCGGCGATTTGCGGCGGAACATGGACTGTGGCAGGCACAATCTGCGACAAGCTCGGCAGGGTCGGCAAGGTGTTCGACAGGTTCGACAGGTCCGACAGGAACGGCAGGTTCGGCAAGTGCGGGAGCGTCGGTAACGGCGCCAACCCCTCGTCGGCCAGCGCGGCGTCGATTCCCTGCACAGCCCCCTGGGAGAGGTCGTGTGCGACTGTCACCGGATTGAGGTGCGTCGGAAACAGCGAGACCGGGCTGGGCACATCCGCGTATCCAGTTCGGTCATAGCCCAGGTCGATGATCACCCGCAAGTCGGGCGCGATCAGATCCTGCACCGGTTGAGGTATACCGTGCAACGCCTGCAGCAACGGCAGATTCTGGTTGGGAATCAGAACGTAGCTGGTGTCGGTGTCCGCCGGAGACACCGGTTGGACCACACCCGTAGCAACCTGAGCGGGCGTGAGTTCCTGATAATTGCCGTGCGCGTAATAGATGCCCATAATGGCGTTGAGGTCCGCCGGAATATCGAGCGGATAGCGCGGGAAGTCGGCAAAGCCGTCGTATTCGATCGTGTAAATGGTGGTCGGGTAGACATTGTCCGGTGTCGCGCCGCTGGCCGTTAATCCGAGAGGCTGCAGGAACACGCCGGGAATGCGCTCAAGGAAGCCGCCATTGGGGTTACTGGGATCACCGAGCAGCACGAACGACAGCTGGTCCACACCGGGCCTGGCGCTGGCCGGCAGGGTTTCGAGGTAGCGCATTTCCATGCTGGCGACTGTGGAGCCTTGGGAGAAGCCCAGGACGACGATGTTGTGTCCGGCGCCGTACTGGGCCATGATCGCGGCGTTCAGATCCGCGGCCCCCTGGGCCACCGACTGGTCAAAGCCCAGGGTACCGATGAACGGCCGCAACTGCGCGGGGGTAAACACGCTGACCAGCGAATACCCCGGGAAACGCGACTGGGCGAACAGGTCGTAGACCTCCGTCATATACCCGAACCCGGGTTGCGAGTCTCCGGTGGAGCCCACGACCAAAACCGTGCCCCCACTGGACGTCAGGAGCGGCGCTGGCGTCGCAGTGGCACCGCCGGCCGACCCGGCCCCGCTTGACCCCCCAGCGTTGCCGATCAACGGGCGACCGAGCAGCGCCCGCGTCGGCGCATTCACCACATCAAGTACATCCTGCTGCAGCTGCTGTAGCAGCGTCGCATTGGCGGCCTCGGCACCGGCGTACCAGCCCGCGCCCTCGCTGAGGTCGCGCACGAACTGGTGGTGAAACGCCGCCGCCTGCGCGCTCAGCGCCTGAAATTCCTCGGCGTGGCCACTGAACAGCGACGCAATGGCCGTCGACACCTCATCGGCGGCCGCGGCCGCCACGCGCGTGGTAGCGCCCGCCGCCGCCGCGTGGGCCTCGCTCAGCGCCGAGCCGACGCCCTGCAAGTCCGAAGCCGCCGCAGTGATCAACTCGGGCGCCGCGCTCAGAAACGACACCGCGCTACCCCCGACCAATCGGACAACCCAGCCACGCTCACCCACCAATACCCAGAGCAGTGGATGCTATCGCAGTAAGCGGGGCCGCGTTGGCGTTATCGCAGCCTAGCCGATTGCGAATCGGCTATGGCATTCCGCCATCCCGCAATGCGGTTGTCCTCTCCCGAACCGTGCCGGTTCCAACCCCGTAAGAGAGAGCGCAACTGCTCCCGCAATCCGGGCGCCCGGGAATGGGTCCGCGGGAAAACAGCGGCCATTTCTATCTGCCTATTGACAATTCGTCAAGTCAATTTTTGGATCAGTCAGATTCGGATGGAAATATCGGGAAAGGATCGCCGTGGATTTTCCGGTCTTGCCTCCGGAGGTCAACTCGGCGCGCATACATTCCGGCGTCGGGTCACCGCCGATGCTGGCGGCGGCGGCGGCCTGGGATGGGCTGGCCACCGAGTTGAGGGCCGCGGTGAGTTCGTTCGGGTCGGTGACCTCTGGCCTCGCAACCGGATCGTGGCAGGGCCCGGCGGCGGCGGCCATGGTCGCGGCGGCTGCGCCGTACACGGCGTGGCTTACCACGGCGGCTACCCATTCCGAGTCGGCCGCGGGTCACGCCCGGGCTGTGGCCGCAGCTTACGAGGCGGCGCATGCGGCCACGGTGCCGCCGTCAGTGGTTACGGCCAATCGGGCCCAGATCGTGTCGTTGCTCCTGGCGAACCTGTTTGGGCAGAACGCCCCGGCGATAGCCGACACTGAGGCCGAATACGAGCGGATGTGGGCCCAGGATGTGACCGCGATGTCCAGCTACCTTGCCGACGCAGCTGCGGCAGGGGCGCACTTGAAAGCCTGCCCGTTGTCGCACCGCCTGCCCGTCGGGCCAGGACCCGCCTTGCCGCCGGCCAGTGGAACGTCGCCAGCACCGCCTGCGGGACCGCCACTCTCGGCGCTTCCGCGATATTTGGGTCCGGGGCCCGCGAAGCTCCCGCAAAAGTCCTCGAGCTAGCCAGGGCTGGCAAGTCGTCACGATCCCACACCCGCCACGCGCCCGGGATGAGCGCACACTTGGGCTTGACGCTGTGAGCATTTTGCGCACACCGGCTTAAGCGAACCCGGCATGGCGGTGGAGGAGATGGCAGGGTGACCAAGGCAGGTATCGAGTCCATTTCGGTGATCGTCCAACAGATGAACTCCATCCGCGATGACTTCATCCCTGAGGTATTCGACACCATGCAGGCGGAGATTCGCGGGCTGAATCACGACGCCCGGATGTTGGATCTGTGGAAGGCGAGCATCACCGAGAACTTCGACGCGGGCATCGAGTATCTGGATCAGGGACTGTGGGACCACTTGCCCGACGCCCCGGCGGCCGCGCTGGACTACGCTCGTGCGGCCGCGCAACGCGATGTTCCGTTGTCAGCACTGGTTCGGGCGCACCGGATCGGCCAGGCGCGGTTCTTGGAGGTGGCGATGGGGTTCGTATCGCTGCTGGTGCCCGCACAGCGCGTGTCGACGATCACCGAACTGGTGAATCGCGCAAACCATTTCATCGACTTGGTGGCCGACCAGCTCACCATTGCCTACGAGCTGGAGCACGATCGCTGGGTGAGCCGCCGCGGCGGCCTGGAACAACGATGGGTCAGCGATGTACTCGCCGGTGGGCCAATTGACGTCAAGCGGGCCGAAAAAGCGTTGCGCTATCGCTTCGACGGTGTGCACGTGGCGGGGGTGTTGTTGGTCGATGCGTCGGTAGCCAGCCGTGACGTGGTGGCCTTGTTTGATCAAGTTCGCTCCTTACTGGCCGCGCAGCTGGGCGCGGCTGCGCGTTCGTTGATGGTGCCGACCGACGACCGCGAGGCTCGGCTGTGGTTTACGGTCCGGACACCCCCCAAGGAGCGCGCCCAGCTCCGGTCGCGCGTGCGGACGGCGTTCGAGGCGGCAGGAATCCGGGCGCATCTGGCCTGCGGGCGTGCGGAGGAGGGACTGCAAGGCTTCCGGACATCGCTGAAACAGGCCGAACGGGTGAGGGCGGTGGCCCTTTCCGGCGGAGATCGCCCCAGCGATCGAGTGGTTTTCTACGCCGAGGTCGCGCCAATAGCATTGATGGCGACCGATACCGGCGAGCTGCGGCGCTTCACCACTGATGTGCTGGGTGCGCTTGGCGTTGACGACGAGCGCGGTAAGTGGCTGCGCGATACGCTGCGGGAGTTTTTGGCCCACAACCGCAGTTACGTGGCGACGGCTGACGCCATGATATTGCACCGCAATACAATTCAGTACCGCGTGGCCCAGGCTATGGAACTCTGCGAACAGAGCTTCGATGATCCCGATGCCGTGTTTCGGGTGCAGGTGGCGTTGGAAGCCTGCCGGTTGATGGGCCCGGCAGTGCTGCGCGCGGGAAACCAGTAGCGCTGCGCGCAATTCGTGCAACATACTGACCATACGACGAAAGTTGTTGGCTTGGTTGTGATCAGCGGGGTGCACGCAGCGCGCGCGTCACGCGCGGTTCCTGGTATGCGACGTGCACAACGTTAGCGCGCCGAATCCGACAGGCACCATATGCGCCGACGCTGAAGATCAACATCAATTTTGTGCGCGTGACACGAACCCTGCCAACCCTTCCTGAGCTGCGATTATTCGGGAGGCCGGCGATTACCGGGGCAGCGGCACGTTGTCCGGCTGGTCGACACTTTGTCCGCACCGTGCCATCGCCTGGGCGCTGGTCATTGAATGATTCTGTGGTGCAGCATTATTGCGCTGGCCTTCAACGTGCTGCGGTCATCGACCGCCTAAGCCGTTCGTGCTGCGCGCACAAAAGCGATCGTGAGCTTCATCGTGAGCGCACGTGGTGCCAGCCGGATTCGTCGCGTTACGGTTGCCGCGCCAAACAGCACAGCCCCTAGTGGAGAGGGACACGAAATGGACTTCGTCGGGTTACTGCGCAAGCGTGCCGCGCGCCATCCCCTGGCACCGGTGTACGCGCCTGAGCACGACGGGCAGACGACGAATGCCCAACAACCACAATATGTTCAGGCCGTAGCTGAGATGGCGGATCAGTGCCAGCCCCGTGACCTTCAGCAGCTGCTCGACCAGATCTGCCGGCGGATTGACCACCGGATCGAGAGATACCGGAGAGTGACCGCCCTCTTTGAAGCCAGCGGCGACGTGGAGTACGCCTGGACCTTTCGGCGCATGACGCGCATGGAAGAACAGGACTTGCAAATTTTCGAGGGGCTGCTCGATGACCTGCAGCGGGGATTTGCCCCTCGTGCCCCGGAATAGGGGCCCCGATCTCTCGGAGGGCGCGGGTTGTGGTCCGGCAGGACCTCAACGTCTCGCGTGGGTAACACCGAGGAAGCATCCGTAGCGTACGAGGGGGCGCGCGGAAGGCTGTTCCTTTGGGTGAGTCCGCACGCTGACGTTCCGCGCCCGACCGGGCAACTTCACCCCGCGGGCCTTGTCGTGCCGGACAGGCGAATTCGCTAGCTGGTCTCCCCCGTCGAAGGAAGGCGGCCACCATGAGATCCATGTCAGTGGAGTCTCCGGCCCCGGGCGACGCGCCTGCACGTCGTGACCCGAAATTGGTGAAAGCCACTCCGGCGCCCTGTATGCGGTTGCCCGAGCAGTGGGGGTTTGTGCCGGCCGCACAATACCGGCCTCGAGGTTCATTTTGGGCGCACCTGGTGTCCATGGAATAAGGCGCGCTATCGTTCTCTCGAGTCGAGCATCAAAACCCAGTTGAGAGTGATGAAATGGACGCCGCCCCGATGAATGCCCACCGGCCGCACGCCGTCGCCGACCACCGGTCGGCTAGTGCGCACGATCGGAGCGTCCGTACACCTCACCGCGGCACGATCCACGCCCGGGTCAATCACTCCGTTAACGCGCCCGCGACGGCGGATCGGCTTCAGGCCGGATACTTCATGCGCCTGCTCACCCAGACCCGCCTGCGCATTGGCGACCGAATCGCCAACTACCAGAAGGCGATCTCCAGCTCCGAAGCCAGCGGCGATGCAGAAAACGTGCCCGGCTTGCGTCGCGTGATGCGCGCCGAAGATCAGAACCGGCAGGCTGTCGAGGGCCTGATCGAAAACCTGCACCGGCGATTCCCGGTCCGGAGCCCGGGCGAGGCTCCCCAGATCCCTCGGCGGGCGCGGCCTGTGGTCCGTTAGGACCGCATAGGGTCTCGTGGAGCAACACCGAAAGCATCCGTTGGCGATGAGGGGTCGTGCGGATGACTTCCGGGACCGGTGTTTGCTACGCGGATGATCCGCGCCCGACCGAGCCAGCCTCGCCGACCGGCACCGGCGCCGCCGGGTGGTCTTGACGATTCCAGTCGCGACCCGCCCGAGCGAGGCGCCGGTTATTGCCAAACCTTGTTGAAAGTCTTTGGGTGTGTTTGGGCCGGGTGAGGCTGGTGGTGCTTATGACCACCTCGGTGTGGCTCTCGATTAGGCGATTTGAGGCCGGATATCTCCGCGCGGCTGATTTGCTCGCCACCGATTTGCCGGTGCCCGTAATTGGCGTGAGTGATTCCTGGCCGCGGTGACGGCTCGGCGACGTTCCCGAACCGGGCGTTCACGGTCTCGACCCAGGCCCGCAGGGCCCGGGCAAGTTCCCGTTCGCGGCCATAGAACCGCTGTGCCGGAACCGGCACACTGACCGCCACCATGTGGTCGGTCACCCCCGGCAACGCCGCGCCCACCGCGCACACACCTGCGGTCTGCTCCTCGCGGTCGAACGCAACGCCGTGTAGTGCGACATGCGTGAGTTCCCTGCAGAGTTGCGCCGCGTTCGTGACGGTGTTCGCGGTCAGCCGGGGCAGTCGACGCGGCAGTGCCTCGGCCCGCTGCGCGGGCGCCAGCCTGGCCAGCAGCGCTTTGCCGTTGGCGGAGCAATGCAGCGGAAACGATTCGCCCACCGCGCTGATCGCGCGCAACCGGTGGCGCGAGACGACTTGGTCGAGGAAGGTCACGCGATCTCCCTCCAGGATCGACAAGTCCACGGTCTCGTTGAGTTGGCGTGACAGCTCCTCCAAAAACGGGTGCACATCCATGACCAGGCTGAGCCGAACGGTGTTGGCCATGCGCGCCATCTCGGGACCCAGCTGATACGGACCCCGGGTCGCGCGCAAGGTCACCAGACCTTCGTCGGCCAAGGAGTTGAGCAACCGGCTCACTGTGGAGCGCGCCATGCCCAACCGCTCGCCGACCTCGGGCTGGCTAAGCCCGGCGGGGTGAGCATGCAGCAGCCGCAACAGTTCGGCGGCACGGGCGATGGCGTGGATGCCGCTGCCGCTCGCGCCTTGCTTTTCGGGTTGATCGCGCACCGTTGATTCACTCCAATCGGTCCTGTCCACCCGGCCTGATCTCCGTGAGTGGGCTTCGGCGTTCTCGACCAGAGCGCTCGGCGGGTCGAGGGGTTCGGCGAGGCGGATCGCGCCCGATTGCGGCTGTGGATTACTCACGATGCATCCTTTGTTCCTGTGATACGGGATCTTTCTACCGTGTTGTGGGAGAGCGTAAGCCGCACCAAATCGAGTGTCAAGCAGTAATCCTGAGATACAGAGTTAGAATCCCGCATCGTGGGAATTACTGCGACGGGTCGAGTGAATGCCGGCTTCGGCAGCTGAACGAGCATGGGGCCGACGGCGATTGGTCGGCGATTGGTTATGTGCCGCGCCGAAGCGACAACGCGGTCGCTACCATCTAGAGACTCGACGCGGCAATGCAGCCTTCGAGAGCTCAAGGGAGCAACGTGACCGACAGCCCAGATATAGAGGACATCGACAAATTCGACCCTGGCCTGACCCAGCGCCTCATGGGTGTGATGCGCCCGTTCTTAAAGACGTACTTCCGATCCGAGGTGCATGGCCTGGATTCCTTCCCGCCCGGCGGAGCGCTGGTGGTCGGCAATCACTCCGGCGGCATGTTTCCGATGGACGTCCCGATTTTCAGCGTCGATTTCTACGACAAGTTCGGCTACGACCGCCCGGTCTACACGCTGAGCCACGACATCCTCTTCATGGGCCCGACCGCGCCATTCTTCCGGCGTACCGGCTACATCCGCGCCAATCGCGAGAACGCTGCCAGGGCGCTGCGGTCCGGCGGCGTCGTGGTGGTATTCCCCGGCGGCGACTACGACGCATACCGACCGACGTTGTCGGAGAACGTCATCGACTTCAACGGGCGCAAGGGCTACGTCAACACGGCGATCGATGCCGGTGTGCCGATCGTGCCCGCGGTGTCCATTGGTGGCCAGCAGACCCAGCTTTACCTGTCCCGCGGCACCTGGCTGGCCGAGCGGCTGGGCCTGAAGCGGTTGCTGCGCAGCGACATCCTGCCGCTCTCGTTCGGCTTCCCGTTCGGGTTCAGCGCCGCAATCCCGCCCAATCTGCCGCTGCCCACCAAGATCGTGACGCAAGTGCTGGAACCTATCGACATCACCGCGCAGTTCGGCGAGGACCCCGACGTCGACGAGGTCGACGAGCACGTGCGGGCGGTGATGCAGCAGGGCCTGGACGACCTCGCCGCCAAGCGCCATTTCCCTATTCTTGGCTGAGTTAAGGAGACCGGTATGAGCCAGGCGCTGGATCTGATTCGCACCATGAGGCGCGCCGGATTGATCGCGCCGATGCGACCGGATCGCTACCTGCGGATCGCCGCCGCGATGCGTCGCGAAGGCATGGGCGTCACCTCGGGCTTCGCCAGCGCGGCCCAGCGCTGCCCGGACCGGCCCGGCCTGGTCGACGAGCTGGGCACCTTGACCTGGCGGCAGCTCGACGAAAGGTGCAACGCCCTAGCCGCGGCGCTGCGGGTGTTACCGGCCGGGCCGGCTGGGACACCGAAAGTCATCGGGATCATGTGCCGTAACCATCGCGGTTTCATCGAGGCGCTGGTGGCCGCAAACCGGATCGGCGCCGACATCTTGTTGCTCAACACGTCGTTCGCCGGTCCGGCCATGGCCGACGTGGTGGCCCGCGAGAACGTCGACACCGTCATCTATGACGAGGAATTCACCGCGACGGTGGACCGCGCGCTGGCCGAAAAACCCGATGCCACGCGCATTGTGGCGTGGGCCGACGAGCCGCCCGAGCTGACCGTCGAGAAACTCATCACCGCCCACGCCGGGCAACGGCCGCAGCGCGGCGACCGTAAGGGCAGGTTGATCCTGCTGACCTCCGGAACCACCGGAACACCCAAGGGAGCCAAGCACTCTGGCGGGAGCGCTGGACTTGGCACACTCAAGGCGATCTTGGACCGCACGCCGTGGCGGGCCGAGGAGCCGATAGTGCTCGTGGCGCCGATGTTCCACGCCTGGGGCTTTTCGCAGCTGGTGCTGGCGACGGCGCTGGCCTGCACGGTGGTCACCCGGCGCAAATTCGACCCCGAGGCGACGCTGGACCTCGTCGACCGCCACCAGGCGACCGGGCTCGCGGTGGTTCCGGTGATGTTCGACCGCATCATGGAGCTGCCGCCCGACGTCCGAAACCGCTACAGCGGCCGGTCATTACGGTTCGCCACCGCATCCGGTTCGCGGATGCGGCCCGACGTCGTTATTGCGTTCATGGACCAGTTCGGCGACGTGATCTACAACAACTACAACGCCACCGAGGCAGGCATGATCGCCACCGCCACACCGCAGGACTTGCGCGTCGCACCCGACACCGCGGGCCGGCCCGCAGGCGGAACCGAAATTCGGATCCTGGACAAGGAATTCAACGAGGTGCCCACCGGCGAGGTCGGCAGCATCTACGTCCACAACGACACCCAGTTCGACGGCTACACTTCGGGCACCTCAAAGGATTTCCACGCCGGGCTCATGTGCTCGGGCGACGTGGGCTACTTCGACGAGGCCGGACTCCTGTTCGTGGTCGGGCGCGATGACGAGATGATCGTCTCTGGCGGCGAGAACGTCTACCCGATCGAGGTGGAGAAGACACTGGCAGCGCATCCCGAGGTGGCCGAGGCCGCGGTGATCGGGGTGGACGACGAACAGTACGGCCAGCGGCTGGCCGCGTTCGTGGTGCTGGAGCCAGGCGGGTCGGCTAGCTCCGAGACGCTCAAACAGCACGTTCGGGAGAACCTGGCCAACTACAAGGTGCCGCGCGAAATCGTGGTCCTCGACGAGCTTCCGCGCGGCAGCACCGGCAAGATCGTGCGCGCCGAACTGCGCTCACGGGTCACCGGCTGATGGCGCCGCGGCTGAGGGCACGGCGGCTGAGTCGCCCTCGACCGCTGGCCCGCGCGGCAGCGGAATTTCTCAATGCCGCCAACGGATTACGGCCGCTCACCCGTCACCCCTACGCGTCGGTGACGGTGTTCTGGCTGGGCTGGCCGACGTCGGAGGTGCCCGAGATCTACCTGACCGCCTCGGTGCTGGACGCGGTGCGCCGCGGCCGCCGCGGCGACTTCGCCGGTCCCAAGGGCAAGGCGGCGCTGGCCCTGACCGCCGCGGCGTGGGCGATCCTGGCGGTGATCCGCCGCCGCGGGGTCACCACCCCGGGCCCGGTGCTGGAGGCGGGGCTGCGCGAGCAGCTCGGGCCCGAATACGCCGAGGAGCTTGCCGCCCTGCCGACCGAGCCGACACGCAGCGGACGGCGCAATCTCCCGATGCGCTCCTACCTCGCACGGCGGCTGTACGTCGAGAAGACCAACGTCGTGCGCTACGGCCCGCACGGCCGTGCCAACCTGGCCGACATTTGGCGCCGGCGCGACCTGCCCCGCGACGGCAAGGCGCCGGTGCTGGTTCAGATACCCGGGGGCGCATGGATGCTCGGGTGGCGCCGCCCTCAGGCGTACCCATTGATGAGCCATCTGGCCGCCCGCGGCTGGGTGTGCGTGGCGCTGAACTACCGGGTCAGTCCGCTACACACCTGGCCCGATCACATCGTCGACGTCAAACGTGCGCTGGCCTGGGTCAAGGAGAACATCGCGGCCTACGGCGGTGATCCCAACTTCGTCGCGATCACCGGCGGGTCGGCCGGCGGTCATCTGTCCTCGTTGGCCGCACTGACCGCGGGCGACCCGAAGTTTCAGCCGGGCTTCGAACACGCCGACACCTCGGTGGTCGCCGCGGTTCCGGTGTACGGGCGATACGACTGGTTTTCCACCGCCGGCGAGGGTCGTCGCGAGTTCGTCGGGCTGCTCGAGAAGTTCGTGGTGAAACAGAAATTCAGCGCGCACCGGGACGTTTACGTCGACGCTTCGCCGATCCAGCAGGTGCACGCCGAAGCACCGCCGTTCTTCGTGTTGCACGGCCACGACGACTCGCTCATCCCCGTCGCCGAAGCCCGGGAGTTCGTCGACGAACTGCGGGCGGTGTCGAAGTCCCCAGTCGCCTATGCCGACTTGCCCAACGCCCAACACGCGTTCGACATCTTCGGCTCGCCGCGCGCACATCAAACCGCCGAGGCCGTGGCCCGGTTCTTGTCCTGGGTATACGTGACAAACCCGCCGCCCCGAGGTTAGTGGCTTGAGTCGTTAATTCAGGAGCAGTTCGTCTGTTGCGACGAGGCTTCATCGAGATTTACGTTTTCGCGAAGAAGTGCGAGTGACCAGCACGAAAACGTCGATCTCGCGTGCCGAACTCAAGTCGCCCTAAATAACCGGGCCGCTCACAGCGAGTCCACGGCGTGCTCGAGTTCGGCCAGCGCCGGCTCGATGGCGTCGGCCATCTCGTCGATGTCGTTGGCCACTTCGGGCGTGGTGACAAGACCGAAGTCCAAGTAGTCCTGGTAGGAGAAACAGGTGATGTTCAGCGCGACGTCCATGACCGGCGGCCCAAGTGGAACCAGCGAATCCAGTTTGGCGCCAGCCATATACAGCGGAATGGGCGGACCGGGGACATTGGAAACGACCAGGTTGATGGGCGCCAGGTTGTGCGACAGTCCGGTGGCCGTGTAGGCACGCGCGGCCAGCTGCAGCAGCCCGGGCGGCGTGGTCTCGGTAAGCCCCATGATTTGATGCGCCGATAGCGCCTTGGCCATCTCTTTGGCGCTTTGCGTGCTTTCGTGGATGGCGCGCAGCCGCTCGCCGGGGTCTTCCACGTCGGTGGCAAGGGATACGGTCATCGAGCTGATCTTGTTGCCGACTTCGCTGGCGGTCGCGTCGGTGCGGGTTGACACGGGGATCTGCGCAATGAGCGGTTTGGCCGGCAGTTCGCCACGCTTCTGTAGATATTCGCGGGCGGCCCCGGCTACGAGCGCGAGCACCACGTCGTTGAGCTTCACGCCGAACGCGTCCTTGACGGCCTTGACCCGGGCCAGCTCGACGCGACAGCCGGTGATTCGCCGGTGCGGCGAGACGCTCGCGTTGAAGCGGGTCTTGGGCGCTTCGAAATAACCCGGTGGCTTGGTGCTGACGCCCAATGCGGCGACCTGCTGACGCAAGGTCTGCTCGACCAGTCGGGCGATCCGGAAGGGCGTCATGATTCCGACGTTGAACAGCGCGCCCAACGCGCGCCGCTCGAAGCCCGGGAGCTGGAATCCCACCAGCGATCCCACCGTCTCCTCTTGCGGCGGCCGAGGTTCCGGCGTGATGTCCAAAAGGATTTCGCCCAGCCCGGCGCCAGACACCCCGTCGACGATGGCATGGTGCATCTTGGTCAGCGTCGCAATCCGGCCGCCGCTGACGCCCTCGATGACCCACAGTTCCCACAGCGGCCGTGAGCGGTCCAGCTTGTAGGACATCAGGCGGCCCACGAGTTCCTCGACCTCGCGGCGCTCACCGGGAGCGGGAACGCCGATCCGACGGACGTGGAAGTCGATATCGAGTTCCTTATCCTCGACGAACCACGGCCGGTCCAGCCCGAGCGGGGAACCGGTGACCCGCCAGCGCAACTGCGGCAACTCGGGCAGTCGCTCGATGAGCAGTTCCCGGAGTCGATGGAAGCTGTATTCGGGCGAGGTGTTGGGATCGCAGATCGCCAGCGCACCAACATGCATATGCCAGCCCGCGGTTTCCGCAGACCAAAACGCCGCATCGACACTCGAAAGCCGCTTCATGGGTCGACCGTAGCCCCCGCATGCCGCTCACGACCAGTGGGTCAGGCGTCTTCCAACAGGTCCGGAGTCACCGCCGACTCGGTGTCGGGAATGCCTTCAACCTTCGCCTTGCGATCGGCCATCGACAGCAAACGCCGAATACGGCCTGCTACAGCGTCTTTCGTCATCGGCGGGTCGGCGAGCCGGCCCAGCTCCTCTAAGGACGCCTGCCGGTGCTCGACACGCAGTCTGCCGGCCGAGGCCAGATGCTCGGGCACGCCGTCACCGAGTATTTCCAGCGCCCGCTCGACCCGGGCGGCCGCGGCCACCGCCGCCCGCGCCGAGCGACGCAGGTTGGCGTCGTCGAAATTGGCGAGCCGGTTGGCCGTCGCGCGCACCTCGCGCCGCAGCCGGCGTTCCTCCCAGACGAGCCGGGTGTCCTGGGCTCCCATTCGGGTCAGCAACGTGCCGATCGCCTCGCCGTCGCGCACCACCACGCGATCGGCGCCGCGCACCTCGCGGGCCTTTGCGCTGACCCCCAGCCGGCGCGCCGCGCCCACCAGCGCCAAGGCGGCCTCCGGGCCCGGGCAGCTGACCTCCAGCGCCGATGAACGCCCTGGCTCGGTCAGCGATCCGTGCGCCAAAAACGCTCCTCGCCACGCGCCTTCCGCGTCGCCGATACTGCCGCCGACGACCTGCGCCGGCAGACCACGCACGGGACGACCACGCATGTCGAGCAGGCCGGTCTGGCGTGCCAGCGCCTCACCGTCGTTGGCGACCCGCAGCACGTACCGGGTGGTCTTGCGAATCCCGCTGGCCGACAAGACATGCACAACGGCGTTGTAGCCGTACAGCTCGAAGATGTCCTTGCGCAGCCGCCGGGCGATGTTACCGAGGTCCACCTCGGCTTCGACGACCACCCGACCGGCCACAATGTGCAGCCCGCCGGCGAACCTCAGTAGGGACGTGACTTCCGCCCGGCGCGCACTGACCGATTTGACCACCAGGCGGCTCAATTCGTCCTTGACTTCGGTCGTCATCGCCACGCGTCGTCACCCCTAGGTTCATTGGGCGGCCCGTTCCCACCGGTCTGCGAAACCTCACCGTCGATACGAAGCTCTTCGGTTGCGGTCACCGGAGGCGACGAGTCCTTGCTACCTACCCGCACCCCATCCAGGGCAGCTGCCAACTTGCCCGGGTCATGTAAAGGTGTACCAGGTCGGGCCACATCGGCGAAGTGGACCTCGGCCTGTAGCAGTGTTGCGGTGCGACGCAGCTGCTCCCGTTCCCGGTCGCTGGGCACCCTTTCGGCGTCGATGATGATGTCGTGCACGGTGAAACCGGGCGCATGCTGGGCCAGCACGTGCAGGTGACGCTCCACCGAGAAACCGGCCGTCTCCCCCAGTTCGGCCACCAGGTTGAGCACCAGTGCCCGCCGCGCGGTGGTGGCCCGCAGCGCCGCGGCCAGCCCCGGCACCAGCACATGCGGGATCACGCTGGTGAACCATGACCCCGGCCCGAGGACCACCAGGTCGGCGGCCATGATGGCGTCGACGGCCTGCCGGGTCGCCGGCGGGTCGGGAGGCAGCAACCGTACCCGCCGCACCTTTCCCGGCGTGGTTGCGATCGCCACCTGGCCGCGGATCAGCCGGAACATCCGCGGGTCAGCTTCCAAACCGGACACGTCGGCCTCGATCTGCAGCGCGATCGGGCACATCGGCAGCACCCTGCCTTTGACGCCGAGGATGCGTCCGAGCTCGTCGAGGGCGGCAACGGGATCGGCCAGCACCTCGTTGAGGCCGGCGAGCATCAGGTTGCCGATCGGATGTCCGGCCAGGGCGCCGCTGCCGCCGAATCGGTGCTGCAGGATGGTCGCCCACAGTCGTCCGTAGGGGCTATCGGATGCCAACGCCGCCAACGCCATTCGCAAATCGCCCGGCGGGACTACGTCGAGTTCGCTGCGCAGCCGGCCCGACGAGCCCCCGTCGTCGGCGACGGTCACGATAGCGGTGACGTAGGGGGTCAGCCGACGCGCCGCGGACAGCGTCGCGTACAGGCCGTGTCCGCCGCCCATCGCGACGATGCCGTCACTCATTCGCGACCCAGATCCCGGTGCAGGACCCGCACCGACAGTTGCGCTTCAGCCTCCCGGGACCCCAGCAGCTGCATCAACGCCTCCGCGATCGCGACGCTGCGATGCTTTCCGCCGGTGCATCCGATGGCGACCGTCATGTAACGCTTCCCCTCCCGGCGGTAGCCCTCGACAACAAGGGATAGCAATCGATGGTAAGTCTCGAGAAATTCCGCCGCGCCGGGCTGGCCCAGCACGTAGTCACGCACCGCCGGATGCTGGCCGGTGAGTGGACGCAACTCGTCGACCCAATGCGGGTTCGGCAGGAACCGCACATCCATGACCATGTCGGCGTCCATCGGCAGGCCGTACTTGAAACCGAAGGATTCGACGGTGACGCTGGTGGTCGCCGCGGCGTCGCCGCCGAACGCCCGCTCGATGCTTTCCCGTAAGCCCCGCACCGACAGTGTCGACGTGTCGATGATCAGGTCGGCGGTGGCGCGCACCGGAGCCAGCATCCTGCGCTCGGCGGCAATGCCCTCGGCCAACGTCTGCTCGCCCTGCAGCGGATGGCTGCGGCGATTCTGTTCGTAGCGGCGCACCAACATGTCGTCGGATGCCTCCATGAACACCACGCGTGGGGAGATGTTGCGAGTGGCCAGTTCGTTGCGCACCTCGTCGAGGTCACCGGTGAAACCGCGCGACCGGACGTCCATCACCACCGCCAGCTGGGTGATCCGTGATCCGGCCGCCAGCCCGAAATCCACCATCCGGGTGATCAGCTGGGGCGGGAGGTTGTCGGCGACGTACCAGCCGAGGTCCTCGAGCACTTTGGCCGCGGTGCCGCGCCCGGCCCCGGACAATCCGGTCACCAGGACGACGTCGATTCCCGCCGGGGCGTCGCCGTCGTGACTTGTCATTCTTCAGGCTCCGGTGGGCTAGGCCGCAACGCCTCCAGCACGGCCGTCGCGGTGGCCACACCGATACCCGGAACGGCGGTGATCTGGTCGACGGTGGCCTCCTTGAGGCGGGCTATCGATCCGAAATGGGTGACCAGCGCCTTGCGGCGATGCTCCCCCAATCCCGGCACCGAGTCCAGCGCCGAGGCCGTCATTCGCTTGGATCGCTTGCTGCGATGGTAGGTGATGGCAAACCGGTGCGCCTCGTCGCGCACCCGCTGCAGCAAATACAGCCCCTCGCTGTTGCGCGGCATGATGATGGGGTCCGGCTCCGACGGCACCCACACCTCTTCCAGCCGCTTGGCCAGACCGATCACTGCGACGTCGGTGATACCGAGCTCGTCGAGCACTGCGCTGGCCGCATTGACCTGCGGCGCACCGCCGTCGACCACGAACAGATTGGGCGGATACGCGAACCGGCGCGATTTTCCTTCCGCGGATAGCAGATTTGGATCGTTCTGATCACTCAGGTGCCGCAGGAACCGGCGGCGGGTCACCTCGGCGATGGAGGCGACGTCGTCGGAACGCCCGTCGCCCGCGGCTTCCCGGATGCCGAAGTGGCGGTAGTCCGACTTGCGCGGCAGGCCGTCCTCGAAGACCACCAGGGAACCCACCACGTCGGTGCCCTGCACGTGACTGACGTCGACGCACTCGATCCGCAGCGGCGCGGCGGCCAGACCCAGGGCTTCCTGAATATTCTGCAGCGCGGCGGACCTGGCGTTGAAGTCACCGGCACGCTTCAGCTTGTGTTGTTGCAGCGCGTCTTTCGCGTTTCGCTGCACCGTTTCGGCCAGCGCCCGCTTGTCGCCGCGGCGCGGCACCCGCAGTGCGACACGGGATCCGCGCAAACCGGACAGCCAACTGGCCAATTCGTCGGCGTTGGACGGCAGGCATGGCACCAGCACCTCACGGGGAACCGCATTGGTGGATTCGTCTGTTTCTTTCAAGGCGCCGTCGAGTTCCGCCTGGTCGCCGTAGAACTGGGTAAGGAACTGCTCGACCAACTGCTCTTCGCCGGAATTACCTGGATCTCCGGGCTTTTCGACAATCCAGCCACGCTGGCCGCGCACCCGGCCGCCGCGGACGTGGAACACCTGCACCGCGGCCTCGAGATCGTCGTCGGCGAACGCCACCACATCGGCATCGGTTCCGTCGCCGAGCACCACGGCCTGCTTCTCCATGGCCCGCTTCAGCGCGGACAGGTCGTCACGAAGCCGCGCGGCCCGCTCGAAATCGAGTTGCTCGGCCGCAGCGTTCATTTGCTGGTCCAGCTCGCGGGCAAAGCGGTCGGTCTTGCCGGACAGGAAGTCGCAAAAGTCTTGCACGATTTGGCGATGCTGCTCTTCGCTGACCCTGCCGACGCAGGGCGCCGAGCATTTGTCGATATAGCCGAGTAGGCATGGACGGTCGATCTGCTTGTGCCGCTTGAATACTCCAGCCGAGCACGTGCGCGCCGGAAAGACCCGGGTGAGCAGATCCAGCGTTTCCCGAATTGCCCATGCGTGCGAATACGGCCCGAAATAGCGCACACCCTTGCGCCGCGGGCCGCGATAGACCATCAGCCGGGGAAACTCCTCGTTGACGGTGACGGCCAGCACCGGGTATGACTTGTCGTCGCGATAGCGGACATTGAAGCGCGGATCGAACTCCTTGATCCAGTTGTATTCCAGCTGCAGCGCCTCGACTTCGGTGTTGACCACCGTCCACTCGACCTTGGCCGCGGTGGTCACCATCTGCCGGGTGCGGGGGTGCAGATTCGCGACGTCGGCGAAGTACGACGTCAGCCGGCTGCGCAGGCTCTTGGCCTTGCCGACGTAGATAACTCGCCCGTGCGGGTCCCGGAACCGATAGACGCCCGGCTCGACCGGGATGGACCCGGGCGCGGGGCGATATGTCGCGGGATCTGGCACGTGTCCAGGCTAGTAGTAGCTAAAAAGGCGGTGGGTCGTCGGGATCGGGTGGCGGCACTGGGGTGTGTTCCGGCCGGCACCAGGACGCCTTCCCGCTGCTGATCACCGGCGCCGGTCGGCGTGCCCACCGACACGTCGTCCCGGCACGTGCGTCACACGTGGCTCGCCGCGAAAGTCGCGGCCTGACCGGGCATCCCGGACTGCTGATAGGACAGGTGCGCCGCGGAAAACAGCTCGTCATGCGAAGGCAGCGCCAGGGCCCCACCCGGCGTGCAAACCGGATCGCCGGCCGCACACAAGTCAATGGCCTTGGCCCCATACCACGGGCTGACATCGCTTACTGGCGCCCCCAGATATCTGTCCGACGGATTGCCGAAGGTAGCGACCACAGCAACGTGATCAGCCACGTCCGCCGTTAGCGTCTGGGGAATCAAGCCCGCAACCGGTAACCGGGCGATGGTGATCAGATCTATCACCATCGCGCCTAGGGAATATCCACCGAGCACCAGCTTCGTGTTCGGACAGTTCGCGGCCATGGACACAACATGAGCGTTCGCATCGCCGGCGCCGGCGGACGCAGACGGGGCGAAATCGTCGCCGGCGGGGTAGTTGACCGGATACACCCCGAGGGACCGACCCCCAATCTGTGAGCGCAGTGAGTCGATAAATGCCTGTCCGACCCCACCGACACCGGGTGGCTCGCCGGTGCCGCGGGCGAACGTCACCTCGACGTCGGGGCAAGGAGCGGCTGACGCGGGCGCAATGAGGATCGGTGCGCTCAGCAGCGCCGCCCAGGTTGTTACCACCGCGGCACCCAGCAAACGAGCGAATTGGCGTGCGTTCACGTCCCAATGCTCACATATCACGACGGCAACGGACCAGGTCCCTTACAACGGCGCCGATGCCGAGCGGGGAGGCTGCGTTTAAGCCCCTGGCGTAGCTGGGTATACGACACCATGTATCCCGGGAAATTAGACACGCGCCAGTATACCGATGCCAATCTGCGGCTCTCGCTGCGCGCGAAGCGAATCAAAGTCAGCGGCCGGCACACCCTTCGGGTTGTTGGGACCACGATGTTGGTTGGCCTGGCCGCCGCTTGGTGCGGCTCGGGCATCGCCCACGCCGACAATAGCCACGAGCAACAAGCCTGCGAGCTGATGGGCGATTACGGCAATTCGATCCACCTGGGCTACGGGTCGTCGACCGGGCAGTACGCGCTCGCGGTGCTTTCCACCGAGATGCCGCCGGCGGAGGCGGACAACGTCCTGGTGGCTGCCACCCATGACGACTGCCCCAACCACGCAGCCGACCTGCCGTTCGGCTGGCATTAGACGTCTGATTCCGTTACGGCCGGACCGCCCCTCAGGCGGCCCGGGCGTCTAGTTGCGCCTTCCTTTTCGCCGCCCAATCCGCCATCGGGAATCCGGGCGTGGCGTCGCAGGCCGAAATCAACAGAGCTGCCAGCCGGATCACGGCCAACCCATAGTCACAAGTCCAATCCGCACGGGTCATGGTCCAAACCAGCAGACCATCTGCCGGTGCGGCGAAGTGACTGAGCTTCATCGGCCGAAACTCTCCGGACGGGGACACACCGATGGCCTCGACATTGCACTCGGACAAGGCGCGGAAGCCATTCGACACCACATCGCGGATGTTCAGGGCGGTGTTGTAGACATCGACCGATTCGGCGTACAGCGCCTGGCTGTCAAAGGTGTACGCCGACTCGGCGTGGTCCGCCGCGCCCGCCGGCCGCAGCGGCGAACCCTCGAACAACAGTGCCGCCGAGCATTGGGGTGGCCGAGCGCTGGTGAAGTAGTTGTCGCCCACCATGGTCTGGCTTGCCGATCCCAGCGGAGTGGAATCCCCGTCCCGCAACAGCAACTCACGCGCCGTAACCGGCCCATGAGCCCGGACCGCCCGACCCGTTACCAAGGTGGTGCAGGCGCTTACCGTCACCGCGGCGACCACCAACGCGACCGCCGTCGACACGGTGCTGCGCCCACGACGTGCCACCGGGCGATCGTACGACAGCGGGATGTCAGGTCACCGAGACAATCCGCGCGGCCTCGCGCGCAAACCGCCCAGCGTCACTCAGGCTGGCAGTTTCAGAACCTGACCGCTGCCGTCGTCTGCGACGTAGACGTTGCCGGCGGCGTCCACCGCCACGCCGCTCGGGTTGACCAGGCCGCTGAATGGCAGCACGTTCTGGGTGCCCGAGCCGGACGCCAGTTTGACCACCCGCTGGTGCCCTGAGTCGGCGACATAGACGTTGCCGGCGGCGTCGACCGCCACAGCCTGGGGGTGGTCGAGGCCGGTGAAGGGCAGCTCGGCCTGGGCGCTCCCCGGGGCCAGCCTCAACACCCGGTTGTGGCTCTGGTCGGTGACGTAGACATTGCCCGCGGTGTCCAGGGCCACACCGGTGGGGTTGGACAGACCGGTAAAGGGCAGCGTGACCAGACCGCTGAGGGCTGGCGGAATTAGCACCACTCGATCGTTGTGGGTGTCGGCGACGAAGATATTCCCAGCGGTGTCCAGCGCCACCCCATGGGGCTCTAAGAGCCAATGCCGGTACATCTGTCCGTTGAGCAGCTCGTACGCAGTGGGCGACCCCGCCGGCAGTTCCACTACCCGACCGCCGGCAACGTCGGTGACGTAGACGCCCCCGACGCTGTCCACGGCCACACCGTAGGGGGACTTCAGGTCACCCAACGCCAGCACGCTCAGGGTGCTCGATCCCTGCGTCAGCTTGACGACCGATCCGTTGTCACTGTTGAGGTTGACGACGTAAACGTTGCCGGCGCGGTCCACCGCCACACCTTGCGGGTGCTTGAGGCCGCTGAACGGCAGCATTTGCTGCTTAGGCGATGCGGGTTGCCCAGGTAGCCCGGGTTGCCCGGGTTGCCCAGATTGCCCAGATTGCCCGGGTTGCCCGGAAGGCGCTGGGGGCCCGGTTTGCCCGGACGGCGCTGTGGGGTGCCCGGTTTGGGAAGCGGACTGCCACAGAAAGTAGCCGGTAACGCCGGCGGCGGCCAAGATCACGACGATCGCGGTGATCAGGGCCAATTTCGCAGCACGCCGCCGGGGAGGCCGCCACGGTTGCGGTGGCGGTACGCCGACCCGCGGTGGTGGGGTGCCGATCTGCTGGGTCGGCGGGCCTGGTGGGGGACCTCCAGGCGGCGGCCCTGGGTGCAGCGGTCCAGGGGGCAGCGAACCTGACGGCGGGGGGCCCGGCGGTGGGGGGCCTGCTTGTGGGGTCGATGGCACGGGCGGCAGCGGCCGCTCGGCTGAACGTCGTTGGGTCGCGGCGAGGTCCGCGCCGACGGGCTGTTGCTGCACCGTAGGCGGGGGCGGGGGCGGGACCACGCGATCGGGGACAGTAGCCGCCGCTCTCGCCGGAGACGTGGCTGGGCCTTGGTCTGCGTTGACCAGTACGACGGTGATGTTGTCGGGTCCCCCGCCATGGTTTGCAGCGTCGATCAGCACGCGGCAGGCGTCGGCCGGGTCGGGGTGGTCGGTGAGGATGGCGGCCAGCGTCGCGTCATCGACGACACCGTGTAAACCATCGCTGCACAACAGGATTCGGTCACCAGGCTGCAGTTCCCGGGTAGACACATCCGGCTTCGCCGGCGGGGTCATCAGCACGTGGCGGGTCACCACCGAGCGGTTCGGGTGATGCGCGGCCGCCTCCTCGCTGAGTTCACCGGCGTCCATCACCGCCTGCACGATGGTGTGGTCACTGGTGAGCCGCTGCAAGCGGCGGTCTCGGTACAGGTAGGCGCGGCTGTCACCGAGGTGAGCGATCAGCGCGCATGAGTCACTGACCACCGCGGCCACCAGGGTGGTATCGGCGCTGCCGAGTTGGGAGTCGGTCTGGCTGCGGGCGTACAGGTCGTCGCACATCTCCACCACCGCGCCGCCCAACCGTGCGGTCGCCTGCGGATCGCGGAGGTCCGCACCGGCGAGGTGGCGCGCCACGTAAGCCGGCAGCATGTCGACGACCAGCGCCGCGGCAAAATCCCCGTGGCTGGTGCTGCCCACCCCGTCGGCGACCATGTAGAGCCCCAGCGCTGGATCCGCTCCCCACCGGTCGTCGTTGCGGGATCGTTTGCGCCCGACATCGGTGTGGCCGGCAAAGGTTGTGGTGGCCATGGCTAGCTCGCTTCGCGCCGCGCGCAGGCGAAGTCGACCCCGCGATGAACGTGGTTCACCGTTCGCACCAGCACATAGTCGCGGGTTCGTGCGCGGCCGTCCGCGACGACCGTGCGGGAAACCCGCACCTCCAACAAGTCCGCAGGCGAGCCCGCCGCCGGCTGGTCATCACCGTTGTCAATTCCCACCAGCCTCCGTCACTGTCACTCGACCCTGGTGGCAGATGCTACCCATTCACGCCCCTCGCCACCATGCATTCTCCGGCGGGTCTGCGCGGGCCGGTTCGGGCGATTATCGCCACTTAGCCTTCATGCAGGTCGGGCCGATAGCGGGCCAGCAGCGACCGCACGGTGTCCATGGCGTGCACAGCGCGGTCCTTGTCAACGGCCTGGATCGCCATCACCGGGATGTACTCATCGTCGGGCAGGTCGACGCGGGCCCACCGGCTGCCGCCGGGAAACGACACATCGACCACCTCTGACCACGGGATCAGCTTGTCGCCCAGCAGATTACGCACTGAAAGACCGGCGGCGCCTATCCGCAGCCGCGGGCGCGCGAACAGCAGCACGACGCCGGCGATGACCAGACCGAGGGCGCCCATCGCTACCTGGTCGGCGGTCTGGAAGATCACCCCGCTGGACCTGATTTTGAGCAGGAGGCCCACCACGATGTGGGCCGCCGCGATCAGAAATGCTGCGGCGTAGGCAAATAACGGTGTCAGGTGGGGACGCAGTTCCGCATCCCAGTCGCCCGATTTCGAATTCACGACCGAGCGCGTAGGCCATGCAGGGTCAATGCGGCGGTCAGCGCCGCCGCGGTCGCCTGGGCTCCCTTGTCCTCCGCCGACGTCGGAAGCCCGGCCCGGGCCAGCGCCTGCTCCTCGGTGTTCGTGGTCAGCACCCCGTTGGCGACCGGGGTCGAGGCGTCCAGCGACACGCGGGTGAGGCCCTGGGTTACCGCATCGCAGACATAGTCGAAATGTGGTGTCTCGCCACGGATCACGACACCCAGTGCGACGACGGCATCGTGGCTGCGAGCCAGCTCCTGAGCCACCACCGGAATCTCGATCGCGCCGAGCACGCGAACCACCGTCGGGCTGCCGACGCCCGAATCGGCGGCTACTTTGCAGGCACCGGCCAGCAGCGCATCGCAGATTTTGCTATGCCAGGTGCTTGCCACGATGGCGAGCCGCAGGCCGGACGCGTCAAGCGCAGGAATGTCCGGCACACCGGCGCCACCGCTCATTTGCGCCACTCTCCCCCGCTAGCGGGTGGTGCCCCCACAGCATCGCTACGTCCCCCACGAGCGGGCGGTGCCCCCACTGCATCGTCGCGGACGCGGCCGCTCACAAAGCACCACCGAATTCACCTGGCAGATGGACGTTTTCATGGAAATCATTGAAATCGTCCAACCCGACCAGGTCGTGACCCATCTTGTCGCGCTTGGTCATCAGGTAGCGGATGTTGTCGGCGTTGGCCCGTACCGGCAGCGGTACCCGCTCGATGATGTGCAATCCGTACCCGTCCAGCCCGACCCGCTTGGCCGGGTTGTTGGTCAGCAGCCGCATGGAGCGGACTCCGAGGTCGACGAGGATCTGCGCGCCAATGCCGTAGTCCCGTGCGTCGGCCGGTAATCCGAGCTTGAGGTTGGCGTCGACGGTGTCGGCGCCGGCGTCCTGCAGCTGGTAGGCCTGCAGTTTGTGCATCAGGCCGATGCCGCGGCCCTCGTGGCCACGCATGTACAGCACCACGCCGCGTCCCTCCCGCGCGACCATGGCCATCGCGGCATCCAGCTGGGGCCCGCAGTCGCAACGGCGTGAGCCGAACACGTCACCGGTCAGGCACTCGGAGTGCACCCGGACCAACACGTCGTCGCCGTCGGCGTTCGGCCCGGCGATCTCGCCACGAACCAGCGCCACGTGTTCGACGTCTTCGTAGATGCTGGTGTAGCCGATGGCGCGAAACTCGCCGTGCCGAGTCGGGATCCGGGCTTCGGCGACCCGCTCGATGTGCTTCTCGTGTTTGCGCCGCCATTCGATGACGTCGGCGATGGTGATCAGCGCCAGGCCGTGCTCATCGGCGAAGACCCGCAACTCGTCGGTCTGGGCCATCGAGCCCTCGTCCTTCTGGCTGACGATCTCGCAGATCGCGCCCGCTGGTTGCAGCCCCGCCAACCGGGCCAGGTCGACGGCGGCCTCGGTGTGGCCGGGTCGGCGCAACACGCCGCCGTCCTTGGCGCGCAACGGAACCACGTGACCGGGGCGGGTGAAATCGTCGGCGACGCTGCTGGGGTCCGCGAGCAACCGCATCGTGGTAGCCCGATCGGAAGCCGAAATACCAGTTCCCACGCCGTGTTTCGCATCGACGGTGACGGTGTACGCGGTCCCGTGCTTGTCCTGGTTCACCGCATACATGGGCAACAGGCCCAGCCGGTCGCAGATCGCGCCGTCCAGCGGCACGCACAGGTATCCCGACGTGTAGCGGACCATGAAGGCCACCATCTCCGGCGTCGCCTTTTCGGCGGCGAAGATCAGGTCGCCCTCGTTCTCGCGCTCCTCGTCGTCGATGACGATGACGGCCTTACCGGCGGCAATGTCGGCCACCGCACGCTCGACGGAGTCCAACCTGGTCATCGTTGCCACCTTGCTGTCAGAACGACGTAATGCATTCAGTATGAACCACCCCGTCGCCGCGATTATTGCAACTGCTTATTGAGCGGGATGGGTCCAAGGATTCGTCAAGGAAGTACTTGTACCGCGCCGGAACGTGGTCCTCATCAACCATCGGGCCATCCACTAGGCGGGGCCCGGCATGACGAAAGGCGCGCAGCAACATGGCGACGATCCAGCGAGCGCCCACGCGCAAGACCAATGGCTTCGCCATCGCGTCCTTTGTGCTGGTCGTACTGTGTCCCGCGACACCGGCCCGCTACGTTGTCCCAACCCGTTCGGCTTCCCCACCCTCGTCCTCGTCGGCAGCGTGTTCGGAGTCATCGGGCTGCGCCAGATCCTGGACCGCAGCCAGAAAGGTCTGGCGCTGCCGCTGATCAGCCTGGCTTTCACACTGTTGTGGGTTTGCTGGGGTGTGATGGAGCTGTCGGTGTAAAGACAACAGGTTGGGCCTCGCGGTCAGGGATGGGACGATCCTGGGCGCAGGCTCAGGCCCCCAAGAATGCGGCGATCGCCGGCCAAGCGGCGGCTTCCTGCAACAGGAAGAGATGGCCGCTCTCGTATACGTGCAGCGTGGCGTTGGTGATCCTGTCGACGATGGCTTGGCCGTTGGACACCGGTGCGATGTCGTCGTAGGCGCCGCTTCCCACAAAGGTCGGGCATGTCACCCGGTGCAGGCGATCAAGCACATCGTGACCTTTGCGGGCTTGCAGCTGAAGGAGGCGGCCCTGCGCCTGAGCCGCGGTTTCCTCGGCGGGCATGTCTGCGGCGAGGCCGGCCACGAGCGCTGCCTCGTCGGGGTGCGCGGCGAACCACTCAGGCCCCCAGCGCCGGTCCGCCAGACTAAGCGACCGGACTCCGCGCTCGAGGGCCGGCAGATCCGCCAGCGTCTCAAGCGGGTAGGACGCGAAGGCACCGCCGGGTGAGGTGGCCATGAGGGCCAACCGGTCGAGCCGGTCCGGGAAGGTCACCGCGAATTCCTGAGCGACCATGCCGCCGTAGCTCAACCCGGCCAACGCCGTTCGGTCCCAACCGACGGCGTCGAGCAGCGCGGCCACATCCGCGGCGACGTCGGCCATTGCATACGGCTCGGATACCGGCGCGCTGCGTCCCATGCCGCGGTAGTCGAAGGCCAGCAGATCGAATTGCGCTGACAACTTGTCCAGCAGCGGGCGGGTCGAATCCAGTGTGGTGCCAGATCCGTTGCAGTACAGCAGTCGCGGACCGTCACCGACGCGCTCGTAGTGGAGCGCGACCCCGTTACAGGCGGCGGTGGCCATGGTCGGCGAGGTTACCAGCGCGGCGCCGCTATTTGAGGCCCAGTAACGGGTTAGCTCGCCGCGAAGCCGGATGGCGCGTTTTTTGTGGTGTGGGGGCCTGCCGGAATCCCGCCCGCCACCAGTCCTCGCAGGCATTTGCGTGGGTTTTTTGGCTGGTAGACGGCTATTTTGTCGCCATCAACCGCTCGACATACTTGGCGAATAAGGGTCAAGCACCGCTCTAGGGTTGCAGGGAAAACGCTGCTGTCAGGCCTGACTTCCGCAGATAGTGGGCACGCGGATCGCCGAATTTTGGTGTTGACCAGTGCAAACGTTGGATGAGCCGATTTGGGTCGTGTTACTACACGACGCCAGTGATCCGGGCGGGTTCGTCAGTCGGCGAAAGCGGCGTCGATGCCGGGTGTGATGTCGATGTACTTGGGGGGTTCGGGCAGGTCGAGCGCGGCGAGGATGGTTTTCTGGTTGGCGGTCAGGGCGGAGCGTTGCGCGACGCGGCCGTCGGCGGTGGCGAAGGTGACCAGGTGCATGCGGTCGAGTTCGTGGCGTAGGTTGCGCCAGGTGTCGCCGGTGCGGGTTTCCGCGACGCGGATGAGAAGCAATGCCAGCCAACATAATTGGATGTGGGCGCGGATGCGGTCCTCGCGGTGGTGGTAGGCCGGGCGCAGCCCCAGCGAGCTCTTGCAGTCACGCCAGCCGCGTTCGACGGCGAGCAGTTGCTTGTAGGCGGCGGCCAGATCCTCGGCGGTGAGGGTGAGGTCGGAGGTGCGTAGCAGCCACTTGCCGTCGTAGTGGGCTTCGCGTGCGGCTGCGGCGCGGTCGATGCGCAGCAGCCCGGCCTTGGTGCGCCGCAATAGTCGCCGCAGCCCGGGCTTGCTCTTCAGGGAGCCGACGAACTCGTCGCACTTGCTCTTGGACCAGGCGTCGGAGCCATGGATCAGCCCGGACAGGTGCTCGATAAGTCGCTGGCGCACCGCTGCGTCACGTTGGGCGGCATCCGGGTTGTGGCACACCACGAACCGCGCCGCGCGCGCCCCCTCGTTGTTGCCGCCGCCGGGTGCCACCCGAACCTCCTTGATCCGCAGGTTGTCGGCCACGTCGTGGTAACGGCCGGGGCGGGCCAGCGCGTCGGCGGCCTCGGCGTTGGTGTGGCGCAGCTTCTCGGCGTGGATGTAGTGCCCGCCGCCGCGCGTGAGATAGGCGCGGTTGGCCGCGGAGGCGAAGCCGCGGTCGGCGACCCACAGCAGCCGGTGCAGGTTCCACGACCCGAGGTCGTCTTTGACCGTGCGGATGATCTTCTGATCTTGGGTGTTGCCGGGAAAGGTCCAGCAGCGCACCGGGATTCCGTCGCGGGTGACCGCCATCGCGATCACGACCTGGGGCAGGTCGTCGCGGTGGTCCTTGGACTTGCCGAACCGACGCGCCCCGTTCTCGACCGGTTTCGCGGCGCCGTCGTCGGGCTCCGGTTCGGGCTGCAGGTCGGACAGTTCGTCGGCCACATCGACCTCGAAGTAGGTGGAGGTGGTATCGACAAAGACGATGTCGACATCAAGGTTTAGCAGGTGGGCGACCGAGTCGAAGATCTGCGCGGCGATCTCGCCCAGAGCCTCGAGCACAAAGTCCATCGCCCGATACGCCGCGTCGTCGGAAAATCCGGCGCAGCCGGCGATCGCGACCCGTTCGCCGACCCAGCTGGTGGCGGCCAGCTTGCTGGCCGGTTCCAATGCCCGCTGTGCCACGAGCGCGAACAGCACCCGCTCAGTCGCCTCGGCGTCCAGGCGCCGCTCGGCGGCCACCCGGTGCAGCGCTGCGCCGATGCCCAGCCGCTCCCAGAGTTGGTCGAGCAGCCACGCGCCGCCGAAGCGGCGCGAGTCCAGGATCTCGATCTCGCCGGTGTGCGCGGCCTCGATCGCCTGCCGCGGGTCGAGGAACCGCGAGATCGAGGCGACCAGCCGGGCCAGCGCGTCGCGGTCCACGGCATCCGCGCGGCCGAAGCTGTGGATCACCTTCGCCGAGGGCACCCCGGTGACCGGGTGGCGTTCGCTGTGCGCCAGCTGCAGATACGACACCGTCGACCCGTCGCGGTTCCGTCGCTTCGTCTCCCGAAGGTACACCCCTACACCGTTAGCACATACTCGCTGCTGAAGTCCAGCGACACGCCCGAAATCGTGTGCCTACACGAATTCGTCGTTTGGGTGACTCTGCAAGCCTTCTACCAGCACAATCGCTCCGCGCTACCCCGAAATGTGCCTACGAACTGCGGAAGTCGGGTCAGGGTGCCGCTGTAGGGGCAAATATGTTTGAGCGCCAACGGCAGAGCCACTGACTGAATTACAGCGGTGGCCAAGAAGGACGCGCCGCGGAGCGTCAAGGCCGCGCGGTGGGACCCCAACGGGTGCCGTCCCAGTAACGCTGGGCCCTCGCACCGGATGGATCGGGGTACCAGCCCGGCGGCGGCAAAGTCGGCGACGGCTGCTGGCGGGGAAAAGGAACCGCGCCGGGACGCTGATCGCTGCTCCGACTCCGAACCAGATACCAGAAGCCAACGACGCCACCCATCACTAGCACCGAGCCGATTGCCAGAAAGACATAGATTCCGCCGTCCGATCTCACGCCGACGTAGATAATTGCTAAGCCAAGCCCCAGACAGGTGATAGACGCCCTAAACACAACCCCTCGCCCGTAATTCCTCACCGAGCAACCGTATCGTTCGCGCCAACCCGCTGCGCCTGATATGGCAACCCGCGAGGTGGTGTGGCCACGGGGCAACTCCGCGCCTACTACCCAGATGGTTTGCTACCGGGAGTTAACGGCGGATCATCGGGTCAGTGGCGACCAGGTAGATAGCCGTCGGGCAAGTCGGCGGTGTCGGCTTTGACGCTGCATGCGCTAGCCAAGGCTATGTTTGCAGCAGCTTTTCGACGTACTTGGCGATCACGTCGACCTCGAGGTTCACCTTCGTCCCCACCGGAGCGCTGCCCAGGGTGGTGAGTTCGCGGGTCGTCGGGATCAGCGACACCTCGAACCAGTCGCGGGGTTCGGCGCCCAGTCCGGAGACCGTGAGCGAAATGCCGTCGACAGTTATCGACCCCTTCTCGACGACGTAGCGAGCCACCGCGGTGGGCACCTCGATCCGCACCACCTCCCAGTGCTCGGCGGGTGTGCGTGCCACCACCTGGCCGGTACCGTCCACATGCCCCTGCACGATGTGCCCGCCGAGCCGGCTGTTGAGGGCCGCGGCACGCTCCAGGTTCACCCGGCTGCCGACCCGCAGTTCACCCAGGTTGGAGCGGTTTAGCGTTTCGGCCATCACATCGGCTTTGAATTGGCCGTCGGGCAGCACCTCGACGACCGTCAGGCAGACGCCGTTGACCGCAATCGAGTCGCCGTGGCCGGCGTCGGAGGTGACGGTGGGGCCGCGGATGATCAGCCGCGCGGCATCGGCGAGGGCGTCCCGACCGGTCACCTCTCCGAGTTCCTCGACAATTCCGGTGAACATGGCACCAGGCTAGTTGGCCACTTGCTGGCCAGTGCAAACACCATTTTTTCGCCGGACCCGCCCCGGCGTTCCAAAAGCCGCTCAGTGGCACCCTCTACGATGCAGAGTATGCAGACCCCCAGACGTCACTGGCGGCTATTCGCCGTCCTCGCCGCCCTGAGCGCCGCCACCGCCCTGATCGCCGGATGCTCGTCGTCGGGCACGAAGCAAAGCGGCCCACCACTGCCCGACGCGACGACACTGGTCAAGCAGTCCGCCGACACCACCAAGGCCCTCAAGAGCGCGCACCTGGTGCTAACGGTGAACGGCAAGATCTCCGGGCTGCCCATCAAGATACTGACAGGTGACCTCACCACCACCCCGAGTACCGCCGCGTCGGGAAACACCACCATCACGTTCGGCGGCTCTGACATCGAGGCCAACTTCGTGGTCGTCGACGGGAACCTGTATGCCACCCTCACGCCGAACAAATGGAGCGATTTCGGTAAGGCGTCCGACATCTACGATGTGGCGGCACTGCTGAGCCCGGACGTCGGCCTGGGCAACCTGCTGGCGAATTTCACCGACGCCAAGGCCGTAAGCCGCGACACCATCAACGGCCAGACCACCATCCAGATCAGCGGAAATGTCACCGCGGATGCTGTCAACAAGATCGCGCCGCCGTTCAACGCGACGAAGCCGGTCGCGGCCACCGTCTGGGTCCAGGAGACCGGCGATCACCAGCTGGTGCAGGCCAAGATCGAAAAGAGCTCTGGCAACTCGGTCCAAATGACCTTGTCGAATTGGAACCAGCCAGTCACCGTTACCAAGCCCCAGGTGTGATCAGCATGCGGGCAGGACGCCGAGTAGCGATCAGCGCAGGCAGTCTCGCGGTACTGCTGGGCGCGCTGGACACCTATGTCGTGGTGACCATCATGCGCGACATCATGCATGACGTTGGGATCCCGATTAACCAGCTGCAGCGGATCACCTGGATCGTCACGCTGTACCTGCTGGGCTACATCGCGGCAATGCCGCTGCTGGGCCGGGCTTCCGACCGGTTCGGGCGCAAGGCATTGCTGCAATTCAGCCTCGGTTTGTTCATCGTCGGCTCGGTGGTCACCGCGCTGGCAGGCGGTTTCGGCGATTTCCACATGCTGATCGCCGGCCGCGCCATCCAGGGCATCGCCAGCGGCGCATTGCTGCCTGTCACGCTGGCCCTGGGCGCCGATTTGTGGTCGCAGCGTAACCGCGCAGGAGTGCTCGGCGGCATCGGCGCCGCGCAGGAACTCGGCAGCGTGCTGGGGCCGCTGTACGGCATCTTCATCGTCTGGCTATGCCACGACTGGACGTACGTCTTCTGGATCAACATCCCGCTCACCCTGATCGCGATGGCGATGATCCAGTTCAGCCTGCCGTCGCACGACCGCAGCGAGGCACCGGAGAAGATCGACGTGGTCGGCGGTCTGCTGCTGGCCCTCGCGCTGGGTCTGGCGGTCATCGGGTTGTACAACCCCAACCCGGACGGCAAGCAGGTGCTGCCGAGCTACGGGTTGCCGTTGGTTATCGGCGCGCTTGTCGTCGCGGTGGCGTTCGTGGTGTGGGAGCGCTTCTCACGCACCCATTTGATCGAACCGGCCGGGGTGCACTTCCGGCCGTTCCTGGCCGCGCTGGGTGCATCGGTGGCCGCGGGCGCGGCGTTGATGGTGACCCTGGTCGACGTGGAACTGTTCGGGCAGGGCGTGCTGCAAAAGAGTCAGAACCAAGCGGCCGGGATGCTGGTCTGGTTTTTGATTGCACTGCCGATCGGCGCGCTGCTGGGCGGATGGATAGCCACCCGGGTAGGCGACCGAACGATGGTCGTCATCGGCCTGCTCATCGCCGCCTGTGGTTATTGGCTGATTCACTACTGGCGCGAAGACATCCTGGACCGCCAGCACAGCGTTTTCGGGCTGCTCAGCCTGCCCGCGATGCACACCGACCTGCTGGTGGCCGGCCTGGGGCTCGGCCTGGTGATCGGGCCGCTGTCCTCGGCCGCCCTGCGGGTCGTCCCGTCGGCGGAGCACGGCATCGCCTCGGCGGCGGTGGTGGTGGCCCGGATGACCGGCATGCTGATCGGCGTGGCCGCGCTCACCGCCTGGGGCTTCTATGTGTTCAACCAGAAGGTGGCGCAGTTGACGGCGGACATCCCGCCCAATGCCAGCCTGATGCAGCGACTCGTCGCCCAAGCAACGTTGTATCTGCATGCATTCGCGGAGATGTACGGCGACATCTTCAAAGTCACCGCCGTCATCTGCGTGGTGGGCGCGCTGCTCGGTCTGCTGATCAGCGGCCGCAAGGACCACGCCGACGAACCACAAGTCGCCGAACAGCAGGCCGCAACAAACCCAGCGCCCACGGCGATGAGCGATGAGCGCTAGCGCGCGACCAGGCTGAGCACCAGATCCGGGCCGCACTTTTCGACGCCGTCGAACTGCCAACGCAACGCCTGCCCGATGCTGGACACCCCCACGTCGTCGACGGAGGTGACGGGGCCGCCCAGCAGAATCGGTGCGACGTAGGCCAAGATGCGGTTGATCGCCCCGGTTCGCAGGAAGGCGCCGGCGAGGGTGGGGCCACCCTCGAGCAGCACGTCGGTGCGGTCTGACAGGGCCCTGAGGACCTCCCTGAGATCGCGGGTACGAATCACCATGGTGCGCGCGTCGTCGTTGAGAACCTTTGCTTCTGACGGTATTTCACGCATTCCGACCACTACGCGCAGCGGCTGGCGGGCCGCCAGCGAGCCGTCCGGCAGCCTGGCGGTGAGCACCGGATTGTCCGCGAGGACGGTACCGGTGCCGACCACGATCGCGTCGGCGGTGGCGCGGCGACGATGCAGGTCCAACCGTGACGCCTCACTGGAGATCCACTGGCTGGTGCCGTCGGCGGCGGCGCTGCGGCCGTCGATGCTGGTGGCGTATTTCCAAGTCACATGGGGCAATCCGGTGCGTTGCTTGTGCAGCCACTCCCGCAGCGGGCCGGCCGCCACCTCATTGGTCAACACGCCGGCTCGCACTTGGAGGCCCGCCGCAGACAGCCGGCCCGCGCCGCCCCCGGCGATCCCGTTCGGATCGGTGACGGCGTAGACCACCGTCCCCACTCTCGCTTCGATCAGGGCGTTCACGCACGGCGGGGTCTTGCCGTAGTGGTTACACGGTTCCAGGGTGACCACGGCGATGCCGCCGGCCGCCAAACCGCCGGCCCGGCGCAGCGCCACCACCTCGGCGTGGTCGCCGCCCGCCGGCGCGGTGGCGCCGGCCCCGACAACCCGGCCTTCCTGGTCCACAATGACGGCCCCGACCGGCGGGTTCGGATACGTGGCGCCCTTGACCTGGTTGGCGTGGTCGATGGCGAGACGCATCGCGGCATCGATGCTGTTGACCTGTTCGACGCTCATCAGCGGCTCCTGGTGCCGGTCATAAGCCCAAATGTGGGGACACGGCGCCGGCCTGTCGCCGTAATGCCTCTACCGCTGCCTCCGGGTCCTGGGCCCCGTACACCGCCGATCCGGCGACGAAGCAGTCGACACCGGCTTCGGCGGCCTGCTCGATGGTGTCCGCGTTGATGCCGCCGTCGATCTCGACGAGGATCGTCAGCTCGCCCGAATCGACCATCTTGCGAACAGTACGCACCTTGCCCAGCACCTCCGGGATGAATTCCTGGCCGCCGAAGCCGGGCTCCACCGACATGACGAGGAAAGTATCGAAGTGCCGCAGGATCTCCAGGTATGGATCCAGCGGGGTCTTCGGCTTGATGCTGATCCCAGCTTTGGCGCCGGCCGCCCTGATGTCGCGGGCCACCGCGACCGGATTGTCGGTTGCCTCGGCGTGGAAGGTGACGTTGTAGGCGCCCGCCTCGGCGTACCGGGGTGCCCACCGGTCCGGATTGTCGATCATCAAATGGCAATCCATCGGAATGTCCGTGTGCGTCAGGAGATCCTCCACCACCGGCAGACCGATCGTCAGGTTTGGCACGAAGTGGCCGTCCATCACGTCGATGTGCAACCAGTCGGCGCCTGCCACCGCGGCCGCTTCGTCGGCGAGCCGGGCGAAATCGGCGGACAGGATCGACGGCGCTATCAGTGGTACCGCATTGCGCCCAGGCATGAGCGACACACTACTGGCGGCGCAGCGCCGCCGCGAACATGGCGTCGGTGCCGTGTCGGTGCGGCCACAACTGTGCGTAGGGGCCGTCCCCCAGACCCGCCGCGACCGGCTCGAGCAACGGCCGAGTGTCCAAGGCGCACACCGGATGACGGCGCAGCGCGTCGGCGACCACCCCGACCGTTTCGGCCAGGTGCGGCGAGCAGGTGGCATACAGCACCACCCCACCGGGCCGGGTCAGCGAGATCGCGGCGCCCAGCAACTCGCGTTGCAGCTTGGCCAGCGCCGGTACATCGGCCGGCTGACGCCGCCAGCGGGCCTCGGGCCGGCGGCGCAACGCGCCCAGCCCGGTGCAGGGCACGTCGACCAGCACCCGGTCGAAGCTCGGGTCCAGACCGGTCTGCCGCCCGTCGACCTGCAGCACCTCAACCCCAAGCCCGCGGGTGTTCTCCGCCACCAGCTCGGCGCGGTGCGGCGCCGGCTCCACCGCGGTGACCCGGGCCCCCGAACCGGCACCCAACGCAGCCAGCAGCGCGGTCTTGCCGCCCGGCCCCGCGCACAGGTCCAGCCAGTTTCCGGTGTCGCCGACATCGTCGTCAATCGGTGCCAGCGTCAGCGCCCGGGCCACCAACTGGCTGCCCTCGTCCTGGACCAGAGCCTGGCCGTCGCGCACCGGGGCCAGTCGTCCGGGGTCGCCGCCCGGCAGGTACACCGCATACGGCGAATAACGGCCGACGGTGCCGTGCACCGCTGGGCCCAATTTGGAGGCCAATTCGGCGGCGCTCAGCACTCCCGGGCGGGCCGCCAGGTGCACCTGAGGCCGTTCGTCGTCGCTCGCCAGCAGCGCGTCGAGTTCTCCGGCCGCCGCGCCCAGCGCGTCCGCGAAGGCCTGCGCGATCCAGCGTGGGTGGGCATGTACGAACGCGGCGTGCCCGATCGGATCGGCCGACGGATCGGGAGCCAGCTCGTCCACCCAGGACTGCTCGTCTCGCGCTGCGATGGTACGCAGCACACCGTTGACGAAACCCGCTCGCGCCGAGTCGAATTCGAATCCGGCCTGTTCGACCGTGGTGGACACCGCGGCGTGCGCCTCGACCCGGGTGCGCAGCAGCTGGTAGGTGCCCAGCCGGAGCAGGTCCAGCAGCACCGGATTGATCGCATCCGGCGGGCGTTTCGCGGCCGCACCGATCACCGCGTCGAGCAGGCCCCGGGTCCGGCAGGTGCCGTAGGTCAGCTCGGTGGCGAATGCGGCGTCGCGGCCTTTGATTTCGCGTTCGCGCAGCAGCGCGGGCAGCGCCAGGTTCGCATACGCGTCGCGCACGCTGACGGCCCGCAGCACATCGAACGCCGCGCGACGTGCCGGGTCTAGCGGACGCCGGCGCGGCGGTCGCGGCTTAGGCCCCTGATTTTTTGATCGGGGCCGCGTCATGATGCCCGCGCGGCAGGGTCGAGCCGGGCGCCACGGGCCCAGTCGACGGCGTTCATGAGTCTCTTGCCGGGCGGCTGAATCTGGCCCAGCCGCACCGGATCTGAGCCGGTGCCGATCCACACGCTTTTGCGTTCCACGTGAATACCACCGGGCGGCAATGATTTTGGCGACTGATCGAGATGCACGGGGCCGAGTTTGATGCGCAGGTCACCGATGAGCGTCCAGGCGCCCGGATTGGGCGTGACGGCGCGGATCCGACGCTCGACGACCGGCGCCGGCAGATCCCAGCGCACCCGGGCCTGCTCGACGGTGATTTTCGGCGCCAGGCTGACCCCGTCGGCGGGTTGCGGTCGCGGCGCCAGCGTCCCGTCGGCGATGCCGTCCAGCGTGGTCGACAGCAGCGCGGCCCCCGAAATCGATAGTCGTTCAAGCAGATCGCCCGCGGTATCGGCCGGCCGGATTGTCTCGGTCACGACGCCGTAGACCGGTCCGGAGTCCAGGCTCGGCTCGATCTGGAACGTGGTCGCCCCGGTGATGGTGTCCCCCGCGGCGATCGCGGCCTGCACCGGCGCCGCGCCGCGCCAGGCGGGCAGCAGCGAGAAGTGCAAGTTGACCCAACCGTGCGCAGGCACCGCGAGCAGTCCGTCGCCGAGCAGGGCGCCGTAGGCCACCACCGCACAACACTGCGGAGCCAGTTCCGACAACTCGCCGACGAACGCGGGCGAGTTCGGCCGCACCGGCCGCAACACCGGAATGCCGCGGTCGAGGGCCTCGCGCGCCACCGGTGACGGCTCCGGCTTGCCCCGCCGGCCGGAGGCGGCATCGGGCCTGGTCAGCACGGCGACCACGTCGTGGCCGGGTGAGTCGATGAGGCGACGCAACGAAGGTAACGCTGGTTCGGGGGTACCGGCGAAGACGAGGCGCACCGGCCCAGTCTAGGAACGTGGCGCAGGACACATCCGCAACACGCGCGCCAATGCGCGCTCCAATAAGGCCAATAGATTGGACATTACTATTGCTTGTGCATACTGTTGCTTATGGCAATCATTGGCAGAAGGTCCCGAGCACTACCCCGCCCGAGCCGCCCGTTCCCCTACTTCGCCGGAGGCTCGATGACCATCGATACACCCATCTGCGAGGACCAGACCCTCGCGGCCACCCATCGGGCCATGTGGGCGCTGGGCGACTACGCCCTGATGGCCGAAGAGGTCATGGCCCCGCTCGGCCCAATACTTGCCGCCGCCACGGGTATTGGGCCGGGTAGTCGAGTTCTCGACGTCGCCGCCGGCTCGGGCAATATCTCGCTGCCTGCCGCCCAGACGGGTGCCAGCGTCGTCTCGACCGACCTCACCCCGGAGCTGTTGCAGCGGTCGAAGGCCAGAGCGGCGGAATTGGGCTTGACGCTCGACTACCGCGAAGCCAACGCCCAATTCCTGCCGTTTGGCGACGACGAGTTCGACATCGTGATGTCGGCGGTCGGCGTGATGTTCGCTCCGGACCATCGGCGCGCGGCCGGCGAGCTGGTGCGGGTCTGCCGGCCGGGCGGGACGATCGGCGTGATCAGCTGGACCCACGAGGGATTCTTCGGCCGGATGCTGGCCACCCTCAGGCCATACCGCCCGAGCCTGTCGGCGGCGTTACCCCCGTCGGCGCTGTGGGGACGTGAAGCCTATGTCGGTGGGCTGTTGGGAGACCACGTCACCGGCGTCACAACGCAGCGCGGATTGCTTGACGTGGACCGGTTCGGTACCGCCGAGGCCGTCCACGACTACTTCAAGACGCACGACGGCCCGACGATCGAAGCCTTCACCAACATCGGTGCCAATCGGGTGCTGGCCGCCGAGCTCGATGCCCAATTGACAGAGCTCGCGGAGGAATACCTGAGCAACGGCATCATGGAGTGGGAGTACCTGCTTCTCACCGCGCAAAAGCTATGAGACCGGCCCGCCCCGGGCTCGGCACTCCGGCCCCTGCCGAGCTCGGGGCGGCGCCACAAGCTCGACTACAGGTCGCTACAAAATGTTCCTACAGATCCAGGTCGAGGTGCACATCGGGCTCACCACCGGCGGCGGTGAACGCCTTCAGGGCCCCCACCAGCCCGTGGCGTTCGAGCGACGGCATCTTTTCCACGATTTGGGCGATTTCAGCGCGTCGACGCGCGGTGACGTGCTGGACGACCTCTCGCCCCCGCTCGGTCAGCGCGGCGAGCAGTTCGCGACGCGAGGTCGGGTGCGGTAGCCGGTCTATCAACCCGGCGGCGACGAGCCGGTCGACCATCCGGCCGGTGGCCGACGGTTGCACGCCCAACAACCCAGCCAGCGTGGCCAGGTTGATCGGACCCTCATTCGACAGGATCACCAACGCTCGGAACTGCGGAAAGGTGATGTTCTCGTCCACCTCGGCGATTGAATGAGCCGAGATGGCAACCAGCAGCCGCGACGCCGTCAGCAACGCGTCGGTGATCATGTCCAGCGACTCGTCGGCTGCCGTCGCGTTTTCCGATGCCATGGTGCCCCCCTCCTCCCGGGCCGTCACCGGCCGTCAACTTCGTCGTCGCACTCACGGGCTAAAACAGGGAAAGTGTAACAGCCTTCTAATGTGGTAGGCATAGACTATTTCCTATACATACTATCGCCTGAGAGCATGATTTGCTAATCGGAATTCCTGCCCCGACCGACGATGAGGTCGGAGTTGAATGCCCCCTTTCTTCCCAGGAGATCCGATGACGCTCTACCTACCCATTACCACGCACGCCGCCCCCGCGACCACGCATCGGGAATTGTGGGCGCTGGGTGACTACGCCGCCATGGCCAGCGAGGTACTGGCCCCACTCGGCCCAATCCTGTTGTAGTCCAGTAGTTTGCGTTCCGGCGACCGCGTGCTTGACGTGGCTGCTGGATCGGGCAACGTGGCGATCTCCGCTGCTGTGGCGGGCGCCCACGTCGTTGCCACTCGCATACAACTTGTTGACCGAGGCACTAAACGTCAGCGGCATAGGGTCAAACGGCAGCGCTACCGCGGTCGTCAGCGGCGGCGGGCCAGTTGCGGAAATCGTTGCGGGCTGCGACATTCTCCGGGGTTGCGGCGGCGCCTTGCTGAACGAGCAGCCAACCAGAATTGCGGTCAGCACGATCGCGACGGGCCAGCACAACCGCCGGTTCCGCATCGCGGCAATTGTCGCACGGGCGGGTTATTGCCGTGCGCGCCAAGGACGCGCGTGCTGCCCCGCTGCGCCCGGCGTCGGTGCGGGCGGGCGTTTGGTTACTGATGTAACTAACACGACAGCAACGACAGGAACGACAGGAAGCACAGCGGCCCAAGGACAACCAGCGCCACGCCGACCCTGATGAACGTCGTTCCCCTGGGCGCTTCGGCCCCGGTGGCGGACCCGGCGGGGGGCCGGCGGGGTATCCCGGGAAAGGCGGCGGCGGTTGCTTGGCTGCGGCGAACCGCTGCGTGAGTCCGATGACGAGCGAAACCAGACCGGCTAGCGGAAGCAGGACACCGACGACTTCAACGGCACGCAGGCCCACTGAAACGGAATGACCCGGTCCGCAGGCGAGATAGCTGATCATCGTGCCGGTCATAGGTCTAGTCCTTCCCCACGTGCGAACAGTGCGAGAACCCAGCCCGCCGATCCGCTCATGCGAGGGTCATTTCGCCAGCTTCCAGCAGCACTGCTAGCAGCACAGCAAAGCCATGCTAACCAATTTGCAGCGGGTCGATCTGCACCCGGACCGGCTCGCGAGTTTGCCGGGCGCTCAGGGACCTTTGGGCGCTGGGTGACTACGCCGCCATGGCCAGGGACGTGCTGGCCCCCACTCGGGCCACTCCTGTTGTCCGCCAGCGATGTTCGTTGCAGCGATCGCGTGTTCTTCGTGGCCGCCGGATCGGGCAACGTGGCGATCCCCGCTGCTGCGGCGGGCGCCCACGTCATTGCCAGCGACCTGACGCCGGAGCCGCTGCGCCGCGCCCAGCCTCGGGCGGCAGCCGACGGTCTGGAGCTACCGAAACGCCTAAATCGGCCAGCCGCCACATGGAGCCAGCCCGCCACCGGTGGATGACCGCGGGCCGCGCGGTGTCAGCGGAAGAGACCGGCCACGTTGTCGCTGTGGTTGAACGCTCCGGCGTCGTTGGCGCCCTCGTTGCTCACACCGCTGCCGCCTGCACCCGAGTTGCCGATGCCGCTCACGTCGAAGCCCGAATTATGGATGCCAACATTGGCGGGACTTGTGTTGAACAAACCGACGCTTCCGGGGGAAAACGCAGAATCAGGGCTCGAATTGAACAAGCCAACATTTCCGGGGCCGTTGTTGCCGATGCCTGAGCTGTTAAATATCAGGCCCGGGTTGGTGTTGTAAAAGCCGGAAGTGTCAGCACCTGCGTTGAAGAAACCCGAAACGGCACCAAAAACCGCACTCCCGCCGCTGGTACCGAATCCGGATGTGAAACCGGGTTGGGTCAGCGAACTGCCCACTCCGGTGTTCACGTTGCCCGAGTCGAACAGGCCGGTATTGGCGTCACCCGCATTGAACAATCCGGTGTTCAGGCTGCCCGAGTTGAAGAAGCCGGTGTCTGTCCCCTGGCCATAGGTCAGGGGACTTAAGACGCCACCCGAGTTGAAGCCGCCGGTGCTTCCGAAGCCGGCGTTTCCGAAGCCCGCGTTGTCGGTGCCCGAGTTCCAGAAACCGGAATTGACTGTTCCACCGTTGCCGAAACCGAAGTCGAGGTTACCCGCGTTGCCGAATCCGGTGGAGTTGATCCCCGCATTCCAGAAACCGGTGTTGGTGTTGCCTGAGTTAGCAATCCCGAAGCTACCGCTCCCGGAGTTGAAGATGCCGAAGTTGTTATTGCCGGAGTTGAAGAAGCCGATGTTGTTGTTCCCGGAATTACCGAAGCCGATGTTCCCGGAGCCGCTGTTTAGTGCACCGATGCCGAATTGGTTGTCGCCTGAGAGCCCGAACCCGATGTCGTTGTTGCCGTGGTTGCCGAAGCCGAAGTCGAGGGTTCCGGTGTTCCCAAAGCCGACGTCCTCGGTGCCGGTGTTGCCGCTTCCGATGTTGAGGCTGCCGTTGTTTCCGCCGCCCAAGTTGCTGCTGCCGTGGTTTCCGCCACCCACGTTGGAGCTGCCGATGTTCCCGGCACCGAAGTTCTGGTTGCCGATGTTTCCACTGCCCAGATTGAGCGTGCCAATGTTGCCGCCGGCCAAGTTGAGGTTGCCAAAATTACCGTTACCCAGGTTGCCGGAACCCACGTTGCCGTTGCCCAAGTTGCCGTTACCGGTATTCCCGCCGCCGACATTGACGCCGCCGCTATTCCCGCTGCCCAAGTTGAAGTCGCCGATGTTCCCGGCCCCGAGGTTGTCGTTGCCGATGTTGCCAAGGCCGGTGTTAAGAGCGGGGATGTTAGGAGAACTTTCGGCGGGCGAGGCGGCCGAATTGCCGGTAACGAATGCAGCCAGCTGCCCCGGCAGGTTCGGCAGGTTCTGCACCAACTGCGGCCAGGACGTTAACTGTGCTGCTACCGCCGACGCCCCGCCGTGATACCCCACCATCGCCGCGACGTCCCGGGCCCACATCTGCTCGTACTCAGACTCGGCGGCCGCGATCGCCGGCGCATTCTGTCCGAACAAATTCGACATCACCAACTGCACAAACCCATTGCGATTGGCGGCGACAGCCAGCGGATGCACCGTTCCCGCCAACGCCGCCTCAAACGCACTCACCACCGCCTGGGCCTGCGCCGCCGCCCCCTGCGCTTGGGCTGCCGCCGTGCTGAGGAAACTCGTATAGGGAGCGGCTGCGGAAAGCATCGCCGCAGACGCCGCCCCCTGCCACGCCTGACCCGTCAACCCCGACGTCACCGAGGAAAACGACGCCGCCGCCGAATTCAACTCGCCGGCCAGCCCATCCCAGGCCGCCGCAGCTTCCAACATCGGCCCCGAACCCGCACCAGAGAAGATCAACGACGAGTTGAGCTCAGGCGGAAGCACGAGAAAGTTCATTAGCTGGTCCCATCACGTAGTCTCTGCAGTCCGGAACCACCCTGAGAACACATCTCAGGTGGAATTCCCCAGCCTTGCGACCTGCTGCGACACACCCTACGATGGCCCCGCCAGAAAATCTACGTTTCGGTTAATTTCTCAGCTTAAAGCGCTGTTTCTGGTGAATAGCAAACAGCGATCTAACCAATTTGCAGCGGGTCGATCTGCACCCGGACCGGCTCGCGGGTTTGCCGAGCGCTGAGCACCCCCACACCGCGCCGCAGGCTCGCCGCCAGCGCCAGGCCCTGCTCGCGGGGGACCCGCACCAACATCCGGGTGACTGGGACACCGGCGGGGGTGCCCGCCGGGCGCCGCGCGCCCGGCGGCAGATCCACCGGACCGAGCAGGTCGGCCGGGTCGGGTAACCGCGCCTCGTCAAGTAGCGCGGCGACCGCTTCGGCGCTGCCGTCGACGGCCGCGATGTGCACGCTCGGCGGCAGGCCGACTTCGGTTCGCGCCGCCAGTTCGGCCTCCGCATGTCCCACCGGATCCCAGCGGATCAGCGATTGCACTGTGGGAATGGATGATTCGGCGACTATCGTCACCACGCCGCCGTCCCCGCGAGCGCGCACCAGCGCGGCCGCGGTCATCCAGCGCCACAGGGCGTCCTCGGCCGCGCGCAGATCTTGCCGGCCCAGCAGCGCCCAGGTGTCCAGCAGCAGCGCTGCCCCGTACCCGCCCGACGCACGAGGCTCGGCTCCCGGAGTGGCCACCACTAGGGCCGGGCGATCGGCGACTTCCGGCACGATGGCGTCGCCCGCCGAGGTGATGACCGGCGTGCCGGCGAAGGCCCGGCCCAGCTCTTCTGCCGTGCGCCGGGCCCCGACGACCACGGCACGCACCGCGTCCGACCCGCAGCGCGCACACCGCAGGGCCGGTTCGGCGCGCCCGCACCAGCGACAAACCGCACCCCCTTCGGCGCGGTCCTGCAACTGCAGCGGCCCGGTGCAGTGCCGGCACCGCGCGATGGTGCGGCAGCGCCCACAGGCCAGCGACGGCACATACCCGCGCCGCGGCACCTGCACCAGCACCGGCGCCCCCGCCTCCAGCGCCGAGCGGGCGGCGCGCAGCGCCACCGACGGCAGCCGCGCGGTGCGCGCCGCCGGGTCGCGTTCCTCGGCGTATCCGCTGTCGTCGAGGGCAACCACCCGCGGCGTGCGGGCGCGAACCACCGGCCGTACCGCGACCACGTCGTGGGCCCATCCGCTGCGCACCAACGCGTGGGCTTCGGCGGTGCGGGCATAGCCGCCGATCAGCGCCGCGCAGCGCGCCTGATGAGCGCGCAGCATCGCCACCTCACGGGCGTGCGGATACGGTGCCCGCGGCTCGGCGAGCGTGTCGTCGGCGTCGGCCCAGACCATGACCAGGCCCACGTCGTTCAGCGGCGCGAACACCGCGCTGCGGGTGCCGATCACCAGCCGCGCGCTGCCCCGCAGCGCCGCCAGCCAGCGTCGGTAGCGCGCTGCCGGCCCCAGGCCGGCCGAGAGTGCGACCACGCCGCGCTCGTCGATCCGGGCCGTCGCGGCCTGCCACAGCGTGTCCAGATCTCGCTGATCGGGCACGATCGCCAGCACCTCCCGTCCCGCGCGGACGGTTTGCGCGGCGGCCTCGGCGAATCGATCCGCCCACCGCTCGCCCGGCAGCGCCTGCCAGACCGCACGCGCGGCACGCGACTCGGCCAGGGCCGACAGGAACTGCTCACCGCGGCGCCCGTAAACCTCCCAGCCCGACGGGTCCACCGGAGCCGGCATCAGCAGGACGGGGTCCGGCGCGGTTTCGCGCTCCACCCTGGCGTGCCGGGCGGGCACCGCCAGCCGCAGCACGTCGGGGCGGGTCCCCGCATAACGCGCTGCCACCGCATCTACCAGCCGCCGGGTCTCCGGGGTGAGTACCGGTTCGGCGGACACCACCCGCTCCAGCCAGCCCAGCTTTCCGGTGTGATCGGTGTCGTTGCGGCGCTCCAGCACAAAGCCGTCGACCAGCCGGCCGTGGAACCGCACCCGCACCCGCACCCCCGGCTGAGCGTCGTCGGACTGCGCGGCGGACACCAGGTAGTCGAACTCGCGGTCCAGGTGCGGCACCGACAGCATCGGCAGGACCCGTGCGATCGGCTCCACCTCCACCGGTGTGCGGCCGGCGCTGGTCCGCGTCACGGCCGCCTCGATCCCCGAGATATGTTGCTAACCAACATGCTTCCAGGGCCCGCGCAGCAACTAGCCTTCCTCAGGCTTAGCCTCGGCGTCGTAGTCCGCCACCACATTAGGGTCCTGGCGACCGAAGAAGAACCCGGCCGTGATGAGGATCTCTGCCGCGGCGTACGACCACCAGATCGGCACCGCCAATGCCTCGTTGCCCAGAATGAACCGACCGATGGCGATCATGCTGTCCGAGGCCGCGAAACACAGCGCGCCCACCGCGGTCCAGATCGTCGGCAGCCGCGCCAACAGCGCCGTGCAGACCATCGCGGTGATCACGACGATATAGACGGTCACCGGAATCGTCAGCTTTTCAGCGCCCAGGTGGGGCCAGAACCAGATCAGCAGAACGGTGGTCGCCAAGCACATCAACACAATGGCCGCAAGCCGCGCATTCGACGGTCGCGATCCCATCGCCAGAGGCAACATTGCGCCCAGGAAACACAAGTGCGCCAACATGAATGCCCCCAGGCCGAACACGAACGACTGCGTCCACCACGGGATCGCCAGCAGCCAGTCGCCGAGCGCGGACAGCAGCAGCGCCGGCGCCAGCCAGCGGCGCTCGCGGACGATGGGGTGCGCGAGGGCGGCGAGGGTAAGCAGCAATGCCATCGACGCCTTGAACGGTGGCTGCAGAACCCAGTGCCCGGTCAGCTCGGTCCCCGGCGGCGCCCGCAACGCGATCACGGTCAAGTACACGCCGTAGGCCAGACCCGCCCAGCCGGCGACCACCCAGCCACTGGCCACCAACCGAGGTGCGTACGGTACCTCCATGCCGAGTTTGGACAACACAGCCGACGAGAAACCTGTTATCGACCCCATTCTGCTGAAGGTACTGGATGCGGTTCCCTTCCGGCTATCAACTGACGATGGGATCGATGCGGCGCGGCAGCGGTTACGCGACCTGCCACGCCGCGCGGTGCACCCCGAGCTGCGGGTCGAGGATCGCAACATTGACGGCCCGGCGGGCCCCATCGGCATCCGGATCTATTGGCCACCAACTAATTCCGATCGCAACACCGAGAGCTATCCGCCGCCCGTGGTGGTGTATTTCCACGGCGGCGGGTTCGTGATGGGCGATCTCGACACGCACGACGGCACCTCGCGCCAGCATGCCGTCGGCGCCGAAGCGGTCGTGGTGTCCGTCGACTACCGGTTGGCGCCGGAGCACCCCTACCCCGCTGCCGTCGAAGACGCCTGGGCGGCAACGCTATGGGTCGCCGAACACGGCCCCGAGATCGGTGCGGACGTGACACGCATGGCGGTGGCCGGGGATTCGGCGGGTGCGAACATCGCCACGGTGATCGCGCAACGCGCCCGGGACGAGACCGCTAAGGCCGACGGTGGCGGACCACCGATCGCGTTCCAGCTGTTGTGGTATCCCTCCACGCTGTGGGACACGTCGCTTCCCTCGTTCACCGAGAACGCCACGGCGCTGATCCTGGACGCCAAGGCCATTGCCGCGTTTTCCCGTTGGTACGCAGGCGAAGTCGACATGTCCGACCCGCCGCCGGGAATGGCGCCGGGACGGGCAAAGAACCTGGCCGGCCTGCCGCCCGCGTACATCGGCGTCGCCGGTCACGACCCGCTGCGCGACGACGGCATCCGCTACGGCGAGCTACTCGCCGCGGCCGGCGTCCCCACCGAAGTGCACAACGCGCAGACACTGGTACACGGTTATCTCGGCTATGCCGGAGTGGTGCCCGCTGCCACGGCCGCGCTGGATCGCGGGCTGGCGGCGATGCGGGCCAAACTGCACGGCTAGCCGCAGGCGTACGGTGGCCCCATGACCGACCCGACCACCACCGGGCCAGACATCGATCCGACGCTCAAGGCGCTGCTCGATTCGTTTCCGATGACGTTCACCGCGGCCGACGGCATCGAGGTGGCACGGGACAAGATCCGTCAGCTGAAGGCGCCCCCGGAAATGCTGCCGAACCTGCGGATCGAGGAACGGACCGTCGGATATGGCGATCTCACCGACATTCCGGTCCGGATCTACTGGCCGCCGATCGCGGCCCACGAAAACCTGCCGGTGGTGGTCTTCTATCACGGCGGCGGCTGGTGCATCGGTGACCTGGATACCCACGACCCGCTCGCCCGCGCGCACTCCGTCGACGCGGAGGCCATCGTGGTGTCCGTCGACTACCGGCTTGCCCCGGAGCATCCGTTCCCGGCCGGGATCGACGACAGCTGGGCCGCGTTGCGCTGGGTCGGCGAGCATGCCGCCGAGCTGGGCGGTGACCCGAGCCGCATCGCGGTTGCCGGCGACTCCGCGGGCGGCAACATCTCGGCGGTGATGACACAGCTGGCCCGCGACAACGCCGGACCGGAGCTGGTGTTCCAGTTGTTGTGGTACCCGTCGCTGACGGCCGACCTGTCGCTGCCGTCCTACACCGAGAACGCCGACGCACCCATCCTGGACCGCGACGTCATCGAGGCGTTCGTGGGCTGGTACGTCCCGGGCATGGACCTCAGCGACCCCAAGTCGCTACCGACAGCCCTGGCCCCGGTGAATGCCGCCGATCTGTCCGGTTTGCCGCCTGCCTTCATCGGCACCGCCGAACATGACCCGGTGCGCGACGACGGAGCGCGCTACGCCGAGCTGCTGCGTGCCGCCGGCGTAGCCGTGGAGCTGTCCAACGAACCGGACATGGCACACGGCTATGCCAGCTTCGCTCTGGTGGTGCCCGCCGCGGCCAAGGCCACCGATCGCGGCCTGGCGGCGTTGAAAAAAGCGCTGCACCCCCACTTCTAGGGCCTGGCGGAAGAGCTCTAGCCCGGCCGGGAATACGCGCTGGGGGCAACGCCATACCAGCGTTTGAAGGCGTGCGAGAACGTGGATACTTCGGTATAGCCCAGCCGCGTGGACACCTCCTCCACGGTCAGCCCGACATTGCGCAACAAGTCGGCGGCCACCGCGGATCGCGCTTCGTTCAACAATGCCCGATAGGACGTGCCCTCCTCGGCGAGTCGCCGGCGCAGCGTTCGCGGATGAATGTCGAGTTCGTCGGCAATGTCGGGAAGCGTTGGGAATAAACCAGAATCACCGAACAGCTTGCTGCGCACCAGCGCGGTGATGCCCCGGCGCCGCTCGCTGTTCTGCATCAGTACGTCGCACTGCGCCATACACATCTGCAGGGTGTGGCGGTCGGCCTGCGGCAGCGGCTCGTCGAACATGGCGCGCGGGAAGTGTAATCGGTTGTGCGCCCGGCCGAATGCGACGTCGTGGACCGGCACGAGTTCGAGCAGCGGCCGCAGCAGCTCCGCGTCGACCGCCAGTTCCGCCGATACCTCCGCGGCGTACTTCTCCGCCACCGGCAACGCGAACGTCATTGTGGTCGCGATGATTCCGGCGATATCACGCTCGATGAAGAATCCTTGCACATCCGCGGGCAGGTGGCCGGCATCGAGTTCGACCAGGCAGTCGTCGGCGGTTTCGAACAACGTGAGGTCGATCTGCATCATGGTCAGCGCGAAGTAGCGCATCGCGATGGTGAACAGTTCTCGCAGGGTGCCACACGACATCACCGCGAACCCGAACAACCCAAAGTGGGTCAGCGTGAACCGGCTACCCACATCGACGCCGATGCCTGCGTCGTTGGGCAGCCGCGCCAGCAACCGGCGCACGGCCTTGATCTCGTCGAACGCGCTGACCATGGCGCCCGGCTCGTCCAGATCGGCCAAGCCGATCGCGGTGCCCGCCAGCACGTCGGCGGTCGGCACCCCGCGTTCGTTGGCCACCTCGCACAGCACCCGGGTCGCATACGCCGGGTGACTCACCCCGGCCGTCGGCGGCACCCCGCGCGGCGGCAATACATGCCCCATGGACTGTCCTAAATTCCCAACTGTTTGTCCCATAGTCTCATTACGGGTCGCCCGCGTCATCCATACAGTGGAACCATGGCCACCCTCACCGCTGAGCGGCCCGCGACTGGACCGGCCCGACGGCTGAGCACCTGGACGATGACACGGGAAGCTCTGACCATCGGATTCGACGCCGGCGACGGTTTCCTGGGCCGGCTACGCGGTAGCGATATCGTTCGTTTTCGATGTGCCGGAAGGCGTTTCGTTTCGATCGGGCATCCCGACTACGTTGACCACGTGCTGCACGAGGCCCGGCTGAAATACGTCAAATCGAACGAATACGAGCCCATCCGCGCCAGCGCGGGCATCAATCTGCTCACCGACGAGGGCGATTCCTGGGCCGTCCACCGCGGCCTGCTGAACCCGACCTTCGCCCGGCGTCACCTCAACGCCATCGTCGATCTGATGATCGACCCGATCACGGATGTCACCGACGCGCTGGGCACCCACGCGCAATTCGACATGCACCGGACGATGGTCGAGGCAACCCTACGGGTGGTCGCCAATTCCCTGTTCAGCCAGGACTTCGGCCCCTTGGTCCAGAGCATGAACGACCTGGCTACCCGCGGACTGCGGCACGCCGAGCGGCTGCAACGACTCGGACTGTGGGGCCTGATGCCACGTCCGGCCTACGACGCGCTGCACTGGTTAGCCTTTTCGGGCGTCCGACTGCCGCCACCGCTGCGCGACATCCAGGACATCACGCTGACACTCGACCGCGCGGTCAACGCCGTGATCGATCAGCGACTGGTACACCCGACGACCTCCGCCGACCTGCTCAACGTGCTGCTGCGCGCCGATGGCGGAACCTGGTCACGCCAGCGGGTCCGCGACGAAGCGCTGACCTTCATGCTCGCCGGTCACGAAACCACGGCGAACGCCATGTCCTGGTTCTGGTATCTGATGGCGCTGCATACCGAGGCGCGTGACCGGATGCTTGCCGAGGTGGACGACGCGCTCGGGGCCCGCCGCCCGTGCGCCGACGACCTGGGCCGGTTGCCGTGGACCACGGCATGCCTGCAGGAATCGCAGCGCTACTTCTCCGCGGTGTGGATCATCGCGCGCCGCGCCGTCGACGACGACGTCATCGGCGGGCATCACATCCGCCGCGGCAGCACCGTCCTCATCCCGATTCACCACATCCACCATGACCCGCGCTGGTGGCCCTACCCGGAGAGATTCGATCCGGGCCGGTTTTTGCAGGGCGCCAAAGGCCGTCCGCGCTCGGCGTATCTGCCCTTCGGCGGCGGTCGGCGGATCTGCATCGGACAGAGTTTCGCCCTCATGGAGATGGTGCTGATGGCCGCAATCATGAGTCAGCGCTTTACCTTTGACCGGGTACCCAATCACCCCGTCGAACTCGAAGCGACGTTGACGCTTCGGCCCAAGCACGGGGTGCACGTCATCGGAAGCAGACGCAAATGACCGAAAAACCGGACTACAACGTCCTGATCATCGGTGCCGGATTCTCCGGGATCGGCGCCGCTATCAAGCTCGACCAGGCGGGACTGTCCGATTACCTCGTGATCGAGGCCGCCGACGGCGCCGGCGGCACCTGGCATTGGAACACCTATCCGGGTATCGCCGTGGACATTCCGTCGTTCTCCTATCAGTTCTCCTTTGAGCAGAGCCCGAACTGGTCGCGCACGTACGCACCTGGCCGCGAGCTGAAGGCGTACGCCGAACACTGCGTCGACAAGTACGGCATCCGGTCGCGGATCCGGTTCAACACCAAGGTGATTGCCGCCGAGTTCGACGAGGAACACAGCCTGTGGCGGATGCAGACGGACCCGGGTGGGCACGTCACTGCCAGGTTTGTGATCAACGCATGCGGCGTGCTGACGGTGCCGAAGCTGCCCGACATCGACGGCGTCGACGGCTTCGAGGGCGGCACCATGCACACCGCGCGGTGGGATCACGGCGAGGACCTGACCGGCAAGCGCGTCGGGATCATCGGCACCGGCGCCTCGGCCGTGCAGGTCATTCCCGAGATTGCGCCAATTGTCAGCCACCTCACCGTGTTTCAGCGCACCCCCATCTGGTGCCTGCCCAAGGCGGATGTCCGGCTGCCCGCGGCGGCCCGCTGGGCGATGCGCATTCCCGGCGGCAAGGCCATCCAGCGACTGCTCAGCCAGGCCTTTGTCGAAGCGACCTTCCCCATCTCGGCGCACTATTTCACGGTGTTCCCGCTGGCCCGATGGGGTGCGGCGATGGGCCGGCGCTATCTGCGCCAACAGGTTCAGGATCTGGTGGTCCGCGACAAGCTCACCCCGCGATACGCGTTGGGCTGCAAACGGCCCGGCTTCCACAACACCTACCTGTCCACGTTCAACCGCGACAATGTGCGGCTGGTCACCGAACCGATCGACAAGATCACGCCGTCGGCGGTGGCCACCACCGACGGCACCGACCACGCGATCGACGTGCTGATCCTGGCGACCGGCTTCAAGGTGCTCGACACCGACGAAGTTCTGACCTACGGCGTCACCGGAAGCGGCGGCCAGTCCCTGAGCGGCTTCTGGGATACGCATCGGACGCAGGCCTACGAGGGCGTCAGCATTCCCGGTTTTCCCAACTTCTTCACCGTGTTCGGCCCGTACGGCTACGTCGGCTCGTCGTATTTCGCGCTCATCGAGACGCAGACCCACCACATCCTGCGGTGCCTGAAACGGGCCCGGCGCGACGGCGCGACCCGCGTCGAGGTGACCGAGGAGGCCAACGACCGCTACTTCGCCGAGGTGATGCGACGGCGGCACCGCCAAGTATTTTGGCAGGACAGTTGCCGGCAGGCCAACAGCTACTACTTCGACAAGAACGGCGACGTGCCGCTACGACCCACCACGACGGTGGAGGCCTATTGGCGCAGTCGGCGTTTCGATCTCGACGACTACCGATTCAGCGCGTAGCCGTTCGCGTGGTCGCCGCCAAGGACGTGAACCGCCAGCCGGAGACAAATCTCACGCACACCGTCCTAATTCGGAGACGCTACGCTTTTGAGGCAGCCCTGGACGGGCGCTCGATAACAGTGGAAGGAGACCTCGATGGCGAAGGAGTTCTCGCACATCGACTCCTCGCTACGGGAGTTCATCGGCAAACAGGCCATGTTCTTCGTTGCCACCGCTCCCACCGAAGGTGGCCGGATCAACCTCTCCCCCAAGGGATACCGTGACACCTTCGCGGTGATCGACGACCACACCGTCGCCTATCTGGACCTGTTCGGTAGCGGCGCCGAGACGATCGCGCACCTGCGCGACAACGGCCGGATCACCATCATGTTCTGCTCGTTCACCCGCAATTCGCGGATCCTGCGGCTGTTCGGCACGGGACGCGTGGTCCGCCCGGATGACGTCGAATTCGACAGTCTCAGCACGCATTTCGGGCGTCTGCAGCACGGTCTGCGGGCCGCCATCGTCATTGATGTGGAGCGGATCGCCGACGCCTGCGGATACGCGGTGCCCTACTACGAGCTCGTCGACGAACGGCCGGTGCTCGACGACTATCTCACGAAGGCGTCCGACGAAAAGTTCGCCGACCTCGCCGACCGCAACCAGCACAGCATCGACGGCCTGCCCGCACTGGACCCCGACCACCCGCTGCCGCCACGCCGAGCCGGGGGTACCACCCGCTCGCGGGGGACACGCTAGCGTTGCACTGGGCGCGCCGAACGTCATGCCAGCGTGACGCTGGGCACACGGCTCCCGGAAATTAGATGGCGCGCTTGAGGTCGTCGACCTTGTTCAGCTGCTCCCACGGCAGTTCGATGTCGGTGCGGCCGAAGTGCCCGTAGGCGGCGGTCTGCGCGTAGATCGGGCGCAGCAGGTCCAGGTCGCGGATGATCGCGCCGGGCCGCAGATCGAAGACCTCGGGCACGATCTTCTCGATCTTGATCGGGTCGACCGTCGCCGTGCCGAAGGTCTCCACGAACAGGCCGACGGGCGCCGCTTTGCCGATCGCGTAGGCCACCTGCACCTCGACGCGGTCCGCCAGCCCGGCAGCAACGATGTTCTTGGCCACCCAGCGCATCGCGTACGCCGCGGACCGGTCCACCTTGGATGGATCCTTGCCGGAGAAGGCGCCGCCGCCGTGACGGGCCCATCCGCCGTAGGTGTCGACGATGATCTTGCGGCCGGTGAGCCCCGCGTCGCCCATCGGCCCGCCCAGGACGAACTTGCCGGTCGGGTTCACCAGCACCCGCGTCGACGAAGAGTCCAGGGTGTCGTGGGCCAGATCCGCGAGCACGGTCTTGAGCACGTGCTCCCTGATGTCGGGATCCAGCGTCTTGTCCAGATCGACGTCAGCGGCGTGCTGGGTGGAAACAACCACGGTATCCAGCCGCACCGGGACGTCGTCCTCGTACGCGATGGTGACCTGCGTCTTGCCGTCCGGACGCAGGTAGGGCAGCACTCCGTTCTTGCGGACCTCGGTCAGCCGCCGCGACAGCCGGTGCGCCAGCGCGATCGGCAGCGGCATCAGTTCCGGGGTGTCGTTGATCGCGTAGCCGAACATCAGGCCCTGGTCGCCGGCGCCCTGCGCGTCCAGCGGATCCGCGGCACCCTCGACGCGTGCCTCGTGGGCGGTGTCGACGCCCTGGGCGATGTCGGGCGACTGCGCACCGATGCCGATGTTGACCCCGCACGACGCCCCGTCGAAGCCCTTGTCCGACGAGTCGTAGCCAATGTCGAGGATGCGCCGGCGGACCGTGTTGGTGATGTCGGCGAACGCCTCCTTGGCCGTCGTCGTCACCTCACCCACCACGTGCACCTGCCCGGTGGTCACCAGCGTCTCGACCGCAACACGTGAGCGGGGGTCGTCCGCCAGAAGCGCGTCCAGGACCGAGTCGCTGATCGCGTCACAGATCTTGTCGGGATGTCCCTCGGTCACCGACTCACTGGTAAACAGCCGACCCTTTTCGCTCACTCCGCATCCTTCCAATAGTTAGTAAGCCGAATTATATCCTCCGGCATCATTCTCGGTCACCAGGGCCGTGCAAAGCCGGGCCCGCAGATCCGTTATCCGCTCCCGCCATGCAGGAACGTGACGATGGCGTCAACGATACGGCTGGCCATCAGCGTCTTGGAGCCGTGCTGCAGCGCCGACTCGGTACCGTCGGACGCCAGCAGCCAGCCGTCGTTGTTGTCCACCTCAAAGGCCCGCCCGTCGCCCACCGCGTTGACGACCAACAGGTCACAGCCCTTGGTCCGCAGCTTCGCCCTGGCATGGAACAGCACATCGCCGTTGGCGTCACCGGTCTCGGCGGCGAACCCCACAATGGCCCGCATGTTGGGCAGCTCCCCGTGCGCACGGGCCCGCACCGCACCGGCCAGCACGTCGTCGTTGCGCACCAGTTCGATCGGAGGGGGCCCTCCCTGGTCATTTGAACCCTTTTTGATCTTGGCGGCGGAAACCTGCGCGGGCCGGAAGTCGGCGACGGCCGCGGCCATCACCAACACGTCCGCCTCCGGAGCGTGCTTGGACACCGCGTTCCCGAGTTGTTCCGCCGAGCTGACATGCACCACGTGCACCCCGGCCGGGTCGATGAGTCCGGCGGTGTGTCCGGCGATGAGCGTGACCTCGGCGCCACGCTGGGCGGCGACCCGAGCCACCGCATAGCCCTGCTTGCCGGAGCTGCGGTTGCCAATGAAGCGCACCGGATCGATCGGCTCGCGGGTGCCGCCGGCGGTCACCAGCAGCTTGCGGCCCGCGAGGTCGTAACGCAGCGCGTCGTGTCGTTCGAGCAGCAGGTGGGCGAAGGTGGTGATCTCCTCGGCCTCAGGCAGTCGGCCCGGGCCGCTGTCGGCGCCGGTGAGCCGCCCGAATGCGGGTTCCAGCACCACAGCACCCCGGCGGCGCAACATGGCCACATTGTCGACTGTGGCCGGGTGCAACCACATCTCGGTGTGCATTGCCGGCGCGAACAGCACCGGGCACCGCGCTGTGAGCAAAGTCGCAGTCAGCAGATCGTCGGCGCGGCCGGCCACGGCCCGCGCCAGCAGGTCGGCGGTGGCCGGCGCCAGCACCACCAGATCGGCCACCTGACCGAGACGCACATGTGGCACCTCGGGAACGTCGGAGAAGACACCGGTGTGTACCGGCTGGCCGGAAAGCGCCTCGAACGTGGCGGCCCCGACGAAACGCAACGCGGATTCGGTGGGGATGACCCGGACCTCATGACCGGCTTCGGCCAGCTGCCGAACTACGGTGCACGCCTTGTAGGCGGCGATACCTCCGGAGACGCCGACGACGATCCGCTTGCTGTCCACCGCGCGCCCGGCCCGCCCGGTTACTCGCCCTCGGTGTGTTCGAGCAGGTCGGCGTGGATCTCACGCATCGCGATGGACAGCGGCTTTTCCTGCAGCCCGGGCTCGACCAGCGGGCCCACGTATTCGAGGATGCCCTCGCCCAGCTGGTTGTAGTAGTCGTTGATCTGCCGGGCCCGCTTGGCGGCGTAGATGACCAGGGCGTACTTGCTCGAGACGCGGTCCAGTAACTCGTCGATGGGCGGGTTGGTGATGCCTAACGGGGTGTCGTAGGCGCTTACTCCACCTGCCGCTGGATCGAACTGATCCATGGCGGGGACGGCGGCAAGCGACGGGTCGGACTGCGGAATACTCACGTAAAAATTCTCCTGGCGGGGTAGAGCGGCTGAAAGAATCTAAGAACTCCAAGGATCTGGAAGGACTACGGTGCGGGTCACGAGGGGGCCCGGCGCGTTCCCACCAGCAAGGATACCAATTCGGCGCACGCGGATTCCAATCGCCGATTGACCACGACCTCGTCGAAGTCCTCCTGGGCGGCCAGCTCGACTCGAGCGGTGTCCAGGCGGCGGCGAATGACCTCCGGTGTTTCGGTGCCGCGGCCGACCAGCCTGGCCTCCAGGTCCGCCCAGCTGGGCGGCGCCAGAAACACGGTGATGGCCTCGGGCATCGCCTTCTTGACCGCCCTGGCCCCGGCCAGATCCACCTCGATGAGCACCGGAAGACCGGACGCGGTGGCCGCCCGCACCGGTTCGGCCAGAGTGCCCGACCGGTGCAGCCCGCCATGGATTTCGGCCCACTCCAGCAGGGCGCCCTGGTCGATCAGTTCCTGAAAGCGGCCGGGGCTGACGAAGTGGTAGTCGACGCCGTCGACCTCGCCCGGCCGCGGCGCCCGCGTCGTGGCCGAGACACTGAAATGCAGGCTCGGAATCCGCTCCCGCAGGCACCTGACCAGCGCTGATTTGCCGACCCCCGAGGGACCGGACAACACGACTGCGCGTCCCGTAGCCACCGGCTCGGGACGTGTGCCGTGCTGGACGTCCGGCCCCCCGCTGGAGCTCACTGGCGCTCCTGGGTCGATGCCCCCCAAATGCCGTCCGGACCGCATATCGGCGGCCGGATTGCCCGCCGCGCCCCGCAGGTGGGAGGTGCCCCCATCTCAGGCACCTCCGGCCCGCATCGTGGGCGAGCGGTTAGGCGGAGCCGAACTTTTCCAGCAGGGCCTTGCGCTGACGATCGCCGAGGCCGCGCAGGCGGCGGGTCGGTGCGATTTCCAGCTCGGTCATGATTTCCTGCGCCTTGACCTTGCCCACCTTCGGCAACGCCTCGAGCAACGCAGACACCTTCATTTTGCCCAAGACTTCGTCGCTCTCGGCGTCCTTGAGCACCTGGGTGAGATTGGTGCCGCCACGCTTGAGCCGATCCTTGAGCTCTGCTCGTGCTCGACGTGCGGCGGCAGCCTTCTCCAACGCGGCCGCGCGCTGCTCGTCGGTCAACTGGGGAAGGGCCACGATTCCTCCGTATCTCATCGATAGCTATCGATCGTTATTTTTCTCGGCCGGGTACTCCAGCCAGCGCAGACGACCGTACCCACGCTTCCTGACGAAATCTAACCCGCCCCCCTGGTTACGGCCACAAACGCCCAGCGTGGGCGATTCGTGTCGGCTCGGCCAGCGCTCGGCTCGGCGCCGCTGAGGGCGACTGTCCCCCGCCCCGAATCCGCGTCGGCATCGGCGTTTCACGGACCGAGATACCCCTTTTACCTGCGGTTTTCGGCTACTGGGTGAACCGTGTGGCCGCGGGCGCCGGGTCCTGCCGATGACGCTGGCGGGCGGGTGTGAGCCACCGTGCCGCGGATCACGCATTTTTCGTGGCGCGTCGCGCGTGTCGCGCCGACGCCCGGCGGAAGCTCGGAGATTTTTCGCCGGGCTTTGCCCGCAGTCTGACCACCGAAGCCCGGTAGGCGCGTCCCCGTTAGCTGGCCCGCGCCAACATCCCACGGGGGGTCTGCAGGGCCTAAAGTCGCGTTGTCAGCGCTCGCTGAAGTGGTGAGGAAGGGTCGCGGTGGAAGGGGTTTATCGCCCTGAAGCTGCTGCCCGCCAATTTCGCCGACGACGAGGTCTTCCAGGAGCGGTTCCGGCGTGAGGCCCGCGCGGCGGCCGGTGGTCAAGCTGCCACAACACTGACCGCCGCGTGTCGCGCCTACCCCGCGGCGAGGTAGGCCACGGCGTCCAGCATCCGTTCGCTGGCGGCGCGCAGTTCCGGCACCGCAGGGCCGGCACGCAGCACCTGGCGCGATACCGCCGGCAACAGCTGGCCCGGCGCGGCCCCGCCCAGGCCGCCAAGCTCCTCAGGTCGCCCGCCCTGCGCCCCGACACCGGGCACCAAGACGGGCCCGCCCAGAGCACCTAGATCGGGCGGCTGGAAAACCGTCGCCCCGACGACCACGCCTACGGATCCGGGCTCACCCGGGTGGGTGGTTTGGAGGGCGGTCTTGTTGATCACCGCCGCCTGGTCGACGATCTGCTGGGCCACGGTGCGGTCGTCGAAGCGGGCATGCTGCACCGTCGCGCCCTCCGGGTTGGAGGTGGCCGCGAGCACGAACACCCCCCGGTCATGTGCCGCCGCGGTCTCCAGCAACGGGCGCAGCGAGCCGAACCCCAGATACGGCGAGGCCGTCACCGCGTCGACGGCAAGCGGTGAATCGCCCGCCCAGGCGGCGGCGTACGCCGCCATGGTCGACCCGATGTCGCCGCGCTTGGCGTCGGCCAGCACCAGCACCCCGGCGGCGCGCAGCGCGGCGATGGTGCGTTCCAGCACCGCGTAGCCCGCGGCGCCGTAGGTCTCGAAGAACGCAACCTGGGGTTTGACGACCGCGAAGCCGGCGTACGCCTCGACGCAGATGTCGCAGAACGCCGCCAGCCCGTCGGCGGTGGCCGGCAGGTCCCAGGCCCGCAGCAGCTCGGGGTGCGGGTCGATGCCCAGACACAGCGGCCCACGACGTAACTTCGCCTCGGCCAGCCGGGCTCCAAAAGAGGTCGACCCGGTCACCGCGCCGCCCCTCCCCCCCCTTTTTCAATCGGGCGTGCAACCGGGCCTTCAATCGGACGTTCAACCGGCGCGCCGATGGCGCTGTGCAGCTCCTGCAGCGACCGCACCCCGATGTCACCGCGGATCCCCGCCTCGATGCCCTGCACCGCGGCGGACGCACCCTGCACCGTCGTGATGCAGGGGATGTTGACGGCCACCGCGGCCGACCGGATCTCGTAGCCGTCGACGCGTGGACCGGAGTTGCCGAAGGGCGTGTTGATCACCATGTCGACCTCGCCGGCCTTTATCGCGTCGATAGCGGAGATCGCGGGACGGCCCGGCTGCGGCTCCTCGGAGTGCTTGCGCACCTCGTCGCAGGGAATGCCGTTGCGCCGCAACATCTCCGCGGTGCCCTCGGTGGCCAGGACCTTGAACCCGAGGTCGGCCAGCCGCTTGACCGGAAACACCAGGGATCGCTTGTCGCGGTTGGCGACCGACACGAACACGGTGCCCCGGGCCGGCAGCGAGCCATAGGCGGCGGTCTGGCTCTTGGCGAAGGCGCTGCCGAAGTCGCGGTCGATCCCCATCACCTCGCCGGTCGATTTCATCTCCGGGCCCAGCAACGAGTCGATGGCCGCCCCGTCGGCGCGCAGGAACCGGTGGAAGGGCAATACGGCTTCCTTGACCGCGATCGGCGCGTGTGGCGCCGCATTGGCGCCGTCCCCGGAGGCCGCCAGCATTCCTTCCGAGCGAAGCTGCGAAATGGTGGCGCCCAACATGATCCGGGCACACGCCTTGGCAAGCGGGATCGCGGTGGCCTTCGAGACGAATGGCACCGTTCGGCTGGCGCGCGGGTTGGCCTCCAGGACGTAGAGCACGTCGTCCTTGAGGGCGTACTGCACATTGAGCAAACCCACCACGCCGATGCCGTGCGCGATCGCCGCGGTCGCCAGGCGCACGTTCTCGATGTCGCTGCGGCCCAGGGTGACGGGCGGCAGCGCACAGGCCGAATCGCCGGAGTGGATGCCGGCCTCCTCGATGTGCTCCATGACGCCGCCGATGTAGACCTCGGTGCCGTCGCAGAGCGCGTCGACGTCGATCTCGACCGCGTCCTCGAGGAAGCGGTCGACGAGCACCGGGTGTTCGGGGGAAAGCTCGGTGGCCCGGGTGATGTAGCCCTGCAGCGTCTCCTCGTCGTAGACGATCTCCATGCCGCGACCGCCGAGCACGTACGACGGCCGCACCAGCACCGGGTAGCCGATCTCCTCGGCGATCCGGCGAGCCTGCGCGAAAGTGGTTGCGGTACCGTACTTTGGCGCCGGCAATCCCGCGGCGCCCAGCAGGTCGCCGAACGCGCCGCGGTCCTCGGCCAGGTCGATGGCCTCCGGCGGGGTGCCCACGATCGGAACCCCGGCGTCGGCCAGCCGTTGCGCCAGCCCGAGCGGCGTCTGGCCGCCGAGTTGCACGATGACGCCCACCACTCCTGGACCGCCGATGGCCGACTGCGCTTCGGCGCGGTAGACCTCGAGCACATCCTCGAACGTCAGCGGTTCGAAGTAGAGCCGGTCGGCGGTGTCGTAATCGGTGGACACCGTCTCCGGGTTGCAATTGATCATCACGGTTTCAAAACCGGCCTGGCTCAACGTGGTTGCCGCATGAACACAGCTGTAATCGAATTCGATGCCCTGGCCGATCCGGTTCGGGCCGGAGCCCAGGATCAGCACCTTGGGCTTCTCGGTCTGCGGTGCCACCTCGGTCTCGGCGGCCGGGTCCAGCTCATAGCTGCTGTAGTGGTAGGGCGTTTTGGCCTCGAACTCCGCGGCGCAGGTGTCGACCGTCTTGTACACCGGGTGGATGCCGAGCCGCTCGCGCAACGAGCGCACACCGCCCTCCCCGGCCAATTCCGGTCGCAGCGCAGCGATCTGGCGATCCGACAGCCCGCCGTGCTTGCCGCGCCGCAGCAGGTCGGCGTCAAGTACCGGCGCGTCGACCAGCTCGGCGCGCAGCGCCCCCAGTTCACCGATCTGCGCGACGAACCACGGGTCCACACCGGTGGCCTCGGCGACCTCTTCAATCGAGGCACCCAGCCGCAGCGCCAGTTCGATGTCATAGAGCCGATCTTCGGTCGGCGTCCGCAGTCGGGTCAGCACCTCGTCGACGTCACCGTCGGGGTCCGGCTTGGTCCAGAATCCGGCGCGGCTGGTCTCCAGCGACCGCATCACCTTGCCCAGTGCCTCGATGAAGTTGCGGCCCAACGACATTGCCTCGCCCACCGACTTCATCGTGGTGGTCAGGGTGGGGTCGGCGCCGGGAAATTTCTCGAAGGCGAACCGCGGTGCCTTGACCACCACGTAGTCCAGGGTGGGCTCGAAGCAGGCCGGCGTTTCCTTGGTGATGTCGTTGAGGATCTCGTCCAGGGTGTAACCGATGGCCAGCTTGGCGGCGATCTTGGCGATGGGGAATCCGGTGGCCTTGGACGCCAGCGCGCTGGACCGCGATACCCGCGGGTTCATCTCGACGACGATCAGCCGGCCGTCGCGCGGGTCGACCGCGAACTGGATGTTGCAGCCGCCGGTGTCCACGCCGACCTCACGCAGGATCGCGATGCCCAGATCGCGCATGCGCTGGTATTCCCGGTCGGTCAGCGTCATGGCCGGCGCGACCGTGACCGAATCGCCGGTGTGCACGCCCATCGGGTCGACGTTCTCGATCGAGCACACCACCACCACGTTGTCGTGGCCGTCGCGCATCAGCTCGAGCTCGAACTCCTTCCAGCCGAAGATCGATTCCTCGATCAGCACGTTGGCGCTGGGCGAGGCGGCCAGCCCGGCGCCGGCCATCCGGTCCACCTCGTCGGCGGAGTGCGCCATGCCCGAACCCAGCCCGCCCATGGTGAAGCTCGGCCGCACCACCACCGGCAGGCCGAGTTCGGCGACCGTCTCGCGCACCTCATCCATGGTGAAACAGACTCGGCTGCGGGCGGATTCACCGCCGACCTTGGCGACGATGTCCTTGAACCGCTGCCGGTCCTCGCCGCGCTGGATGGCGTCGAAGTCGGCGCCGATCAACTCGACGCCGTAACGCTCCAGCGCCCCGTTCTCGTACAGCGCGACCGCGGTGTTGAGCGCGGTCTGCCCGCCCAGGGTGGCCAGCAGCGCGTCGATCTTGTTGCCGCGCTCGGCTTGCTGGGCGATCACCCGCTCGACGAACGCTGGGGTGATGGGCTCGACGTAGGTGTGGTCGGCGTACTCGGGGTCGGTCATGATGGTGGCCGGGTTGGAATTGACCAGGCTGACCTGCAGCCCCTCGGCACGCAGCACCCGGCACGCCTGGGTGCCGGAGTAGTCGAACTCGCAGGCCTGCCCGATGACGATCGGCCCCGAGCCGATCACCAGCACGTGGTTGAGGTCGGTTCGCCGCGGCACTAGAGGCCCCCTTCCTTGGCGCGAGGGTGCGCATAAGTACACCTTTGACGGCGTATCGTCCCCCGCAAGCGGGTGGGGGCACCTCCCACTTGTGGGGGCGTACCCCCAGTACAAACGCGCACACTCGCGCTCATCGGTGGGCCGCCATGAGGTCGACGAACTGGTCGAACAGGTACTCCGCGTCGTGCGGGCCGGCGGCGGCTTCCGGGTGATACTGCACCGAAAACGCGCGTCCATCACCGAGCCTGACGCCTTCTACCACCCCGTCGTTGGCGCAGGTGTGGCTGACGACGGCCGGACCGAACGGCGTGTCGAAGGACTGGCTCGCCTCCCCTTCCAGCGCGAAGCCGTGGTTCTGCGCGGTCACCGCGACCCGGCCGGTGGCGTGGTCGATGACCGGAATGTTGATACCGCGGTGACCGAACACCATCTTGTACGTGGACAGACCCAGCGCCCGGCCCAGGATCTGATTCCCGAAACAGATTCCGAACAACGGGATTCCGGCGTCCAGCACCTCCCGGGTGACCGCGACCACGTGGTCGGCGGTAGCCGGGTCGCCCGGGCCATTGGACAGGAACACGCCGTGCGGCTTGATGTCGGCGATCCGCTCGAAGGTCGCCGACGCCGGCAGCACATGGCTGCGAATGCCGCGCCGGGCGAAGTTGCGCGGGGTGTTGGTCTTGATCCCCAGGTCCAGCGCGGCCACGGTAAATCGTTGCGGCCCTTCGGATTCCACGATATAGGTATCGTCGGTGCTGACCTCGCCGGCGAGATCGGCGCCCAGCATCGGCGGCTGGGCGCGCACCCGCTCCACCAACGCCTCGATATCCAGCTGCCCGGCAAGCACCGCACCGGAGAACACCCCGGCCTTCATCGAGCCGCGGCTACGCAGATGGCGCACCACCGCCCGGGTGTCGATGCCGGCGATCCCGACGATCTGCTGGCGAACGAGCTCGTCTTCCAGCGTGCCGGTGGCGCGCCAGTTGGAGGCGCGCGGCGACGGGTCCCGCACCGCGTAGCCGGCCACCCAGATCTTGTCCCCGCGGCTCTCCGCGTCCTCATCGTTCCAGCCGGTGTTGCCTATTTGCGGCGCGGTGGCCACCACGATCTGGCGGTGATAACTGGGATCGGTGAGCGTCTCCTGGTAGCCGGACATGCCGGTGGAGAAGACGGCTTCGCCGAGCGTCTGGCCGATCGCCCCGAACGGCGTTCCGGTGTAGACGCGGCCGTCCTCGAGTACCAGCAGGGCTTTACTCACGCGACCTCTTCCTGCCGGCCGTCCGGCCGGTCCTCAAGCCAGGCGGCGTATTCGGTGCGGATGTTGGCCCGGAACCCGGTGTCGATCTCCACGCCCGACGGCAGCCGCCACCGGATCGCGAGTATTCCATTACGCACCGTGACTTTGCCGGCGATGCCCCGCTCGGTGCGGATGGCCGTAATCGACTCCTGCGGAATCCAAATCGGGCGGGCGCCGATGCGTTGCACGATGATTCCCTCGGGATAGCGGGTCAGCACCGCCTTGCTGCGGTACCCAAGATCATCGACCGTGATCCGGTCGTTCCAGCGCGGCGCCAGCGTGCAGCCGACATAGATGCCGCGGGTACTGATGATCGCCGGGCCCACCTCATCGGGCATCTCCGGAATCGTGCCGATCAGCTGCGCCTGCCGCTGCGCGCGACGCCGCCAGCCGCGCATCATCAGCTGGATCACCACCGCGATCACCACCACCAGGACCGCCGCAAAGATCAGCGAACCCACCAGCGTGCCAGAGTTCATGCCGGGCTCTTCTGATCCCGCGCGGTGACCTTCCCGCGCAGTAGGGTCGCGGTCACGGTCGCCGGCAGGGTCATCGACTCGTACGGCGTGTTGGCCGACCGGCTGGCCAAATCCGACCCGGCGACCGTCCAGGTGGCGTCTGGGTCAACCACCGTCAGGTTCGCCGGCTCCCCCACCTCCAGCGGCCGGCCGTGATCGGGCAGGCGCGCGATGCGCGCTGGATTCTCGCTCATCACCCGCGCGATGTCGCGCCAACTCAACAGCCCGGGCAGCACCATCGTCTGCACCACCACCGACAGCGCCGTCTGCAACCCCAGCATGCCGGGGCGCGCCGCGGAGAACTCGACGCATTTCTCGTGCTCGGCATGCGGGGCGTGGTCGGTGGCCACACAGTCGATTACGCCGTCGGCCAAGGCCTGACGCAACACGATCGCGTCGGCGGCTTCGCGCAGCGGCGGATTGACCCGATTCACCCCGTCGTAGCTGGCCAGCCTGCTGTCGTCGAGCATCAGATGATGCGGCGTGACCTCTGCGGTAATCGAGATACCTTGTCCCTTAGCCCATTTCAGAATCTCCACGGTGCCGGCGGTGGATGCGTGGCAGATGTGAACCCGGGCGCGGGCGTCGCGGGCCAGCAGGGCGTCGCGGACGACGATCGATTCCTCGGCGGCCCTGGGCCAGCCCGACAGTCCCAGCCTGGCGGCCGTGGGTCCCTCGTGTGCGACGGCGCCGACGGTCAGCCTGGGCTCTTCGGCGTGTTGAGCGATCAGCACCCCCAGCCCGGTGGCGTACTCCAGGGCACGGCGCATCACCAGCGGGTCATGCACGCAGATGCCGTCGTCGGAGAACATCCGTACCTGCGCGGCGCCGGCCGCCATCATGCCCATCTCGGTGAGCTCGACCCCGGCCAGCCCGACGGTGACCGCACCGACGGGGTGCACGTCGACCAGTCCGACCTGCTGGCCGCGGTGCCAGACATGGTCGGTGACCACCGGGCTGTCCGCGACCGGGTTGGTGTTGGCCATCGCGAACACCGCGGTGTAACCGCCGAGAGCCGCTGCCGCCGAACCGGTTTCGATATCCTCGGCGTATTCGCGGCCCGGCTCGCGCAGATGGGTGTGCAGGTCGACGAATCCGGGCAGCAACACCTGGCCGGTGGCGTCGATGACATCTGCGGTATCAGGGATGGCAAGCCCGGCGCCGACCTCCGCGATCTGGCCGTCATCGACCAGTACGTCGACGCGCTCGCCCTCGCCGTACAACCGGACGCCGCGCAGCAGCACGCTCATGCCGCACCCTCTTTTCCGCCCGACGTTCCGGCTGACTCCGTGCCTACCAGCACATGGAACAACACCGCCATCCGCACATGCACGCCATTGGAAACCTGTTGCAACACCGCTGATTGCGACGAGTCGGCCACCGATGAGGCGATCTCCATGCCGCGCAGCATCGGCCCCGGGTGCAGCACCACTGCATGGCCGGGCAGCATTGCCTGGCGGCGGTCGGAAAGCCCGTACCGAACCGAATACTCGCGCGTGGACGGGAAGAAGCCGCCATTCATCCGCTCGGCCTGTACCCGCAGCATCAGCACCGCATCCGCGGCGGGCAGCTCGGCGTCGAAATCGTGGGAGACGCTGACCGGCCACGCATCGACCCCGGCCGGCAACAAAGTCGGCGGAGCCACCAGCACCACTTCGGCGCCCAGGGTTCCCAGCAGCACGACGTTGGAGCGGGCGACCCGGCTGTGCAGGATGTCGCCGACGATCACGACGCGCCGGCCTTCGATGCCGCCCAGCCGCTGGCGGATGGTCAGCGCGTCCAGCAGCGCCTGCGTCGGGTGCTCATGGGTGCCGTCGCCGGCGTTGATCACCGACGGGCCGTCGTCTTTCGCGGCGGTCCAGTCGGCCAGCAGGTGCGCGGCACCCGAGGCCGGATGGCGGATGATCAGCGCGTCGGCGCCGGCCGCACGCAACGTCAGCGCGGTGTCCCGCAGCGACTCGCCCTTGCCCACCGACGATCCGGCCGCGCTGACGTTGATCACGTCCGCGCTCATCCACTTGCCGGCCACCTCGAACGACACCCGGGTCCGGGTCGAGTTCTCGTAGAACATCGTGATCACCGTGCGCCCGCGCAGCGTCGGCAGCTTCTTTATCTCGCGACCGACCAGAGCCTGCGCGAATCGGTCGGCGTCGTCGAGGATGGCGGTGGCACCGTCGCGGCTCAAGTCGCCGGCGGCCAGCAGGTGTCTACTCATCGGGCCCCCATCAGTCAGAGCCCCGGGAGATGACCACGCCGTCGCGGCCGTCGTGCTCGCCCAGTTGCACGTGCACGCTCTCGCTGCGCGAGGTCGGCACGTTCTTGCCCACATAGTCGGCGCGCAGCGGCAGTTCGCGGTGGCCGCGATCCACCAGCACCGCCAGTTGCACGGTCCGCGGCCGGCCCACGTCGCGCAGCGCGTCCAGCGCCGAACGCACCGAGCGACCGGAATACAGCACGTCGTCGACCAGAATCACCAGCGCGTCGTTGATGCCGCCGGCGGGGATCGACGTCGCCTCCAACGGCCGCGGCGGCTTGATCATCAGGTCGTCGCGGTAGAGGGTGATGTCCAGCGCGCCGTGCTCGACCTCGACACCGCAGTATTCGGCGATATTGGCCGCCAACCGATTTGCCAGCAGCACGCCGCGCGTCGGAATTCCGAGCAGCACCACCCTCGGAGCGTCGGGGCCGTCAAGCGCGGTCTTCTCGATGATCTGATGCGCCATCCGGGATACGGTGCGCCCAACGTCGGCCGCTGACATCAATTCTCGCGATGCAGCACCCATGCGAGACCTTGACCTCCTTCTCCGCCTCTCCGGACGGATCGTTAAAGGATGTCGACTGCCGGGCAGCCTAGCATTGCCGGCCCCAGGCGACGATGCGGGGCGCGCGGCGGGTTGGCACATGACGATTGGCCCCGCACCGCATCTGTCACATGCGCCACATGCGTATCCGCTTCTCCGGCATAGTCTTTTGCCCGCCTCCGACAACGTACAAAGGCGTCGGAACGTGTCGGGAAGTTGTCGGGAAGGCGTGGGAATCTGTCGCTCCGAGGCGGGCAAATCGTATGGTCATGGTCGCCGGCGCAGGGACTACTGTGGCAGTTGTGACTGACGAGACGTAGACCTGGTTGGCCGGCCAACCGGTATACCCTGGCGGAAATGACAGACTCAAGTTCCTCCCCCCGCTTGGATTTCGATGCCCTTTACCGTGGCGAAAGCCCGGGCGAAGGGATGCCGGCGATGACCACACCACCCTGGGATCTCAAGGCGCCCAAGGAGAATGTCATCGGGTGGCAAACCGGCGGCTGGGTCCATGGTGACGTTCTCGACATCGGCTGCGGGCTCGGCGACAACGCCATCTACCTGGCCAAGAACGGACACCAGGTGACCGGTCTGGACATTTCGCCGACCGCGCTGATCACCGCCGAACGGCGGGCCGTGGACGCCGGAGTCGACGTGAAGTTCGCGGTGGCCGACTCCACCAAGCTCGACGGCTACACCGACATGTTCGACACCGTCGTCGACAGCGGCATGTTCCACTGCCTGGACGACGACGGCCAGCGCAGCTACGCCGCCGCGGTGCACCGGGCCACCAGGCCGGGCGCCACCCTGTTGCTCAGCTGCTTCTCCGACGCCAATCCACCCAGCGAGGACTGGCCACGGCCGGCCATATCCGAAGAGACGCTGCGTGACGTCTTCGGCGGCGCCGGCTGGGACATCGAATCGCTGGAGCCCGCGACGGTGCGCCGCGAACTGGACGGCACCCAGGTAGAAATGGCGTTCTGGTACGTCCGCGCGCAGCGACGCTGACCGAATCAGGCCGGATCGTGTCCGCGGCGGCCCTCGTGTGCCCAGGCCAGCAGATCCGGCCCACCACACTGCCGAGCGAGCAGATAGGCGCGGTGGATGTAGCGCCGGTGGACGTCCTCGGGGAAAAATTGCCGCCATTCCCCGCGGCCACCGGCCCGGAAGAAGCGCTCGTTGCTGTGCCAGATGCCCTCGGTGGAATCGGGGGCCAGTTCGTCGGCCCGCGCCCGCATGGCGCCCAACGTGGCGTGCTGCGCCAGCGCCTCGGCGCGATCGCGACCCACGTCTAAGCCGAGCACCGCACCGAGACGGACCAACTCGCCCGCCAAGTCCTGTTGGTAATCGAGGAAGTGGAACATGGCCACGTTGGGCAGGTGGCGCCGGCTCCAGACCGCGCCGAAGTGGTGCACGATGTTGCGCAGCGAGCCCATGTGCTTGATGGGCGGCATGCCCATCGCATCGGGCGGGATGACGATCCCCTCGGGCGGCATCCCCGGCCCTCGGGGAGCCCCCTCGGGGAGCTGGCCCGGCCCCTCGGGCGCCATGATCGGGCCCTCCATCCAATGCCGGAATGCCTCAAATGGGCTGGGCTCGCGGTCGGGGGGCGGCGGCGGAGCGAATCGCCCGGGTGGCGGCGGCGCCGGGGCGCCCGCACCTTGCAGAGCCCGCATCCGGTCCAGGTCCATGTTGTCCCACTGAGCCAGCTCCGACATCGCGGCGTCGCGGGGATCGCGTCCCACGCCGATGTAGGTGACGCGATCGTCGAGCACGAGGCCGTCGAGCGGCGTGTGCGTCTTGATGAACCGCCGGTGGTCCTGGGCGTCGAGGGTGGCGACAACCTCCTCGACCGGCCGCATTGTCGCATCGAGCCACGGCGACACCACCGACAGCGGCCCGGGCAGGTCCGGCCCGTTGAAGACGAGCAGGGACACCAGCCGCTGGGTCCAGGTCACGCCGCACTTCGACGGCGCGGAGATGACGATGTCGCCCTCGCGCAACTGCAAAGCGTCCCAACGCCGGTTGTCGCTCATCCAGGAGCGATACACCACCCGGCCAATCATCACGGCACAATCGTAGGGTCGTGGCCCGTCGGGCACTGGTGAGCCCGGGCCAGCAGGTCCCGCGGTTGGGGGATTCATGGCGATCAGCTGCGGATGATGTCGAAGAGCATTCCTTCGACCGTCACGCCCGGCGCGAACGCGAACGCCACACCGGTCGAGATGCAAGCCGACCGCACAGGCTCGATGACCGCGTCGAGCCAGCGGCCGGCGGCGACGTGCGGGAGCCTTCGATTAAGCCGCACAAGATCCCTTGCGCCCCAAGCATTTTCGAACCAGAGGATAGCCACGGCTATGGAGGCGGGCGGGATCCGGAGATGCGGCACCACCACTTCGCGGCCAACGGGTCGAGGTCGTCACGTCTTGACAGGATCGACCGAAATATCCTCGCTGCCCGCGGACGATCCGAAGTCCGACCGCGTACGGATGGGCGGCAGATGACCCTGGGGTGTGGCGGGGCGGACCGGTGCTGGTGGGTTCAAATCCGCGATCTGGCCAAAGTCGAGTTTGACGATCTGGTCGGCGCAGTGGAAGTAGCGGTCGTCGTGGGTGATCACAATGACGGTCTTCCGGCCCCGCTTGAGGCCGGGGAGGATCTCGGTGTAGAACACGTCGCGGAACCGTGGCTCCTGGTCGGCGGCCCACTCGTCGAACACACAGATCGGCCGGTCTTCCAGCAGCACGGTCAACAGTGCCAGCCGTTTGCGTTGGCCCTGCGACAGCGCAACCGTGGACAGCCGCCCGTTCTGCACCGTGACCTTGTGCGCGATCTGCAATTCCTTCAGGTAGTGGCGCACCTCGTCGTCGACCCCGGGCCGGTCAAACCCCAGGTAGTCCTCGAACAGGTGAAAGTCGGTGAAGATGGCCGACGAATTCTGCCGGAACCACTCGATGTTGTCGTGGTCGATCTTTTCGCCGTTGAGCGCCACGAACCCGGTCTGCGGCACGTACAACCCGGTGATCAGCTTGGCCAGGGTGGATTTCCCGCTTCCGTTGCCGCCGACGATGAAGCTGATCTGACCGGGCTCAAAAACCAGGTCCAGCGGGCCGAGCCGGAATCCGGACCCGCCACCCTCCAGACCCGCCGGCGCACCCGGCGGCACCGGCCCGTCTGTCTTTCCGTTGCGGCCGTGGCGCCGAGGGTGGGGGCCGTGCGGCGGCGGGCCCGGCGGGGGCACATCCGGACCCGGCGGAAACGGCGGGGCCAACTCCATCTGGTAGGTGTAGCTGACGTTGCTCAGTGTTAGCCGGGCCTCGGTTGCGGCGGGACGGTCGGTGAAGGGCAGGTGCTGCTCATCCTGGGTCGCTTCCATGGACAGGTTCATGGCGCGAATCTTGGCCAGCGCCACGTCACCGCGCAGCAGGTCCGGGATGCTCCGCATGAAATTCTCCATCGGCATCGCCAAATACAGCGTGATCAGGACGTAGCTCACCATGGCGGAGCGCGGCAGATCGAGCACCTCGGCGAGCACGAACAAGATGACAGCCATGATGACCAGCTGAGACAGCCGCCCGTATCCCTGAGCCAGCGTGAACCGGGAACCGGCCGCGACGTTCTGGGCCCGCAGGGCGCCGGCCGATCCGAGCAGGTGGCGATCCATGAAGTCCCGACGCCTGCCACGATGCAGCTTCAACTCCTTGATTCCCACTGTCGCCGAATAAAATGAACGCAGCAGCGCGTCCTCGTTCTCGCGGGCGTCGCGATAGGTGCGTCGCACCCGCCTGAGCAACCACTCGACGCCAAAGATGCTCACGGCCGTTCCGGACACCGTCACGGCGAAAATCGGGCCCGACACCACCGCCAGGAACACGAAGCAGCCCACGATGGTGACCACATCGACGCACACGTTCGGGATTGCCGTCACCGCTTGCGACAGCGCTCGCACATCTTCGGTCAGTGTCGCCAGCAGGCGGTGCACACCCAGCCGTTCCAGATGCTCCAGCGGGGCCGAGATAACCCCCGAGCTCAACTGTGCCCGCAGTTGGTAGATCGCCTCCTGGGTGAGGCGGATCAGCAGCACCTGCGACAACAGACTGCTGACCAGTGCGACGAACGCTGTCACCGCAAAGCGCTGGACGGAGGCGCCGTGGTGGGCCTCCGGCGACACCACACCGCTGATCAGTGACAGCAGGTAGGTGTTGGCCACCCCGGAGACCAAGCCAGCGGCAAAGACGGCCACGATCCGCGCCCAAGAGATCGAGAAGAGGAACCTGATGAGTTGCATGGTTGCTGCGCCTTTCCCGGTTCGACGCACTCAGCGGCGGATGATGTCGAAGAGCATTCCTTCGACCGTGACGCCCGGCCCGAACGCGAACGCCACACCCGTCGAGATGGCCTTCGCCGACTCTGACTGCCGCAGCATGGTTTCCAGCACGAAGATCAGCGATACGCTCAGCATGTTGCCGAACCGGGCCAGCACCTCCCAGCTGGGCGCGGCGCGCTCCGCGGGGATGGCCAGCGAGCGCACCGATTCCTCGATGATCCTGGGCCCGCCCGGATGAATCGCCCACAGGTCGATGTCGGATTTTTCTAATCCGTTGTCCCGCAGCATATCTGCCACCACCGGATCGACCCCGGCGTAGATGTAGTCGGGAAGATTCTCGGACAGCTCGCAGGTGATGCCGTTGTGATTGACACCGAGCACGATGCCGTCTTCGGCGCCGTCGAGCAGCTGGTGGAAGCTCCTGCGGATGACCACACTGCCCGGCTCGAGTTTCTCGTGAACCTGGCTGGCGCCGATCACCAACGCGCCGCACCCGTCGCCGAACAGGCTGTGCGTAACGACATCGTTGACGTCGTCGGCGAAAACGGCGTTCACCGAAGACAACTCGATGCACACCACCATCGCCTTCATACCCGGATTGGCGCGAACGTAACTGGTGGCCACGCTGATGGCGTTCATCGCGGCCGCACATCCCATGAAGTTCACCACGACCCGCGAAACCGATCGGGACAGGCCGAGTTCCTTGACGATCGCGACATCCACACCCGGAGCGATGAATCCGGAGCTGGTCGCAAACACCAGCAACCCGATCTCGTCGACCCCATACGAAAGGCCGCGCAGCGCCCGCCTGCTCACCTCGGCCGCCAGCGGAACCGCGTGGGTGTAGAACAGGTTCATCCGGTCCCGAATCGTCGCCGGATTCCGGCGGAACGTCTCGAACTCGGCACCCAGCGGATCAACGGCCATCCGGCGGGTGTCGATCCGCGTCTTCCGATACAGCCGCGGAATCCGTTCCCGCTGCCCCGGATCGGCGAATAACGTCGCAACCCGGCCGGCGGCGTCGGACTGATCGATCACCCGGCTCGGCGCACCCGTGGCGATGCCTTCGATCACCGCCACCGTCGTCGGCGGGGCCGGCGGCAACTGGGTGACGTCGTACTGCGGTTCATCGTCGCTCGGGCGCAGGGCACCGCCCTCGGCTGGGTTGCTCATACCGAACCAATCCCGGCGAATCCCGAGACCACGTAGTCAGCGCTCGCCTTCCACGCCACGGGCGAGCAATGCTCGCGGATGAAGCCCCAATTCAGCTCTTTGGCTTGGCGGGACGGCGACAACAGATACGTGCGACACAGCTTCGGCAGCCGGTCGATGACGAAACTCTTCGCGGGCACCCACTCGATACCGAATTTCGCGGCCTCTTCGGCCAACACGTCTTCGGTGGCGATGTTGGCGAACCCGCTGCGCTGGAACGGCAGTACGTGATGGACCCGATGTGAACTCAGGCCGGCCGACAGGAAGCAGTCGACGTAGCGATTCCCGATCACCTTCAGGTCGTCGGCGTGCACGACTTGGTCGACGCCCCAGTCCCTGTCACCGTCTCTGTCACCATCCCCGGCAGGAAATTCGGCGCCGGAACCCTGGGCGGCCTGCTCGAAGTCATGGCTCGCGACCACCAAGAAGGTGCTGACCCACAGCGTCACAACGAATTGCAAGGCCCACGCCCAGAAATCACCGACCAGTACGAAGGCCACCAACTCGCCGACGAGCAGCAGGCGCACGCCCGCCGACCCGATGAAGTGTGGCAGCGCGCCGCGCCAACTGCCGTACGAGTCCTCGACGCCCACCTTGCGGGTGACGCGAACGACATCGGCTATCCGGACGGCCATGCCGCTGAACATGTGCCCGAATTTGTGGATGGTGTGCACCGGTACCCGATACAGCCGGGGCAGCCGCATCATCATGGTGAATACGTTTTTTTTGATGTCGACTTCACTCTGGGTGTAGGGGTGGTGCAGCAGGGTGTGACCGTCGCTGGTGACCAAGGACAACGCCACATAGTTCATATCGAAGGCGTTCCCGAAGACCCTGTTCATGCCCCGCTGCCTCCGATGTAGGGCGTAGTGGCCGTACCCGGCCAGCGAACTGCGCAGCACAACCATCGCAATCACGAAGAGCGGCAACGGCATCCAGCCAGGTTGGGCAAGACGGACGCCCTGAACCGCGAAATACGCGATGACCAGCAGCACGACCACGATGTTGAAAAGGGTGTCCATGCGCTTGATGCGCGCGGCCAGGGCGGGTTCGTTCAGTCGTGCTTTCACCTGGTGCAGCAGGTCGGCGGGGTTGTCGAATCGGTACTTCGGGGTGTCCCGCCAGCTGTTGAAGTCCTCATTGAAGAGGAAATCCGGTGCATTGTGCTTCGGGTGGATGTCCATTGGCGTCGCATCGCGACCCAAGGCATAGCGGCGCTGCAGGATTCGCTCGACCTTCGCCGGATCGCGATGGTAGGACCCGACGACGGCGGTGATGTCGCGGTTCTTCGTTCGTCCGATGAAGAAGGCGCCACCGGGGTGCTTGGAGATCCAGTCACTCAGGTCGTAGGCGCGCCCGTTGTAAACCCAGACATCTGACAGCCGCGGCGGCCCACCGGGAGGAGGAGGAGGAGGAGGACCAGGTCGCGAACGAGCATCGGGCTCCTCGAGTTCGGGGAGGTCGTTCGTCATTCGCATTCCTTCAGATCAGATCGGGCGGTCCCGCGTTTCCCGCGAGCCGGCCCAGCGTCGCATCACCGCCTCGGCGGATTCCAGAAAAGGGCGGACTCTCAAAGAGGTTTCTAAAGGGACCCCCACCCGCGACAACGTCGGTGCAGACGAACCCCGGACGAGAACCGGCCATGAGACTGCTCGTGACCCTCGCCGCCAGACGGCAATCCCGGGCCGGTTCCGCGTCCGGAGTTCATGCCCGCGTCCTACGGGTTGGGAATCGTCACCGGCTGTGCCCAGTTCGACAGGGTGATGGTGACGTTGCCCTGGTCCTTGTAGATCACCATCCGCACCAGATTTGCGGCGGGTCCGGAGGGGCCCCCCGGGCCCGAAGTGGCTGTCGGGGCCGGCGTGCTGCTCGCCTTGGACACGTCGGTGATGTACAGGGTGATCGGCATGGTTCCGCCGTCCTTACCCAACTGCGGCACAACCGGATCGATCACGGAACCGTCGATGGCTCCCGTCACTTTCAGGACGGCGACGCCGTTGATGGTGTCGTTTCCGGCCATCTGCGCGCTCTGCACCTTGGCGATCACGGCGCCCAGTCCCTTGTCCTTGTCGAGGATGATGCCCGGGTCGTAGATCTTCTCCGCCGGGCCGACCGAGGTGTAAGTTCCTCCGGCATCGTCCTTGGTGTACATGGTCTTGTCTTTGACCAGGAACAGCTTGGTGACCAGGTTCGACTTGGGTGACAACCTGACCTTGGCAGTGCCGACCGCCCCTGCGTTGCCCTGCTGCTCGCTGGTCACGTCGGCATCAACGCTTTCCATCGGAAGCGACGGAAGATTGCTGACCTCGACTTTGACGTGCAAGGAATGCAGGGCCACGGTTGCCTTGGAGCAGTCCTGCAGCAGCTGCGCGGCCTGCGGGTTCGACGGGCCAGTCGGCGCTGGCGCTGCGGGGCTCCCGGATGTGGGCGTCGGGGAGGACCCCGCGTCATTCGATTTGGTCCCGCACCCGGTGACTACCGTTGCGAAAAGTGCCGCCGCCAAGATCGCGATGGACACCGGGCGGCAGGGACGACGGGAAACATGTCGTTGGGAGATTTGCGCTTGGGAAATCAAGCCATTCATTGTCAGCCTTTGCTGAGTAATCCAACCGATTGCATCGAGCAGCGGATCGCTTCGCTCGTAGTACGGCACGGGTGGCCCCCCAAAACTGAGCCCCCGCCCATGTTTCCGGGTCTAGGTGACTGCATACCCGCACCCTGGCTCACCAGCAACGACATGATCGTCGAAAGCATGTCCCTGCCCTCTCAGCATGTTCACCAGTTTCCATCGGCCGGAGTGCGGCGACAGTAACATGCGTCACGCTGCGCGGGAAGTGGTTTCGCCAAACAGCAATCGACGCGGTCACGCTGCGTGACACGCACCGCGCGAATTTGGTGCAGTTAACCGGTTGCCGGTGATCTCTGGGTGCGGCTTTAGAACTTTGGCAGGCGGCGGCTAACCTGAACCGGGTGAATCGCCTGAACCTCGCGGGCAATCAGGCCTACATCCGCGCGGTCTGCGACGCAGGCCTGCTCGCCGGCGCGGTGACGGTGGTCTGGCAGCACGGAAAAGTGTTGCAGGTCAACGAGATCGGCTACCGAGATGTCGAGGCCGGGGTGCCGATGCACCGAGACACCTTGTTTCGCATCGCGTCGATGACCAAGCCGGTCACGGTGGCGACGGCCATGAGCCTGGTCGACGAGGGCAAGCTGGCATTGCGCGACCCGATCGTGCGCTGGGTGCCGGAGTTCGCCGACATCCCGGTTATGGACGATCCGAGGGGCCCGCTGGATCGGACCCATCGGTTGCAGCGAACCATCCTGGTCGAGGATCTGCTTACCCATACCAGCGGCCTGGCCTATTCATTTTCGGCATCCGGGCCGATCGCGCGGGCGTACATGCGGCTGCCCTTCAATCTGGGTCCGGACGCCTGGGCGACCGAACTGGCCGCGCTGCCGCTGGTGCATCAACCCGGCGTCAAAGTCACCTACAGCCACGCCACGGACCTGCTCGGCGTCATCGTCTCCCGCATCGAGGACAAACCCTTTTACCAGGTCCTCGACGAGCGCATCCTGGGCCCGGCGGGTATGACCGACACCGGGTTCTTCGTGTCCGCCGAAGCGCGGGGACGCGCCGCGACCATGTATCAGATTGACGACGAGGGCCGGTTACGGCACGACGTGATGGGGCCGCCGCACATCAGGCCGCCGTCGTTCTGCAACACCGGCGGCGGGTTGTGGTCGACCGCCGACGACTACCTGCGGTTCGTGCGGATGCTGCTGGGCGACGGTTTCCTCGACGGTGTCCGGGTGCTAACAGCCGAGTCGGTGCGCCTGATGCGGACCGACCGGCTCACCGCCGAGCACAAGCGGCACAACTTCCTGGGGGCACCGTATTGGATTGGCCGCGGGTTCGGTCTGAACCTGTCGGTGGTGACCGATCCGGCCAAGTCCGCCCCGTTTTTCGGGCCGGGCGGGCTGGGAACGTTCAGCTGGCCCGGCGCCTACGGGACGTGGTGGCAGGCCGATCCGGCCAGCGACCTGATCTTGCTGTATCTGATCCAGAATTGTCCCGATCTGTCCGTGGACGCGGCCGCGGCCGTCGCGGGCAACACGTCGTTGGCGAAGCTGCGGACGGCGCAACCGAAGTTCGTCCGCCACACCTATCGCGCGCTGGGCCTGTAGACACGCGATGGTCGACTACCCGCCTGATCGCATCGAGGGCCCGCGGCTTGTGCTGCGCCGACCGACACTCGACGACGCCGGCGCGCTGTTCCAGCGGGTCGCCCGCGACCCCGAGGTCACCAAGTATCTGATGTGGAGACCGCATCCCGACGTGGCCGCGACGCGTCGGGTGATCACCGAAAAACTCAACGTCAGCGACGACGATCGGACCTGGGTCATAGCGCTGCGGCACAGCGACGACGTCATCGGACTGACCAGCTGCCGGCGCGCGGTGCGGCACGCCGTCGAAATCGGTTACTGCATCGGTCGGCGCTGGTGGGGCAAGGGCTTGATGTCCGAAGCGCTCGGGATGATCATGGCGGCGCTGGAAGGCGACCGGGACCTGTACCGCGTCTGGGCCACCTGCAACGTCGACAACGAGCGGTCGGCGCACCTGCTGGAGCGGGCCGGGTTTGTGTTGGAGGGCCGGCTGGCCCGCCACGCCGTCTACCCGACATTGGGACCCGAACCACAGGACAGCCTGCTCTACGCCAAGGTCGTGCGCTGACCGCCCGCAGGCTGAGCCGCATGACCGAGCCGACCGTCCTGATCAGCGGTGCGGGCGTCGCCGGGCCCGCTCTCGCGTACTGGCTCACCGGTTCCGGCTACCGCGTCGTGGTGGTCGAGCTCGCCGACGGTATCCGTCCGGGCGGCCAGACCGTCGACCTGCGTGGCGCAGGCCGGACGATCGTCGAGCGGATGGGGCTGCTGGATCAGCTGCGCGCCCGCAGCCTGGACCAGCACGGCATGCGCTGGGTGAGGGCCGACGGCCGGGTTCGCGCCGAGATGCCGGTGGAGGCGTTCCACGGCAACGGCATGTTGACATCCTCCCCCGCCTGAAGGCGCGGGATTCCCGCGTGCCGATGTCCGGCTGTCTCGGTGCTCATCACGGCACCGCCGTAAGCCGGGGGCTTTTGCGTTTGCGCCGATCGGCTCTGTCCCTTGCGGGCGCCGCAGGTGTCGGTGTTTCCGCGGCCGCGCCGATTACTTTCCCCGACGCCGGTCGATGTCCTGACCTTGGGATCTCTCCGGAGGATTCAGTTGTGGCCAACACCGTAACAGCCGTCGCCGACAAATCCAGACGCGCTTGTCCCCGGCCTGAAGGCCGAGGCTTGCGCGCTACGTTTTCCATCGTCAAACCGCTGGGCGGCTGCAGCGCGTGGTTCACCGTGCCCGACACCGTCGGGCTGAACGGCTGGTACTTGATGTACCGGGCGCCCGGCGGACTCAACACGTCGATGCGCCCGTCGCACGACCCGGCAAAAGCCAAGGCGGGGTGGCATTCCGCTCCGAACCGCTCACCTACGACCGCCGCGACCTCAATGAGCAGCGCGAGTTCCTGGCTACCCGGTTCGCAGGTGCCGGATGGCGGACCGCTGGCCGTTACGCCCCATCGCCGAACGGAAGTGGTTCACCACCGCCGGCTCCGTCGAGCTGCCTGACTACCCGTCCTTGCCCTCAAGCGCCCGACGAGCGTAGGCGCGCACGTCGGCGTCGCTGTCCTTGAGCGCGATTCGAAGTGCGTCACGGGCGGCGGGTTCGGCGGCCCACCGGGTCAGGCTGAGCACGGCCGCCTTGCGCACGTCGAGATGGGCGTCGGCGAGCGCGGTGGTCAGCCCCGATATCGCCGGCGCCGCGAGTTCGGGCACCGCGCCCGAGAGCGCGCGGGCCGCACCCTGGCGCACCTGCCATGCCGGCGCCTGCAAGGCCTGCTGAACAGCAACGAGGTTTTCTTTGCTGCAACCCAATTCACCCAGGGCGGCGAATGCGGCGGCGCGTACCAGCGGATCAGCGTCGGCGACCAGCGTGCTGACGGTGTCGGCGCCGCCGCGCAGCGTTGCCAGACCCGCGGCCGCGGCGATGCGCACCTCCCGGTTCTCGTCGCCGGTGGCGCCGACAACCCCGGCCACGTCGTCGACCGACACCAGCGCCCGCACCGCCTCGATGCGCACTCGGTAATCGGGATCGGTCAGCGCGCGGCGGTATTGGCCGGCAGCACCGGCCCGGCGTGCGGCGAGTAGATAGACCGCGGCCGCGCGCACCACCACGTCGCGGGAGAGCAGGTATGCGCGCGCCCCGGCCGGGTCCGGCAACACTTCGACCAGCTCGCGGATCCCGTCGGCGCCGGTGCGGCGCACCGCGGCGTCGGGGTCGTCCAGCGCGGCGAACAGGGCGGGCGCGTAGCCGTCCGGGGTGTGCTCGGTGAGCGTTGCCACCGCGGTTCGTCGCACCCCGGGATCGGAGTCGCCCAGATACGGCCCCAGGTCGGCGATCGTCGGCTCCTCGAAGGCAAGCACCTCGGCAATGCGCGGCGACGGCGGTTCGAATGCGGGCGCGGCCGTGGCGATTCGCGACCGTGTGGTGGCCGGGGCCTGACCGCCGACCAGCGGCGGCTGCTCCACCTCCTGCACCGTCTGGTCGCTCGGCGGTAGGCCGTCCAACTCCGGGACCGGCACGAAATACGGTGCCACCGGGCGCTTCAGGAACAGCATTTGTCCGTCCGGGCCCTTGCGCAGGTTGAGGTGGTAGCCCCATTGGCTGTCGTCGCGGCCGGGCAGGTCGGCGCGCTCGTGGTAGAGGCCCCAGCGCGATTCGGTTCGGGTCAGCGAGGAACGGGCGGCCATCTCGGCGCAGTCCCGGATGAACGACACCTCCACGGCCCGCATCAGCTCGTGTGGGTTACGGGCACCCAGGTCAGCGATCTCGGCCTGCATCCGGTCGAACGTACGCACCGCGATGGACAGCTTGGCCGCCGTCTTCGGTGGCGCCACATAGTCGTTGACGAAGCGCCGCAGTTTGTATTCGACCTGCGGCTGGGGCGGCCCGTCCGGATGCCGCAGTGGCCGGTAGATCAGCTCGTGCGCGGCACGCAGCTGATCTTCTGGGAGTTGTTGCGGCGCCGCGACTTCCGTTAGCGTCGAGGCGGCGTGGATGCCGGCGAGGTCGCCGAAGACGAACGCCCCGATCATGTAGTTGTGCGGGACGCAGGCCAGGTCCCCGGCGGCATAGAGTCCGGGCACCGTGGTGCGGGCGTGCTCGTCGACCCAGACGCCGGATGCGGAATGACCGCCGCACAAGCCGATTTCGGAGATGTGCATCTCGACGTCGTGGGTGCGGTAGTCATGGCCCCGGTTCGCGTGGAAGGTGCCTCGGGTGGGCCGTTCGGTGGTGTGCAGGATGTTCTCCAGCGCGGTGAGCGTCTCGTCGGACAGGTGCGACACCTTGAGATAGATGGGTCCGCGGGCCGAGTCGATCTCACTTTTGACTTCGGCCATCATCTGCCCCGACCAGTAGTCGGAGTCGACAAACCGCTCACCGTCCGAATTGACCTGGTAGCCACCGAACGGATTGGCCACATAGGCGCACGCCGGGCCGTTGTAGTCCTTGATCAGCGGATTGACCTGGAAGCATTCGATGCCGGACAACTCCGCGCCGGCGTGGTAGGCCATCGAGTGGCCGTCGCCGGCGTTGGTCGGATTTTCGTAGGTGCCGTACAGGTACCCCGAGGCGGGCAAGCCGAGCCGCCCGCACGCCCCGGTCGCCAGGATCACCGCCTTGGCGCCGACGGCGACGAATTCGCCGGTGCGGGTGTGCAGCGCCGCGGCGCCGACGGCCCGGCCCCCAACGCCCCCGTCGGTGAGCACCCGCACCGGCATCAGCCGGTTCTCGATGCGGATCCTCTCTCGCATCGACCGTTGCCGCAGCACCCGGTAGAGCGCCTTTTTGACGTCCTTGCCCTCCGGCATCGGCAGCACGTACGAGCCGGACCGGTGCACCCGGCGCACCGCGTACTCGCCATGTTCGTCCTTCTCGAATTTCACGCCGTAGCGCTCCAGCCGCTGCACCATGGCGAACCCACGGGTGGCGGTCTGATACACGGTCCGCTGATTGACGATTCCGTCGTTGGCCCGGGTGATCTCGGCGACGTAGTCCTCCGGTTCGGCCTTGCCGGGGATGACGGCGTTGTTCACCCCGTCCATACCCATCGCCAGCGCCCCGGAATGCCGCACGTGGGCCTTCTCCAGCAGCAGCACCTGCGCGCCACGCTCGGCGGCGGACAGTGCCGCCATGGTGCCCGCGGTGCCGCCGCCGATGACCAGCACGTCGCAATCCAGCCTGACCGGCGCCCTGGGATCGGGAATGGCATCAGGAACAGCATCCGGAATGGCATAATCGGGCATCCGCATCATGCCGCCACATCCGAATGGTTCAGTGCCGCAATGATTTCGGCGCGCAATTCGGCGCGCACCCGGGCGATTCGCGGCTCCGGCACGTCGAGCACCGCGCGTAGCGGCTGACCGGCCCGGCCCAGCACCACGATCCGGTCCCCCACCGCCAGCGCCTCGTCGACGTCGTGGGTGACGAACACGATCGTGGTCGGGTGGGCCCGCCAGGTCTCGATGAGCAGCCGCTGCATGGCGGCGCGGGTTTGGGTGTCCAGCGCGCCGAACGGCTCGTCCATCATCACCGCGCGCGGTGCCCCGGCGAGACCCCGGGCCAGCTGCACCCGCTGACGCATCCCACCGGACAGGCTCTTGGGCAGGTAATCGCCGAAACCCCCCAGCCCCAGCTCGTCTATCCAGCGCTCGGCCCGCGCGCGCCGGGTCGCCCGGTGCTCGCCGCGCAGCCGCAACGCCAGCTCGATGTTGGACCGCACGGTGCGCCACGGCAGCAGCGCGTTGTCCTGGAACACCATGCCCCGGTCGCCCGAGGTGGTGGTGACTTCGGTGCCGTCGGCCAGCACTCGGCCGTCGTCGGGGGGCAGCAGCCCCGCCAGGGCACGCAGCACCGTCGACTTGCCGCAGCCCGACGGTCCGGTAAGCACCAGGATCTCGCCCGGACGTACCGTCAGACTCACATCGTCGATGACCGGAACACCGGTGTAGGACAACCGAACCCGATCCAACTCCAGGCTCATGCCGTTCTTCGTCGCAGTCATCGCTGCCCCTCCTGAGCACGCGGCAGCCAGCGGGTCGCCCGGCGGCCCACCAGTTCGACGGCCGCGGACGTCGCGAATCCCAGCACGCCGATGGTGAAGATGCCGACGAACACCTGGGGGTAGGCCAGCACGGTGTAGTCCTGCCAGGTGCGGTAGCCGATGCCGAGCCGGCCCGAGATCATCTCCGCGGAGATCACGCAGATCCACGCCACTCCCATACCGACCGACAGGCCGCCGAACACCCCGGGCAGGATGCCCGGCAGCACCACCTGGCCGAGCACGTCGGCGCGGCCGCCGCCGAGGGTGCGCACCGAGTCCTCCCACAGGGTGGGCAGCGCGCGCACCGCGTGCCGGGTGCTGACCATGATCGGGAAGTAGGCCGCCAGGAAGGTGATGAACACGATGCCGGCCTCGTCGGTCGGGAAGAGCAGGATCGCCACCGGCACGATCGCGATCGCCGGTATTGGCCTGGCCAGCTCCGTCAGCGGACCGAAAACGTTGGCGAACAGTCGGGAGCGGCCCAGCAGGACGCCGGTCGCGACGCCGATCACCGCGGCCAGCCCGAAGCCGGTGAGTATCCGGAGCAGTGACTGCGCCAGGTCAAGCCAGTACTGGTAGGTCTGCAGCCGTCGGGTCAGCGCGGTAGCAATCTCGGTGACGGTCGGCAAGGTGTCGAATCGCAGCCACAGCCGCACCTTGCCGGCGGTAAGCACTTGCCACAGGCCGATCGCGGCGGCCACCGAAGCCAGCCGCAGCAGCCGCGACCGCCACGGCGAGGCGAGCCGTCGCGGCGTGCCGAGCGCGGGCAGCGCTATGTTTTGGTCGATCACTGTGGCAGTCATACCGAACCTCCCAGTGCCTGTTGATAATTCACGATTACGCCGCCCGAGTGCGCGGCGAGATAGCGATGCGCGCCGGCCGGGGTTCCGAACGGCAGGTAGTTCAGGCCGTCTTGCACCCAGACCGCCCTGTCGGCGAACCACCGGGTGCCCAGCTCGGCGTCGGGAACATAGGCGGCACGGACTTTGGCGCCGTGGGCCGTGGCGTCCCTGACCGCCCGAAGCAGGCTGGTCGGATTGGCGACCGTTTGAGTGGCATCGGTTCCGTCCAGCCACAGTTCGCTTGCCAGGGCCGGATCGCCGGTGAGCACGGATGGGTTGGCGATGGCGGCCCGAGCCGTGTCGTAGTGCAGGCCACGAGCACCGAAAACAGCGCGCAACGGCGTGTCCTGGATGAAGCCGCCGATGTCGAGGTCGGCGAAGTCGCCGATCGACTTCAAATACGGCACATCACCTTTCAGCGCGTCAGCCAAAGACGGCTTCAGCGTGGTGTCGAACGACGTACCACCGGGCCCGTTGTAGAGGTAAACCACCTCTTGCGGCAGCCCGCTTGCCTCGGCGACGATACGGGCCGCCTCCAAGGGCTTTTCGTTGAGGAAATCGGTAGCGTCCAGCTGCGCCTGCAGGAAAGCCGCGAGCACCTCCGGGTGAGCGGCCGCATACGAGCGCCGCACCACCACACCATGCAGGGTGGGCAGGTTCAGCTCGGCCCCGTCGTAGAGCAGCTTGGCCTTGCCCTGGAACACCAGCAGGCCCGGCCAGGCGACGAACTGCGAAAGGCCTTGCACCTGGCTGGATTCCAGAGCAGAAGCGCCCACCTGCGGCTGCTGGTTGAGCACCTCTACGCCTTTGATCCCGGCCCGATCCAGGGCCCGCAGCAACGTTCCGTGACCGGCCGAGCCCACGCTCGCCGAGACCTTTGAGCCGGCCAGGTCATTCAAGGTGGTGGCCGACGAACCGGGCGCCACCACCACCATGTTCAGCGCGCCCTTGGGGTTGTAGCCGGTGACGGACACCATCTCGGTGCGGGCCAACGGGTTGGCCTGCGTCTTGGAGCCGTTGATCAGCATGGGGTAGTCGCCCATCGAGCCGATGTCGATCTTCTCGGCGAGCATCTGCGCGGTGATCGGAGCCCCGGTGTCGTAGTCCTGCCACTTGACGGCGTATTTGGTGCCGGTGCGGGTGGTGATGTCGGCGAGCCGGCGCTCCAGGTAACCCTGGGCGCGCAGCAGCGTCCCGGCGGTCACGGTGTTGATGGTCTTGGACTGGTAGCCGATGACTACGTTGACGACACCGGAGGATGCGGATAACGATTCCAGCGAGCAGCCGGAAACGACCGCGATGATCGCGGCCACGATCGACACCAGCCCGATGGCGTGTCGTTTCATGAACAATCCTGGGCTGTGGCGTATTTCAGCGTATGAGATAGGGCATGTTGACCGTGACGGCGCCGGTCGGGCAGCGGGCCGCACAGGGGCCGCAATACCAGCACTCGTCCACATGCATGAAGGCTTTGCCGGTGTCGGGGTTGATGGCCAGCGCGTCGAGCGGGCAGATTTCTACGCACAGGGTGCAGCCGTCGATACACAGCGAATCGTCGATGGTGACCGGCACGTCGGCGCGGTTGTTCACCAGCGTCATGGCTTGCTCCTTATCGGCTCGTTCCTTATTAGACTGCCGCGCATGGTGATTCGATCGCCGCGCATCCGGATGTACTCCAGGTCAACGGGCCTGCCGTCGTCCAGGCTGGTGAGGCGCTCCAGCATCAGCAGCGCCGCCCCGTCGGGGACCTGCAGTGCGGCCGCCGAGTGCGCGTCGGCGGGGATGGCCTCCAGTGCCAGCGACGCCGAACCCAGCCGGTGTCCGCTCACCTGCTCGATAAGCGCGAACAGATCGTTCTTTTCTAAGGGGCATTCCAGCGGATGATCCAGGATCTGCGTTCCGATATCCGGGGCGAGGTAGGTCAGGTCCAGGCTGAGCGGGAGATCCCCGAGGTAGCGCAGCCGCTCGACGAATATCGCCTGCTCACCGGGTTGCAGCTGCAACCTGCGGGTCACCGAAGGAGGGGCCGCCACCCGCATGGCGGCCCGCACCTCGTTGCGGACCTCGCCTTGGTTTTTGAAGGTTTCCTTCAGCCCCAGCAGCGCATCGAGCCCATGCTCGTACTTACGCTGCGCGACGTGGGTGCCGACCTTGGGGCCACGGTCGATCAGGCCTTCGTTTTTCAGCACGGCAAGCGCCTCGCGAATGGTGTTGCGGGACACGAAGAATTCGGCTGCCAGTTCGCTTTCGGCGGGCAGGCCGTCGGGGTAGGCACCCGCATGGATCTGCTGCCGTAACACGTCCGCGGCCCGGCGCGCACGATCGGCCCGGGGTCCGCGGATCGGTGCTGGTTGCGCCACGCCGTCACGCTAATGCAGCTCAGGGGCACATTCAGGGGGCCGAAGGCGGGCCACCACGGCGGGCGCGCGTATTGCGCCAGCGGCGAGGAAGCTGCGACCAGCCAAAAACCCGTCACCGGCCGGCTATTGCGCCACCCTCGATACAGCGCCGCCTTTCCGATCCCCGTGAGCGCAACCTCGGTTGGGCAGCAGCCGATTTGCGTAGGCCGCAAGCGCCTGGGGTTGCGCGGTGATGGCGCCGATGTAGCCATCCGGACGGATGAGGACAACCGCGCCGTGCTTGACGCCGTAGGCCTGGTGAATATGACGATCGGCGTCGAGGATGTCGGTGCCGATCTGGTGGGAGTGCACACATCGGTGGTCCAGGCGCGGCGCGTCGGGCCCGAATCGCAGCAGCGTCCAGTGCGGGCCCGCGAAGAGGGCAAACAGCCGGGCCCGGTGGCCGTCACCGCGCCGGCAGGGTGCGTCCGGTGCGCGGTCACCGGCGGCCAGCATGGCGCTGCAGCCATCGTCGAGCGTCAGCGGCCCGCCCCGGTAGCCCACGTCGAGTTGCCGGGTTTCCTCGCCCCGCCGCAGCGCGTCGTCACCCCCGGCGAGCGTCTTGTCCAGCAGCCCGGTGCTGATCCCGAGCACCCGCGCGGCGATCGGCAGTCGCTCCGCTTGGTAACTGTCCAGCACGTTGTCGGAGTGCCCGGCCAGTCCGGCAAGCGCGGTGGCGAGTTTCCAGCCGAGGTTGTAGGCGTCCTGCACGCCGGTGTTGAGGCCCTGTCCCCCGGTGGGCGGATGGACGTGCGCGGCATCGCCGGCCAGGAACACCCGCCCGGCCCGGTATCGCCGCGCCAATCGCACGTTGCAACGCCAGATGGTGGCCCAGGTCACCTCGAGCAACCGGATGTCGGTGCGCCCGGAGGCGGCGTCAAGGCTGGCCTGCAGTCCGGCCAGCGTCGGCTCCACCCCGGTGGCCGTCGTGTTCAGGACGAAGGCGTCGGCGCCCGTCGCGAGCGGGGTGAAGCCGAAGAAGCAGTGCCCGTCGAGCATCCAGCCGTGCGCATAGTCGTGGTCCAAGCCCTCGATGCGCACGTCGGCCTGCACCATCTGCACCGCGTCATCGGTAGTCCCGGGAAACGGGATGTCGAGCTGCCTGCGTACGGTGCTGTGCCCGCCGTCTGCGCCGACCAGGTACCCGGTGCGCACGGTTTCGCCGGTTTGCAGGCGCACCGTCACCGCGTCGCGGCCCTGTTCGATCGCCAGCACTTCGGTACCCAACTCGACCGCTACCCCGTACTCGGCCAGCCGCGCCCGCAGCATCTCCTCGGTGCGCCACTGCGGCACGAACCACAGGTTCGGATAGGGCGCATCGGCGCGCGGCGGCACCGGCTCGGCCATCCGGTCCTCCCACACCACCGTCTCCCCGGCATAGACGCGCAGCACCGGGGCGCCGATCCCATCGGCGAGCACCTGGTCGAGGATGCCGAGGTCTTCGAAGACCTCCAGCGTGCGGGGCTGCAGCCCGTCAGCGCGGGAGCCCACCGCGAACTGCTCGGCTTTGTCGACGATGCGCAGGTCGACTCCGCGGCGAGCCAGCTCGATTGCCGCCGTGAGCCCGGTCGGCCCGGCTCCGGCGATCAGCACCTGGGTGTCCATCAGCAGCTCCTTCGAGTGAATTCAAATTCAATGAATATTGATTCAGTCTGTACTGGTGCTAACTTCCCTGTCAAGGAGGTGAATCGGTGAAGCGCGTGGAACAGGCCGCCGGCACCGAGGCCGCGCTCAAGGACGCGGCCCGGCGCGTGTTCGCGCAAAAGGGCTATCTGAACACCAAGATCACCGACATCACCGCCGAGGCCGGCCGCGCCGCGGGATCGTTCTACAACCACTTCACCAGCAAGGAAGACCTGCTCAAGGCCCTGCTGGCAGACTTGCTCGCGGAAAGCGATCGGGGTGTGATCGCCGCGGACTCGGCACACAGCGGTGACTTCACCAACCGCGATGCCGTGCGCTGGCACGTCGCGGCGTACTGGCGCTTCTACGCCCGCAACACCGTCGAGCTGACCGCGCTGCGGCAGGCGGCACTTGTCAACGCCGAGTTCGGCGCGCAGATGCAGGCCCTGATAAGCCAAGACATCAGCCACATCCGCGATCACCTGGACCCCATCGCCGCGGCCGGCCGTACTCTGCCCGGGCGTCCCGATGTGGTGCTGGCGATGTTCGCCGGACTGCTGGACGGGTTCGGGTCACAGTGGCACATGTCGGGCGGTCAGTTCGGCGAAAGCAACGTCGACGAAGACGAGGCCATCGATGCGCTGACCGACTTCATCTACCGCGGGCTCAACGGACAGCCCGGGTAGGCTGCCAGCACGCATTTTTCCTTGCCTAACAATGACTTTCGAGGATCGATACCACACCCGGATGCGACGGTCTTCGAACGGCAAACCCGCAATCGGCGGATTACAGAACCTCGACAATGCCGCCAGGTGCGGAATCGACCAGTGCGGCGTCGAACGTGACCAGGCACCCGCCGTAGCGCACGGCCAATGCGATCAGATGGCGGTCGGTAACCTGACGGTGGTTCGACACCGCGCCACGATCGCCCCCCTTGCCGATCACTAGCGGCACGTCGTCGGACCAGAATGTATGCCCCGGAAGAGCGGTCATCGCTTCCAATTGCGCGATCGCAGTTGCCGGCGTGGTCGACACTTGCATCACTGCGCGATTGCTAGAAATCCGGACGTACCCGGTCTCGGTGATCGGTGTGGTGGCCCAACCTTTTGCCGAGGACTGCGCGAACCACCGCTGCGCCGCGCCGTGATGCACGTGGTTCGGCCAGCCCAGTGCGATGAGCACGTTGACGTCGAGCAGGGCGGTCACGCATCGTCCTCGAGGGCACGAGCGACATCTTCGGGTGTAATGACCGGGGCGTCCGGCGGGACCTCGAAGACCGGAAACCCGTCGACCTCGACAATCCCAACCGGGCGAAGCGACCTACGCGCCAGTTCAGAAATTACCGCGCCGACTGTCCGACCTTCCGCCCGCGCGATGCTGCGCGCATCTTCCAGGACATCATCATCAATCTGCAGAGTGGTGCGCACAGCATCATGTTATAGCGAGATACTGCCCCCGCTCGCTACCGCCCGAACCGTCAGGCTTCTTCGGTGACCACCTGCTTGGCGCCCTCACCGTTGAGCGTTCCCAAAGCAGAAGCATCCGATGGAACCTCGAAGGCGGGAAGAGCGGACCCAACCGCGGCCGCCGCCGCATTCCGTTGGGCCTCGAGCCTCTTCAGCGCTTTCTCGGTGAACACCGACAACCCCAGGTCGGGGTTGTATCCGTGGATTTCCTTGACGTCGAGCTGGGCGAGGAAGTAGACGATCTCCTTGGACACCAGCTGACCCGGGACCAGCACCGGGAACCCCGGCGGGTAGGGCACCACGAACGTCGTCGACACCAGGGTCTTCCCCTCCGCAAGCCGCCGCCCGGCCCTACCGATCTGAACGTACTCGCGGTCCGACTCTTCGTACCCGGCGTAGAAGGCCGCCCGCATGTCGCCGAACGGGCAGGCGTCGTCGGGCCGGAAGGCAACGTCGAAATGGCTGAAGTCGGGCAGGTGCGGCAGATCCTGGGTGATCTCGTCGACTCGGCGCTCGTGCAGCGCCCAGTCGGCCGCGCTGGCCGCCTGTTTCTCCCGGTCGAAATCGGTGGCCACCCGCCGCAGCACGTCGAGCAGATGGTGCACGCTCGACCAGGTGACGCCGATGGTGAAGATCAGCAACACGCTGTTGATCGAGGTCTTGTTGATCTGGATGCCGAATCGGTCCATCAGGATCTTCTCGCGGAAGTCGTACCCATTCATGCCGGTGTCGCCGAGGAACAGGGTGACCCGCGTCGGGTCCAGCACGAACTGATCGGAGCGCCAGGCCTCGTTCCACTCCGCCAGGGCTCCCTGCCTGACCTCGCGGTACGAGCTGACCGCGGACGCCCGGAACTCCTCGGGCACCAGGTCGGACTCGTCGAGGATGCGGAACCACTTGCTGATCAGCCGGTCCTTGCGGACGCGGTGCCGGAAAACCAGCGCCATGTCGTAGACCTGCCGGACCAGCTGGAAGCCCTCGATGTCCACCTGACGACGCGCCAGGTCCAGCGACGCGAGAAGTTGCTGGTTCGGCGACGTCGAGGTGTGCGTCAAAAACGCCTCCCCGAACGCGTCGCGCGCACGCGCATTGAAATCCTGGTCGCGGACGTGGATCATCGACGACTGCCGAAACGCCGACAGCGACTTGTGAGTCGAGTGCGTCGCGTACACCCGCACCCGCGCCAGGCTGGGGTCGGGCAGCAGTCGGTGCTCAGCCCACTCCGACCGCGGGATCCCCTCCATCTTCGCGGCCCAATCCCGGTATTCCTCGGCGTATTCCCGCGACGCCAACGTCTGCGCGAGACGCTCCGCCGACACCATGGCGGTCCGTTGCCGGGCCCACGGCACGGCGGTGGCGAACGCGTACCACGCCTCGTCCCACAGGAAGCAGATGTCCGGCTTGATCGCCAGCACTTCCTCCATGACTCGACGGGGGTTGTAGACGACGCCGTCGAAGATGCAGTTGGTCAGCAGCAGCATGCGTACCCGGTGCAGCTGCCCGGCCGCCTCCAGGTCCAGGAGCGCCTTCTTGATCGTGCGCAGCGGCACCGCCCCGTAAATCGCGAACTGCGGCAGCGGATACGCGTCCAGGTACAGCGGATAGGCACCGGCAAGTACCAGCCCGTAGTGATGCGACTTGTGGCAGTTGCGGTCGATCAGCACGATGTCGCCCGGCCTGGTCAGCGACTGCACGACGATCTTGTTGGCGGTCGACGTGCCGTTGGTGCAGAAATAGGTGTGATCGGAGTTCCACGTGATCGCGGCCTTATCCATCGCTTTCTTGATGTTGCCGTGCGGATCCAGCAGCGAGTCCAGGCCACCCGAGGTGGTCGAGGTCTCGGCCATGAAGATGTTGCGGCCGTAGAACTCACCCATGTCCTGCAGTGACTTCGAATTGAAGATGCTGGCGCCACGCGCGATGGGCAGCGCATGGAACTGGCCGACGGGCGCCCCCGCGTACGCGCGCAGCGCGTCGAAAAATGGCGTGGAGTACCGGTTCCGCAGGCCCGCGATCACCGTGCTGTACAGGTCGGTGACGTCGTTGAGCCGGTAGAACGTCCGGTCGTAGACATCCGGCTCGTTGTCACTGCCCGCCGCGATCGACTCGTCGGTCAGCAGGTAAATGTCGATATGTGGACGTAGCTCCCTGATCCACTCGCCGCATTCGACCCAGTCCTGGGCGCTGTCGTGGATCAGGGCCGCGGGCGCCGAGTCGCTGGGCCCGAGCAGCGTGTTCATCAGCGGCACCCGGTCGCGGGACCGCAGCGGCAGGTCGTGGCGAATGATCGCGGCCTGAATCTCGCCGTTCAACGCGACCGCGGTGATGGCGTCCTCGACGCTGGGGGCCACCAGGACCTGGAACTGGATGTCCTCGGACGGATCGCGCAGCGCCCGCAGGCTTTCGGCCAGGCAATCCGGGGCGGTGGGTGGCGCGTCGTCGGCGACCAACACCGTGTAGAACTGCTGCTGTTTGGCCTGGGCCACCAGCTCCTGGTCGGCCAGTGGCGCGGAAGTGTCGAAAAGCGCTGTGCGGTCCCCATATTCGCTCAGCAGCCGGACGGCCAGCTGCACCTCTTCGGTGAGCCGCACCGTGGACAGGCTCTCCAGGTGGGCGCGGAAGATGGCCAGATTCTCGGCACCCGGATACAGCCAGTACCGCTCGTAGGCACCGATGCGGTCCATCAGGCGCTTCACCCGGGCCACGTCGTGGGCAATGTCCAGCCCGGCAAGGTCGACCTCGGCGAGATGACGGCACGCGTCGTCGAGCAGGTTCCACGTGTCGATGCGCGTGTAGGACGGGTTGGCTACGGCCGCCAGAGCGGAGACCCGAAGTCGTCGCGGGTGGGCACTGTGCTGAGTCATGTGGTCGCCTGATTTCTTCTGGTGCGGGTGGTCGCCGTAGTGCAACCGTAATTATCGCGCGCGGCCGCGCGCCAGATCAGCCAGAGCGGCTATTTGTGTCCCACCGGCGCTCAGCGCGGGAATGTTTCGCTCAGGGTTGCGGCGGGGTAACGGTCAGCTTTCCAGCTCGTCTTCGTCGACGTCACTTTCCAGTTCCCGCCGATTGCTGCGATTTCCGAACGGGTTGTCCACCCACCGGAGCACGGGAAGATCCCAGCCGCGCGCCGGCAGCTCGGTGACATCGGTCAGCGACCGCACCACGGCCTGCATCAGGCCCATGAGCGCGGCCATCAGCGGCAGCACCGGCTGCAGCGGCTTGGCCGCAGTTCGGACCGTGCTGATGCGGCGGGCCAGGATCAGCCGTTCGACCGAGTGATACAGCCAGGCGCCGACGCCCAGCGCGTATATCGACATCGCCGACGCGATGATGGTCAGGCCGTAGGCGGCGCACACGACGGCGCCGAGCACCACCGTCCCGGCCAGGAAGGTGGCGATGGAGACACGAAGTTCCAGGCGGTTCATGACGACCCCCCACGCACCGCTCGAGCGGCCGCACGAATCTGCGGCGTCACCAGCATGAGCTGGCCCAGCACCCCGTTGACGAAACCCGGAGACTCGTCGGTGGACAGCTCCTTGGCCAGCTCCACGGCTTCGTCCACGGCGACCGGCTCCGGCACGTCGGCGGCGTACAGCAGCTCCCACACCGCGACCCGCAGGATGGCGCGATCCACCGCGGGCAGCCGGTCCAGCGTCCAGCCCTGCAGATGCGAGGTGATCAGGTCGTCGACGTGGGCGATGTGCTCGCCGACTCCCCGGGCGACGGCGACCGTGTAAGGGTGCAGCGGCGCCACGTCCGGCTTGGCTTCGGCCAGCGCGGTACGAACATCGACCACCTCGAGCGCGCTCAGACCGCGGGCGTCGGCCTCGAACAACAGGTCGACGGCACGCTTGCGGGCCTGATGGCGCCCCTTAACGGGTCGCGCAGGTCGCGCGGGTCTCGCCGGTCGAGCCGACCTTTCGTCAGGCATGGTCAGGCGTTGACCCGTCCCACGTAGCTGCCGTCGCGGGAATCCACCTTGAGCTTGTCGCCGGTGTTGATGAACAACGGCACCTGTATCTGCGCTCCGGTTTCCAGGGTGGCCGGCTTGGTGCCCGCGCTGGACCGATCGCCCTGCAGGCCCGGCTCGGTGTGGGTGACCTGGATTTCGACGGTCACCGGCAGCTCGAGATACAGCGCCGCTCCGTTGTGGAACGCCACCTGCACCGGCATGCCCTCCAGCAGGAACCGCGCGGCGTCGCCGACCAGGGACTCCGGCAGCGGGTGCTGCTCGTAGTCCTGGCTGTCCATGAACACGAAGTCGGAGCCGTCGCGGTACAGGTAGGTGGTGTCGCGCCGGTCGACGGTCGCGGTGTCGACCTTGACGCCGGCGTTGTACGTCTTGTCGACGACCTTGCCCGAGACCACGTTCTTCAGCTTGGTGCGCACGAAGGCCGGGCCCTTGCCGGGTTTGACGTGCTGGAACTCGACGATCTGCCAAAGCTGGCCGTCGATCACCAGGACAAGTCCGTTCTTGAAGTCGGCAGTGCTCGCCACGGTCGCTAAATCTCCTACAAAATGGCCAGTTCTTTGGGGAACCGGGTCAGCAATTCCGGGGTCATCCCGGCGGTTCTAGGTGTTCTGGACGTCTCTGGTGTTGGTGTAGAGGCCACTACCAGGGTGTCCTCGATGCGGACACCGCCGCGGTCGGGTAAGTAGACGCCGGGCTCCACGGTCACTACGGAGCCCGCAAGTAGTGTACCGGCGGATCTGGCCCCGATTCCCGGCGCTTCGTGGATCTGCAGGCCCACGCCGTGTCCCAGACCGTGCCCGAACTGCTCTCCGTAGCCCGCGTCAACGATCAGTTGTCGCGCCGCGGCGTCCACATCGCGCAGGCCCGCACCCGGCCGCAACGCCTCCCGGCCGGCCCGCTGCGCCTCGGCGACCAGCTCATAGATCTCCAGCTGCCAGTCGGCGGCCGGGCCGAGGATGAAGGTGCGGGTCATGTCGGAGTGGTAGCCGGCGACCAGCGCGCCGAAGTCGATCTTGACGAAATCGCCCGCCGCCAGCACCGCATCCGTCGGCCGGTGGTGTGGGATGGCCGAATTCGGCCCGGCCGCGACGATCGTCTCGAACGACACCGCGTCGGCGCCGTGGTCGACCATCAACGATTCCAGCTCGCGGGCCACCGCGCGTTCGGTTCGGCCGGGCCGCAGACCGCCGCGCGCCAGCAGGTCGGCAAGCGCGGCGTCGGCCGCCTCGCAGGCCAGCCGCAGCAGCGCCAGCTCGCCGGCATCCTTGACCTCGCGCAGCGCCTCCACGGTCCCCGAAGCACGCACCAGCTGGGTGGCCCCGCTTGATGTGGCGCTCGATTTCCGCTCTTCCAGCTCGCTGGTCAGGGCATCCAGGCCGTCCACCGTGACAACATGGCTCTCGAAGCCGAGCCTGCGCACGCCCTCGTCGGCGGCGCGGCCGGCCAGGTAGGGCCCACAGGACCGGTTGATGACGATCTCGAGGCCGGGGGCTTGCTGCGCGGCCTGAGTGCGATACCGGCTGTCGGTGGCCAGCACGGGACCGCGATCGTCGGCGAACACCAGCAACGCGCCGTTCGACCCGGTGAATCCGGATAGATATCGGACGTTTATCAGGTCCGTGACCAGCATCGCGTCTAGCCCGGAGGCAACAATTTGGGTCTTGAGATTGTCTCGACGCTGGGAATGTGTCACGACCCTTGACGCTACTCGCTACGCTGATGGGCCATGAGGAACTGGATGAAGCGTGGATTGGTGTTCGCCGCCGCGATGATCGTGCTCCGGCTGATTCAGAGTGCGCTGATCAACGCATTCCAGACACAGGCCGGTTTGATCAGTGTGGCACTGCTGGCGGTCTTCATCATCGTGGCAGCCGTGTGGGGCGTGCTCGACGGCCGTGCCGATGCCACGGCGAATCCCGACCCGGACCGCCGCGAGGACCTCGCGATGACCTGGCTGCTGGGCGGCCTGCTCGCGGGGGTGGTCAGCGGCGCGGTGTCGTGGATCATCTCGCTGTTTTACTCGGGTCTGTACACCGGGGGCGTGATAAACGAGGTGACGACGTTCGCGGCCTTCACCGCTCTCATCGTCTTCCTGCCCGGAATCGTCGGAGTGGCGGTCGGCCGCTGGCGAGTGGACAGGCAGCTCGAGAAGGCGCCGGTGCGACACCACGGCCTTGCCGCGGGCCCAGAACGGGCCGATGGCGACGTGTTCGCCGCCGTTCGCGACGATGAGAGCCCGACCCGCGAGGCTACCGCCACACACGAACAGACCCGGGCAGCTCCGACGGCGGTGGCCACGGCCGAACGCGACGAGCCCACCGAGGTGATCTCCACCTCGAAGCACGAGGCACGCACCGAGTCCATCGCCGAAAGTGAAGCGCCCACCGAAACGATCAAACTGCCCACCAGCGAGGGCAAGACCGACGTGATCCGGACGTATGACGCCGACCAAACCAAGCCGGACACGCCGAAGAAGGACTAAGGGCCGGCCTCAAATGCGTTAGCGGCCAGGTAACGCAGGGCCAGCAGGTAACCCTGGACGCCCAGCCCGACGATCACTCCGGTCGCGATCGGGCTGAGGTAGGACTGGCGCCGAAACTCCTCGCGGGCATGCACATTGGAGATGTGTACCTCGATCAGGGGCGCGGTAAGTTCCGCACAGGCGTCGCGCAGCGCGACCGACGTGTGGGTTAAGCCGCCGGCGTTGAGGATCACCGGTTCGCCGGCATCGGCGGCCCGATGGATCCAGTCCAGCAGTTGAGCTTCGCTATCGCTTTGCCGCACAACAGCTTTGAGTCCAAGCTCCGCGGCCTCCCGCTCGATCAGGGCGACCAGCTGGTCGTGGGTGGTGCTGCCGTAGACATCGGGCTCGCGCCGGCCCAGCCGGCCCAGGTTGGGGCCGTTGATGACATGCACCGTGACGTGCACCGTCGTCGGGCCCGTCACGACGCACCCCGTTCCGACGCAGCAAGTCCCGAGTAGGCGGCGACCAGCAGCGACGGGTCCGGTCCCGACAACCGGCCCGGCTTGGCCAGCCCGTCGAGGACCACGAACCGAAGCACCCCGGCCCGGGTCTTCTTGTCACCGGCCATGTATTCCAGCAGCTGCGGCAGTGCGTCGGCGTCGTAGCTGACCGGCAGGCCGAGCGACGTCAGGATGCTGCGGTGCCGTTCGGCGGTGGCGTCGTCCAGCCGCCCGGTGATCCTGGCCAGCTCGGCCGCGAACACCAGGCCCACCGACACCGCGGCGCCATGGCGCCACCGGTAGCGCTCCCGGCGCTCGATCGCGTGCCCCAAAGTATGGCCATAGTTCAGGATTTCGCGCAGTTCCGACTCCTTCTCGTCGGCGGCGACGACCTCGGCCTTGACGGTGACCGCCCGCCGGATCAGCTCGCGGAGCACGTCGCCTTTCGGGTCCAAGGCGGCCTGCGGGTCGGCCTCGATGAGGTCCAGTATCACCGGGTCGGCGATGAATCCGGCCTTGACGACTTCGGCCATTCCCGCGACGATTTCGTTGCGCGGCAACGTTTCCAGAGTCGCCAGGTCGGCGAGCACCGCGAGCGGCTGATGAAACGCGCCGACCAGGTTCTTGCCCGCCTCGGTGTTGATCCCGGTCTTGCCGCCGATGGCCGCGTCGACCATGCCGAGCAACGTGGTGGGCACGTGCACGATGGACACGCCACGCAGCCAGGTGGCCGCCGCAAAACCGGCGACGTCGGTGGCGGCCCCGCCGCCCAGGCTGACCAGTGCGTCTTTACGGCCGATTCCGATGCGGCCCAACACTTCCCAGATGAATCCGACGACGGGCAGGTCCTTGCCGGCCTCGGCGTCGGGGATTTCGATGCGGTGCGCGTCAACACCCTTGCCGGTCAACTGGCCGCGGATCGCCTCCGCGGTCTCGGCCAGCACCGGTTGATGCAGAATCGCGACCCGATGCCTGCCCGACAGCAGTTCCTCCAGCTCGCTGCGCAGCCCGGTGCCGATCAGCACCGGGTACGGCGGGTCGACGGCCACCTGCACGGTGACCGGTCCGGTGCCATCCGTCATGTGCCGGCCCGGGTGGTAGAGGGGGCCTCTTCGGGAGACTGCAGCCGCGACACGATGTAGCGGACCACGGCTCCGGGATTACGGCGGTTGGTGTCCACCCGGATGGTCGCGACGCGCCGGTACAACGGAATCCGTTTCGCCATCAGGGCACGGAATTTCTCGGCGCGGTCTCCTCCGGCAAGCAGCGGCCGCACGGTGCTGCCCCCGGTGCGCCGCACGCCTTCCACCGCGTTGATCTCCAGGTAGACGACCGTGTGGCCGGCCAGCGCCGCACACACCCCCGGGCTGGTGACGGCGCCACCGCCCAGCGACAGCACGCCGTCGTGGATGGCCAGCGCCTCACGCACCACGCCCTCTTCGATGCGACGGAACTCCTGCTCCCCGTCGTTACCGAAGATGTCGGCGATGGTCCGGCCGGTCTGCAGCTCGATCACCGCGTCGCTGTCGAGCAGGCTGACCCCGAGCGCCTTCGACAGCCGCCGCCCGATGGTGGACTTGCCCGAGCCCGGCAATCCCACGAGTACCGCCTTGGGTGCCATGTCGCTCAACCTGACGCCCGGGCCACGGGGGCTTCCCGGTCGGCGACCGCACGCAAATACGCCGCGATGTTGCGCCGGGTTTCGGTCAGCGAGTCGCCGCCGAACTTTTGCAGCGCCGCGCGGGCCAGCACCAGCGCCACCATGGTTTCGACGACGACGCCGGCGGCCGGCACCGCGCACACGTCGGAGCGCTGGTGGATCGCAACGGCCTCATCGCCGGTTGCCATGTCCACGGTGGCCAGGGCCCGCGGCACGGTGGAGATCGGCTTCATCGCGGCCCGCACCCGCAGCGCCTGGCCGTTGGTCATGCCGCCTTCGAGCCCGCCCGCCCGGTTGGTCGAGCGGACGACGCCGTCGGGGCCCGGGTACATCTCGTCGTGGGCGCGGCTGCCGCGGCGACGCGCGGTCTCGAAGCCGTCGCCCATCTCCACGCCCTTGATCGCCTGTATGCCCATCACGGCCGCCGCCAGCTGGCTGTCGAGGCGATTCTCGCCGCTGGTGAACGATCCCAGCCCGACCGGCAGGCCCAGCGCCACCGCCTCGACCACCCCGCCGAGGGTGTCGCCATCCTTCTTGGCGGCTTCGATCTCGGCGATCATGTCCTGCTCGGCGGCCTTGTCGAAGGCGCGCACCGGGCTGGCGTCGATTGCGGCCAGGTCTTCGGGCCGCGGCGGCGGACCATCGTAGGGCGCCGATGGGCCGATGGAGATCACGTGTGAGAGCACCTCGACGCCCAGGGCCTGACGCAAGAACGCGCGCGCGACCGTCCCCGCGGCGACACGAGCGGCGGTCTCGCGGGCGCTGGCCCGCTCCAGCACCGGCCTGGCGTCGTCGAAGCCGTACTTGAGCATGCCCGCGTAGTCGGCGTGGCCGGGCCGCGGGCGGGTGAGCGGGGCGTTGCGCGCCGAGTCCTCCAGCTGCGAAGGGTCTACGGGGTCGGCGGCCATCACGGTTTCCCACTTCGGCCATTCGGTGTTGCCGATCTCGATGGCGATCGGGCCGCCCAGCGTGACGCCGTGGCGTACTCCGGACAGCATGGTCACCGCGTCGCGCTCGAAGGCCATCCGGGCACCGCGGCCGTAGCCGAGCCGGCGGCGAGCCAACTGATCGGCGATGTCGGTGGAAGTAATCTCCACACCGGCGACCATGCCTTCGACCACGGCCACCAACGCGCGGCCGTGCGACTCCCCGGCGGTGATCCAGCGCAACACGTGACTATCTTCCCATGGCGGCGGCGGCGCGTTCAGGCCGTTCACTCTGCGTCTACGGCGGAGAAGTGCGAGTAGGTGCCGCCATAGACGCAGAGTGAATGCAGGGGTGGATGCCGTCTTAAAGCAGCGCCAGCCCAACGGCCAGGCCGCTGGCCAGGCACATCGACGGACCGTGCGGCACGGCGCGTACGCCCCGCGGCCACATGACCACACCCGATGCCACGGTGAGCAACGGCGCGGCGAGGGCGGCCAGAAACCACACCTCGACGCCGAGGCAGCCGGTAAGGGCTCCCAGTCCGATGGCCAATTTCACGTCGCCGGCGCCCATCGCCTTCGGTGCCGCCAGGTGCACCACCAGGTACATCGTGGCCAACGCCGCAGCGCCGGCCAACGCCGGAACCCCGCGCCCACTCACCGCGGCGGCCAGCAGGATCACGCCCGCTCCCGGCAGCGTGAGCCAGTTGGGTAGCCGACGTTGCCCAATGTCGTAGACGGTCAACGCCCCCAGCCAAAGCACCACGATCGCCTCTTGCATGCAGCGCGACGCTAATCCAAAGCCGCCAACGCGCAAGTCATCGCTTCTCGGGGCGCGGGCAACCCGGTGAATTGCTCCACCTGCGCGAATGCCTGATGCAGCAGCATCTGCAAGCCGCTGATCACCCGGCCGCCCGCGGCGGCCACCGCAGCCGCCAGCGGGGTAGGCCACGGGTTGTAGACGGCATCCAGCAGCACCGGGACGGCGGCGAAGGTGCTGGCATACCGCGCGGCCACGTCCGCCGGGAGCGTGCTGACCAGCACGTCGGCGGCCGCCACCTCTTTGGCAAGCCCGCCGCTGTCCAGGCCGCAGAACCGGGTCGCTACCCCGATCTGCGTTCCCAGGTCCACCAACCGGGCCGCCTTGTCCGGATTGCGCGCCACGACCGTAATGCCGGTGACGCCCAGTCGAGCCAACCCGACCACGACCGCCGGCGCGGTGCCGCCCGACCCGCACACCAGGGCGCGTCCGGACGCCCGCCTCAGTTCCGGGCCCAGGGCTCCCGCGACGCCGTCGACGTCGGTGTTGTCGGCCCGCCAGCCGCGCGAGGTGCGCACCAGGGTGTTGGCCGACCCCACCTGGGCCGCCCGTGCGGTGTGCTCGTCGGCGAACCGCAGGGCGGCGAACTTGCCCGGCATGGTCACCGATACGCCGACCCACTCGGGCCCGAACCCGCCCACCACGCCCGGCAGCTCCTCCGCCGTGCACTCGATGCGCTCGTAGGTCCAGTCGTGCAGGCCCAGCGCGCGGTAGGCCGCCAGGTGCAGTTGCGGGGAACGAGAATGCGCGATCGGCGAGCCCAGCACGGCCGCCCTCCTGGATTCGGCCGGGCTAGGCGCGCTTCTCCGAGGTGCCGCGCTCATCGCGCGGAGTCGAGGACACCGTTGCGCTTAGCCAGCTCGATATTGGCCAAATGCTGTTGATAATTGCTGGTGAACAGGGTCGTCCCCTGGGCGTCGATGGTGACGAAGTACAGCCAGTCACCGGGCTCGGGATGCTCGGCGGCGCGCAGCGCATCGACGCCCGGTGAACCGATCGCGGTGGCCGGCAGTCCTTGGGATACATACGTGTTCCAGGGCGTTCGCTGGGCACGGTCGGCGTCGCTGGTCGCCACCTCCCGGCGGTCCAGCGGATAGTTCACGGTCGAGTCGAATTCCAGCGTGCGGTGCTGGTGCAGGCGGTTGTAGATGACCTGTGCGACCTTGGCGAAATCCTGCGAATTGGCTTCCTGCTGCACCAGCGACGCGACCACCAAGATGTCGTAGGGCGACAGGCTCAGGGACCGAGCGGTGTCGACCAGCCCGGATTGCGTGTACTCCGCCGCGCCCGCGGTGATCAGGCCCGCCAGGATGGTCTGCGGCGAGGCCGACGGGTCGACGTTGAAGGTCCCGGGTGCGATGAGGCCCTCGATCCGGCGATGGTCGTTGGCCAGCTCGGTCACCGGCTCGACCGCCCAGGCCGGCACCGCCAACGCCGCCGGCGCGCTGCCGGCCGCCGCTTTGCGTAGCTCGTCCGCCGCGACGCAGCGGTGGTTACCGTCGAGATCCACGCAGGTGGCCCGGGAGATCAGCGTCAGGATTCCGGGGTTCACCACGTTGGTCTTCATGTCGGTGGTGTCGTCGAGCTGTCGTCCCTCCGGGATGACCAGCTTGCCCACCCGGTTTTTCGGATCGGCCAGTCGCGCGACGGCGTTGGCCGCCGGGATTACGGTGCGCATCCGGTAGAAGCCCGGCTGGATGGACGCGATCGCCGAGTTGCCGTGCGCGGCATCGACGAATGCCCGAACCGTCGCGACCACACCGTGGTCGTGCAGCGTCTCGCCGACCCCGGTGGTCGTGTCGCCGGCCTGTATCTGAATCACGATGTCTTGCTTGCCAGCACCCGTGTAGTCGTCACCGGACCCGAACATCGTGTGCCACAGCCTGAAGCCGACGACTACCGCCGCGACCACGACCACGGCGAGCAGCCCCAGGGCGAATCGGCCGGCGAAGCGCCGCCGGCGATGGCCACGCTCGGCCCGGTTGCGGGCCAGCCGACTCATCCGGGGCCGGGGCGGACCGACCTCTTCGGGCTCGGCCCGTTCCCCCTGCACGCTGTCAACCATCGGCGAGATCCCCTGCCACAAAGGTCGGCCCCACCGAGGTCGGCCCCACCGAGGTCGGCTGAGCGCTGGCCCGGCGCTGGTCGAGCCAACTCTGCAGGATCGCCACCGCCGCCGCCTGGTCGATCACCGACCGCTGGTCCTTGGCCCGCACACCCGCCGCGCGCAGCGATCGCTGCGCGCTGACGGTGGTCAGCCGCTCGTCGGCGAGCCGCACCGGGATCGGGGCACCCCGGCGTGTCAGCAATTCGGCCAGTTCGCCGGCCAGTTCCATCGCGTCCCGAGCCGACGGGCCGGTGCGGTCGGCCAGCGTCCGCGGCAGTCCGACGATCACCTCGACCGCTTCCAGTTCGGCGGCAAGCTCGGCCAGCCGGCGCAGGTGCTTACCCGAACGGTCGCGGCGCACCGTTTCCACCGGAGTGGCCAGGATGCCGTCCGGGTCGCTGGATGCCACGCCGATCCGCACGCTGCCGACGTCGATGCCAAGCCGTCGTCCCCGTCCAGGATCCTGCTGTGTCGAAACCACTCAACCGACCCGCTCGATCTCGCGTACCGCGTCGGTTACCGCGTCGAGCGCCGCGGTGATGCCGGCCGGATCCTTTCCCGAGCCCTGCGCCAGGTCGGGCTTGCCGCCTCCGCGGCCGTCGACGGCCGGCGCGAGCCGCTTAACCAGGTCGTTTGCGCGCAGTCCCAGGTCTTGGGCGGCCGGATTGGCGGCGACTGCGTAAGGCACGGCGCCGCCTTCGCCTTCAGCGATCAGCGCGACGACCGCGGGGCCGGGGGGCAGCACGCGGATATGTTCTACGGCCAGCGAGCGCAGCTCGGCCGCGGTGTTCCCCGACATTCGTTGCGTAATTAACTGCACATTACCGACGAGCTGCGAAGGGATCGCGCCTCCGCCGATCTCGCTCCGCAGTTTCGCCTGCCGGTCGCGTTCCTGTTGCTTCTCAGCAGCCTTGAGCCGCTCGACCATGTTCGCCACCCGGGCTGGCACCTCATCGGACGGCACCTTCAGCAGTGACGACACGCTGGCCATCAGTGCGCGCTCCTTGGCCAGGTAGCGGAACGATTCCAGCCCGACGTAGGCCTCCACCCGGCGCACCCCGGAGCCGATCGACGATTCGCCCAGGATCGTCACCGGACCGATCTGCGCCGAATTGTGCACGTGAGTTCCGCCACACAGTTCCAGGGAGAACGGTCCGCCGATCTCCACCACCCGGACTTCGTCGGGATAGGCCTCGCCGAAGAGGGCCATCGCTCCCATCGCCTTGGCTTTGTCCAGCTGCTCGGTGAAGGTGTGCACCTCGAAGTCGGTTTGGACGGCCTCGTTGGTGACCTCTTGGATCTGTGAGCTCTGGGTGTCCGATAAAGGCCCCTGCCAGTTGAAGTCGAACCGCAGATAGCCCGGCCGGTTCAGCGATCCCGCCTGAACCGCGTTGGGCCCCAGCACCTGTCGCAGCGCGGCGTGCACCATGTGGGTACCCGAGTGTCCTTGGGTGGCGCCCTTGCGCCAGCCGGGATCCACCGTCGCGACCACGGTGTCGCCCTCGACGAATTCCCCGGATTCCACGTTGACCCGGTGCACCCAAAGGGTTTTGGCGATCTTCTGCACGTCGGTGACCGCCGCCCGGGCGCTCTCGCCGGCACCGGTTCCGCTGATGGTGCCCTCGTCGGCGATCTGCCCGCCCGACTCGGCGTAGAGCGGAGTTCGGTCCAGCACCAGTTCCACCCGATCCGCCATGGCAGCTTCTCCGTGCGCGGCATGCGACACCACTGGGACCCGCTTGCCATCGACGAAAATGCCCAAAATTCGTGCCTGCGAGGTCAACTCGTCGAATCCGGTGAATTCGGTGGGCCCGGCGTCGACCAGCTCGCGGTAGGCGGTCAGGTCGGCGTGGGCGTGTTTGCGTGCGGCGGCGTCGGCCTTAGCCCGCTGACGCTGCTGCAGCATCAGCTCGTGGAAGCCGGTCTCGTCGACCGCCAGGCCGACTTCCGACGCCATTTCGAGGGTGAGTTCGATCGGGAACCCGTAGGTGTCGTGCAGGGTGAACGCGTCCGCGCCGGCAACCACCGCGGCGCCCGACTTCTTGGTGGCGCCGGCGACCTCGTCGAACAGCTTCGAGCCCGACGCCAGCGTGCGGTTGAACGCGGTCTCCTCGGCGACGGCGATGCGGTTGATCCGGGCGAAGTCGCTGACCAACTCGGGATACGAAGGGCCCATCGCGTCGCGCACGGTGGCCATCAGGTCGCCGACGATCGGGGTGTCGATGCCCAGCAGCTTGGCCGAGCGGATCACCCGCCGCAGCAGCCGGCGCAGCACGTAGCCACGGCCGTCATTGCCCGGGCTGACCCCGTCGCCGATCAGGATCGCCGCGGTGCGGCTGTGGTCGGCGATGATGCGGTAGCGCACGTCGTCGTCGTGGTGCCCGACGTCATAGCCGCGCGGCGCGCGGGTGGCCACCAAGTCGATGATCGGCCGCAGCAGGTCGGTCTCGTAGACGTTGTGGACTCCCTGCAGGACGAGCGCGATCCGCTCCACACCCATGCCGGTGTCGATGTTCTTCCGCGGCAACGGTCCGAGGATCTCGTAGTCCTCCTTGTTGGTGCCCTCGCCGCGTTCGTTCTGCATGAACACGAGGTTCCATACCTCGAGGTAGCGGTCCTCGCTGACGACGGGACCGCCCTCGGGGCCGAACTCGGGCCCGCGGTCGTAGTAGATCTCCGAGGAGGGGCCGCACGGGCCGGGGATGCCCATCGACCAGTAGTTGTCGGCCATGCCGCGGCGCTGTATCCGCTCGGGGGGCAGGCCGGCGATCTCCTGCCACAGGTCGGCGGCCTCGTCGTCATCGAGATAGACCGTGGCCCAGAGCCGGCCCGGGTCCAGCCCGTAGCCCCCGTCGGCGACGCTGTTGGTCAGCAGTGCCCAGGCCAGTTCGATGGCCCGGCGCTTGAAGTAGTCGCCGAACGAGAAATTGCCCGCCATCTGGAAGAAGGTGTTGTGCCGGGTGGTGATGCCCACCTCGTCGATGTCGGGGGTGCGGATGCACTTCTGGATGCTGGTGGCCGTCGGGTACGGCGGTGTGCGCGCGCCTAGGAAGTACGGCACGAACTGGACCATCCCGGCGTTGACGAACAACAGGTTGGGGTCGTCGAGGATTACCGAGGCGCTCGGCACCTCGGTGTGGCCCGCCTTCACGAAGTGATCAAGGAACCGCTTCCTGATCTCGTGTGTCTGCACTCTCTCGCTTCCTTAGTAGTTTTCTGTGCCCTTTGGGGTTCCCCCTGGTTCGGCCGGGAGTGGGCCACAACTTGCTGCCGGGTCCGGTCCCCAGCCTATTCGCCGGGGTATTAGCGGGCTGTCTAACGACGCATTCTGTCGCTAACCGGCCCGGCCCGCCAAAAACTAGCCTTCCAAAAAGCTGAACCGCACCGTCCGCCGCGGGTTGTCCCGGTTGAGGTCGACCAGAACGATGCTTTGCCAGGTGCCCAGCAGCAGCTCACCGGCCGATACCGGCACCGTGACCGATGGTGAGACGATCGCGGGCAGCACATGGTCGGCGCCGTGGCCGTTCGAGCCGTGCGCGTGCCGGTAGCGGTCGTCGCGCGGAAGCAGCCGTTCCAGCGTGTCGACCAGGTCCTCGTCCGAGCCGGCACCCGTCTCGATGATCGCGACCCCGGCCGTCGCGTGCGGGACGAACACGTTGAGCAGACCATCGCCGTAGGAGAAGCAGAACCTGCGGAGCACGTCGGTGAGATCCACGATGCGGCGATGCGTGGTGTCCACATCCAGCACATCGGTTTGCATCGAACCAGCCTACGGTGGGAGCTCCGCGGCCTGCCAATCGATTACTTACCTCCTGACCCCCCGGACAAGGACGAGAAGGATTGCCAGCGCTATCCGGTTGGAGGAAGGTATTGGTGGGACCGGTGGCGCCACCGGGGGCGCTGCCCCGACAGAGGAGGGGTTGATCGTGTACGCACGCGCTACCACCATCCAGGCGCAAACATTGTCGATCGACATCGGAATCGCGCATGTCCGCAATGTCGTCATGCCCGCCCTGATGGAACTGGACGGTTATGTCGGACTGTCGCTGTTGGTCGACCGCCAGTCCGGTATGTGCATCGCCACCAGCTCCTGGGAGTCCATTCGGCAGATGCGCTCCAACGCCGAGTCTGTGGGGCACATCCGTGACCACGCCGCGCTGATGTTCGACGGCAGCGCCAAAGTCGAGGAATGGGACATCGCGCTGATGCACCGCGACCACCGCGCGCACGAAGGGGCGTGCGTGCGCGCCACCTGGCTCAAGGTGGTGCCGGATCACCTCGACAAATCGCTGGACTTCTACCGGACCGCCGTGCTTCCGGAGATGGAGAGGCTCGAAGGCTTCTGCAGCGCCAGCCTGATGGTCGACCACCCCGCGTGCCGGCGCGCGGTGTCGTGCTCGACGTTCGACAGCATGGACGCGATGGCCCGAAACGGCGACCAGGCCACCGAGCTGCGCAGCAGGCGGGTCAGGGATCTGGGCGCCGAGATCATCGACGTGGGCGAGTTCGAGCTGGCCATCGCCCACCTGCGGGTGCCCGAGCTGGTCTAGCTCGTTACGGCAGCGAGTCCCCGGGGAATCCGCGGCAGGGGTGCACCTGGTAGGTGAACACTCCGGCCGCCACCCCGGGGTCATCGTTCATGATCGCGATGGTGTCGTCGACGGTCGCGGCGAACACCCCGATGCCGCAGACCTCGGACCCGTCGGCAACCGGCAGCACCACCGCCAGCACGCCGTCGTCGCGCAACCCGAAATTACGGCGCCCATGCTCCCAGATGATCGCCGGCGCCGTCTCGTGCGTGAAGCTGGGCCCCTGCTTGAGGATGACGAGGCTGTAGGTCCTGGTGGTGGGCAGCAGTTGGCCCATCTCCTCATCGGTGAAGGTATTCCAGGCGTTCATTGATGGCTGCCTTCTGGTCAGTTATCGAATCGGTTTATCGGCGCGGTGTCCTGGCAATACTTCGCTCACGCTTCATCATTACGGCATCGGCTAGCACAAGCCCAGCGGCGCGAAAGGACGATCGGTGAAATCCGGGAAATCAGGAATCGTGGGGTTAGCGGGGACTCTATTGGTGTCCGGCGGTTTGGCCGCCTTGGGACTGGCCGCGGGCACCGCAAACGCCCAGCCCGGGCCCACTCCGCAAGAGTGGTGGTGCCCGGGGCAAGCGATACCGAAGGGGATGGGCTGGAACATGGCCGTCTGCCACGAGTATCACTACGAGACCGGGGCCAACGGCACGCGGTTTGCCGTCCCGGGACCGCCGCCTGAGTGCGGCGGGATCCCCTGCGGTTGATACCGGACTCTCCTCACCCCCGCGGCCTGCGGATGATCGCCCGCAAGCGGTCCAACCGTTTCGCGATCTGGCCCTCCACACCGTGGCCTTTGGGCCGGTAGTAGTCCACATCCACCAGTTCGTCCGGCGGATACTGTTGGGCGACAACGCCGTCCGGGTCGTCGTGGGAGTACTTGTAGCCCTGCGCGTTGCCCAGCGCGGCCGCACCGGAGTAGTGCCCGTCGCGCAGATGCGCCGGCACCAGACCGGCCTTGCCCGCCTTGATGTCGTTCATCGCGGCACCCAGCGCGGTGGTGACCGCGTTCGACTTCGGCGCGGTGGCCAGGTGGACGGTGGCATGCGCCAGCGTGAGCTGGGCCTCGGGCATGCCGATCAGCTGCACGGTCTGGGCGGCGGCCACCGCGGTCTGCAGCGCGGTCGGATCGGCCATGCCGATGTCCTCGCTGGCCAGGATCATCAGCCGGCGCGCGATAAACCGCGGATCCTCCCCGGCGACCAGCATGCGGGCCAGGTAGTGCAGGGCGGCGTCGACGTCGGAGCCGCGCACCGATTTGATGAAGGCGCTGATGACGTCGTAGTGCTGGTCGCCGTCGCGGTCGTAGCGGACCGCGGCCTTGTCCAGGGTCTGCTCGATGGTCTCGACGGTGACCCGCTCGTCGGCCGCATGAACTGACTCGGATGCGACTTCCAATGCCGTCAGGGCGCGGCGGGCGTCGCCGGCCGCCAACTGCACCAGCAGGTCGACGGCCTCGGCGCCCACCTCGACCCGCCCGCCCAGGCCGCGGGGGTCATCGATGGCGCGCTGCACCACCGCGCGGATGTCGTCGGCCGTCAGCGGCCGCAGCTGCAGGATCAGCGATCGGGACAGCAGGGGTGCCACGACCGAGAACGACGGATTCTCGGTGGTCGCCGCCACCAGCAACACCACCCGGTTCTCCACCGCGGACAGCAGCGCGTCCTGCTGGGTCTTGGAGAACCGGTGCACCTCGTCGATGAACAGCACCGTCTGCTCGCCGCGAAGGAGCGCCTTGCGAGCAAGGTCGATAACGGTCCGAACTTCCTTGACACCGGCCGACAACGCCGACAATGCCTCGAACCGGCGGCCGGTCGCCTGCGAGATCAGCGCCGCCAGCGTCGTCTTGCCGCTTCCCGGCGGGCCGTAGAGGATGGCCGACGCGACGCCCGACCCCTCGACCAGCCGACGCAGCGGCGACCCGGGCGCCAGCAAGTGATCCTGCCCGACCACCTCGTCCAGCGACGCCGGACGCATCCGCACCGCCAGCGGCGCCCCGGCCGACACGCCCAGGTCATGGTCGCCGGTCGGCGGTGTGCCGGGCAGGTCAAACAGACCGTCGGACACGGCTTCAGGCATACCACGAAGGGCAGACAAGTCGTCCGGGGCCAACCCCGATGATCGGATGTGGGACGACCTGGCCTATTTTTGCTAAGTTCTCCAGGTTCTCCGGACGGAAACCTACGACGCGGAGTAGGAGCGGCAATGAGCCAGCCTCCAGGCTACCCAGGCAGCGACGACCCTTCGGGTGCAAACCAACCTCCCGGTTACCCGCCTCCTCCCAGCTACCCGCCCCCTGGCGGTTACGGCACGCCGCCCCAAGCGCCCGGCTGGGGCTCACCGGGGACCCAGCCGCCAGCCGGCCCGGGTCCCGGCTACGGCGCGCCGCCGCAACCGCCCGGCTATGGCACTGCGGGCACTCCTGGGCCGCCCCCTGGTTATGGCGCGCCCGGTTATGGCGCGCCCGGTTACGGCACGCCCGGTTACGGCACGCCCGGTTACGGCACGCCGCCCCCGCCACCCCCCGGTTATGGCACGGCCGGTTACGGCTCACCGGCTGCCGGCTACCCCCCGCAGCCGGGCTACGGTGGCCCGCCGACCCAAGAGTTCAGCGTGGGTGACGCATTCAGGTGGGCCTGGGACAAGTTCAATAGGAACGCCTTAGCGCTCATCGTTTCGTACGTGATCTACCGCGTGGCGTTGGGCAGCCTCAACTTTTTATCCCGCCTCGTCACAGGCGCGTTGGACCAAGCGAGCAACACCACCACCACCCATGCCGGCGAGACCACCTCGGGCGCGCCGGCTTTGGCTATCGCTTCGGCGGTCATCGGGCTCATCCTCGCCGTGGTGTCCTTCGTTGGGGAGGCATACACCTGGACGGCACTCATCACCGGATGCCTTGACATCGCCGACGGAAGGCCGGTCACCATCGGTTCGTTCTTCAAGCCGCGCAACTTCGGCCCGGCGATCCTCGCCGCGTTGCTGGTCGGCGTTCTCGCCACTGTCGGGCTTATCCTGCTGATCATTCCCGGCCTTGTCTTCCTTTTCTTCGCTTCGTTGACCATGTACTTCGTCGTCGATCGATCGCTCGGGGCGGTGGACGCGCTGAAGGCCAGCATTGCGACGGTCAGGTCGAACATCGGTGCAGTGATGATGGCGCTGCTCGTGACGATTGGGACGACAATCGCCGGTATAGCGGCATGCTGCGTCGGCCTTATCGTCGCGGTTCCGCTCAATACGCTCATCTGGGTCTACACCTACCGGAAGCTCTCCGGGGGCCAGGTCGTCGGAATCGAGCAGCCGATGTACTACCCGCCCGGGCCGCCAGCCGGCATGCCGCCGCCGGGGCCGCAGTACTACTAGGGGCCACCAGTAAGGGCCGCCAGTGCGCCTGCGCTGCGTATTTGCTAAGTTCCGGTTTGCTTAGTTCCGTGCATACCGCCACTGCGACTTAGGACGGCAATGAGCCAGCCCCCAGAAAATCGAGGCCCAGACAATCGAGGCCCGGAATATCCAGGCAGCCCTGAATATCCAGGCGCACCGGCCGGCCAGCCCGGTCCAAGCTCCCCCGGCTACCCTCCCCCACCCAACTACGGGACACCGTCCCCTAGTTATGGAACGCCCGGGTACGGCGCGCAGCCCCCGGCGCCCGGCTATGGCTCGCCGGGCGGCCCACCGCCTGCCGGACCCGCACCGCGCCACGCCGCGCCACCGGGATACGGCGGGCCGCCCCCCACTTCCCCGTCGTACGCAGCCCCGCCGCCCCCCACCTCCCCGCCGCCCGGTTATGGCCGGCCCGCGGGCGGTTACCCGCCGCCGCAGCCGGGCTACGGTGGCCCGCCCGGCGGCCCACCCGGCGCTCCGATGGCACCTCAGTTCAGCGTCGGTGACGCGCTGACCTGGGCGTGGAACAAGTTCAAACAGAACCTCACGGTGCTCATCGTTCCGGTTCTCGCATACCTGGCCGCGATCGCGGTCCTCGCGGGTGTGACGTGGGGGGTTGCGATCGGCCTCTCGGACAACACAACCAGTACCTACACCGACGCCTACGGCCAGACGTACACAGTCGCGAGCGCGCAGATGGGCCCGGCCGCCTTCGCCGTGCTAGCCGTTGGCTACCTTGCGATCTTCGCCGTCGCGATGTATATGCAGGCGGGACTGGTCACCGGCAGCCTTGACGTCGCCGACGGAAAGCCGGTGACCATCGGCACGTTCTTCAAACCGCGCAACCTGGGCCCGGTGCTTGTCACCATGTTGTTGGTCGTCGCCGGCACCTTGATCGGATCGATCTGCATCATCCCCGGCATCGTGTTCGCCTTCTTAGGCATATTCGCCTTCCAGTTCACCATCGATCGATCCCTGTCGCCGGTCGATTCCGTGAAGGCCAGCATCGCGATGGTCAGGTCCAACCTCAGCGGCGCGCTGCTGTCCTGGCTCGCCCAGACCGCGGTGGTAGCCGTCGGCGAAGCGGCGTGTGGGGTGGGAATAATCGCCGCCATCCCGGTCAGCATGCTCATCCAGACCTACACGTACCGGAAACTGTCCGGCGGCCAGGTGGTTGCGCTCGCGCAGCCGGCGAACCAGCCCGGCTACCAGCCGGGACCCCCGGCCCCGCTGCCGCCAGCCCCCCCACAGATGTAGCCCCCACCGATGTAGCCCCCACCGAGGTAGCTCGGCCTAGCCCCTGCCCACCGCCTCGGAGCTGCGGCTCGGGTTTGAGGCCACGGCGTCGATGACGCTATGGATGAACTGCATCTTCTCCAGCACGGCCGCCGGCAGCACGAAGGGGTACAGGTCGTCGTGGCCCATGGAGCGGTTCACCATGTTCAGCGACCACGACAGCGGCAGCCACATATCGATGATGGTGGGAAAAGCGCTGGGGCCCAACTGTCGTTGCTCGAAGGTGGCCGACGCCGGCGCCAGGCCGCACCAGGCCGAGGTGTCCAGGGTGTCGCGGATGTGCAGGTAGTGGGCGAACGTCTCGGCCCAATCCTCGGCGGCGTGCATGGTCGCATACGACGACACGAAGCGCTCCTGCCAATCCGCGGGCGGGCCGTCGCGGTAGTGCCGGTCCAGCGCCTCCTGGTAGTCGGCGTCCGGATCGCCGAACAGCTCACTGAAGCGCTGCACGTTCTGGGTTGAGCCACCGATCAGCCGATAGAAGTAGCAGTGCCCGATCTCGTGCCGGAAGTGCCCGAGCAGGGTGCGGTACGGCTCGTCCATCTCAACGCGCAGCTGCTCGCGGTGGACGTCGTCGCCCTCGGCCAGATCCATTGTGATGACGCCGTCCTCGTGCCCGGTGATCACGTCCTCGTGCGCGCTGGACAGCAGGCGGAAGCCCAATCCGTAGTCGGGATCTTGGTCGCGTCCGACGATCGGCAGCTTCAGCTCGTTGAGCTCTGCGATCAGCCGCCGCTTGGCCGCCTCCGCCTCGGCGAACTCCGCCAGACCTACGGTGTCGCTGTCGTTGGGCCGTTCCAGGGTCAGCGCACACGATGCGCACAGACCGCCGGGCTGATCCTTGCCGACCAGCCAATTGCATTCGGCGAGATAAAGATTGGCGCACAGCTGATACTCGGCGGCATCGACGGCACCGGCGTGCTCTGCGTCGGCGTCACCCGCGATCACCAGCAGCGCCATGCCGTCCAGCGAAAACCCCAGCGCGCTGCCGCAGGACAGGCACGCCGAATTCTCGAACGTCAGGCGCTGGCCGCAATTGGGACAGTGAAAGTCACGCATGTAGCGCATCCCCTTCGCAGGGCGCGACGTCGACGGCGACCTTGATCACGCTCTTCTCCGAGTTGGTGTAGATGATGCCGCGCAGCGGCGGCACGTCCGCGTAATCGCGGCCCCGGCCGACGATGATGTACCGCTCGTCGACCATCTGGTCATTGGTGGGATCCAGTCCCAGCCATTCGAACTGGCCGGGCGGCTGCGGGGTCCACACCGCGGCCCACGCATGGGTGGCGTCGATGCCGATCATCCGATCCTTTCCGGGCGGGGGGTCCGTGGCCAAATAGCCGGACACGTAGCTGGCCGCCAAGCCGTTGGCGCGCAGGCAGGCGATCGCCAGCCGGGCGAAGTCTTGGCATACCCCTTCTCGCGCTTTCAGAACCTCATTGACTCCGGTGGAGATCGTCGTGGACCCCGAGCGGTAGGTGAAGTCGGTGTAGATCCGCGTGGTGAGGTCGCGCAGCACCTCGACCAGCGGGCGCTGCGGCACGAAGCTGGGGGCGGCGTACTCGCGCACTTCGTCGGTGATCTCGGGCGGATTCAGGTCCAGGGTGAACTCGGTGGCCAGCGCCCCCTGCAGCCCGGCCGGGCGGGCGGCCTCCCACGGTGCCACCGCCGGCCCGCCGCTGTATCGCTCCGCGGGAGTCGGGTACACGTCCACGATGGATTCGCTGGTGACGGTCAGGGTGCGGTGCGGCACCGTGACGTGGAAGTAGGAGCTGATGTTGCCGTAGCTGTCGCGGCTGACGGAGCTGTCGGCCGGGGACGGCTCGATGAGCAACCGGTGGTCCACGCAACGCTGCCGCGGCGAGTCCCGGGGCGTAAGGAACCCGCGGCCATAAGAGCTGGTCACGACGTCGGAGTAGCGGTATTCGGTGCGATGGCTCACTCGATACCGTCGGGCCGTTGCGGTCGAATCGGGCGCGCCGGCCTCGTTCGATGTCATGGCATCTCCCGACGCCGGTCGGGTCCCCACAACGGCTGCATCTCGCCGGGCAGGGACAGCTGGGTGGCGGTGATGACATCGGCCAGCTCGAGCAGACCGTCGTGCATCCCGCTCAGCAGCGCGGCCAGTTTGGCGCGCTCCCCGCCGGCGGTGAGCTGGTCGAGGCCCGCCGGGTCGATGCGGCGCAACCGGGTGCAGATGTCGTCGACCAAGCGTTCGGCCCGGGACGAGCCGGACGCTCCGGGCAGTGCCCGCAGGTCGGCGCGCAGCCGCTCTAGCTGGTAGGCCAGCGACCGCGGGTTCTCGGCGTCGAACAGCACCAGTTCGGCGACCGGGACCACGCTCACCCCGCCCGGGTTGCGCCGCAGGTAGATCACCGACGACTCGCAGGCCACCAGCGTGGAGTCGATGATGGTCTGTTCGGCGCCGGGGCTGCGGGCCTTGAGCAGGGTGGCACCCAGCAATGCCGTCAGCCACAGCCCGCGTTCGATCCGTTTGCCGATATCGGTCATGGTCCAGTCGACGTCGCGCACCACCGATTCGGCGGCCACCCCCGACAGCGCCAGCATCCCCGCCAACGTCGCGGCGTGCGCCGCCGCCAGCACGGTGTCGTCACCGGCACCGCCGTCCCCGCCAACAATCAGGGGGTTGGCCGGGGCCCCGTCCGGGCCGGGGTCCGACAGCTGCGCCAGCGTCCGCTCGACGCTACCGAGCACCATCCAGGTGTCCTTGGACATCTGGTCGCGTACCGCGCGTGCGGCCAGCCCGAGCCGTTCGACCGACTGCGCCAGCGATCCCGGACGCTCCGGGTCGATCGTGAGCGACCACAGCGTCGTCAACGCGTCCGGGCCGGCGGTGTCGGTGCCGGTCACTCGCCCGAGCGCGCCGAGCAGCACCGGCACGCACTCGGTGCCGTCGGTGTCGGGGCGGTGGCGGTATTCGTGATAACGCTCGCGGGTGACGGCCATCAACCGGACCATGCCCTCGGCTCGCTCCGCGTAGCGCCCCACCCAGAACATGTCGGACAGCACCCGCGGCGAGCTGACTCCGCGCGTACCGCCGGGCTTCAGCATCGTGAGCGGCGGCGGCGGCATCGTGACCTCGGCCTGCGCCCGCGTCGACGGCTGGACCCAGATATCTTTAGCCGCAACGGTTTCCGTTCTGTACCCGGCGTTGCCGGGTGCCATGACATAGCCCAGACCGCCGATCATCGGTGCGTAACCGCCACGTTGTGAAACGGTGAACAGCCGCATTCCAACACCGGCGGCAGCCAGCCCGCCCGGGTAGTGGTCGGTGGGCGCCGAGGAAAACTGCGGCAGTTCCTGGCCGACCCACTGCCACGGCGCGGCCTCGATCCGCGCGGCCAGTGTCTGGCGCTGTTTGGACGACAGCATCGGACCGACGATGCGCTCGCGGCCGGTGGTCGACTTGATCAACAGCGACGACAGGTGTCTGAGCAGGTGCGAACGCTCGGCGTCGATACCGGCCCAGTACAGCGACGCCGTTGGCAACAGCGGGGTTTCACCGAGCAGCTGCGAGGACAACTCGGGCAGGAAGCGCATCAGCCCGGGGCTTTCCAGGATGCCGCTGCCCAGCGTGTTGACCACGGTTACCGCCCCCCGACGCTGCACCTCCACCAGCCCGACGACGCCCAGCTTCGAATCGGACCGTAAGTCCAGCGGATCGGCGTAGTCGGCGTCGACGCGGCGCAATACCACGTCGACCCGCTTGAGAGTGCCCAACGACCGCATCCACAGCTTGCCGTCGCGGACCACCAGATCGGCGCTTTCCACCAGCGGGAACCCCAGCACGGAGGCCAGATAGGCCTGGTCGAAAGCGGTCTCGGAGTGGATGCCGGGGGTGTGCACCACGACGACGGGATCCTCGGCGGACTCGGGGGCGGCATCGATGAGCGCCAGCCGCAACGTCTGCGCGAACGGCGACGCTGGTCGCGGCCCGATCCGTTCGTACAGATCGGGAGCCGCGTGCGCGACCACCCGACGGTCGGCCAGCGCATACCCGGCTCCCGACGGCGCCTGCGTCCAGTCCGCGTTGACCAGGAAGCTCCCGGCCCGGTTGCGGCTGATGTCGCAGGCGTGCATGAACAGCTGGCGGCCGGGTATTTCGATCCCGTTGGCCGCCCGGATGTAGCCGGGGTGGGCGAACAACAGCTGCGGCGGCAACACCCCGCCGGTGATGCAGCGCCGCGGCCCGTAGAGGTCGGCCAGCACCGCGTCGAGCAGCCGGCTGCGTTGCACCACACCGGATTCCAATGTGGCCCAGTCGTCGGGAGTGACCAGCAGCGGCAGCCCGTCCAGGTTCCAGGGGGTCGGCACGGGGGTCAGGTGGCCGGTGCGGCCCGCTCGGCCCTTACGTGCGGCGACGCGGCCGGTGCGCTCGCCGGCCTCGACCGGGACGTAGGTGATGCCGTCCCTGTCGACCAGATCGGTTACCGTTGCGCGCAGCCGGTCCAGGCCGGCGTATCCGCGCTCGCCGATGATCTCGGCCAGCTCCTGCCAGCCCGGCCGGACATCGCCGGCGGCGTCAACGAACTCGTCGTACCCGGCGAACCCGGCCCGGCCGCCGCGCACGTCGAACAGGGGCTCCTGCGCCCACGCGGCGCGGTAGCCGGCCAGCAGCCGGTCGGGATCGTGCGGCGCTGCGACCAGACGACCGGCCGGCCCAGCAGCCGGCCCAGCGCCGAGCAACCCGTCAGACGGCCCGGTGCGCGCAACGGCGCTACCTCCTGACACAGCTACCTCCTGACAAAGAGGTACCTCCTGACGTTCGGCACCGACATGCGGCAAGGCTGATCTCATCACATAGCCCTGGCGTCGGGTAGGTCGGCGGCGAATGCGCCACCAAGCTCACCTCGCGGGAGCACAATCGAGGTATGGCCACCTGGAACGACGTCGCTCGCATCGTTGGTGGGCTGCCGCTGACCGTCGAGCCCGCACCGCACGACTGGCGGGTCGGCAAGAAAATGCTGGCGTGGGAGCGGCCCCTGCGCAAGTCCGACCGTGAAGCACTGGCCGCGGGCGGGGAGCAGCCACCGGAGGGCGACATCCTCGCTGTCCGGGTGTCCGACGAGGGCGTCAAGTTCGCATTGATCGCCGACGAGCCGCGGGTGTATTTCACCACCCCGCATTTCGACGGCTATCCCGCGGTGCTGGTCAAACTGGCCGAGATCGAAGCGCTCGACCTGGAGGAGCTGCTCACCGAGGCCTGGCTGACCCAGGCTCCGAAGAAACTGGCCCAGGACTTCCTGGCCGATTCGTTCTGACGCCGGCCCGCACTGCTCTCGCCTCTTATTGCCGCAGCTCGATGACCCGTTGCAGGTCGTCGATGCAGGCCTGCACGACGTCGGCGAGCACCACCTCCCGTCGGTCCCGGGCGACCGAGTGCAGCTTCGAAGCAAGGCGCTGCGCCTCGACGGCGTGTTCGGTCGCGGCGACCGGATCCGCGTCGGCAAGGCGCGTTCCGGCCACGAGCTCCCCGAGCACCGGGTGCACCGGTTGCGGAAGCCAATTGCACCCGTCGAGGGCGGGCGCGACGCCACGGGCGAGTTGCAGCACGGAGCCGGCGAACAAGGCCACGTGCACGGCCTGGTGCTCGGCGCCCTGGACGGTGTCGCGCAGCCGCCATCGGCGCGGTGAAATCCGCACCACCTGACGGGACGTGGAGCGGGCCTGGATGAGCCCGCCCAGCTGTTCGTGCACCCGATCGACGGCCGACAGCGGCCAGTGGGACGGGACCTGCCTGCGCCCCGCGGCGAAATCCGCCGTGCGGCACAGCACCCCGTGCAGCACGTCCAGCACCCCGATACGCGCCCGGCGCAGCACTTTCAACGGGTCGGCCGGGAACAGCAGGACGGCGAACAAGATGGCCAGGAATCCACCGATCAGGGCGTCGCTGATGCGTTCGTAACCGACGCCGGTGCGATACAACGCCAGCACCAGGATCGACGACACGACCGTCTGGTTGGCGAACATCATCCCTTGTCCGATGAAGCCCCGCCCGATCAGCACGGCAATGCTCAGCGCGATCAGCACGTCGGCGCCGACGGACACCGGGCCGGCGCCGAACAGCCCTACCACCGCGGTGCCGATCCCGATGCCCAGGGTGACGCCGATCATCATCTGGACGGCGCGCTGGGCGCGTAACACGTTGCTGATCGACAGGCACACCGCGGCGGCGATCGGCGCGAAGAACGGCTGCCGGTGGTGCAGCACGTCGTTCGCGATGTACCAGGCCAGGCCCGAAGCGACCGACGTCTGCAGCAGCGTGAACGCCATGCCCTTGAGCCGTTCGACACCGGCCCGGCCATTGCGGGCCGCCCACGACAGCGCCGCGCGCAGCGAAGTGCTCATGACGATTACTTACCGTATGGCACGCCGCGGTGCGCGCCGAGCTAGGCCCGCTGCAACTCGAACAGCGGAATCACCCGGTTGGTCTTCGCCTGATACTCGGCGAAGCCGGGCGCCGCGGCGGTGATCTTCTCGAAAAGCCCCGCGCGCTCGTCGGACGGCAGCTCCCGCGCGGTCACGTCGAACGCGTCTATCCCCGATTCCAAGCCGACCTCGACATGCGCCTGCGGATTGGCCCGCAGGTTGTGCACCCACGCCGGATTGACCGGCGCGCCCGCAAAGGATCCGATGATGATCAGCTTGCCGTCGATGCGGAAATAGGCCAGCGGGGACACCCGCGTTTGGCCGGACTTGGCGCCCGTCGTGGTGAGCAGCAGCAGGTCGGCATTGGCGAACTGCCCGGAGACCTTGCCGCCGTTGGCCCGGAATTCGTCGACGATGTTCTGGTTGAACGCCTTCACCACTTCGGCGTCGGGAAACTGTTCGGTCATGCCCGGTCAACCTTTTTGGGGTTGGCGTCTATTCCGGACCCCTTGCGCTGCTGGGCGGCTGTTGCCGTTTCGGTGGGCGAGCAATGGCGGCCGCCTTTGGCTCGTCCGGATGGTCGTCTGCTGAGGTTGGCTTGCCCCTTGCCGACCAGCGAACTCAGCGGGCTGGCGGCTGCCGGGTATTCCGCCAAGCGGGTTTGCCGGAGTCACTTACGACCCTGCGTCTTACCAGCCCCACTCGTCATCGTCCAGGACATCTACGGTGACATGGTTGTCGGCAGTCCCTTTCGTCCCGTAGGCGAAGGTGAGCAGCGTGCGGTCCTCGCCAAGGGGTTCAGTCCCTACGACGATCGCGTGCCCGATCTTCATGCGGATCTTGTCTCCGGGCTTCAATTCGTCAATACGTTTAAAGGGCACGCTCACCGATCAACGCAAGTGAAATCCATAGCTGTTGATAATTCGCTGGGCCGCCACCTCGGCGCAACCCCAACAGGTCCAGGGGCGCGCCGGTGACTTTGACACGGGCCCGCAATCGCCATCGGTGCGGTGATCGCGGAGCAGATGAAAACTAGCGCGTACCAACTGCGCACCACGAGCAACGCGCTGACCTGCAAAGGAGTTACGCTCACGGTTAGCTGGGTCGCGGTTTGGCGTCTATTCCGGACTCCTTGCGCTGCTGGGCGGTGATCGGTGCCGGTGCGTCGGTGAGCGGGTCCACACCGCCGCCGGTCTTCGGGAACGCGATCACCTCACGGATCGAATCCACCCCGGCCAGCAGCGCGTTGATGCGGTCCCATCCGAAAGCGATCCCGCCGTGCGGAGGTGCGCCAAACATGAACGCCTCCAACAGGAAACCGAACTTTTCTTCCGCCTCGGCCTTGTCCAGGCCCATCACCGCGAACACCCGTTCCTGGATATCGCGGCGGTGGATACGAATCGAGCCGCCACCGATCTCGTGGCCGTTGCAGACGATGTCGTAGGCGTCGGCCAGCACGCTGCCGGGGTCGCTGTCTGGACTTCCTACCACGTCCTGGTACTGGGGCTTGGGCGAGGTGAAGGCGTGATGCACCGCGGTCCACGCCCCGGAGCCGACGGCCACGTCACCGGCCTCGACGGCCTCGGTGGCGGGCTCGAACAGCGGCGGGTCGACCACCCAGACGAACGCCCAGGCATCCGGATCGATCAGGCCCAGCCGGTCGGCAATCTCGCGGCGGGCGGCGCCCAGCAGCGCCCGCGACGACTTTGCCGGGCCCGCCGAGAAGAAGATGCAGTCGCCCGGCTTGGCCCCGACGTGCGTGGCCAACCCGTCGCGTTCGGCGTCGCTCAGGTTCTTGGCCACCGGACCCGCCAGCTCGCCCCCGGATGACTCGTCGCCGACCAGCACATAGGCCAGCCCCCGGTGCCCGCGCTGTTTGGCCCACTCCTGCCAACCGTCCAGCGTGCGCCGCGGCTGCGCGGCCCCGCCGGGCATCACCACCGCGCCGACGTAGGGCGCCTGGAAGACGCGAAATGTGGTGTCTTTGAAGAACTCTGTGCACTCGACGAGTTCGAGCCCGAACCGCATGTCCGGCTTGTCGGACCCGAACCGCCGCATGGCCTCGGCGTAGGTGATGCGCGGGATCGGCCTGGGAATCTGGTAGCCGATCAGCGCCCACAGCGCGGTGAGAATCTCCTCGGAGATCGCGATGATGTCCTCGGCATCGATGAAGCTCATCTCCACGTCGAGCTGGGTGAACTCGGGCTGCCGGTCGGCGCGGAAATCCTCGTCGCGGTAGCAGCGGGCGATTTGGTAGTAGCGCTCCATCCCGGCCACCATCAGCAACTGCTTGAACAGCTGCGGGCTCTGCGGCAGCGCGTAGAACGATCCCGGCTGCAGCCGGGCCGGCACCAGGAAGTCGCGCGCCCCCTCAGGCGTCGAGTGGGTCATTGTCGGCGTCTCGATCTCGACGAAGTCGTGGCCCGCCAGCACCGCCCGCGCGGCGGCATTCGCCTTGGAGCGCAACCGAATTGCCGCGGCCGGCCCGTCGCGGCGCAGATCGATGTAACGGTACTTCAGCCGCAGCTCCTCACCGGCGGGCTCGTCGAGCTGGAACGGCAGCGGCGCACTCTCGCCGAGCACGGTCAGCGAGGAGGCGTTGACCTCGATGTCGCCGGTGGCGATCTCGGGGTTGGCGTTGCCTTCCGGGCGGATCTCGACGACACCGGTGACCGCGACGCAGAACTCTGCGCGCAGCCGGTGCGCCTGGGCCAGCACGTCGGCGGCGCGGAAAACCACCTGCGCGATGCCGGAGGCGTCGCGCAGGTCGATGAAGATGACGCCGCCGTGGTCGCGGCGGCGGGCCACCCAGCCGGCCAAGGTCACCTGCTGCCCGGCGTCGCGATTCCGTAGCGAACCAGCGGCGTGGCTGCGCAGCACCATATTTCCTGCCAACTCCCCTTCAGCTGGATTGGACCCGCCCTGAAACGAAAGCCAAGTCTAGAGGGCCGGCCCTGCCGGGCACGGACTGGTGCGGACGGGTAACTTCGCTTTATCGCCAAAAACATTGCGCTGGTCGGTCCCGGCGCCGTCGGAACGACGGTCGCCGCGCTGCTGTACAAGGCCGGAAATTCGGTACTGGTGTGCGGCCACACCCCACGCGACAGCATCGAATTGCGGCCCGACGACGAAGAGGCCATCGTGGTGCCCGGCCCGGTGCACACCGATCCCACCGAGGTCGCCGGCCCGGTCGACGTCGTCGTGCTGGCGGTCAAAGCCACCCAGAACGATGACGCAGCCGGCTGGCTGGCCCGCCTGTGCGACGAGCACACCATTGTCACCGTGCTGCAAAACGGCGTCGAGCAGGTCGAGCAGGTCCAGCCGCACTGTCCGTCGTCGAGTGTGATTCCGGGCATCGTCTGGTACGGCGCCGAGACGCAGCCGGAAGGGTGGGTGCGGTTGCGCACCGAGGCCCGTCTGGTGCTGCCCACCGGGCCGGCCGCGCAGACCATCGCCGAGCTGCTGCGCGGCGCCGGCTGCCGAGTGGACTGCGACCCCGACTTCATCACCGGGGCGTGGCGCAAACTGCTCGTCAACGCGCTGGCCGGGTTCCTGCCGCTGACCGGGCGGCGGTCCGGGATATTCCGCCGCGACGACGTTGCCGAGCTGTCGCGCCGCTATGTCGCCGAATGCCTGGCCGTCGCCCAGGCCGAGGGGGCCCGGCTCCCCGACGAGGCCGTCGAGGAGCTGGTCGACATGATGCGGCAGGCCCCGGAAGACATGGGCACTTCGATACTGGCCGACCGGGAAAATCACCGGCGGATGGAATGGGACATCCGCAATGGGGTGATCATCCGCAAGGCACGCGCGCACGGGCTGGCGACGCCGATCAGCGACGTGGTGGTGCCGCTGCTGGCCGCGGCCAGCGACGGCCCCGGCTAGGTTGAGCCCCGGCTGGGTTCGGCCCCGGCTAGGTCGACCCGCGGTTAGGTTGAGCTATGGCCATGTTCCCCTGCGAGCCCGTCGACCCGAACTTCATCGAGACCGCCCCATACCGGTTCCGCAACAGCGTCGACCTCGCCGTCACACCCGAGCAGCTGTTCGAGGTGCTTGCCGACGCCGGATCCTGGCCGCGCTGGGCGCCGGTGATCACCAAGGTGACTTGGACCAGTCCCGAGCCGCGCGGCGTTGGGACCACCCGCGTGGTTGACATGCGCGGGGGGATCGTCGGTGACGAAGAGTTCATTACGTGGGAACCGTTCACCCACATGGCATTCCGGTTCAACGAATGCTCGACGCGATCCGTGGCCGCCTTCGCCGAGGATTACCGCGTCGAGGTCATCCCGGGCGGCTGCCGCCTGACCTGGACCATGGCTCAGAAACCCGCCGGCCCGGCGCGGCTGGGGATGTTCTTGGGTCGGCCGTTACTGAATCTGGCCTTGCGCCGCTTCCTGAAAAACCTGCGCAGCTACACCGGCACCCGGTTCCCCGCTACCCAACAGCGTTAGGCTGGTTCCGCCCGGGTAGGCAACCCCGGTCAGACTTCGGGAGCGTGCGATGACCTTCAACGAGGGTATGCAGATCGACACCAGCACAGCGTCGGCGTCCGGCGGCGGGGGCGGTCGGATCGCCATCGGTGGGGGGCTCGGCGGGCTGTTGATCGTGGTGGTGGCGATGTTGCTGGGCGTCGATCCGGGCAAGGTGATCAACACCCAGCAGATGAATACCAGCGACTATTCGGCACCCGGTTTCGACCTGAGTCAGTGCAAGACCGGGGCCGACGCCAACAAATACGTGCAGTGCCGCGTGGTGGCGACCGGCAACTCCGTGGACGCGGTCTGGCATCAGCTGCTGCCGCAGACATACACCCGCCCGCATGTGCGGCTGTTCACCGGACAGGTGAACACCGGCTGCGGATCGGCGACCAGCGCGGTCGGGCCGTTCTACTGCCCCGTGGACAGGACGGCCTACTTCGACACCGACTTCTTCCAGGTGCTGGTCGACAGGTTCGGTTCCAGCGGTGGGCCATTTGCCCAGGAGTACGTGGTGGCCCATGAATACGGCCACCACGTGCAGAACCTGCAGGGAACGCTGGGCCGCTCCCAGCAGGGTGCGCAGGGCTCGCAGGGCAACGGCGTGCGCACGGAGCTGCAGGCGGACTGCTACGCCGGAATCTGGGCGCACTACGCGTCCACCGTCAAGCAGGAGAGCACCGGAGTGCCCTACCTACAACCGTTGACCGACAAGGATATTCAAGACGCGCTCTCGGCCGCGTCATCGGTGGGCGACGATCGCATTCAGAGGGAGACGACCGGGCACATCAACCCCGAGTCGTGGTCCCACGGTTCCTCCGCGCAACGGCAGAAGTGGTTCACCGTCGGCTATCAGACCGGTGACCCGAACAAGTGCGACACCTTCGCCGCCACCGATCTGGGGTAAACCGGACTAGCAGGCCTTTTACCAGGGCCGCGTCGAGCAGGTGACGCCGGTGGTGGCGTTTTGTGTCACCACCACCTGGCCGTCCACGGCGATCTCGCAGTGCAGTTCCGGAGTGGCTCCCGAGCCGCAGTCAGGCCAGTGACACCCGCCGCTGGCGTTGACGTAGGCCCACTGGTTCGGGTTTGCCAGTGTGGTCGTGTAAACCAGCGGCTGCCCGGGGGTGAATGGCGTCTGCACGGTGTTCATGTACTGCGCCGAGTTGGCGCTGAAGGCCGCCTGGCTGGGCGGATCGCTGTTCAGGTACCGGACGTTGCCGGTCAGATTGCCGGTGCTGGTGATCGTGTAGGTCACCTGATGGCCCGCCGGGTCCGCATGCGCTGTCACCGGCCCGAGAATCGCCGCGCCCGCCACCGCGACCACCGCAAACGTCGCCACGCGCGCTGACCAAGAGAGCGCGCTGGTCGCTTTTCGCACGTCCGTCATGTCGCAAACGCTACCGGATTCGCTACCGACGATTCGATGGAAACAGGCGCTTCCCGCGAGCCATGGCACCGGTTGCACGGCTCAGGTATGAAGCACCCATGGCCAAAGACCCGGAACAGACCGGCGGCGGCGACTCGCCTCAGGCGAGCGCCTGCCGGTTAGCTCAAAACAGGGTGGCTTGCTCGGGTTTCGGCACCAGGGCCGGTTCGGGGGCCGGTTCGGGGGCCGGTTCGGGGGCCGGTTCGGGGGCCTGCGGGAACGGGCGCTGATCACCCGCCAGCCGGTGCTTGGCTATCAGCGGCGCGGCCCGTTCCCGCAACATGTCACGGTAGCCGGGCGGCAAATACGCTCCGCGCCGGTACAACTCGCGGTACCGGCCGACCAGTTCGGGGTGCGAGCGGGCCAGCCAGGACATGAACCAGCCGCGGGTCGAGCCACGCAGATGCAGGCCGAACACCGTCACACCGGTGGCACCGGCGGCCGCGATCTGGCCGAGCAGCCGGTCCAGATGCTCGACCGAGTCGGTGAGATGCGGTAGCACCGGCGCGACCATCACATGACAGGCCAGGCCGGCGTCGCGGATGGCGGTGATCAGCCCCAGCCGCGCCTGCGGGGTCGGCGTGCCCGGCTCCACGTCCCGGTGCAGCTCCGCGTCACCCACCGCCAGCGACACCGCCACCGACACCGGGACCTGTTGCGCCGCTTCGGCGATCAACGGTAGATCCCGCCGAAGCAGCGTGCCCTTGGTCAGGATCGACAGCGGCGTACCGGATTCGACGAGCGCGCCGATGATGCCCGGCATCAACGCATAGCGGCCCTCGGCGCGCTGGTAGGGATCGGTGTTGGTGCCCAGCGCGACGGTCTCCCGCCGCCAGGACGGCCGGTGCAACTCGCGGCGCAGGACATCCGCGACATTGGTTTTCACCACCACCTGGGTGTCGAAGTCGGTGCCGCAGTCGAAGTCCAGGTATTCGTGGGTCGGACGAGCAAAGCAATATCGGCAGCCATGCGAGCAGCCGCGGTAGCCGTTGACCGTGTACCGAAATGGCAGTGCCGCCGCGTTTGGCACCTTGTTCAGCGCGGATTTGCACAGCACCTCGTGAAAGGTGATGCCCTCGAAATGCGGCACGCGAACGCTTCGGACGAAGCCGATCCGCTGCAGCCCCGGTAGCGCGCCGTCGTCGACCGGCGTCCCGTTCACCGCGACGGCTTGAGCGGTCCAGCGCATGACTCTATTCGAACAAGAGTTCGATAGCGAGTCAAGCCCCAGGGTGTCCGGGGCACGGCGGGTCAGAAGCTGCCAACGTTGGCGATGCCCGCCCCGCTCTCCGTGTCGAGTGCGCCCGAACTCGGAGAACCGGAGCTCACAAAGCCGGAGCTTCCGGCGCCGCCGTTGAGGATCCCCGAGCTATTGTCGCCCGTGATTCCGATCCCCGCGCTGAAGTCACCCGTGTTACCGGCGCCCGAACTGGTGGAACCCGAATTCGCGATGCCCGAGCTCGAGGTGCCCGTATTAAAGAATCCCGAATTTCCGGTGCCCGTGTTAAAGAAGCCCGAGTTGGCCTCGGGGCCGGTCCCCGACAGGCCGAAGCCAGTCCACAGCTGGCCGGAGATCCAGGCGCCGGTGTTGGCATTGCCCGAATTCCAGGCGCCCGAATTGGTGTCGCCCGAGTTGTACGCGCCGGTGTTGGTGTTACCACCGTTCCAGACGCCGATGTTGTTGTCACCGGAATTCCAGGCACCCACGTTTACGTTGCCCGAGTTCCACACACCTGTATTGGTGTTGCCCGAGTTGAAAACACCCGTATTCGTATTACCCGAGTTCCACAAGCCGCTGTCAAAGTCGCCGGCGTTGAAGGCACCGACGCTGCTATTGCCCGCGATCGCGTAGCCAATGTCTTTGACACCCGAGTCGAAGACGCCGATGGTCCCGGTGCCCGAGTTCCCGATCCCCCAGTTGCCGCTGCCCGAGTTGAAGAAGCCGACGTTGTTGGTGCCCGAGTTCCCGAAGCCGATGTTTCCGCTGCCGGAGTTCAGCCCACCGATGCCGAACTGGTGGTCGCCGGTCAGTCCGATGCCGAAATCGTAATTGCCGGTATTTCCAAAGCCGATGTTGTAATTTCCCGAGTTGCCCGCACCAAAGTTGAGGGTGCCCGCCGCGCCGCCAATCCCCGAGTTTCCGTAGCCGAAGTTGGAGTTGCCGATATTAGCGCTACCGAAGTTGAAGTTGCCGAGGTTGGCATCCCCGTAATTGGTGTTCCCTTTGTTTCCGCTGCCTATGTTTAAATTGCCTTGATTAGCACTGCCGATGTTGCTGTTGCCGATATTTCCGGCGCCGGTATTAAAGTCGCCATGGTTTCCACCGCCCCCGTTGAAGCTGCCGGCGTTCCCGTTGCCGGCGTTTCCGGTGCCGACGTTTCCGCTGCCGACGTTTCCGCTGCCAACGTTTCCGGAGCCGTAATTGCCGCTGCCCAAGTTTCCGCTACCCAGGTTGAAGCTGCCGGTGTTCCCGCCGCCCAACGCCACGGAAACAGTGATGGGGAGGCCGCCCAATGCGGGGTTGGGCGTGGGGGTGATGCTGAAACTGATATTGAAATTGCCGGTGTTGCCGAGACCGAGGTTGCCGTGACCGCTGTTGCCGACGCCTATGTTGAGGAAGCCGTTATTGGCGATACCGAGGTTGCCGTGACCGCTGTTGCCGACGCCTATGTTGAGGAAGCCGTTATTGAGGACGCCGAGGTTGAGGTGACCGGTGTTGTTGACGCCTAAATTGAGGAAGCCGTTATTTTGGAAGCCCACGTTGAAGATGCCTACGTTGCCCAGGCCGACGTTCAGCTTGTTCGCCAGATTCTCCAACGTCTGCTGCAAGGACGACAACCCGGAAGCCGCCGCCGATGCACCACCGTGATACCCCACCATTGCGGCCACATCCTGGGCCCACATCTCCTCGTAGGCGCCCTCGGCCGCCGCGATCGCCGGTGCGTTTTGCCCGAACAGGTTCGACACCACCAGCTGCACCAACTGATTCCGGTTGGCCGCGACCAGCAACGGATGGACCGTCGCCGTGCGCGCGGCCTCAAACGCACTGGCCACCGCCCGCGCCTGACCCGCCGTCCCGACGGCTCGCGCCGCCGCCGCGCTGAGCCAGCCCGCGTACGGAGCCGCTGCCGCGGCCATCGCCGCCGACGCCGGACCCTGCCACGCCTGACCCGGCCCAGCCGTTAGGCCCGTGGTCACCGCCGAAAACGACTCGGCCGCCGACCCGAGCTCGGCAGCCAGCCCATCCCAGGCCGTCGCCGCCGCCAGCATCGGCTGCAAACCCGCACCAGAGAACATCCGCCAAGAATTGATTTCCGGCGGTAGCACCGAGAAATTCATCGCGAAATACCTCTCGTTACTGACGTTTGTCACGCCGCTCGAATGGTGCCTCGGGATAAACCTACACCTACGACGATTCCGATCCCACATTGCGCGTTCGCGGCAACCTTTGGAATTTCATAGAATACTTTATGTAATAGCCGAATTTCTCGGCGAGTGGGCACTCGCTTACGGGTCGTCTCCGTCGTCGTCCGTTAGGAGCTTCTCAGGGTGGTGGAAGCTGTTGGTCCGGGGTTGTCCGTGGTCGAGGTGGGGTGGTGGTATCCATTCGGTGCGACCGTCGGGGAGTTTCCTTGTCCGCCAGCCTTCGTCGACCAGTTTGTGGTTAGGCTTGCAAGCCAAGGTGAGTTTGTCGGCGTCGGTTAAGCCGCCGGCGGCCCAGTCGTCGGTGTGGTGGACCTCGCACCAATAGCCGGGCACGTCGCAGCCCGGGTGCGTGCAGCCGCGGTCCTTCGCGTACAGCACCACACGCTGATCCGGTGACGCCACCCGGCGGGTTCGGCCGAGATACAGTGGACGACTTGAATGTTCGTCGAACACCGCCAAGTAATGGTAGGCGTGGCTGGCCATCCGGATCAGGTCGCGCATCGGCAGCAGCGTCCCGCCGCCCGTCACTGCCCGGCCGGTGCCGGCGGTCAGCTCCTGCAGCGTGGTCGACACGATGACGGCGACCGGCAGTCCGTTGTGCACACCGAGTTTCGGGTCGCCCAACTGACCACGCACCAGGGCGTTGAGCGCGTCGTGTTGGCGCTGCGCAGGCGTGCGCAGGTCGCCGCCTGCGGCCTCATCGGCGGGTTCGCTGTCGACGCAGGGGGTTTGATCGGCGGGGTTGCACATCCCGGGCGCGGCGAACCGCGCCAGCCACACATCAAGGTTGGCGCGCAATTCCGGGGACGCGATCAGCTTCCCCACGCTCATCGCGTCAGCGCGCTGGCCGCACCAGCTGAAGCCGCGCTGGCGGGCGCGGTCGGCGTCGGAAAACTTCCCGTCGGGGTTGATCAGCAGCGCACACCGATGCGCCACCTTTTCCAGCTGGTCGGGACGCAATTTCAGCGCCTGGTCGGCCAGGAATTGTTCGGCGCTGTCCACCGTATCGACCGGCGTAGTGTCCGGCAGGTCGCGGAGGAACGTCTGGATCACCCGCAGGTGCTGCCCGTCGAGCATGCCGTCGCGCCAGGCCCGGGCGGTGGCGGGCAACTCCGGTAGTAGCTCCTGACCGGTCAGCGTCAGTCGTGGTGAGAGCTGTTTGACGTCCTTGAGCCGACGGCTCGCCTCGGCGCAGCTGATCCGCAGCCAGTCGGCGATCACCTTGTGAACCGGACCGCCGACATCGGCCGGGTCCTCGTTCGCCAGGCCCGCGATCACGTCGTGACTGGCCGCCACCTGCCGGCGGCGAGCGGTTTCCATTCGCTCGAGCGCGCGCAGCCGGATGGCGGGTGCGAGTTTGTCGAAGTTGAGCTCACCGCACATTGCGACGGCGGCGTCGAGCGTGTCGAGCGCTGCAGCAACCTCCGTCGGAATCGAATACATGTTCGAATGCTATGCGAAGACGCTGGCTGCGGCCACGAATATGCGACCTCTGTGGATTAATGCCGGACTGTGGACAAACGCGGCCAAAACGATCGGATTCACCAGACGGTAGAGAGGGGTGGGCGGTTCACCCAACCCTCCATGCCCCCTATGTTGATGTCACCGGTTTGCCACGGAAGCGTTGCCGGCCCGCTGGGCCGCCTGCTCCGCCCCACTAACTCCACGCCACACCTCGGAGATGTCAGCACCTCGGCTTGACCCTCGGCCTGGCCGGCGGCAGCGTTGGCCTCGCCCTCGGCGCGATCCTCGTCGTCGAACAGCCGCTCCGGGTGGTGATAGTCGTTGGTGCAACGCGTAGCCGGAACTGCGGCGGCGGGATCTAGTCGGTGGTGCCGTCTTTGCGTTTTCTGGTGTTCCAGCCTTTTTCGACGAGCCGGTGGTGAGTCGCCGGGGGGAGTTGCACCCCCCGGGCGCTCATCGGAACCGTGCATGACAGTCTCCCGTCACACGCTCTCGCCGTTGAGCCCGAGGGCAGGGCATCGTGGCGCCAGTGCACGAAGGTGCCTGGGTAGATTGCGGCGATCCGCGATAGTTGGCGACGCGCTTTGGCATGAACGGCGGCAACGGCGGTGCGTCCGCAGTTGGTTCCGGCGGTGCCGCCGGGGACGGCGGTCCTGGCGGCGGCGTCGGCGGCACCGGAGGCAGCGGCGGGAACGGCGTCCGTGGCGACACTGGTCCAACGGGCAAAGCCGGCGCCACCGGCAACAACCTGCGCCAACGGCCAGCCCGGCTGACACTGATCGCGGCCGCGGATACCTGCTTACTGCCGAGAAGCGCCGGCCGCGGCGAGCCGCGACAGCACGTCGCCGACAACCGAATCCACCGGCACCGACACCTGCTCGCCCGTCCCGAGATCCTTCACTCCGACGGTGCCGGCGTCGAGATCGCGATCGCCCGCCACCAGGGCGATACGGGCACCGGACCGGTCGGCCGCGCGCATCGCGCCCTTGAGCCCGCGGTCACCGTAGGCCAGGTCGACCCGGACGCCGGCGCCACGCAGCTGCCCGGCCAGCACCGCGAGCCGCAGCTTGGCCGGATCGCTCAGCGGCACGCCGAACACGTCACAGCGCGTGGTCTCCCCTACGCTCTTGCCCTCGGCGCGCAGCGCCAGCAGGGTCCGGTCCACCCCGAGCCCAAATCCGATGCCGGACAGATCTTGTCCGCCCAGCTGGCGCATCAGCCCGTCGTAGCGGCCGCCGCCGCCGATACCGGATTGCGCGCCCAGACCGTCGTGCACGAACTCGAAGGTGGTCTTGGTGTAGTAGTCCAGCCCGCGCACCAGGCGCGGGTTGATGACGTATGGCACCCCGAGGGCATCCAGGTGGGCCAGCACGGTGTCGAAATGCTGTTTAGCGACGTCGGACAGGTGGTCGAGCAGCACCGGGGCGTCGGCCGTCATCGCGCGCACCTCGGGGCGTTTGTCGTCGAGCACCCGCAATGGGTTGATCTCGGCGCGCCTGCGCGTGTCCTCGTCGAGATCGAGCTGAAAGAGAAACTCCCGCAACAACTCTCGGTATTGGGGCCGGCAGCTTTCATCTCCCAGTGAGGTGATTTCCAGCCGAAACCCGGAGAGGCCCAATGACCGGAAACCGGCGTCGGCGACGGCGATCGCCTCGGCGTCCAGCGCCGGGTCGTCGACTCCGATCGCCTCGACTCCGACCTGCTGCAGCTGGCGGTAGCGGCCGGCCTGAGGGCGTTCGTAGCGGAAGAACGGTCCCGCGTAACACAGCTTCACCGGCAGCGCGCCGCGGTCCAGGCCGTGTTCGATCACCGCGCGCACCACGCAGGCGGTGCCCTCGGGCCGCAGGGTCACCGAGCGGTCACCGCGGTCGGCGAACGTGTACATCTCCTTGGCCACCACGTCGGTGGATTCACCGACGCCGCGCGCGAACAGCGCGGTGTCCTCAAAGATGGGCAGCTCGATATCGAGGTAGCCGGCCCGGCGGGCGGCCGCCAGCAACGCGTCGCGCACCGCGACGAACTGCGCGGAGTCGGGCGGGACATAATCCGGCACCCCCTTGGGCCCAGAAAACGACGTAAACGCAGAGGATTCCGTCACCGGCTACAGGCCCTGGATAAACGGATTGAACCGCCGCTCGGCGCCGATGGTGGTGGAGTTGCCATGCCCGGGTAGTACCACGGTCTTGTCGTCGAGCACCAACAATTTACCGACGATGGAACGGTACAGGTCACGCCCGCTGCCACCGAACAGGTCCGTGCGGCCTATCGAACGCTCGAACAGCGTGTCGCCGGTGAACACGACGTCGGTGTCCGCCATGACCCGGAAGCACACCGAGCCGCGGGTGTGTCCGGGTGTGTGATCGATGTTGACGGACACAGCGCCGACATCGATCTTGTCGCCATCCCGGTCCAGTTCGACGACCTGCTTGGGCTCGCGGAACAACACACCCATGGCGACCTGAGCCAGCCGCGGACCGAGGCCGTAGATCGGATCGGTCAGCATGAACCGGTCCTCGGGATGGATGTAGGTAGGGCAACCGAAGGTGTCGGACACCTTCTGGGCCGACCACATGTGGTCGATGTGGCCGTGCGTGAGCAGCACCGCGGCCGGGGTCAGCCGATTCTCGTCCAGAATGCGCCGCAGCTGGCCCATCGCACGCTGGCCGGGATCCACGATGACGGCATCCGTTCCCGGCCGTTCTGCCAGCACGTAACAGTTGCACTGCAGCATCCCGGCGGGAAATCCAGTGATCAACACGGTTACCAGTTTCCCATGGGGCGCTTGACACGGGTCGCGGCGCCCACATTAGCCTGGGCTGGCGACTTAGCCCGGGCCGGCAACTTGGCCCCTACTCAACAACCATGGAGGCATACCGGCCGTGCCGACCAACGAACAGCGACGTGCCACAGCCAAGCGCAAACTCGAACGGCAGTTGGAGCGCCGCGCCAAGCAAGCCCGCAGGCGCCGGATCATCGTGATCAGCGGTGGCATCGCCGCGGCGGCGGCGGTGATCGTCGCAGTGGTGGCCACCGTGGTGGTCACGCACAACGAACACAATCGCAAAGCCGCGTCCACAACCGCGACCAGCGCCAGCAGCTCCGCGGCCAGTACGCCCGCGTCGCCGACCGCGCCGGTTCCGCCGATGCCGGCATTCCAGCCGTCGGCCAGCGTGGGCGCCAACTGCCAGTACCCAGCGTCGCCGGATAAGGCCGCCAGGCCGGTCAAGCCGCCGAAGACTGGCAAAATACCGACCGATCCCGCCACGGTAAGCGTCAGCATTGCGACCAGCCAGGGCCATATCAGTCTGCTGCTGGCAAACAACGAATCGCCGTGCACGGTCAACAGTTTCGCCAGCCTGGCCGGCCAGAAGTTCTTCGACAACACCAAATGCCACCGGCTGACCACTTCCGCAGAACTGTCCGTGCTGCAATGCGGCGACCCGAAGGGCGACGGCACCGGTGGTCCTGGCTATGGGTTCGCCAACGAATACCCCACTGACCAGTACCCGCCCAACGACCCCAAGTTGAAGCAGTTCGTCCTCTACCCGCGCGGGACGGTGGCCATGGCCAATACCGGGCAGCCGAACAGCAATGGCAGCCAGTTCTTCCTGGTGTACAAGGACTCGCAGCTAACGCCTGAATACACCGTCTTCGGCAAGATTCAGGACGACGGGCTGGCTACCCTGGACAAGATTGCCAAGGGCGGCGTCGTGGGCGGCGGTGAGGACGGCACGCCGGCCACCGAGGTCATCATCCAGTCGGTGATACTCGACTGACCGACCCGGGGCCGCGCTGAGGGGGGTGACTGGTGGCCGAGAGCTCATCCGGGACCTCATTCGGGCGATACCGATTGCTCGGTGTGCTGGGTCGCGGGGGGATGGGAGAAGTCTTTCGCGCGTACGACACCGAAACCGACCGTGTCGTCGCCCTCAAGGTGCTGCCGCCGCAAATGGCCGAGGACCGCGAGTTTCAGCGGCGGTTTCGCCGGGAGGCACGTACTGCGGCCGGACTGAACGACCCACACGTGGTGCCCATCCACAACTACGGCGAGATCGACGGCCGGCTGTATGTCGACATGCGACTGGTCGAGGGCCGCGATCTGCACACGCTGATCGAAAACGAGGGCGGTCGGCTGAGCGCCGCACGCACCGTAGCGATCATCGAACAAGTTGCTGCTGCACTCGACAGCGCCCACCAGGTGGGATTGGTTCATCGCGACGTGAAACCGTCGAACATCTTGACCACCGGGCGCGACTTCGCATACCTCATCGACTTCGGGATCGCCCGTGCCAACACCGACACGTCCATGACGAAAACGGGCCACATGGTAGGCACGTTGGCGTATATGGCCCCCGAACGCTTCAGCGGCACAACGGATCCGCGCGCCGATGTGTATGCGCTGGCCGTTGTGCTACACGAATGCCTGACCGGAGACAGGCCTTACCCGGGAGACAGTTTCGAACAACAAATCGCCGGCCATCTGAGCGCCCCGATACCTCGGCCGTCCACCAGCTACCCAGACATACCGTCGGCCTTTGACGAGGTGATCGCTCGGGGCATGGCCAAGGACCCTGACAACCGCTACCAAACGGCATCCGAATTGGCCGACGCCGCACGCGCAGCGCTGACCAGCCCGCTTGGTGGGTCGCCGTCCCGCCCGCCCGCGCAAGCGTCCACCCAACGTGCGCCCCAGCCCCGCCGCTCATCGGCCGCGGCGAAGTCGCCGCCTGCTAAGAAGACCGTTCGGCCGCCGCAGGCGAAGTCGGTCTCCCCCAACGAACAGCGACGTGCCACAGCCAAGCGCAAACTCGAAGAGGAAATGGAGCTCCGCGCCAAGCAAACCCGAAGGCGCGCAGTGATCATCGGTGGCACGGTCGCGGCGGTGTCCGTGATCGTCGCGATAGTGGCCATCTTGATCTTCGGAGCTCACGACCAGACGTCCAATACCGCGGCAACGACCACCAACAGCGCCTCCCCGGCGACAACGACGGCTCCTGCGCCGGAGTCGGTCCCGGCGCTGCCGGCCTTTCAGCCGTCGGCCAGCGTGGGCGCCAACTGCCAGTACCCGGCGTCGCAGGACGCGGCCGCCAAGCCGGTCAAGCCGCCGCGGACCGGCAAAGTCCCGACCGACCCGGCCGAAGTGAGCGTCAGCATGGTCACCAGTCAGGGCAATATCGGTCTGTTGCTCGCCAACAACGAATCCCCTTGCACGGTCAACAGTTTCGCCAGCCTGGCTGGCGAGAAGTTCTTCGACAACACCAAATGCCATCGCCTGACCACTTCCGCAGACCTGTCCGTGCTGCAATGTGGCGACCCGAAGGGCGACGGCACCGGTGGTCCCGGCTACCAGTTCGCCAACGAATACCCCACCGACCAGTACCCGCCCAACGACCCCAAGTTGAAGCAGGCCGTCCTCTACCCGCGCGGGACGGTGGCCATGGCCAACGCCGGGACGGACACCAATGGCAGCCAGTTCTTCCTGGTGTACAAGGACTCGCAGCTACCGCCTGAGTACACCGTCTTCGGCAAGATTAAGGATGACGGGCTGGCTACCCTGGACAAGATCGCCAAGGGCGGGGTCGTCGGCGGCGGTCAAGACGGCCAGCCGGCCACCGAGGTCATCATCCAGTCGGTGATACTCGACTGACCGACCCGGGGCCGCGCTTAGGCGGAGGTGATGGTGGCCGTGAGATCATCAGCGGGTAGACGCGCGATCTGGGCCGCCGTCGGCATGGCGGTGTTGCTGCTGGCCGTGGTGGCGGTCGTGGTAGCTCGTTTCGTCATCACCGACGTACACGATGACCCGGGCACCAGATCCACGCCAACGACCACGTCGGTGCAGCCCCACTGAGCCGCGGTGAGGGGAATTGTCGGTGGCGACGTCATCGGGTTCATTTGGGCGATACCAGTTGCTCGACGGGCTGGGTCGCGGCGGAACGGGCGAAGTCTGCGAAGTCTTCCGGGCCTTCGACACCGAGACGGACCGAGTCGTCGCGATCAAACTGCTGGCGGCGCATCTGGCCGACAACCCCGAGTATCGGCAGCGGTTCGAGCGCGAGGCACACACCGCAGCAGGACTCAACGACCCGCACATCGTGCCCATCCACAGCTACGGCGAAATCGACGGCCGGCTCTATGCGGACATGAGCCTGATCGAGGGCCATGACCTGGGCGCCCTGCTTGCCGGCGAGGGCGGCCGGCTGCACCCCGCGCGTGCGGTCGCGATCACCGAACACGTCGCCTCCGCACTCGATAGCGCCCACCGCGCCGGATTGGTACACCGCGACGTAAAGCCATCGAACATCCTGGTCGGCGAGCGCGACTTCACGTACCTCACCGACTTCGGCATCGCCCCTTTTACCAGCACCGACTCCCGCGCGGACATCTATGCACTGACGTGCGTGCTGCACGAATGCCTGACCGGACAGCGGAACCTCCCACCGCCCCAGCCGTCGACCACTTGGCCCGATATCCCGCCGGCCTTTGATGCGGTGATCGCGCGCGGCACGGCCGAAAACCCCGACGAGCGCTACCAGACCGCGACACAACTGGCCGACGCCGCCCGGGCAGCGCTGACCGGGTCCCCGGTGACCGCAGCAGGCCCATGGCCGCAGGCACCCACCGAATTCATCCCACAACCGATCCAAGAGTGGCCCGCCGAACCGGCGGCCGCGACCGCACCCAAACCGGCGTCGCGGTCGGTGCGGGCTCGGGTAGCCAACAATGCGCTCGTGTTGCTGGTCATGCTGATCCTCGCCTATCTGGTGACCGTGGTCGTGGCAGCCCATGACCGGCCAAAGCCGGGCATCGATCAGCTGGGCGGCATCCGGATGAGGTTGACCGCGCTGACGCCGCCGGATGGCTCGACCCCGTCCCAAGACGCGCTCTCGGAGGCGCAACGGGTTATAGCGTCGCGGGTCGAGGGACTCGGTATCTCCGGCGCGCAGGTCGTCGTCGACGGCGACGGGCTGGTCGTCACCGTGCCCGGGAGCAACGGCGAGCAGATCAGCGGCATCGGTCAGACGGGGCGGTTCTACATCCGTCCCGTCATCAACTCTGTACCAACGCAATCGTCGGCGCCGGCAGCGCCCCCGCAGGGCTCGCCGGGAAACCGTGCCGAGCGCATAGCCGACGAGAAGAAATGGCGGCAAAGCACCTCGCAGTCCGTCCAGCTGCTGGGCCTGCAACTCCAGGCCACCCGGTGCAATCTCGTCGACGTGCTGGCCGGCAACGACGATCCGAACCTTCCCCTGGTCACCTGCTCGACGGACCACAAGACCGCGTACCTGCTCGCGCCGTCGATTCTGGGTAACGATCAAATCGACAGGGCCAGTTCGGGTTCCGACGAAGGCCGGAACCTGGTGGAGCTGAAGTTCACGGCTGACGGGGCGAAGACCTGGGCTGACTACACCGCGGTGCACATCGGCAGCCAGGTCGCGTTCACCCTGGATACGCAGGTGCTCACGGCGCCGGTGTTCCAGGAAGCCATTACCATCGGCCGCACCCAGATCAGCGGCGGTCTCACCGCCACGCAGGCCCGCGATTTGGCGAACATCCTCAACCACAAATCGCTGCCCCTGAATTTCGAGAGGTCAGAGCTGCAAACCGTGCCACCGAAGCCTGGTGCGGCTGCGGGCTTGATGTCGAGATTGTTGTCGCCGCCGGCCGTCGTCATCGCAGTTGCGATCGGTCTGCTGTTGATCCTGATTTGCCTGCTGCTGTACTCGAACTACCCACGGATTCGGGCCCGGTTGGGCCGCGGCGGCTAGGCCGCTGACGTCACCCGGTAGACGTCGTAGACGCCTTCGACGTTGCGGACCACGTTGAGTAGATGCCCGAGGTGTTTGGGGTCACCCATCTCGAAGGTGAACCGGCTGATCGCCACCCGGTCACCGGAGGTGGTTACCGACGCCGACAGGATGTTCACCTTCTCGTCGGCCAGCACCCGCGTCACGTCGGACAGCAACCGGTGCCGATCGAGCGCCTCGACCTGGATGGCCACCAGGAACACCGACGACGGCGACGGCGCCCAGAGCACCTCGATGATCCGCTCGGCCTGTTGCTGCAGCGATGTGGCGTTGGTGCAGTCGGTGCGGTGCACGCTGACGCCGCCGCCGCGGGTGACGAAACCCATGATCTGGTCGCCGGGCACCGGCGTGCAGCATTTGGCGAGCTTGGTCAGCACGCCCGGGGCGCCGGGGACCGAGACGCCGACGTCTTCGTTGCTGCGCGGGCGCCGCAGCATGGTCGTCGGTGTGGACCGCTCCGCCAGGTCCTCTTCGGCCTGGTCGATACCGCCGAGTTCGGCCAGCAGCCGCTGCACGACGTGTCTGGCCGAGACGTGCCCCTCGCCGATCGCGGTGTAGAGCGCGGACACGTCGGTGTAGTGCAGCTCCCGGGCCACCGCGCCCATCGAATCACCATTTACCAAGCGCTGCAACGGAAGTCCGCCTCGACGCACCTCGCGGGCCATGACATCCTTGCCGGCCTCCAGCGCCTCCTCGCGCCGCTCCTTGGCGAACCACTGCCGGATCTTCGTCTTGGCGCGCGGCGACACCACAAACTGCTGCCAGTCCCGCGACGGCCCGGCGTTGGGTGCCTTGGACGTGAAAACCTCTACGACTTCCCCGTTGTCCAGCTTGCGTTCCAGCGCCACCAGCCGCCCGTTGACGCGGGCACCGATGCAGCGGTGGCCGACTTCGGTGTGCACCGCGTAGGCGAAGTCCACCGGTGTGGACCCGGTCGGCAATGTGAAGACGTCGCCCTTGGGCGAGAACACGAAAATCTCTTGCACCGCAAGGTCATAGCGCAACGACTCCAGGAACTCGCCCGGGTCGGCGGCCTCCCGCTGCCAGTCGAGCAGCTGACGCATCCAGGCCATGTCGTCGATCTCGGCGGCGGCGTGCGGATGCGGAACTCCGTTGCGGCCCTTGGCTTCCTTGTAGCGCCAGTGCGCGGCGATACCGTATTCGGCGGTGCGGTGCATGTCGCGGGTGCGGATCTGCACTTCCAGCGGCTTGCCCTCCGGCCCGACGACCGTGGTGTGCAGAGACTGATAGACGCTGTATCTCGGCTGGGCGATGTAGTCCTTGAACCGTCCCGCCATCGGCTGCCACAGTGAGTGCACCACGCCCACAGCGGCGTAACAGTCCCGGATCTCGTCGCACAGAATACGAATGCCGACCAGGTCGTGGATGTCGTCGAAGTCGCGGCCCTTGACGATCATCTTCTGGTAGATCGACCAGTAGTGCTTGGGGCGGCCCTCCACCACCGCCTTGATCTTCGAAGCGTTCAGCGTGTTGGTGATCTCGGTGCGGACCTTGGTCAGGTAGGTGTCCCGGGACGGCGCGCGACCGGCGACCAGCCGCACGATCTCCTCGTACTTCTTGGGGTGCAAGATGGCGAACGAGAGGTCTTCCAACTCCCACTTGACGCTGGCCATACCCAGCCGATGCGCAAGGGGCGCAATGACTTCCAAAGTCTCGCGGGACTTGCGCGCCTGCTTTTCCGGCGGCAGGAAGCGCATCGTGCGCATATTGTGCAGCCGGTCCGCGACCTTGATCACCAGTACCCGCGGGTCGCGGGCCATCGCGGTGATCATCTTGCGGATGGTCTCGCCTTCGGCGGCGTTGCCCAGCTCGACCCGATCCAGCTTGGTCACCCCGTCGACCAGATGGCCGACCTCTTCGCCGAATTCCTCGGACAACGCCTCGAGGGTGTAACTGGTGTCCTCGACGGTGTCGTGCAACAGCGCGGCCACAAGAGTGGTGGTGTCCATGCCCAACTCGGCCAAAATGTTGGCGACGGCCAACGGGTGGGTGATGTAGGGATCACCGGAATGCCGCAACTGACTGGCATGGCGTTGGTCGGCGACCTCGAAGGCTCGCTGCAGCATCGAGAGGTTTGCCTTGGGATAGATTTCCCGGTGCACCGCCACCAGCGGCTCGAGCACTGGGTTGATGGCACCGCTGCGAGCGGTCATCCGCCGGGCCAACCGGGCCCGGACCCGACGAGACGCGCTGCTGCTCCTCAGGGTCGCCTCGGCCTGCGGCTCCGGTGTCTCGGGGACCGGCTCTACCGGACCGGAGGCCGGCCCCGAAACTGGCCCCGCAACTACTGAAACATCGGCGGCTTCCGCGGGCGGCGCTGCAGGCGCTTCAGGGGGCGGCGCGACTACTTGCGCCGTGCTCTGGTCGTCCGCCACGTTCGTCACCTCCGACCTCGAGGATATCGCTCAATTGACTTCCTCCGCGCTCCCCGCGCTCCCCGCGCTCCCCGCGCTCCCCGCGCTCCCCGCGCTCCCCGCGCTCCCCGCGCTCCCCGCGCTCCCCGCGCTCCCCGCGCTCCCCGCGCTCCCCGCGCGCCCCGCGCGCCCCCGCGCCGCTGCTACGCGCGGCTCAAGCTGTGCAGCCGCAACGGCGCGATCGCCTCGCGACCGCCCAGCGCGGTGAGCTCCACCAGCACCGCCGCCGCGGTCACGTTCGCTCCAGCGCGCTTGAGCAGCCGGTTGGCCGCGCCGAGGGTGCCGCCGGTAGCCAACACGTCGTCGATGATCACGATCGTGCGACCCTGCAGGTCGAGGCCATCGGCCGGAATCTCCATGCCGGCGGGGCCGTACTCCCTGGTGTATTCCTCGCCGAGCACCGGCGGCGGCAATTTGCCCTGCTTGCGGATGGACAGCACGCCGGTGCCGAGCCGGATGGCGGTGGCCGCCGCCACCAAGGACCCGCGGGATTCGATGCCGGCCACCAGGTCGACACCCGACGCGACGTCGGCCAGCGCGTCGACAATCGCCGCCATCCCGTTCGGGTCGGCAAACAGCGGGGTGAGGTCCTTGAACTGGACTCCCGGCTGCGGAAAATCGGCGACATCGCGGGTCAGCGACTTAATGATGTCGGCTATGGGCGCGCTTCCCCCGACACTCGTCACTGCAGCCTCATTGCATCAGCGCCCATCGGTCCATGTTCCAGCCCGCACCCCACCGGGTCGGATTCCTGCTCACCGCATACATTTTCTTCGACATCAACAGCGTGCGCTGCTGGCGATACAGCGGCAGCGTCGGCATGTCTCCCCACAGCACCGGGGCGGCCTCGGCAAGCAGCCTGACGCGCTCGGCCGGATCAGCGGATACCGCCAGCGCGCCGATAATCCCGTCGATCTGGGGATTTGCGTAGTTGGACAGGTTGTTGCCGTTGCCGGTGTGCAGGTCGTAGGCATCCAGCGCCGACGATCCGGTCGATCCGCTGCCGGTGGCTCCACCGGTGCTGGCCAACAGCACGTCGATCTTCCCGTCCCGCAGCGCCTGCGGCCCCGACGGGTCCTTTGCGGAGTCCAGCGCGACGCCGGACACGTTGACGCCGGCGGCGGCGCAGGACTTGGCGATGGTCCCGACCGTGGCCGCCAACCGCGCGTTGGGCCCCTGGTAGCCGATTCGCACGGTAAGCGGCGTGCCGTGCAGTGAATCGCGAGCCGCCGCGGGATCCGCCTTGCCGAACGGGCCGGCGTCGTTGGCGCCGTCGGCCTGGGCGATGGCATCCTCGGTGGCCGGGGACAGACGCGAGTTGGCGATGGGCACGCCGGCGTCGTGCGCGATCACGTCGCGCGGCGTGCACAGTGCGAGCGCGCGGCGCTCACGAGCCAGCGCTAGCGGCCCCTGCGACGAGAAGATCAGCTGCTCGATGCCCGCCGACGGCGAATCGGTGCGCTGGAAGTTGTCCGGCGTGGCCAGCGATCCCGACGACCCGGCGGCGACGTCGACCACGTCGACGCTGCGGCTGTTGACCCGGTCCTGGATATCGGCTCCCTGCGTCCACACCGTGATCCGCTTGGTGATCGGTTTGGGGCCCCACCAGCGGTCGTTGGCGACGAGCACCACGCCGCCCTTATCCAAGACGGATTGGATCTTGTACGGTCCCGACGCCGGGAAACGTTTGAGATCGACACCCGGCTTGAGGTCCCAGATGGTGTTCCACAGCTTTGCGATCTGATCGACCAGTGACGCGTTCTTGGTGAGCAGCGCCGCCGTCACATCGATGTTGAGCTGGTCGGCGATGACGTGCGACGGCATCATCGTGGTCGCGGTGAACAGCTGCGTGTAGTCGACGACGCTGCGGTCCGGGATGAAAGAGACCCGGGCCTTCTTCTGCCCCGGCATGCACTCGATGTTGGCGATATCGGCGTAGCCCGCCTGGGTGTTGGCGTCGAAGCCGGGAAACCGCCCGGATTGGGCCGCCCAGGTCAGCACCATGTCGTCGCAGGTCACCGGCTTGCCGTCGGAGTAGACGGCGTTGTCGGCAATCTGGTAGTCGAGCACCAACGGCGCACCGCCCACGACGGAGATGGTTCCGAAGTCGTGGTCGGCAACCACTTGTCCGTCAGGGCCGTGATACCCGAACCCGATCAGCGTGCGGGCGAATGCCTGTGCCCCGGCCGACGCGGCACCGACGACGGTGTTGGTGTTGTAGCTGCCCAGCGTGCCGTCGACCACGTAGTCGATCTGGGCGGAGGCGCCTCCGGAACAGGCGGTCAGCGTCGCGGCTGCCGCCAGCGTGGCGGCCACACCCATTGGGATCCACTGGAAAGTCCACCGAAAGCCGGTTCGCCGACACCAGGTGGCCATCGCCCGACTACCGCCGGCCGGCGTTTCGCTTGCCGGTCGGACGCCGGGTACCGGTGGGCCGCACCGGTCGCGCGCCCGGCGCCGGCTTATTCGGTGCTGCCGGCGCGCTGGACGCCGCGGCCGGCTTAGAATCCTGCGCCGTGGCCTGCGCCGATTCCTCCGCCGACTCATCGCTGGAGGATTTCGCCGGCTCCTTCTCTTTTTCGGCCGCTTTCTCGGCTGATTTCCCGGCTGATTTCCCGGTTTCCGCGCTCCCCCGCGCACCTGGGCTGCGCCGCTTGACCACCCGGCGGGTGTGGGTTCGCACCAGCTCGGTGCGTTCACGCAGCGTGACCAACAGCGGAGTGGCGAAGAAGATCGACGAGTAGGTGCCGACCATGATGCCGACCAGCTGCACCAGCGCCAGGTCCTTCAGCGTGCCGACGCCCAGCAGCCACACCGCCACCACCATCAGCGCCAGGATCGGCAACACCGAGATCAGGCTGGTGTTGATCGAGCGCATGAACGTCTGGTTGATCGCCAGGTTGGCCTGTTCGGCGAAGGTGCGCCGGGTGGTGTGCTGGAAGCCGTGCGTGTTCTCCTCGACCTTGTCGAACACGATGACGGTGTCGTACAGGGAGAAACCGAGGATCGTCAGCAGGCCGATGACCGTGGCCGGGCTGACCTCGAAGCCCACCAGCGAGTAGACGCCGGCGGTGATGGTCAGGTCGAAACACATGGTCGTCAGCGCGGAGATGGCCATGTACCGCTCGTAGCGCACCATGATGTAAACGCCGACCAACACCAGGAACACCGCCAGCGCGATCAGCGCCTTGTTGGTGATCTGATCACCCCAGGTCTCCGACACCGCCGAGTCGCTGATGGCCGCCTTGCTGGGCTTACCGTCGGTACCCTTGGGCTGGAACGCGTCGAAGAGGGCGTTGCGCAGCTTCGTGCTCTGGTCGTTGTTCAGCGTTTCGGAACGAATCTGGACAGCCGCCGCGGCGCCGTTGGCGACGATCACCACCGATTCCGGGTCGGTGCCCAGGGTCTTCTTGAAGACGTCCTGCACCTGCGAGACCTGGGCGTTGCCGCGCGGGAACGACACCGTGGTGCCGCCCTTGAAATCGACCCCGAACGTGAACCCGCGGACGATGATCGACACGATTGCGATCGCGACCATGGTGCCGCTGACGCCGTACCACAGCTTGCGGCGTCCCACCACCTCGAACGCACCGGTTCCGGTGTAGAGCCGGGTGAAAAAGCCGTGATGCGGCAGGCCGGTGGTGTCGGCGTCGGTCAGTTCCTCTTTTGTTTCCTCTTCTGTTTCGGGGTTTGCTTCTGACGCTTCGCTGAGTTCGACGGCACTCGTGTCCGCGCTGTCCCCGGCGTCCTGGGTGTCCTGGGTGTCCTGGGTCTCGTTGACGTCCTTGGTGTCCCCAGTGTCCTTGGTGTCCTCGGTGTCTTTCGTGTCCTTGTCGTCCTTCGCGCCGCCTTTCGCGCTGCCGGTCCTGGCTCGGGAAGGCCTGGAGGGCCTGGAGGCCTTGGAGGTCACGGGGTTCTACCTCCGTCCCGTCGTGGCGGTGCCCGCGGCGCGGCGTTCGCGCGCGACCTGCTGAACTGCGCCCAGGCCGTTGTAGGCCGGCTTTGCCAGCCTCACTGACTTGGAGGCCAGGTACACCAGCGGCCAGGTCACCAAGAACACCACCACCAGGTCGAGGATCGTGGTAAGGCCCAGGGTGAATGCGAATCCCTTCACCTGGCCGATCGCGAGGACGTACAACACGGCAGCGGCCAGGAAGGTGACGGCGTTGCCCGACACGATCGTTTTGCGGGCCCGCACCCAGCCTCGTGGCACCGCCGACCGGAACGATCTGCCTTCCCGGATCTCGTCCTTGATGCGTTCGAAGAACACCACGAACGAGTCCGCGGTGGTACCGATACCAATGATCAGACCCGCGATACCCGCCAGGTCCAGGGTGTAGTTGATATATCGGCCCAAGAGCACCAGGATCGCGAAAACCATTGCGCCGGAACAGATCAGCGACAGCGCGGTGAGCAAACCCAGCGCCCGGTAATACAGCAACGAGTACACCAGCACCAGGACCAAACCGATCGCGCCGGCGATCAGGCCGGCTCGCAGCGATGTCAATCCCAATGTCGCCGAGACGGTTTGGGCATCGGATGATTCGAAGGACAGCGGCAGCGAGCCGTATTTCAGGACGTTGGCCAGCTGGCGGGCGCTTGAGGCGGTGAACGGCGGATCGCCACCACTGATCTGGGTCCGGCCGCCAGGGATCGCTTCTTCGATTACCGGCGCGCTGACCACCTCCGAGTCCAGCGTGAAGGCGGTCTTGGTACCGATGTGGGCGCCGGTGAAGTTGCCCCAGATATCCGCCGCGGCAGGCTTGAATTGCAGATCGACGACGTAGCCGATGCCGCGCTGATTCATGCTGGACGTGGCGTCCTGGATCTGGTCGCCACTGATGATCGACGGCGCCAGCAGATACGCGATCTTGTGGTCCTGCGAGCAGGTCACCAGCGGCAGCGTGGGGTCGTCGTTGCCGGCCAGGATGTCTTTTCCTTTGTCGCACAGGGTGGCCTCGTACTGCAGAGCAAGGAACTGAACGCCCTGGCGGGTGCTCTGCCGCCACTTCTTCTCTTCGGCAATGCGCTCGGCGAGGTCTTTGCGCGGATCCGGCGGTGCGGGCTGTTCACCCGACGGCACGTCCGTCGGCGGCGGGGCACCGGTCGCGGGTGCCGGCGTGTTGCCTGCAGGCGCGGGGCTGGGTGCCGGGCTGGATGCCGGGCCGGGCGCGGGGCTGGGTGCCGGGCTGGGTGCCGGCGTCGGGTCCTGCGGATACGGCCGTGGCTGCGGTGCGGGCTTCCCACTGGGCGCGGGCGCCGGTTGCGCGGTCGGCGCCGGTGCCGGTTGGCCGCTGGGGGCCGGCGCCGGTTGGCCGCTGGGCGCCGGCGCGGCGGGCGCGGGCGCGGCGGGCGCGGGCGCGGCGGGCGTGGGCTTGGGTTCGGGGCTCTGCGCCGGAATCGCCTGGATGACGGGACGGATGTAAAGACGCGCGGTCTGTCCCAGGTTGCGGGCCTCGCTGCCGTCGTTCCCGGGAACCGTGATGACCAGGTTGTCGCCGTCGACGACGACCTCCGAACCGGAGACGCCGAGACCGTTGACCCGAGCGCTGATGATCTGCTGCGCCTGTGCCAGCGCCTCGCGGCTCGGGGCGTCGCCGGTTGGCGTGCGTGCCGTCAACGTGACGCGAGTGCCGCCCTGAAGGTCGATGCCCAGCTTGGTGGCGGCCCGCTTGTCCCCGGTGAGAAACACCAGCAGATAGGCGCCTATGAGCAGCACCAGGAAGACCGACAGGTAGCGGCCAGGACGCACCGGCGCCGAAGACGATGCCACGTTCCCTATATCTCCTTGAGAATCGGTTTTCCCCGACAGAGCCTACGTGTCGCGGTTACATGCGCGTCGCGGACGCGGCCCAGCGATCACCCGGTCAGAAATCTTTGGTCGCACGGTTCTCGTGGTCGGCGCCGTCCAGGTCGGAGTCGTCCAACTCGTCGTCGGCATCCTCATCGATATCTTCATCGTCTTCATCGATGTCGGGCGCGATCCGATCGCGGATCGCCAACTTCATCCACGTGGTCACCACGCCGGGCGCGATCTCGAGGTCGACGGTGTCGTCGGCGATCGCGGTGATGGTGGCCTCCAGCCCGGACGTGGTGTGCACCAGGTCGCCCGGCTGCAGCGACTCCTGCAGGTCGATGGTGGCTTGCATCGCGCGCTTCTGCTTGCGCGACGCGAGGTACATGAACCCGCCCATGATGAGCAGGAACGGCAGGAACAAGATCAAACTATCCATGGACGCGCCTGTCTTTCGTATCGGTGTTGGCTCGACATTTTTGAGGCGGTGCAGATCCGACTTGGAGGTCGCGCAAACCTCGTAATTGTCCAGTGTCTGCGTCCAGTCTGGCAGGCCCCTGGCCGCACACCTGCCGACCCCCGCCGGCACCCGCCTCACGCTAGGCTTTTACCCGCGACGTGACCGGCGCGCCGCGGTGAGGAGGATAGGTGTGATCAGCCTCGAGCAGAGTCGCCGACTGGTCACCGAAATCCCAGGTCCCGCGTCGGTGGAACTGAACAAGCGCCGGGCCGCGGCGGTGTCCCGCGCCGTCGGCGTCACCATGCCGGTGTTCGTGGCCCGCGCCGGCGGCGGCATCGTCGAGGACGTCGACGGCAACCGGTTGATCGACCTGGGTTCGGGCATCGCCGTGACAACGATCGGCAACTCCTCGCCCGCCGTCGTGGATGCGGTGCGCGCGCAGGTGGCCGAGTTCACGCACACCTGCTTCATGGTGAACCCGTACGAGGAGTACGTCGCCGTCGCCGAGGAGCTCAACCGGATTACCCCGGGCTCCGGTGAGAAGCGCTCGGTCCTTTTCAACTCCGGCGCCGAGGCGGTGGAGAACGCGATCAAGGTCGCCCGCTCGTATACCGGCAAGACCGCCGTGGTGGCGTTCGACCACGCCTACCACGGCCGCACCAACCTGGCCATGGCGCTCACCGCCAAGTCCATGCCCTACAAAAGCGGCTTCGGTCCGTTCGCACCGGAGATCTACCGGGCACCGATCTCCTACCCCTACCGGGACGGACTGCTGGACAAGGAACTGGCCACCGACGGCGAACGGGCCGCGGCGCGGGCCATCAGCGTGATGGACAAGCAGGTCGGAGCCGCCAACCTGGCCGCCGTCATCATTGAGCCGATCCAGGGCGAAGGCGGTTTCATCGTTCCGGCCGAGGGGTTCCTGGCCAGCCTGCTGGACTGGTGCCGCAAGAACGACGTGGTGTTCATCGCCGATGAGGTGCAGACCGGGTTGGCCCGCACCGGCGCGTGGTTCGCCTGCGAGCACGAGGGCCCCAACGGCCTAGAGCCCGACCTGATCTGCATTGCCAAAGGCATCGCCAACGGATTGCCGCTATCGGCGGTGACCGGCCGGGCTGAGGTCATGGACGCCCCGCACGTCAGTGGACTGGGTGGCACTTTCGGCGGCAACCCGGTGGCCTGCGCGGCGGCGCTGGCCACCATCGCGACCATCGAGCGCGACGGCCTGATCGAGCGTGCCCGGCAGCTTGAACGACTGATCATGGACCCGCTGCTGCGGCTGCAGGCCGCCGACGATCGGATCGGCGACGTGCGGGGCCGCGGCGCCATGATCGCCATCGAGCTGGTCAAATCCGGGACGGCCGACCCCGACCCCGGGCTGACCAACAAACTGGCGACCGCGGCCCACGCCGCCGGCGTCATCGTCTTGACGTGCGGCATGTTCGGCAACATCATCCGGCTGCTGCCCCCGTTGACCATCAGCGACGAGCTGCTGACAGAGGGCGTCGACGTCCTGGCCGGGATCCTGGGCGACCTGTAGGGCCTCGCGTAGAGCCGCTGAGTCGTTAATTCGTGAACACTGCGCTTGCGCGCAGGTTGGTGGCGAACGGGGTGTATCGCCAAGTGAGATCGACGTTAGCGTGCTGGTCACTCGCACTTCTTCGCGCCAACGTCAATCTCGATGAAGCCCTCGCAACGAGGGTGGCAGAAGTCACTCTCTCCGTCGGGGCTACTCGGTAGTATCATCGGGAATACCGTTAGTTTAACTAACGTTCTAGTTGTCAGCGCAGTGTCGCGCAGCACCCTATTTCTTCGTAATGGCAAGGAACTGTCATGTCGACTACTACTACTACTACTCGTGAACAGCGGCTGGCACGCCGCATCGAGGAACTATCCGTCAACGACCCACAGTTCGCCGCCGCCAAGCCGATCCCGGCGATCGCCGAGGCCCTTGAGCAGCCCGGACTGCGCTTATCGCAGGTCATTCAAACCGTGCTCGAGGGTTACGCCGACCGCCCGGCTCTGGGGCAGCGTGTTGTGGAGTTCGTCAAAGACCCGAAGACCGGACGCACCGTGCTCGAGCTGCTCCCCCGCTTCGAGACCTTGACCTACCGCGAGCTGGGCGAGCGGGTCGGCGCGGTGGTGCGCGCCTTGACCGACAGCACCCTGCACGCCGGCGATCGGGTCGCCGTGCTGGGCTTCAACAGCGTCGACTTCGCCACCATCGACATCGCGCTGGCCCAGATCGGCGCGGTGTCGGTCCCGCTACAGACCAGCGCGGCGATAACACAGCTGCAGCCGATCGTCACCGAGACCGAGCCCACCCTGATCGCGGCGAGCGTCAATCAGCTGCCCGACGCCGTCGAGTTGATCCTGAGCGCCGCGCACGTGCCCGCCAAGCTTGTGGTGTTCGACTACCACCCCGAGGCGGACGACGAGCGTGAGGCCGTGGCGACCACCCGTGCGCGGTTGGCCGACACCGCCGTCACCGTCGAGTCCCTCGCCGACGTCGTGGAGCGCGGGAAGACACTGCCGACTCAGCCGGCTCCTGTGCCCGACGAAGCCGACCCGCTGGCCCTGCTGATTTACACCTCCGGCAGCACCGGCGCGCCCAAGGGCGCGATGTATCCGCAGAGCAATGTCGGCAAGATGTGGCGCCGGTCGAGCCGAAACTGGTTCGGGCCGAGCCCCGCGTCGATCACGCTCAACTTCATGCCGATGAGCCACGTCATGGGCCGCGGCATTCTCTACGGCACGCTCGGCAACGGCGGCACGGCCTACTTTGCCGCCAAGAGTGACCTGTCGACACTGCTGGAGGACCTCGAGCTGGTGCGGCCCACCGAGCTGAACTTCGTGCCGCGAATCTGGGAGACCCTGTTCGGCGAATTCCAGCGCCAGGTCGAACGCCGGCTCACCGATTCCGCTGACCGCGAAGCTGTCGAGGCCGAGGTCATGGACGAGCAGCGCCAGTACCTGCTGGGCGGACGGTTCGTCTTCGCGGCAACGGGCTCGGCGCCCACCTCCCCGGAGCTCAAGACCTGGGTGGAAAACCTGCTCGAGATGCATCTGTTGGACGGCTACGGCTCCACCGAGGCCGGCATGGTCCTGTTCGACGGCGAGGTGCAACGCCCGCCGGTCGTCGACTACAAGCTGGCCGACGTCCCCGATCTGGGCTACTTCGCCACCGACCGGCCGCATCCGCGCGGCGAATTGCTGCTCAAGACGGAGAACATGTTCCCCGGCTACTACAAGCGGCCCGAGGTCACCGCGGGCGTCCTGGACGCCGACGGCTGGTACCACACCGGGGACGTCGTGGCCGAGATCGCTCCCGACCGGCTGGTGTATGTCGACCGCCGCAACAACGTGCTGAAGCTGGCGCAGGGCGAGTTCGTCACCGTCGCCAAACTGGAGGCGGTGTTCGGCAACAGCCCGCTGGTCCGCCAGATCTACGTCTACGGCAACAGCGCGCACCCCTACCTGTTGGCGGTCGTAGTCCCCAACGAGGACGCGTTGCGGCGCTACGCCGAAAATGGGGTGGCGGAGCTCAAGCCGCTGATCGCCGACTCGCTGCAGAACGTCGCCAAAGAGGCCGGCCTGCAGTCCTACGAGGTGCCGCGCGATTTCATCGTCGAGACGACACCGTTCACCCTGGAGAACGGTCTGCTCACCGGCATCCGCAAGCTGGCGTGGCCGAAGCTGAAGCAGCACTACGGCGAGCGGCTGGAACAGCTCTACGCCGACCTGGACGCAGGCCAGGCAAACGAGCTGCACGCACTTCGTCAAAGCGGCGCCGACGCGCCGGTGCTGCAAACCGTGAGCCGGGCCGCGGCCGCCATGCTGGGCGCGGCCCATCCTGTTGAAGCCGAGCTGCTCTCCGATGCGCACTTCACCGACCTGGGTGGAGACTCGTTGTCCGCGTTGACATTCGGCAACCTGCTGCACGAGATCTTCGACGTCGACGTGCCGGTGGGCGTGATCGTCAGCCCGGCCAACGACCTGGCGGCCATCGCCGGCTATATCGAGGGCGAGCGGCAGGGCAGCAAGCGGCCGTCGTTCGCGTCGGTGCATGGTCGTGACGCGGTCGAGGTGCATGCGAGTGACCTCACGCTGGACAAGTTCATCGATGCATCGACGCTGGCTGCCGCGCCAACGCTGCCGCGGCCCAGCGCCGAGGTGCGCACTGTCTTGTTGACCGGCGCGACCGGCTTCCTGGGGCGCTACCTCGCCCTGGAATGGCTGGAGCGGATGGACCTGGTCGACGGCAAGGTGATCGCCCTGGTGCGCGCAAAGACCGACGAGGACGCGCGCGCTCGCCTGGACAAGACCTTCGATGGTGGTGACCCGAAGCTGCTGGCGCACTACCAGCAACTGGCCGCCGACCACCTCGAGGTGATCGCCGGCGACAAGGGCGAGGCCGACCTCGGCCTGGACACGCAGACCTGGCAGCGGCTGGCCGACACCGTCGACCTGATCGTCGACCCCGCCGCCCTGGTCAACCACGTGCTGCCGTATAGCGAGCTGTTCGGCCCCAACGCCCTGGGCACCGCGGAGCTGATCCGGCTGGCGCTCACCACGAAGCAAAAGCCGTACACCTACGTGTCGACAATCGGGGTGGGTGACCAGATCAAGCCCGGGCAGTTCACCGAGGACGCCGACATCCGGGTGATCAGCGCAACCCGCAAGATCAACGACGGCTACGCCAACGGCTACGGCAACAGCAAGTGGGCCGGCGAGGTGCTGCTGCGGGAGGCCCACGACCTGTGCGGCCTGCCGGTCGCGGTGTTCCGCTGCGACATGATCCTGGCCGACACCAGCTTCGCGGGTCAGCTCAACGTGCCGGACATGTTCACCCGGATGATGCTCAGCCTGGTCGCCACCGGTATCGCTCCCGGCTCGTTCTACGAGCTGGACGCCGAGGGCAATCGGCAGCGGGCCCACTACGACGGCCTGCCGGTCGAGTTCATCGCCGAGGCGATCTCCACGTTGGGCGCCCAGAGCCCTGAGGGCTTGGACGAGTTCCACACGTATCACGTGATGAACCCGTACGACGACGGCATCGGGATGGACGAGTTCGTCGACTGGCTCGTCGAGAGCGGTTGCGCGATCCAGCGGATCGCCGACTACGGCGAGTGGCTGGCGCGCTTCGAGACCACGCTGCGTGCCCTGCCGGAACACCAGCGCCAGGCGTCGTTGCTGCCGCTGCTGCACAATTACCAGAAGCCGGACACGCCGTTGCGCGGGTCGCTGGCGCCCACCGACCGGTTCCGTGCGGCCGTTCAGGACGCGAAAATCGGCCCGGACAAAGACATTCCGCACATCACGCCACAGATCATCGCCAAGTACGTCAGCGACCTGCGACTGCTGGGATTGCTCTGACAGTTAGCGCGAGCAGGCCCCCGCAAGCGGGTGGGGGTCCCCCCTCTGGGGGCGTACCCCCAGCAAAAGCGCCCACGCGCCCCCCGGCGTGTCGGGCGCTTTTGCGTCTCGCGGCCTCCCGGGTGGGCGAACTCACACGTTAGATCGTTGCCTAAGCTTATTACTTTAGCTAACGTTCTATCCAGCACCGCGCAACGCAGCGCGGCTCGGTAACTCCGATCCCACAGCCACAATCGCGAACTGTCCATAAGGGGAACTGTTATGTCGACTTCAACCCGGGAAGAGCGGTTCGCCCGCCGCATCGAAGACCTCTACGCCAACGACGCGCAGTTCGCCGCGGCCAAGCCCAGCCAGGCGATCGCCGAGGCAGCGGGCCAGCCCGGGTTGGGGCTACCCCAGGTCATCCAGACTTTGATGGAGGGTTACGCCGACCGGCCGGCGGTCGGTCAGCGCGCGGTCCGGTTCGTCACCGACCCGAGCGGTCGCACCTCACTCGAGCTGCTGCCGCGGTTCGAGACCATCACCTACGGCGAGCTGTGGGACCGCGTCAACGCGTTCGCGAATGCGCTGACCGCCGAGCACGCCGTGCGGCCCGGCGACCGGGTCTGCCTGCTGGGGTTCACCAGCGTTGACTTCACGACCATCGACATCGCACTGGCCCAGCTGGGCGCGGTGTCGGTTCCGCTGCAGACCAGCGCGGCGGTCACCCAACTGCTGCCCATCGTCGCCGAGACCGAGCCCTCGCTGATCGCCGCGAACGTCGACAACCTTTCCGACGCGGTCGAATTGGTGCTGACGGGCCACCCGGCGAGCCGCGTGGTGGTGTTCGACTTTCACCCCGAGGTGGACGCACACCGCGAGAACGTCGACGCCGCCCGGGCGCGCCTGGCCGAAACCCCGGTGGTCGTCGAGACCCTTGCGGAGGTGATGGAGCGCGGAAAGGGGCTAGAGGGGTTGGCGCCCGTCGAGGCCGTTTCCGCAACCGCCGACCCGCTGGCCCTACTCATCTACACCTCCGGCAGCACCGGCGCGCCCAAGGGCGCGATGTGCCCGGCGAGCCGGGTGGTGAGCTACTGGCGCAAGTCCAGCGCCTGGTACTCGGCGGGTGGCGCGCCGTCGATCACGCTCAACTTCATGCCGATGAGCCACGTGATGGGACGCCAGGTGCTGTACGGCACGCTGGGCAACGGCGGCACCGCCTACTTCGTCGCCAAGAGCGACCTCTCGACACTGTTCGAGGACCTCGCCCTGGTCCGGCCCACCGAGTTGAACTTCGTGCCGCGCATCTGGGACATGCTGTTCGGCGAATTCCAAAGCGAGGTCGACCGGCGCTACGCCGACGGTCCCGCTCCCGATGAAGACCGGGCGGCGCTGGAAACGCGGGTGAAGGCCGAGTTGCGGCAAAACCTGCTGGGCGGGCGGTTCGTCGCGGCGCTGACGGCCTCCGCGCCGATCTCCGCCGAGATGAAGGCGTGGGTCGACTCCATGCTGGACGACGTGCGCATCGTGGAGGGCTACGGCTCCACCGAGGCCGGCATGGTCTTGATCGACGGCCACATTCGGCGCCCCGCGGTGACCGACTACAAGCTGGTCGACGTGCCCGACCTGGGCTACTTCGGCACCGACCGGCCGCATCCGCGTGGCGAGCTCGCGGTCAAGATCCAGGGCGTGTTCCCCGGCTACTACAAGCGGCCGGAAACCACCGCCGACGTGTTCGACGCCGACGGCTTCTACCGCACCGGCGACGTGATGGCCGAAGTGGGCCCCGAGCAATTCGTCTACCTCGACCGCCGCAACAACGTGCTGAAGCTGTCGCAGGGTGAGTTCGTCACCGTCTCCAAGTTGGAGCCGCTGTTCGCCGACAGCCCGCTGGTGCGGCAGGTGTACATCTACGGCAACAGCGCCCGGGCCTACCTGCTCGCGGTGATCGTGCCCGCCGAAGACGCGTTGGCGCGCTTTGAGCCGGCCGAGCTGAAGCGGCGGATCGGCGGGTCACTGCAGGAGATCGCCAGGGCGAACGGTCTGCAGTCCTACGAGATCCCCCGCGACTTCATCATCGAGACCACGCCGTGGACGCTGGAGAATGGTCTACTCACCGGCATCCGCAAGGTGGCCCGCCCGCAGCTGAAGCAGCACTACGGCGAGCGCCTGGAGCAGCTGTACGCCGACCTGGCCGACGGCCAGGCCAACGAGCTGCGCGCGCTGCGCCAAAGCGGCCCCGACGCGCCAGTGCTGGACACGCTGAGCCGCGCCGCGGCCGCCATGCTGGGCACCGCGAGCACCGACGTGCGGCCGGACGCACACTTCGCCGACCTGGGTGGCGACTCGCTGTCGGCGTTGTCCTTCGCCAACTTGCTGCACGAGATCTTCGAGGTCGACGTGCCGGTGGGTGTGATAACCAGCCCGGCCAGCGACTTGGCGGCCCTGGCCGACTACATCGAGGCCGAGCGCCAGCCGGGTTCGAAACGGCCCACGTACGCCTCGGTGCACGGCCGGGACGCGACCGAGGTGCACGCAGGTGACCTCACCCTGGACAAGTTCATCGACGCCGCCACGCTGGCCGCGGCCGCAAACCTGCCCGCTCCGAGTGCCCACGTGCGCACGGTGCTGCTCACCGGCGCCACCGGCTTCCTGGGTCGTTACCTGGCCCTGGAGTGGCTGGAGCGGATGGAGCTGGTCGACGGCAAGGTGATCTGCCTGGTGCGTGCCAAGTCGGATGCGGAGGCAAGGACTCGTCTCGACAAGACCTTCGACCCAGGAGATTTAGGAGGGGCTGACCCCAAGCTGCTCGCGCACTACCAGGCGCTGGCCGCCGACCACCTCGAGGTCATCGCCGGCGACAAGGGCGAGGCCGACCTCGGCCTGGACCGGCAAACCTGGCAAAGGCTGGCCGACACCGTCGACCTGATCGTCGACCCCGCCGCCCTGGTCAACCACGTGCTGCCATACAGCCAGCTGTTCGGCCCCAACGCGCTGGGCACCGCGGAGTTGATCCGGCTCGCGCTCACCACGAAGCAGAAGCCGTACATCTACACCTCGACGATCGCCGTGGGCTATGCGATCCAGGCGATCCAGCCGTCGGCGTTCACGGAAGACGCCGACATCCGGGTCATCAGCGCAACCCGCAGCATCGACAACGGCTACGCCAACGGCTACGCGAACAGCAAGTGGGCCGGCGAGGTGCTGCTGCGGGAGGCCCACGACCTGTGCGGCCTGCCGGTCTCGGTGTTCCGCTGCGACATGATCCTGGCCGACACCACCTACGCGGGTCAGCTCAACCTGCCGGACACATTCACCCGCCTGATGCTCAGCCTGGCGGCCACCGGGATCGCGCCCGGCTCGTTCTACCAGCTGGACGCGGACGGCAATCGGCAGCGGGCCCACTACGACGGCCTGCCCGTCGAGTTCGTCGCCGAGGCGGTGTCCACTTTGGGTGCCCACTGGGACGCTGATCCGGCCGGCGAGGGGTTCCGGACCTACCACGTGATGAACCCCTATGACGACGGCATCGGCGTCGACCAGTTCGTCGACTGGCTGATCGACCCGGCCGTCGCGGGGTGCTCGATCCAGCGGATCGCCGACTACGGCGACTGGCTGCCGCGGTTCGAGACCGCACTGCGCGCCCTGCCCGAACGGCAGCGCCACGCCTCGTTGCTGCCGCTGATGCACAACTACCAGAAGCCGGACGCACCGGTGTGCGGGTCGATCGCACCCACCGACCGGTTCCGCGCGGCGGTCCAGGACGCGAAAATCGGCCCCGACAAAGACATTCCGCACATCACTCCGCAGATCATCGCCAAGTACGTCAGCGACCTGCGACTGCTGGGACTGCTCTGAGGCCCGGCGCGCGCCCTCCCTGCGGGTCTACTACTGCGGATAGGGCCAGCCCGCCGCGGCCGCGCCTGGCCGGCGGAAACTCCTCCGCCACCGCGGCTCTGCCTGCGACGATTCCGGCGCGAAATTCCCCACCCGCGGCTGGGTGATTGCACCCGATGAGACCGCCGCAGGCGACTGGTCCCCCGCCGACCGGTACGGCTCGGCGACCGGCACCGATCCCACGGGTACCGGGGCCTCTTCGGCCGCCCCTTTGTGCTCCATCGGCTCGACATCGCGGGCCAACCGGACCGCGAGGCGGGCCAAGGCGATCCCGCCCAGGAACACGATCAGGGCACCCAGGCCCGAGAAATAGGTGACCTCGAGCAGCGCCCGCTTGCGCTCGGTGGTGGCAACCGGATCGCCGACGGTGCCGAGCCGCAGCACCGGAGCCAACTGCCCGCCCACCACGAACCATGCTCCGCCGAGAACGGCCAGCCAGCCGCCAAGCATCGCGGTCGCCCGGTTTCCGGAACAGAGCAGCAGCAGGCCTCCGACGGCGGTGGCGACTCCCGGGAACACCTCAAGCCAGCCCCGGGCCGTCGTCCACGCCCAGTCCTGGTCGGGCGTATAGGCGAAATTGAAATGGGGACCGACAAACGGAATCAACGCACCCCAAACCCCCAAGATGACCAGGAGTAATCCGCTGACCGCACCGCGGGAGCGTGGCATCCTCAGCCCGCCCGCGCGGTCCTTTTGCGCGTGTGTCATCAACATCTCCTCGGTATGTGCCGGCGGCACCGGCATCCCGACGGGTACCCGGGCGCTCCCGCAGGTAACCGGTGCAGAACACGGTCGGGGCGGGTGTAACTAGTGTGTCTGGTGTTACGACCTACATCAGGCCGAGCACCAGCAACACGATGGCGATCGCCGGAAAGGTGCCCTGAATCACAGCGGACCGAGCCTTGTCCGGCGCCGACATCACCAGCACCACCGCGGCCACGGCCATCGACCCGACGCCGGCGAAAATGAGCGCCGCCCCAACGGCCTTGTGTCCCATCGCGACCCCGGCGATGCCGATGCCGGCCACGATCGCGAGAAACAGGTTGTAGAAGCCCTGGTTGAACGCCAACAGCTTGGTGGTCTCGGCTTCCTCGGGAGTGGTCCCGAACGTCGCTCTGGTCCGCGGCGAGGTCCAGGTCAGCGATTCCATGGTGAAGATGTAGACGTGCAGCAACGCTGCCAGCGCGGCGAATATCAGCCCGGCGATGATCATCGCGTCCTCCTCGCTAGTCGAACAGCTGAGTACAGGCCTGCGCGGTGGCCACCCGGCCGCGCGAGGTACGGGTGACCATACCGCCCCGCCGCACCCGCGACGACGCTTCGGCGACGATCACCGCCGGCGGCGCCTTGCCCGGCCTCGCGGACCGGAAAACGCTAGCTGTCAACTGCCTGTAATACCCGGTCTCAGCGGACACCCCGGAGTAGGGTGCTGCGATTGGGATGGCAATTACACATTCGGGTAATCCTTCCTGTGCTCATTTCATGGTCCGCATGACAGCCGTCACATGAATTGTTTGGAGGGTTTGATGTCGTTTGTGAACGCAGCTCCGGAGATGCTGGCGGCTTCGGCGCGGAACCTGTCGAGCATCGGCACGTCGTTGAGTGGGGCGAACGCGGCCGCGGCGGCTCCCACAACCGGCGTGCTGGCGGCTGGTGCTGACGAGGTGTCGGAGGCTATCGCGTCGCTGTTTGGGAATCATGCCGCGCAATATCAGTCGCTGAGTGCCAAGGTCGAGGAGTTCCATCAGCGTTTTGTGCAAGCGCTGGATGCCGCCGGCGGGGCGTATGCGGGCGCGGAGGCGGCCAATGCTTCGCCACTGCAGTCGTTGGAAAGCGATGTTTTGGGTGTCCTGAATGCGCCCACCCAGGCGTTGTTGGGGCGTCCGCTGATTGGTAACGGCACGGCTGGGACGGCGACAACTCCCAACGGCGGTGCCGGTGGGCTTTTGGCCGGCGACGGCGGTCAGGGCTTTAGCTTCACCACCGGAGCCACAAGCCAGAACGGTGGCAGTGGTGGTGCCGCGGGCTTGATCGGCAACGGCGGGGCCGGCGGGAACGGCTTTATGGGTGGGGCCGGCGGCGCCGGCGGCCGCGGGGGCGTGTTCGGCAACGGCGGTGCCGGCGGTGCCGGGAGTGCGACGACCGTTGCTGCCGCGACAGGTGGTGCTGGGGGCGCTGGCGGCGACGCCCGCTTGTTCGGCTGGGGCGGCAACGGCGGGGCCGGCGGTGATGCCACTGCAACTGGCGGAACCGGCGGGGCGGGCGGTGCCGGCGGCGTCGGCGGCAGACTCTCGGCCATCGGCGGAGCCGGCGGTGACGGCGGAGCCGGCGACATCGCCGGCGGTGCCGGGGGCGCCGGCGGCGCCGGGGGCGGTCGCGTCACTGCCCTGGGTGGTGCCGGCGGCACGGGCGGCGTCGCCACCGGTGCCAGCGGCGTCGGCGGTGTCGGCGGCGCCGGCGGCGACAGCAGCGTCCTGCTCGGCGGCTCCCAGGGCGGTGCGGGTGGCGCAGGTGGCCTCGCCACCGGCGCCACCGGCGTCGGCGGTGTCGGCGGCCAGGGCGGCATTGGCGCCGCGATCTTGGGCGCGGGCTTCGGCGGTGCCGGCGGTGCCGGCGGTGCCGGCGGCGGCGCCACCGGCATCGGCGGTGCGGGCGGTGTCGGTGGCCAGGGCGTGGCGCTCGTAGGCGCGGGCGTCGGCGGTGCCGGCGGTATCGGTGGGTTTGGCACCGCCACCGGCGGCAACGGCGGCGTGGGCGGCCAGGGCGCTATATTCACGGGCGCGGGCCTCGGCGCCGCCGGCGGCGCCGGCGGCGCCTCTCCCACCGGAACTGGCGGCAACGGCGGCGACGGCGGGGCTGGCGGCGGCGTCGGCCTCGGCGACGGCGGGAACGGCGGCAACGCCGGCTACAGCGCCGCGGGGAAGGCCACCGGCGGCAACGGCGGCGACGTCGGGATAACCGACAACGGCGTCTTCACCCAAGGGTTCTTCGGTAACGGCGGTAACGGCGGTAACGGCATCAATGGCGGGACTGGCGGCACCGGCGGCGCCTCCGGCCTATTGGGCGGCACTAGCGGAATGGACGGATCTCCGAGTCCGTGAGGCATCGGGCGGGGTGGCCCGCGCCCGATCATCGCCAAGAACATCACCGGCCTGCAGTTGCTCGGACTGCTCTGACGCGCAGTGACACCGGTAGCCCGCCCCCTCGGGCTGAGCTACCGGTGCCTGGCGTTGTGGGTGGCCGCCCGCAACGCCGACCCTAAACGCCGGCGTGGTGGCGTCGGCGGAATAGGCCACCCCGGGTGCGCCGGTGGAATGAGCCACCCCGGCGCGGCTCTGGTTCCGTCGCCTCGATTCGGTCCGCGCGCGCCGGCGTTACGCCCCTGTCGTACAGGGCCGGTTCCTGCGCCGGGACGCCGGCCGCTGCCACGGGCGCCGGTTCGGTCACAACGACGTCTCGCGCATGCCGAACCGCCACGCGCGCCAGGACGGCCCCGCCCAGGAACACAATCAGCGCACCCAGGCCAGTGAAATACGTGACTGCGAGCAGCGCCCGGGTCAGGTCCGTCGACGCCACCGGTTCACCGACGTCTCCAATACCTAGTGTCGACGCGAACGGCCGGCCGACCACGAACCAGGCACCGGCCAACACCGCGAGCCAGCCGCCCAACGTGGCGCTGGCGCGATTTCGGGAGCCGAGCAGCAGCAGCCCGCCCACCGCGGTGACGACCCCGGGCAACACCTCCAGCCACCCTTTGGCCGCCGTCCACGTCCATGCCGGGTCGGCCGTATACGCCCAATTGATGATGGGTCCGATGAACGGTATCAACGCACCCCACGCTCCCAAGAGGATCATGAGCAGCCCGGTCACCGAGCCGCGGGAGCGTGGCATGTACATCGCGTGGGGCCGTTGATACCCGGCCCGCGTGTGCCTCATCAGAATCTCCTCGAACAGGTTAATTGCTAGTAGTGACTCGGGTACCCGAGTCGACGGTGACATAACCGACCGTTACGGCCCTAATCTCGTTCGCCGGCTACTCGAACAGCCCCGGCTGCCCCAGTCCGACAGCACCGACCGGCGGAGTCATGCCCAGGTGCGTCCAGGCCTGTGCGGTGGCCACCCGGCCTCGCGGGGTGCGCGCGACCATACCGGCGCGCACCAGGAACGGTTCGCATACCTCCTCCACGGTGGCGGCCTCCTCCCCGACTGCGACCGCCAGCGTGGAAACCCCGACCGGCCCGCCGCCGAAGCTGCGGGTCAGCGCCGACAGCACCGCCCGGTCCAGCCGGTCCAGCCCGAGCTCGTCGACGTCGTAAACCTCCAGCGCGGACTTGGCGATGTCGCGGGTGATGACGCCGTCGGCGCGCACCTCGGCGAAGTCGCGGACCCGGCGCAGCAGCCGGTTCGCGATGCGCGGCGTGCCCCGTGAGCGCCGGGCGATCTCGGCGCCGGCCTCGGCTCCCACCTCGATGCCCAGAATCCCGGCGGAGCGGGCCAGCACCCGCTCCAGCTCGGCGGGTTCGTAGAAATCCATGTGCGCGGTGAAACCGAACCGGTCGCGCAGCGGGCCGGTCAGCGCGCCCGACCGGGTGGTCGCCCCGACCAGGGTGAACGGCGCGACCTCCAGCGGAATCGACGTCGCCCCGGGGCCTTTGCCGACGATCACGTCGACCCGGAAGTCCTCCATGGCCAGGTAGAGCATCTCCTCGGCGGGCCGGGCGATGCGGTGGATCTCGTCGATGAACAGCACGTCGTGCTCGACCAGGTTGGACAGCATCGCGGCCAGGTCGCCGGCGCGTTCCAGCGCGGGCCCGGAAGTCACCCGCAACGGGGAACCCAGCTCGGCGGCGATGATCATGGCCAGCGACGTCTTGCCCAGCCCCGGCGGGCCGGACAGCAGGATGTGATCCGGTGTGCTGCCGCGGTTCTTGGCCCCCTCGATGACCAGCTGCAGCTGCTCGCGCACCCGCGGCTGGCCGATGAACTCCCGCAACGAGCGGGGCCGCAGGCTGACGTCGATGTCGCCCTCGCCGATGGTGAGCGCCGGCGAGACTTCGCGCTCCGAAAAGTCTTCGGAAAAGTCGCTGCTCATCGGGCCTTACCCAGCAGCGATAGGGCGGCCCGCAGCGCGGTCGACGTGGTCACTTCGCCATTCTGGTGATTGCCAGCCAGCACCTTGTCGGTGGCCTCCTCGGCTTGCTTGGCCGCAAAGCCAAGGCCGACAAGGGCCTCCACCACCGGGCTGCGCACCGCATTGCCGTTAAGGCCAGCGCTCGCCGGCCTGGCGCCCACGGCACCCACCAGGCCCATCTTGTCGCGCAGTTCCACTACCATCCGTTCTGCGCCGCGTTTGCCGATGCCGGGCACCCGGGTCAGCGCGGCGACGTCGCCGTCGGCCAGCGCCCGCCGCAGCGCCGGGGCGTCGTGCACGGCCAGCGACGCCATGGCGAGCCGCGGCCCGACCCCCGAGACCGAAAGCAGCGTCAGGAACAGGTCGCGGGTATCGGTGTCGGGGAACCCGTACAGCGTCATCGAGTCCTCACGCACGATCATCGCGGTGACCAGCCGGGCCTCGCTCCGTGGCCGCAGCGCGGCCAGCGTCGACGGCGTCGCGTTCACTCGGTAGCCGATGCCGGCGGCTTCGATCACCACGTGGTCGAGCGCCACCTCGAGCACCTCGCCGCGCACCGAGGAGATCATCGGGCTGCCTTCACCATGGCCGCCTTGGCTGCCAACTTGGCGGTGTAGGCGTGTTTCTGCTGCGCGGCCAGCGCCTCGGCCGCGGCCATCCGGGCGATCATCGGCGCCCGCCAGCAGTGGCAGATCGCCAGGGCCAGCGAGTCGGCCGCGTCGGCCGGTGTCGGTTTGGCTTGCAGCGCAAGGATTCTGGTCACCATCGCGGTGACTTGTGCCTTGTCGGCGGCGCCGTTGCCGGTGACCGCGGCCTTGACCTCGGTGGGGGTATGGAAGTGCACGTCGATGCCACGCTTGGCCGCCGCCAACGCGATCACACCGCCGGCCTGTGCGGTGCCCATCACCGTCGCGACGTTCTGCTGGGAGAACACCCGCTCGATGGCCATCACGTCCGGGTGGTGGGTGTCCAGCCAATGCTCGACGGCATCGCTGATGGCCAGCAGCCGCTTCGCCACCGACGCATCGGCCGGCGTGCGCACCACGTCGACATCCAGCGCGATGACCTGACGGCCCCGCCCACTTTCGACGACGGACAGCCCGCATCGCGTCAACCCGGGATCGACACCCATCACCCGCACCGCACGCTCCTCATCTCCCGAACAGCTGTTCGATAGCCTAGTGCGCGGTACCGACAGCCGCGGGTAGGACACGCGGAACGGTGGGGCCGGAGGACGAAAGGGCCCGGCGAAGGCTGTTACCTTAAAGCGCACTCCGAAACCCAAGAAAGGGTCAGGGAAGGGTTTGCGTGGGGACTTTGCTGGTCGCGCTGGCCGCGGTGCTGTTCATCGCGTCCGTCGTGGTGCTCGTCGTGGCATTTCGGCGCCCGAAGGCGCCCCGGCAGCGGGCCGGGCGCCAGGATCCGCTGTCTTTCAACGCGATGCCGCAGTTCGGGCCCCGTGCGCTCGGTCCGGGCGCGATCCTGAGCTATGGCGGCACCGACTACGTGGTCCGCGGGTCGGTCACGTTCCGGGAGGGCCCGTTCGTGTGGTGGGAGCATCTGCTGGAGGGCGGCGACCAGCCGATCTGGTTCAGCGTCGAGGAGGACGACGGGCGCCTCGAGCTGGTGATGTGGGTGACCCGCAAGGATCTTTCGCTGCTGGAGCCGGGCGGTGAGCACGTGGTCGACGGTGTGACATTTCGGGAATCCGAACGCGGCCGCTCCGGGTACACCACCGAAGGCACGACGGGCCTGCCGCCGGGCGGCAACATGGAGTTCGTCGACTACGCCGCTGTTGGTCAGGGGGCCGACCAGACCGCGTTGCTCTCCTTCGAGCGCTGGGCGCCCGACCTGCCGTGGGAGGTATCGACGGGCAAGTCCGTGCTGGCAGGCGAACTCACCGTGTACCCCGCACCCCCACCCTCGTCCCAATAGGAATACTTCCCCTTAGGAACAGTTCTTTGCCGCTTCATCAGCTCGCCGTAGCCCCGGCCGACGTGGACGGGACCAGGCTTGCCCTCACGCTCAACGCGCCCGCGCCGGCGCCACTGGCCAGCTGTCAACTGGACCACCCGGACGGCGGTGCGCTGCTGCTCGGCGTCCTCGGCGCGTCGCACGTCGTCGTCGTCGAGGGGCGCTTCTCCGAGCAGGTCTCCTGCGCCGCGCGCAGCCCCGGCGGCGGCCTGCCCGAGCACACCGAGGCACCCGGCTACCACCTCGAATCCCGCACCGACACGCACGACGAGCCGACGTTTCGCCAACTGGCGCAACGGCTCCGAGAACACTGCGCGGCCGAATCCGGCTGGCTCGGCGGCATGTTTCCCGGTGATGACGCCGCACTGACCGCGCTCGCCGCCGAGCCCGACGGCCGGGGCTGGCGCTGGCAGACGTGGCACCTGTATCCGGGTTGCCTGGCCGGCCGCGGCGGGACGGTGGTCCACACCGCGAGCCGGTGGCGTCCGTGAGCCGCAACCGCCTGTTCCTGATCTCCGGTGCGTTGGCCCTCGCGGCCGCCGCGTCGCTGATTTTCGGAATCATGTTGCTGAACAAGGACATTGCGTCGTACATCGCGAGCCACTATCGCGAGTACTCCCGCGATGCGAACGGGACGCGCTACGCCTGCTCGGGATCACCCGAACAGGTGGCCGACACGCTGGCCGACTATCAGGAGCCCGAGGCGCGCGCCTCCGACGGCAACAACGAATATCTGCGCTACAGCAACAACATCGTGATCGTGGGCCCCGACGGCGGCCATCCGTGCAGCATCCGCCTGGAAAGCCTGAACGCCGGATACAGCCACGGCGCGTTTGTCTTCCTCGGCCCCGGGTTCACCCCCGGATCCCCGTCGGGGGGTTCCGGGGGCAGGCCGGGCGGGCCGGGCGGAGTGAAATGAGCGCGCCGGCAGTACCCCGGCCGACGGAGGCTCCGGGGCGGTGGCGGGCCCTGCTGCTGGCCTCGGTGGCGGCGTGCGCGGCCTGCGGCATCGTCTACGAACTCGCGCTGCTGACGTTGTCGACGAGCCTGAACGGCGGCGGTATCGTCGCCACCTCGCTGATCGTCGCGGGTTATATCGCCGCGCTGGGCGCGGGCGCCCTGCTGGTCAAGCCGCTGCTGGCGCGCGCGGCCATCGCCTTCATCGCCGTCGAGGCGCTGCTGGGCATCGTCGGTGGCCTGTCCGCGGCGGCGCTGTACGTGGCGTTCGCCTTCCTGGACGAGCCGGGCGGATCGATCTGGGTGCTGGGCGTGGGCACCGCCCTGATCGGCGGGTTGGTCGGCGCCGAGGTGCCGCTGCTGATGACGCTGCTGCAACGGGGCCGGGTGGCCAGCCCCGCCGATTCCGGCCGCACCCTGGCCAACCTCAACGCCGCCGACTACCTGGGCGCACTGGTCGGCGGGCTGGCCTGGCCGTTTATCCTGCTGCCGCAGCTGGGCATGATCCGCGGCGCGGCGGCCACCGGCATCATCAATCTGGCGGCGGCGGCGATCGTGTCAATCTTCTTGCTGCGCAATGTCGTTGGTGCGCGACGGCTGGCGATGGCGCTGGGTGCGCTGACCGCGGCACTGGGGCTGCTGGCCACGCTGCTGGTGCGGGCCAACGACATCGAAACCACCAGCCGCCAGCGGCTCTACGCCGACCCGATCATCGCCTACCGGCACAGCGCCTATCAGGAAATCGTGGTGACCCGCCGCGGCGACGACACGCGGCTTTACCTGGACGGGGGTCTGCAGTTCTCCACCCGCGACGAATACCGCTACACCGAGAGCCTGGTCTACCCCGCCCTCGGGGGCGGTGCGCGCTCGGTGCTGGTGCTGGGTGGCGGTGACGGCTTGGTGGCCCGAGAACTGCTGCGCCAGCACGGTATTGCGCAGATCGTGCAGGTGGAGCTGGACCCCGTGGTGATCGAAATCGCGCGCACCACGCTGCGCGGCGCCAACGGCGGCGCGCTGGACAACCCGCGGGTGCGTGTGGTGATCGACGACGCGATGAGCTGGCTACGGGGCGGGCATGACGGGGGCCCGCCCGGCGGCTTCGACGCGGTGATCGTCGACCTTCCCGACCCGGACACCCCGGTGCTGGGCCGGCTCTATTCCACCGAGTTCTATGCGCTGGTGTCGCGCGCGCTGGCCCCCGCCGGGCTGATGGTGGTGCAGGCGGGCAGCCCGTTTTCCACCCCGACCGCGTTCTGGCGCACGGTCTGCACGATTCAGGCCGCCGGGTTCGCGGTCACGCCGTATCACGTGCATGTGCCCACCTTCGGTGATTGGGGGTTCGCTTTGGCGCGCCGCGGGGACACCGCGCCGGTGCCGGGCGTACCGGGTGACGCGCCGCCGCTGCGGTTCCTGGACCAGCGGGTGCTGGACGCCGCCACGGTGTTCTCCGGCGACATCCGGCCGCGCGTGTTGGAACCCTCGACGCTGGAGAATCCGCGCATCGTCGAGGACATGCGGCACGGGTACGACTAGCCAGTTAGCCGGTCACACCGGCAGTGCTCGACGCCGCCCTAACCGTTGCTGGCAGGGGGGTCACCGCCGTCACCGCCGGTGACTGCGCATTGTCGAGGACATGCGGCCGCGGCCGGCAGCCGCACGGCAACCAATGCACCGTTGCTGCGCAATCGTATGCACCAGCGATTGGGCGCCGCGTCACCGTCGCTAGTCCTAATTGCCGCCCGTGCCGCCGGTGCCGCCCGTGCCACCGGTGCCACCGGTGGAGCCGCTGGGACTGCCGCCGGTGCCGCCCGGGCCGCCGGCGCCGACGGTGCCGCCGTTCTTACCTTGGCCGCCGGAGCCGCCGGTGCCGCCGTTGCCGCCGAAGGCGCCGGCGCCGGCGGTGCCTGTGGTGTTGGCGCCCTTGGCGCCGCCGTTGCCGCCGTTGCCGCCGGCGCCACCGCCACCGCCGGTCCCACCGTTGCCGCCGGTGTTAACACCGCCGGTGCCGCCGATGCCGCCGATCCCACCGGTGCCGCCGCCACCGCCATTGCCGCCTAGGGTGGTGCCGCCGAAGCCGGTGCCGCCTGCGCCTCCAGTGCCGCCGGCGCCGCCCACGAAGCCGACGCCTCCGGTGCCGCCGCCGCTGCCGCCGGTGGTCCCGGTGCCGCTGGCGTTGCCACCCTTGCCGCCGGTCCCGCCGTTGCCGGCGGACGCACCGTTAATGCCGAGGTGTCCGCCGCTGGTACCGGCCGCACCGGCCGCGCCGGCGGCGCCGCCGGCGCCACCGGCGCCACCGGCGCCGCCGTTGCTGCCGGCCGCCGTGCCCGACGCGCCGTCGCCGCCGTTGGTACCGTTGCCGCCGGTGCCGCCGGTGCCGCCGGTGCCGCCGCCGATGCCGCCGATGCCGGCGCCGCCTTGGCCGCCTTGGCCACCGTTCCCGCCGGCGCCGCCATTCTGGCCGGCGCTTCCGGTGCCGGCTGTGGCGGAGGTGCCGGCGGCACCGGCCGCGCCGTTGCCGCCGTTGCCGCCGTTGCCGGCTGTGCCGTTGCCGCCCGCGCCCCCGCCGGTGCCGCCGATGCCGGCCGCACCGCCCGCGCCGGCGGCGCCGCCCATGCCGCCTTGGCCGCCGTCGCCGCCCTTCTTACCGGCGGTCGTGGCGGCGGAGCCGTCGGCGCCGTTGTTGCCGTTGCCGCCGTTGCCGCCAGTGCCGCCGGTGCCGTTGGCGCCGTCCTCGCCGTTGCCGCCGCCGCCGGTGCCTGGGGTCCCGCCGTTGCCGCCGGCACCGCCGCTGCCGCCGCCCCCGCCGGCCCCGCCGGACCCGCCGTTGCCTCCGTCGGCGCCTGCCGCGCTGGCGGCTGCACCGAGGGCGCCGTTGGCGCCGTTGCCGCCGTTGCCGGCGTTGCCGCCGTTGCCGCCGAAGCCGGTGTTGCTGGTGCCCCCGGTGCCGGCATTGCCGCCGGTGCCGCCTTGGCCGCCAGCGCCGCCTTGGCCGCCGGTGGCGCCGGCGCTCGTGGCGCCGAGACCGGCGCCGCCCTTGCCGCCGGTGCCTCCGTCGCCTCCGTCGCCGTTGGCGCCCGTGCTCCCGCCCGCGCCGCCGGTGCCGACCGCACCGCCGTTACCGCCAACTCCGCCGCCGCCGCCTTGGCCGCCTTGGCCGCCTTGGCCGCCGGCGCTCGTGGCATCGTGACCGGTGCCGCCGCCGGAGCCGTTGCCGCCGGTGCCGCCGGTGCCGCCGCTGCCGTTGGCGGCGAGGGACCCGCCGGCGTTGCCGCCGTGACCGCCGTTACCGCCGTTCCCGCCAGCGATGCCCTGACTGCCGTTGCCGCCATCTCCGGTGCCGTTGGCGCCGGAGGTGGTGCTGCTGGCACCGTTGCCGCCGTTGCCCGCGTTGCCGCCCTTGCCGGATGTGCCGCCGAAGCCGCCGGTGCCGGCGGCGCCGCCGTTGCCGCCGTTGCCGCCGTTGCCGCCGGCGCCGCCGCCGCTGCCGCTGTCTAGGGTGCCCTTGCCGCCGGTGCCGCCGGTGCCGCCGCCGGCGCCGCTGCCGTTGAGGGCGAAGGACCCGCCGGCGTTGCCGCCGTGACCGCCGGTGCCGCCGTTCCCGCCGTCGACGCCGCTTCCGACGCTGGCGGTGTCGGATCCGGTGGCATTGTTGCCGTTGCCTCCGGTCCCTCCGTTGGCGCCAGCCCCGGCGACCGAGCCGGCAACGCCGTTGCCGATGGTACCGCCCGCACCGCCGTCGCCGCCGTTGCCGCCGTTGCCGCCGTTGGCGGCCTGGCCGCCGAGGTGGGTCCCTCCGTTGCCGCCGGCCGCGCCGGCGCCGCCGGTGGTGGTGCCGCCGACATTGGTCTCGCCGTTCCCGCCCGCGCCGCCCTTACCGCCAGCGCCGGCGCTAGCGGAGTCGCCGCCGGTGTTGCCGTTGAGGTTGCCGCCGGCGCCGCCCGTACCGCCGTTACCAGCGACGAAGCCATTTCCGCCGTGGCCGCCGGCGCCGCCAGCACCGGCAGTCAGGGTGCTGGTGGCGTCGGCGCCCGTGCCGCCGGCAGCGCCGTTACCGCCGTTGCCATCTTCGCTCGCGGTGCCGTCCGTACCGTTTTGGGAGCCAGTGCCGTGCGTGCCGGCGCTGTTGCCCAAGCCGGCGTTGCCGCCGGCACCACCGGCGCCGCCGTTTTGACCCGACGTAGTGCCGTTTGCGCCGGCCGTGCCGTCACCGCCGTTGCCCGAGAGGCCGGCGTTGGCACCGTTGCCGCCGGCGCCTTGGGTACCCGCGGTCCAGGCGGGCTGGCCCGCCGGCGCCGTGGCCGGGGAAGCTGCCCCGCCGCTCCCGCCGGTGCCGCCGTTGCCGCCGGCGCCCGCGCCGCCGCCGGCGCCGCCGTCGCCGCCGGCGCCGGCGGTGCTGATGGTTCCGGCGCCGGGCGCGGTGCCCGAGCCGCCGTTGCCGCCGTCGCTGCCGTCGCCGCCGTTGCCGCCAGCCCCGCCGTTGCCCCCGTTCCCGGCCATCGTTCCACCTGCGCCGCCGGTGCCGCCGGCGCCGCCGCTGCCGCCGATGCCGCCCCCGCCGCCGGCCGCGCCGGTGCCGTCGGTACCAGATAAGCCGTCGGCAGGTGTAGCACCGTTGCCACCTGCGCCGCCCTGACCACCGTTGCCCCACAGGTTGCCGCTGCCGCCGTTGCCGCCGTTGCCGGCATTTTGATTGACCTGTGGTTGCCCGGCAGTGGAGGGCAGTCCGTCCGGATTCCCCACTTGAATTTGGTTAAAGAAACCGTCGCCGCCGTTGCCGCCGTTGCCGCCGTTATCCGCCGTCGTGTTACCACCGGTGGTTCCCACGACGCCGTCGGCGCCGTTCGCGCCCGCGGAGGGCGTGCCTACGCCACCGGTACCGGCCGCGCCGCCGTTCCCGTGGGTGCCAGCCGCCCCGGGCCCACCACCTGCGCCGCCGTTACCGCCGTTTGTTGCTGCCCCATTGATGTTGTCCAACGCGATGGTGTCCCCCGTGCCTTCCGCGCCAACACCGCCGCTACCGCCGTTGCCGCCGACCCCGCTGACCCCGCCGTTCCCGCCCGCCCCACCGTTTCCAGGCGTGCCGGTGGCATTGAGAACCTTGCCGCCGGCGCCACCGACACCGCCGGTGCCGCCGGTGCCGCCGGTGCCGCCGGTGGCGGCGTCCTGACCCGCCTCCGCAATGTTGGGAGTGGGCGAGCCGCTGCCGCCGGTTCCACCGGTGCCACCGGTACCACCGGTGCCACCGCTACCGCCAGTGCCACCGTTACCGGCAAAAGACCCGGCGGCCCCACCAGCCCCGCCGGCCCCACCAGTCCCGCCAGTATCGCCGGTACCGCCCACTTGGGCGGCGACTTGGCCCGCGTTGCCCACCAAAGCGGGAAGAGTGCTGCCGTTAACCGTCATCAGGGTGCCGCCGGCGGCCCCGGTCGCACCCAAGGCGCCCGTGGCGCCGGGCCCACCAGTTCCACCATTTCCACCAGCGCCGCCGTTGCCGACCTTTCCGCCGTTACCGCCGGCGCCGCCGTTACCGCCGGTGGTGTCGGCGGTGGTGCTGGCGGAGCCGTTGCCGCCGGTGCCGCCGTTACCGCCAGTCAGGGAGAAACCGCCGGTCCCACCAGCGAACCCCGTGGAGCCGCCTACGCCACCAGTCGCACCGCCGGCCCCGCCGGTGCCACCCAACCCGGGGTCACCACCGTTGCCGCCGGCCCCGCCGTTTAGGGTGCCCGGGCCGCCGCTGGCGCCGTTTCCACCATTGCCGCCAATGCCGCCGGTGCCGCCTAGGCCACCGGTACCGCCGCTACCAGCGTTGCCCGCGAGGCCTTTGGTACTGGTGCCGCCGAGGCCACCCTGACCACCGGTTCCACCAACCCCGCCCTGACCACCCTGGCCGCCGGCCAGGCCCGTCGCCCCCGCCAAGGTGAGGGTAGCGCCATCGCCGCCGGTGCCGCCGAGCCCGCCCTGGCCACCCGTGCCGCCGGCCCCGCCGGTACCACCATTTCCGGCTAGGGATCCACCGGCCCCGCCAGCACCACCAATCCCACCATTACCGCCGGTGTTGCCGATCTGGCCGGTCTGTCCCGAGCCGGCGAGCGTCGTAAGGTCGGCGCCCTGCGCGCCGTTGCCACCGGACCCGCCGCTGCCGCCGTTGCCGAGGGACCCAGCGTTGCCGCCCGCGCCTCCGGCACCGCCGGGACCACTACCGGTGATGGTGGCGTTGCCGCCGTTGCCGCCGTTACCGCCATTACCGCCACCGGACGGCAACGTGCCGAGCGCACCGGTGCCGCCGTTCGCGCCAAAAGTACTGCCGCTTCCACCCGCACCGCCGGTACCGCCAACGCCAAGCGCGCCGGGGTCCCCACCGGTGCCGCCATTCCCGCCGTTCGGGGTGCCGGAGCCGCCGGCATGGCCGTTTCCACCGTTGCCACCCTGCCCGGAGACGCCGGCGGCACCACCTTGGCCGCCGCCACCACCGGTGCCCACGGTGCCGGTGGTGTTTGCAATGGGAACCGTGCCGCCGGCCCCGCCGGCCCCGCCGGTACCGCCGGTGCCGCCCTGGCCGCCGTTACTGCCAGCCAGCCCGGGGTTGCCTATGGCCGCGGCGTTCGTACCCCCGGCGCCGTTTCCGCCGACCCCACCGGTACCGCCGACGCCGCCCGCCCCACCGGTCCCGCCGTTGCCCGCGAGGGTGCCGCCGGCTCCGCCCGCGCCGCCTTGTCCGCCAGGCGCACCGGTGCCGCCAAGCGCGCCAACCTGCCCTTGAACGCCGCCGGGGATACCCGCCGCGCCGGGACCACCCGTGCCGCCGGCCCCACCCTGGCCGCCGTTGCCGGTGACTCCGGCGTCGCCGCCGTTGCCGCCGTTGCCGCCAGTGGTGCCGACGCTGGTGCCGGCACTGGCGCCGTTGCCGCCGTTACCGCCGTTACCGATGCTCGTGGGTGTGTTGCCGGTGGCACCCGTCGCGCCCGGGGCGCCGCTGAACGCGGTCCCGCCGCCGTTACCGGGGGTACCCCCGGTACCACCGGTCCCGCCGAAGCCGGCGTTCCCACCCTTGCCGCCCGCGCCACCGAACAACGTGCTGCCGGTCTGCCCGGCGGCGCCGTTTCCACCGTTGCCGGGGATCCCGCCGGCGCCGCCGGCACCACCGGCGCCGCCGTTTCCACCGGTACCCGAGGTCCCGGACTTGCTCAGAGCCACACCACCGACGCCACCGGCTCCACCGGATCCACCGGCCCCACCGGCTCCACCGCCACCACCGGGCTGACCGTTTGCGCTCGCGGCGGTTGGACTTGCACCGCTATCGCCGTTTCCGCCGGCGCCACCCTGACCGCCGGCGCCGCCGGCCCCACCGGTACCACCATTTCCGGCTAGGGATCCACTGTTTCCACCGGCCCCACCGGCACCACCACCTTTGCCCGCGGTGCCGTTAGTACCGCTGACCCCGTCCGAGGCGCCGGAGGCACTTTTTCCGGGGCTACCAGCCAAGCCGGCGCCGCCGGCCCCGCCATTACCCCCGTTGCCCTCATTACCGCCGTTTCCACCCGAACCGCCGCCACCGGCGCCGGTCGTGCTGGTCGCGTCGGCGCCCTTGCCGCCGACACCGCCATTACCTCCGGTGGTCGTGCTGCCGGGGGTGCCCTGCGCGCCGTTGCTGGCGCCGGTACCGCCGGGCGCACCGCCGGCACCACCGACTCCACCGAGCCCGGCGTTCCCGCCGTTACCGCCGTTGCCGCCGCTAGGGAATGCGGCGGTACCGGCCGCACCGGCCCCTCCGTCGCCCGGAGCCCCGCCGGGGCCGCCTGCACCACCAGCGCCGCCGGTGCCCGGGGCCCCCGCGTTCCCGTTGACAGCCGTGCCGCCTATCCCGCCCTGGCCGCCCTTGCCCCCGACCCCACCAGCCCCGCCGCTACCTCCGAGTGAACCACCTCCGACTTGACCTGCGCTGTTAGCCACCCCCGCGGTGCCGGGGCTGCCGGCTATTCCGGCCGAGCCGGCCCCACCGGTGCCGCCGACGCCGCCGATGCCACCGGGCCCGCCATTACCCGAGACGCTGCCACCGACCCCACCTTGCCCACCGTTTCCGCCAGCCCCACCGGCGTTGCCCGCGTTGCCGCTGGCACCGGCGCCGCCGACCGGGTCACCCGCGGTGCCAGCGAAGCCGGCGCCGCCGGCGCCGCCGGCCCCGCCGTTGCCGACCTGCCCGCCGGCGCCGCCCGTGCCGCCGTTGCCGGCCACGTCGGCGGTCGCGGTGGACGCGTCGGCGCCCTTACCGCCGCCACCGCCATTGCCACCGCTGGTCGGCGCGCTACCGGACGCACCGTGCGCGCCAGGGGCACCGCTGGGGCCGCCGGCCGCGCCACCGACACCACCAAGCCCACCCACACCGGGGTCACCACCAATACCGCCGGTCCCACCATTGAGGCTGCCAGCAGCACCGGTACCACCGGCCCCGCCATCACCGGCAACGCCGCCGGCGCCGCCGACGCCGCCGACACCGCCGGCACCAACGGCCCCGGCACTGCCGTGCGCGGCCGTACCGCCGGCCCCGCCGGCGCCACCCAATCCCCCGATGCCGCCGGTGCCGCCGTCACCGCCGGTAGCGCCGGTCCCGCTCACGGTGTGGTTATCGAGACCGTCGGCGCCGCTGCCGCCGGTCCCGCCCGCACCACCGGCCCCGCCGACCCCGCCGGCGCCGCCGTTGCCCATCATCGTCCCGCCGGTCCCGCCCGCACCGCCGACCCCGCCGACGCCACCGTCGCCACCGGTGCCAGCAGTCGTGCCGTTTCCATGGACATCGACGGAACCCGTGGAACCCGTGGTGCCGGCCAGGCCGACGCCGCCGGCACCGCCGGCGCCACCGGCGCCCAGCATCCCGGCGGCCCCGCCGGCCCCTCCGGTACCGCCGGGGTTGATGGCGCTACCCGCGCCGCCGGCACCACCGCTCCCGCCACTGCCGAAGAATGACCCGCCGGCGCCGCCCATGCCGCCGGTACCCGCAGCGCTGGAACCCGTCGCCGCCCCGCCGGCCCCGCCGGACCCGCCGTTGCCGATCAGGCCTGACGCCCCGCCCATCCCGCCGTTTTGCCCGGTCGCCCCGGCCGCACCGTTGCCGCCATTGCCGTACAGCCACCCGGCAACCCCGCCGTCGCCACCTGGAGTCGTCGCATCAGCGCCGTTCTGCACCAACGGGCGCCCCGTCTCCATCTGCCACGGCGAAAACCACTGAATGTCGCCCAGGCCCTGCAACGGCGAAGCACTGGCCGCCTCGGCGCCGGCATACGCCTCCGACGCCGCACCCAAGGCCTGCACAAAGCGGGCATGAAACGCCGACGCCTGCGCGCTGAGCGCCTGATACTGCTGCGCGTGCGTGCCGAATAGCGCCGCGATCGCCGCCGACACCTCATCAGCGGCCGCGGGCAGCAACTGCGTGGTTGTTGCCGCCGCCGCGCTATGGGCCGCGTTCAGCGCCGAACCGATACTCGACAAATCGGTTGCCGCCGCCCCCACCCACTCTGGCGCAGTGATGACAAACGACATCGCACACCTCCCGCGGCACTCACCGCAGCCCGGTTAATCGCACGACAAATAAAATGTCGGCAAGCCCAGATGGTATCGCGATCCCGCGGCTACGTTCGGGGTTCGCGGAAACCCGCAGCCGGCCCGGCGCGCCCGACCCAAAACGCGGCTAAAACGGGGGTTTATTCCTCGTCGAGAGCGGCCAAAACCTCGTCGGAAACGTCGACGTTGGTCCACACGTACTGCCAGGTCGTCGCCTTCCTTAAGCGCGTCGAGGTCCACGGGCACGCTGACCGAGGCCTGAAAACTGGCCGCACCTCGCTGGCCGCGCGGTTGCGGTTACCGGTCAGGCACTCGATCAGCACCGCCACGCCGTTTGGGGGCGTAGCCCTCCGAAGTGATGGTCTACCACGTCGCCGTCGGTTGCTGGAAACCGATCAGGGGCCGCCGCCGGGGCCGCCGGTGCCGCCGCTACCGCCGGTACCGCCGTTGAGACCGCTTGGCGGGTTGCCGCCGCCGCCGGTGCCGCCGGGGTTGCCGGACTTGCTATTGCCGGTGCCGCCGGTGCCGCCGGTGCCGCCGGTGCCGCCTTGGCCGCCATTGGAGGTACCCGTCAAGCCCGCTCCGCCGGTGCCGCCGGCGCCGCCCGTGCCGCCGGCGGCGCCGGTGGTTGACCCGCTGGTGCCGCCGGTGCCGCCCATGCCGCCGAGGCCGCCGGCCCCGGCTATATCGGTTGAATCGGCGTTGGTGCCGATGCCTCCGATGCCGCCGACGCCGCCGATGCCGCCGCCGGTAGAGCCCGTGCCGCCCTGGCCGCCCGTGCCACCGGTGCCGCCGGCGATGCCAGACGGGGCGGTGCCCTGGACGCTGGCGGTGGTGCTGTTGCCGCCGGCGCCGCCGGCGCCGCCGGTCCCGCCAAACACGCCGCCACCGCCCGCTCCGCCGTTGCCTCCGGTGCCGCCGGTGCCACCGGTGTTGCCGCCGGAGCCTGCGGCGCCGCCCTGCCCGCCAGCGCCGCCGGTGTTAGAGCCGGTCCCGCCCGTGCCGCCGACACCGCCGTTGCCGGCCTTCGCGACGCCGCCGCTGCTGCCGCCGCCGGCGCCGCCCGTGCCGCCGGCACCACCGGTGAAGCCCGTTCCGCCGGCACCGCCGGAGCCGCCGGTGCCGCCAGCGAAGCTAGTCCCCGAGCCCGCTCCGCCGGTGCCGCCGGTGCCACCCGCGCCGCCGGTGGCGCCGGTGCTCGTCGCGCTGGTGCCGCTGGTGCCGCCCATGCCGCCGAGGCCGCCGGCCCCGGCTGCATCGGCTGAATCGGCGTTGCTGCCTGTGCCTCCCATGCCGCCGACGCCGCCGATGCCACCGCTGAAGCCCGTGCCGCCCTGGCCCGGGCCGCTCAGACTAGAGCCCGCGCCGCCCTGGCCGCCCGCCCCACCGGCGCCGCCGGCGATGCCAGACGGGGCTGTGCCCTGGACGCTGGGGGTGGTGCTGTTGCCGCCGGAGCCGCCGGCGCCGCCGGTCCCGCCAAACAAGCCGCTACCGCCCGCACCGCCGGTGCCCCCGGTGCCGCCGATGCCACCGGAGTTGCCGCCGGAGCCTGCGGCGCCGCCCTGCCCGCCGGCGCCGCCGGTGGTAGAGCCGGTCCCGCCGGTGCCGCCGGCACCGCCGTTGCCGGCCTTCGCGAGCCCACCGTTGTTGCCGCCGCCGGCGCCGCCCGTGCCGCCGGCACCACCGATGGAGCCCGTTCCGCCGGCACCGCCGGAGCCGCCGGTGCCGCCAGCGAAGCTAGTCCCCGAGCCCGCTCCGCCGGTGCCGCCGGTGCCACCGGTGCCGCCGGTGCCGGTCGCGCCCAAAGTGCCACCGCTGCCGCCGGCGCCGACCGCGCCCACAGCACCGCCAGTGCCGCCGCCACCGCCTAAACCGCCGGAGGTGGCGCCGCTGCCGCCGGCCGCGAAGCCGGTGCCGCCCATACCGCCGGCGCCGCCTTGCCCGCCGCGGCCGCCGCTGCCGTTGGTTGCGCCGGAGACGGCGTTGCCGCCAGCACCGCCTTGGCCGCCTTGGCCGCCTTGGCCGCCGTTGTAGCCGGAGTCGGAGACCGAGATGGCGGTGGTTCCGGCGCCGCCTTGGCCGCCCTGGCCGCCGGCGCCGCCCGCACCGGCAGTCTGACCGGTGAGGGTGGTGGCGCCGCCTTGACCGCCGGCCCCGCCGGAGCCGCCGGAGCCGCCGAGGCCGCTGTGGATACCGCCGGAGCCGGCCACCCCGCCTTGGCCGCCTTGGCCGCCTTGGCCGCCGGCACCGGCGGTGCCGCCGCTGCCGCCACTGCCGCCGGAGCCGCCGGTGCCGCCGCCGCCGTTGGTGCCGCCGTTGCCGGCGCCACCGGTGCCGCCGCTGCCGCCATTGCCGCCGCTGCCGCCGGTGCCGGCGCTGCCGGCAGCGACGTTCCCGCCGGCGCCGCCGACTCCGCCGGTGCCGCCTTGGCCGCCGGTACCCGCGCCGCCCGCCGAGCCGCCGGCTCCGCCGTTGCCGGCCGCCCCACCTAGGCCGGCACTGCCGCCCGTGCCGCCGGTGCCGCCCTGGCTGCCGGCGCTGCCATTGCTGCCGGCGCCGGCGAGGCCAGAGCCGCCGGTACCGCCTTGGCCGCCGGTACCGCCGGTGCCACCACTGCCGTTGGTGGCACCGGACACGGCGTTGCCGCCCTGGCCGCCCTGGCCGCCCTGGCCACCCTGGCCGCCGGCGAAGCCGGCGCCGCTGCCCACTGCGGGGGCACCTTGGCCGCCTTGACCGCCGGTGCCGCCTTGGCCGCCAGCACCGGCGGTGGTGCCGCTGGTGTTGGTGGCGCCGCCGGTGCCGCCGTTACCGCCGTCGCCGGCGGTACCCGTGTTGCCCACGGTGCCGCCGATGCCGCCGGTTCCGAGCGCGCCCGCAGCACCGCCAGTGCCGCCGGTGCCGCCGGTGCCGCCGGCGGTGGCGGTGTCGCCACTGCTGAAGCCGGCGGCGCCAACGCCGAAGCCCGTACCGCCACTGCCGCCCGCGCCGCCGCTGCCGGCGGCACCGCCGCTGCCGTTGGTGCCGCCGTTGCCGTTGCCTCCTGCGCCCCCGGCGCCGCCGTTGCCGCCGGACCCGCCGTTGCCGCCGGCATTGCCGATGGTGCCGGTGGCACCTTGAGCCCCGGCCCCGCCGTTGCCGCCGGACCCGCCATTACCGCCGGTGCCCGCGCTGCCGCGGACACCGCCGGTGCCGCCGGTTCCGGCCGCCCCGCCCAGTCCGGCGGAGCCGCCGGCGCCGCCGGAGCCGCCGGAGCCGGCGTCGTTGGTGCCGTCGTCGGCGGTTCCGGCGGCGCCGAGGCCGCCGGTGCCGCCCTGGCCGCCGTTGCCGCCGCTGCCGTTGGTCGCCCCGGCGCCGGCGTTGCCGCCAGCACCGCCGCTGCCGGCGTTGCCGCCGGAGCCGCCGGCCCCGCCGAGTACGCCGGTTACGCCTTGACCGCCCTGGCCGCCTTGGCCGCCGGCCCCGCCAGAGCCGGCGGTCTGAGTTGCGGTGTTCGTGGCGCCGCCTTGACCGCCGCCACCGCCTTGGCCCCCTGAGCCACCCGCGCCGCCATCGCCGGTGCCAGCGGTGCCGCCGGTGCCGAAGGTACCGCCTTGGCCGCCTTGGCCGGCGTTGCCCCCGGTGCCGCCGGCGGTGGGGGTGTCGCCACCGGTGAAGCCGGTGGCGCCAACGCCGAAGCCGGTGCCGCCGGTGCCGCCGGCGCCTCCGGTGCCGCCGGCCCCGCCGCTGCCGTCGCTGCCGCCGCTAGTGGCACCACCCTGGCCGCCTAGACCGCCTTGGCCGCCGTTACCAGCGGTGCCACCAGCAGTGCTGATGGTGCCGGCGGCCCCCTGGGCGCCGGCCCCGCCGGTGCCGCCTTGGCCGCCGTTGCCGCCGCTGCCCGCGATGCCCGCCTTACCGCTGATGCCGCCGGCCGCGCCGCCCGCACCCGCGGTGCCACCGGTGCCGCCGGTCCCACCGGCGGTGGCGTCGTTGGTGCCGTCGTCGGCGTAGCCGGTGCCGCCCAAGCCGCCGGTGCCGCCGGTGCCCCCGAGGCCGCCGCTGCCGGCGGTGCCGCCGTTGCCAGCGCCACCGGTGCCGCCGTGGCCGCCGGTGCCGCCACTGTGGCCGGTGCCGCCCGAAATGCCGATGGTGCCGGTGGCGCCTTGGCCCCCGGTGCCGCCGGTTCCGCCGGTGCCGCCGGTGCCGCCGATGCCCGCGCTGCCCGCGGTACCGCCGCTGCCACCGGAGCCCTTCGCGCCGCCCGCACCCGCGCCGCCGCCGATCCCGCCGGTGCCGCCCGTGCCGGGGTCGTTGCTACCGTCGTCGGCGCCGCCGGTGCCGCCGGTGCCGCCTTGGCCGCCTTGCCCGCCTTGGCCACCATTGCCGTTGATGCCGCCGTTGCCGGCGCCGCCGGTGCCGCCTACGCCGCCTTGCCCGCCTTGGCTGCCGGTACCGCCAGTCGCGCCGACGGCGCCGGTGGTGCCGGTGGCGCCCTGACCGCCGGTGCCACCCTCGCCGCCCGCACCGGCGGTGCGGCCGGGGGCGGCGGCGGCGCCGCCGGTGCCGCCTTGACCGCCGGTGCCGGTGGCACCCAGGTTGCCTATGGTCCCGCCGGTGCCGCCGGTGCCGGCCGCTCCACCGGAACCGCCGCCACCGCCGGCGCCGCCGGTGCCGCCGGCGGTGGCGACGTGGGTGCCATCGTCGGCGAAGCCGGTGCCGCCTTGACCGCCGGTGCCGCCGGCGCCGCCGGCGCCGCCGCTGCCGTTGGTGCCGGTGGTGGTGACGATGCCGTTGACGGTGACGGTGCCGGCGCCGCCGGCGCCGCCGGTGCCGCCGGCGCCGCCAAAGCCGCCGGTATTGCCGCTGGTGGTGGCGGTGCCTTGGGCCCCGACTCCGCCGGTGCCGCCCTGGCCGCCTTGACCGCCGACGCCGCCGGTGCCGCTCGACAAGCCCGTTCCACCAGTGCCGCCGGTACCACCAGCGCCGCCGGTGACGGCCTGGCCCGACCCGCTGGTGCCGCCGGTGCCGCCCATGCCGCCGATGCCGCCGGCCCCGGCTGCATCGGTGACGGTCAGGCTGGTTATCGAGTCTTTGCCTGTATCGGCGTTGCTGCCGGTGCCTCCCATGCCGCCGACGCCGCCGATGCCACCGCTGAAGCTCGTGCCAGAGCCCGCGCCGCCCTGGCCGCCCGCGCCACCGGCGCCGCCGGCGATGCCAGACGGGGCGGAGCCCAGGAAGGTGGTGCTGGTGCCGCCGGCGCCGCCGGTGCCGCCGGCACCACCGGTGAAGCCCGTTCCGCCGATGCCACCGTTGCCCCCCATGCCGGCAGTACCGCCGTTGCCGCCACCGGAGCCTCCGGCCCCGCCCTGCCCGCCAGCACCGCCCGTGTTAGAGCCGGCCCCGCCCGTGCCACCGGTACCGCCGTTGCCGGCCAGCGCGGGGTGGGCGATGCCCGAGGGGTTGACGCTGGTGTCGGGGTTGTTGCCGTTGTTGCCGCTGATGTTGCCGCCGGCGCCGCCGGCGCCGCCGGCACCACCGGTGAAGCCCGTTCCGCCGGTGCCGCCGTTGCCGCCCACACCGGCATTCGGCGAATTGTAGTTGCTGGCGCTGCCGCCGTTGCCGCCGGCACCGCCGGCACCGCCGACGTCAAAATTGCTCGAGGTGCCGGCCGTACCGCCGGTGAGACCAGAGCCGCCGGCCCCGCCGCTCCCGGCGGCGCCACCGTCGCCGCCGGTGCCGCCGTTGCCACCTACACCAGCGTCGCCGTGAAGGCTGGTGCTGCCGAAACCGCCCTGTCCGCCCGCGCCGCCGGTGCCGGCGGTGCCCGCGTTGCCCCCGTTGCCACCATTGCCTTGGACACCCACTGCCCCGCCTGGCCCCGCCGTTCCTGCGAGCCCACCGGCGCCGCCCGCGCCGCCGCCGCCGGCGGCGCCACCGATGCCGCCCGCGCCGCCCGTGACGCCGTTGTTGAAGGCCGTGCCGCCCTGGGTGCCGCCCTGGCCGCCCGTGCCGCCGGTGCCGCCGTTGCCGCCGTTGCCGGCGTTGCCGCCGTTGCCGCCATTGCCAGCGTTCCCGCCGAGGGTTCCACCGTTACCGCCGGTGCCGCCGGCGCCTCCAGCGCCGCCGGTGCCGCCCGCGATGCCGGCGCCGCCGGTGCCACCGTTCGTGGCTGGGCTGCCGACGATGCCGACGGTGCCCGCGTTGCCGATGCCGCCGTTGGCGCCGGTGCCACCGGCAAAGCCGCTGCCACCCAAACCGCCGGTACCACCGTTGCCGTAATTACCGCCGGTGCCGCCGGTCCCGCCCGCCGCGCCGGATTGGCTGAAGACCGTACCGCTGCCACCCAGGCCGCCGGCGCCACCCGTGCCGCCCGCGAAGCCAGTGGTGCCGGTGGTCGTCAGGCTGCCGTTCGCACCGCTCGAGGCAAAGTGGACGCCGTCGCCCCCTTTGGTCCCCCCTAGCCCACCTGAACCGACCCCGCCGATGTCACCACCCTGGCCACCGGTACCGCCGGCTGTAGGTGATTGACTCGAAGTGCCGGCCGCGCCGCTGCCGCCGGTACCGCCGCTGCCGCCGACCCCGTTGGTCCCGCCGACGCCGCCCGTCCCACCGAGTCCAGCGGAACCGGAAAATGACGTACCCCCGTTCCCACCAACACCGCCGGTGCCGCCGTTGCCGCCCAGGCCACCGGCAGCACCGGTCTGGGCAGTGGCCCCCGCGTTGGGACTCGTCGTGCCGTTGCCGCCGGCGCCACCGACGCCACCGGCCCCGCCTGTGCCACCGTTACCGCCGAGCCCGCCGTTACCGGAAACAGACCCGCCGGCCCCACCAGCCCCGCCGGCGCCACCAGTCCCGCCAACGAAGGCGGTGCCGCCACCTCCGGGAGAAGTATTGGTGGTCCCGTCCGCACCCGCGGTACCCGCGACGCCGGTCCCGCCGGCCCCACCATTTCCACCGTTGCCGCCGTTGCCGTACGCCCCGCCGGCACCGCCGACGCCGCCGTCGCCGCCGGGGGCAAAGCTGGGCATGGTGGCGCCGTTGACGACCAAACCGTTGAAACCGGTGTTGTCGGAGCCGTTGCCGCCATTGCCGCCGTTACCGCCACTTGACCCTGAAATGCCCGGGTCACCTGGCGAACCTGTGGATTTGCCCGTACCGGCGGCCCCGCCACTGCCACCCGCCCCGGGGTCACCGCCGGACCCGCCGGCCCCGCCGTCTCCGCCGCCCGAGGTCCCGTTGGCGCCGTTTCCGCCATTGCCGGCAGCGCCGCCGGTGCCGCCTTGGCCACCGTTACCGCCGGCACCAGCTGTGCCCGCGGTGCCTTTGGTAACCGTGCCCCCGGCGCCACCGTTCCCACCGCCTCCACCAATCCCGCCGGCACCACCGTTACCGCCGGCCTGGCCCGCCGACCCCAACACGGTGGTGTTAGAGCCGTTGGAGCCGGTGCCGCCGGTCCCGCCCTGGCCACCATTGCCGCCGGACCCACCCATCCCGCCATTACCGGAGACGGACCCACCCTTGCCGCCGGACCCACCGCTCCCGCCAGCACCGCCGGTGACACCGGTCTGGCCGGTCTGGCCCGAGCTGGAGGGCTGCGCACCGGTGGCGCCGGTCGCGCCGTTGCCGCCGGACCCACCGTTGCCGCCGTTGCCGACGGACCCGCCGTTGCCGCCCGAGCCTCCGAGACCGCCGTTACCAGTACCGACGGCCGTGGTGCTGGCGCCGTTGCCGCCGTTGCCGCCGTTGCCGCCACTGGTCGGCAACGTGCCGTTCGCGCCGCTGGCGCCTTTCGCGCCAGGGGTACTGCCGCTTCCACCCGCACCGCCGGAACCGCCAACGCCAAGGGAGCCGGGGTTCCCACCGGAGCCACCGGCCCCGCCGTTCAGGTTGCTGGTGCCGCCGTCCTGGCCGTTTCCACCGTTGCCACCCTGCCCGGAGACGCCGCCGGCACCACCGGTGCCGCCGGCAGCACCGGCGCCCGAGGTGCCGTGCGCCGCTGTACCGCCGGCCCCGCCGGCCCCGCCGGTACCGCCGGTGCCGCCCTGGCCGCCCTGGCCGCCCGGGTTCCCGTTGGCGCCTACGCCCACGCCGTCCGCACCCGCCTTGCCGTTCCCGCCGACCCCACCGATACCGCCGACGCCGCCCGCCCCACCGGCCCCGCCGTTGCCGGATTGGCTGCCACCGCTTCCGCCCTTGCCACCTTGCCCGCCAAACGCACCCTGACCACCGGTCGCGCCGGCCTGCCCGGCCGAAGTGGCGTTGTTGCCCACTTTGCCAGCGCCGCCTTGCCCGCCAGCGCCACCCGTGCCGCCGTTGCCGGTGATTCCGCCGGCGCCGCCCGTGCCGCCGGTGCCGCCAGCGACGCCGATGCCGGTCGCGTCGGCACCTCTGCCGCCGGTGCCGCCATTACCAACGTTTGTGGGTGTGCTACCGGTGGCACCCGTCGCGCCCGCAACGCCGCCGGCGCCGGGCCCGCCGCTACCGGGCAGACCCCCGGTACCGCCGGTCCCACCGAGGCCGGCGTTGCCACCAGCGCCGCCGGCACCACCGGCCGCTCCCGTCCCCGTCGCCCCGGCGACGCCGTTCCCACCGTTGCCGGGGATTCCGCCGATGCCGCCGGCGCCACCGGCGCCGCCGTTACCACCGGTACCCACAGTCCCTTTGGGAGCCGCACCACCGGCGCCACCGAATCCACCCTGGCCACCTTTGCCGCCGAGGCCACCGGCCCCACCGGTCCCACCGGCTGCGCCCGCGACGGCTCCATCTGGACCGTTATCGCCCGTACCGCCGCTGCCACCCTGACCGCCCGCACCGCCGACCCCACCGCTCCCACCATTACCGGCTAGGGATCCACCGCTCCCACCGGCCCCACCGGCACCACCAGTAGACCCGGGGCTGCCCGGACCACCGTTGGCCCCGTCCGAGGCGCCGGAGGCATTCGTTCCGTTGGCACCACCCAAGCCAGCACCGCCGGCCCCGCCATTACCCCCGTTGCCCACACTGCCGCCGTTCCCGCCCGCACCGCCGTTGCCCGGGGTCGTGCTCGCAAGGGTGGCATCAAAACCCTTACCGCCGGCCCCGCCATTGCCGCCGCTGGTGGGCGAGCTGCCGGTGGCGCCCTGCGAGCCGTTGCTGCCGCCGGTACCCCCGGCCTTACCGCCGGCACCACCGACGCCGCCGAGCCCGGCGTTACCACCGTTTCCGCCGGTACCACCGTTGACGCTTGCGGAAATACCGTCAGCGCCAGCCCCACCGTTGCCCGGAGCCCCGCCGACGCCGCCGGCACCACCGGCGCCGCCGCTGCCCGGGGTGCCCACGGTCCCGCCTGGCCCTGGGGTCCCGCCTGCCCCGCCCGCGCCGCCAGTGCCGCCCTGGCCACCCAGGCCGCCGCCGCCACCGGCCTGGCCTGCCCCCCCGAGAGTGCCGGCGTTGCCGTCGACTCCGGCCCCACCGGTCCCACCCGTGCCGCCGACGCCGCCGGCGCCACCGGCCCCGCCGTTACCGGAGACGCTGCCACCGTTCCCACCTTGCCCGCCGTTTCCGCCAGCCCCGCCGGTGAAGCCCGTGGCGCCGCTGGCACCGGGGCTGCCGCCCGACGCGCCCGTGTTGCCAGCCAAGCCGGTGCCGCCGGCCCCGCCGGTCCCGCCGTTGCCGACCAGCCCGCCGGCGCCGCCCGTGCCGCCGTTGCCGGCGGCGCTGATGCCGGTCGCGTCGGCGCCCTTACCGCCGACGCCGCCATTGCCGCCGCTGGTCGGCGTGCTACCGGACGCACCCTGCGCGCCGGAGGTGCCGCCGGGGCCGCCGGCCGCGCCACCGAAACCACCACCCCCACCCGAACCGGGATCGCCACCGTTACCGCCCATCCCACCATTGAGGCTGACACCGGCACCGACACCACCGGCCCCGCCATCACCGGCAACGCCGCCGGCGCCGCCGACCCCGCCGGCACCGCCGGCACCAACGGCCCCGGCACTGCCGTGCGCGGCCGTACCGCCGACCCCGCCGGCGCCACCCACTCCTCCGACGCCGCCGGGGCCGCCGTCACCGCCGGGGGAGCCGGTCCCGCTCGTGGTGAGGGCAGCGGCACCGGTGGCGCCGCTGCCGCCGGCCCCGCCCGCACCACCGACCCCGCCGACCCCGCCGGCACCGCCGTTGCCGGACAACGACCCGCCGACCCCGCCCGCACCGCCGACCCCGCCGACGCCACCGTTGGTACCAGTCGTGCCGTTTCCACTGACATCGGTGGAACCCGTAGTGCCGGCCAGGCCGGCACCGCCGGCACCGCCGATGCCACCGGTACCAAACAGCCCGCCGGGCCCGCCGACCCCACCGGTACCGCCGGGGTTGGTGGCGCTACCCGCGCCGCCCACACCGCCGGTCCCGCCAGTGCCGATCCACCCGCCGGCGCCGCCCATGCCGCCGGTACCGGCTGCGCTAGAACCCGTCGCCGCCCCGCCGGCCCCGCCGGACCCGCCGTTGCCGATCAGGCCCGCCGCCCCGCCCGCCCCGCCGTTTTGCCCAGCCGCCCCGGATCCACCATTGCCGCCATTGCCATACAAGATCCCGGCGTCTCCGCCGGCCGCCCCCGTCCCCGCCGCCCCGTCGGTGCCATTACCGATCAGCGGACGCCCGAATATCGACTGCGCGGGTGCATTGATCGCCGCCAGCGCATCCCGCTGCACCGCCTGCAACGGCGAAGCATTGGCCGCCTCGGCGCCGGCATACGCCCCCGACGCCGCACCCAAGGCCTGCACAAAGCGGGCATGAAACGCCGACGCCTGCGCGCTGAGCGTCTGATACTGCTGCGCGTGCGTGCCGAACAGCGCCGCGATCGCCGCCGACACCTCATCAGCAGCCGCCGGCAACACCTGGGTCGTCGTTGCCGCCGCCGCGCTATGGGCCGCGTTCAGCGCCGAACCGATACTCGACAAATCCGTTGCTGCCGCGGCCACCAACTCCGGCGCAGTGATGACAAACGACATCGCACACCTCCCGCGGCACCCGCCGCAGCCCGGTTGATCGCACGACAAATCAACTTGTCGGCAAGCCCAGATGGTATCGCGATCCCGCGGCTACGTTCGGGGTTCGCGGAAACCCGCAGCCGGCCCGGCGCGCCCGACCGAAAAAGCGGCTAAAACGGGGGTTTATTCCTCGTGGAGAGCGGCCAAAACCTCGTCGGAAACGTCGACGTTGGTCCACACGTACTGCCAGGTCGTCGCCTTCCTTAAGCGCGTCGAGGTCCACGGGCACGCTGACCGAGGGCTGAAAACTGGCCTCAGCGGACTCCTAGTCGATGCCGGCGTCCCGCAACGCGGTGCGCACCGCCACCATCACCGATCGTTAGCGCAACCTAGATGACCGACCTGCCGTGACTACTCTTACCCGTTGTTGCCGGGAGCGCGCTGGGTGCTGCCGACGGCACCGCCGCTGGCCGCCGGCGATCCGGCCCTACTCCTCGTCGAGGGCGGCCAGCACCTCGTCAGAAACGTCGACGTTGGTCCACACGTTCTGCACGTCGTCGCTGTCCTCCAGGGCGTCGACCAGCTTGAACACCTTACGGGCCCCGTCGAGGTCGACGGGCACGCTGACCGACGGCTGAAAACTGGCCTCAGCGGACTCGTAGTCGATGCCGGCGTCCTGCAACGCGCTGCGCACCGCCACCAGATCACCCGGTTCGGAGATCACCTCGAAGCTCTCGCCCAGGTCGTTGACGTCCTCCGCGCCGGCATCCAGCACCGCCGTCAGCACGTCGTCTTCGGTCAGGCCATCCTTCTCTAGGGTGACCACACCCTTGCGGGAGAACAGATACGCCACCGACCCCGGATCGGCCATCGCCCCACCATTGCGCGTCATCGCCACCCGCACCTCGCTGGCCGCGCGATTGCGGTTATCGGTCAGGCACTCGACCAGCACCGCCACGCCGTTGGGGGCGTAGCCCTCGTAGGTGATGGTCTGCCAGTCGGCGCCACCGGCTTCCTCGCCGGCGCCGCGCTTTCGCGCCTTTTCGATGTTGTCATTCGGCACCGAACTCTTCTTCGCCTTCTGGATCGCGTCGTAGAGAGTCGGGTTGCCCGCTGGGTCACCGCCACCGACGCGGGCCGCAACCTCGATGTTCTTGATCAGCCGGGCGAACATCTTGCCGCGGCGGGCGTCGACGACGGCTTTTTTGTGCTTAGTGGTGGCCCACTTGGAATGGCCGCTCATCGGTGTGTCATCCCTCTTCTGTGCTTCGGCTGGTGCTCGAAAGTTCGCCAGACGAGTCTACGTGGCTTGTCCGGCCGCTCCCCCCGCTCCCAACCCGCGCAAACACCCTGCGCCAAAGACCCCGCTCCATAGGATGGGCTCGTACTTTGGGGACCGGCGCGGAGGTCACCGACTTTGAATGCCCGTTGAGAAAGCAATCCAGTGACGAATTTCGCGGTCTTGCCGCCGGAGCTGAATTCGGCGCGTATGTATACAGGCGCGGGCTTGGGGCCGATGCTGGCAGCGGCGGCGGCCTGGGACGGACTGACTACCGACTTGGGCTTGGCGGCGGCGTCCTTCGAATCGGTGATCTCCGGTCTGACCGACGGGAGTTGGCAGGGTCAGGCATCGATGGAGATGACGAGCGCGGCCGCACCGTATGTCGGGTGGCTAACCGCGGCGGCGACCCGGGCCGAGCAAACGGCAGCTCAGGTCCGCGCAGCGGCGAGCGCGTTCGAGGCAGCGCAAGCGGCCACCGTGCACCCTGCGATGGTCGCGGCCAACCGCGGTCAGCGGGTATGGCTGGCGGCATCCAATCTGTTCGGTCAAAACGCCCCGGCGATCGCGGCCGCCGAGGCCGAATACGAGCAGATGTGGGCGCAAGACGTCGCTGCGATGGTGAGCTATCACGGCGCGGCTTCGGCGGTGGCCGCGCGGCTGACGCCATGGTTGCCACAACCCAACTTGAGCAACGCGGGCAAAATCATCGCGATGCCGATGATGGGGTCAGGCACGGCGTTGATCATGGGCGGCACCGGAAACCCGCAGCCCAGCCCCGCCTACGTGGCGAGCGTTGCCAATCTATTCATCGCCCCCAAGTACCCCGGGTACACCGCGCAAGGCTTGTTCACGCCCGAGCAGTACTGGCCGTTTACCAGCTTCAGCCTGCACCCGCCGTACTTCACCACGTCGGTGGGCGACGGCCTCAAGGATCTGAACAACGCGATCATGGCGCAGTACGCCGGTGGGAATAACACGGTCGTTTTCGGCTACTCGCAGAGCGCGGGCATAGCCACGCTGGAAATGCGCTATCTCGAGACCCTGCCTGCCGGTCAGAAGCCGGATGTAAGCCAACTGTCCTTCGTGCTGACCGGTAATCCCAACCGGCCCGACGGCGGGTTCTACGAGCGCTTCAGTAATGCCTTCAGTCCCTTCCTCCAAGCGTTGGGTTTTGAGACCGCCGGTGCGACTCCGACCAACGCCTACCCGACCACCGACTACGCGATCCAATACGACGGTATCGCCGACTTTCCGCAGTACCCGATCGATATCTTCGCCGACGCCAACGCCGTTACGGGCATGTTTTTCCTGCACCCCACGTATAGCGACCTGACGCCCGCTCAGGTGGCTTCGGGTGTGGTCCAGCCGGTGTCTCCGGCAGACACCCAGACCACCTACATCTTGATCCCCACGCAGAATCTGCCGCTGCTGGACCCGCTGCGCGCCATCCCCTTCATCGGGAACCCGCTGGCCGACTTGGTCCAACCGGACTTGCGGGTGCTCGTCGACTTGGGTTACGACCGCACCGCCTACCAAGACATTCCCACCCCGGCCGGGCTGTTCCCGCACGTCAACCTGGCCACCGTCGGCACCGAGCTGGAGCAGGGGGCCGTGCAAGGTGTCGACAACGCACTTGCTGACCTGTGATCGGTGCCGGCCTTAGATTCGGCCCCTGACGATGTCGACGAACAGCTGGTGGACGCGGCGGTCGCCGGTCATCTCCGGGTGAAACGCCGTCGCCAGCATCGGGCCCTGCCGCACCGCCACGATGTGCCCGGCGGCCCGGGCCAACACCTGAACGCCGTCACCGGCCCGCTCCACCCAGGGCGCGCGGATGAACACCGCTCGCACCGGATCGGCCAGACCGGCGAACGCGATGTCACCCTCAAACGAGTCAACCTGTCGCCCAAAAGCATTGCGCCGCACCGTCATATCGATCGCGCGCAGCGGCAGCGCCTCCCGTCCGCCCGCACCGGCGTCGAGGATCTCGCCGGCCAGCAGGATCATCCCTGCACAGGCGCCGTAGGCCGGTAGCCCGTCGGCCAGCCGCGCCCGCAACGGCTCCAGCAGGTCGAACTCGAGCAGCAGGTGGCTCATGGTGGTGGATTCCCCGCCGGGAATCACCAGCGCGTCCACCGCCTCGAGTTCGCTGCGGCGGCGCACCGGCATCGAGGCGGCGCCGGCTTCGCGCAGCGCCGCGAGGTGTTCCCGGGTGTCGCCTTGCAGCGCCAACACCCCGACCGTGGGAGCGGTCACCGCGCACTCACCGGGCACTCACCGGGCACTCATTGAGGCTGATATCCGCGCTTGTAGCGGGTCAGCCCCTCCTGCATGACCGCCGCGACCAGCTCGCCGCGCTGGCTGAAGATCTTGCCCTGGGTGAGCGCGCGACCACCGCACGCCGACGGCGAGGACTGGTCGTAGAGCAACCACTCGTCGGCCCGGAACGCCCGCATGAACCACATCGCGTGGTCCAGCGACGCCACCTGCAGATTCCCGCGCACCTCGAGGTGCGTGACCTGTGCCGATCCCAGCAGCGTGAGGTCGCTCATGTAGGCCAGCGCGCAGATGTGCAGCACCGGGTCGTCGGGCAGGGGGTCCCGGTGGCGGAACCACACCTGTTGCTGGGCGGCCTTGCCGGGCAGCAGCTGCAGGCGGTCCCGCGGCACAATCCGCACGTCCCACTCCTCGAACTGCTTGAATCCGGCGTCATCGAAGGTCCTGATCGAGTTCAGCCCCGGCAGGCCGTCGGGCGGCGGGGCCGCCGGCATGGCGTCCTGGTGGCTGATGCCTTCTTGATGGGTCTGGAACGACGCCCCCATGCTGAAGATGATTTCCCCGTGCTGGACGGCGTTGACGCGCCTGGTGGTAAACGATCCGCCGTCGCGGGTGCGCTCGACGAGAAAAACCGTGGGCGCCAGTGCATCTCCGGGCCGCAGAAAGTAGCCGTGCAGTGAGTGGACCGAGTACCGCGGGTCGACTGTGCGCACGGCCGACACCAGCGACTGTCCGGCCACATGACCGCCGAAGGTGCGTTGCAGGAAACCCGATTCCGGGCTGAACACGCTGCCGCGGTAGATGTTGACCTCGAGTTGCTCGAGATCGAGGATCTGCTCGATCGCCACGAAAGATTCTTACCAGCCGCGCCGCGTAGAGATTCTTACCAGCCGCGTTCGGCCAGGCGATGCGGCTGCGCGATCTGCTCCACGTTGATGCCCACCATCGGCTCGCCCAGCCCGCGCGACACCTTGGCCAGCACATCGGGGTCGTCGTAGAACGTGGTGGCCTTGACGATCGCGGCGGCGCGCTGCGCGGGATCGCCGGACTTGAAAATGCCCGAGCCGACGAAGACGCCCTCGGCCCCCAGCTGCATCATCATCGCGGCGTCGGCGGGCGTGGCGATGCCACCCGCGGTGAACAGGGTGACCGGCAGCTTGCCCGCCTGAGCCACCTCAACGACGAGCTCGTACGGCGCTTGCAATTCCTTTGCGGCAACGTACAATTCGTCCTCCGACAACGACGTCAGCCGACGGATCTCGCCGCCGATGGCCCGCATGTGCGTGGTCGCGTTGGAGACGTCGCCGGTGCCGGCTTCGCCCTTGGATCGGATCATGGCCGCGCCCTCGCTGATGCGCCGCAGCGCCTCACCGAGATTGGTGGCCCCGCACACGAACGGCACGGTGAACTTCCACTTGTCGATGTGATGGGTGTAGTCGGCCGGAGTCAGCACCTCCGACTCGTCTATGTAGTCCACGCCAAGGCTCTGCAGGATCTGTGCCTCGACGAAGTGCCCGATGCGGGCTTTGGCCATCACCGGGATGGTGACCGCGGCGATGATTCCCTCGATCATGTCGGGGTCGCTCATCCGCGACACCCCGCCCTGGGCGCGGATATCGGCGGGCACCCGTTCCAGTGCCATCACCGCGACGGCGCCGGCGCCCTCGGCGATGCGCGCGTGCTCCGGGGTGACGACGTCCATGATGACGCCGCCCTTGAGCATCTCGGCCATGCCGCGCTTGACCCGCGAAGTTCCGGTCTGGCCGGAAACCGACTGGGCCTGGTTCGACTGTGCGGCGCTGTCCACCGGTGCGTTCACCCCTCTATGCCTTAAGGAAAAACCTCAGCGCTTCCACTCTAATGGTGGCCGGCAACCGAGTTTTTCCCTGCTCAACGGATCGACAGCGGTACCGAGATGTTGTCGATGTCGGCCGTTGCGGCATCCGCCAGTCGGTTGGCCAGTTTGTTTGCCGAGGGCAGCAACTCGCCGAGTTGCAGCGGGTACACCTGCTCACCGGCGGCGACCAGCTCCGCGATGTCGTCGGCGTCACACCAGCGGGCCCCGTGAATGTAGCGGCGTTCCAACTCGGTGCGCCCCGTGACCGACGGCTCGAACCGCCGCGCGCGGTGCACCAGGTAGAACTCCTCGCTGTCGATCAGCGAGCCGTTGAACTCGAATACTTCGTCGCGCCGCCAGACGGGGCCGACCATCTCGGCTGGCGTCACGCGCAGACCGGTTTCCTCGGCCAGCTCCCGCGCGGCGGCCTCGGCCAGCCGTTCGCCCGGCCGCACTTCGCCGCCGACGGTGAACCACCACCGCGGCGCTGATTTGTTTGGGCCGTCGGCGATCGCCGGGTCCGAACCGCACAGCAACAACACCGCGCCGGTGTCGTCGAGCAGCACCACCCGCGCCGAGGTGCGGTGGTTGAGCACGCCGTGATCGCCGGGCGCCAACGCGTGCGGGTGCTCGACGATCTCGAAATAGCTTGGCAGCTTTGCGGTTCCACCAAGGTGCAGGGCGTGCACCATGCCTCGCTCAGCGAGCGCCAGGGTGTCGCGGACGGCGTCGTTGTGAAACCGGCGGGCCAGCAGCACCCGGGCTTCGGCATCGGCCAACTCCGCGATCAGGCCCGCGGGCAGCGAGGCCGGTTCGACCATCGCCAGCGCGGCCGAAAGCTCGTTTTCGCACGCCTCGCGGGCATGCCGGGGCGCGCACTCGGCGGCGTCGGCCAGCGCCGCCAATCGCCGACCCTCGGCAGCTCCGCCGTAGGCGTCGATCGCGACGGCACGGGCCACCACCGCGCGCCGCGCCAGCGCGCCGTCCAGCGCCTGCCAGGACAGGTCATAGCGGACGTTCAGCCGGTCCAGCCGGTTAGCGGTGCGAAATGCCCAGGCGCCGGCGAAGGTCAACAATGCGACCATTAGCAAGATGGCCGCCACCAACCAGGTCATCAGCTCGCCACCTGGACCTTGACGCCCGACCCGGCGACCGTCTCGTATACCCGCACGATCTGGCTGGCCACCACCGACCAGTCATAGCGGAGGACCGCTTCGGCCCCGGCGGCCACGTAGCGTTCCCGCAGCACGTCGTTCTCCAGCACCGCGATCAGCGCCTTGGCCAGCGCCGCGGCTCTGACTTTCGGGCCCACCGGCACCAGGCGGCCGACTTCGCCGTCGCGCAGCACGCGCCGGAACGCGTCCAGGTCGCTGGCCACCACGGCGGTGCCGGCCGCCATCGCCTCCACCAAGACGATGCCGAAGCTCTCGCCGCCGATGTTGGGCGCGCAGTACACGTCGGCGCTGCGCATCGCCGAGGCCTTTGCGGCGTCGTCCACCTGGCCAAGAAAACGGATGTGTTCCACCAATCCGCTTGCCTGCGAACGTAATTCGTCTTCGTCACCGCGGCCGACGATCAGTAGCTGAACGTCGCCAAAGCGCTCCACCACCTCCGGCAGCGCTTCGAGCAGGACCGCCATCCCCTTGCGGGGCTCGTCGTAGCGGCCCAGGAACAACACCGTCTTGCCCGGCCGCGGATACCCGTCCAGCAGCGGCGCGGAGGCCAGCGACTCGACGTCGACCCCGTTGGGGATCTCCACCGCGTCGGACCCCAGCGCCTCCATCTGCCAGCGCCGGGCCAGATCGGACACCGCGATCCGGCCGACGATCTTCTCGTGCCAAGGCCGCAGCACGCCCTGGAAGACGGTCAGGGTCAGCGACTTGGTGGTCGAGGTGTGAAATGTCGCCACGATCGGCCCCTCGGCCACCCGCAGCGCCCACATCGACAGGCTGGGTGCATTCGGTTCGTGCAGGTGCAGCACGTCGAATTCGCCGTCCGACAGCCACCGCCTGACCCTGCCGTGTACCGCCGGACTGAACTGCAGCCGCGACACCGAACCGTTGTAGGGAATCGCGATAGCCCGGCCCGCGGAGACGACGCAGGAGGGCAGCGCGACGTCCGGCGAAGCCGGCGCCAGCACGCTGACCTCGTGCCCGCGGGCCAGCATCACCTCGGCCAGCTGCAAAACGTGGGACTGCACCCCGCCCGGCACGTCGAGCGAGTACGGACAGACCATCCCGATCCGCATCAGGTCTCTTTCAGCCGGGCCAGCTTGGCCCGCCTTTCAGTGGACAGATCGGCCAGCCATTGCGGCTGCAGCATGTGCCAATCGGCGGGGTGGGCGGCGATGTTCGTTGCGAACTGATCGGCCAGCGCCTGGGTGATGACGCCGACGTCACCGCCGGTGCAGTCCAGCGGGGGGTGCACCTCGATCGGCCAGCCGTTGTCCTCGTACCAGGCGTGCACCGGACAGAGTGCCGCTCCGGTCGCGATCGCGAGCTTCGCCGGCCCCGCCGGCATCCGCGTGGGTTCGCCGAAGAAGTCGACCTGCACACCGGTGCGGGTGAGGTCGCGCTCGGCCATCAGGCACACCAGCCGGTTGTCCCGCAGCCGCTCGCACAGGACCTCGAAGGGCGCTCGCTTGCCGCCGGACAACGGCAGCACCTCGAAGCCGAGGCTTTCGCGGTAGTCGATGAACCGCCGGTACAGCGACTCCGGCTGGAGCCGCTCCGCCACGGTGGTGAAGGTGCCGTGCGTCTGCACCAGCCACACCCCGGCCATGTCCCAGTTGCCGCTGTGCGGCAACGCCAGCACGGCCCCGCGGCCGGCGGCTAGGCCCGCCTTAATGTTGTCGTGCCCGAGAAAAGTTTTGTTGATCTCGCGGGCCAGCGCGCGGTGGTTCATCGTCGGCAGCCGGAACGCCTCGCGCCAGTAGCGGCCATAGGACGCCAGCGAGGCCCGCATCAGCGAGTCGGGCACCTCCGCTGGTCGCACACCGAGGACGCGGGCCAGGTTCTTGCGCAGCTGGTCCGGCCCACCGTGACGGGCGGCATAGCGGGCCCCGGTGTCGAATGCGGTGCGCGCGGCGAATTCCGGCATGGATCGCACCGCCATCCAGCCGGCCGCGTACGCCCAGTCGGTCGCCGTCCGGGTTACCAGCCGACGAGGCGCGGAGATGACGTTGAGACCCGGCCGGGTAGGGATCACTGTTCGCTCGTTCCCTCGTTCGCCGGACCGGGCGTCGCGGCCAATCGTTCGGTGGCCCCGGGCGAGGTCCGCACCGTGTACAACCGCTGTGCACAGGTGATCACGCTGGCCACCGCCAGCAGCCACATTCCCGCCGGCAGCGCCGGCGGCCAGGCCACAAACGGAAAGTCCGACACGCCGGCGCCGGCCAGCACGATGATCAACCGTTCCGGTCGCTCGATGATCCCGCCGTCGCCGCGCAGCCCACTGGCTTCCGCCCTGGCCTTGATGTAGGAGATCACCTGCGAGGTGACCAGGCAGATCAGCGTCGCCACCACCAGCGGCATGTCGCGCATGTGGAACGCGATCCACCACAGCAGCCCGCAGAACACCGCGCCGTCGCTGATCCGGTCGCAGGCCGCGTCCAGCACCGCGCCAAAGCGGGTGCCGCCGCCGCGTTCCCGGGCCATCGCGCCGTCGAGCATGTCGCAAATGACGAAGAACCAGACCGCACACGCACCGGGAAACAGCTTGCCCATCGGGAACAGCGTCAACGCCGACGCCACTAGCGCGGTGGTGCCCAGGATGGTGATGGCATCCGGCGTAAGGCCAACCCGCAGCAGGGCTCTGGCGACCGGGGCGGTGACCCGCACGAACGCCGCCCGGGACAGGAACGGCAACTTGCTCATGGCTGTCTGGCCCACTCGGTGGCAAGCAGCCGGCGAGTGTCGCGCAGCAACTGCGGGATCACCTTGGAGCCGCCGATGATGGTGATGAAATTCGCGTCGCCGCCCCACCGCGGCACCACGTGCACGTGCAGGTGCTCGGCCAGCGATCCCCCCGCCGACGTCCCCAAGTTCATGCCGACGTTGAAGCCGTGCGGCCGGGACACGCCCTTGATGACGCGAATCGCCTTCTGCGTGAACGCCATCAACTCCGCGCTCTCCGGGTCGGTGAGGTCCTCGAGCTCGGAGACCCGCCGGTAGGGCACCACCATCAGATGCCCGGGGTTGTACGGGTAGAGGTTGAGCACTGCGTAGACGAGTTCGCCGCGCGCGACCACCAGGCCCTCTTCGTCGGACAGTTGCGGAATGTCGGTGAACGGCTCCGACGGCGCGGCGTCGTCGCGCTTCAGCGGCGCTTCGGTGAGGTAGGTCATCCTGTACGGCGTCCACAACCGCTCGAGGTGATCACGCTCGCCGACGCCGCGGTCGAAGATGGTGCCTTCCCCGCCGCCGCGCTCGGCACGTTCCTCGTCACTCACCGCCGGCTACCTTCATCAGTTCGGCTGTGGGAGTTGCGTTCTCGCGGTGGGCGATCCAATCCACGATGGCCGCGACCGCACGGTCGCGGGCCACGCCGTTGATCTGCGTGCGGTCACCGAAGCGGAAGCTCACCGCCCCGGCCTGCACGTCGCGATCCCCGGCCAGCAACATGAACGGCACTTTCTGGTTGGTGTGGTGCACGATCTTCTTGGCCATCCGATCGTCGCTGGCATCCACCTCGACCCGCACTCCATGCGACTTCAGTTGCGCGGCAATATCTTCCAGATAGGCGATGTGTTCATCGGCGACCGGGATGCCGGCCACCTGAACCGGCGCCAGCCACGCCGGGAAGGCCCCCGCGTAGTGCTCGGTGAGGATGCCGAAGAACCGCTCGATCGACCCGAACAGGGCACGGTGGATCATCACCGGCCGCTGGCGCGAACCGTCGGCGGCGGTGTATTCGAGCTCGAAACGCTCCGGGAAGTTGAAATCGAGCTGGATCGTCGACATCTGCCAGGTGCGGCCCAGCGCATCCTTGACCTGCACCGAGATCTTCGGACCGTAGAACGCCGCGCCGCCCGGGTCCGGCACCAGGTCCAGGCCGGATTCGGCGCCCACCTCGGCCAGCACGTTGGTGGCTTCCTCCCAGACCTCGTCGGAGCCGACGAACTTGGCCGGGTCCTTCGTGGACAGTTCGAGGTAGAACTCGGTGAGGCCGTAGTCGCCGAGCAGGTCGAGCACGAACCGCAGCAGCGAACGCAACTCGTCGCGCATCTGGTCGCGGGTGCAGAAGATGTGCGCATCGTCCATGGTCAGGCCGCGCACCCGGGTCAACCCGTGCACCACGCCGGACTTCTCGTAGCGATAGACCGTGCCGAACTCGAAGAGCCGCAACGGAAGTTCGCGATAGGACCGCCCGCGCGCCCGGTAGATCAGGCAGTGCATCGGACAGTTCATCGGTTTGAGGTAGTAGTCCTGGCCGGGCTTGCGCACCGAGCCGTCCGCGTTGTATTCCGCGTCGATGTGCATCGGGGGGAACATGCCGTCGGCATACCAATCCAGGTGCCCCGAGGTGTGGAACAGCTGCGCCTTGGTGATGTGTGGGGTGTTGACGAACTGGTAGCCGGCTTCGTTGTGCTTGCGCCGCGAGTAGTCCTCCAGTTCGCGACGCACGATGCCACCCTTCGGGTGGAAAACCGCTAAGCCGGAACCGATTTCGTCGGGAAAGCTGAACAGGTCCAGATCCACCCCGAGCTTGCGATGGTCGCGGCGCTGCGCCTCCGCTTTCAGCTCCAGGTGGCGGTCCAGCGCCTCCTGCGACTCCCACGCGGTGCCGTAAATGCGTTGCAGGCTGGCGTTTTTCTGATCACCCCGCCAGTAAGCGGTGGAGCTGCCGGTCAGCGTGAACGCCGGGATGTGCTTGGTGGTCGGGATATGCGGCCCGCGGCACAGGTCGCCCCAGACTCGTTGCCGGGTACGGGGATTGAGGTTATCGTAGGCGGTCAGCTCGTCGCCCCCGACTTCCATGATTTCGGCCATGTTCTCGGTCAAGACGGACTTGTCGTCGACGAGTTCGAGCTTGTAGGGCTCGTTCGCCAGCTCTTCGAGCGCCTGGTCTTTGGACTCGTAGACCCGCCGGTCGAACAGCTGCCCGTCCCTGACGATCTGGCGCATCCGCTTCTCCAGCGTCGCCAAATCCTCCGGCGTGAACGGTTCCGCCACGTCGAAGTCGTAGTAGAAGCCCTCGGCGATGGGTGGCCCGATGCCCAGTTTGGCGTGCGGGAAGAGGTCTTGGACGGCTTGCGCCAGCACGTGCGCGGTCGAATGCCGGATGACGCTGCGACCCTCGTCGGTGTTGGCCGCCACCGGGATGACGTCGGCGTCGGCGTCGGGCACCCAACTCAGGTCACGCAGTTTGCCGTCGGCGTCGCGCACCACCACGATCGCGTCGGGCGTACCCCGCCGCGGCAACCCCGCTTCCCCGACGGCGGCGGCCGCGGTCGTCCCGGCAGGAACCCGGATCGGGGCTGCTGGGACGGTATGCACGGGGGCGCTCATCGGGTTGAGTCTCCAAGGGTTCGTTGTGTTTATGACCGTTGCAATGCTATCGGGACGGGCGTCGACCCGGCGAAGCCGTTAATGGTCGGGGATGCTCCTACGGCTGGCCGGGCTTGAGCCGCACAAACAACGCGTCGGCTTCGGTCAGCAGGGTGTCGCCGTCACTCAGCCGGCCCGAAACGAAGATCTTGCGCCCGTCGACCCGGTCCACCCCGGCGTCGATCTGCAGCTTCTTCTCGATCGGCACGATGTGCCGGTAGTTGATCTTGAGGTAGGCGGTGCGCTGGCGAGGACCGCCGGTGATCACCGAGGACGTCAGCCCGAGCACGGTGTCGAACAGCATCCCGAGGGCCCCGCCGTGCACGGCGCCGTTACGCCCCAGATGAAACCGCGCGAACCGGGCCCAGCCCAGGATCCGGCCGTCGTCGGTCTTGCGGGCCGACATCGGGATCGTCAGGATGTTGCCACGCATCGGCAGGTCCATCCGGCGAGCCGACGGCGACTCCCATTCGTCGGCGTCGAACGGGCTCAGCAAGGCGGACACCTTCTCCAACAGGTCCGCGGCCTCGGTGATCACCGCGTCGGGTGCGTCGACGGCACGGGCATGATCCTGCATCGTGCGCACGGCGTCGATGAACCGGCCGTAGTCAGGCCCGCCCTTGGTGGTGGGTTCGGGCGGGTTGAACCCACCGCCGGGATGTCGTTTCTGGTCACCAGCCACCAGAACACCGTATAGGTGATCGAAGCATCCGACCGGACTCGCGGGTGCCGGGCCGACGGAGAAGGATTAGAAGACAACAGATTAAATCAAAGCGTCCTCGCCATTTTGGCAAGGAGCGACTGATTCAATCCCGATATCGCGCACTGATATCTCTGCATTTCAGAGGCAGTTTTGAGGTCGCTGACTAAGCGGCGTGCCAGATAAATGCCAAATCTTAGGCCGACCTGCGACGTCCACCCGGTCCCCGCGTTTGCGGCCGCGCTACTGCACCGGCAGCTACTGCACCGGCAGCTTCAGCACACGGCTCGCGCTGGCATCGGTGACGTAGACGTCACCGGCGGCATCCACCGCCACACCGGCGGAGCTGCTGAGGTCGCTAAATGGCAGCACGCTCTGGGTGGCCGAGCCGGCCGCCAGCTTCAGCACCCGGCCGCCGTAGCCGCCGGTGAGGTAGACGTCACCGGCGGCATCCACCGCGATACCCCAGGGGGCATTGAGGCCGGTGAACGACAACACTTCCTGGGTGGACGACCCGGCCGCCAGCTTCAGCACCCGGTTGTTGTTGTCGGTGACGTAGACGGCGCCGGCCGTGTCCACCGCCACACCGTTGGACTCGCTGAGGCCGGTGAACGGCAGCACGGTCTGCGTCGTGGCCCCCGCGGCCAGCTTGACCACGCTGTTCAAGTCGGTGACGTAGAGGGTGCCTGCGGCATCCACCGCCACACCGTAGGGGTGTTTGAGGCCGGTGAAAGGCAGTGCCACCTGAGCTGCGTAGGACCGCTGCGACGGTGGCGGGGTTGACGATGGTGTCGGGGATGACCCAGACATCCCATGCTTGCTGAGGGCGGAAATGCCAACGACCGCGACGATCACCGCGACGAGCCCAACGGCGCCGGCGATGAGTGCGATGGTGGTGCGCCGGCTGATCCCGCCGACCCTTTTCGGGGTTTGCCGTGTGGTTTGTGGCGGTGGAGCTGGCTTAGCGGGGGCCAGTGATTCGACCATAAGGGCCCTCGGCTGAGCGGTGACACCATTTTCTTTGGGCTGTTTGGGTGGGAGGGGTGCCTGCTCGGTCGCTGGGAGGGTCGAGGGCGCTGGTGCAGGTCGCGCAACGGGGGCGGTGATCGCCTCGCGGGCGGCGTCAGCCAACTCGATGGTGGTGGCATACCGCTGGTCGGGGTCTTTGGCCATCCCGGTCGCGATGACCTCATCAACCTGCGCGGGCACGCCCGGTTGGGTGGTCGAGGGTCGAGGCGGCGGGGTGTTGACGTGTGCGTACATCAGGTGTGCCGTCGTGGTACCGGCGAAAGGGGGCTCGCCGGTCAAGGCTTCATACAGCACGCAGGCCAGCGAGTAGATGTCCGCGCGGGCATCCTCCTCGGTGTGGGGATCTAACCGCTCCGGTGCGAGGTAGGCGAAGGTGCCGATTGTGTTGCCGGTTCTCGTCATTCGCGTTTCGTCGAGTGCCCGGGCGATGCCGAAATCGATCAGGTAGGCGAAATCATCCTCACCGAGCAGGATGTTGGAGGGCTTGATGTCGCGGTGCACCAGGCCGATCTTGTGCGCGGCGTGTAGCGCTTTGGCAACTTGGTCGATGATCCGCACCGCGCGAGCGGGATCCATCGGCCCCTCGGCAAGCATTTCGTCGAGGTCGCGGCCCTCGATCAGCCGCATATCCACATACAGGCGGCCGTCGATCTCGCCGTAGTGGTGGATCGGAATGACATGGGGGTCGTTCAATTGCGCCGCCGCGTGGGCTTCCCGGCGGAATCGCCGCTGAAAGTCCTCGTCCTCGGACAAATGCGCGGGCAACAGCTTAAGAGCGATGACCCGGTCGGTATCGGTATCGTGCGCGCGCCACACCTCGCCCATGCCGCCGCGGCCCAACAACGCGATCAACCGGTAGCGCCCGAACGGTGTCCCGTCCACATCAGCCTCCCGGCGTCCACGATCCAGGACACGATAAGTCCGGCGACCGCGTCGCGCCAGGAAACCCGCCAGACGTCTGCGGTCCCCGGCTACCGTTGCCGCGCGGGTCAGTTCGCAGCTTGTGGCGTGGCGGCGCTGCGCGCAGCGACGTAGTCGGCGTGGTCGCTCGCGGCGGTTGCGTCCAGCGCGTCGCCAAAGCACTCCGCCGGGTTGCGGTCGGTGTGCGCTTGGCCCTTACCGACGTTGGCCTTTCGGCTCCGTCAGCGCGCGGGCCTAGCCGCCCTGTTGAGCCCCGGCGGCGGCCAGCGTCTCGAACTCCTCGTCGGTCAGGGTGATCTCGGCGGCGGCAACGTTCTCCTCCAGGTGCGCCACCCGCGACGTGCCCGGGATCGGCAACATCACCGGTGAGCGTTTCAACAGCCAGGCCAGGGCCAGTTGCCCTGGTGTGGCGTCATGGTCGGCCGCGATGCGCTGCAGCGGGCCGTCCGGTGCGGCCAGCGGTCCGGCGGCCAGCGGGAACCACGGAATGAAGCCGACGCCCTGGCTGGTCGCGAAGTCCAGCAACGGTTCGGAGCCGCGAGCGGCCAGGTTGTACATGTTCTGCACCGACACGATCTCGGTGATCTGCTGGGCCGCCTTGAGTTGATCGACGTCGACCTCGGACAGACCGATGTGGCGGATCTTGCCCTCGTTCTTGCACGTGAGCAGCTCGCCCACCTGGTCGGCCAGCGGGAAGTTCTTGTCCACGCGGTGCAACTGGAACAGGTCGATGGTGTCGACGCCCAGCCGGCGCAGGCTCATCTCGAGTTCCTGGCGCAGGTAGCTCGGATTACCCAGCGGGATCCAGATATCCGGGCCCGTCCGCAACAGCCCCGCCTTGGTTGCGATCACCAGCCCGTCGTAGGGATGCAGCGCCTTGCGAATGAGCCGCTCGGAAATGTAGGGGCCGTAGGAGTCCGCGGTGTCGATGAAGTTCACGCCCAGCTCGACGGCGCGCCGCAACACCCGGACGCATTCGTCGCGGTCGGCGGGCGGGCCCCACACCCCCTTACCGGTCAGACGCATTGCGCCGAAACCAAGTCGGTTGACGGTCAAATCGCCGCCGAGAGTGAATGTTCCGGATGCCCCTGCAACAGTCTGTGTGGTCACTTCTACGACCGTACGCCCGAACCGCGGAGGCGCATCCTGGCGCACCCTGGCGTGGCAAGCTGAGTGGGTGAACCTAGACACGCTCGCCGATCTTCCGCTGACCTACCCGGAAGTGGGCGCGACCGCGGCCGGCCAGCTACCGCCGGGATATGACCACCTCGCCGTGTCGGCCCAGATCGGCACGGGCCGAGAGCGTTTCGAGCAGGCGGGCGACGCGGTCCTGCACTGGGGCATGCAACGCGGGTCCGGCCTGAAGGTCAAGGCCAGCTCCGAGACCGCCGTTGTGTCCGCGGTGCTGCAGGTAAAGATCATGGGCATCCTGGCGGCGCCGTGCCGCGTGGTGTACGTCATCGACGAGCCCGACGTCCGCGGGTTCGCCTATGGCACCTTGCGGGGGCATCCGGAGCGCGGTGAGGAACGCTTCGCAGTGCGCTACGACCCGAACACCGACGCGGTGTTCGCGGAGGTGACGGCGTTCTCCCGACCCGGGACCTGGTGGGTCAAGGCCGGCGGACCGTTCCTCAGGGCAGCCCAGCGCATCTTCGCCAAGCGCTACCTGCGGGCGGTGTGACCGCGAGCCCGGTTAGCGGACGCCGATACTGCCGTTATGCACGCCCTGCGCCAGCCGGACGAGCGCGATGGCGCCAACCAGCAAACCGAAATCGCGCAGCGCGACGTCGTAGAAGCCGGACAGGGTCAACAGGTCGAAAATGATCCCGGCCAGCCAGGCCGCCACGACCCACGCGCCGAGCCGAGGTGCCACCGCCACCAGCACACCGGCCGCGATCTCGATCACTCCCACGACGTACATGCACTGGTCGGCACTGCCGGGAAATAGATGGCCGATCCAGCCGGCCAATACATGCTCCAGTGATGCGGGTGGGTCAGCAGATTGAAGAACTTGTCCAGCCCGAACACGATGGGCGCGACCACGAAAACGGTGCGAAGTACCAGGTACGCCGAATACGCCGGATCCTTCAACTGATCTGCGAGCGCCGGGTGGGGACTGGCCTGCGTTGTGCTCATGACATCCTCCGTTTCTAACAGATAATAATCTAAACGTTAGATCTAGTAGACTGTAGCGTCAAGCATTTTGTCTGTTAGAAATGGGCCGCTCGCGTGGATGGCATGGACTCCCTGGGGCTCGACGCCGCCGGGATCGGGGCGCTCGCCGATCCGGTGCGCCGCCGGCTCTATGAGTTCGTCTGCTCGCAACCGGCGCCGGTGGGCCGGGACCAGGCGGCCGACGCCGTCGGCATCCAGCACCACCAGGCGAAGTTCCACCTTGACCGGCTGGCGGCCGAGGGTCTGCTGGAATTCGAATACGCCCGCCTGACCGGCCGATCCGGCCCGGGCGCCGGACGGACATCCAAGCTCTATCGCAGAGCCCGCCGCGACATCGCGGTCAGCCTCCCGCCGCGGGCCTACGAGTTGGCCGGGCGGCTGATGGCCGCGGCCATCGCGCGGTCGGCCAACACCGGAGAGCCTGCCGTCGAGGTGCTTAACGAGGTCGCCCACGATTACGGCCAGGCGATCGGCGCCACCGATCGGCCGCCCGCGAACGCCGCGGCCGCGCTGGAGCTGACGATCGGCGTGCTGGGCAGACACGGCTACCAACCCCGCCGCACCGACGGCTCTGCCAGTTATGACGTCGAACTCGCCAACTGCCCGTTCCACGCGCTGGCCCAGAAGCAGACCGAGCTGGCCTGCAACATGAACCACGCGTTGATCACGGGCGTGGCCGACGCACTGGCGCCACACGGCCCGGACGCGCGGCTGCAGCCGGGAGCGACCCGCTGCTGCGTCGTGCTGACGCGGGCGCGAAACGTCAGGCACCAGTGACGTCTGGCGCCGCTATCACCCGGTCCCGCAGCAACCCCGCCGAGCTGAGGGTACCGCCCGCTTGCGGGGAACACGCCAGCGTGACGGTCACCCCCAGGCGGCCAGCAACCTCGCCGCGCCCGAGCACATCTTCTCGATAACCTCGGCCACCGGCGCGGCGTCGTCGATCATGCCGACACCCTGGCCCGCGTCGACGGGAGCGATGCGCAGGTCCTCGGCTGCGATCGAGGCGGCCAGCTCGTCGCGGGCCGGCCGATCTGCGGCAAGCGCGTCCTCCCGGCCCGTCCAGCGCGCCACGAAGTCGTTGGCCAGCACCCGTGACGGGAATCGCGCGGGCCAGGGCAGGCCCTGGGCGACGTCGAAGACCCGGGTGATGCTGGTGTCGGTCGCCCGGGCCGCGATCAGGGCCCGACGGCTGCCGTCACCCGTCAGCGCCTCCGGGCACGCGGCGAGCCGGGTGCCTACCCATGCGCCGCTCGCGCCGGCGGCCAGCACGGCGGCCAGGCTGCGGGCCGAGGCGACCCCGCCGCCCGCGAGCACCGGCAGCGACACGGCATCCAAAACCGTGTCCAGCAACGGCAGCGTCGCAAGCCGCACATCGCCGTGCCCGCCACCCTCGGACCCGCGTGCGACCAGGATGTCGACACCGGCGTCCGCCGCCTGACGGGCTCCATCACCGTCGTATACCTGTGTGGCGGTGACGATTCCGGCGTCGCGCGCCCGCACGACCCACGACCACTCGGTGCCGAAACTGACCGACAACAGCGTCGGCCGCGCGGCCAGCGCATCCTCCAGCAGCCCCGCCTGGGTGCGCATCACCCAATCCACCAGACCGATTCCGAACGCTCCGCTTCCTGACGCCCCGCGCACGTGCCGTAACTCGGTTTTCAGCGACTCCCTGGTCGCGGCGCTGCCCATACCGATCATGCCCAGACCGCCGGCCGCGGTCACCGAGGCGGCCAACCGGCCACCGGCGACCCCGCCCATCGGCGCGTTGACGATGGGTACCCGCAGGCCGAAACTCCGTGACCAGGGCGTGAACAACAACTGACAACGACTACTGAGCCGCAGGCAGCGATTTCAAGACGGTCAGCATTACCACCGAATCCTCGACCGCATGCAGGGCATGGCGTTCCGGCGGTATCGCGACATAGTCACCGGTCTTGCCGTCCCACGCGTCGCCGCCGGTGGTGAGGCGCACGTGACCCTGCAGAATCTGCAGCGTCGCCTCACCGGGGCTGTCGTGTTCGGACAGGTCGTGACCGGCGAGCAGGGCCAGCACGGTCTGCCGCAACTCGTGGGTGTGACCACCGTGGATGGTGTGCGCCGCGCGTCCGCTGTGCGACTTCTGGGCCTCCGCCAGCTTTTCGGAGGCCAGGCTGGTCAGCGAAATAGTTTCCATGAGTAGGTCCTTTGGTCCGGAGGTCGGCCGTCTCAGCCGCTGAGGAGTCTCAACCGCTGAGTAGGAGTATCCCCGCCACCACCAACGCAACCACCTTGACCGACTCCAGACCGACATAGGCATAGTGAGCGCGGGAGCGGGGCGCATCCAGTCCGGCCAGCACCCGGTCGGAGCGACGGGTCAACCCCGGACGCACCGCGATCAACTGAATGGCCAGCGCCGCCACCGCAACGGCAAAGGCCGCGGCGACCCGCACCGGCGTCGGACCGGCCGCCACGATCGCCAGGATGACGAGGGCGAAGACCACCTCCACGGTGTTGAGCGCACGGAAGACCAAGCGGCCGATGCCGAGCCCGACCAGCAGCGTCACGTTGGGCGCCCGGAACTTCAGCGGAGCTTCCAGGAACGAGATGCCGACCACCATGCCAAGCCACACGAAGGTGATCGCGACGGCCACCGCCGGCCCGGCACTCACTTGCCGGTGCTGGTCGTCAGGCGGGCCACGCACAGATCCGGTTCGACGAACGCTTCGAGCCCGTCGACGGACACCGGCGCCGCCCAGGTTTCCAGGGCTCCTCGCATGAGCCCCAGGTGGATCGGGCAGACGACGTTGGTGCGCGTTTCGGCCAGTTCCAGGAACGGGCAGTGTCGCAGGCCGATCTGTTGCTCTCCGGTCGTGGCACGGCGCTCGGGGGCGAACCCGAGGTCGTCGAGCATCTCGATCAGGCGGTCGATCGACTCCTCGGCGCTCACGACGTCTCCCGGCGGCGACTGCAGCCCCGACTCCAGCTCGCGGAGCCCCCACGCCCGCCCCGCGGCCACCGCCCTGGCGCTCGGATCCGGTTCGGCGGCAAAGGCCGCGCTGAGGATCTCGGCGAGCATCCGGTAATGCCGCGTTCCGCCCCGGTCCATCTGCCGGACCGCCTGGAACATCAGCGCCGGGCGTCCCGGACCTTTGCGACCGGGCTCGACCTGCACAACATGCCCGGCGGCGACCAGGCTCTCCAGGTGAAACCGGACGGTGTTGGGGTGTACGCCCAGTTCGTCGGCGATAGCGACGATGCTCATCGGAGCGGACGACGCGCGCAAAATCCGCAGCACCTCACGACGGCGACTGGCGGGTTCTCCGGTCGAGGAAATGACTTCACGCTCCTTGACACAATCGACGGTCCTGGGCCGGCCGGCCACCAGAGGTGCGCCTGTCGAGCAGGGCCGACCGCACCAAATTGGGCCGCCCCACCCGGTGCCCCGATGGCGGTCTGCCCGACCAGGTTCGGCGAGCAAGGCCCCATTATGTGCTAAAGGGGACGACCTGACTTTCGGATCGCAGAACTAATGCACCCGAGTTTACACAACTAATTTTGTGAAAAATGGATTTGCGAAAACTGTCCGCGATCGCGACATGGTCGACACCGTCCCCCCGATGGCGCTGCCAGAACCGCGACGGGCGGTCGCCGGCTCAGACTTTCCGAGCCGTTTTCGGGCCCTTTTCGGGCCCTGTTCGAGCCCCAATCGGGGTCTTTCCGGGGCTTTATCGGCGCGTTGCGGTTTGCCAGGATTCGCCGTCATCGCTCGCGAGCCCGGCTGACCGGGTCGGGGCAAACGCCGAAGTGACGAACCATCACGCGCTAACCACCCGGCCAAGCAACAGTTCATCGATAGTTTTCAACACTACGTTGAGTCGAATCAACGCAGTGTCGGTTCTCATCAACGCATCGTTGACAATCGACGACGCTTGGTTATGGTAATTAGCTGTGCCCGACCTCCCGACGCGAACCGGCTACCTGCACGCCTCCCGGGGCCGCCGTTCGTCGCACCTCGTGGGCGACGATCGCGAACAGGCCATCCTGTCCACCGCCGAACGGCTCCTGGGAGAGCGACCGCTGGCCGACTTCTCCGTTGACGATTTGGCAAAGGGCGCAGGCATCTCCCGGCCCACTTTCTACTTCTACTTCCCTTCCAAGAACGCGGTGCTGCTGTCGCTGCTCGATCAGATGAACAACAGGGCAAACGCGGCCCTCGACGCGCTCGGCGGCAAACTGTCCGGCGACCCCGCGACACTTTGGCGGGACCGCATCGCGGCATTCTTCGATATGTCCGGGTCGCACCGCGCCGTCGCCGTGGCCGGTGCCGCGGCGAAAGCAACCAACCCCGAGGTCCGGCAGCTGTGGTCGGCGCTCATGCAGAGGTGGATCGCCTACACCACGACGGCGATCAAGGCGGAGCGCCAGCGCGGCGCGGCCCCCGCCACCGTGCCGGCCGAGGACTTGTCCGTCGCACTGAACATGTTGAATGAACGGGTAATGACTGCAACATTCACCGCCGACGACCCGGCCATCCCCGAAGGGCGCGTGATAGACACGCTGGTGCACATCTGGCTGGCCAGCATCTACGCCCGCTGACAGCTACGGCCGTGGCGACGCTGACCATTCTGAGTGGGGACCCGCAACGGGTCTTCGAGCTGCATGACGACCCGACGACGGTTGGCCGCGCACCGGGCAACACGCTGTCGCTGGACGACCCCGGCCTGTCCCGCCGCCACTGCGAGTTCTGTCGCAGCGGCGCGGACTGGATCCTGCGCGACCTCGGCAGCTTCAACGGCTCGTTCGTCAACAACATCGTGGTGACCGAGCACATCCTGCGGCAGGGCGACCGCATTCAGCTCGGCGGGACCGTGCTCTCCTTCACGGCCGACGAGGGCGCCACCCGGCCGCTGCCGCAGGCCGACGTCGGGGCCCCCCAAACCGAGCGGGCCGACGACGCGCAGCGCGCCACCGGCCACAAGCTGCGCAACCTCGCGGCACTGATCGAAATCACCAAGGCCCTCAACAGCGAACTCGACAAGGCAACGATCCTGGAAACGATCGTGGACAAGGGCGTCGAGCTGATCAAGGCCGAACGCGGATTCCTGATCCTGGTGCAAGACGGCGCCCTGGACTTCAAGGTGGCGCGCAATCGCGACAAGACCGACATCGGCGATCCGTCGAGCCTGATCTCGCGCTCCGTGCTGGACAGCGTGACGCAGAGCGGCGAGCCAATGCTGACGACCGACGCGCAGACCGCGCTCAGCGGGTCCATGTCGATCATGGCGCTGGAAGTGCGCTCGCTGATCTGCGTGCCACTGCGCCTGAAGGAGCACATCCTCGGCGCGCTCTACGTGGACAGCACGGTGGCGCAGACGAAGTTCAACGAGGAGTCGCAGAATCTGCTGCACGCCTTCGCCGACCAGGCGGCCATCGCGATCGAGAACGCCCGCCTCTTCGACGAGGTCGCCGAGTCGCGCGAGGCGGAGCGCAGCGTCCGCCAGATGTTCCAGAAGTACGTGCCCGCCGACGTCGTGCGCGAGGTGCTCAAGATTAAGGACGGCGGGCGGCTGTCCGCGAAGCTCACGGCCACCGTGCTGTTCAGCGACATCCGCGGCTTCACCTCGATCAGCGAGAAGCTACCGCCCGAGGAGGTCGTCGGCTTCCTCAACGACTACCTGAAGCGCATGGTCGACATCGTCTTCGACGAGGGCGGGATCGTCGACAAGTTCATCGGCGACTCGGTGATGGCGGTCTTCGGCGCACCGGTGCCGAAACCGGACGACGCCGTGCGCGCGGTGCGCGCGGCGCTGCGCATGATCGACGAGGTCGCGCGGTTCAACCAACAGCAGCGGCGGAAGGGCGGCGTCGAAATCGGCGTCGGCGTCGGTCTGCACACCGGCCCGCTCATCGCCGGCAACATCGGCTCGGACCGCAAGATGGAGTACACCGTGATCGGCGACACGGTGAACGTGGCTAACCGTGTCGAGTCGCTCAATCAACAGATGGAGACGAGCGTCCTGATCACGCGGCAGTGTTACGAAGCGACCGGCAGGGCCTTCGCGGTGCGCGAGCTGCCGCGCATGCAGGTCAAAGGCAAGGAGCTGCCGCTACAGGTTTACGAGGTGCTGCGCGACGAGATCGCGTCCGCCACGACCGAAGTGATGATGCCGATCAATCCCTGAGTATCCGCCGGGCGCGATCGAGGCTCTGCTCGATCAGACGGTCGACCGCGCCGACATAGGTTGCCGACGGCGCCTTTCCCACCAGGTCGGCGATGGCGTGTTGCTCACCGAGAACATCGGCCGCACTGAGGTTCTGGGCCATCCGCGCGGAATGCACCTGCAGCCCGGCCAGCAGTTCGCCGCACTGGGAGCCCGCCACGACGGTCCGCCGCGCCAAGGTCCGAAGGGTGTCCCACTCGGCGTGCCATGCGCCGTCCGGTCGTTCGTCGTTGGCCAGCCCGGCGGCGGTGTGCAGCGTCGCTGCCAATTGCGGTGCGGCAATGGCGGCCCGCCGGATCAGTATCGACAGCACCGGATTGCGCTTATGGGGCATGGACGACGATCCGCCCCGCTTTTCGGTTGCCGGCTCGCTCAGCTCGGCGATCTCTGGCCGGACCAGGGTGACGACGTCCGAGGCGATCCGGCCCCAGCAGTCGGTACACCCCACGAAGGCGTCCGCTGCCGCGGTGATGGGCATCCGGGTGGTGTGCCATGGCAGCCGGGTGTCCAAGCCCAAAGTGGTTGCGGTGCTTTGCACTAAGCGGTCGACAACTTGCGCCGCGTCCGGCGCCGCGGTGAGCAGCCTGGCCAATTCCGTAGTGGCGGACCATGTTCCGACGGCGCCGCCGATCTGGACCGGGGTGGCCAGTTCGGCGATCCGCGCCACCGCGTCGACGACACCGTTGCACCAGGTGGCCGCCTTGGCGCCGAAGGTGGTGGGCGCCGCATGCTGGGTGAGGGTGCGCGCCACCATGGGCGTGGCCCGGTGGACATCGGCGAGCGACGACAGTGTCGAAATCTGTTCGCAGAGCTGCTCTCTGAGGTGATCCAGCACCGCACGCACGCCCAGCATCAGGCCGGTGTCGAGCACGTCCTGGCTGGTGAGCCCCCGATGGATCCACGGAGCCAGTGCCGGCACCGCCCGCTGGCGCAGCAGTGCGACCAAGCCGATCACCGGGTTGCCGCCATCCTCCGCGGTGATCGCGAGCAGCTCGCAGTCATCCTCATCGACCAGGTGCCACAGGTCGGCGCCGCCACAATCGACGGGAGCCAGGCCGGCGGCGGCCAGGGCAGCCAACCAAGCGGATTCCACCGCGACCATCGACCGCAGCAGCGCCCGATCCGTCATGTGCTCGCCGGCCCGCTCGTCCCCGGGCCACAGCAGGTTGGTCATCGCCCATCGTCCCGGTACGCCAGGAACACGGTCTCGTTCGGGCCCTGAAGGTGGATGTCGAAGCGGTATCCGGCACGGCCCGAGCCACTTTCGGCCACACACAGCAGGCTGGCCCGCCGCGCGGCGTCCAGGGTGGCCAGCAGCGGATCGGCGCTCACGTCCACGTCCGGCAGATAGGCGCGGGTGAACAGGTGATTCAACAGCCCCCGCGCGAACACGGTGATCGCGAAAAACCGCGGCGCCGGCTCGCGAGCAGACGCAAAATCGCACCGCACGGGTCTTCTGCGTGCGATTTTGCGTCTGCTCGCCGCACTGCTCGCCGCACCGGGGGCCACCGTGGTGAAGGCGTAACGGCCATCCGGGTCGGTGGCGGACCTGCCAAATCCGGTGAAGGTGACACCGTCGCGCCGAAGCGAGCCGACCGCTCGCGGGATGCGGCCGGCAGCGTCCGGCTGCCAGAGTTCGACCAGCGCGTCCGGAACACCGTCGCCCGCGCCGTCGTAGACCGTGCCGTGTAGCCGGACGGCACCCGGATACGCGGCACCGACCAAGTCGCTGCCGCCGGAATACGGTAACCCGAGGCCGAAGAACGGCCCCACTGTTTGCCCTGGGGTGCAAGCTAATTCAGTCATGCTCGCCTTCGGACCAGGTCCGGGCGCTGCCGGACACCACGATGTCCCACCGGTACCCGGTCGCATACTCCGGCTCGGTCAGGTCGTGCTCGTACCCGGCGATCAGCCGTTGGCGCGCAACCGGATCCAGGATCGACGCAAAGATGGGATCCAAGCCGAACAGCGGGTCGCCGGGAAAGTACATCTGGGTGACCAGGCGCTGGGTGAACGCGGTGCCAAAGACCGAGAAGTGGATGTGCGCCGGCCGCCACGCATTGTGATGGTTGCGCCACGGATACGGGCCGGGCTTGATGGTCAGAAAGCGGTATGACCCATCCGGCCCGGTCAGGCAGCGTCCGGCACCGGTGAAGTTCGGGTCGAGCGGAGCCGGGTGCTGGTCGCGTTGGTGACGGTAGCGACCGCTGGCGTTGGCTTGCCAGATCTCGACGAGCTGGCCCGTCACCGGCGTTCCGGATTCGTCGAGCACCCGGCCGGTCACGATGATGCGCTCCCCGATCGGCTCACCCCGATGGCCGGCCGTCAGGTCGGCGTCGAGGCGGTCGACATCGCGATCGCCGAAGCAGGGTGCCCAGCGTTCGACTTCTTCGGGGTCGACCTGCAGCGGCGGGTTTTTCGGATGGCGCAGGGCGCTGCTGCGATACGGCGGATAGTCCAGTCGCGGCTGGGTTGCTCCCCCGGTTTCGCGCCCACCCACCCGCTGGTATTCGGCTGCGATACCGGCGATCTCCGCCGTGATGTCGGCTTGGGACGCGACGCCCTGCGGTGCGGCCTTCACGAAGCGTGACGCTACTCGGGACCGGAATGGGCGCGTAGGCCGACGAACCGGTAGCTTTTTCGGGGTGATCACCGGAGCCTTCCTCGCCGACTCGGCTTCGGTCGTCGATAACAAACTCAACGTGTCCGGCGGCGTGCTGTACCGATTCGTGGTCGGGCCGGACCGAACAGCGGATTTTGTACTCGTGGTACTGACGCAGACCGAGACTGGCAGCGAGGACCGGCGGATCGGGGTCGAGATCAGGCCTCCCACGGATGACGAGCCGCTGCAGCTGGAATACGAGCTGCCACAAGCCGCCGCCGCGGGCGAAATCGGATTCGCCTACTACCAGATCGAGGTAAAGCTGCCGTCCGACGGCCGATGGGTGATTGTGGTGACCGGCGGCCCGGGAATGATATCGCTCCCGCTCCTGGTGACTGGTGGCACCTGACATTGCCCGCAAACGGCATAACGTAAAGCGCTATGACCCGTGACTATGTCTATGACCAGGGCTTCTCGGAAGAGCGGACGCGGTTGGCCGGCATGGAGAGCCTGTGGGACCCCGGCACTCAAGCGCTGCTCGACGAGCTCGGCATCGGCAGGTCCGAAGAGGGCTGGCGCTGCCTGGAAGTCGGCGCGGGCGGCGGTTCGCTGCTGCAGTGGATGACCGCCCGCGGCGCCACGGTGGTAGCGGTCGACATCGACACGCGTTTCATCGAACCCCTCGCCAGCGACACGATCGAAATCCGGCGCCTCGACATCCGGACCGACGAGCTTCCCCGGGACGAGTTCCACCTGGTTCATGCCCGGCTGGTGCTCGAGCACCTTTCGGATCGACGTCAGATCCTGCAACGCTTGGCCGCGGCGCTGCGGCCCGGCGGTTGGCTGGTCATCGAGGACTACGACTGGACCGGGTACGGCTTCGAGGCAGCCGAACCGCAGCTGGAACGGCTGATGGAGGCGTTCCTGGGTTTCATGGAGCGGGCGGGCTTCGAGCGGCACTACGGCCGCCAGGTGGTGGCCGACATCGCCGCGGCCGGGCTCACCGACGTTCGCGGTGAAGGCCGCACCCGGGTGATCGACTCCAACTCACCGGGCTTCGACTTCTTCAGGTTGTCCTTCGAGAGCCTGCGGGGCGCCGTGGTCGACGCCGGCCTGGTGTCGCGTGAAGAGGCGGACGCCGCAGTCGCTCGCCTTGGCGAAAATGTCCGCCTCTTCACGCCGGTCATGATGGCCGGAATCGGCCGCCGCGAACCCCGCTAGCCGCTAACCCCGCTACAGGCCGCGCACCAGCGCCGCGCGCCCCTTGGTGCGCAGTCGGTGCACCGCGGAGCCGCGGTATTGCTCGATCTTGGCGGCCATCTTGTTGCCCAATTCCGCGAGCTCCGCGTCGGTGATCTGCACCTCGGGGGGAGCCGGAATCAGATCGCGCTCCTCTTCGTCGGCGTGCGCCTCCAGCACGGTCTTGAAGGAGTTCCATTCATCGGTGTACCCGGGCGCGCTCTGCGGGGTCTTCAGCAGCACCGAAAGCTGGTCAACCACCTGGCGATGCTCGGCGTGGGCGATCGCGATCAGCTTGCTGGCCGCCCCCAGCGCGGGGTAGTACAGGTCGTCCTCAATGCGGAAGTGGATGTCGAGTTCCACCAGCATCTCGTCGAAAAGGGCGTGCCGCTCTTCGCTGTTCACCGGCGCCTCGCTGACCTTGCGGCCCAGCCCCTTGATCACCACGTGGTGTTCCTTCAGCACGTCGTAGGCGTTCACTTCGAGATCCCCTTCCGACTCTTCGGTGCGCCGGCGGCGATCTGCTCCTCGCCGCGCACTTCCACCATTCCGTCGACCAACCTGGCCTGGTAACACGGCAGCGGAGCCGCCGCCGGTCCGCGCAACACGTCGCCGGAATCGGCCGCGAACCACGAGCCGTGCCATGGGCACACCAGCCGGCCGCGATCGACCCAACCGTCTGCCATCGGAGCCGCCAGGTGCGGGCAGAATTCACCGAACGCGGACACCTCTCCCGGCTCGGTCTGGCACACCACCAGCCCCACGCCGTCGACCTCGACCCGGACGGGTTTTCCGTTCAACGAACTCGCGGGCAACACCGGCGTCCATTCCTTGGTGCGCAGCCGCTCGCCGGACCGGTCAATTCCGATGCCGGACTCGAACACCAGGGCCCCGCCGAGGTAACTGCCGCCGACGGTTATTGCGTAGCCGAGCGCGGTGAGGGCGATCCCGCGACGCCGGCGGCCCTGGCGGCGGTCCCACCAGGACTGCGCGTACAACGCGGTCGCGGCCAGGTTCACCAGTCCATGCACCAGCCCTACCCGGCGCTCGTCCTCATGAGTGTGCTGCCAATCGGTGACGCCGGTGACCGCGGAGCCGATGCTGGCCAGGATCCCCAGCCCGAGAGAGTGGGAAGCAAACCGTGACGCGTCGATCACCTCGGCAGCCGGTTGGCCGGGCAGCAGACTGAGGGCATCCAGCCCCACCGTCGTACCGAGCGCGCCACTGGTCAGCGACGCCAGCGGCGGGTGCACCGGATGCCCAAGCCAGACACCGTTCAGCGCGTTGGTGACGGTGTTACGCGCGCGGCCCAGCCCGTTGTAGGCGAAGCTGAGCACGTGCTCCAGCCGATAACTCGGCCGATCCAGCCACTCCTGACGCCCGATAGCGGACACCGCGCGCTGTCCAATTTTCCGCGATCGACCATCCCGTGACCGATCAACCATCACACCGGATCCTTCCCTCAACGACAGAAACAACGACAGACCACAGAATCGGCCGACGGCACGCGAAACCCTGCGATTACCCCTCGGTTGAATCACGCTCAACTGCGCACTGGGCCCAACGTCACCACCGTAGCCGCCGCGCCCGAAGCATCATTGTGAGCGGCCTGTGAATTTACACAAAGCCTACTGTGGAAACTATTTGCGCTGGTCCGCATCCCAATTGCCCAGCAGCGGACCACGGCCCAGCGACATTGCGATATTGCGGTATTTCCGGCTTTGGTTCCCGCCCGCCCGGTGGCCAAGAACGCTCTTCAAGCCGAATCGGTTGACAGGAGCCGTTTTTCGGCAAAACCGACGGCCAGCCAATCGGACATCGCCGTGCCGAACGCTTCGCTGCCAACCGATGCCAACGATGGATATCCGAGCCGCACGCCCCAACCCAGGCGTCTTTATTGCGAGATGGCTGTGAATTAGCCGACGGCCTCCTGTGCAAAACCGGCGCTTTGGCTGATCACAGTTGACCCGCGCGCGGCAGTGCGGGATTCTATATAACAGAAACTATTTCTGTAACACAGAGAGGATGAACCTGGGATGGGAGAAACCGTGCAAGATCACTTTGCCGACGTCTTCGACAACGTCCGCCTGGGGATGATCCCCGCGCACATCTACAACGACACAGAACTGTTCGAGCTGGAGAAGGAACGGCTGTTCAGCCGGGCGTGGATGTTCGTGGCTCACGAGTCGGAGATCCCGCACGACGGCGACTACGTCGTGCGCCGGGTGCTCGACGACTCGTTCATCATCGCCCGCGATTCCAGCGGACATGTGCGAGCCCTGTTTAATATGTGCCTGCACCGCGGCATGCAGGTCTGTCGCGCGGAGATGGGCAACGCCTCCAACTTCCGCTGCCCCTACCACGGTTGGACCTACCGCAACGACGGCCGGCTCACCGGCCTGCCCTTCCACCGGGACGCCTACGGAGGCGAAGCGGGGTTCACAAAGCGTGGCCAGACCCTGCTGCCCGCGCCCAATTTGGCGAGCTACAACGGGCTACTGTTCATCAGCCTCGATCCCAACGCCGAGCCGCTCGAGGATTTCCTCGGCGACTTCCGCTTCTACCTGGACTTCTACACCAAACAAAGCACGCACGGCCTGCAGCTGCGCGGACCCCAGCGCTGGCGGATCAAGGCGAACTGGAAGATCGGCGCCGAGAATTTCGCCGGCGACATGTACCACACGCCGCACACGCATGCGTCGATCGTCGAGATCGGCCTGTTCCGCGAGCCGACGGCCCAGAAGCGCAAGGACGGCGCCACCTACTGGGCGCATCGCGGCGGCGGAACCACCTACAAACTGCCACCGGGCGGCTTCGAGGAGCGGATGCGCTACGTCGGCTACCCCGACGAGATGATCGGCCGCATCAAAGACGTCTGGACGCCACAGCAGCAGCGGGTGGTCGGCGAGGACGGATTCATGATCTCGGCGGCGACCTGCTTTCCTAACCTGAGTTTCGTGCACAACTGGCCGAAACTGCCCGGGGGTGACCCCGACAACGAGAAGGTGCTGCCGTTCATCTCGATCCGGACGTGGCAGCCCATCAGTGCGAACGAAACCGAGGTGTGCTCGTGGTTCGCGGTGGACTCCGCCGCCCCCGAGCAGTACCAGGAAGACTCGTACAAAGCCTATTTGATGTGCTTCGGGTCGACCGGCATGTTCGAGCAGGACGACGTCGAGAACTGGGTCTCGCTGACCACCACGGCCGGCGGCTCGATGGCACGGCGGCTACTGCTGAACAGCCGGATGGGCCTGCTGTCCGACGACCGACCGGTCGTTGAGGCGCTCCCGGCCGAATCGTTCCACGGGCCGGGGCGCGCTCAGGTCGGCTACAACGAGAACAACCAGCGCGAGTTGCTCAAGTTGTGGGCCGAATACCTGGAGCGGCCCCCGTTGACCCGCACCGTCGGGACGGCGGTAAGCGCATGAGAAAGCCCGTGAGAAAGGCCTTGCCATTCAACGACATTCGGCACCTGGCGGCGCATCAGTTCCTGGTGGACGAGGCCTACCTGCTGGATGCTCAGCAGTACGAGATGTGGCTGGACACGCTGACCGACGACATTCACTACGTGATGCCCGTCCGCGTCACGACCGCACGCGGCGCCGGGTTCGACACCTCGCCGGGGATGGCCCACTTCGACGAGGACAAATACTCCCTGAGCCACCGGGTCGCGCGGATGGCCACCGAGCACGCCTGGGCCGAAGATCCACCGTCGCGGCTGCGCCACTTCATTACCAACGTCCGCACATTTGCGTGCGACAGCACGGAAGGAGCCGACCAGCTGATCGTCGAATCCGCCGAACTGCTGTTCCGCAGCCGCGGCGACGTCAACGAGAGCGCATTGGTATCTTGCGGGCGTGAGGACCTACTTCGCTGGTGCGCCGACCCCGAAGGCCCCGATGGAACCCAACCCGAACACACCAAAAGGGCACTGAAACTGGCCCGCCGCAAGATCATTGCCGACGAATCGGTGCTACGGATGCAGAACCTGGCGGTGTTCCTATGAATCCCGACCTCGCGCAGTTGCTGGACCGCGTCGTGGGCGAACCGCTCACGGTAGCAAACGAATTCACCGAGGTAGCGGTGCGTCGGGTGGACACCCGCAACGGATCGCGGCTGCTGATCACCGCAGCCAGGACCGGCCAGTGGATCAGCCTGGACGCGCTCGAGGTGGAAGCGCTCACGTGGCAGAACACCCGCACCCTGACGGCGATGGTCGGCAATTCCAACGCCCCGCTCCTGCCCGACGAGCCCGACGAGCCCGACGAGACGGGACCCCAACCGTGACCGAGTGGCTGCACGGCAAGCGCGCCCTGATCGTCGGGGCCGGATCCGGGATCGGCCGGGCCGTCGTGGATGCGTTTCGTGATGAAGACGCGAGAGTCACTGTGCTGGAACGCGATCGACACAAGTGCGAGCTGTTGCGCGAGGAGCTGCCCGAGATTCGGGTAGTCGAAGGCGACGCCGTCACCCGCGAGGCCAACGAACGCGGGGTGAAGGTCGCGGTGGACGCCTACGGCGGGCTCGACACACTGGTCAACTGCGTCGGAATCTTCGACTTCTACCAGGGCATCGGCGACATCGATGCCGACGGCCTCTCGACCGCTTTCGACGAAATGTTCCGCACCAACGTGCTGAGCCAGCTGCAGTCGGTCAAGGCCGCGGTCCCGTGGCTGCGCGCCAGCACCGGGTCGTCGATCGTGCTGACCGAGTCCGCATCGTCGTACTATCCCGGACGCGGCGGCGTGCTGTACGTGTCGTCGAAGTTCGCGGTGCGTGGGCTGGTCGCCTCGTTGGCACACGAACTGGCACCGCAGATCCGGGTCAACGGGGTGGCGCCGGGCGGCACCCTCAACACCGACCTGCGTGGCCTTGCCAGCCTGATGCAGAACGACATCCGCCTCGACGATTTCCCCAACCGGGCCCGCGATGTGGCCGCGCGGAATCCACTCAACGTCGCGCTCACCGGAGCGGACCACGCGTGGGCTTTCGTGTTCCTGGCCTCCGACCGATCCCGCGGGATCACCGGCGAGACCATCCATCCCGACGGCGGATTCCGCCTCGGCACACCGAAAGTCGAGCGGCCGTGACCGACGACCTGGAGCAGCGGCGCGCGTTGGTGGCGCAAGGTTGCCGGGTCGCCGCGGCTCGCGGCCTGGTTGACGGCATCCTCGGCCACCTGAGCCTGCGGGTCGACGACGACCAGCTGCTCATCCGATGCCGCAGCGACACCGATACCGGCGTGGCGTTCACCCGCCCCAGCGACATCCGGCTCATCCGATTCGACGGAAGCGCGGCAGCCGCAGGCGAACTCGACGGCTACCGTGTCCCCAACGAACTGCCGATCCACGTCGAAACCATGCTGGCCGATTCGCGACACCGCGCCGTCGCGCATCTGCACCCACCGGCCGTCGTCGCGGCGGATCTCGCGGGCATCACGCTGCGGCCGATCTACGGGGCCTATGACATTCCCGGTGCGTGGCTGGCGCGGCGCGGCGTGCCGGTCTACGAACGCGCTGTGCTGATCCGAAACTCGAAGCTGGCCAAGGAAATGGTGGCGGCGATGGGCGATGCCTCGGTGGTTTTACTGCGTGGGCACGGAATCACCAGCCCCGCAACCACTGTCGAGCAAGCCGTCCTGCAGGCGGTCAGCCTGGACCAGCTGGCCCGAATGTCGTTGCGGGTGCGGGCCGCCGGCGGCACCCTGCGCGACATCGACGACTCCGACTGGGACGACCTGCCCGACTTGGGGCCCACCTTCACCGCCGAGACGGCCTGGCGGCATGAGGTCGCGCGACTGCAGGATCAGCCAAGCTGATCGCCAATCTCCTTGGCCGCCTCGACAAGTGCGGCGGCAACCGAGGAGTACTTGGAGCTGTCCAATCGGTTCATTGGGGCCGCGGCGTTGAGCGCAAGCCGCAGACCCGGGGCCCGGGTCGGTATCGGCACCGCGACCGAGGCCACGCCTTCCTCGCTCTCCTCGCGATTGACCGCATAGCCGCGCTCCCGGATGCCCGACAGCTCGGCCTCCAATTCGGTGCGGGTGCCGATCGAGCGTGCGGTAACGCGCGCCAGCTCTTCGTGCGGAAGTAGTTGGCGCAATTCGGGTTCGGACAGCTGGGCCAGCATCGCCTTGCCCGTCGAGGTGCAATGCGCCGGCATGGTGAGTCCCAGCCGGGAAGCCACCCGGACCGCGGCCGGGCCCTCGATCGCGGCGACAAAGCGGACGCCGGCGCCGTCCAGCATCCCGACATGAATCGATTCCCGCAGCCGTTCGCTGAGGCTACGCATGATCGGCGTGGCGGTTCGCTGAACGTCGATGCGGCCGAATATCGCAAAGGCCACGCTGGTTAACGCCGGCCCGGGCAGATACGCCTTCGATGCGGGGTCCTGCCGGACGAAGCCGCGGTAGGTCAGCATCGCCAGCAGCCGGTGCGCGGTGGACGATGCCACACCCAAATACCGGGTCGCCTCGCTCAACCGGATCTGTGGCTGCTCACCCAGCAGCAGCAGCAGTTTCAGCGCGTTGTCGACGGACTCGATCGGGTATTGCGGCGCAAGCGAATCGGCGGCCGGCGCGGCTGCCTCGGGTGCGGCCCGCTGCCTCTTCTTCTGCATGAGAGTGACGCTACCCGCGATGCCGCGCCACGGGCGTTGCCGACGGTGGCGAGGTTAAGGCCGAGGTTAAGGCGTGGTGCCGTCGCTGCCGGGCAGGCCCTGATCACCCTGGAAGCCGGCGCTGCCGCCGGACCCGCCGGACGCGCCGCCGTCGCCGCCGTCGCCGCCCAGCCACAGAGTTCCGCCGGTGCCGGCCGTCGCAGTGCTGCCCGTGGCCGCGCCACCGTTGCCGCCGTTACCGCCCGCGCCGCCCATGCCGCCGACGCCACCGATGCCACCGTTCCCGGTGGAGCCGGTGAAGCCCGCCGGCCCGACCAGGGTGCCGCCGGCTCCACCGCTGCCCGCGCTGGTGCTGCCGGCGCCCCCTTGCCCGCCGATGCCGCCGGCACCACCGTTGATGTCACCGAAAACGGCGGCGCCACCGCCGTTACCCCCGGCCGCCGTGCCGGCGGTGCTGCTGGCCGCCCCGCCGTCAGCACCGTTCCCGCCGGCACCACCCATGCCGCCGACCCCGCCGAAGCCGCCGATGCCGCCGTTGCCCCCGTTGCCGCCGGCACCGATGTACCCGGCCGCGCCGCCGGTGCCGCCGGCCCCCCCAACGCCTCCGACACCGCCGGTCCCGCCGACGCCGCCCACGCCGCCCGTGCCGCCGGCGCCCCCGGTCGCGGTACCGATGCCATCGCTGGTGGCGGCCCCGCCCGCACCGGCGTCCCCGGCCGCGAAGCCGGCGGCGCCGGTGCCGCCGGTGCCGCCCAGCCCGCCGTTACCACCGGCACCGCCGTTGCCGATGAACGTGCCGCCATGCCCGCCGTTACCGCCCTTACCGCCGGTGCCGCCGGTGCCGCCCGTGCCGAATGCGTTGTTACCGGCACCACCGTTTCCGCCGGCACCCCCTTGGCTGGTACCACCCGAGAGAGAGAGGTTGACCGCCTTGCCCGCGGCACCGCCGGCACCGCCCGCGCCGCCGGTGGACCCGGCGTCGGAGCCCGTACCGCCGTTACCCCCGATGGCCGCGCCCGCGCTGCCGCTGTCGCTTTGCTCGCCTTCGCCGCCGGCACCGGCGGCGCCGCCGTTGCCGCCGGCGCCGCCGGACGCGCCACCGTCGCCGCCGCTGCCACCGGTGCCGGTGCCGTTGCCGCTGGTGGAGTTCCCTGTCCCGCCGGGTCCTCCGGTAGCTCCGGCCTGGCCGGAGCTACCGGTGGGGCCGGTGCCCCCGTTTCCGCCGGTTTGGTTCCCCGCGCCTGAGTGACTGGTGCCGGTAGTGCCGGTGCCGGGATTCGCGGTCGAGCTGGGGTTGGTACCGTTTGTCCCCGCTAAACCGGTACCACCTTGCCCACCGGTGCCGCCGGAGCCGAACCAGTGCGCATCGCCCCCATTGCCCCCCTGCCCGGGGCCGCCGCCCACATCGGCACCGCCTTGCCCGCCCACACCACCGTTGCCGGACAAGTAGCCGCCGGCGCCGCCATTTCCGCCGGCATGGCCACTCCCGCCGGTACCCCCAACGCCGCCGTTGCCGTAGACAGACCCGCCGGCGCCACCGGTGCCGCCGACCGCACCGGCGCCGCCGGTGCCACCCATTCCGCCCGTCCCGAGGAAGTCGGCGGCCCCGCCCGCGCCGCCCGCGTTGCCGGAGCTGCCCGTCCCGCCAAACCCGCCGTTGCCGAACACCCCGCCGACGCCGCCGGCTCCGCCCACGCCGCCCGCACCGCTACCACCGGCGCCACCGGCGCCACCGTTACCGAAGAACCCGCCGGTCCCACCCACACCGCCGGCACTCGTGGCGCCACCGGCCCCGCCGGACCCGCCATTGCCAAGAATGGTTCCGCCGTGACCACCCGCGCCGCCGGCGGCGCCCGAGCCGCCCGCCCCGCCGGTCCCGCCGCTGCCGAACAGCCCCGCCGCGCCGCCGGCCCCGCCGGGCACGCCCGCCCCGCCCGAGCCCCCATTGCCGCCGTTGCCGATCAAAATGCCGCCGTCCCCGCCGGCGGCCCCGGACCCGGCCGCCGCGTTGGTGCCATTGCCGATCAGCGGACGCCCGAATAGCGACTGCGCGGGTGCGTTCACCGCCGCCAGCGCCGCCTGCATGGGCGACGCATTCGCCGCCTCGGCGGCCGCATAGGAATTCGCGCCCGCGCTCAATGCCTGCACAAACTGGTCGTGGAATTCCGCCACCTGCGCACTGAGGGTCTGGTACCCCTGCCCGTGCGAACCGAACAACGCCGCGATCGCGGCCGACACCTCATCCTCGGCCGCGGCCACCACCCCCGTCGTCGGCGCAGCCGCTGCCGCATTCGCCGTTCTGATCGCCGAACCTATGCCGGCCAGATCCGAAGCCGCCGTCGAAACCGCCTCCGGCACCGCGAACACAAACGACATCTACATCCTCCCGCCAGGTCACGAGATTACGCCCCGCACCGCGCTGGGCAGACACCCGATCGTATCCCCCGGCCCGGTTAATTCGAGCTGAATTTGCAGTTGCGCGGCGCGGTTTGCCCACCACGATGCGCGTCATCGCGCGTGACGACGACCCACACCCCGGTTATCGCGTCCGCGGGACAGACCGTTACGCGGGGGACCCGGGAACACCGCCTACAGTCCCGAGTTCGCCTTAAAGGCTCCGCGCCACTTGAGCTTTCGCCCACCGATAGTCGGCCTTTCCGGACGGTGAACGCTGCACCCGGGCGCAGAAGACGATCGCTTTGGGCAGCTTGTAGCGCGCGATATGGCGGGCAGCCTCGGCGATGATGCTGTCCGCATCGGCTTGCCGGCCGTCCGCCAGCTGCACCACCGCGACGACCTCGTTGCCCCACCGGGTGCTGGGCCGGCCGGTCACCACGACGTCGTAGACAGCGGGGTGCTCGGCGATCGCGGCCTCGACCTCTTCGGCGAAGATCTTCTCGCCGCCGGAGTTGATGGTGACCGAATCGCGGCCGAGCAGTTCGATCTGGCCGTCCGCATCCCAGCGGGCCCGGTCGCCCGGAACGGAGTGCCGGATCCCGTGGATGACCGGGAACGTCCGCGCGGTCTTCTCCGGGTCGCCCAGGTACCCGAGGGGAATCAGGCCCTGCTGGGCCAGCCAGCCGATCTCGTCGTCGCCGGGCGGCAAGACGCGGGTCATGTCCTCGCTGACCAACACCGCACCGGGATTGGGGGCGAAATGGCCGCTCCCGCGCAGCGTTCGGCTGGACGTCTGGATCATCTGCGCTCCGGCTTCCGAGGATCCGCCCGCGTCCAGGATCGCCAGCTGTGGCAGCAGTTCGACGAACCGCTGCTTGATCGGCGCGCTGAGCGCCGCCCCGCCGGTGACGAGCACGAATAGCCCGGACAGGTCGTAGGTGCCCGCCTCGAGTTCGTCGACCAGCGGCCGCCCGAAGGCGTCGCCGACCATCGACAGCGACATCACCCGTTCGCGGCTGGCCAGCGCCAGCGCCTGGGCGGGATCGAAGTGGGTGGTCGTCGGCGCCATGACGAACGGACGTCCGCCGAGCAGGCTGATGAAGGCCGCCCACTGCGCCGCGCCGTGCATCAGCGGCGCGACCGTCATCGACCCCGGACCCCCGGGAAGCGATCGCTCGACGATCTCCTCGAGGCTGCCCACCATCTCGCCGCCGAGCATTCGACCGCCCATGGTGTTCATGTAGATGTCGTGCTGGCGCCACAGCACCGCCTTGGGCATCCCGGTGGTGCCCCCGGTGTAGAGCACGTACAGGTCGTCCGGCGACAGCACCACGTCCAGCGGTTCATCGGACACCGACGCCAGCAGTTCCTCGTAGGAGACCGCACCGGGCAGCGGATCGTTTCCGGACTCGTCGTCGACGTGGATCAGCAGCGGCGCGGAGCGCAGCTTCGCCGGCGCGCTTTCTAACGCCTGAGCCAGCGTCGGGGCGAACCGGGCCTGATACATGACCGCGTCCGCACCGGCATTGTGCAGCAGGTAGACCAGTTCTTCGGCGACGTAGCGATAGTTCACGTTGAACGGGGCGACCCGGGCCTTATACGCACCGATCATGGCCTCGAGGAACTCGTTGCAGTTCGCCAGGTACAACCCGAGGTGGCTTTGACCCGACTCGTATGGCGCCAGCTCGGAACGTTCGCGACGTGCACCGAGTCCCCGCTGGTGCAGCGCCCGAGCGAAGCGGCGGGCACGTTCGTCGGTTTGCGCGAAGCTGAATCGGCGATCCCCGAACACGATGCAGTCCCGGTCCGGGTTGGCCGCCGCCACCGCCGCGAACACTTGGGCGATGTTGAATTCCACAATTCTCCTCGGTGGAATTTGGGTCTCCTAATGTCGAGCAACGGCCAGGCTACAACGCACCGCGATTCGGATAACGGTTAGTCTCGGGTTCGTGCACGGTGCTATTCGGGCCGGATACCGCCGATACGTTGCCATCGGCGACAGCCAGACCGAGGGCCTATGGGACGGTGACGACGTTGCCGGCGTCCTCGGCTTCGCTGACCGACTCGCCGCGATGATCGATTCGCTGTATCCCGGTCTGGAATACGCCAACCTCGCGATTCGCGGCAAGCTGGTCGCCGACGTGCTCAACGAGCAAGTTCCGCAGGCACTGGCGATGCGGCCGGATCTGATCACCGTGTGCGCCGGGATGAACGACGTCATCCAGCCGGGACGATCGTTCGGCCCGGCCCTGGCCGACCTGGAACGCCTCTACGACGCGCTCGCCGAGTCGGGGGCGACGGTGGTGACCACGACGTTCCCCAACGTCGCGCAATTCATCCCGCTGGGCCGGCTGGTGTCCGGCCGGCTGGCCCGCATCAACACAGCCATCCGGTTAGCCGCCGACCGCCACGGGTTCCGCCTGGTCGACCTGCAAAACGCGGCGTCGATGCGCGAATTGGACACCTGGGACGTCGACCGCGTACACGCATCCACCAAAGGGCACATGCTGTTCGCCGCCGCAGCCGCCGAAGCCCTTGATTTGCCTGACAGCAACCATGATTGGGCGAAGGGAAGCCGCAATGCCAGGCAGCTGACGATGGCAGCCGCCGTTTACGGGCGGGTCCGCTGGACGCAAACCAACTTCATGCCATGGGTGTGGCGCCGGATGCGCGGCCTGTCTTCGGCCGACGGCCGGGTGCCCAAACGGCCGCGGTTGGAACCCGTCGGCACGCGGTGCGCAGCGCACAACCACCCGGCGACTCGCAGCAAAGACCGTTACAGCGCGCATCGCAGGTGAGTCAGGCATCCTTGACCCATGAATGTGGAGGCCCTGCTGCAGTCGATCCCGCCGCTTCTGGTCTACCTGGTGGTCGGCGGCGTGGTCGGGGTGGAGAGCCTGGGCGTCCCGCTCCCCGGAGAGATAGTCCTGGTCAGTGCGGCGCTGATGGCGTCGCATCACGACCTGGCCGTCAATCCGATCGGCGTCGGTGTCGCCGCGGTGATCGGCGCGGTGGTCGGCGACTCGATTGGCTACACGATCGGCCGCCGATTCGGCATGCCGCTCTTCGACCGGCTTGGGCGCCGGTTTCCCAAACATTTCGGTCCCGGACACGTCGCGCTGGCCGAGCGTTTGTTTAACCGCTGGGGCGTTCGGGCGGTGTTCTTCGGCCGCTTCATCGCGCTGCTGCGGATATTCGCCGGCCCGCTGGCCGGAGCTTTGAAGATGCCCTACCCGCGCTTCCTGGTCGCCAACGTTTCCGGTGGCATCTGTTGGGCGGGCGGCACCACGGCGCTGGTCTACTACGCCGGGGTGGCCGCCGAACGGTGGATGGAGCGGTTCTCCTGGATCGCGCTCGTCATCGCCATCGTGTGCGGTCTCACCGCCGCGATCCTGCTGCGCGAACGCACGTCACGCGCGATCGCCGAACTCGAGGCGGAGCACCACCGCAAGGCAACCGCGGCCGACACGGCGGCCGACGCGGCTTAACCGGCGTTCTCGCCGTTGTCGGCCGGCGGCCGGTGCTGCTCGATCAGGCTCCGAGCCATCTTCTGGGCATGCTGAGCGGCATCCAGGTCACCGACGGCCGCGAGAACGATGGCGCCCTTCATCAGGATGTGCCACGACGAAGCGAAGTCCTCGATATCGACCAGTCCGGCCTCCTTCGCGCGATGGCGAACGATATCGCGGACGTGGTCGATGTGGGCGATGCTGGCCTGTCCGGCCGGATGATCGGCCCCCAACTCGAACAAGACGTTGATGAACGAGCAGCCTTCATAGCCGTCGCGGCTTTGGAACCAGTCGTGCATGACATCGAAGATCGCCAGCAATTGTTCCTCGGGGGTGTTGCCGCGAGCTTCGGATTGCGCCTCGATCAGGCCGTGGGTCCAGAGTTCTTCGCGACGCTCCAGCACGGCCAGCACCAGGTGGTTCTTCGTCGGGAAATGGCGATAGAGGGTTGCCTTGGCCACACCGGCCCGATGAATCACCTCGTCGGTGCCCACCGCGCGGATCCCACGGTGGCCGAACAGCTCGTAAGCAGTCCTCAGGATGCGCTCGCGAGCCGACTTCCCGGGCGTCACATCAAGGCTAGTCATAGCGATCCTTACGGTACTCATAGGTCGCGAGATGTAGACAGACCGCCCTGTCTTGTTATACGAATGAGATACCGCATTCATTTGAAAGTCTGTCTTCAGGCAATAGGACGGGCATCCATCCTGGCGCATCAAGTGCCAGTAGATTAGGGAGTCCCACCATGCACGTGGTCACTACAGAATCGCTTTCGGCCCACCTGATGCTCAGTACGCGGCTCGTCTACGAGCTGGGCGATCCGCACAGCAAGCTGAGGGCGACCACCGATCGCAGCGGCGCCGCGGTGCTGATCACCGCGGGCGGGGAGATCGACGCGTGCAACGAGGACACCTGGCGCCACCTGGTCAGCGAGGCGGCCGCCGTCGTCACCGCGCCCGGACCCTTCATCGTCGACGTCAGCGGCCTGGAGTTCATGGCCTGCTGCGCGTTCGCGGTGCTGGCCGACGAGGCCCGACGGTGCCGTGACCGCGGTGTCGAACTGCGCCTGATAAGCCGCGAGCCCATCGTCGCCCGCATCGTCGACGCGTGTGGGCTCAACGGCCTGCTGCCCATTTACCCGACCGCGGACTCCGCACTGGCGGCGGCGTAGGTAGTCCTGGCGGTTGTGTTCGCTGCTCTATGTCCCTGAATATCATTTGCGCTACAACGTGACCAGGCGATAAAGCCCGATCACGCCGACGACCACGATGGTGGCGCGCAACGCATTCGGCGACAGCCGACGGCCGTAACGCGCCCCAACCCATCCCCCGACCAGCGAACCCGCCGCGATCAGGCCGGCCACCGGCCAGCTGATCCGATCGAACGCCGCCAACGTATAGCCAACCGCTGCAACAACATTCACTATCAGTGTCATGAGGTTCTTGGCGGCGTTCATGCGCTGCACCGACTCGGGCAGCAACGCACCCATCACGCCGACCAGCAGGATGCCCTGCGCGGCGGTGAAATAGCCGCCGTAGACGCCGACGGCGAACGTACCGAGCACCAACGCTGCCATCCGGGCGGGTGTGATGTGTTCGGCGGACCGCCCCGCCGCCTCGGCCCGGCGGCGCGCCCACGACTGAATCCGCGGCCCGATCACCACCAGCACCAGGGCCAGCACGAGCAACACCGGCACGATCTGGATGAACACCCGCTCGGGCAGATGCAGCAGCAGGAAGGCGCCCAGCGCGGCACCGGCCAACGACGCCGGGATCTGCCACCGCAGCCGGTCCCACTGACCTTCCAGCTCAGCGCGGTAGCCCCAGGTGCCCGACAGATTGCCGGCCACCAGACCGACCGCGTTCGACATGGTGGACGTGACCGGCGGATAGCCCAGGGCCACCAGCGTCGGGAACGTGATCAACGTGCCAGATCCGACCAGCGCATTGATTGCGCCGGCACCAAACCCGGCCAGCGCGATCAAAATCATGTCGGAAACCACTACCAGCAGACCCTACCGTGGGTTGCGACCGCACTACCCGGTGTGTGACGCACCTAACCGGCTGCGAGCCAATGCTTTTCGAACGCCCAGGAAAGTTTGGGTCAGGCGGGCGGGGCTTCGGCACCGCGATCAACGCCGCTGCGCAGCTTGACCGAGGCCGAATAGGCGTAGGTGCGGAACCGAAGCACCGGGTCGTCCGACGGCTCGATGCCGTCGGTCACCCGCATCGGGTCGAATACGACGATGTCGTCGCCGTGCTCGCGCTCGGTGTCCAGGCCGGTGATCTCCAGATTGCCGACGGTGACCGTCTCGGTGCTGCTCCAGGACGCCGAGGGGTCGACCGTGGAGTCGTTCGGCCCGGCGATCTGGACGTGGAAGTCAAACCGCACCGGGCCGCCCGCGAGGCGATGGTTCAGCTCGTGCAGCAGAAAATCGCGATCCTTGCCGTCGGCCGCCGGACCCGAAATGAATTCCTCACCCGCCACCGGAACCAGGTGGTAGCGAACGAATCTGGCGCTACCGTCGGCGGCGACCCAGCGGAAGGCGTGCAACCCGTGATACCCGACCGTGGCGTAGCTTGCCGGAATCCGCTGGGCATCTTGGAGCACGGGCATCGCGGCGAGCAGCCGCGGATGGGTGACCAGGAATGCGAACATGCGCAACGGCAGCGTCGGACCGGGCCGCATCGCCTTGAGCAGCTTGATGAATCCGTCCGGCGTGCTGGAGACGAACAACCGGGCGGTCTGCGCCGACACGTCGGTCGTGGACCCGTCGGGCAGCGTCAACTTCACCGCCACCCCGCGCACCCCTTGCACGTTGTCGCGCTGCGCCGGGTCACCCGATCCGTTGGAGAAACGGATCAGCGCCGGGACCGCCGAGCCGTCCATGTGTTTTGCGCGAGAGAGCTTCGCCGCCTCGCTGCTCGCGGTGAACCTGCCTCGGTAGAGGGTGCCTTTCGCGTGCAATGCGCGACAGCCCGGCTGCGCGCCGCCGCTGGCTCGAATCGCTGCGATCGCGTCGTCGGGGGTGACAGAACCGGCCATGGGCGAATACTACGTAATTACTACGAAATCGCGGTGATCGCGTCCGTCAGCCTCGTCTTGAATTGGTTCGGCAGGGGAACGTAGCCGTTATTGGCGAGACCGTTCTGACCGGTGCCGACCACGACGCTCAGGAACGCCTTCACGGCATCGCCCGTCACGCCATCGGGGTATTTCGAGCAGACAATCTCATACGTCGGCGTCACGATCGGGTAGGCCCCGGCCATGGTCGGTATGTAGAAGGAGGTCGTGTCCAGTACCAGGTCGTTGCCCTGACCCGTGAACCTCGCACCGTCGATCGCCTTGCCCGCCGTGTCGGCGTTGAGCGGGACCGCCTGCGGGCCCGCCGGGGTGACGATCTGGGCCATTTGCAGGCCCTGGGCGCGCGCAAAGGACCACTCGTTGTAGGTGATCGCGCCCGGGGTACTTTTGACCGCCGCAGAGGTGCCGTCGTTGCCCGTGGCGCCTTCGCCGGGCCCGCCCTTGAAAACCTTCCCGGCTCCCTTGCCCCACGCGCCGTTCGACGCCGCGTCCAGGTAACTCTGCAAGTTGTCCGTGCTACCCGATTCGTCGGAACGGAAAACCACCCGGATCGGCTGCGCCGGAATAGCCTTTCGCGGGTTCAGTGCGACAATCGCCGGGTCGTCCCACGTCCGTATCGCCCCGTTGAAGATGTTGGCCAGCGTCGGCCCATCCAGGGCGAGCCCCTCGGCGCCGGGCAGGTTGTAGGTCACCGCGATCGCACCAAAGACGGTCGGCAGGTGCCACGCGTCGTTGCCGCCGCAGCGGGCCCTGGCCTTGTCGACCTCACCTGCTCCCACCCTCAGCGGCGAGTCGGAGCCGGCGAAATCCGTTTGGTTGCCTAAGAATTCGGCGATCCCGGCCCCGGAGCCGTTGCCCGTGTAGTTGAGGGTTTGGCCCGGGCAGGCCTGCTCGTAGGCGCGGACGAACACGGTCATCGCGTTGGCCTGGGTCGTCGACCCACTCGCCTTCAGGGTGGGCTTACCGCCACAGGTCACCGGTGGCGGCGCACCGCCCGACGTGGGGCCGGCGGCCGTCCCGCGCGAGGGCGAGGTTGGCCGCAGCGCCAGATACACGGCCACCACGACGATCACCACAACGACCGCGACTCCGATGGCGAGCAGCAGGTTGCGCCGGCCAGACCCCGTCGCGCCGTTAAGAACCGGCGGAGGCGCCGGGCGCACGGGTGGCGGTTCGACGGGCCGCCACGGCGTCTGCTGCCCCGCGAGGTTGTAAACCGTTCCCCGTTGGGTTTCGGTGGGCTTGCGGGGCTGCGGCTCCGGCGGTGCCGGGGGTTGGTCGAGCTGGGTCGGGGGAACCGGGCGCGGCGGGGGGGCCGGTGGTGGCGGGGGTACCGGCGGGGGTACCGGCGGTGCGGGCACAGGCGCCGTCGTTAAAGCCTGCTGGGCGGCGGCGGCAAGATCGTGGACATGCTGGTAGCGCTGGTCGGGGTCTTTGGCCAGACCCGTGGTGATGACGTCGTCGAAATTGGTGTGGACGTCGGGGTTGGTCTGCGACGGGCGTGGCGGCGGCTCCGAGATGTGGCCGGCGAGTTGCTGCTCGATACTGTCGCCGGGAAACGGGGTATCTCCGGTCAGGCATTCGTACAGCACGCAGGCCAGCGCATAGATGTCCGAGCGGGCGTCGGCCTGGCCCTTGCTGAACCGCTCCGGGGCCATGTAGGGCAATGTGCCGACTACCCCGCCGATTGTCGTCAAACTCTTGTCGCCGGCGGCGCGTGCGATGCCGAAGTCGATCAGGTAGGCAAAGTCGCGATCGGTGACCAGGATGTTGGACGGCTTGATGTCGCGGTGCACCAGTCCCACCTCGTGAGCCGCATGCAACGCTTGGGCGATCTGGTCGATGATCAGCACCGCCCGCGCCGGGTCCAAGGGCCCGTCGGCCAGAATGGTGTGCAGATCGCGGCCGCGGATCAGCCGCATATCCACGAATAGTTGACCGTCGATTTCCCCGTAGGTGTGAATCGGCACCACATGCGGCTCACTGAGCTGCGCGGCGGCATGGGCCTCGCGGCGGAATCGCTCGTTGAACACGATGTCGGCAGCGAACTGCCTGGGCAATAGTTTCAGCGCGACAATGCGATCGGTCACACTGTCGTAGGCTCGCCACACCTCACCCATGCCGCCGCGGCCGATCAATTCGATCAGCCGGTAGTTCCCAAACGGAGTCCCCTCCACGGAACCTCCCCCGCAACCATGTCAGCGACTGCCCACGATAATGCGCAGCCGCCGACGGCGATCACTCGGGAAGGCCGAAGAGCGCGACCACGCCGTGATCGCGCCCGGCAACGTATCCTCCGTCGACGGCGATGGCCTGACCGGTGACGAACGAGGCGTCGGGCGACAGCAGGAACGCCGCCATGGCCGCGACCTCCTCCGGCCGGCCGAGCCGTTGCAGGGCATGCTCCTTGGTGATGGACGCCAGCGGACCCTCCATCCCCGGCAGGCCGAACACGCTCTGGGCCATCGGCGTTTCGATGAAGCCAGGGCAGATGGCGTTGGCCCGGATCCCGCTGGGTCCGTAGTCGAGCGCAATGTTCTTGGTTAACAACACAACACCCCCCTTGGCGGCGTTGTACGAGCTGCCGCCCGCCGTGCCTTCCAGGCCCTCGATGCTGGCGACGGTGACGATCGAGCCCCGCTCCCCGTCGACCCGGGCTTGCTCGATCATCCTGGCGATCGCCGCCTTGGCCACCAGGAAGGTGCCGGTGAGGTTGATGCCGATAACCCGGTCCCATTCGGCCCGGTCGAGCAGGTGGACCGGGCCGCCCCCGGCAACACCGGCGGCGTGGAAGACTCCGTCGAGGCGGCCGGGCACGGCGGCCAGCACCGCGGCGACCGCGACTTCGTCGGTGATGTCGGCCGTCACGAACCTGAAGTCAGGCCCCAGATCGGGCGGCGAGGCTATGTCGGCCCCGACGACGGTGCCGCCTTCGGCCAGCAGGCGCCGCGCGGTGGCCAGGCCGATGCCGGACGCCGCGCCCGTCACGATGAACGTGCGCGAACGGGCACGATCGGTGTTCACCATCTCAGCATGTTGACACACGCTCGAAGCCGAGGCCGTCGTCACGTCCGGGCACCGAGGCGTCGAACGCGTTGAGCGTGACGGCCACCATCGAGAAGCACCCGACCAGAAATACGATCTCCGCGGCGGCCTGCTCCCCAAATGTGTTGAGCACGGCCCGGTACGTCGTCTCCGGCAGCGGCGCGCCCCTGTTCAGCGCGGCCGCCATGTCATAGGCCACACCCTCGTCGTGGGTGAGGTCGCTGGGCCGCTCGCCGGCGACAATCGTCGCGATCTTGTGCTCGGCCAGGCCGGCCCGCCGGGCGAAGTACTCATGACCATAGATCTCATAACGAGCGCCGAACTTGGCCGCGGTCACCAGGATCACCAGCTGGTGCACCGGGGCGGGCAAAACGCTGTGCTCCCACAGCGACCTGTTGAACGCCCAGGCGGGCCTGCCGAACTGCGGAAAGTGCAGCCAGCCGTTGAACGGGCCGATCAGCGCGCCGTCCGTACGCTTCGCGACGAGTTCGCCGAAGTTCCTTTCGATCACCGCGACCATGTCGTCGTAAAGGTCTTTTTGATCCGGGCTCAGGCTGGACGGCGGCAGCAGCGGCAGGCGCGTTTTCGGGGACATATCCCGATGGTGTGTCACGTTGGCCGCGCGCGCCACGACCGGATTCCTACCACTGCGAAGCTGCGCTTACCAGTCGTCGAAAACATGTCGTGGACCCGCATTTCCGGCTGCGGTTGACTCTTAGGAAGACAGAAGCACAACCACCGACTAGCAGAGGCAGCCCCATGCACAGTGCACTGACCGGACTCGGACTGACGCTTCCCGTGCTGGCCGCGCCCATGGCGGGCGGTCCCAGCACGCCACGGCTGGTGGTGGCGGCCGCGCGATCCGGCAGCCTCGGCTTCCTCGGTGCCGGCTACAAGACACCCGACGCGCTCGCCGACCAGATCGCCGAAGTCCGTTCTGCCGGAGTACCATTCGGGGTTAATCTGTTCGCACCCAACCCGGTACCGGTCGATCCGGACGCGTACCTGCAATACCGCCGCCAGGTACAGCAGGAGGCGGACGTCTACCAGATCGACCTCGACAGCGTGCCGGTGCGGGAAGACAACGACCACTGGCAGGAGAAGGTCGACATGCTGCTGGCCGACCCGGTGCCGGTGGTCAGCTTCACCTTCGGCATCCCCGAGCCGAAGGTGATCGCCGCGTTCAAGAATGCCGGCAGCCTGGTCGCACAGACCATTACCTCGGCCGACGAGGCGCGCCTGGCCGTCGAGACCGACGCGGACGTGCTGCTTGTCCAGGCGGCGGCCGCGGGCGGCCACTCCGGCATCCTGACGCCGGATCGGTTGCCTCCCGAGATTCCCCTCCCCCAGCTGCTGAAGGAAATCGGCGCGGTGACCTCGCTGCCGTTGATCGGGGCGGGCGGGCTGGGCACCCCGGACGACGTCGCTGCGGCCCTGGGGGCCGGCGCCAACGCGACCGCGGTCGGCACGGCGCTGTTGCGCAGCGAGGAGGCCGGAACATCGGCTCCCTACCGGGCCGCGCTTGCCGATCCGGCCCGCCGGGGCACCGTGCTCACCCGGGCCTTCACCGGTCGCCCCGCCCGGGGGCTGGCCAACGTCTTCACCGACCGCTACTCGGCGGTGGCGCCGACCGGCTATCCGGCATTGCACTACCTGACGAGCCCCATCCGCAAGGCGGCCGCCGCGGCCGGCGACCCCGAGCGGATCAACCTGTGGGCCGGCACCGGATACCGCCACGCCAAAGAAGAGCCCGTGGGCAGCATCCTGAAAGCCCTGTCGTCTAAGGCGTGACCAAATGCCTTACCAAATGCCTTAGCGCGGCGGCAGTTTCAGCACCCGATTGTTGCCGCGGTCGGTGATGTACACGGCGCCGGAGGCGTCCACCGCCACGCCGCTGGGATGGTTGAGGCCGGTGAAGGCCAGCTCGGTCTGGCTGCTCGACCCGGCAGCCAGCTTGAGCACGCGATTGTTGCGCGTGTCGGCGACATACAGGGCGCCGGCGCCGTCCACCGCGAGGCCTTCGGGGTCGTTGAGCCCGGTCAGAGGCAGCACGGTCTGGGTGCTCGACCCGGCCGGCAACTTCACCACCCGGGTCCGGTCGGCGACGTACACGGCGCCGGCGGCGTCGACGGCCAGTGCGGCGGGTTCGTTGAGGCGGGTGAACGGCAGCACCGTCTGGTTGCTCGGATCGCCCGCCAGCTTCAGCACGGTGTTGTTCTCGTAGTCGGCGACGAAAACGGCGCCCGCGGCGTCGACGGCCACGGCGGAGGCTTGACCGATGTCGGTGAACTCCAACACGTCGGGGCTGGTTGAACCGGCCCGCAGCTCCACCACCGGCTCGGGGCCCTCGCCGGTGACGTACACGGCACCGGCCTTGTCGACCGCGACGGAGTTGGGGTGCTGGATGGCCTCGAAAGGCAACGAGTTCGAATTGCTCGACCCGGCCGCCAATTTCACCACCCTGTCGTTCTTGTAGTCGGCGACGTAAACGGCCCCCGTGCTGTCGACCGCCACGGCGTAGGGCTGATCAAGGCCGACGAAGGGCAGCTCTGCCTGCCGCGGCGCCGAGTCCCGACCCATGAACACGACCACCAGGACGGCCACGACCGCCACGACGACCGCGACCGCGCCGGCGATGATCCACGGTGCCCGGCGGCGTCGCGCCGGTGGGGACGGCGGCGATGGCTGCGCGGCCGGATCCGATTGATCCGCGGGCGGCTCGGGCGCTGGGGACGGCGCTTCTTCGGTCACCAGCCGACCCTAGCCGGGCGTGGTACGTGGTGCGGCAAGCGGCTGGCCTCGGTGCTTGACTGGGGCTATGCCGCCAGCCGATGCCACCACGACGGAGACGCTCGCCGGATTCGTCGAGCACCACGCACAGCACAACCCCGACGGCACAGCGATCCGCTTCGGCGACAAGCAGTGGTCCTGGGCGCAGTGGACGTCGCGGATTCGTCAGGCGGCCGGGGCGCTGCGAGACGCCGGCGTCCAGCGTGGCCAGCGCGTGGCATTCCTGGACAAGAATCACCCGGCCTGTCTGGAAACCCTGGTCGCTGCCACGTCTATCGGCGCGGTGGCGGTCGTCGTCAATTGGCGGGTAATCGGAGACGAACTCATCCACGTGCTCAACGACAGCGGCGCACGATTGCTTCTCGTCGGAACCGAACTGCGGCCCACGCTCGAGGCGATAGCCGACCGGGTCCCCGGCCTGGAACGCATGGTCGTGGTGGGCGGGGATGGCGACCAGTACGAATCCCGGCTCGCCGCAGCCACACCCGTCGCCGCCGACCCAGAGCTCCCCAAAACCGACGACATCCTGGTGATCTACAGCTCGGGCACCACGGGCCGCCCGAAAGGTGTAGTGCTAAACCAGCAAGCGCTCGTCAATCACATCGCCAACCTGGCCCCGCCGTTTCCGTTCGCGCCAGGGGACGCAAACCTGGTGGCGATGCCACTCTTCCACGTCGGCGGAATCGCGTACGCGTTTTTCGGCATCATGGCCGGAGCGCCGACGTTCTTGACCCGCGAACCCGACGCCGCCGCACTGATCGGCGCGGTGAAAGCCGGTGCAACGCACGCCTTCTTGGTGCCCCCGGTCATCGCCCGGCTGCTGGACGCCGGCGAGGCGGCGATCGCCGCCATCTCGGGGTTGCGCTACCTGGTGTACGGAGCGGCCCCAATGCCGATGCCGTTGTTGCAGCGTGCGCTCGCAGCCTGGCCCGAGATGAACTTCGTCCAGGTGTACGGGCAGACCGAACTTTGCGGAGCAATCACCGCGCTGGGCGCCGACGACCATCGTGATTCCGGTCGGCCGCACTTGCTGCTGTCGGCCGGAAAGGCCGCGCCGGGCAACGAAATCCGGATCGTCGATCCCGAAACCGGTGACCAGCTGCCCAACGGCGAGGCCGGCGAGATCTGGGTGCACAGCAATCAACGCATGACCGGCTATCTGAATCGGCCGCAGGCGACGGCGGACACGATTACCGTCGACGGTTGGCTGCGCACCGGCGACATCGGGCACCTCGAGGCCGACGGCTACCTCTACATCGAGGACCGGTTGAAGGACATGATCATCACCGGCGGTGAGAACGTGTACGGCCCCGAAGTGGAAAGCGTGCTCATGCAGCATCCCGCCGTTGCCGACGCCGCGGTCATCGGTGTCCCCGACGACTTTTGGGGCGAATCCGTCAAGGCGATCGTCGTCACCACCACCGAGATCGAACCGGCGGGCATCATCGAATTCTGCCGCGGGCAGCTGGCCGGTTACAAGTGCCCGCGAACCGTGGACTTCGCGCCGTCGCTGCCCCGCAACGCCAGCGGAAAGATCCTCAAAGCCGAACTGCGCCAACCGTATTGGCAGGACCGCGGGCGAAGAGTATGAGGCCGGCGTTATAGCCCGAACTGGTCGTCGATGATGCCGAGCCAGATCTGCGCGACGTCCATCGCCACCTTCTCGCTGATGAACGCGTGCTGGGTGCCGGTGTACATGTCGCGGAACGCCCGCTCGAGCCGGCTGCCCTCGCGGATGGCGGTGGTGCCGGCCGCCAGGTGCGCCCACTCGGCACACGCCCGGGCCGTGTCGGTGGCGTAGACCGCCGCAACCCGCATGTCGGCCCGCAGTCCGGGCGTCAGGGCGCTGCCCGCGGCAACTTCGGCTTCGGCCGTGGTGAAGGCATCCAGCACCAGAAGCCGGGCGGCGCGCCACGCCGCAACGTGATGAGCCAGGCCCTTTTGGAAGGTGGGTCGGCTGGCCAACGTCGCCATGTCGCTCATCCGCACCTTGGTGGCCGCAAGCTCCTCGACGTCGTCGAGCATGCTCTTGGCGACGCCCAGCGCGAACGACGCGTGACCGGCGGCGGTGACCGGCATCAGACCCATCCGGGCGGCCGGTGCGGAGCCCCGGAACGGTTCCCGGGTGAACAGCGGGATGGTGCGGTACTCCGGTATGAACACGTCGGCGACGTTGTAGTCGTAGGAGCCGGTGCCCTTGAGCCCCTGGACATGCCATCCGTCGGTGAAGGTGACCTCCTCGCGCGGCAGGAACCCGACCCGCATGTCGGGAATGCCCTCGCCGATCCAGCGCATCTCGCCGTTGTCCATCGGGAAGAAGCCGGCGGCGATGTACGCCGAGTGGCCGGTACCGGAGCCGAAGTTCCACGCGCCGCTCACCTGGAAGCCACCGTCGACCGCTGCGCCCTGGCCGTTGGGAAAGTACTGGCCACCGATGGTGACGTGGTTGTCGTTGTCGGTGAACACCTCCGTGAAACCCTGGTCGGGCAGATAGGTCGCCGCGGCAAACGTCGACGGCAGGTTCGCAATCCCGATCCAGCCGAAAGAGCCGTCTTGCCACGCCATTTCGATCCACGTCTCGATCATCTCGGGGAACGACGGCTCGACGCCGCCGGCCGCCGCCGGATTGAAACCGGACATCAGGCCGCTGGCCCACATCTCGTCGACGATCGGCGCCGAGAGCGTGCGCAATCGCTCGGATTCGGCGGCCTCGGCGCGCACCAGGTCGCGCATCCCACGAGCTCGATCGACAACGCGGTCACTCACTTCGGTCACGGCGTCACCCTTTCCTGCGGCCATCCAGGCGAGCCTAAGCCAACGCCCGAGAGCGCCGCCCGGGTGCGACCATTTAGCACATGAATGCGCGAGTGGATGCCCAGCGCTGTGACTGCGCGATCGGTGTGCTGGGCGGGCGGACGACCGTCGTCTTGATTGAGCCGGCAGCCCCGTAGCAGACTGGCTCGTTGTCTGGACGGTTGTCCAGCCGCGTGTCCAACGGAACCGCACGGCGTGCTGTAGCGTCTAGACGCATGCCCGAAGATGCGGCCGTGGAGTCCACCCGTCGTCGCCTGACCGGCAAGCGGGCCGACACGGTGCGGCGGTTGAGCCGTGCCACGGTCGAGGTTTTGCGCGACGTCGGTTATCACGAGTTGACGTTGCAGGCAGTCGCGGCGCAGGCGGGTGTCGCCCGGGCGACGGCCTACACGTACTTCTCGTCCAAGGATCACTTGATCGCCGAAGTCTACTGGCGACGGCTCTCGACGGAGCAGCCACCGGAAAGCCGCTCAACCGACGTGAAGACCAGGGTGATTGCCGTGTTGCGACGCCTGTCCTTCCTGGTTGCCGACGAGCCGGCCCTCGCCGATGCCCTGCGGGTGGTGATCAACAGTTCAGACCCCGACGTGGAACTCATCCGCGCCGAAATCGCCAAGCGCACCCACGAGCTGATCGCCGCGGCGGTCGCCGACGATGCCGATGCGGAGACCGTGTCGTTGCTCGAGCTGCTCTACACCGGTGCCATGGTGCGCGCGGGCACCGGACTGGCTTCCGCCACCGACGTCATCGAGCAGCTCGAGGCCGGGGTTCGCCGGATACTTTGACCGGGCGTGTGACATAGTCCACACAGCCATCTGGTCATACGTCTGGACACTCGTCTATTTTTTGCCGTAGCGTGAGCCTGACTCGCTGACGGGCCGGGAACACGGGGCACACAGCTGGGCAGCGCGGTGACAAGGGCGTCCGCACGCCGGCATCGACGGATGTTCAGGGCTGTTCAGGGCTGTTCAGGGCTGTTCGGTGGCCAAGGCGGGATCGGAACTTCTTCTGCGAAGGGTCTTACAGTGCAGCGACTTACCGGTTCGGACGCGATGATGCTCTACACCGAGGCCCCCAACGTGCCCATGCATACCGTCAAGGTCGCGATCGTCGATGCGCCAGACGGCTGCGACTTCTCGGTGGAAGCGGTCCGCAGCGTAGTGCGGCGTCGCTTGCACCGGTTCGAACCGATGCGGCGAGTGCTCGTCGAAACCCCCTTTGCGTTCCACCGCCCGATCTGGCGCGAGAACTGCCCGATCGACCTCGCATACCACGTCCGGGCCCTGCGCCTACCGGCCCCGGGCGGACGGCGGGAACTCGACAACGCGATCGCCAAACTGATCGAGGAGCCGCTGGACCGGACACGGCCGTTGTGGGAGATCTACGTGGTCGGCGGTCTGGCCGATGGGCGGTTCGCCGTTGTCACCAAGATTCATCACGCGCTCGCCGATGGCGTCGCATCGGCTAACCTCCTCGCGCGCGCCCTCGACAGGCCGGAAGGCACTAGCCACGAGGCCGCCGCCGAGTGCGACCCGCACCCGACCAATGCCCAACTTCTCCGCACGGCCGTAAGCGATCACCTGCACCAAATTGTCAAGCTGCCAAGCCTTTTACGCTATACCGCGGCCGGCATCCACCGGGTCACGCGCAGCAGACGTAACCGGTCGCCCGTCCAAGCCCCACCATCTTTCATGAACCATCGGCTTACCACGGGACGCCGGTTCGCAACAGCCAGCTTGCCATTCGCCGATGCCAAGCAGCTCACCCGTCAATTGGGCTGCACCATTAATGATTTGGTTCTCGCGATGAGCGCCGCGGCGGCCCGCGAACTGCGGCTCCGTTACGACGGCAGCTCGGACGTGCCACTGGTTGCCACGGTGCCGGTCTGCCTCGACGCGGCGCCGGGCAGATCGGCCGGAAACAACTTCACCCAGATCGCGGTCGCGTTGCCCGCTGATCTCGACGATCCGATCCACCGGGTAAAACACTGTCACGACAACGCCATTGCCGCCAAGCAGTTACACGCGCTGCGGGGGCCGGAGCTCTTGACGCGATGGTTCGCCTATATGCCACCCACCCTGGTCCGGAAACTCAGCGGCCGGATGGCACGTACGGACGCCCACAACAAGATGCAGAATCTGCTCGTTTCCAATGTGCCCGGCCCACGTGAACACGTGCGGGTCGCCGGCGCGACAATCGCCGAGTTTTACTCCGTGGGCCCGATCGTCGCGGGCAGCGGCCTGAACATCACGGTGTGGAGCTACGCGAATCAGCTGAACATCTCCGTTGTGACCGACACCGCGACGGTGACCGATGCCCACGAGGTCACCCAGGCGATGATCCGCGAGTTCGCTGAGATCAGTTCTGCGGCAAGAGCTTTTATGTCTTGCACCGACGAGTACCGGGCCGTCGTGGCCTAACCGACCAGTTTCAGGAGAACATCATGGCTAGGATGGCCAGGACCGATATCGCCGTACCCGAGATCACGAAGTGGGACCCGGTTCTCACGGAACGCGTGATCGGAATCATCCGGCCCCTACTCAAGCGGTACTTCCGGTCCGAGGTGCACGGACTCGATAACGTGCCCAACGGCGGGGCGCTGGTGGTCTCCAACCATTCCGGCGGTCAGATGGCCTCCGACGTGCCGATCTTTGCCGTCGACTGGTACGCCGAACGCGGGTACGACCGCCCCATCTTCACGCTCAGCCACGACATGATCATGGTTGGACCCATCGGGGACTTCTTGAGGCGGATCGGCTTCATCCGGGCCAACCACGAAAACGCGGCGAGCGCACTGCGCAGCGACGGCATCGTGGTGGTGTTCCCGGGCGGCGACTACGACGCCTATCGGCCCACGTCCACACAGAACGTCATCGACTTCGGCGGCCGCACCGGATATGTCCGGGCGGCGATCGAGGCGGGCGTGCCCATTGTCCCGATGGTTTCCATCGGCGGCCAAGAGACCCAGCTGTTCCTTACCCGTGGCAGTTCGTTGGCGCGGCGGCTGGGCCCGATCGCCCGTGCGGCGCGCGCCAAGATCTTGCCGATCACGGTGGGCTTTCCATTCGGCGTGAGTCTTTTTGTTCTGCCGCCGAACCTCCCGCTGCCCTCCAAGATCGTGACCCGGGTCCTCGAGCCGATCAACATTCGCAAGAAGTTCGGCAGGAACCCCGACATCGCCGAGGTCGACGCGTACGTCCGCGAGGTCATGCAGGCCGGGCTTGACGAGCTCGCCGCTGCGCGTCGATTCCCGGTGCTGGGCTGACGCCGCGGATCGATCAAAGGCGTCCCTCCATACGCAGCTGCGGGTGCACCCACTCGGGCGAGCGCCGTTCCTTGAAAGCCCGGACGCCTTCCCTTGCCTCCGTGTCGGTGAGGCTGCTGGTCATGCCGATGCGGTCGTAGAGGCCGAGGTAGTTGTCGATGCTGGACTTGACGACGGCACGGGCCCGTGGCGCGGTTCGACACGCTTGGTGGAGCAGATCTCGCGCCGTCGTCTGCAGATCGTCGTGCGGAACGACCCTGGTCACCAGACCCCAGTCGAGGGCTTCTTGCGCGCTGAGCACACGTCCGGTGAACATCAGGTCCCGGGTGCGCACCGGCCCGATGAGCCGCACCAGGATCTGGCTGTAATAGGTGTCGGCGTAGCCGCGGAACAATTCGGGCACCCGGAAGGTCGCCCGCTCGCTCACCACCGACAGGTCGCTGCACAACGCGATCTGTAAGCCGCCGCCCTGGCACAGTCCGTTGACCGCGGAGACGATTGGCTTGCCCGAGGTCCGCACCGCGTCGAACGGCGTCACGTCCATGCCCAGCGCGGCTCCGAAGGTGATCCAGTCGTCGGTCCCGCCCCCGCCGGTCATGTCACCGCCGGGCGCGAAGACGTCGCCGGTGCCGGTGATCAGGAGGCCGGCCAGGTCGGGGTCCGCGTTGAGACGGCCGACGGCATAACGGATTCCGAAGTACATCGCGGGCGTCATGGCGTTACGCGCTTCGGGGCGATCGATCGTGCACACCGCGATCGGGCCCTGGCGCTCGAACGACAGGTAAGGAGTGCCCAGCCAATCCCCCTCCGGCGGGCGGGGGGTGCCGGGTGCTGTCGGGGGATTCTGCGCCACGGGTCGCCGCCTTTCCCGCCGGTGCATCTGCTGGCGGACGAAGTTTATACCGTAACGCTTACAGTATTTCCTTCTCCGCAACGGCCGGCTAGCAGGCGCTCATAGGTACGGCAGCGTGGTAACGGCGCGGGTCTCGGACATGTCGGCGGTCAACTGATTGAGCTTGGTCTGGAGCGCAGCCGTGGAATCCCCCACGGACTTGTCGCAGCCGCTACAGCGCCGCACGAACCGCCCCTGCGCGTCTTCCTGTGGCCAGAACTCGCGCGAGCCAACCTGGGCGCCGGGGTCATACTGCGGCGACTGATGCGGAGCCTGCTTGAGGATCGTGCCAACGGGATGGCCTTGTGGGCATTCGAGTTTCAAGAAGCCGATGCCTTCGACATTGCTCATCGTTCGTCATCCTTTGCGCCTTGTTGGGCATGGCAGCCGCGGCGTTGGTCGTGGCGGTCCGTCACCCAGTCTTACGCATCTCCTCGCGTCGCCGCTTCCGGATGGTCGGCCGGCAGGGCCTTAGGTGCCGGCAAGCCGTCCGGCGCGACGACGGCGATGCTTGCCACAAGCGCGCCGAGGACGTCCAGTGGGGTCGGCGGGTTGGCGTCATGAAAGCTCCAGCGGCTGGGAGGAACGTGGTTGCCCGCGCTTTGCGCAGGCATTTTCTGATGCGGTCCCCAACGCGTCGTGGCGGGCCGGGGGTCGCCCCCAGCCCCATTGCAGTGACATCATTTGCGGTGCAGCACCCCACAAAGGAGATCGGCGGATGCGTCGCAGCCCGATGACCGCTCGCCCAGTGCGGCGGGTCGTGTTCGCGATCGCTCTGCTGCTACTGGTCTATCTGGCCGCGGTGGCGCTACGGCCCTCAATCCGCCACCCGCTGCCGCACTGGCTGAGGTGGTTCGGCCGCCCGGACTCGATGGCGACGGTTGGGATCGTGGTGGCCGTGCTGGTCACGGTTTGTGTGCTGATCTTCCGGTCGGAAGGCAGCCACCGGTTGGTGGGCCTTTCGTTCACGGTTGTCGCCGTCCTCATCAGCACCAGTGCGGTGCTGGGCCTGAGCTCGTATTGGAAATGTCACGACGCCACCCATCCCGCCGTCTACACGCCGCTGACAGCGACAGCCCAGTTGATCACGGGCAGCGTCGGCGACTTCTCCATGGGCATGCAAACCTGTCCGAGCCCCGCCCCGGTCGCACTGTTAGTGGCACGGATCGCGACGCTGTCGGCGATCTTCATCGGTGTGGGCGGTGTCGCGGTCGGCGTGTTCCGTACCCAGGTGGACCGGCTCCGGGCCAACCTCGCCGAGTCCGTCACCGCCTTCGTGGGTATCGACGACGACACCCAACCGATCATCAGCGCGGTCGCGGGGACGCTGGACCGCGGCAGCACCCTGGTTGTCATTACCAGCGCCGGTGACGACCGCGTTCAGCGGGCCCGCAGGCAGGGCGCCCGGGTGGTGCTGGTGGACTTCAACACGCCGTCCACCCTCGCATCGCTACGGCTGTGGCGCCACCTGAAACGGCTCTACCTGATGTCGGCCGACCCGGCGACCAACCTGTCCTGGCTGGACCTGATCGGTCGTCAACTTTCCGAGATCGAACACCAGCAGCGGTTGCCGCTGATCGTGCGCATCGACGACCCATGGCTGGCCGAGGCATGGCGTGACCAGCAGTTCGGCGGTTCCAACACCCGATGGGCGGCCGACGTGATCGGCAAGTACGCGGTGACCGCGAGCAGACTCCTCGACAGCATCCTCGAAGCCGGGACCATACAGCGCGTATTCGTCTGCGGCACTTCGCAATTGACCCTGGCGCTGTGTGCGAACCTGACCCGCCGTGCGCTGGAGCGCGACTTCTATACCGCGCCCGGTAGCACGCCGCTGCCGGCACTCACCCTGGTCGAAAGCGATGCCGGGGAGTACCTGCGGGACCACGAGCTTTACCTTCAGCAAGCCGGGTTCATGTCCGGCGGACCGGCGATCGACGCGGTGGCGGAGACGCCGACGGCGCCCGCCTTGCAGCGCCTGATCGGCGATAGTGACCCGAAGACCACGGCGGCGATCTTGGTCGACGGCCACGTCTCGACGACCGGGGCCCGGCTGGCCGCCCGCTTTCCTGAAATGGCCGTCTATGCCTGGGATCCCAAGGCGCGCGGCACCGAGGACTCGTTGCAGATCGTCGGCATGTTGCAGTCCTACGGCCTCGCGCTGGACACGCGTGAGGGCCAGGTCCAGGATGCGTGGGAACGAGCGGCCAGGCTGATCCACGAGCGATATGTCGCCACGATCGACCCGCAGCAGCCGCGGTCGCCCGCGGCGATGCCGTGGGCCCGGCTCAACGAGTTCTACCGCGGGTCCAACCGACGTCAGGTGCGCAACGCGCTGTGGATGGTGGAACAGATCGCGGGACACACCTGGAACACCTGGGGCAGCCCGGTAGTGCACCTGTCCGGGCGCGCCATGGCCGATTCGCCACCACTGGAACAACTTGCCCTCATGGGTTTCGACCACCACTCGGCGATGAGCATGGCGAAGGCAGAACACGAGGACTGGTGTCGCTATTACCGCCGCAACGGCTGGAAGTACGGTTCGCACCGCGACGACTCCCACAAGATCCACGACAAGCTGGTCGACTGGTCGCTGGTCGAAAGCAATCCGCATCTGCTCAACGCCGCCGTGCGAAGTTTGGCGGCCACTCTGTGGAGCCTGCGGCAGCTCGGGTACCGGTCACGTCCGCTGTGGCAAACCTTTACTCGGGTCGGGACGGTGACCGCCGAACAGCACGACACAGAGTGGACGTGGACGTCGGATTCCGGACACACCATGCAGGCCGACGCTGGAGACTGGGCCGTACACGAGGACGAAAAGATTTGGTCGGTGCGCGCTGACATTTTCCGGGACACCTACGAGCCGGCCGACGACGGGCAGTGGCGCAGAAAGGGAGTGGTCCACGCCCGCCCAGCGGACCCGGGCGAGACGATCAACACCCTGGAGGGCCCCACGGCTGCGGCAGAGGGTGACTGGGTTGTGCGAGGCACCGATGGTGAGCAATGGCCGGTTCCCGGTGACGAGTTCGCACGGCGCTACACCGAATTCCATCCGCCCGCGGATACACCGGTCCCGGGCGGCCGCGACGAATAAGCCTGCCAAACCATGGCTCGCCAAACAGGCCGCCGCCCTGCGCGGCCGGTTTAGATGGCGGGCATGAGGGTATGAGGGAAGCATTGAACACACGTCTACTGGGGAGGTGCGGGATGGTGAATATCGATATATGCCCCGCGTGCGGCTATCCCACGATCGGCCCCGAATTGTGCGCCTTCTGCCGCCCCGTCGAAGTGTTGACCGGTGACCAAATGTCTGAGCCGGTGCCTTCCATCGAGCTGCATCGTGGATCGGTGCGGGTGGGAATGCGGCACCCAGACTCCAATCCGACCGCGCAGGCCGGCTAGAGCCGCGCCCACGTGTAGCCAGCGATCGGATCTCCTCGCCTACCCAAGACGGCCTGCGACAAGCAGGTCTCGTCGGTGCAAACTCCGTTTGTGCTGCAGTGATCGCGGTACGATTTGCGTGTTGCCGCACGGTTCGACGATCACCTGAGCTGGGCGACCGCCGGGTCGTGATGTGCCGGTGGGAGGTGCGGAATGTCGTTCGTGATCGCAACACCCGACGTGATGGCGTCAGCCGCAACGGATTTGGCGAATATCGGTTCGGCGCTCAGCTCGGCCAATGCAGCGGCGGCCCCGACGACGGGGGTTCTCGCCGCGGGCGCCGATGAGGTGTCGGCGGCCATTGCGTCGCTGTTCAACGCGCACGCCCAGGGATATCAGGCGCTCAGTGCTCAGGCGGCGTCGTTTCATAACCAGTTTGTGCAACTGATGAACGCCGGCGCGGCGCAGTATGCCAGTGCCGAGGCCGCCAATGCCACGCCCCTGCAGACGGTGGGTCAGGATCTGCTCGGCGGCGTCAACGCGCCCGCCCAGGCGCTGCTGGGGCGCCCGCTGATTGGCAACGGCGCCAATGGGACCCCGGGAACCGGGGCAAACGGCGGGCCCGGCGGGATATTGATCGGCAACGGCGGCGCCGGAGGGTCCAGCGTCAACGGCACCGGCGGGGCCGGCGGGGCCGGCGGCCTGTTGTTCGGCAAGGGTGGCGCCGGCGGGGCCAGCGAGACCGGCACCGGCGGGGCCGGCGGGACCGGCGGGCTGCTGTTCGGCGCGGGTGGCGCCGGCGGGTCCAGCGAGACCGGCACCGGCGGGGCCGGCGGGGCCGGCGGGCTGCTGTTCGGCGCCGGCGGCGTCGGCGGGGCCGACGGTGGGGGCGGCGGCACCGGCACCGGCGGGGCCGGCGGGGCCGGCGGGCTGCTGTTCGGCGCCGGTGGCGCCGGCGGGGCCGGCGGGGCCGGCATTGGCGCGGGTGGCGCCGGCGGGGCCGGCGGGGCCGGCGGGCTGTTCGCCGTTGGTGGCGCCGGCGGCGTCGGCGGGACCAGCCTCACGGGGAACGCGGGTAACGGCGGGGCCGGCGGGGCCGGCGCGCTGTTCGGCTCGGGCGGTGCGGGCGGCGCCGGCGGCGTCGGCGTCAACGCCGGGAGTAACGGGGGTAACGGCGGGCCCGGCGGCAACGCCGGGCTGCTCGGCGGCTCCGGCGGCGCCGGCGGCGCCGGCGGCCTCGGCGCGGTAGACGGTGGTGCCGGCGGGGATGGCGGCACCGCCGGGCTGATCACCGGTTCCGGTGGCGACGGCGGCGCCGGCGGGTTCGCCGATAACTCCGGGGGTGCGGGCGGGCGCGGCGCCAAGGCCGGGCTGATCGGTAACGGCGGCACCGGCGGAGCCGGCGGTAACAGCCTGAGCCACGGCGGTGACGGCGGTAATGGCGGCGACGCCGAGCTAATCGGTGACGGCGGTAGCGGTGGTAACGCGGGGCTCGGCACTACGCTGGGCGGCGCCGGCGTCGGCGGCATCCGCGGGCTGATCGGCCAGAACGGGATGAACGGATTGGCGTAGCCGCAGGGCAGCGGTCGCCCACAGATATCCACCGGCACAGCCGGTTGAGCTCGGCGGCGTACTTGGCGGCGTCAAGCCAACCCGAACGCACCGAATCCGGTTCGCCGGCAATGGAATTCCCCTCGGCACTGGCCGGGTCTAGAGTCGCGGCCGGATCGCGGCTTAGGGGCTTGGCAACTTCCGGCTGATTGTGGTGGCAGCCTGACCGTCGATCCCTGATTGTCAGGGTGTTTTTGCGAATTGGGAGGGGCGCCGGGCCTTTCGCCTAATGACGATGATCCCGCCCCAGGCCAGGATTTCGATCACCACGCCGACCGCGAGGAGAACAAGGCCCTGGCTGATAGAGAGGACCACTCCATGGTTGCTCGCCGATCCCCGCATCGCAGCAATAAAACCGAAGAAGCCGTTGGCCATCAGCCAGAGGCCCAGAACCGTGGGCGGCACGGCCAACGGAACCAACAACTGGATCAGCAACTGTCGCCACACCTTGTTTCTCACTCGCGTGACTAGTAGTACTTTGTTAGGTCGGTGTGTCGCAACGGTTTTCGGTGTGCGTCTGGGAGAATCGGGGGGTGGATGCAAGCCGGTCTCGTACGTGTCGATGAGCAGTTGGATTCCTTTGTCGGCGAGGTGTTCTCGTCCTTGGTGCGGAAGGATCGGCGGGCGACGGCGGGGCTGTATGTGCGAGGGTTGATGCTCGACGGCCGGCGCAAGTCGATGCAGCCGATGGCGCAGCGGCTGCGGGTGGATCACCAGCGGTTGCAGCAGTTCGTGACCAGTTCGCCGTGGGACGTGGAGCCGGTCCGTAAGACGCTCTCCCGCAAGGCGTGCACCCTGATCGAACCGGATGCGTGGGTGATCGACGACACCGGGTTCGTCAAGGACGGGGACGCCTCCCCGTGCGTGGCCCGCCAGTACTCGGGCACCCTGGGCAAGGTCGGCAACTGTCAGGTCGCGGTCAGCGTGCACGCCGCCTCCGATGCGGCTTCGGCGCCGCTGGATTGGCGACTGTATGTGCCCGAACGCTGGGACGAGCGGTGCGCCGTCGACCCCGCCGCCGCGGCCGCGGTCGCGGCCCGCCGTAAGCGGTGCGCGATCCCCGACACCGAGTACCACCGGCCGAAGTGGCAGATGGCCCTGGAGATGATCGACGAGTTGATCGGGTGGGGACGCACCCCGCCCGTGCTGACCGCGGACGCCGGATACGGCGACACCACCGCATTCCGGCAGGGGCTGACCGACCGCGAGATCGGCTACGTCGTCGCCGTCAAGGGCGCCACCAGCGCCTATCCCGGTGACGCGGCGCCCGAGACCGCCCCCTACGCCGGGCGCGGACGCCCCCCGACCCCGCGCTACCGCGACCCGCACCAGTCCTGCAGGGACCTGGCCGTGGCCGCCGGCGCGCCGCCCTCAAAACGGTGACCTGGCGCCACGGCACCAAGACCGACCCCGACAACCCGGCCGCGGCGATGCGCTCCCGATTCCTCGCCCTGCGGATCCGCCCGGCAAACCGCGACATCACCCCAGCCGACGACGGCAGCCTCCCCGAAGCCTGGTTGCTCGCCGAATGGCCCACCGGCGCAGAACGAACCCACCGACTACTGGATCTCCACCCTCGGCCCCGACACACCCCTCAAGGAGCTCGTGCGCCTGGCCAAGATCCGCTGGCGCATCGAACACGACTACCGGGAACTGAAAACCGGTCTGGGCCTGGACCACTTCGAAGGACGCTCCTGGACCGGCTGGCACCACCACGCCACCCTCGTCTCCGCCGCCCACCTGTTCATCACCACCCTGCGGCTGACCAACCCAAAAGCCAGTGGGCAGGGCTGACCCTCTACGGCATCGTGCGCGAACTCCAACGCGCACTTGCCCATTGGATCGGCACCTGCCCACTATGCCACCACACCTTCCCAACCTAACAAAGTACTACTAGGGCGTGTCTCCCGAATGGGAAGGCGTTGACCAGCGACGATTGACCGGTGACGCGAATGGGTGTGATTTCTGATGAATTTTGGGCGGCTGTTAATTCGGTGATGCCATCGGATGAGGGCAAGCGGGGCAACAGATTCGGTGACCATCGTCTGATAATGGAAGGGATCGCGTGGCGATTCCGCACGGGTAGCCCATGGCGGGACCTGCCAGCTGATTTCGGACCGTGGCAAACGGTGTGGAAGCGGCATCACCGATGGTCCTTGGACGGCACCTACGACGCGATGTTCGCCCAGGTTGCGGCGGTATTCGGGTTCGATGCCGCGATGGTCGAGGACATCGAGAAGCTGCTGTCGGTGGATTCGACGAGCGTGCGGGCGCATCAACATTGCGCGGGCGCACGCTCTGACACGCTCGCCCCAGGGGGCCCTGTCGAATTACAAGAAAGCTGCCGATGAGCCCGACGATCGCGCGATCGGCCGCTCGCGCGGCGGGCTCACCACCAAGATTCACGCCCTGACCGATCAGCGGGAAGCCCCCGTCGCGGTCCGGTTGACCGCCGGACAGGCCGGCGACAACCCCCAATTGCTGCCGTTGCTCGACGACTACGCCGCGGCCTGCAAGGAGCAGGACGTGTCCGGTCGCGACTTCGGCTTGCTCGCCGACAAGGCGTATTCGCATCCGAGCACGCGTACCAAATTGCGTTCCAGAAGAATCAAACACACAATTCCTGAACGCAGCGACCAGATCGCTCGACGCAAAGCCAAAGGATCAACAGGCGGTCGGCCGCCCGCATTCGACCCCGCCCGCTACGGGCTGCGCAACACCGTCGAGCGCGGGTTCAACCGGCTCAAGCAGTGGCGCGGCGTCGCCACCCGGTACGACAAGTACGCCCTGACCTACCTCGGCGGCGTCCTGCTGGCCTGTGCAGTCATCCACGCTCGCATGAGGGCCACCGAATTGGGCGACAGGCCCTAGTCGCTTGGCGTAAGCGCCGTAAATGCCGAGCCAGAACCCGAGCAGCATCACCAGGCTGAAGATCGCCTGTCCATAAAAACTGTTGAGCACGCTTGTTCCTTTTGTTGTGGCCGCTGTCGCGACCTAGCGGAAGCGGGTTGACACCGCCACTATCGGGGTCAGCGTTTCCAAGATCCTCGGCGAATTCTTGGGACGACTGCCGCATTGCCGATGAAGGCCGGGTGAACCGGTCCGCGAGCGTCGCGCAAGTCGGCCCTGGTTTGCTGCGGCCATCTGGCACGCTTGTGGTCCCGGCTGGGATCGAACCAGCGACCTTGTGCTTTGCGAGAAGGGCCTTCCCCTGGGCCTTCGGGTCACAGCTGAGGGACGAGCAGGCGTCATCCCGCCGTGCGGTTTCGCCAGTACGGTATTGGTCTGTACCGCGGCAGTGGTTCTATGGTGGCGTGGTGAGCCGGATCGACGAGTGCGTCGCAGAGTCCTCACCGTGGTCGCCACGGGAGGCCGAGTTGCTTGCGGTGACGTTGCGGTTGCTGCAGCAGCACGGGTATGAGGGGTTGACGGTGGAGGCGGTCGCGGCCACCGCCCGAGCCAGCAAGGCCACGATTTACCGGCGTTGGCCGTCGAAAGCCGAATTGGTGTTGGCAGCGTTCATCGAAGGCGTCCGCCAGGTCGCGGTGCCACCTAATACCGGTACGCTGCGAGGCGATTTGCTGCGACTGGGAGAGCTGGTATGCCAGGAGGCCGGTGCGCACGCCAGCACCCTGCGCGCGGTGCTTGTCGAGGTGTCGCGCAACCCCGCGCTGAATGACGCGATGAAGCAGTTCCTCGAGCAGCGGAAAGCCGTGGTCAACTGCGTCCTGCGGCAGGCCGTCGACCGCGGCGAGATCGACGACGCCGCGATCATCGACGAACTCTGGGACGTGTTGCCTCGCTACCTGATATCCCGATGCCTCATGCCTGGTGACCCGCCCACCCGTCACACTGTGCAAGCCCTCGTGGATGAGGTCGTGATTCCCAGCCTCACCCGACCCATCGGTTAAGGTGGTTCACGTTCTCTGACGAGTGGGCACGCCGCCATTCCTTGCCCGACCCGGTCCCGTACCGTACTGTTCCTGCAGTCGAGCTCGCACAGGGCAGGAAGGTTGATCTCGCCCGGGCGATCCTGTCACGTTTTATCGAAAGGCTAACGGGTGAAACGGATCTCGGTTGGCCGCATGGTCAGACGACGCTGGGTGCTGCTGGTCGCTGTGGCAGTGGTCGCGGTCACCGGGTTCCTTGTGTATCGGCTGCACGGCATCTTCGCCTCGCACACCAACACCTCAACCGGTACCGGCGTATCTGACGACATCGTCTCGTTCAACCCCAAGCATGTGATCTATGAAGTCTTCGGTGACCCGGGGGCAGTGGCAACCATCAACTATCAGGACGTCCACGCGGCCCCGCAGCGAGCTGACCACGTGGCGCTGCCGTGGAAGTACGAGATCATCACCACCGACCCCGCGGTCATCGCCAACCTGGTAGCGCAAGGCAACGGCGGCACCCTGGGCTGCCGCATCACCATCAACGACGTCGTCAAGGACGAGAGAACCGTCAACGAAGTCAACGCCTATACCTTCTGCCTGGACAAGTCCGGATGAGCAGCGATCACCTCCCCCGGTTTTCGGTTGCGCAGACGATCCGGCGGCTTGCGGTGCCGATCGCGTTCTTCTGGCTGGCGCTAGCCGCGCTCACCAATGTTTTCGTGCCGCAATTGGAAAAGGTTGCCCAAGCACATAACGTGTCGCTGAGCCCCCACGATGCGCCGTCTCTACAGGCCAGTAAACGCATCGGCAAGGTGTTTCACGAGTTCGATTCCGACAGCGCGGCCATGATCGTCCTGGAGGGCGATCAGCCGCTCGGCGCCGAGGCGCATCACTACTACGACGGCCTGATTCGGAAGCTCTCCCAAGACAAGAAGCATGTAGAGCACATTCAGGATTTCTGGGGGGATACGCTGACGGCGGCGGCCTCGCAGAGCGCCGACGGCAAGGCGGCATTAGTGCAGGTCTACCTCGCCGGCAATCAGGGCGAGACGTTATCTTCTCAGTCAGTTGATTCCGTGCGCGACATCGTGGACCATACGCCGCCACCACCCGGGGTCAAGGCCTATGTCACCGGCGCCGCGCCGTTGATCACCGATCAGTTCCAGGTGGGCAGCAAAGGCACTCTGAAGGTCACCCTCATCACCATCTCGGTGATCGCAATAATGCTGTTTTTCGTCTACCGCTCAGTCACGGTGATTGTCGTGCTTCTGACGGTGATGATTGAGCTGACCGCGTCCCGCGGAGTCGTCGCCGTTCTGGCGAATTCCGGAATCATCAAGCTGTCGACGTATTCCACCAATCTGCTGACGTTACTGGTCATCGCCGCCGGAACAGATTACGCAATCTTCATCCTTGGTCGTTTTCACGAAGCGCGCAATACCGGGGAGGATCGTAAAACAGCCTTTTATACGATGTACCGGGGCACCGCGCACATTATCCTGGGTTCGGGCCTGACCGTCGCCGGCGCGGTATTCTGTCTAAGCTTCACCCGGCTCCCGTATTTTCAGAGCCTCGGCATTCCCGCTGCAATCGGCGTCCTCGTCGCGCTGGCGGCCGCACTCACCCTAGCGCCGGCGGTGTTGACCATCGGCCCCCACTTCGGCCTGTTCGACCCCAAACGCGCGACGCGCACCCGGGGCTGGCGGCGCGTCGGCACGGCCGTCGTCCGCTGGCCCGGACCCATCCTGGTGGTCACGATCGCGATGGCGCTGGTGGGTCTGCTCGCCCTGCCGGGATATAAGACCAGCTACGACGCCCGCCCCTTCATGCCTGCTTGGGCCCCGGCCAACATCGGCTATGCGGCCGCAGAACGACACTTCCCGCAGGCCAGGCTGAACCCCGAGCTGGTGATGATCGAGGCGGATCATGACCTGCGCAATCCGGCCGACATGCTGATCTTGGAACGGGTGGCCAAAGCGATCTTCCACGTGCCCGGTATCGCCAAGGTGCAGTCGATCACCAGGCCGTTGGGGACGCCGCTTGACCACAGCTCGATACCGTTTCAGCTCAGCCAGCAAAGCGTCGGGCAGGTCATGAACTTGGGTTATCAACGGGACCGCGCGGCGGACCTGCTCAGGCAGGCCGGTGAACTACGGAAAACGATCAACCTCTTGCAGCAGCAGTACGCCCTGCAACAGGAGCTCGGCGACGCCACTCACCAGGAGACGCAAAGCTTCCACGACACGATCGCCGTGATCAACGACCTGCGCGACAAGATCGCGACTTTCGACGACTTCTTCCGTCCGATCCGCAGTTACTTCTACTGGGAACAGCATTGCTACGACATCCCCGCCTGCTGGGCGCTGAGATCGATTTTCGACGCGATTGACGGCATCGACAAGCTCAGCGAGCAATTCCAAAGCCTCACGGCTTCGTTGGACAAACTGGATTCGACCCAGTCGAAACTGCTGAAACTGCTACCTCCCCAGATCGCCAGCCAGGAAACAAATCTCGAACTGACGCTGACCAACTACGCCACCAACGCCGGAATCAACAACCAGTCAACCTTCGCCAACGACAACCCGGCCGCGCTGGGGCAAGCGTTCGACAAGTCCAAGAACGACGACTCCTTCTACTTGCCCCCAGAGGTATTCGCCAACGCCGATTTCCAGCGAGGCCTCAAGCTGTTCGTCTCGCCGGGCGGCACGGCCGCTCGCATGATCGTCACCCATAAAGGTGATCCCGCCACCCCCGAGGGCATCTCGCATATCGACCCGATCAGACAAGCGGCAGACGAGGCCGTGAAAGGCACCCCCCTGGAGGGCGCCAACTTGTACATCACCGGCACCGCGGCCACCTACAAAGACATCCAAGAGGGCGCCAAATACGATCTGCTTATCGTGGCACTGGCCGCGCTGAGCCTGATTCTGCTCATCATGCTGATCATCACCCGCAGCTTGGTCGCTGCGCTGGTGATCGTCGGCACAGTGGCACTGTCATTAGGCGCCTCTTTCGGGCTTTCCGTGCTGATTTGGGAGGACATCTTTGGTATCCAGTTGTACTGGATCGTGTTGGCGCTGGCCATCATCCTGCTGTTAGCGGTGGGGTCGGACTACAACCTGTTGTTGATCTCGCGGTTCAAGGAGGAGATCGGCGCCGGCTTGAAGACCGGCATCATCCGCTCGATGGCAGGCTCCGGAGCGGTGGTGACGGCGGCCGGTCTGGTATTCGCGGCCACCATGGCTTCCTTCGTGTTCGCCGATTTGCGGATTCTCGGTCAGATCGGGACCACCATCGCGCTGGGTCTGCTGTTCGACACGCTGATCGTGCGTTCTTTCATGACGCCGTCCATCGCAGCGCTCCTCGGGCGCTGGTTCTGGTGGCCGCTACGAGTGCGCCCCCGCCCGGCAAGCCGAATGCTTCGGCCCTACGGAACACGCCACGCGGTTCGGCAACTACTGCTGTGGGAGGACGGGGACTCAACGGTAACCTCCGAACGACCGTCGCGCACTCATCCATGACGTTGCGCATCCGCAGCTAGTCGGCTGCAGTCGCGGCGGCGTGGCGCTGGCCGCGCCTGCGCGTGCCATACCGATTTCGCCAAACAGCTCCACGTCTTGATGCTGGTGCTGGCTTCATAATCAGCCGCTTGCACTGTGGGTGAGCGCGGCAGATTCCTCAAGCGACGTCGAAGAAACTTCCTGGAGACGCCCTTTCAATCGTGCGACCCTGAGTAGCTGAATGGCTAGGTTTGTGGCCGCCAACATGGGGATCAACCCAATAAATGGTCGCGCGGAGAGCCTGGCGCCGTGTAACTGTTCGAGACACCCAAACACATAAAAGCATCCGACAGTGAAGAGGGTAGCGGGTATCGAGTACGCGAGTGGAGATCGACTGTCAGAAATAAGTTCCGCTGCGTATTCGACCTCACGCTGCGACATTGATTCACGCTTGCGCAATTTTCTCAGAATTGCTTTGTGGGCGCCTACTTCTTCGCCTAGCGGATGATTTGTCCGAGCCTCTAACCGTTTCACGAACGCATATGCACAAGGGGCGAACACCAACGCCAACACCGCGACGAGTATCGTCACGCAACCATACAGACTGAAATTCACCGTCCCCTCCTTTGCTCTGCCGTTGAAAGGTGGCATGACGCCTGAAATGCTGGAGAGTCTCGCAGTCGCTACCGAGAACGTCTAAAAGACGCTACCTCAGCGCGGAACCGCAGGGCTGGTCGCCATGATACGAGCCACAGTTGTCGTCACACGCCCGAAAATCAGGCCCACGGAAGCCAGGGTGTCCCAGTGGAGCCAGGGGGACTCGAACCCCTGACCCCCACACTGCCAGGACCAGGCGGAACGCGTGACCAGGCGCGATGCTGACGTTTCGGCGGTGTAGGGGCGGTGGTTCAGGGAGCAACTGTCGTCGCGGTTGTCGTCAAAATTGCCGTCGGCCAAACTCCGCCACGGTGGACTCCCCGCCCGGCAGCTCAGCCCTCCTGGTAGCTCCAACTGCGCAGTCGTGCTGCGATCTCGTCGAGATCAGACATTGCACCTGCGGCCACCCCGATCACAAAGTTGAAGCGCTCGTCTTCTGGCGCGCTAATCCACTGAGCGTTGATGGCCAGGAAAGTCCGGCAGGCCGTCCACGCAAGTCGCTTGTTTCCGTCCACCAGCGCATGGTTCCGTGCCAGCGAATGCAGCAGCGCCGCGGCCTTAACGTGGAGATCTGGGTAGGCATCCTGGCCGAATACCGAGGCGCGAGGGCGCGCCACAGCCGATTCAAGCAAGCCGTAGTCCCTCACCACGACATCCCTACCTACGGCCTCTTGGGCAATTTCCAGTAGATCTTCGAGATCCAGGTAGTCACTCACGCGTCCTTAAGGCGCTCCAAAACCCTGGCCTCCTCGCGGATTACGCGCTGCAGCGCCCCGGTGACCTTGGCCTTGTGCGCCCGCCGGGCGATGTACTCGTCGATGGCCGATAGCGCAACAGCTTGCATCGATCGGCCTTCTGCGGCGGCCTGCCGGCGCAGCGCTTCTGCCTGCTGCTCACTGGGGCGCAGAGTCATTCCCATAACCCGGATGATACCTGATTGATACCACCATGCGCTGCGTCGGTCGCCTGTCAGACCTCTGACGTCGTTGCAGTCAACCGGGCACTTGTAGTGTTCCTGGGACTTGCCGTCTAGCCGGTCTCCACACCGTCATGGTGCGGGCGCGCCTCGAAGCCACGACCAACGGATTATGAGAGCTCCCGATCGGGGCTTTGGTTGGAAATGGTTGTTTTGGGCAGTTAGTGGTAGATGTGGGTGTTCCCTTCAGCTACAACGCATTTGAGTGTTGGTTGGCGATAATCGATGAGGACTGCTGACGGGTGCGCTGCGGGCTGTGGGCGGACCAGGACTGTGGCACCTGTTGGCCCACCGAACTGGGTGGCGTAGGCGTTCCATGCGTCGCCCGTGACCCACTCGATGCGAACGAGTCAACTTGGGTGTTTGTCCTCGTTGGCCGCGTTGGCCGAGCGAAGAAATCCCAGGCCAGAGGGTTGGAGTCGTTGGCGGTTTGAGTCGGTTATCGAAACTACTGCGGACACATTGCGGACGGACCGGCTAGTCACGCTATTGCGGTGCATCGCCGATGACATCGGTGCAGCTCGAATATCGGGATGGTGCGCGTGGTTTTTGACTGGTAATTCGCGAACGCGAACGCGGGTGTGGTCGCGTTGATTTTGGGGATGATCGCCTCACGTTCGGACGGGTCTAGCTCGTGGGCGACGACGTCGAATGAGTCGGTGGCGACCTCGACGCGCGCCCGCGGGTCGGCCCGCAGGTTGTGCACCCACGCCGGGTTGACGTCGGCGCCGCCATAACCGGCGACGATCAGCAGCTTGCCGTCGATTCGAAAGACCACCAGCGGCGCGACCCGCGGCTCCCCGGACTTCCCGCCCGTCGTGGTGAGTAGCAACAACTCGTGGCCTTCGAATCGCCCGCCGACCTTGCCGGCGTTGGCGCGAAACTCGTCGGTGATGTTGTTGTTGAACGCCTTGAGCGTCTCGGGATCGGGTTTTTCAGTCACTCCGAGCAGAGCCGCTTGGTGACGCCGTCTATTCCCATTGGCGCCAATGGCGGCGTCTAACCGCTTTCGCCTTCACTAGCGATTTCAGATGGACCGAGTGAACGTAGTTCGGGTACCCGTTGGGGTGGGGCGAGAAGGCGACATCGCTTCGGCCTTGGACGCGCTGGACGACCTTCCGACCAATCGGGCCTAAGAGGTTTGACCCTATTTTGGCCCTATAGAACGCGACTTCGGCATCTGCGGCAGACCACGTTGCGCTAAATTATGGCCTCTGACGTGGGAAGATTCTCTGTGGTCCCGGCTGGGATCGAACCAGCGACCTTCCGCGTGTGAAGCGGACGCTCTTCCACTGAGCCACGGGACCGGGCGCCGAGAGGCGAACGACGTCGAAGACTAGCACGATCCGCAAATCCGCAGCACGCGTGCATGTGCGCCACCTGCACGAACGATAGTCTAGAAACGCACCGCACCAAGAGATTTGTGTGTGCCCGCTCACGTGGACTATCGTCGTGCTTCGCACCGGGCGACGATCTCGTCCGTTGCGCGCGGACGTAGCGCAGTTGGTAGCGCATCACCTTGCCAAGGTGAGGGTCGCGGGTTCGAATCCCGTCGTCCGCTCGAAGGTGCAAGTGGCATCAATCCCTGCGGTGGAGTGGCCGAGTGGTGAGGCAACGGCCTGCAAAGCCGTGCACACGGGTTCGATTCCCGTCTCCACCTCTGACTTCGGATCCCCAGCGCGATTAGCTCAGCGGGAGAGCGCTTCCCTGACACGGAAGAGGTCACTGGTTCAATCCCAGTATCGCGCACCAGAGTGTATCCAGCTCAGAGGCTCTTTCTGAGCCTCAGATTCTTCGGCGTGAACTAAACATGAACTGACTTGGCTGGCGCTAGCAAAACCACTTGAGAGGTAGCTAGCCATGCCCGCGCCCCAACCACTTCCCTGCGCGCACCCCGATGTCAACGGCGACGCCGCCCGCTGCCCATGCCGCTACACCGCGGGCGAGCACCTGACCCGTGCATGGATCAACTTGCTGGATGCCCGGATATCGGCCGACAACGCCGCCTTACAGCTGACCGGGACTCGAGCTACACGGGCTGCCGAGCTGGTCGCCAAGCTCTCCGATGCCATCGACTATGCGCAGCGTCTGCGGATCGTTGTCGAGGGTGACGAGCGCGCGGAGGCGGTTCGATGACCACCGTCCCCAACGACAACGCGACCACCTGGCGGGACCTGGCCGATCAGCTGACACCAGAGCAGGTCGCCGAGTCCGAGTCGCTCTCCCGCTGATTGAAGTCGCCGATGAGATGGACCGCGAGACCTGTGACGGCCCAAAGCGAACGGAAGATCGCGGCTGGGTTCTACGCCCTTCCGCGTCGACCCGTCATTCGCTGTACGTGGCGGGCCGCGACCGTGCTCGCACCAAACTCACGGCGTTGGCTTGACACGCCTCCGCAACTCAAACCAGCCAGCTCCGCGAATGACCACGCCACTACAAGGGCAACGAAATAGCAGATCTGTTAGTGGCGTCGATGCGCCCCCCAACTGGGTTGTGTCAAACGCTGCCCCGACCAGTTATCCCTCGCGCTGGTCGCGGATCATCCGGCCCGCTGTGCGGCGCATCACCCCGCCGCCAGTTTCACCACCCGCTTGTTGCCGTCGTCGGTTACGTAGAGGTTGCCGACGGTATCCACCGCCACACCGATGGGGCCGTTGAGGCCGGTGAACGGCAGCACCGTCTGCGTGGCCGTGCCGGCCGCCAGCTCCAACACCCGGTTGGTTTTGAAGTCGGTGACGTAGAGGTTGCTGGCGCTGTCCACCGCCACACCGCCGGGTTGTTGGAGGCCGGTGAACGGCAGCACCGTCTGCGTGGCCGAGCCGGCCGCCAGTTTCACCACCCGGTCGTTGGACAAGTCGGTGACGTAGAGGTTGCTGGCGCTGTCCACCGCCACACCGGTGGGGTCGTTGAGGCCGGTGAACGGCAGCACCGTCTGCCTGGCCGTGCCGGCCGCCAGCTCCACCACCCGGTCGTTGTACGAGTCGGCGACGTACAGGTTGCCGGCGCTGTCCACTGCCACACCGCGGGGGGAATTGAGGCCGCTGAACGACAGCAACTTCTGCGTGGCCGACCCGGTCGCCAGCTCCACCACCCAATTGTTGTTAACGTTGGTGACGTACAGGTTGCTGGCGCTGTCCACCGCCAACCCGCTGGGCGCGTTGAGGCCGGTGAACGGCAGCACCGTCGGGGTGTCCGACCCGGCCGCCAGTTTCAGCACCCGATAGCTTGTATAGTCGGCGACGAAGATGTCGCCGGCGCTGTCCACCGCCACACCGGTGGGGCCCTGGAGGCCGATGAACGGCAGCGTGACCTGAGGACCGTATGCGCCCTCGCGGTGCGGAGTGCTGGTGGGCAGCCCGCTCTGCGGGCCGCTCGAGTTCTCGTGCCGCTGGTTACTGCTGATGACAATGGCGGCGGCGACGGCGACCGCCAATAGGGCAACCGGAATCACTATGGCGCGTCGGCGCCGCCACAGCTGCCGTGTCGGGGTGCCGGTGCCGGGGGCAGCCGGTCGGCGGGGCGGCGTGGCGGGACGGACACCTGGCCGGGTGGGCGGGGTTGCGGGGCCGCGGGTCGGGTATCGAGCAGAGTGGGTCCCGGCGCAGGCTCGGTCGCGTGCGTCGGACGCGTTGTCGGTTGCTCGATGGGGGTGGTGATGGCGTCACGGGCAGCGTTGGCTAGCTCGACGGTGGTCGCGTAACGCTGGTTGGGGTTTTTGGCCATGCCGGCGGCGATCACCTCGTCGAACTGCGCGGGCACATTCGGTTGGCTGGTCGACGGTTGTGGTGGCGGGGTGTTGAGGTGTGCGTACATCAGGTGGGCTGTCGTGCTACCGGCGAAAGGTGGTTCTCCGGTCAGGGCTTCATACAGCACACAGGCCAGCGAGTAGATATCGGCACGGGCGTCCTCTTCTGTTTTGGGGTCGAATCGCTCGGGCGCGATGTAGGCCCAGGTGCCGATCGTGCCGCCGGTCTTGGTCATCCGAGTTTCGTCGAGGGCGCGGGCGATCCCGAAATCGATCAGATAGGCGAAATCGTTGTGATCGAGCAAGATGTTGGAGGGTTTGATGTCGCGGTGCAGCAGACCCACCTGGTGGGCGGCGTGCAGCGCCTCGGCGACCTGCTCGATGATCCGCACCGCTCGCGCCGGTTCTAGCGGCCCGTCGGCGAGCACTTCTTGCAGGTCGCGGCCCTGAATGAGCCGCATATCCACGTAGAGGCGGCCGTCGATTTCGCCGTAGTGATGGATCGGAATGACGTGCGGGCTATTCAAACCTGCGGCCGCGTGGGCTTCGCGGCGGAATCGCCGCTGAAAGTCCTCGTCCGCTGACAAATGCGCCGGTAAGAGTTTAATGGCAACGCTCCGGTCGGTGTCCGTGTCGTGCGCGCGCCACACCTCGCCCATGCCGCCGCGGCCGATCAATTCCACCAAGCGGTAGCGGCCGAACGGCGTGCCCTCCACCGGCTCACCATACGCAGCCAGCCGCTCCACCGACAGGCGTTCGAGACGCCGGCAGCAGCAACGTGGTCACGGACGTACTGCGGCTACACCGCGGTGGCCGACGACGAGATCCGCGCGGCTACGGCTTGCGCATGGTGACCCCTGAGGCCGGACCAACCGTGTACAACATGGTGATGGTTTACCTGCAGCGTCCCGCTCAGGTGTTCTTGAGCCGCAGCCAGGTTGAGGCGCGGATCGGTTTGCGGCCGGGCGGCTTGACGTCGGCGAAGCTGCCGCCGCCCGACGCGATAATCGGGCCGGTCAACAAGGATGGGTCGCTATCCAGGGGCACGACTCGCGGCTGGCTGCCCGAAACCATCGACTACTGGAAACGGGCGCGGCCCGGGCAGGGATTCCGTACGGACGTTAGGCCGCCGCCAGCGGGCGGCTGGCCGACTCGGCCGCAAATTCGGAGAAGTGACCGGCCGAAGGACTAGTGGGAACAAGATCGGCGTAATCGGTGTCTCAATAGTTAGTCGGGCCGCCCCCCGCCCCCCTCGGGCGGCCCGATTTCATTGCTCAGCCGCGAACACGAACCGGAACCTGCGATAGCTCGGCTGCGTCTGAATAGTTGTCGGCGGCCGCCCCTGCTCTCCTCGGGGGACGGCCCGGTCATCATCACAGATCGGTAATCGGCGCCACCCCCATCGACGCCCCGGGGCTATGTCATCCCGTTCATCCCGTTAAGGCCGAGCAGCAGCCCGCCGGTGCCGCCAGCGCCGGGGGTGCCGGGGGTTGGGCCAGTCCCGAGGTTACCGCCGTTACCGCCGTTGCCGATCAGCACGGCGTTGCCGCCGTTACCGCCTTCACCCCCGGTGCCCGTCACCGTCGCGGTGGCGTCCCCGCCGGCGCCGCCGTCACCGCCGTTGCCGATCAGCCCGCCCTTGCCGCCAGCCCCGCCGGCCCCGCCGTTCTCGGTGGCGCCGATTCCGGTGGCGCCGCCGGCCCCGCCGGCCCCGCCGGGGCCGGAGAGCATGCCGGCGTTGCCGCCGGCCCCGCCGTCCCCGCCGTCGAGGTCACCGGTGCCGCCGGTGCCGCCGGCGCCGCCGGCGCCGTAGAGCATGGTGGCGTTGCCGCCGGCCCCGCCGTCCCCGCCGAGGTGGCTACTGGACCCGCCGGTGCCGCCGGCGCCACCGCTAGCGAACAGCCCGCTGCCGCCGGCCCCGCCGTTCCCGCCGTCGGTGCCACCGGGCCCGCCGGTGCCGCCGGCGCCGCCGCCAGCGAACAGCCCGCTGCCGCCGGCCCCGCCGTTCCCGCCACCGGTACCACCGGACCCGCCGGTGCCGCCGGGGCCGCCGGCGCCGAACAGCCCACCGGGCCCGCCGGTGCCGCCGGGGCCGCCGCCGGTGCCACCGGACCCGCCGGTGCCGCCGGCGCCGCCGGCGCCGAACAGCCCACCGGGCCCGCCGGTGCCGCCGAAGCCGCCGCCGGTGCCACCGCCCCCTCCGGCCCCGCCGGGGCCGCCGAAGCCGAACAGTCCGGCTGCCCCGCCGTTACCGCCGTTACCGGAGCCGCTACTGGACCCGCTCCCACCGGCGCCGCCGTTGCCGATCAGCCACCCGCCGGGCGCGCCGGCCTGCCCGGTCCCCGGAGCCCCGTTGGCGCCGTTGCCGAACAGCGGGCGCCCCGTCAACATCTCCCAGGGCGAAAACACGCCCAACCCCTGCAACGGCGAGGCGTTGGCCGCCTCCGCTGCCGCATACGCGTTCCCTGCCCCGTTCAATGCCTGCACGAACTGGTCATGAAATGCCGCCGCCTGCGCACTAAGTGCCTGAAACGCCTGGCCATGGCCAGAAAACAGCGACGCAACCGCCGCCGACACCTCATCCTCAGCCGCGACCGCAATCCCCGTCGTCGGGGCCGCCGCGGCCGCGTTGGCCGTAGTGAGTGTCGAACCAATATTCGCCAGATCTGTTGCCGCCGCCGTTACGAGCTCGGGCGTAGCGAGCACGAACGACATGGCCCACCTCCGACCACGTCATGACCAATGCGTCATGCGACCCCAAATCGCCCGGCCAGCATTGGCCATGCGCAGATTCAAATCGTATCGCGTCAGGGGCAACCGGTACCGGGTCTTTACGTCAACCCGTTCATCCCGTTCGAGCCGAACAACAGCCCGCCGGTTCCGCCGGTACCACCAGTGGCCCCCGGAGACGAACCAGTCCCGGCGTTGCCGCCGTTACCGCCGTTGCCGATCACCACGGCGTCGCCGCCCGCCCCGCCGTTACCGCCTAACACGGTCAGGCCGACCCCGCCGGCGCCGCCGGCGCCGCCCGTGCCGAACACCCCGGACCTGCCGCCGACCCCGCCATTACCCCCGTTGCTGAGGCCGAGCCCGCCGGCGCCGCCGTCGCCGCCGACGCCGTCGAGCACACCGCCACTGCCGCCGGCCCCGCCGGTACCCCCGTTGGCGCCCGCGCCGAAGCCGATGCCGCCCCCGCCGGCGCCGCCGGCGCCGCCGTCGCCGAACAGCCCGCCGGTACCGCCGACACCTCCGGTACCCCCGCTGCCGCCGGTGGAGTTGGTGCTGTCGCCGCCGGCGCCGCCGGCGCCGCCCGAGCCCCAGAGCATGCCGGCGTTGCCGCCGGCCCCGCCGGTACCACCGGTGCTGCTGGCGCCGGTCGTGGCGCCGCCGGCGCCGCCGGCGCCGCCCGAGCCCCAGAGCATGCCGGCGTTGCCGCCGGCCCCGCCGGTACCCCCGATGAGGCCCACGCCGCCGATCCCGCCGGCGCCACCGGAACCGAACAGCCCGCCGGACCCGCCGGCCCCGCCGGTGCCACCGTCGACCCCACCGCCCCCGCCGGCCCCGCCGGTGCCACCGACGCCGAATAGCCCGCCGGCCCCGCCGGAACCCCCTACCGTGGGACCCACTGCGCCGGCGCCGCCGGCCCCGCCGTTGCCGAACAGCCCGGCGGCGCCGCCGTTACCGCCGTTGACGTGGAAGCCGCCGCCGGACCCGCCGGCTCCGCCGTTGCCGATCAGCCACCCACCGGGCGCCCCGTTTTGCCCAGTGTTCGGGGCCCCGTTGGCGCCGCTGCCGAACAGCGGGCGCCCCGTCAACATCTCCCACGGCGAAAACACCCCAAGACCGGCCAACGGGGAGGCGTTAGCCGCCTCGGTACCCGTATAGGCACCCCCGGCGGCGTTCAATGCCTGCACGAACTGGGCATGAAACGCCGACGCCTGTGCGCTCAGCGCCTGAAAGGCCTGTCCGTGCCCGGCGAACAACGCGGCAATGGCCGCCGACACCTCATCAGCGCCCGCCGGCAACACCTCGGTGATCGCAGCCGCCGCCGAGGAGTTCGCCGTACTCAGCGTCGAATTGATGCCCGCCAAATCCGTGGCCGCCATCGCCATCGCGCCCGGCACCGCAGTCACAAGCGACATTCCGCACCTCCCACCGGCATATCACGACCCGGCGGTCGCCCAGCTCAGGTGATCGTCGAGCCATGCGGCAACACGCAAATCGTATCGCGATCACGGCAGCACAAATAGAGTTTCCACCGAACCTTGTGTCGGTCTGGTAAACAGGCGGTGGCTCGGTGACCACTTGTCACGAAACAGGTTGACCTGCGAAAACTTAACACCGGCTAATACCCGCTGACCCGTTGCGTATATCTGGGGGTCAGAGTTGACCGGGCAGGGGCGGGGCCGGGATTGATGGCTGCCCCGGCCCGCCACGGCTCGCCGCTATCCAAGTGCGAGAACTGTCTCAGGGACAATGAGGCCATGACCCGGTTTAAGGAAGGATTCACCATGGCTGAGCAGAACGAGCTGGCCGAGCTGCATGACATCGCTGCCAAGGAGCTAATACAGCTCATCGAACTGGTGCTCCATGCCGGGCCTGACGACGATCACGCAAAGCTAGTGGCTGCCAGGCGGTATGTCTCGGCGATCTCCAACTACACCCTGACCCGCACCGAGCACGACGATGCGTCCCGCCACGATCCCCAGGGGCTGCTATGAGCGCAGACAAACCTCAAGGCACCCAACGGCGAGATCATCGCCGCTAGCCAAGGGTATGAGACGAAGGCGAACGCCGAGAAGGGCATTGAGTCGGTGAAGACGAACGCACCTGGCGCCCCAGTGGTCGACCTCACCGAGTAGTTACGTGCCGGCAAAGATCGGCCTGAATTGCCGCGCAAGCGATGGGCAGGCCGCGGATTTGTGCCTACGCATCCATCGCCACGACCGAGCGGTACACACCGCCGGTGGACGACGACGAGATCCGCGCGGCAGGGGCATGCGCGTGGTGACCCCTGAGGCCGGGCCAACCGTGTACAACATGGTGATGGTTTATCCGCGTCCCCCTCAGGTGTTCTTGAGCCGCGTGCAGTTTGAGGCATGGATCGGCTTGCGCCCCGGCGCCCTGAACGGGGCCAAGCTGCCGCCGCCGGACGCCATCATCGGACCGATCAACAAGGATGGATCGCTACCGAAGGGCACGACTCGCGGGTAGCTGCCCGAAACGATCGACTACTGGAAACGGACGCGGCTCGGGCAGGGATTCCGTACGGACGTTCGGCCGCCGCCGTCGCGCGGCTGGCCGACTCGGCCGCGGTCGAGCACAACGGGTCGATTTCTGCCCGGAGACGCCGAATCGCCCCGGCAGCCATGATGAAAATGCGCCCGCGGGATCTACCGCCGCCATGGGGCGACTCTCCACCGGCGGCGTACGTGTGCTGGTCTCCGACATCGAGGTGCCGCAGCACTGATAGCGAGCCGCCTAACGGCACCGTCGCCGTCGCGGACCAGCCACAGCACTACTGAGGCGATCTGGTTCCCAATGCAGGTGGTCCTGTGCGAAACCCGGTATCGGTTGCCCCTGGAGGGAACCCGTCGGGGGGCCACCGCGCCGCATGGCCGAAACGGCACATTCTGCTGTGTACGGTTTGGGGAACTTTTATGTCGTGGGCGGCGCAGCCAGGCTGGGCACTGGCGGGACGGCATCACTGTGCCAACCCGGCGGCATCAGTGTGCTTTACCCGCGGCCGCGGCACCCGGGTAGTCGGATGGCACTCGGTCGGCACCACGGTCACGGTGCCACAGGTCGGCGAGGTCAAGGTGATGCTCCCCGGGGGGCCTGGTGAACTGGTTCCTGCTGTTCACGATCTGGCTGCATACCTAACACCCACCACCGCGGCCACATCGCGCTCGGCGGCCAACCACAAGCAAGCCGTGTCACCAACCTCTCAGGTCAGTACACCTAGGGGCCGCCGGTGATGCCGGTGCCGCCGGTGATGCCAACGGCGGGGTTGCCGGTGGCGCCGGTTGCGCCGGCGGAACCGGCGGTGCCATCAAAGGCGTTGCCGCCGTGGCCGCCGGTGCCGCCGTTGCCGCCGTTGGCGCCGTTGCCGCCTGCGCCGCTCACGGAGTTACCGCCGGCCCCGCCGTCACCGTAGCCACCGGACCCGGTGCCGCCTGGGCCGCCGAACGGGTTGAATCGCGCGGGCGCGAGTTGGTCGCCGGGATGCGCCCCCCGCCGGGTCAGCGACGACCGCGGCATGTATGGGGACCTGCGGTAGATGGCTGCGGAGTCTAGTCAGAAGGACTTAGAAGGAACAGCTTCGAGCAATTGTCAATACCTGTGGGTGCGACGCGATGTCGCGCATGTGAGTGAGCTCGTGGATTGGAGGTCGGTGATGCCGGTCGCGTAGTTCTCGGTTGGTGTTCGTGACCGATCCCCGCCCTGACGTGCGTCGACGGGTCCTGCCCGTGGGGGTGCGAAGCTCAGGGAAGAAGCCCAAGGGCCCCCGTTCCGTCCGGGGGAGCGACCGGGCGAGGGGAAGGCCGGACGGGCGAATGCGAATGAACCCTTGATGACGCCTCGTCATTTGAAGCCCGGGAAGACGGGTTGAGAACCCGGGTGATAGGACCTGGCCGCTGGCAGTGGCGGCAAGCGGCGACCGGAGGCCACAGGCCGGTCGTGCGAACACCGCTGGTCTCGGGGTATAGAGGGCGCCCTCCCCGGTCGTATCTCGTGTGCGTGGAACGTGGAAACCCCGTCGGGTCCGGCCTTCGGGCCGGTAGGCCGATCGTGAGAGGGGCGGAATCCCTTGGCGGGAACAGGATGCTCAAGAAGCGAATGCCGATGGCCGAAAGGCAGCGGGACTTGTGGTCGTGATGCCGCCGCTCCTCCTGGGCGGCGATCATGGGGAACCGGTCGGATACCAGCGGTGGTAGCTGGGCTCGAAAGGGCGCTGACGTGGGCAGGTGAGCCTTTGAAATACCGAGGCCGAGGGCCTTGCGAACCGGAAGGGCAAGTTGGACACCGTAGAGGTGAACGGACCGGAGGGTGTTTTCGATTGGAGCGTCGTGGATTGGCGCGTCCATGAGGTAAACGTAGCGAGGTTGCGGCGCAGGATCTTCAAGGCGACGCGGGAACAGGACTGGGCCTCGGTCCGGTCGCTGCAGAAACTGATGCTGGGTTCCTGGTCGAACACGTTGGTCAGTGTGCGACAGGTGACTCAGCGCAATGCTGGGCGCCGAACGGCCGGGATCGATGGGGAGGTTGCCCTGTCGCCCGAGGCGAGAGCGAACATGGCGGTGCGGGTGCATGATTCGCGGTCGTCGTGGGAACCCTTGCCGGTTCGGCGCGTGTATATTCCGAAGGCCAACGGAAATCAGCGTCCGCTCGGTATCCCTGTGGTGATGGATCGCTGTCATCAAGCGCGGGTCCGCAACGCGCTGGAGCCCGAGTGGGAGGCTCGGTTCGAGGCCCGTTCCTACGGGTTTCGCCCGGGCCGTAGCTGTGCCGATGCGATCAAGTCCCTTTTCCTGACGCTCAAAGGGCCACGAGCCCAACGGGTGTGGATTCTGGACGCCGATTTGTCGGCCGCGTTCGACAAAATCGACCATCCTGGGCTAATTGACAAGCTCGGATCGTTCCCGGCCAGGGAAATGATCCGGAAGTGGCTCAAGGCCGGGGTGATCGAGAACGGCGGGTTCGCGCCGACCGAGGAGGGTTCTCCCCAAGGCGGGGTGATCAGCCCGTTGCTGATGAACGTGGCGCTGCATGGCCTGGAGGAGGCCGCGGGAGTTCGTTACCGCAGTTCGACCGGTGTTTACGCCGGTGCGGCGATAGCGGGCACCCCGGTTCTGGTGAGATACGCCGACGATATGGTCGCCTGCTGCTATTCGCGTGAGCAGGCCGAACACGTCAAGGCGCAGCTTGCCCAGTGGCTGGCTCCGAGGGGTCTGGTCTTCAACGAGGATAAGACGCGCATTGTCCACCTCGAAGAGGGTTTCAACTTCCTCGGATTCAACATCCGCCGCTACCGTCACGGTAGACGGCCGGGCAAGTTGTTGATCAAGCCGAGCCCGGAGGCGGTCGAGCGTATCCGCAAACGGTTGGCCGAGGAGATGCGCAGGCTGCGCGGCTCCAACGCCAGGGCGGTGATCGCCCGGATGAACCCTATTATCCGGGGATGGTCCGCCTACTATCGAGGTGCGGTGTCCAGCAAGGTTTTCAGCTCGCTGGACCACTATATGTGGCAGCTCACCTCCAGGTGGGCGCGCCGAACGCATCCGAAGAAGCCGAAAAAGTGGATCGCACGCCGCTACTGGGGGCGGTTCAACAAGTTCAGGAACGATCAGTGGGTGTTCGGCGATCCCGACCGCTCACTGGATGACCGCCGCGAAAACATCGCGTGTCTGGTCAAATTCGCCTGGACTCCCATCGTCCGACACACGCTAGTCACGGGCCGGGCGTCTCCCGACGACCCGGACCTGGCCAGCTACTGGACCGAACGGCGGCGCAAGGTCAAACCCGCACTGGACAGCTACAACCTGCGCCTGCTCGCCAAGCAGGACGGCCGCTGCCCGCTGTGTGGCGATCATTTGTTGACCGTCGATCAACCCCCGCAGTCCCCCTCCGAGTGGGAACGATGGTGGCTGGGAGTTGTCAAGCGAGCTATCGTCGCCGACTATCTCACCCACCACGGGCGGGCGGCCCGGTCGGACGCGACCCACCTGGTACACGCTTCCTGCCATCGCAGCCTCCGGGCTGGGCTGCGCAGGAGCCCAACGGATTCCGCAGCTCCCGCAACGTCCTCGGGGCTTGCTTGAGCCGTATGCCGGGACGACTGGCACGTACGGTTCTGAGGGGGGACCGCCGCAGCAATGCGGCGGTCCTACCCGACGTGCGACGCGATGTCGCGCATGTGAGTGAGCTCGTGGATTGGAGGTCGGTGATGCCGGTCGCGTAGTTCTCGGTTGGTGTTCGTGACCGATCCCCGCCCTGACGTGCGTCGACGGGTCCTGCCCGTGGGGGTGCGAAGCTCAGGGAAGAAGCCCAAGGGCCCCCGTTCCGTCCGGGGGAGCGACCGGGCGAGGGGAAGGCCGGACGGGCGAATGCGAATGAACCCTTGATGACGCCTCGTCATTTGAAGCCCGGGAAGACGGGTTGAGAACCCGGGTGATAGGACCTGGCCGCTGGTAGTGGCGGCAAGCGGCGACCGGAGGCCACAGGCCGGTCGTGCGAACACCGCTGGTCTCGGGGTATAGAGGGCGCCCTCCCCGGTCGTATCTCGTGTGCGTGGAACGTGGAAACCCCGTCGGGTCCGGCCTTCGGGCCGGTAGGCCGATCGTGAGAGGGGCGGAATCCCTTGGCGGGAACAGGATGCTCAAGAAGCGAATGCCGATGGCCGAAAGGCAGCGGGACTTGTGGTCGTGATGCCGCCGCTCCTCCTGGGCGGCGATCATGGGGAACCGGTCGGATACCAGCGGTGGTAGCTGGGCTCGAAAGGGCGCTGACGTGGGCAGGTGAGCCTTTGAAATACCGAGGCCGAGGGCCTTGCGAACCGGAAGGGCAAGTTGGACACCGTAGAGGTGAACGGACCGGAGGGTGTTTTCGATTGGAGCGTCGTGGATTGGCGCGTCCATGAGGTAAACGTAGCGAGGTTGCGGCGCAGGATCTTCAAGGCGACGCGGGAACAGGACTGGGCCTCGGTCCGGTCGCTGCAGAAACTGATGCTGGGTTCCTGGTCGAACACGTTGGTCAGTGTGCGACAGGTGACTCAGCGCAATGCTGGGCGCCGAACGGCCGGGATCGATGGGGAGGTTGCCCTGTCGCCCGAGGCGAGAGCGAACATGGCGGTGCGGGTGCATGATTCGCGGTCGTCGTGGGAACCCTTGCCGGTTCGGCGCGTGTATATTCCGAAGGCCAACGGAAATCAGCGTCCGCTCGGTATCCCTGTGGTGATGGATCGCTGTCATCAAGCGCGGGTCCGCAACGCGCTGGAGCCCGAGTGGGAGGCTCGGTTCGAGGCCCGTTCCTACGGGTTTCGCCTGGGCCGTAGCTGTGCCGATGCGATCAAGTCCCTTTTCCTGACGCTCAAAGGGCCACGAGCCCAACGGGTGTGGATTCTGGACGCCGATTTGTCGGCCGCGTTCGACAAAATCGACCATCCTGGGCTAATTGACAAGCTCGGATCGTTCCCGGCCAGGGAAATGATCCGGAAGTGGCTCAAGGCCGGGGTGATCGAGAACGGCGGGTTCGCGCCGACCGAGGAGGGTTCTCCCCAAGGCGGGGTGATCAGCCCGTTGCTGATGAACGTGGCGCTGCATGGCCTGGAGGAGGCCGCGGGAGTTCGTTACCGCAGTTCGACCGGTGTTTACGCCGGTGCGGCGATAGCGGGCACCCCGGTTCTGGTGAGATACGCCGACGATATGGTCGCCTGCTGCTATTCGCGTGAGCAGGCCGAACACGTCAAGGCGCAGCTTGCCCAGTGGCTGGCTCCGAGGGGTCTGGTCTTCAACGAGGATAAGACGCGCATTGTCCACCTCGAAGAGGGTTTCAACTTCCTCGGATTCAACATCCGCCGCTACCGTCACGGTAGACGGCCGGGCAAGTTGTTGATCAAGCCGAGCCCGGAGGCGGTCGAGCGTATCCGCAAACGGTTGGCCGAGGAGATGCGCAGGCTGCGCGGCTCCAACGCCAGGGCGGTGATCGCCCGGATGAACCCTATTATCCGGGGATGGTCCGCCTACTATCGAGGTGCGGTGTCCAGCAAGGTTTTCAGCTCGCTGGACCACTATATGTGGCAGCTCACCTCCAGGTGGGCGCGCCGAACGCATCCGAAGAAGCCGAAAAAGTGGATCGCACGCCGCTACTGGGGGCGGTTCAACAAGTTCAGGAACGATCAGTGGGTGTTCGGCGATCCCGACCGCTCACTGGATGACCGCCGCGAAAACATCGCGTGTCTGGTCAAATTCGCCTGGACTCCCATCGTCCGACACACGCTAGTCACGGGCCGGGCGTCTCCCGACGACCCGGACCTGGCCAGCTACTGGACCGAACGGCGGCGCAAGGTCAAACCCGCACTGGACAGCTACAACCTGCGCCTGCTCGCCAAGCAGGACGGCTGCTGCCCGCTGTGTGGCGATCATTTGTTGACCGTCGATCAACCCCCGCAGTCCCCCTCCGAGTGGGAACGATGGTGGCTGGGAGTTGTCAAGCGAGCTATCGTCGCCGACTATCTCACCCACCACGGGCGGGCGGCCCGGTCGGACGAGACCCACCTGGTACACGCTTCCTGCCATCGCAGCCTCCGGGCTGGGCTGCGCAGGAGCCCAACGGATTCCGCAGCTCCCGCAACGTCCTCGGGGCTTGCTTGAGCCGTATGCCGGGACGACTGGCACGTACGGTTCTGAGGGGGGACCGCCGCAGCAATGCGGCGGTCCTACCCGACATCAAGATCTTTTACGCGGCCTCCTCCGTGGTTGTTTCGTCGTCGGGGCGTTCGACGAGTTTGCCGTTCTCGAATCGAGCGCCGGCACGGACCAGTGCCACCAGGTGGGGTGCGTTGATCGCGCGCCAGCGTGACTGGGCGGCCTCGATCAGCTTGTAGGCCATGGCGATTCCGGCTGCCCGCGAGCCGGGGCCCTTCGTGATCTTGCTCCGGTTGCGCACCGTCGCAAAAGTAGATTCGATCGGATTCGTGGTACGCAAATGCACCCAATGTTCAGCCGGGAAGTCGTAGAACGCGAGCAGCTGCTCGACGTCGTCGGTGATCTTGGCGACCGCCTTGGGAAACTTCGCGCCATAGGCCGCCTCGAACGCCTTCACCGCATCCAGAGCATGCCGCTTGTCCTCGGCGTTCCAGATCTCCGCAAGCGCCTTCTTGGCCCCCGGATGCGCCGATTTCGGTAGCGCAGCAAGAACATTCGCAATCTTGTGAAACCAGCACCTTTGTTCGCGGGTGTCCGGTAACACCTCACGTAGCGCGCCCCAGAACCCCAGCGCGCCGTCGCCGATCGCCAGCACCGGCGCGCGCATGCCGCGGCGCTTGGCATCGCGCAGCAAGTCCGCCCATGACTCAGTGGCCTCGCGGTAGCCGTCGGTGAGGGCGATGAGTTCCTTGCGGCCGTCGGCGCGCACCCCGATCAGAACCAGCAAGCACAGCTTGGCCTCCTCCAGGCGAACGTTGACGTGGATGCCGTCGGCCCAGACGTACACGTAGTCCACGCTCGACAGGTCCCGCCGCGCGAAGGCCTTCTGCTCGGCCTGCCAGGTCTCGGTCATCTTCGTGATCGTCGAAGATGACAGGCCCTTGGTCGAGCCGAGGAACTGTCCCAGCGCGGGCACAAAATCCCCCGACGAGAGCCCGTGCAGGTACAGCAGCGGCAGCACCGCCTCGATCTGCGGGGTCTTGCGCGCCCACGGCGGCAGGATCGCCGACGAGAACCGCTGGCGCTCAGCGGTGTCCGGGTCGATCCGCTTGTCATTAACGCGCGGCGCGTGCACCGCCACCGCGCCCGCGCAGGTGGTCACCTCACGCGGTTCGTGATAGCCATTGCGCACCACCAGCCGCCGCCCGTTCTCGTCGCGCTCGTCGGCGAACCGGGCGCAGTAGGCATCCACTTCGGCCTGCAGCGCCTCGGCCAGCATCCGCCGCGCACCCTCCCGGACCAGTTCGTCGATCAACGACGACCCCGACGGTGCCGCAGCCGCCGAACCATCGCGGTCGGCGGAATCAGAAACTACAGTGAGCATGGGTCGTACCTTCCCGACCAGCGTTACCGCGCCGGTCTTGCTTGGAACCTTCATTCGGTCACCCGGGAAGGTACGCCCCTTCCCGAGCCGATCCACAGATTTCAAGCATTGCTCACAGCTTCGAGGAGAACCGGTCAACCAGTAGGTGGTAGCGATTGCGCGAAGAACACTTTAGCCAGCGAGGCGCCGACCGCTCCTCCTACTACGGCGCCGACGGCGCCGACCGCAAGAAACTCGCCAAGAATCTTTCAAGGATCCTGTCGTACCTTACGCAATGGCTGCCACCACGACCGACCTCGGAGCATGATGGAGCACATTCGCGCGAAAGGACTCACAAATGGCCAGGCCTCTTTCTAGAAATGGTCGTTTTTTATTTGCTTGCGTCGCTATTGGACTTGGCTCCGTCACTGTAGTAGCGATCGTTGCTCCAAAACTTTTGCCCCTTCTCGGTGGTTTCGGCGCGTTGGTTACCAGCTCGAGTTGGATATGGCTTAAGCGCCCCGCTAAGGGGCACTCCGCGATCGAGCTGCGCGACCTCGCATCGCGCACCCGTGCCGACAACACCGCCCAGGCCGCAGAGAAGACCGACACAACTACCACGAAGATGAGGTGTCTGCACTGCCAGCATGTGCAGGCGGTGCCGCGAAGCCAACCGACATTCGTGTGCGAGCAATGCAAAGCACATCTGAAGCGCCGTACTGCGTCCGCTACGAGCAGTTAGCAAACGGGTCGTGTTGGTGCTGTCGGCTGACCCAACGGTGTGCGAAGCGCCGCAAGAATCCTCCAAGGCGTCTACGCCACCCTTACCATCAGTGCATTCGGGCACTTGAGAAGGGCTGATGCGATGGAGCGGCAATGGTCATGGCTCAAGAGAGACCTGGTTGGCGGCCTAAGAGTTTGGTTAGTAGGGACGCTCCTCATACCCGTGACGTTTGTGGTGATGATTGCTTTGGGGACGGCGGGCAAAGAGCTGTTGAACGGCGAATGGCTAGCCGGCATTAAAACTGCCGGTGTGGCTATCCTCTTGGCCGTCTTGGCCTACTTGGTCTACTGGGCCTATCGCTGGCTCGCCCAAAAAGCGGACGCGTCCCCCCCACCGATGCCCGAGACCCCGTCGTCTGCGAAGGCACCAACGGGGAATCGCGGCTCAGATTACTTTAAGAAATGCCCGGCCTGCGGGAAATTTACCCGCGACGCTAAGGTGTGCAGGATCTGTGGCCACGACCTCACTTACAGCGTGTCAGATGCACCGCAGATAAAAACGCGATACAAGCCGACACCAGGCACCTAGGGCGTGTCTCCCGAATGGGAGGGCGTTGACGAGCGACGATTGGCCGGTGACGCGAATGGGTGTGATTTCTGATCAGTTTTGGACGGCTGTCGAATCGGTGATGCCATCGGATGAGGGCAAGCGGGGCAACAGGTTCGGTGACCATCGTTTGATACTGGAGGGGATCGCATGGCGATTCCGCACTGGTAGCCCATGGCGGGACCTGCCAGCCGATTTCGGACCGTGGCAAACGGTGTGGAAGCGGCATCACCGATGGTCCTTGGACGGCACCTACGACGCGATGTTCGCCCAGGTGGCGGCGATATTCGGGTTCGACGCCGCGATGGTCGAGGACATCGAGAAGCTGCTGGCGGTGGATTCGACGAACGTGCGGGCACATCAACATTGCGCGGGCGCACGCTCCGACACGCTCGCCCCAGGGGGCTCTGTCGAATTACAAGAAATCTGCCGATGAGCCCGACGATCACGCGATCGGCCGCTCGCGCGGCGGGCTCACCACCAAGATTCACGCCCTGACCGATCAGCGGGAAGCCCCGGTCGCGGTCCGGTTGACCGCCGGACAGGCCGGCGACAACCCCCAGTTGGTGCCGCTGCTCGACGATTACGCCGCGCCCTGCAAGGAGCAGGACGTGTCCGGTAGCGACTTCCGATTGCTCGGCGACAAGGCTTATTCGCATCCGAGCACGCGCACCGAATTGCGTTCCAGAAGAATCAAACACACAATTCCTGAACGCAAAGACCAAATCGCTCGACGCAAAGCCAAAGGATCAACAGGCGGTCGGCCGCCCGCATTCGACCCCGCCCTCTACGGGCTACGCAACACCGTCGAACGAGGCTTCAACCGGCTCAAGCAGTGGCGCGGCGTCGCGACCCGCTACGACAAATACGCTCTCACCTACCTCGGCGGAGTCCTACTGGCCTGTGCAGTCATCCATGCCCGCGTGGGGGCCACTGAAATTGGGAGACACGCCCTAGGAGCTTTAAGCAGCGCGCGAAGTCCACGACGGCGAGGTGTAGGCAGTGCGGGCCGTCGTGTTGGTGCTGTCGCGGCGTGTTGTGGTTGGCTTGGGCCGTCGGCGGGCGCTGTCAACTTGAGCCAACCTAATTGGCCGATGTGATGATTCGGGGTGATGAGCCGTGGCTTGGACGAAACGCCCTGTCCCAGTAGCCGATTCAGGCGGCGGCCATGGTCATCGCCGCGGTGATCTCGTTCCAGACCGCGAAGCGGTCGGCCATACCGGTCGCGATGACACCGTCCATCGCAGCAGGGATGGCGGACCGCTGTGTAGAGGGTTGCGGCGGCGGGGTCGTCATGTGGGCCACCGCGATCTGCTGAAGGGCGACTGCAGGGAAGGGCAGCTCGCCGGTCAGGCATTGGTAAAGCACGCAGGCCAGCGCGTAGATGTCGGAGCTGGCTTCAGCCAGTCCGCTGCTAGAGAGTTCGGGGGCCATGTAGGACCAGGTGCCGATGGTGGCCCCGGTTGACGTCAGGCCGGTTTCTCCGGCGGCGCGGGCAATCCCGAAGTCGATCAGGTAGGCGAAGTCGTCACGATCAACCAGGATGTTCGACGGTTTGATGTCGCGGTGGATGAGGCCCACTTCATGGGCAGCATGTAGCGCCTTGGCGATCTGCCCGATGATCGCCACCGCCCGTTGGGGTTCCAACGGGCCGGCGTCCAGCAGCGTCTCCAGGTCCTGGCCGTTAATGAGCCGCATGACCACATACAGTCGACCGTCGATCTCCCCGACGTCATAGATCGGCACGACGTGCGGGTTTTCGAGGCGGGCCGCGGCCCGGGCTTCGCGGCGGAACCGCTGTTCGAATTTCTCATCCTGGGCGAAGTACGGGAGCAGCATCTTGATCGCGACCGTGCGGTCGATTTCGGTGTCGTAGGCGCGCCACACCTCGCCCATGCCGCCGCGACCCAGCAACTCGATCAGCCGATAACGCCCGAACGGCGTGCCCTCCACCGGCTCACCATACGCAGCCAGCCGCTGCACCGACGGGCAGACCGGCTACCGCAGTTACTCCGCGCGGTCATCGACTCCACAGCCACCCTTACCCGCGCCGAAGGCCTCACCCGATGCAGCGACTCAAAGCGCGGCCAGCTTCGACCCCGAGTCCGCTGCGCTTGGTCTTTCACGTTGCCTCGGTCGCACCGGCCCTGCAGCCCCCGCGCACCCGCCGTGCGGCGCCTCACCCCGCCGCCAACTTCACCACCCTGTTGTTGGTCGGGTTCGAGTCGGCGACGTACACATCACCGGCGGTGTCGACGGCCACACTCGTCGGTTTGTTGAGTTCCGTGAACGGCAGCACGGTCTGGGTGCTCGACCCCGCCGCCAACTTCACCACCCTGTTATTGCCCAAGTCGGCGACGTACAGGCCGCCGGCGGTGTCCACCGCCACACCCCAGGGGAGCTTGAGGTCGAGGAACGACAGCACGGTCTGGGTGCTCGACCCCGCCGCCAACTTCACCACCCTGTTGTTGCCCGAGTCGGCGACGTACACGTCACGGGCGGTGTCCACCGCCACACCCCAGGGGTAGTTGAGGTCGGTGAACGGCAGCACGGTCTGGGTGCTTGACCCGGACGCCAACATCAGCACTTTTGCGTTGCCGATCTCGGTGACATACACGTCACCGGCGGTGTCCACCGCTACACTCGTGGGGCCGGTGAGCCCGGTGAACGGCAGCACGGTCTGGGTGCTTGACCCGGCCGCCAACATCAGCACCTTGTCGCTTTGCATGTCGGCGACATACACGTCACCGGCGGTGTCCACCGCTACACCATCGGGGTTCTGCAGGCCGGTGAACGGCAGCACGGTCTGGGTGCTCGACCCCGCCGCCAACTTCACCACCCTGTTGTTGCCGGTGTCGGCAACGTACACGTCACCGGCGGTGTCCAACGCCACGCCGCCGGGGGTGTGCAGGCCGGGGGTAAACGGCAGGCCCGCAGCTCGGTGGTGTGCCCTGACGTACAGCTGGTAGCCGGTGATGCCGGCGGCGGCGGCCACGATCACGACGATCGCGGCGATCAGCGGCCACTTCAGCCGTAGGCGCTGGCGGTGCCCCGACGCCGGTGGCGGTGTACCGATCTCAGGGGGTTGCTGGTTAGCGGGTCGGGGTTGTGGGCCAGGCGCCCGGCCGGGTGGGCGCTGTTGGGTCGCGGGTTGGGTTAGTTCGGCTGAGTGTTGTCGCGCCGCGGGTCGTGTTTGGTCGTCTAGCAGGGTGGGTTTGCTGGGTGGTGCCAGCGGCGTGGTGATCGCGTTGTGGGCGGCGTCGGCTAGCTCGATGGTGGTGGCATACCGCTGGTCGGGGTCTTTGGCCATGCCGGTGGCGATCACCTGGTCGACCTGCTTGGGGACGTTCGGTTGGCTGGTCGAGGGTTGGGGCGGCGCAGTGTGGAGGTGTGCGGCGACCAAGCTACCCATGCTGGCACCGGCGAAGGGCGGCTGCCCGGTCAGGCATTCATACAGCACACAGGCCAATGCGTAGATGTCGGCGCGGGCATCGTCACTGGGATGATCGCCCAACCGCTCGGGGGCCATGTACTGGAAGGTGCCGATCGCATTGCCGGTACTGGTCAACCGCGTTTCATCCGCAGCCCGCGCGATCCCGAAATCAATCAGGTACGCGAAGTCGTTGCGGTCCAGCAGGATGTTGGAGGGTTTGACATCGCGGTGTACCAGACCAACCTCATGGGCGGCGTGCAAAGCCAAGGCCACCCCCTCGATGATGCGCACCGCCCGCGCCGGCTCCAGCGGCCCGTCGACCAGCACGCTGTCCAGGTCGCGGCCCTCGATCAGCCGCATATCCACGTAGAGACGGCCGTCGATTTCGCCATAGTTGTGAATGGGAACCACATGCGGGGTGTTCAACCGCGCCGCGGCGTGGGCTTCGCGGCGAAACCGCCGCTGAAACTCCTCATTGTCCGAGAAATGCGCCGGTAGCACCTTGATGGCGACGACCCGGTCGGTGGCGGTGTCGTGAGCGCGCCACACCTCGCCCATGCCGCCACGGCCCAACAACTCGATCAGCCGATACCGGCCGAACGGTGTGCCGTCCACCGGCTCACCATACGCAGCCAGCCGCTGCACCGACAGGCAAACCCGCTGCGGTTACTACTTCCGGCGGTCAGATCGGCCACCACGGCCACCCTTCCCCGCGCCGACGGCCTCACCCGATGCAGCGACTCAAGCGCAGCCAGCTTCGACCCCTAGTCCGCAGCGCTTGGTCTTTCACGTGGCCCTCGGTCGGACTGGCCCTGCAGCCCCCTGTGGCCGCCGTGCGGTGCCTCACCCCGCCGGCAGCTTCACCACCCGATCGTTGTTCACCTGACCGTTGTTGCTCACGTCGGTGACGTAGACGTTGCCGGCGGCGTCCACCGCCACACCGCCGGGGCCGTTGAGGCCGGTGAACGGCAGCACGCTGGGGGTGGACGAGCCCGCCGCCAGCTTGACCAGTCGATTGTTGCCGCCGTCGGCGACGTAGAGGTTGCCGGCGGTGTCCACCGCCACACCGTGGGGGCTGCCGAGGCCGGTGAACGGCAGCACCGTCGGGGTGGACGAGCCCGCTGCCAGCTTGACCACCCGATTGTTGCCCTGATCGCCGATGTAGACGTTGCCGGCGCCGTCCGCCGCCACACCGATCGGGAGGTATAGGGCGGTTAACGGCAGCACGGCCTGGGTGGTTGAGCCTGCCGCCAGCTTGACCACCCGATTGTTCCCAGTGTCGGCGACGTAGAGGTTGCCGGCGGCATCCACCGCCACACCGCAGGGGTGGTTGAGGCCGGTGAACGGCAGCAGCAGCACGGCCTGGGTGGTTGAGCCTGCCGCCAGCTTGACCACCGGATTGTTCTCAGTGTCGGTGACGTAGAGGTTGCCGGCGGCATCCACCGCCACACCGGTGGGCCTGTAGAGGCCGGTGAAGGGCAGCACGCTCGGGGTGGCCGACCCCGACGCCAGTTCCACCACCCGGCTGTTTGACGAGTCGGTGACGTAGAGGTTGCCGGCGGCATCCACCGCCACACCGGTGGGGCGGCTGAGCCCGGTGAACGGCAGTGTGACTTGAGGACCATATGCGGGTTCGTGGTGCTGAGTGCTGGTGGGCAGCGTGATCTGAGGGCCGTTCGAGTTCGCGTGCCGCTGGCTGGTGATGACAATTGCCGCGGCGATGACGGCCACGGTCACCAGGGAAGCCGGGATCACGATGGCCCGTCGGCGCCACCACGGCTGCCGTGGCGGGGTGCCGGTGTCGGGTGGCGGGCGGTCGGCGGGTCGGGGTTGTGGGGCGGGCGGCCGGCCGGGTGGGCGTTGTTTGGTCGCGGGTTGGGCGGGTTTCGCTGACTGTTGCCGCGCCGGTTTTGGTGTGGGCGGGGGTGGCACCTTTTTGGCAGGGCGGGCGGGTGCGGGTCGGGGCGCGGCGGTCAACAGGGCGGGTCCGCTGGGTAGCGCCAGCGGCGTGGCGATCGCATCGCGGGCGGCGTTAGCCAACTCGACGGTGGTGGCATAGCGCTGGTCGGGGTCTTTGGCCATGCCGGTGCCGATCACCTGGTCGAGTGGTTCGGGCACATCCGGTCGAGCGATCGAAGGCCGTGGCGGCGGGGCCGTGAGGTGCGCGGCGACCAGTCGGCCCATGTTGTCCCCGGCAAACGGAGGCTGTCCGGTCAATGCCTCGTACAGCACACACGCCAACGAGTAGATATCGACGCGGGCGTCCTCCGTCTGGCCGTTCAGACGTTCGGGAGCGATGTAGGCGAAAGTGCCAATCGTGTTACCGGTCTTCGTCATTCGGGTGTCGTCGGCTACACGGGCGATCCCGAAGTCGATCAGATAAGCGAAGTCGTCGTCGTCGAGCAAGATGTTGGAGGGTTTGATGTCGCGGTGGATCAGCCCCACCTTGTGGGCGGCATGCAAAGCTTTAGCGACCTGGTCGATGATGCGCACCGCTCGGGCCGGTTCCAGTGGTCCGTCGGCCAGCACGGTGTCCAGGTCGCGACCCTCGATGAGCCGCATACTCACAGACAGGCGGCCGTCGATCTCCCCGTAGTCATAGATCGGGACCACGTGCGGGGTGTTCAATCGTGCGGCCGCGTGGGCTTCCCGGCGAAAGCGCTTCTGAAAGTCTTCGTCCTCAGACAGATTCGCGGGTAAGACTTTGATGGCGACGACCCGGTCGGTAACGGTGTCGTGAGCACGCCACACCTCGCCCATGCCGCCGCGACCCAGCAACTCGATCAGGCGATACCGACCGAACGGCGTGCCTTCCACCGGCTCACCATACGCAGCCAGACACTCCACCAACAGGCAAACCAGCTACTGCCGGTCACGACCTTCCGGGCGGTCATCGACTCCACAGCCAACCCTTCCCACCCGCGCTGGCGGCCTCACCCGATGCAGCGACTCAAGCGCAGCCAGCTTCGACCCCGAGTCCGCAGCGCTTGGTCTTTCACGTTGCTCGGTCGGACCAGCCCTGCAGCCTCGCGCGCCCGCCGTGCGACGCATCACCCCGCCGGCAGTTTCAGCACCCGATTGTTCCTAGCGTCAGTGACGTAGAGGTTGCCGGCGGTGTCCACCGCCACAGCATCGGGTTCGTTGAGGCCGATGAACGGCAGCACGGTCTGGGTGGCCGAGCCCGCCGCCAGTTCCAGCACTCGATTGCTGACCTCGTCGGCGACGTAGAGGTCGCCGGAGCTGTCCACCGCCACACCGACGGGGGTTTCGAGGCCGGTGAACGGCAGCACCGTCGGGGTGCTGGAGCCCGCCGCCAATTTCACCACCGTCTTGTAGTTGGCGCCGTAGAGGTTGCCGGCGGTGTCTACCGCCAGACCGCTGGCTGTATTGGGGTCGGTGAACGGCAACACCGTCTGGATGCTGGAGCCGGCCGCCAGCTTCAGCACCCGGCCATTGTTGCTAAAGTCGGCGACGTACACGGCGCCGGCGGCATCCACCGCTACACCCCGGGGGTCGTTCAGGCCGGTGAACGGCAACACGCTCTGGGTGCTCGAGCCCGCCGCCAGCTCCAGCACTCGATGGTTGTCATAGTCGGTGACGTAGAGGTTGCCGGCGGCGTCCACCGCCACATGCTCGGGGTGGTTGAGGCCGGTGAACGGCAGCACCGTCTGGGTGCTCGAGCCCGCCGCCAGCTTCACCACCCGATTGTTGTTGCGATCGGTGACGTAGACGTCGCCAGCGGCATCCACCGCCACCCCGACGGGGGCGTCGAGGCCGGTGAACAGCAGCGTGACTTGAGGACCGTATGCGGGTTCGCGGTGCTGAGTGCTGGTGGGCGGCGCGATTGAGTGCTGGTGGGCAGGGTGATCTGAGGGCCGTTCGAGTTCTCGTGCTGCTGGCTGGTGATGACAATGGCGGCGGCGATGACGGCCACCGTCAACAGGGCAGAGGGAATCACGATGGCCGGTCGGCGCCACCACGGCTGCCGGGGCGGTGTACGGCTATCAGGTGGCGGGCGGTCGGCAGGCCGGAATGGTGGGACAACCGGCCGGCCGGGTGGGTGTTGCTGGGTCGCGGGTTGGGTCGGTTCGGCGGGCTGGTGCCCCGTCGCGGGTGCGGGTCGGGTCGCGTCGGCGAGCAGGGTGGGCGTGGGTGTGGGCGTCGCCGAGGCCGCATCGGCGAGCAGGGCGGGTTCGCTGGGTGGTGCCAGCGGCGTGGTGATGGCGTCGCGGGCGGCGTCGGCCAGCTCGATGGTGGTGGCATAACGCTGGTCGGGGTCTTTGGCCATGCCGGTGGCGATGACCTCGTCAATCTGAGCTGGAACATCCGGTTGAGCGATCGAAGGCCGCGGCGGCGGGTTGTTCACGTGGGCGTACATCAGGCGCGCCATCGTGTCTCCGCCAAACGGTGGCTCTCCGGCCAGGCACTCATACAACACACACGCCAGCGAATAAATGTCGGCGCGAGCGTCCTCTTCGCCCTGGCCCTCCAGGCGCTCGGGTGCGATGTAGGCAAAGGTGCCGATTGTGCTGCCGGTCTTGGTCATTCGGGTGTCGTCGGCGACGCGCGCGATCCCGAAATCGATCAGGTACGCGAAGTCGCGGTCATCGAGCAAGATGTTCGAGGGTTTGATGTCACGGTGAATCAGCCCGATCTCGTGGGCAGCATGCAAGGCTTCGGCGACCTGGCCGATGATTCGCACCGCGCGCGAAGGCTCCAGCGGGCCGTCAGCCAACACGGCAGCCAGGTCGCGGCCCTTGACCAGCCGCATGCACACGTATAGCCGGCCGTCGATCTCGCCATAGTCGTAGATCGGGACCACATGCGGGGTTTCCAATCGCGCTGCCGCGTGGGCTTCCCGGCGAAAACGCCGCTGAAAATCCTCGTCCTCAGACAGATTCGCAGGCAAGACTTTGATGGCGACGACCCGGTCGGTGGCGGTGTCGTGGGCGCGCCACACCTCGCCCATGCCGCCACGGCCCAACAACTCGATCAGGCGATAACGCCCGAACGGCGTGCCTTCCACCGGGCTCACCATACGCAGCCAGCCGCTGCACCGACAGGCAAAAAGGGCTACTGCGGTTACTACTTCCGGGCGGTCATCGACGGCGAACTTCGGCTATTGGCCCGCGCGTGGCGCGTAGCTCGCGAGTTTGACTAGCCGCATGCCCAGCACCGCGCTAATCGACCAGCCTGGCCAGTGCCCGCATAGCTGTGGCCACGATGGCGTCGGCGTCGGCCGGCGTCAATCCTCCGTGCCCGGTCGCCCTCCGATACATCGCCGGCCCGAAGATGAGATCCAGGGCCACCTCGGGGTCGAGGTTCGGATCGAGTTCCCCGCGGGCGACTCCTCGGTCCCAGATCTTCGTCACGGCTGCCCGGCGGACGTTCACCTGATGTGTTCGTATCCGCTCGCGTTCAGTCGGGTAGAACTGCGACTCGCCGACGAGTTGGGCGTAGATCGCGCCAGGTGGGCTGGTGTAGAAGCCCATCATGCCGCGCAACGTCAGGCGGAAGTCTTCGGCCGCCGATCCGGTATCGGGCACGGGCGCGTCGGCCATCATTTGGTGCAGGATCGCGTCGATAGCCACCGCGGTTCTGTTCGGCCACCATTTGTAGATGGTCGCCTTGCTGACCCCGCTGCGTGCGGAGATCCGGTCGACCGACGCCCTGCGCAGGTCATCCTCCTGCATCAGTTCCATGGCGGCTTTCAGGACGGCGTCGCGGCGTTCCTCGCTGCGCGGTCGACCGCGCGCTCGACTTGGGGTCACTGCTCCAGTTTCCTGCCCGTCGTTGGTACAAAGGTAATTACTAGACGTCTCGCTGTGAGTTCGCCCTGATGCGTTGTCACGGGCCAAATGCGACGCGCAACATGCTGACGTGAAATTGTTCACCATCCTCCAGCGGGCACTGTCACGTTAAGCGATCAGGCGGGGACCGGAGCCAATGCGTTCTCGTGAACCCCCAGCTCACGTGTGACGCATGGGGCCGATGTGATGGGCGGCAGCGCCCATTTTGCTTAACGTGACAGCTCCCCCCAGTGGGCGACCAGTGGATAGGAGACCGATGCTCAAGCTAACCGCTGTCACCGCCGCTGTGGTCCTCGCCGCTGGCGTCGCACTGGCGGCACCGGCGCGGGCCGATGAAGACAGCTATGTGTCGGCCCTCGACCGGCACGGCGTGTACTACAGCTCGATTCTCGACGTGATCGACCTCGGCAAGCTGTCGTGCCACCGCATGCGCTCAGGCATGACACTGCGGTCGACGTTGGACAACGTCGTGCAGACCGGGTACTCGTCGCAAGAGGCCGTGTGGATCGTCGCCGCGGCAATCGGCGAAATGTGCACCGATCAGCTCTATCGGTCGCAGAAGTTCAAGGACGACAACATCGGCTAAGCCCCGATCACGCAAGGCGCCTCGGTCAGATCCGGCGGGGGCCTTTGACCCATCACGCACGAACGCCGGACCGGCGGTGCGGATCATCATCGGGTACCCAATGCACCCGTGGACGAGCGCGCCACGTCACTTAACGAGCGTGACGACCACCAAACCGCTGGTTGCTAGGACCAGTCCCAACAAGTACCACAATGACCACGCCCGACCCCGAGTCCGCGGCACTTGGTCTTCCACGTGGCCTCGGTCGGACTGGTCCTGCAGTCTCGCGCGCCCGCCGTGCGGCGCATCACCCCGCCGGCAGCTTCACCACCCGATTGTTGCCATGGTCGGTGACGTAGAGGTTGCCGGCGGCATCCACCGCCACCCCGTAAGGCTGGTTGAGGCCGGTGAACGGCAGCACGCTCTGGGTGGTCGACCCGGCCGCCAGCTTCAGCACCCGGCTGTTACCCGGGTCGGTGACATAGATGTTGCCGGCGGCATCCACCGCCACACCCTCGGGTTCCTGGAGGCCGGTGAACGGCAGCACCGTCTGGGTGCTCGAGCCCGCCGCCAGTTTCACCACCCGATTGTTTCTAAGGTCGGTGACGCAGAGGTTGCCGGCGGTGTCCACCGCCACACCTTCGGGGCCGTTGAGACCGGTGAACGGCAGCACGGTCTGGGTGATGGCTGCTGGCACGGCCAGTTTCAGCACCCGACTGTTGCCAAAGTCGGTGACGTAGATGCCGGCGCTGTCCACCGCCACACCCGCGGGGCGGTTGAGGCCGGTGAACATCTGCTCCACGTCCGGGGTGCTCGACCCGGCCGCCAGTACCACCACCCGGCCGCTGCCATAGTCGGCGACCCAGAGGCCGTAGCTGTCCACCGCCACACCGAAGGCGCCGCTCAGGCCGGTGAAGGGCAGCACGGTCGGGGTGGCCGAGCCCGCCGCCAGCTTCAGCACCCGTTGGTTGCCCGGGTCGGTGACGTAGAGGCTGCCGGAGCTGTCCACCGCCACACCGAAGGGGTTGCTGAGCCCGGTGAACGGCAGCACGGTCTGCCGAGATGCGTTGGGCCACAGGAGGTAGCCGGTGATGCCCGCGGCCACCAGGATCACGACGATCACGGCGACAATGAAGGCCACCTTCACCTGCCGGAGCACGTCGTCGGCCCGCGGCTGCGGTTTCGGTGTAGCGGGCCCAGAGGGCGGACGGTCGGCGGGTCGGGGTTGTGGGGCGGGCGGCCGGCCGGGTGGGCGTTGTTTGGTCGCGGGCTGGGTGGGTTTGGCTGACTGTTGCCGCGCCGGTTTTGGTGTGGGCGGGGGTGGCACCTTTTTGGCAGGGCGGGCGGGTGCGGGCCGGGTCGGGTCGGCAGGCGGGGTGGGGGCGGTGTGCGGATCGCGGGCTGGGGTGGGTACCTCGATGAGGGCGTCGTGGGCGGCGGCGGCCAGCTCGGGGGCGGTTTGGTAGCGCTGGTCGGGTTCTTTGCCATGCCAGTGACGATGACGTGATCCATTGCTGTGGGGATCCCGTGCCTGAGCGCTGATGGTTGGGGCGGGGGCTCGACGATGTGGGCGAGCGCGATCTGCTCCAGAGTGTCGCCGGGGAACGGCACCTGACCGGTTAGGCACTGATACAGCACGCAGGCCAGCGCGTAGACATCGGCGCGGGCGTGGGCCTCCCCGGCGCGGAACCGTTCGGGGGCCATGTAGGCCCAGGTGCCGACGGCGGCGCCAGTGCTCGTCAGCCCAGTTTCTCCGGCGGCGCGGGCGATCCCGAAGTCAATCAGGTAGGAAAAGTCGCCTTTAGAGACCAAGATGTTGGACGGCTTCACGTCCCGGTGCACCAGGTCGACCTCGTGGGCGGCATGCAGCGCCGCGGCGATCTGCTCAATAATCCCGACCGCCCGGGCGGGCTCCAGTGCCCCGCCGTCGAGTAGGGCTTGCAAGTCTTGGCCCTCGATCAGCCGCATGTTCACAAACAGGCGTCCGTCGATCTCGCCGAAATCATGGATCGGCACCACATGGGGCTCATTGAGGCTCGCCGCCGCCTGGGCCTCCCGGCGGAACCGCTGCTGAAATACCTTGTCGTCGACCAAGTGCGCAGGCAACACCTTCACCGCCACGACGCGGTTGGTGATGGTGTCATGAGCCCGCCACACCTCACCCATGCCGCCACGGCCCGCAACTCGATTAAGCGGTACCGGCCGAACGGCGTGCCCTCCACCGGCTCACCATACGCAGCCAGCCACTGCACCGACGGGGCTACTGCCCTTACTACTTCCTGGCGGTCATCAACTCCACAGCTGCCCTTACCCCGCCGACGCGACCGCTTGGGCAGCACTCCCCGCGCACCGGCCGGACCCGGCCGTCCAGCGACAACTCAACCCAACAGCACCGTCTTCTCCAGCCGGTGCCACGGATTCTTTCGCTGCGCTGACAGCACGGCCGCGGCCAAAGCTATAGCAAAGGATCGGGTTGCACTGTCCTACAGACCTACGACGGCGAGAGCAGATCGGCCAGCGTCCATGCGGTGGCGTGGGTCATGGCGCATTGACAAGCCGCCGCGCCTGATTAATCTTCCGGTCCGAAATAGGCGCCTGCCGCGGTGTCGCTGGCGATGGTGAAGTTGGTGGTCAGTGTGCCGTCGGCTTGCCGCCATTGCGGGGTGAGTGTCAGCGTGATCGATTGTGTGGTTTGCGAGTCGTACTTGGCGCCGAATTCGAGGATTTTCCAGCCGATCTTGCCGTTTACGTCCTTGGTGACGACGGCCTGCACTGTGAGCTCAATCGGATCCAGGGAGAAGCGCATCCACTCGCCCCAACCATCGCTAACGGCCTCCATCAATTCGGTGCGCAACGCCTTGATGGCATCCGCTAATCCGACAATCGCCTTGTCCGCCATGAGAATCACCTCGGTTCAGATAGTGCTATTAATCGTGTCCCGCAACTCGTCCATCCATGGCCGCACCTCTCGGTCAACGGCGCCTGCCCGTTACTCATCGTGACGTTGGATCGGATCGAGGATTGTCAACGCGCTGGGCAGCGGCGGCGGCGATTTCGAAGAAGCGGCGGAGGTCGGGTGGATCCAGCGGCTCGGCGTCCAGTCGGCCGAGCTTGTACGTGGCGTAGGTGTTGCCGGCGGCGGCTTGCTCGTACCAGTGGCGGGCCGTGTCGAGGTCGGGCGGATCCTGTCGCTCAGCGAGGCCGCCGAGTTCGCACATGGCCCAGGTGTTGCCGGCGGCGGCGGCTTATTCCCACCATTGGCGGGCGGCATCTAAGTCGGGTGGGTCGAGCCGCTCAGCAAATAAGATGCCGAGTTTGTGCATCGCCTGGCTGTTGCCGGCGGCGGCGGCTTGCTCGTACCAGTGGCGGGCGGCCTCCAGGTCGGGCGGATCCAGCCGCTCGGCGAACAGCTCCCCGAGGTGGGACATGGCCCAGGTGTTGCCGGCGGCGGCGGCTTGCTCGTACCAGTGGCGGGCGGCCTCCAGGTCGGGCGGATCCAGCCGCTCGGCGAACAGCTCCCCGAGGTGGAACATGGCCCAGCTGTTGCCGGCGGCGGCGGCTTGCTCGTACCAGTGGCGGGCGGCCTCCAGGTCGGGCGGATCCAGCCGCTCGGCGAACAGGTCCCCGAGGTGGAACATGGCCCAGGTGTTGCCCCATCGCCGCACGGTAGCACCGACCTCGCCGCTACCGATCCCAACGTGGCGAAAGTTTGCTCAGCTTGACGTAGGACAACCACGCCGAGACATCGCCGTCCTGATTTCAAACTGACCCACTACCGACAAACGCCACCCCTGGTCAACACAACAGGGGTGGCGTTCGCGGTGCTGTGTGCCGTACAGCGACCGCCGGTGCCACCGTTGCCGCCAGTCGCACCGGTGCCGTCGGGGTTGCCGGTGCCGCCGGCCCCTGCCGTCGCCGCCGTTGCCGCCTTCACCAAGTGTGGAGATGCGTGCGTCGTCCTGACGTAAACCCGCCACCGCGACAGGACGAACGCCAGCCCTAAAAGTTTGGTTTTGGCATTCGGAACATGTTGCCCTTTAGCTAATCACCGACACCATTCCAGGGATGGACGCATCGTCTTGGGTGACGAATACGTCGCCGGCGTCTGGGGTGCCGGTGGGGGCGACCGCCACCCCAGTCGCGGCTCTGATGTCGATGGTGTCGGTGACCATGTTGTCGGCGGGGTTGATCACCTCCACGGCCTGGGGGTTCCCCGATGAATTGGCGACGTAGACTGCGGTGCCGCTGGAATTGACCGCCACCCCTTGCGGATCGACGCCGACGGTGATGGTGATGGTGGTGTTGTTGGCGGGGTTGATCACCGACACACTGCCGTCGCCTTGACTGAAGTTCCCGTTGGTGACGTAGACGTCGCCGTTCGCGGGGTCGACCGCCACCCCGTTCGGCCCGGTGCCGACGGTGATGTTGGTGCTGAATTGGTTGGAGGGGCTGATCACCGACACGTTGCCGCTGTTGTTGTTGGTGACGTAGACGTCGCCGGCCTTGGGGCCGGTAGGGCTGACTGCCACCCCTTCCGGGCTGGAGCCGACCTTGACGGCGGTGACGACGGCGTTGGTGGCGGAGTTGATTACCGTCACGCTGTTGCTGCCATTGTTGGCGACGTAGACCGTCCCGTTGGGGCTGACTGCCACCCCTTGCGGGTTGAAGCCGACGGCGATGGTGGTGATGACGGTGTTGGTGGCGGGGTTGATCACCGACACGCTGCCGGTGCCATTGATGTTGGAAACATCGTTGGTGACGTAGACCTCGGTGCCGGTGGGGGTGACCGCCACCCCCCAGGGAGCGCTGGGGCCGCCGTTGCCGCCGGCGATCGGGATGGTGGTGATGGGGTTGCCGGCGGGGCCGAACACCGACACGTTGCCGCTGCTGTTGTTGGCGACGTAGACGTCGCCGGCCTCGGGGCCGGCGGGGACGACCGCCACCCCCAACGGATTGGAGCCCACGTTGATGGTGCTGGGGGGGCCGGCAGCGCCATGGGCACCGTGTTGGCCCATGACGCCGCCTGCATACCCGCCGGCACCGCCGGCACCGCCCACACCGCCGGCGCCGCCGGCAGCGGCGCCAGGAGCGCCGATGCCGCCAGTGCCGCCATTGCCGCCATTGCCGCCATTGCCGAACAAGAACCCGCTGCGGCCGCCAGCCCCGCCCGCACCACCGGTGCCACCGCCGGCAAGACCTTGCCCGCCGGCCCCGCCCATACCGCCGTCGCCTGCTATTAGCCCCCCGTTGCCGCCGTTCCCGCCAGGCTGCCCGGGCGCGCCGGCCGCGCCATTGCCGCCGTTGCCGAAGAGCCACCCGCTGTTCCCGCCGGCACCGCCCGGCGTCGTCGCGTTAGTGCCGTTGCCGTATAGGGGGCGACCTGACAGTGCCAGCGCGAAGTTATTCAGAAAACCGGCGGGCTCACTCGCGGCGCTCAGCACGGTGTGCTCGGCGTTCGCGGCCTCAGTGCCGGCATACGAGGCCGCGCCCGCACTCATTGCCCGCACAAATTGGTCGTGAAAGGCCGCCGCCTTGGCGCTCAGCGCGTGAAAGTCCCGCGCGTGGCTAGAAAACAATGACGCAATGGCCGCCGACACCTCGTCCTCGGCTGCGGCCAGCACCCCTGTCGTCGGGGTCACCGCCGCCGCGTGGGCCGAACTGATCGTCGAGCCGATGTGGGACAGATCCATTGCCGCCGAAGCCAAAAACTCTGGGGCCGCCACTACAAACGACATCTGAGACCTCCAATCGGTCATGACAACCTGACTGGCGTCCGGTCGTCACCGATGTCCCGGAGAGTGGCAGCATAACGCCCCAAAATTCAAATAACCCATGGTGAGACCTGGGAAATTCCTGCCAGGTTGCGGTCTACACCAGCGGCCTAAAACAGCATCGCCATAATGTCGGCGGAAACGGTCATCATCACCGAGATAATCGGCGCGTCATCCCCATCGCGTCGAGCCGGCCCAAGAAGCGCTTCCGCGCAAGTTACTAGGTCGCATGTCCGGTACGGGAGCCGCCTGACTCGTGGCGCTGTTGGTCCACGGGAAGCTTGTCTAGCCGAATCACTAGCTCCCACAGACGATTTCATACAGCGCCGCGTGAATTAAGGCTCAGCACCGAGGAATGCCTGGCAGGCAACCGCAGACTGGCATGCAAGACGTGAGACTCGATCTGGGCCTCGCCGAGGTATGCAATCACTACGGCTGCGCAGCTGCGCCGGTTCGGAATCAGCGCCGCCGTGACTCGATCAGGCGCTTGCTAGGCGTTACGCGGCGGCGGTAGTGCCACGCCATGACGCGTGCGCCGAAGTCTTTTCCAGATCGGGCTGGCCGGTCAGTGCTGGGCGTAGATGGATGACGGGAGCCAGCTCCGCGCTGCTTCGGACGTGGTGCCCGACCTCGCGGATCATCCCCCAAACCACGGCCAAGATCACGACCGCGGCAACCAGTGTGGCGAAGGCATCCCCGGACCCGATCATGACGATGATGCCGGCCAGCAGCAAGAACGCGGAGGCGACTGTTTCGCGGGTTCCGGGGCGGCGGTTGGTCGTTGTGTTCTGCATGTCTGCCTCGCTCTGAGTCGGGGCCACCGTTTGATGCGGGACCGACTTGTGTAACGCCTGTGCGATGAGAAAGCTGCCCAATCTGGCGGTGATGGTGACGCGTTTCACTGCCATTTTGCGGGTAGCCACCGGTGCCCCTTCTCAAACCATGAAAAAGGGTGCGGAAGTCGAGGCCCTGGTTAGGCCGCGCCGCCGACTCAGACATGGACACCGCCTGCAATGCCGACGGTGACCGTCGACACATTGCCGAATCGGACGAACTGAAGAGTGCCCCGAGCATAGGACGATTCCGACGCGCTATTTCAGCGTCCCGCCACTAGGCGATACCGTCCGCCTACTTCAATCCCACTACCGCGCACCAAAGATTTTGTAGTTCAAAGGCTATGGTCAACTTTTGCAGTCGCCTACTTGGTCGATGACTTTCTGCAACGGAGGAGCGGGCACAACACCCGGGCTGTAGCCGGGATTGTCGGTAGACCACGCGATCTTGGAACAGTAACCGGGGCCGGTCGGCTGGCCGGCACGCCACGTTTCGAGCTTGGGTCTGCAGTTGGAAAGGTCAGACTCATTGACGTAAACGGATGTGTCCTCGCCTCCCGGCGCTTGTTGCCAGATGAGTAGGCTGCGCGCAGTTGGCAGATTGCAGGTCGTCTGGGGTACCGGGACGGTTCTAACGTCGCCGTGAGCCGTCGGCGCGAACGGCAGCGCACACGCTGCAACCACCAAAGTCGATGCAGCTATCGAGGGGAAGGCCAACGCGCTTGCCTCCTTTCCTGAAGGCCAATGGTGGGCATGTTGAAAGCTACCCGCTGAACGGTTAATCCGGTATACGCGAGGCTTTGCGCTTGGCATCGAGCCACCAATGCTGCGGCAGATCTTCGCGGCGGTCGGAATAGGACTGGGATCTTTCCGTGGGGCTCCGATGCATACCACACGCGTACCCACGCGACAGTGTGCTTCTAAACACAGTAGGCCTACGCAATAGTTGCCTTAATATATAGTCAACCGCAGTTGTCGTTTGGATCGCCGGGATGGATCGCCCGGATAGCCGGGATAGCCGGGATAGGAAGCCGAATGTTAGGACGTGACACGTTGAATCACGCTGCCGCTGGTGCCGTTGGGCTGACCAGCCAAACAGTCGTGGTTGATCACCCCGGCCCCACCGTGCCGTCGATCGGCCGCCGCGACAACCCCTTCGCCGTCGTAGTGGCCGCCACACCGGCAAATGTCACCAAGTCACGCCACGAGTTCGCCCGCTGGATGCGCGCCTTCGCGCTTGCCAAACCTCGCACAGACGAAATTCTGCTGGCGGTCACCGAAGCGGTCACTAACGCGATCGAACACGGAAGTGGCTGCGATGGAAGCAAATTCGTGTCGATCCGAGCGAGCCTGCACGACCAGTCCATGACCGCGACAGTTAGCGACTCCGGGCACTGGATCAGCTCTGCTCCAGAGCCAGCCGTTCACATCCATCGGGGACGAGGGCTCATTTTGATTGATGCGTTCGCCGACAACGTCGATATCGTCCGTGCGGCTGACGGAACCCGAATCACGATGCAATTCGACACTTCAGACCGTTAACCCGCGCTCGACGGTAGCGCCCGCACCCGGGGAAGGGCGGTCGGGCGCCCGCCGGCCACGGCTGTGCCGTGCGCGCGAGTAACACGCGCAAGAAACAGGCGTGCCCGGCCCGTCCGTGCCGCGGCCGCTGACCGTCGCCATGCGCGAGATCGCAGACGCGCACCGGGCCACCGCGAATTTTTTTGATCGGGGCTTGGCCGAACCGCAACAACGACGCGTGTTTTTTCATCATGATTGCCTTCATGCAAAGCATGCAGATCACCGAACTCGCCGCCGACCTCGCCAACCACGAGGTGGCCGGCGACTATCTGGCGGTAATCGAGGGTGTCCGCGAGCTCGTGAACGAGGATCCGGCGGCCTTCAAGGACCCCTGGGTCAAAGGATGGATCGGTCGTCGCTGGCGCGACCTGTTCCTGCGGGAGGCGGTCAAGGACGATCAGGTCGTGGACGCCGCCTGCAAGCCGGCCATGCTTTCGTCGCTGCCGGTGGGTGGGCTGTTCAAGAAGTCCAACCCGCGCAAAGCCATTGCTGACCGATTCCTCAAGGACGCACCCGCCAGCGAGTGGCAGGCCGAACTGCCCGAGGCGCAGCGCGACAACATCGAGAACACCACGTTGATCCTGTGCGGTGGCCTGCTTACCGGCTTGCTGCACCCGGGCGCGCACATGTTCCCGGTGGAGGCCGAGCGGCTCTACCAGGAGCGCGGTTGGCGCATAATTCGGGCCGATTCGCACCCGATGCGCTCCTGCGAGGCCAATGAGGCCGATCTCGAGGCGGCGTTCCGCGGCGAGGGCATGGACACCCTGATGCAGCCGATCGAGAATCCGACCCCGCCGGACAAGGTCGTCCTGCTCGGCTACAGCAAGGGCGCGCCGGACATCTTCTCGTTCATGGTGCACCACCCCGAGTACCACGAGCAGATCAAGGGCGTGTTCACCTGGGGTGGCGCCATAGGGGGCTCCTACACCGCAGACGGCATTTACGACCAGATCAAGGACTTGCCCACCGCGGGCTCCTATGAGTACGTCAGCAGGCTGCTCGCGGTGATCAGCCCGGCGATGTTGAACCAGGTTGGCGTGCGGCGTCTCGACGAGTACGACATCAAGGGCGCACTGTATGACCTGCGCACGGATGTCCGGGAGGCATTCAACAAAGAGCACGCGGAATACCTTGACGGCCTGGGCATCCCGATCTTTGCGCTCACCGGTGCGACCACTCCGCTCGAGGTGCCGAGCATCCAATTCACGGATTGCGTGCGGCTCAGCTCCTATGACGCCAACAACGACATGCAGCTGACCCAGAGACAGGCCATCCTGCCGATCGGGATGAACACGCACATCGCCATGGCGCACGCGCATCACTGGGACATTGCCTACGCGCCGTTTCCGATCGCGATGCGCGCCCTCGTCCCGAATCTGGACCACCCGTGGCCGCGCTACGCCGCCCTGGTGGCCAACTGGGAGATCCTGGCAGAGTTGGGCCTGATCGACTGACGACGGCGAGCGCCGTGCGACGGCATTGTGGCCTACGCTTCCGGGCCGACGGGCCGACGGGCCGACGGGCCGTACGTCGCGTGCCGCGTCACCCGAAAAATCGCGCAAGAATTTCGCAAGAATTTCGCGAAGGTCTGACAAGCGTCGTGCGACAGCCTAAGTGCTGTCGGCCACCTCGACCGGCCCGAGACAACGATTCAGTCTCCACAAAGGGAGCACAAGATGATCAACACCTTCCCCCTCCAGCGGGCCATTGCCGGGGCGTTGCTGTCGGGCGGCGTCGGGCTCACCGGTCTGGGGCTGGCCCTAGGTATCATCCAGGCCTTCACCACTCCGATCGGGGTGTCTCCCAATTCGACCTGGGTGAAAGTTGATAATACGCCAGGCAGTTCGGCCACTACTGAGGTAGCGCCCGGCCCAGTCAACGTATGCACCGTCGCCCCCATCTGCCTGCTCAGCCGTTAGCAGGCGCCCGGTCCGAATCTCGTGGTACCGAAAATGATTCGATTACAGTGACCAGCTCGTCGGGCGCTTCCCAATTCAGCAGGTGCCCCGCGTCGGGCAGCGTGACGAGGCGCGCACCGGGTATGCCCGCGGCCAATCGGCGCGAGTGCATGGGCGGCGTGGTGCGATCCGCCGAGCCGACCATCACCACGGTCGGCACCGCGATCTCACCCAGCCGCGGGTAACGGTCTTCGCGCACGAAGGCCTGCACGATCGGCGTCAGCGGCCCGTGTTCATCGAGGTGTTGGTGGAAGCCCTCGAGAAACGCCGAGATCATCGCCGGCGAGGGGCGCGATCCGCATTGTGCGGCGCCGAACAGCACCGCGAAGGTCTCGCTGCGCAGAAACCGTTGCAGGAGACCACGTTCCAACAATGGAATCTGCAGCCGGTTCTGCGGCGCCCCATCCAGCACCCGGCCCGCCCAAGTCGCGAACAGCACCAGTCCCCTCAGCCGCTGCGCCAGGTCGGGGTGATCGATCATGGCGCGGATCGTGACGAATCCGCCCATCGAGTGTCCGACGAGCGCACCGTCGCGAACGTCGAAGTGCCGCAGCACAGCCGCGATGTCGGCCGCCATCGCCTCAGATCCAATGCCGTCGGCGCCGAGTGTGGAGCGCCCGTGCCCACGCTGGTCGAACGCGATGACGCGAAAGCCCCGGGCCAGCAGCTCGTCCCACACCACGTTCCACTCGCTGAGAGAGGCGGTGTAGCCGTGGACGAAGACCACCGGCGGCCCTTGGCCGGCAACCAACGCGCGCAGCACCGTCGCGTCGGGGCGGGTGATCAGCGTCTCCTCACCCTCCGGTTCGGCCAGCAGTCGCTCGCGCGGAAAAGGGTCCGGGTTCCGCTCGATACGCGCGACCAACGCCCGCGCGCGGCCGGCGCCTAACACACCGGCCGCACCGAGCGCCGCGGCGGCGGCCAGCCCCGCTCTCACCACCGACTCGACCACTCGATCTCGTTCACGCGGGCAGTCCCGCCTTGATGGCCGCATCCTGCTTCCGCCCGAGATCCGAAGCGAAGTCCGATTGCACTGGATCGTTCGACGGGCTCTCGAACTCGAGAACCGCAAACGCCTTGCCCTCGGTGAACATCACGATCGCTTTCGCTTTGGAGCCATCAGGCGATGGCCCCACCGCCATCTGGCCGCCGGTGCCCACGTCGATCGGTGTGGTCGGGGCCTTCACCGCCAACTCGGGAATCGCCTTGACGCTCTGGTCCAGTGCCTGTGACGCGGCGGCGGCATCGGGATAGACATAGATCGTGATGTCGACTTTGCGAGTAGCGCCCTGATTCATGAACACGCCTTCGATGCCCGCCGGGTTGGCCGGCAGCGTCTGCGCTTGAGTGAAGGTGTCGCCCGGGACGACGATGTCGGTCGCCTTGATGAGCAGGCCGCTGTAGTCCCCGGGCTGTGCGGCGGGTGTGCTCGATGTCGGTGCCGCGGACGATGTCGGCGACGCAGCAGAAGTCGACGCCGACGATGACGTCGACGACGACGGGCTTGACGATTTGTCGTTTCCGCACCCTGTAACCGCCGCAGCAACCATGAGAGTGCTCGCAGCTAAGCTCGCTGCCGTCGCGGATACCTTGATCACCATGGGCTCCTTAGGATTGTGGCCGCAATTGCCGGCGTCTCGGGCAACATAGCGGACTCCTTGCGCCGCTGAGCGCAAATCATATTAGTTTCAAATTTCGGGAGTGGCAGCGGCACTTTGGCGCCCTCGCCGATCCCGTGCAAGACTCCGTCGGCGTCGGCCGCGGGTCAGCCGCGGCGGAACCGCTCGCGCAGTTGTGGGTCGTGCTCCCACCACAATCCCGATGCCCCGGCGGTTTCGCCCTCGGCCGCTTCCGCTTGCGCCGTGTCCAGCTCGGCATCGACCTGGACCGCGTGCGCCTTTTCGTCGCGGCCCAGGGCACGCATCAGCAGCAGCACAAACGGCACCCCGACCACGTCTCCGAGGATCCACAACACGCCGGCGCCGATGGTCTGATCCAACCGCTGATCCGGGCCCCAGGAGCGGTGCAGCGCAGCGTAATACTCCGGCGCGATCAAGGATCCCTGCCAGATGACCAACCCCAGGACCCCGTCGCCAAGGGCTTCGGCGACCGAGATCAGCAACGAGATCACCTGAGAGTATTTGCGGGGCACCGGATCTGCTTGCAGCCTGGCATAGAAGTAACTAAAACCGATTGTTACCAACAAGATTCGAGTGGGCGCACCGATCCATTCGCTGCGCAGCGCCGCGGTGTACCAGGGCGTCAGATAGAGCAGCCATGGCGTGGCCAGCATCGCCACCGACGTCGTCAACGGGTGCGCGAACACCCGGGCGAACCGGGTCGCCAACAGGCGATCAACGCGGTCACGGCCGGCCGGGCCCATCCCGTCGCGCAGCACGGTGACCGGCTTACCCTGGGCGATAAAGAACGGCACCACATAAATCAGCAGCAGTACCTGCAGCGCGCGCACCCAGAACAGGACGTAGGCGTAGGCGCCGATCGCGCTCATCGTGGCCAGCGCCCACAGCACGATGCCAACACCAAAGCATGCCGCCCGCGCGGGTTCCACCGCTTGCTCGCTCCCCCGCGTGCGCCGGTAGCTCAGCGCGTATGCAGTGGCCAGCAGCGCGATCACCGTCGCGGAGGTCAGGTCCAGATGCCAGATCTGAACCGCAGCGCCCCACGTCATCAGCGGCCTGGCCACGACCAACCGGTTTGGGAGCTCGCCCCTCGCCGGTCAGGTCCTTCGGGCAGTAATGGGCGTTTCATGTCGCCGTGATTGTCCCAAAATGCAGCACCAGCGGCCAGGGCACGCATGCATCGGTGCCGCGAGCGCGTGAGCCGGCCTCGAGACAGCTAAGCCGCCCGCGAGACTCGTGCCAACCGCTGCGGCCGACCGACCGGCACGGATCCCGGCAACGCACCGACCTGGCGACGCTGTGGGATTTCCCAGATGCCGCCGTCGAGAACGCCGGGCAGGTCGGCACGGCTGGCCACGAAGACCGGATCCTTACCCTGCACGGCCTGACGGTGGTAATCCTTGATCGCCGCAAACGCCCACTTGCCCAGCAGGCAGATCGCGACCAGGTTGGCGATGGCCATCAGCGCCATCGTCAGATCGGCGAGCGACCAGACCAGCTTGAGCGTCGACATGGCCCCGAACACGATCGACCCCAGCGTCACGAGCTTCAGCACGTTGACCGCCAAACGACGCCCGCCCAGGAAGAACAGATTGGCCTCGGCGATCACGTAGTTGCTGAGCACCGAGGAGAACGCAAAGAAGAACACCACCGAGGTCATCAACACGGTGGACCACGAACCGAGGTCCGCGGTAATCGCCTGCTCCGTCAGGCTCGCTCCGGCAACCTCACCCGGGTGAGCCGGATCGTAGAGCTCCGGTGCCGAAGCCAGCACGATGAACGCCGTCGCGGTGCAGATCACCATGGTGTCGATGAAAACCGCGAGCGACTGGATCAGGCCCTGCTCCACCGGATGTGCCACGGTCGCGGCGCCGGCAATGTTGGGCGAGCTGCCCATCCCCGCCTCGCAGGCGAACAGGCCCCGCTTCACCCCGGTCAGCATCGCCACGAAGATGCCGCCGGCGAAACCACCTGCCAGCTGCTTGATTCCGAATGCGCCGCCGATGATCTCCTCGATCATCCCCGGCAGCTCGGTGATGTTGACCGCCACGATCGCGAGCGCCAGCAGTGTGTAGAGCGCCGCAACCGCCGGAAGAACCATGCCCGCGAACGCCGCGACCCTGCGCACCCCGCCGAACAGAACCGGCGCGGCCAGTACCGCCAAACCCAGTGTTGTCCAACGAATGTCGATGCCATGCGATGACTTCAAAACGCCGCTGACCGCGTTGGTCTCCACCATGTTGAAGGCGGTCGAGAAGGTGACCGTTAGAAGCAGGGCAAAGCAGATGCCGCCCAGCCGCGAGTTCAGTCCGCGCTGGATGTAAAAGGCCGGGCCGCCGCGGAAGGCACCGTCATTCGCCCGGACCTTGAAGATCTGGCCAAGCGTGGCCTCGATCATCGCGGTCGCCATGCCGACCGCGGCCACCACCCACATCCAAAAGATCGCGCCCGGCCCACCGACGGTGAGCGCGATGGCGACACCGGCGATGTTCCCGGTACCCACCCGCGACGCCAACCCGACGCAAAATGCCTGAAATGAAGAGATCCCACCGTCTTGGTGGTGGGATCTGCGGAGCTGGCGAAACATGCGCCTGAAGTAACGGACCTGGATACACCGGGTGCGCAGCGTGAAATAGACGCCAACCGAGATGAGCAACCAAATGAGGACGTGCGTATTCAGGACATTGCTAAGCGGATCGATCAACTGCCCCTGAAGAAAGTCCAAATTTGCTTCCTCCCAAGGCTGGTCTTGGCTGGTCTTGTGGGCAGCAGACTAAGCGCGAAATGTTGACGAGACGTTTCGCCGACACGTCCCCGGTAGCGGCAATGTAAAGAACTGATCACAATCAGGTGCCCAGCAAACGTCAATGCAGGGTTGACGGGGCTGTGCTGGGCAAACGGACGCGCGCGCCGCCGGCTACGGCCCGGCTAAGGCCGGCTGCAGATGGACAGCCCACTGCAGTTACGAGCTGCCGCCGCCCCGCACGCCATTGGCCGGCAGCGCATTGGGGCAGTACGTATTGGCCGCGATTGCCGAGAACTTGGCGGCATTTTCGGCGGTGAGCCCGGGGTTACTGGCTTCGACCGTCTTGACGACCTCAGCCATCTGGTTGCCGTGGTCGGCCATTTGGCACACCCATCTGCCGGCCGATATTGCGCGTTCCGGGTCCGCGAAAGTGATGCCGGCCGCCCTGACGGTAGCGAGGAATGCGTCATCGGTGCTATCGGCATGCGCGGGCACAGCCACGCCGATCATGGCGGCAAGGCTGGTCAGCATCAGGAGCAATCTCATGGCCCCCCGATCGTCCCAGAGGGGCCACGAGCCCGCACCTCGTGCGGACAACGGAAAGTGAACCGCCAATGACGTGGTGCGCCAACCCGATCCGGACGCCGGCCGAATCGTCAACCCCAGGTTGACACCAGTCCCAACGTCAACCTAGTGTTGACGGTATGCCAGAGCCCACGCCCATCGCCTATCCGGTCCGCCTGGACGAGATGATCAACGCCATCAAAAAGGTGCACAGCAATGCGCTGGACCAACTCGCCGATGCCGTGCTGGCCGCCGAGCACCTGGGCGAGATTGCCGACCACTTGATCGGGCACTTCGTCGATCAGGCCCGCCGTTCGGGAGCCTCCTGGACCGACATCGGCACGAGCATGGGCGTCACCAAGCAGGCAGCGCAAAAGCGGTTCGTCCCGCGAGCCGAGGCCACCACGATGGACCCCGATCAGGGTTTCGGGCGCTTCACGCCGCGCGCCCGCAACGCGGTGGTCGCCGCCCAGAACATCGCACGCGAAGCCGCCAACAGCGAAATCACACCCGATCACCTGTTGCTCGGAGTGCTCCGTGTTCCGGCCGCGCTGGCGACCATGCTCCTCGACAAACAGCAGGTCGACGCCGAGGCCGTGCGGGCGGCCGTGAATCTGCCGCCGGCCGGTGCCGAGCCACCCGAGCTCATCCCGTTCAGCGGCCCGGCTCGCAAGGTACTTGAGCTCACGTTCCGCGAGGCACTTCGGCTCGGCCACAACTACATTGGCACCGAACACATGCTGCTGGCGCTGCTCGAACTCGAAGACGGTGCCGGACCGCTGCACCGATCCGGCGTCGACAAGGCACGCGCCGAGGCCGACCTGATCGAATCGCTCGAATCCTTCACCGGCGGTAAAGACGACTGAGGGCACCTGTTACAACCCCTCCCCTTCGCGTTAGCGCGTGTGCAATCATGCGAAGGTCCCCAAAAAGGGAGCCGAGGAGGCAACGATGCACCGCTGGCTGATCGCCATGACCACCTTCCTTGTCGCCGCCGCGGCCGTCATCGCCGGGGGCTTTGCGGCTCCCCCCGCTCACGCCGGCGACGCGCCGATCGGCCGCATCGGTGACACGCTGCGAGTCGACACCGGCGACTACATCGCAGACGTCACCGTCAGCAGCGTGGCGCCATGCGACCCGCCCCCGGGATTCGGCTACACGCGCGAGGGCGTGCCGTTCAAGAGCTTTCCGGACAGCACGGTCGAGCGCGCCGACGTGGCGATCCACGCGGTCCGGGTGCCGAACTCGTTCGTCATGGCGACCAACTTCAGCTTCGACGGCGTGACGCCGTTCGCCGACGCCTACAAGCCCCGGGCATCCGGTGCCCCCGACGCGCTGGACAACGTGATCGTCAATGCGCCACAAGGATCGATTGTGCGCGGCGAAGTGTATTGGGACGCCTACCGCGATCCGGTCTCCAACGTCGTGCTGCTGGACAAGAAGACGGGCCAGCACCTCGCTCAGTGGAACCTCTGACGCCAGCGGTTCAGATCGCCACGACGGATTCCGTCGATATCGAAGAGCTGGCCGCGGTTGCCGCGCGCACGTTTCCGTTGGCATGCCCGCCGTCCATCCATCCTGAGGACATCGCGTCGTTCATCGATACCAACCTGTCCGCGACGCGGTTCGCACAGTATCTGGCCGATCCGCAACGTGCGATTCTCACCGCACGGCAAGGCGGCCGGATTATCGGTTACGCCATGCTGATTCGCGGTGTCGCCGACTCAGATATCCCAGCCGACGTGCAGCGCGCCGTCGAAGTCCGTCCGGCCGCCGAGCTGTCCAAGCTGTACCTGCTGCCCGACTACCACGGCGTCGGGGTGTCGACGGCGCTGATGGATGCCACGCTGGTAACCGGCGCCGAATGGCAGGTCCGCTGCCTGTGGTTGGGCGTCAACCAGAGAAACCAACGCGCACAACGCTTTTACCTCAAGAGCGGGTTCAAGGTCAACGGCACCAGAACATTTCAAGTGGGGGCCCGCCGCGAGGACGACTACGTCATGGTTCGGGAGCTTCGCTGAGCCCGGCTTACCCAAATGAGGTCAGCGCCAGCAGCCGAGAAGTGGCCCGCAGGTACTTCTTCCGGTACCCACCTGCCAGCATCTCCTCGCTGAAGATGGTGTCCAGCTTGGCGCCGGAAGCCACCACCGGGATGCCGGCGTCGTACAGCCGGTCGGTCAGCGAGACCAGCCGCAGCGCCACGTTCTGGTCGTCGATGCCGTGCACGCCGGTCAAGAACACCCCGGTCACACCCTCGATCAGGGTGAGATACCGCGACGGGTGCATGGTGGCCAGGTGCGCGCACAGCGCGTCGAAGTCGTCCAGCGTCGCCCCCGCAACGCCGGCCGCGCGCGCGGCGACCTCTTCGTCGGACAACGGCTGGGGGGCCGGCGGCAGGTCGCGATGCCGGTAGTCCGGTCCCTCGATCCGCACGGTGGTGAAAATCCTTGCCAGCGTGTTGATCTCACGCAGAAAATCCTGGGCGGCAAAGCGGCCCTCGCCCAGCTGCTCGGGCAGCGTGTTGGAGGTGGCCGCCACCGACACACCCCGTTCGACCAGTTGCGAGAGCATCCGCGAGATCAGCGTGGTGTTGCCCGGATCGTCCAGCTCGAACTCGTCGATGCACACCGCCGTGTAATCGGCCAGCAGATCGATGCATTCGACGAAGCCGAACACCCCGGCCAGCTGGGTCAGCTCCCCGAATGTCGCGAACGCCTTGGGACGGCCGTCCGGCCCGTCACTGGGCAACTGGTAGTAGGCCGAGGCCAACAGGTGGGTCTTGCCGACGCCGAACCCGCCGTCCAGGTACAGCCCGACGCCGGGTAGCGCCGCCCGCTTGCCGAACAGTTTCTTGCGGCCCGCCCGGCGCTCGACGGCCTGCCGGCAGAAGTCCTGACAGGCCGCGACCGCGGCCGCCTGGGTGGGCTCCGCCGGGTCAGGGCGATACGTCGCGAAGGCCACATCGGCGAACGTCGGCGGCGGCTTCAGTTGGGCGATCAGCCGCTCCGGCGACGCGGTCGGACGCCGATCCACCAAGTGGCCCACCGGCCGGGAACCGTCGGCCGCGTTGGGAGAAGCGGACCCGTGCATGCTGGCACTGTAGCGGCGTGCTGCAATCAAGGTCATGCCCGACCTTGAAGCTAGCTCTGCAGCCGGCCGAGCCGCCGGGACACCGCTGAAGCTGCTCGAATCGGGGCGCCAGCTCGACGACAGCGAACTCCCCCAGCTGTACGGCTATCCGGCCGAGCTGGACGGTGTCTGGGTGCGGGCGAATTTCATCGCCAGCGTGGACGGGGGCGCCACCGTCGAGGGCACCAGCGGCACACTCGGCGGTCCGGGTGACCGATTTATCTTCAACATGCTGCGCGGACTCGCCGACGTCGTGGTCGTCGGCGCGGGCACCGTGCGGATCGAGGGTTATTCCGGCGCACACCTGCCCGTGCCACAGCGCCAGCAGCGACAGGCACGGGGACAAAGCGAAGTCCCGCAACTGGCAATCGTCACCAAGTCGGGCCGCCTGGACCGGGATATGGGCGTGTTCACCCGGACCGAGGTGCCCCCGTTGGTGTGCACCTGCACGGCGGTCTGCGATGAGACGCGCCATCGGCTGGCCGGTCTGGCCGAGGTGGTCGACTGCTCCGGTGACGATCCCGGCAGCGTGGACGAGGCCGCGATGTTGTCGGCCCTTGAGGCTCGGGGCCTGCGCCGCGTCCTGACCGAGGGCGGACCGACGCTGCTCGGCTCGTTCATCGAGCGCGACCTGCTCGACGAGCTGTGTCTGACCATCGCGCCCTATCTCGTCGGCGGCCTGGCCCGGCGTATCGCGACCGGCCCCGGCCAGGTGCAAACCCCGATGCGCTGTGCCCAGGTTCTCACCGACGATGCCGGTTACCTGTACACGCGCTACTTGACATCCTCCCCCAACTGAAGGCGCGGGATTGCCACGTGCCGATGTCCGGCTGTCTCGGTGCTCATCACAGCACCGACGTAAGCCGGGGGCTTTTGCGTTTGCGCCGATCGGCTCTGTCCCTTGCGGGCGCCGCAGGTGTCTGCGTTTCCGCGGCCTCGCCGATTACTTTCCCCGACGCCGGTCGATGTCCTGACCTTGGGATCTCTCCGGAGGATTCAGTTGTGGCCAACACCGTAACGGCCGTCGCCGACAAATCCGGACGCGCTTGTCCGGCCTAGAGAGGCCGAGGCTTGCGCCACGCTTTCCATGGTCAAAGCCTGACCCGCCTGTCGACGATGCGGCCCGCGGAGAGCCGCGAGGGGGAGAGACGGGCAATCCGATCAAGAGCGGAGTAGCTACTGTGGTCGGCATGGGTCGGCACCTCACGTCCGCGACGATTCTGCTCGCGGTGACCGCGCTGCTGGCCGGCTGCGTCCCGGGCCTGGCCGCCGACCCGCGCTTTGCGACCAACTCCGGCGCCCGGCCACAAGGCGTGGCGACAACCAAGCCGCCGGCCTCCGGTCCACCGCCGATCGCCGCGCCCAAGAACGACCTGGCGTGGCAGGACTGCACGTCGCGGGTGTTCGCGGACGCGGGCGTGGCCGCCCCGCCCGGTGTCCGGCTGGAATGCGCCAATTACGACGCCGACCTCGACGTCAACGGCGGGACGGGGACAGTCAGCATTGGCGCGGTTCGCGCCCGCTCCAGCCAGACCCCGCACGACGCCGGGCCGCTGGTCTTCACCACCGGCTCCGATCTGCCGTCGTCGACGCAGTTGCCGGTCTGGCTATCGCAGGCGGGCCCCGACGTGCTGCGCACCCACCCCATCGTGGCCATCGACCGTCGCGGTATAGGCATGTCCACCCCGATCGACTGCCGCGCTCACTTCGACCGCCAACAGATGCAAGATCAGTCGCAGTTCCAGTCGGGCGACGATCCGGTGGCCAACCTTTCCGAAGTCTCGAATACCGCCACCACGGGCTGCACCGACGCCCTCGCGCCGGCGGGCGACACCGCGTACGACAATTCGCACGCCGCCTCCGATCTCGAGCGGTTGCGCAACCTCTGGGACGTACCCGCACTCGCGCTGGTCGGAATCGGCAACGGCGCCCAGGTGGCGCTGTCCTACGCCGCATCGCGTCCAGACAAGGTCGCCCGACTGATCCTCGACTCCCCGATTGCGTTGGGGGCCAACGCCGAAACCGCGGCAGAGCAAGCGGCCAAGGGCCAGCAGGCCGCACTCGATGCGTTCGCCGCGCAATGCATCGCGGTGAACTGCGCCCTGGGTCCCGATCCGAAGGGCGCCGTCAGCGCGCTGCTGGCCGCCGCCCGCAGCGGCAAAGGACCCGGCGGTGCATCGGTGGCGCAAGTCGCCAATGCCATCACCGCTGCGTTGGGCTACCCAACCGGCGGCCGCGTCAACGCCACCACGAACCTGGCCAACGCGCTGGCAACGGCCCGCTCCGGCGATGCCAACCAGCTGAACAACTTGATCAACCACGCCGACGCCACCCTGGATTCGGACGGCCAGTTCGTCAACGCGTGCAGCGACGCGCTCAACCGCCCCACCCCGGACCGGGTTCGCGAACTGGTGGTCGCCTGGGGGAAGCTCTATCCCCAGTTCGGCACGGTCGCCGCGCTCAACCTGGTCAAATGCTTGCACTGGCCCACCGGTTCGACGCCCCAAGCGCCGAAGGACCTCAAGGTCAACGTGCTGCTGCTGGGTGTGCAGAACGACCCGATCGTGGGCTCGGAAGCGGTAGCCGCGACAGCGGCCACCATCATCAACGCGAACTCGGCCAGCAAACGGGTGATGTGGCAGGGCATCGGCCACGGCACCAGCATCTATTCGAGCTGTGCCGTCCCGCCGCTGATCAGCTATCTGGACACGGGCAAGCTGCCCGGAACCGACACCTACTGCCCCGCCTGACACTTGGGCCCGGCCCGGGCTGCCCGGCTTTTGCTCAACCGCCATGCGGCCGCATCGTCGCCGGAGGCAAGCCCCGGTGTACGGTGCGCTGGTGACGGCAGCTGACTCGACCCGAACCGGCCCGCGCGACTGGCTGCTGGCCGCGTTCCGTCCCCGCACCGGCCCGCAGAGCACGTCGGCGGTAGTGAAGTTGGCGCTATGGCCGGCGGCCATCCTGTCGGTGTTGCACCGCAGCATTGTGGTCACGACCAATGGCAACATCACCGACGATTTCAAGCCGGTCTACCGGGCGGTCCTGAACTTCCGGCGCGGCTGGGACATCTACAACGAGCACTTCGACTACGTCGACCCGCACTACCTGTATCCGCCCGGCGGCACGCTGCTGATGGCGCCGTTCGGATACCTGCCGTTCGCGCCGTCCCGTTACCTGTTCATCCTGATCAACACCGTGGCCATCCTGATTGCCTGGTATTTGATGCTGCGGATGTTCAACTACGCGCTGTCGTCGGTGGCGGCGCCGGCCCTGCTGTTGGCCATGTTCTGCACCGAGACCGTGACCAACACGCTTGTCTTCACCAACATCAACGGCTGCATCCTGCTGCTGGAGGTGCTGTTCCTGCGGTGGCTGATCGACGGCTCCAAAAACAACGGGGCCTCCCATCAGTGGTGGGCCGGCTGCGCGATCGGGCTGACGCTGGTGCTCAAACCCGTGCTCGGTCCCCTGCTGTTGCTGCCTTTGCTGAATCGTCAGTGGCGGGCGCTGGTGCCTGCCGTCGCGCTTCCAGTCGTCATCAACCTGGCCGCGCTGCCGTTGATCAGCCACCCGATGGACTTCTTCACCCGCACGGTGCCCTACATCCTGGGCACCCGTGACTACTTCAACAGCTCGATCGAGGGCAACGGTGTCTACTTCGGCTTGCCGACGTGGCTGATCGTCTTCCTGCGGCTGCTGTTCACTGCGCTGGCCATCGACAGCCTGTGGCTGCTCTACCGCTACTACCGCACCCGCGACCAGCTGTTCTGGTTCACCTGCTCGGCCGGGGTGCTACTGCTGTGGTCCTGGCTGGTGCTGTCGCTGGCCCAGGGCTACTACTCGATGATGCTGTTCCCGTTCCTGATGACGGTCGTGCTGCCCAACTCGCTGATCCGCAACTGGCCGGCGTGGCTGGGCATCTACGGCTTCATGACGCTGGACCGCTGGCTGCTGTTCAACTGGATGCGGTGGGGCCGCGCGCTGGAATACCTGAAGATCACCTACGGGTGGTCGCTGGTGTCGATCGTGGCGTTCACCGTGCTCTACTTCCGCTACCTGGACGCGAAGGCCGAAAACCGGCTGGACGACGGCTTGGATCCAAGTTGGCTCCGGCCTGGCTGACGGCCGAGCGGGAGCGCCCCGCGGTGATCGCAAGCGCGGCGGAGCCGGGCGCTGGGGGTACCACCCGCTTGCGGGGGACGGGTCACCGCCATTCGGGTTAGCGTGGACGCATGTCCCGCGCCGGCGACGATGCAAAGCGAAGCGATGAACAGGAGTGGCGCTAATGACCAGTGACTCGTCGCGTCCCAAGGTGCAACTATCTGACGACGAGTGGCGCAAGAAGCTCACCCCGCAGGAGTTCGACGTGCTGCGTCGCGCCGGCACCGAGCGGCCATTCACCGGTGAATACACCGACACCAAAACCCAAGGCGTTTATCAGTGCCGGGCCTGTGGCGCCGAATTGTTCCGCAGCCGTGAGAAATTCGAGTCGCATTGCGGCTGGCCGTCGTTCTTCGACCCGTCGAGCTCCGATGCGGTGATCCTGCGTTCCGACGATTCGATGGGGATGACGCGTACCGAAGTGCTGTGCGCCAACTGCCACAGCCACCTGGGCCACGTGTTCGCCGGCGAGGGCTATCCCACGCCGACGGACCTGCGCTACTGCATCAACTCGATCTCGTTGAAGCTGGTTCCGGCAGAGGCTTAGCTGCGCCGTTCCCGGAGGCAGATAAATCTGCCCACCTCCGAGAGCCCTGTGCCAAGTGCTGGGTTGTTGGTGTTTTGGTGGGGTGTATCCGAAAGTGTGCAGTCTCACTTGCTTTAGATGTGAAACAACCCGCGATTGTAACCCGGCGATCAGAATTCCCAGCAGTTTTGTTGAATCACATGGTTTCGCTGAATCACCTGCCGAATCATCGGCTAATTGTTAATGTTTCGGCTGATGAGTAGGGTAACGGGCGGCTCCGCGACAGCGATATGTCGCCTGCTTGCCATCCGACTGCAGGTTGTCGCGCCAGCGTTGCTGGCCCTCGCTATCGCAGCACGACTGGCTTTTACCTACCTGTCCAGCCACGATACTTTGTGCGATCTGCAGGTCTACATCGGCGGCGGTGCCGCACTCGACCGACCCGGCACGCTGTACAGCTATACCTACAATGATGTTCATCACCCGCTGCTGGGCCCGTTGCCGTTTACCTATCCGGCCTTCGCGGCGGTCATCTTCTATCCGCTGCACTTGCTGCCGTTCGGTCTGATCGCTTTTCTGTGGCAGGTCATTACGATCGCTGCGTTGTACGGGTCGATTCGGGTCAGCCAGCGCTTGCTGGGCATTCCCGCCGGCAGTGGTCACCGCGTCGCGATGCTGTGGACGGCAATCACCATCTGGATCGAACCGTGCACCAACCACCTTCAAACGGGGCAAGTCGATATGCTGCTGATGCTGGCGGCGCTATGGGCGGTCTACTCGACGCGGTGGTGGCTGTCGGGCACCCTGGTCGGCGTGGCTGCCGGAGTCAAGTTGACGCCGGCGATCACAGCCCTTTATTTTGTCGGCGTCCGACGGTGGCGGGCGGCAGCGTTTTCGGCGGCCGTGTTCCTCGCCACCGTCGCGGTGTCGCTGCTCGTCGTCGGTGATCAAGCCCGTTACTACTTCACTCACCTGTTGGGCGACGCCCACCGGATTGGCCCAGTCGGCATCGCGGCCAATCAATCCTGGCGCGGAGGCATCTCCCGGATCGTTGGCCACGATGCTGGGCATGGTCCGCTCGTCCTGGCCGCGATTGCCGTCACGGCAGTACTGGCCGTCCTGGCCTGGCGCGCGCTCGACAGCCACCACGCCCCGCCCGACCGGCTTGGCAAGCTACTCGTGGTCGAACTGTTCGGGCTACTGCTTTCACCGATCTCGTGGACACATCACTGGGTGTGGGTTGTGCCGCTGATGGTTTGGCTGATTCACGGACCCCTGTGCGAGCGCCGCGGCGCACGGATCCTCGGCTGGGGCTGGCTCGCGCTGACCATCTCCAACTTGCCGTGGACGCTGCTTGCCGCTCAAGAGGACTCACGGCAGATCGGCGGACCCTGGTACCTGGCTTGGGCCGGGCTGGTATACATTGCCCCGGCGATGGTGACCCTGACCTGGATCGCCGCCAGCGTAAGAAAACCCGTCAGGTCACCAGCCACACCGGATTCCGCTCCGGCAACCAATCCCGCATGCTCGCCGGCATCAAAAACTGCTGATCACGCTGCGCAGACGATATCCCTTGGCCACCAACAGATCATCGACGAACCGCAACCGTCCAACCGGGCACGACAAGCCAAGCCGACAACCAAAGCAGATAGCACAGCTAGCGATAGCCAGGCTCCGATTCGGTAACAACCCGACCCGCGCGGCGCCGCTGCAAAGGCCCACATCCCCACCTTGCGTGACTCCAGTGACGGGTGGGGCGTCACGCGTCAGTCCACCCGGGTGGCGTGAACTTCCCAGAACGGGGCGTGCACCCTGCCGTTGACCAGCCATGGTTCCATCGCGCGGAACCGCCCAAGCAGCTTCTCCGCCTCCTCGGCCATGTCAGGATTTCGCGCGGCCATCAGCTGGATCGTCTCGGCGCTCATGTTCACCTGGTAGGTGGTCGTTCCCAGGTACGTGATTTCCCAGCCGCCGGCCGGGAGCACGTCACGAAAATCGCTCTCCGACAACGAGCGCATCATGGTAAAGCCGTTGACGTCGTGTGCGCCGAACTCGAACATGTACAGGCGCGCACCCGGCTTGGTCGCCCGCCGCAGCGCCTGCACGTAGGACTTTTGTAGCTCGGGCTCGGTGCTGAAGGTGTGGTAAAAGGCGCAGTCGACGACGGTGTCGAACCGGCCGTCCAGTCCCTCCAGCTTGGTGGCGTCGGCCAGCTGGAAGTCCACCGACACCCCGGCCTTCCGCGCGTTCTCCCGCGCCCGCTCCAGCGCGCCCGCCGACCCGTCGACGCCGGTGGCCGAGTAGCCCTTCGACGCGTAGTAGATGGCATGGTGACCCGGGCCGGTGCCCGGGTCCAGCACCTCACCCTTGATCGCACCCAGCGCGGCCAGCTGCTGAACCACCGGCTGCGGACCGCCGATGTCCCACGGTGTCGCGGCGGGCAGGCCGTGCTCCAACCGCTCGTCGCGGTACATCTCCTCGAAACGGGTGGGATCGGTCGGGTCGAACTCGGTTGTCATGTGCTCCCCTTTGTGTCTGCTGGCTTAAGGCAGCGAGTTCACCAACTGCTCGACCGGAACCCGCGGCCCGGTGAAGAACGGCGTCTCCGCGCGGGTATGCCGCCGTGCGTCGGTGGCGCGCAGTTCACGCATCAGGTCGACGATGCGGTCCAACTCGGGCGCCTCGAAGGCCAGGATCCATTCGTAGTCGCCAAGCGCGAACGCCGGCACCGTGTTGGCCCGGACGTCCTTGTACTCGCGGGCGGCCATGCCGTGCTCGGCGAGCATGCGGCGGCGTTCCTCGTCGGGCAACAGGTACCACTCGTAGGACCGCACAAATGGATACACGCAGATGTAGGCGCCGGGCTCCTCGCCGGCCAGAAACGACGGGATGTGACTCTTGTTGAACTCGGCCGGCCGGTGCAGCGCCACGCTGCTCCACACCGGCGAGCTGGCCCGTCCCAGCATGGTGGTGCGCCGGAAATCGGCGTAGGTCGCCTGCAAAGCCTCGACGCGTCCGGCGTGGGTCCAGATCATGAAGTCGGCGTCGGCGCGCAGGCCCGCCACGTCGTAGAGGCCGCGCACCACGACGCCGCGTTCCTCCTGCAGCTTGAAAAAGGTGGTGGCGTCGTCGATCGCGGCCTCACGGTCGTCGCCGAGCACGCCGAGTCGCACCGAGAACACCGAGAACATCAGGTAGCGAAGCGTCGCATTCAGGGCGTCATAGTCGAGGCGGGCCATGTCACCTATCGTGCCACTTGCGTCGCGAGTGCCTCGACGACGCTGGTGACCGCGCGGCCGGCCGCCGCGATGCACGCCGGCACGCCGATGCCGTCGAGGTAGCTGCCGGCCACGGCGAGTGTGGGCGGCAAGCCGGCACGCACCTCGGCGACCAGATCGGCGTGTCCGGGGCCGTATTGCGGCATCGCGTCGATCCAGCGCCGCACCCGGACCTCGACCGGGTCGGCCGTCACACCGAACACGGTGGCCAGGTCGGCGAGCGCCCAGGCCAGCAGCTCGTCGTCGGACGCGGTGGCAGCCAGATCATCGCCGAACCGGCCGAACGACAGCCGCAGCAGCTGCGCCTGACTAGTCGGGCCCCGGGCGCCCCACTTGCGAGACGACAAGGTGACCGCCTTGGCGCGCAGCGGCTCGCCGCTGGCCACCAGCACACCCGAGCACTGCGGAAACGGGGTGTCGGCCGGCACCGCGAGCGCCACCACCGCCGACGACGCGCTCGTGATCCGGCCCGCGGCCGCGGCGCTGCGCGGGGCCAAATCGCCGAGCAGGCGCACCACCCGTGGGGCCGGAATAGCCAGGATCACCGCATCCGCCGACCAGTGCGCACCCGTGTCGTCGCGCAGTGTCCAGCCGCGCTCGGCGCGCTCCAGCCGATCCACACCGGCACGAACCCAACGCAACCCGCTGCGGGTGACCAGCTCGTCGATCAGCACCTGGTAGCCGCCGTCGATCGCGCCGAACACCGGCCCGCCGCCGGCCGGCGGGAGTCCCTGCCGGACCGCGTCGGTCAAGCCGGTGGCGCCGCGGTCCAGCGCCGCCGCCACACTGGGAGCGCCCGCGCGCAGTCCGATCGTCGCCGCCGAGCCCGCGTACACCCCGCTCAGCAGCGGGTCCACCGACCGGGAAACAACTTGCTCGCCGAACCGGTCAGCCACCAGTTCGGCCACCGCGGGATCGCTGCCCGGTTGCCAGCCGAACGGGCGGGAGGGCTCGGCGTCGATCCGCGCGGCCGTGGCGTCATCGACGAGTCCGGCCACCGACGCCGCCGACGACGGAATCCCGGCGACCGTGTCCGCCGGCAGCGGATGCAGCCGTTGCCGGCTGTAAATCAGTGGCCGGGCGCCGGTGGTGGCGAGTTGGCGGCCCGACAGGCCCAGCTCGGCCAGCAGCGCCGGCACCTCCGGCCGGCGCCGCACGAACGCCTCGGCACCGATATCCATCGGCTGTCCGCCGACGCGCTCGGTGCGCAAGATTCCGCCGAGCCGGTCGGCCGGATCGAACAACGTGATAATCGCGTCATGACCGGCACGGCCGACGGCCGCGCGTAGCCGGTAGGCCGCCGTCAAGCCCGAGATTCCGCCGCCCACAACATAATACGAGCGCGCGCTCATAGCGAGTGGACCAGCGACACCAGGTCGGTCAGCACGCCGGGATCGGTCTCCGGCAGCACTCCATGGCCGAGATTGAACACGTGGCCGGCCGCGCCGGCATCGACCGCGCGGCGTCCGTCGTCGACGACGGCCCGCGCGGCGCGTTCCACCACCGGCCAGCCCGCCAGCGGCACCACGGGATCGAGGTTGCCCTGCAGCGCGATGCCCGGTTCAACCCGCGCGGCGGCGTCGGTCAGCGCGGTTCGCCAGTCCACACCGACCACCCTTCCCGGCCCCGGATTTCGGCCCGAAAAAAGGGCTTCCGACATCGCGCCCAGCAGCTCGGCCGTCCCGACCCCGAAGTGCGTCATCGGCACGCCGCATTCGGCCAGCGTGGCAAACACCCGAGCGCTGTGCGGCAGCACGTAGGAGCGGTAGTCGGCCGGCGCCAATGTTCCCGCCCACGAGTCGAACATCTGAATGGCGTCCACCCCGGCGTCGATTTGACCGCGCAGGAATGCGACGGTGAGGTCGGTCAGCTTGGACATCAACGCATGCCAGGTGGCCGGTTCGGCCAGCATCATCGCTTTGGTGCGGGCGTGGTTGCGGCTGGGACCACCTTCCACCAGGTAGGACGCCAACGTGAAGGGCGCTCCGGCGAAACCGATCAGCGGCACATCACCCAACGCGGCGACCAACAGTGAAACCGCCTGGCAAACCGGCTGAATCGCTTGTGGGTCAAGGGGTTTCAGAGCATAGACATCGGCGTCGGTGCGCACCGGGTCCGCGATCACCGGACCGACGTCCGCGACGATGTCCAGGTCGACGCCGGCCGCGCGCAGCGGCACCACGATGTCGGAGAACAGGATCGCCGCGTCGACGTCGTAGCGGCGCACCGGCTGCAGCGTGATCTCGCAGGCCAGTTCGGGCTCGAGGCAGGCCGCCAGCATGCTGTGGTGTTCGCGCAGCGCCCGGTATTCGGGCAGCGAGCGGCCGGCCTGCCGCATGAACCACACCGGCATCCGGCTGGGTTTGCGGCCGCTGACCGCGGCCAGATACGGCGACTGGGGAAGGTCGCGACGGGTATGCGGAGAAGTATTCACTGATCCCAATGCTGCCATGGGTGCCGATCGGCACTTGCGTAACATCACGACGATGCCCAAGATGCCAGTCACCTACGACGAGTTCCCCAGTCTGCGCTGCGAACCCGGCGACAAACCCGGTGAAGAAGGCGTGCTGCATCTGATTCTCGACGCGCCCGGGCTGAATTCGGTCGGGCCGCAGATGCACCGGGACCTCGCCGATATCTGGCCGGTGATCGACCGCGATCCCGCCGTGCGTGTCGTCCTGGTCCGTGGCGAAGGCAAAGCGTTCTCCTCCGGGGGCAGCTTCGAGCTGATCGACGAAACAATCGGCGATTATGAAGGCCGGATTCGCATCTTGCGCGAGGCCCGCGATCTGGTGCTCAACCTGATCAACTTCGACAAGCCGGTGGTTTCGGCGATTCGCGGCCCGGCCGTCGGCGCGGGTCTGGTGGTGGCGTTGCTCGCGGACATCTCGGTGGCGGGCCGCACCGCGAAGATCATCGATGGCCACACCAAGCTCGGGGTGGCGGCCGGTGACCACGCCGCGATCTGCTGGCCGCTGCTGGTCGGCATGGCCAAGGCCAAGTACTACCTGCTGACCTGCGAGACGCTCTCCGGCGAGGAAGCCGAGCGCATCGGCCTGGTGTCGACCTGCGTCGACGACGACGAGGTGCTCGAGACCGCGACCCGCCTCGCTGGGGATCTGGCGGTCGGCGCGCAAAACGCGATCCGCTGGACCAAGCACAGCCTCAATCACTGGTACCGCATGTTCGCCCCCGCCTTCGAAACGTCGCTTGGCATGGAGTTCCTCGGATTTAGCGGCCCCGACGTGCAAGAGGGCCTGGCCGCGCATCGCGAGAAGCGCCCCGCGCGATTTGGCGGCCCCCAGACCTACCCCCAGACCTAAGGGCCGACACGACCCAAAAAACGGCGCGCCTGTCGCGGCGTGTCGGCCGATAGGTCTACCGTCGAACGCTGTGGCCCGCGCTGACGACGATGCAGTGGGGGTACCGCCCACTTGCGGGGGACGCAGCGACTAGGAGGAGCGGCGCGCATGACCTCTGCCGAACCGGCCCCCTTCCGCGAGGCGGTCGCCGCGATGAACGCCGTCACCGTGCGGCCGGAAATCGAGCTCGGCCCCATCCGCCCGCCGCAGCGGCTAGCGCCCTACAGCTACGCGCTGGGTGCCGAGGTCAAGCACCCCGAACAGGACATCGTCCCGGAGCGGTCCGAGGGTGATGCGTTCGGTCGGCTGATCCTGTTGTACGACCCGGACGGCTCCGACGCCTGGGACGGCACCATGCGCTTGGTCGCCTACATCCAGGCCGACCTGGACTCGCACGAGGCCGTCGACCCGTTGCTGCCGGAAGTGGCGTGGAGCTGGCTGGCCGAGGCGCTTCAGGCGCGCACCGAGCACGTCACCGCGCTGGGCGGTACCGTCACCGCCACCACGTCGGTGCGTTACGGCGACATCTCCGGCCCGCCACGCGCCCATCAGCTGGAACTGCGGGCCTCGTGGACGGCGACCACGCCCGAGGTCGGTGCTCATGTCGAGGCGTTCTGCGACGTGCTGGAGCACGCCGCGGGGCTTCCGCCGGCCGGGGTCGTCGACCTGGGCTCGCGGTCACGCGCCTGAGATGTGCGCGGCCGATCAGCCCGGTAGCACCGAGCCCGACCCCACCCCGCTACTCCATCCTGCCGATGGGTTACCGAGCCTTTCGGTGACAGTCCGTGAGATCGCCGCGGCCGCAGAACTGCTGGACCGCGGACACGGACCGTTCGCGGTGGACGCCGAACGGGCATCGGGCTTCCGCTACTCCAACCGCGCCTATCTGATTCAGATCCGGCGGGCCGCGGCCGGCACCGTGCTGATCGACCCGGTCAGTCACGGCGCGGACCCACTGACCGCGCTTCGGCCCGTTGCCGAGGTGCTCGGTACAGCCGAATGGATCCTGCACTCGGCCGATCAGGATCTGCCGTGTCTGGCCGAGGTCGGCATGCGCCCGCCGGCGTTGTACGACACCGAGCTGGCCGGGCGCCTGGCCGGGTATGACCGGGTGAACCTGGCGACCATGGTCGAGCGACTGCTGGGTCTCGGGTTGGCCAAGGGCCATGGTGCGGCCGACTGGTCCAAGCGCCCACTGCCCCCGGAATGGCTCAACTATGCGGCCCTGGACGTGGAAGAGCTCATCGAACTGCGCGCGGCCATCTCGGATGTCCTGGCTGAGCAAGGTAAAACTGATTGGGCGGCACAGGAATTCGATTATCTTCGGGTCTTCAAAACAGACGGCGTCAACGAGACCGCGCCGAACGCACGGCGCGACCGCTGGCGACGAACGTCGGGGATTCATCGGGTGCACAGCCGGCGAGGGCTGGCCGCGGTTCGCGAATTGTGGGTGGCGCGCGACCGTATCGCCCAGCGGCGCGATATCGCACCGCGCCGGGTGCTGCCCGATACGGCCATCATCGACGCCGCCATCGCCGACCCGCAGACGATCGACGACCTCGTCGCACTGCCGGTGTTCGGTGGACGCAACCAGCGTCGCAGCGCCGCCATATGGTTCGCGGCACTGCAAGCGGCGCGGGAAGACCGGGATCCGCCGGACTCGGCCGAACCGCCCACCGGGCCACCGCCGCCGGCGCGGTGGGCCAAGCGGAAACCGGAGGCTGCCGCGCGGCTGGAGGCGGCCCGGGCGGGGCTGGCGGAGGTGTCGCGGCGGGTGGGGGTGCCGACGGAGAACCTGATCTCGCCCGACTTGGTGCGACGGCTGTGCTGGGAATTCGGGGAGACGGCAGAGGACCGAGCCGGCGCGCAGGACTCGCCCCAAGACCCTGTCGAGGCCGTCGACGAGTACGTGCGCGCCGGCCAGGCGCGGCCGTGGCAGCGAGAACTCACGGTGCGCGTTCTGGCCGCGGCGGTGACGCATACTCCGGACGCCCAAGGTTAGTGGCGATCGCGAGCGCGCGCTGGGGGCACGCCCCCACAAGTGGGTGGGGGCACCTCCCGCTTGCGGGGGAGTACCCCCACCCGCTTGCGGGGGACCGGGCGAAGCGGGTCGCCGCCATCAGGGTTAGTCGAGGCGCTCACTGATCTGAGGTTCCGATGCGGAAGTACCCAGTGCCGCAACCCAACCGGTGATCCGGCGGGCCACATCCTGGTCGGTCAGCCCCAGATCGGCCAACACCTCACCCCGCGAAGCGTGATCGTAAAACTCCTGCGGCAGCCCGACGTCGCGGCACGGCATGTCGATCTCGGCTCGCCGCAGCGCGGCAGACACCGCTGAACCCAAACCACCGTTGACCCCGTTGTCCTCGAGCGTGACCAGCAGTTTGTGCTGCACCGCCAGTTCGAGAACGGCATCGGACACCGGCAACACCCACCGCGGGTCGATCACCGTCACCCCGATCCCCTGGTTGTGCAGCCGCTTGGCCACCGCCAACGCCATCGACGCGAACGCGCCGACCCCCACCAGCAGCACGTCGTGGTTCAACCCGCCGGCCGGCACCGCGAGCACATCGACACCCGAAACGCCCGACCCGATCCGCTCGAGGGTCGGAATATCTACGCCCACATCACCTTTCGGAAACCGCAGTGCCGTTGGACCGTCATTGACGTCAAGCGCCTCACCGATTTCTTCACGCAACCGGGTGGCGTCCCTGGGCGCGGCCACCCGGATGCCGGGCACGATGCCCAGCATCGACAAATCCCACATGCCGTTGTGGCTGGGGCCGTCCGAACCGGTGATCCCGGCCCGGTCGAGCACCAGGGTGACTGGCAGCTTGTGCAGCGCCACGTCCATCATGATCTGGTCGAACGCTCGATTGAGGAACGTCGAGTAGATCGCCACCACCGGGTGCAATCCGCCCATCGCCAGCCCGGCCGCCGACGTCACGGCGTGCTGCTCGGCGATCCCGACGTCGAACAGCCGATCCGGAAACCGTTTCCCGAACGCGGTCAGCCCGGTCGGGCCCGGCATGGCAGCGGTGATGGCCGCGACGTCGCGGCGCTTCGTGGCGTACTCGATCAGCGCGTCGGAAAAGACCCGCGTCCAGGCCTGGCCCGCCTCCTTGGTGGTGGCTTGCCCGGTGGCCGGGTCGATCGGGACTGTGGAGTGCATCTGCTCGGCTTCGTCGGCTTCGGCTGGGGCGTAGCCCATCCCCTTGCGGGTGACGACGTGCACGATCACCGGGCGGCCGAAGCCGCGGGCCCTGCGCAGCGCGACCTCCACCGCGCGTTCGTCGTGACCGTCGACCGGGCCGACGTATTTGAGCCCGAGATCGGTGAACAGCAGCTGCGGTGACAGCGAGTCCTTGATGCCCGCTTTGACGCTGTGCAGCAAGTGGTAGCAAACCTCACCGACCAATGGCAGCGAACGAATCGCGTCACGGCCCTTGGCCAGCGCTTGCTCGTAGGCCGGTTGCAGCCGCAGGGTGGCGAGATGATCGGCGACACCGCCGATCGTCGGCGCGTAGCTGCGGCCATTGTCGTTGACCACGATCACCACCGGACGGCGGGAAGCGGCGATATTGTTCAGCGCCTCCCAGCACATCCCGCCGGTGAGAGCGCCGTCCCCGACCACCGCGACCACGTGCCGGTTGCGGTGCCCGGTCAACTCGAACGCCTTGGCCAGGCCGTCGGCGTAGGACAACGCCGCGCTGGCGTGGCTGGACTCGACCCAGTCGTGGTCGCTCTCGGCGCGCGACGGATACCCCGACAGGCCGCCCTTCTTGCGCAGGCTTCCGAAGTCCTGGCACCGCCCGGTCAGCATCTTGTGGACATACGCCTGGTGACCGGTGTCGAAGATGATCGGGTCGTGTGGTGAGTCGAAGACCCGATGCAGCGCCAGCGTCAGCTCCACGACGCCCAGGTTCGGGCCCAGGTGCCCCCCGGTCGCAGCAACCTTGTGAATCAGAAACTGGCGAATCTCGAAAGCGAGCTCCCGCAGCTGCCGCTGGGAGAGGTGCTGCAGATCGGCGGGCCCACGGATCTGTTCCAGCATCTGGCCAGTCTACGCAGCGACCGCACGATCAGTCGTGGTCCGCGCGGACGTATTGTCTTCGTATGCGCGCCGCGGAACTCGCTGAGGAATTCCCGGTCGTGACCATCGACTCCGACGCACTCGATGCCGCGCGCCTGCTTGCCGAGCACCGCCTGCCCGGGATCGTCGTCACCGACAGTGCCGGAAAACCGTTCGCGGTGCTCCCCGCCTCGCAGGTCGTCCGATTCATCGTGCCCCGATACGTGCAGGACGATCCCTCGCTGGCCGGTGTGCTCAACGAATCCATGGCCGACCGCGCCGCGGACAAGTTGGGTGGCAAAAGGGTCCGTGACGTGCTACCCGAGCCCCTCGTCAAACTGCCGTGGGCGCACGCCGACGACACGATCATCGAGGTGGCCGCGGTAATGGCGCGGCTGCACAGCCCGCTGATCGCGGTGGTCAAACAGGACAAGTTGCTCGGGGTGATCACGGCCTCGCGCCTACTGGCCGCGGCGCTAAAGCACTGAAGCCTTGAGCGCACGGGAAAATCGATGAGCGCCGTCGCGGTCGTCGTTTTCCTCGGTGCCTACGTACTGATCGCCAGCGAGCGCATCAACAAGACGTTGGTGGCGCTCGCGGGCGCGGCGATCGTGGTCGCCTTACCGGTGATCAATTCCGACGACGTGTTCTACTCTCGCGAAACCGGAATCGATTGGGACGTCATCTTTTTGCTGCTGGGCATGATGATCATCGTCAGCGTGCTGCGGCAGACGGGTGTGTTCGAATACGTCGCGATCTGGGCCGCCAAGCGCGCCCGCGGCTCCCCGCTGCGGATCATGATCCTGCTGGTGCTGGTCACCGCGATCGCATCGGCCTTGCTGGACAACGTCACCACCGTGTTGCTGATCGCCCCGGTCACCCTGCTGGTGTGCGACCGGCTGGAGATCGGTCCGGCACCGTTTTTGATGGCCGAGGCGTTTGCGTCGAACATCGGCGGCACGGCGACGTTGATCGGCGATCCGCCGAGCATCATCATCGCCAGCCGGGCGGGCCTGACCTTCAACGACTTTCTGATCCACCTGACACCCATCGTCATCATCGTGACCGTCGTCTTCGCCGCGATGTTGCCACGCTTGTTTCCGGGCGCCTTCGACGTCGATCCCGAGCGGGTCGCCGACGTCATGTCGCTGGCGGAGCGCGAAGCCATCCGCGATCCCCGGTTGCTCATCAAGTGCGGCGTTGTGCTGGTGTTGGTCCTGATCGGGTTCGTCGCCCACGCGCCGCTGCACATGGAACCGTCCATCGTGGCGCTGCTCGGTGCCGGCATTCTGATCGTGATCTCCGGACTGGACCACTCGGACTACCTGGCCAGCGTCGAATGGGACACGCTGCTGTTCTTCACCGGGCTGTTCGTCATGGTCGGGGCTCTGGTTAAGACGGGCGTGGTCCACACGCTGGCACACCTTGCCACCTCGGCGACCGGCGGCAACGCCTTGTTCACCACGATGTTGATCCTGGGGGTGTCCTTCGTGCTCAGCGGCGTGATCAACAACGTCCCGTATGCCGCGACGATGGCACCGATCGTCGGACAGCTGATCCCGTCCATGGTGGGTAATGTCCACTCGCAGGTGCTGTGGTGGGCCCTGGTCCTGGGCACCGACCTGGGCGGCAACCTCACCGCCGTCGGCGCCAGCGCCAACGTCGTCATCCTCGGAATCGCGCGGCGCGCGGAAAGTCCGATCTCCTTCTGGGAATTCACCAGAAAGGGCATGGTGGTCACGGTCATGTCGGTTGGTCTGTCCGCGATCTACCTGTGGCTGCGGTACTTCGTGTTGAGCTGAGTGCTTAACGGGTCAAAAGCGCCAGGCATTCGATGTGATGGGTCAGGGGAAACGCATCGAAGACCTTGATCTTCTCGACGACGTAACCGTGGCCGAGGTAGAGCCCGATATCGCGCGCGAAAGACGCTGCCTCGCAACCGATGTGCACCACGCGAGGCACCCCGGCCGTGGCCAGTAGGTCGACAACATCGCGCCCGGCACCCGACCGCGGCGGATCCACCACCGCCACATCTGCTCTTGAGGCACCGGCTTGCTGCGCCGCCAGCGCCCGCCGAACCGAGTCGTTGATGACGTCCACCTGCGGCAGATCGAGCAGTGCCGCCCGGGCCGCGCGCGACGCGGCTCGTGAGGTGTCGATGGTCAGCACCCGTCCGGACTCCCCCACCGCGTCACCCAGCACCGCGGCGAAAACGCCTGCGCCGCCGTAGAGATCCCAGGCAGTCATGCCGGTGCCGGGCTGTGCCCAGTCGGCAACCAGGCTGCTGTAGACCCCCGGCGCGTCCCGGTGCGCCTGCCAGAATGCCGTCGCCGGTACCTGCCAGGTGCGCCCGCCCACTCGTTGCACCCCCTGATAGGCACCCTCCACCACTTTCGTCGCGGTCCGTTTGCCCTGTCGCACGGTGCGCACCACGTGGCGCTGATCGTCGTCGTCGACGGCCACGTGCAGCTGGGCGCCCGGCGGCCAGTCGGATTCGGCCAGCCCGTCCAGCATTCCATCCGGCAATTGCCCGCAGCGCAGATCGGTCACCAGCTCGTCGCTGTGGTAACGGTGAAAACCGGGACGGTGGTCGGGTCCCACGTCCAGCCGAACCCGGGTACGCCAACCCGTGGGGCCGGACGCCGAAAGTGGTTCCGCCGCTGGGTCACTGAGGCGATAGCCGCCGAGCCGCTCCAGCTGGTTGGCCACCACGCTCGCCTTGAGCACCCGGGCCGCCCCCGGCTCGGCAAACGCCAGGTCGCAACACCCCGCACCGTCCACCCCGGCGATCGGGCACAGCGAGGCGGTCCGATCGGCGGACGGCTCGATCACCTCGATAACCTCCGCATGCCAGTACGAACCGCGCTCGGCGGTGACCCGCACCCGCACCTTTTCACCGGGCAGCGCATAGCGGACGAACACCACCCGGCCTTCGTGGTGTGCCACGCAGCTGCCGCCGTTCGCGGCCGCACCGGTGACCACTGTCAGCTCCGCATGGGCGGCCGCGGGCGCCTGGTTCAGGGTCAATCGAAGATTCCCCGACGAGCGTCACCCGGCGCCGCATGCGGCTGGAACGTCTTGACCCGCTCCGACGAATTGAGTTGCCAGGGAACCGAAGTCACCATGACCCCGGGCATGAACAGCAGCCGGCCTTTGAGCCGCAGCGCGCTCTGGTTGTGCAGTACTTGCTCCCACCAGTGGCCGACCACGTACTCCGGGATGAATATCGTCACCACCGTACGCTTGGACTCCTTGCTGATGCGTTTGACGTAATCCAGTACCGGACGGGTGATCTCGCGGTATGGCGAGGCAATGACCTTGAGCGGCACACTGATATCGCTTTCCTCCCACTTGTGCACCAGCGCACGGGTTTCCGCATCGTCGACGCTGACCGTAATGGCTTCCAGCGCGTCGGGACGGGTCGCCCGCGCGTAGGCCAGCGCGCGCAGCGTCGGCAGGTGCAACTTCGATACCAGCACCAGGGCGTGATTGCGGCTGGGCAGCACCACGTCGTGTTGGGCGGCCTCCTGCTGCGCCAATTCCCGGTTGACGGTGTCGTAGTGCTTGCGGATCAGCTTCATGACGATGAACAGGAAACTCATCGCAACAATGGCGATCCAGGCCCCGGCGAGGAATTTGGTGACCAGCACGATCAGCAGAACCGCGCCGGTGGACACGAAACCGACCGTGTTGACCACCCGCGAGCGCATCATCTTGGCCCGCATCCGAGGTTCGGTCTCGGTGCGCAGCAGCCGGGTCCAGTGCCGGACCATGCCGATCTGGCTCAGCGTGAACGATATGAATACGCCGACGATGTACAGCTGGATCAGCGCGGTCACCTCCGCGCGGAACGCGATGATAAATCCCAGGGCCGCCGCCGACAGGAACAGAATTCCGTTGGAGAACGCGAGGCGGTCCCCGCGGGTATGCAGTTGGCGTGGCAGGTAACTGTGCTGTGCCAGCACCGAACCCAGCACCGGGAACCCGTTGAACGCCGTGTTGGCCGCCAGCACCAAGATGAGGGCGGTCACCGTGGCGATGAGCAGGAACCCGATGCGGAAGCTGCCGAACACCGTCTCCGCCAGCTGCGTGACCAAGGTCTTCTGCATGTAGCCGGCCGGGATACCACCGAGCTGGGTTTCGGGATCCTCCACCAGCTTCACCCCGATCTGCTCGGCGAGCACGATGATGCCCATCAGCAGGGTCACCGCGATTGCGCCCAGCATCAGCAGGGTCGTCGCCGCGTTGCGCGACTTGGGTTTCTGAAACGCCGGCACCCCGTTGCTGATCGCCTCGACACCGGTCAGTGCCGCGCAGCCCGAGGAGAACGACCGAGCCACCAGGAACACCAACGCGAAGCCGACGACCGAGCCGTGCGCGGCATGCATCTCGAAACCGGCCGATTCGGCCCGCAGCGGATTCCCCAACACGAAGATCCGGAACAGCCCCCAGCCGATCATGATGACAACCCCAACGATGAACGCATAGGTCGGGATGGCGAACGCCGCCCCCGACTCGCGGATCCCACGCAGGTTCAACGCCATCACCAACACGATCGCGACCACGGAGAACCACACCTTGTTTTCGGCCACGACCGGGAGCGCGGAGCCGATGTTCGACATCGCCGACGCCGTCGAAACAGCAACGGTGAGAACGTAATCCACCATCAGGGCACTGGCCACCACTAGACCGGCGGTGTCACCCAGATTGGTGGTGACCACCTCGTAGTCGCCACCGCCGGAGGGGTAGGCATGCACATTCTGCCGGTAGCTGGCGACCACGACCAGCATGACCGCGGCCACCGCCAGGCCGATCCACGGCGTCAACGCGTAGGCCGCCACGCCGGCCACCGAGAGCATCAGGAAGATTTCCTCGGGTGCGTAAGCCACCGAGGACAGCGCATCGGAGGCAAACACCGGCAGAGCGATCCGCTTCGGCAGTAGCGTGTGGCTGAGCCGGTCGCTCCGAAACGGCCGACCGATGAGCAACCTGCGCGCAGCGGTTGAAAGTTTGGACACGAGAGCCAAGAGTAAGCCCACGAGGGCTTGCCGGTAGCGTTCCGGAGGCGAGAATGTTCCGGACCGAAATCGGCTGGCCAACCCGGGTTGCCGATTGGGTAAGACGAGCAGGACTGCGCCGAGAGGACCTCAAGTGCGGGTGATTGTGATGGGGTGCGGCAGGGTGGGGTCGTCGCTTGCCGACGGGCTGTCCCGGATCGGACACGATGTCGCGGTGATCGATCGCGACGGCACAGCGTTCAACCGGCTCAGCCCCGAGTTCGCCGGCGAGCGGGTGCTGGGCCAGGGATTCGACCGAGATGTCCTGCTGCGGGCGGGCATCGAAGCCAGCGATGCGTTCGCCGCGGTGTCATCCGGAGACAACTCCAACATCATCTCGGCGCGCCTGGCCCGGGAGACCTTCGGGGTAAACCGCGTCGTCGCTCGGATCTACGACGCGAAACGCGCCGAGGTCTACGAACGGCTCGGCATCCCCACGATCGCCACCGTGCCATGGACCACGGATCGCCTGCTCAATGCGCTGACCCGAGAGGGCGAGACCGCCAAGTGGCGCGATCCGACCGGTACCGTCGCGGTGTCCGAGGTCGCCTTGCACGAGGACTGGGTGGGCCATCGGGCCACCGATCTGGAGCTGGCTACCGGCGCCCGGGTGGCGTTCATGATCCGGTTCGGAACCGGCATTTTGCCGGAGCCGAAGACGGTCATCCAGGCCGGCGATCAGGTCTACATCGCCGCGATATCCGGCCGCGCCGCCGAGGCGGTAGCCATCGCCGCGCTGCCACCCAGTGAGGACCTAGATTCTGGAGCGCACAAATGAAGGTTGCTGTTGCCGGGGCCGGCGCGGTTGGCCGCTCGGTCACCCGCGAACTCGTGGAGAACGGCCACGAGATCACTTTGATCGAACGCAACCCCGACCACATCGACGTCGACGCCATCCCCGCCGCGCACTGGCGGCTGGGCGACGCCTGCGAGCTGAGCCTGCTGGAGTCGCTGCACCTCGAGGATTTCGATGTGGTGGTCGCCGCCACCGGGGACGACAAGGTCAACGTGGTGCTCAGCTTGCTGGCCAAGACCGAATTCGCGGTACCGCGGGTGGTGGCCCGGGTCAACGATCCCCGCAACGAATGGCTGTTTACCGATGCCTGGGGTGTGGACGTGGCGGTGTCCACCCCGCGGATGCTTTGTTCGCTGATCGAGGAGGCCTTCGCCGTCGGCGACCTGGTGCGACTGATGGAGTTCCGCAAGGGTCAGGCCAACCTGGTCGAAATCACCCTGCCCGACGACACGCCGTGGGGCGGCAAGCCGGTGCGCAGACTGAACCTGCCGCGGGATGCCGCGCTGGTGACGATCCTGCGCGGGGCGCGGGTCATCGTGCCCGAGTCCGACGAGCCGCTGGAGGGCGGCGATGAGTTGCTCTTCGTCGCCGTCACCGAGGTCGAGGACGACCTGCGCAAATTGCTGCTGCCGGCCGGCCCCAACCCAGCGGACTAGCGGCGATCGCCAGCGCGGCGGTGGGGGTACCTCCCGCTTGCGGGGGACCGGGGGAAGCGGGTCGCCACCCCAGAGGACTAGTCCCCACTGTCGGCGTCGATCTCGGCCCCGGCGGCGGCCGTCGGGGCGGTGTCGGGGGCAGTCTCCTCGACACTGTCGGGGGCAGGCAGGGCGCGCCGCACGGCCTTGATCGCCGCGTACGTCGCCAGCGCGGCCAGCGCGGTCAGCGGCCAGCCCATCCCGATCCGTGCCACCCCCAGCCAACCCGTCTGATCCGCGTCGTACAGGAGTCGCTGGACCACGAAGCGAGCGCCGAATACCAGCAACCAACCGAGCGTGGCGATGTCGAACGCATACACCGCCCGGGGCACGTTGCGCCAGCCGCGATCGCGTCCGGTGGCCCAGCTCCATATGTAGCCGACCAATGGTCTTCGGATCAGGACCGACACCGCGCAGGCCACCGCCCAAACCAGTGAGATCCAGATACCCAGCAGGAAGTAGCCCTTGGACTGCCCAACGACGTAGGCGATGAGCGCACAGACAGCGACACCGAAGAATCCGGACAGCGCCGGTTGCGTAGATTCCCGCCGAATCAGCTGCCACAGCAACACCAGCGCGGCCACGCCCAGCGCACTGCCGATAGCGGGAAGCAGGCCGGCGGCGCCGTTAATCACCACAAACGTCAGCACCGGCAGCGACGAGTAGACCAGACCGCTCACCCCGCCGACCTGCGCCAGCAGGCGCTCAGGACTAACGCGATTATGGGGACTAACGCGATTACCAGTCACGGGACACGGTCCCCCAATCGCAGGGGACCGTCACCGCTGAATTTCGTAATGCGGGTTGTAGATGGCCTTGGCCCCGTTCTCCAACTGGCCCAACCGGCCCCGCACCCGCAGGGTACGGCCGGAGTCGATGCCGGGGATTCGGCGTTGACCCAACCAGACCAGTGTGACGGTGTCGCTGCCGTCGAACAATTCGGCGCGGACTCCGCCGGCACAACCCTTGCCATTCGTTTCGACACTACGCAGCGTGCCAACCATCGTGACCTCCTGGCCGCGCTCGCAATCGATCGCCCGCTGCGCGCCGGTGTTGAGGACCTCGTCGGACAACTCCTCGGAGTCGCGCTGCTCCGGGTCCTCGGTTAACCGACGGGTGAGGCGGCGCAGATAACCTTGGGCACCCATGGCCACTCCTGACGCTCATCAAATTGTCGGCGCATTCCTTCTACGCCAACGGTCACCGTAGACCTGTTAGTTCCCCTCCGCACGCCGATGAACCATATTGTTGGACCACTTGTTCCAGCCGGGCAGTATCGAGGGGCTGCCAGCTGTTGCTGGTTGAGTGGTCGGTAGTTGTCAGTGGTGTGCGGTAGGAACAATGGCATGAATCTCGGGGCGTGGGCTGAGCGCAACGGTGTTGCGCGGGTGAGTGCGTATCGCTGGTTTCGCGGTGGTCTTTTGCCGGTGCCGGCCCGGCGTGTGGGCTGGTTGATTGTGGTGGACGAGCCGATCGGCGGGGCTGGCCCACGAGCGCGCACGGCAGTGTATGCGCGGGTTTGGTCGGCCGATCAGAAAGTTGATCTGGATCGGCAGGTGGCGCGGGTGACGTCGTGGGCCACAGCTGAACAGATCCCGGTCGACAAAGTCGTTACCGAAGTCGGTTCCGCGTTGGGCCAAGCCCAGGGTCGTGGTGTAAGAGTTCGTTCGATCGCGTGACCCTTCGTGGGGCAGTTTAGGCGGTCAGGGCTGGTGTGGTGGTGGTTTGCTGGCCGGCGGGTTGGTCTGTGCTGGTCAGCGTGGCTCGGGCGCGGGTGAGGACGTCGAGGCCGAGGTAGCGCCGTCCTTCGATCCATTCGTCGTGTTGTTCGGCGAGCACGGCGCCGACCAGGCGGATGATGGAGGTCCGGTCGGGGAAGATGCCCACGACGTCGGTCCGGCGCCGAACCTCTCGATTGAGGCGCTCCTGGGGATTATTGGACCAGATCTGGCGCCAGATCTGTTTGGGGAAGGCGGTGAACGCCAGCAGATCCACGCGGGCGCCATCGAGGTGCTCGGCCACTTTGGGAAGCTTGTCGGTGAGCGCGTCGAGTACCCGATCGTATTGAGCGACAACAGATTCCGCATCGGGTTGGTCGAAGATGGAGTGCAACAGGGTGCGTACCCACGGCCAGGACGATTTGGGGGTGACCGACATCAGGTTGACCGCGTAATGAGTTCTGCACCGTTGCCAGGCCGCCCCGGGCAAGGTGGCCCCGATCGCGGCCACCAGCCCCGGGTGGGCGTCACTGGTGACCAGCGCAACCCCGGACAGGCCGCGGGCGACCAAATCGCGGAAGAACGCCAGCCAGCCCGCCCCATCTTCGGCGGAGGTGACCTGTACCCCCAGGATTTCCCGGTAGCCCTCGGCGTTGACGCCGGTGGCGATCAGGGTGTGCACGCCGATGACGCGGCCGTTCTCACGCACCTTGAGCACCAGGGCGTCAGCGGCAACGAATGTGTACGGGCCAGCGTCGAGGGGGCGGGTGCGGAAGGCCTCCACGGTCTCATCGAGCTCGGCGGCCATGACCGAGACCTGGGACTTGGAAAGTCTTGTCACGCCCAGGGATTCGACGAGGCGTTCCATCCGCCGGGTGGACACGCCCAGCAGATAGCAGGTCGCCACCACCGACGTCAGTGCCCGCTCGGCGCGCTTGCGCCGCTCTAAAAGCCAGTCCGGGAAATAGCTCCCCGAACGCAGCTTAGGGATCGCCACGTCCATGGTCCCGGCGCGAGTGTCGAAATCACGAGGCCGGTAGCCGTTGCGGCTATTGGACCGCTCGTCGCTGCGCTGGCGGTAGCCCGCACCACAGATGGCGTCGGCTTCCGCGCCCATCAGAGCGTGGATGAACGCCGACAGCAGACCACGCAGCAGATCCGGGCTCGCCTGCGCGAGTTGATCAGCCAGCAGCTTCTCGACGTCGATAGGGTGGGATGAGGTCATCGCGTTGTTCTCCTTCGATTGACTTTGCCGGTCAGTTCGAAGGATCACGCGATGACCGCCCTCTACCGGGCTACGACACGCCCACCAGGCCTAACCGCCCATACACCACGCCCCTGGACGTAACTCCGCGTTGAGCGGGCAGCGCCGTAAGTTCCTGGCTGTGCTGGGTGATCCGTCGGTGCATCGGATCGTGGTCGAGCACCGGGATCGGTTCTGCTGGTTCGGGTCGGAGTACGTGCAGGCCGCGCTGGTCGCGCAGGGCCGAGAGCTTGGTGTGGTGGATGCCGCGGAGGTTGATGAGGATCTGGTGCGGGATATGACCGAGATCCTGACGTTGATGTGCGCCCGGCTATATGGCAAGCGGGCCGCGGAGAATCGAGCTGAACGTGCTTTGGCGGCCGCTGCTGCCACCGCGGACGCGGAGGCGGCCTGATGGCGAAGTTCGAGGTGCCCCACGGGTGGTGTGTCCAGGCGTACCGGTTCACCCTAGACCCGACCGGCGATCAAGCCGACGCGCTGGCAAGGCATTTCGGCGCGCGGCGCAAGGCATACAACTGGACGGTGGCCACCTTGAAGGGCGATATCGCAGCGTGGCACGCCAACGGGATAAAGACGGACAAGCCGTCGCTTCGGGTACTGCGCAAGCGCTGGAACACGGCCAAGGACGCGGTGTGCGTCAACGCCGAGACCGGGCTGGTGTGGTGGCCCGAGTGCTCGACGGAGGCCTACGCCGATGGCATCGCGGGCGCGGTGGACGCGTACTGGAACTGGCAGACCTCCCGTGCTGGTAAGCGTGCCGGCAAGAGGGTGGGGTTTCCGCGGTTCAAGCGCAAAGGCCGCGATGCTGACCGGGTGTGTTTCACCACCGGTGCGATGCGGGTCGAGCCCGACCGTCGACACCTGACGATGCCGGTGACCGGCACCGTGCGCACGCAGGAGAACACGCGGCGTATCGAACGCCTCATTGCGAAAGGCCGGGCGCGGCTGCTGGCGATTTCGGTGCGCCGCAACGGCACACCCGTCTGGATGCGAGTGTGCGGGTAGTGGTGCAGCGCCCGCAGCAACCCGGCGTGGCGCTACCAGGGTCGCGGGTGGGTGTCGACGTGGGTGTGCGTCGTCTGGCCACGGTCGCCGACGCTGACGGTGTCGTGATCGAGCAGGTGCCCAACCCGCGCCCGCTGCACGCCGCGTTGCGGGAGCTGCGGCACGTTTCCCGGGCACGGTCGCGCTGCATGAAAGGCTCACGGCGGTACCGTGAGCGCACCACTGAACTGTCCCGGTTACACCGCCGGGTCAACGATGTCCGCACCCACCATTTGCATGTCCTGACAACGCGGTTGGCTAAAACTCACGGCCGGATCGTTGTCGAAGGGCTGGACGCGACAGGGATGCTGCGGCAAAAGGGCTTGCCGGGTGCCCGCGCTCGTCGGCGCGGGCTCTGCGACGCTGCCCTGGGCACCCCACGCCGGCACCTGTCCTACAAGGCAGGCTGGTACGGGTCGCAACTGGTGGTCGCTGACCGCTGGTTCCCGTCGTCGAAAACCTGCCACGCTTGCGGGTATGGGCACGACCTTGGGTGGGACGAAACATGGCAATGCGGCAGCTGTTCGGTCATACACCATCGTGATGACAACGCCGCGATCAACCTCGCACGCTACGAGGACACCATTAGCGTCGTCGGCCCAGTTGGGGCCGCCGTCAAGCGTGGAGCCGACCGTAAGCCCGGGCCTCGCCCGGCCGGTGGCTGTGAAGCGCGGAAGGGACGCAGCCCCAAGGCTGCCGAACAACCCCGAGATGGGGTGCGAGTCGCGTGACCACTAAAGATCACTCACTCGCAACGGTGGCGGTCGATTTGCGCGGTGTAACGACGGTGTTGTTGCCCGGAACCGGGTCCGACGACAACTACGTGGCCCGGGCGTTTTCCGGCCCGCTCAAGCAGGTCGGCGCGGTACTGGTGACGCCGCCGCCGCGGCCGGAAAGTTTGATCGACGGCTACCTGCGTGCCTTGGACGACGCCGCGCGTGCAGGTCCGATCGCCGTCGGCGGTATCTCGATCGGCGCGGCGGTGGCGGCCGCGTGGGCGCTGGCGCATCCCGGGCAGGCCGTCGCCGTCATGGCCGCCCTGCCGCCCTGGACCGGGGCACCTGGACCAGCGCTTGCCGCTCTGGCGGCGCGCCATTCGGCATCCCAGCTACGCCGTGACGGCCTGGCCGCGACGACCACCCAGATGCGGGCGTCCAGCCCACCCTGGTTGGCCGAGGAGCTGACGCGGTCGTGGCGGGTGCAGTGGCCACTGTTGCCCGACGCGATGGAGGAGGCCGCGGCATACGTGGCACCCTGCCGCGCCGACCTGGCCCGGCTTAGCGCGCCGCTGGGAGTGGCCGCTGCGGTCGACGACCCGATCCACCCGCTGCAGGTCGGTGTCGATTGGGTGTCCGCGGCGCCGCACGCGGCACTGCGGACGGTGACGCTGGACGAATTCGGCGCCGACGCCGCCGCGCTCGGTGCCGCCTGCCTGGCCGCGCTCGCCGACGCCGGCCGGGGCTTAGGGGGCTAGCCGCCGGTACTGGTGCTGCGCAACTGCTGCATCGCCGATCCCTCGGCACCGCGCCGTGGGGCCGGTTGGTCGGATTGCTGTTGCGCGTCGGGCTGCTGCGCGGCCGCGGCTTCCCGCAGCTGCTCCGCCATCGCCTCGGGCAGCTGCACCGGCAACGGAGTCCGTACCGGTAACGGCGTGTCACCGCGGCGAACGACCGTGTCCGCCAAAGCCGCGCGCGCCTCGTCGTTCAACGCGTCGATGGTCTCCTGCGGGCCGTTCACGACGCAGCGAATCATCCAGCGGTAGCCGTCGACCCCGATGAAGCGCACCACGCCGGAGGCGGTGCCGACCACTTCCCGACCCCATGGGCCGTCCTTGACGCTGACCTTGGCCGAGTCCTTGCGCAGCGAATCGGCAAGCTCGGTGGCCACCTCGCGCCACAGGCCGCCCGTCTTCGGCGCCGCGTAGGCGGCGATGGTGAACCGACCGTTGGGTGTGACGACCCACACCGCGCTCGGCACCCCGGCCTCGGTCAGCTCGACCTGCAGCTGGCCGCCCTCCGGCATCGGGATCAGCACGGAGCCCAGGTCGAGCCGGGCCAGTACGGCAACCGCGGGGTCGTCGAAGTCGTCGATGTCGAACGGGCCTTCCAGATCTTCGTCCAGATCTTCGTCCGGATCTTCGTCCGGCTGTTCGTCGGCTTCCCCGGCCGCAGCTGTTTCCGCTACCGACGCCTCGAGGTCTTCCGATTCCCCGGCCTCTTCCAAGGCCTCTTCCGGGGCCTCGTCGGCCGGCTCCGGGGGCTCTGCCGGGGTGCTGCTGTCGTCTTTGCCTCTGCGTCTACCGAATGCCATCACAAACTCGCATGTCCGCCGGAGGAACCGTGACCACCATCGCCACGGGATGTTTCGGCCAGCCCGGCCTCGTCGAACGACGAAACCTCGACCAGCTCAACTAACTCGACCCGCTGCACCAACAACTGGGCGATACGGTCGCCGCGTTTCACCACGATCGGCTCGCCTGGGTCGAGGTTGATCAGCGCGACCTTGATCTCGCCACGATAGCCCGCGTCGATGGTGCCCGGACTATTGACGATCGAAAGCCCCACCCGCGCGGCCAATCCCGAACGGGGGTGGATCAATCCGACCATTCCGAACGGGACAGCGACCGCCACGCCCGTCCGCACCAGGGCACGCTGGCCCGGTGCCAAAGTGACATCTTCTGCGCTGTAGAGGTCAACCCCGGCGTCGCCCTGATGAGCGCGGCTGGGCATCGGAAGCCCGGGGTCGAGGCGGACAACGGCCAGACTGGTCGACACGGGGCCACAGACTACCCTTGACCGCGTGTCAGGTACGCGCGTCGCGCCGCACAGCGTGCGATATCGCGAGCGACTGTGGGTGCCTTGGTGGTGGTGGCCACTGGGCTTTGGGCTGGCGGCGCTGATCGCTTTCGAAGTCAACCTGGGTGTTACGGCCCTACCCGACTGGCTGCCGTACGCAATCCTCTTCACGGTGGCCACCGGGGCGCTGTTGTGGCTGGGTCGGGTCGAGATCCGGGTCACCGCGGGCTCGGACGTTGAGGCCGGGGTCGAACTGTGGGCCGGCGAGGCGCACCTGCCCGTCACCGCGATCGCCCGCTCTGCCGAGATCCCGCGCTCGGCGAAGTCAGCGGCGCTGGGCCGGCAGCTCGACCCGGCGGCCTATGTGCTGCATCGGGCGTGGGTCGGACCCATGGTTCTGGTCGTCCTTGACGACCCCGACGACCCGACGCCGTACTGGCTGGTGAGCTGCCGCCACCCGCAGCGGGTGCTGTCGGCATTGCGAAGCTGACCGATCAGGCCGCGCAGTCGGTACAGATCATCACGCCATTCTTCTCGCTGGCCAGCCGGCTGCGGTGTTGCACCAGGAAGCAGCTCGAGCAGGTGAACTCGTCAGCCTGCTTCGGAATGACCCGAACCGACAGCTCTTCGCCTGACAGGTCGGCCCCAGGCAGCTCGAAAGACTCAGCGGATTCGGATTCGTCCACGTCGACCACGGCCGACGCCGCCTCGTTCCGTCGCGCTTTGAGCTCCTCCAGCGAATCTTCCGAGACGTCGTCGGTCTCGGTGCGCCGTGGAGCGTCATAGTCGGTAGGCATCGTCCTATCCCCGTCCTATCCCCTCTATGCCCTCATAACCTCAAGCAACGCTTTGTACCAGCGTCGAACGCATCCACCAAACGATTCGTGCCCTTATGGGGTCCCATTCAACTGTGATTTACGTCACACCGCCATCTCGACCCTTGTATTCGGCCTTAAACAGTGCGTTTAGCGTGCCGCTAGAGTGCACCTGTGGTCGCACAAATCACCGAAGGTACCGCTTTCGACAAGCACGGTCGGCCCTTCCGGCGACGCAACCCCCGACCCGCCATCGTCGTGGTGGTGTTGCTGCTTGTGGCGACCGGCGTGGTGTGGACCATCGCGCTGACGCGACCGGCGAAGGTTCACGAGGCAGCGGTGTGCAACGCGCCCCCACAGACGGCCGGGACGACACCGGCTCAACTCGGCGAGCAAGTGTCGCGGAGCGACATGACCGACGTCACACCCGCCAAGCTCGCCGACACCAAGGTGCGCGTCCTCAACGCCAGCGGCCGGGGCGGTCAGGCCGGCGACGTCGCCGGCGCGCTGAAGGATCTGGGTTTCGCCCAGCCGACCGCCGCCAACGACCCGATCTACGCCAACGCCCGATTGAACTGTCAAGGCCAGATCCGTTTCGGTACGGCCGGGCAGGCCACCGCGGCCGCCGTGTGGCTGGTCGCGCCCTGCACCGAGCTGTTCCGTGACAACCGCGCCGACGACTCCGTCGACCTTGTCCTGGGCACGGACTTCGGCTCGCTGACGCACAGCGACAACATCGACACCGTGCTCGCCACCCTGAGACCCGGAGCGAATGAACCCGCGGATCCCGCGCTGGTGGCAAAGGTCCACTCCAGCAGCTGCTGATTCAGTCCAGGATCGGCGCCACGCCGTTGAATCGCTGCAGGGCAGCCAGCAGCTCGTCGGCAATGCCAGGCGCCGCGGCCACCACCAATTCCGCGCTGCCGGCCGGACCCCTCTGAGCGGGCGACAAGACGCGCGCTCCTGCCTCGGCCGCGATCAAAACGCCGGCCGCGGCGTCCCACACCTGCAGACCGTGCTCGTAGTAGGCGTCCAGGTGGCCCGCCGCGACCATGCACAGGTCCAGCGCCGCGGAACCGATGCGACGCACGTCGCGGACCACCGGCAGCATCTGCGCCAGCAGCGCCGCCTGGGTAGTGCGGCGCCGCACCGAGTACCCGAAGCCGGTGCCCAACAACGCCATTGACAAATCCTCGACGCCGGTGCACCGCAACGCGTGCGTCCCCTGCTCGTCGGTGACATACGCGCCAAGGCCGCTCGCCGCCGAATACACCCGGCCGCCAACCACGTCGGCGACCGCGCCGGCCACCGACACGCCGTCGACCTGGGCCCCGATCGACACCGCGTAGGCCGGGATGCCGTAGACGAAATTCACCGTGCCGTCGATGGGGTCAAGGACCCAGGTGACCGTGTCGCCATGGGTGGCCCTGGAGTTGGGGGCATCGGTCGGCCCGCCGCCCTCCTCCCCGAGAATCGGATCGCCGGGCCGTAGTTGAGCCAACCGATCGCGCAACAACCGTTCCGTCTCGGTGTCGACCACGGTCACCGGATCGGTCGGGGTGCTCTTGGCCCGCACCGAACCGCGGCCAGCGGCACCCGCGTGGGCGCCGAACACTTCGGCGCGGCGACAACGCACGAACGTCGCGGCCTCGGCGGCCAGCGTTTCGGCGACCGAGCGCAGCCGCGCGGGCTGGTTGTCAGGTCGAGTCACCCGCCTATCGCATCACAGCCACTGCCGCGCCGCAGACACCACAACCCCGCATCGTCGTCGGGCTCGACCAGATCGCCCCACTTTCCACCGCAAGCGGGAGGACCCCACAGCGGCCCTCCGGGCCGCATCGTCGTCGGGCTATCGTCGTCGGGCTAAGGTGGGCGGACAACCCAAATCTCGCCGAGGAGACTCGATGACCAGCACCGACTCGACCACGGATACCCCCAGAACCGACGTCCCTTCCGAAACAGGCGGTGCCACGCCGGAGCGGCGTGCATTCGGCATCGACGTCGGCGGCAGCGGCATCAAGGGCGGAATCGTCGACCTCGAAACCGGACAGCTGATCGGCGACCGGGTCAAACTGCTGACCCCACAGCCGGCCACCCCGTCAGCAGTGGCCAAAACCATCGCCGAGGTCGTCAACTCATTCGGGTGGACCGGTCCCCTGGGGGTGACCTATCCCGGCGTCGTCACCAACGGCGTCGTCCGGACGGCGGCCAACGTGGACAGCGCCTGGATCGGGACCAACGCGGGCGACATCATCGGCGCTGAACTGAACGGCCAAGACGTCACGGTTCTCAACGATGCCGACGCAGCGGGGCTGGCTGAGGCCCGCTATGGGGCAGGTAAGGACCACGAGGGCCTGGTGGTGCTGCTGACCTTCGGAACGGGCATCGGGTCTGCGGTCATTCACAACGGCAAGCTGATACCCAACACCGAGTTTGGCCATCTCGAGGTCGGGGGCAAAGAGGCCGAGCAACGGGCGGCGTCATCGGTGAAAGAGAAGAACGACTGGAGCTATGAAAAGTGGACCAAGCAGGTCACGAGGGTGCTGGTCGCAATCGAGAACGCGATGTGGCCCGACTTGTTCATCGCCGGCGGCGGCATCAGCCGCAAGGGCGACAAATGGGTGCCACTGCTCCAAAACCGCACCCCGGTGGTGGCCGCGGCCCTGCTCAACACCGCGGGGATCGTCGGCGCGGCCATGGCTTCGACCACGGACGTGACGCACTGATTTTGCCGGGTGGGGCAGTACGGACGCGCACTGTCGTTACAATGGTCCTCGGCGGCCGCCCGACCGATAGCGCGCGAGTACTCGCGCTGATATCAACGTCGACATTCGACATAGCAGACACTTTCGGTTGAGCATGCCCAGACCCGCCGGAAGTGCGTCCAACCGAAGGGGTGTATGTGGCACCGACCAAGACCAGCCCGGCAACCGATGAGCCGGTGAAACGCACCGCCACGAAATCTCCCGGGCCGCACGCGTCGGCAGCCAAGACCGTCGCCAAGCGTGCGGCGGCGAAGGCCGCCAATGGCGCTTCGGCCCCCGCGAAACGAGCCACCAAGTCAACGCCTCGGGCCGCCAAGTCGACGGCACCCCAGGAGGACGCACCGAAGAAGACTCGCGCCTCGGCCAAGGGCGCCGAGGCGAAGGCACCCCGAGGCCAGACCACAAAGGCCCCGGCGGGCAAGGACGTCGCCGACGATCCAGAGGCCACGCTGGGCGCAATCGATCCGGTCGAGGCCGTCGACGATCTCGACGTCGAACCGGACCTCGAAGTCGAGCCCGGCGAGGAGCTGGAAATCGACGCCGAGGACCTCATTCTCGACGACCTGGAGGACGTGGCGGCCGATGTCGAGGACACCGACCTCGAGCCCGCCGTCGCCGAGGACGCCGAGGACGTCGAGCCGACCGCGACCGCACCGACCGGCGAGACGCACGCCGACGAGGACGAGGAGATCGCCGAGCCCAGCGAAAAGGACAAGGCCTCGGGCGACTTCGTATGGGACGAAGACGAATCCGAGGCGTTGCGGCAGGCCCGCAAGGACGCCGAACTCACCGCATCCGCGGACTCGGTTCGGGCCTATCTCAAGCAGATCGGGAAGGTGGCGCTGCTCAACGCGGAGGAAGAGGTTGAGCTGGCCAAGCGGATCGAAGCCGGCCTGTACGCCACCCAGCTGATGACCGAGCTGACCGACCGTGGCGAGAAACTTCCCGCCGCCCAGCGCCGCGACATGATGTGGATCTGCCGCGACGGCGATCGCGCGAAAAACCATCTGCTGGAAGCCAACCTGCGACTGGTGGTGTCGCTGGCCAAGCGCTACACCGGCCGCGGGATGGCGTTCCTCGACCTGATCCAGGAAGGCAACCTGGGCCTGATCCGCGCGGTCGAGAAGTTCGACTACACCAAGGGCTACAAGTTCTCCACCTACGCCACGTGGTGGATCCGCCAGGCCATCACCCGCGCCATGGCCGACCAGGCCCGCACCATCCGCATCCCGGTGCACATGGTCGAGGTGATCAACAAGCTGGGCCGCATTCAACGCGAGCTGCTGCAGGACCTGGGTCGCGAGCCCACGCCCGAGGAGCTGGCCAAAGAGATGGACATCACGCCCGAGAAGGTGCTGGAGATCCAGCAATACGCGCGCGAGCCGATCTCGTTGGATCAGACCATTGGCGACGAGGGCGATAGCCAACTGGGCGACTTCATCGAAGACAGTGAAGCGGTGGTCGCCGTAGACGCGGTCTCGTTCACCCTGCTGCAGGACCAGCTGCAGTCTGTGTTGGAGACGCTCTCGGAGCGCGAGGCGGGCGTAGTACGGCTGCGCTTCGGCCTCACCGACGGCCAGCCTCGCACCCTTGACGAGATCGGCCAGGTCTACGGCGTGACCCGCGAGCGCATCCGTCAGATCGAGTCCAAGACAATGTCAAAGTTGCGCCACCCCAGCCGTTCTCAGGTGTTGCGCGACTACCTGGACTGAGCGACACTCTGGGTTAATGTCCTGACCAGCATTTTTGTTAGTCAGTTCAGAAATAGTAGACACGTACAGCGCTACGAGTCAAGATAGCGGTGTGGCGCGTCGCAAACCTCCGGCACTGGATCTGGCCGCGCTATTGCCCTCGTGGGAACTGGCGTTGCGTGCCGAGCGCAAGTCGCCGCAGACCATCAAGAGCTACTGCGACGGGGTGCGCGGGTTCATCCGCTGGTGCGACAAACACGGCCACTCCCCCGCCCTGGACCGCGATCTCGTCAAAGGGTTCGTTGCTGACCTGCTCGACGGCGGCGCCGAACCGGCCACCGCGCGGGCCCGCCAGCTCGGCGTACGCCGGTTCTCGGCGTGGCTTGAAGAGGAGGGCGAAGTCGACGCCGACCCTCTCCTCGGGCTCAAGGCGCCCAAGCTGGACACCAAGGTCACAGAATCGCTGACCGAGGCCGAGCTGCGCCGGCTGATCAAGGCGTGCGGCGGCAAGGAGTTCCGGGACCGCCGCGACGACGCGATCGTGCGGCTGATGGCCGAGACCGGGATGCGCGCCGGTGAGATCACCGGCCTCATGGTGGCCGACGTCGACCTCAACCGCGGCTTAGCCACGGTGCGCCGCGGCAAGGGCGGCAAGGGCCGCATCGCGCCCTTCGGCGACCAGACCGCCCGTGCCATCGATCGTTATCTGCGGGCCCGACGCACCCACCGCCTGGCCGATACCGACGCGCTGTGGCTCGGGGACCGCGGAAAGAGCCTCGAATACTACGGCCTACACGCGGCGCTGAAGTACCGCGCGCAATTGGCCGGGCTCACCGGCTTCCATCCTCATCTGCTGCGGCACACCGCCGCCTCACGCTGGCTGGCCGCAGGCGGCTCCGAGGGCGGCCTGATGGCCGTGGCCGGCTGGTCGACGCGCGACATGATCGACCGCTATACGAAAGCCACAGCGGCCGAGCGTGCGGCGGCCGAGGCGCGCGGGCTCGGGCTAGGGGAACTATGAGCGGCGACGCCCTTTTCCCGTGGCCTGGACGCGACTCCGGTGGGTACCGCATCTCGGTCACAACTACAGAGCGCCGCGATCGCGGCCTAAAGACGTTGGAACTGCACACGTTTCATTGGGACCCGACATCACGAACGTGGAGCATTGAAGGCTACCAACGGGCCATCGCCATCGTGGACAGTCCCGGCGACCAAGGGAAAAGGGCTGTCGACCGGGCCTCGTATGTGCTTTCTCGGCGAGGGTCACGCCTGAACAGAAACCGCGACGCGTGGCTCCTGAGCACCGGTTTTAACCTCTCCATCGCTATAGGTTCGGTGATTTTCGACGCGTTGCGCGCCGCTGGCCAACTCACGGTCGACAGAGACGACCTAAAAGGGGTTGTTTCGGATCTGGGTAAACGCATCCGCCAGCTCCCCACCCTCACCGCCGAGCAGCGACGACTCGCCGAACCAGCGCTCTACGGCCAAATTGTGGAGCGCTGTACTACACTTGGGAAGTCGGCTTCACGCTGACCTGTCCGGGCAGTAACGGACCCGGTGCGTTTCACCGAGCACGGTGGCGGTAATTCTGAGCGGTCCCCATAGGTGGATCGCTCGCCTCATCATTCCCAGAGGTAGAGAATGCCGCTTACACCTGCCGAAAAATCCTTGCGCGGCCAAATCGCCGTCCTTGAATCTTGGAGTCGCACCGAAAACCCTTCAGCCCGAACAGCTGCCGCTCGCAAGGCAGCGCTCCTCAAGTTCGAGAAGCAGGTAGATCCGGACGGCACGTTGCCGGAAGCTGAGCGCGCTAAGCGCGCCGCATATTTGCGGAAAGCGCACTTTAAACGGTTGGCGCTGAAATCGGCGCAGGCTCGACGTCGCCGCAGCGGTGCGAGTCCGCCCGGCCTGACGGCAACAACCCGATCCGGCGTAACCGCTTCGCCGACAGTCGAGCTGGACGGCGGCGGCGCGTAATGCCCGGCAACGACCTGGGGCCGCCTGAAAAGGAAAGGCCCGGCGGGTTACCAAGCCGCCAGGGCCAGACCAGAACAGATACCACAACCAACCAGCCCCCCCAATCTACCGCCCGCGGCGCCGTGCGGCTGTGGAGACGCGGCCGCGCCCTGCTGCTGTGCGGGTGCATTGGGGATCCACACGCCGGCTGCCACCGCCATGATCACAGCGGCGACATATCCGACGTCCAGGCCGAGGGCGCCGTCACGGCCATCGAGCACCTCGACGCGCTGGGCACACCCGGCCTGCTCGATGACCGGACCTGCCGCGCCATGCGGCGTATCGGCCACCGCGCACTCGCCGAAGCAGTGCACCGCAGGACCACAGGTGCGACATGATCGACCCCGAGACCGAGGAACGGGCTCTAGACGCGCTCGCGCGGTTCAACGCTGGCAGGCCCGTGCAGGCTGTGCGAGCCGCAGAACCAGAGTTGTCGTCGCCCGACGATCCGGGCCCGCCAGAACCCGACGAAGACCCGCCAGAATCCCCCAACGGCCATGTCGTGGTGACCGCGAAGGGTGCGAGTCTGGCTCACACCCCGGCACACCTGCGCTATCCGACACTAGATTGGCACCGCGCATTCGACGGCGCCCCCGATGACGTCGACTGGCTCGTCGAGGAATTCCTCATCCGCGGCTCGTCCTACTCGCTGGTGTCGCCGCCGAAGGATGGCAAATCCCTACTGCTTCAAGACATCGCAGCGGGCTTAGCCTCGGGGCGTCGGGTGTTCGGGCATCCGGCGCGGCCACCCATGCATGTCCTGTACGTCGACCACGAGAACAGCCTGGACGACGTTGTTGAGCGGGCGCGCGACATGGGCTACCGGCCAGACGATCTCGCGCCGAACTTGCACTACCTGTCATTCCCCACAATGCCCCCGTTGGACAGTGCAGCTGGCGGCCGTGATCTCGCAGAACTAGCTGATCACTATGGCGCTGACCTCGTCATCATCGACACCGTCAGTCGAGTGGTTGCCGGAGAGGAAAACTCCGCTGACACCTACCGCGCCTTGTACCGGCATGCCTTGGCACCGCTGAAAGCGGCGCGCCGCACGGTCGTTCGACTCGATCACCGCGGTAAGGACATGAAAGCAGCCGGCGCGCGGGGTTCGTCAGCCAAAAACGACGACGTGGATTGCGTCTGGCAGCTGACGAAGCAGCCCGGGCCCAACGGTGAGACCTATGTGACCCTGACGTGCGAACGCCAACGGGGAAGCGCCCATCCTGAGCTCATCCGCATCCTGCGCGACATCAACCCGCGGCTATACCACGAAGCGAAACCGGCGCCGTTGGGTATCACCGAGCAACAGCGCATCGCTAACTGCATCGACGCCATGATCCGCATCGGCTTACCGCCTGATATCGGTGCACGTAAGGCGCGAACGGCGCTCCGTGGCGCCAAATACAAGGTCCGGAACGATGTCGTGGCCGCCGCAGTGAAGGCACGGAAGCTCGCCGCAACGTCTCCCGAGGTCGACCGGGACGCAGAGGCCGCACTGTTCGGCACGTATCCCCAACCATTCGGGGCCACATGAACCCCCGCCGCAGGTCGCTAAATGCGTGTCCCCGCAGCCTTTTCAGGCCAACCCTGGAAACCCTGGTCAGACGTGTCCCCAAAGGCGCGGGGACACGTGGGGACACACGGGACACACGCCCGCGTCGAAACCGACCAAATGTGTCCCCAATTCGCTGGGGACACATGGCAAAAAGCCGCTGGTCAGACGTGTCCCCGGTGGGGGGGTCTCTTATAAGAGAGACCCCCACCACCCACACGGACGGGGGACACAATAGGTCGGCCGCCGCGAAGGGCACCCTCGATGACTGACGACAACACCGACCTCGTTGACAGTTACCGCAGCGTCGGTCTCGCCGACGTCGGTGCGCCTGAGTATCTTGCGGCCACAGCGGTCAGCGCCGACGGTGCCAGCCATTTGGTCCTGGCCCGGCTCGACGGACTCAACGATCCCAACGTGCGCTGCGACGCGACATGCTCTGACACCCCGCACGAGCAGCTCGGGCAACTGCCACTCGAATTCGTCAAGCGCATCACGATCACCCGCAGGAACCGACGATGAGCGCCAACCGCCCCCGATCCCGCCGCAGCGCCAAGACAGCCGGCACCAGATTCGAGACCGTCATCGCAACCGCACTCGCAACCGCACTCGACGACGACCGTATCGAGCGCCGCACCCGCAACGGCGCCAAAGATCGCGGCGACATCAGCGGGGTGCGCCTGCACGGCCAGCGGGTGGTTATCGAATGCAAGGACACCACCGCGATGCGTCTACCGGAGTGGGTGGCCGAGGCCCAGATCGAAGCGGGCAACGACGACGCGCTTGTCGGTTTGGTGGTGCATAAGCGCCACGGCGTCAGCGATCCGCTGCAGCAATGGGTTACCTGCACTGTCGGGGATCTCCTAGCCATCCTGACCGGACAGCGGGCAGAGCAGTGACCGACGACGACGGAAGCTGCCGCGGCGGCTACATCGACGGCGCACGAACCGCCAGCCTGCACGACGTCGGGGGCACCAACCTGCTCGCGGCGACACTCGTCGGCGCTGACTACGTGTGTCTCGCGATCGTCGATACCGAGCAGCTGGGGGGCGATGGGGCGATGTTCGATCCCCGTTGCCGCAGCGTCGAGCACGAGCAGATCGGACCGCTCCCGGTGGAATACGTTCGCCGCCTCACCGTCAGCCAACGAAGGAACCGACCGCCCGACACGGAAGAGCCCAGGGGCGTCGAGCGATGACGACAGCTGGCGATATCCGGTACGGAGACGGGGTAACCATCTCGTTCGGCGTAGCCGCGGTCATGGTGGACATCATCACTCTCGCCGAGAAATTGCTGAGTCGCCAAAACGGACAGCTGTTGCCACCCAAAGCGGAATCTATACGGAACGGCTTGAGGGGTTCCCTCGCTCGCGCGGCTGCTAACGCAGACGTCAGTACGAACGCCGTTATCGCCCAGAGTGTTCTAGCGTTTGAGAAGAGCCCCGACGCAGCAGCCGAGATCCTCGGCATCAAGCCCGGCAGTGTCCGCTCTGCTTGCCGGGCTGGGCATATCGGCAGAAAGGTCAGCGGTCGATGGCTAATCAGGGACGAGGAGATCGAAATGTACAAACGGACTTACTTGCGGGGCGTGGCTTGACATGGCTGAAGTGACAAGGGATGAGGTAGCCCTTGTGCGAGAAGATGCCCGCTTGGTCGCGGCTGCGGCCAATGCCGGTCGTATCAGCGTGGACAACTGCACGAATTGGATGATGGCGATGAAGGCCGACCGGCCGGGCACGCGGCGCACTTTGGCATCGTTGACGCCTGTCCTAAGGATCGTCGCCGACGCTGAAGCAGTCGAGGCAGTCCACGGCCGGGTCATGGCCCGGCTCGGCTTGCCGACAGGCGAACCTGCGCCGCGGACAGTTGAGGCATCAAGTCAAGCACCGCCGTCGCCTAGAACTGCGGTCGACGATCTAGGTGCGCCCATTTCCCCAGTCCCGCCGCCAGTGCGGCTGGTCCACGGCAAGGACCCCGCGACGTGGACTCAGCAGGAGCGCGACGACGCGGCGCTCTGGGCGCTGGGACCGGCGTTCCGCGCGGGCCTGAAGCCGCCGCCCGGCGGTGACGCCATATACCAACCGTCACCCAAGGAGCCGTACCGCTACGACGAAAGCGAAGGCCGTTTTGTGCCGAAAGATCGCTACTTGGGGAGTGTCTGATGTTCGGTGCTGCGCAAAGGTGCCGGCAGCACGCCATAGGCCCCCCTACCCCCGGCGAATTCGTGGGCCTTTTCCGCGTCACGGGCGCGCTCATCGTGGCCAAAGGTTTCGATGGAAGACTGCGCCATGCGTATCGCGGAGACACCCTAAATTGGCTGAATGATGAACAGCGGGCGCACTGCCTGAGGAAGGGCCTCATAGAAGAAATTGGCGAAAGTCAGCCGCTCCCAGCACCTTCTGAGCCGAAGTTCGGTGCGGACGCCGAGGGCACCTCTGAGGTCGTGGGCGACGGCATCGGCACCTTCGATCGACCGGAAGTGCCGTCTGGCACCGGTGCGGGCCTGCGGTCCGACACCAGTGCGGAGCTCGTCGGCGAATGTATCGCGGCACTCGACAGAATCACAATCTTCGACGGCGCTGCGGGCCCGGTGCCTTCGGATGCGGGCGCCCCCACGGCCCGAAAAGCCTTGCGCGATGCGCGACTCCGGTTCGGCAACGACGTAATTTGCGAAGCAGTGCGACAACGAAAAATGCGCGCATGAAGACTCCCGCCCCCTCGGCCCCTTTCTTCCGACGGGCGTGGGACCCGGCACCGGGCGCCCACGCTGCCCAGCTGGTGAATTGCGGCGTCCCAGCGCAAGGGCGCGGGCGGCCGGTGCCGGCCAAACCTAGGCAAGGGGCGCCCCTGCGGCGGGAGAGGACACGTCATGGCGTCTGATAGTGATCCTGCTGCGGCGCAGCAGCACTGGTTCGAAACGATGGGCGCTCAACGCACTTTGTTTGGGATGAGTGACTGTCCGGGACAGTTCCGCCAGGACCCGATGATGGCGTTGATTAACCAGGCGCACCGCGCGAAAACCGGCCAAGACAGCGTCGGTCTGGATTACTTGACCGTCCCGTTCTGAGAGGCAGTGAGCCATGCCCATGACCGCCGGGTTGAGTGAGGCCGAGGTGCGGGAGATCGTGCGGGAGGAGCTAGAACCCCTCCATGCTTTCCGGAAAGACATCCTTGAGCGCTTTGCGAAGGCTGGCGTCCTCCTCCGACGCAACCTCAAGTCTCGCGAGGATACCCAAGATCCCGTAGAGCAACACCTTGTCCGCGACGACGTCCCCGTGGGTGCTCAAGGCGCTGACAGCCAAGCTTTGGAGCTTCTTTGCCGAGCGGGCCTGCTCCGGAAGGTGGATGTCGCCAATACCGATCTTGTCGCCCATGATGCTTCTCCTTCGCTTGCTGGTGACACGGAAAGCGTAGGAGACGGGCCGGGCCCGGCTCGGGAAGTCGGGCCCGGCCACACCCAAGGCGGCGCGCGGTGGTGACCGGAGCTATGAGACCAACGCCGCTCGTTTGGATGCGGCCCCACGCTAGCGCGGTCCGGCTTGATATGACCGAAAGGCGGTGAGCGGTGGCAATTTACGCGAATATTCTCTCGCGCTTCGACGACCGCTCAGCCGACGAAACCGCCGACAAGATCATCGGCCACTACGGCCGCGCGGGACGCCAAGCCGGTGAAGCATTCGACAAGGAACTCGCCGCGTCGCTGAGCAAAAACAAAGAGTTCCAGCAGGTCATGGAGCGGCTGAAGTCCCGGTACACCGAGTCCGGGGCAGCGGCCAAGGATCTCGCCGAGGCCCAGCAGCTGCTGAACCGCGCGCACGACAACGGCTTGCACAGCGCAGCAGACCTTGCGCGGATCGAGGGCGAAGTCGAGCGGGCTCGGCGACGCCAAACCGACGCCATCAAGGCCCAGCGCGAGACGCTGGCCCAATACCAGTCGATCGTGCGCAGCGCCCAGGCCGACCTCGTCAAGCACAACCAGCTGCTCGAAGAGCACGCCAAGAAAGTCCACGCGGCCACCGAAGAGCACGCCTCATTTACGCGCCAGCTCGAAGGCCTCGGGCGCCTGTCGAACACGGCCGGAGTCGGGCGCCTGGGCGAGCAGTTCGAGATGCTGGGCGGCCGAATCGGCGGCGTCACCTCCGGCCTGTCGATGCTGAGCGGCGGTGGCGCGCTGGGCGCGGCGTCGCTGGGTATGGCCGCCATGGCCGGCGTGGTGGCCGCCGCCGGCGCCGGGCTGCTCGAGTACACCAAGCGTCTCTATGAAGTCTCGAACGCCTGGGACGAGATGACGAAGAACATGGCGTTCAACACCGGCCTGCAGGGCGCCGCGCTTACCGAGATGTCCGATATGGTCGGCCAGCTGTCCACGAAAACCCCGGCGTCGCTGGCCCAGATCGGCGCGGCGGCAACCCAGGTCGGCCGCAATCTGCACCTGACCGGCGACGACCTGGCGACCGTCACCCGCCAGGTGGTCGAGTTCGACGAGAAGACAGGCCAAGCGCTCAACGTGCGCCAGCTCGGCCAGGTCGCCCGCGCCTTCAACCTCGACGGCAAGGGCGTCTCCGCGCTGCTCGACGAGCTGTACACCGCCTACACCAAGACCGGCATCGGGGTCGACCAGATGACGGCCACCCTGATCAAGGCTGGTCCCCTGCTGCGCCAGTACGGCCTCGATGCCGGGCAGTCCGCGGACTTCCTCGAGCAGTTCGACGAGGCCGGCGTCGACATCAACAAGCTGATCCCAAGCCTGGGCCACGCCTTCAAGGATTCGGCGAAAGCGGGCGAGTCGTTCCAGCAGTTCATCAGGGACAACGTCAAGCAGATCGCGGCGCTACACAAGGCCGGCGACGATGTCGCGGCAGCCAATCTGGCCAACAAGATATTCGGCTCGAGCTTCCGCGGCGGCGGCATCACCTGGCTGGACATGATCAAGTCCGGCAAGCTCGACCTGGAAAACCTCGGCCAGGGAGGTGGCCCACCCCAGTCGATCCTGAAGAACGCCGAAGCCGCGCAGACGATCTCCGAGAAGTTCCAGATCATGCGCAACAACATCGACGAGGCGTTGCGCCCGGCCGCGATGCCGCTGTTCGACCAGCTCGGCCACGGCGTGGAGAGCCTGACGAAGTGGGTTCAGGGCCACGAGCCCGAGATCATCGGGTTCTTCACCAACGTCACGGTCGCGATGCTGCGCGTCGGTGAAGGTGCGGCCACCCTGGCCTCGGTCTGGCTGCGCGCCATGGGAACCATGGCCAAGATGACCGCGCCTCTGGCGGACATCGCGCTGACCGGACTGGGCAATATGGCCAAGGGCCTCGGTATCGTGCTGGACGCTTTCGGTGTTCACGGCCTCGGCCACCAGCTTGAGGATGCGGGCAACCAGGCGCTCAGTTTCCGCGGCAAGCTCAGCGGCCTGGGTGACAGCCTTTTCGGCGCAGCCAACGGCGTCGACCGCTTCAGGGACATGCTCGGTTCCTGGGGTGACGCCGCCTCGGCCTACGGTCACCGAGCCGCGGAGGCAACGAAGTTGACCACCGGCCTCGGCGAGGCGGCCAATAGTCTCAAGGCCGACGGTCAGAACGTCACCATCGACGTCAAGGACAACACCTGGGAGGTCCAGGAAAAGCTCAGCGCGCTGCACCTGCACCTCGAAGCGCTCGCCGGTGACCCGACGCGTATGAAGATCGTCGCCGACACCGCCGAGGCCCAGCACACCCTGGACTCGTGGCGTGAGCAGGCGCAGGGCAAGCCGGTCAAGGTGCCGGTGGGCGCCGAAACCTCAGGGATGGAAGGCCAGATCGGCGCAGCGCTCGGGCGGATGCACTTCACGGTCGATGTACAGGCCGAGTCCTTCATGAAGACGCCACACGGGATGTTCGGCGGCGAACCCCACGCCCTCGGCGGCATCTTCGCCGGCGGCGGCATCGGCGCACTACCCAGCGCGGCCACCGTCCACCCCCCCGCCGGCAAGCGCGGCCTGGTGCAGTGGGCTGAGGACTCCACCGGCGGCGAGGCCTACATCCCGCTGCGCGGCGGGGCGCGCTCGCGCAACATCTGGGCGCAGACTGGGCGGCTACTGGGCGTGTTCGACCAGGGTGGCCTTCCTGACCCTGACTATGCGAACGGTCCTCGTCGCGACCGCGACCTCGGTGGCCGCGCCATTCTCAACCAGTGGGGTAGGCGCGATCCGGGCCTGAGCGGCTACCAACCGGGCGACACGCTGCCGCCAGGAACATTGCAGCACTTCGGCCTCTGGCCGATGGGTGGTTACGGTCGTTCGATTGCCGCCGCTATCGGCGGCATCACCCGCTTCGATGAGGGCGGTTTCGGCGGCCTGTACGGCACTGCAGCGGCGATGGCCGGTGATTCCTACGTGTGGGGCGACACCGACTGCTCCGGCGCCGTCAGCCAGCTCGTGGACGCCGCGCTAGGTACTTCCGGGCGCATGTCCACCGCGACGGCGGCGGGCTGGCTCACCTCCAAGGGCTTCATCCTGGGCAGCGGCGGACCCGGCACGCTGCGAATCGGCTGGCACAACGGCGGCCCGGGCGGCGGTCACATGGCGGCCACACTGCCCGACGGCACGCACTTCGAGTCCGGTGGCTCCAATCCCGGCGTTTCGCTGGGTTCGCGCGCCAAGGGCGCCGATGATCCTCAGTTCGACCAGCACGCCTACCTGCCGCTGGCGGGGCTCTACCCCGACGGCCCCGCTGGTGCTGGCGGCGCGTCGGCGCTGGGCTACGGCTCGGGCGGTGGTGGCTTCGGTGGTGGCGGCGGATCGGCCGGCGCGGGCGGCTTCGGCGGCGGCGCAGGTGTGGGCGCCGGTGGTGGTGCTGGCGGATCGGCAAAGGTGCAGGCGGCTGACAACCGCTATGCCGCGGCGCAGGAGCGCCTGGCGACCGCGAGGGAGCACGAGCAGGAGACCCTGGCCAACCCGAAAGCCAAGGAATCCGACAAGCAGAAGGCGCACGACCAGGTGCTCGAGGCCGAGCGCGCGCTGGCGCTCGCCGACCGCCAGCTCGCCGAAGCACGTTCGGGCGCCGCCGGGGGTAAGGGCGGCAAGGGTGACCTCGGGCAGATCGGGGCACCGATCGATGAGGGCTTCGGGATCAAGAAGGGACTGCCGGGGATCGCGGACAACCTCGTCAAGTTCCTGGCCGATCTGGCTTTCGCGCCTGCGCTCGGCGCGCTGTCCGCGGTGACGAAGTGGGGCGGCGACAACGGTGGGCGGGGCATCGTCGGGATGATGGCCACCGCCGGGGGCTTCGGTGGCACGCCGGGTGGCTACGGCGGCGGAGGTGGCTATAACGGCGGCTACGGCGGAAACGAGCCCCTCGACGCCTACGGCTACGGTCCGCAGGCCGAGGCGGCGATGGCGGCGCGCGGAGGCGGTTTCCCGGGGGCGCCCAGCGGCTTCTCATCCGGCGGGATCCCCGCCGTGGGCGGCATCGCTCCCGCTATGGCAGGCGTCGGGCCCGGCGCAGCGCCGCGCTTCGGGCCTGCGGGCATCGGCTCCCGTGGACCTGGCGGTGGTGATTGGGGCGGTCAGCACGGGGAAATCGGCTCGCCGACCCTGGGTAATTTTTTCGGCGGCGGTGTCTCGGTCCCGACATTCGGCCCGCGTTCCGGCTCGGTCGGCCCCGGCCGGCAGATGACCCAGCACCCGGGGGGCGGCCTCAGTGTCGGCGGCGGACTGCTCGGGCTGGCCGAGCAACTGCCGCTATCTGCGGCCTCGGGTGCAGCAGGCAGCGCTGGCGCCTTGGCGCCCGGGGCCGGAGCGGGCGCGGCCGTGGCGGCGCAGGCCGCCCAGATCGGCATTGATGAGATAAACCGGGCTATCAGTTTCGGCGGCCAGGTCGCGGGCATTGGCGCGGAGGGGTTCCTGCAAACCTTCCACCTCAACGACTCCGCACTCGCCGACCCCGGCAAGTCATGGGCTGGCCGAATCCTGGGAGCCGCCGCCAACGCCAAGCCAAGCCTGCCGAACATGGCTGGCATGCAGACGCCGGAACAGGGCAACGTGGGCGGTTCCAAGCAGGGCGACCCGGACGGCAAGGGGCAGGACCCCAACGACCCCAACGGCGACCAGGGTGACCTCCATCTTCATTATCACGCCGCGGATCCTAACGACAACGGCGCGGGGATGCGTGACATGGAGCGGACGCTCGGTAACCAGCAAGCCGCCCAATACAAGTCTTCGTCCAACCCCAGGGGCTGGGGGTCGATGAGCACGTGACCGACGTCCGCTGCGCTGCATGCGCTGAACGGCACACCGGCGATTTGCGCCACGACACCGAATTAGCGCTGCGATTCTTGGTCGCCTTCATCAACGACGACCCAGCAGCAGCAGAAGAGGTTGAACAGCAGATCGGCGATTGCCCCGCTTGCCTGCGAGCCGTCGCCCGATATCTGTGTAGCGCTTTGAAGGGCGTGATGGTCTCTTGTTCAGACAAGGACACCGCGCTCGCGATCGCTGAGCTTTACCTCCTCTGCGACGCGCCGGAGCTGATGAGTCCACCGGCGCAGCCCTGAGCAAGCCCGCGCGAAGTCAGACGCGTGCCCGGCGCCTGGTCGCTGCGATCCCGCCGGCCCAGCCGCGGACGAGCCCCCAGACGCTTACGGCGGCGACGCTCGCGGCGGCTGTGCACAGCCCGCATTCACAGCCCTGTGGATGGGCCCGCAGCTCGTCGAGGCGACGCTCGACCATGCCCAGGGTGATCTGCTGGCCGGTTTCCTCGGCGTAGCGGAAGGCGTCGAGCGCGAGGCGGTCCTGGTTGCGGGATATGGCCATGGCTGCCAGTGTCCGCGACCTGCGGAGATGACGTTGGTGCCGCGCCGCTATATCGTCAAATACAACGTTTTGTCGGTGCCCGATGCTTCACTGGCACTACAGTCGAAGTTGTGTCCGACCAGGAGAAACAGCCCATGATCACGGCCGACACCCTCAAGTTCGAGCTCGAGGGGCGCCTTCAACCCCTAATCCAGGAGACAGGCAAGACCCATCTCAGCGTCCGCTGGGAGCCGGGTGCCCGCATAGTGCGCGTCGGTGCCTGCATTGACCACTACACGTGGGAAAGCAGGATGCTGGTGCTCGAGGCCCTTTTGAAGTTCGAGGAAGACCACGCCGACGAATGGGCCCTCGAGTTCGACGTCTTACCGTTGGAACCCGTACAAAACGAGGAATTCGCCGAAGCCTGATGGGTGTGCGCAAATGGCACGTTAAGCGTGCCGAGCACCACAAAAGCGCATCCGATTACATGCTGGGCCATTTCGATGACTGGGCCGTAGTTGCGCTGTTCTATTCCGCGATGCACTACGTGCACTCATCGCTGGCAGATGAGCCGAGCCTGAACAAGGATGAGCGCAACCCTCGAAAGCATTCGGGCGTCGACGCGGGCAGTCGCGGGACGAATCAGCTCGTTAAAGGGCTATATCCGCAGATCCATCTTCCGTACCGCAGTTTGTACGAGGCGTCACGGCGTACGCGCTACGACATTGCGCAGCTTGGTCCGACCGCGATCCCACTACTGACCAAACAGTGGGCGGACGTCAAGCAATTCTGCGAGGGGTTGAATCAGGGTCGGCCATGGATCCCGAGTCAGGCTAAGTGACTCGCCTCATCTAGTACTGGCGACGCGAGAGACAGCCGAGATTTGCGTTACCTCGAACCAAGACGCGCCATTGTGCAATGCATTGCACAATGAGGTTATGGAATTCAAGGGGAGCTTGGACGAATGCTTGGCGCGCCTGGCTAGCGTTCGCCTAGCGTTCGCAGCGCGGCGCAGGTTGCGGATAGTCGCCGTACACCGGTGAGGAAAATTCCTCACCTGCTCATCGCCCAGCCAGCACCGCGGCGTGCTGCCGGGTCGGCCTAACTTTTAGCTCCGTGGGGCCAGAAGTTAAGTCATTGCGCGGCCCGCGCGCAACAACTCCGCGTCGGCTGGGACGGCGTCAGCTTCGTCGAACGGCTGACCATCTACGCGCCAACCACACAGATGGCTCACCTTGTGACTGCTGCGGCCGACCAATGTACCGAGACCGATGCGCAAGAACTTCGACTATGACCCGGACTCTAGTAACCCGGCCAGCGGTTCCCTCCACGCCGACCACTCCGAGCGTGGGGAAGGAAACCACCGACCACCTCGCCGCAGCTAACTCAGCTAACACGGATGTTGCTCGGCGGCAAACGGAACAGCCAAGTTGGCAATGCCCTGGCCATGGGCGTGAGCTGAGTACCCTAGGTGGGTATGCGAAACACCCATGGTTTAACGCCAACAGAGCTGGCCGCGCCACCATCCAGCCGTCATACCTCACCATGGTATGTGCGCATCAGCGCATGTCAGAGGCCACAAACCATGGCACACCCCCCCCAAAAATATTAGGGGTGGGGGGGTAGGTAGGCGCGACGGCCGGCGACGGAGCTGGACCTCGGCCACGCCGCTCACCATGAGCGCCGGTCCAGCTCGTCGGCCGCCTCGGCGATCATGGCCGCGAATTGGCGCGCCTGGTCGCCGGCCAGCGGTGCGCGGTCGTCTGCCAAGACAAACAGGGACCACACGACCTTGCCGTCGGTGCTCTGCACGCCATCGACGTACACCGTGGCGTCAGCAACCGAGTCCTCGACCGATCGGCACGATACGGACAACCGGCGGGTCCACGTGCCGGTTCCATCGTCCTCCCAGTGATCGGCGGACGTGATGCCTGGCGGAAGCGCTATATGTCCGAAAGTGTGTGTGTCAGTGAGGTTTTGCTCCGCTTCCCAGCGCGCCTCTTTGAGCATCCCGCCGAGGACGTCGGCGACTGTTTCGCTTCGATCTTTCTGGGGGAACGCGAGGTGCGCGTCAGATAGACAGAGTTGTTCCATGCGCTCGAAACGCGCGACCTGATCGTGTGTCAACTGGTCGGCCAAGTCGCGCCAGGTGCTCGCGTTGTCGTCGTGGGTGGTGGTCATCGGACCGCCTCGGCTGCCTGCTCGGCGCGCTCGTCGCCCTCGACCACAGTCTTTAGCCGCTGCGCAAGGGTGATGGCGTCGCCGAGCTTGGCGACCAACTCGTCGGCCCGGGCAGCGCGCGACCCGGTCAGTTGGGCGGCGGCGTTGTCGGCCGCTATCCGCGCATCCAGCAGATTGATCCACGCGCAGCGCAGGTGCTCGCCCGCGGTGTAGCGGCACGGGCAGCGGTTGGCGTCGCCGTTGACGTCGGGGTGGGTGCAGGGGAGGGATTGTTGGGGCGGCATCGGGCTACCTCTCCGAAATAAGAGAGCCCGCTCAATCCAAAGATATTGGCGCCATTCACGCTTCCGCGTGACCTGCAAAACCGCAGGTCACGTACAGCGCTAACCCGTCCCTACTGCGCGACTACCTGGACTGAGATTCAGCGCGCGACATCAGGACTTAGCACCGATTGTCCCAAGGAAACCCGCAGGGCATGGGTGCATGCGGTGGATTGGGTCCGTCCCAAATGTTGTTGTAAAGCCCGCCGGCGTTGCCGTACCCAATTACGACGAGGTAGTAGTCGTGACAGATATTCATGTCCCAGTTGATGGTTCCGTGGGCTTCCGCGGGTATCGGCTGCCCCGGGCACCAGTGGAATGGCCCCGGCGGGTTTTGGTAATGAGGATCGGCGTAGGCGGTACCCGTGCCACCCAGAACCAGGCCGCCCCACACTAAGAGTGTTGTTGCTAAGCGAGCGATTACCCGCTTCATGAGCTGGGATTATCCTCCGCTGTGGCTTTACCGGAAATGCTCCGGAACCGCGCTCTTTGGTTTGTGTTGTTTGAGGCTTAAGGCCCAGCCGGCCCGAGTCGCTCCAGCTCCCCGCTCGGGTCGTAGTACAGCTCCTGGCGGGCGATCCGGCCGTCGCGATAGCGGTAGATCACCACATACGTCGAGCGCAGGCGTTCCACGCCCTGGGTCCAGTCGAACTGCACGCGCACGAACGCCGCGTCGGCGCCTGGCGTGATGGCGTGCTCCACCGCCTCGTAGCGGATGTCCGGGCAGCCGCGGATGGTGAGCGCGATGAACTCGAGCGTGCGCTCGACGCCGTCGATCCGGGCCGGCCAATCGAAGAGCCGTACCGTCGGGCTCACGTACACCACGTCGGGCTGGTAGAGGTCCCGTGCCAGCGCCGGATCACCATCGGCGAATGCCCGCGCGAAGCGCGCCTCCTGCGCAAGTAGCGCGTCCTCCGAGATGGCCCGCATGGTCATGTACGGCTCCCTCCGCCCTCACCGCCCGCTCAGCACCTGCACGGCCGCGCCCCTGGAATATGGCGAGTCGTGGACCTCGATGGTGGACGGTAGCGTGCCAACCGGGACGTCGAACGCACACTTGAAGTGCACCTGTTTGCCGGGGCTGATATTGATCAGGTTTTCCCGACTGCCGACGGTCACGGCGTCGTCGTAGGTCTTGCCTGCCAAATCCTTGAGCTTCTGATTTTGGCAGTAGACGGTTCGCTCCATATCGCTGAGGTTCTTGACCGTTATGTCGACAACCACGAAAACGCCCTGTGCGGTCTTGGACCCGATGTTCGGCACTCCCAGGTCGATCGCCGTCACGGTGAAGGCGAACTGGCCGTCGTGGACCTCGTCGCCCAGTCCGCGGGTAGCAGACGAGCCAAGGCAGCCGGTGACCGAGGTTGTCGCTGCAAGCATGGTGATTGCAGCGCAGCGCCGTGTAGGTAATCTGCCCACACTGCACTGCTACCAGCCGCGGGTCCGCGGGTAAAGCAGGCGCGGCGCTATCCCGCTGCGGCACAGCAAATTCAGCTGCACCGAGGAGGCCGCCACCGTAATGTGACGGCATGCCAGCCAGCCGCAACGTTGTGTCATCCGGTTCCGACTACGAATCCGTGGTCGGTTATTCACGCGTGGTACGGGTGGGCCCGCAGGTAGCCGTGGCCGGGACAACCGGGAGCGGGGACACCGCTGCCGGCCAAGCCCGAGACGCGTTGCACCGCATCGAAATCGCGCTTGGACAGGTGGGCGCGGCGCTCGCCGACGTGGTCCGCACCCGCATCTACGTGACCGACATTTCACGCTGGCGCGAGGTCGGTGAAGTGCACGCGCAGGTTTTCGGCCAAATACGTCCGGTGGCCACCATGGTCGAGGTTTCGGCGCTGATCGCACCGGAGCTGCTGGTGGAGATCGAGGCCGACGCCTACGTGGAGTCCGCAGATCCCGCGGCCGGCGCGAAGGTGCCATCAGCGCCCGGCAGGTAGGCAGTGACCCTGATCACAGCGCGCACCGGCAGCGGGCCGTACAGGTGTGGGAACAACATCGACTCGGGATCCGTCGCTACACCGGGCTCCCAACGCACCGGTGCGTCGAGAGCGGCTGGGTCGATGTACAACAGAACCAGGTCGCCGCGGCCACGGTAGAGCCGGTTGGCGGGCAGATGGACCTGCTCCGGCGTGGACAAGTGGATGAACCGCTCGCTGCCGGACGGCCCGGGCAGAATCTCGCCGCGCTCGCGGGCGTGCGACCAGTCGTCGACCCCGCACAGGTGCACCAGCACGGCAGTAGTGGAGCGCATGCTACTCAGCCTGCCCGACCACCACGCGAATGCGTGAGAAACGACACACCTGGCAACGGCCGGGGAACAACGCGAAAACTCCCAACGTCTGAGACAGTTGAAGACACGCCAGAAATGGAGAAGCCATGAACGCAACCCTGACCAGTCCGGAGCTGACTAGGGCCGACCGCTGCGACCGCTGCGGCGCGGCCGCCCGAGTGCGTGCGAAGCTTGCCTCTGGAGCGGAGCTTCTCTTCTGCCAGCATCACGCCAACCAGCACCAGGCGAAACTCACCGAGTTGGCCGCCGTGCTTCAGGTCAGCGGAAGCTAAATTCGTCGAACTCACCCGGGGCAATGTGGGCCGCACAAGCGGTCATCGGTAATGCTGAAGGGGTATGAACGACCAAGTTCCCAAGCCGTCGCGCCGCCACATGTGGCGAATCGCCGTTAGAGCGCTCGCCAAGAGCTGGGATGACTCGATCTTTTCGGAGTCCGCGCAGGCGGGCTTTTGGTCGGCGTTGTCCCTGCCGCCGCTGTTGCTGGGGATGCTGGGCACCCTGGCCTACGTAGCGCCGCTGTTCGGTGCCGACACGCTGTCGACAATCGTGCGTACCGCGATCTCGGCGGCCCACAGTTTCTTCTCCCCCAGCGTGGTGAACGAGATCATCGAGCCCACCGTCCGCGACATCACCGCGCAGGCCCGCGGTGAGGTGGTGTCGCTGGGTTTTTTGATTTCGCTGTGGGCGGGATCCTCGGCGATGTCGGCATTCGTCGACTCCGTAGTCGAGGCGCATGACCAGACGCCGCTGCGCCATCCGGTACGGCAGCGATTCTTCGCGCTGTTCCTGTACATCGTGATGCTGGTGGTCGTGGTGGTGGCCGCGCCCGTGGTGGTAGTGGGCCCCCGCAAAATCGGCGAGCACATCCCGGAGAGCTGGGCCAACTTGCTGCACTACGGCTACTACCCGATGCTGATCCTGGGCCTGATGCTGGGCGTGATGATCCTGTACCGGGTGGCCCTGCCGGTACCGCTGCCCACGCACCGGCTGGTCCTCGGCGCGATACTGGCCACCGTGGTGTTCGTGACCGCCACGCTGGGCCTGCGGTTCTACCTGAAGTGGATCACCAGCACCGGCTACACCTACGGCGCGTTGTCCACACCGATCGCGTTCCTGTTGTTCATGTTCTTCGGCGGTTTTGCGATCATGCTGGGCGCCGAACTCAATGCCGCCATTCAGGAGGAATTCCCGGCACCCAAGACGCACGCCCACCGGCTGCGCAATTGGCTGGTTTCGCGCCTGCGTTCCGGCACGGCGACGACGGATGCTGCGGATTCTGCGGATTCGTCCGTGCAGCAGCACGACGCCGCAGCAGCAGAGCCGCCAACCTGATCAGTCCTGGTCGGTACTGATCAGTCCCTCTTGAGGTGCTCGTAAATCCGCTTGCAATCGGGACAAACCGGCGAGCCTGGCTTTGCCGCCCGGGTGACGGGAAATACCTCACCACACAGCGCGACGACGTGGTTGCCCATGACGGCGCTCTCGGCGATCTTGTCTTTCTTGACGTAGTGGAAGTATTTCGGCGTATCGGTGCCGGTCCCGTCGTCGACGCGTTCGTCGGTATCGGTGCGTTCGATCGTCTGGGTTTCCATGCCTGACATTCTGCCTGGAAAACTCCCCGGCGAAACCGGAGAAGCCGGAATCGATCTGGTGTGGGACAGTGGTGATATGAAGCGCGGCTCCGAGCTGGGTTTCGGTGGCAGTTCCGAGGACAGATTCGACGACTTCGACCGCAAGGGCCGGCCGGTGCTCATTACCGGCGCAGCGCCGTCTTATGAGGAGGAGCATCGGGCGCGGGTGCGTAAGTACCTGACGCTGATGGCTTGCCGGGTCCCCGCGCTGATCGGGGCCGCCGTCGCATACGGCGCCTGGCACAACGGTCTGATCTCATTGCTGATCGTGGGCGTGTCGGTGCCGTTGCCGTGGATGGCCGTGCTGATTGCCAACGACCGACCCCCTCTCCGCCCAGAAGAGCGCCGACGCTTCGAGAATGACCGCCGCCGCACGCCGTTGTTCCCGACGGCCGAGCGGCCCGCGCTCGAGCCTCGCCGGCACCCGCAGGCGCAACCGGATTCACCGGGCACCGACAGCTCCGACTAGCCAGAGACTAGCCAGAGTTTCCGGTTAGCCGCGGTTCGCCGAACTTCTCAGGACATTCTCAGGACGCTGAACACATTCCTGCACGTCAAAGCGTGTGGGTTGGCCGCCCGTTGGGAACTCTGGGTGTGGGTCTGACGTTAAACCACATGACAGTACAAGCCGATCGGGGAGGTCGCTATGGCCGAAGCCACTACAAGGCACACCACAAGCCGGGTTGACGGCGATCTGGATGCTCAGAGCCCCGCGGCCGACCTGGTGCGTGTGTACCTGAACGGCATCGGAAAGACGGCGTTGCTCAACGCCGCCGGGGAAGTGGAGCTGGCCAAGCGCATCGAGGCCGGCCTCTACGCCGAGCATCTGCTCGAAACCCGCAAGCGCCTCGGCGACAACCGCAAACGCGAGTTGGCCGCCGTGGCGCGCGACGGCGAGCAAGCCCGCCGACACCTTCTGGAAGCGAACCTGCGCCTGGTGGTTTCGCTGGCCAAGCGCTACACGGGACGGGGAATGCCGCTGCTGGACCTGATCCAGGAGGGCAACCTCGGGTTGATCCGCGCGATGGAGAAGTTCGACTACGCAAAGGGATTCAAGTTCTCGACGTATGCCACTTGGTGGATCCGTCAGGCCATCACCCGCGGCATGGCCGACCAGAGCCGCACCATCCGGCTGCCGGTTCACCTGGTGGAGCAGGTCAACAAGCTCGCCCGGATCAAGCGGGAGATGCACCAGAATCTGGGACGCGAAGCCACCGACGAGGAACTCGCCGCCGAATCCGGCATTCCGATCGACAAGATCAACGACCTGCTGGAGCACAGCCGCGACCCGGTGAGCCTGGACATGCCGGTCGGTTCCGAGGAAGAGGCCCCGCTGGGCGACTTCATCGAGGACGCCGAAGCGATGTCGGCGGAGAACGCCGTGATCGCCGAACTGTTGCAGACCGACATCCGCAGTGTGCTGGCCACTCTCGACGAGCGTGAGCACCAGGTGATCCGGTTGCGCTTCGGTTTGGACGACGGCCAGCCCCGCACCCTGGATCAGATCGGCAAGCTGTTCGGCCTGTCCCGCGAGCGGGTCCGGCAGATCGAGCGTGACGTGATGTGCAAGCTGCGCAACGGCGAGCGCGCCGATCGGCTGCGGTCGTATGCGAGTTAAGGCCGCCAACTAGGCCGCTAACAAAGCCAGGTAGCAGACGGTATGCCCGCCGCGACAGCGGCGGGCATACTGCTGCCGTGGGAGCCTTGGCACCATATTCACAGCTGGCCAAGTAGACTCAGCGGCGATGGAGGATGCTGAATGAACGAGCTGGTTGATACCACCGAGATGTACCTGCGGACGATCTACGACCTCGAGGAAGAGGGTGTGACGCCGCTGCGTGCCCGGATCGCCGAACGGCTCGACCAGAGCGGACCTACAGTCAGCCAGACCGTCTCCCGCATGGAACGGGACGGGTTACTGCATGTGGCCGGCGACCGGCACCTGGAGCTCACCGATAAAGGCCGCGCGCTGGCCATCTCCGTGATGCGCAAGCACCGGCTCGCCGAGCGCCTGCTTGTCGATGTCATCGGATTGCCTTGGGAGGAAGTGCACGCCGAGGCATGCCGCTGGGAGCACGTGATGAGCGAGGACGTCGAACGCCGGCTGGTCAAGGTGCTCAACAACCCGACCACGTCTCCGTTCGGCAACCCGATTCCCGGTCTGCTGGACCTAGGCGTCGGCCCTGAGTCTGGCGCCGGCGACGGCAACCTGGTCCGGTTGACGGAGTTACCCGCCGGATCGCCGGTGGCTGTGGTGGTCCGCCAGCTCACCGAGCACGTCCAGGGTGACATCGATCTGATCACGCGGCTCAAAGACGCCGGCGTCGTGCCCAACGCGCGCGTGACGGTCGAGACCGGCCCGGCCGGCGGGGTGACCATCGTGATACCCGGCCACGAGAACGTCACCCTGCCGCACGAGATGGCGCACGCGGTCAAGGTCGAGAAGGTCTGAGCCCGCCTCGCGGCGATGCGGCCGGAACGGCTCTGGCTATCCAGGGCTATCCAGGGCTATCCAGCCACCCCACTAAACCGCGCGCCGGCCGAACACCCGTCGTGGCGGCAGCTGCACCCCGAGCCGCTTGGCCAGTCGGTAGCCGGTGACCGCGAGTTCCCGGATGTCCTCGGGTCGCAGACCGGACTGCAATGCCGTGTCCAGCATGCCCGCCATCCGATGACCCGGCTCGCAGCGCAACGCCGCCTCCAACGACACTCCGGCCAGCGGTCCGTCGCCGCGGGCGTAAGCGCTGAACGCGAGCAATACCAGCGCCTCGATCCGCCATGGCTCCGGGAGGGTGCGTGCCAGCAGCGCCCACAACGACTCGGCTTCGCCGGCGTTTTCGCCGACCGCAAGGGCATACAGCGTGTCGCGTACTTGCGCGTCGGTTAATGCGCAGCCCAGCCTGGCGAGCTGCGCGTCGGGCAACGGTTCGCCGCCCGCGACGCGGGCGGCGGCGGCCATCGCGTTTTCCACATCGCGGCGGCAGCAGCCGGCGGCGTCCACGCGATGCGCGGCCGCGCGCCTGGCCGCCTGCCGGCCGACCACGACGGCCAATTCAGCGCTGCGCGCCGGGTCGTCGACCGCGATGAGGGCCTGCAGGTCAGCCCGCCGCGGGTAGAGCCGCCGGCCGTCCAGCACCGCTGCCGCGGCAAGCGGCGACGCCGACGGATCGTCGATCACGCCGCCTGAGCCGCAGCCGTCCACACAATGCCAGCGCCCGCCGACGGCGACCCGATCCACCACATGCGCGGCCCACAACACGATGTCGTGGGCCGACAACGCCTCGGTGAGCGCGTCGCACAGCTGCCGGTACTCCGCGTTGCACTGCGGGCAGTGCGCGCCGTCGGCGTTGACGATCACCGCGATCGCGGCCTCGGGCTCGGCCGCCGCGGCGATCTCGGCGAGGTGGCCAATCCGGTCGGCGAGCTCGGCGGACAGGTCGACGCGCATCACCGACCCCAGCTCACCGCCACCCAACGACACCAGGACGAGTGAATTCTCCGGAACGAAGCCGAGAACCGCGGGTAGCGCGGCGATCAACGCGCCCGGGCGGTTCAGTTCAAAGTCAGGCCGATGCTTGGTCATGAGCGTCAACGCTGGCAACCACCACCGTCAGCCGGTGCGCACGCGAACCGGCGGAGTCGCTGTCCTGTGGACGAAGTCGTGACTGTGCGTTCTACTGTCTATCTCATGGGGTCGACGCAAGAGTACGACATGGTGGTCATCGGTTCGGGGCCCGGCGGGCAGAAGGCCGCCATCGCCTCGGCCAAGCTAGGCAAATCCGTCGCGATGGTGGAACGCGGCAAAATGCTCGGCGGGGTATGCGTCAACACGGGCACCATTCCGTCAAAGACGTTGCGCGAGGCGGTGCTCTACCTCACCGGGATGAGCCAGCGCGAACTGTACGGCGCCAGCTACCGCGTCAAGGAAAAGATCACCCCGGCTGACCTGCTGGCCCGGACCCAGCACGTGATCACCAAGGAAGTCGACGTGGTGCGCAACCAGCTGATGCGCAACAGGGTTGACCTGCTGATCGGCCACGCGCGGTTCGTCGACCCGCACACCATCGACGTCGAAGACCCAACCCGCCGCGAAAAACTGACCATCAGCGGCAAATACATCGTCATCGCCACCGGTACCAAGCCGGCGCGCCCGTCCGGGGTCGAGTTCGACGAGGACCGGGTGCTCGACTCCGACGGGATCCTCGACCTCAAGTCGCTCCCGACGTCGATGGTCGTGGTGGGTGCCGGTGTGATCGGCATCGAATACGCCTCGATGTTCGCCGCGCTGGGCACCAAGGTGACCGTCGTGGAAAAGCGGAGCGACATCCTGGACTTCTGCGACGCCGAGGTGGTCGAGGCGCTGAAATTCCACCTGCGCGACCTGGCGGTGACATTCCGGTTCGGCGAGGAGGTGACCGCGGTCGACGTCGGTTCGGCCGGCACCGTCACCACCCTGGCCAGCGGCAAGCAGATTCCCGCTGAGACGGTCATGTACTCCGCGGGACGCCAGGGCCAGACCGACCACCTCGACCTGCAGAATGCCGGCATCGAGGTCGAGGGCCGCGGGCGGATCTTCGTCGACGACAAGTTCCAGACCAAGGTGCCCCACATCTACGCCGTCGGCGACGTCATCGGCTTCCCCGCACTGGCCGCGACCTCGATGGAGCAGGGCCGACTGGCCGCCTACCACGCATTCGGTGAGGCGTGCGACGGCATCACCGACCTGCAGCCGATCGGCATCTACTCGATCCCGGAGATTTCCTACGTGGGCGCCACCGAGGTGGAACTGACGAAGGACTCGATCCCCTACGAGGTGGGCGTGTCCCGGTACCGGGAGCTGGCCCGCGGGGGGATCGCCGGCGACTCCTACGGCATGCTCAAGCTGCTGGTGTCCACCGACGACCTCAGAATCCTCGGCGTACACATCTTCGGCACCAGCGCCACCGAAATGGTGCACATCGGGCAGGCGGTGATGGGCTGCGGCGGCACCGTCGAGTACCTGGTGGACGCGGTGTTCAACTACCCGACCTTCTCCGAGGCCTACAAGGTGGCCGCGCTCGACGTGATGAACAAGGTCCGCGCGCTCAACCAGTTCAGGCGCTGACCGGACGCTGATCAGGACTGCTAGCAGGCGTCGTCGTAGTCGGAGGGCGCGTGATCGCCCGGCCCGCCGGCTTCGGCGCGAGCCAGCAGCTGCGCGGTGTGTTCGTCGAACGGCGCCGAATAGGAGATGTCCTCCGCGCAGCCACCACCGTCGAGGCCACCGATGAGCCCGACGACCGCCGTGCCGCTGACCCAGGGCGCACCGCTGGTGCCGTTGACCATCCCTTCGCACGCCAACGAGGGGAAACCACTGTCGGTGATCCCGGTGCTGGCCTGACAGCCGATGGGCAAGCCACCCACACCGGCCGGATACCCGATCAGTTTCACGCGGCTACCCGGGGCCGGCGCGGTACCCAGTACCAGCGCGGAGCCAACGTGCGACTCCAGCGACACGATGCCGGTGCCGCTTACCCGCGCAATTACGTAGTCGGCGCGCGGATCCTTGGTGGCAAGCCAGCGCGGATCGAAGTAGACCGTATCGACCGTCCACAGGTCAACGGGCGCGGCATGACCGGCGAAACCCGGAACAAAGGTCGCCGGCGAGCCGCCGGATAGGCAGTGCGCGGCGGTCAGCACCAGGTTCCCGCCCTTCGAATGCACCACCGAGCCCGTGCATGAATGCAACCTGAGGCCGTCGAAGAAGAACGCGCCCACGCGCGGGTCCGGGTTCACCGGACCCGCCACCTGCCCAAGCCCGGGCTGGCTGAGCTGCTGCGCTGACCCGCTGCTCCGCGATCCGGGCGCGCGGACTGCCGACGCATGATCAGCGGGCCGGCTGCACGACGTCAGCAGCATGGCGACGCTGAGCAGCGGGCCCAGACACACCGCAAGCCACACCGTCGGAATCCGCATCGTCCCCATCATGCCCGACCGGGCGCCGGCAAGCAGAGCTGAATGCCTGACGGCAAATTGGCGGCCAACCGAACCACGCCGCATCGAATACGAGCGGCCGTTCGCGCGTTTCGCCGAGATAGAACGGCAGCGTTAGCTGTTCAATTACTGGTGCCCACTGATTTGAGAGAGACTGGTAACGGGCACCCCTCGCACACCTGGAGAGGAGGCGACATCGATGGCACACGATCAAGACCCAGATGACGAGCAGTATTACCAGCCGGGACAGCCGGGCATCTACGAGCTTGAGTTCCCGGCGCCCCAGTTGGCGGCGCCCGACGGCCGCGGTCCGGTGTTGGTGCACGCTTTGGAGGGCTTCTCTGACGCCGGTCACGCGATCCGGTTGGCCGCTACCCACCTCAAAGCCGCCCTGGACACCGAACTGGTCGCGTCGTTCGCGATCGACGAATTGCTCGATTACCGCTCGCGGCGCCCGCTGATGACGTTCAAGACAGATCACTTCACCGACTACGACGATCCAGAGCTCAGCCTGTACGCGCTGCACGACAGCGTCGGGACACCGTTTCTGCTGCTGGCCGGCATGGAACCGGATCTGAAGTGGGAGCGCTTCATCACCGCCGTGCGGCTGCTCGCCGAGCGCCTCGGGGTACGCCAGACCATCGGCCTGGGCACCGTCCCGATGGCGGTTCCGCACACCCGGCCGATCACGCTGACCGCGCACTCCAACAACGGGGAACTCATCGCCGATTTTCAGCCGTGGATCTCCGAGATCCAGGTTCCCGGCAGTGCGTCCAACCTGCTGGAATACCGAATGGCCGAGCACGGTCATGAGGTTGTCGGGTTCACGGTGCACGTCCCGCACTACCTGACGCAGACCGACTACCCCGCCGCCGCCTACGCACTGCTCGAGCAGGTAGCAAAGACCGGGTCGCTGCAGCTGCCGCTGAGCGCGCTGACCGAAGCGGGGGAAGAGATCCACGCCAAGATCGATGAGCAGGTTCAGGCGAGCGCGGAGGTCGCTCAAGTGGTGGCGGCGCTCGAGCGACAGTACGATGCCTTCATCGACGCGCAGGAGAACAGATCATTGCTAAGGCGTGACGAGGATCTGCCTAGCGGCGACGAGCTTGGTGCGGAATTTGAGCGATTCCTCGCCCAGCAGGCAGAGAAGAAGTTTGACGACGACGACCCGGCTTGAGTTTCCCTAAAACGCCGTCAGTCGGCCCGACAATGAGGTTGGCGAGATGACCGAGCGGACGCGCAATCTTCGCCCGGTGCGGGAAGTGACTGCGCCCTCACTGCAGTTCCGCACCATTCATGGCTATAAGCGGGCGTTCCGGATCGCCGGTTCCGGGCCGGCGATCCTGCTGATTCACGGCATCGGCGACAACTCCACCACCTGGCGTGGCATACAGGCCAAGCTCGCGCAGCGGTTCACCGTGATCGCCCCGGATCTCTTGGGCCACGGGAAGTCCGACAAGCCGCGCGCCGATTACTCGGTCGCGGCGTACGCGAACGGCATGCGTGACCTGCTCAGCGTGCTCGACATCGAGCAGGTGACGATAATCGGCCATTCGCTCGGCGGCGGGGTGGCGATGCAGTTCGCCTACCAGTTCCCTCAGCTGGTGGAGCGGCTGATCCTGGTCTCCACCGGCGGTGTGACCAAGGATGTCAATGTCCTGTTGCGGTTGGCCTCGTTGCCGATCGGCAGTGAAGCTCTGGCATTGCTGCGATTGCCTCTCATGCTCCCCGCGGTGCAGATAGCCGGACAGATAGTGGGCAGGGCGATCGGCACCACCGGTTTGGGGCACGACCTGCCGAACATGCTGCGGGTACTGCACGACCTACCGGAACCGACCGCCTCGGCGGCGTTCAGCCGCACCCTGCGGGCGGTGGTGGACTGGCGCGGACAGATCGTCACCATGCTGGATCGATGTTATTTGACCCAGGCCATCCCGGTGCAGATCGTCTGGGGCACCAAGGATGTGGTGGTGCCCGTCCGTCACGCTTGGATGGCGCACGCCGCGATGCCCGGCTCGCGGCTGGAGATCTTCGAGGGCTCCGGGCACTTCCCGTTTCATGACGACCCTGCCCGTTTTATCGAGGTCGTCGAGCGCTTCATAGATACCACCGGGCCCTTTGAATACGATCAGGCCGCTCTTCGTGAGTTGCTCCGCAGCGGCGGCGGCGAACGAACTGTCACGGGCTCGGCCGACACGCGCGTCGCGGTGCTGAACGCCATCGGTTCCGACGAACGCAGCGCGACCTGATCAATCGTTCCTGACCGGGTCGTACAGTCGCGGGGGGCCGTACAGTCGGGCAATGGCTATCGACGTGACGGTGTTGCGCGTTTTCACAGATCCGGACGGCAATTTCGGGAATCCGCTCGGCGTGGTTGACGCCAGCCGGGTCGACCCCCTGGACCGGCAGCGCGTGGCGGCCGAATTGGGTTACAGCGAAACGATATTCGTCGATATCCCGAGTGCGGGCTCGACCACCGCGCACGCCACTATCCACACGCCGCGAACCGAAATCCCGTTCGCCGCGCACCCGACCGTCGGACTGTCGTGGTGGCTGCGCGACAACGGTATGTCGATCAACACGCTGCAGGTGCCGGCCGGCATCGTGCAGCTGAGCTACGGTGCCGGCGCACAAGGCGATCTGACGAGTATCAGCGCACGCGCGCAGTGGGCTCCCGAATTCGCCATCCACGACCTCGATTCGCAGGACGCCCTTGCCGCCGCCGACCCCGCCGATTTTCCCGAGGACACCGCGCACTACCTGTGGACCTGGGTCGACCGGTCCGCCGGATCGCTGCGGGCCCGAATGTTTGCCGCCAATCTGGGTGTGCCGGAAGACGAAGCGACCGGGTCGGCGGCGATGCGGATCACCGACTACCTCAGCAGTGACCTGATCATCACCCAGGGAAAGGGATCGGTGATCGAAACCACGTGGAGTCCCGACGGCTGGCTTCGGGTGGGCGGCCGCGTCGTCAACGACGGTGTCAGAAAACTGGATTGAGTGTGGATTTGATGCGGATTGAGTGGCGTCTCAATGCTGTCGGTGCAACACGGCGGCGAGGTGATCCTGCAGGGGCTGTCCGACCGCGCCCATCCGCAGCGTGTAGGAGAGCTCGTCGCCATCGACCCGGAAAGAACGGCCCAGCGCACTGACCTCTTTGGCGGTCGGAGCCAATCCGATTGTGGTTGAGGACAATTCAACCTCGATGAGGTCGCCGGTCACCGAATACGTACCCGCGTCGATTTCGGTGATGCCGTTCGGATGGGCAAGGACCAGCTCGACGCGACCCGGTTGCGGCACCCGAAGATACCCGATCTCGGCGTGCAACGGCCTCCCGTCGGCGACCGCCCTGGTCTTCTGCGTGTAAGCCAGAAACGGTTTGCCCACATGGGAAAATACGACTTCTTCCAGGTACTCGAAGGGCTGGATCGTCGGGTACTTGCCCGCTCCCCGACCGGTCCAGGTGCCCAGCAGCGGTGCCAGCGCCACGAGATCTGGGTGCAGGTCGGCGGGCATGATCTGGCGCTGGGATCCGATCAGCTCGGCGTCGACACTTTGCGGTGCGCCCGCAGCACCTCGATCTCGCGCTCGAAATCATCCGCCGAAGAAAAGGAGCGGTATACCGACGCGAACCGCAGGTACGCCACTTCGTCGAGGTCGCGCAACGGCCCAAGGATGGCCAGGCCGACATCGTGGCTCGGGACTTCTGGTGACCCCGCGGCACGCACAGTGTCCTCCACCTGCTGGGCCAGCAGATTCAGTGCGTCCTCGTCTACCTGGCGGCCCTGACACGCCCTGCGGACTCCCCTGATGACCTTCTCCCGGCTGAAGGGCTCCGTGACGCCGCTGCGTTTCACCACGGCCAGGACCGCGGTTTCGACGGTGGTGAACCGACGTCCGCACTCGGGGCAGGACCGGCGGCGCCGAATAGCCTGGCCTTCATCGGTCTCCCGCGAGTCAATCACCCGGGAATCCGGATGCCGGCAGAACGGACAGTGCATGACCGCTCCTTCGCCGTGCTGACAGACCGCAGACCACTCGAGCGTACCTGTGCCTTCCGTTGCGAGTGAGTGATCTTTAGTGATCACGCGACTCGCACCCCGTCTCGGGGTTGTTCCCCAGCCGGTTGACTGGTTCCCTTCCGCGCTTCACGGCCACCAGCCGGACCAGGCCCGGTCTTACGGTCGGCTCCACGCTTGACGGCGGCCCCAACTGGGCCGACGACGCTAACGGGTTCCTCGTAGCGCGCGAGGTTGATCGCGGCGTTGTCATCACGCTGGTGGGTCACCGAACAGGCGTCGCATTGCCAATGTTCGTCCCACTCGATGTCCTGCACATGCCCGCAGGCGTGACAGGTTTTCGATGACGGGAACCAGCGGTCAGCGACCACCAGTCCCGACCCGTACCAGCCTGTCTTGTAGGACAGGTGGCCCCGCGGTGTGCCCAGGGCCGCATCCGAGAGTCCGCGCCGTCTGGCGCGGGCACCCGGCAGGCCCTTTTGCCGCAACATCCCCGCCGCGTCCAGCCCTTCGACAACGATGCGGCCGTGGGTTTGAGCCAATCGTGTTGTCAGGACATGCAGGTGATGAGTGCAAACATCGTTGACCCGGCGATGCAGCCGGGAGATCTGGGTGGTGCGCTGCCGGTATTGCCGCGAGCCTTTCGTGCAGCGCGACCGTGCCCGGCACACCTGGCGTAGCTCCCGCAACGCGGAGTCGAGCGGTCGCGGGTTGGCGATTTGTTCGATCACGACGCCGTCAGCGGTGGCCACTGTCGCCAACCGGCGCACCCCGACATCGACTCCAACCCGCGAACCGGGGTGCGCGACGCTGGGTTGCTGGGGACGTTGGACCAGCACCCGCACGCTGGCGTCCAATCGAGTGCCGTTGCGGCGCATGCAGATCGCGAGCACCCGCGCCCGGCCGGCACGGATGAGGCGTTCGATACGGCGGGTGTTCTCGTGGGTGCGCACCATACCGATCACCGGCAGGGTGAGGTGACGCCGGTCGGGTTCGACGCGCATCGCGCCGGTGGTGCAACACACTCGGTCAGCGTCGCGGCCTTTGCGCTTGAACCGCGGGAATCCGACCCGTTTACCGGCGCGTTTGCCGGAGCGGGATTGCTGCCAGTTCCAGTACGCGTCGACCGCGCCCGCGATGCCGCCGGCGTAGGCCTCTTTCGAGCATTCGGGCCACCACATGACACCGGTCTGCGTGTTGACGCAGATGTCGCTTTTGACGCTGTTCCAGCGTTTCCGTAGCACCCGAAGGGAGGGTTTCGCCGTCTCGATCCCGGTGGCGTGCCACGCTTCGATATCGGCTTTCAAGGTGGCCACGGTCCAGTTGTATGCTTTGCGCCGCGCGCCGAAATGCCGCGCCAGCGACCTGGCTTGATCCTCGGTCGGGTCCAGCGTGAACCGGAACGCCTGAACACACCAGCCGTCAGGGATCTCGAACGTCGCCGTCACGCTGCCTCGCAATCGTCGCCAGCGGCGGCGGTGATGGCTCGTCTGGCCCGGTTCTGCGCGACACGTTCGCCGTACCAGCGAGCACACATCGAGGTCAGGATCTCGGTCATATCCCGCACCAGGTCGTCGTCAACATCGGCCGCCACCACAACCAGTTCGCGGCCCTGCGCGGCGAGGGCGGCCTGAACATACTCAGAGCCCAACCGGCAGAACCGATCCTGATGCTCGACCACGATCCGCTTCACCGCGGGGTCGCCCAGCAGAGCAAGGAACTTGCCGCGATGCCCATTCAACCCCGAACCGACCCCGGTCACGACCTCGTCGACCGGGATCCGCTGGATCGTGGCCCACGCCGTTACCCACGCCACCTCAGGATCCAGATCCGCTTTCTGATCAGCCGACGACACCCGCATATACACCGCAGTTCGTGAGCGCGGCCCGGCTGGGACACACGAGTCGTCCACCAAAATCAGCCGACCCGCCCTCCGGGCCGCGACCGGCAACTGCCCGGCACGAAACCAGCGATACGCAGTCACTCGCACAACACCGTTACGCTCAGCCCACACCGCCAAATCCATGCCCCTGTTCCTACAGCACACCACCGACCACTACCGACCACACGCAACAGTGCCTTCCCTGCGGAGCCAATGCCGGGCCGATGGCGGAGCGCTCACCGGAACAGAAATCGAACACCCTTGGCACAGCGCTGTTTTGGCAATACACGGTTGCGTTCAGCGGCGCCGTCAGCCGACCGGCGCGATCAACGTCTGGCCCGCGACCAACGCCGTCGAATTCAGGTCGTTGAGTTCGCGGATGCGCTGGGCGACCTGTCGAACCGGCGCTTCGGGCGCCACCCGGGCCGCCACATCCTGCAGGGACTCCCCCGCTTCGACTCGCACCACGGCCAGCCGGTCGGGTACGTGCGCAGACGAACCGGCATCATCGTTGGCCAGCTGGGCGAAATGCGCGACCAGGCCGAGCCAGAGGGTGATGACCCCGACGAGCAGGGCCAGGCCTACCGTCGTCGCGAACGGGACGGGACGCCGGCGATGATGCGGGGCGACCGACATTGCGACACCGGTACCGCGGTACCGGGTCGGTGCGCCCGACGGCCTCGACGGGACGGGCCGCCCATACCGGGCCAGCCCAGACCGGGCCAGCCCATCCGGGTCGTAACGGGGACCCTGGATCGGCCCGACGACGGGGTGCCGCACACTCCCGGGACGCGGCGAGACTGCGTGGATCAGTGTCATGTGCGTTCCTCCAGTCGACTATTCTCGCTCGTGTGTTCGACTATAGTCGCTCGCATGTTCGATACCCGAACATTTGAGCGAAGCGTGTCGAACGAGCAAGACGTTAGACCACACCACCGACAAGTCCATCGGTCGTTCATAGGTGGCTACCGCTGACATGGAACACAAGTACCCAGTTGGCTCGGGAGTTACACGTTTGTTATTCGCCTGAGTCCTAGGCCGGTCCGGCAACCCGCGACACGCCTGTCGAACACATGTTTGATTCTTGGCCGTGCTGCGGCTACCCTCAGTGCCATGAGTGACAGCAACGACACTTCAGCCACCGGTGCCGGGGGCCGTTTGCATTCGATGGATTCGGGTCTCACCGAGCGGCAGCGCACCATCCTGAACGTCATCCGTGCTTCGGTCGCCAGCCGCGGATACCCGCCCAGCATCCGCGAAATCGGCGACGCCGTCGGTCTGACGTCGACGTCCTCGGTGGCTCACCAGCTGCGCACTCTGGAGCGCAAGGGCTATCTGCGCCGCGACCCGAATCGCCCCAGGGCGGTCGATGTCCGCGGTGCCGACAACGCCGTGACGCCGGTCACCGAAGCCGCCGGCTCGGACGCCTTGCCGGAGCCCATCTTTGTCCCTGTCCTCGGTCGCATCGCTGCCGGTGGCCCCATCCTCGCCGAGGAAGCGGTCGAAGATGTCTTCCCGTTGCCGCGTGAGCTGGTCGGCGAGGGCACGCTCTTCCTGCTCAAAGTCGTCGGCGACTCGATGGTCGAGGCCGCGATCTGCGACGGTGACTGGGTGGTCGTGCGGCAGCAGAACGTCGCCGACAACGGCGATATCGTCGCGGCAATGATCGACGGTGAGGCCACCGTCAAGACGTTCAAGCGCGCCGGCGGCCAGGTGTGGCTGATGCCGCACAACCCGGCCTTCGATCCCATCCCCGGCAACGATGCAACGGTGCTCGGCAGGGTCGTCACGGTAATCCGCAAGATCTAGCGCCGGCGGGCCGCACCCCTGCCGGGACGGCGTCAGTCGGCCTTGATGAAGCCGTTGGCCAGTGCGACTTCTTCGCTGGCCAACCAGATTTCGGCGAGCGTGTCGTGGTAGAGCGCGCTGCTGGGGGTGTAGTACAGACCGAAGCGGGCACTGGCCTTGATGGGGTAACCGTCGGGCATCTGGTAGGGGTCGTCCAGCGGCAGGTGAATCGTCGGGCGCGTGCCCGGGCTTGATCCCAGCGCCACCGGCGGCGGGGTGGCCCCGGCGAATTCCATATCCATCGCATCGACCTCGTCGGCCGCGTCGGCCGCGTCTGCGGCATCCGCGGCTGCGTGGCGCCCGGTTGTTACCCCGTCACCGGAACGCGGGGCGGGGTCTTCCAGGGCTTCCAGGTACCCTGCCTCCGCTGCAGCCTCGGGATAGGCACTCAGGGGATAGGGCACCTCCGCTGCGGCAGCCTGCGGATACCCAGCCTGCCGATACCCAGCCTCCGGGTACCCAGCCTCCGGATAGGCAGCCTCCGAATACCCGGCCTCCGAATACCCGGCCTCCGGATACCCGGCCGCCGGATACCCTTCCGGATACCCAGCCTCCGGATACCCAGCCTCCGGATACCCACCCTCCGAACCGGCCGGAACTTCACCATCCCGATAGCCGCCCTCCGGAGTGGCGGCCCCCGGATACTCAGCCTCCGGATACCCAGCCTCCGAACCGGCCGGAATTTCGCCACCCCGATAGCCGCCCTCGGGAGTGGCGGCCCCCGGATAGCCGGCATCCGGTGCGGCGGCTTCCGGATGAGAGTCCTCGGAAAAGCCCTCCGGAAAACCTGAAAAGCTCTCCGAGTAGCCGGGATGCTGCGAAAGGACGGCATCCGGCACGACGAGTGTCGGGGTCGTGTCCACCGCGTCGGGGTCTTCCTCTTCGAGCTCGTACTGACCCGCGTCGGATCCGGAGTGCGTTTCGTCGTCGTACGCCGCAGCGGGCGGGACATCGTCGCCCCGGCCGACACCGGCGGCGTCCGTCCGCGACAGCCAGCTCATCTTCGGCGCGGACCCGGCATCCGGCGTCGGCTGCTCGGGTGGCTGCACGTCGCCGTGCAGGACATGGTGAGCCTCAAGATCTTCGTCATCGCGGTGCCAATGCCCCTCGACTGCGGTCTCGTAACCGATGTCGCCGTCGTAACCATCGTCGACGTCGGGACCTTGCACGTAGGCAGCGCCGGCCCGACGGGTGTGCCGTCGACGCCACGCGAACAACCCCGCCAGCAACAGCGCGATCAGGAGCAGCACTGCGATGCCGGCGCCCAGGTACCACCAATGCCAGGTGAACTTCTTCGCGTGGGGCGGCATCGCGGCAGAGCTTGGCTGGTTCTGCCCAGACACCTGCAGACCCGACAACAACGGCGCCAGGTTCGTCGGCTCGGTGCTGAACGTGTTCTTCGCGCGGTTCCACGAGATCTTGCCGCCGGTGAACTGCTGCGAGATAACGTCACCGACCGTGGTCTGGTCGCCGGTCGGCACGCCGAGTTTGCCGTTGGGACCCTTGAGCTTGTCCCACGCCGCCTTCATGGCCCCGCGGACGACGAACGCGCCATGGTCGGCCGTCCAGAAAATCACCGGCTTGTCAGCGGCCGAGAAGGTGCAGATCCGGCTCGCCGTCCCGAAACCGCCGTCACTCTCGTTGGCGATGGGGAAACCCAGGTCGCTGTTAACGGGTCCGCCCAGCGACTCGTACTTCGCCAGGATGTCGCTCTCGACGGCATTGGCACCGGTGGCCGGGCTGTAGAACACCTTGCCGCCGACGAAGTCCTGGGCAACTCCGTCGCCGCCCATCGGGTACTGGACACCCTGCCTGGCGCCCAGCGGGCCGTTCGCGCCGCCGGTCGCGCGCCAGGCCATGTTGATCGCCGTGGTGGCATCGACCGTTACCTGCAGGTCTTTCAGTTGGTCGCCCACCAACGCGGCCGGCTCAGCGGTGAACTCCTTGGTCTTCCTGTTCCACGAGACCGCACCACTGCTGAACTTCTGCGAGACCACGTCGCCGTCGTAGGTCTCATCCCCGACCGGGACCCCGAGGACGCCGCCCGAGTTGCCGAGTTTGTCCCACGCCGCGCTGAGCGCGCCCCGCACGACGAACGCACCGTGGTCGGCCGTCCAGAAGATCACCGGCTTGTCGCTGGCGGAGAAGGTAGCCACCCGGCTGTCCTGTCCCGCTAGGCCGGGAATTTCGCTGGCGGTCGGGAAACCCAGATCGCTGCTGGCCGGACCGCCCAGCGACTCGTATTTGTCCAGGATCGGCCCGTAAACATACTTGGCACCGGTATCCGTGGTGTAGTACATCTTGCCGCCGGCGAAGTCCAGGGCGAACCCGTCGCCGACGGGGTAGACGTCACCCTTCCTGGCACCCAGCGGTGAGGTGTCGCCCCCGGCCTTGTCCCACGCGGCCATGATGGCTGCCTCGGCGTCGCCGATCGGAGAAGCCACCGCGACGGGCGCCAACAAAAAGGTGACAACGGCTGTGGTCACCAGGCTGACCAGCGCCCGCCCCACCAGCTTGCGCAAGTGACGTGTCTGCCCGTTCACCAAGCCTCCCAGCCAACGGATACGACCTTATCGTGGCCATGCTCGTACCCTGCCCGCCCGGCCAGAGGTGGTGACCACCGTGGGTCATCCACTCCATTACAGTTCGCATTAACGCCGGGCTCGCATAACTTTGCTCTAGCGAACGAGAATTGCGAAGTCAAACTGAGAATATTACAAAAATGGATACCGAGCTGATGTCGAAATGATGCATTGTCACGCCAGTGTCGCAACCAACCTCCCGCGCCGGGTCCGGCGGCCCGAGGGATGCCACCCGGGGACACAGGGCAAAGAGGTGCGCTCCCGGACCCATCAGGGCCCTCACCTGCGTCGTGACCGCAAACTCGTTCTTTAGCTGAGCCGTCACCGCAGCCTACTATGCGGCCCTCCCGGCAGGCGACAGCCATGCGCCGACGTTACGCGATCCGCTATCCGGTCGCCGGCCTGCCCGGCGATTGCCATCCTGTTTGGTTGCACAAGCGCGGATCTGTGCCGCCGCAACCGGGAACCAACCACGGGCAGCGGGTTGCCAGCGAGTTATCCAGCAAAGTGCGGTTTCGCCCATTTGCATTCGCCACCGGCCCGAGCTCGACGTCTCACACACCCAAGCTGCGGCCGATGATCTCCTTCATGATCTCGGTCGTCCCGCCGTATATCGTCTGCACCCGGGCATCGAGGTAGGCGCGGGCGACTGGGTACTCGCGAATGTAGCCGTACCCACCGTGCAGCTGCAGACAGCGGTCGATCAGGTGCACCTGCTTCTCGCTGGCGTACCACTTGGCCATCGCAGCCTGCTCGGCTGTCAGCTTGTGGTCCAGGTGCAACCGGATGAATTCGTCGACCATCATGCGCACCACGGTGGCCTCTGTGGCCAGCTCGGCCAGCACGAACCGGCTGTTCTGGAAGCTACCGATCGGCCTGCCAAAGGCCTTGCGGTCCTTGACGTATTGCAGCGTCAGTTCCAGCACGCCCTCCATCGCCGCGGCCGCCATGATCGCGATCGAGATCCGCTCTTGCGGCAGGTTCCGCATGAGGTAGATGAACCCCATCCCCTCCTCGCCGAGCAGGTTTTCGGCCGGCACGTGCACGTCGGTGAACGACAGCTCGGCGGTGTCTTGCGCGTCCAGTCCGATCTTGTCCAGATGGCGGCCGCGTTCGAATCCCTCCATGCCGCGTTCGACAACGATCAAACTGAACCCTTGCGCACCTTTTTCGGGGTCGGTCTGCGCCACCACGATCACCAGGTCCGAGTTGATCCCGTTGGTGATGAACGTCTTCGATCCGTTCAGCACGTAGTGATCACCCTGTTTGACCGCGCGGGTCTTGATGCCCTGCAAGTCGCTGCCGGTTCCCGGCTCGGTCATCGCGATCGCGCTGATCAGTTCGCCGGTGCAGAACTTGGGCAACCAGCGCTGCTTCTGCTCCTCACTGGCCAGGCTCAGCAGGTACGGCGCGACGATGTCGTTGTGCAGGCCGAAGCCGATCCCGTTGTAGCGTCCGGCGACGGTTTCCTCGGTGATGATCGTGTTGTACCGGAAATCGGAGTCACCGCCGCCGCCGTACTCCTCGGGCACCGCCATCCCGAGAAAGCCCTGCTTGCCGGCCTCCAGCCATACGCCGCGGTCGACGATCTTGGCCTTCTCCCATTCGTCGTGATACGGCGCGACGTGGCGATCCAGGAAGCCCCGGTAGGACTCGCGAAACAACTCATGCTCGGGCTCGAACAGAGTGCGCTCGTACTTGATGGCACTGCTCATTGGATGACCTCCGGCGAAAGCGACCCGAAAAGGGACCCGAACAAGGACCCGAAAAAGGATATGCGCCCACGATATACCAACCGGACGGTTGGTCGGCGCCGGCCGGACTGTACCGGCGGGCACCGGTTGTCAGTCGGCTTATCAGTCGACGCAGAATTCCCGCAGGCTGGCGGCCAGCGCCACCGGAACCCTGGCCCGCAACCGGGTGCCCTCTGGTTTGTGCTCCTCCTGCTGGACACGCCCGTCGTCGTGCACACGGGCCACCAGGTCGCCGCGGTGGTACGGGATCACCACGTCCACGGCGGTGTCGGTGGGCGCGGCGAGCTGGGCCATCCGCTGCCGCAGCACGTCGATGCCGTCCCCGGTACGAGCCGAGACGAACACCGCGCCGGTCAGCTCGTGACGCAGTCTGGCCAGCATCAGGTCGCTGGCGGCGTCGGTCTTGTTCACCACCAGCAGCTCGGGCGGCGGATCACCGTTATGATCGGCGATCACCTCGGAAATCACCTGACGGACCGCGCTGATCTGGGCCAGCGGATTGACGTCCGAGCCGTCGACGACGTGCACCAACAGGTCGGCGTCCACGACCTCCTCCAGCGTGGAGCGAAACGCCTCAACCAGCTGGGTGGGCAGGTGCCGCACGAAGCCGACGGTGTCGGTAAGCACGAAGGGGCGACCGTCATCGAACTCGGCGCGGCGCGTGGTGGGTTCCAGGGTGGCGAACAACGCGTCCTGCACCAGCACCCCGGCCCCGGTCAACGCGTTGAGCAGGCTGGACTTACCGGCGTTGGTGTAGCCGACGATGGCGATCGACGGCATGTCGCTTTCCAGCCGGCGACTGCGCTGGGTGTCGCGGGCCTGTTTCATCGCACGGATTTCGCGCCGCAGCTTGGCCATCCGCTCGCGGATGCGGCGCCGGTCGGTCTCGATCTTCGTCTCGCCGGGGCCGCGCAGGCCCACTCCTCCACCGCTGCCACCGGCACGGCCACCGGCCTGCCGCGACATCGATTCACCCCAGCCACGCAGCCGCGGCAGCATGTACTGCATCTGAGCCAGCGACACCTGCGCTTTGCCCTCCCGGCTGGTGGCGTGCTGGGCGAAGATATCCAGGATCAGCGCGGTGCGATCGACGACTTTGACCTTCACCGCCTTCTCCAGCGCGGTCAGCTGCGCCGGAGACAGTTCCCCGTCGCAGATGACGGTGTCGGCGCCGGTTGCCAGCACCACTTCACGAAGTTCTTGCGCCTTGCCCGAGCCGATATAGGTCGACGGGTCGGGCCGGTCGCGGCGCTGGATCAGCCCATCGAGCACCTGGGAGCCGGCGGTTTCGGCCAGGGCGGCCAGTTCGGCCATGCTGGCCTGGTTGTCAGCCGCGCTGCCCTCGGTCCAGACCCCCACCAACACCACGCGTTCCAGGCGCAGCTGGCGGTACTCGACCTCGGAGATGTCGGCGAGCTCGGTGGACAGGCCGGCGACCCGGCGCAGCGCGGATCGGTCTTCCAGAGCAAGTTCACCGGCGCTGGGTGCGGGGTCAGGGAAATCTGCGGGGCTCGTGTCGGGCGAATCTGAATATGTCATAGCCAATATCCGATGGTGGCACGTCGCCGGTTGCCGTGCATCCGAATTAACGCGCGGGCGCGTGTGCGTCCCACCACGCGTCCGCGATTTCGCCGCGCGCCACCAGCACCGACGGCCCGCGCAGGTAGCTGGTGGCGTCGGTGATCGTGACGACGACGTCACCGCCCGGCACGCGGACGGTGAGCCGCCCGGTGTCGACGCCGTCGGCGGCCAGCGCGGCCACCGCCGCCGCGACCGTTCCGGTTCCGCACGAACGGGTTTCACCCACCCCGCGCTCGTGGACCCGCATGCGGACAAGTCCGCCGGCGGGCGCGGTGAGCACCTCGACATTGACCCCTTCCGGGAACTGGGCACGATCGAAGCTGACCGGCGCCGCGACGTCCAGCTCCGCCAGCGCTTCGACGGTCAGCTGGGGGTCCACACAGGCCAGGTGCGGGTTGCCGACGTCCACTGCGACGCCGGTGAACCGCCTTCCGCCCACGACAGCCTCCCCGCTGCCGAGCCGGTTGGCCTTGCCCATGTCGACCGTGACGTCGGCGTGGACCTGGTCGACGTGATGCAGGGTGACCAGCCGCGCGCCGGCCACCGACCCGACGACGAACTCGTCGCGGTCTTCCAGCCCGCTCGCGCGCAAATAATGCGCGAACACCCGCACCCCGTTGCCGCACATCTCGGCGATCGACCCGTCGGCGTTGCGGTAGTCCATGTACCAGTCGCCGGCGCCGACCCCGTCGGGCAGACGCTCGAGTACACCGGCCTTCATGGCGGCACCCGCGGTGGTAACCCGCAGCACCCCATCGGCGCCCAGCCCACTGCGCCGATCGCACAACGCGGACACCGCTGCGGTCCCGAGCCTCAGCCCGGCATCGACGTCGGGCAGCAGCACGAAGTCGTTCTGAGTGCCATGGCCCTTGGCGAATATCACTTGATGATCACCTGATCAGGTTACGTGCCGCCACGCCCGCAATGCGTCGTCGACGACGCTCTCCCGTGCGCTCACGTCGAGCCAATGCACCCGGTGGTCGCGGCTAAACCAGGACCGCTGCCGTCGCACATAGCGGCGGGTGCCCACGAATGTCTGCTCCCGCGCGTCGTCTAACAGGGCCTCAGAACCACCGGCGTCGAGGGCCGCGATCACCTGGGCGTAGCCCAGCGCTCGTGACGCGGTGACCCCGTCGCGCAGGCCGTCGCGCAGCAGCGCGCGCACCTCGTCGACCAGGCCGTGCTCGAACATCACGTCGGTGCGCCGGGCCAGTCGCTCATCGAGAATCGTTGTATCACAGTCTAATCCGACGATAACAGTGTCCCACCGCGGAGTGCCGATGCGCGGCGCGGACGCGGCGAACGGCTGGCCGGTGAGCTCGACCACCTCAAGCGCGCGCACCGTGCGCCGGCCGTCGGTGGGCAGGATGGCCGCGGCCGCGGCGGGGTCGCGGCGGGCCAGCTCGTCGTGCAGCGGGCCCACCCCGACCTCGGCAAGCCGCTGCTCCCACCGCGCGCGCACCGCCGGATCGGTGGCGGGAAACGACCAGTCGTCGAGCAGCGATTGGAGGTAGAGCATCGAACCGCCCACCACGACCGGCACTGCCCCCCTGGCCGCGATCGCCTCGATCTCGGCGGCGGCGTCGCGCTGGTAGCGGGCGACGCTCGCGGTTTCGGTGACACCCAGGACGTCGAGCTGATGGTGCGGGATGCCGCGGCGCTGTTGGACGGTCAGCTTGGCTGTCCCGATGTCCATGCCGCGATAGAGCTGCATCGCGTCGGCGTTCACAATCTCCGCGTCGAACTCGCCGCTGAGCCGCTCGACGACATCGAGCGCCAGCTGCGACTTGCCCGTACCCGTCGGGCCGATGATCGCGAGCGGCCTCACGGCTGCCAGACACCGGCGAAGTACCCCACCCCGTAGGGCGCTCCCCGGTAGAGCTCCTTGGCAGTTCGCGGGCCCGGCTCGGTCAGGCCGGCCAGCACCTGAAATGCCACCCGCCCCAAGATCTGTCGGGGCAGCCGGGTCAAGGCCGCGACGTCACCGCTGGCCAGCGCGTCATCAAGGACCTGTTGCTCCTCGGCTGCGCCCGGGTCAAAGCCACCGGGGGCACTCGGCGTCAGCGTGTTCGCACCGTCGGCGACGACCAACACACCCACCGGATCGGGCGAAACGTCGATCTCGGCGCGCAGTTGCCTGCCGCGGGCCAACGCGGCGCCGATGTCATGGTCGCTCCGGTAGACACGGACTTGGGCGCTGGCCTCGGGTCGGGCCTGGCCCCGCAGCCAAGCGGCGATCAGCGCGCACACGGGTAATTCAGCCGACCGGTCGGCCTGCGGCGAAAGCCGGACCCGCACGTCGGCGCCGAAGCCGGCGAAGGTACCCATGGAGTTTGGGCCGTCGGGCCCCATTACGTCGTCCGCGCGGCCAGTTCCGACGACGATCCAGCGTGGCGGCAACAACGCGGCCGCTTCGAGCACCGCCGCAGACAGGTCAGCCACCTCGGTGGCCGCTGCCCCGCTGAGTTCGGGAACAAGCACCGGTGCGGACGGAACGATCGCAATGGCGCCCAGCACGTCACCAAACTAACGCCTCGACGACACCCAGAGCGTTATTGTGCGGCGGAACCATCCCACGTCGGACCGTCTCCCGCTACGACTGGATCGCCGGCGGGACCGGCATCCTCATCGGCCGGGCTTTCCACCGGCCGCGCATGCTTGTCGCTGCTCGTGCTGCCTCCCCCGATCTCCGCGACCATCGTCGCGGCCTCGCCGCGAGCCAGCGCCACGGTCGCAGCGATCACCACCGCCACCGCGACGAGCAACAAAAACAAGTTTGCGCCCCTGGCGTGCAGCGTCTCGCCAAGCACGGTGATCCCCAGCACAGCCGCCACCACGGGCTTGGCCACGGTCATCGTCGGCAACGAGGCGGTCAGCGCGCCAGCCCGGAAAGCCGACTGCTGGAAAATCATCCCGGCCAGCGCCACCGGTAGCAACGCATAAGATTCCGGTGCCCGCAGCACCGCCCCGACGCCGTTTTCGGCCACCTCGACAACTCCCTTGGTCAGCACGGCGAACAGCGCTAACGAGGAGCCGGCGACAAAGGCCAGCAACACCGCTGCTACCGGACGACCCGCCCATATCCGCGCCGCCAGCACGCACGACACCAGTAGCGGGCCCATCACCGCGGCGACGATAATCCATGTTTCCAGCGGCGCACGCTGCTCTCCGGTCGCCGGGTCACGGATGATGACCACCGCCAACGCAGCGGCCAAGATGACCGCCCACATCCACTCCCGGCGTGCGATCCGGTGACCGGCCAAGTGCGCGTAGATGGGCAGGGCGAACAGCAGCGCGGTCACCTGCAACGAGGTAACCAGCATCACCGATGCCCACGCCAGCGCCAGGGCCTGCAGGCTGTAATTGAGGACGGCCATCACGCCGCCCAGCCACCATCGGGCGTCGCGCAGCGACAAGCCGAACAAATGAAGATGGCCGACCTGTTGGTCCGTAATCTCCTGCGCGGATCGCTGGCGGACTACATCGCCGATCGCGGATGCAAGCGCCGCGCACAGGGCGATTAGTGCGGCGATCTCAGCCTTCGACATGTCGAACCCCCTTACCAGGGTTCCCGCCAGCGTTCCCCCCGGCAGCTGTAAGTACACCGACTATTTCGTAGCAGTTCATCTCGCACTCTAGTGCCGCCGCGCCCGGGTTTCGACCCCAGCAACCTAAGTAAAACCTATGCGCGACCTGAATACAGTGCGACGACGGTTATACCTGGCTGGTCGCGGCCACTGCGACCAGAGACCCGGCATCCGGTGCCGTTGCAGGTAAGCGGCTCCGGTTAACTCGCCTCCGCTCGCTGGCCGCCTGGGTGGCCGTCATCGTCGCCGCTTCGCCGCGGGCCAGCGCCGTCGTCGCGACAACGACCAGGGCTACCGCAATGACCAAGGCAATCATCTCCGGGCCGTCGGCGCCGAGCGTCTCACCCAGCACCGTGACCCCCAGCAGCGAGGCCACCAGCGGCTCGGCCACCGTCATTGTCGGCAATGACGCCGTCAGCGCGCTGGCCCGAAACGACGACTGCTGGAAAATCGTCCCGAGCACCGCGACCAGCAACCAGAAATACAGCTCCGGCGTGCGCAGCAACGCCACCAGGCCGTCACCGACAACGTCGACAATGGCCTTCGTCAGCACCGCGAACAGCGCCCACGACGACGCCGACACCAACGCCAGCAACACCGCGGCCACGGTGCCCGACCAGATCCGCGCGCCCAGCACGCAGAACACCATTGCCGGCCCGACAACCACGGCCACCACGGCCCAGGTTTGCAGCGACGCCCGCGGGACGCCGGCCGCCGGTTCACCGACCGTGACAAATACCGCCACCGCAGCGGCCAGGACCAGCGCCCACCCCCACTCCCGGCGGGTCAGCCGATGTTTGGTCAGCCACGCGTAAACCGGCAACGCGAACAGCAGTGCCGTCACCTGCAGCGCCTGCACCAGCACCACCGACCCCAGGCCCAGCGCCACCGCCTGCAGCGCGGCGCTGACCACTGCCGCCCCTCCGCCCAGCCACCATCGGATGTCGCGCAAGGAGATGCGCAGCAACTCGACGTGACCGACTTGTTCATCGGTGATCTCCTGCGCGGACCGCTGACGGACCACGTCTCCCACGCCCGATATCAGCGCGGCGATTAGTGCAAGCAGCGCCGCGACGTCCACCTTCGCCATGGTGATCACTCCCCATCGACCCACTCGATCCACCGGACCCACCGGGCCCACCGGCGCGACTGGAAAACCCCCCGAAAACGGCGCCGCGTGTTCTCGGCCACGCTACGGGCTAAGCTCGCGCACCCCGCTGCCCGAGGCCGATTTGTTACCCGGCCGTCGACACAGTGAGATCAACGGGGCGCGAAAAGTACGGGTTGCCGCAGACCGGCCGCCAAACTGCTTCAATACTGTTGGTTGGAAAATCTGATGACCGGCGCAGGGCCGCATCAGAGCTTCCGACCGCATAGGTGCCGCTACGCGCGGCAGGTGCGCGGGAAAGTGCCGCGCGAGGGTAGCAAAGGGTAAGTGATGAGCGCATGACGGCCGACGAGCATGGCAGCAACGATTCGCCTAAGCCGACGCCGCGTCCGGGACCGCGTCCCGGTCCCCGGCCAACGCTGCGTCCCGTCGCTCACCCGGTGGCGGTGCCCCCGCACAGCGATCCGCACCGGTTCGGGCGCGTCGACGACGACGGCACGGTATGGCTGATCAGCGCGGCCGGCGAGCGCGTTGTCGGCTCCTGGCAGGCCGGTGACTCCGAGACTGCGTTCGCCTATTTCGGCCGCCGATTCGACGACCTGAGCACCGAGATCGCGCTGATGGATGAGCGGCTGGCGTCGGGGACCGGCGACCCCCGCAAGATGAAAGCCAATGCCACGGCGTTGTCCGAATCGTTGCCCGGCGCGTGCGTGCTCGGCGATGTCAACGCGCTGGCGGTCCGGTTGGAGAACGTGCTTGCGCGCATCGACGTGATCCTCACCGCGGATCGCTCCCGACGCACCGAACACCGGGCCGCCCAGACCATCCGCAAGGAGGGTCTGGCCGCCGAGGCCGAGGAGCTGGCCGCCAATTCGACGCAATGGAAAGCCGCCGGCGATCGGCTGCGCACAATCCTCGATGAATGGAAGACGATCACCGGCCTGGACAGGAAGGTCGACGACGCGCTGTGGAAGCGCTATTCCGCCGCCCGGGAAACCTTCAACCGGCGGCGGGGCTCCCATTTCGCCGATCTGGACCGGGAGCGGTCGGGGGTGCGGGAGTCGAAGGAAAGGCTCTGCGAGCAGGCCGAAGAGCTTTCCGAGTCGACCGACTGGACCGCAACGAGCGCCGAATTCCGAAAGCTGCTCACCGAATGGAAGGCGGCGGGACGAGCGTCCAAGGATGTCGACGATGCCCTGTGGCGCCGCTTCAAAGCCGCCCAGGACGTGTTCTTCACCGCCCGTAACGCCGCGTCCGCGGAGAAAGATGCGGAGTTGCGGGCCAATGCGACCGCCAAAGAGGCGCTGCTGGCCGAAGCGGAAAAGATCGACACGACCAACCACGACGCCGCCCGGGCCGCACTGCGGTCGATCGTTGAAAAATGGGAGGCGCTTGGCCGAGTGCCCCGGGAACGGTCCGCCGACTTGGAACGACGGCTGCGTGCGGTCGAGAAGAAGGTGCGCGAAGCGGGCGAGTCGGATTGGGCCGACCCCCAGGCGCAGGCGCGCGCCGAGCAGTTCGCAACCCGGGCCGAGCAATTCGAACAGCAGGCCCGCAAGGCAGAAGCGGCCGGCCGGACCAAAGAAGCCGAAGAGGCCAAGGCCAATGCCGAGCAATGGCGGCAGTGGGCGGAAGCCGCCGCTGACGCGTTGACCCGCAGATCCTAAGGGTCGCCGACTCTAAGAGTCGCCGGCCTCCTGATCCGGAGGCTCCTTCGGATCCGGGTTGTCTGGGCTGTCAGGGTTTGTTTGCAAGCCGTCCAGCAGCGTCCTGGACTGCCGCTGAGCCACAACCCGGCGCCGCTGCTCCTCGGCGGCGAGTTGCACGACGGTGCGCGACCACACCACGCGCGCCCAGTGGAACGTCAACAAGATCACGGTGATCCACGCCACGATCAGCCCGACACCCGGGCCGGGATGACCCGCGGCCACGGTCTGGCGCGACCACACGGCCAGCAGCCCGGCTGCGCAGGCCAACGACGAGCCCGCCAGCGCTATCCAGGCCAGCGCCCAGCGCCGCGTCATCAACGCCAGCATCGAGAAGCCGACACCGAAGACCAGCGCCAGCCAGGTGAACACTCGGTGCGGCAAGGCGATCGCCGCCGCGCCGGCGCCGTGGCTGCCGAACAGCACGTCCCATCCCCGCACATGGCCGGTGTGCGGCAGGATGAACGACACCAGCAGCACGAACACCAGGATGGCGACCACGAATCCCCTTGGGCCAGGATCGATCTCACGCGCAACCCGGCGTTCTGCCGCCTCGATTTCAGCCCGGAAAGCGTCGAAGTCCGCGTCGTCGTGTTCGTCGTGTTCGCCGTGCTCGTCGTGTTGGTCGTGTTGGTCGTGTTGGTCGTGTTGGTCGTGTTGGTCGTGTTGGTCGTGTTCGTCGTGTTCGTCGCTCATCGGACACATCCGAGCGGCTCGGCCGAACCGGCTGAGGGCCCGACGCCGGGCATGCCAAGACCGATACTGGGTGGCTGCTGCCCGGCGGCCCGGGCGTCACCGGCGTCACCGGCACGGGTGCGGCGGTGGGTCAGGATGCCCGCATCCGCGACCAGATGGTGGGGCGCCGCCTCGGTGACCACCGTGGTCACGATGTCGCCGGGCCGCGCCTGCCGGTCGGCGGTGAAGTGCACCAGACGGCCGTCGCGCGCCCGACCGGTCATGCGCGCGGTGCGGGCGTCTTTGCGCCCTTCACCGGTGGCGACCAGGAGTTCTACGGTCCGCCCGATCAGCGCGCGATTGCCCTCGATGCAGATCTGCTCCTGCAGCTCGACCAGCCGCTCATAGCGTTCCTGCACAACCGCTTTCGGCAGCTGCCCGTCCAGTTCGGCGGCCGGCGTGCCGGGCCGCTTGGAGTACTGGAAGGTGAACGCGGCCGCGAACCGGGCCTGCCGTACCACGTCGAGTGTGGCCGCGAAGTCCTCTTCGGTCTCGCCGGGAAATCCGACGATCAGATCGGTGGTGATGGTGGCGTCGGGCATGGCGGCCCGAACCCGGTCGACGATGCCGAGGTAGCGCTCGGCGCGGTATGAGCGCCGCATCGCGCGCAGGATCCGGTCGGATCCGGACTGCATTGGCATATGCAGGGCGGGGCAGACGTTCGGCGTCTGCGCCATTGCCTCAATGACGTCGTCGGTGAACTCGGCCGGATGCGGGGAGGTGAATCGCACCCGCTCCAACCCGTCGATGCGTCCGCACGCCCGCAGCAACTCGGCGAAGGCACCACGATTGCGGGGCAGCGCCGGGTCGGCGAAGGAGACCCCGTAGGCGTTGACGTTCTGCCCCAGCAGCGTGACTTCGAGCACGCCGTCGTTCACCAGGGACTGTACTTCGGCCAGGATGTCGTCCGGACTGCGGTCGACCTCCTTACCCCGCAGCGACGGGACGATGCAGAAGGTGCAGCTGTTGTTGCATCCGACGGAGATGGAAACCCAGGCGGCGTAAGCGGATTCGCGGGCGGTGGGCAGCGTCGAGGGAAACTGTTGGAGCGCCTCGGCGATTTCCACCTGGGCGGTCTTGTTGTGCCGGGCCCGTTCCAGCAGCGTCGGCAGCGATCCGATGTTGTGCGTGCCGAAGACGACGTCGACCCACGGCGCCTTGCGCAGCACCGTGTCCCGGTCCTTCTGGGCCAGGCAGCCACCGACGGCGATCTGCATGTCGGGGTTGCCGCGCTTGCGCGGGGCCAGGTGGCTCAGGTTGCCGTAGAGCTTGTTGTCGGCGTTCTCGCGGACAGCGCAGGTGTTGAAGACCACCACATCGGCGTCGGTGCCGTCGGCCGCCCGCCGGTAGCCGGCAGCTTCGAGCAGACCCGCCAGCCGCTCGGAATCGTGGACGTTCATCTGGCAGCCGTAGGTGCGCACCTGGTAGGTACGCACCGGAGCCACCATCGAAGTCACGGGGCAATGGTACGGCGACCGGGGCCCACCGGATTAACCCGCAGCTAGACCCGTCGGCGTTCCCGTTCGGCGGCCAGCTCCGCGATGACCACCTCGCCCGCCAGCGTCCCGCTGTACCCACGGCGGGCCAGCATCGCCGCCAGCCTGCGACTCACTCGTGCATCGTCGTGCTCGCCCAGCGTCTCCCGCCGCAGCTTGGCCCGCACCAGCCGTTCGGCCCGCTCCCGGTCGGCGCCGGTGCCCATCCCGTCCAGCACCGTGGTGATCACGTCGTTGTCGACTCCCTTGGTGTGCAGTTCGGCGGCCAAGGCGCGCTTGCTCTTTCCCGCGCTCGCCCGCCGGGACCCTACCCACTGATCGGCGAAGTCGGTGTCATCCACCAGGCCGACGGCGGCCAGCCGGTCCAATACCCGGTCCCTGACGTCCTCGGGGTATCCCCGTTTGGCCAGCTGGCCGGATAATTCGGCCCGCGTTCGCGACCTCGCGGTGAGCAGGCGCAGGCACAATGCCCGCGCCAGCTCGTCGCGAGATGGCTCAGAAATCGACGGGGGCGGGCAGGACATCGTCACCCGAGGCGTCATCGGTCACGACCGCGCCAATGCCGAGCTTTTCCTTGATCTTCTTCTCGATCTCGTTGGCCACGTCGCCGTTCTCCAACAGGAAGTTACGGGCATTCTCCCTGCCCTGGCCGATCTGCTCGCCCTCGTAGGTGAACCAGGAACCGGACTTGCGGATGAAGCCCTGGTCCACACCCATATCGATCAGCGAGCCTTCCCTGCTGATGCCCCTGCCGTAGAGGATGTCGAACTCGGCCTGCTTGAAGGGCGGCGAGCAGTTGTGCATGACAACCCCTTCCGCGACGAGGTTATGCAATTCCTCGACCTCGACGTCGAATGTCCGCATCCGCCGCGGCGGCAGCACTTCTTGGATCACCGAGTACCGAAGTTCTTCCGCCAGCACATCATGCAGGAACTTGTCATCCAAGGCGTCTGCGAGCACCTGCACGCGATCCCGACGGAGACGGCTGGCACCCAGAACCTGCTTCATCCCACCGCGAGGGTTCCCGGAACCCGCGCCGATCACGGCAGCGGCCTCCTGCGCGGTCAGACCGCGCTCGTCAAGGTAATTCAGCACTGCATCGGTTATCTCCGAGGATAAATACATCGCCTGCGATCCGCGCCGGCGCCCCTGCATCGCTTCTGGGATCGCCCGGGTAAGGGCGATACCGCGCGGCCCCCACATGGGAACTGATTCCGCGAATGCCGTGACGTTCTCCATACCCGAGACCCGGACCTCGAACACTTGGCGCTTGCTCTGAACCCGTCGACCGTTGACGATGCTCGGCCGCTTCCGAGTCGGATCGTATTCTCGAACGGAGCTCACGATGCCGAATCGCATTAGCAGCCAATAAATCTGGTGTGCGAGCTGTTCGGAGGTCGTCGTGAAACCGACACGAAGCGCCCCGGTCTGTTCCCTACTCACCCACCCATCGCTCTCAAACAGACCGAAGAGCAGATTCGCGGCTATATCGGCAGCGATATCCGGCTCGAAGAACCAATCCGGAATTGTCTTCTCCCACGCGAGCTTGCCGTGGATATCGGCCCGCCGGCAAAGGTCGAGGACACCGTTGCGCTCACCAGATCGATGAGCGATTGCAAGTGACATACGTCCCTGTGGATGGGCCACGCAACCAAGCGTCGCTGCGATTCGCGTCACGTCATCAATGAGTGTCGGCTGAACATTGATGAAATTGATCGGAGTCTTACCCCCCACGTAGCCATCCCCGATCAGATAGCCAAGCAGCCGTGCATGATCCGCCGGAACCGGCGCACCGTCACCAAATCCTTCGAAGCGCCGCGGTTGCGCCACCCGGTCTCCCTTGCGAAGTTCCCCGGCCTGACGCCAGCCGTGTTCTGTCAACACCTTGTGATCGGGTGTCGCCCATACGGTTGTACCGCTGGCGATCCGCAACCCGATTACATCCTGCGTCCCCTGGTCGAACCAGGACACCACGGGCCGCGCATGCAGCGTTCCATCCTTGGCCGCGGCGACGACATGGATTTGCTTTCGCCCATCGACAACATCCTCGATGCGATGCGTTCTACCGGTGACCGGGTCGAAGATCCGAGTGCCCTCGGCAAGGCACTTGTTCTTGACCACCTTGACGCGGGTGCGGTTGCCGACCGCATTGGTGCCGTCTTTGAGTGTCTCGATCCGCCGCACGTCCATGCGCACCGACGCGTAGAACTTCAGAGCCTTTCCACCCGTGGTGACCTCTGGCGAGTTATGCACCATCACTCCGTCGACGAAGTAGTTGTGGTTGCCCTCGACCTCAATATCGAACCGATTCATTGACCGGGTGCGCGGTTTGACATGCACATCGAGAACGCGAGCCGGCACCAGCCGCTGCGTGGGTTCGACGAACTGTGGCGTTACCGTCCCTTGACCACGGAAACGCGGCAACAGCTTGTACTCCATGGACGGCGCCATGTAGGGGGCGGCGAGTTCCTGAAACTTCGCCGTGGCTGCGGTGGAGAACACCAGCACCGCCTTGCCCGCTGATCCAGCGTGTCGCAGGCGCACATCCAAATCGTGTGTGTCACGCAGATAGTCACGCAACCGCACGCGTGTGCCTTCTGTCATGGCCTCGACACAGATCTGGATGCGGCCGCTGCCACCAATGGTGCGTTTCTGCATCCCTTTGGAGCGCAAGTTGAATGAGCCATCGTCCATATACCAAATGGCCAGAGCCAGTGGCGTCAGCGCCTTGAGGTACTCCTCAGAGAGGAACTTCTTACCGTCTCGGAGATAGACCGCACGTTGTAGTTCGGCGAGCTCTGACAGGGGGGTGAAGTCGACAAAACTGGCGCCCTTAGCGTTCTCCCGTACCGCATGCCGAATGTTGCCCATTAACGCGGTCTTCCACCGCAAGTACTCCGCCTGCTTTGCGCCGTGGCCCAGCCGAAAGCGGACTCCGTTGCGATCGCGCCGATTGGGTGAGAGGTTGCCGTCACCCATCAGCGATCCCAGCACCACTTGGAACTGCTGATCGCTCAGCAGGTGGGGTTCGGTGGCCAGCACTCGGTCACCGGCAATGAGATCACCGGCCTCTGTCCAGCCGCCGGGTGTGCGAATGAGGTGATTGGCCGTAGCAGAGAACTGCGACCTGCCATTGCCACTGGACTTCTCGACGGTGAACTGAAGGAACTGTTCGGCCGGCCCATTGTTGAACCAGTTCACCACCTTGCGGGGAACGATCCGGTCAGTGTCCGGGTCGTAGGAGAGCACTTCGACTTCCGTCTTGTTGTTGACGATCTTGCCGATCTTTTCGGTGGTGCCATCAGCTAATGTCACCCGGGTGGCGTAGCTCATGCACCCGAACATGACTCCGATTTTCTCGCGGAGCTGGTTGATGAAGATCGCGGTGGTTCCCGAATTGCTCAGCGCCCCAGTCATTTTCCGCAGGGCCTGGCTCATCAGCCGGGCCTGCAGTCCGACGTGGTTGTCGCCCATCTCGCCTTCGAGTTCCGCGCGCGGCACCAGTGCCGCCACCGAGTCGATGACCAAAATGTCGAGCGCGCCGGAGCGGATCAGCATGTCGGCGATCTCGAGCGCTTGTTCACCGGTGTCGGGTTGACTGACCAGCAGAGAATCGGTGTCGACGCCGAGCTTCTTGGCGTAGTCCGGGTCCAGAGCGTGCTCGGCGTCGATAAACGCCGCGACGCCGCCGGCCGCCTGGGCATTGGCGACCGCGTGCAGTGCGACGGTGGTCTTACCCGAGGATTCCGGGCCGTAGATCTCCACGACTCGGCCACGCGGCAGGCCGCCGATGCCCAAGGCCACGTCCAGTGCGATGGACCCGGTCGGAATGACCGAGATCGGCTGCCGTATCTCGTCGCCGAGACGCATCACTGAACCTTTGCCGTAGCTCTTTTCGATCTGGGCCATCGCCAGTTCGAGAGCCTTTTCACGGTCGGGAACTTGCGTCATGTTGCTTCTCCTGTAGTCGGTGTTCGATGACCCGTATCGGTCGGTTGGCCCAGACATTAGGCGCGGGGTCCGACAAGTTGGTTCCTTCGAATGCCCACCACACTAGCCGAACACCTGTTCGATTCAAGTCGGACACGCCGCGCGTGGCAATATCGGCTACCGGAAGAGCGCCGACGGGGCCGTCAGAGCTCGAAAGGCATCCGAAAGGTTGGCGCCGTTGCCGATCAGTAGACGCCGGGTCAGCGCCGGGCCGGCGCGTTCACCGCGCTGAGAAGCCCCTGCTCGACGGCTTTGCAGAGGAAAGAGTTCCTGGGCCGATAGCCAGTTCTCTCCAGGCTATCTACCTAATGGAGGCGAAGGATGTCGGTGCAGCGATTAAGGGAAGATCAGGCCGTTCGCGCCGTTTGCGCCCCATAAGGCCCCGCCCGAGCCGCCGGCGCCGGGGTGACCAAACGAACCGGTAAGGTCGCCGCCGTTGCCGCCGTTGCCGCCCTTGCCGATCAGTTGGGCGTCGCCACCCTTTCCGCCGTCGCCATCCGCGTTCCCATTGAGTGCGGCGGCGCCGCCGGCGCCACCATCGCCGATCAGCCCGGCCTTGCCACCGTCACCGCCGGTGCCGGCGAAACCCTCTACGGAGTTTCCCCCGGCGCCGCCGTCACCACCTTTGCCGGCCAGGGCACCGGCGTTGCCGCCGGCACCGCCGTGGCCACCTATGCTGCTGGGATTTGCGGCGAGTGTTATCCCTCCGGTGCCGCCGTCGCCGCCGGCTCCGCCCAATATGCCGCCATTGCCACCGGCACCTCCCGCACCGGCGTTGGCGCTCGAAGAAGTCCCACCGGCGCCGCCGTCACCGCCGGAAGCCCAAAGGCCACCATTGCCGCCGATCCCGCCGGCACCAGCATTTGCATTAACCGCAGCGCCGCCCGCACCGCCGGCCCCGCCGGCGGCAAACAATCCCCCTGCGCCGCCATGGCCCCCGTCCCCGCCGGCGGCGCTGCCGGTGCCCAAACCGCCGGCCCCGCCCGCTCCGCCGGCAAAAAACAGTCCGCCAGTGCCGCCGGTCCCGCCGAAACCACCGTTTCCGCCGCCCAGACCGCCGACCCCGCCGGCGGCAAACCATCCACCCGCTCCGCCGGTGCCGCCGGTCCCGCCGGTGCTGGTACCGAAGCCGCCGGCGCCACCCGCCCCGCCGGCGCCCAACAGTCCGCCAGCACCGCCGGTGCCGCCAGCCCCACCTAACAGGTCGCCGCTGCCGCCCGAACCTCCTGCGCCGCCGCGGCCCCCCAACAGTCCACCTGCTCCACCGTTCCCGCCGATGCTGTCACCGAAGCCGCCGCCGCCACCGGCCCCGCCGGCGCCGCCGAACAAACCGCCGGCGCCGCCGTTACCGCCGTTGTGGAAGGTGTCCCCGGTCCCGCCGGCGCCGCCATTGCCGAACAACCACCCGGCATCGCCGCCGTTTGCGCCGGAATAGGGCGCCGCGTTGACGCCGTTGCCGATCAGCGGGCGATTGGTCAGGAACTGGCTGGGCGCGTTGATCACCGCGAGCAAGTCCTGCTCGATGGTTTGCAGCGGGTTCGCATTGGCGGCCTCGGCGAGGGAGTACTGAGCCGCCCCGGCATTCAACAGCTGCACGAACTGCTGGTGGAACTGTGCGGCCTGCGCGCTCAGCGCCCGATAAGCCTGGGCATGTTGGCCGAACAATGCCGCGACGGCCGCCGAGACCTCGTCAGCACCCGCCGCCAGCACGTTCGACGTTGGTCCCAATGCTGTTGAGTTGGCCGAATTGACTGTCGAACCAAGATTCGCCAGATCTGTTGCCGCTGCGGCCACATACTCCGGCGCTGCGATTAGGAATTACATAGGGAACTCCAACTAGGGCGTGTCTCCCAATTTGGTGGAGCCTACGCGGGCGTGAATGACTGCACAGGCCAATAGGACGCCGCCGAGGTAGGTCAGGGCGTACTTGTCGTATCGGGTCGCGACGCCGCGCCACTGCTTGAGGCGGTTGAAGCCGCGCTCTACGGTGTTGCGCAGCCCGTAGAGCGCGGCATCGAATGCGGGCGGGCGGCCGCCGGTTGATCCTTTGGCCTTCCGTCGAGCGATCTGGTCGCTGCGTTGGGGAATGGTGTGTTTGATTCTTCTGGAACGTAATTCGGTACGCGTGCTCGGGTGCGAATACGCCTTGTCGGCGAGCAATCGGAAGTCGCGACCAGACATGCCTTGTTGTTTGCAAGCTGCGGCATAGTCGTCGAGCAACGGCATCAACTGAGGGTTGTCGCCGGCTTGTCCAGCGGTCAGCCGGATCGCGACGGGGGCTTCCCGCGGATCGGTCAGGGCGTGAATCTTGGTGGTGAGCCCGCCGCGTGAGCGCCCGATCGCGTGATCGTCGGGCTCATCGGCAGATTTCTTGTAATTCGATAGGGCCCCCTGGGGCGAGCGTGTCAGAGCGTGCGCCCGCGCAATGTTGATGGGCCCGCACGTTCGTCGAATCCACCGACAGCAGCTTCTCGAGGTCCTCGGCCATCCCGGCATCGAACCCGAACACCGCCGCGACCTGGGCCAACATCGCCTCATAGGTGCCGTCCAAGGACCATCGATGATGGCGCTTCCACACCGTTTGCCACGGTCCGAAATCGGCTGGCAGGTCCCGCCATGGGCTACCCGTGCGGAACCGCCACGCAATGGCTTCCAACATCAAACGATGGTCACCGAATCTGTTGCCCCGCTTGCCCTGATGAGATGGCATCAAAGACTCGACCGCCGCCCAGAAATCATCAGAAATCACACCGATTCGCGTCATCGGTCAATCCTCGACGGTCAACGCCTTCCCATTCGGGAGACACGCCCTAGTCGCATATGCTGCTCAACGCTCCGTCACGCTTTGCTAAGCAAATTTTAGCCCGATCGCAGCCCTAACCAGGGGTGTTCGCGTGATTTCGGCGCCCGGCAAAGTGACTAGCTTGTCGTCGCGACCGTCCGTCCCCGCTTCGCCGGACCACAACCCACCCTGCCCGCAGGCCAGCAAGCGGAGCGTGAGGATGAGCGCGAGTTATCTTTCTCCGCAATCGTTTGACGATGAGAAGTGCGATCACTACCGACCGTCTCAGGCAAAGCGCGCATTGCGGTACTGGGAAAGGTCTAGCAACGTCGGCCGCGCGACACCGTGCGTATGCGACCAGCCCGACGACGCACCGCAACTTTAGTTATGTCAGTTACGACGAGCCGTGCGGGTTGGCCGCCGGCTCCGTCTGCACGCGAATCGGGCCACCAAGTGAACACTGTTAATTTGCAGGGCTCCGTACCATTACCACGCGGGCGAAGGAATCCGACACGGCCGTCGGCGCTTTCCTCAAGACAACTGGGGCGGATTTTCCCGGGGAGGACGGTCGCGCATGGACATCTCTCTCGAGCTGGCCGAGGTCCGCTCCTACAACGGGTTTTTCGCGCTGACCGTGGGCGGTGACGCGGCGGGATGGCAGCCGGTCGGCCGATGCTACGCCGACGGCTGCACGGATTTGATCGACGCCACCATCAAGCGCTACCACAGCGCGGAGTCGCGGATCGGCGCCTCCCTGGTCCACCTCGGCCACGCCGCCCGGCTGTGGTCACCCGTTCTCGCATGCGTGTTGGGCCACGGCGTCCTTCCGGACCTGACGGACCTGCAGCGCGCCGACGACGGGGCGCAGCTACGACTGCCCGAACCCGTCGGGGAGCCCGTCTCGCCCTCCCCTGAGTTGCTGTACCGCGCCGTCGTGCAGCACCATATGGAACCGCTCGAGGCCGGCCTGCGGGTAAAACTGGCGCCCGGCTTGCTTTCCGGCAACATCGCCTCCGCGCTGGTCGGGGCGGCTAGGGCCTTGCTTTCGGCGCGGCCCGACCTGCGCGGGCCGATCGTCGACATCACCGGATCGCTGCTGGGCACCGGCAGGCTGGCCGGGTCCGGGACGATCGCCGGCCCGGAAGTCCAGGATCTGGACTTCAAGCGGCGTAGCTGCTGCCTCTTCTACCGGCTCCCCCGCGGTGGCAAATGCGGCGACTGCCCGCTCTGACCGGCTGAGCTCACCAAGCTCACCACTGATCGCGGGGCACGTCGAAGTCGACGCACAGCGCCCGCCACACGTCGCGGGGCTCGACACCGCCCTCGATCGCCCCGGCGGCGGTCCGGCCGTCGAAACCGGCCAGCACGTGATCGGCCAGCACCGACGCGCCGTATGCCGCACCGAATCGCAGCACCACCCGCTCGTTGAACTCCGTCAGCCGCACGCCAGCCAACATACCCAGAAAGCCCAGAAAGTTAGCCGGCCAGCGCCAGCGCTTCGTGACACACCCGCACCGGATCGGCCACCCCGGCGACGCTGGCAGCGGCGGATCGCGCGGCCTCGCGGTATCCGGGCGCCGACAGCACCTCGCCAACCGCGGCCACCAGCGCGTCGGCGGTCAACGGCCGGATCAGCCGCGCGCTGCCCTGCCGCAGCACCCGATTGGCCATCTCCCACTGATCCCCGCCGCCGGGAACCACCACCAGCGGCACCCCGGCCAGCAGCGTCTTGGCCACCATCCCGTGACCGCCGCCGCAGACCACCACGTCGGCATGCCGCAACAGCTCGGCCTGGCGTCCGCGCCCGACCACCGCCCACGGTGGCACCGCCAGATCCGCTCCACCCAGCCGGGACACCACCACACGCGATCCCGGCGGCAGCGTGTCCCCCGGCGTCAGGCAATCCAGCGCCACTTCCGCCAATCCGGCCGTCCCGGTCAATGCGGTGGACGGCGCGACCACCACCACCGGCCCGGAACCCGAGGGGATCTCGAGCACCCGATCCGTCGGCTCGAAATGCAACGGTCCCACCACGACCGCCTCGGCGGGCCAGTCCGGACGAGGGACCTCCAGCGCGGGCAACGTCGCGATCAGCCGTCGCAGCGGCCCGGGGTCGCGGGCCGGCAGTCCGATCTCGACCCGCACCGCCGCGCGTTGCCGCAGGCCGGCGCGCCACGACCGGGCCGTCAGCGCCCGCATGGCGGCATCGCGCAGGCGGCCGCGAACGCCGGTACCGGGTGCCAGTCCGCTGCCTATCGGCGGCAGCCCTTTGGACGGCAGGTACAGCGGATGCGGATTGAGCTCTATCCACGGGATCCCCAGCAGCTCGGCGGCCATGCCACCGCCCGCGGTGATGACGTCGGACACCACCAGATCGGGCGCGGTGTCGCGCAGCGCCGGCACGTTGAGCACAGCCATCCGCGCGGCACGCCGGTGGATCCTGGCGCCGGCGTCGAGATCGTCGTCGAGGGCCGCCAGGCCGTCCAGCTCGACGGTGTCGACGCCGGCAGCGCGGGCCGCGTCGACCCATTCCACCCCGGTGAACAAGGTGGGCTCGTCGCCCGCCTCGCCGAAGCGTTGGCACAGCGCGATCGCGGGAAACGAGTGACCGGGATCTGGCCCGGCGACCACGGCGACGCGCACCGCCCTACCCTGCCACAGCAGTTCCCGCCTACGCTGGCAACCATGACCGAGCTCACCGAGACATCCGCCGAAACTGCCGAAAACATGCGCACGGTCGAGGGTTTCCTGAACGCGATGCAGGAAGAGGACTTCGACACCGTGGACGCGGCACTCGCCGACGACCTCGTCTACGAGAACGTCGGACTGTCCAGGATCCGTGGTGGCCGCCGCACGGCGAAGATGCTCAGCAGGATGCAAGGCCGCATCGGGTTCGAGGTGAAGATCCACCGGATTGCCGCCGACGGCGCCGCGGTGCTCACCGAACGCACCGACGCGCTGATCGTCGGACCGCTGCGGATTCAGTTCTGGGCCTGCGGCATTTTCGAAGTGCACAACGGCCGGATTACTTTGTGGCGCGATTACGTTGACATCTACGACATGTTGAAGGGGTTGCTGCGTGGCGTGGTCGCGCTGGCGATCCCGTCGCTCAAGGCGAGATTCTAGATAGCTCTAGCTTAGGTAGGCGCAAATGACCAGCGACAAGGTGCGGACCAAGCCGAACGCACTGGAGTACATCCGCTATTGCTACGGCAGGCGGTTGCCCGACTCCATGCGGGACTGGGTGCGCAACGACCTGGCCGGCAAGGGGGCCGCCAGGCGGATGATGACCCGCGTCGCGGTTCCCGCGGTATTGGTCCTCGCCCCGTTCTGGCTGATCCCGACGACGCTGGAAGTCCACCTGAGCATGACGCTGCCAATTCTCATTCCGTTCGTTTACTTCTCGCATGCGCTGAACAAGATATGGCGCAGCCACATGCTGCGCGTGCACGACCTGGACCCCGAACTCGTCGACGAACGCGCTCGCCAGCGCGACGCCCACATCCACCAGGCATACATCGACCGCTACGGGCCCCGCTCCACTGACGGCTAGCGTCCACTGCCGGCTAGCGCTGACGCACTCCACCAAGTTCGTCGAACGCCTGCGCCCATCCGACCAGGCGATCAGTAGCCTCGGTGAGTTCGGCGCGGTAGCGCTGCTGCGCGGCCGCCAACGCCGAACCCGCTGGGTCGCCGTTTGCCGAGGAGACCAATTGCGCTGCGGCGGTGACCATTTCGTTGTACTGACGAACACCGGCGCTTAACTGCGCGGTGAACGCGTTGATGGTGGGAACCAGATACACCCTGGATGACTCGGAGTAGTGCGCGGCCCGCTCAATCGATGCCACCTCGGCGGCGGTGGCGGCCATCGCGGCCGAGCTCCGGTTGGCTGCCGCGGTCAAGTCGCGGATTTCGGCTGCCGGCAACATGGCGCCCCGTTCCATCACGCCCAGCAGCGAGAAGAACCCGCGTTCGGAGGCAGCCAGCGCGGACATCGCGGGTCGCGCGGCCGAACCGAGCGGCGGCAGCCGGTGCGCGTTGGCGGGGCGTTGCGCCGGCAGCGGCTCCGACCGCAGCCAGTGGTAGCGAACCAGCAACAACGTCGCCGGAATGGCCTGTACCGCCGCGATGAACCCGGTGGTCTCCAGCAGCAACGCGAACCAGCCCCAGGCCGCCAGCAGCACGGTCAGCACTGCCCAAAACAGACACCCCGCGGTGAATATCAGACCCCAGCGCAGCGCGCGGCGGCGGCGTCGCAGCAGCCGGGCACGTGGATCCGCGGCGGCGCTGATCTTGTCCGCAACGACGTCGGAAAGTTCGGCGGCGGTGTCCAAACCACGCTGCAGCAGCGCTCGCCACAGCCCGTGTTGGGTCGTCTTGACCGCCATCGGAACGCCGCCCGCCGATTACTGGCCGAACGGTTTCTCGGCAACCGGCCGATTGGCCTCGTTGGGCGAGGCGGGGATGGCCCCCGGGGAGGCGGGTGTTCCGCCCGCCGGCAGCGCTTCGCCGCGCATCGAGGCGCGGATCTGCTCCAGCCGGGAATGACCCGCCATCTCTACCCCGGCCTGCTCGACCTCGATCATGCGGCCCTGCACCGAGCTCTGCGCCAGTTCGGCCGAACCGACCGCGTTGGCGTAGCGGCGTTCGATCTTGTCGCGCACCTCGTCGAGGCTCGGGGTGTTGCCCGGGGCGGCGATCTCACTCATGGACCGCAGCGACGCGCTGACCTGCTCCTGCATCTTCGCCTGCTCGAGCTGGCTGAGCAGCTTGGTGCGCTCCGCGATCTTCTGCTGCAGCACCATCGCGTTGCGTTCGACGGCCTTCTTGGCCTGACCCGCCGCCTGCAGCGCCTGGTCATGCAACGTCTTGAGGTCTTCGACGCTCTGCTCGCCGGTCACCAGCTGGGCCGCGAACGCCTCGGCGGCGTTGTTGTACTCGAGGGCCTTGGCGGCGTCCCCGGCGCCGGTGGCCTGGTCGGCCAGTGTCAGCGCCTGACGCACGTTGACCTGCAGCTTCTCGATGTCGGCCAGCTGCCGATTGAGCCGCATCTCCAGCTGGCGCTGGTTGCCGATCACCTGCGCCGCCTGTTGGGTCAGCGCCTGATGGGTGCGCTGCGCCTCCTCGATGGCCTGCTGGATCTGCACCTTCGGGTCGGCGTGCTCGTCAATCTTGGCGTTGAACAGCGCCATCAGGTACTTCCACGCTTTGACGAACGGATTGGCCATGAGTTAGCTCCGCCTTCGCTTCTTGTGCCGGTTCGGCCCCGCAGGGGCCCGAATGATCCCTGCGCTTGTCCTCCCGCTCAATTTAATGGCTTAGCGCCGATCTCCCCACCCCTGGCCTTTGACAGGGCGTTGACAGGCCGACGTCAGGCCGTTGTCAGGCCACCGCCAACGACGCCACCTGCGGAATGACGACCTTGGTGCTGACGTCAATGGTCGCACCGCTTCGCCCGGCCGCCGGGGTACGAGCCGCTCGTTCCTGGCCGGCCATCCGCTCGCCGGCGTCGATGAGCAGCTCCGACAGTGGGATGTCCAACGCGTCGCAAATCGCGTTGAGCAGCTCACTGGAGGGCTCCTTGCGGCCGCGCTCGACCTCAGACAAGTACCCGAGGCTCACCCGCGCTGAATCGGACACCTCACGGAGCGTGCGGCCCTGCGAAGTCCGGGCCCGGCGTAGCACGTCGCCAATGACCTCGCGCACCAATGACGCCATCGCACTCTCCTTCGTCCCCAATGAACCTTCGTCCCAGTGAAGCCTTCGACCCAGTCAAGCCGGCCGTCATTAGGAGAACGCCGGCGGTGATGCTGCGGTTCCCGTGATCAGGCGGGCGTCTGGCGGACTTCCTTGATGGCCGTCACGACGTAGTCGACACCGGTGGCCACGGTGAGCAGGATCGCGATGCCCATAATTACCGATGCCCCCACCAGGAACGGTCCGGAAAGCGGCAGCACGAACAACCCGATCGCCAGCGCCTGAACGGCGGTCTTGATTTTGCCGCCCCAGCTGGCGGGAATGACACCGCGGCGAATCACCGCCAACCGCAACAGCGTCACACCGAGCTCGCGGGTCAGGATCACCACCGTGACCCACCACGGCAGGTCACCGAGCATGGACAATCCGATCAGCGCCGACCCGATCAGCGCCTTGTCGGCGATCGGATCGACGAACGCGCCGAATTCGGTCGCCATGCCGTAGTTGCGGGCCAGCAGGCCGTCCAGCCGATCGGTAATACAGGCAACCCCGAAGATCACGAAAGCGGCGATCCGGCCGGCGGTTTCGTGACCATTTCCAGAGAACAGGGCAAGCAGGAAAATCGGGACCAGCACCAACCGCAAGCCGGTCAGGATATTGGCGAGATTGGCGATTCGGGCGCGGCCCGCAATTGGACTCGTTTGAGGCTGCCGCGACACGGCAACAGAATAGCGGTTGACCAGCTCACGCGTCGCCGATGTCGATACTGTTACCCGTGACCGAAAGTCGACGGGATGGCCGGCCGGTGGTCCGCCGCGCACGAACATCCGATGTCCCGGCGATCAAACAACTTGTCGACAGCTATGCGGGAAAGATCCTGCTGGAAAAAAACCTCGTGACGTTGTATGAGGCCGTCCAGGAATTCTGGGTTGCCGAACACCCCGAAATCCCGGGCAAAGTGGTTGGTTGCGGGGCGCTGCACGTGTTGTGGTCCGATCTCGGCGAAATCCGGACCGTCGCGGTCGACCGCGAAATGACCGGGCACGGTATCGGCCACGCGATCGTGGATCGGCTCCTCGAGGTTGCCCGGGAACTGCAGCTGGAGCGGCTTTTCGTGCTGACCTTCGAGACCAACTTCTTCGCGCAGCACGGATTCACCGAGATCGAGGGCACGCCGGTGACCGCCGAGGTGTACGAGGAGATGTGCCGCTCGTATGACATCGGCGTCGCCGAATTCCTGGACCTCAGCTATGTGAAGCCCAACATCCTGGGCAACTCCCGCATGCTGCTGGTCCTGTGAGCCTCGCGAGAAGACGCAAAATCGCACGTAAATCGCAGATTTGGTGCGATTTTGCGTCTTCTCGCCGAGCTAGTCGTCCCCGTCGTCACCCGCGCCCACGCCGCGGATCGCGGCCAGTGTCGCCGCGAGCTCGTCGGGCTTGACCAGCACCTCGCGGGCCTTGGATCCTTCGCTGGGCCCGACGATGCCGCGGGTCTCCATCAGATCCATCAGCCGGCCCGCCTTGGCGAAACCCACCCGCAGCTTGCGCTGCAGCATCGAGGTGGAGCCGAACTGGCTGGATACCACCAGCTCGACGGCTTGCAGGAACAGATCCATGTCGTCGCCGATGTCCGGGTCGACGTCGGTGCGCTCCCCTGTGGGCTTGGCGGTGGTAACGCCATCGGTGTATTCGGGTTCGGCCTGTTCCTTGCAGGCGGTGACCACAGCCTGGATCTCGTCGTCGGTGATGTAGGCGCCCTGCAGCCGGACCGGCTTGTTCGCTCCCATCGGCAGGTACAGGCCGTCACCCATGCCGATCAGCTTTTCGGCGCCCGCCTGATCCAGGATCACCCGGCTGTCGATCAGCGACGACGTCGCGAACGCCAGCCGCGACGGCACGTTGGTCTTGATCAGCCCGGTGACCACGTCGACCGACGGGCGCTGAGTGGCCAGCACCAGGTGGATGCCGGCGGCGCGGGCCTTCTGGGTGATCCGCACGATGGCGTCCTCGACGTCGCGCGGGGCGGTCATCATGAGGTCGGCCAGCTCGTCGACGATCGCGACGACATACGGATAAGGCCGGTACTCGCGCTGGCTGCCCAGCGGCGCGGTGATGGCGCCGGATGCCACCTTGGCGTTGAAGTCGTCAATGTGGCGCACCCGCGAGGCCTGCATGTCCTGGTAGCGCTGCTCCATCTCCTCGACCAGCCACGCCAGCGCGGCCGCCGCCTTCTTCGGCTGGGTGATGATCGGCGTGATCAAGTGCGGAATGCCCTCGTACGGCGTCAGTTCCACCATCTTCGGGTCGATCAGGATCATCCTGACCTCTTCCGGGGTGGCCCGGGTCAGCAGCGATACCAGCATGGAGTTGACGAAGCTGGACTTGCCGGATCCGGTGGAGCCGGCGACCAGCAGGTGCGGCATCTTGGCCAGGTTCGCCGAGATGAAGTCGCCCTCGATGTCCTTACCCAGCCCGACCACCAGCGGATGGTGGTCGCGACGGGTCGAGGGCGCGGTGAGCACGTCGGCCAACCGCACCATCTCCCGGTCGGTATTGGGGACCTCGATGCCGACGGCGGACTTGCCGGGGATCGGGGCCAGCATGCGGACGCTCTCGGTGGCCACCGCATACGCGATGTTCTTTTGCAGCGCGGTGATCTTCTCCACCTTGACGCCGGGCCCCAGCTCGACCTCGTAGCGGGTGACGGTGGGCCCGCGGGTGCAGCCGGTGACCGCCGCGTCGACCTTGAACTGGGTGAGCACCTCGCCGATGGCGCCGGCCATCAGATTGTTGGCGACACTGCGTTTCTTGGGCGGCTCCCCGGCGACCAGCAGGCTCAGCGAAGGCAGCGTGTAGGGACCGTCGATCACCCGGTCCAGCGATAGCGCGTCCTCTTTCCGGGAGCCGCGACGGCGGCTCTTGGTGACGGCGGGTTCGCGCGTGGTGGGGACGTCGTCTTCCGGCGGGGCCGGGTCGGCGCTCGGCCAGGCCGGTGGGTCGTCGTCGAACGACGCATCGTAGTAGCCGTCGGAGAAGTCTTCCTGCGCGAGGTCCTGGGTGTCCGAATCGTCGCCGGGGTAATCCTGTGCGTATTCGGCGTCGTACTGGTCCCCACACCCGCGGGGGTAACCGCGCTGGAACAGCCGGGTGCCGAACATGGCACGCGCCACGTCGGGCACCTCACGGATCGTGGTTCCGGTCAGCAGCAGCACCCCGAACAGCGAGCCGATGAACAACAGCGGCGCCGCAATCCAGGGCGTCAACCCGTCCGACAACGGCCCGCCGATCGCAAAACCGATGAATCCCGCCGCGCGACGGCGCAATTCCGGGTCTTCCGGCGAGCCGGACCACAGGTGGCGCAGGCCGAGCACCGACAGAGCGATCAGGCTCGCGCCGAGGATGAGCCTGGGGCGCGCATCGGGATTGGGTTGGGTCCGCATCAGCACCACCGCCACCGCGGCCGCGACCACCGGGAGCACCAGGACGGCCCCGCCGATGAACGTCCGCAACACGGCGTCGACCCACGCTCCGACCGGCCGGGCGGCGTCGAACCACGAGCTGGCAGCGACGATGACGGCGAAGCCCAGCAGAACCAGCGCGATGCCGTCGCGGCGATGTCCGGGCTCGATGTCGCGGGCCCGCCCGATCGATCGCGCCGCGCCGCCGGTGGCCTTGGCCGCCATCAGCCAGGTCGTGCGCAAGACCCGGCCGCACGTCAACCCGGCGGCGACCAGCAGCGACTGATTACGCCGCCTGGCGGGCCTGCTCGGCCCCTTGGCAGCTCTGCTCACCTTTTTGCGGGGTGACGCCGATCGTCCACTTCGGGACGTGCCCCGCGAAGTGGCCCCCGAACCAGCTCTTGACCTGCTCGTTCGGTTGCCGGAGCGGGCGACGGTCTTGCTAGACATGACGGCAAGCCTAGTCGCAAATACATCATCTGCACCACCCGCCACACTGGCAACTCCCGGGTGCTGCCGCGGGGCGAACCGGCCAACGGCTGGGCGCACTCGTGACCCGGTCTCCCGTCCGCCTCAGGGTTGCGGGGAATCGGCTCCTCAAGAGTCGAGCGGCCTAACCTTGAAGAGCTTATTAACTCCGGTCCAGGGAGCCCACGAGGTCGGATGACTGCAGCAACACGGTGCCGGACGCGTGGCACCCAACCCCGACACATACGGAGTACCAGCAGGTCACAACCCCGGAGACCAGTCATGAAGCCAAGCCTTCGGAGCGCCCTAGCCACGACGGCAGGAATCGTTGCCGCTCGCCAGAGGCTGCGCGCCGTCGTTCTGCGACCCGCCCCCATGGCGATGCGTGTCTGTCTGGCCGTCGCGGTGGCGACGTTCGGTGTGGCCATCGCGCCGCGCGCGATCGCGGACACGGGTTGCGGGCCCGGTGGGCCATCGCCGGGCGCGGCGAGCAAGGACATCAGCGATGTCTACGGGCAGCCCGCCACGCTCTGGCTCACCAACCTCATCGTCGGCATCACCACCAACCAGGGATACGGTGAGGCAGCGATAGTGAGCCCCAGCCCCATTGTGCGCAGGGCGCTTTTCGTCGACGCCCAACAGGACGGCAGCCACCAAATCATCGTCGACGCTGGCCGGGAGGCCCACCTCTATACGGTGTCTGGCTGCACCATCACCCCGGCTATCGACCAGGCCGGCGCGTGCCTGTCCTACCCGCGGTGCGGGCCCGGCACGCCGTTCCTGTTCGACATGGGGCACCGGGCGGGCAACGGCGACGGCATCGGCTGCAGCGATCTCGGGGACGGCCGCCGCCTCGTCCAGCTGCTGCCGAAGAACGACAACGGTCAATGGAATGTGCGCCGCACCGAGATCGACCTGAACGGCGCGGCGGCCACCATCGGCCGCTCCGACACCGTCACCGCAACGTCGGATAAAGACCCCACATGGACAACGGCACACACCATCAGCTGCGGAGACCTGACCATCGCCCGAGACGGACTTTCGGCAGGTGACTGACGTACAGGGGTCGGTTAGCGTCCGAGCGTGTGCCGAATCCGCGGACGGTTAGGACGAATGCTGTAATGCTTCGATCACTGCTAAGCGCCCTTCCGGCTCTTAGACGGGAAGGGCTCTTAGACGGGAAGGACTCGGATGCAGATCTTCCGTGCCGCTTGCGCGGCCGCCATGAGCATCGCCGTGCTGGCCGCGTGTTCCTCGGGCGGTTCCTCGAATGGGCAGTCGAAGGCTCCCAAGCCGACCGCGCCCAGCTTCGACGGCACCTATCGGTTTGATTTCGACGGGACTCAGCAGCTCGCAGGCGGTGCACCCAAGCCAACGAAATCGAGATCCCGAATCTATGCGCTGCGCTCAATATGCACCGATTCCGGGTGCGTCGCGACGGCGACGAAACTGGCTGAGGACGACCCCAAGCGGAAGGCGGATCCCCCGGTCGATTTGGTGCTCGATTACGTCAATGGTCATTGGCAAACGGCGCTCCGCGAGGACAGCGCATGCTCCGACAGCGACGTCAAGGGTCCGTCATTCACCGCATGGATCCTGGAGCCCCAACCCGACGGCTCATTGACCGGAAATTCCTACGTGGGCATGAACCCGAGCCCGCAGTGCGCCGTGGCGACCCAGACGCCGATGACGGTGACACGCCAGGGCGACGTCGACGCGGGTATCTCGGTGGCGGATCCCGCCAAAGCCGCAGCGCGTAAACCGTCTGCGCCGGAAGGCCTCGCCGGGCATTACAACGAGACAAGCGTTTTTCACGATTCCTCGAAACCGGGGGTGCGACGCGTCGCCGCGCAGACGATGTGCGTGCGCAACACCGACCAGTGCATGACGTTCAAGTCGTATGAGGCCGCCGGGGCCACGGTGGTGAATTCGCTGCTGTTCGACGGCGGCAAATGGAAGCTCGACCTACACGTCCAAGTCAACTGCCCCAACGGCGCCACCGCCACGACGGTAAAGCATGAGGAATATGCACTGCCGCAACCCGTTTCGCAGCCGCTTCCGAAAGTAACCGGGACCGTCGCGTTTGATGCCGCGGATGCCTGCCCGGCACAACAACTCGACATCACCCTGGAGCGGACCGGAGACTGACCGACCGACGGTCAGACGGCGTGGGTAGGGTGGCGAACGGTGCGCAGAACTTAGTTACAGGAGGCCCTGGTATGCCCGTCGTCGTCGTCGCCACTCTGACCGTCAAACCCGAATCGGTCGACACCGTCCGCGACATCCTCACCCAGGCGGTCGAAGAGGTGCACCCCGAACCGGGCTGCCAGCTGTACTCGCTGCACCAGACGGGCGAGACCTTCGTCTTCGTCGAGCAATGGGCCGACGAAGAGGCGCTCAAGACACACAGCACCGCACCGGCGGTCGCCAAAATGTTCACCGCCGCCGGCGAGCACCTGGCCGGGGCGCCGGATATCAAGTTCCTGCAACCGGTTCCCGCGGGCGACCCGGACAAGGGCCAGATCCGCCCCTGATGGACCGGCCGCTGGAAGGCCCGCTGAAAGGCCGAGTCGCCTTCATCACTGGCGCCGCGCGTGGCCAGGGGCGGGCACACGCGATTCGCCTGGCGGCCGACGGGGCGGACGTGATCGCGGTCGATCTGTGCGGACAGATTGCCAGCGTGCCCTATCCGCTGGGCACCGCGGACGAATTGGCCGCCACCGTCAAGCTGGTCGAGGACACCGGCGCCCGCATCGTGGCCAAGCAGGGCGACGTGCGCGATCGCGAATCGCTGTCCGCCGCGGTGCAGGCGGGACTGGACGAGTTCGGCCGGCTCGACATCGTCGTGGCCAACGCCGGCATCGCCCCCATGCAGGCCGGCGTCGACGGCTGGCGCGACGTCATCGACGTCAACCTGACCGGCGTCTACCACACCCTGGACGTCGCGGTGCCGACCATGATCGAGCAGGGCACCGGCGGATCGATCGTGCTGATCAGTTCGGCCGCGGGACTGGCCGGCATCGCCACCGCCGATGCGGGCTCCATTGGCTACGCCGCCGCCAAGCACGGGCTGGTGGGGTTGATGCGTGTATACGCCAATCTGCTTGCACCGCATAATATTCGGGTCAACTCGGTGCATCCCTCGGGTGTCGACACCCCGATGATCAACAACGAGTTCATCCGGCGCTGGCTTGCCCACCTGGTCGAGGAGTCGGGTGACGGAGCGGGCGCCGGCAACGCGCTGCCGGTGCAGATACTGCAGCCCGACGACATCGCCAACGCCGTGGCGTGGCTGGTCTCCGACCAAGCCCGCTACATCACCGGAATTGCCATGCCGGTCGATGCGGGCTGCGTGAACAAGCGGTAACTGATGGCACGAAACCCCGCCGCGCAGACCGCCTTAAACCCGATGCTGTTGACGGCCGTCGAGCAAAACGAGCCACCCGAACGCCGCCTGATAGACGACGACCTCGCGGAGCTGTTTTTGCCGAGGGGTCGGCGCTGGCTCGCCGCCGCGACCCGGTGGGCACCGGCGCGCCACCTGATGATCCGCGCGTCAGAGTTGACCGGCCCCGGGCTGTGGGTCAACCTGGCCTGCCGAAGACGTTTCATCGCCGACAAGCTCGAAGAAGCGCTCGGCGATATCGACGCCGTCGTCATCCTGGGCGCCGGAATGGATACCCGCGCTTACCAATTGACGCGGCACATCCGCATCCCGATCTTCGAGGTGGACCTGCCGATCAACATCGCCCGCAAGGCCGCCACGGTACGACGGGTGCTCGGCGAGCTGCCGCTGTCGGTGCGGTTGGTGTCAATGGACTTCGAGAACGACGACCTGCTCACCGCGCTGGCCGAGCACGGCTATCGCACCGATTACCGGGTGTTTTTCATCTGCGAAGGCGTGACCCAATACCTCACCGAAGAGGGGGTCCGACGGACCTTGGCGGGACTACGTGCCGCCGGACCAGGCAGCCGCATGGTGTTCACCTACGTTCGCCAAGACTTCATCGATGGGACGAATCGGTACGGCTCGCCGACGTTGTACCGCAAGGTCCGAAAGCGGCGGCAACTGTGGCACTTCGGTTTAGCGACCGACGAGGTCGCCGAGTTTATCGCCGAATACGGGTGGCGGCTGGTGGAGCAGGCCGGGCCCGATGAGTTTATGCAGCGCTATGTCGAGCCCACCGGCCGCAAACTCCCGGCATCGCAGCTGGAATGGTCGGCCTACGCGGAGAAGACCTAGCGGCCTGGCTTCAGACCTCGATCACCGTCGGCACGATCATCGGCTGCCGACGGTAGGTTTCGCCCACCCACTTGCCGATAGTGCGCCGCACCCCCTGGGCAATTCGGATCGGGTCGGTGACGCCTGCGGCGACCAGCGACTCCAGCTCGGCCTCGACCTTGCGCACGGCGGGCTCCAGCGCCTTGGGGTCTTCGGAGAATCCGCGTGAATACAGGTGCGGCGCAGCCGCCGAACGCCCGGTGCCGCGATTTACCACCACGGTCACCGCCACGAAACCCGAAGACAGAATGAGCCGTTCGCCCAAGGTGATGTCGCCGACGTCGCCGGTGATCAGCCCGTCGACGAACATCTTGCCGACCGGCACCGCGCCGGCGATCCTGGCTTTCCCGGCGACCAGGTCGACGCTGACACCGTTCTCGGCCAACAGAATTGACTCCCGCGGTATGCCGGTGCTGGCCGCCAGCTTGGCGTTGGCACGCAGGTGACGCCAGGTTCCGTGCACCGGCATGACGTGGCGGGGCCGCACGCCGTTGTACAGAAACAGCAGTTCACCGGCGTAGGCGTGGCCAGAAACATGCACCCGGGCCTGGGCGTTGGTGACAACTCGGGCTCCGATCTTGGAGAGCTCGTCGATGACGCCGTAGACCGCCTCCTCATTGCCCGGGATCAGCGACGACGACAACACGATGAGGTCACCCGAAGTCAGCGTGATGCTGCGGTGCTCGCCCCGCGACATCCGCGACAACGCCGACATCGGCTCGCCCTGGGTGCCGGTGGTGATCAGCACCACCCGTTCGGGCGCCATCATCTCGGCGGCGGCGATGTCGATCAGGTCGGAATCGTCGACTCGCAGGAAGCCCAGCTCCCGTGCGATGCCCATGTTGCGCACCATCGATCGCCCGACGAATGACACCCGCCGGCCCAATGCCACGGCGGCATCGATGATCTGCTGCACCCGGTCCACATTGGAGGCGAAACACGCCACCAGGACGCGACCGTCGGCGCCCCGGATCAGCCGGTGCAGCGTCGGGCCCACCTCGCTTTCGGAGGGTCCGACGCCGGGATGCTCGGCGTTGGTCGAGTCGCATAGCAGCAGATCCACACCCGCGTCGCCCAGCCGGGACATGCCGGGGAGGTCGGTGGGCCGGCCATCGAGGGGCAGTTGGTCGAGCTTGATGTCGCCCGTGGCCAAGATGGTTCCCGCACCCGTATAGACGGCAATGGCCAGCGCGTCCGGGACGGAGTGGTTCACGGTGAAGTACTCGCACTCGAATGCGCCGTGCCTGGTGCTCTGCCCCTCTTTGACCTCGACGAATACCGGCTTGATCCGGTGCTCGCGGCATTTGGCGGCAACCAGCGCCAGGGTGAATTTCGAGCCGACCACCGGGATGTCGGGTCGCAGCTTGAGCAGGAACGGGATCGCCCCGATATGGTCCTCGTGCGCATGCGTCAGCACCAGCGCCTCGATGTCGTCGAGCCGGTCTTCGATGTGCCGCAGGTCCGGCAGGATCAGATCGACCCCGGGCTCGTCGTGGCCGGGGAACAGCACACCGCAGTCGATGATCAGCAGCCGGCCCAGATGCTCGAAAACCGTCATGTTGCGGCCGATTTCGTTGATGCCGCCCAACGCGGTGACCCGCAACCCACCAGGGGTCAGAGGACCTGGTGGGGCGAGGTCTACATCCACTTGTCGGCCAGCCCTTGAGTCACCTGAGCACCGAGGCCGCATGCATATCGGCGGCCAACGCATCGATCTGCTCCGGCGTCGCCGGCATCTGTGGCAGCCGCGGATCTCCGGCGTCGATACCCTGCAGCCGCAGGCCCGCCTTGGATAACGTCACGCCACCCAGGCGGCCCATCGCGTTGCACAGCGGGGCGACGCCGACGTTGATCTTGCGGGCGGTGGCGATGTCGCCAGATTGAAAGGCGGACAACAATTCTCGAAGCTGGCCTGCGGCCAGATGGGAGATCACGCTGACGAACCCGGTGGCGCCCATCGCCAGCCAGGGCAGATTCAGCGCGTCGTCGCCGGAGTAATAGGCCAGCCCGGTTTCGGCCATGATCTGCCCACCGCTGTGCAAGTCGGCTTTCGCATCCTTGACCCCGACGATGTTGGGATGCGACGCCAGCGCGCGGATGGTGTCGGTCTCGATCGGCACGACCGACCGTCCGGGGATGTCGTAGAGCAGCACCGGCAGCTCGGTCGCGTCGGCGACGGCCGTGAAATGCGCGAGCAGCCCGGTCTGCGGTGGCTTCGAGTAATACGGCGTGACCACCAGCAGCCCGTGTGCACCTTCGGCCGCGCAGGCCTTGGCCAGCCGCACACTGTGCGCGGTGTCATAGGTGCCCGCGCCGGCGACGACTCGGGCCCGGTCGCCGACCGCCTCCAAGACCACGCGCAACAGCTCGAGTTTCTCGTTGTCACTGGTGGTCGGGGACTCGCCGGTGGTTCCGGAGACCACCAGGCCATCGCACCCGCCGTTCACCAGGTGGTTCGCCAATTGCGCTGCCGCAGCGGTGTCCAGCGAGCCGTCTGGGGCAAACGGTGTGACCATCGCGGTCAGCAGGGTTCCCAAGCGCGCAGGAGCGTCGAATCCGACGGTGGTCACGGTCCCCAGGTTACCTGGCGGTGCCAAGCTCTTTTAGCACAGCTGGCCAGCTGTGTCCGGTCAGGCTTCGGTCGCGAGCGGACTCGTCGCCACCTCGGTGCCGTCGGCCAGGGTGGAGACCTCGAAGTCGGCGAACACCGCGGGCGCGATGTCGGCGAGCTGGCGCAGGCACTCGATGGCCAACCGCCGGATTTCCACGTCGGCGTGTTCGCTGGCCCGCATGGCGATGAAGTGCCGCCACGCCCGATAGTTCCCGGTCACGACGATGCGGGTCTCGGTGGCATTGGGCAACACCGCCCGGGCGGCTTGGCGCGCCTGCTTACGGCGCAAGAAGGCGTTGGGTTGGGCGGCGAACTTGGCTTCCAGCTTGGCCAACAGCTCGGTGTAGGCGGCCCGGCTGGCATCGGCGGCTTCGGTCAGGATCTGCTGGAGTTCGGGGTCGTCGTCCATGCCCGGCGGTATGACGACCTGCGAATCCTTCTCCGGCACGTAGCGCTGCGACAGCTGCGAGTAGGAGAAATGGCGGTGCCGGATCAGCTCGTGGGTGCAGGATCGCGAGATGCCGGTGATGTAGAACGAGACACTGGCATGCTCGAGCACCGAAAAATGGCCGACGTCGATGATGTGCTTGATGTAGCCGGTGTTGGTGGCGGTCCTGGGATTGGGCTTCGACCAGCTCTGATAGCAGGCCCGGCCGGCGAACTCGACCAGCGCGGAGCCACCGTCGGCGTCGGTGCTCCACGGCACGTCCGGCGGCGCCAGGAACTCGGTCTTGGCGATCAGTTGCACGCGCAGCGGCGCCGTCTCGGCCACGGCGCTCACCTTAGCCCGGCACCCGCGGGTGGCTGATCAGACCTCCTTGACAATTTCCCTTGACGACTGTGTTATATTGCAATTGTTGCCATAGGAATCATTCATGGAGGACCGACATGACGCTAGCGGACGCCGACGTGTGGAACCTGACCAAGAGCGTGGGGGCCACCGCCACCTTCACGGCAGCGATGCGGGCCCGCGCCAGCCGGGACGACAACCCGCTGATCGATGACCCCTTCGCCGAGCCGCTGGTCGACGCAGTCGGTGTGGACTTTTTCACCCGCCTGGCACGCGGCGACCTGGATCTGACACAGGCCGACTACCGGGGCGCGTGGGGCATAGCGCGGCTAAGGGACATGATTGCCATCCGCACCCGGTTCCACGATGTCCAATTCATGGGGGCGACCAATGCCGGGATCCGCCAGGCGGTAATCCTCGCGTCGGGTCTGGACTCGCGCGCCTATCGGTTGCCCTGGCCGGCCGGAGTCACCGTGTTCGAGATCGACCAGCGGCAGATTATCCAGTTCAAGTCCCAGACGTTGGCCAAGCTCGGTGCCGCTCCAACCGCCGACCGGCACACAGTGTCCATCGATCTTCGCGATGACTGGCCCGCTGCGCTGAAGGATGCGGGTTTCGACCCCACCCAGCCCGCCGTGTGGAGTGCGGAAGGCCTGTTGCTGTATCTACCGCCCTACGCACAGGACGCGCTGTTGGACGACATCACCATGCTGAGCGCGGCCGGAAGTCGGCTGGCCACCGAAGACCTGTCGAACGCCGCCCGGGCGGTACCGATGATGACGGCCCGGAAGCAAGAGATCATCGAGCGGTGGCGTCAATACGGCTTTGAGATCAAGATGGACGGCCTGTGGTATCCCGGCGATCGCAACTCAGTGGTCGACTACCTGGGCAACCGCGAGTGGGAGACGAGCGTCACCAGCGTGCCGGAACTGTTTGCCGCATACGGTCTTTCGAACCCGACCGACGACGCGGACGAGACGGCGATATTTGCCTCGCGGACTTACGTTTCCGCCACCCGCAAGGGTCATGACTGATAGCCGCTTTCATCGAGCTGCCAGCGGAAGCGGCCTCGATCATCTTGTGTGAGCATGATTTTCGGCGGCAGCGGTCGTCAGCCTATACCCCATACTGGTATACGTTCAGGAGACCGTCCCGACCCGCATCCGGCCCGAGATCAGCAGTGGCAGCAGTGCGTCGCGCAAGGATGCCAGCCGCATTGATTCGATCCGTCGCGCGTGGCACAGGCGCCCCAGGCTCGTGATCGTCCGCGCCGCATCGGCGGACAAGCGGCGCACATCGCGCACCCGAACCCCCATCAGGTCACCCGGCTGGATCCGCTGGCGGCTGCCCGAGGTTCCCGCGACGTTCGGCTGCAGCGTTTTGGAGACCTCAGGTTGCCGCAGCGCCGACCACAATGCAGACGTGTCGACGTCCATTGGTCTCAGGACGACGAACTCGGTACTCGCCAATGCCATTTCGGTGGGCAGGCTCGCCACATTCCAGATCCGCGGAATTCTGGGGTTCAGCTTCGCGAACAAGACGCACGGCTGCGACAACAGGAACTTGCCGCTTCTGATGGTCGCGGCGTTCACGACCGCGGGGTTGGCGCCGTCGTCGAACGCGGGGAAGCTGAAGTGGGCCACCACATCGTCGAATTCTTGAGGGTTGACAAATATGGTCGATCGACTCGCCAGGCTAGACAGCGGTGTGTAATCGGAGACCTTCGCGACGGTGGCGCCCATCAAGCCTTCGGCGGCCCGGAGCACTCGTTGGTTGGCGGCTATTTTGTCATCGAGGGCGCCGAGCAGTTCGGCAATCCGCGGGCGATCGCGCGGCGGGGCGGTCCGGACCGAAACATCGCGCAGGATTCGCTGATTCAGCAAGGGCTGTCCGGATCCGGCTCGGTGCTCGTTGAGCCTGCAGGTCTGCAGTGCGTAATACCAATATCGCGTTTCTGCTGCCTTCTTGGCCCGGCATACCAGTGCGTTATCGGTGACCCAGACATCGGAATCGCAATAACGCACGGTGCCGCAATAGGATCCAACACGACCGACCACGATCAGCGGGCCGCTGGCGTTGTGTGCTGCCGCGTAACCGATAGCACCGTTGGCGCCATAGACGGGAAAGCGCCCATCCGGCACCCGCACCGGCGAGCCACTCCCGTTGGTGAAGTCGAGACAATCGCCCAGCCTGACCTTCACCGCAGGCGCTCCACCTGCTCGCGCACCACCTGCTCCAACCGCGCGGATTCGTCGAGTGCGCCGAGCAGATCCTTGGTCAACCGCACGATCTTGTCGTCGACGGGCTCGCCGTCATCCTCGGCCGCAGCGGCACCGACATACCGTCCCGGTGTGAGCGCGTAGCCCGCGGCCCTGATGTCATCCAGCGACGCGGATTTGCAGAACCCCGGAATATCCTGGTAGCCAATGCCTTTTGCAGCCGTAGACGCCGACCACGCGTGGTAGGTGTCGCCGATTAGGTGGACCTCCTGGCTGGTCAACGCGCGCTCGGCACGATCCACCAGGTAGCCGAAGTCGCGGGCGTCGATAAAAAGTACCTGGCCCGTCCGGTTTCCGGGTGTTTTGTCGATGGCGAAAAACCACAGGCAGACCGGAATTCCGGTGCTGCGAAACAGCTGTGCGGGCAACGCGACCATGCATGACACCAGGTCCGCCTCGACGATCCGCGCCCGAATGCCGCCTTCCCCGTTCGAGTTCGACGACATCGAGCCGTTCGCCATCACCACCCCGGCCTCACCGCCGGGCGCCAGCTTGGACAGGATGTGCTGAATCCAGGCATAGTTCGCATTGGTGGCGGGCGGGACGCCGAAGCGCCAGCGCGGGTCTTGCTCGTCGCGGGCCCAATCCTTGATGTTGAACGGCGGATTGGCCATCACGTAGTCCATTTGCACGCCGGCGTGCTGGTCATCGACGAAGGTGTCGCCCCGAACCAGGCCGCTGTTGCCAATGCCGTGGATGGCGAGGTTCATCTTGGCCATCCGCCAGGTCTCCTCGACGCTCTCCTGGCCATAGACAGAAACGCCCTTCGGGTCGCCTTTGAGGTCGCCCCTGTGTTCGGCGATGAAGTGCTCGGTCTGGACGAACATGCCGCCCGAACCGCAGCACGGGTCATACACGCGCCCGCTGGTCGGTTCGAGGACCTCGACAATCACCCGGACGACGCTGGGCGGGGTGAAGAATTCGCCGCCGCGCCTTCCCTCCGCACGGGCGAAATTGCCGAGGAAGTATTCGTAGACCTCCCCCATCAGGTCGCGCGAACGGTGCGCGCCCTGCGTGCTGAATCGCGCATTGTTGAGCAGGCCCACCAGCTCGCCGAGCCGACGTTGGTCGACGCGGTGGTAGAGCCGCGGCAGTGATCCCCCCAGCGTCGGGTTGGCCGTCATCACGGCTTCCATCGCCGCATCGATGAGCTGGCCGATGTTCGCAGCGTTCGCGTTGTCCGCCAAGGAATTCCAGCTGGCGACCGACGGCACCACGATGCCGTTGCCGGGCTGCTCGCTGTCGGCGTCGGAAACGTACTTGAGCAACACCAGCCCCAGGACGACGTCCTTGTACTGGCTGGCCGAAAGGGATCCGCGCAACTTGTCGGCGGCCTTCCAGAGCGTATCTTTGAGCTCCTTCATCGGCGTCTTCGTCACTGGCGCCATCAGCTGACCTTTTTGGCGGCAGTGCGTAACTCACCGGCCAGATCGCCTCGGCCGGACACGGCGACCCCGCCCAATCCCAGCCAGGACGCCATCGACTCCAGCTCGCCGGCCAGCGCGGCGGCCACCCGGGCCCGCTGGGTATCGGGCTCACCGAAGGCACCCACGACTCGCAGTGTGTTGGCCGCGCGGTCGGCTTTGAGGTCGACCCGCGCGACCAGCCGGCCGTCCAGCAGCAGCGGCCACACGTAATAGCCGTATTGGCGCTTTTGCGCCGGGGTGTAGATCTCGATGCGGTATTTGAAGTCGAACAGCCGCTCTACCCGGGGCCGGAAGAAGATCAACGGGTCGAACGGACACAACAGCGCCGTGCCCCGGTCCAGCCGTGGCAATGTCCGGCCGGTCCGCAGATAGGCCGGCGCGGACCAGCCGTCGACGCTGACCGGCTCGATCTCACCGGCGGCCAGCAGGTCGGCGATGGCCGGTTTGACCTGCTGGGCCGACAGCCGGAAGTAGTCGCGAATGTCGGCCTCGGTACCGATACCCAGCGCGGTGGCCGCGCGCAGCGTCAGCTCACGGACGGCCTGGTCGTCGTCGACCTCCCGGGCCAGCACGTCCGCCGGCAGCACCCGCTCCACCAGGTCGTAATGCCTGGCAAAGCCCACCCGGGTGGCCGTGGTGAGCACCCCGGAGGCGAACAGTGCCTCGGCCACCCACTTGGTGTCGCTGCGGCTGCCCCACCAGCTGCCCCTTGGCCCGCGCGGCTCGGCGACCAGATGCGCCTCGATCTGCCCGGCGGTGCTGGGTCCCAGCTCGGCGACGGCGGCGACGATCTTGTCGGCGAGCTCCAGGTTGGCCTTGACGATGTGGCTGCCCCAGCGGCCGTGGCGGTATTCGCGCATCCGCCAGCGCAGCAGCGGCCAGTCGTCGACGGACATCAGCGCGGCCTCGTGCGCCCAGTATTCGGCCAGTAGTCGCGTCCTCGCCGGGCCCCAGGCCGCGCGGTCCAGCACGTCGCGGTCGTAGGGACCGAGGCGGCTGAACACCGGCGCGTAATGGGCGCGCACCGCCACCGAGACCGAATCCAATTGCAGCACTTGGATTCGCGAGATCAGCCGCCGCAGATGCGTGCGGTTGATCTTGCCGCTGAGCCGCGGCTCGCTAAATCCTTGGGCCGCAACGGCGATCCGCCGGGCCTGCGCGGCGGTCAGCCTGCGGCTGCGGATCGACACGGCGCCGAGAATACCGGGCAGATACGACAGGCCTCAGCGGCGACGCTTACCCAGTGCTGACTTTCTGGTCCAACGGCACCTCAGCGCTCGCCTCCAGGCTCTACTCTCGCGGATTCTTTTGTTCTTGGTATGCCGACTCAAGAGTGGCCGGAACCGCTTCCAGGTCGCGGTATATGCCCATCAGTTGCTCCAGGATCCTGATTCGTTGCTGACTCGCCTCGTCCACGGCCCGCCACGCCTGCTCACGACACTGATCAGCCCGCTGCCTTGCGTCAGCGAGGAGTTGCTCACGCTCCTGCTCGGCGTCGGCGTGCAGGCTGGCCAGTTCGGCCTCGAGCCTTTCCTTGGTTTCCTCGTACTCGGCTTCCAGCGCTTTTCGCTGCGCGGCCATCTCCGCCAACAGGTCTTTGTGCTTTCGGCGCTCGGCCTCGGCCTCGGCCTCGGCCGCCGCGACCAGCGCCTCCGCCTCGGCCCGCGCCTCGGCCTGCATCTCGGAAACCTCGTCAACCGCACGCCGCAGCATCTTCGCCATCCGCTGTTGCATCGCATGGGGCGCGGGTGAGGTGTCAGTGAGGACGGCGACTTCCTTCCGCAGCGCGGCTGCTTCATCGCCGGATGCCTGCAGCCGGGCCCTTAGGCTCTCGACGTCGTCGAGCAGCAACTGCTGCTTGTTGGCCAACATCTCGATGTAGGCATCGACCGCGGCCGCGTCGTAGCCCCTGAACATGCGAGAAAACGTCTTTGTGGGTTCGGTTATCACTGCCAATTCCCCCTTCTGGAACGCCTGGTAGACCCGGTCAGACCGACCCGAATCGAGTATGTCAGTTGACCTCCTCCCGGCCCTGAAGGGCCGGGATTCCGACTGGGCCGCTCACGCGGCCCAACCGTGGTTCTCACTTTCGTGAACACACCTTGCGGTGCCCACACCTTGCGGGGTGGCCCCCGGTCCGGGGGTGGGCGCGGGTCGAGCCCGGGCCAACACTATTTGAGCAGCGTTGTGGTCCGCATGGTCACCGTGGCCACACGCGACGCAAAGAAACACCGCTTGGCTCTCGCGGTTCTCCTTGGCCGTGTGGCCACACTTGCGGCACTCTTGGCTGCTATACCTTGCCGGCACCTCGACCAACGTGGTGCCGCAAGCCTGCATCTTTTGCCCCAATCGCCTGGCGAACATGCCCCAGCAATTGGCGTAGATGCCCTTGTTGAGCCCCGCCTTGGCCGCTGCACCGTTGGGCAGGTACTGCCCGGGGTTGTCGGGGTCCGGCTTGGGTTTGGGGCGTCGGACCATATTGCGGATCGGCAATTGCTCAACCGCAACAAAATCGTAGTTGGCCGCGATTCGCGTGGTGATCTTCTCGACCCAGTCGCGCCTGCGGTCGGCCACCGTCTCATGCACGGTCGCGATCCGCTGCACGACAGCCTTGCGGCAGGCACTACCTTTGCATCGGCGCGCTTTCTCACGCTCTAGCCGCGCCAGCTTCACCTGCTCGCGCTTGCGCATTGTCGGCGCACGAAACATCTGCTTGTCCGACGTGGCAATGGTGGTGGCCACGCCGCGGTCGATCCCGATTGACTTGCCGGTCCTGCCGGCATCGGGTATTTCCGGTTGCGGCGCGGGGAAGCTGACATGCCAGCGACCACTGGGGCTGCGGGTGATCCTGGCCATGCCCAGCGCGCCCGCCGGCAGCGCACGGGACAGCTTGAACTTGACCCAGCCCAGCTTGGGGACGGCGATCTGCGCCCACGTCTGGTTGTGGGCCACGACCTTGGTGTCCCGCACGCAGAAGCCTTCGGATTTGCCGCGCTTGCGCCACCTCGGCTCTTTGGCGTTGCCCTCGAAGCATGCCTGCGCCGCCCGGTCGAAGTCACGCAACGCTTGCTGCTGCACCGATGACGAACCCCCACGCAGCCACTCGAACTCCTGGCGCGCCTGCGCCAGCTGCCTTTGCCGCGCCGCTGGACCCGGCGCGCATCGTCCCGTCGTGCCGCGCTCCCTGCGCTCGCGGTAGCCGAACTGTCCACAGCCAGATTCCACACATACCGCGCGTCCGCGCAGTGGCGCTCCCGCATAAAGACAGCATGTTCCTCTGTCGGGTACAGCCGGTAACGGTTAGCCACGCGGACAACGTAACTTCAGGCACCGACAAATGCGCTTACCCCCTGAAGCGGGGGGGCTTACGCGCTACGTTGACTGGTCAGGGCCGACGGTAGGTGTGAAACCGATACCGCAACCCGGTGCGGCTGACCAGCCACTCCCCCGTCTCACCCCGCCACGCCTCGTCGAGCACCGGGGCCAGCGCGTCGTCGTCGTCGCGCGGCAGGTCGATGTCCACCTCGGTGACCTCACACCGGGTGGCATGCGGCAGCGCCAGCACATAGATCTGCGCGCCGCCGATCACCCACGTCTCGGGCCCGGTCAGGGCGTTTTCGAGTGAGCCGAGCACCTCGGCTCCGTCAGCCACGAAATCAGCCTGACGGGACAGCACGACATTTCTGCGGCCCGGCAGTGGCCGGACCCTGGCCGGCAACGAATCCCAGGTCTGCCGGCCCATCACCACCGTGTGGCCCATGGTCACCTGTTTGAAGCGGGCCAGGTCCTCGGGCACCCGCCACGGGATTTCGCCGCCGCGGCCGATGACACCGGACGTCGACTGAGCCCAGACCAGGCCCACCGTCATACAGCGACGGGGGCTTTTATCGCCGGGTGCGGATCGTAATTCTTGACGACGATGTCGTCGTAGGTGTAGTCGAAGATCGAATCCCTGTGCGCCAGAAAGATTTCCGGATACGGCCGGGACTCGCGGGTGAGCTGCAGCCGCACCTGCTCGACGTGGTTGTCGTAGATGTGGCAGTCACCGCCGGTCCAGACGAACTCGCCGACCGCCAGGCCGGCTTGGGCGGCCATCAGGTGGGTGAGCAGCGCGTAGCTGGCGATGTTGAACGGTACCCCCAGAAACAGGTCGGCGCTGCGCTGATAGAGCTGACAGCTCAGCTTTCCGTCGGCGACGTAGAACTGGAAGAACGCGTGGCACGGCGGTAGCGCCATCTGCGGGATTTCGCCGACGTTCCAGGCCGACACGATGATGCGCCGGGAGTCAGGGTCGGTGCGCAGCAGATCCAGCGCGGCGCTGATCTGGTCGATGTGCTCACCGGCCGGCGTCGGCCAGGATCGCCACTGTACACCGTAAATCGGACCGAGATCGCCTGTGTCACTGGCCCATTCGTCCCAGATTGTGACTCCGTGCTCGTGCAGCCAGGCGACGTTCGAGTCGCCGCGCAGAAACCACAGCAACTCGTAGACCACCGATTTGAAATGCACCTTCTTGGTGGTCAGCAGCGGGAAGCCGGCCGACAGGTCGTAGCGCAGCTGCTGGCCGAACAGGCTGCGGGTTCCGGTGCCGGTGCGGTCGGCTTTGGCCGTACCCGTCGCGAGCACCAGGCGGAGCAGGTCCTCGTAGGGCGTGGGAATCGGCGCGGCGAACGGCACGCGGTCAGCTTAGCGGCGATCGCGAGCGCGGCGAAGCCGGGCGCGGCGGGTCGGCGCCATAAATTACCGCGGCGATCGCGAGCGCGGCGAGGCCTGGCGCGGCGGGTCGACGCCGAATAATCTAGCGGCGGTCGCGAGGAGTAGAACGGAGGCCATGCCGAAGATCACCGACACTCTCAACACTCCCGATGGCACCTGCACGGTCCACCTGTTCACCCCCGACGGGTCCGGACCCTGGCCAGGCGTGGTCATGTTCCCCGACGCCGGCGGTGTGCGCGACACGTTCTACGAGATGGCGACCAAGCTGGCCGGATTCGGTTACGCCGTATTGCTGCCCGACGTGTACTACCGCAGCGGCGACTGGGCCCCGTTCGACATGAACAGCGTGTTCGGCGACGAAAAGGAGCGCAATCGGCTGATGTCCATGATCGGCAGCCTGAAGCCGGACAAAATCACCGGCGACGCCGGCGCGTTCTTCGACTACCTGGCCGCTCGCCCCGAGGTGTCCGGGGAGCGGTTCGGCGTGTGTGGTTACTGCATGGGTGGGCGCATCTCGGTGATGGTGGCCGGCAGTCTTCCCGACCGCGTCGCCGCCGCGGCGTCCTTCCACGGCGGCGGCCTGGTAACCGACACCGCGGACAGCCCGCATCTGCTGGCCGACCGGATGACCGCCACGGTGTACGTGGGCGGCGCCGAGAACGACCCGTCGTTCACCGCCGATCACGCCGAACAGCTGGACAAGGCGCTGACGGCGGCCGGTGTGCGGCACACCATCGAGTGGTACCAGGCGGCCCATGGCTTCGCGGTCCCGGACAACCAGCCCTACGACGAGGCGGCCGCCGAGCGGCATTGGGCGGCGATGACGGAGACCTTCGCCGCGGCCCTCCCGGGCTAACCTGGCGAGCAGACGCGAAATCGCACGCGAAAGGCCTTTCGCGTGCGATTTCGCGTCTGCTCGCCAACGTCAGCTGACCGGCAGGTCGACCAACTCGGCCAGCCGGGCCCGGTGCCGATAGGCGGTGCCGAGCGCCAACTGGTCGCTCTTGGCCCGCTTGAGATACAGGTGGGCCGGATACTCCCAGGTCATCCCGATGCCGCCGTGCAGTTGCACGCATTCCTCGGCGAGGTGCACGGCGACGCCGCTGCAGTAGGCCTGCGCGAGCGCGGCCGCGACGGCCGCGTCCGCATCGCCCCGAGCGCGGGTGTCGGCGGCGTAGCGCGCCGCGGCCGTCGCCGCACTGACCTCAAACCATACGTCGGCGAGCCGGTGTTTGATCACCTGGTAGGAGCCGATTAGGCGACCGAACTGCTTGCGCTCCTTGGCATAAGCCAGCGTGGTGTCGAAGCACCACTGCGCCACCCCGAGTTGCTCGGACGCGAGCACCGCCGCCCCCGTTTCCAGGGCCGCCTCGAGCGCGGCGCTCCCGGGGCCGACCAGTGCCGACGCCGCCCCCGAGAATCGCACATCCGCAAGGGGTCTGGTCATATCCAGCGCCAGCACCGGCGACACGTCGACACCGGTCGCCGACCGCGCGACGGTATGCAACTCGACTCCGTCCGGGCCCGCGACCGGCACCACCAGCACGTCGGCTTCGGTTGCCCCCGCGACGGTGCTGACCAGTCCGGTGAGGCCGTCGGCACCGATGTCCACACCGGTGACCGGCTCGCCCGGCGCGGTGCACAGCGGCACCACCAGCGCCGCGGTCACGTCGCCCGAGGCGAGCGCGGACACCGTTTCGGTGTCACCGGCACCCGATAGCGCGAGCGTAGCGAGCACCGCGCTGGACAAGAACGGCACCGGAGCGACGGCCCGGCCGATTTCTTCCATGACGACCGCGGCCTCGCGAGCGCTGGCTCCGGCGCCGCCGAGCGACTCGGGCACCAGCAGTCCGGCCACTCCCAGCTCAACGGCCAGCGTGTGCCAGACATCTGAAAAGTCTTGCGGCGCTGAGCTATTTGCGTCGTAAGCCCGGGCGACTGACTCCGGCGGGCAGCGGTCGGCGAACAGCCGGCGGACGCTGTCCCGCAGCGCCTCCTCTGTGTCGGAGTAAAGCAGGTCCGCGGTGCCCTCAGGGCTCATGGGGCTCACCTTTGCAGGTCCTTGAAGGCGACGGTTTTGTCGACGCGGTGTTCGCCGGGCAGGCCAAGAACGCGCTCGGCAATGGTGTTGCGCAAGATCTCCGACGTCCCGCCCTCAATCGAGTTGCCGCGTGCCCGCAGATAGCGGTATCCGGGCTCGCGACCGATTAGGTCGACCCTCTCGGGTCTGATCATGGTCCAGTCGTCGTAGCGCAGCCCGGATTCGGCGTGCAGCTCGAGTTCGAAACCCGAGACCGCCTGCGCCAGCTTGGCAAACGCAATCTTCATGCCGGCGCCCTCCGGCCCGGGCTGACCGGCGACGGCCCGCTGCCGGAGCCGCTCGCCGGCCAGGCGAATGACTTCCGCCTCGACCCATAGCCGCATCAGTTCGTCGTGCATCGCGGGGTCACGCAGTGCCGGCTCTTTTCGCCAGGCTCCGGCGACCTTGCCGATATGGCCGCCTTCTCGCGGAACGCCGGAGCGCGAGCCGATCGCTACCCGCTCGTTGTTGAGCGTGGTGGTCGCGACCCGCCAGCCGCCGCCCTCGGGGCCGAGCCGATTCGCATCCGGCACCCGCACGTCGGTGAGGAAGACTTCGTTGAACTCCGCCTCGCCGGTGATCTGGCGCAGTGGCCGGACTTCGACACCGGGTTGGGTCATGTCGCACAGGAAGTACGTCAGGCCAAAGTGTTTGGGCACCGTCGGGTCCGTACGTGCGACGAGGATGGCCATCTGTGCGTGTTGCGCCTGCGACGTCCACACCTTCTGCCCGTTGATAATCCAGTCGTCACCGTCGCGGACCGCACGCGTGGCCGCTGCGGCCAGATCCGATCCGGCACCGGGCTCGCTGAATAACTGGCAGTAGATCTGCTCACCGGTGAACAACGGGCGCAGGAACCTCAGCTTCTGTTCGTCGGTCCCGAACGCAGCGATCGTCGGTGCCGCCATGCCCATGCCGATGTAGTTCTTCACGGTGCCGCCCACCGGCGCACCCGCGGCGGCCAGCTTGGTGTCGACACGTTCCTGAGCGGTGCGCGGTAAGTCCAGCCCACCGAATCCGACCGGCAGGTGCACCCAGGCCAAACCGGCGTCAAACTGCGCACCGAGGAAATCCCGCGGATCGCTGCTGGCCGGGTCGTGCTCGTCCAGCAGCCCCTTTACCCGCGCGTCCAGATCCGTCGCGGTGGCGTCGGCGCTCATTGGTTGCCTCCCGGTTGACTCTGGAACCCCTGCGCGGGCCCGAGCAGTAGACCGCCATCGATGACCATCGTCTCGCCGGTGATCCAGCTGGCCCCGTCCGAAACCAGGAACGCGACCGCCTCTGCCACGTCGACCGGCTCACCGATGCGTCCGAGCGCGATGGACGACGCCAGCGGATCCTCGTGCTCCTTCCACAAGGCCTCGGCCAGCCTGGTGCGAACCACCCCGGGGCAGATCGCGTTGACCCGGATACGCGGTGAAAGTTCCAGCGCCAATTGCTTGGTGACGTGGATCAGCGCGGCCTTGGTGGCGTTGTACAAGCCCATGGCCGGGGATTGGTGCATGCCGCCGATGGACGCGGTGTTGACAATGGCACCACCATGCTCGCCCATCCATGACTTGACGGCAAGCGAGGTCCACAACAGCGGCGCCCACAGGTTGACGTCGAAGATCTTGGTGAAGCGGGCATGGTCCTGGTCGATCAGCGGGCCGTACGCCGGGTTCGTACCCGCGTTGTTGATCAAAATGTCCACGCTGCCGAACCGCTGCAGGGCGAGGTCCACGCACGCCCGGGCCGCGTCCTCATCGACCGCGTGCGCCCCGACGCCCACGGCCCCCTCGCCCACCTGCGCGGCGGCCGCGTCGGCCGCCTCTTGCTTACGAGCGGTCAGCACCACATTGGCGCCCGCTGCGGCGAGCCGTTGCGAGATCGCCAGCCCGATTCCGCGCGAGGCGCCGGTGATGATCGCGGTCCGGCCCGTCAGATCCAAAGAGGTCCCAGTCAGATCCTTCGACGTCATGGTGTCATGCCTTCTGTTGTGTTGATGGCCGGACTCCACCAGCGGAAGGCACCGGTTGCGCCCGATCTTTCGGGGAATGTTTTGTACACGCGCAGGCGTGGTATGCGATAGGAATGTTAGCGAAATTGAACCTCATGAAACCACTGGTGGTAGCTGGGGCCGTCGCTGCAGCGATTGCGGCCGCGCCGGCGGCAGCGGCCGACACCTTTGCGGCCGGACCAGCGATTACCACCCCAGCACCCACCCATGTCGTCTTCAAGGACGACCCGGGCGGCGGCGGCTGTGACGCCAACGGCAACTGCGGTTCCGGCGGCGTGACCAACGGCCCCAACGGCGCTCCGGGCGGCCAGGGCTGCATCGCGGGTGTCGGTTGCGGCTCCGGCGGCCAGGTCTGGGGCCCCAACGGCGAGCCGGGTGGCACCGGATGCCTGCCGGGCGTCGGCTGCGGCTCCGGCCACGCATAATCCACGGATAATCTAGGTCCCGCGATCAGGGTCCCGGCAGCCTGGTGATCCAGGCCCGGGACTCTGCGGGGTCGATGACGTCGTCCAGCTCGAAAGTGGTGGCCGACCGTAGTGCCTTGCCATGCTGGTAGGCAGCCTCGACGAGGCGATCGAACAGCTTTTGGCGCTCGGCCGGATCCGCCGCGGCGGCCAGCTCCTTGCTGAACCCAAGCCGCACAGCGCCTTCCAGACCCATCCCGCCGATCTCGCCGGTAGGCCAGGCGACCGTGAACTGGGGCGCATGGAAAGAGCCGCCGGCCATGGCCATCGCGCCCAACCCGTAGCCCTTGCGCAAGATGATCATGCCGAGCGGGACGGTCAGTTTTGCGCCGACGATGAACATCCGGCCGAATCGACGCACGGCGGCTTCCTTTTCCGCGTCCGGGCCGACCATGAAGCCCGGGGTGTCGCACAGCGAGATCACCGGCAACCGGAACGACTGGCACAGGGCCAGGAAGTCGCCGGCCTTGTCCGCCGCCTCGGCGTCGATGGCGCCGCCGAGATGGTGACTGCTGTTGGCAATCAGCCCATATGCCACACCCTCGACGCGAACGAGAGCGGTCACGATGCCAACCCCGTAGTCGGGCCGCAGTTCCAGGACGGAGCCGACGTCGACGATCGACTCGATCGCCCGGTGCACATCGTAGGCGCGTAACCGGTTCTGCGGCACCACATGCCGGGCCAGCCGCGGATCCGGTGCCGCCCAGTCGATCCTCTTGTTGTGCAAGCTGCCCTGGAAGTACGACAGGTATTGCTTGGCCAGTGACACCGCGTGCGCCTCATCGCGGGCGACCAGGTAGACCACGCCGTTGTGCCGTTGCACCTCAATGGGTCCGATCGCCTCCGGCGGGTACACCCCGAGCCCACCGCCTTCGATCATCGCGGGTCCGCCCATCCCGATGTTGGCGTCGGGCGTCGCGATGATCACATCGCACACCCCGGCCAGCGCGGCATTGCCCGCAAAGCAACGACCGGAGACGATCGACACCAACGGCACCCGACCGCTCAGCCCGGCCAGCACCCGGAAGGTCGGCACGTCCAGTCCTGCGTGCCCGCCCACGTCGGTATCGCCGGGCCGGCCGCCGCCACCTTCGGCGAAAAGCACCACCGGCAGCCGCTTTCGGACGGCCAAGTCGAAGACGCGATCGGTTTTGGCGTGGTTGCGCATGCCCTGCGTGCCGGCGAGCACGGTGTAGTCATATGACACCACCACCACCTCGGCCGCCGCCGGCCCGAAACGGTCAGCGCCGATGGTCGCCAAGCCGGCAACGAGGCCGTCGGCCGGGGTATTGGCGATCAGGTCCTCTTCGGAGCGCCGGCTGCGCTGCGCGGCAATGGCCAGGGCGCCGTATTCGACGAAGCTGCCGGGATCGACCAGATCGGCGATGTTCTCCCGGGCGGTGCGGCGACCTTGCTGGTGCCGCTTGTCGACGGCGGCCGGCCGGCCCTCGTCGCGGGTCTGCAGATGCCGGTCGGCGACCTCGTCGAGGTCGGCCCGGGATCTATCGAGATCGACTGCAGCCGAAGTTGATTCGCCGTCAGCGTCGGCACCGGTGCGGGCGAAGACCAGCAACGGGTCTCCGGTCCCGACGACCTGGCCGAGCGTCACCAGACCGCGGACCGTCCGCAGCGCATCCGGCGCGACGAGTACGTGCTGCATCTTCATCGATTCGAGCACGACCAGTTGGTCGCCGGCACCGAACTCGGCGTCTTCCGGCGCGAGTTCGACCACGGTGCCGGCCAGCTGCGCGCGTAGCACTTCCTCACCCGGGTACAGCTCGACGGCGGCGGCCCGGGTGTCGTGCTGGTGAGACAGCGTCGCGGCCGCCAACTCGGGAAGCTTGCGGTCGAGGAAGCTCGTCGTCACGGCGCCGGTCTGCAGACCTGACTGGATCTGGCTGTCGGACAGCAACTCCCGCAGGAAACCGATGTTGGTGCGAACGCCCTCGATGCTGAACTCGGCCAGCGCGGTCTGCGTCTTGCGCAGCGCCGCGGGGAACTCCGACCCGCGGGTGTGAGCGATTACCTTCGCCAGCAGCGAGTCGTACCGCGGGCTGACGACCAGCCCCGGCCGACCGTAGGTGTCGACGCGCACGCCCGGACCGCCGGGCGGCGAGAACACCGTCAGCGAGCCCGCCGCGGGCACAACTGACCCGTCGGCGGCAAATGTCTCCATGTTGACCCGGGCCTGAATGGCGATGCCCCGCCGGGCCGCGGGCTCGCCGATGACTTCGTCACCGTCAGAGGCAATTCCGGCCGGCAGGCCCAGCCGGTGACCGAGCTGGTAATAGGACGCGCCACCGGCGATGGCCAGCTGTGCGGCCACCAGGTCCACCCCGGTGGTCTCCTCGGTGATCGTATGTTCCACCTGGATGCGCGGGTTGATCTCCAGGAAGACGAATCTCTCACCGGAGACCAGGAATTCGACGGTGGCCAGCCCGCGTAGGCCGACCCTGGCGCACAACCGGGCCGCGGCCTCGTGCAATCCACGGCGCAACCCATCCGAAAGCCCTTGGGCGGGCGCGATTTCGACGACCTTCTGGTAGCGGCGTTGGATGCTGCAGTCGCGGTCGCCGATGGCCAGTGCATGTGTTCGGGGCCCGGCCGGAGCGGCGACAATCTGCACCTCGATGTGGCGTGCGGCGTCGAGAATCGCCTCGGCGAACACCGCCGGGTTGCCGAAGCCCAGTTTCGCCTCCGCGGCGCATTGGCGGTAGGCATCATCGATCTGATCGGCGCTGTCCACCTTCCGCATGCCACGACCGCCACCGCCGGCAAGCGCCTTGATCATGATGGCGCCGTCCTGGGAAGCGAAAAACGCGCGCACGTCCGCGACGCTGCTCGGGCCTTCGGTCGCGGGCAGCACCGGCACCCCGGCCGCGGTCGCGGCAGCGCGGGCCGAAGACTTGTTGCCGACCGCCTCGAGCACGTCGGCGTCCGGCCCCACGAAGGTGCACCCGGCGGCCACGCAGGCCCGCGCGAAATCGGCGTTCTCGGATAGGAAGCCGTATCCGGGATGAATCATCTCGGCACCGGCCTTCTTGGCTGCGGCCAGCATCGCGGCCTGGTCCAGGTAGGCTTCCGGACCGGTGCCGGCGAGACCGATCGCTTCATCGGCCGCGTGCACGTGCGGGGTGTCGGCGTCGTCTTCGGCGTAGACCGCGACCGTTTGCGTACCCAATTCGGTTGCCGTGCGGATGATTCGAAGCGCGATCTCGCCGCGGTTCGCGATCAGCAGCGCGCCGCTCATCGCAGCGGCTCGCCCCACCGCACCTGTTCGCGGAGCTTGCCCTTGAGCAACTTGCCTCCGGCGTTGCGGGGCAGCGCGCTCTCCACCACCGTGACGTACTGCGGAATCTTGAAGTCGGCGAGTTGCGTGCGGCAGTGGTCGAGCACCGCCGCCACATCGATCCGCTCTTGACCGCCGAACAGCACGGCTCCGACCTTCTCCCCCATGACGTCGTCGGGCACCGCCAGCACGCAGGCGTCCGCGACAGTGGGGGCCGCCAGCAACACCGCCTCGACCTCCACGCTGGAGACGTTCTCACCACCCCGGTTGATGATGTCCTTGACGCGATCGACGATGTGCACCCGACCGGCGTCGTCGACGCGAACCACGTCGCCGGTGTGCAACCAGCCGTCCACGATGGTGGCGCTCGTGGCCTCCGGCCGGTTCCAGTACCCGGTGGTGACATTGGCTCCGCGGGTGACCAATTCGCCCACTAATTCGCCCGAGCCCGCCGCGTCACCAAAGGGGATCACACCGAGGGCCACCGATGGGACCGCATACCCGACCGAGTCAGCGTGCTCGACGGCGTCCCGGTCGGGCAGCACGGTCATCAGCGAGGCGGTCTCGGTCATGCCGTATCCGTTGAACACCGTGGCCTGCCCGAATGCGTCCTTCACCGACCGCACCAGCGACGGGGCGATCGGCGCACCACCGTAGCCGACCCAGCGGACCCCGGAAACGTCTGCGCCGGAAAAAGCCTTGTGCCGCAACAACAAAGCGTATACCGCCGGAACGGTCACCATGAGCGAGATTCGCTCGGCGGGGAGTGTGGCGATCAATTCGTCAAGGTTGAGCGTGGGCATGATCACCGATGCGCCGCCGAGCCGCGTGGCCGCTAAAAGCTGTGAATTGCAACCCGTCACGTGGAACAACGGCACCGAGATGAGGGTGCGCAGGCCCTCACCGAGATCCCGCGATAGCCCGAGACACCGGAGCGAGTTCTCGGTGTTGGTCAGGAATGCCTCGTGGGTGGTCGGTACACCTTTGGGGTGACCGGTGGTGCCCGAGGTGTAGAACAGCGCGGCAGTATCTGTGCGGTCGAGCTTTTCGGTCACGTACGGGTGGCCGTCGGGCAGCGGGGTGTCTGCGGCCAGATCCACCTGCGCCCCGGCATCGGACAGCACGAACTCGACCTCCGGTTGCGCGGATCGCGTATTGACCGCTACTGCAACGCCGCCGGCCATCACCGTGCCCCAGAAGGCCAGCACCCAGTCGATGCCGGCGGGGTACCGCACCGCCACGCGCTCCCCCGGTTTCAAACCGGCCGCGCGTAACCCACCGGCGACTCGCGACGCGCGGTCCCATAGCTGCCGGTAGGTGAGTCGGTCGGCGCCGAGTTCAATAAGCGCCTCGCTGTCCGGGCGGCGGTTGACGTGCTCGGCGAGCATGTCCAACAAGGTGGCCGGCAACGCGTCGTACCGCGGAATGCCGTTGGAGTCGCGGGAAACGCCCGCCCTCAGGAACGGGTTGTGGCCGTGCGGAATTTCGATCACTGGAGGCATGCCCATTCCTTACTGTCCGGTGTCCTATCGTGATAGCGGTGACGATCGAGGACTCCGCCATCATGCCCGAGGCGTTCTTCACGGTCGATGGCGACTCGTATGTGCCGACCGTGATGACGCGAGGACCGTGGGGGACGGTAATGGGCGGGCAGGCCGTCGGAGGCCTGTTGGGTTGGGGGATAGAGCGATCCGGTATCGATCCCGACCTTCAACCCGCGCGCCTCACGGTTGACCTGTTGCGTCCAGTTCTGCTCGAACCGGTGCAGATTCGGACCTCGGTGCAGCGGGAAGGACGGCGCATCAAGCTCGTCGACGGCACGCTGGTGCAGAACGGAAAGATCGTCGCGCGGGCCGGCGCGCTGTTCTTGCGGCGAGGCGATCACCCTGACGGGGAGGTGTGGTCCGCCCCGGCCCAGATGCCGCCGCTTCCGACCGACACCGACGGCTTCCCGCCGGACATGCCGTTTTTCATCTGGGGGTACGGGACCACCGTCGGCGGCAGCCCCGGTATCGCCGCGGGCGAGTGGGAGCAGTCCCATTCCCAGAAGTTCGCGTGGACGCGGTTGTTCCGCCCGATGGTGCAGGGCCACCCGCTCACACCGTTTACCCGCCTGGCGTTCATCGGTGATGTCACCAGCTCGCTCACGCATTGGGGCACTGGCGGTTTGCGCTACATCAACGCCGACTACACCGTCACCGCGAGCCGGCTGCCCGACGGTGAATACCTCGGGCTGGCAGCCCAGAGCCATTACGGCACGGCCGGTGTGGCCACCGGCGCCGCGACCCTGTTCGACCGGCACGGGCCGATCGGCACCAGCTCCGCGCTGGCCCTGGCCCAGCCCGCCGACGCCTTCAAGCCGTCTTATCTCTAGCATCCGATCGTCGTCTCACCCATCTGGCCCATCTAGCCCATCAACTGGGCGGCGACGGTCGCACCGAGTTCCCAACACGATTCCAGGTCGCCCTTGCTGGGCTTGCCCGACACCAGCACATACTCAGCGGATTTCACCCATCCCAGTCCCGTCGTGATGGCACTGACGCCCCGCTCGGCTCCCTCGGTGCCCTCGTTGCCATGCAGGTACAGACCGAATGGCCGCCCGCGCGTCGAATCGAGCAGCTGATAGTAGGCGCAGTCGAACGCATGATACAGCTCGACCAGCACAGTGTCGCGGCGGTTTCGGTGGCCCCACTTCATCGAGGAACCATTGCGTCCTGCTGGCCGATAATGGACCACTCGCAGTCGCGGCCGTTTCGGCGGCCGCACTTCATCGAGGGTCCATTCCTCCGCTCAAGCGTGGTGCATAGTCAGACTGCCGTGGTGCCGCCGTCGACAATGGCCAAGCCCAGGGTCGTGGTGTAAGAGTTCGTTCGATCGCGTGACCCTTCGTGGGGCAGTTTAGGCGGTCAGGGCTGGTGTGGTGGTGGTTTGCTGGCCGGCGGGTTGGTCTGTGCTGGTCAGCGTGGCTCGGGCGCGGGTGAGGACGTCGAGGCCGAGGTAGCGCCGTCCTTCGATCCATTCGTCGTGTTGTTCGGCGAGCACGGCGCCGACCAGGCGGATGATGGAGGTCCGGTCGGGGAAGATGCCCACGACGTCGGTCCGGCGCCGAACCTCTCGATTGAGGCGCTCCTGGGGATTATTGGACCAGATCTGGCGCCAGATCTGTTTGGGGAAGGCGGTGAACGCCAGCAGATCCACGCGGGCGCCATCGAGGTGCTCGGCCACTTTGGGAAGCTTGTCGGTGAGCGCGTCGAGTACCCGATCGTATTGAGCGACAACAGATTCCGCATCGGGTTGGTCGAAGATGGAGTGCAACAGGGTGCGTACCCACGGCCAGGACGATTTGGGGGTGACCGACATCAGGTTGACCGCGTAATGAGTTCTGCACCGTTGCCAGGCCGCCCCGGGCAAGGTGGCCCCGATCGCGGCCACCAGCCCCGGGTGGGCGTCACTGGTGACCAGCGCAACCCCGGACAGGCCGCGGGCGACCAAATCGCGGAAGAACGCCAGCCAGCCCGCCCCATCTTCGGCGGAGGTGACCTGTACCCCCAGGATTTCCCGGTAGCCCTCGGCGTTGACGCCGGTGGCGATCAGGGTGTGCACGCCGATGACGCGGCCGTTCTCACGCACCTTGAGCACCAGGGCGTCAGCGGCAACGAATGTGTACGGGCCAGCGTCGAGGGGGCGGGTGCGGAAGGCCTCCACGGTCTCATCGAGCTCGGCGGCCATGACCGAGACCTGGGACTTGGAAAGTCTTGTCACGCCCAGGGATTCGACGAGGCGTTCCATCCGCCGGGTGGACACGCCCAGCAGATAGCAGGTCGCCACCACCGACGTCAGTGCCCGCTCGGCGCGCTTGCGCCGCTCTAAAAGCCAGTCCGGGAAATAGCTCCCCGAACGCAGCTTAGGGATCGCCACGTCCATGGTCCCGGCGCGAGTGTCGAAATCACGAGGCCGGTAGCCGTTGCGGCTATTGGACCGCTCGTCGCTGCGCTGGCGGTAGCCCGCACCACAGATGGCGTCGGCTTCCGCGCCCATCAGAGCGTGGATGAACGCCGACAGCAGACCACGCAGCAGATCCGGGCTCGCCTGCGCGAGTTGATCAGCCAGCAGCTTCTCGACGTCGATAGGGTGGGATGAGGTCATCGCGTTGTTCTCCTTCGATTGACTTTGCCGGTCAGTTCGAAGGATCACGCGATGACCGCCCTCTACCGGGCTACGACACGCCCACCAGGCCTAACCGCCCATACACCACGCCCCTGGACGTAACTGTCGACAATCAACTCCATACCATTGACATAGCTTGAGTCGTCGGAGGCGAGGAACAGTGCGACCGTCGCAATCTCCTCAGGGCTGCCCATCTTTCCCCGTGGGATCAATGCCTCAAACTGCGCCTTCGTCTCCTCGTCGAACAACTGCTCCTGTATCGGCGTGGCGACCTGGCCCGGGGTCAGCACGTTGACCCGGATCCTCCTGTCCTTCAACTCGGACAACCACACGCGGGCGTAGGCCTGCAGTACAGCCTTGCTCGCCGCGTACACACTCCAGAAAGGAAAGCCCTTGACCGAAGCGATTGACCCGGTCATCAAGATCGAGCCACCGTCGTTGAACAGTGGCAATGCCTTCTGCACCGTGAACAGCGTGCCGCGCGCGTTTAGCCCGAAAGTGGCATCGAAGTGCTGCTCGGTGATCTCGCCGAGCTTGCGCTCCTCGCCCGTCCCGGCACTTGTCCACAACACATCGACGGCGCCCTTTTCCCGCCTGACCGCGTCGAACAAACGGTCCAGATCGTCCAGGTTGGCCGAATCAGCCTGCACGCCGGTCACGTTTCGGCCGATCAGCGTGACGGCTTCATCCAGAGCTTCCTGCCGCCGACCCGAGATGAAAACGTGAGCTCCTTCGTCAACGAACAACGTGGCACCGGCCAGCGCCATACCGCTTGATCCGCCCGTGATCACCGCCACCTTGCCGTCAAGCTTTCCCACGATTGGTCACAACCGACCGGTGCGCGCGATTACCTGGCTGGCGAAGTCAAGCATCTGGTCAAGGCTGGGGAACGCTGCGAAGGCATCCACGAACGCCTCATCAGCACCGGACCCGGCGAGGCGCTCGAGCTTGTCGGCAAGCGAGTCGACGGACGTGCCCGGTTCGAGGTTGATCCGCATGGCCGTCTTCAGTGCGTCAGGATCGCGGCCGGCGTCCTGCGCCGCACGGCGCGCAATCGACCACAAGTGGTCGGTGACCTCGTCCTGCAGCCCCTCGACCCCGAGCCAGCCGGTGCCGCTGCGGCCGACCCGGCGCATCGCGGCCTCGCTGGCACCGCCGATCCAGATGGGCGGACCGCCAGCCTGGACCGGGCGCAGGTCGGCATGGACCGGCGGCAGGGAGAAGAACTCGCTGTCCCAGGACACCGGGGTGGTCGTCCACCACTGGTGCAGGAACGCCAGCAGGTCATCGAGCATCTGCCCGCGCCGGCGCCAGTCCGCGCCGCGGGCGATGTCGTGTTCGTCCTTCATCCACCCGATTCCCACGCCAACGTCCAGGCGGCCGTCGCTGAGCACGTCGAGCGTGGTCAGCAGCCGGGCCAGGTGCGCCGGCTCGTAGTAGAACGTGCTGAGCGTGCTGGCGTTCAGCCGCACCCGGCTGGTCGCCGTCGCGGCGACCGTCCACAGCAGCACCGGATCGAGGTAACGGGTCATCTGCGGCGGGTACGGCTGCTCTTTGCCCGGATAGGTGCTATGCATATCAACCGGCGTGACCAGGCGATCGCCGACCCACAGCGTGTCATAGCCAAGGTCCTCGAGTCCGCGGCAGAACGCGCTCAGACCAGCGGCGCTGCTGACAGCGGGCCCGACTATGGGAATTGCGAAACCAAGCTTCATCGCGAGAATCCTCTCCAGGCAGACGCATCGTCCGCCAACATTGATATCGTTTCGGTGATCCATCAACCATTGTCAGGGCGCACGGCGCCCCTGTTCGTTCACGGCCTGGACCGGCGGCGGTGCGGCTCAGGCGGCAAGGGCCACGCCGAGGGCGAAGTCGTAGTTCCCCACCCCGTGGCGGGCGAGACCCATCACGACCAGGCCCGTTCCTTCCAGCCAGTGCGCCATGTTCAAGCCGCCGACGTCTAGCGGGCTCAGCCCGAGGCTCTCGATGAACTCCGCCACGCCCGCCTTGGCGCGCGCGTCGTCGCCGGCGATGAAGACGTCGAGCGGCCGGCCCTGGGCCAGCACAACACCGAAGATGGTGTTGAATGCCTTCACCACGCTGGCGCTGGCCGGGGCGGCCTTGGCAACTTCCTGCGCGATCGAGGTGCCATCGGGGATGGCCAGCCCGTCGGCCGCGGCATTGAAGGGGTTGCTGATGTCGACGATGACCTTGCCCGCGAGGGCGTCTCCGTACTGGGCGACGACCGGAACGACATTGGCGTACAACAGCGCCACGATGACGATGTCCCCGGCCGGGACGGCGCCGAACTCTCCCGTGGTGGCGCTGCCGCCGAGAGCCTTGGCCAGGTCAGCGGCCTTGGACTGATCGCGTCCGATGACCTCGACGGTGTTGCCGCCCGCTACCGCCAGCGCGCCGATGGTGCGGGCCATGTTCCCGGTGCCGATGATGCTGATGCTGCTCATGAGGTGTCCTGTCTTGACTGACGATCGAAAAGGTTGACTACTCCACCTTAAGCAGTATTTGTTGATGCGTCAACCAATCGGGTAGCATGGGGGCTGATGGAACCGAACTGGCTGAGCCCTCGTGAAGACCGCGCCTGGCGGGCCTTCCAGCACGCGCATCATCAGCTCGACGTGCACCTGAACCGGGGCCTGCAGGAATCGGGCCTGTCCGGGGCCGACTACGAGATCCTGGCGGTGCTCTCGGGTCACGACGGGGACCGCATGCCCGCCCGCGACCTGTGCAACACCCTGGGCTGGGAGAAGAGCCGTGTCTCCCACCAGGTGCGGCGCATGCAGAAGGACGGGCTGATCTGCCGCGAGCCCAACCCCGACGACGCCCGCAGCACCATGGTCTGCCTGCTGCCGGCCGGCCGCGCCGCCATCGAGAAGGCGGCGCCCGGGCACGTGGACGAGGTCCGCCGGAACTTCATCGACCTGCTCACCCCGGCTGAGCTCAACATGCTCGCCGCCCTCAACGAACGAGTCCTGCGCCACCTGGCCACAGACGACGACTCCCCCGCCGACGACGAGCCCTCATAGCCTTCATCAGCCGTGAGATCTTCACCTTCACGCCGGCGCGGAAGCGGCTTGGAAATCATGGCGGGCGCCGGACACGCGTATGCGGCGGTGGAACCTGTTTCTTGTGGTCCTGGCTGGGATCGAACCAGCGACCTTCCGCGCGGTTGACTCATCCCATCAACTGAGCGGCTACGGTCGCACCGAGGTTCCAGCACGCCTCGACGTCGGCCTTGGTCGGTTTGCCCATCACCACCACGGTCTCCGCGGCTTTGACCCAGCCCAGCCCGGTCGTGATGCTGTCGACCGCTCGCTCGGCTCCCTCGACGCCTTCATTGCCGTGGAGGTAGACGCCGAACGGCCGGCCCTGTGTGGAGTCGAGCAACTGGTAGTACGACTGGTCGAACGCCAGCTTGAGGGCACCGCTGATATAGCCGAGGTTGGCCGGGGTCCCCAGCACATAGCCGTCGGCGCTCAGCATCTCGACCGGCGACACGGTGAGCGCCGGTCGCCGCACGACCTCCACACCCTCGATTTCGGGATCGGTCGCGCCGGCCACCACCGCCTCGAACATCTCCTGGCAGTGCGGCGACGGCGTGTGGTGAATGATCAGCAAACGGGCCACTAGCTGGCACTTTGCTTACTAAGCGGGTATTCGCCCAAATAGTGCTTGAGCGCCCCCGAAATGTAGCCGAGGTTCGCCGGGCTGCCCAGCAGGTAACCGTCGGCTTCCAGCATCTCGACCGGCGAGACCGTAAGTGCCGGTCGCCGCACCGCCTCCACACCCTCGATCTCGGGATCAGTCGCCCCGGCGACCACGGCCTCGAACATCTCCTGGCAGTGCGGCGACGGCGTGTGGTGGACGATCAGCAGACGCGGCACGAGCAACCTCCATCCAATCGTCCAACGGATCCAATCAACACCTGCCTTCGCCACCACACTCGGTACGACGAACGCATCGCCTGGGCACACCGTACTGCGGCCGCGGCTTGACGACTTACACCCCTGGGATGTCAAGAACTGTGCGGTTGTTCAGGAATTCCCTCGCGACGACGACTGCGATACAAGAAGGGGACGGTCCGTTGCGTCCCCAGGCACGTTGTCGGAGTATCGGGTACGGGCTCCGAAGATCATTTTGGTGCATTCAATTCGAGACGCATGTCGCATCAGCGCTGTGTCGCAATATTGCGACGACTTCTTCTGAGACGGTCTGTTTCGAGACCGAGTTCAGCCGCGCCGACCGCCGTCACGCCATCGCGTCGGCCTGCGCCAAGTATCCCTCGAAGTCTGTTGCGAGCGCCTTCTCCCGGAAGCGTGCCAAGAACTGCCGGTAGCCCAGCTTGTCTCCGCTGTTCCTGGCAAGGAGCGCCCGTAACCGCAGAAGCGGCAGTTCGTGCAGGACGAAGCCCGGCTCGGTCGGCACGGCAGCCAGCCTGTCCATCGCTTTCTGGGCTTCATCGATGTCGGACTCTGTGCCGCGATGGAGTAATGCCTCGCCCAGCACCGCGGTGGCAGGACCACGAAAGATCGTCTCGTCGGTGGCAAACTGCTCGTCGAGAACCTGGCGCGCCAAAGCGATGGCGCCGTCGAGCTCGCCGGACCTGAGTTTTGCCCGAGCGAACTCGAGATCGGTCAGCCTCCGCAATGTCACGGTGAGTTTCTCGTGAACGATCATCTCGCGCGCTGCGGTCAATGCCTCGATGCCGGCCGCTTGGTCACCCTCGGGACTGTGCAACAATGCCGTCGCTCGAATCATGTATGAGTAGGTGACGGCGGTGTTGTCCCCCGACTGTAGCGCGATCTCCAGCGACTCCGATGTTAACGAGATGTCCTCAGCGTCGGGCACTATGGCGTCGTTTCCCGTCGCGCCCGCGAATTTGTACACCTGCGCCAGAATTCGGGTTGTCGCGTCAAACGACTGCGCCATCGCAATGCCCCGTTCGATGTCGGCTCGCCACCCCGGGCGGCCCAAGAACATCGCCGATGCGCCCCTCAAGGTAATGGCCCAGGCAAGCGGAGATCCGATGACGAAGTTCCCCATGACGGGGTCGCCGTCCGCGAGGTCGATAATGCGCTGCGCCAACCGCTGGCTTTCGACCGCCTCACCGGCTTCCCAATTGGCCTGGGCCGCCCCATAGAGAAGGCCCACGGCCATCTCTGGCTCTCCTATCGACTCGACCAGCGCGGCGAACTCGGACGCCGTATGTACGGCTTCCCGGTGGCGCGAATTGAACGTCAACGTGTTGAGGTGGCCGGCCATGCCCACCGCCAGTGACTTCTTGTCGCCGGCTGTGGCCGTGATGTCGCGCAACTCTTCGAAGCCAGTGGTTTCTGGAACACCACCCACTTGAAAGGCGCTGCCGCACAACAGAGCCCGCGGCGAGATCCGCATCGCCAGACAGTTGGGATGATCGCCGGGCATTTGGTCGGCAACACGTGCGGCCTGTTCCCAGCTTCCGCGTGCCGCCCGGATGTCGCGCGGCCCATACTCGGTCGCGGCGCGCATGAACCATTCATATGCGTCGGACAGCTCACCCGCGGACTCGTATTGAGTCGCGATCATGGCCGCCCCCTCACCGGTTTCTGCGGCGTTCGTCTGCTGCATCATCGCCGCCGCACGCCGGTGCAAGTCCGAGCGCGCGGCCTTGAGCTGCGATTCGTACGCCACCTTCTGAGTGAGTGGATGGTGGAAGGCGTATTCGGCATCCTCTCCGTAAGTGACCTGGTCGACGAGTTCGGCTTCGATGAGTGGCGTCAGGTCCGTTCGCTCGAGCAATCGCTCCAATAGCTCGGCGCGAAATCGAGCACCGATGACCGCTGCGGCGTTCAACGTCCGCTTCGCCGCGGGAGTGAGCCGGTCGATACGGTCACCGATGGCGGCCTGCAAAGTGGGTGGTACATGCACGTCGCCTACTTCTCGGAGACACACGTAGGCACCCGGCTCGCCCTCGATCTCGCCCCGCTCAGCCAGATCGCGCACGATTTCTTCGACGCAGAACGGTATGCCCGCCGCGCGGTCGGCGACCACCGTGGACAACCTGCCTACCGACGAATCCACCCCGAGCAGCTCCCCCAGCAACTCGCGGATGTACGAATCACTCAGCGGTGCAAGCACGATGGCCTCGGCTTCGGTGAGTTTCGACATGGTCCCCTGATACTCGGGGCGATACGTGATCAACATCGTTACCCGCATTTGGAGGACGGCGGCCGCGAAATCGGTGAGCATCGATTCGCTGACGCCATCTATCCAATGTGCGTCTTCGACGACATATACGGCGGGGTTCGGCCGACCCAGCGAAACTGCGCTGATGAGCTCGATGAGCCGCCGCCGCCGGGCGTCCGGGCTGATGTCGGGCAGCGGCATATCGGTATTACGGATGCCCAGCAGCTCATCGAGCAATAGCAGGTCCTCGGCATCGGTATGGGGCGCGGCTGCGCGCACCCGCATCCGGCGGCTTCTGGTGTGAGACCGCCGATTCCGAACACTGCGCGTAACAGTCGCGAGATCACATGGAATGAGATCTCCCGGGTATGCGATTCGCAGTAGGTGGAAAACACCTCAAAACCACGGCTTGTCGCGGCCGAAAGGGATTCGCGGACCAACCGCGTCTTTCCAATGCCCGGCGGCCCCGACACGGTGACCACAGATCCGACCCCATCGAGCGCCTTGTCCAGGATCGCCGAGATCGCTACCGTCTCCGACTCGCGGCCAACGAGGCGAGAATGCCGACGACCCACCCGGCGTTCAGCCGACGCGGACAACAGCCGACGCGCCGGCACCGCGTCCACGGAACCCTTAATCCGGACGAATTCCTGTGTGCCCAAGGCAAAATCGTACTCAACGAGGCTGGCGGTCGACTCGCTGAGCATCACCCCGCCCGGCGGCGCGACCGACTCCATCCGCTGAGCCATCCCGACCTGCTCACCAACGGCGGTGTAACCGAAAGAGCCTGAACCGATCTCACCGGCGATCACCTCACCAGAGTTCAACCCGACCCGTAACTTGAGATCGATACCGTCCCGGCCTTGAACTTCGACGCCAAGCGGCCGCGCCTCCTCCTGGATTGCCAACGCGGCCAAACAGGCACGAACAGCATGATCCTCCAAGGCCACGGGCGCGCCGAACACCGCCATGATGCCGTCTCCGGTGAACTTGTCCACCGTCCCGCCATAGTGCTCTACAACTGCGGCGCATCGGTCGGCGAGGTCGGCCATGATCTCGCGCAGCCGCTCTGCACCGACCTTGGCCGCGATGTCCATCGAATGGACGACGTCGGCGAAGAGCACCGTCACCTGCTTGTACTCCGCCGATCGAGTGGTCTTTGTGACCGGTGCACCGCACTCGTTACAGAACTTGGAGTTCGGCGGCAGCTCCGTGCCGCACGACCCACAGGAGAGGCCCGCCGCCGTCAGCGCACCGCGACCGTCCCCAGAGCTGTCCATGTCAGTATCGTGTCACCGCTGGTCAGCGATGTCCGTCATATCGCCGTGCCATTTCCGACACGAAGTTTTGAGACTCGTCGCCGTCACGGCGGCAGTAGCTGGCGTCATGTTGGGCGAGTTGGTGCAGACGACGGCCGGGACGTGGATCACCCGGCCGCCGCTGCCCGAACGGACACCCTCTGGGACCGAACCAAGTCCGTGTTGGGCAGGTGGCCTGCCTCGGCCACGGCGGCGGCGGTCACACCAGCCGGCACTGCCGCCCTGTGCACTCCTGGCTCTCAGAGTGAGGGCGGGCGCAGCGACACTCCGCCGGCCCAGATTTCGATCACGGGCACCAACCCGTCCCGAGTGAACACGTTGACCACTTGCGAATCGCAGATTCCAGTGCTAGTCACATGACATTCCTAACGCGGGAGCCTGGCGATGAAACACCTGGTTTTGACCCGGTTCGGGACACCGTCGGAGTCGGTGACACTGCACGACGACCGCGACCCCCTTCCCGGGCCCGGCGATGTGCGTGCGCATGGAGTCAGCCGCGGTGAATCCGTCGGACCTGTTGCTGCTGCGCGGGGTGCATTTGGCCCGGCCCGAACCGCCGGCGCAGGTCGGCGGTGAAGGCGTCGGAATCGTCGTGGACGCCGGAGCGCAGGCCGACCGGGGCCTGCTGGGCAAGCGGGTGATCGTGCTGCCCACCTACACCTACGGCACCTGGGCGGAGAAAGTCGTTGTTCCGCAAGACAAAGTCGTCGAGGTCGCGCCGGACGCCGACCCGCTGCAGCTGGCCATGCTGCCGATCAATCCGGCGGCCGCGCACGTGATGCTCAACCGGTTCGTCGACCTCAGGCCCGGCGACTGGATCGCACAGCCGGGCGCGAACTCGGCCGTCGGACGCCTTGTGATCACGCAGGCGCACCTGCGCGGACTCAAGACGCTCAATGTGGTGCGGCGCGACGAGGCCGCCGACGAGGTGCGCGCCGCCGGTGGCGAGTGCTGGGCAGCGGGCCGGACCTGGCTGCCGACATCGCCCGCGAACTCGACGGCGAACAGCTCAGCCTGGTGCTCGACGGCCTCGGGGGCGACACCGCGACCGCGCTGGCCGGCGCGCTGCGCTTCGGCGGCACCATCGTGACCTACGGGTCGCTGGGGGACGGACCGTCGCAGGTGCCGAATGACGACCTGCTGGGGCGCGAGCACCGGCGCGGCCAAGCGGGGCGGCAAGGTGCTGTTCGCCTTCGAAGAACGCCACTAGGTCGCGGTTGACCCGTTCGCTCCGCATCAACCCGAGGAAAGTAGTCATGTCACACCATCTGGATTCGCCGTTGGCGCGCGCTGACGTGCGGCTCGACATTACCGATCTCTACGTGTTCGCCGGCCAGTCCGGCACCGTCTTCGTCATGAACGTCTGCACCTCACTCGCCGGCGACATTCCCACCCCCGGCTTTCACCCTGAAGCGCTCTACGAGTTCAAGATCGACACCGACGACGACGCTGTGGAGGACCTCACGTTGAGGTTCCGCTTCGATGATCGCGACAGCGCTGGCCTGCAGCGCTACACGCTGACCCGACTGACCGGCGTCGACGCCACCGATCCGCAGGCGCCAGGCACGACCGTCGCCACCGGCGTGACCGAAACGGCGCTGACCACCAACGCCGGTGTGCGTGTGTGGATCGGCATGGCCGGTGACCCTTTCTGGATGGAACCCGACGTGCTGCACGCCGTCGAGCATGCCCTCCAAGACGGCACGGTCGTCGACCTCACCGACTGGGACCCGGCCACCGCATACAACCAGTTCGCCGGGCACACGGTGTACTCAATCGTGCTGGAAGTTCCCGCCGCCGAACTGCCCACCCGTGCCGATCACCATCACCGCATCGGCGTGTGGGCCCTGTCCACGCTGGCCACCGACACCGGCGGATGGCGCAGCATCAATCGGGCGGGCCTGCCGATGATCCACCCGCTGTTCACCCCATTCGACGAAGACCTGGGCGATCGCCTCAACGGCGGATCACCGGCCACCGACGTCGACACCTTCGCAGAACTCGTCATATCCGCAGTCGCCGCGGCTGTAGCGGCGACCGGAACTGCAAGCGATCCCACCGCATACGCCCACTCTGTCGCTCACCGCCTGCTCCCCAATATGCTGCCCTACACCGTAGGAACACCCGCAGTATTCGGGTTCGCATCATGGAACGGTCGCAGCCTGATCGACAACGCACCCGATGTGATGTGCAGTCTCGCCACCAACACCCCGGTGAGTCTGGGCATCGGCAAAGAGTCGGTATCCCCCCGCCCATCGACGGTGTTTCCCTACGTCCCACTGCTGCCACCGCGGGCATGATGGCCGACCAGTCTTGCGCCGGGCACGGCGGCGGCCACACCACCTGGACGTGCCGCAGATGCGACGAGACGGTACACGGGCCACCGCTGAAGACGCACTGCACCACGCTGGAAGGCCTTGCGGCCGTGTGGATCTCGACTGCGGCCTCGTCCATTGTGGAGAGTGCTGTTGATGGAGCTATCTAATAGCGGGGTAATCGACCAAATAGTGCTTGAGCGCCCCCGAAATGTAGCCGAGGTTCGCCGGGCTGCCCAGCAGGTAACCGTCGGCTTCCAGCATCTCGACCGGCGAGACCGTAAGTGCCGGTCGCCGCACCACCTCCACACCCTCGATCGCGGGGTCGGTGGCACCGGACAAAACCGCCTCGAACATCTCCTGCATGAACGGCGACGGCGTGTGGTGGACGATCAGCAAACGCGGCACGAGCGACCTCCATCCAATGGTCCAACGGATCCAATCAACACCTGCCTTCGCCACGACACTCAGTACGACGAACGCATCGCCTGGGCACACCGTACTGCGGCCGCGGCTTGACGACTTACACCCCTCGGATGTCAAGAACTGTGCGGTTGTTCAGGAATTCCCTCGCGACGACGACTGCGATACGAGAAGGGGACGGTCCGTTGCGTCCCTAGGCACGTTGTCGGAGTATCGGGGTACGGGCTCCGAAGATCGTTTTGGTGCATTCAATTCGAGACGCATGTCGCATCAGGGCTGTGTCGCAATATTGCGACGACTTCTTCTGAGACGGATTTTGAGACGCAACGGCCTGGCAGGTCCTACGCGCTGGCTGGCCGGTCTGGGACGTTGTCCTGTGCCAGTGAATCGTGCTGTGTGCCAGCGAGCCTTGCGCATGTCGCCTTGTTCTGCCACTACAGTTTGCTCGTTGTCGTGATCGTGTCGGGCGGGATGGTGTTCGGTGGCCGATGCTGCTGTGGAGTGGGCGCAGGCGTCGGCGAGGCTGGTTGAGCTGGACTATGTCGATGACGTCGGTGCCGAACGGCGGTTGAGGCTGTCGGCGTGTGTGGACATCCGGTTCGAGGACACACGGCCGGTGCGCACATTCCGCTGGTCACGGGGGTTCGGGCATTTCCCGGGTTGGTGGTGGTCGGCGACGAACGCGTGCCACGTCGGGTTCGAGTCGTGGCTGGAACGTGATCATGTCCGAGCGCTCGACTTCGACCGGTCGGTTGTTGGTATTGCGTCGCAACCCTTTTGGCTGTATTGGCAAGGCGAGCGGAGGCGTCGGCGGCACGCTCCGGACTACTTCGCCCGGCGGGCGGACGGGACGGGGGTGGTGGTCGACGTGCGCGCGGATGATCGGATCGAGGACAACGACATTGAGGCGTTCGAGGTGACCGCGCTGGCGTGCGCGGCGCTGGGCTGGGAGTTTCGTCGGGTGGGAGAGATCGATCCGGTCCTCAACGGCAACCTGCGCTGGCTGGCCCGCTACCGGCATCCGCGGTGCGCCGGGCGGGCCGAGGTGGCGCTCCGGTTGCGGGCGGCGTTCGAGCAGCCGACGCCGCTGGTGGCGGGAGTCGAAGCGATCGGTGAGCGAATCATGCTGTTACCGGCTGTGTTTCACCTGATGTGGCGGCAGGAACTGCTCGCCGATCTGACGCGGGAGCGATTGGGTCCCGCGACGGTGGTCCAGACAGCCAAGGTGACAGGTGGTCGCGGGTGAGCGGGGAACGCCGACCGCGACGTCCGGGCGGGTTGGCGATCGGTGACCGGGTGCGGCTGGCCGGGGCTCTGCATACGGTGATCGCGGTTTCGGGAACGGGGGTGCGGCTGGCGGACACGGACGGCGTCGTCAGCGACGTCGGCTCGACCGAATTGGCGACGGTCGAAGACTTCGAGGTGGTAGACGCGCCGTCGCGGTCGGCTGTCCCATCGTCGACGCGACTGGATGGGTTGCCGGAAGCGGTCCTGGCGGAAGCGTTGTGGTGGGAGCGGCACATCGTCGAAGTGCTGCGCGGGGTGCCGCCGCAGGCCCCGCCGGGAACCAGGCCGAAGCCGGAATACGACCCGATGCGGGTGTCGCTGACTCGCCGTGAGCAGGCGAAAGCGTCGGAACTGACCGCGGCGGGAAAACCGGTGACCGCGAGCGCGATCGCGAAACGGCGACGCCGATACGAGCTCTATGGGGTGGCCGGGATGGCCGATCGCCGGTCCGACAAGCCCGTCACACCGCACGGGCGGACGGACGCGAGGGTGGTGGAGGCGATGCGGCAGGCGGTCGAGGAGGCTACCGGGCAGTCCACCCGCACTGCCACCTACCTGTTCTGGCGCACGCGGCAGATCCTGGACGCAGCCCACGGTCCGGGTGTGGTGGAGATGCCGTCGCGGCGCAGCCTCTATCGCCTGCTGGAGAAGCTGTCGGCGGGCAAACACACCACCGGTTCGGCGCGGACCCGCCGATCGCTGGCCGACCGGGGCGACGGTCCGTTCGGTGAGGCGGACGCGTGGGCGCCCGGTGAGGTGATGCAGATCGACTCGACCCCGCTGGACGTGCTGGTGCGTTTGGACGACGGGGTTGTCGGTCGCGTCGATTTGACCGGGATGATTGACGTCGCGACCAGGACCGTGACCGCGGCGGTGCTGCGGCCCACCACCAAGTCGGTGGACGCGAGCGTGATGCTGGCCCGCACCGTCACCCCCAGCCGATGCGGCCCGGCTGGGCGCAAGCGCTGGCGATGTCGCGCTCGGCACTGCCTTTTCAGCAGTTGCTGGACATCGACGCCCGGTTGGAGCACGCCGCGGCCCGGCCGGTCATCATCCCCGAGACGATCGTGGTCGATCAGGGAAAGGTGTTCATCTCCCGCAACTTCCGGGCCTCGTGCGCCTTCCTGGGCATCAACTTCCAGCCCGTCCACGACGCGTCGGGCTGGGAGAAGGGCCACATCGAGCGGATGCTCGGCTCGGTCGGCACCCTGTTCGCCCAATTCGTCGCCGGATACACCGGATATAACGCCGAACGGCGAGGCCGCCACGTCGAGCAGCAGGCGGTGTGGTCGTTGCTGGAATTGCAAGGTCTGCTGGACGAGTGGATCGTGGCGGCCTGGCAAAACCGGCCCCATGACGGGCTACGCGACCCGGCGCATCCGGGACGGATGTTCAGCCCGAACGAGAAATACGCGGCCCTGGTCCAAGCGGCCGGTTACGTCCCGGTCGCGTTGTCGGCCGACGACTACATCGAACTGCTTCCGGCGACCTGGCGGGCGATCAACTCCTACGGCGTGAGGATCAGCCATCGAATTTACGACGGCAAGGCCCTGAACCCGTTGCGGCACCAGCGATCCGGGGTGACTGAACGCCGGGATCTCTGGGAGATCCATTATGATCCCTACGACGTGTCCCGGATCTGGGTTCGCGACCACCGAAACGACGACGGCGGCTGGATACCGGTGTTCTGGAAGCAGTTACACCGGATCGCCGCACCGTTCGGAGAACTGGCCTGGGACCACACCCGCCGCGCTCTGCCGGGAGCAACTGAGGAAGAACTCGCCGACGCCGTCGCCAATCTGCTGACGCGAGCCCACCAGGGACCCGATAGCAGCAGCAAGGGCCCGACGAAAGCGACCCGGCGGGACCGCCGGGTCGCTGCCCGCACCAAAGCCGGCCCCGCTACCCCGATGCCGCCGGAGCCCGCCGCCCCGGCCGAGGCCATCGACGAACCGAACCAGCACGGCGACGATCGTGCGGACAGGGTCGCCAAGGTGATACCGCTGCCGATCTTCGATCCCTACGCCGAAGCGGATAAGAGGTGGTGACCCGCCCCGGGCCGCGCGAGGATCTCGTAGGCGAACGCGGGCACCTGCAACTGACCACGCTGGAAGGCTGGCGCGGCTTTGTTGCCGAAATGCACACGGCCCCAAATTTATTGCCTGCAACGGTCTGGAAGGACCTGGCCGAGGACAAACGCGCCTGCTACGACGACGACCGCATCGACCATCACTCCCGGCTGCTGGTGGTCCAGACCCCCACGATCGGTCAGGTCATCACCTCCGGTCGCCGCTTGGTTCACCTGAACCGCAACGCTCACTACGGACGATGCGGTCTGATGGTTTCCGGCCCCGCCCGCACCGGCAAGACCACAGCGCTGACTCAGCTCGGCAAAACCGTCGAAGTGATCCACCGCCGCCGTCATACCCACGCCGCCAACGACATTCCCGTCATCTACATCACCGTCCCGCCCGCCGCTACCCCGAAGATGATCGCGATGGAGTTCGCCCGGTTCCTCGACCTGCCGATATCGCGCCGCGTCAACATCACCGACATCGCCGACGCGGTCTGCGGTGTGAGCCGCGACGCCCGCGTGACCCTTGTCGCTATCGACGAGCTCCACAATCTCGACACCCGCACCCGCGCGGGCGCCGAAGCATCCGACACCTTGAAATACTTCAGCGAGAGTTATCTTCAGCCTGGTGGATGCCTGGCTCTTTGACCTGCACCGATGTGTTGTGGTCAGTGTCGTCGACGCATGTGTCAGCAGGGTCCGATGATCGGTTGAGATTTCCTTGTCGGCGTGTCGCCGAGCTGACCGACGATGGAGGCTGCGCGCTGTTCGCCCAGGGCGACCGCCAGTGCCTCGCGGAGGTGTCGGTTCTCGGCTTCGAGCTGGCGGTTTCGTTCGGTCGCGACCTCGAGCCTGCGCCGCTGTGAAGCATCGGATGCGCGTTGCCGGTCGGGAAGGCGGTGCTCGGTCGGTCTTGGATCTCGCCGGGCGCGGAGTCGTTCGATCTCGGCACGCAGGTCGGGCTGGTTGTAGAGCCAGGACCGGGAGATCTGCCCTTCGCGTGCCACCGCGTCGAATGAAATCGGTTGTCCGGCATTGTCCATGCGACGGATTGCGGCGATGGCTCGGCGGCGTGTGGCGTTGGCTCGGCGGCGGGCGGCGGTGACGATGTGGTGGGAGTTGTCAGCTCGCATGGGTGGTGTCCGTGTCCTCGGTCACGGTCGTCTCGACCTCGCTGATCATCTGGTCGAGGTTGGTCAGCACCTGCTGGTTCATCTCGACCATGCGGGTCTGCCCGCCGCGTTCGGATACGTCGATCAGAGTCAGGGTGCGTCGGCGCTGTTCGCGGAGTTCGGGTAGGAACTCGGGCCCGGTCAGGAAGACTGGACAAGTTAAACAAGCGTTGGCGTGCGGGCAGGTGCGCTGCAGCGGTAGACCGCAGTAGCCGTTTGGCAGGGTCTGGGTGGACATGGCGTAGCGGGTCTTGGCCCATTGTGCTTGTGCCAGTGGGCCTTCGGGGTCTATCGAGACCCGCTCGCCTTTGATATTGACCTTCGTCGCCTCTTGCCAGTGACGGCGCACGGTCTGATCGGTGATCTTGGCGTAATGGCTTGTCATACGGTGCGATTCATGGTCGAGAAGCACCCGCACCACCTCTTGCGGGACGTCGCGGTTTATGAGCCGACAGGCGAAGGTGTGGCGCCATCGGTGAGGTGTGAGATGCGCTGGGCGGCCGTGTTCGTCGTGGATCTCGCAGGCTTGCAGCCAGCGGTTCAGCTTCCGGCGGTAGGTGCCGGGGTTGAGTGGGACGGTGCCGGAGACGTTGGAGCGTTCGCGCGGGAACAGCAGCGGCGCCCCATGCGGCCACCTCTCGAGAATCCGGTGTTGCTGCTCGCCGATGGCGGCTTGGAGCTCTTCGTCGATGGGGACGGCGGCTTCTCGTTTCATCTTGGTGTTGAAGTAACGCAGGTAAGGGGCGCCTTGCCCGTCATGGACCACGCAGTCGAACGCCAACGACAAGGCGCTGGAGACTCGCAGACCGCACCGGATGAGGATGAGGGTGACCACCTTGCCGGAAGGATCGGACCAACGGTCCAGATTGGTCGGCGATTCGACTTGGGTCATGACGAACTCCGCCAGTCGGCGGTCCACCGGGGTGCGGATCGGTGGTGTGTCGCCGGCATAGAACGCCGCGCCGGCGGGCAGACTGTCGTCCCAGCCGTGCTGGCGCACGGTCTGGAAGAACACGTTGAGCGCGCCGATCCCGGTCTTCTTCCCCGCATGTCCGCCGGGCTGGGACATCACGTGGGCCAGGTAGCGCTCCAGCAGTGGGCGGTCGATGTCGGCGAGCGACTCGACGCCGACGAGGGCCAAAAAGCCGCTGAACCGGATCAGGGCAACGACTCCGGTGCGGGCAGCGCCGGTGCTGAGCCCCGACGTCAGCCGCAGCCTGGTCCATCGTTTGCCCAGATCACGCAGTCGGGGATGGGTGATGCGGTCGAACCGCAACCGGTCCCGAGGACAGGGGTGCCCGGCAGGCCCGGCGACGCCGGGCAACCTGTCCAACCGCCAGACGTCCCTGGGATATTCGTTCTCCCAGCCGGTTCCGTCTCGCAGGGCCTCGATCGCATAGCGGGCGTCGAGCAGGAAGATCAGCGACTGATTGGGGCGGGTCGCAGCCGCCACGCGCCACTGCTGCTCGCTGAGCTCCAGCAGTGAGGCGATGCCGAGCGTCGCGACGAGCCGGACGGCGGGGGTGACCATGCGAGGAGGCGCGACGCGGGTGCGTGCGTCGTAGCGGCATTGCAGCGCGTACTGAATTTCCAGTCTCGGTTGCGGGGCCAGGACCCGCAGATCGACGTGGGCGGTGCCGACCAGTTCGCAGTCGGCGATGAACCGTTCGGGTTCGGGTCGGCCGCGTCGAACCCAGCGGTCGTAATGACCCGTACAGAACAATTTCCTGGAACTGTCGGGCCACAGATCGCAAAACGGCAGCCTGCACTGGGCTGGCACAAGGTCGGTGGGGGTCGGGTCGGGAGTTTCCCAGGCCGCCAGGTCGGGCTGGCCTGCCCGCTTCCAATACCTGTTGTGCGTGCGGCACAACCCGTTTCGGTCCCAGCGCCCGTGCCGGCATCCGGTCACGGCGCAGGCTGCCAAGGCTTTGCGGCCCCGCGGCGGTGGTCCAGGGTCGGCGAGGAACTGCTCCATCGTCGAGTAGTTGCCCTTGCGGAACCGCTGAGAATGGGCACAGCACAGGCGGTTCCGCAGCGTTTCCGCGGTCCGGTCACAGCCGGCGACGATGCACTGATCAGAGATGAAGACGGGGTCGTTGGGTCCAGGAACATAGACCTCGGCACGAAACTCCGGCCGCACGACGGCCATCAGCTTCGCCAGCGCCGAGCCCGGGATGGGCTTCTCGGCGGTTGTCACCAGCGGACCTCCCTTCCGGTGAACCAGCCCGCAGCTTCCAGGGTCTGGCGAGCGTCCTCGACGGTGAGGTGCCCGTACGTGTCAATCGTCGTGGCAATCGAGCAGTGACCAAGAAGTACCTTCACGCTCTCCATCCCCGCGCCGCGGCGCAGCAGCCAGGTCGCGTAGGTGTGCCGGAAAAGATGGGGCCCGAACCCGATTCCGGTGCGGGCCCGCAGCCGCACCACCAGGTCGTAGATCGCCGAATACGACCACGGCCGGCCCAGCGGCGCCGACCACAGATTGACGAACACGTAGTCCGAATCCAGGGACCCGTACTCCCGGTTGAGGTAGTCGGCATACAAGCGCATCAGCTCCGCACTGGCCGGGATTGTGCGCACCCCGGTCTTGGCGCGGGCTCGGTTGTCGTTGTCACGCGGTGTGATGGTGATCGTCTTGTCCGCGATGGCGATATCCTCGTGGCGCAACCCCAGCGCTTCGCCCACGCGAGCGCCGGTGTCGAGCATCAGGGCAAACAGCAGCCGGTCCCGCAGATGCTCGCAGGCATCCAGGATCGCCTGAACCTGTTGAACAGTAAGGACGTTCGGCAGATACTTCGGGGCTTTCAGCTTGATCGTCCGCCGCCGCTCACCACCGCGTTTGGACACATGATGCAGAAACGGCCGATACGACGTCGCCGCACCCCGGCCGCGCCCGGTCGTCGGCTGCAAGGTGATCAGCAGCCTCGACAGCTCGACACCGTGGCGGGCATGGAACCCGCAAAACGATGTCAACGCCGACAACTTTCGATTCACGCTGCCCGCCGAGCAGTGCGGCTCCACTGCCGGCAGCACCGCCACCTGGCCGCCGCGGGCCGGTGGCGGCATCCGTAGCCACGCGACGAACCCGGCCACATCCTCCAACCGCGCCGCTCGCCAGTCGACGCCGTGCCGGTCCAGATACGTCATCCAGTCCTTCAGATCATGGGCATACGCCTTGACCGTGTTCGGGGACTTCTCGATCGACGCCAGATACGACAGGAACCGCTCGATCGGCTCCACCGGCATGTGGTCATCACCGAGCACCGTCCACGACTCGAAGCCTGTGCCCGGCATCAACACGCGCTGCACCCGCATCCCTACCTCCCGTTCCGTGATGGACAGCAGAAGGTAATCCCATCCACGACGCGAAACCGGGGATTTCCGGCCCGCGTCGTACACGTCGCAGACGGTGCGAATTCAGCTAGAGATAACGAGAGAATCCCGGCAACGTTCGTTTACGCCGGGATCAGCCTGGATCGCACCGGGCTGCTGTCGGGCACCCGCGGCGAACAGATCGCCGGCCGATTCGGCATGGTCCGGACCGGATCCTTCGCCCAAGATCCACAGTGGACAGCTCTGATCGCCGCCCTGGAAGACAGCCTCCGGCTGCATCGACACCGGACGGGATCGCTTCCCGAACTAGACCGTTACCTGCACCAGCGCACCCACGGCATGATCGGCAGCCTGCTCTGGCTGATCCGCAGCGCGGCGATCGACGCCGTCCTCGACGGCACCGAGAAGATCACCAAGAAGTCCCTCGACGCCATCGACGCCGACATCACCTCGAACTCGCCGGCCCCCGCCAGGTGATCGATGCCGATGCTGCCCAGAGATCGGGCCGCCAAGATCGTCTCCCTGGGCAAGGCCGGATGGTCGGTTGATGCCATCGCCGAGCAGCTCGGCCACAGCCCAACGACGATCCGCTCCTACCTCACCGGACGCACGACACCCGGAGTCCGATCCGCACGCACCCGTCTGCTCACCGACGCGTTGGCCGATTACAGTCGCCAACGCCTCAGCGAAGACCCGCATTTGCGGCCCAACGCCCTGTTCAAAGAGTTGAAAGAACTCGGATTCCCAGGCAGCCGAGCGACTTTCTACCGCGAGTTCGGGCTGTTCAGACAACCCACTACCGCGCCGCCTCGCCCGGCCGCCGGACCCATCCTGGACCTAGTCAGCCGATCTCGCTTGCTCACCAGCACGTTGGCCGACTACAGCCGCCGACGCCTCACCGAGGACCCCGATTTGCGGCCCAACGCCCTATTCAACGAGCTGAAGGAACACGGACTGCAAGCCAGCCGAGCGACGTTCTACCGCGAGCTGCACCAATTCAGGCAATCCGGCGCATCGAGATCTCATCCGGATCGGAATCCCTTGCTGAACTTGGTCAACCGTTCCCGCCCGCTCGGCGGTCCGAGGGAACGTCCGGTCGTGCTGCCACGACCAGTCACGCCGATCACCGGGGAGTCGCTGAGTTCCTACCTGCCCCGACTCGCCCAAGCCAACCACCTCACCCTCACCGAGGTCTTGGCCGTTCTACCATCCTGGTTCTCCACGAAAATCAACAACCCCGACGAACTCTTCCAGCACCACACCCTCGTCCCCGCGATCAACGACGCGCTATCGGCACTCGCTCGTCTGGCCAGAGCAACACCGCACCACCTCGCGGAGGCACTGCCCGCCTTCGGCGCCACCCAGACCAGCGGACCAGTCCGCGCGACCACTGCCTGCCACCGCTGCACTGCCTGCCGCGGCATCAGGAAACCCGTCCCCGTTCACCTCCCTGTTCACCTGAAAGTCTGCACCCGCCACGGCATCTGGCTCAGCGACGCCGGCCAGCCCAATCTCGACGTCAACGCCTGCCCAGAAATCATCACCGCCCAGCACAAGGCCAAACGGCTCCTACGTCGATACACACCCCAACAGCTCGCTCTCGCACACGAAGTCGCTGTCGCCGCCCTCGCGCCCTGGCCCGCCAATCAGGCCGCCATCCCACATCACTGGAGGCACCGCCTGCTCACCCTCCAGACCACCAACCACCACCGCGGCGTCGGCACCGACCACGTTGCCCACACGCGCGCAGCAAAATACCCGGACGCCATCGCACTGGTTCCTGACATCCTCAGCGCCCGCCGAAACGAGCACGATTCAATGGCGAAGCCACCCGACCTATAAGGCCCGGCCGTCCACGATCAGCACAGGGATTGCCAATCAAAATTCCTCACCGCAGATCGGGGCGGGGACCCCAAAGGACGAATCACTGGCACCGGACAGACGTCTCGAATTTGGTCTGTTATGAGACGGCGTTCAGTTCTGCTCGGGCCTGGTCGATTGGTCCTATGCGTAGGTCGCCATGGCGGCGGCGGAGCTACGAGGGCAGATCTACCCGCAGCGCCAGGTGCTCATCGAGTATCCGGCGCAGCGCGGCGTCCATCGGATGCGCGGATGCGAGGTCGCGGCCGAGCCGGCTGTCCACTACGACCACCGTGCCCTCGCGCAGTTCGGCGGTGTCGATCTGATCGACGAACGGATCGAACAATGCCGGCGGCGTGGCCAGGTAATACAGCGCCCGGCGCGACTCGTTCAACCCGGCGGCATACATCAGTCCGTGTTGGGTGATCACGAAGAGTTCCGAGGTGATCCTGGCGTTCGGGTTCTCGGCTTTGGCCCATGCCATTGCGGCGCACCGGGGCTGTGCCAATCTATCGCGGACGTCGTCAGTCAGCGTGAGTAATCTTTCGACGAGTGCTCCACCCATTCGCGGATATGCGTCGATGGCGGTTCTGAGGTAGCGCTGGAAGATCTCGCCAAAAAAGTCGTACGGTTGCTCGCTCATCGCAGCTCCCCAGGTTTCAGACGGACACCTCAATTGTGCGCCCGTACCGTCGGCTGAGCACGAGTTTGGCCAGGACGGCGGGCTAGCAGTATCGCGACCACCATCGACGTCCTAATCGACCTGAAGACAACGGGTCAGTCTATTTCGAGACATGACAAATCAGGGAGTGTTGGGGCCCGGCATGACCCGCCTGGACCCGGGCGGTGAAGAGAGGTTAGGTCGTGGTGTGCTGGTCGGATGAGTCGCTGGGCTCGACGATCTTTGTTTCCTCACGTGCCCCGTGGCTGATCTCGATGCGGCGCGGCTTAGCCCTTGCCGCCACGGGGAGGGTTACCGTCAGCACCCCGTTCTGATAGGTGGCGGCGATGTGGTCGGCGTCGATGTCCTGACCGAGGGACAGGCGACGCAGGTAACTGCCGGTGAAGCGCTCGCAGGTCAGCCATTGCACGTCGTGTTCGGTGCGTTCGCTGCGTTGTGCCGTCACGGTGAGAATGCCGCCGTCAACGCTGACGTCCACCGAATTGGGGTCCACGCCCGGGAGGTCGGCGTGAAGCACGTAGTGATCCCCGGAGCGGTAGAGGTCCATCGGCATGGCCAGTGGGACTCGGGCGGATCCGGGCGATGTACCGAGCAGTTGCGCGGCGAGTCTGTCGATGTCACGGAATGGATCGGGATGAAGCACAGCAACCACCTCCTAGATGCCGGTTGCCGCACCGCGCCATCGCGACGGGTGTCGGCTGGCTGCGCTCCTTCCGGTTTAGCACTCCACCTGCGCGAGCACCAGGGGTGCCGGCGCTGCGCCCAGGTCTTCGGCGATGAGGACCTGGTGTGCAGGATCGTCTTCCATATGAAAGGGGCCAAACGCGCCTCGGTCTGCTCGTGGATGTCGGTTGCGCGCACAGGAATTGGTGATGGTCGGCGTGATGCACGTCGAACGCTCGGCCCAATTCCTGTTGCTTACCTGGGCAGGCGTAAACTCGAAGTACGGATCCACGGCAGACCAAGGTCGGACCGGAAGAAAAGATTCCTCCTCTCGGCTGTGGCGCCCAGCACGATCACTAGGCACCCACGCGAAGCAAAGCCCATCAACTGGGCACAGCGCGGTGGGCTTGCGTCAGGCGGGAAACTCTCTCCTGACGCCGAGGCCACATTTCACCGCGCCATCATGCACGCTTGGTAACCAGGTGGTTGGTGCTTCGGACGGCTCTCCTTTTCGTCAGGAGGGCCGTCCGACTCGTCCAAAATGCCTCCCAAGGTTCTGCCTCCCCCCGTCGTCCGGAAAAGGGTCCTTTGACCCGGATCCGCGCGCCTCAGTGCACACATTCGAGGCACCGGAATGGGAATCGGCCCGCCCAGCCGACAGGACAAGTACCGGGTCAGCGCCCCTCAGCCGAAGTCGAGCATGTAGGCAAGCATCTGGAACGTGTACGCCGTGTCCCGACCGTCTGGCACCCCGGCGAACTTCTCGGCCACATTCCGCAGAGCTGCGGCCCCCTCACACCGAAGCTGCGGGAGGAGGCCAGTTCGTCGAGCAGGGTCGCGTGGGACTTGTCGGTGCCGGACATGACTCCTCACCGGTGTCGATGCGGGGTCCGACCACTCCCCGTGCCAGCCTGACCGACGCAGACGCTGACGGCACCGGAGCCATGTGCGTTTGTCCCCATCCGCTAAGAGGACCGCCAGCAGTCGAAACTCGTCATGCCAACGGCGTGTCACTCTCGGCACCGCAACTGGGGCAGACGTGCCGCTCGCGCCTCTTTAGAGCTTGTAACCGATGGCGCGCAGCAGGTCGTGCCGGTCGGCCACGTCGCGATCGGTCTCCACCCCGAGGGGCACCTCTCCGTCGACGACGCCCACAATGCCACGGCCACGCGGAGTCACCGCGACCAAGATGTCAACCGGATTGGCTGTGGCGCAGTAGATCGTACAGACCTCGGGCACCGCCTTGACCGGGTTGAGGATGTTGACCGGGAACCCGTCACGCAAGAAGATCACGAAGCAGTGCCCGGCGGCGATGGCCAGCGCATTGCGGGTCGCGAACTCGACCAATTCAGGATCATTGCCGGTGCGGCGAACCAACCGTGGCCCGGAGGCCTCGCAGAAGGCTAGCCCGAACCGTAGCGACGAGCTCACCCCCACCATCGCCTCATGCAGGTCCTCGACCGTCTTAATGAAGTGAGCCTGCCCGATCACGACATTGACATCGTCCGGCTTGTCGACGGGCACCACATCCCAGGAAAGCGTCGTTAAGGTCATATGCACATGCTGCCACCGGCACGCGACAGCCAAAGTCCGATGCTCGGAATGCGAACAGTCCTGTTTACGGGCGCCGCTCGAAAACCGCGAACTGTCCCTTGCGCTGGACACCGCCATCGCGCCAGACCTTATTGCCGCCGTGGAATCCACCTTCGACGCTGACTGCGCCGCCGTGCCCCCGCAGCAATCACGTCGGCTACGAAATCGCGAATCCGACTGCTCATGAACCGGGCGCGCTCTTGGCAGATGAGGGCTTCGACGATCGCTGGTGAGACGCAAAGAAACTCGTCAATCAGTCGTCGCTCGATATCGGCTAGCAGCGTCTCTTCACGGACCTTTATTACTTCCCTCATGAGCACAGGGTTCCCGGTGGTGTCGTTTCGTGGGGTCTCCGGCCAGCTACGTCAGGTCAAGCCGATCAGTAATGACCACTGAATAGCCGCTGACCTGCGCGAGCGACTCAACAGCTGCCCAGCACCGCGATCACCCACGGCCGGATGCCCGACGACCGGGCAGATGTTCTCGGCCCGCAAACCAGGCGAGCTTTATGCTCTTTAGCCTGGCGTTGCAGGGGGCGTAGTCGCTGCGATCACTCAGGCGGCGGACTCAACCCCAAGGTTGCGAGGTTGCGAGCGCCCTTCACATTGCGTAGTCCCGAACAGTTCACGCAACCGATGCACCCTACACAGTCGATGCAGCGCACGCAGCCAATGCAGGCAACGCAGCGGGTGCAAGCAATGCACGCCACGCACGCCACGCATTCCCGCAAAAGAAGACACAAGACAGTCAACAGACTGCCAACTACCGCGACGCTGCCCGCGGTCGCTGCGGAGCCCGCTACCGCGACGCTGCCCGCGGTCGCTGCGGAGCCCGCTACCGCGACGCTGCCTGCGGTGGCGACCGACCCGGCTACCGCGATACTGCCCGTAGTCGCAACCGATCCCGCTACTGCGACGCTGTCCATGGTGGCGATCGAGCCCACAGTCGAGCCGCCGTCAAGAGCTACCGCTGAATCCCCCCGAGTTACCACAGACTCATCATCTCAGCCACGCGATGACCCTTACCCCATTTTGCAGCTGTTGCTATTCGGTGGCGCTCACCGTGATTCCGACACAGAGTTTTGAGAGCCTCGTATCTCGTCTATTTCGAGACAATCGAGAATTTGCATCGTCAAATCCGGATACATCGCCGGTACCGCCCCACCCCAACGCACCGCCAACCGCATGCAGCCAGAGGGGCTATGACGGCTGCTGTCATTTCTCGGCTTTGTGGTGCTGCATCAGCCATCATCCGCCGGACACGTGCAAGGACTGCGGCCTCGTCCACCGTGGAGAGTGCTGTTGCTGGAGCTATTTAATAGCGGGGTAATCGACCAAATAGTGCTTGAGCGCCCCCGAAATGTAGCCGAGGTTCGCCGGGCTGCCCAGCAGGTTACCGTCGGCTTCCAGCATCTCGACCGGCGAGACCGTGAGTGCCGGTCGCCGCACCGCCTCCACACCCTCGATCGCGGGGTCGGTGGCACCGGACAAAACCGTCTCGAACATCTCCTGCATGAACGGCGACGGCGTGTGGTGCATGACCAGCAGCGTTTTAGCTACCGGCGCCCCTGGAGTGCCCTTGTAGTGCCCCGTGCAGATTCAAGGCCGTCTTCATAGCTTCCCGTGCGCGGCGGCGATCCCCCGCGTAGTCGTAGGCCCGGGCCAGCCGGTACCAGCGGCGCCAGTCGTCGGGATCGCCTTCCACCTCGGTGCGCACGGTGTCGAAGAGCGCGTCGGCCGCGTCTCGCTGAATGCGGCCCGACGGCCGTCTCGGGAGTGTGCTGACGTCGAGTTCCATTCCGTCGTCGGCGATCAGACGGGCCAGCTTCTGGTGGGCGAACCCGGCGCGCAGGGTGGCGATCATCGCCCACAGCCCGATGCCCGGCATGATCAGCAACGCCAGCCCCAGGCCAACGGCAGCGGCCCGGCCCGAGCCGATCAGCTCGACGGCGATACGGCCGAGCAGCACGAAGTACGCCAGCATCGCCATGCACATCAGCGCGATGAGCAACTGGACGCGCAGGGTGCGCCTCGCCTCGCTCATTGCAGATGGGTCATTGCAGGGTCATCATTGCAGGTTGAGCAGGGGCTCGAGGCCCACGGTGAGGCCAGGGCGTTCCCGGACGCGGCGCACCGCCAACAGCACGCCCGGCACAAATGAAGTGCGGTCCAAGCTGTCGTGGCGGATGGTCAGCGTCTCGCCCTCGGTACCGAACAGCACCTCCTGGTGGGCGATAAGTCCGGCCAGCCGCACCGAGTGCACCGGGATGCCGTCGACGTCGGCGCCGCGGGCGCCGGGCAGGCTGGTGCTGGTGGCATCGGGATTGGGGGGTAAGCCTTTTCGAGCCCCGGCGATGAGCTCCGCGGTGCGCGCCGCGGTGCCCGACGGCGCGTCCGCCTTGTGCGGGTGATGGAGCTCGATGACCTCTGCCGAGTCGAAGAACGGCGCGGCCTGTTTGGCGAAATGCATGGACAGCACCGCCCCGATCGCGAAGTTCGGCGCGATCAGCACTGACGTGTTGGGTTTGTCGGCCAGCCACGACTCGACTTTTCCGAGCCGCTCGGCGGTGAAGCCGGTGGTGCCGACCACAGCGTGAATTCCGTTGTCAATCAGGAACTCTAGATTGCCCATCACCACGTCCGGGTGGGTGAAGTCGATGACGACCTCGGTGTTGCCCTCGGTCAGCAAGCTCAGCGGGTCGCCCAGGTCCACTTCCGCGGAAAGGGTCAGATCCTCGGCGGCCTGCACCGCCCCCACCATGGTCGAACCGACCTTGCCTTTGGCTCCGAGCACGCCTACCCGCATGGGCTTCACCCTAGACCGGCATGTCCAGGCAGATCTCGCGCACAGTCGTTGGTCTTACTTGTCCAGCGCAAGAATTTCGCAAGAATCTCGCGAAGATCTGGCAAATGGTGTGCGGCAACCTAACCAGGCCAGTACTTGAACTCAAACCTAACCAAGGGGTCGGCATGAATCGTCGCAGTACACACGAAGCGAAACCCACGTTCATGAAGGCAGGGATCGTGGGGTTTGCTGCGCCTGTGTTGGTGTGGGCCGGCTTGGGTCTGGCCAATTTGCTGGGCGCACCTTCCGCCCAGGCCGATCCCGTCTGCCCGAAACTCCAAGCCTGCACCAGGTGGTGCCCGCGCGACGCGTTTCCGGCGGGCCGACCGATTCCCTGGGACGCCAGTGTCTGCCACGACTACTACTGGGACGGGTCTGGCGTCCACGACATCGGCACCGGCCAGTTCTACTCATGGCGATCGCTGCCGTGGCACTAGGCACCCGGCAGCCGGAGCTGGCCCGTGATGGCTTGACGGCCAACGAAGGGTTGCCCAGCACCACCTCTGAGGTCTTCACTGGTGACCAGTGGTCCCAGCGGCAGGATTACAGCGCGTGCGGCGCTGCTCATCATGCGCACCGACGCGCATGTCCATAAGGTGCGCGCCCTGGTCGGCGCCATCGACGACAACCACGACTACTACGGGCGCCAGCCGCTCGGCGCGATTCCTCGCGAGATCCTCGCAGCGTCGGCGGCGGCGATAGGCCCGAGTAATCACAACAACGAGAAAAAAAGAAAAAGGAGAAGAAATGCTCGGTTACCGAGTACCGCGACCCGATCAGGCCATGCTGGTCTCGGGCGGCAAACAGAAGACCGAAGGCGCGACGTTCAGGGTCGTCATCGGTCACGGCGCGTGGGTGCTGCCCGGATTCCGCAAGGTGGGCTTCCTAGGCCTGGACCTGCATACGGTCGAGGTCGAGGAGCGCTGCCGGAGCACCGAGGGCATCACGCTCAACCTCAAGGCGGTGGCCGCGTTCAAGGTCCAGTCCGATATCGCTTCTGTGAACGCCGCGGCCCAGCGCTTCCTGGGTGAGCAGCGAAAGGGCGACATGGAGTCAATGACCCAGCGGATCTTTGCGGGTCATCTGCGCTCGATTGTCGGCGCGATGAAGGTGACGGACATCCACCGCAACCGAGATGCGCTCGCAGAAGAAATCCTCAAGCACTCGCAGTTCGAGATGAGCAAGCTCGGGCTGACGGTGGACTCGCTACAGATCGAGCACTTCGACGACAACAACATCGGCTACCTCGACAACCTCGCCGCGCCGCATCTCGCCGAGGCACAACGAGACGCCGCCATCGCCCGAGCCAAGGCCGAACAGGAGTCGGCTCAGGCTCTGCAGGAAAGCCAGCGCAAGCAAGCCGATCAGATCCGCGAGACCCAACTCAAGCAGGCCAACATCAAGGCCGAGGTCGACAAGGCCAACGCCGAGGCCGCTGCCGCCGGCCAGCTCGCCGAAGCCGACGTGGTGCGCCAGGTGGCCGAGCGCCGGCAGGCCGTGGCCGACACCAACGCAATCCTGAAGGAGCGTGAGCTGGTCACCGAGCAGATCAAGCCCGCCGAGGCGGCCGCACGTCGGGTGCGTATCGAGGCCGACGCGCAGACCAGCGCGGCAGAAGCCGCCGCCAAGCGTGCCGAATTTGAGGCCGCCGCGGAGGCCACCCGTCAGGTGAAGCAGGCCGAGGCCGCCGCGGCCAGGGTCAAACTGGACGCCCAGGCCAAACGCGACGCCGCCAGCTTCAACGCCGAGGCCACCCGCGCCGAGGGTGAAGCCAAAGCGGCCGCCCGCCAGGCCGAGGGTGAAGCCGAGGCTGCTGCCAAGAGGGCCTACGGTCTGGCCGAAGCCGAAGGTGACCTCGCCAAGGCCGAAGCCCTGGCCGCCAACAACAACGCACAGATCGAGGCCAAGCGCGTGGAAATGATGCCCAGATCGCCCGCGAGTTGGCGCAGGGCCTGGGTCTGCAGGGCGCCAACATGAACATTCTCAACGGTGGCCAAGGGTTGGCAGAGCTGATCGGTGCCGTCGGGCCGCTCTACCAAATGCTCACGAGCATGTTCGGGGCTAAGCCGAACGCCGGGTCCAACGGGCAGCCGGCCGGCGGTGCCGACATCTCCGAGGCGTGGCGCGGAGTTACCGAGGCGGAGAAGGCGGCCCAGACCGCCGCCAATGCTTCCGTGCCAAATCGGTGATCCATACGTAGAAAGTGGCGCGGGGTTGGGCGAGCCGCCCAACCCCCTACCATCTGTTGGATCCGATCACCGGCGAGGAATTCACCCCGGATGACCCGGACTGACGCGCTGACCGCAATTCGCCCTGAGCACGACAGGCCCAACGCCAACCAATATGCGAGATGCGTACTGGCACAACACTTCGTGCGGGTGGAATCATGAGCCTGATCTGCTTGCCGCACCGTTGATTCGCCTCGCCGCAACTGACACCGAATACGCACAAGATCTACGCGACGCCGTGCAGGACGACCAGGCATTCGGCGGGCTCGTCTACGCCGAAATCCAGGCCGACGATCTCACCGAACTGACCGCGACCCAGTGGCTTTGGTACGCAAGCTGGAGACAGGAATTGGGCGGCGGCTGTTTCATCGTGTTAATCGAACTCGTCGATACCCAAGAGGGTGGTTCGGAATGGTTGGGCGAGCGCCATTCCCCCGCCGGGGTATTCGACGAACCCGCAGGTCACGGCGCCACATCACCGGCCGACCCGTAACAGTGATAAAAGTCAGGTCTGACGTCGCCACTCGTCCTGGTGGTGGCGACGACCCGCTTCGCCCGGTTCCGCCGCGCTCGCGGTCGCGATTAGACGCCAGCGGCGACTTCGAGGTCTTTGAGCGCCGACTCCAAGTGCGCAAGCAAGCGCTGCAGGTGCGGCAGGCTGCGACGGCATCCGACGAGACCGAAATCGAGATTGCCCGCGTTGTTGACCAGGGTGATGTTCAGCGCCTGGCCGTCCGGGATGTTCGACATCGGGTAGCCGCCGTCCAACCGAGCCCCGCCGTAGTACATCTGCTCCGCCGGTCCGGGCAAGTTCGAGATGACGATGTTGAACGGTGGCGGCACGATGGAGAGGAAGCCCGGGACACCCGCCAGCGCCAACGGTGCCATGTTCAGCGCCGACAAGGCGAGCACCTGCAGCCGCGGCAGTTCGGCGAGCACTTTCTTGTTGGCGCGCATGGATTCGCTGATGATCTCGATCCGTTCGGCGGGATCCTCGACGTCGGTGCCGAGGTTGCACAACACGCTGCCGACCTGGTTGCCGCCGGCGTCGGCATCCGCCGCCGAGCGCAGGCTCACCGGGACCATCGCGATCAGCGGTGTATCCGGCAGCGCATCCTGTTCGATCAAGTAGTAACGTAGCGCGCCGGCGCACATCGCCAGGACGGTGTCGTTCATGCTCACGCCGGCGGCCTGTTTGACGTTCTTGACGCGCTCGGCCGACCAGGACTGAGCCGCGCACCGGCGGGCTCTCCCGACCTTGACGTTGAGCATGGTGTGCGGTGCCGCGAACGGCAACGTCAACTGCTGCTCGAACAGCGCGGCCCTGGCCAGCTTCACCGTCGACGGGGCAAGTCCCGCAACGGATCCGGCCATTTTGACCAGCGAGCCCAGCAGGGACGAGCCCGCGGGCTTCGGGCGCTTTTTCCCGGGCAGGCTCCACATCGGCAGCACGTCGGCGTCGTCGGGGTCAACCGACAGCGTGCGCTGCATCAACTTCATACCCGAAACACCATCGATCAGGGCGTGGTGCATTTTTGCGTACATGGCGAACCGGCCGTCGTTCAACCCCTCCACCACATGCAGTTCCCACAGCGGGCGGTGGCGATCGAGCAGGTTGGTATGCAGCATCGAGGTCAGCTCGAGCAGTTCGCGGACCCGTCCCGGCGACGGCAGCGCCGAGCGCCGCACGTGGTAGTCGATGTCGACGTGGTCGTCATAGGCCCACGCGACCCGGGCGATTCCGCCCATGATCGTGGCCGGGTGCTTGCGGAAGGTGGGCTGAAATTCCTGGTGGGCGACCAGGGCGTCGTAGAAATCCCGGACGAACTCCGGGCCCGCCCCCTCCGGCGGCTCGTACAACGACAAGCCACCGACGTGCAATGGATGCTCACGCGATTCCGCGAACAGAAACATCGAGTCGGTGGGCGCCATCAGTTCCATCCACCTATTAGACCTCGCGTGGCAAATGCCAACATTGCGCCAGCGGCGCATTCAACGGTTATTCACCATTTGATCAGCGCCTGCCGTGCACCGTGAGCGCCCCGATCAATGATTGTTCACCATTTCCTCAGCGCCTGCCCTGCATAAAGAGCCGTGTCAACAACCACCGTGCTCGTCGGAACTGAGCGTCACGATGAAGTGACAGTGATCAGGGACGCAATTCTTAGTTGCTGACCGAGATCCGTCTGCGGCGGCCGGTTGCCAGAAGTGACAGCCATGGTTGACAGCGTAGGCAGGGCGCCCCTACCAGTCCACTTGTCAACCACGGATTACTTCAATCACATATGACAATTCGGGGCCACGCTCGGTGATGCCACCACGGCGTGGCAACCGTGGCCTTCCGCAGCTATCCGGCCAGCTAGAACGTCGAGGCCAGCCACATCGTCGAGGTGGAGTTTCTCAGCCGTCTCTCGACATTCAGCTGCCATCGTCAAGGCCACTCGCTACAGAAACTAGCCACCCACAGGGGGTCAAGATGCCTTATTCCGGCGGCAACGCAGACAGGACTCACCCATCGAATACAGCAGCACCCCCTAGAGCCGATGTTTGCTACGGGCGAGCAACGGCAAGTCGAAATCACGATTCTCGGCTGGCTGCGTGATGTGATCGGAGGCGTTGTCGGTGTGTCTCCGGATGCAGTCAATGTCGATGCGGATTTCCGTAGTTTGGGCCTGGACAGCCTCAAGTCTTCGATACTGACTCGTCGGTTGTCGGAGCGGGTGGGACAAACGATTCCGCCGACGGCGGCCTTTCATCATCCGACGCCGGAAAGGTTGGCGCGCTACGCCGAGGCGCTGGTTGATTCCAACAGGCGTCCGGTCCAGACTGCTGACAGTCATCATCGGAGTGGCGCATCGGTCTTTGACCCGATCGCTATTATCGGGATCGGGTGCCGTTTTTCTGGTGGCGCTGATTCGCCGGCCGGATTTTGGCAGATGCTTTGTGAGGGACGAAGCGGCATACAGGAGGTGCCGGCCGAGCGATGGGGTGTCGAAGCCTATTTCGATGAGGATGCGGCACATCCGGGGACGATGAGCACCCGCTGGGGTGGTTTTATCGACGATGCCGACTGATTCGACGCCGATTTCTTTGGTATGTCGCAGCGCGAGGCCGTACAGATGGATCCGCAACAGCGCGTTGCGTTGGAGATCGCGTGGGAGCGCTCGAGGACGCCGGTACAGAGCCCGGCTGTCTACGCGGTCGGCCAGTCGGGGTGTTCATGGGCTCGATGTGGAGTGACTACGCACGCCTGACGTCAGGCGACGAGGCCGTAGTGGCCGCCTATACAGCCATCGGTCAGAACACCTCGATCATTTCGGCGCGGGTCAGCTATTTTCTAGATTTTCGCGGTCCCAGTCTGACGGTCAATACCGCGTGCTCGTCTTGGGCGGTGGCGATTCATATGGCCTGCGAAAGTGTGCTGAGCGGCGAGAGTGAGATGGCCCTGGCTGGCGGCGTGCATGTCATCGCCTCGCCGCAGAGCACGGTGGCGATGACCAAGTTCGGCGCCATGAATCCGGCCGGTCAATGCCGAGCTTTCGACGCCTCGGCCAACGGCTATGTTCGAGGCGAGGGCGCCGGCGTCGTCGTTCTGAAGCCCCTGAGTCGTGCCATCGCCCATGGAGACCGGATCTATTGCGTGATACGTGGCAGCGCAATAAACAACGATGGACATTCCAACGGTCTGACCGCACCGAATCCGGACGCCCAGCGGGCAGTGCTACGGGAAGCTTATGCCGCCGCCGACCTGGAGCCGGACGAGATTCAGCGTGTTGAGACGCACGGGTCCGGGACGGTCCTAGGCCTAGGCGCCTGCTTGCTGTGCCGCCGGCGCGTTACCCGGTGGGGTCGCCGTTGTTGCCGTTGTCGCCGTTGGAGCCGTTGATCCCGCCGGGTACGGCGCCTACGCCGCCCAGGCCGCCCTTGGCGCCCTTGCCGCCGGACTGCGAGCCGGCGGTGCCGTCGCCGCCGTCGCCGCCGTCGCCGCCGTTACCGCCGTTACCGCCGGTGGCACCGCCGCCGGTGGTGGACCCGGCGGCGCCGCCTGGACCGCCGCTGCCGCCGGTGCCGCCGGTGGCGCCGAGGCCGCCGACGGCGGACGTGCCGGCGTCGCCGCCAATGCCGCCGGCGCCGCCTGGACCGCCGGAGCCGGCGGTAAAGCCGGAGCCACCGCCGCTGGCGCCGCCGTCGCCGCCTGGACCGCCGGAGCCGGCGTCGCCGCCAGCGCCGGCGTTGCCACCGGAGCCGACGCCGGCGGCGCCTTGGCCGCCGGCGCCGCCTTGGCCGCCTTGACCGCCTTGCCCGCCTTGCCCGCCACCGGAGACATACACGGATCCGCCGCCGGCGCCACCTCGGCCGCCGCTGGCGCCTTGGCCGCCGGCGCCGCCGGCGCCCGCTACGCCGAGGCCGTCGCCAGCCAGCCCGCCTTGGCCGCCGTTACCGCCGCTGCCGCCACTGCCGCCGGCCTCGCCGTTCACCGGACCGGTCACGGGTGTGTCGAAGATGCCGCTGGTGCCGCTGCCGGCCCCGCCGGCGCCGCCGGCCCCGCCGGCCCCCCCCGTGCCGCCGTTACCGTTGGTGCCGCTGGCGTCGGAGGCCGCACCGCCGTTGCCGCCTGGGCCGCCATCGCCGCCGGTTCCACCGCTGGTGGCTGCTGACGGAGGGCCGAAGCCGCTGGGGGCACCGGCGATGCCGAAGCCGCCTTGGCCGCCGGCGCCGCCGGCACCGGCGGTGCCGCCGGTGCCGCCGGTACCGCCGCTGCCGGTCGCGCCGCCGTCGCCGCCGGCGCCGCCCTGACCGCCGGCCTCACCGCGGAATCCGTTTTCTGCGAAGCCGCTGCCGCCGGCGCCGCCCTGGCCGCCCTGCCCACCATGCCCGCCACTGCCGTTGACACCGCCGCTGCCGGTGCCGGTGTTGCCGCCGTCGCCGCCGATGCCGCCGCTGCCGCCGGCGCCGCCGGGGTCGGCGTAAGAGACGCCCGAGAGCTCGAATGTGCCGTTAGCGCCGTTGCCGGCCAGGCCGCCGGCCCCACCGGTGCCGCCGTCGCCCGCGGTCCCGCCGGTGCCGCCGGTGCCGACGTCGCCGCCGGTACCGCCTTGGCCGCCCTGGCCCCCACGGCCGCCACCCCCGGCGCCAAGTGGGCTGCCGGTGTCGGGGGTGCCCGAGCCGCCATTGCCGCCGACACCGCCTTGGCCGCCGGCGCCGCCGCTGCCGTTGGTGCCGCCGGTGCCGCCGGTGCCGACGTCGCCGCCGGTACCGCCTTGGCCGCCGTCGCCCCCAGCGCCACCATCCCCGTCGTTTTCAAATGTGTTGCCGGTGTCGGGGGCGCCCGAGCCGCCATTGCCGCCGACACCGCCTTGGCCGCCGGCGCCGCCGCTGCCGTTGGTGCCGCCGGTGCCGCTGCCCCCTCCGGCACCGCCGGTGCCGCCTGCGCCGGCTTGGCCACCCTGGCTGCCTTGGCCACCGATGCCGCTGCCGGCCTGGCCAGCACCGCCGTCGCCGCCGGTGCCGCCCTGACCGCCCGCACCGCCGTCGCCCGTGTTACCTCCGATGCCGACGGAGCCGGCCGCTCCGCCTGCGCCGCCTTGGCCGCCCTGGCCGCCTTGGGCACCGGGGCCGGCGTCGTTGGTGCCGTCGTCGTTATAGCCACTGCCGCCGTCGCCGCCGGTGCCGCCCCCGCCGCCGGCCCCGCCGCTGCCGTCGGTGCCACTGATGCCACCGGCGCTGCCGCCTGTGCCACCTTGGCCGCCTTGGCCGCCCTGGCCGCCGCCGTCACCGGTGTAGTTATTGGCGCTCCCGGACATGCCGTTGCCGCCGGTGCCGGCGCTGCCGCCTCGGCCACCAACACCACCAGCACCCGCACTGCCGCCGCTCCCACCGGTACCGACCGCGCCACCCTGGCCGCCCTGGCCCCCGGTGCCGCCATTACCGCCAGCACCCGCACCCGAGCCGCTGTCCGACCCGCCACCTGCGCCGGTCCCGCCGGCGCCACCCGCACCACCGGCACCACCGGTGCCGTTGCTGCCCCCGACACCGCTGTTACCGCCGGCACCACCCGCACCGCCGGCCCCGCCCGCCAAGCCGGCGCCGCCGGCCGCGCCGTTGGTGCCGGCGGTGCCATTGTCGCCGGCACCACCGTTACCGCCGTTACCGCCGTTACCGGCGGTGCCGTTGGCCCCGGCGGCACCCCCGGTGCCGCCGGTGCCCGCGACGCCCCCGGCCCCGGCGTTACCGCCGACACCACCTTGACCGCCGGCCCCGCCCGCCAGCCCTAGCCCGACGCCGGACCCACCACTGCCGCCGGCCCCGCCGGTGCCGCCGCCCCCACCCATGCCGCCGCTGCCGTTGGTGCCGCCGATACCGGCCGCCCCGCCGGCCCCACCCATGCCGCCGGCGCCGCCGGCGCTGCCCACCCCGCCGGTGCCGCCGGTGGCGGTGGCGCTGATGCCGGCCGCGCCGGCCCCGCCGGTGCCGCCGGCGCCGCCGGTACCGCCGGCGCCCGCGTTGCCGGTGGCGCCCGCGCTGCCCACGGCGCCGCTGCCGGCGCCGGCCGACCCGCCGGCCCCGCCGGCCCCGGCCGCCCCGCCGGTCCCGCCGGTGCCGCCGGTGCCCGCGCCGCCGCCGGTGTCGGGGGCCCCGCTGCCGCCCTGGCCGCCGACCCCGCCGGTGCCGCCGCCCCCACCCATGCCGCCGCTGCCGTTGGTGCCGCCGATACCGGCCGCCCCGCCGGCCCCACCCATGCCGCCGGCGCCGCCGGCGCTGCCCACCCCGCCGGTGCCGCCGGTGGCGGTGGCGCTGATGCCGGCCGCGCCGGCCCCGCCGGTGCCGCCGGCGCCGCCGGTACCGCCGGCGCCCGCGTTGCCGGTGGCGCCCGCGCTGCCCACGGCGCCGCTGCCGGCGCCGGCCGACCCGCCGGCCCCGCCGGCCCCGGCCGCCCCGCCGGTCCCGCCGGTGCCGCCGGTGCCCGCGCCGCCGCCGGTGTCGGGGGCCCCGCTGCCGCCCTGGCCGCCGACCCCGCCGGTGCCGCCGCCCCCACCCATGCCGCCGCTGCCGTTGGTGCCGCCGATACCGGCCGCCCCGCCGGCCCCACCCATGCCGCCGGCGCCGCCGGCGCTGCCCACCCCGCCGGTGCCGCCGGTGGCGGTGGCGCTGATGCCGGCCGCGCCGGCCCCGCCGGTGCCGCCGGCGCCGCCGGTACCGCCGGCGCCCGCGTTGCCGGTGGCGCCCGCGCTGCCCACGGCGCCGCTGCCGGCGCCGGCCGACCCGCCGGCCCCGCCGGCCCCGGCCGCCCCGCCGGTCCCGCCGGTGCCGCCGGTGCCCGCGCCGCCGCCGGTGTCGGGGGCCCCGCTGCCGCCCTGGCCGCCGACCCCGCCGGTGCCGCCGCCCCCACCCATGCCGCCGCTGCCGTTGGTGCCGCCGATACCGGCCGCCCCGCCGGCCCCACCCATGCCGCCGGCGCCGCCGGCGCTGCCCACCCCGCCGGTGCCGCCGGTGGCGGTGGCGCTGATGCCGGCCGCGCCGGCCCCGCCGGTGCCGCCGGCGCCGCCGGTACCGCCGGCGCCCGCGTTGCCGGTGGCGCCCGCGCTGCCCACGGCGCCGCTGCCGGCGCCGGCCGACCCGCCGGCCCCGCCGGCCCCGGCCGCCCCGCCGGTCCCGCCGGTCCCGCCGGTGCCCGCGCCGCCGCCGGTGTCGGGGGCCCCGCTGCCGCCCTGGCCGCCGACCCCGCCGGTGCCGCCGCCCCCACCCATGCCGCCGCTGCCGTTGGTGCCGCCGATACCGGCCGCCCCGCCGGCCCCACCCATGCCGCCGGCGCCGCCGGCGCTGCCCACCCCGCCGGTGCCGCCGGTGGCGGTGGCGCTGATGCCGGCCGCGCCGGCCCCGCCGGTGCCGCCGGCGCCGCCGGTACCGCCGGCGCCCGCGTTGCCGGTGGCGCCCGCGCTGCCCACGGCGCCGCTGCCGGCGCCGGCCGACCCGCCGGCCCCGCCGGCCCCGGCCGCCCCGCCGGTCCCGCCGGTCCCGCCGGTGCCCGCGCCGCCGTGCGCCGCGGTCCCGCCGGGCCCGCCGGCCCCACCCATGCCGCCGGCCCCGCCGGCCCCGCCACTACCGCCGGTCACGCCGGCCTGGCCCGAGTTGGTGGCGCCGGCGGCGCCGGTGCCACCGCGGCCGCCGGTACCGCCGACCCCACCAACCCCGCCGTTTCCGCCGGCCCCAGCGTTGCCGGCGTCGCTGCCGCCGCTACCGCCCGCACCGCCGGCCCCACCAGTCCCACCGGTGCGGCCGACCGCGCCCGCCGTGCCCGCAGCACCGGTTGCGCCGGCCACGCCCGCAGCACCGGCGCCGCCGGTACCGCCGGGCCCACCGTTGCCGACCGCACCGCCGGCCCCGCCGGGCCCGCCGGCCCCACCCGTGGCGCCCGCGACGGTGGCTTTGGCGCCGGTCCCGCCGGCCCCGCCGTTGCCGCCGCTGGTCGGGGAGCCACCGGTCGCGCCGGTCGCCCCCGGGGTGGACCCGGTGCCGCCGGCCCCACCGGCCCCGCCGGCGCCCGGGTTACCGCCGTTACCGCCGGCCCCGCCCACCCCAGTCCCGCTATTACTAAACGTGCCCGCAGCACCGGTGCCGCCGTTACCTGCGGCCCCGCCGGTGCCACCCTTGGCGCCGGCCCCGCCGGCGCCCTCGCCGCCTGCGGTGCCGTGCGCCGCGCTGCCACCGGCCCCGCCGTTACCGCCGACCCCGCCGGCCCCGCCCGCCCCGCCGCTACCGCCGGCCTGCCCGGCCGCACCCGCAGTGGCGGCGTTGGCGCCCTTAGCGCCGGCCCCGCCGGCCCCACCCACCCCGCCCATGCCCGCGGCCCCACCGGCCCCGCCGTTGCCGTGCGTGGTCCCGCCGGCCCCGCCGACCCCGCCGTTACCGCCGGCCCCGCCGTTACCGCCGGCCTGCCCGGCCCCACCCGCAGTGTTGGCCGCCGCGGCGATGCCGCCGTGCCCGCCCGCCCCACCGTGCCCGCCCGCCCCGCCGGTGCCGCTGGCCCCGGCGCTACCGCCGAGCCCGCCGTCACCGCCGGCCCCGGCGTTACCGCCGACCCCAGCGTTGGGTTGCGTCAACCCGCCCGCCCCGCCGTCCCCGCCGGCACCACCGGCCCCGGCGGCCCCGCCGTTACCGTGGCTGGTTCCGCCCGACCCGCCGGCCCCGCCCATGCCGCCGGCCCCGCCGTCGCCGCCGCCGGCCCCGCCGATACCCCCAGCCCCACCGACCCCACCGTGCCCGCCGTTGCCCTGCAGTCCCCCATTACCACCGACCCCACCGACCCCACCGGCCCCACCGGCCCCACCGTTGACGGTGGACGTCCCCGCCCCCCCGGCCCCACCAGCCCCGCCAGCCCCACCCACCCCACCATTGGGTTGCGTCGTCCCGTTGGCGTTAGCGCCGGCCCCACCGGACCCACCCGCCCCACCGAAACCGCCCAGCGAGCCCGCCCCACCAGCCCCACCAGCCCCACCAGCCCCACCATTGACCCCGGCCACCCCGGCCGCGCCAGCCCCGCCGTTACCGCCGTTACCATCCAACAGCCCGGCGCTACCGCCAGCCCCACCCGCCCCGCCGTTGACCCCGGCCATCCCGGGGGCGCCGTTGCCGCCATTACCCCACAACCAGCCGCCGGACCCGCCGGCGCCGCCCAGGGTTGTCGCGTTGCCGCCATTGCCAATCAGCGGGCGGCCCGTTACCGCCGCAACCGGGGAAAACACCGCCAAGCTCTCAGCCCCCTGCACCACCACCTGCAACGGCGAAGCATTACCAGCCTCCGCGGCCGCATACACGCCGCCGACACTGTTCAGGGCCTGCACAAACCGCTCATGAAACGCCGCCGCCTGGGCGCTCAGCGACTGATAGGCCTGGGCGTGGCCGGAAAACAGCGCCGCAACAACCGCCGACACCTCATCAGCGCCGGCGGACAGCAAATGTGTGGTCGGGCCCGCCGCCGCCGCGGTGGCCTCGCTGATTACCGAACCGATACCCGCCATATCCTGGGCGGCCGCCGCCACCACCGCAGGTGAGACCAACACATATGACATCTGGCACCTCGCTGTACCTCTGACATCAAGCAAGTCGCGAAACGGGTCTGCCGTCCGGCGTCACTGACCCCTTGGTCAGGAGACGCCCGGAGTGGACTGGCCGACATCGCCTCGTCCCTGAACACTGTCACCTCAGCGACATGATCGTGACGGCCAGCTCCGACGAGCCTGGTGGTTGCTGACCCGGCTAACTATGCCGGGCAAGCGCTGAGCAAACCCTGAACAAACGTTGAATGCCTGTTCGCACACTGATCCGGTGCACATCAGGCATCACAGCCGGCGTTGGGCGGCGCGCTCTAGGCAGCTGTGCAGGCCCGACCGCGGCGAAGCGATCGCCGGGGTACCGACGGCCGCCGTGGGTTGGCGGTGTCGAAAACGCTCTGCGCCCGGGCAATCGACGAGGACGCACAAATCGGGCGGCGCGCAACGGTATGGGCGATGCGGGATGTGAACACAGTGCGCCACAAGGCATCGGGGCACGGTGACCATATCGGCGCCGACGCCGCGGCGTTGCAAGAGCATCGGCAGCCCTAAAACTAAGGCCGGCTCGCCATCCGCGTCTGCCACCACAACTTAGCGCCTCAACGTGCGAGGTTGCCATCGTCGGCGCGGGGGGGTGTGCGCGTGAGCTACCCAACCCTTTCGGGGACGCCGCGGGCGTGAAAATGGGGTTGGGTCGCCTGCCGACGCCGATGTCTATCTGGACGTAAGCCCGTGCGCGAGCTTGGACGCCGGGGCCCGACCTGGAAGGCTCACGCATTGTGCTTTAAGCACGCCGGTCAGAATTTCGGTTCCCTTGACCGAGGCCCCCAGGCGACTCACTTGATGAAACGGTGGAATCGCTTGGAGGGCAGTCAATGTGGGAACGAATCGCAAACAGAAGCAGGCGCGACCCGCTGTGCCGGTGGAGATCCCTGACGCTGAGCACGAGCTGGTGATCGAGCGGGTCGCTGCGATCGATGTGGCCAAGGCGACGGGCAAGGTATGTGTGCGCCTGCCTAGGGCGTGTCTCCCAATTCAGTGGCCCCCACGCGGGCATGGATGACTGCACAGGCCAGTAGGACTCCGCCGAGGTAGGTGAGAGCGTATTTGTCGTAGCGGGTCGCGACGCCGCGCCACTGCTTGAGCCGGTTGAAGCCTCGTTCGACGGTGTTGCGTAGCCCGTAGAGGGCGGGGTCGAATGCGGGCGGCCGACCGCCTGTTGATCCTTTGGCTTTGCGTCGAGCGATTTGGTCTTTGCGTTCAGGAATTGTGTGTTTGATTCTTCTGGAACGCAATTCGGTGCGCGTGCTCGGATGCGAATAAGCCTTGTCGCCGAGCAATCGGAAGTCGCTACCGGACACGTCCTGCTCCTTGCAGGGCGCGGCGTAATCGTCGAGCAGCGGCACCAACTGGGGGTTGTCGCCGGCCTGTCCGGCGGTCAACCGGACCGCGACCGGGGCTTCCCGCTGATCGGTCAGGGCGTGAATCTTGGTGGTGAGCCCGCCGCGCGAGCGGCCGATCGCGTGATCGTCGGGCTCATCGGCAGATTTCTTGTAATTCGACAGAGCCCCCTGGGGCGAGCGTGTCGGAGCGTGCGCCCGCGCAATGTTGATGTGCCCGCACGTTCGTCGAATCCACCGCCAGCAGCTTCTCGATGTCCTCGACCATCGCGGCGTCGAACCCGAATATCGCCGCCACCTGGGCGAACATCGCGTCGTAGGTGCCGTCCAAGGACCATCGGTGATGCCGCTTCCACACCGTTTGCCACGGTCCGAAATCGGCTGGCAGGTCCCGCCATGGGCTACCCGTGCGGAATCGCCATGCGATCCCCTCCAGTATCAAACGATGGTCACCGAACCTGTTGCCCCGCTTGCCCTCATCCGATGGCATCACCGATTCGACAGCCGTCCAAAACTGATCAGAAATCACACCCATTCGCGTCACCGGCCAATCGTCGCTCGTCAACGCCCTCCCATTCGGGAGACACGCCCTAGCCAGTCTGGGCGCCGGGTCAGCCGGGTGTGGGATGTGCAGGCCACGACCGGCGCGGTCGCTGATCTGGCCGGGCAGTTGGTGGACCTGGCGGTGTTGCGAGTCAGTGTCGAATCGACCTCGGATTACTGGCGGATCTTCTACTACCTGTTGGAGGGGGCGGGGCTGGAGGTGCCGCTGGTCAACGCCCGCGATGTGAAGAATGTGCCGGGGCGGCCCAAGACCGACTTGTTGACCGAACTATCGCAGGCAGTTGGGGGTGGGTGCCTGCCGGGAGGGGTGGGGCTGGCTAGGTTCGCTGCTCGTGATGGGCGATGGAGAACAGCCGCGGGATTTGGCGGTGCTGGTGGTGCCGGGTCGGGGTGCTTTGGAGGCCACCGGCGATCTCTTCCAGCCCTATCGGCTGGTTGATGGCGACGGTGCGGTCGTCGCGCCGGCCGCAGCGTATTTCGCGGAGTTGACGGCGTGCGGGCGACCGGCGACCACGCAGCGTTCCTATGGGATGGATCTGTTGCGGTGGTTTCGGTTCTTGTGGGCGCTGGGGGTGGCCTGGGATCAGGCGACTCGGGTGGAGGCCCGCGATTTCTGTCGCTGGCTGCAGGTCGCGGACAAGCCGGTGCGGCCACACTGGCGGCGCTCAGACGGTGATGGTGCCGCCGTGGCACGGTCAGGCACCAGGCCGGGGGGCGTGAATGCGGTGACCGGCAAGGCGGTGCGCGGTAGCCGGTATGCGGCGGCGACGGCGGCGCACTGCGAGACGGTGCTGCGCGGGTTCTACGACTTCCACTTGGAGGCGGGCGGCGGGCCGATGGTCAACCCGTTCCCGCTGGCCCGATCTCGCGGTGCTGGCCGCGTGGACGCTCATCACAATCCGATGGAGCCGTTCGCCGGGCATCGCAGCGGGCGGTATCGGCCGAAGGTGGTGGACCGGGCGCCGCGCTGTATCCCCGACGAGCGGTTCGACGAGTTGTTCGCGCAGTTGGGCTCCCATCGTGACCGGGCGTTGGTCGCGTTCTGGGTTTCGACCGGGGCGCGGGCCTCGGAGTTGCTGGGCGCCACGGTCGCCGATATCGATCCGGGACAGCAGTTGATCACGGTGATCCGCAAGGGAACCCGGGCGATGCAGCCGTTGCCTGCGGCGCCGGATGCGTTCGTGTGGGTGTGGTTGTATCAGGTGCAGCTGGCCGGGCTGGCTCCGGCCGGGCGAGACCAGCCGTTGTGGTGGACATTGCGAGAACCGTTGCGGGCGTTGCGCTATGACGCGGCCCGTGCGATGTTCAACCGGGCCAACGCGGCCTTGGGGGCGAACTGGACGCTGCATGATCTGCGACATACTGCCGCCTATCGGATGGCCCGTGACCCGCAGATGCCGTTGACCGATGTGCAGTGGGTGCTCGGCCACGTCCACCTGTCGACCACCCAGCGCTACCTGAACCCGGTGCCCGAGGATGTGATCGCCGAGGTGCTGGCGTATCACGCCCGGCGCCGCGACCGCGATCCGGCGATGCCTCCGGCGCCGGGGTATCGCGCCGAGAGCCTGCAGATCCTTTTCGGTGAGGCCGGGTCGTGACCGCCGTCGACACCTCCCAGGTAGCCCCAGCCGTGGGCTCAACACCGGCGGCGGGATCGGGGAAATCCACCGGGGCACAACTGGTCGCGGCGTTCCCGCCACGGCCACTGGCCCCGTTGTGGCCGGCCACCCAGGCGCGCCGATCCGCGGTGGCCGATCGGGTGCTGGCGGCGCCCTTCGTATTGGACAACCCCGGCAGCCAACGCAACCGGCGGTTGGGGGTGCTGGCGGTGCTGGGCTGGCTGCGTGGGCAGCCCGGCGACAGTTGGCAGCAGCGGTGGGCCGCCAGCGGCGCCGAGGGCCAACCGGATTGGCGTTTGTTGGTCGGCGTCGACCGCGCCAAGCCGCTGCCGCATCTGACCTCGGGGCTGCTGGTCTTGATCTGCGCCGATGTGATCCGGCCCAGCCTGCACTGGCTGCTGCGGTTCGCCCCGGCGCGCCACAACCTGGCCCCCGAGATGGCCCGCACCCGCGACGGAGCGGTGTTCGCCGAGCTCACTACGCTGAGTCAGGACCGAATCGGGTTGCAATGCCAGCAGCGGGCGCTGACTAACATCGCGATCATCATGGCCGCCAAGGGCGGAAACGTCGCGGCGGTGCAAGTCGGCGACTGCCTCGAGTTGCTGGCCACCGCTGCGCGCACGCGGACCAGCAACGACCGGCACGCCGAAAGCCCGTTGTTCTACCAGCTGCTGCGCGCCCACGGCGACCTGGGCCCGGACGCACCCGGCGCGATCGAGATGTTCTTCGGCCGTGGGCAACCCAGCTGCGAGCAGCTAATCGACCGCTACCACATCGCGTGTCGCCCGGTACGCGACGTGCTGGTCGACTACCTGCGCGAACGCCAGACGGCGCTGGACTTCTCCAGCCTGCAGAACCTGGCCTACCTGCTCGGCAAATTGTTTTGGGCCGATCTGGAGGCCCAGCATCCCGGCATCGACTCGCTGCAGCTGCCCCGCGACGTCGCCGCGGCGTGGAAGCAGCGCGTGCTTACCCGCCCGAAAGCCACCAAGGCTAACGGCCAAGTCCACGTGCCGCGGCTAAACGGGCGCAGCGTGCTCACCGCTGTGCGGGCCTTCTACCTTGACTTGGCCGAGTGGGCCGACGACGACCCCGCTCGCTGGGGGCCATGGGCGGTCCGGTGTCCGGTCAGCGCCAGCGACGCCTCCCACAAGAAGGCCCGCCTGCAGCGCAAGTCCCGTATGGACACCCGCACCCGCGAACGGCTGCCGGTGCTGCCGACCCTGATCGCCTGGGTGGCCGCCGAACGAACCCGCACCGCCGAGCTGCTCGCCGCCGCCGAACAGACCCAGCCCGGGGAGGTGTTCACCACCGCCGGCACGACCCTGCGCCGATCGGTGCTAAAGACTCAGACCACCGGCCGTGTGTGGGCCGAGCACCCCGACGGCGGAGCTCGGCGCGACCTCAGCTTCGAAGAACACCGCGGGTTTTGGACCTGGGCCGTGGTCGAAGTATTGCGGCACACCGGAATCCGCATCGAAGAACTCACCGAACTGTCCCACCACAGCCTCATCCAATACCGGCTGCCCACCACCGGGGAACTCATCCCGCTGCTGCAGATTGTCCCGTCCAAGACCGACGCCGAGCGACTGCTGGTGATTTCACCGGATCTCGCGGACGTGTTGTCGACCATCATCGCCCGCATCCGCGGCGACCGGCCCGAGTTGCGTCCCTGATAGTGGTGTAACGCGGATTGCGTGATCGTTTCCCGGTGTGTCGTTCGGGACGAGAGCGCGGTCACCGCGTGATCCTTCGAGTGAACCTTCCAAAGCACTCTCGAGAGGAACCAACACGATGACCGCTCCCCATATTGTGAACCCTGCTGCGTTGTTGGAGCAGGCTCTGTCCGACGCGTCGCCCGATCTGATGCGCACGTTGGTGGGCACGGTGCTTAACGCGCTGCTGTCGGCTGATGCTGATGCGGTATGCGGCGCCGAGTACGGCCGGCCCAGCCCGGATCGGGCGAACTCGCGTAACGGCTACCGCCACCGTGAACTGGACACCCGTGTCGGCACGATCGATGTGGCGATCCCTAAGCTGCGCCAGGGCTCGTACTTCCCCGAATGGCTGTTGGAGCGCCGCAAACGCGCTGAGGCGGCACTGATTTCGGTGGTGGCGACGTGCTATCTGCTCGGGGTCTCCACGCGACGGATGGACAAACTGGTGGCCACGTTGGGGGTCACCAGTTTGAGCAGGTCGCAGGTCTCGCGGATGGCGGCAGACCTCGATGAGCAGGTCAAGGCGTTTCGCACCCGCCCACTTGGGCAGGCAGGAGCGTTCACCTTTGTCGCGGCGGATGCGTTGACGATGAAAGTCCGCGAAGACGGGCGCGTGGTCAACGCGGTCGTGCTGGTGGCCACCGGCGTCAACGCCGACGGGCACCGGGAGGTGCTCGGAGTCACAGTCGCCACCAGTGAGACCGGTCCGGCGTGGAACACCTTCTTCGCCGATCTGGTCGCCCGGGGCCTGCACGGCGTCAGGCTGGTCACCTCCGATGCCCACCGGGGCCTGGTCGAGGCGATCGCGGCCAACCTGCCCGGCGCGGCCTGGCAACGCTGCCGCACGCATTACGCCGCCAACTTAATGGACGTGACCCCGAAAAGCTCCTGGGGCTGGGTCAAAGCGCTGCTGCACTCGGTCTATGACCAGCCCGATGCCCAAGCGGTGCATGCCCAGTTCGACCGTGTCGTGGAGGCGTTGGCCACTAAGCTGCCCGCGGTGGCTGAACACCTCGATGGTGCCCGCGCTGAGATACTGGCCTTCACCGCGTTCCCCAAGGAACTGTGGCGCCAAATTTGGTCGAATAATCCCAACGAACGCCTAAACCGCGAAATCCGAAGGCGCACAGACGTTGTCGGCATCTTCCCCGGACGAGACGCCGTTATCCGCCTCGTGGGAGCTGTCCTGGCCGAACAACACGACGAATGGGCTGAGGGCCGGCGCTACCTGGGACTGGACGTCCTGGCCCGCGCCGCTGCCGTCGGGAACGCCGAACCCACACCCACAACACCGTCCACCAACGGCCTGCCCGAACTGGAGCCCGCAGCATGAGAAACCCAGACACCCCGGGCGGATTCGGCCCAGGGCTGAGCCGCCAAACCTACCTCGACCAGCTCGCCGACACCGGTCACACCGGCTGGCACGACGAGCACGGCGTCCCCGCTCCATGGCCCGAGGACTTCTGCGACCCCGACAGCGGATGGCAACCCACGACAGGAGGTCACAACACCGACCCCCACCAACCCTTCTAACACCACCAAATCGAAGGATCAGCCGTTACACCACTCCCCGGGACTTGACCCCGGCCCGACGTCCCGCTGGTGGTGTCCTACGACCAAGCCGAACGCCTCTACAACCCGCCGATGCCGCTGCTGTTTCAATGTCGGCGCCGACTCGACCACCGCGCCGTCAGCCAGACCGTGCTGCGCAACTACCTCGATTACGCGCTCACCCAGATCGGCGTCAAAAACGCCGCCGGCCAACCGATGCGTTACACCTTCCACGACTTTCGGCGGCTGTTCATCACCGACGCCACCGCCCACGGCATGCCGCCACACATTGCCCAACTGGTCGCCGGTCACCGTGACATCAACACCACCATGGGATACAAGGCCGTCTACCCCGAGGAAGTGATCAACGGCCATCGCGCCTTCATCGCCCGCCGCCGCGCGCTGCGCCCCGGCGAGGAATACCGCACCCCCACCGACGCCGAATGGGCCGAGTTCGTCCGCCACTTCCAACGCCGCAAGCTCGCCATCGGCGACTGCGGCCGCTCCTATGACACTCCCTGCATCCACGAACACAGCTGTCTGCGCTGCCCGCTGCTACGCCCGGACCCGGCCGCACGCGCCCGGCTGGAAGAGATCCGCGACAACCTCATCGCCCGCATCGCCGAAGCCGAATCCCGCCGCTGGTACGGCGAGGCGGAGGGGCTCAAGGTCAGCCTCGCCGGCGCCAACGCCAAACTCGCCCAGATGGACCAGATCAGCGCCAGCCGCGCCAAAACCGTCGAATTGGGCATCCCCAGCTTCGCCGACACCTCCGTACGCACCATCAACTCAGCCGACAACCAAAATTAGCTCTGCCACAACAGGATACAAACGCAACAATCAAGATCTCCTTAGTTCGGAGAAGATCGGCTCGACGCGGTGTGGCTGGCCAAGCTACCGAAAAGGGGCTGCTGCGGCCCTCGTTCGTGCCACCTACCCCGGTGCGCGAGCTGCGTGACTACACCCGGTTGCGCGAGGACCTCACCCCCGAACGAACCCGCTACTGGCAGTGGCTAGAAAAGCTACTTGAGGACGCGTTGATCAAGGTGTCCTCGGTGGCCTCGCGGTTGGATGGTCTGTCGGTGCGGGACATGCTCGCCGGCGAACGCGACCCACGCCGGCTGGCCGATCTGGCCCGAGGTCGGCTTAAGGCCAAGCACTCGGCACTGATCGCGGCGCTCGACGGCCGCTTCGATGCCCACCACGCCGAGTTGACCCGGCTGCTGCTGGACCAGATCGACGGCCTGAGCGCACAGATCGCCATGCTCACCAACCGCATCGAGGCGCTCACCAGCGCCATCGAGCAACCACCCGCCGATGACGGCAGCCCACCCCACTGCGATACCGACAGTGCCGAACACCGCGCCTCAGCACTATCGAACGGCTCGATGAAATCACTGGCATCGGCCCCAACGCTGCTCAAGTCATCCTTGCCGAGGTGGGATGGGACATATCGCGCTTCCCGACCCCAGCGCATCTGGTGTCATGGGCCAAGCTGTGTCCGCGCACCATCCAATCCGGACCGATCACCCGCGGCGGCAAGACCGGTAAGGGCAACCCGTATCTCAAAGGCGTGCTCGGGGAAGCCGCTGCGGTGGCCGCCCGAACAAACACCTTCCTCGGCGAACGCTACCGGCGCATCGTCAAACGCCGCGGCAAGCTCAAAGCACTGGTCGCCGTCGCACGCTCCATCCTGGTCACCGTCTGGCACCTGGCCGATCCCACCGCCCGATTCCACGACCTCGGAGCCGACTACTACACCAGCCACCTCGTCACCGAACGAACGCCAGGCAATCACATCGCCCAACTCGCCGCACTCGGCTACCGAGTCACCCTCGAACCCGCAGCGTAGGTCCATACACACAGTGCTCCAACATCACCCGCTCCACCGGGTCGCTGCGCAGCGCCACTCACCTTGGGCATTTACCGGTCAGCAGATTCAGAGCCACGGTCGGCGAGTTGCCCGGCAGTTTGTCAAGGGACATGAAGAACTGCCCGGTGGAGGTCATGAAAACTGCCCGCTGGTGGCCACGAGATCTGCCCGGTCGCGGCCAACCACACGTGCGGTTAGGTCAAAGCCTTCACCCCCCTGCCGGCCATGGTTTGGGTAAGACGCACGCTCTCGCCGCTGGTTTGGCAGACGTGGGCATGGTGCAACAGCCGAAAGCGCGCGGGTTCGCCGATTCTCGGTGGTGGAATCGCGGAACCTGCACGTGCTCAGGTATTTCGGGTCCAGTGTGGTGCGAGTTCGCGGTTGGCCGTGTGCTCTACACAGCTTTGCAGGCTCGACCGCGCCAGCGCGATCACCCCGGCACCGCCGACCGCGGCCGACGAGCTGAGCGCATTGAAGCGGTCTGCGCCCAGCCGCTCGGCCAGGACGCGCAATCGGGTCGCCCCCAACAGCGCGGGCTTACCTGCTTTCACGATGGCGCAGTGCAGCAACAGGGCATCCTCATCGGCGCCCAGCCGGACCAACAACGCCGCGATGTAGCGCAGGCTGATCCACAGCTGGGTCCAGTCTCCGGCCCGATCAAAATGGTCCAGCACCTCGATGGACATCTGCGCTGCGGTCACCGGATCGCCATGCACCGCGCGGTTCGCCGCGGCCTCCAGCAACGCGAATCCATACCACAAGTTGTTTTGCACGGCCCCGGCCAGGCGCGCCGCCTCGTCAAACAGTGCCAGCGCACGATCCGGTTCAGATTTCCTGAGCACGTAGCCCAGCGCAAAGTAGGCCATCGACCGCGCCGTCGGATTGCCGGTGGTATCGGCGACCTGCACCGCCTCGCGCGCAGCGGGCAAAGCAGCATCGGCGGCGCCCAGCGCAACGTGGCAGATAGCGGACGAAACAACCGTCCACACCAGTCGGATCGGGTCGGCATCGCTGCGCGCGCGTGCCATCTCGCGCTCCCAGTACGCGGGGCCGCGTTGCGCGTGGCCCTCAAAAAGGGCCGCGTCGACCAGCACGTCACCGGGATAGCACATACGCGCGCTGCCGCGGCCGGGAACACGCCCCTCGGCCAGCGCCGCCAGCGCACGCGCACGCGAAAAGTCACCGCATGCCCAGGCAGCCCGCGCGGCGCCACCGACTGCCGCAGCGAACAGCCGATGATCCGGATCGGCGACCGCGACGACACGCTCGACCCACCCCGCCAACTCGTGGCCGAGGCGCAGGCCGAGCAGCTCGGGTAACGAAGTGACGAGTCGCAGGGCACGATCGATGTCGTCGTTAGCCATCGCCTGCTCAAACGCCGTGCGCAGGTTGTCGTAGTTGGACACCATCCGCTCGACCCAGTCCCGCTCGTCGACGCCATGCGAGCCCACCGCGGCGCGCTCGGCCAACTCGCAGTAATACACCGAATGGCGCATCGCGTACCGATCATGGGTCCCGTGCTCGTGCAGGCGCTCCCGCCCAAAGGCCCGCAGCGTTTCCAAGACGCCATAGCGGGTCCGGTCGGTGACGCTGCCCACCATCACCATCGACTTGTCGACCAAACCGGCCAGCAGCTCAAGCGTGTCACGTTCGCAGGCCCCATCGGCCCCACACACGCAATGGGCCGCCTCCAGGTCGAAACCGGCGGAAAAGACGCACAGCCGCATAAACAACGCCTGCTCGGATTCGCTGAGCAGCCGATACGACCAATCGAGTGTCGAGGTCAGGCTCTGCTGGCGCGGAAGCACACCCCGCACCCCGCCACGCACCAGATGCACCTGATCTAGCCGCCGAACCATATCGAGGCTGCTCATCAGCCGCATCCGCGCCGCCGCCAGCTCCACACCCAGCGGCAGACAATCGACCCGCCGACAAATCTCGGCGACCGCACCGGTCGGCTGGTGATCGAGGTCAAAGTCGGGCCGGCTGGCCCGGGCCCGATCGGCGAACAAAACGGTGGCATCAGCAACCGGCAGCGGCGCGACCACCACGATCCGCTCACCCTCGATGCCCAGTGGTTGCCTGCTGGTGACCAGCACCGAGACCCTCGAGCAGTGCGCCACGATCCGCTCCACCATCTCCGCGGCCGCGTCCACCAGGTGCTCGCCGTTATCGACCACCAGAAGAAGTTCACGCAACCGCAAATACTCGATCACCGATTCCGCGATGTCTAAGCCCTGCTGCTGGCGCAACCCCACCGCGGCCGCAATGGCGTGACCCACCGCCTCGCCGTGGTCTAACGGCGCCAGCTCACAGATCCGCACACCCTCACCGAACCGCTTCTGCTCACGCCGGGCGATCTCAAAAGCCAGCCGGGTCTTGCCGACACCGCCCACCCCGGAAAGCGTCACCAGCGGGCCCTCACCCAACGCCGCGATAACCTGCGCCATCTCCTGCTCACGGTTGATGAAGCTGGTCGCGCGCCGCAACAGGCTCGGATGCGGCCAATGGGTAGCCAGCCCCCGCGACACCCCTGAATCCTGCAGCGATGCCACCTTTCGCACGGGCACCTGATCCTCGGGATTGCCGGCCAGAATCTGCTGATGCACCGCCTGTAGCCCCGGTCCCGGATCAACCCCGAGCTCCTCGACGAGCCGATCGCGGATCTGCCGATAGGTGCCCAGCGCATCGGCCTGGCGTCCGCTGCGGTACTGGGCAAGCATCAATTGGCCGGCCAGGCGCTCGTCGAGCGGGTAGGCGCCCAGCGCCGCAGTCAGCTCCCCCAGCAGTTCGCCATGCCGGCCCGCACGCAAGGCGACGTCGTTGCGATCCAATACCACCGCGAGCCGCTCGGCGACCAGCGCGCCGCGCAGGCCGTTAATCCAGGCAGTGTCCAGCGACGCAAACGGCTCACCACCCCAAATGTCCAGGCAACGATCGAATAACACCGTGGCCTCAACCGGATCCGTGGTGGCCCGCGCCTGACCTGCCCAATGCCGAAAGCGATGCAGGTCGACCGACAACGCCTCCGTCTCAACGACATAGCCGCCCGGCCCCCGCGAAATCGCCACCCCCGCCGCGTTAGCAAACAGATTGCGCAGCCGGGACACGTAGCTTATCAAGGATTTTCGCGCGGAAGACGGCGGCTGATTCGACCACACTCGATCAACCAGCTGCTCCACCGGGACCGGATGATTCACATCGACCAGCAGCGCGGCCAGAACGCACTGCCGGCGGGCATGACCGATGTCGAGCCGTCGTCCATCAACTCGAGCTTCGACGGCGCCGAGTAACCGGAATTCGACGCTCATCCGTAGACCCTTCCGCAAAGGGGCACAGCAAGCCCAGCCTGGCGTTGTGCTGGCCAGCATACGTTCGGTCGGCGTCGATCCGCTCGCCGGTATCGACGCCGAACAAGCGAATGTCCCGCCCCAACTGTCCGCCGGATCAACGCGCGGCGCGACCCGCATCGGCGGTGTCGACCGGAACAAAAAGCCGATGCGTGACGCGGTGTGGGCCGTGCTCGCCCTCGCCCCGGCCCCGCACGGCTTCACCGCGCGGGCGACTTCGCCGCCAAGGTCCACGCCATAACCGGCACATGGTCGGTCGTTAGCGAGCTAGCCAGGAGGCCACATGAGTCAGCTCCACGCCAAATCGGTGGTCGTAGGCATCGATGGCTCGCAAGCAGCGGTTAATGTCGCCAAGTGGGCGGTCGACGAGGCGATCGACCGGCAATTGCCACTACGCCTTGTCCATGTGATCCCGCGCAAAGCCTTGTCCATGTGATCCCGCGCAAAGAGGGGCCGATCGAGTCGACTGGCCGACTGGGACGTCGAACGCGGCGAAACGGCGCTGTACCAAGCAGAGTCGCCGTGCAAGGCGTAGGAAGACCGGTCGAGGTCGAAACGGCTCTTCGCTGGGAAATCACGCGAGTCATTCTTGCCGGGCTGCGCGCAACAATCGCAGTGATTCCTGCCGTTATCGGCTGGATTGGACACTCAGGCATAGGTGTTTCGATGTCCTTCGGCGCCTATCGTGCCATCGCCAGCAATTCCGACCTAAGCAAATCTGCTCGCCCTTCGGTCCTCGCAGCCAGCGCAGCGGTGTTGTCGTTCGGGGCCGCGGCCGGGTCCCTGTGTGCAAGCTCCGTCGTTCGGCTATTTCTCGGTGCGACAGCTATTGTCCTGGCATGGGCAGTCAGCGAGGTCGCTGGCGGTCCTTTGCGCATGCCCTTGGCGATGACTGTACTTGCCTTTTTGCTGTCATCTGGAAATCTGGGTCCGGGCCTTTGCGCAGGCGTATATTCCACGAGCTTTGCCGCTGGCGTGTGCCTGCTCACGCTTTTCATCACGATCAGCAGCGCGCACATCGAGCCGGAACTCAGACCGGAGGGCTTCGTCAAGTTGTTGAGCTGGTGTGGTGCTGCGAGGATTGGTCGGTGGCGATTGCAGCAACGTACAAGGGCTACCGGTATCCGATCGAGGATATCGGGCATGCGGTGTGGCTGTATCACCGGTTTGCTTTGAGCCTGCGGACGTCGAGGAGTTGATCCTCGTCCGCGGTGTGGTGGTCACCTACGAGACGATCCGGTCCTGGGTGTGCCAACTTCGGGCCGGACTACGCCAACCAGCCGCGGCGGCGCCGACCCCGCCCCGGCGACAAATGGCATCTCGACGAGGTCTTTATCAAGATCAACGGGATCACCCATTACCTATGGCGCGCAGTCGATCAGCACGGCGAGGTACTCGACATCCTGGTTCAGTAGCGGCGAAACGCCAAAGCAGCCAAGCGTTTTTTGCGCAAGCTGCTCAAGGGTATGCGCTATGCGCCGCGGGTGATTGTCACCGACAAGCTGGCGAGCTATCAGGTCGCTGCCCGCGAGCTGGTGCCGTCGGTGACCCATCGTCGGTCGAAGTACCTCAATAATCGGGCTGAGAACTCTCATAAGCTGACCAGGATCCAGAACGGGTAATGAAGCGTATCGCTTCGCCTGGGCAGGCTCAACGGTTCCTGTTTGCGTTCAGCCACATTCGGCAGCACTTCCGGCCCCGGGGTCATCTGATGAGTGCATCCCAGTGGCGCAGCGAGATGACGGACCGTTTCGTGGTTTGGGACGAAACCATAGCCGCCGCAGCGGCATGAAAGACGCAGTTAGACACCAGATTTAGCAATCGAATCATCTTATATCGACTGTGCCACAACCATTTGCAAATAACTTGACGTTGCCTTCCGCGTGCCTGTGTTTCGGGCTTGACCTCGATGAGCAACACCGCAGCGGATTCGGCTACGGTTTCGCCGTCTATCAGCTCGAATACAGCCGCAACCTGATCTTCGCCGACGGGCATCAGATGCAACGGGTGTTTGACACCGTGGTTGACCGGACCCGTTCCCGGCTGGACGTGCCCAAGGTCCGCACCATCTTCGGCACCGCCCAGCGTCCCCGGCGCACCCCAAACACTCCTCGGCCATCGAGGCCGCGATCGAGACACCTACCTATGACCTGACCGTATTCAAGCTGCATTTCGGGCGCCTGACCGGCAAGGCCTATACCAAAGGCGAACGCGTGCTTCGGTTCGAGGCGGTCGCGCACAACACCGCTGAACTGCGGTGCGGCCGGCTGATCGGGAAGTTTCCCGAGATCGTGGCCCAACTCGCCGGTATCGCCGAATGTTTCGTCACCGCCTTGGACTGCGTGGATGCCGGATTCGTCGGCGACGGCATTCTCGACCAACTGCCCACCGGATCGACGCTGGGCGCTACCCGCATCGGCGGCGTCGACCTGAACAAGCAGCGTATGCGTGACGCGCTGTCGGCCGTGCTCGCCCTCGCGCCAGCACCGCATGGCTTCACTGTCGGCGACTTCGCCGCGAAAGTCCGCGCGATAACCGGCATATCCGACGCCGAGTACACCATCCGCCAAGCGGCATATGAACTGCGCAAACTTCGCGGCAAACAGTTCGTCGACAAGCCCGCACGCGCGCGCCGCTACCACGTCCCGTCCCTGGCCGCGCACACCATCGCTGCCTTGCTCACCCTGCGTGACCAGGTCATCGCACCGATCCTCGCCGGAGTGCGCAGCCCCCGCATGGGGCGCAAAACCGCGCACTGGACACGTGTGGACCGTGACTACGAACAAATCCGCATCGATATGCACACGCTGTTTCAACGATCTCGCCATCGAAACACCGCTAGCCGCTTGACGGTTCGGCGCAAGCCAGAAACTCCACATCGACAACACATTGTCGAAAGTCAATCCTCAAGCGGCTAGTGTGCTCGCTGCTGCGCCCACGACGGTCCCAGGCCAGGCCGACAGCTGGCAGTCGCTGCCGGGCATCGGCCCAAACCGCGAAGGTCATCGCCCAGGCCTGGTCCGGCCGGGAACCCCACCGATTGATCGAATTGTGCTCTGCCGTCGATGATCTCGGTGGCGGCGTGGTCCGTGCCGCTGCGCGGGGATCTGCATCTGCATTCGAACTGGTCGCCCGGTTCGGCGCCGATCGAAGAGATGATGGCCACCGCGTCAGCGCTGGGCCATGAATATTGCGCGTTGACCGACCATTCGCCGAGGCTGACGATCGCCAACGGCCTGTCGCCCGAACGGAGCGCAAACGGCTCGATGTCATCGAGGGGTTGCGCGAAAAGTTCGCGCCGATGCGCATTCTCACCGGCATCGAGGGCGACATCCTCGACGACGGCAGCCTGGACCAGGAGGCGAGCTGCTGGAACGCCTCGACGTCGTGGTGGCCAGCGTGCACTCGAAGTTGTGGATGGATGCTGCGGCGATGACCCGCCGCATGGTGCGCGCCGTGTGTAGACTGACTAAAACTTTTGGCAGGGTCGCGGGCTGTGGACAACCGCCGTAACGGGCTGCCGCCGGCGTCGCTCCGAGTTCGGCCAACCGTTGGTTGCGCTATGCGTCGCCTTGCCGAAACCAGGCGAAGATATACAAGCTCATCGCCGCCACCAGCGCGACCAGCACCGCTTGCACGATGGCTTGGTCGATCCAGGAACCCGGCGGTGGGGCGCCAGGCAGGATATTTCGCAGCGGGACGATGGCGAACAGATTCGCGGCATACCACGTTGCGAACGGCGGCAAGAACTTCCGCCTGCCCAGGGCCATCGGAACGGCCACCAACAGCGCCAAGGTGGGCAGGCTGATCAGGACCAGGCAGATCCACATGTCGAAGATCAGCGGGCCCTTGGCCCTCTTCAACGTGACGACCAGGTTTCCATTGTCGGTGCCGCGCGAGATTGGCAGGGCGGCCGGGTCCTTGACGCGGTTGACGCTGATGTCCCAACCGTCCAACGATCCAGTTACTTCGACACGGGCCGGCACCTTCTTGAGGTTGTCGCCCGACCCGACGAAGGCATCGGCCGAGATTTGCTCCGTGCTGTACGACTCGAACGGCCAGTTACCGGGATCGCCATGCGCCTCGACGGTGGTGCTGAGTTGCGCCGGAGCCTTTCCTTTCGGATAGTGCAGGCCCCCCGGGTCGCTCGTTGGATACAGGCGCACCGCGACGTCGGTGGCCAGCACATCGAAGCGAGTGTCGTACGCTGAAATCCCCGGATAAACAAGGACATTCACCGAGAGACGATTCGCGACGGGCTTCAGTTCCTCGAGGCGTAGCTGCACGATGGTTGCATCGCCGCCGCCCTGGCTCAGGTCAAGCGGAGGGAGCGGGCCCGCTGATTTTTGCAGAAGATGCGCGCCGAGCAGCCCTAGGGCGTAGGCGGCTAGGGCAACCATCAGAATGACGACACCGATCGCGATGCGGAGCCGACCCGTGTTCTTCTTGGACTTCTTCGGCTCCGGCGGCAGAGGCGGCGGCTCGTCCAACTTCGACGGCGGAGCGGGTGTCGGCCGAGCCTCGGTTGTCATTGGTCGCCCCCAAACAGTAGCGCTTTGTCAGTGCTGCGCCGCTTGCTGGGGCTGATTTGGAACTGACTGGTGAAATCCAGCCCGTTGAAGCACACGCGGTCAAATGCTAACGCAAGCTACGGTCGGAGGTCTCGCAAGGCGATGCCACGAGGTCGGTCCGGATAGTGCCAGCGCTTCCGCGTCAGCCTGAAGGGTTGACGTGGCAGTCCAAACGTTGGACATTCACCTGTTTGTTTGCGAGTTATGTTCGATCGCAGTAAATATCGCAGTAAATGTGGTCATGTGTCGAAACCGGGGTGATGTCGGGCTGTCCCCCAACATCCAGCACGCCGCCGATGCCGGGCGCCGTGATGGTCGACGCGGCGACGCGTATCGACATGCCTGTCACCGGGTTGTCGTTCTCAAGGAGGCAATCAACGTGAAGACCAACCGACGGGGCGCCGCCGGCGGCGCCGCTGGTTAGTTTGCTGGCCGCGGGTGTCCTGGCGCTCTCCGGATGCAGCAACTCCCACACCAGCCTGGCCTACGCCAGCGGGGTCAAAGTGTACTGCGGTGGCAAGCAGAGCTTGACCGTCAGCGGCTCGACCGCGCAAGCCAACGCAATGACCCGGTTCATCGACAATTACAAAAAGGCCTGCCCCGGGCAGACGCTGGATTACCACGCCAACGACTCGGGCAACGGAGTCAGCGAATTCCTCGCCGGCAAGACCGATTTCGGCGGATCGGACATACCCCTGTCCGGCGACCAATACGCCGCCGCCAAACAACGATGCGGCGGCGCCGACGCCTGGAACCTGCCGGTGGTATTCGGCCCGATAGCCATCACCTACAACCTCGGTACCGTCGACTCTTTGGTGCTCGACGCGCCCACGATGGCCAAGATCTTCAACGGCACCATCACCCGCTGGGACGACCCTGCCCTGACCGCGCTCAATGCCTCCATGCCGGCGGAGGACATACATGTCGTCTACCGCAACGACGCATCCGGCACCACCGACAACTTCCAGTCCTACCTGCAGGCCGCATCCGGCGGAGCCTGGAATAAGGGCGTGGGCAAGATGTGGAACGGCGGCGTCGGCATCGGCGCCCAAGGCAACAAGGGCACCTCAGAGTTAGTGAAAACCACCGAGGGCGCGATCAGCTACAACGAATTGTCCTACGCGCTCCAGCAAGGGCTTTACGCCGCCGAGATCAAGACCCCGGCAAGCCGCAGGTCGTTACGCCCGGTGCGCATCGGCACCGACACGGTCGGCAAGACGATCAAGGGCGCCAAGGTCACCGGTCAAGGCAACGACCTCGTGCTCGACATCTCGTCGTTCTACAACCCCGCCCAGCCCGACGTCTACCCGATCGTCTTGGCCACCTACGAGATCGTCTGCTCCAAATACCCCGACGCCGACGTGGCGCAGGCGGTGAAGGCGTTCCTGCAGACAGCGATCGGCCCCGGCCAGGTCGACCTCAATCGAATCGGCTACATCCCGCTTTCGCCCGACTTCCAAGGACGAGTCTCGCACGCCGTCGACGCAATCAGCTAATCCCAACAACGGTAGGGCGAGCACGACCAGGGTGAACAGACGGCATTGGAATTGCAAATTAGGTTATGGGTGGGACTTTTATGCCAGAATGCGCGGGGGCTTATGACGCGAGACACCGCGAGTTGCCGTTCAAATCAGGCATGCTCATTAGGTCGACCCTTACTGCGGCGGTTCTGGTGGTAAGCGGGTGCGGCGGTACGGGACACACTCAGCCCGGCACCATCACGGTGTATTCCGCGGACGGCTTGGCCGCTTGGTACAAGGACCGTTTCGACGCCTTCGCTAACGAAACCGGCATTCGGGTCAACCTCGTCGAAACCGGATCCTCGGAGGCGGTGGCACGCGTCACCAACGAGCGGCACAACACCCAGGCCGACATCGTCATCACGCTGCCCCCGTTCATCCAGGACATCGCTAAACGTGGCCTGCTCCAAGCGAATTGCGGCGACGTCGCCAGTGTTCCGGAGAGCGCCCGCGATCCAGCAGGGCGTTACGTCACGATCGTGAACAACTACCTGACCTTCATCGTCAACAACGGGGTCGTCGACCGGCCGCGCACCTGGGCGGATCTGCTCGCGCCACGGTTCAAAGGCAAGCTACAGTACTCCACCCCGGGACACGCGGGTGACGGCACCGCGGTCCTGGTCTTGCTCACCGCGATGTGGGGCAAGAGTCGGGCCCTGGACTACTTGGGCAAGTTGCAGTCCAACAATGTCGGGCCGAGTAAGTCGACCGGCTCACTGCAAGAGAAGACGTCGCGGGGGGACATCTGGGTGGCCAACGGAGACGTTCAGATGAATCTCCGTACCCTGCAAGGCGGTCGCGGGAACTTCTCGCTCTTTATGCCCGCGGATGCCGACGGTCAACGGCGCACCGTCGCCGTTCCCTACGTCGGCGGCATCGTCCAGGGAGCCCCGCATCCCGACCGCGCGCGTCAGCTGTTGAACTTCTTGCTCGCGTTGCCGTCACAGCGGACTATCGCACCAGTGGCATTCGGATTTCCGGTGCTGCCCGCCGCCGATGACTCCAAAGACCAGGCACAGCGACAGGTCATGGCGGGGATCGACGTCGTCCCCGTCGACTGGACTTCTGTCGACGATACATTCCGAGCGGATATCGCGGCCTACGATCAGGCGGTGTACTGATGACCAATCCGGCTGAGGCAAAGAAGAATTCGACGGCGCCGCTTGTGACGCCGACGCCGCGGGCCAGTGCCGAACCGGCGATCACGTTCTCGCACGTCTCCGTAACTTACGGCAAAACAACCGCTTTGCGGGATTTCAGCCTGCGTATCGAGCCGGGGGAGACCGTCGCGATGCTGGGTCCGTCCGGCTCCGGCAAGTCGACCACACTCTCGGCGCTCGCGGGGTTTGTGCGCCCGTCGTCGGGCACCGTCCACCTCTTCGGGCGCGACATCACCCACCTGCCACCCGCCCGGCGGGGGATCGGCGTCGTCCCGCAGGCGTATGCGTTGTTTCCGCACATGAAGATCTCCGACAACGTCGCCTTCGGGCTGCGTGCCAGGCGCACACCAAAGGCCGATATCGCCGAACGCGTCTCGGAATGCCTTGAGCTGGTTGGGATGACCGCATACGCGAAGCGGCTGCCACGCGAGCTGTCCGGCGGTCAACAGCAGCGTGCCGCGCTAGCGCGGGCGCTGGCCATCGCGCCGAAGGTCCTCTTGCTCGATGAGCCGCTGTCGGCCCTTGATGCGCAACTTCGTGCCGCAATGCTCGTCGAACTGTCCGCCCTCAAGCGGCGCCTGCCCGATACCACGATGGTGTACGTAACCCACGATCAGACCGAAGCGCTGGCGCTGGCCGATCGGGTCGTGGTGTTGCGCGATGCCCACTTGCACGCCGTCGGTACCCCGGAACAACTATGGGCGACGCCGCAGACACAGTTCACCGCCCAGTTCCTGGGTGGCGCAAACCTGTTGCGTGGCGAGGTTCAAAGCCTGTCAGCCGATATCGCCGAGGTTGAGGTGGCGCCGTCGCTGACCCTGCGGGCGATTGCGACGCCTGCGGTCGGCGTCGGCTCGATCGTCGACATCGCTATCCGGCCACACTCGGCCACCGTTCACGAGTTGGGTGCCGACGACACGCACGCCGCACGGGTCACCACCGCGATGTGGCGGGGGACATCGACACGAGTCACTCTTGCGCTGCGCGACGTTCCGGACGCGCTGCTCGACATCGATCTGCTCGGTCGCACCGAGTGGGCGGCCGACAGCCTTGTCGGCGTGCGCTTTCTGGCGCCGGCCGGGGCGGCGATCGCGGTCGAGGGCGCACGGTGACCGCCACGCTCCCACGCGAGTCCGCGCCGGTTGCGGCCGCGCTGGGGCGCAGTTTCGATCTGTCTCGGTATCTGGTGGCGATTCCCGTGGTGATCGTTCAGTTGTTCGCCGTTTATCCGTTGATTCGGGTGCTCACCCAGGCGTTGTCCAATTCGGAGGGCGGCTGGGGAGCCGATACGATCACCGAAACACTGGGCTCGAGTTCGTTCCGCGACGCGGTGCTGAATACGGTGACGATCGCTGTGGCGGCCACGCTGGTGTGTCTGGTGCTCGGGACACTCATTGCGACGCTGATCGCCTTCGCCCCGTTCCGCGGCAATGGGACTGGTCTCCAAGCTGATCGATGTAATAGTCGCCATGCCTTCGTTTCTCGTGGTACTTGCGTTCGTCTTCCTCTACGGCAGCTCGGGAATGGCACACGCGGTTCTGGGTAACACGGTCGACCTCTCTGCATTCCTCGCTTCGCCCGCGGGTGTCGTGGCCGCCGAGGTGACCTTCTTCACCCCGTTCGTCATCCGGCCGCTGCTCGCGGCCTACAGCCGAGTGCCGCCGGCGCAGTTGAATGTCGCCGCCAGCCTGGGCGCGTCACCGGCGCGGGTGTTCGCACTGGTGCTGTTACCCGAGATCGTGCCCGCGCTGGCTGCAAGTGGCGGGCTGACAGTTTTGTTGACGCTCAACCAGTTCGGCATTGTCGCCTTCACCGGAGGCAAAGGCGTCGAAACCATCCCGACGAAAATCTACACCAGTGGCATTATCACTGCGGACATTCCGACCGCAGCCGTCTACGCGAGCATTCAGATCATCCTGTCGCTCACGCTGTTCGGCGGCTTCCAATTGCTGGTGCGACAGCTATCCGGCGGCCGAACGGCGCGGCGGCGAATCTGATGTTGTGGTGGAGCGGGAGCTCACTCAAAATTGCCCGTACGCTGTTCATCCTGATCGGCATTGTGGTCTTCGCATTGCCGGTCGTCGTCATCGTCGGCGCGGCTTTCGCCACCAGCTGGACGCGGCTGATGCCGTCGGGCTGGACGGTGGATCACATGCGCGAGGCGCTGTCCGGGGAGAACCTGGCCAGCCTGTCGGTGAGCATCCAGACTGCAATCATCGCCAGTGTGATCTCCGTCGCCCTCGGAGTGACGGCGGCGATCCTGTCCAAGAGGGCCCCGAAATGGCTTGCGACGCTGACCGCCGGCGTCTTCCACATCCCGGTCGCGGTGCCTTCGGTGGCGATCGGCCTTGGCGTCCTCATCGCCTTCAACGAACCGCCGCTCATCCTGGGCGGTCGCGCGGGAATAGTGGTGGCCGCGCATACGGTTCTCGTACTTGCCTTCGCCTACGGCTCCGTCGATGCCGCACTTCAGCACATTGATCCGGCGCTCTCCCGCGCGGCCGAATCGCTTGGTGCATCGCCGGTGCGGATCTTCTTCACCGTCACACTCCCGCTACTGATCCCGGCGATTGGCGGTGCGGCGGGTTTGTCGCTGTCACTGTCGATGGGTGAGCTGGGCGCCACAGCGATGGTGTATCCCCCGACATGGCGGACGCTGCCCGCAACGATCTACGGCCTCGCCGAACACGGTGACACGCTACTTGCGGCCGCTTGCACGCTTGTCCTGCTCACAGTAACGATTGCGTCGCTTGCATTGCTTTCCCGTGTGCGCGGCAAAGCCGCCCTTCGCTGACCGGCCGCGAGCCCACCGCCTCCGCTGACCGGATCCAGTCGGGTGGTGGTCAGCTACCTGCAGCTGGCGCACAGCGAGCGCAACCCGGTGACTGGGGTTCCCTCGGCGAGGGTGATCACAGCTTCGGTCGCGCCGATGCCGTGGACCGCGATGGGCTTGCTCGGCTGGTGTCTTCGATCTCGCGGTTCCTCGACCCGGCGCAAGCGGTCACGGCCGTGCACGCCGGTGAGATCGATGTTTTGGACTCGCGCCGCTTCGGCGGGGCGTGGGTACTGGATCAGTTGTGGCAGCGGCTCGATGTCGGCGCGGCGCTGCACCGGGCCGCGGCGGATCGTCGGATCGACGGCGAAGCGGCCGAGCGGGTGCTGTTCGCGCTGGTGGCGCAGCGAGCGCTGGCGCCGGGCAGCAAGCTGGCCGCCACACGGTGGGTGGCCGAGCGGGTCGCGATCACCGACTGTCCCGGATTCAGCGACGACTCCGCCTATGCAGCGATGGATTTCCTGCTGGACGCGTTGGGCGAGATCGCGGCGCGGATCTTCGACTCGGTGGCCCACCTGCTGAACCTGGATGTCGACATCGTCTTCGTCGATTCCACCTCCACCTACTGGCAGGTCGACGGCGCCGACGAGCTGGCCGACTTGCAGGCTGACCCCAACACCGACGACGCAGTGGGCAAGGCGGTCGAGGGCGGACAGCGTCTCGGCAAGTCCAAGGATTACCTCTGAAAGTCGGGAGACCTCAGCCGGGCTTCGTGAAGATGCGAGGAGGGCGTGCGTCGATGAGTTACCTAATTGCGCGAACAGACTCGTTGGTGGCCGCCGCCTCGGACATGGAGGCGCTCGGCGCGGCGATCAGGGACGCTACGGCTGTGGCGGCGGGCCCGACAAACCAAGTTGATCAAGATGGCGGCCGACGAGGTGTCGGCCGCCGTCACTGCTTTGTTTTCCGAACACGCCCAGCTGTATCAGGAGATCAGCAACCAAACGGCGGTATTTCATGACGAGTTTGTACGATCGCTGAGCGCCGCCGCCAGCGCGTACACGACCGCCGAGGCCGCCAACGCCACGGTGGCACAACAGGCGCTCAGCGCAGCATCCACGTCCGCGATGAACACGGTGGCGTTGGTCATGGGGCCCGAGCTACGTGCCCATTCCTCCCGCCGGCTACCTCAACTCCGTCAACAGCCTCTTCATCCAACTGCTCAACCCGGGGGCCGTCGTCCAGGGCCTCGATGTGCCCAATAATTTGTATCCGACTTCCGGCCCCCAGAACCTAACTTTCGACCAGTCCGTTTCCGAAGGTGTCACGATCCTGGACGGTGCGATAAAACAGCAAATCGCCGCTGGAAACAATGTCGTCGTTTTCGGCTACTCGCAATCCGCCACGGTCTCGTCGATCGAGATGAGTAAACTCGCGTCCTTATCCGCCGGCCAACAGCCCAGCACCGGTGAACTTTCGTTTGTGCTAGCCGGCGATCCCAATAATCCCAACGGCGGATTGTTCGAGCGCTTCAGCGGTGGGAGCTTGGGCGGTATTGGTATGACATTTAGTCCTCCGACTCCCGACAACCTCTATCCGACCACCATCTTCGCAAGGGAATACGATGCCTATGCCGACTTCCCTAAATACCCGATCAACCTTGTTTCGGACCTCAATGCCATTGCGGGCGTTTACTACGTGCATACCGGGTACGCGGATCTCACGGACGCGGGTTTCTATTCGGTTCCCGTCACGGCCACACAAGTCACTTCGGCCATCCAATTGCCGACCCAGGGGCCCACCCTCACCACCTATTACATGATTCCCAGCAATAACCTGCCGCTCCTGGAGCCGCTGCGCGCGATCCCCGTCGTGGGGAATCCGCTGGCTGACCTGATACAGCCGGACTTGAGGGTAATCGTCAACCTGGGCTACGGGGACCCCGATTATGGCTATTCGACCGGTCCCGCCAACGTGCCCACCCCGTTCGGGCTGTTCCCGCACGTCGCGCCGAGCACAATCTTTGCCGATCTGGTAACCGGAACCCAGCAGGGCGTCAGCCAGTTCTCCAGCGACCTTGGGGCGTCGCTTGCCGGCGTGCCGTTGTCGCACCTGTCGAGCGGCACGACTTTCAATCCGGTCGCGGCGATCAGCGCCTTCGCCACATCCGCGGCGGACGCGATCAGGCACGTCGACGTAACCAATTTGCTCTCCGGAAGTTCCGTGCGGTCGATTGTCGACGGCGCCATCGGACATATTCAGATCGCGAACGCCGCCATTGCCGATGCCGTTTCCACCATTTCCGCCAACAATGCTTCGCTTTTCCTGCCGGCGGCGGATATTGCTCTCACGCTCGGGATCACTGTCCCGTCGTATGATGTCAATCTGTTCCTGGGTGGAATTGAGACCGCCCTCAACGGTAATGCTTACGGGCTCGTCGAGGCGATCGGCTATCCGATCGCGGCCGACATGGGGCTGGTCCCGCTAGCGGCCCTGCTTGAAGGCGAGACCATCCTTTACTACGGAATAATTGCCGACGCAGATGCCATTTCGACGCTCGTCACCGCCCTTTAGCGGGCCGCCTATTTGCGTTCGATATCGGGCAGGGCGGCGGCCAGTTCGGCGCGTTGTGCGGCCGAGGCCTCCCAGGACAGGACAGCTGCCGGTTTTTGACCACCCTCGCCGGTCCATCGAGATATCGATTTCAATAATCACATCCGACGCAACTGGACAGATAGTCGAAATCACCACTCGGGCGGGGTCGAAAGTTGCGCCGGGACCCAGCCAGCGGCGACATCCTAATAGGGCAGATTTGACCCATGATAAAAGCCGTTGGATTTGATGTGGGCGAGACGCTTCTCGATGAGTCGCAAGAGTATGGCACTTGGGCTGGCTGGCTGAGAGTTCCGCGTCACACGTTTGTTTCCGTACTTGGTGCTGTTATTGCAGCGGGAAAAGATTATCGCGAGACTTTTCAGGTGTTTAACCAAGGGTTCGATCTGAACCATGGAGCGAGAGGCCCCCATCCTGACGTTGTTGATCGGGATGCGCAGGGCGGTGCTCGGCGCAACTGTCGCCTGCTGGGCGAATAAAGATCGTCCTCCCCAAACCATTCCGGCCGTCCAGCCGCCGCTCTGGGACTACACCGCGCAGATCAAGATCGGCGGCCAGGGGTCGTTGCGAATGTCATCTTGGACACTGTGAGCAGCCCGTTGCCAGCGCACCCGGCCGCTACCAGATCGACCGACCCCACTAATGCCCGTCGGGACTTTGGCGCGCGTCAATAATCTTTAGCGACCAGGTATCGCTAACCCCTGCAATTCGCTGCGTGCGTGCCGGTAACCCTCGGCGATCCGGTCGACGGCGTACTCGATGTCGCTTTCGGTGTGGTTTGCCATCACCTGCAGCCGGAAACGCGCTTCGCCTTTTGCCACCGCCGGGTATTCGATCAGGTTCGCGACCAGCCCGGTGGCGTGTAATTGCCGGCTCACCAGTCGCGCCATGGCCTCGGTCCCCATTTTCACACACACAATCGGCGACGGTTCTCCGTAGGTCTCAAAGCCCTTATCTGCCAGCCGGTTTCGCAGTGACAGCACGTTGTGCAGGTTTTTAGACCGCAGCGCTTGGCCCTCGGGGCTGTCGACGATATCGAAGGCCTGCAGAACAATCGCGGATTGGATCGGCGAGAGCGCGTTGGAGAAGGTGCTCGGTGAGGCATAGAAACGCAGGTATTCGGCCACCTTGCGATGTTTGGCCGCCACGAAGCCGCCGTTGGACGCAAAAGTCTTCGAAAACGAGCCCATCACCAGGTCGACCTTGCCGATCATGGATTGCAGGCCCAGGTTCCCGCGCCCGTCGGGACCCATCGACCCCAGGTCATGAGCGACGTCAACCACCAGGGTCGCGCCGAATTCATGCGCCAGGTCTTGTAACGCAACCAGATCGGGGGTATCTGAGTTCATCGAGAACAACGACTCGGTGACGATCATGATGCCATTCCTGGCGTCATGGGCGCGGATCGCTTCCAACTTTGTTCGCACCGCGCCGACATCGTTGTGCGCGAACAGTTGGATATTGCGGGTCGCGGCCTGTGCGCCGTCCTGCAGGCAGGCGTGCGCCAGCCGGTCGATGACGATGTGATCGTCGGGTCGCACCAGGCCTTTGATGACCCCAAAGCCGGCGGCCCAGCCGGTCGGGAAAAGGCTGACCTGCTCGGCCTCGACGAACGCCGCGATTCTGCGTTCCAGGGCAAGCGACACCGAGGTGTTGCCGACCAGGGCCGGCGACCCCGCGCTGTGCACGCCGTACTGCTCGATCGCTTGTCGGGCTGCGGCCTTGATGTCGGGATGCCCGGACAGCGACAGATAATCCTGCGACCCGAAGTTGACCCCCGCCAGCTTTCGGCCGGCGTCGTCGTACACCACGGCATGTCGCCTGGGGCCCGCTTCGGTGGACCGCCCGTACGGCCACAGTTGATGGTTTCGTCGCTGGTCTTGCCATTGGTAGAACCCGTCAACGCGGTCGATCATGTTGGAACCGCTCAGCGCACGGAAATCCTGCATGCTCCCGTTCAAGGCGGCCGGGTCCGTTGCCATCGGCTCAGTGGTCGCCGCAGTCGGGGTTTCTGTGGTGGTCACGTGCCTACCTCCTGTCCTCGTCGATGGCAGCCGGTCCCTGCCGGGCGACTCGCTACGATTTATTCCGGTGGTGGTGGTGCCGGTGATATTCCGGTGGTGCCGGTTTGGCCGCTGGCGCCGTCAGGAGACCCGCCGGTCCCGCCCGTCCCGCCGGTGGCACTGTCCCCTGTAGCGGTGTAGGCGTTGCCGCCGTTGCCGCCGGTGCCGCCGGTGAAGCCCACTCCCGTGCTGTTGCCGCCGCTCCCGCCTTCGCCGCCGGTTGCGTCTCCGGGGACTTCGTAGCTGTACGCGTCGCCGCCTTGGCCGCCGCCACCGCCGGCGCCGCTGGTGCCGGCTCCGCCCGCTCCGCCGTTGCCGCCGATCGCGTTCCCGATGACGTAGTTGTCCGCACCTCCGCCGGTCCCGCCGGTGCCGCCGGAGGTGCCTCCGCCACCGGCCCCGCCGTTGCCGCCGGTGGCGGTAGCCGTGGACGCACTGTTGTTTTGTTCGCTGTCGACGACATTCTGGACAACCGCGGCTCCGCCGGCTCCGCCGGCCCCTCCCTCGACGGTGGTGCCGCCACTGACACCGTCCGCGCCATTGCCGCCGGTGGCGTTTCCGCTTCCCCAGGCGAACGCCGGACCACCCTCGCCGCCGGTCCCGATCGCTGTCGGGCCGATGCCGCCGGGCCCCGCGACGCCGCCGACGGAGTCTCCGGCGCCGTGGCTCTCCCCCATGCCGCCTTCACCGCCGATCCCGCCGGCGCCGGTGGTGGCGTTGCCGCCGGCCCCGCCGGCGCCGCCTATGGCGTTATTCGTAGAGGTGCTGACATCGATATCCGCGATGCCGCCGGACCCGCCCATCCCTTGCGGGATTTGGCCGAAGAGTTCGCTGTTGTCGACGCCCCGGCCGCCAGCTCCGCCGGCGCCACCGATAGCGGTGACCGTAGAGGCGCCGTTATCGATTTCCGCGCTGCCGCCATTCCCGCCGTTCCCGCCGCCGTAACTGGTGCCGGTACCGCCCGCTCCGCCGGTGCCGGGGGTGACGTTTCCGGTTCCGTCGGTGAACGCATTACCGCCGTAGCCGCCGAGCCCGCCGGTGCCGCCTTCCCCGCCGGCCCCGCCGTTGCCGGCGGTGGCGCTAGCGGCAGAGACGTTGTTGTCGATTGTCGCGTTGCCGCCGAAGCCGCCGCGCCCGCCGGTACCGGTGGGGCCGCCGGCGCCACCGTTGCCACCGGCGCCGCCGGTGACGTTTAGCGCGGTTATGGTACGAAATCCCAGGCCGCCGTAGCCGCCGGCGCCACCGCTGGCGCTGCCGGTGCCGTCGCCGCCATCGCCGCCGTTACCGCCATTGCCGCCGACCGCACCACCCTGGCCGCCGGCGCCGCCGACGCCGCCGGCCGCGCCGGATCCGCCGGACGCGGCATTGCCGCCGACGCCGCCATTGCCGCCGTTGCCGTACGTGCCGCCACGGCCGCCCTGCCCGCCGGCCCCGCCGGGTGTGCCGGCGGCGGCGTTGGTGGCGTCGTAGCCGGCTCCGCCATTCCCACCGGCCCCGCCGTTGCCGGGGATTATGGCGCCGGTGACTCCCGCCGCACCGGCGCTGGCGCCGGGGCCACCGGCCACACCACCGGCGCCGCCGGTACCCGCATGGTTGGGGCTGCCGCCGGTGCCGCCCGCGCCGCCGGCGGGCGTGCTGGCGTTGCCGGCACCCCCGGCGCCGCCGTTACCGGGAGCCCCGGCGTTGCCGCCGGCGCCACCGGCCCCGCCGTTGCCGTTGGCGCCCGCGAGGCCCGAGCCCTGGCCGCCGACTCCGCCCATGCCGCCTGCACCGCCCTTGCCGCCGGCGCCGCTGGCACCGCCGTTGCCGCCAGTCCCGCCAGCAGCGGTGGCGTCAAAGCCGTTGCCACCGGCCCCGCCGGTGCCGCCGGCCCCGCCCTGCCCGCCTTGCCCGCCGGAGCCGTTGATCCCACCGGCGCCGGCGGCCCCACCGACCCCACCCTGACCACCCTGACCACCCGCACTGCCCGCCCCGCCGGACGCCCCAGTGGCCCCGGTGGCATTCACCCCCGCCAACCCGGCCCCGCCCTGCCCACCTTGCCCGCCAGCCCCGCCGCTGCCGGAGACACCGGATACCCCAGTACTACCGGCGGCGCCGGCACCGGAGCCCGCGTTCCCGCCGGCCCCGCCGGCCCCGGCCGCCCCGCCGGCCCCGCCGATGCCGCCGCTGCCCGCACCACTGCCGGTGTCGGAAGCCCCGATGCCGCCGGTGCCACCGACCCCGCCGGTGCCGCCCATGCCGCCGGCCCCGCCGCTGCCGTTAGTGCCACCGATACCAGCGGCCCCACCGACCCCACCCTGACCACCCTGACCACCCGCACTGCCCGCCCCGCCGGACGCCCCAGTGGCCCCGGTGGCATTCACCCCCGCCAACCCGGCCCCGCCCTGCCCACCTTGCCCGCCAGCCCCGCCGCTGCCGGAGACACCGGATACCCCAGTACTACCGGCGGCGCCGGCACCGGAGCCCGCGTTCCCGCCGGCCCCGCCGGCCCCGGCCGCCCCGCCGGCCCCGCCGATGCCGCCGCTGCCCGCACCACTGCCGGTGTCGGAAGCCCCGATGCCGCCGGTGCCACCGACCCCGCCGGTGCCGCCCATGCCGCCGGCCCCGCCGCTGCCGTTAGTGCCACCGATACCAGCGGCCCCACCGACCCCACCCTGACCACCCTGACCACCCGCACTGCCCGCCCCGCCGGACGCCCCAGTGGCCCCGGTGGCAGTCGCGCCGGCCATACCGGCCCCGCCGGCCCCGCCTTGCCCGCCGTTCCCGCCGCTGCCGGAGGCACCGGATGCCCCGCTGCTGCCGGCGGTACCGGCGCCGGTGCCGGCCGCCCCGCCGGCGCCGCCGGCCCCGCCGGCCCCGCCAGCGCCGCCGGTGCCGCCGCTGCCCGCACCACTGCCGGTGTCGGGGGCCCCGGTGCCCCCGACACCGCCCTGCCCGCCGGTGCCACCAGCGCCGCCGGCCCCGCCGGACCCGTTGGTGCCGCCGATACCGGCTGCCCCGCCAGCCCCGCCCTGGCCGCCCAGGCCGCCCGCGCTGCCCGCCCCACCGGACGCCCCGGTCGCCCCGGTGGCCCCGCCGGCAGTCGCGCCGGCCATACCGGCCCCGCCCTGCCCGCCGGTGCCGCCGTTACCGCCACTGCCGGAGCCACCGGATACCCCGCTGCTGCCGGCGGCGCCGGCACCGGAGCCGGCCGCCCCGCCGGACCCGCCGGCACCGGCCGCCCCGCCGGCACCCCCGGTGCCGCCGCTGCCCGCACCACTGCCGGTGTCGGAAGCCCCGGCGCCACCCTGCCCGCCCTGCCCGCCGGTGCCGCCAGCGCCGCCGGCCCCCCCGGAGCCGTTGATGCCGCCGAGCCCGGCCGCCCCGCCGGCCCCGCCCTGACCGCCCAGGCCGCCCGCGCTGCCCGCCCCACCGGACGCCCCGGTGGCCCCGCCGGCATTCACGCCCGCCAGGCCGGCCCCGCCCTGCCCGCCGGTGCCGCCGTTACCGCCACTGCCCGCGTGGCCGGTGACGCCCGCGCTGCCCGCAGCACCGGCACCGGAGCCGGCCGCCCCCCCGGACCCGCCGGCACCGGCCGCCCCGCCGGCACCCCCGGTGCCGCCGCTGCCCGCACCACTGCCGGTGTCGGAAGCCCCGGCGCCACCCTGCCCGCCCTGCCCGCCGGTGCCGCCAGCGCCGCCGGCCCCCCCGGAGCCGTTGATGCCGCCGAGCCCGGCCGCCCCGCCGGCCCCGCCCTGACCGCCCAGGCCGCCCGCGCTGCCCGCCCCACCGGACGCCCCGGTGGCCCCGCCGGCATTCACGCCCGCCAGGCCGGCCCCACCCTGCCCGCCGGTGCCGCCGTTACCGCCACTGCCCGCGTGGCCGGTGACGCCCGCGCTGCCCGCAGCACCGGCACCGGAGCCGGCCGCCCCCCCGGACCCGCCGGCACCGGCCGCCCCGCCGGCACCCCCGGTGCCGCCGCTGCCCGCACCACTGCCGGTGTCGGAAGCCCCGGCGCCACCCTGCCCGCCCTGCCCGCCGGTGCCGCCAGCGCCGCCGGCCCCCCCGGAGCCGTTGATGCCGCCGAGCCCGGCCGCCCCGCCGGCCCCGCCCTGACCGCCCAGGCCGCCCGCGCTGCCCGCCCCACCGGACGCCCCGGTGGCCCCGCCGGCAGTCGCGCCGGCCAACCCGGCCCCACCCTGCCCGCCGGTGCCGCCGTTACCGCCACTGCCCGCGTGGCCGGTGACGCCCGCGCTGCCCGCAGCACCGGCACCGGAGCCGGCCGCCCCGCCGGCCCCGCCGGCCCCGGCCGCCCCACCGCCACCCCCGGTGCCGCCGCTGCCCGCACCACTGCCAGCGTCGGAAGCCCCGGCGCCGCCGCTGCCACCGACCCCGCCGGTGCCGCCGGTGCCGCCGGCCCCCCCGGAGCCGTTGGTGCCGCCGAGCCCGGCCGCCCCGCCGGCACCACCCTTACCGCCGTGGCCGCCCGCGCTGCCCGCACCGCCGACCGCGCCGACACCGGTCGCAGCGGCCCCGGCCAACCCGGCCCCACCCATACCGCCTTGGCCGCCTTGGCCGCCGGTGCCGTAGTGGCCGGTGGCACCGGCGGCACCCTTGGTCGAGCCGGTCCCGCCGGCCCCGCCGGCCCCACCAGCACCGGCGTTACCGCCGGCCCCGCCGGCGCCGCCGGTGCCCGCACCGCCGCCGGTGTCGGCAGCCCCGGCGCCACCTTGGCCGCCCTGACCGCCCGCGCCGCCGATACCACCGGCACCGCCGGCCCCACCGGCACCCTGGTGGCCGGCGTTGCCGCCTTTGGCCGCGGTCCCGCCGAGCCCACCGTTACCGCCGATGCCACCGGCCCCGCCGTTGCCGCCCTTACCTCCGCCCTGCCCGGCCCCGCCCACCGTGGCGCCATTGGCGCCGGCCGCACCGGCATCACCCGCCCCGCCGTTGCCTGCGGCCCCGCCGGCCCCACCGTTGCCGCCGTGACCGTTGCCCAAAGCGGCCCCACCCGCCCCGCCGACCCCCCCGGCCCCGCCGGCCCCGCCCGCTAGGCCAGCCGCACCCACCGTGCTGACCGCCGCGGCGACACCGCCGTTGCCGCCGTGCCCGCCGGCCCCCCCGGCCCCGCCGTTGCCGCCGCCAGCCAAGGCGGTACCGCCGGCCCCGCCATGAGCACCGGCCCCGCCGCTACCCCCGACCCCGCCGTTGGGTTGCGCCAACCCGCCGACCCCACCGTCCCCGCCGTTCCCGCCGGCCCCCCCATACCCGCCGCTGCCCTGGTGCGTTCCGCCCACCCCGCCGGCCCCGCCGACCCCACCAGCCCCACCATGACCGCCCCCGGCCCCGCCGATGCCGCCGGCCCCGCCGGCCCCACCAGACCCGCCGTTGCCCTGCAGCCCCCCAGCCCCGCCGGCCCCGCCGACCCCGCCGGCCCCGCCGGCCCCACCGTTGACGGTGGACGTCCCCGCACCCCCGGCCCCACCGACCCCGCCAGCCCCACCCAACCCACCATTGAGTTGGGTCGTCCCGTTGGCGTTAGCGCCGGCCCCGCCGGCCCCACCGGCCCCACCCAAGCCGCCCAACGAACCGGCCCCACCGGGCCCACCAGCCCCACCGGCCCCACCATTGATCCCCGCCACCCCGGCCGCGCCAACCCCACCGTTACCGCCGTTACCATCAAGCAACCCGGCGTTACCGCCAGCCCCACCAGCCCCCCCATTGACCCCGGCCACCCCCGGCGCCCCGTTGCCGCCATTGCCCCACAACCAGCCGCCGGACCCGCCGGCCCCGCTCAGGGTCGTCGCGTTGGCGCCATTGCCGACCAACGGACGGCCCGTGACCGCCGCCACCGGGGAAAACACCGCCAGACTCTCAGCCCCCTGCACCACCGCCTGCAACGGCGAGGCATTAGCAGCCTCCGCGGCCGCAAACGCGCCGCCGGCACTGCTCAACGCCTGCACAAACCGCTCATGAAACACCGCCGCCTGAGCGCTCAGCGACTGATAAGCCTCGCCGTGGCTGGAAAACAGGGCAGCGACGACCATCGACACCTCATCACCACCGGCGGCCAGCACCCGCGCGATCGGGCCCGCCGCCGCCGCGGTGGCCGTGCTGATTGTCGAACCGATACCCGCCAGATCCTCGGCGGCCGCCGCCACCACCTCCGGTGAGACCCACACATATGACATCTGGCACCTCGCTGTAATCGCAGACTCCGCTGTCACCCAACCCCTTCTTGAGGTGACATGCCGAAGTCGACTGCTCGACATCGCCTGGTTCCTGAACGCCGTCACTTCAGCGACCCGATCATGACGGCCAGCTCCGACGAGCACGGTGGTTGTTGACCCGGGTCACTATGCCCGGCAGGCGCCGAGCAAACCCCGAACAACCGCTGAATGCGCTGCTAACGCGATATTTCGGCTCACCGACCAGCAGTGTCACCACGGGGCTGGGCGGCCTGCTCCACACAACTTTGCAGCCTCGAACGCGCCAACGCGATCACCCCGGCGCCACCGACCGCGGCCGAACAGCTCAGCGCATCGACGCGCTCTGCGCCCACCCGCTCGACCACCACACGCAAACGGGCCGCCCCCAACAACGCGGGCTTACCCGCGTTCACGATCGCACAGTGCAGCAACAACGCATCGTCATCGGCGCCCAACCGGATCAACAACCGCGCGATATAACGCAGGCTGACCCACAGCTGGGTCCAATCGCCGACCCGATCAAAGTGATCCAGCACCGCGATGAACATCCGCGCCGCAATCAACGGATCACCATGCACCGCGCGGTTGGCCGCGGCCTCCAGCAACGCAATGCCATACCACCAGAAGTTCTGCACGGTCCCGGCCAGCCGCGCGGCCTCGTCGAACAGCGCCAGCGCACGATCCGGTTCGGATTCCTTGAGCACATAGCCCAGCGCAAAGTAAGCCATCGACCGCGCCGTGGGATTGCCCGTGGTATCGGCGACCCGCACCGCCTGCTGCACATCGGGCAAAGCAGCGTCGGGGGCGCCCAGCGCAACGTGGCACACAGCCGAGGAAAAAACCGTCCACACCAGTCGGATGGGGTCGGCATCGCCGCGCGCGCGTGCCACCTCGCGCTCCCAGTACGCCGGGGCGTCCTGCGCGTGGCCCTCAAAAAGGGCCGCGTCGACCAGCACGTCACCGGGATAACACATCCGCGCGCTGCCGCGGCCGGGAACACGCCCCTCGGCCAGCGCCGCCAGCGCACGCGCACGCGAAAAGTCACCGCGGGCCCAGGCACCGCGTGCAGCGCCGCCGACTGCCGCAGCGAACAGCCGATGATCCGGATCGGCAACCGCGACGACACGCTCGACCCACCCCGCCATCTCGTAACCGAGGCGCAGGCTGAGCAACTCGGCTAACGACGTGACCAGCTGTAGGGCACGATCGATGTCGTCGTTGGCCATCGCCCGCTCAAACACTGTGCGCAGGTTGTCGTAGTCGGGCAGCATCCGCTCGACCCAGTCCCGCTCGTCGACACCCTGCAACCCAACCGCGGCGCGCTCAGCCAACTCGCAGTAATACACCGCATGTCGCAGCGCATACCGAGCATGGGCCCCGTGCTCGTCCAGGCGCTCACGCCCAAAGGCCCGCAGTGTTTCCAAGACGCCATAGCGGGCCCGGTCGGTGACACTGCGCACCACCACCATCGACTTGTCCACCAAACCGGCCAGCAACTCAAGCGTGTCAGACTCGCAAGCCCCGTCCGCCCCGCACACCGAATGGGCCGCCTCAAGGTCAAAACCACCGGCGAAGACGCACAGCCGCATAAACAACGCCTGCTCGGATTCGCTGAGCAGCCGATACGACCAATCGATAGTGGAGGTCAGGCTCTGCTGGCGCGGAAGCACACCCCGCATCCCGCCGCGGACCAGATGCACCTGATCTAGCCGCCGAACCATATCGAGGCTGCTCATCAGCCGCATCCGCGCCGCCGCCAGCTCCACACCCAGCGGCAGGCAATCGACCCGCCGACAAATCTCGGCGACCGCACCGGTCGGCTGGTGATCGAGGTCAAAGTCGGGCCGGCTGGCCCGGGCCCGATCGGCGAACAACAGGGCGGCATCAGCAACCGGCAGCGGCGCGACCACCACGATCCGCTCACCCTCGATGCCCAGTGGTTGCCTGCTGGTGACCAGCACCGAGACCCCCGGGCAGTGCGCCACGATCCGCTCCACCATCTCCGCGGCCGCGTCCACCAGGTGCTCGCTGTTATCGACCACCAGAAGAAGTTCACGCAACCGCAAATACTCGATCACCGATTCCGCGATGTCTAAGCCCTGCTGCTGGCGCAACCCCACGGCGGCCGCAATGGCGTGACCCACCGCCTCGCCGTGGTCTAACGGCGCCAGCTCACAGATCCGCACACCCTCACCGAACCGCTTCTGCTCGCGCCGGGCGATCTCAAAGGCCAGCCGGGTCTTGCCGACACCGCCCACCCCGGTCAGCGTCACCAGCGGGTCCTCACCCAACGCCGCGATGACCTGCGCCATCTCCTGCTCACGGTTGATGAAGCTGGTCGCGCGCCGCAACAGGCTCGGATGCGGCCGATGGGTAGCCAGCCCGCGCGGCACCGCCGAATCCTGCAGCGATGCCACCTTTCCCGCGGGCACCTGATCCTCGGGGTTGCCGGCCAGAATCTGCTGATGCACCGCCTGCAGCCCCGGTCCCGGATCAACCCCGAGTTCCTCGACGAGCCGATCGCGGATCTGCCGATAGGTGCCCAGCGCATCGGCTTGTCGTCCGCTGCGGTACTGGGCCAGCATCAATTGGCCGGCCAGGCGTTCGTCGAGCGGGTAGGCGCCCAGCGCCGCAGTCAGCTCCCCCACCAGTTCGCCATGCCGCCCCGCACGCAAGGCGACGTCGTTGCGATCCAATACCACCGCGAGCCGCTCGGCGACCAGCGCGCCGCGCAGGCCGTTAATCCAGGCAGTGTCCAGCGATGCAAACGGCTCACCACCCCAGATGCCCAGGCAGCGATCGAACAACACCGTGGCCTCAACCGGATCCGTGGTGGCCCGCGCCTGACCCGCCCAATGCCGAAAGCGATGCAGGTCGACCGACAACGCCTCCGTCTCAACGACATAGCCGCCCGGCCCCCGCGAAATCGCCACCCCCGCCGTGTTAGCAAACAGATTGCGCAGCCGGGACACGTAGCTTATCAAGGATTTTCGCGCGGAAGACGGCGGCTGATTCGACCACACTCGATCAACCAGCTGCTCCACCGGGACCGGATGATTCACATCGACCAGCAGTGCGGCCAGAACGCACTGCCGGCGGGCATGACCGATGTCGAGCCGTCGTCCATCAACTCGAGCTTCGACGGCGCCGAGTAACCGGAATTCGACGCTCATCCGTAGACCCTTCTGCAAAGGGGCACAGCAAGCCCAGCCTGGCGTTGTGCTGGCCAGCATACGTTCGGTCGCCGGTATAGACGCAGAACAGGCGAATGTCCCCCTGACAGTCAGCCGCCGAGCACCCTGACCGGTAAGCCGAAACATCACGCCAGCAGCGCATTCGACGGGTGTTCGGCGCGCCCGGCATAGGCAAAGGTGCACACGCTCTGCACCGCAGATGGCTGCGGTCATGTCGGCGTTAGAAGGCGAGGTTAACGGGTCTGCCCCACCGCTACACGTGCAGCTAGCCGGTGACGGTCATTTGGTTGTCGCTGGTGGCCCACGACTGGACGAAGATTTCGATGGCTACCTGCTCGTCTCGCCCCGTGTGGCTGTCACTGTCGTTGAGGTGCACGATGCCGGCCGCGGTGTCGACACCGGTCACGATCAGGGCGTGATCGTGGAACGGTCGGCCATCTGGGGTTTTGGTTTTGACGGGCTTGCCTAGGATGAGTTCTTCGTTGACCCCGGCGATCACCTTGTGTCCGTCGCCCAGATCATGCTCAAGTGCCTCCATGTCCTTATGGGTATACACAGCGTGAATACCGTAGTGCGCCAATAGCGCCGGTTCATCCTCAAAGTAGGTACCGTAGTCCGACTTTTTCGTGTGCGGGAATTTGGCGTAGATCGGTCCGTCGTAGGCGGTACTGGGAGTCGATTGGGCCACGCGGATGATTTCCTCCTCAGCGGGCTCGTTTCCGGTTAGTTGACCGACCACGTCGGCGACGGCCATCAGCACGCAGTCGTCGTCGTATGTCTGGCGGCGCCAGAACGGCGCGGCCGCTGCGGGGTCGCCGTAGAGGCGGCCGTCTCCGTTCGGCTGGCTGGGCCCGCCTGGAGCGGCTTGGGCGGTCCCCAGCGCCAGTCCCGTCGCCCATCCCAGCGCAGCCGCACTGGCCAACACTGCGAAGGTGGCGGTCCAGGCCGCGGTGATGATGGCGCGATCGACGAGCGACCGCCAGGCCTGAGCCTTGGCTTGTTTATGCTGCTCGGCGATGCGGCCTTGGTTGTAATCGGCGACCACGAATCCTTCACCTTTCGTAAGCGGTACTAGCTGATTTATCTTGGCGCCCAGGGCAACTGCGGCCGCCCAGTCGAGGCATCCGACATCTGACCCGATCGGCCCGGAGATCCGCGAACGGAGAACCAATTCACGGTTGTCGCTGGCGGTCAGGCTTGACCTACTGGCATAACTCGGTTCGGCCGTCGACCGAGAGACCGGATCCCGCTACCCCTCGTTCGGGCAGAGCACCTCGGTCCCGCGGTCAGTCGGTGCGGTGCTTAGTCGGGTGGCACGGTGACCACGATCGAGTCCTCCCCGGTTTGCCAGGCGTCCGTGAAGCTAGTGAGCGGCACCTGCTCGTCAGCGTGATCGGCACCGGAATCATTAAGGTGAATGATCTCCCTATTGGTGTCAATCCCGGTGACCACCAGAAGGTGATCCGCCTTGCTGCGCTGGTCGCTGGTGTTCCAGATGACCGCGGAATTGACCCAGGCGATGATCTTGCGGTGGTCGGTGAGGTACTGCTGCAGCGCGGGCATCCCGGTCTGATCGGGGTGCGTCTTCGTATAGGCCATGACCGATTTGATGCCGTAGTGCTCGAGTAGCACTACCGCGTCCGCCATTTCGATGCCACCAGTACCGTTGGCATGGCTTGGGTCGGACGGCCGGGCGTAGATCGGACCCGGGTTGGTCCCGGACGGAGTGTTCTCCGCCAACGTGATCATCTGCGCTTCCGTCGGCTGCTGCCCGGTGATCTCACCAACCACGTCGGCCACAGACATCAGCCCGCAGTTGTCTTCGCGTGACTGCGCATGCCAGTACTTGGCGGCCGCAGTCGGGTCGCCGTACATGCCGGCGGTGGCGGTCGGCGACGAGGTCGGCGACCGCGTCCATGGCGGGTTGCCGACCACCGCGCTGGTAATGGTCGTCGACGCGGTCGACGACGGCATCGATTCCGCCGCCCGCTGACACGCCGACGCGACGGAAACGGTAGCCATTCCGATGCAAGCGCCCACCACGGCAGCGCGCGCCGCGACTGCGATCTGGGAATTGAACACGGTTCTCATCGATGACTGTCCAGTCGCGAACGCCGGCGTTGCGGCTTGGGCGAGTGGGTTTGCGAAAGGCGCGAATGCATTGCCCTAGAACCGTCGCGGGTTTGATAAAGAGTCTTGGTGCGCATCAGGAAGTCCCCGAGATAACCGTCGTGCGGAAGGCCACTGGCGGAAAAGCTTGTCTAATGTCTGCGTAGTAATATCTGCGTACTCCCTTAGCTCGGTTACCTCCGTCTGGTCCGAGCACCCAAATACTCCGAACCATCCGGAGCCTTTCGTTCCGGGCTCGGCATCGCCTGGTTCTCGACCACTGTCACTTCAGCGACGTGATCGTGACGGCCAAGTTCCGACGAGCATGTTGGTTGTTGACACGGCTCATTGTGCAGGGCAGCCGCCGAGTAAACGCTGAACATCCATCGATCGGGGCGCTCATGGCGCTGAGCAAACGGTGAACAGCCGTCGAATGCGCTGCTGGCGTGATGTTTGGGCTTACCGGTCAGGGTGCTCGGCGCCAGCTATATGGCCGCCGGGCTACGCCCCATCTCCGGTTCGTCATCCGGTCGCGCTGAGCCGGTGCCGTCGTGGCCGAAATGCGCGGAGATCACATTGGAGGCTGGCTACGATGCCGCCCCTCACCGCGCGGCGACACGGGCAGGAGCAAAGTCCCTGTCCGCCCAAGCGCACGGCGCTCACAACCAGGTTCTACAAAACAGGTCTCTACGGTTGCAGGGGATTGCCAGCGAACCGGAAGTACAAGCCACACGTTGATGATCTCCAGCGGGTAGCGGTGGCCCGTGTACGACTGGCCATTGCGGTACTCACCCCACCGATCCTTCCGGGTCGCCCAGCCTCACTAACGTGACAGTGCCCGTGCATGCCCCCGGCGCTATGACACCCTTGACCGGTAAGCCAAAACCTCGCGCCCAGCAGCGCATTCAACGGTTGTTCGCCCTTTACTCAGCGCCGCCGTGCACCGTGAGCGCCCCGATCAATGATTGTTCAGCTTTTACTCAACGCCTGCCCTGCACAATGAGCCGCGTCAACAACCACCATGCTCGCCGGAACTTGGCCGTCAGGATCACGTCGCTGAAGTGACAGTGATCAGGGGCCAGGCGATTCGAGCAATCGACCCCGGACGGGAGATCGTGTGCCACCGTCGATTAGACAGCCGTACATTCATTTCGCCTCGTCATGCGGACAACTACCGCGTCACCTTGGAGATGAACCCAATGAAATCGGCTGCGATGTTGGTTTTGCTCGTTCTCTGATGGTGCTGGGAGACAAGCGGTGCTCATAATGCGCGACCACGACGTCGAGGACTATGCGACATTACGCCACATGGACACCACCGATGTCGCCGTGCTGGACGATGCCGACCGCGCCTGTCTTGACAAGTTGGGCCAGTATCTCGTCTCGACCAATGCATGGCAGCGATTCGCGATTTGGCTGCTTCACAAGCACTTTGAACCGGCGGCAGGCGAAGTCTTTGTAGAAAGCGTCATCGCGGTGCCACGCGGGACCAAAACCTCGCTTGTCGAGCGATCCGCTTGTTCCGCCCAGGGTTTGAAGGCGACCTCGATGCGTTTCGAATCCGACGTCAGCTGTGGTGTCGGCGTCATCGGCATGGAGTTCGCCGAACCGGACAGCTTCGGTTCTATCTCGTCGGTGAGCACCGACGATGACGTCGTATTGACAGGCATCGCCGAGCGGGTGCGGGCGCAAGATAAAACCGAGCGATTCGGCGTGCGGCTGATCCGCAATCCGCTCGGTCTCTCGGGAAACGAAGTGCTCGTCGAAACTTGCGACCTTCCGCGCCGAACCCTCTGCTGCAGCGTCACCGAGCGTGACAGCGTCCGCAGCGCCAACACTGTAGAGACAAGTTGGCAGTGGAAGCCATGCCCCAGCAAGACCGGGTGTACCGTGAAGCAGTTCTGCGCGAGCATGTGTGTGCCGGATGGGATGGGAAACCACTGGGGTTCGCACGTCGGCGCGTAAGGCGACGGATTGGGTCAGCCACCATTTGGGGCACTCTAGCCCGGATGTTTCTCGGGGGCATTGTCACGTTAATTGGAATGTGTAGTGGCGCAGTGTGATTTGGAGCTGTAGCGATGGATCATCCTTGGGTGGTTGACATTTCAGCCGGCGGCATCGAGCGCGATAGCCTCACCCCAGACCGCGAAGCGTTCAGCCATTCGGTTCGCCATTCGGTTCGCGCGCTGAGCCGGTGCCGCCGTGGCCGAAACTGGATCCCACGGTTGCCGATGTTGCCGAGGCGTTGCGAGTTGATCCAAAGGAGTCGACGATGAGCGACGCGCAGGGACCGCGGGTAGGGACGACGTTTGGGCCCTATCTGCTCAAACGGCTGCTGGGTCGCGGCGGGATGGGCGAGGTCTACGAAGCCGAGCACACCGTCAAACAGTGGACGGTGGCGCTCAAACTGCTGTCGCAGGCTTTCAGTCAGGATCGGGTGTTTCGCCAGCGGATGGAGCGCGAAGCCCGCATCACCGGCCGTTTGCTGGAACCCCATGTGGTCCCGATCCATGACTACGGCGAAATCGACGGGCAACTGTTTTTGGAGATGCGCCTCATCGAAGGCACCGACCTGGGCAGCGTGCTCGCAGAGCACGGGGCGCTGACCTCGCCGCGAGCGGTGGCGATCATTCACCAGATCGCCTCTGCTCTTGATGCGGCCCACGCTGCCGGGGTGATGCACCGCGACGTCAAACCGCAAAACATCCTGATTACCAAGGATGATTTCGCCTATCTGGTGGACTTCGGAATCGCCAGCGCAAAAACCGACGAGAGACTCACCCAGTTGGACACCGCGGTGGGCACCTTTAAATACATGGCCCCCGAGCGGTTTACCGATGATGACATGACTTCGCGCGCTGACGTCTACGCGTTGGCCTGTGTGCTGTACGAGTGCTTGACGGGGTCCGCGCCCTATCGCGGGAACAGTACGGGCGTGCTGATCACCGCCCACATGATGCAGCCCGTCCCCAGTCCCAGCGCGCACAGCCTCGGCGTACCCCAGGCCTTCGATGCGGTGATCGCGCGCGGCATGGCCAAAATGTCCGATGCCCGCTATGAAAGTGCCGGTGCTCTGGCAGTGGCGGCCCACGAGGCGCTCAGCAGCCTGGACCAAGACCGCACCCACACCATCCTGCGACTTAGCGAAACCTCGGCACAGCCAACCTTGGCCGCGCCCACCCTGTCGAGTGCGCCCACCAGCTTAGTGGCATCAGCGGGGTCCGAGACACAGTGGGCCAGCTCGCCGCTGCCGGTGTCCGCGTCCCTGTCGGCCCTCGATGGTGACACGCTGCCTATCGGCGGCAAACCCGCCGCCGCCCTCCCCCCCGTCGAGGATAACGGGCAGGACGGCCCACCGAGCCCGCCTCCACAACAGTCCAGCGGTGCAGAAGCGTTGCCGTCACGCCTGCGCAAACGCTGGCCGATCGTGGCGGCTGTCGCACTCCTCGTCGTCGCCGCCGCGGGCGCCGTCGGCATCTGGCTGATGACCAGACCCCCCGGCGACCACGAAAATGCGAGCGGAAAGAAAACCACAATGCCATCCAGCACTGCTCCTACCGACGCCCAAGCGCGATTGCTCAGCCTGCTTCCGCCCGGCTACCTTTCTGGCTCATGCACGCCGGCCACTCCAGAGTCGGGCAGCATATGGGTAAACGCGGTGGCCATGGTGTCCTGCGGACCGAATATCCAACCCGGTGGCCCAAGTCGCGCCACCTACGGACTGTTCCCGACGCCCGACAAGCTGAAGAAGTCCTTCAACGATGACATCGGCAACGTCAGCCTCGTGAACTGCCCGGGCGAGGGACGGTCACCCGTTGGCTGGCACTACGACGAAACCCCCAAGCTGGTCGCCGGCATGATGGCGTGCGGAACGTACAACAACCGCCCGAATCTGATCTGGACCAACGACCAAAGGCTAATGCTCAGCGACGTCTCCGGAGACCCGGCTACCATCAAAGACTTGCATACGTGGTGGGACAACTACGGCTGACCGCTGAGCGTTTCTCAAGCCCGCCAAACAGCTTCGAACCGACCGATCAGCATTACCCATGCCCACCGACAAACACTCAAAAATGTTGGTACACAAAGAATATAATGAGTTGCTGGTAGCCCTGCATATTCGGTCTTGCCATATTCCTTTGCCGCAGGAGGGGCTCCACCGTTAGAGTGGCGCCCGGACGGGATCGATGGAGGACCGCCGCGCGGTCAGCGTCCGTCGCCGGGGTGACCGCGCTGGCGCGTTCGAGCCCGCAAAGCTGCGTAGAGCACGCTGCCCACCCGCTCCGTGACGCCCCTGGCCAGTAAGCCGAAACGTCGCGCAAGCAGGCATTCAACTGTCGTCCAACGTTTTCTCAACGCCTGCCCTGCACACTGAGCAGTGTCTACAAACATGCTTGTCGGAACTGGCCGTCGCGCCCGCCTCGCGAAGTGACTGCGATGCGGGGCGAGGCGATGTCGAGCAGTCGACCCTCACGCACGTCGTCCTATGGACGCGATCAGCGACGTGCCGAGCGCAGGACCAGAGCGGTCGTCTATGACGCAGAGCCGACAATGGCGGCGAGGGTGAACGCGCCAATAAGGTGTGGCTGGCGATCGGCCGGTGGTCAGTGGTCGGCGACCGATCGCGGCTTGGGCCCGTCATGACGGTGCGACCGGCCAGTGGACCTCCTATGGCAGCGGTTATGCGATGGCTGCCACGGGTCCGTCTCACTGATTACATGCTGGCGTCGAGCATCGCATGCGCTTCGCTGCCCGTGGTGGGCAAGCACCTCGAGCCGCTGGGTGGTGCGACCGCGATGAGTGTCTGGGGTTGCCGGCAATTGCCGGTATTCTTGTCCGCCACCACGAAGTCCTGGCTGACCCAGGGCATCAGCGAGGTGCGTCGACGGGATCGCGACAGCGCGCGGACGGCCTCCGTCGACGCCTTGCGAGGCGTCGTGCGCTCGGAAGACCTTGACATCGAATGGCCCGCACCCGAGCGGACCCCGCCAGTGTTGAGGGCGCTGCGTCACCGCCGCTACCTCTACCGCCCCGCGGTGCACTATGGGGACAGCGCCGCCCAGCTGCTCGACGTGTGGCGACGCAAAGACTTGCCGGCCGAACCCGCGCCCGTGCTGATCTTCGTGCCGGGCGGCGCCTGGGTGCATGGCAGCCGCACCGTACAGGGGTACGCGTTGATCTCACATCTGGCCGAGCAGGGGTGGGTGTGCCTGTCGATCGGCTACCGCGTCGCGCCGCACCACCGCTGGCCGCGCCCGATCACCGATGTCAAGACCGTCATCGCGTGGGCGCGCGCCAACGTAGACAAATTCGGCGGCGATCCCAATTTCGTTGCGGTAGCGGGCTGTTCGGCCGGGGGCCACCTGTCCGCCCTGGCCGGGCTGACCAGCAATGCCTCCGATTACCAGTCCGACCTTCCGGAAGGCGCCAACACCTCGGTGGACGCGGTTGTCGGGATCTATGGCCTCTACGACTGGGAGGACCGCTCCACCAGGGAACGCGCCCGGTTCGTCGATTTCCTGGAGCGGGTGGTGGTCAAGCGCACGATCGCCCGTCACCCCGACGTGTTTCGCGATGCGTCGCCCATCGCACGGGTACATCCGGAAGCCCCACCGTTCTTGGTGATTCACGGTAGCAAGGACACGCTCATCCCGGTCGAGCAGGCGCGCAGCTTTGTGGAGCGGTTGCGCGCGGTCTCACATTCGGTGGTCAGCTACCTGGAGCTGCCCGGTGCCGGCCACGGTTTCGACCTCACCGACGGCGCCCGCACCGGTGCAATGGCCCAAGCGACCGCACTGTTCCTCAACCAGATTCACCACAGCCGCGTAACTAATCGGGCCGAAAGCCTGATGGTGGCATCTGACTGATGAGACTCTGACCCCGCGGAGGGATGTCCGTTGGTCGGGCATCAACCGACGCTATCGATAGCAAAGGAGGAACGGACCGGTGAACACCTGGGACGATCTGCTGTTTCCGGACACCACGGGCCCGGACCCAGAGGGTGCAGACGTCATCCGCAATGCGATGCAATGGCATTTCAGCGAGGAGACCGGCTCCTCGTTTTGGCTTCGGGAAGCAAAAAACCTGGATTTTGACCCGCTCGTCGACGTCAAGGGGTGGGCGGACCCGTGACCGTTCCCCAACGTTGTGGGAAAGCTGCGGGATGTCGCCGCCCACGACCTCATTTCGCGCGGCTACGGCGAAAATCCGGACTTTGACGGGTTTTTCGAGTCTGGCGGCAGGACGAACCCGGGTCCGACCTAATCATTATTTTCTTCATTTCCGAACGGCTGGTGCGCTTAACGCGGCGACAACTGGCGTGGGCGGCGCATCGAATGTCAGCCCCGGCAAGGGAAGTCGGGATATTCCGGGGGTGCCGAGGCGCCCGGCCAGCCACGGCAGTGCGGTAGCGAACGCTTGGGTCGCGAAGGGCCAGTCGTGCTTGCCCGGTTGCGTCACGACGGAGCATTGGATGCCGTGTGCGTTGCCCAATGCGCATAGCGCATTGGCTGCGACGTCTTGGCCCTCGGGATTGGCGACGGAATCACCGGTGCTTTTTCCGGCCGTGCCGATTTGCGCCCCAGTGATTGCGCGCTGCTTCGGCTGGGAGCTGTCTGGGACGTCGAACCAGCCATAAACCGACTCGTAGCGGCCGTATTTGGTGATGGCGGTGCTGGGGTCGAACGCGGCGTATGCGTCGGCGTCGCCGCCGAATAGTGCTGCGATGGTTTGGGCCTTGTTTCCCATGTTGGGAGCCGCGTCGCCAGCGATGTCGACGAACGCGCTGAACATGTCGGGATGCATCACGCCCAGGTCGACCGCGCAGGTGCCACCCATCGACCAGCCGACGACGCCCCAGTTGGCGCGGTTTGCGCTTACCCGGAAGTTCGAGATCATATATGGCACCACGTCTTTGCTCAGGTGATCGGCGGCGTTGCCGCGGCTGCCGTTGACGCATTCCGTGTCGTTGTCGAAGGCGCCCGTGGCATCGACGAACACCGCGACCGGCGCGTTGCCGCCGTGAGTTACGGCGAAGTCGTCGATGATGTGTGCCGCCTGACCGGCGCGCACCCAATCGGCGGGGGTATTGAGGGCAGGGCCGATCATCATCACCGTCGGCAACTGAGGTGCGGGGTTGCTGCCGAACCAGGCCGGCGGCAGGTACACCAGCTCTTCGCGGTGCTGAAATTTCGAGAGATTATCGGGGATGCTCACCGGCACGAGGACACCCTTGGCCGGCCGCACACCCGCCCGCTGCATGGCGTCCATAGCTCCTAAATCGATCTGATCCGGCAGCTTGCCGGCGGCGAGCTGGCCCCAAGCGGTGTCAACCGTCGGGAAATAGCCGACCCAGAGGTTGGCCGTCAGCGCGGCGCTACCCACGCACAGCGGCACGGCGAGCGCTCCAAGGCCGCGGCGCAACCACCGGGCGCTGCGCCAGCCAAACACCACTACGCCCACGGCGAGCCCGGTGGCCGCGATCCAGATCCACAGCATGGTCGGGGCCGGATCGCCGGGTATTCCCTGGGAGCCAAGGTAGATTCTCGCCGACACCGCCAACACGACCCCGCCGACCGTCATGGCCGGCAGCCACATCACCCGCCAGCGCCGCGACCGCCAGCCGATCGCGGACACCAACACCACCGCCGAGATCAGCGGCAGCGCAACCGGCAGCCAGCCGTGGATCAATGAAATGCGCCCGATGTAGTCGTACATGTGCCGGCCGTCAGCTCACGTCTACGGTCGGCTCAGCACGGCGAGCGGTCGGCCCTGTGGGGGCGCGGAGCGACCCGCGCCCCGGCATGATCTCATCGACCCGCGCGATCCCAGGCAGGGTGCTTTGGCGTGCGCGCTGCGGTTCCAACATGGCGCGGCGGTCGGCATGGAAGTACGTGTAAACCGATGTCACGGCACCAACCAGGGTGGCAACCGCCAGCATCTGCGAACCAGCAAAGGCCAAGCTGACGAACCCACCGACCAAGGCGCCGACGAGGTAGCTGGCAAAGAGCAGCAAGTATCCAACCCAATCGGCAGCGGTTCCGTCGCCGCCAAGGTGTCGTTCGATTCCCTGGCCGAGCTTCACCAGCGTGCCGGTCACATAGCTCAGTGGGATCGACACCTCGCCGTCCTTGACGAACGAGGTATTCAACGCGCCAACGCCGAAGGCAACGAACGTGATTGACACGAACTCGACCGGACGGTTCGCCGGCACGACTCCAACGACATTCGCTCCGGTGGCGACCGCCAGACATAGCGTGGTCAGCACCGTCGGGCCGTGAGGATGCTCCAACCAGATGTGCCGCCTGCAGAACGATCCCATCATCACACCCCCGACGAAGCACAACAGCAGCAGCGCCGCCGTGATCGACAGCCAGTTGTCATTGCGGAAGAACCCCAGCATCGCGCGCTGGGTGTTGCCCGTCATGGTGGTCACGAAGTAGCCGGCGGTCTGGGTGAACGCCGTAGCACCCACCAGCCCAGCCAACGCCGCCAGCACCCACGACAGCCTCGCCGCACTGTCAAAGGTCCCGCGGGTCGGGCGAGCATCTTTCGAGACAAATGCTGCGCCAAAACCGTAGTTACGTGTACCCGCTCCGTCCTTGATCGCGTCTTCGAGGTCTGTACCGAACTCGCCGCGCTCCAACAGCTTGCTCATCGGTTTGGTCCTTTCGGATATCCTAGATAATTCGAAATAGTTCTAAATCAATTGGCCTAATTGGAATTTCGCTGCCGCAGCGGCAAGACTGCCGATCACTCGCGGCCAATTAGCCACTGTTGCAATACGTTTTAATCGGACACGAGCCTACTAAACAGACCCACGATCGACAGATGATCACCGGTGTGATGGGTCGAGCTGGCGTTCGGGCTGTGGCGCCTGGAGTCCGCGTGATCCAGGTGATCGCACATGGACAAGGCCAGCAGCCAAACCACGGCCAGCATGACCCCAAGCGCACCGATGCCGCGGCTGATAAAGTAAATAACGATACGCAGACCAGATGTCATGTGGGCCTCCTCGGAGATCGATTGGCTTATTGTGCTTTTCGCCGCAATGTGGTCCGCCGACCCGGTCGCCTGACCTCAATTCGCAGCTGTGGACGAAAGATTAAGCCATAGGATGTTTCGGGGGCCATGGGCATAATCACCTGGTGGAGCCCGACAACCAGACAATGTGCACAGCCGCGGGTGGGCGCCGGGCGACAGCGACGGTCAGCACGAACTATTTCAGAAGGCATTTCCGCTGGCCGCATACCAATCAAATCACCGACCCATCGACGGATTCTCCGCTGAGCTCCACGAACGTTGCCCGGCGGTTTACTCGACACCGGCGACATCTTTGATACGCTGTGCCGCAGATCATTGAAACGCCCGCTCTCCGAGAGAAATACGCCTTGGCGTTAGATCAGGTGCATCTGATGGGCGGCCTGGGCGAGTTCGTCGCGGAAGTTGGGGTGCGCGATGGAGATCAGCGCTTCGGCACGCTCGGTGGAGGACTTGCCACGTAGGTCGACCAATCCGTATTCGGTGCCAATGTATTGCGGGTCGAGTCGGGTGTCGGTGGCGGGACCCTGCAGTTTGGAAACGATGCGCGAGGCCTTGCCTTGCGCAGCCGTAGCGGTGCCGACGATGATCGACAAGCCGCCGTGCGACCAGTAGGCACCGCGGACGAAGTCGAGCTGGCCGCCTGCGGCGCTGTATTGGTGGGTGCTCAGGAACTCGGCGTTGACCTGTCCGGTCAAGTCCGCTTCGATCATCGCGTTGACCGAGACCACGTTGTCGTTTCGCCCGATCACGCGGGGGTCGTTGACGTAGTCAGCCATCCGGCATTCGACTCCGGGATTGTCGTTGATGACGTCGTGTGTGCTCGCTGTTCCCATGGCCACGTTGTAGACACTTTTCCCGACGTCAATGTTCTTGCGGCGGTTGGTTACCACACCACTGGAGATCAGGCTCACGATGCCGTCGCTCAACAGCTCAGTGTGAATGCCCAGGTCCTTATGGTCGCTCAGCTGGGCGGCGATGATGTTGGGCACCGCCCCGACACCGAACTGCAGACACGCCCCATCGGGCACCATCGGTGCCACGAGCGACGCGATGCGCAGGTCGGCATCGGTGGGTTTTTTCGCCGCGGCCACGGGCAGCGGACTGGCATGCTCCACAACGGCATCCACTTCCGAGATGTGCACTGTGCCGGTGCCATGACTTCTGGGCATGAACGGGTTGACCTCCACGATGACCCGTTGAGACGATTCCACCCCTGCCAGCGAGTAAGCGCCGGTGAGGCCGAAGCTAAACCACCCGGCTCGGTCCATGGGGGCGACCTGCAGCAGGAAGGTATCGCAGCGCAGATGCGACCGGATGAGGGCAGGGATTTGGCTAAACGAGCAGGGTACGAAGAACACGACCTTGCGGTCGCCGCCGTCTCTTACCAAGGCACGCTCCGGCTCACCCATATAGAACGGGTAGGGCTTGAGTACGTCCATTAGATCGAGTCGCAGCATGCTCTCCCCGGCTGCGGCAGTGGCATGCATGTAGCGGATCTTGACCTCGTCGTGCTCGCCCGCGCGTATCCGGTCGATCAGTGCGCCGAGCAGCGCCGGTGGTTGCGCGGCGTAGAAGCCGAGCAGCACCTCGGCGCGCCGGGGAAGGCTGCTCAGCGCCTGCTCGGGGTTGGTCAGCTTGCGGCGGTAGAGGTCGTGAAAGTCAGGCACGGTGAACTCCAAGATCGTCATGAGCTTTCCGGCATGCCTTAATAGCCGGCGGTGGTATAGGGGCCCTGTGCGCGGCGGTAGACCAATAGCGCCCGTTGATACCGGCACACCAACATGCTGGTTTGGACGTAGCCGCGGGTTTCGACTTCGGCGATGCCCAGCGATGGACGCGATTTCGACGGCCGGCAGCGCCCAATCGTGGACTCGGCGTACAGCGTGTCGCCGGGGTGTACCGGGCGCGGTAACTGGATGCCCGTCCAGCCGAGGTTGGCCATGACCCGGCCCATTGTCCTAGTGGTGAGCGCGGTGACCGTGCCGAGCACCAGTGGCTCCCAAACCTGTGGGACCAGGCCATATGTGGTGACGTAGGCGCTATCAGCCCAGCAGGGATTGATCTCCAGCGAGCGCAACGCGTGCAGCCGGGACTCTTGCGCAACGATGGTCCGTCCGGGCCAGTGGACGAAGGTCTCGCCTGCGACAAGGTCCTCGAAGTACAAGCCCGTTTGTTCGACCAGCGCGCCGTCATCGGCGTCGTGATAGAGCTGGAACCGAGTTTCGTCGGCCGGCTGGGCCGCCGGGTCGTCCTCGGGGTGGCGCCCGTTGCGGTACACCTCGAGTTGGCAGTTGATCTTCGAGCAGACTTCACCGCGTTGGTTGGTGGCTTCAATCGCCAATGACACCTCGCCGACGTCGGCGTCGCCGCCGTCAGCGACATCGGTCACGCTGGAGCTGGCGTAAAGGGTGTCGCCGCCGAACACCGGCTTGGTCATGGCGATGCTGTCGATGGCCACCACCCGCCGTCGCCGATACCAGGTGCGCGAGATCATCCCCAGGATCCGCTGCACGGTCATCGTGCTGACCCCAAGTGGCTTCTGCCACGCGGTCTGCGACGCGTAGTGCGTGTCGAAATGCAGCTGGGCGTTGTTGATCAGGTCCAGCGCGTCGAGCCGGTTGTCTTGCTGCGAAACATCGACACCCGGGCGGTGGTGAACGCGCATGCCTACGTTGAGGTCTTCGAAACTCAACCCGAAGCGTTCACGGTAACGGTTGGGACCAAGGCGCAGGTAGCCGCTCCGAGTCATGGCCGTGCTTTCGCGGCGAGGCGCACTGTGCGTCGTGCGGCCTTGACCACCGGCGCGTCAACCATGTGGCCGTCGAGCTGGATAACATTGCCATTTGCCGCCTCGGCGGCCGACACGATCCGCTTGGCCGTCGCAAGCTCGGCGGCCGTTGGTGTGAACACAGCGTTGATCACCGATACCTGCCTGGGATGAATGGCCAGCTTGCAGGAAAAGCCCAGGGCCTTGGCGGCATGCGTCTCCTGTTTCAGGGCGGCAACATTCTGGATGTCGAGGAACGGAACGTCGAAGGCCGGGATGTGCGCCGTCGCGGCGGCCTGCATAACCCGACTACGGGCGAAAAGCATTGGCTCCCACTCGAATACCGCCCCAAGGTCGGTGGCAAGATCGGCGCCACCAAAGCCGAGCGCCCCAACTACCGCATGGGCAGCGATGGCCTCGGCCGCAGCCAGCCCACGCCCACTTTCCACCAGCGCGACGATCGTTGGTGCCGCACCGTTGCGGGACAAATGCTCCACCGCGATGTCCACTTCGGCAACCGACTCCGTTTTGGGCAATACGAACACGCGCGGAAGTGCGGATGCGGCACGGAAAGCCAGCAGATCGGCTAGGCCAGCCGCGGTCGTGACGTGGTTAAGCCGCGCCGCCCAGACGAAACCCTCCCGGGTACTCTGGGCGGACGCAAAAAATCTCACTGCCGCACTTCTTGCCATGTCCTTGTTCGACAGCCCCACCCCGTCCTCGAGATCCACGATGGCGCCATCAGCACCCACCGCCTCGGCCTTAGGGAACCGCTCAGGCCTATCGGCAGGAGTGAAAAGCATCGTGCGCGCAAACCACAGTTCCCCCAAAGTGGCCTTGTTGCGCTCAGTCAGTGTCACCGAGGCAGCCAGCAATCGTCACAGGATTTGTGCTGCAGGGCTTGGCGCAGCGCCGGGTTGCCGCACCTGTCGCTGACGGTGGTGCGGGCGCCGGATCCCGGCCGCCCGACCCCGCAAGGCAGGACAGCCAGGGGCGATGGCGATGGAAGCGCCCACCACGTCGGTGCACGCCGCCGCTGTTGTGGTACGGGAATTGAACATGGTGCTCATCGATACCTTTTCTCAAAGGCGCGGTCGTGGTGTTAGCCAACCGCGGCGCCACCGGCTCCGCGATCACCAACAACATCTCTGGTATTCCGTCCGGCGTCACTGATCCCTATCGTCGGGTGGCGTGCCTAGGGTCAACTGCGTCCTGTGACTTCAGCGACGTGATCGCGACGGACAGTTCCGACGGTTGTTGACACGGCTAACTATGCTGGGCAGGCGCTGAGTAAACGACGAATAAACGTCGAACCGCTGCTCGCGCACCGAATCGATGAACGTCGGGCCACACCCGGCGTGGGGCGGCGTGCTCTGCGCCGCTTTGCAGTATTTCGGCCGAACCCACCGGATGGCTTCACCGGATCAGCGTGTGGTGTCACTCCCCGCCGGGCGCACCGCATTGATCCCGCCGCCGCATCTCGACCGCGGTGCGCGCACCAACGACCATCACCACCCGGAGCGGATGTTCGACGACGGCGACGAAGCTACTTCTTGAACCGTCCCGCGAACGCGCGCAGCGGCAGGTCCGCGCTGGTGATCAGGCCTGGCCGCGCCGCGACGACGGACTTGATCGCGGCCAGGGCGGGCATTCCGGTGATCGTCATGCCGATGGAGGCGAAATTGTCCGGGTTGGACAGGTCGACGCCGCGCTTGGGAAAGATCATGTGCTTGTTGTAGACACAGGGGTCACCCTTGACGTGAGTGATGTAGCAGCCCTTGATGTTCCAGCTGGGATCGGTGTGCGGGGTCATCTGCCACTCCAGATGCGTCTCGACGCGGGGAACGCCGTCGACCATGCCCTGGTACTTGATGTAGTTGCCGCCCAGCGATCCCTTGGGCAGCGTGTACCAGCCCAGGTCGACGTCCTTGGTGCACGCGCCCAGCTCGTAGCTGAACTTGACCTCGTCGAGCATCAGGTCGAAACAGTCGGCCATCATCAGCACGCTGTCGGCGAAGACGCGGGTGTACTTCTCCAGCTTCGCCGGGATGTCGGGATCGTCGACCGGCTGACCGTATCCGACCTCGATCCAGGTGTCGCGCGAGTGGTGGCAGGACACGTCGACGGACTCGATGGTGGTGATGTTCTCGATCTCGGCGACGCCGGCCGAGCAGACCACGCCCAGGATCTGGTTCAGGCCCGGGTTCATCCCGGTGCCGTAGAAGGTTGCGCCGCCTTTTTCGCAGGCCTCGGCCAGCAGCTGGGTCACGGGCTTGCCCGACGGGTGCGGGTGGTTCTTGTCGCGGTGCCAGCCGGTGATCCAATCGGCGGTGGTGACGATATTGATGCCCGCCTCAAGCACTTTGACGTAGAGGTCCTCGTCGGGGAACACGCCATGAAAGGTGAGGACGTCAGGTCGAGCTGCGATGATTTCCTCGACGCTGCCGGTGGCCTTCACCCCGTTGGGCTCGATGCCCGCGATCTCACCAGCATCGCGCCCCACTTTCTCCGGCGAATAGCAGTGCACGCCAATGAGTTCGAGGTCGGGCTGGGTGGCGATCCGCCTGATCATCTCCGAACCGACGTTTCCGGTGCCAACCTGGTAGACGCGGATCGGTCGATCGGGTGCATTCATTGACGTTTCAGCCTTTCTGGGATGCTGCGTACACTTCGGCGGCACTGCCGCCGATGCCGTCGGGATAGAACTGCTTGGCCCACTTACGAATTGCGGTGAAGCCGCGGTACTCGTCAGGGGCCAGCGCCGGTGGATCCGAGTAGCGCTGGTGCTGCCAGATGTGGACATCCTGCTCGAACTGCGCGATCACTGCCTGTCCGAAGTCCCGTGCCTTCGCCTCTGCCCGAGCCGGATCCTTTCCCGAGGTCCGGCCGATGTAGACCATGAACCGGACGTCGGAGGTGGACTCGTCGACCGGGGTGACGGCGGAGATGGTCCGGTTGTCGACCATGCCCCAGCTCTTGGTCACCGCGACTCCCAGCCCGCCGTTGATCGCCTCGACGCCGCTTTTGACATCCTCGATCCGTTGACCGTCGTCACCTTCGAACGTGATGGTGAAGTCGACGAAGGACACCGGGCGTTCGAAGTCGTGGCGGGTGAAAACCGGCACGATCGGGGTGTTGTGCACGTACTTGAAGTGCGCGAAATCCACCCCGTTTTCGAGCACGTACTGCGGGTGCAGTTCGAGGCTCTCCCGGTAGAACCGCTGCTGCGGGTAGTAACGCTCGGCGCTGCTGCCGTCCTGGAAGCCGGCGAACACGTCGGGCGCGTTGAAGTACGGCTCGCGATCCTCTACGTCGTGCCAGATGTAGACCGACTCGTTGCGCTCCACGACGGGGTACGTGCGGATCCGCCGGCCGCGGTTGGGCCGATCCTGGTACGGGATGCAGACGTTGCGGCCCTGCTGGTTCCACTGCCACCCGTGGAACGGGCACTGCAGCACTTCGCCGACGACCTTGCCGCCGTAACCCAGGTGGGCGCCGAGGTGTTCGCAGTACGCGTTCATCACGGTCAGCCGGCCGGACTCGGCCCGCCAGGCGACCATCTCCTGGTCGAAGTACTTCATCTTGTGGACATCGCCGATGCCAATCTCGTCGGACCAGGCGACCTGGAACCATCCGGTCGGCTTCATCGACAGCGGCGGCTTAGCCATCTGAGTTAGCCATCCCGGTCTCCTCCTTGGCGGATCCGACAAACAATCACAGTACCCTCTATGAAAATGTTAGTCGAGACCATAGGATCGACAAGGTGACGGGCCAGGTTGCTGGGGCAGGAGTGGTCGGCCGGCGCACCAACCGGCGTGGCCACGCGACCCGCGAGAGCATGCTGGAGGCCGCGCTCAAGTCGCTGGCCTCGGGCGACCCGGGCTCGGTGTCGGCCAATCGCATCGCCAAAGAGATCGGCGCCACCTGGGGGGCGGTGCAGTACCAGTTCGGCGACACCGACGGCTTCTGGGCCGCGGTGCTGCACAGCACCGCCGAGCGGCGGGCCGCGACGCTGTCGACGACCGCTCGACCGGACGCGCCCCTGCGTGAGCGGGTCGGCGCCATCATCGACACCCTCTACCACGGCTTGGCGACATCGAGGGATGCCCGCGCGATCGAAAACCTGCGGGCGGCGCTGCCCCGCGACCCCGGCGAGCTCGAACGCCTCTACCCGCGCACCGCCGCCGAGCTGTTCTCCTGGGGCAAGAGCTGGCTGCGGACGTGCCAGAACGCGTTCGCCGATCTCGACGTCGACCCTAACCGGGTGCGCGAGGTGGCCGCCCTAATCCCCGGCGCGCTGCGCGGTCTGGTATCGGAGCGCCAACTGGGCTCCTACGCCGACCTCGACATGGCGCGGCGGGGTCTGACCAACGCGCTGGTCGCCTATCTGGAAGGTTCTCGGGTGCAATAACATTGGAGACATTGGGGACAGTCCAACCGTTCATCGTCAGAGTCGATGAGGCGCAGCTCGACGACCTTCGCCACCGCCTCGGCAATGCCCGGTGGCCAGCCGAAATCGCTGGGGCGGCTTGGGATTACGGCACCGATCAGGCATTCCTCAAAACCGTGGTCGACCATTGGCTGCACCGCTACGACTGGCGGTCCACCGAGGCCGAGGTCAACGCCGTAGGTTCGTTCGTCACCGAGGCCGCCGGCCAGCGGGTGCACTTCCTGCACGCCCGATCGGACGCCCAGCGCGCCATCCCCCTTGTCATCACGCACGGCTGGCCCGGCTCGATCGTGGAGTTCCTGGACGCACTGCCCCTGCTGCGGCGGCGATTTCATGTGGTACTGGTCTCGATGCCCGGCTATGGCTTCTCGGGCCCCACTCGCGAGCGAGGCGTTGACGTGGCCCGTATCGCCGCGGCCGTGGCCGAGGTGATGGCGCAGCTCGGGTATGAGCGCTACCTCGCGCAGGGCGGTGACTGGGGCGCCTTTGTCACGCGCCACCTCGGCGAGCACTACCCCCAGCATGTGGCCGCGATCCACACCAACATGTTGTTCGCACCACCGGATCAGAGTGACCCCGAACTGCTGGCGAGCATCACCGAGCCAGAACTCGCCGCCCTCGCCGCCAGCGGTGAACGCATCAAGGACGGCACGGCCTACATGGAATTGCAATCGACGCGCCCACATTCGCTGGGTTTCGGCCTGGACGACTCACCAGTCGGCCTGGCCGGCTGGATACTCGAGAAGTTTCACGCCTGGTGCGACATCCGGGACGGCATGCCGATCAGCACCGACCGGCTCATCGACAACCTGATGTTCTATTGGCTCACCGGCACCGCCACCTCGGCGGCACGCCTGTACGGCGAATCCAAGCGCGCCGGCACCGACGCGCGCAGCGAGTGGACCGGTCGCGTCGACGTCCCCACCGGATACGCCGTCTATCCCTATGAGCTGCTGCAGACGCCGCGCGCCTGGGCGGCGGCGCGATACAACCTGGTCCACTACTCGGTTGCCGACCGCGGCGGCCACTTCGCCGCCTTCGAGCAACCCACCCTGTTCGCCACCGACCTGGCGGCCTACGCCGACGTGCTGATCGAGAAGGGCGTCTTCTAGGCGTCTTCTAGGCGTCCTCTAAGCATCAAGGACCAGCCGGTCGCCCTGCGCGCGCGACACGCAGACCAGCATCTCGTCATCGCCCACGGCGGCGCGGCCACGGTGATCAACCCGTCCCGCAAGCACTTTGACCTTGCAGGTGCCGCAATAGCCCTGCTGGCACGAGTACGGGGTGGTCGGATCCCGGTCGAGCATCACGCCAAGCGCCGAGCGATTCGCCGGAACGCTGAGCACCCGCTTCGACCGCGCGAGCTCCAGCTCGAAGGGAATCCCATCGATCACCGGTGGCGGGCTGAACCGCTCGTAATGCAATGGTGCGTCGGCGTATTCGTCACGGGCCACCCGCACGGCGTCGAGCATGACGGAGGGCCCGCACACGTAGACGGCCGTGGTCGGTCCCGCGCCCGCCAGCAGGTCCTCGACGCCGGCCATCCGGCCGTGCTCGTCGTCGGCCCACACGCTGACCCGGTCGGGCGCCACCGCCACCACCTCGTCCAGGAACGGCATGTAGTCCCGGCTTCGACCGGCATAGGTTGCACGCCAATCGATTCCGCGTTGCTGAGCCATCTGGATCATCGGCAGGATGGGCGTGATCCCGATGCCGCCGATCACGAACAGCACATCGTGCTCGGCCATCCCGACATAGAACGCATTGCGCGGGCCTTCGAAAACCAGGGTGTCGCCCACGTCGAACGCATCGTGCATTTCGATCGAACCGCCGCCGCCGTCGGCGATCCGGCGGATGGCGATGCGGTAGTCGGTGCGGCGCCCGGGCGGACCGCACAGCGAATACTGCCGGCGCCGGCCCGAGGGCAGTGCAACGTCGATGTGCCCGCCGGGCGTCCAGGACGGGAGCAACCCTCCGTCCGGGTCGGCCAATGTCAACGCGACCACGTCGGGGCAGACCAGTTCGCGTTTGACGATCACCGCGGTTTGCGTACGGCGCACCGGCTTCACCCGCGACGGGTCCCACCGCGACGCCGAGGCGAGCCCCCCGAAGAGCGTCCGGACCCCCCACAGCACCGTGGCCAGGCGATCGCGGTCGCGCCGGCCATACAGGTCGGGTGGCCTACTGGTCCAGATGCTGTCCGGCACTGTGCATTCCCTACTTCTTCCGAATGTCCACGCGCGCCAACAGCCGGATCATCGACGGGCTGATGCGGCGCATCGCGTAGCCGATTCGGGACTCGGCGGCGATCGGCAACACGGGCGGGCCGGTCCTGACGGCCTTGACGATCGCCTTGGCGGTGGCTTCCGGTGTGTAGTTGCGGCGCCGGTACGCCGCGTCCGCCTGCTGTCGCGCGAGCTCTTGCTCTTCGGCGGTCATCCCCGCGTAGACGGTGCTTTTGGCGATGTTGGTGTTGACGAAACCCGGGCATACCGCGGTGACGGTGATGCCCTCGTCGGCGAGGTCGGCGCGCAGCGATTCGCTGAACGCCAGCACGGCCGCCTTGGTGGTGCCGTAGGCGACCATGGATTTCGACGGGAGGTACGCCGCGGCGGACGACACGTTGATGATCGTGCCGCCCTCGCCACGCGCGACCATCTGCGCGCCAAAGGCTCTGCTGCCGGAGATGACGCCACGGACGTTGACTCCCATGATGTCTTCCCAGTTCGCCGCGGTGGTCTCCAGGAAGCGGCCGGCCATCCCGATGCCGGCGTTGTTCACCAGGATGTCGACCACGCCGTGTTCGTTGAGGACCTGTGCGGCAAGGTCATTCATTGCAATCTCGTCGCTGACGTCAACCTTGTACACCGCGGTCTCGGCGCCCGCGGCGCGAACCGCGTCCGCACTGTCGTTGGCCGCGGCGACGTCGCGATCGACGATCACCACCTTGCCGGCGCCCTGACGGGCCAGTTCCACCGCCGTGGCCCGGCCGATGCCGGCACCGGCCCCGGTGACCAACGCCAGCTTGCCCCGCACCTCTCGCGGGCCGCCTCGCACCACCGACGCGCCGGTCGGCACGGCGCCACCGGCGGCATTGCGATCGACCCACTCGGCGGTCAGCCGGGCGACGACGTCGGGACGCGAGGTCACCACCCAGTGGCCGCCTTCCATCGGGACCACCCTGCCGCCCAAGGGAATTGCGCCGGTGAACCGCTGCAGGGCGGGCGTCACGAACAGATCCATGCGCGGCACCAGTACCTGGACCGGGACGCCGGTCTGCGGTAGCTGCCGCCCCGGCGACACCATCGGCGCGGGCATGTTCTCTCGGTATAGGTTGAGTCCGTTGACGTAGTCGCCGATCGAGCGCGGAGTCCCGTGGCGTTGGCTCCGCGTGCTCGACCGGCCGATGCGTTCAACGGCCTCAACGACTTTCACGCCGAGCCCGCAGCGAAACGCCAGCTCCGGCAGTCCCGGGCACAGGAAGAAGCCGATGTACCCGGACGCCACGAGCTGCCTGGCGACCTGGGCCACCGTCTTCGGGGTGCGTGCCGACCGCAAGAACCTGCCCGCGTACCGCAGATGCGGGCCCGAGATCGACGTGAACGAGGCGACCTTGTCCATCGCCGAATCGTCGGTCACCGCCGCCCAACCCTGAATCGAGCCCCAGTCGTGGCCGAGCAGGTGGACTCGCCCCGCCCCCAGGCTGTCGATCACCGCACCGATGTCGGACACCAGCTGCGCAAATGCGTATCCGGATCGGCTTGCCGGACAGGACGATTCGCCGGCCCCGCGCACGTCATAAGCCACGAAGTTATATCGCCCGGCCAGCTGCCCGGCCACCCCGTCCCACACGTGGTGGTTATCCGGCCAGCCGTGAATGGCCAGGATGGTGGGTCGCTGCGGTTCGATCTCGCCGTAAAGGTGTACCGCCAGGGTGACGCCGTCGGACGCGACGATGCTGCGGGAAATGACGGTCATGGTTCAGCGCGACGCGCGGGCGGCCGGTGAGACTGCCAGGTAATCGACGGCCCGCTCCAGCCCGCCCAGCTGTGACGGATGGAAGCGCGGCTTGTAGTAGTCGCCGACCGCCCGCGCCAATCGCAGCGGCCCGGGCACCAAACCGCGGCGAGCCGCGCTCAAGTAGTCCCGCAAGCGCGGCTTGCTCCCCGGCGGCAGGTATGGATCCACGGAGTACATGAATCGCACTCCGCGAATCCACAGCAGCAACATCACCGGCGTGACGGCCAGCTGGGCGCGCACCTGCCGCCAGTACCCGCCGCGCAGATGCTTCATGGTGTCGAAGGCCACCGCTTTGTGCTCGACTTCCTCGGCGCCGTGCCACCGGAGTAAGTCCAGCATCACCGGGTCGGCGCCGACGGCATCGAGCCGCGGGGAGTTCAGGATCCACTCCCCCAAAACGGCGGTGTAGTGCTCGATCGCCGCGATGAACGAGACCTGCTCGAGCAGCCAGCTGTGCTGTCGCCGCATGCTGCGCCGCGGCCTGTCCCCCAGCAGCTTCTCGAACAACCACTTGGTCTGGTCGGTGAACGGTGTCAGGTCGACGCCCTGGGCGTCGAAGTGGGTGAGCACTCCGGAGTGCGCCTGGGAATGCACAGATTCCTGGCCGATGAAGCCCTGCACATCCAGCCGCAGCTGATCGTCTTTGATCAGCGGCAACGTCTTCTTGAACACCTCGACGAAAAACTCCTCGCCCGCGGGCAGCAGCAGGTGCAGCACATTGAGGACATGGGTGGCCAACGGCTCGTCGGGCACGTAGTGAAATGGCAGCTTTGCCCAGTCGAAGCCGACGTCGCGCGCCTCGAGCACCAGACGCTCGTGGTCCAAAGACGCATCATGTGGACCCACTGCCTGGTCGTGGACGGTGAATTCCCCTGCCATCAAAGCGGCCCCCTAGCCCAGCGTTTACCCGATACCGCTGGTCCCAAGTATAGGTCCGCGACTCTAGCGCGGGAAACACGCCCTACCAATCCTTCACAATATCGACAACTATTAACAATATGGTTAACGATGTTGGCCGGGTGTTCGAGGCGCTCGCCGACCCGACCCGGCGCCGGGTGGTGCAACTGCTGAGCGAGGGGCCCCGGCGCGCGGGAGAGATTTCGGTGTCGGCGGGTGTCTCCGGTCCGCGGATGAGCCGTCATCTGCGGGTGCTGCTCGAGGCGGGCGTCGTCACCGACGAGCGCTCCCCCGACGACGCGCGGGTGCGGGTGTTTCGGCTGCGCCCCGATTCGATCGTCGCGATCCAGGCCTGGCTCGATCAGCTGCAGGCGCACTGGCGCGACCAACTGCACGCGTTCCAGCGTCATGTGCAGGCGAGGCAGCCATGACGCCGAGTACCAGCGTTTCGGTCTCGGTCCCGGTGGACCCGCAGACCGCGTTCAGCGCGTTCACCGAGGAACTCGACCTGTGGTGGGTGCGCGGGCCGATCAACTATTTCGATTCGGCGCGCGCGGTCGGCATGCGATGCGAGCCCGGCGTCGGTGGGCGGCTCATCGAGGTGTACGACGAAGCGACCGGTGAAGGGCTCGCGCTCGGCCGGATCACCGTCTGGGAACCGGGCGCCCGATTGGCCTGGACGAGCTCGGTCGACGACGTCGAGATCGACATACGATTCGAGCCGATCCCGGATGGCACTGGGGTCGGCACTGGGGTCGGCACTAGGGTCACCTTGCGCGCCACGATCGCTCCCGGTGGGCACGACCGCGGCGGCACGGCATGGCTGCGGGTGGTGCCGAAGTGGTTCGGGCCGTGGTGCGGACGCCGCGAAAGCACCGCCGGACCCCCAAATCCCCAGCCCGAACTCGCGCGGCTGGCGGTCGGCCTGCACTACGCCAAGCCCGCGGCGGCCGCCCGCTGGCTGGCTTCGGTGTTCGGATTGCATTCACCGGATCCGCTCCCCGACGGCGAAGATCCGTTGCCGACGGGTGAGCACGGCCACCCGTGGATCGAATTCCGCATCGGCAACTGCTCGCTGATGCTGTTCGGCGACGGCGACCGCACGGACCGGGGCTCGCATGAGACCTGGGTGTTCGTCGACGACCTCGACGCGCACCTGCGTCGCGCTCGCGCCGGTGGGGCGAAGATCGTCCGTGACATCGAGCGGACGGGCTTTCGCGCGTATCAGGCCGAGGACCTGGAGGGCCACCGCTGGACCTTCGCCCAGGCCAGACCGCACCAGCGTTAGACCTCGCTAACGGTGCGGCGAAAGTCGTACTGCCCGGGATCCGAGTTGGCCAGCATGGCGCGGTGTTTGGCCACCCCGGACATGCCCGCTCCGACGACGGCGACGGCGGGGTCGCGCTTCGCCATCGGAGGTCCCTTCCCTATCCGGCCTCAGCGCGTTGCTTGAGGCGCTGCAGGGTGAGCCGGATGTGCTCCGTGTTGGCGGCGGTCCGATCGGTGACGCCGGTGCTCCTGGGGGCCATCTTGCGCAACCAGCCGGGCCGGCGGTCCCAGGTGCTCTCGGTGACCCGGCAGCCGCCGTCGGCCGCGACGATGTCGTATTGCCAGCGCGCTATCGGAAAGACCAGGTACCGCACATCGAACGCGAACAGACGACCCGGTTCGGCGTCGGTGACGGTGCACGTCGTGGTCCAGCGCCGTCCGCTGTTTTCGTTGTGACCGACGAACACCGACCCTTTGCGGACCGAACCGCCCTTGCGCCACTCCATCGCCACCGCCTCCTCGGCCAGCAACGCCAGCGACGGCAGGTCGGTGATGAGTCCGTAAACCACGTCGGGGCCGGCGTCGATCTGCATACTGGCCGTCACGCTCGGGTCGGTCATTGGCCGATCATACGGCCTGGATGGGCGGCCCCAGATGGGCCCCAGACGGGCCCTAGATGGGAGCAGCACCGCGGAGATGCTCGAAGATCAGTGACGTCTGCGTGCCCGCGACATCGGCGTCGGCATTGAGGTTCTCGACCACGAACGAACGCAGGTCCTCGGTGTCGCGGGCAGCGACATGCAGGATGAAATCGTCGGCGCCGGCGAGGAAATAGACATCCATCACCTGCCGCCGGCGGCGGATCTGTCCGATGAAGCTGCGGATCTTTCCGCGGGCGTTGGATTGCAGGTTGACCGAGATCATCGCCTGCAGCGGCAACCCGACCGCGACCGGGTCGATATCGGTATAGAACCCCCGGATGACACCGCTGTCCACCAGCCGCCGAACGCGGCCATGGCACGTCGACGGCGCGATCCCGACCGCCTCCGCGAGAGCGTTGTTGGTGATTCGGGCATCGCCATGCAGCAAACTCAGGATCCGGCGATCCACCGCATCAAGATCAGCGGGCCGAAGATCCTTCGGCAAGTCACCCGCCCCGCCAGCGAAGTCCGTTGACTTATCAGGCATGCAGCTACTCTATAGAATTATCGTCAGCATGTTTGAAGTGACTTCGAATTTTCTTCAGACTTGAGACATGCGGGTGGGGATTCCGACCGAGACCAAAAGCAACGAGTTCAGGGTGGCCATCGCCCCGGCCGGCGTGGCCGCGCTGACCCACCAGGGCCACAAGGTACTCGTCCAAGCGGGCGCCGGCGAAGGCTCGGCAATCGCCGACGCGGATTTCAAGGCGGCAGGCGCCGAACTGATCAGCACCGTCGAGCAAGTGTGGGCCGAGGCCGACCTGCTGCTCAAGGTCAAGGAACCGATGCCGGCCGAATATGAACTGCTCCGAGATGGTCAGATCCTGTTCACCTACCTGCATTTGGCCGCATCGCGCGCCTGCACCGATGCGTTATTGGCCTCCGGCACAACGTCGATCGCTTACGAGACGGTCCAGACCGGCGACGGCGCGCTACCGCTGCTGGCCCCGATGAGCGAGGTCGCCGGGCGGCTCTCCGCTCAGGTCGGCGCCTACCAACTGATGCGGACACACGGCGGGCCTCCTACTCAAAGGGGCGTGCTGATGGGCGGGGTGCCTGGCGTCGAGCCAGCCGACGTGGTGGTGATCGGCGGCGGCACCGCGGGCTACAACGCCGCCCGGGTCGCCGGCGGAATGGGCGCGGCGGTGACGGTTTTCGACGTCAACATCGACCGGCTTCGGGAGCTCGACGCGGAGTTCGGCATGCGGGTCCGCACCCGCTACTCGTCGGCCTACGACCTCGAGGATGCCGTCAAGCGTGCCGACCTGGTCATCGGAGCCGTCCTGGTGCCGGGCGCCAAGGCACCCAAATTGGTTTCGAATTCTGTTGTCGCACATATGAAACCCGGCGCCGTGCTGGTAGACATCGCGATCGACCAGGGCGGTTGCTTCGAGGGTTCGCGGCCGACCACCCACGATCACCCGACGTTCACCGTGCACGACACGGTGTTCTACTGCGTGGCGAACATGCCCAGCGCGGTGCCGAAGACATCGACGTATGCCTTGACCAACGCGACGATGCCCTATGTGCTCAAGCTCGCCGACCTCGGTTGGCAAGCGGCGTGCGATTCGGATCCCGCTCTGGCAAAAGGTCTTTCGACGCATGAGGGCGCCTTGCTGTCCGAGCAGGTGGCCGCCGACCTGCGGTTGCCTTTCAGCCCTCTCCGGTCGGCCATGGCAGCACGTTAGCCGTCCGCGAGGCTGGCGACGATGTCGCCCGCCGGCGCAGAGCGTGCCTCGCCGAACGCCGTGCCGGCCCACAGGCTCATGCCGTTCGGGTCCTCCCAGTCCGCGGCCGCCGCGCGGATCGGTGATGTCATCTGGTTGACCTCGGGATAGCCGAGCGGCGCCACCTGGTCGAGCTGACGGATGAATTCGTTCTCCAGGCTGCGCCCGTACCGGCCCGAGAACGCGCGCGAGACGATGGTCTTGCCGTAGAGGGGATTGCGCAGCGCGGCCCGGTGCGCGGGGTGGGTGCCGGCCTCGTCGCTCAGCAGCAGCGCGGTGCCGACCTGCGCGGCCACCGCCCCCCTGTCCAGTACCGCATCCACATCCTCGGCGGTGCCCAGCCCGCCCGCCGCGATGAGAGGGACATCGCGGTGCGTGCCGCTGTGGATACGGGAGAGCAACTCGTGCAGCGATTCGGTGCCGGGTTCCATGTCCGGCGCGAACGTGCCGCGGTGCCCGCCCGCGTTCGGGCCCTGGACGATCAGGCTGTCCGCCCCGGCGGCGACCGCCACTCCCGCCTCGTACGCCGACGTCACCGTGACCATCACCAGGAGTCCCAGCGCGCCCAGCCGCCGGATGACGTCCGGCGACGGCACGCCGAAGGTGAACGACACCAGCTCGGGGCGCACGTCGGCGACCACCTCGAGCTTGCGCTCCCAGTCGTCGTCGTCGCCGTACTCAGGCCGGCCGACCTCGACCTGGTAGTGGTCGGCGACATCCTCAAGTTCGTCCGCGTAATAGTCCAGCTGCACCCAATCGGCGACACTGGGTTGCGGCACAAACAGATTGACGCCGAGCGGGCCGGTGGTGGCGGCGCGCGCGGCGGCGATGTCGCCTTCGAGCTGCTCCGCGCTCAGGTAACCGCCGGCCACGAAGCCGAGCCCGCCGGCGTTCGAAACGGCCGCCGCCAGCGCGGGCGTACCCGGGCCGCCCGCCATCGGCGCACCCACGATGGGCCTGGCGATGTCCCAGAAGCCCAGTACCATCTGGCCCACTACCATCGGGCTAATTTACCATCGCCCGAAGTTGTTGCGGGAGCGATCGTTTCGATCCGTACGGACCGAGGACGGCGGCGCCGTAGCGCTTGGTCAGCAGTCGGCGGGCCACCGCGTTGACCTCCTCGACGGTGACCGCGTCGATTTGCTGCAGGGTGTGCTCGATGGTGCGGTGCGCCCCGTAGTTCAGTTCGCTGCGGCCGATGCGGCTCATCCGCGAGCTGGAATCCTCCAGGCCGAGAACCAGCCCGCCGCGCATCGAGCCCTTGGCGATCCGGCACTCCGCCTCGGTGATGCCGTCGCGGGCCACGGCGCCGAGCACGTCGCTGGTCACCCGCATGACGTCGGCGAAACGTTCGGGCAGGCAGGCGGCATACACCGACAGCGCGCCACTGTCGGCGAAGATGTCCAGCGCGGAGTACACCGAGTAGGCCAGTCCGCGCGACTCGCGGACCTCCTGGAACAACCGGGAGCTCAGCCCGCCGCCCAGCGCGGTGTGCAGCACCGACAGCGCCCAGCGATGCTCCCAGCTGCGCCCCGGCGTGCGCACCCCCAACGACACGTGGGTCTGCTCGGCGTCCCGGTTACCCAGCGTCAATACTGGGCCGCCGTTCATCCGTCCGGCACCCTTGCGCGGCACAACGGGCCGACGCCCGCGGACCAAACGCGTACCGAAGTGCTCGCGCACCAACGCGACCACCTCGGCGTGGTCGACGTTGCCGGCCACCGCGACGACCATCCGTTCGGGCGTGTAGCGCCGCACGTGAAACGAGTGCAGCTGGGCCTGCGTCATCGCCGACACCGACGCCGCGGTCCCGATCACCGGGCGACCCACCGGGTGGTCACCGAACAACGCGGCCAGGAACATGTCCCCCAGCGCGTCCTCGGGGTCGTCGTCGCGCATCGCGATCTCCTCGAGGACAACGTCGCGTTCCAGCTCGACATCGTCGGCGGCGCAGCGACCGTTGAGGACCACATCGGCGACCAGGTCGACGGCCAGCTCCAGATCGCTGTCGAGCACATGCGCGTAGTAGCAGGTGTGCTCCTTGGCGGTGAACGCGTTGAGCTCCCCGCCGACCGCGTCCATGGCCTGCGCGATATCGACGGCCGTGCGGGTCGGGGTCGACTTGAACAGCAGATGCTCCAGGAAGTGCGCCGCCCCGGCCACCGTGGCGCCCTCGTCGCGCGAGCCGACGCCGACCCAAACGCCAACCGACGCGGAGCGCACCGCGGGCAGGTATTCGGTGACCACGCGCAAGCCGCCCGGCAGCGTGGTGCGGCGCAGTCCAGCCGAATGCCCGGTCTTCTTTGCGGCCTTCACCTTGGCGGTCTGCTTGCCCGGCCGCAGGGCGGGATCAGCTGCTGGCCGTCGCGGCATCGGCTGGTGCGGTCGCCGAAGGAGCTGAAGGCGTGTTGGCCGAGTCCTCTTCGTCCACCAAGATGAGCGAGATCTTGCCGCGTTTGTCGATATCGGCGATCTCGACCCGCAGCTTGTCGCCGACGTTCACGACGTCCTCAACCTTGGCGATGCGCTTGCCCTTGCCGAGTTTGGAGATGTGCACCAGACCATCACGGCCGGGCAGCAGCGACACGAACGCGCCGAAATCGGTTGTCTTGACCACGGTTCCGAGGAATCGCTCCCCCATCGTCGGCAGCTGCGGGTTGGCGATGGCGTTGATCCGGTCGATCGCAGCCTGCGCCGACGGCCCGTCGGTGGCGCCGACGAACACGGTGCCGTCGTCCTCGATGGAGATCTGCGCGCCGGTTTCCTCGGTGATGGCGTTGATGACCTTGCCCTTGGGGCCGATGACCTCACCGATCTTGTCGACCGGAACCTTGATGGTGGTCACCCGCGGCGCGTACGGGCTCATCTCGTCGGGTTTGTCGATGGCCTCGGCCATGACCTCCAGGATGGTCAGCCGGGCGTCCTTGGCCTGCGCGAGCGCGCCCGCGAGCACCTGGGAGGGAATGCCGTCGAGCTTGGTGTCCAACTGCAGCGCGGTGACGAGGTCCTTAGTGCCGGCGCATTTAAAGTCCATGTCGCCGAACGCGTCTTCGGCACCCAAAATGTCGGTCAAAGTCACGAAGCGACGCTCGGTACCGCCACCATCAACCTCGACGTCGTCGGAGACCAGACCCATCGCGATGCCGGCCACCGGCGCCTTCAGCGGCACGCCGGCGTTGAGCAGCGCCAGTGTGGACGCACACACCGACCCCATCGAGGTGGAGCCGTTGGAGCTCAGAGCCTCGGACACCTGACGGATGGCGTAGGGGAACTCCTCGACGCTGGGCAGGACCGGAATCAGGGCCCGCTCGGCCAGCGCGCCGTGCCCGATCTCACGCCGCTTGGGCGAGCCGACGCGGCCGGTCTCGCCGGTGGAGAACGGCGGGAAGTTGTAGTGGTGCATGTACCGCTTGGACGTCTCCGGGCCCAGCGAGTCGATCTGCTGGGCCATCTTGACCATGTCGAGCGTGGTCACACCGAGGATCTGGGTTTCACCGCGCTCGAACAGCGCGCTGCCGTGCGCTCGCGGAACCACGGCGACCTCGGCCGACAACGCGCGGATGTCGGTGATGCCACGGCCGTCGATGCGGAAGTGATCGGTCAGGATGCGCTGGCGCACCAGCTTCTTGGTCAGCGACCGGAACGCGGCGCTGATCTCCTTTTCCCGCCCCTCGTAGGTGCCGGCCAGCCGCTCGAGCACCTGAGCCTTGAGCTCGTCGGTGCGCTGGTCGCGCTCGGCCTTGCCGCCGATGGTCAGGGCCGCGGCCAGCTCGTCGGTGGCCACCGAGGCCACCGAGTAGTACACGTCGTCGCCGTAGTCGGGGAAGGTCGGATAGTCGCTGGTCGGTTTCGCGGCCTTGTCGGCCAGCTCCTGCTGAGCGGTGCACAGCGCGGCGATGAACGGCTTGGCGGCTTCCAGGCCCTCGGCCACCACGCTCTCCGTCGGCGCCTGGGCGCCGCCCTCGACGAGTTCGATGACTTTGTCGGTGGCCTCGGCCTCGACCATCATGATCGCGACATCACCGTCGACCTTGCGGCCGGCCACCACCATGTCGAACACGGCCCCCTCAAGCTGCTCAACGGTGGGGAAGGCAACCCAGGTGCCGTCGATGAGCGCCACCCGCACCCCGCCGATGGGGCCGGAGAACGGCAGGCCACTGAGCTGGGTGGAGGCCGATGCGGCGTTGATCGCCAACACGTCGTAAAGATCGTTGGGATCCAGGCTCAGGATCGTCACCACGACCTGGATCTCGTTGCGCAGGCCGTCGACGAACGAGGGGCGCAGCGGGCGGTCGATGAGCCGGCAGGTCAGGACCGCGTCGGTGGACGGGCGGCCCTCGCGGCGGAAGAACGATCCCGGGATGCGGCCGGCGGCGTACATCCGCTCCTCGACGTCGACCGTCAAGGGAAAGAAGTCGAAGTGTTCCTTGGGGTTCTTGCTGGCGGTGGTCGCCGACAGCAGCATGTTCTCGTGGTCGAGGTAAGCGACCACGGCGCCGGCGGCCTGCTGGGCCAACCGGCCCGTCTCGAAACGGATGGTCCGGGTGCCGAAGCCCCCGTTGTCGATAATGGCGGTCGATTCGAACACGCCCTCTTCAATTTCAGCTACAGACATAACGTCCGTGCGGCCTCTCTCGGTATTCAGCCTTTTCGCGTTTCACGCGCCAAAACGGAGAGCTTCCCTAAGAGCAAAGTCTGAATGCGGCTACGGCCGTCGATCGAAGCGGCCGACCTGCCCCAGATCCGGGGAGCCCGGCAGCCACTACCGAAGACCGCCCGATGCAGACTGGGCCGCTCGCTGTTGTGACATGCGTAGTGACACGCTGGAACGGCACGCGCGGATCTGCGCGAACCGCACCGCTTGCTCGGACCAAAGCGGTCCAAACGTCCTCACTCTACACGGGCTAACTCGCGTCCCCGCGCGGGCGGCTGGTCAAAGCGGGTCCCCGCCATCAAAATGCGGCGATCGCAAGCGCGCGCCGGGGGCACCACCCGCTTGCGGGGGACCTGGCGAAGCGGGTCGCCGCCATCAAAAGGGGCGTCAGCGACGCAGACCGAGCCGCTCGATGAGCGAGCGGTAGCGCTCCACATCGATGAGCGAGAGGTATTTGATCAGCCGGCGCCGACGACCCACCAGCAGCAGCAAGCCCCGGCGGGAGTGGTGGTCGTGCTTGTGCATCTTGAGGTGCTCGGTCAGATCCGCGATCCGCTTGGTCAGCAGCGCGATCTGCGCCTCCGGGGACCCGGTATCGGTGTCATGCAGGCCGTAGGTCCGCAGAATGTCCTTTTTTTGCTCGGCTGTCAGCGCCACGAAACAACTCCATCAATAGGTCCGCGATCATGGGTATCAAAGCGCGGCCACCGCGAACCGCAGCACGCGCCGATGTCGTCCGGCAGTTTAGCAGCTGGGGGGCTAGGGGCTAGTCGGCGAGCAGGGCACGCGCCCGGTCGGTGTCCTTGTCCATCGCGGCCACCAGATCGCGCACCGAGTCGAACTTGCGCTGCCCGCGGATGCGCGCCACAAAGTCCAGCGCCACGTGCTGTCCGTACAGGTCGGCGGCGGTGTCGAGGACGAACGCCTCGACGGTGCGGGTGCGTCCGGAAAAGGTCGGGTTGGTCCCGACGGACACCGCGGCCTGATAGCGCTCACCCGGGATGATGGTGCCGGTCACCGGTCCGTGCCCGAGCACGGTGAACCAGGCGGCATAGACGCCGTCGGCCGGGATGGCCGAGTACATCGGCGGCGCCACATTGGCGGTGGGAAAGCCCAGCGCAACGCCGCGTCCATGGCCCCGGACCACGACACCCTCGACGCGGTGCGGGCGGCCCAGCGCCTCGGTGGCCGCCATCATGTCACCCGCGTCGACGCAGGATCGGATGTAGGTGGAGGAAAACGTCACGGTCTCGTTGCTGTGGTGCTCGGACAGCAGCGACATCGACTCCACCGCGAAGCCGAACCGCTCCCCGGCCCGGCGCAGGGTGTCGACGGTGCCCGCCGCCTTCTTGCCGAAGGTGAAGTTCTCGCCCACCACGACCTCCACCACATGCAGATTTTCCACCAGCAGCTCGTGGACGTAGCGGTCCGGGGTCAGCTTCATGAAATCGGTGGTGAACGGCATCACCAGGAAGACGTCGATACCCAGATCTTCGACGAGCTCGGCGCGATGGGTCAGCGTCGTCAGCTGCGCCGGATGACTGCCTGGATAGACCACTTCCATCGGGTGCGGATCGAACGTCATCAGCACGGCCGGAACGTTGCGGGTGCGGCCGGCCTTCACCGCGTGCGCGATCAGTTCGGCGTGTCCCCGGTGCACCCCATCGAACACTCCGATGGTGAGCACGCACCTGCCCCAGTCCGTGGGGATCTCGTCCTGTCCCCGCCACCGCTGCACGATCGCAAGCCTACGGGGCACCGCGCGTTGGCGGGAGATACACAGATCACGCCGAATCATCCCAAGGTTCCCTAAACTCTGTGGGTGTGAGGGAGGACGACCAGCCTGGCGGGCTCACTGCGGTTGCGCAGGACTATCTGAAGGTCATCTGGACTGCCCAGGAATGGTCGCTGGAAAAGGTCAGCACCAAGATGCTGGCCGACCGGATCGGGGTGTCCGCCAGCACGGCGTCGGAGTCCATTCGCAAACTCGCCGAGCAGGGCCTGGTCGACCATGCGAAGTACGGGGCGGTGACCTTGACCGAGGCGGGGCGGCGAGCGGCGCTGGCAATGGTACGCCGGCACCGGCTGCTGGAGACTTTCCTGGTCAACGAACTCGGGTACGGCTGGGACGAGGTGCACGACGAGGCCGAGGTGCTCGAACATGCGGTGTCGGATCGCCTGATGGCCCGGATCGACGCCAAGCTGGGGTTCCCGCGGCGCGATCCGCACGGCGACCCGATCCCGGGAACCGACGGACAGGTTCCAACGCCGCCGGCCCGTCAGCTGTGGGCCTGCCGCGACGGGGACACCGGGACGGTGGCCCGCATCTCCGATACCGACCCGGAGATGTTGCGCTATTTCGCCAGCGTCGGTATCAACCTCGACTCGCGGCTGCGCGTCCTGACCCGCCGGGAATTCGCCGGCATGATCTCGGTGGCGATCGAATCGGCCGACGGCGCCGCGACCACCGTCGAACTGGGCAGCCCGGCCGCCCGGGCGATCTGGGTGACGGCCTAACTCGCCCAGCGGCGAAGCCGGGCGCTGGGGGTACCTCCCGCTTGCGGGGGACGGGTCGCCGCCAGACTGGCCAGCCGCGCGGATCGGCGGCTCGTCCAGACATAAGCCACCGCCATCCCCGTCGGCGTGGCGTGTATGTCGTTTATGTGTCGCGAAGGCCCCGGCGCTCCACGGACGTCAGTCGGCCAGCAGGCCCTTGGCGATGTGGGTCACCTGAACCTCATTGCTGCCGGCGTAGATCATCAGCGACTTCGCGTCCCGGGCCAGCTGCTCCACCCGGTACTCGGCCATGTAGCCGTTGCCGCCGAACAGCTGCACGGCCTCCATCGCAACGTCGGTTGCGGCCTCCGACGAGTACAGCTTGATCGCCGATGCCTCGGCCAGCGTCAGCGGCTTCCGGGCTTGCTGCCGCTCGATGGTGTGAAACACCATGTTCTGCACGTTCATCCGGGCGATCTCCATTTTGGCCAGCTTGAGCTGGATCAGCTGGAACTGCCCGATGTTCTTGCCCCATAGCGTGCGGGTCTTTGCGTAATCCACGCACAGCCGGTGGCATTCGTTGATGATGCCGAGCGCCATCATCGCGATCCCGATCCGTTCGGCGGCGAAATTGGCGCGGGCGCTGTCGCGGCCGTCCCCGTCGGTGTGCTGTTCGCTCTCGCCGAGCAGCCGATCCGGGCTGAGCCGCACGTTGTCGAAGAACAGCTCGCCGGTCGGCGATGACATCATGCCCATCTTCTTGAACGGCTTGCCCTGCGTCAGACCCGGCATGCCCGCATCGAGCACGAACACCAGCACCGGCCGGTTGCGCCGGTCCACGGCTGGGTCCCCATCATCGAGTTTGGCGTAGACCACCAGGACGTCCGCGTACGGCCCGTTGGTGATGAACGTCTTCTGCCCGTTGAGGATGTAGTCCTCGCCGTCGCGTTTGACGTGAGTCTTCATGCCGCCGAACGCGTCCGAACCGGAGTCCGGCTCGGTGATGGCCCACGCCGCGATCTTCTTCAGCGTCATCAGGTCGGGCAACCAGCGCTCCTTCTGGGCCAGCGTGCCGCGGCTCATGATGGTCGTCGCTCCCAGACCGATGCTGACCGTCGCGGTGCTGAGCAATCCGATGCTGACGCAAGAGAGTTCGGACACCAGCACGGCCATCATCGACCCCGAGGCACCACCGAAACCGCCTGCGCTGTCCTCCTTTTCGCCCTCATCTTCGGCGCGCGTCCCGTCCTGCTTGGCACGCTCGCGGGCCAGCATCTTCTTCACAGATTCGGCGGCCATCACGTCAAGACCGAACTGGCTGAACAGCTTCCGCGCGATCGGATACGGCGACAGCGCGCCCGTTTCCAGTTCGTCCAGGTGCGGGCGGACTTCCTTATCGATGAATCGGCGAACCGTATTCCGGACCATCAGATCGGTGTCGGACCACTCGATCATGACTTATCCCCTGGGACCCCCGAGCCCGCCGCGCGGTTCAGCGCTCGGCCCGCTGGTAGGCGGTCACGACGGCGGCGCCGCCCAGGCCGATGTTGTGTTGCAACGCGGCCGTCACGTTGTCCACCTGACGCTTGTCCGCGGTACCCCGCAGTTGCCAGGTCAGCTCTGAGCACTGGGCCAGCCCGGTCGCGCCCAACGGATGGCCCTTCGAGATCAGCCCGCCCGAGGGGTTCACCACCCAGCGTCCGCCATAGGTGGTCTGGTTGTCGTCGATCAGCTTGGGCGCCTCACCCTCGTCGCACAGGCCCAGCGCCTCGTAGAGCAGCAGCTCGTTGGCGGAGAAGCAATCGTGCAGCTCGATCACCTGGAAGTCCTCGGGGCCGAGCCCGGACTGGTGGTAAACCTTCTGGGCCGCTTGCACATTCATGTCGTAGCCGATGATGTTGCGGGCGCTGCCGTCGAAAGTGGACGCGAAGTCGGTGGTCATCGCCTGCCCGACGATCTCCACGGCCTGCCCGGCGAGGTCGTGTTCGGCCACGTAACCCTCGCTGGCCAGCACCACGGCGGCCGAGCCGTCGGAGGTCGGCGAGCACTGCAGTTTGGTGAGCGGGTCGGAGATCATCTTCGCGGCCAGGATGTCGTCCAGGGTGTACTCCTCCTGGAACTGCGCGTACGGGTTGTTCACCGAGTGCTTGTGGTTCTTCAGACCGATCTTCGCGAAGTGCTCCGCGGTGGTGCCGTACTTCTTCATGTGCTCGCGGCCGGCCGCCCCGAACATCCACGGCGCCACCGGAAAATGGAACTCGTCGATTTCGGCCAACGCCTTGACGTGCCTGCCCATCGGCGACTCCCGGTCCTCGGCGCCGCCGCTCAGCGCCCCCGGCTTCATCTTCTCGAAGCCCAGCGCCATCACACAGTCGGCCAGTCCGCCGCGGATGGCCTGCGCACCCAGGTACAGCGCCGTGGACCCGGTGGAGCAGTTGTTGTTGACGTTGACGATCGGGATGCCCGTCATGCCGAGTTCATAGAGGGCGCGCTGCCCGGACGTGGAGTCGCCGGCGACGTAGCCGACGTAGCCCTGCTCGATCTCGGTGTAGTCGACCCCGGCGTCCTGCAGCGCTTTGGTGCCGGACTCCTTGGCCATCTGCGGGTAATCCCAGCCTTCGCGGCGGCCCGGCTTCTCGAACTTCGTCATACCGACGCCGACGACGTAAACCTTGTTAGACATAACGCCCCTTCTTCAACCCCAGGCTTCTTGACACCCGTCTAGTCCGCAGCTTAGCCGTACGGGGCTTTCGGCCGGAACCGTTGCGAGCAAGTGATCTTTATTGGTCACGCGACTCGCACCCCATCTCGGGGTTGTTCCCCGGCCGGGTGGCCGGTTCCCTTCCGCGCTTCACGGCCACCAGCCCGGCCAGGCCGGGTCTTACGGTCGGCTCCACGCTTGACGGCGGCCCCAACTGGGCCGACGACGCTAAGGGTGTCCTCGTAGCGTGCGAGATTGATAGATGCGTTGTCATCACGCTGGTGTGTGACCGAACAGGCGTCGCATTGCCAATGTTGGGCCCATCCGATGTCCTGGACATGCCCGCAGGCATGGCAGGTTTTCGACGACGGGAACCAGCGGTCAGCAACGACCAGCTGTGACCCGTACCAGCCTGTCTTATAGGACAGGTGGCGGCGCGGTGTGCCCAGGGCTGCGTCCGACAGTCCACGCCTCCTGGCGCGGGCACCCGAGAGGCCCTTTAGCCGCAACATCCCCGCAGCGTCCAAACCTTCAACAACGATGCGGCCGTGGGTTTTAGCCAACCGCGTTGTCAGAACGTGCAGGTGATGAGTGCGGACATCATTGACCCGGCAGTGCAGCCGGGAAATCTGTGCGGTGCGTGCGCGGTACTGCCGCGAGCCTTTCCTACAACGCGACGGTGCCCGGCACAGTTGCCGCAGCTCACGCACCGCAGCCTCTAGAGGTCGCGGGTTGGCGACGCGTTCGATCACGACACCTTCAGCGGTGGCCACTGTCGCCAACCGCCGCACCCCGACATCGACACCCACCCGCGAACCAGCCAGCACGACGCTGGGTTGCTGGGGGCGTTGGACAAGCACCCGCACGCTCGCGTCCAAACGAGTGCCGTTGCGGCGCACGCAGATCGCTAGCACCCGCGCCCGCCCGGCCCGAATGAGGCGTTCGATGCGGCGGGTGTTCTCGTAGGTGCGGACAGTGCCGATCACCGGCAGCGTGAGGTGGCGGCGGTCCGGCTCGACGCGCATCGCTCCGGCAGTGAAGCACACCCGGTCACTGTCGCGGCCTTTGCGTTTGAACCGCGGGAACCCGACCCTGTTGCCAGCGCGCTTGCCAGCACGGCCGCTCTGCCAGTTCCAGTACGCGTCGACTGCGCCCCTGATGCCATCGGCGTAGGCCTCCTTCGAGCATTCGGGCCACCACACGCCACCGGTCTCAACGTTGACACACACGTCGTCTTTTACGGTGTTCCAGCGCTTCCGCAATACCGCAAGGGACGGCGTCGCGGTCTGGATCCCAACCGCGTGCCACGCTTCGATATCGGCCTTCAAGGTGGCCACGGTCCAGTTGTATGCCTTGCGCCGCGCACCGAAATGCCTTGCCAACGCCTTGGCTTGATCCTGGGTCGGATCCAGCGTGAACCCGAACCCCTGCACACACCAGCCTTCAGGAACGTCAAACTTCGCCATCAGGCCCCACCCCGCCCCTCGGTCGCGCCGGCAGCTGCCAGAGCGCGCTTGGCGCGGTTCCCGGCCGCCCGCGTGCCATACCGACGCCCACCCTTCGAGGCCAGGACCTCGGTCATATCCCGCACGAGGTCCTCATCAACCTCGGCGGTGTCCACCACGACCCGCCGCGGCCCACGCGGCCTGCACGTATTCCGAACCGAACCGGCACAACCGGTCCCGATGCTCGGCCACAATCCGGTGCACCGACGGGTCACCAAGCAGGGTAAGAAACGTGCGCCGGTGCGCGTACAACGCGGAACCGAGTTCCTACAACACACCACCGACAACTACCGACCACTCAACCCGCAACAGCCGGCAGCCCCCACGCCTCCCGCTGCGTATCTCCGCGTGGCTTGCGTAGGCTCGAACCGGTACCCACGACGAAAGACTCACAAAGATGAAGGCAACGGTTACCCCCGAAGCCGCGAACGCCATCGCCGACATCGCCCAGCGCCATGGGCTGTCCCGCGAGACGGTGCTGGCCATGCTGTTTGCCCTCCGCAACGGTGGCGGCACCATGGCCCAGTTCGACATCCCCGAGCTCGGCGGCTCCGGGCAATGGATGCGCGGCGGGATGACGATGGTCGGCAACATGTTCGACAACGCACTCAAGGCACGCGTCGATGCGCTGTGCAACGAGTTGGCACAATTGCTTGCCACCACGACGGTATTTCCCGCCCCGACCCAGGGCTCCCGGGCCGCCCACGCCGGGTTCCCGTCGGCCAACTGGTGGCCGGCCGACCTCGGCGTGCCCAGTGCGGCGGGCGGGCAGAACGATGCGCGCTACGCAATCTTCCCGAGCACTCGGCGACTGGCAATCCAGATCAACGATGTCACAAAGATTTTTGACACCGGCGAGCACCAAATCGGTGGCGTGCAACAGCAGCAGGGCGGCGGATACGGCTCGGTGAGCTTCACCAGCCAGCTCGGCACCTTTAACGTGTCGAGCTTGCGCGAGCTCGGCGGGCGGGAGGTGGCCGAGACCCCCGCCTCGGCGCCCGCCCCGCAGTTTCAGTCCCCGCAGTTTCAGTCCCCGCAGTTTCAGTCCCCGCAGTTTCAGTCGCAGTATCAGTCCCACCCGGCCCCGCAATTCGCGCCTCAGACGCAGGCACCTCACCCTTCTTCAGCACCCGCCTCCGGCGCGTCCGGCGATCCGGCGGCCATTGTCGCGGCCATCGAGTCGCTCGCCGGGTTGCACGAGCGCGGGATCCTCTCGGACGAGGAGTTCGCCGCAAAGAAGGCCGAGCTGCTCGGCCGGCTCTGAGCCGCTACAGCGTCGCTGGATGGATTACTACCACCGGCTTGGTTCGCGAACCCTCGTCGCGCAGCAGCGCCATCACCCGGCCGTCGGCGCCGCTCGCGGCGTAGACACCCTCGATACCGGCCGCCGAAAGGGGTCGCCCGTGGCTGGTCGACTCGGCCTCCTCGGCGGTGAGCTCGCGGCGCGGAAACATCAGCAGGCAGGCTTCGTCGAGCGTGAAGCTGAGCCTGGAAGAGGCATCGCGCTCCGCCAGCTCGTCGAGCGAGGCAGCCTGGTCCAGATCGAAGCGGCCGACCCGGGTGCGCCGCAGCGAGCGCAGGTGCCCGCCCACCCCGAGGGCGGCACCGAGGTCGCGGGCCAGCGCACGAATGTAGGTTCCCGACGAGCAGTCGACTTCCACATCAAGGTCGACGAGCTGGTCTTGGCATCGGACGGCGAGCACGTCGAACCGGTCGATGCGCACCGGCCGGGCTTCGAGTTCGACGGCCCGGCCCTCCCGGACCAGCCGATAAGCCCGGCGGCCGTCAACCTTGATCGCGCTGACCGCGGACGGCACCTGGCTGATATCGCCGCACAACCCGGCGATCGCGGTGGCGATCGCCGCCTGGGTCACGTGCTCAGCCGAAACCGATTGCAGCAGTTCACCTTCAGCGTCCTCAGTGGATGTGGTCTGGCCCAGGCGGATGGTGGCGGCGTACGACTTCGACGCCGCGGTGAGCAGGCCGAGGATCTTGGTGGCTCGTTCGACGCCGATCACCAGCACGCCGGTGGCCATCGGGTCCAGCGTCCCCGCGTGGCCCACCCTGCGGGTGGAAAAGATCCGACGGCAGCGCGACACCACGTCGTGACTGGTCATTCCGGCCGGCTTGTCGACGACGACTAGTCCCGGGCCAATCCCTGGACCAAGGCTCATAGCACGATCGCGGTCAGCACCAGTCCGCGGTCAACCGACCACCGCCCGCGCAGCGCGGTCAGTGGCGGACCCGACAGCGCGGCGCCGTCGATCAGGATCTTGGAGACGAACACCCCGGTGGTGCCCGTGCCGGCCGGGTCGACGTCGAACACGATGTGAGCGTCCTCGAAACCCAACCAGCGCTTAGTTAACGGAAACCAGGCCTTGTATGTTGCTTCCTTGGCGCAGAACAGGATTCGGTCCCAATGCAGCCCTTGGGGTAACACGGCGGTTTCGTGGCGTTCCTCGGCAAGGCTGATCGCGTCCAGCACGCCGTCGGGCAACACACCGTGCGGTTCGGCGTCGATGCCCACCGAGCGCACCTCTGCACTCCGTGCCACCACCGCACCGCGGTAGCCCGTGCAGTGGGTGAGGCTGCCCACCACGCCGTCGGGCCAGCACGGTTCTCCCTTGTCGCCCTTGAGGATCGGCACCGGCGGCACGCCGAGCTGACCCAGCGCGATCCGGGCGCAGTGCCGGACGGTGATGAATTCGTCGCGCCGCTTGGCAACCGACCTGGCGATCAACGGCTCCTCTTCGGGCAGCGGGGTCAGGCCCGGCGGGTCGGAGTACACCTCGGAATACGCCAGGGCATCCGCTCGGGCCACCGCCAGATCCCCCAGCGCCTCGCCGGGCAGCACCGACGACAGCAGCGAGCCCGCCGTCATCGTGACTGCCGCTGCCGAATTCGTTTCCGGAACTGCTCGGCCTGTTTGCGCATCTCGGGAGTGATCACGAAGTGACCCCCGAAGTCATTGAGATAGCCGGGCGCGTACTGGGGATCCGGCAACACCTGGCGAAGCCAGGCGTAGGGCTTGCGGCGCCGCCACTCCCGCGGGTAACCCACCGACACCTCTTCGAACCGGACGTCGTCATACCAGGTCGTGCGCGGAATGTGTAAATGGCCGTACACCGAACAGATGGCGTTGTAGCGGGTGTGCCAGTCGGCGGTCTTGGTGGTTCCGCACCACAGTGAGAATTCCGGGTAGAACAGCGCATCGCAGGGCTCTCGTACCAGCGGAAAGTGGTTGACCAGGACGGTCGGTGTCATCCAGTCGAGCTCTTCGAGACGCGCGCGGGTGCTGGCCAGCCGGTCACGGCACCAAGCTTCCCGAGTGGGATAGGGCTCCGGTGAGAGCAGGAACTCGTCGGTGGCCACCACACTGCGCTCGCGCGCGATGGCCATACCCTCGGCTTTGCTGTTGGCGCCCTCCGGCAAGAAGGTGTAGTCGTACAGCAAGAACATCGGCACGATCGTGGCCGGGCCACCGCGTTCGGTCCACACCGGGAACGGATGCTCGGGCGTGACCACGCCCATCTCGTCGCACATGTTCACCAGGTACTCGTAGCGGGCCCGGCCGAAGATCTGCATCGGATCGCGGGTGGTGGTCCACAGCTCGTGGTTGCCGGGCACCCAGATCACCTTGGCGAACCGCCGTCGCAGCAGGTCCAGCGTCCAGCGAATCTCGTCGGTGCGTTCGGCGACGTCACCGGCGACGATCAGCCAATCCTCCGGCGACGACGGGTGCAGCGTCTCGGCCACCGGCTTATTGCCCAGGTGACCGGTGTGCAGGTCGGAGATCGCCCACAGCGTGGGCTGCCCCCCGTTCGTTGACTCCTGCCTTACCACGACTAACCACCCTAGCGACCCGCGAGCACTGGCCCCGATTCTCGCAGCTATTGCGGCGGCCCGCAGGGCCACGCCACGCCTCGGGTACAGGCACCGGGTTAGAACAAGTTCTCGATTCACTGTGCCTGCGTGAGCGCGACTTGTACACTCCCGGCAAAGGGACCGCCGAGGGCAGGGGGTGTCATGTTCACGAAGGTGCGCTTGATCGGAGCACTCGGTGCACTGCTCACGGCGGTCCCAATGGGGATCGTTGGCTGGCAGTGCGCCCCGCCGGCGCCGACCGGGGGCAGGACTGTCGAGCTGCGATCGACCGCCCAGCCGATGGAAACCACCATGAAGAGCCCGATCGTGGCGACCACCGACCCGAGCCCGTTCGACCCGTGTCAGGACATCCCATTGGACGCCCTGCAGGGCCTCGGGCTGGCGTTCACCCCGCCCGAGCACGAGGACGGGCTGCGCTGCCACTTAGACGCGGGTAACTATCAGATGGCCGTCGAGGCCATCATCTGGCGCACCTACGAGAAGTCGCTGCCGCCGGATGCCCTCGAGCTGACGATCCAGGGCCACCGCGCCGCGCAGTACTGGGTGATGAAGCCGACCTATCACAACAGCTTCTGGTTCTTCTCCTGCATGGTGGTCTTCAAGACCAGCTACGGGGTGCTCCAGCAGGCGCTGTACTACTCGGCCGTCTACTCCAACCCAGAGGTCGACTGCATGGCCACCAACCTGCAGCGGGCCAACGACCTGCTCCCCTATTACAAGTTCTAAGGGCTTCAGGTTCTAGCCGAATACGTCGTTGAGCGTGACGGTCTGCAAGTTGCGGCTCTGCATGAGGCCCGTCAGCCGGTCATAGCAGTGGGTGATGGTAGGCAGATTGGCCTGGGTGAGCACGATCTGTTGTGGCTGAAACGCCCTCGCGGCATTGGCCACCAGGTTGGCTTCGTTCTCCGGCGATGAATCGCCGATGGTGCCGCTCCACAGGGTGACCGTGGTGTACCCCTGGTCAGCGGCCACCCGGTCGATGTCGGCGTTGTGCACCCCGTAGGGCGGACGGAAGAACGGTGCGCCGTCCGTGCCGTAGGTGTTGGGAGAGAAAGTCGGCGTTGCGGCGGATCTGATCGCCCGCCGCGGTCTAACTCATGCGGTTCAGGTACGGGTGCGACCAGGTGTGGTTGGCCATCTGAACCTGCCCCGCGTCGACCAGCGACGGCAGCGCGGGTGCGTTGACCGACCATGACGGGTTGGCGCCGTTGACGAAGAAGGTCAGCCGGGTACCAGGCCAACCGCGATCGCCGAAATCAGGGTGCGTCGTTCGATCTCCCGCACGCGGCCGATGCTACTCCGCCCGGCGGATCCTGAAGCGTTGCGCTGCTTGACATTTCGAGCAAGTGACAGGACTTGCAGATCCATCTCACAGCGCTCGCCTAACCTGGTAGACGTGAGTACAGCTATCCATCCCGTGGAACCCAGGCTGCGCACCCTGACCAGAGTCAGCGGCCAAGCCGCCGGCGCGGCCGCCGGCCGGCTGCTGGGTCTGCCCCGGGCGACCAGCCGTTACACCGTCAGCCGCGTCCGAGTCCCGATGCGCGACGGCGTCCACCTGGTGGCCGACCACTACACGCCCAGCACGTCGAACCCCGCCGGCACCTTGCTGGTCCGCGGACCCTATGGGCGTGGGTTTCCGTTCGCGCTGCTATTCGGCAGGTTGTATGCCGCCCGCGGCTACCACGTCGTGCTGCAGAGCGTGCGCGGGACGTTCGGGTCGGGTGGCGAGTTCGAGCCCATGGTCAACGAGGCCGCCGACGGCGCAGACACGGTGGATTGGCTGCGTCGGCAGTCCTGGTTCACCGGCCGGTTCGCCACCATCGGCGTGTCGTATCTGGGGTTCACCCAGTGGGCGTTGTTGCAGGATCCGCCGCCGGAACTGGCCGCCGCGGTCATTACCGCGGGTCCACACGACCTGCTGGCCTCCGTGTGGGGTACCGGCGCGTTCGCGGTCAACGACTTCCTGGGCTGGAGCGATCTGGTTTCGCACCAGGAGGACGCGATTCGCCTTCGGACCGGCATCCGCCAGCTACAGGCCCCACGAAGGGTCGCGCGTGCGATCGCTGAGTTGCCGCTGGGTGCGTCGGCCCGGGGGCTGCTCGGCTCGGGTGCGCCGTGGTTCGAATCGTGGGTCGAAACCGGCCTCAACGACTCGTTCTGGGAGCGGATGCGATTCCCAGTCGCGCTGGACCGGGTACAGGTCCCGGTGCTGCTGCTGGGCGGCTGGCAAGACATCTTCCTGCAGCAGACGGTCCAGCAGTACCGGCATCTGCGCGGCCGGGGTGTCGACGTCGCGATGACGCTCGGGCCCTGGACACATACCCAGCTGCTCACCAAGGCGCTGGCCACCATCGCCCAGGAATCACTGGACTGGCTGGACGCCCACCTGGGCGACGCACCGGCCCCGCGCCGGCCCAGCCCGGTCCGCGTGTTCGTCAGCGGGCAGGGCTGGCGCAACCTGTCCGACTGGCCGCCCGCCACCACCGACCACGCGCTGTACTTCCGCCCCGGCGGCCACCTGAGTGAGACCGCACCGGTCGCCGGCACGCCACCGGCAAGGTTTCGCTATGACCCCTCTCGCCCGACACCGACCACCGGTGGTCCGCTGCTGTCCCCGAACGGCGGTTACCGCGACGACAGCCGCCTCGCGGCCCGCGACGACGTGCTCAGCTTCACCAGCGCCACCCTCGCCCGCGACCTGTACGTGTACGGGAACCCGGTCATCGAGCTGGCGCACACCTCGGACAATCCCAATGTCGACCTGTTCGTGCGGGTTAGCGAGGTCGACGTCGCCAAGGGTCGGTCCCGCAACGTCAGCGACGGCTACCGTCGGCTCGGCGCGGCGCGAGGGGCCGTGCAAGAGGCCGTGCCAGGGAACGAAACCGTCAGCGTCGAACTCGACGCGATCGCCCACCGCTTCAGCGCCGGCACCCGCATCCGCGTCGTGGTAGCCGGCAGCTGGGTCCCCCGTTACGCGCGCAACCTGGGCACCGAAGAACCGGTGCTGACGGCGCGGCAAACGAAGCCAGCCACCCATGCCGTCCACTTCGGACGCTCCCGGCTGCTGCTTCCGGTCGGCGCGCCCGACCCGTCAAGCGACCGCGTCGCGCACCCGGGCGGCGATTTGGTTTAGCGCGGCAATGTCGTGCACCGGGTCGTATACCGGCGCGGCTAAGGCCGGCCGCACGGGGAGCTGCACCCAGCTGGTACAGCCCGCGTACGCGGGGGTGCGGGCCAGGCGCACCGGCTCGACCAACGGAATCGCCTGGACGACCAACACGGCCAGTTTGTGCTTAGGCCGGAAGTCGAGCCGGTCGGCGCGCACCGACGCCGCGGTCCAGATGTGCAGATCTTCTATCGCCATGAGGCCGTCGGGCCGGTTAACCGGCAGTGCGGCAACGACTTTCGCGGCGGCCCGGACCACGAGCCACTCCTCGGTGCTGTCGGCGGCAGCGGCGTCGAGCAAGTCCCGATGTTCGGGCCGGACCCGCTCTGCGTGGCTGTGCGCGACCGTCGGGAACAGCAGGAACTCCTGGGCCGTCATCTCGAACCGTTTTTCGCCGATGCCGCCCTTGCGCAGCAGAATGGTCTGGCGACCGTCCAGCAGGGCGTGCACCGCCGCGCTCCACTCCTTTAGGGCGGGTGTCATTTAGCTTCCGCGGCGGCGAGCCGGGCCACCACCTCGGGCCGGCGCAGCGGCGGGACGGTCTTGGGGGGCTGGCGCCGTGCCGGCAGCGCTTCCAGCAATCGCGTCGTGGTGTTCGTGACCTCGGCGACCGCGGCCTCGAAGGCCTCGGCGCTGGCGGCCGAAGGCCGGGTGATGCCGCTGACCTTGCGCACATACTGGCGCGCCGCCGCCGCGATTTCCTCTGCCGTGGCGGTGGGCTGCAATCCGCGTAGTTCGGTGATGTTTCGGCACATGCCGTCCACGATAGGTGCGCCGCGGCGGCTGCGGCATCCGAGCGTGGGTTCACCGAGATTGCCGTCACGGCTGTGGTTCGGGCCCCGACCACGACCATGGCGGCAATCTCGACGCGATTCCCGACTGGCTACGGTAAACGCATGACCGACGAGATCCTGCTGATCGAAACCAACGACCGGATACGCACGCTGACGCTCAACCGGCCGCAGTCGCGCAATGCGCTGTCCGCTGCGCTGCGGGATCGGTTCTTCGGTGCCCTATTCGACGCCGAGAGCGACGACGACGTCGACGTCGTCATCCTCACCGGCGCAGATCCGGTGTTCTGCGCGGGACTCGATCTCAAAGAGCTCGGCGGGCAGTCCGCGCTGCCCGACATCTCGCCGCGCTGGCCACCGATGACCAAGCCAGTGATCGGCGCCATCAACGGCGCCGCGGTCACCGGCGGGCTGGAGCTGGTGCTGTACTGCGACATCGTGATCGCTTCGGAGCAGGCGCGCTTCGCCGACACCCATGCCCGGGTCGGCCTGCTGCCCACCTGGGGGCTCAGCGTGCGGTTGCCGCAGAAGGTGGGTGTGGGCCTGGCCCGGCGGATGAGCCTCACCGGGGACTACCTGTCCGCCGCCGATGCGCTGCGGGCCGGGCTGGTCACCGAGGTGGTGCCGCACGACCAACTGCTGGGCACCGCCCGGCAGGTGGCGACCACCATTGTCGGCAACAACCAGAACGCGGTGCGCGCCTTGCTGGCGTCCTACCACCGGATCGACGAGTCGCAGACCGGCGCGGGGCTGTGGCTGGAAGCGATGGCAGCCAAGCAGTTTCGGACCAGCGGTGCTGAAATTGCGGCCAACCGCGAGGCCGTGCTGCAACGGGGGCGCTCGCAGGTGCGCTGACCGCATTAATTGACGTGCGTTCCGGCCACCTCCGGGCCATGATTGGACACCATGAAGAGCGTCGGCGGGTACAAGTTGCTCAACTTCGCCTCGCAGATCGACGACGGCACGATCGAGCAGGCCAAGGAAACCGCCTCGATGCCGTTCGTGCACCCGCATGTGGCGCTGATGCCCGATGCTCACGTGGGTAAGGGCTCCGCGGTGGGGACGGTGATCCCGACCCTGGGTGCCGTGATCCCCGCCGCGGTGGGCGTGGATATCGGCTGCGGCATGATCGCCGCACGAACCAAGTACACCAAGGACGACATCGCCGAGCTGCCGCTCTGGCAACTGCGGTCCTCCCTCGAGTCGGCCATTCCGATGAGCAAGGGGGGTTACAACGATCGGCTAGGCCGCTTCGACTTCACCGGGGAGCGGATCGGACCCCTTGAGCGCCAAGCGGAATCGAGCGGAGTCGATCTCAAGCATTCCCCCAACTGGCGGCTGCAGCTGGGCACCCTCGGCGGCGGCAACCACTTCATCGAGCTGTGCCTCGACAACAACGATCACGTCTGGATGTTCCTGCATTCCGGCAGCCGCGGCGTCGGCAACAAGATCGCCAACCGCCACATCAAGATCGCCCAAAAGCTGATGGCGCAGTTCTGGATCAAGCTGCCGAATGCAGATCTGGCGTACCTGCCGCAGGGCACGCACGAGTTCACCAGCTACATAACCGAATTGAAGTGGGCCCAGGCCTTCGCGCTGGCCAACCGAGCCGAGATGATGGACCGCTTCCGGCAGGTGCTCGCCGAGCACATGAACGACGATCCGGACGGCATCGAGGTCGACCGGGTGAATTGCTTCGCGGGCGAGACGCAGGTCGTCACGCGCACGGGCATCCGCCCGATCGAAGCACTGGGAGGCGGCCAGCATGAGCTACTCACAGACGGAGGCGAGTGGATCAAGGCTCCAGTCGAGCACTTCGGACGGCAAGAAGTCACTGCGGTCGTACTGATTCGCTCGGGAGTGCTCAAAACGATCCGGGCCACTCCCGAGCATCGCTGGCTTCTCCTGACGAGAAGTGGCCGTAAGTACGAAGCCACGACCGCCGAATTGCAGCCTGGCGACAAGATGCAAACAGCGTTCGCCAGGCGTCCAGAGGGACGCGCAATCGACAAGCTCGCGGCAGCACGCGGATTCGTCTATGGCGATGGTTCCGCAAAGCGGACCGGACACAAGTCCCTCGCCAACTTCTGCGGCCAGAAGGACGAGGCGATGATTCCGTTCTTCAATGGGATCGGGAACCCAGTGCGGACCTACGGCACCGTTAAACGCATCACCGGTTTGCCGCGCGAGTGGAAGAAAGAGCGCCCGCCCCTCGACGCGGCTCCGGCAGTCTTGTACGGATGGCTTGCGGGGTATTTCGCAGCTGACGGCGATGTCGGCAAGACTGGCCGGCCGACGCTGTCATCAAGCTCGCTCGAGGACCTAGAGTATGTGCGCTCCGCGTGCCAGGCAGTCGGTATCGGCACATTTGGGATTCGCCGCAGGCTCAGGCGTGGTTTTGGCAATGAGCCCACCCCGGCATTTCTGGTAGGGATCATGCGGGGTGACCTTGACGCCGAGTTCTTTCTGATCCCCGAGCACCGCCGCAGGTTCGACGCCGGTCAGGCGCCGGCGGAGCGCCGCCATTGGCGTGTTGTGTCAGTGCGGCCAACCGGAGAACGCGCGGACGTATATTGCGCGGTTGTCGAAGGCACGCACTCATTTACGCTTGCCGACAACATCCTCACCGGGAATTGCCACCATAACTACTCCACGGTGGAACACCATGGGGGCAAGGACGTCTGGATCACCCGCAAGGGCGCGATCAACGCCAATAAGGGTGTGCGCGCAGTCATTCCGGGCAGCATGGGCACCCGCTCCTACATTGTGACCGGGCTCGGAAACAAGGCCGGCTTGTGCAGCGCACCGCACGGCGCCGGCCGGCGCTTCTCACGCACCGAGGCCCGCAGGCGGTTCACCGCCGACGACCTGGCCCAGGAGATGCGGGGCATCGAGTACCGGCACGGCGAAGCGTGGATCGACGAAATCCCCTCGGCGTACAAGGACATCGACGTGGTGATGGAAGACGCGCGGGAGCTGGTCAGCATCGACTTCGAGCTGCGCCAGATACTCAACGTCAAGGGCGAATGACCACCACCGGCGAGAGCGCAGAACTTGGCGCGGAAGCCGCGTCGCGTCTGGCACGCTAGGAGCGGGACCGCTGCCGGATAGAACCTGGCCTGTCAGAAGCTGAGTTCGCGCCGGCCAGCCCGACAGCGGCACCGGAGATCACAAACGGCGCGAACACGTTGGAGCGCAGCAGGTTTCGGCCGCGTAACGGTTGATCGAGCAGCATCGCCAACAGCAAGCCCAGCAGCAAGCCCAGCACCATCGAGCCAATTACCGCCGCCGCGGTGAACACCGCCGTGTCGAGCACGATCTGCCGGGTATCCGAACGCGTGAACCACTCGGTGTAATTGGACAATCCGACAAACTCCGTTTTGGGGTCGGAGATATTCCAATCGAAGAACGACAGCCGGATATTGTCGGCCAATGGGCGGTAGATGAACAGCAGCAGCAACGCCACGTTGGGGCCCACCAGGACGACAAACGGCGCGTAATCCGTCCACGCCCGGTGCCGCCAGCGCCGCATCGTCGTCACCGGCGCAGTGTAGGCGACCCGGGTACCGCCCGCTCGTCTTGTTTGTCGGGCATCAACGGGCGGTCTGAGGTGTAATTTCTGTCGGCAGGCCATTGCCAGGGAAAGCCAACTACTGGGAGAATTGCCTGATCAGTGGCGGCGACGGCCACGGTGCCGTCGTGAGCGGACGGGCAGGTGCCTGATGTCGTTTGTAGTGGCAGCGCCGGAGGCTTTCGTGGCGGCGGCGACGGATTTGACGGGGATCGGTTCGGCGATCAGTGCGGCGAACGCCGCGGCGGCGGTTTCGACGACGGGGGTGCTGCCCGCGGCTGCTGATGAGGTGTCGGCGGCCATCGCGGCGCTGTTTGGCGCGCACGCCCAGGAGTATCAGGCGCTCAGCGCGCAGGCGGCGGCGTCTCATGACCGGTTCGTGCAGGCGTTGACCGGGGCGGGGGGCGCCTATGCCGGCGCTGAGGCGGCCAACGCCTCGCCTCTGCAGGCCCTTCAGTGGTTTTCGCCCTGGGAGACGTTGACGGGGCGCCCGCTGATCGGCAATGGCACCAACGGGGCGGCGGGCACCGGGGCCGCTGGTGGGGCCGGCGGGTGGGTTTTCGGCAACGGCGGAGCCGGTGGCGCAAGCACGACCGCCGGGGTGGTCGGCGGGACGGGCGGGTCCGCGGGGCTGCTCGGCACCGGCGGGAGCGGCGGGCAGGGCGGGGCCGGCGCGGCCGGCGGTGCCGGCGGGCGCGGCGGCCTGCTGTTCGGCACCGGCGGCGCCGGCGGGTCCGGCGGGACCGGCGCGAATGGCGGCGCCGGCGGCGACGGCGGGTCGTGGTACGGCAATGGTGGCGCGGGCGGACAGGGCGGGTCGGCCGCACTGGGCATCAACGGCGGCAACCCAGGGCAGGGGGGTAACGGCGGCAACGCCATGCTATTCGGCAACGGCGGCCAGGGTGGGCAAGGCGGCACCGGCCTAGCGGGCAGCAACGGCGTCAACCCCACCCCCACCGGCCCAGCCGGCACCGGCAGCCCCGGCGCCAATGACAACGATCCTGCGGATGCTACTGGCCACACCGGCGGCACCGGCATGCAGGGGGGCACCGGTGTGATTGGCGACACCGGCGGCGCCGGCGGGTTCGCCGCTTCCAGCCTTGGGAATGCCAGCGGGGGTGCCGGCGGTATCGGCGGTGCCGGCGGCACCGGCGCGCCCGGCGGCACCGGCGGCACCGGCGGGTACGCCGAAAGCCTCACAGGCAACGCTATCGGGGGTAATGGCGGTCAAGGCGGCATGGGCGGATTCGGCTCCGTGTCCGTTGGCGACGCAGGCAGCGGGGGCGCTGGAGGTGCTGGTGGTCATGGCGGGCTGCTGGTCGGCAACGGCGGCAGCGGCGGAACCGGAGGTGCCGGCGGCACCGGCGGTCAGGGCGCCCCCGGTGGCACCGGTGGCACCGGTGGCAGCGCCTATCTCAACGCCAGCTTAATTCCACAGAGCGCCAACAGCGACCCTGGTAATGCCACTGGTGGCGACGGCGGCGCCGGCGGCATGGGCGGCACCGGCGCGTTCGGTGGCACCGGGGGCACGGGCGGTCAGGGTGGTAACGGTGGTGCCGGGGGGCTGCTGGTCGGCAGCGGCGGCAACGGCGGTGCGGCCGGCACCGGCGGCGCCGGCGGCCAGGGCGGCACGGGTGGTGTGGGCGGCTCCGGTGGCGAGGGCGGCATTGGTCAAACGGTGTCGCCCGGCATCGCCACGGGCGGTAACGGCGGCAGCGGCACCATTGGCGGCACCGGCGGTCAGGGCGGCGCCGGGGGCGCAGGCGGGTTGGCCGGCGCCGCGGGCGGTGTGGGAGGTCTCATCGGGCACACTGGCGCCACCGGTACTGCGGGCGCCGGTGGGGCGGGCGGCACCGGTGGCACCGGCGGCACCGGCGGTGACGGCGGTAATGGCAACATCGGCGGCGCGGAGGGCACGGGGTCTGGCAACGGCACCGGCGGCGCCGCGGGCACCGGCGGCCAGGGCGGCACCGCCGGATCCGGTGGCCCGGGGTCAAGCCCCGGCGGCGGCGGCTCCGCCGGAACCCAGGGCGGCAACGGAACAGCCGGCGCACCCGGCTAACCCCTCCGCGGTTGCCGCGCGCATCCGCCAATTCGCCAGGGCGTCCTAGCCGGTGCCCGCTACCGCCCACCGACCGGTTAGCGCGCGCCATCCGACGAAGATCAGCCGCAGCCCCACAAACGCGCTCAGTCCCGACCAGATACCGGCCAGCCCCCAGCCGTACGCCAACGACAACCAGACCAGCGGCAGAAAGCCGACCAGCGCGCTGACCACGGTCGCGGTGCGCATGTACCCGGCGTCGCCGGCGCCCAGCAGCACCCCGTCGAGCGCGAAAACGATTCCCGCGATCGGCAATTGGGCGACCAGGAACCACCACGGCACGCCGATCGCGGTGAGCACCTTTGGATCGCCGGTGAACAGGTGGGGCAGGACCCGGGCACCCGCGCCGAACAGCGCGGCCAGCATCCCCGCCGCCAGAAACGAAAACGCCGTCACCCGCCACGCCACCGATTTCGCGCGCGCGACATCACCGGCGCCCAGCGCCGCACCGACCAGCGCCTGCGCCGCGATAGCCAGCGAATCAAGAACCAGTGCAAGGAAATTCCATAGTTGCAAGACGACTTGGTGGGCGGCCAGCGCCGCGGCGCCGAACCTGGCGGCCACCGCCGCGGCCGAGACGAAGCACACCTGGAAGGACAGCGTCCGCACCATCAGGTCACGGGCCATCACCAGTTGGGCGCGCAACACCGTCGGGTCCGGCCGCGGCGGCGCCCGCTCTGCCAACAATGCACGCACGAACAACAGCGCCGCCAACCACTGACCCACCACATTGGCCACCGCCGAGCCGGGCAGCCCGCAGCGCGGAACTCCCAGCCATCCGTACACCAGCAGCGGGCACAGCAGCGCCGAGAGCCCGAAACCGGCGACCACATAGCGCAGCGGTCGCGCGGTGTCCTGCACGCCGCGCATCCACCCGTTTCCGGCCAGCGAGATCAGAATCGCGGGCGTACCCAGGATCGCGATCCGCAGCCACGGCAATGCCGCGGCGGCGATGTCGGCTCGTGACGCGATCAGCGACACCAGCGGCACCGCGGCGACCTCCACAACCACGACGACCAACCCACCCAAACCCAACGCCAACCAGGTCGCCTGCACCCCTTCGGTGACCGCCGCCGCACGGTCCGCGGCTCCGAAGTGGCGCGCCGAGCGCGCTGTGGTGCCATAGGACAGGAAGTTCAACTGGGAGCCAAGCAGCCCGAGCACCATGCTGCCGATGGCCAGACCCGCCAGCGGTAACGCCCCCAGCCGGCCCACCACGGCGGTGTCGAACAACAGGTAGAGCGGCTCGGCGGCCAGCACGCCCAGCGCCGGCAGCGCCAGCTTCGCGATCTGCCGGCCACCGGCGGTGGCGGGTGGATCCTGTTGAGAACCCGCGTTACCCTCCGGTGGTCAGCCCAGTGCCGCCCGCAGTGACGCGACGACGTCATCGATGTACCCAGAGATCGAATAGCCGGCGGCCAGCCGATGGCCACCGCCGCCGAACCGGGACGCAACCGCCGCCAGATCCACGTCGGTCTTGGCTCGCATCGACACCGACCACTGTTGCGGGCCAACCTCTTTGAACACCGCCGACACCTCGGCCTGCTGGGTGGTGCGCACGATATCGACGATGCTTTCGACCTCTTCGGGGCGCGAGCTGTCCCAGTCGTGGTGGTCGACGACCGCGTAGACCAGTCCGCGACCGCCGACCGCGTCGGGCAGCAATTTCGCGGAGCCCAGCACGCGCGATAGCAGCGGCAACCACACGAAGGGGTGGCTGTCGATCAGGGTTCGGCTGATCGCCGCGTTATCCACGCCGATGTCGACCAGCCGGGCCGCCAGCCGGAGGGCACGAGCGCTGGCCCAACGGAACGACCCGGTGTCCGTCGTCAACCCGGCGTAGATGCAATGCGCGACGTCGGTGTCGATCGGCTTCCCCCACGCGTCGAGAAGTTCGGCAACCAACATGGTGGTGGAATCCGCCGACGGGTCGACGAAGTTCGCGGTACCGAACAAGTCGTTGGAGGCGTGATGGTCGATGACCAGCATTTGCTGGCCCGGACCGAACAAGTCACCCAGGCCGCCGAGCCGTTTGAAACTCGGAACATCAACGGTCACAATCAAGTCCACATCGCGGCGCATCGCGTCCGGACTGACCAGCAGATCGCAGCCGGGCAGCGACCGCAACGACTCCGGCAGCGTCTCGGGTGCGGCGAAGCTGACCTCGACCTGCTTGCCGATCCTGTCCAGCACCAGGCCCAGGGCCAGTGCGGCGCCGACGGTGTCGGCGTCGGGATGGACGTGGCAGATCACCCCGATCGTGGTCGCTGCCGACAGCAGCTCTGCGGCGCCGGCCGCACCGACGCGTGTCCCCACACGCGAAGCAGGTTTAGTCTTCGGATCGATCGCCGTCACCGGAGTCCTCAACATCGAGCCCGTCAAGTGCCGCGGAATTGAATGGCGCCGCCTCCGACCCGCGGTCGCGGTATGGATCGGCCTCCCCCGCCGGCCTGGCACCCGCCCGGACCCGCGCCACATCGGCGTCCGCTTCGCGAGCACGGGCCAGCAGCACGTCCATCCGCTGCACGCTGTCCGACGTCGTGTCCCGGCTGAAAGCCAGGGTGGGAGTGAAGCGCACCCCGGTCCCCGCCCCGACCTTGGTGCGCAACGTGCCCCTGGCCCGATCCAGCGCCGCGGCCGCGCCGGCGTAATCCGGCTCGGCGTCCAGCGTGGGTCCCATCACCGTGTAGTACACCGTCGCGTCGTGCAGGTCGGCGGTGACTTTGGCGTCGACGATGGTCACGCCGGCCAGTCCCGGGTCCTTGATCTCACGCTCGATCGCCGAGGCAACGATCGCGGCGATCCGCTTTTCCAGCCGACGCGCACGACCCTGGTCGACCATCAGGCGCGCTCCTTCTGGACCAGCTCGTAGGACTCGATGACGTCACCTTCCTTGATGTCGGAGTAGCCCAGCGTCATACCGCACTCGAAGCCCTCGCGGACCTCGGTCACGTCGTCCTTCTCCCGGCGCAGCGAGGTGATCGTGAGGTTCTCGGTGACCACGATGTTGTCCCGCAGCAGGCGGGCCTTCGCGTTGCGGCGCACCACACCGGAGGTGATCATGCAGCCGGCGATGACGCCGACCTTCGAGGACCGGAACAGCGCCCGGATCTCGGCACGGCCGAGCTGGTTCTCCTCGTAGATCGGCTTGAGCATGCCGCGCAGGGCCTTCTCGATCTCGTCGATCGCCTGGTAGATCACCGAGTAGTAGCGGATCTCCACGCCTTCGCGGTTGGCCAGCTCGGTCGCCTTGCCTTCGGCGCGCACGTTGAAGCCGATGATCACCGCGTCCGAGGCCGACGCCAGGTTGACGTTGGTCTCGGTGATGCCACCGACACCGCGGTCGATGACCCGCAGCGCCACCTCGTCGTCGACCTCGATACCCATCAGGGCCTCTTCCAGCGCCTCGACGGTACCGGCGTTGTCGCCCTTGAGGATCAGGTTCAGCTGGCTGGTTTCCTTCAGCGCCGAGTCCAGGTCCTCCAGGCTGATCCGCTTGCGGGAACGCGCGGCCAGGGCGTTGCGCTTGCGGGCGCTGCGCCGGTCGGCGATCTGGCGGGCGATGCGGTCCTCGTCGACGACCAGGAAGTTGTCACCCGCGCCGGGCACCGACGTGAAGCCGATGACCTGCACCGGACGCGACGGCAGCGCCGCCTCGATGTCCTCGCCGTGTTCGTCGACCATGCGGCGGACCCGACCGTACGCGTCGCCGGCGACCACCGAGTCGCCGACGTGCAGCGTGCCGCGTTGAATCAACACGGTCGCCACCGGACCGCGACCGCGGTCCAGGTGCGCCTCGATCGCCACACCCTGGGCCTCCATGTCGGGGTTGGCCCGCAGGTCCAGGGCCGCGTCGGCGGTCAGCACGACCGCCTCGAGCAGCCCCTCGATGTTGGTGCCCTGCTTGGCGGAGATGTCGACGAACATGGCGTCGCCACCGAATTCCTCTGCCACCAAACCGTATTCGGTGAGCTGCGAGCGGATCTTGGTCGGGTCCGCGCCCTCCTTGTCGATCTTGTTCACCGCCACCACGATCGGCACGTCGGCGGCCTGCGCGTGGTTGATGGCCTCCACCGTCTGCGGCATCACGCCGTCGTCGGCCGCGACCACCAGGACGGCGATGTCGGTGGCCTTGGCGCCACGGGCACGCATGGCGGTGAACGCCTCGTGACCCGGGGTGTCGATGAAGGTGATCAGCCGCTCGCTGCCGTCCAGGTCGACCCCGACCTGGTAGGCACCGATGTGCTGGGTGATGCCGCCGGCCTCCTCCTCGCGGACGTTGGCCTTGCGGATGGTGTCCAGCAGTCGGGTTTTACCGTGGTCGACGTGGCCCATCACGGTCACCACCGGCGGCCGGGTCTGCAGGTCTTCCTCGCTGCCCTCGTCCTCGCCGTAGGTCAGGTCGAACGATTCCAGCAGCTCGCGGTCTTCGTCCTCGGGGCTGACGACCTGGACGTTGTAATTCATCTCGCTGCCCAGCAGCTCGAGCGTCTCGTCGCCGACCGACTGGGTCGCCGTCACCATCTCGCCGAGGTTGAACAGCGCCTGCACCAGCGCGGCCGGGTTGGCGTCGATCTTTTCGGCGAAGTCGGACAGCGATGCGCCACGCGCCAATCGGATCGTCTCGCCGTTGCCATGCGGTAGCCGCACGCCGCCGACGACGGGAGCCTGCATCGAGTCGTATTCCTGGCGCTTCTGCCGCTTGGACTTGCGGCCGCGCCGCGGCGCACCGCCGGGACGGCCGAACGCGCCGGCAGCACCACCGCGCTGACCGGGACGGCCACCACCGCCGCCGGGACCGCCGCCGGGCCGCCCCCGGGAGCACCGCCACCGCCACCGGGTCGGCCCCGAAAACCGCCGCCTCCGGGCGCGGCGCCTACGCCGCCTCCACCGCCGCGGTAGTTACCGCCGCCACCGCCGTCGGGGCGGCCGCCACCGGGCCCACCGGGCCGGCCGCCCCCGGGTCGCGGCGCCCCGGAACGTGCCGGACGGGGCTGCCCACCAGCACCACCACCCGGACGGGGCGGCATGCTGCCGGGCGAAGCGCCACCCGGACGCGGCGCGCCCGGCCTGGCCGCCCCGGGACGGGGCGCCTGCGGACGCGGGATGGGCCGGTCGACGGGTTGCGCCGACGAGAACGGGTTGTTGCCGACACGCGGGGGACGCATGCCGGGCTTCGGCATCGGCCCGGGACGCGGGCCGGGAGTCATACCTGGAGTCGGCGCCGCCTGGCCGGGCGGCTGTCCCGGGGCGGGCCCCGGAGTGGGCGCCGACGGCCGGCGTGGGGACGGCACCTGCGGGGCGGGCGCATCGGCGGCCGGGGCAGCCGCGGAGGCCTGGGCGGACGCAGCCGCCACACCGGGGTCGGCCGCTGCGGGCGCGGCTGTCGCCTTGCCGTTGCCCGCGGCCTTCTCGATCGCCTTGTCGAGGGCCACGTCGAGCGTGTTGTCGAGGCTCGGGTCCAGTACCCGCTCGGGCGCCTTGGCGACGGCGTTGTCGGGGGCCTTGGCCGGGCCTCTGCCGGCACCTCGATCGGGGCCTTTATCGGCACCGGGCTTGCTGCCGCCGAACGACTCACGCAGCCGCCGAGCGACCGGCGCCTCCACCGTTGACGATGCGGACTTGACGAATTCGCCCTGTTCATTCAGCCGGGCGAGGACTTCCTTGCTGGTGACACCGAGTTCCTTAGCCAACTCGTGTACGCGGGCCTTACCTGCCACTACATCTCCTGTCTATGAGGCGACAGTCGTGGGCCGCGCCTCGGGTTTAGCTATGACGCATTGTCATCGGGACTTCACGGTGTGCTCATGTTCTTTGCTACCTATTCTGTTGCCCGGTGCGATCGAGCGCACTGATGTGCTCGACCACCGCGGATGTGTCCGGTGAACCGGCGATGCGCAACGCTTTGCTGAAAGCCCGCCGCCGAACCGCCTGTTGCACGCACTGCGGTACGGGATGCAGCCAGGCACCCCGCCCCGGCAGGCTACTCCGTGTGTCAACGATCACGGCGAAATTGCCGTTCCCGGTCGACACAGCCACCACTCGAAGCAGTTCGACAGCCAGCTCTCGCTTTCGGCACCCAACACACGTCCGCACCGGTCCATGCCGGTTTCTGTGCGCCAAGGCCGAAGGCTCGCGCTGGATCACGGCTCAGTCTAGCGTCACCGCGAGGCTGGTCAGAACCACCCGGATGCGTATCGGCGGGTGGGGCCGTAATCTCCTCCCACCGGCGCTGAGATATCGAAGACGGGGAAGGCCAATTTGATGAGTCAGAGATTGCCTATTCAGGCGGCCAGCATGGCCGTTGCGGCTGCGCTCGTCATGCCGGCGGCGGTGAATACGACAGCTGCCGCCGCGCCGTGGTGCGGAACCGATTCGTTGAGCCTGAGTACCGGCCCGTATGGGGCGCCAGGCGACAATGCCCAGATTCATTTTGCCGTCATTTTGACGAACATCGCGTCGCGGTCCTGCACGCTGCAGGGCTATCCCGGTGTGGACCTCGTCGGCCCCGACGATCCGCAGGCCGGGCCGACCTACAGCCTGCCGCGACAGAGCGGCGATCCGCAGCCCCTCACACTTGCACCGGGAGCGTCGGCCAGCAGCCGCCTGACCTTCTTGCCAACCCCCGACGGCTGGGTGCCTCGCACGATCGTGGTGACGCCGCCGGACGCCACGGCACACCTAACGACCCCGTGGATTCCCGGCGGCATCGCCGTGTTGCGGCAGGACAGCGCGACACACCCGGCACCTACATCGGACCGTTGGAGTTGGGCGACTGAATAGCGAGTATCTGCCCGGCGGTCAGCCTTATTCCGCCCGGGAATCGGATGCCGGCGCCGGTGCACTGGGACGGCACGGCCGTCCCGTCGACGGACGCGTAGTACTCTGCCGCGCCGCCGAGGACCGTGAGCCGGTGCACGTCGAGCCGCCCGCCGGCGCACGTCATGACGAGCCGCTCTCCCTGCTGCGACCACAGGCCCCACCCCGAGCTGGCAAGGAACGGCACTGCGGTATTCGGGGTATCTGGGGTCTGCGGACGGCGGAAGGTGTACGCGCCGGCCGGGCCGTCGTGGCTGAACCCAGCCAGCGCCTGTAGCGCCGACCAGCCGGCGAGCGACCGGGCGTAGTGGTCGCCGCACTCGATCTCGTTGAACGGGTTGCGCCGCCGCCCGTCGTAGCGCGCCCACACCGCGTCCAGCACCGCGCACCCCTCGTGGTGCAGGCCCTCGCGCCAGGCAGTGCGCGGCCACCTGGTACTCCGAGCCGGTCCACACCTCGTCGGCGTAGCGGATCGGCACCGCGGGCCGGCCGCCGTGTGGCCAGGTACACATCACCAGACCCGCGTCGTCGCCGTCGGCGAACACCCGGTATGGGTGGGTGAGGTCCCCGAATCCCTGGAATCCCTGGCGCAGGTTGTGCCGCACCACGGCGGCCAGGGCGGTGCGCACGTGCTCGACGGGCAGCAGATAGCCCAGGTCGAGCTGGTGCGACCACCATTGCCCGATCAGCTGGTCGGCCAGGCAGCCCTCGCCCCACTGGTAGTCGGGCCACGAGTCGGGCCCCAACCCCGAATCGTCGCCGGGCAGCAGCCGCTGGACGTAGTACTCGCCGGTGAACAGCGCCGCGTCATAGGCCTTGCTGGCCTGGTCGAAGGTGGCCCGGTAGGCCGCCGCCGCTTCGTTGTCGTCGAGGAGCAGGGCCATCTGCTCGGCGGCACGCAGCGCGGCCAGCCACAGGGTGCCCATGAACGGGTTGTGCCCGGTCAAGTCGATGTCGTGGGTGCTGGGCTGGACGCCGCTGAGCATCCCCGTGCCGTCGACGTTCCAGGTGCGGTCGACGTGGCTTAGCAACCGGGTGAGGCTGGGCCAGTAGCGGCGCAGCCAGTCCCTGGCTGCACCGCCCGCCCCGGCGCGGTATTCGCGGTAGGCCTTCAGGACGGCCCCGAGCATGCCGTCCAGCGCGGGTTGGTCGGGGCCGCCGATCGGCTCGCCCCACGGCTGCGGCAGGTAGACCGGCGCGATCACCCGGTGCGGTATGTACCCGGCCGGCGCCTGCATGATCTCGAACTCGGTTTCGCGCATGCTCCGTTCCAGCTCGGGAAACGCCGCCGCGAGCGCCTGCGCGTAGTTCCAGACGTGCGTGCAGTTGAGCGGACAGGAACCACCGAACTGCCCGGACCACATCACCGTGGAGGCGCCCAGCACCCCCTCGAAGCCGAAGAACCGCCCGTCCGCCGCGCGAAAGCAGGTGGGGCTGCGTACGGTCGCGAGCTGAGCGGCGAAGTGCGTGACGGCGGCGTCGTCCAGGCCGGAACCGGCCAGCGTGGAGGTCCACGTGCCGGTGGCCTCGCGCAGCGGGTGCCAATCGCGGCGCACCCGGTCGAACACGTCCTGCGCGTCGGCGTAGCGGGTGGCGTAGTGGTTGCCCAGCCAGAACCGGGATCGCCCCCACTCCGGCCGGTCCGGCCCGAACTGTTCGAAGTTGACGTATCGGTTGGGGAAATACCAGGTCAGCGCGACGCGGATGAGGCGCTGCCGACCGGGCTGCAGCAGGAACGGGACACCGAGGCCGGCGTTCCAGGTGCTGCCGGCCGGGCTGGCACCGGTCGCCGGTTGCGGGGCGTGCCGTTGCGGGTCGGCGACGCTCGCCGCCAGGGCCAGTCGCGGCGCGCCGCTGGCCAGCGGCGTGCCCTGCCTGGAACGCAGGAAGGTGACGAACTCGTCTGGGTGGCGCCACCGGGTCAGGGCGGCGGCCTGCGGGTCGTCGGCGGCCAGCACCATCTGCCCGGCGCCCGGGGCGTCGTCGGGGAGCGCGCCGTTCTCCAGCACCACGGCGGTCCAGCCCTCGCGACGCAGCAGCCGGTTGGTGTTGCCGCCGTACCCGGGCGCATGGACGCCGTCGATCGGGGTGATGCCGTCCCAGCCGACCGCGTTCTGCACGGTGGCGCCCAGGGTTCCGTGCAGCGCGTAGTCGCCGTCGTTGACCAGCCGGAACGTGAATAGCGCCGCCGGGATGGAGCTGACGTCGACATCCAGCGGCACCAATGGGTTGAACGCCTCCAGCGTGACGTTCAGGGGAAGGGCCGGGTCCAGGTAGCGCACCCGCGCGATCGGGTAGGTGGCGCAGAAGGTGGTGGCGGCCACCCCGGGATGCCGGCCCAGTAGGTCCCGCTGCCAATCCGGCACTACGTCGTCGGTAACCAGCGGGGTGTCCGTCGAGTCCCGCGGCGGCGCCTGCAAGATGCGCACCTCGTCCAGCGGCGGCTCCCACCGGCTGACCCGCAGCGCGAAGAACGACCCGGGCAGGGCTCCGGCATGGTTGCCGATGTTGTGTAGCTGCCACTGCCGCAGGCCGCCGTCGGCGCAGATGGCCACGTTCCCGGTGCCGATGCCGCCGAGCGGCATGGCCAGGTGGGCGAACTCGGCGCCGTCGCACTCGGCCGTGCGAACGTCGTCGGGCCGGCTCACGTCGGCGGGCGGGTCACGTGGGCGGCCCCATGGGCTCGCCGCCCACCTCCAGGTCGTCGGCGCTGGGCAGCGGCGGCCGCGGCACCGATGGACGGTCCAGGTAGAACAACGCGGTGGAGGCGATGTCGTCGTGCAACGGCTGGTAGCGGTGCCGCGACGTCCATCCCAGGGCCTGGATGTCCACGCGCAGGTCGGCGTGGAAGTGGATGGGGTCCGGCAGGTGCCAGCGGTACATGCCGAACCGCTGCTGGCTGCGGTACAGCCCGTCCGGGCGGATGACCTGGTGCAGCCCGAGGAACGGCGTCGAGTAGACGGTGTATCCCCGCCCGGGCACGTCGAAGTTCCAGGCGCCGCCGAAGTAGTCCTCGGTGCCGGTGCCGCAGATCGTGGGGAACTCCTCGTCGCCGTCGAGGTAGAACTTGACCTCGCCCTCGCCCCACCAGCCGGGGCGGTTGACACCCCAGGCGAGGTAGGTGCCGACGTACTTTCCTTTGCCGCGCACCGGGTCGAGGATGGGGTGCACTGTGCCGGCGGCCAGCGGGTTGCTGCGGTGGAACTGGCCGTGCAGGTATCCGTCGCCGGCCAGGTCGGTGTTGACGTCGACGTCGATCTCGTAGCTGATCTGGTAGTACACGGTGGCGGTGTGCGGCGCGCGGTTCTCACATGTGAGCCGGGCCTGCCGTGGCACCGGCATCGGCCAGTAGCTGTTGAAGCCGCCGTGCGGGTTGACCGCGACCGGCACGGAGGAGAGCTGGGCGAACTCACACCAGCCCTGCCCGAAGAAGTCGCCGACCGGTAGCTCGATCGCGGGCAGCTGCGCGCCGTCCCAATAAGCCCGCAAGATGAGGCTGCGCCAGTTAGCGGGGTGCGTGGTCAGCCAGATGTGCGTGATGAGCGCCGGTCCGTCGATGGCGGCCATCTCGAATGTGCTGTTCGGATCGATGTGGACGCTGGGCGAGACCTTCCAGCCCTGGCCGAGGTGTGCCGCGCAGGCCGCGCCGGTGCCCTCGGTGGCGCGCGCACCGCCGCCCTTGGCCCCGTCGAAGTTCTCCGGGCTGATCGACCGCGATTGCGCACCGCTCAGCCGGGCCAGGGATCGGAGGTCGATCATCCCGCGACCCCCGCCCCGATCCAACTGCCTGGCTCTACCTCACGCCGCTTCGCGGCCGGCATCGTCACCGGGCTAGCGATCGTGTGCCATCCCGTGGCTGGCGCCGTGCTCGGACTGGTTCTCCGGGTGCGCGGGCGAATCTCCGCGGATATCGATGCGCCACCCGGTGAGGCGAGCGGCCAGCCGCGCATTCTGGCCCTCCTTGCCGATGGCCAGCGACAGCTGGAAGTCGGGCACCACCACGCGAGCGGCCCGGGCGGTCTGGTCGATAACCGACACCGAAACCACCTTCGCCGGCGACAACGCGTTGGCGACGAAGCGGGCCGGGTCCTCGTCGTAGTCGATGATGTCGATCTTCTCCCCGGAAAGCTCGCTCATCACGTTGCGGACCCGCTGGCCCATCGGACCGATGCAGGCGCCCTTGGCGTTCAGGCCGGGAACACGTGACGCCACCGCGATCTTGGAGCGATGGCCGGCCTCCCGGGCCACCGCCACGATCTCCACCGACCCCTCGGCGATCTCCGGGACCTCCAGCGAGAACAGCTTGCGCACCAGGTTGGGGTGGGTGCGGGACAGGGTGATGACCGGCTCACGGGACCCACGAGTGACGCCGACGACGTAACAACGCAGGCGGTTGCCATGCTCATAACTCTCGCCCGGGACCTGTTCCGCCGCCGGGATCACCCCTTCGGAGGCCTTGGTCTCGCTGCCCATCCGGACGACGACCAGACCGCGGGCGTTGGCCCGGCTGTCGCGCTGGATGACGCCCGCGACGATCTCGCCCTCGCGGGTGGAGAACTCTCCGTAGGTGCGCTCATTCTCGGCGTCGCGAAATCGCTGCAGCATCACCTGGCGTGCGGTGGTAGCGGCGATCCGGCCAAAGCCCTCGGGGGTGTCGTCCCATTCACTGATGACGTTGCCGTCGTCGTCCACCTCTCGGGCGATGACCCGGACAACGCCGGTTTTGCGATCGATATCGATGTGCGCGTCGATCTGGTGGCCTTGGGTGTGCCGGTACGCGGTAAGCAATGCGGATTTGATCGTTTCGAGCAACTCGTTGACCGAGATGCCCCGGTCCACTTCGATCGCGTGCAACGCGGCCATGTCGATGTTCATGCTGCGGCCCCCGTTCCCTAGGCCTGACTCATGGTCGCCAGTTCCAGCTCCGCCGGTGCTGGTGGCGAAAATTCAACCTGGACAACAGCTTTCACAATCCCGGCCAGGGGGATTTCGCGCACCGCCCAGTCCCGGCCGGCGCGGACCACCAGCGCGATCGTGTCACCGCGCGTCTCCCCGACGCGGCCGGTCAGCCGCGATCCGTCCGACAGCGCCAGGTCGATCTTGCGGCCACGGGCGCGGCGGAAGTGCTTCGCACTGGTCAGGGGGCGTTCCACACCGGGCGAACTGACCTCGAGGACATAGCGGTCGGCAGTGCCATCCAGGCCATCCAGGCCGTCCAGTAAGGCCGAGGCGGAATGCGAGAGCGCCGCGATCGTGTCCAGGTCGAGCGCGCTGTCGCCATCGGCGATGACCGTGATCCGCGGCGGGCGGGCCCGTGTATCGATGACGACGTCTTCGATCTCGAAGCCGGCGCGCGCGAACTCTGCACCGAGCAGCTCGAGTACCTGTGTCTGCGAAGGTAGCCCGGTTGTCACGGCGAGCTCCTCATCTTGAGTTGTCCGATCGCGCTAGCTCGCGTTCTGCGAGAACCAACTATTAACGATACGCCAGTAATCGCGAATGACCCCTGTGGTCGGCCCCAACGCCACCGGTCAGGGTCGTGTCGTCGTCCCTGATCGTGCCGGCCGACGTTCCAGTGGCAGGATGTTGCTGTGCCAAGCGCAGTTCCCGTCATCAGCAGGCGGGGTGTGCTCGCCGGTGGTGCCGCTCTCGCTGTGCTCGGGGTGGGCATGTCCGCCTGCAGCGAGTCCCCGCCCAAGCCCCCCGCTGTCGAAGAGTTGCTGGGGCCGTTGGAGCAGGCCAGGCGCGATGGTGCGCTGGCTTCGGCCGCCGCCGCAGCCGTCGGCCTGGCGCCGCAGGTCGCCGCCACGCTGACCGAGGTCGCCGGCCAACGCGTCGCGCATGCCAGCGCGCTGGCCACGGAGATCTCCCGGGCCGCAGGCAAGCTGACATCCTCGACGAATGAGGCGACCAGCGCCAGTCCCAGCCCGACCGGGACGGCGCCGCCACCGCCGCCGCCACCGGTGTCCGACGTGATCGACGCGTTGCGCGCGTCGGCGGAGAATGCCACTCGGCTGGTGGCGACCTCGTCGGGTTACCGGGCGGGGCTGCTCGGCTCCATCGCCGCCTCCTGCACCGCGTCTTACACGGTTGCGCTGGTGCCCGGGGGTCCGTCGGTATGACCTCCGCTGAACCCAGCGCACCCACCCCTGGCGCCACGCCGAAGCGGTCCCCCACCGGCAAGGACGCCGACGTCACCGCGCTGTGCGACGCGCTTGCCATCGAACACTCGACCATCTACGGCTACGGGATCGTGTCCGCGCTATCGCCGCCGAGCGTCAACTCCCTGGTGATCGACGCGCTGCTGCAGCACCGGCAGCGTCGCGACGATGTCATCGCGATGCTGGACGCACGCAAGGTGACCCCGCCGGTCGCCGCTTCCGGCTACCAGTTGCCCATGCTGGTGGGCAGCGGGGCCGATGCGGCGCGCCTGGCGGTACGGATGGAGACCGACGGCGCCACGGCGTGGCGCGCGGTCATCGAGCACGCCGATACCGCCGACGACCGCGCGTTCGCCGCGACGGCGCTGACCCAGAGCGCGGTGATGGCGGCCCGATGGAACAGGGCGCTGGGCGCCTGGCCCATCACCGCTGCTTTCCCGGGCGGCAACGAATAGCGGACTAACCCGGCGGGCCCGTTTCGCCGGGCTGACCGAGCAGCTTCCCGGCCTTGCCTCCGGCGCCGCCGTTCCCGGGAAGCCCCGGGCCGCCGCCACCGGCCCCGCCGTCGCCGCCGTTACCGAACAACATGGCGTCGCCGCCCGTACCACCGTTGCCGCCCTGGCCATTGTGCAAGCTGGTCGAGCCTGCCCCGCCGGCCCCGCCTATTCCTCCGGTCCCGCCGGAGCCGACCACCATCCCACCGGCGCCGCCGTTACCGCCGTTGCCGCCATTGCCTCCGGTTGCCGTGGCGCCGCTGAAGTTCCCGCCGGCCCCACCTGCCCCTCCGGCCCCGCCGTGGCCGACCAGCACCCCGCCTGTGCCGCCGTTGCCGCCGGTCCCCCCGGTACCGCCGGTTGCGGTGCTCAACCCGCCCTGCCCGCCGGTCCCGCCGGCCCCGCCGGCACCGATCAGCCCGGCGTTGCCGCCAATACCTCCGCTGCCACCGGCCCCGCCGCTGCTCAGGCCCCCGCCTCCGCCGTTACCGCCGGCTCCCCCGTTGCCGTAGAGCCATCCACCGGCGCCGCCGTGACCGCCTACGCCTCCCTTACTGAAGGGTTGGCCGCCCGACCCGCCGTTCCCGCCGGCCCCGCCGGTACCGATCAGCCCGGCGGCGCCGCCGATCCCGCCGTTCCCGCCGACCGCGCCGTTGCCGGTCACGATCGCGCCGGCGCCGCCGGCACCGCCGGCACCGCCGGCACCGAACAGCAGCCCACCCGTGCCGCCGTTACCGCCGGTCCCGACGACACCGGGAGTGCCGGTGCCCATGGCGGCCCCGTCGTTACCGCCAGTTGCTCCGGCTCCACCCGTGCCGAACAACCCCGCTGCGCCGCCGTTACCGCCGTTCCCGCCGGCCCCGGCGTTGAAGTTGGGCTCGCCGGGGGCGCCGCCGCCTCCGGCCCCGCCGGCCCCGCCGTTGCCGATCAGCCCGCCGTGGCCACCGTCGGCGCCGGCTGCGCCGGCCCCGCTATTAGCGGGGCTGGTGGGGACGGCGCCGGACCCGCCGGACCCGCCATGGCCGCCGTTGCCATACAGCAGCCCGCCGTTACCTCCGTGGCCGCCGGGACTGCCGTTCGCCCCGCTGAGAATCGGGGCGTTGCCGCCATTGCCGCCGTCGCCGCCGGCGCCGATCAGCCCGGCGTTGCCGCCGGCGCCGCCGGGTCCGAGGTGGAGGGCCGCAGCGGGGCTGCCGCCGTTGCCGCCGTTGCCCCACAGCAGCCCGCCGGTGCCGCCGTTGCCGCTGGCAGCGGCATCGCCGGCGCCGCCGTTGCCGCCGTTCCCAATCAAGCCGGCCTTTCCGCCGTCCGTGCCGGGCACCCCGACGGTGCTGCTGGTAAAACCGTTGCCGCCGTTGCCGTACAGCAGCCCGCCGGGCCCGCCGGGCACTCCCGCCGTGGTGCTATTGGTGCCATCGCCGATCAGCGGGCGCCCCAGCAACGACTGAGCGGGGGCGTTCACCGCGTTCAGCGCCGTCTGCTCCGCGGCCTGTAATGGGGAAGCGTTGGCGGCCTCGGTGCCGGCGTACGCCGCCGCACCCGCCCGCAACGCCTGCACGAACTGCTCGTGAAACGCCGCCGCTTGGGCGCTCAGCGCTCGATAAGTTTGCCCGTGCGCGCCGAACAACGCCGAGATCTGTGCCGACACCTCGTCGGCGGCCGCGGCCACCACGGTCGTCGTCGGGCCTGCCGCAGCGGTATTGGCGACGTTGATCGCTGCACCGATACTCGCCAAATCCGTTGCTGCCGTTGTGAATATCTCCGGAGCCACGATCACAAATGACATCAGCCGCCTCCCAGCAAACCTTGACACCCACCCCAGTTGTCCGGTCGTCGACGCACTCGACGGCAACTAATCAGCTTACCGCGATCCCGGTAACTCACAAACGATTCACACCAAAGGCACGAAAAGCAGCTAAGCGGCCGCTAACCGTGCAAGACCGCCGCGATATCGGTGGCCAGCGAAGCGCCGGCGGCCAGTTCGCGGGTGCTGCCGCTGAACCGGTCGCGCAACTCGACCACGCCGTCGGCCCAGCCGCGCCCGACCACGACGATCCAGGGCATGCCGAGCAGTTCGGCGTCCTTGAACTTGACACCGGGCGATGCCTGGCGGTCATCGAGCAGCACCTGGACACCCAACCGATCCAGGTCGGTGGCCAGCGTGGCGGCGCCGGCGCGGGCCTGCGCGTCTTTGTTGGCAATCACCATGTGAACGCCGAACGGCGCGACCTCGGCCGGCCAGCGCAGGCCCAGGTCGTCATGGTGCTGCTCGGCGACCACGGCAACCAGCCGCGACACCCCGACGCCGTAGGAGCCCATGGTCAACCGCACCGGCTTGCCGTCCTCGCCGAGCACGTCGGCGGTGAAGGCGTCGGTGTATTTGCGACCCAGCTGGAAGATGTGCCCGATCTCGATACCGCGGGCCATGACCAGCGACCCGGCCCCGTCGGGAGATGGATCGCCCTCACACACCTCGGCGGCCTCGATGGTGCCGTCGGCGGTGAAGTCCCGGCCGGCCACCAATCCGACGACATGCCGGCCGGGCTCGTCGGCCCCGGTGATCCAGCTGGTGCCGTCCACCACCCGCGGGTCGACAAGGTAACGAACATCGTTGTTCCGCAACGCTTTCGGTCCGATATAGCCCTTGACCAGGAAGGGATACTTGGCGAAGTCACCGTCGCCCAACAATGCGTACTCGGCCGGTTCCAGTGCCGCCGCGAGCCTCTTGTCGTCGACCTCCCGGTCGCCCGGCACGCCGATGGCCAGCAGCTCCCAGTCCCCGCCCGGCTGGCGGACCTTGACCAGGACGTTCTTCAACGTGTCGGCGGCGGTGACCACGCGGCCAAGACCAGCTCCGTCGGCCTCGTTTGCCCAGGCCACCAGGGTGGCAATGGTCGGGGTGTCGCCGGTGTCGTGCACCACCGCCTCGGGCAGTCCGGCCACGATTTCCGCGGGCAGTGTCTCCGGGCGGGCGGTTATGACGGCCTCGACGTTGGCCGCGTAGCCCGACTCCGGGCAGCGCACGAACGTGTCCTCGCCGATCGGGCTCTCGGCCAAAAACTCTTCCGAGGCGCTGCCGCCCATTGCACCGGACACCGCGGACACGATGACGTAGCGGACCTGCAGCCGATCGAAGATGCGCTGATAGGCCTCCCGGTGCGCGTGGTAGGAGGACTTGAGCCCGGCATTGTCGATATCGAAGGAGTAGGAGTCCTTCATGACGAACTCCCTGGCGCGCAGGATGCCGGCCCGGGGCCGCGCCTCGTCGCGGTACTTGATCTGAATTTGGTAGAGCGTCAGCGGGAAGTCTTTGTAGGAGCTGTATTCGCCCTTGACGGTCAAGGTGAAGAGCTCTTCGTGGGTTGGGCCCAGCAGGTAGTCGTTGCCGCGGCGGTCCTTGAGCCGAAACACGCTGTCGCCGTACTCGGTCCACCGATTCGTGGTCTCATACGGTCCGCGCGGCAGCAGGGCGGGGAAAAGAATCTCCTGCCCGCCGATCGCGTTCATCTCTTCGCGGACGACACGTTCGATGTTGCGCAGCACCCGCAGCCCCAGCGGCAGCCAGCTGTAGAGCCCCGGTGCTATCGCCCGGACATATCCGGCCCGGATCAGCAGTTTGTGGCTGGGCACTTCGGCGTCGGCGGGATCGTCGCGCAGAGTGCGCAGGAACAGCTCGGACATCCGGGTGATCACAGCGGGCAAGCCTAGCCTGCCGCGAATTAGGCCTGAATTAGGCCAAGTCGGGCTCCTACCCGCCGGGCGCGCCGGCCAGGCCGCCCACGCCGCCCACGCCGCCAGAGCCGGTGGAACCGGCCTTGCCCGGCGTGCCGGTACCGAACGTAGTACCGGCGGCACCGCCCCCGCCACCGCCGCCGAGCGCACCGCCGGCACCGCCGGCACCGCCGAATCCGCCGCTGCCGACAGTGCCGAGCGAACCCGCGGCGCCGCCGGCACCGCCGGCGCCGCCATTGCCGCCGCCAGCACCGTTGCCTCCGGGACCGCCGCCACCACCGTTACCGGCAGAACCCGGTGTAGCGCCGAGGCTGTTGCCGGCGTTGCCGCCGGTACCGCCCACGCCGCCCATGGTGCCGGCACCGCCGACGCCGCCGGCACCGCCGCCACCGCCGACCCCACCGTCGCCGATCATCCCGGCGTTACCGCCTTGGCCGCCGGCGCCCCCTGGACCGCCGATACCGCCGACGGACCCGGCTCCCCCGTCGCCGCCGATGCCACCGCTGCCGTTCAGGCCGCTTGAGCTCCCGGCGGCCCCGCCGGCGGCGCCGAGGCCACCGTTACCCGCCGCGGCGCCAACGCCGCCGACGCCGCCGACGCCACCGGCGCCGCCGTCGCCGCCGTTGCCCAAGTACATGCCGGCGTTCCCGCCGGCCCCGCCGGCCCCGGCCGCACCTCCGTTAGCGGTCGCGGCGGGCGCCGGGGCGCCGGGACCACCGTTTCCGCCGTTGCCGCCGGCGCCACCCTCGCCGGACGCGCTGAGCACGTTGCCGCCGACACCGCCGTTGCCACCGTTCTGACCGATGCCTGCGGCGGCGCCGTTACCGCCGGCACCGCCATTTGCCGTGCCTGAGCCGCTGCTGGCCGTACCGCCCGCGCCGCCGTCACCGCCGGGACCACCGGGTCCCCCGGCGCCGCCGTTACCGCCGGCACCGGCATCCGCCGTGCCTGACCCGGAGCTGATTGCCGCGCCACCGGTACCGCCCTGGCCGCCCGATGCGGAGATACCGCCCGCACCGCCACTACCGCCTGGGCCACCCAAAACGTCGCCAGTGTTGGTGCCGCTACCGCCGTTGCCGCCGTTGGCGCCACCGATGAACTGCTGGGTGCTGTCCGCGCCAGAATTTGCGGCGGTGCCGCTACCCGGGTTGTTGCTCGTGCCGTCGCTGCCCGCCGTTAGCTGGTTTTGCTGGTTGAAGGGGATGTTGGTGCCGTTGGCGCCCTGGCCGCCGGCCCCACCGGTCCCGCCGTCCCCGCCGTTGCCGAGGTACATGGCGCTTCCGCCGACCCCGCCGTGGCCGCCGGCCGCGGCGGGATTGCCGGCCAGCGCAACGCCACCGCCCCCGCCGGCGCCGCCGGCACCGCCGTTCCCGTACACCAGCCCACCGGTGCCACCGTCGCCGCCGCCGCCGCCGGGCAAGCCGACCCCGCCCGCGCCGCCGGCGCCGCCGGAGCCCAACCATTGGGCACTCCCGCCGCCGCCGCCCGCGCCGGCGAGCCCGCCGGTGTTGACACCGCCGGTGCCGCCGGCGCCACCGTCGCCGAACAGCCCGGCAGCCCCGCCGGCTCCGCCGGCCGCGCCGGCCCCGCCGCCCGCACCGCCGGTGCCGCCGTTACCGAACTCCCAACCGGCCCCGCCGGCCCCGCCGGCCGCGCCGAGCCCGCCGGTTCCCCCGTTACCGCCCATGCCGATGAACCCGGCTTCCCCGCCGGCCCCACCGAGCGCGCCGAGCCCGCCGGTTCCGCCGTTACCACCGCTACCGAACAGCCCGCCGCTGCCGCCGTTGCCGCCGGCGACTCCAGCGGTTGTGCTGTTGAAGCCGTTGCCACCGTTGCCGAATAACAGTCCCGCGTCGCCCCCGTTGGGGTTCGCAGCGGTACCGTCCGCGCCATTGCCGAACAGCGGGCGCCCCGTCAGCGACTGAACGGGTTTGTTCACCGCGGCGAGCATGCTTTGCATCGGATTGGCGTTGGCGGCCTCGGTGCTCGCATACGCGGCGGCACCGGAGTTCAAAGTTTGCGCGAACTGGTCGTGGAATTGCTGCAGCTCGGCGCTGACTTCCTGGTAGCCCTCCGCGTGCTGGTTGAACAGCGCCGTGATGGCCGCCGAAACCTCATCGACACCGGCCGCCAGCACCCCGGTGGTCGGGGCCGCCACGCTCGCGCGGGCCGCTTCCAGTGCCGAACCGATCCCGTTCAAGTCAGCGGTTGCCGCCGTTAACGCGTCGGGCGCGGCGAATACAAATGACATGGTCACCCCAGTCAGCCGGTGTAGCCGGTGTCATATGCACCGGCACGCGCGTATCGTAACGCGGCCCTTGTTCAGATAACGGGGGTTCGCGACAAAATGTTGCCCATTGATTCGACCTGGCGTTGGCGGCCGGGAGGCCGACGTCACCGAAGCTGACGACGGGGGCTACAGCTCCCCCGCGTCGACCGCTTCCTTGACCTCCTGCGCGTGCGCGACCTGCTCCGGGGTGTACCCGATAAACAGCGCCGCACCGCCGACGACGAGGGCCGCTCCGGCCACCCACAGCAGGCCGTAGGTGTAGCCATGGTCGAGCGCTCGCAATTGGGCGTCGTTCATGACCTTGACGGGACCGGTGGTGCCACCCAGGTACAGCGTGCGCGAGGTGATCACGGCCTGGATGACGGCCAGCACCAGCGGCCCGCCCAGGCTCTGCAGCATCAGCGTGACCGCGGATACCGGGCCGATCCGATCGAAGCCCACCCCGGCGATCGCTGACAGCGTCAGCGGGACGACCACCATGCCGATGCCGATGCCGCCGACAACGACGGGAACCACCAGGTTGGGGAAGTAGGGCACGCCACGGTGCATGAACGCCGAGCCGTACAGCATGGCGCCGAGCAGCAGCAATCCACCGCCGATCGTCAACACCCGCGGCGACAGGAACGACACCAGCTGCGAGGAGACGCCCAGGCCGATTCCCATCGCGATGACGAAGGGGATGAAGCCGACGCCCGCGCGCAGCGCGCTGTAACCCAAGATGTCCTGCACGTACAGGCCGATGCATACGGTCAAACTGAACATGACCCCGCCGGCCAGGAAAATCGCGCCGAACGTGGCCAGCCTGTTGCGGTCGCGGAACAAGTCGAACGGCACCACGGGGTTTTCGGCGGTCCGCTCGACGATGGCGAACGCGATGGCGGCCCCCAGGGCCACCACACCCGTACCGATGGTGGTGACCGAAATCCAGCCCTTCTCCGGACCTATCGAGAAGGCGAAGACGGCGGCGGTGCAGGCCAGCGTGCCCAGCATGGCACCGGTAGCGTCGAGCTTCATCCGCTCCCGATTGGTTTCGCGCAGCGCGGTGCGGGCCAAGTAGATCATCACCAGCCCGATCGGCACGTTCACCATGAACGCCAGCCGCCAGGACACTTCGGTCAGCGCCCCGCCGACCACCAGGCCCATCACCGAACCGACCGCCGTCATCGCGGCGAACACCGCCGTCGCGGCGTTACGCGCCGGACCTTTCGAGAAGGTGGTCGCCACCAGCGCGAGACCGGTCGGCGACGCGATGGCCGACCCGATGCCCTGCAACAGTCGAGCGATGACCATCGTCGGCTCGTCCCAGGCCACGGCGCACAGCACCGAGGAGATGGTGAACAGCGCGACGCCCACGATGAAGGTGCGTTTGCGCCCTATGGTGTCGCCGAGGCGCCCGCCGAGCAACATCAGCCCGCCGAAGGTCAGCACGTACGCGGTGATCACCCAGCTGCGGCCGGCGTCGGAGAGGCCCAGCTCGTTCTGAATCTTAGGAAGCGCGACGATCGCGACCGTGCTGTCCATGGTCGCCAGCAGCTGCATACCACCGATCGCGATGACCGCGGCGATGAAGCGATAAGAGGGCAGCCAAGTCGGATAATACCTGCTCACACGTGCTGAGGCGGTCTCCACCGAGCGCATCGGGCGCTTCGGGGCCGGACGATCGGGGCGCGCCGACGCACAGTCATGGGCGGCGCGCTCTGTGTCGTTGAGAGCCGTCATAGCGGGTTACCTTACAGTAATCTTAAGAAACGTTTAAGCGCCGAACGCGGCAACAGGCCCGATGACGATGATCGCGGGAGGTCGAATCCCCTCCGCTCGGACCTTCTCCGGCGTGTCGACAAGGGTCGCCCGCAACGTCCGCTGAGCCGCCGTCGATCCGTGTTGGACCACGAGCACCGGCGTATCCGCAGGTCGGCCGCCTTTCAGTAGGACATCGACGAAGAGTTCGATGCGTTCGACCGCCATCAGCAAAACAATCGTGCCCGACATCGCAGCCAGTGCATTCCAATTCACTAACGATTCGGGGTGGTCGGGCGCAATATGGCCGCTGACCACCACAAACTCGTGATTTATGGCCCGGTGAGTGACCGGAACGCCCGCTAACGCCGGAACAGCTATGGCACTTGTCACACCTGGCACCACGGTCACCGGAATCCCCGCATCGGTGCATGCCAGAACTTCCTCATACCCGCGTGCGAACACGAAGGGGTCGCCTCCCTTGAGCCGGACCACAAACTTGCCGGATCGGGCCCGTTCGATCATGACCTCGTTGATGGCGTCCTGGGCCATGGCCTTGCCGTACGGGATCTTGGCGGCGTCGACGACTTCCACGTGCGGCGGCAGCTCGGCGAGCAGTTCGGGCGGCGCGAGCCGGTCGGCGACCACGACATCGGCCTGAGCCAGCAGACGGCGGCCGCGGACGGTGATCAGTTCTGGATCGCCAGGGCCGCCGCCGATCAGCGCTACCCCGCCAGGCAGGACGTCGGAACTCTCTGCGGTAATTAGGCCTTGTTGGAGAGCCTCGCGGATGGCCGAGCGGATCGCCGCCGACCGGCGGTGTTCGCCGCCGGCCAGCACGCCTACCGACAACCCCGCGTAGCTGAACGACGCCGGGGTGACCGCGGTCCCCTCGACGGCGATGTCGGCGCGGACGCAGAAGATGCGGCGGCGGTAGGCCTCGGCGACGACGGCCGCGTTCACGTGTGGGTCATCGGTGGCCGCGATCGCGTACCAGGCTCCCTCGAGATCGCCGTCGCGGTATTCGCGCACCGACAGAGTAATTCCGTTCATCGCCTCAACGGCACGGGTGGCGGTGCGGCAGATGACATGCACATCGGCGCCGCTGGCGATGAGCAGGGGTAGCCGGCGCTGGGCGACAGTGCCCCCGCCGACCACGACGACCTTCTTGCCGGCCAGCCGCAATCCGACCAGGTAGGGGTTCTCGGTCATCGAGCCGAGCCTAGTGTCGATAGCCAGCCCGGCGGTTACGGCGAGTGCAGCGGGTAAACGCACAATATGTCTAGTATCGATCGCCAGCCCGGCGGTTATGGCGGGTGCAGCGGGTCGACGCTCAATGTGGGCACCTTATATAGATGCCTAGTGGCGGCACTTTACATAGCGGGTTGACACCACATATAACGTGACCGCATGCCTTCCCTCGACGTGAGAGGCGAAGAACTCGCATGATCCACGACATGTGGCTCCGTTGGGTCGTTACCGGGCTATCGGTGCTGACCGCGGCCGAATGGATTAACGTCATCGTCACCCGACACCGATCCTGGATCTTGGTTGTCAGCTACGTATTTCATCTGGTCATGGCGATCGCCATGGCGGTAATGGTGTGGCCCTGGGGCGCGCAATTGCCCACGACGGGACCTGCGATCTTCTTCCTGCTCGCGAGCGTCTGGTTCGTGACCCTGGCGATTATTTGGGCGCGCACGACCTCACAGCGGGCATTGCGCTCGTATCACGCCCTGATGATGCTGGCGATGGCCTGGATGTATGCCGTGATGAACGGTCACCGCCTTTTCGGCCAACCGGGCGGGGCGCAGCAAACCGAGGCGCCGAGTACGTCGATGCCGGGCATGGTCATGGGCCCGACGGACATGAACATGACTGGCAGCAGCGGGTCGCCGGGATGGATCACCGCCGGCAACTGGTTCTGGTTCGTGGGCTTCGCGGCCGCGGCCGTCGTGTGGGCATACATAGCTGTGGCAAAGCGGCGGAAATCAGCGAAGATCCGATGGCCCGGGTTGCTGTACCGCGCTAGTCAGGCGATGATGGCCACCGGGATGGCTATCACGTTCAGCAGCATGATTGTTTCCTGATGTCCGACCAAGCGGATCTCTGTAATCCCTTGTGTCACTGTAGTTTCAGTGGTCACAATGCGGCGATTCTTGTCGGTGGTCCTTCGTAACATCTAAGGCATGGGTTCGAGCAGTCGTGAGGAGATCGTCGAGGCGTTCGGCGCGCTCGACGTCGAGCTGGACCGTGTGTGCGAGTTGTCCTTTGATGTGTTGTCACACTGCGGTTTTTGTTGATTGTCATGATCAGAACAGTCCTTCTTGGGGGGCTGGGGGCTGGATACGCAGGCCTTTTCCGCGTCCGGTACGGATGTGGACCGCTTGGAGTTCGCCGCGCTTGACACGTTGCATGATGGTTTGGCGGGACACGCCGTAGGCCAGGGTGGCGTGCGGCATGGCCAGCCAGCCGTCGGGGGCGTCATCGACGAACAGGCTGCGGATCTCGTCGGTGAGCCGGATGCGCCAGGGTGCACCAAGGGTGAGTTGCTCGCCGGCGACGAACCCGTCGGCCAGCCAGCGGTGCAGGGTCGAGGGTGCCAGGCCCAGTTCCTTGGCGGCCTCAGTCACGCTGAGCAGCTCTGCTTCCTGCGGGTCGTCGGTGGGTGTGTGGCAAGGGATTTCGTAATGGTGGCGCAGCGACTGGACCCGACCGGCATTGAACGGTAGTCCGCGGGCGGTGCGGCGGCCTTGCTGGGTGAGGATTTGGGCGATCATCGCGTCGGGATAGTGTGTGGCCAGGCGGCGCACCAGGTCAACGGTGTGTTCGTCGGTGCGTAGATGGTTGGCCTGTTTGCGTTTGATGGGCACTCTTAGGTCGGTGATGGCGCCGCCTTTCCAGCGCAGCACCAAGTCGGCGTGGGCGTCGGTGTGGTCGCGGCACACGCTGACGTTGACCTCATCGAGCAGGCTGCGCAGCAAGTGTTTTCGGTCTTTATCGGTGGTGCTCGGCATCGCCCACACGTCGGCGAGGTCGTCGCTGAGTGTGAGTATCGTCGCCTTCTCTTGTGGGGTCAGGGTTTTCGGGTGTGCAGCTTGGCGGCGAGCGAGCTCGGCCTGGGCGTCGGCCAGGGCTTGCAGCGCGGTGTTCCATTCGGTCTCCAGGCCGCGAGCGACCAGGCGGTTATCCGGGTCGACGACCCGGTAGCGGCGCTCGGCCTGAGCGGCTTGATAGCGGGCCTGCTCGACCTGGCGGCGCCATTGAGCCAGCGCGGCGTCGTGGCCGTTCTCGAGCTGCTGGGCGGCGGCCAGGCAGGCCTGCAGCGCCACCGGTTGCAGCGCGGCCAAAAACGCCGCGGTGACCGCGGCGTCGATCCCGGCGCCCCCGACACGCAGGTGATAGCCGCTGTGGCCGGCCAGCTGCCCGGTGCCGACGCAGTAGTAGCCCGGCGGCTTGTTGGCCCGCCCGTCGTAGTAGACGCCCAGCTTGTGCCCACAGGTCCCGCAGGTGGCCAGCCCCTGCAGTAGCGCGCAGCCCTCGCGCACCGCGCCGGTGCCCGGCTCATGGGCCTTCGGGCGGATATTGCCTCGGATACGAGACTGGTTGTCCTGGAAGGTGTCCCAGTCGATGAACCCGCGGTGATGCTCGGTGATCAGTACCTCCCACTGATCTTGGGGCAGCACCCGGCGAGACACCCGCAGCCGCCCATCAGCATCGAGGCTGCGCTGCACGCGGGTACGGCCGAATACGTAGGCGCCCGCGTAGGCGGGGTGAGTGAGCACGGCCCGCACCGCGTGGTAGCTCGGCGCCGCCCACGTGATCTGCGGATCGCCGTCGACGCACCCCCCGTGGGGTTGCAGCGGGAATTTGAGCCCCTGTTCGCGCAGCCACAGCCATACCCCGCGCACCGACCCGCACAGCGCGAACCGCTCGAAGACCGCGGCGATCACGCCGGTGACCGCCTCATCCGGGTGCCAGCGGACCTCACCGTCGGCCTGGCCCCACACCAGACCGACCGGCAGCCCTCGGCGCAGCTCGCCGCGAGCGGCCTTGCTGCGGATGCCGCCGTCGAGACGGGCACGCAGGATGTGCAGTT